>NZ_JAPENW010000001.1:0-2592500 GCF_026341855.1 Streptomyces sp. NBC_00568 | reverse complement strand
AATAGTACCTGAAACCGTGTGCCTACAAGCCGTGGGAGCGTCGCGCATTGAGTTTACTCAGTGCGTCGTGACTGCGTGCCTTTTGAAGAATGAGCCTGCGAGTTTGCGGTGCGTTGCGAGGTTAACCCGTGTGGGGAAGCCGTAGCGAAAGCGAGTCCGAATAGGGCGATTCAGTAGCGCGCTCAAGACCCGAAGCGGAGTGATCTAGCCATGGGCAGGTTGAAGCGGCTGTAAGAGGTCGTGGAGGACCGAACCCACCAGGGTTGAAAACCTGGGGGATGACCTGTGGTTAGGGGTGAAAGGCCAATCAAACTCCGTGATAGCTGGTTCTCCCCGAAATGCATTTAGGTGCAGCGTCGTGTGTTTCTTGCCGGAGGTAGAGCACTGGATAGGCGATGGGCCCTACCGGGTTACTGACCTTAGCCAAACTCCGAATGCCGGTAAGTGAGAGCGCGGCAGTGAGACTGTGGGGGATAAGCTCCATGGTCGAGAGGGAAACAGCCCAGAGCATCGACTAAGGCCCCTAAGCGTACGCTAAGTGGGAAAGGATGTGGAGTCGCACAGACAACCAGGAGGTTGGCTTAGAAGCAGCCACCCTTGAAAGAGTGCGTAATAGCTCACTGGTCTAGTGATTCCGCGCCGACAATGTAGCGGGGCTCAAGCGTACCGCCGAAGTCGTGTCATTGCAGCAATAGGGCCAACGCCCGCTGTGATGGGTAGGGGAGCGTCGTGTGCCGGGTGAAGCCGCGCCGGAAGGCAGTGGTGGACGGTTCACGAGTGAGAATGCAGGCATGAGTAGCGATACACACGTGAGAAACGTGTGCGCCGATTGACTAAGGGTTCCTGGGTCAAGCTGATCTGCCCAGGGTAAGTCGGGACCTAAGGCGAGGCCGACAGGCGTAGTCGATGGATAACCGGTTGATATTCCGGTACCCGCTGTGAAGCGTCAAACATTGAACCAGGCGATGCTAAGTCCGTGAAGCCGCCCCGGAGCCTTCGGGCAAAGGGGAGTGGTGGAGCCGACGGACCAGACCTGCAGTAGGTGAGTGATGGGGTGACGCAGGAAGGTAGTCCATCCCGGGCGGTGGTTGTCCCGGGGTAAGGGTGTAGGCCGTGTGATAGGCAAATCCGTCACACATCAAGGCTGAGACCTGATGCCGAGCCGATTGTGGTGAAGTGGATGATCCTATGCTGTCGAGAAAAGCCTCTAGCGAGTTTCATGGCGGCCCGTACCCTAAACCGACTCAGGTGGTCAGGTAGAGAATACCGAGGCGTTCGGGTGAACTATGGTTAAGGAACTCGGCAAAATGCCCCCGTAACTTCGGGAGAAGGGGGGCCATCACTGGTGATCCGATTTACTCGGTGAGCTGGGGGTGGCCGCAGAGACCAGCGAGAAGCGACTGTTTACTAAAAACACAGGTCCGTGCGAAGCCGTAAGGCGATGTATACGGACTGACGCCTGCCCGGTGCTGGAACGTTAAGGGGACCGGTTAGTCACTCTTCGGGGTGGCGAAGCTGAGAACTTAAGCGCCAGTAAACGGCGGTGGTAACTATAACCATCCTAAGGTAGCGAAATTCCTTGTCGGGTAAGTTCCGACCTGCACGAATGGCGTAACGACTTCTCGACTGTCTCAACCATAGGCCCGGTGAAATTGCACTACGAGTAAAGATGCTCGTTTCGCGCAGCAGGACGGAAAGACCCCGGGACCTTTACTACAGTTTGATATTGGTGTTCGGTTCGGCTTGTGTAGGATAGGTGGGAGACTTTGAAGTCATGGCGCCAGCCATGGTGGAGTCGCCGTTGAAATACCACTCTGGTCGTGCTGGATGTCTAACCTGGGTCCGTGATCCGGATCAGGGACAGTGTCTGATGGGTAGTTTAACTGGGGCGGTTGCCTCCTAAAGAGTAACGGAGGCGCCCAAAGGTTCCCTCAGCCTGGTTGGTAATCAGGTGTTGAGTGTAAGTGCACAAGGGAGCTTGACTGTGAGACCGACGGGTCGAGCAGGGACGAAAGTCGGGACTAGTGATCCGGCGGTGGCTTGTGGAAGCGCCGTCGCTCAACGGATAAAAGGTACCCCGGGGATAACAGGCTGATCTTCCCCAAGAGTCCATATCGACGGGATGGTTTGGCACCTCGATGTCGGCTCGTCGCATCCTGGGGCTGGAGTCGGTCCCAAGGGTTGGGCTGTTCGCCCATTAAAGCGGTACGCGAGCTGGGTTTAGAACGTCGTGAGACAGTTCGGTCCCTATCCGCTGTGCGCGTAGGAATATTGAGAAGGGCTGTCCCTAGTACGAGAGGACCGGGACGGACGAACCTCTGGTGTGCCAGTTGTCCTGCCAAGGGCATGGCTGGTTGGCTACGTTCGGGAGGGATAACCGCTGAAAGCATCTAAGCGGGAAGCCTGCTTCGAGATGAGTATTCCCACCCCCTTGAGGGGTTAAGGCTCCCAGTAGACGACTGGGTTGATAGGCCAGATCTGGAAGGCGGGCAACCGCTGGAGGTGACTGGTACTAATAGGCCGAGGGCTTGTCCTCAGTTGCTCGCGTCCACTGTGTTGGTTCTGAAACCACGAACAACCGTCGTAGCTATGCCACGGCTCCGGTTGACAGTTTCATAGTGTTTCGGTGGTCATAGCGTGAGGGAAACGCCCGGTTACATTCCGAACCCGGAAGCTAAGCCTCACAGCGCCGATGGTACTGCAGGGGGGACCCTGTGGGAGAGTAGGACGCCGCCGAACAAATTTTGAAGAAAACCCCCGTACCGGGAAACCGGTGGCGGGGGTTTTCTGCGTTTAGGGTCTTTGTTATGCGCTATGACCTGATCATTTTCGACAACGACGGCGTCCTCGTGGACAGTGAGCCGATCTCCAACACTCTTCTGGCCGCCTACCTCACCGAGCTGGGGCACCCCACCTCGTACGAGGACTCCTTGCGTGACTACATGGGCTCCGCCATGCACCGCATCCACGACATGGTCCTCGAACGCACCGGGCAGCGGCTGCCGGACGACTTCGACGACGTGTTCCACGCCCGGGTCTTCGCCGCCTTCGAGCGGGAGCTGAAGCCCGTTCCCGGTGCCGGGCAGGTGCTGGAGAAGCTGGCCGCGGACGGAGTGCCGTACTGCGTGGCCTCCTCCGGGAGTCATGAGCGGATCCGGGTCGGGCATCGGACGACCGGACTCGACCGCTGGTTCGACGACGAGCGGATCTTCAGTTCGCAGGACGTGGGGCGGGGCAAGCCGGCCCCCGATCTGTTCCTCCACGCGGCCGAGCGCGTGGGTGTCCGGCCGGAGAAGTGCGCCGTCGTCGAGGACAGTCCGCTGGGGGTGCGGGCGGCCAACGCGGCCGGGATGGACGTGTACGGGTTCACGGCGATGACGCCGGCCGACAGGCTGGTCGGTGCCACCCAACTCTTCTCCGACATGGGGGAGTTGGCTGACCTGCTCGTATGACGGCACCCATCGGCGGGGGCTGACATATGTCATGCCGAGCTCCGGACGATCGTTTCTGTCGGCGGGTGGGGTCCGACCGCGAAGCTGAGTACATCGAAACGGGACGTACACAGTGACGACGGAGGGACCCGATCATGAGCATCACCGCCACCGAGTTCAGCACCGGAGAGACCGACCGCGCTGCCGCGGCGGTCGCCGGGACGGCCTCCACCACGGAGGCCGCCGGTCCCCGGCCGAGCTTCCTGCCGCTGATCGTGGACGTGGCGGTGCCCGTCGGGTCGTACTACCTGCTCAAGAACGGGTTCGGGATGAGCACGATGGCGGCGCTCGGCTGGAGCAGCGTCGTACCGGCGGTGCGGACCGTGTGGAGCGTGGTGAAGGAGCGCAAGGTCAACGCCCTGGCCGGGCTGATCCTCTTCGTCAACGTGGTCGGGCTCGCCCTCAGCCTCGTCGCCGGTGACCCGCGGCTGATGCTGGCCAAGGACAGCGGGGTCAGCAGCGCGGTGGGCCTCGGCGTCCTGGTGTCCGTGCGGCTCGGGCGGCCGATGATGACGCAGGCGATGAAGCCCTTCCTCGTGAAGGGGGACGCGGCCAGGAGCGCGGCCTGGGACCGGCTGGTGGCCGGCTCGGAGGGGTTCCGGAAAGCCGAGCGGACCTTCTCCCTCGTGTGGGGCTCGGTGCTGCTCGCTGAGTGCGTCGCGCGGGTCGTGGGTGCCTACACGCTGCCGATCGACACCATGGTCTGGCTCGGCACGGTCGTCATGATCGCCTCGATGGTCCTCGCCTTCCTGCTCAGCGGGCGCTTCGCGGTCGTCCCGATGGAGAAGATGCTCGAGCGGGAGCTCGCAGCCGGCGCGGAAACGAACGACTGAACGGCCTCTCTCCGAAGAGCTGAGCAAAATTCACCTTCGGCTGGATCTACCCACCGGTAAGCCGGGGCCCTACGCTCGCCGCCATGACAGATGTGCTGCGGCGCGGTAGGGCCTCTTTGGCGTTCAGCTTCTTCGCTCAGGGCGCCGCCTTCGCGTTGCTCGTGACGCGCATCCCGGCCATCCAGGACCGCTACGGGATCTCCGACGCGCTGCTGCCGGCGTTCCTGGCGGCTGTCCCGATCCTCGCCGGGGTGGGAAGCGTCGCCACCGAGCACCTGGTCAAGCGGATACCCCCCAGCAGCGTCCTGCGGTGGTCGCAGCCCGTCGTGCTGCTCGCCCTGCTCGGTGTCGGGGCCGGTGACCAGCTCGTGGAGGTGGCGGTCGCCCTCGGTGCCTTCGGCCTCGCGGTCGGTGCTCTGGACGCCTCGATGAACATGCTCGGGGTGAGCCTCCAGCGGTCGTACGGGCGCAGCATCATGCTGGGCTTCCATGCCGCGTACAGCCTGGGCGGGATCGTGGGCGCCTCGCTGGCCTGGGCCGGGGCGCACTGGCATCTGCCGCTCTTCGTGTCGTATCTGCCGGTCGTGCTGGTGCTGCTTCCGCTCGCTCTCGTGGCGAGCCGGTGGTACGTCGACGGGGGTGCGGCCCCGGACGGGAAGGACGCGGCGGCCGAGGACGGTGCCGGTGCCGGACCTCTCGTCTTCAAGCTGCTGCTGCCGCTGTGCCTGGTGATGACGTTCGCCTACATCGGGGACTCGACGGTCTCCAACTGGAGCGCGAAGTATCTGAAGGACGTGCTGGGCAGTTCGGAGCAGCTGTCGACGGTTCCGTACAACGTCTACATGGTGATGACGCTGGTGGGGCGGGCCGTCGGGGACTTCGGGGTGCGGCGGTTCGGAGCCGTCGCGGTGGTGCGGCTGGGCGCCGTGGTCGCCGCGCTCGGGTTCGGGGTGGTGGCGGTCGCGCCGGGGGCC
Organism: Streptomyces sp. NBC_00568; assembly: GCF_026341855.1. Lineage (GTDB taxonomy): Bacteria > Actinomycetota > Actinomycetes > Streptomycetales > Streptomycetaceae > Streptomyces. The sequence goes on along the minus strand of NZ_JAPENW010000001.1, from coordinate 2,587,202 downwards.
TGGGTGGGCATGCTGGGGTTCACGCTGGTGGGGCTCGGGCTGTGTGTGATCGTGCCGCAGACCTTCGCGGCGGCCGGGCGGCTCTTCCCGGGGGCGTCGGACACGGCGATCGCGCGGCTGAACATCTTCAACTACGTCGGGTTCCTGATCGGTTCGCCGTTGGTGGGCGCGCTGGGCGACGCGTGGAGCTACCGCGGAGCCATGGTCGTACCGATGGTGCTGGTCCTCGCGACCTTGGGGTACGCCCGCTCGTTCGATCCTCAACCGGACCGATACGGTGACGTGCATGAGCGGCCGCGCACAGCTGATGTGGGACGAGGCAGTAACGGGGTATGACTTCGGTCCGGACCATCCCATGGATCCGGTCCGGCTCGCCCTGACCCGGGGACTCGTCGACGCCTTCGGGCTCGACCGGGACGTCGACGTGGTCTCGGCGAAGCCCGCGGGGGACTCGACCCTGCGGCTGGTGCACCGCGAGGACTATGTGGAGGCGGTCAGGTCCGCGTCCGCCGATCCCGAGTCGGCCGACCCGTCTTACGGTCTCGGGACCATGGACGATCCCGCGTTCGCCGGGATGCACGAGGTGTCCGCGATGATCGCCGGGCAGTCGGTGGGGGCGGCGGAGGCGGTGTGGCGCGGTGAGGCGCTGCACGCGGTGAACTTCGCGGGCGGGCTGCACCACGCGATGCCCGGCGGCGCTTCCGGGTTCTGCATCTACAACGACGCCTCGCTGGCCATCGCCCGCCTCCTGGAGCTGGGCGCCGAGCGGGTCGCGTACATCGACGTAGACGTGCACCACGGTGACGGTGTCCAGGCGGCCTTCTGGGAGGACCCGCGGGTTCTCACGATCTCCTTGCACGAGCATCCGCGGACGCTGTTCCCGCAGACCGGGTGGCCCGAGGAGACGGGGGCCGACAGCGCGGAGGGCACGGCGGTCAATGTCGCGCTGCCGGCCGGTACCGGGGACGCGGGCTGGCTGCGGGCCTTCCACGCGGTGGTGCCCGAGCTGATCGCCGACTTCCGGCCTCAAGTTCTGGTCACCCAGCACGGCGCGGACACCCACTTCGAGGACCCGCTCGCGCATCTCGCCGTATCGCTCGACGCGCAGCGGGCCGTGCAGGTCGCCTGTCACGACCTGGCGCACGAGTACGCCGACGGGCGCTGGGTCGCGCTGGGCGGCGGCGGGTACGCGGTGGTGGAGGTGGTGCCGCGCTCGTGGACGCATCTCGTGGCCGTCGCGGCGGGCCGTCCCATCGAGCCCGAGACGGTGATCCCGGAGAGCTGGCGGCAGCAGGTCTTCGCCCGCACCCGGCAGTTGGCGCCGATGCGGATGACGGACGGGCGTTGGCCGGTGTCCTGGAAGGACTGGGAGGCGGGGTACGACCCGGCGGACCGTCTCGATCAGGCGATCGTGGCCACGCGCCGGGCCGTGTTCCCGCTGCGGGGGATGCTGCCGTAGGCCTGTGTTCCCGCCTCGGGCCTGGGCGGGAGCGGGATTTCCGCCGTTCCCCCGCGGCGGGAACGGATTTCCGCCTCGGCTTCGAGGCTGCCCGCCCGATGCCTCCGTCCCGGCCGGTTCGGCGGGTCACGCGGGGGTGGCGGCCTCGGCTGGTCGGGTCTCGTGGCGAGTGCCGGACCGGTCGCAGTGAGGTGCCGCCGAGGGGCAGGACGGGAGGGCGGCGGCGGTCGCCGACCGACGGGACAGCCGCACGGTGATTCCCCCTGAGTGATGGTCGGCGTCACGGTCAACTGGCTTCTGGCTCACATGTGTTGTGAGATCACGGGCCCCCAGGACGGCTGTGGGCCCTTCAGTCACTGCCCTGTCACCGGCGTCACGATGGGCTATTAGGCCAACTGTGGGGCATTTCCCGCTTTTTGTGCGTGCGGCGGCGGTGGATGCGTCAGCATCGCTGACGTGTTGAGCACCGGAGCTTTGCGTGCACATCTGCTGGCCGCCCGGCTGGCCGGGCCCGTGGCCACCTCGCGCGAGGAGAGTCTGCGCAGCTATCGGCTCTTCGCCGCCCGCGACCCCCGTCTGTTGCTCGGACTTGATCCCGAATGGACCTGGCGGCAGCGGGACTTGATCGAGCTGATGGCCGACAAGTGCGGAGTTTCGGCCGATCCCTCGCACACTTCGGGGCATGATGTGATCGACCCGGAGCGGACCCTGGCGGCTCTCGACGCCTTCGCGGCACGGCTCCGTGAAGCCGCCCGTCATCGTCACCCTGTGCTTCTCGGCACGGGTCACCCGCACCGGCTGATCGCCTTCTACGCCGCTCTCGCGGACGCGCTGTCGGCGGCGGGATGTACCGTCCTCACCCCCGCGCAGGGTAGCTCTGTCGACATAACGACCCGGTTCGGTCTACGCACGTACAACCTCGACTACGTACAAGGCGTCGCGCTGGTGCGCGAACCCGGGGCCGGGGCCGCCGGTCGTGCGACCGGCGCACACACCCACTCGCCGCTGCCGGTTCGGACCGTTCTGGCGGCCGCGGCGGAGGCCGGAGGGCCCCTCCCGGAGCTGGTCATCGGAGACCACGGATGGGTCTGCGGAGCAGGTCAGCTGGGGTTCGAGGCCATCGGTCTCGCCGATACGGACGATCCCGCACTGTTCGTCGGAGAGGCAGAGGGGCGGGTGTCCGTCGTCGTTCCGCTTGATGACGCTGTGCGGTCTGATTACTACCGACCGCTTACTCGCTATGTACTCAATCGAGCGTGTCTGTCACAGTAGGCGGCCGATGGCATCCCCTCTTCCCCACTCGCATCACCCGCCCCTACATTGGGGAGTGAGCACGCAACGACGAAGAGTCACCGGAAGGGGAAGCCGGTGACCGTCGAGTGCGGAAGGTTCAGGTGTGTCATGGCTGCAGGCGAGAGGCCTCTGAACGAGGTTCAGTTCCTTACCGTGGCGGAAGTCGCCTCGGTGATGCGAGTGTCGAAGATGACCGTGTACCGCTTGGTGCACAGCGGTCATCTGCCGGCGATCCGGGTGGGGAGGTCCTTCCGGGTGCCGGAGCAAGCGGTTCACGAGTACCTCCGTGAGAGCTATGTGGGGGTGGAGACCGCCTGACGGCGATTCCGGGAGACCGTTCGCGATCTCCCGGAAACACCTCGATTACGACCTCGGCTCTCGGACGGGTAGGCTGGCCCCTCATAGGTCGTGTGGGCCCATGCAGCCCAGCACCGAGTAAAGAGAAGTGAGCGAGGGTAGTCGTGGGCTCTGTTATCAAGAAGCGGCGCAAGCGGATGGCGAAGAAGAAGCACCGCAAGCTGCTCAAGCGCACTCGCGTTCAGCGTCGCAACAAGAAGTAAGCGGCGCCGCGGAAACGCGTACTGTGGCCCCCCACCTCGAAGGTGGGGGGCCACAGGCATACCCGGCCGCGAGACGGCTACCCGGGAGGCCGGCCGGGGCTCGGTCCGGAAGGCCGGCCGAGGACCCGCCGGGCGTCGACGAAGCGCCGGGCCGCGGTGGCACCCGGGGCGACGTCAAGGTTCGGGCGCGGTGGCATCCGGGCCGACGCGAGGAGCCGGCCGCGGTCGCATCCGGGAGGAAGGACCCCGAAAAACCGCTCGAACATCGAATAGGTTCAGCCACACACGCCGCGTACGACTGTGGGCCGAATGGCTTGGTCTGGTCGTACGTCTGCGGCTGTCGTCACTTCGTGCATCGGGCGGTCATCACAGCGCAACATCAACCCGCTAAGTTGGCCGCACACGGGGAACGCGGCAGGTACGAGCGGAGCTACGTCCAGTTCTGGAAGGAAGGCGCTGATCTTGGGGAAGGTCGTGCTCGTGACCGGGGTGGCCCGACAGCTGGGGGGCCGGTTCGTACGACGGATCCAGCGTGACCCGCAGGTGGACCGGGTGATCGCCGTGGACGCGGTGCCACCCGAGCACCACATCGGCGGCGCCGACTTCGTGCAGGCCGACATCCGGCAGCCGACGATCGCGCGGGTGCTCGCCGAGTACTCCGTCGACACGGTCGTGCACATGGACGTGACGGGCACGGCGCTGGGCTCCGGCAGCCGGACCACGGTCAAGGAGACCAACGTCATCGGCACCATGCAGCTGCTCGGCGCCTGTCAGAAGTCTCCGACGGTCAAGCGGCTCGTCGTGAAGTCCAGTACGAACGTCTACGGCTCGGCGCCCCGCGACCCCGCCGTCTTCACCGAGACCACCTCGCCCAAGTCGCTGCCCAGCGGCGGCTTCGCGAAGGACACGGTGGAGGTCGAGGGGTACGTACGCGGCTTCGCGCGCCGCAGGCCCGATGTCGCCGTGTGCGTGCTGCGGTTCGCCAACATCCTCGGCCCGAGCGCGGACTCGCCGCTCGCCTCGTACTTCTCGCTGCCGGTCCTGCCGACGGTGTTCGGCTACGACCCGCGGCTCCAGTTCGTCCACGAGAGCGACGTCATCGAGGTGCTCCGGCTCGCCTCGCACGATCCGCAGCGGGGCACCCTCAACAGCGGCACGTTCAACATCGCCGGCGACGGCGTCCTGCTGCTCTCGCAGTGCGCGCGGCGCCTGGGCCGGCCCACGGTCCCGCTGCTGCTGCCGGCCCTCAGCTGGGCCGGCACGGCCGTGCGTACCCTGGGTGTGACGGACTTCTCGCCGGAGCAGCTGCGGCTGCTCACGCACGGCAGGGTGGTCGCGACGATCCAGATGTGCGAAACCCTGGGCTACCAGCCGAAGTACACGACGGCGGAGACCTTCGCGGACTTCGCCCACAGCCGGGGGCCCGGACTCCTGCCCCCGGAGGCCCTTGCGGGGGCCGTGGACCGGATCGCCGCCCTGCCGCTTCTGGGCGGCGGCCACACCCCGACGCAGAGCGCCAACTGAGGAGCGCATCAACGATGGCGGACGCCAAGGTCATTCCTTTCGACGACGACCGGTCGCGCGGGGCTGCTGTGCAGCGCCCGGCGCGGCGCCGGGCCGCGGGGAGCCGGCGCAAGGGCGAGCCCGTAGTGGTACGCGAGGTCCAGCCCCTGCCCGGGCGGACCGTCCCGCAGGATGATGTTCCCGTGACGCATGAGGAACATCAGCCCCAGCAGCCCCAGCAGGGCGGTAGCGGCCTGGAGCAGCGCATCGCGGGGGGCCTGGCCTTCCTGCGCCGCAGGCTCACGGGCGACTACGAGATCGACGACTTCGGGTACGACCAGGAGCTGACCGACCAGGTCCTGATGTCGCTGATCCGGCCGCTGTACGAGAAGTACTTCCGCGTCGAGGTGAAGGGCGTCGAGAACATCCCGTCGGAGGGCGGCGCCCTGATCGTCGCCAACCACTCGGGCACCCTTCCGCTGGACGGCCTGATGATGCAGGTCGCCGTCCACGACAACCACCCCGCGAACCGTCACCTCCGCCTGCTCGCCGCCGACCTGGTCTTCATGCTGCCGGTCGTCAACGAGCTGGCCCGCAAGGCCGGTCACACCCTGGCCTGCGCGGAGGACGCCGAGCGGCTCCTGGAACGCGGCGAACTGGTCGGCGTGATGCCGGAGGGCTTCAAGGGCATCGGCAAGCCCTTCAGCGAGCGCTACAAGCTCCAGCGCTTCGGCCGGGGCGGCTTCGTCTCGACGGCGCTGCGCGCGGGCACCCCGATCATTCCGTGCTCGATCGTCGGCGCGGAGGAGATCTACCCGATGATCGGCAACGCGAAGACCCTCGCGCGGCTGCTGGGATTCCCGTACTTCCCGATCACGCCGACCTTCCCGTGGCTGGGCCCGCTCGGTGCGATCCCGCTGCCCACCAAGTGGACGATCCAGTTCGGCGAGCCGATCCGCACGGACGGCTATCCGCCGGAGGCGGCCGAGGACCCGATGCTGATGTTCAACCTGACCGACCAGGTCAGAGAGCAGATCCAGCACACCCTGTACAAGCTGCTGGTGCAGCGCAGGTCCGTGTTCTTCTGATCATGCAGTTACGGTTCTGCTGATCATGTCCTGATATGCCTGTACGCCGATGGGGGCGCCCTTCCCGAGAAGGGCGCCCCCATCGGCGTAGTGGAGTGGCCAGGTCAGCCGGCGTCCTCCGTGTCGATGCCGAGGCCCGGCAGGAGACCGGGCAGCAGGGGCGGGAGCGTGACGTCGGGTTCGCTCGTCGCGTTGCCCTTGCCGCTGCTGTCGGACGACGGGGTGGTGCTGGTGTCGTCCTGCGGCGGGTCGAGCAGGCCGCCGGTGCTGCCGCCGAGCAGGCCGTCGATGCTGCTGCCCGAGCTGGAGGGTTTGGGCTTGCCGCTGCTGTGGCTTCCGCCGGCGGAGCCGCTGGTGGCGCTGGGCGCCGGGGTGTCCTTGCCGGGCGCGCCGGTGGACTCCTCGCTCCTGCCCCGGTGACGTCCGGTGCCCTCGGGGGCGGGCGTCTTGGGCAGCAGCGAGCGCAGCGGGCCGACCTCTTCGTCTATGGCCTCGAAGACCGACGAGACCTGGTCACTGACGTCGCCGAGCTGCACGGGCAGCCGGTCGCGCAGCGCACCCCAGGCCTCGCGGTGCGACTGGGAGAAGGCGGACAGGGTCTGGATGGGGCCCAGTGAGCCGTCCCGTTCGTACGCCTCGTGCAGCAGGCGGTGACCCTCGGAGGCGTCGTGCTGCATGCCGGACAGGGCGCGGCGGACCTCGCCCAGGGACTCGTGGTCGAGCTGTCCCGAACGGCCGCGCTCCATCAGCCGGCGGGCCTCGCTCAGGCGGTTCGAGGCCTGGTCGAGGTAGAGCTCGCCCCGGTCACTGTCGCCGTGGGCCAGACCCAGCTTGATGTCCTCCATGCCCCGCTTGAGCCCGTAGAGCGAGTCGCCGGGCAGGGCGTCGGAGCTCGCGGCGGCCACACCGCCGAAGGCTCCGGCGGCCACACCGACGGTGAGCCCGCCCGCGGCGAGCCCCTTGGACAGCCGGGACCGGGGCCGCAGCTTCCCCAGTCCGGTCGCCCGGTGCGCGCCCTTGGCCCGATGGGACCGCTGCTCGGGCACGGCACGGTCCCAACCATCGCCTCCGGCGGCGGTGCCTTCCAGCAGCATGGCCTCCATCGCGGCGACGAGCTGGGCTCGCTGCACGATCTTGACCTCGGGGTCCAGCTCCGGTTTGGGCAGCTCGCCGAGACCGGTGGCAAGGGCCAACAGCAGCCCTTGCTCGGTCTGTTCCGCAGCAGCCCGGGACGGTGCCGACCCATCGGGCTGCTCGGCCGCCGTGCCCTGGTCGGACTCCTCCAGGGCCTGGGCGAAGGCGTTCGCCCGCCGGTGTGCCGATACGTTCGCGATCACTGGCGGCACCTCCTCTCGTCATGACGGTCGGCTCCCCAGGGGGTCCTGAGGGTTGCACCCCCTGGCCGTATCCGCACGATCGGGTGATCGGCGATGGCCAAGGCGTGACCACAGGGAGCCTGTATCCCGCACAACGAGCGTCACGGCACTTGGGTTACGGACGACGGATGATCGGACCGCGAAGTCAACAGACTTTTACGGAAGGTGAGTTGAGTGTCGCTGAACGTGCGGGGGCACTGCGGGTCGAAGCGGGTTCAGCGGACGTCGTCCGGCAGGAGCCGGGCCAGGGTGCGGACGGCCCGGTACTGGAGGGTCTTGATCGCCCCCTCGTTCTTGCCCATCACCCGGGCGGTCTCGGCGACCGAGAGCCCCTGGAGGAAGCGGAGCGTCACACACTCCTGCTGCTGTGGGTTGAGCCGACGCACGGCGTCAAGGAGCGCGGCGTTGGAGAGCGACTCCAGGACGGAGTCCTCGGGTGAGCGCTCGACCTCGTTGGCGTCGAGCATCTCGCCGGTGGTCACCTCCAGCCGGAAACGGCTGGACTTGAAGTGGTCGGCGACCAGATTCCGGGCGATGGTCACGAGCCAGGCGCCGAAGTCGCGCCCCTGCCAGGTGAACGTGCCGATCCGCCGCAGCGCCCGCAGAAAGGTCTCGCTCGTGAGGTCCTCGGCAGTCGCCTTACCTCCCACCCGGTAGTAGATGTAGCGGTACACGGTGTCGCTGTACTGGTCGTAGAGCCGTCCGAAGGCGTCGGCCTCGCCGGCCTGGGCGCGCTCCACGAGATCCATCATCCGGGCGCTGTCACTGTCCGCGGCCGGACGGCGTGCGGTGGTGGCCGAGCCTGAGCGGCCCCGCCTGCCGACCGCCGCGTTGCCGTCGGCCAGTGCATAGCAAGGGCCGACGGGCGCGGGGAGGGCGAAAGCGGGGACGGCGTACGCGGTGGGGACGAAGCCGCGCAGACGGTCCAGGACCGTTGCGCGCAGCGTAGCCAGGCCCGAGGCGTCAACCCCGACGTGTGAGTACACGGGACTCCCAGAGGCAGAGCTTCCATCACGTGCAGTGCGGGACCTTTCACCCGTCGTAGCGACGGAGGGGTACCGGTTTGCGTCTGAGGAGAATAACGCTTCGTACAGGCAGCACTACACCCAGTTGCTAAAATCATCGATTACGTCGCTTCTGATGCGGTTCGATGCCTGTTCAAGTGCCGGACGGTGACCACTTGTTGATCGAGTCGGTTCGTGTTCCGTCTGAGTACAGGGCGTGTTGTGCCCGCCTGCGGTGAACATGACTGCGCCGCCCACGGGGTGGGTAGGACCATGTGATTGCCTCGCGGAGGAGCGCTCCCGTCCCAGGTCCGGACAGGTTTTCGCCCCCTCCGCCCCTGCCCGGCCCGAACCCGGGGCTCCGCCCCGGACCCCGCTCCTCGAACGCCGGAGGGGCTGAAACTCAGCCCCGGCCGGGGCTGAAAAAGGGAAAACGCGCCCGCAGCCGAAAAGCGCACCAGAGTGGCGACGCCCAAGCCCCCGCGCACCCGCAGCGGACATCGCACGGGAGGGGCCGTGCCGGTATATCCCTATGTCCGTCGCTTACGTTCGGATCGAGCAGCGGCTCGCGTCAGAACTGACGTCTGATCCAGCGGCGACGGACTGGGATGTGGCACGGCCCCGACCCACCCACCCACCGGACCGCAGGCACCCCGGCAGGCGCCGACAGGCCGAATGTCAGCGGCGGCGGCGGTGAAGCGCGATCGCGGCGGCCGTGCCGCCGGCCACCGCGCCGACCCCGGCCGCGGCGGGAATCCCGACCTTCGCGGCCTTGCGCGCCGTGCGGTAGTCCCGCAGCCGCCAGTCGAAGTCCCGCGCGTGCTTGCGCAGTTTCGCGTCCGGGTTGATCGCGTACGGGTGCCCGACCAGCGAGAGCATCGGAATGTCGTTGTGCGAGTCGCTGTACGCCGCGCAGCGGGCCAGGTCCAGGTCCTCCGCGGACGCCAGCGCCCGTACGGCCTCGGCCTTGGCCGGACCGTGCAGGGGTTCGCCGACCAGCTTGCCGGTGTAGACCCCGTCCACGGATTCCGCGACCGTGCCCAGTGCGCCCGTGAGACCGAGCCGCCGCGCGATCACCGTGGCGATCTCCACCGGGGCCGCCGTGACGAGCCACACCTTCTGTCCGGCGTCCAGGTGCGCCTGGGCGAGGGCGCGGGTGCCGGGCCAGATCCGCTCGGCCATGTACTCGTCGTAGATCTCCTCGCCGATCGACATCAGCTCGGAGACCCGATGGCCCTTCACGATCGACAGCGCGGAGTCGCGCGCGTCCTGCATGTGCTCCGGGTCCTCGATGCCGGCCAGCCTGAACCACGCCTGCTGCCAGGCGAACCGGGCCAGGTCGCGGGTCTCGAAGAACTTCCGCTTGTACAGGCCCCGTCCGAAGTGGAAGAGGGCAGCACCTTGCATCACGGTGTTGTCGAGATCGAAGAAGGCGGCGGCCCGGTCGTCGCCGAGCACCGGGAAGTCGGGTTCTTCCGGGGAATCCGGCGGTGCCAGTTCTTCCAGTTCCTGCGAGGACTTGCGCGCTGCCTCCGCAGAGGCCTCGCCTGCCAACACGCTCCGCGCCGTGGCGGAGCGCCTACGGGGAGTGAGCCATCCGAGAGCGGCCATGTCGTGAGCATAGCCAGTCTGTTCGGTGCTTCCGGAGTCGACAGGATTCGACGCTGTGAACTCTCCGCGACCGTGCCGTTAAACAACCGATCCGATGCGCTGCGGCCGCGGCGCGTCGGCCCTGCGCGCGGGCCGGTTGTCGTGCGAAGCGCGGAGCGTGCCCGTACGGGCGTCCGGGGCGGGAGAATGGCGCGTATGAGCCCCATGTTCCGGCGCAGCGACCGCCGTACGCAGAGCAGGGCGCCCGAGGAGCGTCTGGTGACGTTGATCGGGAAGCCCGGGTGTCATCTGTGTGATGACGCACAGGAAGTGATCGAGAAGGTGTGTGCCGATCTCGGGGTCCCCTGGGAGAAGAAGGACATCACCGAGGACGAGGAACTGCACCGCCAGTACTGGGAACAGATCCCTGTCGTGCTGGTGGACGGCGCCCAGCACACCTTCTGGCGCGTGAACGAGGAACGCCTTCGCAAAGCCCTCGCACGGTGAACCGCGTGCGGGGAGCGCCGACCGCGCCCGTGATGTGCCCCGACTTGTGACCTGACTGAGTAGTCCAAGTGGTCGGGAACGTCGCCTAGGATCGACGGCGATTGGTCTCGGGGGCGGGATTCGTTGAGGAGAGTGTGCGGTTTTGCCCCCTTCAAGTACGGAACGAAGCCGCCCGTGCACCGGTTCCATACGTGCGCGCCGGGCGTGCGTGACCCCGGTCACGTTGGCCGGGCAAATCGGACACCGTCTTTGTGCACGCGTTCACAAAGACATAGCCTGCATTCGACGGGGCGGTCTAGGTACGTGTGACCGCCTAAAGCCCCGCTCTACCCGCAGGAGCACCGTGGCAACTGGCCGAACTCACCGACCGGCGACCCGCAGCCGAGGGATTCCCGAGGCCACCGTCGCCCGGCTTCCGCTGTACCTCCGAGCCCTCACCGCACTGTCGGAGCGCTCGGTACCCACGGTCTCATCCGAGGAGCTCGCGGCCGCGGCGGGGGTCAACTCCGCGAAGCTGCGCAAGGACTTCTCCTACCTCGGCTCCTACGGGACGCGTGGTGTGGGCTACGACGTCGAGTATCTCGTGTACCAGATCTCCCGCGAACTGGGCCTGACCCAGGACTGGCCGGTAGTGATCGTCGGTATCGGCAACCTCGGTGCGGCACTGGCCAATTACGGAGGGTTCGCCTCGCGCGGATTCCGTGTCGCCGCGCTCATAGACGCGGATCCCGCGATGGCCGGCAAGCCCGTTGCCGGAATCCCGGTCCAGCACACGGACGAGCTGGAAAAGATCATCGACGAGAACGGCGTGTCGATCGGTGTCATCGCCACCCCGGCCGGAGCCGCCCAGCAGGTCTGCGACCGTCTGGTGGCCGCCGGAGTCACCTCCATCCTGAACTTCGCGCCGACCGTGCTGACCGTCCCGGACGGTGTCGACGTGCGCAAGGTCGATCTCTCCATCGAGCTGCAGATCCTCGCTTTCCACGAGCAGCGCAAGGCCGGCGAGGAGGCCGAGGCGCAGGCCGGTGCCGCCGCCGCCACCGCCGCGCAGGAGAACAACCGCAAAGGGCCCGACGGGGATGTTCCCGCCGTGATGCCGGCATGAGTCTCCTCGTCGTCGGGCTGAGCCACCGCAGCGCTCCGGTGAGCGTTCTGGAGCGGGCCGCGCTGTCCCCGGACGCGCAGGTCAAGCTGCTCCAGGACACCCTCGCCGCCGAGCCGGCCGCCGAGGGCGCGGTGCTCGCCACCTGCAACCGCATCGAGCTGTACGCCGACGTGGACAAGTTCCACGCGGGCGTCGCCGAGCTGTCGACGCTGCTCGCCCAGCACAGCGGGGTCGGGCTCGAGGAGCTCACTCCCCACCTGTACGTGCACTACGAGGACCGGGCCGTCCACCACCTCTTCTCGGTGGCCTGCGGCCTGGACTCGATGGTCGTCGGCGAGGGCCAGATCCTCGGCCAGATCAAGGACGCGCTCGCCACCGCGCAGGAGCTGCACACCGCGGGCCGCCTCCTCAACGATCTGTTCCAGCAGGCCCTGCGGGTCGGCAAGCGCGCCCACTCCGAGACCGGCATCGACCGCGCCGGACAGTCCCTGGTCACCTTCGGCCTGGAGCAGCTGTCCGCCGGGCGGGCGGTCGAGGCCTGGGCCAAGGGCAAGAAGGCCCTCGTCATCGGCGCCGGCTCGATGTCCTCGCTGGCCGCCGCGACGCTCGCACGGGTCGGCGTCGGCGAGATCGTGATCGCCAACCGCACCCAGGACCGCGCCGAGCGCCTCGCCGAGATCCTCACCGGCGGCGACGACACGGACGTGGTGGCCCGCGCGGTACCGATGGACTCGGTACCGGTCGAGCTGACACGTGCCGACATCGCCGTGTCCTGCACCGGAGCGACCGGGATCGTCCTGACGGCCGAGTCGGTCGCGGCCGCCGTCGAAGGACGTACGGGAACGCCCGCGGCCGTACGCGACGAGGCGTCGGCCGGTCCGGCCGGGCACCTCGCGTCGACCAGCCTCGGCACCGAGGACGGCTGTCCGCTGGACCTGTCCGCCGTGCAGGGCGCCACCGGCTTCTCCGTCATGGGCGAGGCGGCCGTCGCCGGCATGGACGCCGCCACCCTGGAGCAGCACGCGGCCTGGGTGGACAAGGGCACGGGGACCGTCGAGCGCCGCGACAGCCGTCGTGCGCCCGACACCGACGCCGAGGTCATCACCGCGCTGGCCGCGACCGTCGCCACGATCGGCCGCATCCCCGAGCGCCGCAGGCCCGAACCCGTCGCCGAGGCCCCGCGCCCCGCGCCGGTGCTCGCGCTGCTCGACCTGGCGATGCCCCGTGACATCGACGCGGCCGTGCACCGGCTGCTCGGTGTGCGGCTCGTCGACCTCGAGTCGCTGGCCGACGCCTCCGCGGACGCGCCGATGGCCGCGGACGTGGACCAGGTGCGCCGGATCGTCTCCGACGAGGTGGCCGCGTTCGGTGCCGCCCAGCGGGCCGCGCACATCACCCCCACTGTCGTGGCGCTGCGCGCCATGGCCGCCGATGTCGTCGCGAACGAGATCGCGCGGCTGGACGGACGGCTGCCGGACCTCGACGACAAGCAGCGCGGCGAGATCAGCCAGACCGTGCGGCGCGTCGTCGACAAGCTGTTGCACGCGCCGACCGTACGGGTCAAGCAACTGGCCGCCGAACCCGGCGGTGCCGGGTACGCGGACGCGTTGCGGACCCTGTTCGACCTGGACCCGGAGACGGTCGCCGCCGTCTCGCGGGCCGAGAACAACACCGAGAACGCCAAGAACCGAGGGCGAGCATGAGTGAGCAGGCTTTGAGGCTCGGGACCAGGCGCAGCAAACTCGCCATGGCCCAGTCCGGGCAGGTGGCGGATGCCGTGAGCAAGGTGACCGGACGGCCCGTCGAGCTCGTTGAGATCACGACGTACGGCGACGTTTCCCGCGAGAGCCTCGCGCAGATCGGCGGCACGGGCGTCTTCGTGACCGCGTTGCGGGAGGCACTGGTGCGCGGGGAGGTCGACTTCGCCGTGCACTCCCTCAAGGATCTGCCGACGGCGCAGCCCGATGACCTCGCGCTGGCCGCCGTGCCGGTGCGCGAGGACGTGCGCGACGTGCTCGTCGCCCGCGACGGGCTGACCTTCGCGGAGCTGCCGGACGGCGCACGCGTGGGCACCGGCTCGCCGCGGCGCATGGCCCAGCTGAACGCGTACGCGCGCAGTCATGGGATGACGATCGAGACGGTCGCCATCCGCGGGAACGTCGACACCCGCATCGGGTACGTCCGCGCCGGGGAGCTCGACGCCGTCGTGCTCGCCGCCGCCGGACTCAACCGGATCGGCCGGATCGACGAGGTCACCGACTTCCTGTCGGTCGACAATGTTTTGCCCGCCCCCGGCCAGGGGGCCCTCGCGATCGAGTGTGCCGCGGACAACGCGGACCTCGTCGCCGCGCTCGGAGAGCTCGACGACCCGTTCACCCGGGTCGCCGTGACAGCCGAGCGATCTCTGCTTGCCGCCCTGGAGGCCGGCTGCAGCGCACCCGTGGGCGCGCTGGCCGACCTGCTGGCCGACGGGCAGATTGTCAAGGAGATGCGCCTGCGCGGCGTCGTCGGGACGACCGACGGCTCGACGCTGGTGCAGCTGTCCACCACCGGTCCCGTGCCCGAGACGCATGACCAGGCGATGTCGCTCGGCCGTGAACTCGCCGCCGAGATGCTTGCCAAGGGCGCGGCCGGTCTGATGGGGGAGCGAGCACTGTGAGCCCCACCAACCTTCCCGCCGGTCCGGACCACGGGCACGTCACCTTCCTGGGTGCCGGACCCGGAGATCCAGGGCTGCTGACACTGCGCGCCGTAGAGGCGCTGGCGAACGCGGACGTCCTCGTCGCCGAGCACGATGTGCTCGACGTGGTGCGCGTTCACGCCAGACAAGGCGTCGCTGTTCTGAACACGGATCCGGACACTTCGCCGGATACGTACCAGAGCACAGGCACGCCTCAGCTGACGGTTGTTGACAGCGCGTCAACAACCGTTGGTGACCCCGCGTCGAGGGACGCAGCCAATCTTGTCATGACGGCCGCACGGGGCGGCAAGCGGGTCGTGCGTGCGGTGTCCGGTGACCCCGGGCTCGACACCTACGCCGCCGAGGAGATGCTGGCCTGCGCCCGCGCGGGCGTTCCGTTCGAGGTCGTGCCCGGCATCGCCGCCGCCGTCGGTGTGCCCGCCTACGCGGGTGTGCCGCTGCGGGACGCGCAGGGCGCGGACGTACGGTTCGTCGACGCGCGGACCGCCTCGGACCGCTGCTGGACCGAGGTCGGCGCCTCCGACGGCACCGTCGTCGTGTCGGCGACCCTCGACTCCGTGGCCGCGGCCGCGGGTGAACTCGTGGCCTCCGGCCGCAAGCCCGACACCCCGATGGCGGTGACGATCGCCGGTACCACGACCCGGCAGCGCACCTGGTCGGCGACGCTCGGCACGATCGCGCAGACGCTGAAGCAGGCGAAGGTGCTGCCGTCCCCGGACGGTGGCCGCCCGGTGATAGCCGTGGTCGGTGAGCGTTCCGCCGCCGCCCAGCGCGACCAGTTGTCGTGGTTCGAGTCCAAGCCGCTGTTCGGCTGGAAGGTGCTCGTACCGCGGACGAAGGAGCAGGCGGCGTCGCTCTCCGACCAGCTGCGGTCGTACGGGGCCGTGCCGCACGAGGTGCCGACGATCGCCGTCGAACCGCCGCGCACGCCCCAGCAGATGGAGCGCGCGGTCAAGGGCCTGGTGACCGGCCGCTACGAGTGGATCGCCTTCACCTCGGTGAACGCGGTCAAGGCCGTGCGGGAGAAGTTCGAGGAGTACGGGCTCGACGCCCGTGCCTTCGCGGGCATCAAGGTCGCGGCCGTCGGCGAGTCGACCGCGAAGGCGCTCATCGCCTTCGGCGTGAAGCCGGACCTGGTGCCGAGCGGGGAGCAGTCCGCCGCCGGTCTCCTGGAGGACTGGCCGCCCTACGACCCGGTCTTCGACCCGATCGACCGGGTGTTCCTGCCGCGTGCCGACATCGCCACCGAGACGCTGGTGGCCGGGCTCATCGAGCTGGGCTGGGAGGTCGACGACGTCACGGCGTACCGCACCGTGCGCGCGTCGCCGCCGCCGGCCGACACCCGCGAGGCGATCAAGGGCGGCGGCTTCGACGCGGTGCTCTTCACCTCGTCGTCGACCGTGCGGAACCTGGTGGGCATCGCGGGCAAGCCGCACAACGTGACGGTGATCGCCTGTATCGGTCCCGCGACCGCCAAGACGGCCGAGGAGCACGGGCTGCGGGTCGACGTGATGGCTCCGGAGCCCTCCGTGCACAAGCTGGCGGAGGCGCTGGCGGACTTCGGGCTGCGGCGGCGCGCCGCCGCGCTGGACGCCGGTGACCCGGTGACCCGCCCGAGCGAGCGCCGCCCGGGCTCGCGCAGGCGCCGGACCACCTGACACAGGTGAGAACGCCCCGCCGTCTCTTACGGAGACGGCGGGGCGTTCTTCGTTGTGCGGCCGGTCAGACGGACGGCAGGAAGGCCGCCCAGGCGGTCGGGGCGAGGGCGAGGTGGGGGCCGTCGGGGTTCTTGGAGTCCCGGACGAGGATGCGGTCCGGGTGGGCGGCCACCTCGACGCAGTCGGGGCCCTCGTCCGTGCTGTAGCTGCTCCTTATCCACTCCGGTGCGATGCTTGCTTCGCTGCCTGGCTTCAGGGGCATGTCTCTCCAAGCACTCTCTCGATGAAGGCTGTTGACTCTCGCGGGTCGAGAGCTTGTGCCCGGATGGTCCCATAGCGCATGTCGAGCAGCTGGACCTCTCTCGGGTCGGTGATCACGCGGCTGATGTGCTGCACTTCGACGTGTCCGACGGTGCCGCCGTCCTTGAGCCTGAGCAGTCTGAAGGAACCGGCCAGGCCGGAGTTCACCTCGCGACTCAGCGGGAGCACCTGGAGGTCGACGTTCCGGAACTCGGCGATCTCCAGCAGGCTTTCGAGCTGGCGCCGCATGACCGTGCTGCCTCCGATGGGCCGCCGAAGGGTCGACTCGCACTGGACGAAACTGAAGAACGGCCGGGCCATCGTGCCGTCGACGATCTTCTGGCGGGACACTCGGGCCGCCAGCCTCTGCTCCAGCTCGTCCTCGCTGAACGGCGGTCGGCGCGCGCCGAAGACCGAAGTCGCGTACTCCACGGTCTGCAACAACCCATGAATCACCGAGTTGTTGTACGCGCACAGCTCGATCGCGTCCGCCTCCAGCCTCTTCAGGTCCCGTACCTTCTTCGGGTACCGGACCTCCGCCAAGTCCTCCTTCAGCGCCGCGAGTCTGCCGCCCGCCGACAGGATCTCGTCCGCGCGGTCCAGATACTCGGGCCGGGGGATGCGCCGCCCCCGTTCCACGGAGGAGACCAGCTCCTCCCCGTACCCGATGGCCGCCCCGAACTCGGCCTGGGTCAGGCCGGCCGACTCGCGCCACAGCCTCAGTTGGCGCTGGACGGTCCTCATCACGGCCCCGGCCTCTTCGTCGTCCTCCAGCCCCGCGTCCCACTCGCTCACGCCCGCCGCCTTCCCGCCACGCGCTTCCCTGCCCAACGCCGGCGCACGCTTCCCGGTCACCCCGTACAGCCCGGACAGAATCGGACGCCACCCGGACAGACACCGTCCGCACGGGCTGCCGGTCTTCACAGATTACGTACGCGAGAACACGCTGAGTCACGTGAATCAGCGAACTGTGCACTCTCCGCTCCACCATTTCTCGGTGCCGCTCTCCGCCACCCGGCGCGGCGCCCGCCTCGCCCGGCTGCTCGCGGCCGAGCAACTGCACGACTGGGGGCTGCCGTTGGACCCGGCTCGGCTCGTCGTCGCCGAACTCGCCTCGAACGCCGTCCTGCACGGCCGCGTCCCCGGCCGGAGTTTCCGCCTCACCCTCTCCGTCCTCGCTCCCCGGACGCTGTGCGTGGAGGTCGCCGACGCCCGGGGCGAGCGGTGGCCCACCCGGGTGCGGGACAGCGCCGACAGGCGGTCCGAGTCGGGCTACGGGCTGTTGCTCGTGGAGGAGTTCGCGGACCTCTGGGGTGTGCGGTCGGGTCCTGTGCCGTGCAAGACGGTGTGGGCGGAACTCGATCTCGGGCTTGCCCGGTGATGCCCGAACCGGAGCCCGGTGACGGGTCCTTCGGTGGCGGGTGGGCCGGGGCGGCGGGCGGTAAAAGACCAAAGAACCCGGGGGAAATACCGACCGACCAACCAAACCCGGCTCATGTCACCCGAGCGGGTGAAACGGGCTGGTACGGGTGGCGCGCGGGCGGCTCGGACGTGCACGCTCGCCGCAGGCAACACCCACAACTCAACATCCCCACACATGCTTCGGCCCCCGCCGGGACGGCAATCCCAGTGCGAGGGCCTGACCAAAGAGGAAGACAAGCCCCTTCCCCATGGCTGTGACCAAGCTTATCGATGCGCTGCTCCCGAAGCAGGGAGTACGGCGCAACGCCACCCGCTCCGGTGTCACGCACGTACGTGAGTACCAGCCCGACCGGTACACGATCGTCGGCAACCACCTCGCCCAGCACCGAGGGCTCTCCGCGACCGCGGTCGGGATCGCCGTGCACATCCTTTCGCTGCCCGAGGGCGCGCGGGTGGACATCCGCAGCCTCGCCGAGTGGTTCCCCGAGGGGCGGGCCCGGATCGCCTGCGCGCTGCGGGAGTTGGAGGCACGGGGCTATGTCGAGCGGGTGCGGGAACGGCTCCCCTCCGGGCAGATGGTCACCCGTACGTACGCCTTCCACGCCCCCGCGCTCACCCGGGCTCGCCGGGAGGGAGATCCGGAAACGGCCGCCGCCCCAGCAGCCCCGACACCCCAGGCGTTCCCGGCGACCACGGCTGCGCGGCCCTCGGAAACTCCGGTCCAGGACCTCACCGCTCCCGGCGGTCCGCCCTCCGAGGCCGAAAACGAGGCCCTACCGGAGCCGGTCGTGGCAGCCCACGCCGCGCGCGTCGCAGGATGCGCCACCGACGCGGAGCGGACCACCGAGGCAGAACCGTCCGAACCGATCGCGGACCGCGCCGAGTCGGGGCCGCCCCGCGGCGAGCACCGCGACAAGGCCGAAGCGCTGCTCGCCGGGCTGCGTCGGACCGACATCCGGTTGACGTTGTCCGGGCGGGAGGTGCGGCGGCTGGCTCCCCTGGTCGTCGCCTGGTTCGAGAACGGTCTCGGCAGAGCGTCGGTGATCCATGCCCTGACCGACGGCCTTCCCCTCCGTGTGCGACACCCGGCCGGCTTCCTCCGCAACCGCCTGCTGGACCTGCTTCCACCGGCACTGCCGTCCCTTCCGGGGGCAGGCGAGGCCGAGCCGCTCCCGAGCCGGCCCCTGCCCCCTCCACCCGCCATGACGACCTGTGAAGGCGGCTGCGACAGAGGCTTCAGAGCGCCGTTCCGGGGAGCGTGGTGCCGCGACTGCCGCGCCGCCCGGCCCGGCGAAGCTCCCGTGGCTCCGGTGGACGTCACAGCTCTCGTCCGAGTGTTCTGACCCGGCCCGGAGGCGCCTCGGGCTCCGACGCGGAGTCGGTAAAGGTGCCCCTGTGACGGGCGTAGCGTAGATGCCATGACGAAGTACGGATCCTTCCCCGGTACCCGTCCCCGGCGGCTGCGTACCACGCCCGCCATGCGCCGGATGGTCGCCGAGACCCGGCTGCACCCGGCCGACTTCATCCTCCCCGCGTTCGTCCGCGAGGGTGTGAGCGAGCCGGTGCCGATCGGCTCGATGCCCGGGGTCGTGCAGCACACGCGGGACAGCCTGAAGAAGGCGGCCGTGGAGGCGCTGGAGGCCGGAGTCTCCGGAATCATGCTCTTCGGGGTTCCGGACGACGCGAAGAAGGACGCCGTCGGGACGCCCGGCACCGACCCGGACGGGATTCTCCAGGTCGCCCTGCGCGATGTCCGCGCCGAGGTCGGCGACGAGCTGCTCGTGATGTCCGACCTGTGTCTCGACGAGACCACCGACCACGGGCACTGCGGTGTGCTCGACGAGCAGGGGCGGGTCGACAACGACGCGACCCTGGAGCGCTACGCCGAGATGGCCCAGGTGCAGGCCGACGCGGGCGCCCACATCGTGGGTCCCAGCGGGATGATGGACGGCCAGATCGGCGTCATCCGGGACGCCCTCGACCAGATCGGCCGCGAGGACGTCGCCATCCTGGCCTACACCGCCAAGTACTCCTCGGCCTTCTACGGCCCCTTCCGGGAAGCCGTCGGCTCCTCGCTGAAGGGCGACCGCAAGACGTACCAGCAGGACCCGGCCAACGCGCGGGAGTCCCTGCGGGAGCTGGCGCTCGACCTGGAGGAGGGCGCCGACATGGTGATGGTGAAGCCCGCGGGCCCCTACCTCGACATCCTCGCCCGTGTCGCCGACGCGGTGGACGTGCCGGTCGCCGCCTACCAGATCTCCGGCGAGTACTCGATGATCGAGGCCGCCGCCGAGAAGGGCTGGATCGACCGGGACAAGGCGATCATGGAGACCCTGACCGGCATCAAGCGCGCCGGCGCCCAGAACATCCTCACGTACTGGGCGACCGAGGCCGCGCTGAAGCTGCGCTGACCTCCCGGCGGGGCGGGGGGCGGTTCCGGCGACACGATCGGGGGGCGCGCTCCGCTCAGTACGCGAGCGCGCCGTCCAGGTCCTGCTGCCAGTACGTCACCGTGAGCTTGTCGTCGATGTAGACGCCCTTTGCGGGGAGGGCCGGAGTGGCGCTGCGGCCCTTGTCGAAGCCGATCTCCAGAGTCTTGGCGGTGTAGCCGTTGCCCCCGCTGCCGTCGGCGGCCGACAGCAGCACACCCGCGTAGCCGGACTCGCCGGGGGCGAGGGTCACGACCGCCTGCGGGTGTGTCTCCTCCGCGACCGGCGGGACGGACTGGGCCTCGGCGAACCGGGCGATCGGATAGCCGGTCAGGTCGCAGTTCCTCGTGCCGGTGTTGGTGACGGTGAGCAGCAGGTGGTTGAGCGGACGGGACACCGCGGTCGCGGTGGTCTTCGTCGTGGAGCCGTCGCAGGCGACGTTCCTGGTGCCGGTCTGCCCGTTGGAGCCGGTCTTGGAGCCGGTCCCGGTCTTCTTGCCGGAGCCCTGTGCGGAGCCGGCGGCGGTGGGCGTGCTCTTCGAGCCGCCCGTGCCGCCCGCCGTCGAGCCGCCCGTCGAGCTCGCGGTGCCGTTGCCCGCGGGCTTCGCCGTCGAACCCGCGTCTGCCGCCGGTCCGCTCGGCTGCGACGAGGAAGCGGACGTGTCGGACGGGCCTTCGCCGCGTACGCCGTCGCCGTCGTTGCACGCCGTCAGAGTCAGCGCGGCGAGTGCGACCGCCGTGGCGGCGAGGAAGCGGGTACGGGCAGTGCGTGCGGTGCGTACGGACATGGTGATCCCCCTGGGGTGTCGCTGGTGGGTCGGCCGCTCGACCGGTCGGCGGGAGCGGCGTGCTTGGATGACCGAAGCTTGTGCGGTGTTCCGTCCCGGCCACCACCATCGCCGGGGTATTCGGGACGCCGGAACGTTCGCGCAGGGTCTGAGCTGGGAAAACAGTGTCGCCCTGGAACACGGTCCGGGACGCGGGGGATGGAGGAACGTATGGCGGGGGACGAGTTCGCGGGATTACTGCGGGAGCTGAAGGCGCGGTCCGGGCTCAGTTACGGGGCGCTCGCCAAACGGCTGCACGTGAGTACGTCCACGTTGCACCGGTACGTCAACGGGGATGCCGTACCGACGGATTACGCGCCCGTGGAGCGCCTCGCGCGTATGTGCCGGGCGACTCCGGAGGAGCTGATCGAGCTGCACCGGAGCTGGGTCCTCGCGGACGCGCTGCGGAGGCAGAAAACCCCGGGCGCGGGGCCCCCGCCGGGATCGGCAGCGGCGACGGCGCCGGTCGCGGTCCCGGGAGGCGACGGGGACGGCGCCGAGGCGGGCACGGACGAGGGGGCCGGCTCTGCCCCGGGTGACGGGGCGGCGACCGGGAGCGCGACGGGTTCGGTGTCACGGGTGGGGCGGGAGGCCGTGGCTCCGGCCCCGGATCCGGCTTCGGTGTCCGTGCCCGGGTCGGAGCCGGTGCGCGTGCCGGTGCCGGCGCAGGAGCCGGCGAAACGGAGCCGGCGGGCCCTGCTGCTCGCCGGCGCCGTCGCCGTTGCGCTGACCGCGATCGTGTCCACCACACTGGCCGTTCACTTCGGGTCGGGCGGAGGTGGCGACGACTCCAAGGGAGAGGCCATCGCCCTCGGCGTGCCGCAGACTGCGGGGAGCCGGGGCGCGCAGGGCGCCCGTTCGACGCCCGAGGCCCACCAGGGATCGGCCTCGGCGTCCGCCTCGCACGGCGGCAGTCCCAAGGCGTCCGTCTCGTCGAGCGGCGGACCTGTCCCGCAGGACAGCGCGGCCGGGGGCGGCGCGGCCGAGGACGGCGCAGGTGCACCGGCCGTCGTCGCCGACGCGTACAAGTGGGACGACCCGTGCAGCCAGCACTACCTGGTGAACCGGGACGCCCCGCAGGTGCCGCCGCCGCCGCCGAACGAGTCGGACGCGCGCGGCTGGGTCACCGCGCTCGGCGGGGTCGCGAGCGGGGAGCAGATGCTCGCCCTGACGGTGCAGGGCACGGACAGAGCGACCGTCGTCGTGGAAGCACTGCACGTGCGAGTGGTGCGGAAGGACGTTCCACTCGCTTGGAACGACTACGCGATGGGCGTGGGCTGTGGCGGAGGTGTCGAGACGAAGTCGTTCACCGTGGACCTCGACGCGGGGCAGCCCGTGACCGCGCTCAAGGGCGGACAGCGGGACTTCCCGTACAAGGTCAGCGAGTCCGACCCCGAGGTCTTCTACGTGTTCGCGGACGCACGGGCGCACGACGTGAGCTGGTACCTGGAACTCGACTGGTCCAGCGGGACGAAGAGCGGCACGGTGCGCGTCGACGACCACGGGAAGCCGTTCCGGACGAGCGGGAACACAGGCCGGCCCGTGTACAACCATCCGCTGGGCGGCAGCGAGTGGGTATCGGCTTCCTCCGAGTGATCGGGGCACGATCAAGTCCCCCCAGGAGTTAGGTTGTTGCCCGCTCAATGACGCGACTCTCCAGGGAGATGTTCCATGTCCGGTGACGCCCTCAGCCAGGACCCCGCGGAGCTGAGAAGGAGGATCGACACCACCAAGGCACACCCCGCCCGCGTCTACGACGTCTTCCTCGGCGGCAAGGACAACTACCCGGTCGACCGGAACGCGGCCGCCGCGGCGCTCGCCGCGAACCCACGGGGCTACCTCGACGTCCGGCACAACCGCGACTTCCTCCGCCGCGCCGTGACCACGCTGACCGCGGACGACGGCATCCGGCAGTTCCTGGACATCGGCACCGGACTGCCCACCCAGGAGAACGTCCACCAGATCGCCCAGCGGATCACCCCGGATTCGCGGGTCGTGTACGTCGACAACGACCCGGTCGTCCTCGCCCACGCGCGCGCCCTGCTCACCAGCGGGCCCGAGGGGCGTACGGACTACATCGACGCGGACCTCGAGCAGCCCGGGCAGATCCTCGAACAGGCCGCCAAGACCATCGACCTCGACCAGCCGGTCGCCCTGGTGCTGGTCGCGATCCTGCACTTCGTCGAGGACGCCGAGGCGTACCCGATCGTGCGCGGACTCGTGGACGCGCTGCCGTCCGGCAGCCGGCTCGTCCTCAGCCACCTCACCGAGGACCTGAACGCCGAGAACATCCGCGCCGTCCAACGGACGTACACCGAGCGGGGGTTCACCTTCGTGCTGCGCTCGAAGGCGGAGGTGGAGCGCTTCTTCACCGAGAACGGCCTGGTGCTGGACGAACCCGGAGTCGTCCCCGCCCACCACTGGCGGCCCGACGGCAACGCCCCGGTCCCGGAGACCGCCGACCCCGCCTTTCTGGCCACGCTCGACGACGTCGAGAAGGTCCGCTACCGCGACATCAACGACGTCACGGACGCGGACATCAACGTGTACGTCGCGACGGGCGTCAAGCCCTAGACGCAGGCGCAGCGCCGGACTGCCGCCGGCCGCCGCGCCGGGCTGCCGTCCGTATCCCGGAATTGACGGGTGTAGACGGCACGCACCGGCCTAGGGTGCGGACACGAGCCGGCCCCGGCGCGCCGGGGCCGCCGCCCGCAACGACAAGGAGCCGTCACCGTGACCGTCACCGACCCCGCGACCGCACCCGTGCCCCCGCTCGCCGCCCGGGCCACCGCGATCGGCGGTTCGCCGGTACGGGACATCCTCGCGGTCACGGCACGACCCGAGGTGATCAACTTCGCGGGCGGACTGCCCGCCCCGGAACTGTTCGACGCGGACGGCATCGCGGCGGCCTATCGCGACGTCCTCGCCGAGGAGCCCGAACGGGCCCTGCAGTACTCGACGACCGAGGGCGAACCGGCGCTGCGGGCGGCCCTCGCCGAACGGACGAGCGCACGCGGACTGCCGACCGGACCCGACGACGTCCTCGTCACCACCGGCTCGCAGCAGGCGCTGTCACTGCTCGCCACCGCGCTACTGGAACCCGGCGACACCGTCCTGGTCGAAAGCCCCTGCTATCTGGCGGCACTTCAGGCGTTCGCCTTCGCCGGAGCGCGGGTGCTGGCCGTGCCCGGCGACGACGACGGCATCGACCCCGAGGCACTCGACGAACTGGTCGCCCGGGAGCGGCCGAAGCTGCTCTACACCGTGCCCACCTTCCAGAATCCGACCGGGCGCACCCTGCCGGGCGAGCGACGGGCCGCCATCGCCCGCGTCGCCGCCGCGCGCGGACTGTGGATCGTCGAGGACGACCCGTACGGAGAGCTGCGCTTCGAGGGCGAGCGGGTGCCGTGGATCGCCTCCCGCGACGGTGCCGGGGACCGGACCGTGCTGCTCGGCTCCTTCTCCAAGGTGATGGCGCCCGGCCTGCGGCTGGGCTGGCTGCGCGCGCCCGCGGCACTGCGGCGCGCGTGCGCCGTCGCCAAGCAGGCCGCCGATCTGCACACCCCGACCGTCAACCAGCTCGCCGCCGCCCGCTATCTGGCCGACCGCGACCTGGACGCCCACGTGACACGGGTCGCGGCCGTCTACCGCGAGCGGCGCGACGCCATGCTCGCCGGGATCGGCGCGGCCCTCCCGGCCGGGTCGACGTGGACCCGGCCGGAGGGCGGCATGTTCCTCTGGGCCCGCCTGCCCGAGCCGTACGACACCACGGCCCTGCTCCGTGGAGTGGTGGAGCAGGGTGTGGCGTACGTGCCCGGCGCGCCCTTCTACGCGGGCACCCCGGAGACGTCGACGCTGCGCCTGTGCTTCGTCACGCAGACCCCGGACGAGATCGCGGAAGGGCTGCGCCGCCTGGGAACAGGGCTGCGCGGCTGACCACCGCCGGTCCCCACCAGAGGCACGGCCCGACGCCGGTCAGTCCCACCAGAACGACCACACCCGCTCGTCCAGCACCTCCTGCTCGGCGTACGTCCGCAGCGTGGTGTGGTTGCCCTGCGTGATGTTGTCCGGGCAGAAGGCGAAATGCTCCGCCGCGACCGCCTCGGCCTCCGCCATGGTGGCCGGCGGGGCCGCCACGGACAGCACCAACTGGTCGAAGGTGAGGGCCACCACGCGTATGCCGAAGCGGTCCTCCCAGGAGCGGAGCACGGCACACAGACGCCCCACGTCACCCTCGTGGTTCAGAGGGCCCGACCAGCCGAGGGCGGCCGGGATGTCGGCGCTGCGGCGCGCCGGAACCAGCGCGAGCCGAGGCTGCTTCAGCCACGAGCCGTGGCCCGTGAGGGAGTCGGCGATCTCGGCGGCGCGGGTGTCCGGATCCGCTTCGGGCGCCGTGGCGGCGGCCAGGCCCGGCCAGAGCGGTCCGTACGGCGCGATCGTCTCGTCGAGGGCCGGCTGCTCCCCGAAGATCTCGACCACCCTGTCCTTGCCGGGGTAGTCCTGGTCCGCGTCGAGTTCGTCCGCCGCGTACTCCTCCCAGAACTCGGCCAGCACCTCGTCGGCGTCGTGGTCCCCGGGGTACGACACCTCGCCGGGCATCAACTCCCATTCCTCCGGGCCGTTCTGCGAGCCGCCCACGTCGACCAGCACCGGCAGCAGACCGGACCCCCGCGCCGGAGCGGCCAGCGCCGCCCAGGCTCCGGGAGCCGAACCGTCCTCGGCGTGCCACAGCAGCGGCTCGTGCCACGGGCCGTCGTCGGTCGCGTCGATCAGTCTCCCGGGCGGGAGTTCGAGCCCGAGCACGCGCCCGCTCGGGTCTGCCGTCAGCCGCGGCAGCGGATTGGGAAGTGTCGCCATGCCGGTGACTGTAGGGGCCGGCACTGACAACGCCGGAGGCGCGGTGCGCCAGCCGGCGGCGTACGAGGTGAAGTACCGCAGGATCAGCCCTGGACCGGGCCACGGGATCACCCCGGTACGCGAAAGAGCCCCGCATCCCGGTGATCCCGGACTGCGGGGCTTCTCGTGGAACCGAGATCAGAGCCGCTCGGGCGTCCTGATGCCCAGCAGGGACATGCCCTGGTGGAGCGTGCGGGCCGTGAGGTCGCAGAGGAAGAGGCGGTTCTCCGCGACCTCCTGCGCCGGGGCCGGCTTGATGACCGGGCACTGGTCGTAGAACGTCGTGTAGAGCGAGGCCAGTTGGTACAGGTACGCCGCCAGCTTGTGCGGGGCGTACTCGGCGGCCACCTCGTCCAGCGTCTCGCCGAACCGGTCCAGGTGCAGACCGAGCGCCCGCTCCGCCGGGGCCAGTTCGAGCTCCGGGTGCGCCACCGGCGTACGGTCGCCGGCCTTGCCGAAGATCGACCGGATACGGGCGTACGCGTACTGGAGGTACACCGACGTGTCGCCGTTCAGCGACACCATCTGGTCCAGATCGAACTTGTAGTCCCGGACGGCGGAGGTGGAGAGGTCCGCGTACTTCACGGCGCCGATGCCGACGTACCGGCCGTTCTCCTCGATCTCCTGCTCGCTCAGGCCCACCTTCTCGGCCTTCTCCCGCACGACGGCCGTCGCCCGCTCGATCGCCTCGTCCAGCAGGTCCACCAGCCGGATCGTCTCGCCCTCACGGGTCTTGAACGGCTTGCCGTCCTTGCCCAGCACCGTGCCGAAGGCGAGCTGGTGGGCCTTGACGTCGTCGTTCAGCCAGCCGGCCCTGCGCGCGGTCTCGAAGACCATCTTGAAGTGCAGGGACTGCCGGGCGTCCACGACGTAGATCAGGCTGTCGGCCTTCAGGTTGAAGACACGGTCACGGATCGCGGACAGGTCGGTGGCCGCGTAGCCGTAGCCGCCGTCCGACTTCTTCACGATCAGCGGGACCGGGTTGCCGTCCGGGCCCTTCACGTCGTCGAAGAACACGCAGAGCGCGCCGTCCGAGCGGACCGCCACGCCCGACTCCTCCAGGAGCCGGCACGTCTCGTCCAGCATGGCGTTGTAGCCGGACTCGCCCACCACGTCGGCGTCGCGGATCTCCATGTCCAGCTTGTCGAAGACCGAGTAGAAGTAGATCTTCGACTCGTCCACGAACTTCTGCCACATGGCCAGCGTCCCGGGCTCGCCCGCCTGCAGGTCCACCACCCGGCGCCGCGCCCGCGTCTTGAACTCCTCGTCGGAGTCGAAGTGGGAACGCGCCGCCTTGTAGAGACGGTTCAGGTTCGACATGGCCTCCTCGCCGGAGACCTCGCCGCCCTTGTGGTCCAGCTCGTGCGGGTGCTCGATCAGGTACTGGATGAGCATGCCGAACTGGGTGCCCCAGTCGCCGATGTGATGCCGGCGCACGACGGACTCGCCGGTGAACTCCAGGATCTGCACCACCGCGTCACCGATCACCGCCGACCGCAGATGACCGACGTGCATCTCCTTGGCCACGTTCGGCTGCGCGTAGTCGATCACCGTCGTGCCCGGGTGCTCCGCGAGGGGCACCCCGAGCCGCTCGCCGTCCGCGTACCGCTCCGCCAGGTTCTCGACGATCGCCCGGTCGGTGATCGTGATGTTCAGGAAGCCGGGCCCGGAGACCTCGATGTCCTTGATCACGTCACCCGACTCGACCCGGTCCACGACCTGCGTCGCCAGCTCGCGCGGGTTCGCCTTCGCCTTCTTGGCGAGGGCCAGGATCCCGTTGGCCTGGAAGTCGGCCCGGTCGCTTCGGCGCAGCAGCGGGTCAGCGGAACCGGCCTCCGGCAGAGCTGCCGAGAGGGCGTCCGCGAGGCGCTGATGGACGGAAGCGGTGAGGGACGTGACCGAGGCCATGGAGTGGCTGCCGTTCTGCTCGGGTTCCGGAGTTTCTGAGTACAAGGAAAGCCAGTATCCCACGCGGTGAAAAGCCGTTTTCGCGGTTGAGGCCCGAGCTGGGAGAATGGTCGCGTCAGCCGTACTGCCGTATTGAGAAAGAAGGACGTGCGCATCGTGGCTCAGAGCACCGAGACCACCGACTGGGTCTCCCGTTTCGCGGATGAGGTCATCGAGGAGTCGGAGCGTCGGGCCCCGGGCGCGAAACACTCTGGCGCCGCCGCACCGGTCGTTGTCGTCGCGTCCGGACTCTCCCCCTCCGGCCCGATCCACCTCGGCAACCTCCGCGAGGTCATGACCCCGCACCTCGTCGCCGACGAGATCCGCCGCCGCGGGCACACCGTGCGCCACCTGATCTCCTGGGACGACTACGACCGCTACCGCAAGGTTCCGGCGGGCGTCGCGGGCGTCGACGAGTCGTGGGCCGAGCACATCGGCAAGCCGCTGACCTCCGTCCCCGCCCCCAAGGGCTCCGAGTACCCGAACTGGGCCGAGCACTTCAAGGCCGCGATGACCGCGGCGCTGGCCGAGCTCGGCGTCGAGTACGACGGAATCAGCCAGACGGAGCAGTACACCTCGGGCACCTACCGCGAGCAGGTCCTGTTCGCGATGAAGCACCGCGGCGACATCGACGCGATCCTCGACCAGTACCGGACCAAGAAGGCCCCCGCCAAGAAGCAGCAGGGCCAGAAGCCGGTCGACGAGGCCGAACTCGAAGCAGCCGAGGGATCGGGCGCCGCCGCCGAGGACGACGGCAGCTCCGCCTCCGGGTACTACCCGTACAAGCCCTACTGCGGGCAGTGCGACAAGGACCTCACCACCGTCACGGCCTACGACGAGGAGACGACGGAGCTGACGTACACCTGCTCCGCCTGCGGCTTCTCCGAGACCGTCCGGCTCAGCGAGTTCAACCGCGGCAAGCTGGTCTGGAAGGTCGACTGGCCCATGCGCTGGGCCTACGAAGGCGTCGTCTTCGAGCCGAGCGGCGTCGACCACTCCTCCCCGGGGTCCTCCTTCCAGGTCGGCGGGCAGATCGTCGGGCTCTTCGGCGGCAAGCAGCCCATCGGACCGATGTACGCCTTCGTCGGCATCTCCGGCATGGCCAAGATGTCCAGCAGCAAGGGCGGGGTCCCCACCCCGGCCGACGCGCTCCAGATCATGGAACCGCAGCTGCTGCGCTGGCTGTACGCCCGCCGCCGCCCCAACCAGTCGTTCAAGATCGCCTTCGACCAGGAGATCCAGCGGCTCTACGACGAGTGGGACAAGCTCGCCGGCAAGGTCACCGACGGCTCCGTGCTGCCCGCGGACGCCGCCGCGTACACCCGCGCCGTCGGCACCGCCGCCGGGGAACTGCCCCCGACCCCCCGCCCGATGGCGTACCGCACCCTCGCCTCCGTCGCCGACATCACCGCCGGCGCCGAGGACCAGACCCTGCGCATCCTGAGCGAGCTCGACCCCGAGAACCCGCTCGCCTCCCTGGACGAGGTCCGGCCCCGGCTCGACAAGGCCGAGACCTGGATCAACACCCAGGTACCGGCCGAGGAACGCACCGTCGTCCGCGACGAGCCCGACGTCGACCTCCTGAAGTCCCTCGACGACCAGGGCCGCGAGTCGCTGCGCCTGCTCCTCGACGGACTGGAGGCGAACTGGTCCCTGGACGGCCTCACCCACCTCGTCTACGGCGTTCCCAAGGTCCAGGCCGGCTTCCCCGCCGACGCCACCGCCAAGGAACTCCCGGCCGAGATCAAGGTCGCCCAGCGCACCTTCTTCGCCCTGCTCTACCACCTGCTCGTCGGCCGCGACACCGGGCCGCGCCTGCCCACGCTGCTGCTCGCCGTCGGACAGGACCGGGTGCGCAAGCTGCTCGGCGCGTAACCGCACACAGCACAGCCGTACGAGGAAGGGGCGCCCGGTGATCACCGGGCGCCCCTTCCTCGTACACACTCCATCGGTCACCCACCGGGGTGCCTACGCGATGTGGTCCTCCTGGAGTTCCGCCGTGTGGCGGTTGGTGAAGCGGTGGACCATGCGGTCGGCCTCACGCTGCGGGAGCGTGAGGCGGTACGTCGCCTCCACGTCACCTCTGAACTGGCCCGAGGTCGGGTAGCTGCCGTCTATCGACTTCTTGAAGACCAGGTAGTAGTCCTCCTCGGTCGGCTCCGTGCTACCGCCCGAACCCAGCCCACGGGTACGGCCCGGGCCAGACGGGATCGGGAAGGTACCGGTGTCCTCCGGAGAGGGCTCCGGGGCGGGCTCGGGTTCGGGGGCCGGCGGCACCTCGTACTGCTGCCCGAACCGCCGCTGCTCCTCGAACCTCTGCTGCTCCTCGAACCGTTGTTGTTCTTGGAACTGCTGAGCGGACCGGAACTGCTGTTGTTCCTCGAACAGCTCGGCCTGCTGCTGCTCCGCGAACCACTCCCGGTACGCCGCGTCTGGGTCGTAGCCGCCCTGGTACTCGATGGACTGGGGGTTCCGCGCCTGGAGCCACGGATTCTGTGGCTCGGCGTACTCCGGCGACTCGGGGCGTTCGCTGCCCTCGGGAGCGGGGCGCTGCTCGATGAGCTGGGGCTGAAGGGCCGCCGTGGGCTCGGGGGTGCGACTGCTCGCGGACGCGTCGGCCGGCGCCAGGGCGGGCACGGGCGCCGGCGGCAGCACCGCGGGCTCGATGCCCGCCGCCGCCAGACCGGACGGAGCCGTCTCCGCGAGCGGGACGCCGTAGCGCGCCAGGCGCAGCGGCATCAGCGACTCCACCGGGGCCTTGCGGCGCCAGGCGCGGCCGAACCGTGCGTGCAGCCGTGCCTGGTAGACAAGGCGTTCCTGCTCCAGCTTGATGACCTGCTCGTAGGAGCGCAGCTCCCACAGCTTCATGCGGCGCCACAGCAGGAACGTCGGGAGCGGGGAGAGCAGCCAGCGGGTGAGGCGGACGCCTTCCATGTGCTTGTCGGCCGTGATGTCGGCTATGCGGCCGATCGCGTGCCGGGCCGCCTCGACCGAGACCACGAACAGGATCGGGATGACGGCGTGCATGCCCACACCCAGCGGGTCCGGCCAGGCCGCCGCGCCGTTGAAGGCGATCGTCGCCGCCGTCAGCACCCACGCGGTCTGGCGCAGCAGGGGGAACGGGATACGGATCCACGTCAGGAGCAGGTCGAGGGAGAGCAGGACGCAGATACCCGCGTCGATGCCGATCGGGAAGACGTACGAGAAGTTCCCGAACCCCTTCTGGATCGCCAGCTCACGGACCGCCGTGTAGGAACCGGCGAAGCCGATCCCGGCGATGACGACCGCACCGGCGACGACCACGCCGATGAGAATCTTGTGCATCCGTGTCAGCTGTATGGGCGCGGCCACCTGCACTCCCCTCCGCTTGCGTGTTGTTGCGCGCAACAGAGTGGCACATGTGTGTGGCGTACGGATGCGCGGTATGGGACGAGCCCGGTCCCCGAGAGGACCGGGCCCCTGCAACTGTCCCGCCAAAGATACGAGTTGAGCCCCGAAAACGGACGGGGGCGGGTCAGTCCTTCTTCGCCGCGGACTTCGACGGCGAAGCGCTCCCGGAGGCGCTCCTGGACGGAGCCTTCGAGCCGGACGACGCCTTCGACGAAGAGGACGACTCCGAAGAGGACGCGCTCGCCCCGCCGCCGTCCTCGTTCGCGGCGGTCACCGCGGCCACCGCCTCCTTCGCCGCCTTCTCGGCGTCCTTCAGCAGGTCGGCGGCGTCCGGGGTCTTCTCACCCGCGAGACCGGCACCGTTGTAGTCGAGCGTGACGACCACGTTCTCGACGCGCGTCACGATCGTCTGCTGCTTGAAGGAGCCTTCCTTCTTCTTCAGGTCGTACCGCACGGCCGTCGCCTCGTCGCCCGTCCCGGCGACCGGCTCGGACTTGGCGCCCTTCGCGCCCTCCACCGACTGCGCGCCCGTGACCTGCTTCTCGAAGTACGCGTGCGCCTGCTCGTCGCCCGCGCCACGCGTGTCCGAATCGAAACGCAGCAGCGCCACGTTCAGCCAGCGGAACTGAGAGCCCTTCACACCG
This sequence comes from Streptomyces sp. NBC_00568, assembly GCF_026341855.1. GTDB lineage: Bacteria > Actinomycetota > Actinomycetes > Streptomycetales > Streptomycetaceae > Streptomyces. The sequence continues at coordinate 2,555,504 of NZ_JAPENW010000001.1, read as the reverse complement.
TTGTTGTCGAGGCTGCTCCAGTTGCAGTTGCCGCGCTGCGCCGCGTCGTCCGACTTGCCCTCCTTGCCCGACTTGCTCCCCTTGGGGACCAGTTCGCCCAGAGTCTTCTTCGACAGCACCGAGCACGGCTCGGGAAGCGCCGCGTACGCGGCGGGCTGGACGACATCGGCCGAGGCGCTCTCGGACACCTTCGCGTCCGGCGTCGCGCTCGCGCTCTTCTGCGCGTCGTCGCCGGAGTCGGAGTCCGAGGAACAGCCCGCGGCGACGAGCATCACCGGGACGGCGGCTGCGCTGACAAGGATGCGGGTGAGTCGCGGTGCTCGGCCTACTCGCTGTACTGGTCGGTGCATGGTTCCTTCACTCGTGGCGCTCGTGGTCCGGCCGCACATGGAACGTGCGACCGGTCGGGTCCGAGGGGCCACGGTACGCGGTGAGGCGCCCGAGCGGTTCCCGTTCGGGGGGTTTGCGCCGGGGTGCCCGCAGGTGCCGCGGGGCCGCTAGCCGTTGAGCTCGTCGGCCAGCTCCCGGGCCAGTTTCCACGCCCTGTCCTGCATTTCTTCGCTGTCCGGGGTGTCCGTGGAAGCCGTCGGCTGCTCGGCGTATTCGATCGTCACGATCACGTTGGACGTGCGGAACACCACAGTCACCGTGCGCTGCTGAGCCGTCGACGAACCGGTGCTCAGCTTGTCGTCGAGGAACGCCTGGTCGCCGAGACCGTCGAGGACGCGGGGCTGGAGAGCGGTGGGCGTTCCCGACGGAGAGGCGGAGGCGGAAGGGGTGCCGGAGCCGTCGCCCTTGCCGTCGCCCTCGTCGCTGCCGCCTCCGTCGCCGGCCGGGGTGCCGGTGCCGTCGCTCGGGCTCGGACTGGCGTCGTCGCCCGAGGCGGAGGCCGACGCGGACGGCTCGGGGAGGTCGGCCGCCGTCTCCTTGGCGGTGTAGAGCTCCTCGGCCTTGTCGTCGTCGCTCACCGCGGTGTCGTACGAGACCACGCGCTCGAAGTCGACGAAGAGGTGATCGGTGGCGGAGGTGGACTCCACCTTCCAGTTGCAGCCGTCCCGCCGGTCCGTGTTGTACGTGACCGTGGCCTCACCGTCGTACAGCTTCTCCTGCTGCTTCTCGTCGGTGCTCTGCTGGATGCCGGGCAGCAGTGCGTCGAGGGTGTCGTGATCGGCCGCCGTGCACGCCTGCGGGAGGGTGCGGTACTTGCCCGGCTGGGCGGCCGGAGCCGTCGTGCCGGCGTTGCCGCTCTTGGAGTCCGGGGGTGAATTCCCCTCGTCCGTACCGCCCGTGCAGCCCGCAAGCAATGCCGCGAGGAGCACAGCGGCGCCTGTTACGTACGCCTTCCGCTGCACGGTCAGGCTCCTCTCGACGGTTCCCGACGGCGCTTCGGCCCGGGTGTCCTGTGGTTATTCGGTTGCCGCACGGGGGCGGCCCCTGGAGACAATGTGTATCGCACGCAGAGCCGTGGACGCCGGTCCGTTGTCCCATACGTCGACCTAGGCGCCGGTTTTGCGATTTAAGACTTCTGTTGTTTTTCTGGGGATCGAGGACGATATGTCGTACGTAGAGGTGCCGGGCGCGAAGGTTCCCATCCGCATGTGGACCGACCCCGCGTCGGTCGAGGATGTCGCACTGCGCCAGCTCCAGAACGTGGCGACCCTGCCCTGGATCAAGGGGCTCGCCGTCATGCCGGACGTCCACTACGGCAAGGGCGCGACGGTCGGCTCCGTCATCGCCATGCGGGACGCGGTGTGCCCGGCGGCGGTGGGTGTCGACATCGGCTGCGGAATGTCCGCGGTCCGCACGTCCCTGACGGCCAACGACCTGCCGGGCGACCTCTCGCGACTCCGGTCGAAGATCGAGGAGGCGATTCCGGTGGGACGGGGGATGCATGACTCCCCGGTCGCCCCGGACCGGTTCCACGGGCTGGCCACCGCCGGGTGGGACGACTTCTGGGGGCGGTTCGACGGGGTCGCCGAAGCGGTCAAGTTCCGTCAGGAGCGGGCTGTGAAGCAGATGGGAACGCTAGGCGCGGGAAATCACTACATCGAACTGTTGTTCGATTCCGAGGGTGTTGTGTGGCTTACGCTCCATTCCGGGTCCCGGAACATCGGCAAGGAACTTGCCGAGCATCACATCGGTGTCGCGCAGAAGCTCCCGCACAACCAGGGCCTGGTCGACCGGGACCTCGCCGTCTTCGTCGCGGACACGCCCCAGATGGCGGCGTACCGCAACGACCTGTTCTGGGCCCAGGAGTACGCGAAGTACAACCGCACGCTCATGATGGCGCTTCTGAAGAACGTGATCCGCAGGGAGTTCAAGAAGGCGAAGCCGACCTTCGAGTCGGAGATCAGCTGCCACCACAACTACGTTGCGGAGGAGCGGTACGAGGGCATGGACCTGCTCGTCACCCGCAAGGGCGCGATTCGCGCGGGCAGCGGGGAGTTCGGAATCATCCCCGGCTCGATGGGCACCAGCTCGTACATCGTGAAGGGCCTCGGCAACGAGAAGTCCTTCAACTCGGCTTCGCACGGGGCGGGTCGGCGCATGAGCCGGAACGCCGCGAAGCGCCGTTTCACGACGAAGGACCTGGAGGAGCAGACGCGGGGCGTGGAGTGCCGCAAGGACTCCGGCGTCGTGGACGAGATCCCGGGTGCGTACAAGCCGATCGAGCAGGTGATGGAGCAGCAGCGTGATCTCGTCGAGGTCGTGGCGAAGCTGAAGCAGTTCATCTGTGTGAAGGGCTGACACCGGCGAGGCCCCGGTCCGGGGCCTCGCCGTTCAGTCGGTCAGGCGTCGGCGGGCAGCGGGGTCTTGCCAGTCCGAAGACGCCAAAGGCGGACGCAGCAGCTCTTCTCGGTCCTGCCGAGTTCCTTGGCGGCCGCGGCGTCGTTGTTCAGTGCCAGCAGCAAGCGGTCCTCCGATGGCGTCCAGCGACGGCGGTCGGGCGCTACGCGCATGTCGGCCGGGCGTGACCAGGTGTGGAGAGACTCGGCGGCGGTCCGCTTGCGGTCCAGTGACAGGCAGTCCGGGTAGTAGAGATGGGTGCCCAGCTTCTGGGCTGCTTCCGTCGTGTAAAGGATGTTGAAGACGTCGTCGCGGGCATTGCGCTTGAGGGACCGTTCGACGCCGGTGATCCTGCCCGCGTAGAAGCACAGATAGGCGCCGATGGCGGCGCTGGCGGTGGTGAGCGAGACGAAGGGAAAGCCCTTGGCCGTGAAGCCCACCGAGCCGTCTGCGTCGATCACTCCTCGGAGATAGTCGCGTTGCGAGAACGGGACGCGAGGGGGCGTGATGGTCCTGGACTTGCGGCCGTACGGCAGACCGAGTTCGTTCAGTCGTGTCCTTGCTTCGAGGGCGCACAGGGTCCAGATCGCGGACGTGTGGCTGGCGGTGAAGTTGGTCGACCGGGTGCGTCCGGTGATGCTGCTGTTGTACGGGGTCAGGCGTTGGAATTCGCGCAGAATTCCGACGTCGCGAGCGCTGAGCTCGACGGTCATGCGCCCTTTCTGACCTGTCCCCTTGGAGAGGTGCCCGTCGGCTTGCAGGAAGCCGAACATGTAGGCGTAGTCGGGGGCTACGAGATCCATGAACTCTGTTGTCCCGCTGCGGGATTCGTCCGGAGCGCAGGGGATCGCGTTAGGCTCGCGTTCAGCCATCAGGAAGGCTCGCTTCCGTGCTGGTCAGGCCCTCGGTCGGGATGGCAGTCCCGGCCGAGGGCCGTCGTGTTTGATGTTGTGGCGCGAGCCTAGGTCGGGAGTTCGGTGGACGTGCGGGTGATCGAATCAATTCACCCGTGTGAGTTATGGGTGGGGCTGCTGGTGTGAGTTGAGCGGCGGAGCCGCCGAGCGTTGCACCGACCGGTGGGTCACTTCGCGTGCAGGACCGCGTAGATCATGACGAAGGCCACGATGTGGATACCGAAGAGGAAGTACGCGAGGTAGTACCAGACGTAGCGTTCGCGCTTCTTCTCCAGGGCCAGGCGGGCCTTTTCCGCGTCGTCCGTGGTGGGCCGCTCCGAAGGTGACGCCGGATCGGGCATCACAGTTCCCGGTGGATCTTCGTGTTCGACGCCTGGGCCCGGGGGCGGACCACGAGCAGGTCGATGTTGACGTGGCTCGGGCGCGTGACGGCCCACGTGATGGTCTCGGCGACGTCGTCCGCGGTGAGGGGCTGGGTGACGCCCGCGTAGACCTTGGCGGCCTTCTCGGTGTCGCCGCCGAAGCGGGTCAGGGCGAACTCGTCGGTCTTGACCATGCCGGGGGCGACCTCGATGACCCGGACGGGCGTGCCGACGATCTCCAGGCGCAGTGTCTCCGCGAGGACGTGCTCGGCGTGCTTGGCGGCGACGTAGCCGCCGCCACCCTCGTACGTGCCGTGGCCCGCCGTGGAGGAGAGGACGACGACCGTGCCGTCGCCGCTGGCCGTGAGCGCCGGGAGGAGGGCCTGCGTGATGTTCAGGGTGCCGATGACGTTCGTCTCGTACATCTGGCGCCACTGGGCCGGGTCGCCCGTCGCGATCGGGTCGGCGCCGAGCGCGCCGCCCGCGTTGTTGACCAGCACGCCGATCGTCTTGAACGCCGACGCGAACTCGTCGACCGCGGTGCGGTCCGTGACGTCCAGGGCGTACGCGGTGGCCTGGCCGCCCGCCGCGGTGATCTCCGCCGCCAGTGCCTCGATGCGGTCCTTGCGGCGGGCGGTGACGACGACTCGGTAGCCCTCGGCCGCGAGCTGCCGGGCCGTCGCGGCGCCGATTCCGCTGCTTGCACCGGTGATGACGGCGATACGGGACGCGGCGGCGGGGGTCATACGGCTGCTCCTTGGCGGTGGGCTGGGGCTTCTCCGGCAAGGATAGGTGGGGGCGAGGACGGGTGGACGGGGGGCGAGGTGCCGGTGGGCGGGGCGAGGTGTCGGGGTGAGGCGTCGGGTGGTGGATCGCTCGGTGGTGGGCTCCCTGGTGGTGGGCTCTCTGGCGGTGGTGGGTCAGGTTCCGCGCGGGGCGTACATGATCACGGCCATTCCGGCCAGGCAGATCAGCGCGCCGGTGATGTCCCAGCGGTCGGGGCGGTAGCCGTCCGCGACCACGCCCCAGGCGAGGGAGCCGGCCACGAAGACTCCGCCGTACGCGGCGAGGATGCGGCCGAACTCGGCGTCCGGCTGGAGGGTGGCGACGAAGCCGTACAGGCCGAGGGCCATCACGCCGGCGCCGATCCAGAGCCAGCCGCGCTGTTCGCGTACGCCCTGCCAGACCAGCCAGGCGCCGCCGATCTCGAGGAACGCGGCGAGGACGAAGAGGGCGGCGGAGCGGGCGATCGGCATGCGGTCACTGTGGCATGCGGGGGTGGGCTCGTCGCGCGTGCTCCGGCGTGATGGTGCGTCACCTGTTGGCAGGCGCCTGCGGGGCGTCAGGGGTGGGATACATCCCCTGACGCGGGTCGATGACCCGATGATCATTCCGGGTGGCGAGCGAGCGGAGGAATGGCCTCATGCGGGTTGTGTGTGCGGTGGGTGTGCTGAGTCTGGGGGCTGTTCTGGTGGGTGGCGGCCCCGCGGCCGGGGCCGTCGTGGGGCCCGAGGCCGATCTCGCCTATCACGGGTACGTGACCATGGGCGGCGGGCGGGTCGATGTCCGGCTGACGCCGCGGAACCATGGGCCGAACCCCGTCGACGATGCGACGGTGCGGCTGCGGTGGTCGGCCCCGCTGCACGATGTGCAGCGGCTGCCGGCCCGGTGTGCGCGGGCGGGGGAGCGGACGGTGGTGTGCCGTACGGGGGCGTTGCCTGCGGATGGGCTGGGGGAGGAGATTCGGGTGAGGGTGCGGTTGCGGGGGGTGCCGTCGGAGGTGTCGATGGAGGTGGACACCGTGTGGGGTGGGGGGTCGGTGGACCGGAACCACGCGAATGACCGGCAGCGGGTGCTGGCGCTGGACACCGGGGATTCGTACGCGTTCTAGGCCTGCGGGTGCGCTCGCGCTCGCCTCGCGTGGGCGTCTGCCGGGGTGCGTGCGGGCCGGTGGGTAGGTGGGTGGGTCGGGGCCGTGCCGGTACATCCCAGTCCGTCGCCGCTGGATCAGACGTCAGTTCTGACGCGAGCCGCTGCTCGATCCGAACGTAAGCGACGGACCTAGGGATGTACCGGCACGGCCCCTCCCGTGCGATCTCCACTGCGGGTGCGTGGGGGCTTGGGCTTCGCCCCACTGGTGCACTTTTCGGCTGCGGGTGCGTTTCCTCTTTTCAGTCCCGGGAAGTTCCAGCCCCTCCGGCGTTTGAGGAGCGGGGTCTGGGGCGGATCCCCAGGTTGGTGCGGGTGTCCGTGCCGTGGGTTGGGTGGACGCCGGTTTTCCGGGGGCCTGGTTGGTCGCCGGATGGCGCACGTACGATTTCGGTTGGTGTGGTGGAAGGGGCCGGTATGGCTGGGGAAGCGCGGGAGCGGCTGCTGGGGGAGCTGGCGGTCGTGTCGCGGCGGTACATGGCCTCGTACGCGCTGTTCAACCAGGCCCTCGCCGACCACGTCGGGCTGCATCCGACGGATGTGCAGTGTGTGAATCTGCTGAGCCTGGAGGCGGGGCCGGTGACCACCGGGCGGATCGCCGAGATGACGGGGCTGACGACCGGGTCGGCCACGCGGCTGGTGGACCGGCTGGAGAAGGCGGGCTACGTCTTGCGGGAGCGCGATGTGGTCGACCGGCGGCGGGTGCTGGTGGCGACCGTGCCGGAGAAGATCGCCGAGTTCGGCCGGATGTGGGAGCGGCTGGGCGGCGGCTGGTACGGCCTGTTCGACGGGCTCGACGACGCCGAGGTCGCCCTGATCATCGGGCACATGCGGCGCACGGTCGACTTCAGTGCCGAGCAGGTCGCGCGGCTGCGGTCCGGGGAGTTTCAGGCGGCCTCGGACGCGGCGTCGTAGCGCTCGCGGGCCTCGACGACCTCCTCGATGTGGTGCTCCGCCCAGTCCTTGACGGCGGTGAGCAGGCAGCTCAGATTGCCGCCCAGCGGCGTGAGTTCGTAGTCGACGCGGACCGGGACGGCCGGGGTGACCGTGCGGGAGACGATGCCGTCGCGCTCCAGTGAGCGCAGCGTCTGCGTCAGCATCTTGGGGCTGACGCCGGCGATCTTGCGGCCGAGGTCGCTGTAGCGCATCGGTCCGCCCGCGTCGGCGAGCGCGCTCACGATCAGGCTGACCCACTTGTCGCTGATGCGGTCCAGGAGCTGGTTGGTGGGGCAGCTCTTGATGAACGCGTCGTACTCGACACGGGCCTGCTGGCGCCGCTGGGCCGCTGTCGTGGTCGCCATGACTCACCTCCGGGTGACGTACGCACCTTCAGGTGCCTACTTACCAATGGATAGTAACTCTTCCTAGGGTTGTTGCAGCGGGAAAGAGACCCGTGGATGACCTACTGATGGGGTGAGCTGGGATGCGTGCAGTGGTTGTGACGACGTTCGGTGGACCGGAAGCCGTAGAGATCGTCGAGGTCGCCGTGCCGGAGCCGGGGGCCCGGCAGGTGCGGATCAAGGTGGCGGCCGCGGCGGTCAATCCCGTGGACGCCGGGGTGCGGGCGGGTGTCTTCGGGGGCGCGGGGAAGCGGCTGGGGCTCGGCTGGGACGTGGCCGGGGTCGTGGACGCGGTCGGGGTCGCCTCCGGGTGGAGCGTGGGCGACGAGGTGGTGGCGCTGGCGTACGGGCCGGCCAAGCCTCTCGGTACGCACGCCGATCACGTGGTGGTCGACGCCGACGCGGTGGCCGCGGCGCCCCGCTCGGTCGACGCGGTGCACGCGGCGAGCCTGCCGCTCAACGCGCTGGCCGCGGCCCAGGCCCTGGACGGGCTGGGGCTGGAGCCGGGGCAGAAGCTCCTGATCACCGGGGCCGCGGGGGCCGTCGGCGGGTACGCCGTGCAGCTCGCCGCCCGGCTCGGCGTGCACGTGACCGCGCTGGCCCGGGAGGGCGACGAGGAGTTCGTACGGTCCCTGGGTGCCGACCGGTTCGTGTCGGGCGCGGTGGCTCCGGGGAGCGTGGACGCGGTGCTGGACGCGGCGATCCTGGGCGCGGACGCGCTGGAGTGGGTGCGGGACGGGGGTGCCTTCATGGGGGTCATCCCGGGGGCCCACCCGGAGTCCGTGCGCGGAGTGCGGACCGGTGCCGTGGAGGTCGCCGCCGACGGGGCCCGGCTCGCGGAGCTGGTGGCGCTCGTCGACGAGGGGGCGCTGACGACCCGGGTCGCCGAGACGTACGCGCTCGACGAGGTCGGCAAGGCGCACGCGCGGCTCGCGGAGGGCGGGCTGCGGGGCCGGCTGGTCCTCGTTCCTTAGTGGTGCTGTTCGTCCGGTGCCTTGAGCGGCAGCAGGCGTACGAGGGGGCAGCACAGCAGGGTGATGGCGGCGACGACGGTGAGGCTCACGGCGGTGGCGTGGGTCTCGCCGCCGCCGGTCCGGAAGTAGACGGTGGTGACGGCGGCGGCTCCGATCGCGTTGGCGAGCTGCTGGACCGCGCCGAGCGAGCCGCCCGCGCTGCCGGCCTCCTCGGGCGCGATGTCGCCGATGGTGACGTCGTAGAGCGAGCCGAAGCAGGCGCCCATGCCCAGACCGATGACGAGCAGCGGGGGGACCAGGGCCCAGCTTCCGGTGTCCGTGCCGGAGACGGCGACCAGGGCGAGGAGGTGGGCGGTCCCGGCGAGGGTGACGAGGAAGCCGATGAGGACGAGGCGGCGGCCCAGGCGGGCGATCAGGCGGTAACAGGCGATCGAGGCGATGACGATGCCCGCCGACAGGGGCATGAGGGCGAGGGCGGCACCCGAGGGGGAGCGGCCGAGGCCTTGCTGGAGGAAGAGGGAGACGACGTAGAGGAGGCCGGCGACCGCGGCGAAGAAGACGATGCCGAGGAGCAGTCCTGAGGTGAAGCCGCGGTTGTGCAGGAGGGAGGGCCGGATCAGCGGGCTGGGCGCGGTGCGCTGGCGGTGGCAGAACGCCGCGAAGAGCGCGAGGCCGGCGACCAGGAGGAGGACGGGGAGCGCGGTCCAGCCGTGGGCCGAGCCCTGGATGAGGCCGGTGAGCAGGGCGAGCATGGTGGCGCCGAGGAGGGCGGAACCGGGGGCGTCGACGCTGGTCGTGCGGTCGCCGGTGTCGCGGGGGAGCAACCGGGCGGCGGCGAGGAGTGCGGCGCCGCCGAGGGCGATGTTGATGAGGAACATCGAGCGCCAGCCGAGGCCGGCGAGGTCGGCGTCGATGAGGAGTCCGGCGAGGATCGGACCGCCGACGGCGGACAGGCCCATCACCGGTCCGAACAGGCTGTACGCCTTGCCGATCTCGTTCCGGGGCCAGGTCGCGCCGAGGATGCCGAAGCCCTGCGGAATGACGAGCGCGCCGAAGGCGCCCTGGGCGAGGCGGGCGGCGACGAGGGTTTCCGGTGTCGGTGCGAGGCCGCAGGCGACCGAGGCCGCGGTGAAGCCGGCGAGGCCGGTCAGGAAGAGCCGGCGGCGGCCGTACTTGTCGCCGAGCCGTCCGCCCAGGACGAGCAGGACGCCGAGCGCGAGGGCGTAGGACGCGCCGAGCCACTGGATGAGGGCGGTGCCGCCGCCGAGGTCGTGGGCGATGGTCGGGGCGGCGATGTTCGTGATGGTGCCGTCGAGGAGATCCAGGATGTCGGCGGCGAGGACGACGCCGAGGATCGCCCAGCGGGTGCGGGCGGGCGGATGGGCGGGCGGGTGCGAAGATTCATGTGTGTCGCGCAATGTCTGTGTCACGCAGATAAATGTGGGGCATGGGCGCGGCCCGGTCAAGTGATTTGCAGGAGAGGTGATCCGGACCGGTGATGGGGAGCGGGGGGCGAAGGAGGCCGCGAGGCGAGCCGGGGGGTGACGGGGGTGACGGGGTCAGGAAGGCTGGTGGCCGCTCGCGTAGGCCGTCGGGGGAACTCCGACCGTCGCCGTGAAGTCCCGGACCAGGTGGGCCTGGTCGGCGTAGCCGAGGTCGGCGGCGAGGGCCGCCCAGTTCACCGACTCGGCGGTCTCGGCGCGCTCCAGGGCTTCGTGGATGCGGTAGCGCAGGATGATCCACTTCGGGCCGACGCCGACGTACGCGGAGAAGAGCCGTTGCAGGGCGCGGGCCGTCATGCCCTGCGCCTCGGCGAACTCGCCGACGTGGCGGATCGCCCGGTCGGCGCGGATGCGGTCGACGAGGGCCGCCGCGAGGGTGGCCTGCGGGTCCGGCCGCGGGTCCAGGCCCAGGAGGAAGGCGTCGAGGGCGGCCACCCGGGCCTGCTCGTCGTCCGGGTCGAGGACGGCCGCGACGGCGCTTTCGGAGTCGGGGAGGACCTCCGGGAGGCGGAGCCGCTGCCCGGTGAGGGACGACAGGGGCCGGCCCGGCGCGAAGGGGCGGAAGCCGCCCGGGCGGAACTGGATCCCGCACACCCTGCCGCGCCCCTCCAGTTTCTGGGTGAACAGGTCGAGTCCGATTCCGGCGACCTCACCGAAGGGGTCCTGTCCCGCGTACCGCTGGAAGACGATGTTGACCGACGGGTGGGGGACCACGTGCGAGGCGTACGGCTGGGTGAGGTCCCAGTCGATCAGCCAGTAGTGCTCCAGGTAGGGGCGCAGGGGCTCGGCGGGCTCGTGGCGGCGGAAGCGGACGCGTGCGAAGAGCTCCGCGGCGTCGACGATGCCTCGGGTGTCACGGCGTGGGGCGGCCATGTGGGGATCGTAGGACGGGGTACTGACAGTCGCGGAATACCTGGGGCGAGGTGGTGGTTCGGAGGTATAGTTGAACAGTCAACAACATGGAGGGTGAGCGACCATGCAGTTCGGGATCTTCAGCGTCGGCGATGTGACTCCGGACCCGACCACGGGCCGGGAGCCGAGCGAGCACGAGCGCATCAAGGCCATGGTCGCCATCGCGCAGAAGGCGGAAGAGGTCGGCCTCGACGTCTTCGCGACCGGCGAGCACCACAACCCGCCGTTCGTGCCGTCGTCCCCGACCACTCTGCTCGGCTTCATCGCCGCGCGCACCGAGAAGCTCGTCCTGTCCACGTCCACGACGCTCATCACCACCAACGACCCGGTGAAGATCGCCGAGGACTACGCGATGCTCCAGCACCTCGCGGACGGCCGTGTGGACCTGATGATGGGCCGCGGCAACACCGGGCCGGTCTATCCCTGGTTCGGTCAGGACATCCGGCAGGGCATCAACCTCGCCGTCGAGAACTACGCGCTGCTGCACCGCCTGTGGCGCGAGGACGTGGTGACGTGGGAGGGCAAGTTCCGTACGCCGCTCCAGTCGTTCACGGCGACGCCGCGCCCGCTGGACGGTGTTCCGCCGTTCGTCTGGCACGGCTCCATCCGCTCGCCGGAGATCGCCGAGCAGGCCGCGTACTACGGCGACGGCTTCTTCCACAACAACATCTTCTGGCCCGCCGACCACACCAAGAAGATGGTCGAGCTCTACCGCGAGCGGTACGCGCACTACGGGCACGGCACGGCGGAGCAGGCGATCGTCGGCCTCGGCGGCCAGGTCTTCATGCGGCCCAACTCGCAGGACGCCGTACGGGAGTTCCGGCCGTACTTCGACAACGCGCCGGTCTACGGACACGGGCCGTCGCTGGAGGACTTCACCGAGCAGACACCGCTGACCGTCGGCTCACCGCAGCAGGTCATCGAGAAGACACTGGCGTTCCGCGAGTACGCCGGTGACTACCAGCGCCAGCTGTTCCTGATGGACCACGCCGGGCTGCCGCTCAAGACCGTCCTGGAGCAGCTCGACCTCCTCGGTGAGCAGGTCGTGCCGGTGCTGCGCGAGGAGTTCGCCAAGGGGCGGCCGGCCGATGTGCCGGACGCGCCGACCCACGCGGCCCGGGTGGCCGCCGCCAAGGAAGAGGTGACCGTCGCATGAAGCTCGTCGTCGTCTCGGCGGGGCTGAGTGTTCCGTCGTCCACGCGGCTGCTGGCCGACCGGCTGGCGGCCGCGACCGCCGGCCGGGCTTCCGGTCCGGTGGACCTGCGGGTCGTCGAACTGCGCGACCTCGCCGTCGAGATCGCGCACAACTTCACCAACGGCTTCCCCGGGCGGGCGCTGTCCGCCGCGATCGACGACGTGACCTCGGCGGACGGGCTGATCGTCGTCACACCGGTGTTCTCCGCCTCGTACAGCGGACTGTTCAAGTCCTTCTTCGACGTGCTCGACAAGGACGTGCTGGCGGGCAAGCCCGTGCTGATCGCGGCGACCGGGGGGACCGGGCGGCACTCGCTGGTCCTCGAACACGCGCTGCGTCCTCTGTTCGCGTATCTGCGGGCGGTGATCGTCCCTACCGGGGTGTACGCGGCTTCGGAGGACTGGGGGGCGGAGGGGCTTGCCGAGCGGATCGAGCGGGCGGCGGGTGAACTGGCGGTGCTGATGTCCGCCCTGACGGGCGCGTCCACTCCTCCACCGGCCCAGGTACGGCCCTCGGCGTCGGCGCCGGCTTCGGCCGAGTCCGGGCCTGCGGTCCCGGCCCAGGGTTCGTCCGGCTCGCCCGGCCCGGTCCAGGTGGCCGCGTCCGGTCGCGAGGACGGGTTCCGGGTGGTGCCGTTCGAGGAACAGCTGGCGGCGCTCCGGGTGTAGCGGAGTGTTCTCGCCCCCTCCGCCCCTACCCGTCCCACCCTGGGGCTCCGCCCCAGACCCCGCTCCTCAAACGCCGGAGGGGCTGGATCTTCGCCACGTGCGACCCGCAGCCGGGATGCGGCGGGAGGGGCCGTGCCGGTACATCCCTATGTCCGTCGCTTACGTTCGGATCGAGCAGCGGCTCGCGTCAGAACTGACGTCTGATCCAGCGGCGACGGACTGGGATGTACCGGCACGGCCCCGACCCACCCACCGGACCCGCAGGCACCCCGGCGGGCGCCCGCACGCGAGGTCAGCGCCCCACCGTGAAGCCGATCACCGTGCCGCCGCCCTCGCGGTGGAACGCGAAGGGTGTGCCGCCGTGGGCCGTGGCGACCTCGCGGACGATGGACAGGCCGAGGCCCGAGCCGGGCAGGCTGCGGGCGTCGGCGGCGCGGTAGAAGCGGTCGAAGACACGCACGAGGTCGTCGTCGCCGATGCCGGGGCCGCGGTCGAGCACCTCGACGCGGACCGGCCCGGGCCGGGCACCCGTGTCCGGACCGCCGGAATCACCGGACTGTCCTGCGCCGGTCCGCGGCGCGGGACCCGTCACCACGACCTCGATCGGGGACCTGCCGCCCCGGTCGAACTTGGCGGCGTTCTCCACGAGGTTGGAGACCGCGCGCTGGAGGGCGGTCGGCCGGCCGTCGACCGCGGTGTCCCCGGTGACGTGGACGGTGATCTCCCGGCCGGTGCGACGGCGCGCGACGATCGCGACATCCTCGGCGAGTTCGGCGAGGTCGAGGTGTCGTACGGGCTCGGTGTCGGACTGGCCGGCCGCGAGGGCCACCAGTTCGTTGACCAGATCGGTCAGCTCCCGGGACTCCAGGGCCAGGTCGGCGACGAGTTCCTCGCGGGCGTCGGGCGGCAGTTCGTCGATCCGGCGGAGCATGGAGATGTTCGTACGCAGGGAGGTCAGCGGCGTACGGAGTTCGTGTCCCGCGTCCTGGACCAGGCGGCGCTGGTCCTCCTCGGACTGGGCGAGGCGTCCGAGCATCCGGTCGAAGGACCGGCCGAGCCGGGCCACCTCGTCGTACCCCGTGACCGGCACCTGGATGCCGAGGCGACCGGTGCGCGCCACGTCCTCGGCGGCCCCGGCGAGCCGCACCAGGCGCCGGGTGATGCGCCGGGCCAGCCACCAGCCGAACAGCCCCGCGGCGACCACGACAGCCCCGACGAGCAGCACGGTCCGCTGCTGGAGCTCCCGGAGCAGGTCCTCCGTGTCGCTGAACTGCTGGGCGATCTGCACCGCGCCCCGTCCGCCGCCGAGCGCGACGGTCGCGAGCCGGTAGCGGTCGCCGTCGACGTCGACGTCCTTGTGTTCCGCCAGTTCGCCCGCCGTGCCGCCGTCGGCGATCGCCCGGTCGTGACGGTTCACGGGCAGGGGCGGAGTGCCGCGGTCGACCATCGCGCCGCCGGGCCCGAGCACCTGGATGTCGGTGCGGCTGGGCCGGATGATGTCGTCGAGGGGCCCGTCGTGGTCGGTGTCGGGGGAGGCGAAGTCCTGCGGCTGAAGCGGGTGTTCACGGACCTGGTCGCGCAGGTCCTGCACGACCTCGGCGAAGACCGTCTGCTGGTCGACGCGCACCAGCCGGGCGGCGGCGTCGTAGCTCAGGAACCCGACCAGGACCGTGACGGCGGCGGCGACGGCGGCGAAGGACACGGTGAAGGTTGCGCGCAGGGAGGACACCCGGCGCAGCCGACGGGGTGCCCCGGCGAACCGGGACACCCAAGCGGTCGGTGCCCGCCGGGCCCCCCGTTGCCGGGCTCCGTCCCCGGCGGGTTTCCCACCGTCGCCCTGGCCTGCGGGGCTTGAGCCTGCGGGGCCCTGGTCTGTCGGGCCTGAGCCTGCGGGGCTTGAGCCTGTGTCGCCCTGGCCTGCGGGGCCTGACTCTGCGGGGCCCGAGCCTGCGGGACCTGAGCCTGCCGGGTCTGAGCCGGCCGGGTCTGAGCCGGCCGGGCCCGGGCCTGTGCCTGTGCCTGTGCCGTCTGTCCCGGTCGGGCCGCTGTCGGCGCGGTCGGCGGAGTGCGGGTCGCCCGAGCACGCGGGGCCCGGGGGCTCGGCCGGGCCGGGGAGGGGTGGTGGCACTCAGTCCTCCCTCAGGACGTACCCCACGCCCCGAACGGTGTGGATCAGCGCCGGTGCCCCCGGCTCGTCGAGCTTGCGCCGCAGATAACCCACGTACACGGCGAGGTTCTTGGAGCCGGGCCCGAAGTCGTAGCCCCAGATCCGGTCGTAGATGGTGGAGTGGTCCAGGACGATGCCCGCGTTGCGGACGAGGAGTTCGAGGAGTTCGAACTCGGTCCGGGTCAGTTCCAGCTCGCGCCGGCCGCGCCAGACCCGGCGTGCCTGGACGTCCATGCGCAGCCCGGCCGCGGAGATCTGCGCGCCGGAGGTCCGGGGCTCCCGCGGCGCCGGTGCGGGGGCGTCGTCGAAGGTGCCGTTCCCGGTGCGGCGGAGCAGCGCCCGCAGCCGGGCGAAGACCTCCTCGACGTCGAACGGCTTGACCACGTAGTCGTCGGCGCCCGCGTCCAGGCCGGCGATGCGGTCCGCGGTCTCGACGAGCGCGGTGAGCATCAGGATCGGAGTGCGGTCGCCCTCGGCGCGCAGCACGCGGCACACCTGGAGGCCGTCGATGCCGGGCATCATGACGTCGAGGACGAGGACGTCCGGTGGGGTGCGGTGGGCCTGGGCCAGTGCTTCCACTCCGTCGGCGACGGCCGTCACCTCGTAGCCCTCCAGCGTGAGCGCCCTTTCCAGGGCATGGCGGATGGCGCGGTCGTCCTCGGCGAGCAGCACATGGTGGGGCACCCGACCAGTCTGCCAAGCCGTCGGAGGCGCGCGACCTGGTGAGCGGTCCGCGCCCGGCTTTATTACCGGCCTCTCACCCGCTCCCGGGGTGTCGGCCGCCGCACAGGCCCGGGCGGGGACGGGGACGGGCCCGGGCGGGGCCGGCCGATCCGGGCCGCGGGCCGGGTCAGCCGACGTGCACCCGTGGCCGCCGTGCGCGGTCGGGCTCGGCTTCGCGCAGGACCTCCCGGGTGACCGGGGCGACCTCGCCCTGGCCGAAGAGGAAGAAGCGCAGGAAGTTGGTGAAGGGGTCGCCCTCGGTCCATTCGAAGTAGATGTGCGGGATGCAGCCCGTGCTGTCGCGGACGTGCAGCAGCAGGGCGGCGAGCGCGTTGGGGATGGAGGAGGACTCCAGGGTGAGGACGCGGTAGCGGCCGTGCAGCACTTCGCCGCGTACGTTCATGACCGACTCGAACTCCGAGGGGTCGCCCACGGTGACCTCCAGGAAGACGAAGTCCTCCTGGGGCGGGAGGTCGTGGTCGGCGCGGATCTGCTCGATCTTCTCGCGGTACTCGGCGACGTCGCGCTTGTCGGGCTCGTTGGCGATGAACCGGATCCGCCGGCTCGCGATGTCCCGTACGAACCGCTCGGCCATGCCGTCCATGGTCATGCTGGTCACGCGCAGTTCGAACGCGCGGGCGAGCCGGGAGAGCAGGGAGACGAGGATGATGCCGGCGATGAAGCAGGCACCGATCTTCACGCCGTCGGGGCGTTCGATGACGTTCACGACGGTCGTGTAGAGGAAGACCGCCGAGATGACGGCGAAGGCGGTGGCCCAGTGTTTCTGGCGGGCCTTGCGGGCGGCGATGGTGACGGCGATGGCGGCGGAGCTGATCAGGACGAGGACACCGGTGGCGTACGCGCCGCCCTGCGCGTCGACGTCGGCGTCGAAGATCCAGGTGACCAGGAACGCGACCAGGGTGAAGACGATCACCATGGGGCGGACGGCGCGCGCCCAGTGCGGGGCCATGCCGTAGCGCGGGAGATAGCGCGGCATGAGGTTGAGCAGCCCGGCCATGGCGGAGGCGCCGGCGAACCACAGGATGGCGATCGTGGAGACGTCGTAGACCGTGCCGAAGGCGTTGCCCAAGTACTCGTGCGCCAGATAGGCGAGCGCGCGGCCGTTGGCCTGGCCGCCCGGCTCGAACTCCTTCTCCGGGATCAGCACGGTGGTGATGAAGCTGGTCACGATCAGGAAGACGCTCATGATCACGGCGGAGGTCGTCAGCAGCTTCTTCGCGCCGCGGATACGTCCGGCCGGCTTCTGCTCGGTGTCGCCCGGGTCGCCCTCCACGTGCGGCATGACCGCCACGCCGGTCTCGAAGCCGGACAGACCGAGCGCGAGTTTCGGGAAGACCAGCAGGGACACCCCGATCATCGCGAAGACGTTCCCGTGTTCGGCGGTCAGGGCGGTGGTCCAGTCGGTGACGACGTACTCGTGGGTGATCACCTGCCAGATTCCCGACGCCGCCACCACGACGTTGAGCGCGAGATAGATGCCCACCAGCACCACCGCGACGCCGATCGCCTCCAGGAAGCCCTTGAGGAAGACGGCGCCCAGCAGGGCCACGAGGAACAGGGTGATCACCATCTGCTTGTCGTGCAGCGCGCTGTTCAGATGGGGGTTCTCCACCAGGTGGGTGGAGGCGTCGGCCGCCGAGAGGGTGATGGTGATCAGGAAGTCGGTGGCGGCGAAGCCCAGCAGGGTGAGGACGAACAGCTTGCCCTTCCAGAAGGACAGCAGCCGTTCCAGCATCGCGATGGAGCCCTCACCGTGCGGGCTCTCCTCGGCCACCCGGCGGTAGACGGGCAGCGCGCCCGCCAGGGTGACGATGACGAGCACGATGGTCGCCACGGGGGACAGCAGTCCGGCCGCGAGGGCGGCGATGCCCGGCTGGTAGCCGAGGGTGGAGAAGTAGTCGACGCCGGTCAGGCACATGACCCGCCACCAGCGCTGCCCCTTGTGCACGGGCGCGGTTTCAGCCGGCCGGGGCACCTGGCGGCCCTTGCCCTTGCCCATGTCGGACAGGCCTTCCAGCATCCACGCCCGCAAGCGGCTCGGTGGGGCGGGCTCGGTGCTGGCCATCGGTGACTCTCCTGACGTACGTCTCTTCGATCGGTTCCGGCCATCGAGGAGACGGCGCCATCAGCGTATGCAGAGAGTGATCCATGGGCCCACGCGTCCAGGGGGCCCTACGCGTCAAGCTTGCGTTAAGACCGGCTGGTCGCGCATCACGGGGGCGCCAAGGGGGGAACCGCCGGTGCCGCCGCAGGTGCCGGCCTCCACGCCTCCTCCGCCGGGTCCGGGGAGCGCCGCGACCGCCCGGGCCGGGTGCCGGACGGCAGCGCCCCGGCTAACGGCGCCTCGCCTGCGGAGGGGCCTGCGGCTCCCCTCGGCGGACGGAACCCGGTGCCCGGGCCGCCGGCCGGTCGCCGTGGGCCGAGGAGGTGAGCTGCCAGGGCACGCTCGTCACCATCACGCCCGGGGTGAAGAGCAGCCGACTCTTGAGCCACAGGGCGGACTGGTTGTGGAGGAGGTTCTCCCACCAGTGGCCGACGACGTACTCGGGGACGAAGACGGCGACGATGTCGCGCGGGCTGTCGCGGCGCACCGCGCGGACATACGCGACGACCGGCCTGGTGATCTCGCGGTAGGGGGAGTCGACGATCTTCAGCGGTACGTCGATGCCGTACTCCTCCCAGCGCCTGCGCAGTTCGGCCGTCGCGTCCGGGTCGACGGAGACCGTCAGCGCCTCCAGCCCGTCGGCGTGGATGGCATGCGCGTAGGCGAGAGCCCGCAGCGTCGGCTTGTGGAGTGTGGACACGAGCACGATCGCGAGCACCCGGCTGGGCGGTACGAGTTCGGCGCGAGGGTCGGTCACCGCCAGCTCCGCCGCCGTGGCGTCGTAGTGGCGCCTGATCGCGCGCATCGTCAGCCACAGCACGGCCGCCGCGAGGACGGCCAGCCACGCGCCCTCGGTGAACTTGGTGGACAGGACGACGAGGAGGACCAGTCCGGTGACGACCGCGCCCACCGCGTTGATCACCCGCGCCGTGTGGTGACGGCGCCGCGTGGCCGCGTCGGGAGTGCCGCGCAGCTCACGGTTCCAGTGCCGCACCATGCCGAGCTGGGAGAGCGTGAAGGAGGTGAACACGCCGAGGATGTACAGGTGGATGAGGCTGGTCACGTTCGCCCGGTAGCCCCACAGCAGCAGGCCCGCGACGATCGCGAGGGCCACGATGCCGTTGGAGAACGCCAGTCGGTCGCCCCGGTTGTGCAACTGGCGTGGCAGATAGCGGTGTTGGGCGAGGATCGAGGACAGCAGCGGGAAGCCGTTGAAGGCGGTGTTCGCGGCGAGGATCAGCACGAGGGCCGTCACCGCCTGGATGAAGTAGAAGCCGAAGCTGTGTTCCCCGCCGAACACCGCCGCCGCGATCTGCGCGATGACCGTGCGCTGGGTGTAGGAGGCGCAGTCGCCGTCCAGTCCCGTCAGCCGGCACGAGTCGTCCGTGATGTGCACCTTCGAGACCAGCGCCAGCGTGGTGACGCCGACGAACATCGCGATCGCGAGGCCGCCCATCGCCGCGAGCGTGGTGGCCGCGTTGCGCGACTTGGGCTTGCGGAACGCCGGCACGCCGTTGGAGATCGCCTCCACACCGGTCAGCGCCGTACAGCCGGAGGAGAACGCGCGCAGCACCAGCATCAGCAGGGCCAGGCCCGTCAGGTGCGCGTCGGCGGGGTCCGGCGTGACACCGTAGGCGGCGCTCTCGGCGACCGGCGGGTCCCCGAGGGCGTACCGGATCAGTCCGGTGATCACCATGATCAGCACGCCGCCGATGAACAGATAGGTCGGTGCGGCGAAGGCCCGCCCCGACTCGCGCATCCCGCGCAGGTTGACGGCCGCGAGCAGGGCGACGAAGACGAGTGCCATCGGGACGCGCTGGTGGGCGAGTCCGGGGAGTGCCGAGATGATGTTGTCGACGCCGGAGGCGACCGAGACGGCGACCGTCATCACGTAGTCGACCAGGAGCGAGGCGGCGACGACCAGTCCCGCCGAGGGGCCCAGGTTCGTCGAGGCCACCTCGAAGGAGCCGCCGCCGCTCGGATAGGCGTCCACCACCTGCCGGTACGACAGCACGACAACCGTCATCAGAGCCACCACCGCGCCCGCGATCCATGGCGTGAAGTGCAGATACGCCAGTCCGCCGAGGGTGAGCACGAGCAGGATCTCCTGCGTCGCGTACGCCACGGACGACAGAGGGTCGGAGGCGAAGATCGGCAGGGCCAGCCGTTTCGGCAGCAGCGTCTCGCGCAGTTCCTCGCTGCGCATCGCCCGGCCGATGACCAGCCGCTTCAGGATCCCCGTCACGTTGAACACGGGCGGAGGGTAAGCCCGGGGACGGGGGTGCGGGGATCCCCGACACTCGGTCCGGTCCCGACACCTTCCGGGGGCCTTCGGCCAGGGGTTCCGCGGTGACTCGTAAGGGATGCGTCAAAGGCGTGCAGCACCCCGTATGGGAGGCGTCAACGGTGGCCGGATCCCGGCCTTAGAGGAGTTCTCCTCTAAGCGTCCGTTCGATTCGCACCTCTTCTAGGAGCTCACGATGGCCGACGTGGCCTTCGTCGTCACCACGATCGCGGTGTTCGCGCTGGTGGCCCTCGTCGCCAAGGGGGTGACGAAGCTGTGACCGCCGAGAACATCGTCGGCCTGGTCGTGGCCGTCGCCCTGCTGGGCTATCTCGTCCTCGCCCTCGTCTTCCCGGAGAGGTTCTGAGCGCTGATATGAGCCCCGTCCTCGCCGGCGTACTCCAGCTGCTGGCCCTCATGGCGGCACTGGCACTCGCCTACCGTCCCCTCGGCGACCACATGGCCCGGGTCTACTCCTCCGACAAGCACCTGCGCGTCGAGAAGTGGATCTACAAGGGCATCGGCGCCGACCCGAACACGGAGATGCGCTGGCCCGCCTATCTGCGCGGTGTCCTCGCCTTCTCCGCCGTCAGCGTTCTCTTCCTCTACGTCCTCCAGCGCGTCCAGGGTCACCTGCCCGGGTCGCTCGGCTTCCGGTCCATCGACCCGGACCAGGCGTTCAACACCGCCGCGTCGTTCGTGACGAACACCAACTGGCAGTCGTACTACGGCGAGCAGGCCATGGGCCACGTCGTGCAGACCGCCGGTCTGGCCGTGCAGAACTTTGTCTCCGCGGCCGTCGGCATCGCGGTCGCCGTGGCGCTCGTGCGCGGCTTCGCGCGGTCACGCACCGGCGAACTCGGCAACTTCTGGGCGGACCTGGTGCGCGGTGTGGTGCGCATCCTGCTTCCGCTGTCCGTCGTCGCCGCGGTCGTCCTGGTGGCGTGCGGCGCCATCCAGAACTTCTCCGGCATCCACGCGGTGGGCCAGTTCTTCGGCGGCTCGCAGCAGTGGAACGGCGGGGCCGTGGCCTCGCAGGAGGCCATCAAGGAGCTCGGCACCAACGGCGGCGGCTACTTCAACGCCAACAGTGCCCACCCCTTCGAGAACCCGACCCCGTTCACCAACCTCTTCGAGATCTTCCTGATCCTTCTCGTCCCCTTCGCGCTGACCCGGACCTTCGGCCGGATGGTCGGCAGCCTCAAGCAGGGCTACGCGATCCTCGCGACGATGGTCACCATCTGGATCGGCTTCACCGCGCTGATGATGTGGACCGAGTTCCACCACCACGGCCCGGCCTTCGATATTGCTGGCGGGGCGATGGAGGGCAAGGAGACGCGCTTCGGCGTCGGCGGCTCGTCGATCTTCGCGGTGGCGACCACGCTGACCTCGACCGGCGCGGTGGACTCGTTCCACTCCTCCTTCACCGGTCTGGGCGGCGGCATCACGATGCTGGGCATGCAGCTCGGCGAGATCGCGCCCGGTGGTACCGGATCCGGTCTCTACGGCATGCTGATCATGGCGATCATCGCGGTGTTCGTCGCCGGTCTGATGGTCGGCCGCACCCCGGAGTACCTGGGCAAGAAGATCGGCACCCGCGAGATCAAGTTCGCGGCCTGCTACATCCTGATCACCCCGGCGCTGGTGCTCGTCTTCACCGCCGCCGCGATGGCACTGCCCACCCCGGGCCACTCGATGACCAACTCCGGCGCGCACGGCTTCTCCGAGATCCTGTACGCCTACACCTCGGGCGCCAACAACAACGGCTCGGCCTTCGCCGGTCTGAACGCCGACACGCAGTGGTTCAACAGCACGATCGGGCTGGCCATGCTGCTCGGCCGTTTCGTCCCGATGGTGTTCGTCCTCGCGCTGGCCGGTTCGCTCGCCGAGCAGAAGCCGGTGCCGGAGACCGCGGGCACGCTGCGTACCGAGAAGCCGCTGTTCACAGGCCTGTTGGTCGGAGCGATCCTGATCATCACCGGCCTGACCTACTTCCCGGCCCTCGCACTGGGCCCGCTGGCCGAGGGTCTGGCGTCATGACCACCCGTACAGAGAACCAAGAGGACTCGATGTCCACAGCCACCCCGACCCGGGCGCCGCACAGCGATGTGCCGACCGGCCACAAGGACGAAGGAAAGGTCGGCGCGGGTCTGTTCGACCCCAAGCAGCTTCTCAGGTCGCTGCCGGACGCCTTCCGCAAGCTCGACCCGCGGGTGATGGTCAAGTCGCCCGTGATGTTCGTGGTCCTCGTCGGCTCCGTCCTGACGACGGTCTTCTCCTTCAAGGACCCGGGCGACTGGTTCGGCTGGGCGATCAGCGCCTGGCTGTGGCTCACCGTCGTCTTCGCCAACCTGGCGGAGGCGGTGGCCGAGGGGCGCGGCAAGGCGCAGGCGGACACCCTGCGCAGGGCCAAGACCGACACGGTGGCCCGACGTCTGGTGGGTGGCCGTGAGGAGCAGGTGCCCGGCACCGAGCTGAAGATCGGTGACCTGGTCGTCTGCGAGGCGGGCGACATCGTCCCCGGCGACGGTGATGTCGTCGAGGGTGTCGCGAGCGTCGACGAGTCGGCCATCACCGGGGAATCGGCCCCGGTCATCCGTGAGTCCGGCGGAGACCGCTCGGCCGTCACCGGCGGCACGAAGGTCCTCTCCGACCGTATCGTCGTCAAGATCACGACGAAGCCCGGCGAGACCTTCATCGACCGGATGATCGCCCTGGTCGAGGGCGCGGCCCGGCAGAAGACGCCCAACGAGATCGCGCTGAACATCCTTCTCGCGTCCCTGACCATCGTCTTCCTGCTCGCCGTGGCCACCCTGCCGCCGTTCGCGGACTACGCGGGCACCCACCTCACGATGGTCGTGCTGGTGGCCCTGCTGGTCTGCCTGATCCCGACCACCATCGGCGCCCTGCTCTCCGCGATCGGCATCGCGGGCATGGACCGTCTGGTGCAGCGGAACGTCCTCGCGATGTCGGGCCGCGCGGTCGAGGCCGCCGGTGACGTCTCCACCCTGCTGCTCGACAAGACCGGCACCATCACGCTGGGCAACCGGCAGGCGTCGGAGTTCGTCCCGGTGACGGGGGCGACCGAGGCCGAGGTCGCGGACGCGGCCCAGCTGTCCTCGCTGGCCGACGAGACGCCGGAGGGGCGCTCGATCGTCGTCCTGGCGAAGGAGCGGTACGGGCTGCGCGAACGGCACCAGGGTGAGCTGGCGGGCGCCGAGTGGATCGCCTTCACCGCCCAGACCCGGATGTCGGGGGTGGACGTCGGCGGCAGGAAGATCCGCAAGGGCGCGGCCGGTTCGGTCATCGCCTGGGTGAAGGAGCGGGGCGGCACGGTCTCCCCGGACGCCGACACCCTGGCCGACCGGATCGCCGAGGCGGGCGGCACCCCGCTGCTGGTGGCCGTCGAGGACCCGCGCGGGGCCCGGATCCTGGGCGTCATCCACCTCAAGGACGTCGTCAAGGACGGCATGCGCGAGCGGTTCGACGAGCTGCGCCGCATGGGCATCAGGACCGTCATGATCACGGGCGACAACCCGCTGACCGCCAAGGCGATCGCCGAGGAGGCGGGCGTCGACGACTTCCTCGCGGAGGCGACTCCCGAGGACAAGATGGCGCTCATCAAGCGGGAGCAGGCGGGCGGCAAGCTCGTCGCGATGACCGGCGACGGCACCAACGACGCCCCCGCGCTCGCCCAGGCCGACGTGGGTGTCGCCATGAACACCGGCACCTCGGCCGCCAAGGAGGCCGGGAACATGGTCGACCTCGACTCGAACCCGACCAAGCTCATCGAGATCGTCGAGATCGGCAAGCAACTGCTGATTACCCGGGGCGCGTTGACGACGTTCTCCATCGCCAACGACGTCGCCAAGTACTTCGCGATCATCCCGGCGCTGTTCGCGGCGGTCTACCCGGGCCTGGACAAGCTCAACGTCATGCACCTGTCCTCGCCCGACTCCGCGATCCTCTCCGCGGTCATCTTCAACGCGCTGATCATCATCGCGCTGGTGCCGCTCGCCCTGCGGGGTGTGCGGTACCGCCCGGTCAGCGCCGACAGGCTGCTGCGACGCAAT
This sequence comes from Streptomyces sp. NBC_00568, assembly GCF_026341855.1. GTDB lineage: Bacteria > Actinomycetota > Actinomycetes > Streptomycetales > Streptomycetaceae > Streptomyces. Next base: position 2,531,550 of record NZ_JAPENW010000001.1, on the reverse strand, counting down.
CTCGGGATCTACGGTCTCGGCGGTCTGGTCGCGCCCTTCATCGGCATCAAGGTCATCGACCTGCTCATCTCCCTCGTCCCCGGGCTGTAACTCCTCGAAAGCGTGCTGATCACCATGAACAACTCGGTAACCAACACGGCCCGGTTGCTCGGGGCCGGCCTGCGGGCCCTGCTCGTCCTGACCGTCGTCTGCGGAGTGCTCTATCCGCTCGCCGTCACCGGGGTGGCCCAGGGACTGTTCTCCGGCAAGGCGAACGGCTCGGAGATCACGGCGGACGGCAAGGTCGTCGGCTCCTCGCTCATCGGCCAGGCCTACAACCTGCCGCTGAAGAAGGGCCAGGAGACCCCGGAGCCCGACCTGAAGTGGTTCCAGGGCCGCCCGCAGAACGGCCTCGGCGCCAACAGCGTCAACACCCGGTACAAGCTGATCCTGTCCGGCGCCACCAACCGGTCCGGTGACAACGCCGACCTGATCACGTGGGTCAAGGACGCCAAGGCCGCCGTCGTCAAGGACAACTCGGTCACCGGCTACACGGTGAAGCCCGCGGACGTGCCCGCCGAGGCGGTCACCTCCTCCGGCTCCGGCCTGGACCCGGACATCTCCCCCGACTACGCGGACATCCAGGTGCACCGCGTCGCGGAGAGGAACGGACTGTCCGTCGCCCAGGTGCGGAAGCTGGTCGACGAGCACACCGACGGCCGGACCCTCGGCTTCATCGGCGAACCCCGGGTCAACGTCCTCGAACTCAACATCGCGCTCGAGGGACTTGTGGCGAAGAGCTGATGGAACGACGTGCACCAGGCGGGAGTCGGCGAGCGGGGAGACCTCCGGATCGCCGACTCCCCGCGACGTCCGGGCGTTCCGTCCACTCCGTCGCCCGGTCAGACGAGGTGGGCGAAGACCACCAGGTTGTCGGTGTAGTCCTTGACGGAGCGGTCGTAGGTGCCGGCGCAGGTGATGAGGCGCACCTGGGCGTCGGGAGTGTCGGCGTACACCCGCTTGTCGGGGAAGTCGTCCTTCGCGAAGGTCTCCGCGCTGTCGACGACGAAGGACGCCGTCCGGCCGTCGGACCGCTGGACGCTGAACTTGTCGCCCTTCTTCAGGTCGCTGAGACCGGCGAACACCGCGGCCGAGGTCGTCGTGTCGACGTGCCCGGCGATGATCGCCGCACCCCGCTCACCGGGGGAGACACCCTTGGCGTACCAGCCGACCAGGTTGGTGTCGTTCGCGGGCGGGGGCTGGAGCCGGCCCGAGTCGTCGATGACGAGGTCGGTGAAGGGCGCGTCCACCGAGATCTTCGGGATGAGCAGACGGGTGGGCTCGGCCCGCGGGAGATGCTTCCCGTCCTCGTGAACGGCCGAGGGCGCCCCCGAGGACGCGGGCGCGGGGGCAGCTCCGGCCCGGGAGGCGGGGGAGGGGCCGGACGGTTCGTCATGGCCGCGGAACAGGCTCATCGCCAGCAGGACCGCGATGCCGGCGCACCACACGATCCACGTCACACGCCGCCGGGAGTTCCGGCCGGGTGACGTGAACGGGCTCTCGGCAGGAGAGGACAACCGGGCTGCCATCGGGCACCACCTCATCGGGTCAGGGCAGCAGAGCGGACAGGGCCGAAACACCTTGAACAGCAAGAGCAGCAAGAGCAGCAAGAACAGGAACAGCGGTAGGAGCAGCAACAGCGGCGAGAGCAGGAACGGCGGCGAGCGCAGGTACGGCAGAAAGGGGAGCAACGGGGGCAAGGGCGCAAGGCCATAGACCGGCAACCGGATACGGATACGGAGAGGGAGAGGGATACGGAGAGGGAGAGGGAGAGGGAGAGGGAGAGGGAGAGGGAGAGAGGGCCAGGGGCCGGGGCGGAGAAGGGACACAGGTGAGGGTTGGCGGAGGTGTCGGAGAAGGAGAGCCGGCCGGGCCGCCACGGGGATCGTGGGTGGCGGCCCGGGCCGCTATGTCGTCAGGCATGGTCAGGCCACACCACCCTCGGCGCTTCTACGACGCAGCGCGTAGACGCCCGCGGCCGCGACACCCAGGATGGCGACTCCACCGGCCGTGACACCCGGCGTGGCGAGACCGCCGCCACCGGTGTGCACGCCGCCGTGGGGCTTGCCGTGCTCCGAGTCCTTCTCCCAGGAACCCGAGCCCTTCTCGGTGTCCGAGGAGTCCTTCTCCCACGAGCCCGAACCCTTCTCGGAGCCCGAGGAGTCCTTCTCCCACGAACCCGAGCCCTTCTCGGTGTCCGAGGAGCCCTTGTCCTTGTAGGTCTCCGGGTCGTACTTCTTGTCGTCCTTGTTCCAGTCGTCCGCCGTGATGGCCGTCAGCGCGCCGCCGCCGGTGTGCACGCCGCCTTCCGGCTTCTCGTGGTGCCAGGAGCCCTTGTCGTGCTCGCTGTCCTTCCAGGAGCCCTTGTCATGCTCCTTGCTGGAGGAAGAGGAGTCGTGCTCCTTGCTGGCGGAGGAGGAGTCGCCGTGGTCCCAGTCGCCGGCCGAGACGGCGTAGGCGCCGGGGGCGGCGATCGCGAGAGCGGCGGTGGCCGTCGCGGCGGCGAGGAGCATGCGGGCAGATCGCATTTCGGAGTCCTTCCGTCGTGACCCGGCAGCTGACCTCTTATCAGCAGACAAAAACCCGGCCCGACGTGATCCACCGTCAAGCCGGAGCGTGAAGCGCACCACTTGAGAAGTTCGCCCGGCCCACGGTCGGCGTATCCCCCATCGGCCGCTCGCGCCACCGCTCGCGGGCGGGCTGACCTTCCTGACCTGCTGATTCACCGAGAAGGCGCGGTGTCCCGCGGGCCGGTGCGGGGCCCCACACGTGACCCGATCGGCGGCGACTCGTCTGCTCACCCCGATAGGCCGCGCGGGGACCCGGCGTCAGATCCCCACGTCCCGGCGGCTCATGTCCTCCAGCGACTCGCGGCGTACGAGGACGCGGGCGATGCCGTCGGACACCGCGACCACGGGCGGACGGCCGACCAGGTTGTAACCGGAGGCCATGGAGAGGTGATACGCCCCGGCCGCGGGCACGGCGAGGAGGTCTCCGGGGCGTACGTCGCCCGGGAGCGCCACCTCGTCGGCGAGGATGTCGCCCGCCTCGCAGTGCCGGCCCACGACGGTGACGGGGCGGGGCGGTGTGCGGGAGGCCCGGCCGATGAGCCGGGGCGCGTACCGGACGCCGTACAGCGCGGGCCTCGGGTTGTCGCTCATGCCGCCGTCGACGGCGACGAAGGTCCGTGCGCCGGTCCGTTTGACGGAGAGGACCCGGTAGACGGCGACCCCGGCCGGGCCGACGATCGCCCGCCCCGGCTCCAACATCAGCCGGGGGAGCGGAAGTTGGGCACGGTTGCAGCCGTCCTCCAGTTCGGCGCGGACCCGGGTGGCCAGGTCGGAGACGTTCATGCTCTCCTCGCCGGGGCGGGACGCGGGGCGCGCCGTGGACGACGGGCCCGAGCACCCCCCCATGTCACCCTCCGCGTTCAGGACCGGGCCTCCGTCAGCTCCCGTGCGTTCAGGACCGGCCCTCCGTCAGCTCCCGTGCGTCCATGGGCAGGCGCAGAGTGATCCGGCGGTGCACCGCGGAGAGGTGGTCCGTCAGAGGCGAGGGCGGTACGGCCAGCACGGGGCAGCGGGCGTGCGCGAGGCAGTAGCGGGCGACGGAGGGGAGCAGCGCCCGGAGCACCGGCCCGCGGCCTCCCGCCCCGACCACCAGGAGGTCGTCCTCCCGGTCGGCGGTCTCCACCAGGGCGGGCCCGCCGGCCCCCTGCACGACCACGGCCCGGTAGGGAACCCCGGGTCCCGCGGTGCCGAAGGCCGTTTCGAGCGCGGCGAGCAGCCGTCGGCCCGCGTCCCGCCGGAGGTCCTCCAGTGGCAGCGGGCAGAGCGCGCGCCGGTGTGCGAGGGAACCGCCGGGCGGCTCCCAGGCGAACACGGCCACCAGCTCCGTACCGCCGCGCCGGGCTTCGTACGCGGCCCGGTGCAGGGCCGCCAGGCCGCCCAGCGACCCGTTCACCCCGACCACGACACGCGGCCGTCCGGCACTCCCGCCCGCACCCTCACCTGTCGCCCGCACCGCGCCCTCACCCATCCCTCGCTCGCTCCTCGCCGTACGACTGCCCCGGTACGCGTCCGTCTCCCATGGAAGGCGCCCCGGACTACGGCGAACCGAGTGCTGACGCCTCCCTGACACCCCGGGCCCCCGCCCTGACGAGTCCCTGACCCCGTTCCTGGCACACTGATCGGCCGGGCGGGAGAGGGAGGCGATCATGCGGGGCGGACGGAAGATCACGGTGGTGACCGGGGGCAGTCGCGGTATCGGCGCGGCCGTCTGCCGGCGGCTGGCCCAGGAGGGCCACGACCTCGTGATCGGCTACCGGTCCGACCGCGCGGCGGCCGACGCGGTGGCGGACGCCGTCGCCGACGCGGGCCGGAACTGTCTGGCCGTGGCCGTGGACACCTCCGACCCCGCGGCGGTCGACGGGCTCTTCGACGCGGCGGCCGGACTCGGCCCGGTCACCGGACTGGTGAACAATGCGGGCGTCAGCGGACCCAACGGACGGCTCGCCGACGCCGACCCCGACGGCATGCGGGACGCCCTCGCGGTCAACGTGCTCGGCTATCTGCTCTGCGCGCGCCGTGCCGTACGGGAGATGACCGCGGCCGGCGGGGGCGCGATCGTCAACGTCTCGTCCGCCGCGGCGACCCCCTGGGCAGTCCGGGCCAGTACGTCCACTACGCGGCGGCGAAGGCCGCCGTCGACGCTCTGACCATCGGTCTGTCCAAGGAGGTGGCGGCCGACGGCATCCGGGTGAACTGCGTCGCCCCGGGCACGGTCTGGACGGACTTCCACGAGGACCCGCAGCGCCCGGCCCGGGTGGCCGCCGGCATCCCCATGGGCCGCGCGGGCCGGCCGGAGGAGATCTCCGGCGCGGTTGCCTGGCTGCTGTCGGACGACGCCTCGTACACGACGGGCGCGGTACTCCGGGTGGCGGGCGGGCTCTGAACGTCCCGGCGCCGGTGGGCCGGGTTCCGGGGGAGACCCGGGTCAGATTCCCTGGAGAACCCGGGTCACGGCCACACCAGGCAGTACGGCTGATGTCCCGCCTCATGCAGGCGGTGCGAGAAGTCCTGCCACTCGTGCAGCAGCTGATAGACGTTGAACGCGTCTCGCGGGCCGCCCCGGTCCGGGACGGTGGACCAGATGAACGCGGCCGCGCCGACGGCCTCCTCGCCTATGCCGCGCAGCGGGTCGACGACGGTCATCGGGAGCTTGACCACGGCGTAGTCGGGGTGCAGAACGACCAGTTCGAGCGGCGGCACCTTGTGCAGGGGGACGCCTTCTATGCCGGTGAGGACCATCGCGGCCATCGTTTCCGGCTTGATCTTGGTGAACATGCCGTTCATGCCGAGCTCGTCGCCGCCGAGTTCCTCGGGGCGCATCGAGATCGGGACCCGGGCCGCCGTCGCGCCGTCCGGCGCGCCGAAGTATTTGTACGTCACCCCCACCCGGCCACCATTCCCGCTCTCCGACCGCAGCCGCTCCACCGCGCGGTCGATCCGCTCGGGGTCACTCTGCGATCCCTGTGCCTGTCCAGCTCTTGCGCCGGCCGCTTCCTCCGCCTCGCGCCGGTGTTTCCCCCGCCGGGCACGCCGAGGGTTGAGGTCGTCGGTCCCCTCGCCCAGTCCGCCACCGCGATGCATATCTCCACCCGACTGCTTTTCTAAGTCGCGCGACCCCCGCCACGCAACCCGATCATCGTGACAGTGACCTCCCCCACGGTCGCACGCCGAAACGTACGCCGAAACACCTGTCCGCGGGATCTTCGCGGCCCCTGAACACCGTCGTTCATGTGAGCTGTCCGTTCGTAGCCCAGTTTCGCAGATGGCCGGGGGAAGGAACCCGGTAGTCGTACCGGCCTCCGTCACACCGGCCCCACGATGGCCGGGATCTTTCCTCTGTGGAGCCGTACGTCGGGCCGGGTTCATCCGTTCACGGTCGCCTTGTTCTTCCCCTCACGGACCCCCGGGGCCCCTGGCCTACCCTGAGGAGGTCACTAGCCCCCCGGAGTCGGAGACGTCGCAGGTCATGACCGAACTGCCTTATCCCTACGAAGCCCCAGCCTCGCAGTCGCTGTTCGACCGTGCGGCGGCCGTCACCCCCGGTGGCGTGAATTCTCCCGTGCGCGCCTTCCGAGCCGTGGGCGGTACGCCCCGGTTCATGGTGTCCGGCACCGGTCCGTACCTGACGGACGCCGACGGCCGTGAGTACGTCGACCTCGTCTGCTCCTGGGGTCCGATGATCCTCGGGCACTCCCACCCGGCGGTCATCGCCGCCGTTCAGGAAGCCGTCTCCCGCGGTACGTCCTTCGGTACGCCCGGTGAGGGCGAGGTCGCCCTGGCCGAGGAGATCGTCGCGCGCGTCGAGCCCGTCGAGCAGGTCCGGCTCGTCTCCAGCGGTACGGAGGCGACCATGTCGGCCATCCGGCTGGCCCGCGGGTTCACCCGGCGGTCGAAGGTGGTCAAGTTCGCCGGCTGCTACCACGGGCACGTCGACTCGCTGCTCGCCGCGGCGGGCAGCGGGCTGGCGACCTTCGCGCTGCCCGACACGCCCGGCGTCACCGGCGCCCAGGCCGCCGACACCATCGTCCTGCCCTACAACGACCTCGAAGCCGTGCAGGCCGCCTTCCACGCGCACCCCGGTGAGATCGCCTGCGTGATCACCGAGGCCTCGCCCGGCAACATGGGTGTGGTGCCTCCCGCGCCCGGCTTCAACCAGGGCCTCAAGGACGCCTGCGCGAAGAACGGCGCCCTCTTCATCTCCGACGAGGTGATGACCGGCTTCCGTACGAGCAAGGCCGGCTGGTACGGGATCGACGGCGTGCGCCCCGACCTGATGACCTTCGGCAAGGTGATGGGCGGCGGTTTCCCGGCCGCCGCGTTCGGTGGCCGTGAGGACGTCATGGCGCACCTCGCGCCCGCCGGGCCGGTGTACCAGGCGGGAACGCTCTCGGGCAATCCGGTGGCCACCGCCGCCGGGCTCGCGCAGCTGCGGCTCCTCGACGACGCGGCGTACGACAAGGTCGACGCGGTGTCGGAGCGGATCCGGACGCTGGTGACCGAGGCGCTCACCAAGGAGGGTGTGACCCACCGCCTGCAGAGCGCCTCCAACATGTTCTCCGTCTTCTTCACGGGACGTGAGGTGCGCGACTACGAAGGCGCGAAGGCGCAGGAGTCCTTCCGCTACACCGCGTTCTTCCACTCGATGCTGGCGCAGGGCGTGTATCTGCCGCCGTCCTCGTTCGAGTCGTGGTTCGTGTCGACGGCCCACGACGAGCAGGCGGTTCAGCGGATCGCCGACGCCCTTCCGGCGGCGGCGCGGGCAGCGGCGGAGGCCACGGCATGAGCGACCCCACGAGCAACGGCGACACCACCGGCAAGGACGACATCACCGTCGTCCACCTGATGCGGCACGGCGAGGTCGCCAACCCGGACGGGGTGCTCTACGGGCGGCTGCCCGGGTACCACCTGTCCGAGCTCGGACGGCAGATGGCCGACCGGGTCGCCGAGCACCTCGCGTCGCGTGACGTCACGCATGTCGTGGCCTCGCAGCTGGAGCGGGCGCAGGAGACGGCGACGCCGATCGCGAAGGCCCACGGTCTCGACCTGGCGACCGACGGGCGGCTCGTCGAGGCGGACAACGTCTTCCAGGGCAAGACCTTCGGAGTCGGGGACGGCGCGCTGCGGCGGCCGGAGAACTGGAAGCACCTCGTCAACCCCTTCAAGCCGTCCTGGGGCGAGCCGTACGTCGAGCAGGTCGTGCGGATGATGGGCGCGCTGGACGCCGCCAAGGACGCGGCGCGCGGCCACGAGGCGGTGCTGGTGAGCCATCAGCTGCCGATCTGGATCGTGCGCAGCTATGTGGAGAAGCGGCGGCTGTGGCACGACCCGCGCAAGCGGCAGTGCACGCTGGCGTCCCTGACGACCTTCACCTACCGGGGCGACAAGATCGTGTCCGTGGGCTACACCGAGCCCGCGCGCGATCTGGTTCCGGCTCATCTCCTCGCGGGTGCCAAGCCGGTGAAGGGCAAGGACAAGGCGTTCGGGGCCTGACGGGCAAAAGCAGATAAGTCCGGCTGAATGGGCGCATCTTCGTAAAATCATATAAATCTGTGCGCGTTGGACGGAACCTCCGACTTCATCGTGCCCTCTCATGGGGTGCCAGCTGAGAGCCAGCTGAGAGGGTGCGATGAAATGAGGACCGTATGCGGGACGTCAGCCGGAGGGGAATGATCGGCCTCGGGGCAGGTGCCGCGGCCACGCTGGGACTTGCCGCATGCGGCACCATCGCGCGGAAGGACGCCGTGGGTCACCCCGGCGGTTCCCCCACGGCCGCCACCGGCGAGCCGGGCGCCCCGAAGCGGCCCGCGCGCCCCATCGGTGACGGTTCCACCGCCTACACGGGCAAGCAGCCGCGCCAGCCCGAGCGCCCCGTGCCGCTGGAACCCGGCGAGACCCCGCCGCAGTTCGTGGTCTTCTCCTGGGACGGCGCCGGAGAGGTCGGCACCGGCCTCTTCGAGCGCTTCCTCCAGCTCGCCGAGGAGAACGACGCGCACATGACGTTCTTCCTCTCCGGGCTCTATCTGCTGCCCGAGTCGAAGAAGCGCCTGTACCTGCCGCCGAACAACCCCCGCGGCGCCTCGGACATCGGTTACCTGAGCGACGAGCACGTCAGGTCCACGCTGAAGCTGGTCCGCCGGGCCTGGCTCGACGGCCATGAGATCGGCACCCACTTCAACGGCCACTTCTGCTCCGGCTCCGGTTCGGTCGCCAACTGGACGGCCCGGCAGTGGCGCAGCGAGATCGAGCAGGCCAAGTCCTTCGTGACCGAGTGGCGCACCAACTCGGGCTGGACGGATCTGCCCGCGCTTCCCTTCGACTACGAGAAGGAACTCGTCGGCGCCCGCACCCCGTGTCTGCTCGGCCAGAGCAACCTGCTGCCCGTCGCCAGGGAGCTCGGCTGGCGTTACGACGCCTCCTCGCCCGGCGGTGTCCAGCGCTGGCCGCAGAGGAAGCAGGGGCTCTGGGACCTGCCGCTGCAGGCGATGCCCTTCCCCGGGCACCGCTTCGAGGTCCTCTCGATGGACTACAACATCCTCGCCAACCAGTCGGTCAACTCCACCCGGGCGCCCTCGTACAACTACCCGGCCTGGCGCACCCAGGCGGCCGAATCGTACATCTCCGGATTCAAGCGGGCATACGAGACGAATCGCGCCCCCTTCTTCATCGGCAACCACTTCGAGGACTGGAACGGCGGCATCTACATGGACGCCGTCGAGCAGGCCTTCACCCACATCGCCCGGGAGAAGGAGAAGAGCGCCGACGTGCGCCTCGTCTCCTTCCGCCAGTTCGTGGACTGGCTGGATGTGCAGCGGCCCGAGGTGCTGGCGAAGCTCCAGTCGCTGGACGTGGCGGAGCGGCCCTCCGGCGGCTGGAATTCCTACCTCCGGGGGCAGGCCGCCTGAAATGCGGGTTTCCACCCGCAAGGGGGGTGCGGAAGATCCCCGAAACGGGCATGCGAAACTTTTCACATGAGTGCCGCCTGCCGCGCAGACCAGCGCCCGAACCGCACCCGTGGCCGTGCCGCCCTGTACACCGCAGGGGCCGCCGTCGCCGCGCTCGTCCTGACCGCGTGCGGGTCGGGCGGCACGAAGGGCGGCTCCGGCGGCAGCGGCTACGTCGCCGGCAAGGACGGCATCTCGACGGTGGTGAAGAGCGAGCGGGTGGCCATCCCCGACCTCTCCGGCAAGACCGTCGACGGCAAGCAGCTCGACGTCGCGGACTACAAGGGCAAGGTCGTCGTCCTGAACGTGTGGGGCTCCTGGTGCCCGCCGTGCCGCGCCGAGGCGCCGAACTTCGTCAAGGTCGCCAAGGAGACCGCGTCGCAGGGCGTGCAGTTCGTCGGCATCAACACGCGTGACGCGAACGTGTCCCTGGCGAAGGCGTTCGAGAAGGACAAGGGCGTCACCTACCCCAGCCTGTACGACCCGACGGGCAGGCTGATGCTCCGCTTCAAGAAGGGCACGCTCAACCCGCAGACGATCCCGTCGACGCTCATCATCGACCGGGACGGGAAGATCGCGGCCCGCACGCTCCAGGCACTCAGCGAAGACAAGCTGCACGAGATGCTCGACCCCATCGTCGCGGAGAAGTGAGCGGCGTGTCCCTTCTCCACGCGTCCACGTATCTCGCCGCCCCGCTCGACGGGAACACCACGGTCTACAGCGGCGCCCTGCTGCTTGCGGTGCCGCTCGCGGTGCTAGGCGGCCTCATCTCCTTCTTCTCGCCCTGCGTGCTGCCGCTCGTGCCCGGCTATCTGTCGTATGTCACCGGGGTCAGCGGCACGGATCTCGCGGAGGCCAGACGAGGGCGGATGGCCGCGGGCGCGAGTCTGTTCGTGCTCGGCTTCACCGCCGTGTTCGTCTCCGGCGGGGCCCTGTTCGGATACTTCGGGTCGACGCTGTTCGCGTACCAGGACACTCTGTCCAAGGTGCTCGGCGTGCTCATGATCCTCATGGGCGTCTTCTTCATGGGGATGATGCCCTGGCTGACGCAGCGCGAGTTCCGCTTCCACAAGCGGCCCGTGGCGGGTCTGGTCGGGGCACCGATACTGGGCGCGCTGTTCGGTATCGGCTGGACTCCCTGCATCGGCCCGACTCTCGCGTCCGTGCTGGCGCTCTCCTCCAACGAGGCGAGTGCCGGCCGTGGCGCCATACTGACCGTCGCGTACTGCCTCGGTCTCGGCGTGCCCTTCGTCCTCGCCGCTGTCGCCTTCCGTAAGGCGCTCGGTGCGTTCGGCTGGGTCAAGCGCCACTACATCTGGGTCATGCGCATCGGCGGCACGATGATGATCGTGACCGGCGTGCTCCTGCTCACAGGTGCCTGGGACAGCCTGGTGCAGCAGATGCAGACGTGGTCCAGCGGCTTCACGGTAGGGATCTGATCCATGAGCACGACCGACACCGGCACCGGCCCGGGCGGGACTCCGGACCCGGCGCCCGCCAAGCGGCACATCGGGGTGAGCGCCGACGGCGAACTCGGCGAGGCCGGTTCGCAGCTGTCCACCGCGCCCGTGGAGACGGCGATGCCCGGCTCCTTCGGCGGCGCGCGGACACCCGGCGCCACGGGATGGATCGCCTGGACCGCCCGCGAGCTCGTCGGCTGGGCCCGCTGGTTCTGGCGCCAGCTGACGTCGATGCGGGTCGCACTGATCCTGCTCTTCCTGCTGTCGCTCGGCGCCATCCCCGGCTCGCTCATCCCGCAGTCCAACCAGGACGCGGCGAAGGTGCAGGAGTTCAAGGACGCGCACAGCCTGCTCGGTCCGCTCTACGACCGGCTCGGCCTCTTCCACGTGTACAGCTCGGTGTGGTTCTCCGCGATCTACATCCTGCTGTTCATCTCGCTCATCGGCTGCATCGTGCCCCGCACCTGGCAGTTCGTCGGGCAGCTGCGCGGCCGTCCGCCGGGCGCCCCCAAGCGGCTGTCCCGGCTGCCCGCGTACGCGACCTGGCGCACCGCGGCGGATCCCGAGCAGGTCCGCGAGATCGCGCTCGAGGTGCTCAAGCGGAAGCGGTTCCGGGCGCACATCGAGAAGGACGCCGTGGCCGCGGAGAAGGGCTATCTGCGGGAGACCGGCAACCTGCTCTTCCACATCGCGCTGATCGTGATGCTCGTCGCCTTCGCCTGGGGCCAGCTCTTCAAGTCCGAGGGCAACAAGCTGATCGTCGAGGGTGACGGTTTCTCGAACACGCTGCTGTCCTACGACGACTTCAAATCCGGCAACCTCTTCAGCACCGACGACCTCACGCCGTTCAGCTTCGACCTGAAGAACTTCACCGGCACCTACGAGCGGACCGGCCCCAACAAGGGCACGCCCCGCACGTACCAGGCGACCGTCGACTACAGCGTCGGTGCCTACGGCAAGGAGAAGAAGACCGTCGTCAAGGTCAACGAGCCGCTGGTGGTCGGCGACTCGAAGGTCTACCTCACCGCCCACGGCTACGCGCCCGTCGTGACCGTCCGGGACGGCAAGGGCAAGGTCGTCTTCCACGAGGCCGTGCCCCTGCTGCCGCTGGACTCCAACGTCACCTCACAGGGCGCCGTCAAGGTCATGGACGGCTACAGGAACGCGCAGGGGAAGAGCGAACAGCTCGGCTTCTCCGCCTTCTTCGTGCCGACCTTCGCCGGGGCGGGCAAGGGCGACATGTTCTCCCAGTTCCCCGCGCTCGACTACCCCGTGCTCGCGCTGAGCGGCTTCCACGGCAGCCTGGGGGTCGACGCGGGTCTCCCGCAGAACGTGTACCAGCTCGAGACCTCCCACATGAAGCAGTTCAAGGACGCGAAGGGCGAGATCCTCAAGTCGCGGCTGCGGCCCGGCGAGACGATGACGCTGCCGGACGGCGCCGGCTCGATCACCTTCGACAAGGACATCAAGGAGTGGGCGAACTTCCAGGTCACCCAGCAGCCCGGCAGTGACTGGGCGCTGGCCGGAGCGTTCGCCGCGATCTTCGGCCTCGCCGGATCGCTGTTCATCCAGCGCCGCCGTGTCTGGGTGCGGGCCACCACGGGCGCCGACGGCGTCACCGTCGTCGAGATGGCCGGGCTCGGCCGCAGCGAGTCCGCGAAGCTTCCCGAGGAGCTCGGCGACCTGGCCGCGCTCGTGCACGAACAGGCACCCACCAAGCCCGACGACGACGCGGCACCCACCGACGCCGACGCCGAACCGACCGCGACAGCCGCCGAAGGGGCTGAGAAGCAGTGACGCTCGCCACCGCACACGACCTGGGCGCCGTGACCGACCTGGCCACCGCGACCAACGAACACCTCGCCAACATCAGCAACACGCTGATCTACTCGGCGATGGCCGTCTACACCCTGGCCTTCTTCGCCTACATCGCCGAGTGGCTCTTCGGCAGCCGCAGCAAGGTCGCCCGCACCGCCAACGCGCTCACCGCGAACGGCGCCAAGACGGCCGCGGCGGCCCCCGAGGTCACCGTGCAGAAGTCCGGCGGCACCGCCGTACTGGAGCGGCCGAAGGTCGTCACCCGGTCCGCGGTGGGCGCGCGGGACGTGCCCGACGGGCCCGGTGCGCACGGCGGGGACGAGCAGGGCGACCTCTACGGGCGGATCGCCGTGTCCCTCACCGTGCTCGCGTGGGCCGTCGAGGCGGCGGGTGTGGTCGCCCGCGCCCTGTCCGTGCGGCGGGCGCCGTGGGGCAACATGTACGAGTTCAACATCACCTTCTCCACCGTCGCCGTCGGGGTCTTCCTCGTCCTGCTCGCGCTGAAGAAGAACGTCCGCTGGCTCGGCCTCCCCCTGGTCACCACGGTCCTCCTCGATCTCGGTCTCGCCGTCACCGTCCTGTACACCGCGAGCGACCAGTTGGTTCCCGCGCTCCACTCGTACTGGCTGTACATCCACGTCTCGACCGCGATCCTGTGCGGCGCCGTCTTCTACGTGGGCGCCGTCGGCACGCTGCTCTACCTCTTCAAGGACTCCTACGAGAACAAGCTCGTCAACGGCGGACAGCCCGGCCGGTTCGCCACCTCCGTCATGGAGCGGCTGCCCGCCTCGGCCTCGCTCGACAAGTTCTCGTACCGCGTGAACGCCGCAGTCTTCCCGCTGTGGACGTTCACGATCATCGCGGGCGCGATCTGGGCGGGCGACGCCTGGGGCCGCTACTGGGGCTGGGACCCCAAGGAGACCTGGGCGTTCATCACGTGGGTCGCCTACGCCTGCTACCTGCACGCGCGGGCCACGGCCGGCTGGAAGGGCCGCAAGGCCGCCTACATCGCCCTGATCGCCTTCGGCTGCTGGCTGTTCAACTACTACGGCGTCAACATCTTCGTCAGCGGCAAGCACTCCTACGCGGACGTCGGCTAGGACGGCGGCAGGCACTCGGCCGCGGGCGGCCTGCCCTCCGGCCAGCCGATCTTCACGAAGCGGGCGCGGCTGTCGTGGGTCAGTTCCACGATCGGCACGGCCTTGTCGTACGGGTTCCCGTGGGCGTCCAGACAGATCCACCCGCTCGCCCCGTTCACCCGCAACTGCCTGCCCTTCACCTGGGGCCACTGGAGGCCGACGTCCGCGAGCGCGGGGGTCCGCCCGGTCGGCGAGGCTCCGCGGATGCCGCGCACGGCCAGCCGCATGGCGTCGTACGCGATGATCAGCTGGCCGTCGTCGAGAGCGACCTTGCCGATGGGGCCGACCGGCTCCCGCGCGGCACTGTCCAGCAGCCGCTGGAGCACCTTCGCGTCGGCCGCGCTGCCACCGGTCTTCGCACCGTCCTCCAGCCAGGCGTCCGGATGGGCGAGGGCCGTGTAACGCACGGTCAGCAGCGGGTCCTTGAGGGCGGCCGGGTCGAGGTCCTTGTCGCCGGCGAGGTAGGAGCCCTCGTCGCCGGTCAGCACAGTGAAGCGGCGGTCGGAGCAGCCCCGGACGCCCAGCGCGTTGATGAACTGCCGCAACTGGGTGTGCCGGCCCGCGAACAGGACGGTGTCCGTTCTCTTCGGCGTGCTGCACAGGATGGTGGCGATCTGCGCGAAGACGTTGGCGGTGCTGCCCTCCTTGCTGCGGTCGGCGGGCGGCGTGAACGGCTGGGTCATGTGGCGCGCGCCCTTGAACATCCTCTCGAACGACTTCTGGAGCGTGCGCGTGTACGGATCGCCGGTCCGGTCGTAGACCAGGAAGGCGTTGGCCGCCGACACCTTGGCGAAGGAGGCGAGGGCGCGCGCCTCGTCGGTGTTGGTGGGGGAGACGCGGGCGAGCCCCCGGAAGGGGTCCTCGCCGTTCTGCCCGTTGGCGAGGTCGTCGGCGGTGATCGAACTCCCTATCACCGGGATGCCCCGCCGGGTCAGTTCCGCGACCGCCTTCTTGTTGTTCTCGGTGCTCACCCCGACCCCGGTCACCGCGCGCAGCCGGTCCGGGCCCTTCGTCATCCGGTCGAGCTGGTCGACCGTGTGCCGCCAGGAGGCGCCGGTGGCGCCGGGGTTGGCGAGAACGAGCCGGATCTTCGGCTTCGGCCCGATCGCGATCGTGTCGTGGTTGGCCTGGTACTGCGCCAGATAGGCGCCCTGGAGCTCGTGGAGCACATCGCCGAGGTTGTCCGGGTCGGTCGCCGTGAACGGTTCGAGCAGGGCGACGGTGACGTAACTGCCGGGTGCCAGACGGTGGTTCTCGCGGTTGATGGCCCGTACGGCGTCGGCGAACTGCGGACGCCCGAAGGCGTACGTCGTCGAGGAGACGCCCACGCACTCGGTGCTGTCCTTCGGCTGCACGACCCCCGGCGCGCAGGACCGGTCCTCCTTCGTGGCCGTCATGCCGCCCCACACGCCGAGGCCCACGAGGACGGCCGCGAGCGTCAGCGCGATGTACCTGCGGAAACGAATCTCCCAGACGTCCTCGCGCAGCCACACCCATAAGCGCGCCATCACCGGTCCCCCTCGTCGTCGCCCGGGATGCGCAGCGGCCGGCCGGCCAGGGCGTCCGACGGCCAGTCCCGCGAGGCCCGCCACAGCAGGGCGTTGCCCGCGGGCCGCAGGTTCGACAGCTGTTCCAGCTCGAAGCGCAGCCGCTCGGTCACCCGCGGGTCCGGCAGCACCAGCGGATCCGTCAGCTGCCACACCGCGTGCAGCAACCGCCGTACCCGTAGGTGCAGTACGGCGTCCACGCCGTTCGGCGGCAGCTGCGCGGCGTCCGTGCGGCCGAGGGCGACGGAGGCCCGGTGGTCGTGGCCGTCGAAGTCCCGGCCGTCCGGATCGTGCGCGTGGTAGTACGGCGCGGAGGCGATGAAGACCAGCGAGGACAGCCAGCGGCGGGTGTCGGAGCGGGGGAAGGTGTCGCGCAGATGCGCCACCGCGAAGTCCGCCTTGCCGAGTGCGAGTTCGTGGTGCAGCCGGTAGCGGGCGCCGTCGGGCGGAGCGGTCTCGCCCGCGTCCTGGTAGTGGTCGATGAGGGCGCGGTGCACCGCCCGCCATCGCTCGTGGTCCCGGTCGCCGTGATGCAGCCTCAGCAGGAGCAGCGCGCGCAGGAACGGGTCGCCGACGAACTGGCCGTCCGCGGTCGCCCAGCCCTCCGAGGCGAGCCGTTCCTCCAGGTCCAGGACGCCCGACGCGCCGAAGTCCTCCGGGAGCCGGGACTCCGCGAGCGAGCACGCCGAGTCGCGGTCGTGGGCCGCGGCCAGCACGGTCAGTTCGTCGAGCCGGCCGCCGGGGACGAGCCGGTCGAGGAGCTCCTGATAGGCGGGGCGGCCGGCGTGGTCCTCGTGCAGGGCGACATCGGCGGTCAGCAACGTGCCCAGCGAGTCGGCGCCTTCGGGCAGGTTCTGCCGCGCCGAGGCGGCCAGCAGGGTGATGCCGAGCGGGCTGCCGCCCGTCAACCGGTGGGTGGCGTGCGGGAGTTGGGGTGGCACCGGGACCGGTCCGCCGGAGGCGGTGCCGAGATCGCCGGACGCGGTGTCCATGATGTGCAGGGTGTCGTCGGGGGTCAGTGGCGGCAGCGAGACGAGCAGGGCCCGCGAGGACGGCGAGGTGCCGGGCCGCCAGCCGGTCTCCCGGGCGGCCTCGGGCAGGGCGAGCCGGCCCGCGTTGCGCAGCGCCGGATGCGCGTAGCCCCGTAGCGCGGCGAAGAACACGACCTGGTCCGCGATCCCGTCGGAGCGGTCGCGCAGAACCGGCTCCAGGAGCCCGAGGCCCCCGGGCTCCTGGACGTTGTCGATCAGCAGGACCGGGCGCCCCCGCCGGTGCGAGCGCTGCACGACCCCCGTGTACGCGTCGTCGAGGTCGGCCAGCAGCGCCCGTACGAGATGGCGTTCGGCGTGTCTGCGGGAGTCGCCGCCCGCCCGGAAGTGCCGGGAGAGCAGGATCAGCGCGAGCTTGGGGCTGCCGCCCGCGTTCGGATAGTCCCGGTACCAGGTCGCCGCCCTGCGCAGCCGGCGGTGGGCCGGGGAGACGCCTTCCGTGAAGGCCTCCAGGGTCGCCTCGATGATCGGCTCCACCACCGGGCCCGTCCCGCTCATCGACGCGATGAGCTTGGAGATCACCTTGCTCACCCAGCGCCCCGCGAACCCCGACAGCCACGAGTCGGTCTCGTTGAGCAGCAGGATCCGCTCCGCCTCCTGCCGTATGCGCGGCACGTCGCGGTTGCTCCAGCCGCCCGCCGCCACGGCCAGCAGTCCGGAGGACAGCCGCGGAAATCCGATCCTTCCGGCGCCCTTCACCGGTTCGGCGAGCTGCTCCGCGGCCGTGGTGAGCGCCTGCCCCACCGGCGACCAGGACTCCGCGGGACGGTCGGCGGGCGGCGCGGCGAACTGCCGCTCCTCGCCGTCGATCAGAGCGACCGGGGTGTGCCCGCGATAGGCCTCGCGCAGTTCGAGGAGCAGGGCGGTCTTGCCCAGTCCCCGGCCGCCCGCGAACACCACGAAGGGCGGTTCCCCGGAATGTTCGTACGGTGTGGCGCGGAGCTGGTACGGACGCAGACCGACCAGTCGTGACGCGAGCCCGGGCGGATCGGTGTCGAACAGCGCCCCCCTGCCGTGCAGCCCTGAGTGCACCGCATCTCCCCCTGGTCCGCGGTCCGGTCCGATGTGCTGCTGTGAGGTGTATCAACAACAGTTTAGGAAGGGGGGGTTGGTTCGGGATAGGCCGCCTGGTGTCCGTTCAATTACGAAAACGTTCCACCGTTCAACCGACAGTGATCGAATCGAGCTTCTCGCGCAGGTAGGCATGCGAGTCGACGGGTTCGTACGCGACGCGGCCCACGGGGGCGGGCACCGACTCGACCAGCGTCCCCGGTGTGCATTCGCCGAAGTACACCAGCGAGATCAGCTCCTCGGCGGGCGCGTCGGCCGGCGGCGGCAGCACCCTGTGCCGTCCCGAGCGCCACCGGTCGCCGGTCCAACGGGCCATCAGATCACCGATGTTGATCGTGAAAGCCGCCGGGTCGAAGGGCGCGTCCTGCCAGCCGTCCTCGTCCGTGAACACCTGGAGCCCGCCCTTGCCGGCCTGCCGGTCGAGGATGGTGACCGTGCCGAAGTCGGTGTGCGGCCCGATGCGGAACTGGCCCGGCTCGGGCTCGCCGACGACCTCCGTCCCCGGATACCAGTTGATGTTGAAGCCGTACGTCGGATGGTCCATGTGCCGGGTGAAGAAGTCCGGTTCGAGGCCGAGCGCCTCGCCGAGCAGCGCCAGGAGGCGGTTCTCCAGCTCGCCCATCGCCGCCAGGTACTCCGCGCAGAGCTCGCGCAGTTCCGGCGCCTCGGCGGGCCAGACGTTCGGCGCGTACCACTCCGCGTTGGTCTCCGGGTCCTCGAACGGCTCGTGCGTCGCGAACGTCAGGGACTCCTTGAGGTCCGGCGGGGTCTCGGTGCCCTCCGCGTAGCCGTTGGCCTCGGCACCCGGCCCGAGCCAGCCGCGCCCGCCGACCCGGGCGGCGTACGGCTGCTTCTTGCCTGCGGGCAGCACGAAGAAGGCGCGGGCGGCCTCCCGGATGCGGCGGCGCAGCTCCGGGTCGACCCCGTGACCGGTGACGAGCAGGAAGCCGGCCGTCCGGAGGGCGTCGTCGACGGTACGGGCGACGGCGGCGCGCGCCCCTCGGTCTCCGGAGAGCCAGGGGCGCAGGTCGATGGTGGGGATGCGGGAGGCCGCGGGGGCGCCGGGACCGGCCGCGGTGTCGGGGCCGTCCCCGGCCGAACCCCCGGGAGTGGCCGAACCCCCGGGAGTGGCCGAACCCGCGGGAGTGGCCGAACCCGCGGGAGTGGCCGAACCCGCGGGAGTGGCCGAACCCCCGGGAGTGGCCGAATCCGACGGAGTGGCCGAATCTGCGGGAACCGCCCCCGCCTTCGGGTCAGTCACCGATGTCCTCCTTCCACAGGTCCGGGTTCTTCTCGATGAAGTCGCGCATCAGTTCCGTGCACTCGGGATCGTCGAGCAGCACGATCCCGACGCCGTGCTCGGCGAGCCAGTCGTGGCCGCCGTGGAAGGTGGCCGCCTCGCCGACGACGACCCGGGAGATCCCGAACTGCCGGACCAGGCCGCTGCAGTACCAGCACGGCGACAAGGTGGTCACCATGGTCGTACCGCGATATGTCCGCTGCCGTCCCGCGTCGCGGAACGCGGCCGTCTCGGCGTGCGCCGAGGGGTCGCCGTCCTGGACACGGCGGTTGTGGCCGCGGCCGAGAAGGGTGCCGTCCGCGCCGTACAGTGCCGCCCCGATGGGGATGCCGCCCTCGGCGAGCCCGGCGCGGGCCTCCGCCACGGCGGTGGCGAGCCACGCGCGGGCCTGCGCCCGATCGATGCGTTCCATGACTCCACTCTCCTGCGGAACCCCACCCTCGTGGGGCCGGAACACGAGGACAGGGCGCGGAAGCAGCCTCCTGGCGCGCCGGGTTCGTCCGTCCGATGCCGGTACACGCCGGGTTCGCCACCGGAGGGACCGTGCCCTCGGCATCGGCATCGGCATCGGCATCGGCGGCGGTCGCGGGTGGCGGGGCGGTCGCCGGTGGCGGCCGTCAGCGGTGGTGGGCGCGGCCGTACCGCCGGGCCAGCGCGTGGAAGGCCTCCTTCGGCTCCCAGTGCACGCCCGAGGCCGGGTCGCCGGGGCGGTCCTCGATCGTCTTCACGATGCTGTAGCTCGCCATGTCGAGGTCGTGGCGCGGGTCACGGGGCCGGTGCGGGGCGTCGCGGGTGACGAAGGTGTACGCCATCGCCGAGTACAGCCCCATCGCCTCGAACGCCGCCAGCACGTCCGTCAGATACGCGGCCTGCGCTCGCTCGCTGCGCACGAGACCGGCCTTGATCTCCGGCGGCTCCTTCGAGTAGTCGACGACGTCCCAGCCCATGCCGCCCTGCTCCGGCGCGCCCTGGAAGGTGCAGCAGCCGAACTCCATGACGGCGACCGGCTTTCCGAAGCGGCGGTACGGGGCGAGGTCCCGGAGGTAGTCCGACGGGCGCCGGAAATACGAGTAGTAGTCGATGCCCACGAGGTCGAAGAGGTCCCAGTCGACGTCCTCGTCCTGCGCGGCGGCGTAGGTCAGCGGCCCGTGGAAGACGGACCGGCCCGCCTTCGCGGCCTTCGCGGTGAACCGGCGCAGCCGCCGGGCCATGAGCACGGGGTCGAAGTCGCCCTTGAGCAGGTTCTCCACGCGCTCCTGGACGTTCGCGCCGGGCACGATGCCGGGGACGTACAGCACGAACTCGCAGCCGACGCTCAGGTGCACCCCGGCGCCCTGCCGCCGCAGCCGCTCGGCGTACCGGCCGGTCTCCGCGAGATGGTCGAGGATCTCCCGCTCGGGCACGTCCCCGAGGGTCGGTTCGAGCCAGACGTTCAGGCCGAGCTCCGCCGCCTCGGCCGCGGTCGCGGTGAGCCGTTCGACACCGTCGCCGGTGACCTTGACGGAGTCGGCGTGCAGGTCATGGGCGACGGCGCGCAGGTCCGCGCGCATGCGCCGGACGTTCCACGCCGTCGCGGGCGTCTCCCCGGCACCGACCTCGTAGACCACACCCCGGTACGTCAGCCCGCGCCGCCCGTCCGTCGCCCGCGGCCGCCCGGCCCTCCGCTCCGTCGGCCGTTCGGCCGCCCCCGCCCGCCCCGCCGCCCCGACGGGCAGCGCCGTCGCGCCCCCGACGGCGGCGGCCATCCCCAGAAACCGTGCCCGGCTGATCCCCGGCGTCCCCTGCATCGCGCCTCCCGACTTCCGACTTCCGACTTCCGGCTTCCGACTTCCGACTTCCGTGCTGAAGGTCCTTCGTCCTGGACCCAGTCTGGAAAACGGAACGCCGTCCCGCCGTCCGCCGATGGTCTACGGAGCCGGGCCGAAGGTATGAGGCCGAGTGGCCTCGGGAGGACTTCCGTCAGGGGTGCCCGGGGGCCGTCAGCCGCCCGCCGGCCCGCGGGCCGGGACGAAGGCCCGAGGGGTGGCGGTCACGGCCGCGGCCGGTCCGGAGCCGCCACCCGCAGCAGCAACTTCCCCGTGCTCGTCCGTGACCCCATCAGCGCGTGCGCCTCCCCGGCCGCCTCCAGCCCGAACTCCGCCGTCACCGGCAGGGTCACGGTGCCGTCGGCCACCGTGCGGAACGCGAGGGAGGCGATGTCGCGCAGGACGGCCGGGGCCGTCCTGGCGAGGCCGAGGATCGAGAACCCGGCGACCGACAGGCCGGTGGGGTAGAGCTCCGGCTGGCCCACCGTCCAGGGCTCCGCCGAGCTCGCGTTGCCGAAGGAGACCAGTCGGCCGAAGGGGGCGAGCGAGGCGAGGCTGCCGCGGAGGGTCGCGCCGCCCACCGGATCCAGGGCCAGGTCCACTCCGCGGCCGGCGGTCGCCGCGCGGACCTCGTCCGTGAAGGAGCCCACGAACACCTCGTCGTAGCCGTGGGCGAGGGCGTACTCGGCCTTCGGGGCGGCGGACACGACGCCGTACACCGCGCCGGCTCCGGCCGCCTTCGCCAGCCCGCCCAGCACGGTGCCCACGCCGCCCGCCGCGCCCTGGACGAGCACCGTCTCGCCGGGCTGGAGCCGGCCCACGGTGTGCAGGAGGGCGTACGCCGTGGGCAGGACGGTGGGGAGCGTGGCGCCGGTGCGCAGGTCGACACCGTCGGGAAGCGGGAAGACCGTCACGGCGTCGGCCACGGTGACGTCCGCGTACGCCCCGCCCTCCGTCAGCGCCGCGACCTCCTGGCCGACCCGCAGTCCCGTGACGTCCGGACCCACCGCCCGGATCCGGCCCGAGACCTCGAGCCCCGGCACGAAGGGGAGGCCCGGCACGCGGTAGCCCTCCGACCTCGCCTTGAGGTCGGCGAAGTTGACGCCCGTGTAGGCCACGTCGACGCTCACCTGCCCGGGGCCCGGCTCGGGGACCTCCGCCTCCACGACCCGCAGGACCTCGGGACCGCCGTACTCCTCGAACTGGACCGTACGCATGGCACACCCCTGGTTGATGCTCGGCCGGACAGCCCGCGCTCCACGCAGACTGTTCAATGAAAAGCGAACACTCGGGAGTGTATGGTTTTCATCGAACACTCGGCAAGCGGATCAGGGAATCACCAGGGGAGACCGGCGTGGCGGAGCGGACCAGTCATCGGGCGGCGCCCGAGCACACCCATCCGGACGAGGTCCCCGTGCAGGCCGCTCTCGCCGCCCTCGCCGATCCCGTACGGCTCCAGCTCGTCAGGGCGCTGGCGGAGTCCGCGGAGTGGAGCCGCAGCTGCGGCAGTTTCGACGTACCCGTCGGCAAGGCGGCGCTCAGCCATCACTTCGCCGTGCTCCGCGGCGCCGGTCTCGTCGAACAGCGCGACGAAGGCCCCAAGCGGGTCAACCGGCTGCGCCGGGCGGAGTTCGACGCCCGCTTCCCGGGCCTGCTCGCACTCGTCCTGCGCGAGGAGCCGTCCCGCCAGTAGCCGTCCCGCGAGGAGCCGTCCCGCTAGAACGAGGGGGATTCGCTCCGCCGGAGGAGCGGTGGGCCGGGGGCGGGCGCCGGGGCCGGGGCGCCGACCGGCGCCCATCGGCGGCACCGATGGGGTCATCGGCAGGACGCCCCACCAGCGCGTGGCCCGCCCCCGGTCCCCGCTCCTACCTTCGGGGCATGACCTCCGCCACCGCAGTCGAGAACAAGGGCACCGCCCAGCTGACCGCCGCCATGATGCTCTCCGGCACCCTCGGCGTCTTCGTCGTCGAGTCCGGGGCCTCGCCCTTCAACGTCGTCTTCTTCCGCGTCCTGTTCGGCGCGCTCGCCCTCGGCGGCTACGCGCTGGCCCGGGGATACTTCCGGGGCCACGGCTTCACCCCGCGCACCCTCGGACTCGCCGCGCTCGGCGGGGTGTTCATCGTCTTCAACTGGGTCCTGCTCTTCCAGTCGTACGAGAACACCTCGATCTCCGTCGCGACCGTCGTCTACCACACCCAGCCGTTCTACGTGGTGCTGCTCGGCGCCCTGCTCTTCCGTGAACGGCTCACCGCCGCCAAGGTCGGCTGGATCGTCCTGGCCTTCGCCGGCCTGATCCTCGTCTCGGGCGTCTCCCCGGCCGACTTCGCGAATGGCGGCACGTATCTCACCGGTGTCGGCCAGGCCCTCCTCGCCGCGCTCCTCTACGGGCTGTCCACCCTGGTCACCAAGCGCATCACCGGCGTCCGGCCCCACCTCATCGCGCTCGTCCAGGTACTGGTCGGCATCCCGCTGCTGCTTCCCTTCGCCGACTTCGGCGCGATGCGCGGGACCGGCGCGGACTGGGGGTGGCTGGTCGGGCTCGGAGTCGTCCACACCGGGCTGATGTACGTCCTGATGTACGCCGCGTACGCCAAGCTCCCGACCGCGAAGATCGCCGTGCTCGCCTTCACCTACCCGGCCGTCGCGATGGTCATGGACTGGGCGGTGTACGGCCACCACATCGGCCTCGTCCAGGCGCTCGGTGTCCCGCTGATCGTGACGGCCAGCCTGAAGGTCACGCTCCCCAGGACCGCCGGGACCGGCGGGATCTCCCTGGCCGGCCGGATCACTCGGGCCGGCCGGACTCCTCGGACACCAGTTGCCGCGCACGCTCCACGAACAGCCGCGCATGAGCCGGAAGCCGCTTCCCGGCCCGCCACGCCAGTTGCGTCCGAAGCGTGAACGGCGGTTCCCAGCGCAGTCGTACGAGCTCACCCCGCGCCAGTTCCGCGGCGACCGTCACCTCCGGCAGCAGCGCGATGCCGAGGCCGGCCGCCGCGGCCCGTTTGGTCGCCTCGATCGTGCCGAACTCCATGAACGCCACGCGAGATCCTTCCGGCGCCCGGGAGTTGAGTTCCCGCTCGAACAAGTCCCGGTAGGCGCATCCGGGTTCGGTGGCGAGCAGCGGCCGGCCCACGAGATCGGCGGTGTCCGGTGCCGCGCCGGCCATCGGATCTCCGGGGGCGGCGACGAGCGCCAGCGGCTCCACCGCCAGCACCGCGACCTCCAGACCCGTGTGCCCGGTCTCCTCCTCCATCAGAAAGCCGACGTCGTACGTGCCCTGGCGCAGCGCCTGGCGGGTCTCGTCGCCGATGGTCGTGCGCAGCGACAGCCGCACCCGGGGATGGCGGTGGTGGAAGAACTCGAGGAGCGGCAGCAGCCGGTACGAGGTGAGGGACTCCATCGTGCCGATGGTGAGCGTGCCGGAGGGCTCCTCGGCGCCGACGACCGCGGCCCGTGCCTCGTCGGTCAGCTCGATGATCTGCCGGGCGTAGGGCAGCAGCCGTTCGCCCGCCTCGGTCAGCCGGATCCTGCTGCCCAGCCGGTCGAAGAGCTCCGTGCCGAGCGAGGACTCCAGGGCGCGCACCTGGCTGGTCACACTGGACTGCGCGTACGCCAGCTCGGCCGCGGCCCGGGTGAAGCTCAGCACGGTCGCGACCTTCTCGAAGGTCACCAGCAGGCGCAGTTCCACGTCAGGACTCTTCGTCGGACCTGCTCTGTTCCTCACGCCGCTTCAGTTCCTCCTCGCGGCGCCGCAGGTCGGCCTCCCAGTCCTTCAGGAGGGACTCGTCCTTGCCGTTCTCGGCCTTGAGGGAGTTGAGGAACTCGGGGTTGTCGTCCGGGGCGACGAACGCCGTCCGCTGGTTGCGGTGCCACTCGGAGGGGGTGGCACCGCCCGCCGGACCCCGGCGGTTGCGGCCCGCGACCAGCCAGGCGACGGGACCGACCAGCACCTCGCCGAAGAGCAGGATGATGATGACCCAGACCACCTTGGGCAGGCCCCTGACCTCTTCCTCCGGCGTGTTCAGGCAGTCGATGAAGGCGTAGATCCACAGCGCCAGGACCAGCAGGAACGGCAGATACCTGAGCATGGCCGAACGATCCCCCAGTGAGCGACGGCGGGGCGGCACGGGGCCCCGGTGACGGGCACAGGTTAGCGGGTGGCCGATACTTGGACACATGGCTTACGACGATCTTCGCTCCCTGCTGAGGGCGCTGGAGCGCGAGGGAGACCTCAAGCGCATCAAGGCCGAGGTGGATCCGTACCTGGAGGTCGGGGAGATCGTCGACCGGGTGCAGAAGGCGGGCGGGCCCGCGCTGCTCTTCGAGAACGTGCGCGGGTCGGCGATGCCGCTCGCGATGAACGTCTTCGGTACCGACCGGCGCCTGCTGAAGGCCCTCGGGCTGAAGTCGTACGCCGAGATCTCCGAGAAGATCGGCGGACTGCTCCGGCCGGAGCTGCCGCACGGCTTCGTGGGCGTGCGCGAGGCCTTCGGGAAGCTCGGCGCGATGGCGCACGTACCGCCGAAGAAGGTCAAGGACGCGCCGGTGCAGGAGGTGGTGCTGCGCGGCGACGACGTCGACCTCGACGCCCTGCCCGCCCTGTTCACCTGGCCCGATGACGGCGGCTCCTTCTTCAATCTCGGGCTCACCCACACCAAGGACCCCGAGTCCGGCATCCGCAATCTCGGCCTCTACCGGCTCCAGCGTCACGACAAGCGCACCATCGGCATGCACTGGCAGATCCACAAGGACAGCCGGAACCACTACCAGGTGGCGGCCCGCAGGGGAGAGCGGCTGCCGGTGGCGATCGCCTTCGGATGTCCGCCCGCCGTGACGTACGCCTCCACCGCCCCGCTGCCCGGTGACATCGACGAGTACCTCTTCGCCGGGTTCCTCCAGGGCAAGCGGATCGAGATGGTCGACTGCAAGACCGTGCCGCTCCAGGTGCCCGCGAACGCCGAGGTCGTCCTCGAAGGCTGGCTGGAGCCGGGCGAGATGCTGCCCGAGGGGCCGTTCGGCGACCACACCGGGTTCTACACCCCGCAGGAGCCGTTCCCGGCGCTGACCATCGACTGCGTGACGATGCGGAAGCGGCCGCTGCTCCAGTCCATCGTGGTGGGCCGGCCTCCCACGGAGGACGGGCCCCTGGGCCGGGCGACGGAGCGGTTCTTCCTGCCCCTGCTGAAGATCATCGTGCCGGACATCGTGGACTACCACCTGCCGGAGGCGGGCGGTTTCCACAACTGCGCGATCGTCGCGATCGACAAGAAGTACCCCAAGCACGCCCAGAAGGTGATGCACGCCATCTGGGGCGCCCACATGATGTCCCTGACGAAGCTCATCGTGGTCGTCGACTCCGACTGCGACGTCCACGATCTGCACGAGGTCGCCTGGCGCGCGCTCGGCAACACGGACTACGGACGTGACCTCACCGTCGTCGAAGGCCCGGTCGACCACCTCGACCACGCCTCCTACCAGCAGTTCTGGGGCGGCAAGGCGGGCATCGACGCGACGAAGAAGTGGCCCGAGGAGGGCTACACCCGGGACGGCGGCTGGCCCGAGATGGTGCTGTCCGACCCGGAGACGGCGGCGAAGGTCGACCGCCGTTGGAAGGAGTACGGGCTGTGAGTTCAGCTTCCGCGGCGCTTCCGCAGCCGGGCCGCACCAAGGCGTTCCTGCGCCTCGTCATGATCGAGCACTCGGTGTTCGCGCTCCCCTTCGCGTACATCGCGGCGCTGACCGCGATGTTCGCGTGGGACAAGAACATCCACTGGGGAAAGCTGCTCCTCGTCACCGTCGCGATGGTGGGCCTGCGCACCTTCGCCATGGCGGCGAACCGGATCATCGACCGCGAGATCGACGCCCGCAACCCCCGTACGGCCCATCGTGAACTGGTCACCGGCGCGATGAGCGTGAAGCACGCCTGGACGGGCGCGCTGGTCGCCCTGGTGGTCTTCCTCGCCGCGGCGGCGCTGCTGAACCCGCTGTGCCTGGCGCTGGCGCCCATCGCGGTCATCCCGATGGTCGTCTACCCGTACGGCAAGCGGTTCACGAACTTCCCGCAGGCCATCCTGGGGCTCGCCCAGGCGATGGGCCCGATCGGCGCCTGGATCGCCGTCACCGGCACCTGGTCCTGGGACGCCGTCGTCCTCGGTCTCGCGGTCGGCGTGTGGATCGGCGGCTTCGACCTGATCTACGCCTGCCAGGACGTCGAGACCGACCGCGAGATCGGCGTGATGTCGGTCCCGGCGCGCTTCGGCATCCCGGCCGCGGTCCGGGGCGCGCGGGCCTGCCACGCGGTGACGACGGCGCTCTTCGTCTGGTACGGGGCGGCCACCGGCGCGGGTGCCTTCTTCTGGCTCGGCCTGGTGATCGTCGCGGGAGCCTTCCTCTACGAGCACTCCATCGTGAAGCCGCACGACCTCACCCGTCTGAACAGGGCGTTCTTCCAAGTCAACGGCTTCATCGGCATCGCTCTGTTCGTCTGCGCCCTGCTCGATCTTCTGGTGCGCGGGCTCACGGTCTGAATCCGGGCGGTGGCCGGATAGGCTCGACATCATGAAGCCAGGACAGACGCAGCGCCGGCCTTGGATCGTGGGGGTGTCCGGCGCGTCCGGTACGCCGTATGCGGCCGCGGTGCTGCGTTCGCTGCTGGAAGCGGGGGAGAGCGTCGACCTGGTCGTCAGCAGGGCCTCGCGGCTCACGCTGCTCGACGAGACCGGCCTCCCGTTCCGCGACGCCCACTGGCGGGACGACCTGCGCGAGTGGCTGGCGCGCGGCGCCGACGGCAAGCCCGGCACCTTCGACGCCTTCGAGGAGCATCTCGACGGCGTACGGCACTGGAGCGCGGGCGACCTGGCGGCGGGGCCCTCGTCGGGCTCGTACCCGGCCAAGGGGATGCTCATCGTGCCCGCGTCCACCGCCTGTGTGGCCGGAGTCGCCCTCGGCCTCTCCAAGGACCTGCTGCAGCGGGCCGCGAGCGTCACGCTCAAGGAGGGGCGCAAGCTGGTCGTCGCCGTGCGGGAGACCCCGCTGAACGGGCAGACGCTGCGTCACCTGGTCTCCCTGGACGACGCGGGCGCGATCGTCCTGCCCGCCTCGCCGGCGTTCTACGCGGGCGCCACGCACATCCAGGACCTGGTGGACTTCGTCGCCGGGCGGGTCCTCGACGCGGCGGGCGTCGAACACGCGCTGTACCGCCGGTGGAAGGGCGAACTCGGGGGCGGTTCCCGGGGCGACACCACCTGAGGGACGCGCCCGGGGCGCCGGGCACCATCAGCAGTTCAGGACCTCTTCGGACCTCTCGACATCTCTCAGACTTCTCAGACCTCTCAAGACCTTTTCAGTGGAAGGCTTCGATCGCATGGACGCGGTGGACAGGCAGCTCATCCAGGCCCTGAGGGAGAACGGCCGGGCCTCCTACGCGGAGCTGGGGCGCCTCGTCGGTCTGTCGGGACCCAGTGTCACCGACCGCATCAACCGGCTGGAGGCGGCCGGTGTCATCACCGGATACCGCGCGACGGTCGACTCGGCCTCGCTCGGCCTCGGCGTCACCGCCCTGATCGGCATCTCGCTCTCCGACGCCGCCGACCACGAGGACGTGGCCCGGCGTCTGCGCGACCTCAGCGAGATCGAGGACTGCTGGTTCATCGCGGGCGACGACTCGTTCATGCTCAAGGTGCGGTCGAGCGACGTCGACGGTCTGGAGAAGACCATCCGGCGCCTGTCGGGCACCAAGGGTGTCTCCCGTACCCGTACGACGATCGTGCTCTCCACGAAGTGGGAGAACCGGGTCGGAGAGCTGCCCGAGGAGGAGTAGGCGCGAAGCCCCTGGTGGGGCCCCGACCGCCGAAAGGCGGGGGAGTACGGTTGGCAGGGTTCGTCACAGGGAGAGGTAAACGCATGGATGTCGGGCTCAAGCGCGAGCTGGAGGACAAGGTCCGGGCCGGTGAGCGGCTCACCCGCGAGGACGGCATCGCGCTGTACGAGTCGGACGACCTGGCCTGGCTCGGCGGGCTCGCGCACGAGGTGCGCACGAGGAAGAACGGCGACGTCGTCCACTTCAACGTCAACCGTCACCTCAACATGACGAACGTGTGCACCGCGTCCTGCGCGTACTGCTCGTTCCAGCGCAAGCCGGGCGAGAAGGACGCGTACACGATGCGCATCGAGGAGGCCGTCCGTCTCGCCAAGTCGATGGAGGGCGAGAACCTCACCGAGCTGCACATCGTCAACGGCCTGCACCCGAACCTGCCGTGGCGCTACTACCCGCGCTCGCTCAGCGAGCTGAAGAAGGCGCTCCCGGACGTCTCGCTGAAGGCGTTCACGGCCACCGAGATCCATCACTTCGAGACCATCTCGGGTCTGTCGGCCTCGGAGATCCTCGACGAGCTGATCGAGGCCGGTCTGGAGTCGCTGACCGGCGGCGGCGCGGAGATCTTCGACTGGGAGGTCCGCCAGCACATCGTCGACCACCGCACCCACTGGGAGGACTGGTCGCGCATCCACCGGCTCGCGCACGAGAAGGGTCTCAAGACCCCGTGCACGATGCTGTACGGGCACATCGAGGAGCCCCGCCACCGCGTGGACCACGTGCTGCGGCTGCGTGAACTCCAGGACGAGACCGGCGGCTTCCAGGTCTTCATCCCGCTGCGCTACCAGCACGACTTCGTGGACATGCAGGACGGCAAGGTCAGGAACCGCCTCCAGGCGCGCACCCAGATGGCGACCGGCGCCGAGGCCCTGAAGACCTTCGCGGTCTCCCGGCTGCTCTTCGACAACGTCCCGCACGTCAAGGTCTTCTGGGTCATGCACGGCGTCCAGACCGCGCAGCTCGCGCTCCAGCACGGCGCCGACGACATGGACGGCTCGGTCGTCGAGTACAAGATCACGCACGACGCCGACAACTACGGCACCCCGAACAAGCTGACCCGCGAGGACCTCCTCGACCTGATCCGCGACGCCGGTTTCCGCCCCGTCGAGCGCAACACGCGGTACGAGATCATCCGCGAGTACGACGGACCGGACCCGGCGCGCCGCGAGTCGCCGCAGCCCATGCGGGTCTGACGTGGGGCTGGTCTTCGAACTGGACCCGGCGGTCACCCCTGCCCTGCGGGACGGGGTGGTCGCCCTCTGGGCGGACGTCTCGAACGCGGGCGGCTCCGTCGGCTTCGTGCCGCCGGTGACCGCCGGCGACGTACGCCCCGAACTCGTGAAGCACTTCGTCGCCATGGCGGAGGGCCGCACCCGGCTCCTGGTCGGGCGGGACGAGGAGGGCGGCGTCGCCTCGACCGCCTTCCTCACCCACAACACCCACCGGCTGATGAAGCACTGGGTCTGGCTGTACACCGTGATGGTGCACCCCCGGCATCAGGGCAAGGGGTACGGCCGGGACCTGCTCGCCGCGGCCGAGGAGGCCGCGGGCCGCCTCGACGGCGTCGAGGCGATCCGGCTGACCTGCCGGGGCGGGGAGGGGCTGGAGCGCTTCTACGCCTCCTGCGGCTACAAGGAGGTCGGGCGGGTGCCCGGCGCGATCCGCGTCGCGCCCGGCGACGAGCGGGACGACATCACCATGCTGCTGTCCCTCGCACTCCGCGACTGAGGACCCCCTGCAAGATCGCGGTCCCGTCGTGCTTCACTGGACGGGACCCCTTTGGGAACGTTCGGAACGGAAGAGTGGATTGAGATGCTCCGCTACACACTGATGCGCCTCGGGATCTTCGTAGGCTGCCTCGTGGTCGTCTGGGGCCTCGTCTACTCGGGCATCGCCCCGCGCGGCCTGGGCGACTCCAACTACATGTGGGTCGTCCTGCTGTCCTTGGTGATCTCCGCGCCGATCAGCTTCGTCGTCCTGCGAGGGGAGCGCGACCGCGCCTCGGCCCAGGTCGTCGCCCGCGTGGACCGCGCCAAGGCCAACCTGGAGCGCAACCGCAACCAGGAGGACGCCGCCGTCGACGAGGCCTCCCACGGCACCCGGACCCAGGCCTCCTGACGCTCCCGCACCCCCGGAGCCGGGCCTCCTGAAGCTCCGGTGCGTCCGGCCCGGCGCCGGCCGATCGTAGGCTTGCCCGCATGGGTGCTGTGAAGAACAAGCGGATGCCGCGCGCGGTACGCGAACAGCAGATGCTGGACGCGGCCGTACGGACCTTCGGACAGCGTGGGTACCGGGCCGCGTCGATGGACGAGATCGCCGAACTGGCGGGCGTGTCCAAGCCGTTGGTGTATCTCTACCTGAACTCGAAGGAAGACCTGTTCACCGCGTGCATCCGGCGTGAGGCCAAGGCGCTCACCGCCGCCGTCCGTGCCGGTGTCCGGCACGGAATTCCCGCCGACCGGCAACTCTGGGAAGGGCTGCGGGCGTTCTTCACCCACACCGCCGAGAACCCGGACGGCTGGGCCGTCCTGCATCTGCAGGCCCGCACGCACGGGGAGCCCTTCGCGGCCGAGGTCTTCGCGATGCGCGAGGAACTGGTCCAGTTCGTCACGCAGTTGATCGTCGTCGCCGCGCGTGAGGCGCACCGCGATCCGTCGCTGCCCGCGCGGGAGGTCGCCGGGCTCGCGGAGGCACTGGTCGGCGCGGCCGAGTCCCTCGCCGCGTGGGCCAACACCACCCCGGGCGTCTCGGCCCGGCAGGCCGCCGCCACCCTGATGAACTTCGCCTGGGCGGGACTCGGCACGCTGATGCAGGGACGGCCGTGGTCCCCGCCGGCCACGGGCGTCCCGGAGATCCCGCCCCAGCCCGCCGCGGAGGTCTGACCCCCGGCCGGGCGGCCTCCGGTCCGCGCCGGGCGCCGGTCAGGCCTGGCCCCAGCGCCTCAGCGTCGGGGCGACCCTCTCGCGGCCCACGCGGTAGAGGGACTTGGCGCCGCTGCGCGCGGCCCGGCGGACGACCGCCCGCAGCGGGCCCGCGCCGCCCCCGCCCGGCACGAGCGCCGGCGGCCTGCCCTTCTCGTCGAGCCCGTTGCGCTCCAGGATGCCGCCGAGGTACGCCCCCGCCCGCTGCGGCGAGTAGTACGGCCGCAGCGCGGGAAGCCGGCCCGCGGCGCCCAGCGCGGCGATGCGGGCGCGGGCGGCGCCGTACGGATCGGTCTTGCCGATGCCCTGCCGTGCCGCCCAGGCCGGGTCGACGCGGGGCAGCGCGCCCGCGTCCAGGTCGTCCCAGGACGCGAGGCAGCCGGAGTGCACGAAGTAGTGGTTGCCGTGGGCCTCGCGGACCCCGAAGTCGGTGAGGATCGCTGTCGGGATGTTCCGGTGCATCGACTCCAGGGCGGCCGTCGAGCTGACCGTCACCAACAGGTCGGTCCGGCCCAGGACTTCGCCCATGTTGCCGTAGACGAGCCGCAGGTTGGCGGGGGCCGGCTCGGTGAGTCTCTCGATGAGCACCTGGTAGGGATCGGCCTCGACGTGCGTGGTGTGTTCGCCCGGGAGGCTGCGCAGTTTCATCAGCACCAGCCGGTCGGGGCGGCGTCGCGCGTGGGCCGCCGCCCGCTCCAGCAGCTTCAGCCGGGATTCCCGGCCCTTGGGCACCGACGGCTGGACGGCGAAGGTGAGCGTGAACGGCCGGTCCGTGGACGGGACGTACGGTTCCCCGTCCAGGAAGGGGAGCGCGCACTCCACCACCGAGTCCGGATCGACGCCGACACTCGCGAACGCGGAACGGAAACGCTCCGCGTCGTACGCGCTGTTGGCGAGCACGACATCGGTGCCGGCCCGGGTCATCAGGCCGTCGACCATCTTCTCGTACACGACCCCGACGTATCCGGTGACGGTGACCGGCCTCCGGTCCCGTCCCTCCCACGCGATCCCCAGGCTGTGGGTGAGCGCGAGCGTCGTACCGCCCGCGGTGGCCAGGACGATCACGTCGGCCGCGGCGAACTCCTCGTCGTCGACCAGTTCGGCAGCCGTGACCTCGCGCCGGGTGTCCGGCACGATCCCGATCTCCGCCAGCTGGCGTTCCGTCGGGGTGGCCCGGGTGCGCAGGAAGACCGCGTCGAGGGCGTGCTCGGGAGCGATCCGGCGTGCGACGGAAGCGCCCCACTTCCAGCGGGTGTCGGAGTCGGCGAGTACGGCGATTCGTCTGGGGGCCATGGTTCGGGAGCCCTTCCTGGCGGTGGTCCGGGGGAGTGGACCGAGGCTAGGAAGGATGTCTGAGGGTGGGATGAGGGGCTGCTTGAAAGGACCTTGGTTGACTGGGTGCGGACTGTGAGAGCTTTCTCGACGCGGCTCTCCTGCCTGGGAGTTGTCGAGCCGGGGCAGCCCCGGGCGGGGCATCCCGCCATGCGGTGTTCGCCCGGAGTTCACTCGCTCCGCGGGTGGATCGGCCGTACGTCGCCGGTCAGATGGACCAGCTCGCCCGCCCGGAGCTCGAACGAGGGGCCCCGCACGGCGTACGTCACCGTCCCGGGGAGCGGGACCGGCGCCCTGAACTCGGCCCGCACACCCACCGCTTCCTGCGGCCCGTACTCGGCGAGACAGCGGGCGACGGTCCACATGCCGTGCGCGATGGCGCGCGGGAAGCCGAAGAGGCGGGCGGTGAGGGGGTGCAGATGGATGGGGTTGCGGTCCCCGGAGACGGCGCCGTAGCGACGGCCGACGTCCTGGGCGAGGTGCCACTCGGCGACGGCCGGCAGTGACGTCGGCTCCTTCGGCGAGGCGTTCCGCGGGGTCTTCTCCCGGGAGCGGTGCCGGGCGAGGTAGGTGCTCCTCGACTCCCACACGAGTCTGCCGTGGCTCCGCGCCTCGGTCAGCACGGTCGCCTCGGTGCCCCGCCGGTGCGGCGCCAGTCCCTCGACCAGCACGGCGAGTTCGTACTCCGCGGTCGCCGCGGGCTCCTGGTGCTGGGTGATCTCGATCGATGTGTGCACCAGTCCGAGCAGCGGCAGCGGGAACGCGCGCGCCGCCATGATCCGCATGGCCAGCGGAAAGGCGAGCACATGCGGATACGTGACCGGCAGGACGTCCGCGCCGGTCGCGAACCCGCACACCCGCTCGTACGCGGCGAGGTGGGCGAGGTCGACCCGTACACCGGAGAGGACGAGCCGGGTGGCGGGGACCGGGGCGTCCGGGCGGGGGCGCTTGAAGGGGGAGAGCACGGCGCCGCGGGCTAGCAGCGGGGTGAGCGAGGGAGGAGCGGTGAGGGTCCGGGTCCGGGGCTCGGCGCCGGCGAAGCTCGGACAGCGGTCGGCCATTGTTCAGCTCCCAGCTCGGACGTAAATTTACTCTGGAGTAAGTTACCCAGGGTAAGGCTACGTCAGGGGGGAGGGGCGGGTCGAGACGGGTCACCGCGCCCTCCGGGGGCGGACCCTCGGCGAGGGGTTCCGGAGCCGCTCTTTCGCGGGCGGGCGGAGCCGGGGCGGCGGGGGTGCGAGGGGGCACAGCTACCCCGGGTAACCCGCACCTCGCCCGCCCCAAAGCGTCACAAACCCCACACTCCCGGGCCGTAGGATCCCCGTTTCACCGGGTTGCCGAGACCCCTGAACCCCCCACTCTCCAGGGCCGTACGAGGATGCGCGCCCCGCGCTCCTCCGAGCCCGCACACGCCTTGCACCCGCCCCGGCCTCCGGCCGACAAGGAGCCGCCTCGTGTCCAGCCCGTACTCCCACGACTCCGCCCCTCCGCTCCCGGAGCCCGAGATCAGGCGGCTGGACGGCGTCGTGCGCGAGGTCGCGGTGCCGCCGATCGCGGGGCAGGTGACGCACGGCTCCCTAGCGGACATCCCGTTCGACAACGCGG
Organism: Streptomyces sp. NBC_00568; assembly: GCF_026341855.1. Lineage (GTDB taxonomy): Bacteria > Actinomycetota > Actinomycetes > Streptomycetales > Streptomycetaceae > Streptomyces. Next base: position 2,497,077 of record NZ_JAPENW010000001.1, on the reverse strand, counting down.
TCGCGGCCCCGCGTGAGGCGGTCCTCAGCCGGAAGGCGCCGGACGGCGGCTGGACGGACGTGACCGCCGCCGAGTTCGCCGATCAGGTGCTGGCGGTGGCCAAGGGGCTGATCGCGGAGGGGCTCGTGCCGGGCGACCGGATCGCCATCATGGCCCGGACGACGTACGAGTGGACGCTCCTCGACTTCGCCGCCTGGGCCGCGGGCCTGGTCACCGTGCCCGTCTATCCGACCTCCTCCGCCTTCCAGACCCGCTGGATCCTCCAGGACTCGGGGGCCGTCGCCCTCGCCGTCGAGTCCGTGGCGCAGGCCGCGACGCTCGGCCCCGAGCGCGAGCGCATCCCCGACCTCCGCCACATGTGGGTCTTCGAGAAGGGGCACGTGGAGCGCCTCGCGGAACTCGGCCGCGAGGTCCCCGACCAGGAAGTGGCCGTACGGCGCGGGGTGCTGGGCCCGGACACCGTCGCCACCCTCATCTACACCTCGGGCACCACCGGCCGCCCCAAGGGCTGTGTCCTGACCCACGGAAACTTCTTCACCGAGGTCGACAACGCGGTGGAACTGCTCTACCCGATCTTCAAGGCCCGTACCCGGGACCCCGCCTCCACCCTTCTCTTCCTCCCCCTCTCGCACGTCTTCGGCCGCATGGTGGCCGTGGCCTGTCTGCGCGCGCGGGTGAAGCTCGGCCACGCCCCGAGCCTCCAGACCGAGGACCTGCTCGCCGACCTGGCCTCCTTCCGGCCGACCTTCCTGCTGGCCATCCCGTACGTCCTGGAGAAGGTCTTCAACACCGGCCGTGCCACGGCCGAACGGATGGGCCGAGGCTCCTCGTTCGACCGGGCGGCGCGGATCGCCCAGAAGTACGGCGAGGCCCTCGAGGCGAAGCAGCACGGCACCGGTCCCGGCCCGAGCCGGAGCCTGCGCGCGGCCCGCGCCCTCTACGACCCCCTCGTCTACCGACGTATCCGCAACGCCCTCGGCGGCAGAGTCCGGCACGCCATCTGCGGTGGCTCACCGCTCGGCCGCCGGCTCGCCGCCTTCTACGCGGGCGCCGGGATCGAGATCTTCGAGGGGTACGGCCTGACGGAGACCACGGCCGCCGCGACCGTCACACCCCCGCAGAAGCCGCGCCTCGGCACGGTGGGCCGGCCCCTGCCGGGTACCCGGGTGCGGATCGCCGCCGACGGGGAGGTGCTGCTGTGCGGCGGACAGGTCTTCCGCGGCTACTGGGACCCGCACGCGGGCGGTGTGGTCGACGCCGCGCCGGACGGCTGGTTCGCGACCGGCGACATCGGTGAATTGGACGACGGCGGCTACCTCGCCATCACCGGCCGCAAGAAGGAGATCCTGATCACCGCGGGCGGCAAGAACGTCGCCCCGGCGCCCCTGCAGGACTGGCTCCGCTCCCATCCGCTGATCGCCCAGTGCATGGTCCTCGGCGACCGCCGCCCGTTCGTCTCCGCCCTGGTGACCCTGGACCCCGAGGGCATCACGCACTGGCGCCGGATGAACGGCAAGCACCCGGTTCCCGCCGAACTCGTCATGGACGACCCCGAGTTGCTGGCCATCCTGCAGCGGGCCGTCGACGAGGCCAACAAGCTCGTCTCGCGCCCCGAGTCCATCCGCCGCTTCACCGTCCTGCCCGTCGACTTCACCGAGGAGGCCGGGTACCTCACCCCCTCCATGAAGCTGCGGCGCGCGGCGATAGAGAAGGACTTCAGCAAGGAGATAGAGGCCCTGTACGCGACGTAGCCCCGGTGCGGGACGCCGCGCGGGGACCCGGCGTGATCCGTCGTTCGTTCCCTGCGACCTGATCCGAACGGCAGCCCCTAGCCGACCCCGGCCACGCGCAGCCCCGCCGTGGTGGCCGCGGCCCCCAGCACCACCACCACGAACGGGGCCCGCCGCCAGGCCAGTGCTCCGGCCGCCAGCACCCCGGCGGGCCGGGCCCACCCCGCGAAGCCGCGGGCCTCGGTGAGCGCGCCCGTGGCGAGCAGCGCGACGAGCAGGACCACCGCTCCCGCGGACAGCAACCTCCGTACCCGGGCGGAGAGTTCGACCCGCCCGTGCAGCAGCGGACCGGCCAGCCGGAAGGCGTACGTCCCGACGGCCAGGGCGAGGACGGCGGCCAGGGCCGGTGCCGAGCCGCTCATGCCGTCCTCCCGCCCAGGAGCAGCAGTCCGGTGAGGGCCATCAGCACGGGCACCCCCACCGGGACGAAGGGCGTCAGCGCCAGTGCCGCCGCGCCTCCGGCGAGTGCGGCGCGGCGTACGCCGCGGTCCCCGCGCAGGGCGGGCAGCACCAGCGCCACGAGCACCGCGGGAAACGCGGCGTCGAGTCCGTAGCGTCCGGTGTCGCCCAGCGCGCCCCCGGCGAGGGCGCCGAGCAGGACGCACAGGTTCCACGACGCGTAGAGGCCGAGCCCCGAGATCCAGAAAGCGGCCCGGCGGCGGGCGGGGTCCGGCTGGGCGAGGGTGAAGGCGACCGTCTCGTCGGTCACGAGGTGGGCGCCGATCCAGCGGGTGACGCGGCCCCGCCCGATGACGTCGGCGACGGCGAGACTGAAGGCGGCCGTGCGGGTGTTCAGCAGCAGTCCGGTGGCCGCCGCGGCGAACGGACCGCCCCCGGCGAGGAGTATCCCGACGGCGCTGAACTGGGCGGAACCCGCGTACACCAGCAGCGACATCACCACCGGGAACCACAGCGGAAGCCCTCCCGCGACGGCGATGGCCCCGAAGGAGACGCCGACGATGCCGCCGGCGAGACAGACGAGGGCCACGTCGCGCAGCAGGCGCGGGTCATGGGACGGGAGTGGTGTTCGGAGCAGCGAACGCATGTTTTCTACAATGAACAGCAAGCACCTTGTTCGTCAAGGCGAACGATCGGACCGATGGAGAGAACGACATGACCGATGACGGCTCCGGCGTCCCCCCGGCCCGCCTCCCCCTCGACTGGATCGCCGCCTCTCTGCGCCGCGAACGCGCGCGGGCCGGCCTCTCCCTGTCCGAGCTGGCCAAGCGCGCCGGGATCGCGAAGTCCACGCTGTCCCAGCTGGAGGGGGCGAGCGGCAATCCGAGCATGGAGACGCTCTGGGCGCTGGGTGTCGCGCTGGGCGTGCCGTTCAGCGCGCTGGTCGAGCCGCCGACCCCGGCCGTCCAGGTGATCCGCGCGGGGGAGGGTCCGACCGTCCACTCGGAGCAGGCGGAGTACGCGGCGACGCTGCTCTCCGCGAGTCCGCCGGGAGCCCGGCGCGACATCTACCACCTGCGGGTGGAGCCGGGTGCGGCGCGGGAATCGGAAGCGCACATTCCGGGGAGCGTGGAGCATCTGATCGTGGGCGCGGGGCGGCTGAGGGCGGGCCCGCGCGGCGAGGAGGTCGAGCTCGGCCCCGGTGACTACATGGCGTACCGGGGCGATGTGCCGCACGCGTACGAGGCGCTGGAACCCGCGACGACGTTCGTGCTCGTGATGCAGCACGTGTGACGGGTGTCCGGAAAGGCGGGAGAGCCCGGGAAGGCGGGCGGGCCCGGGAAGCGGGCGGGCCTGGGAAGGCGGGCGGGCCCGCGCCGGAGCAAAGGCAGGAGCCCCACGACCGGCTGGCGCGGGGCTCCTTGGGTACTGCTATCCGTTCCGGATCAAAGCATTGGGCTCATGGAGCCGAAGGCTTAGAGCGGGGTGACGTTCTCCGCCTGCGGGCCCTTCGGACCCTGCGTGACGTCGAAGGAAACCGACTGGTTCTCTTCGAGAGAGCGGAATCCGCTCGCGTTGATCGCGGAGTAGTGGACGAAGACGTCCGGGCCGCCGCCTTCCTGGGCAATGAAACCAAAGCCCTTTTCGGCGTTGAACCACTTCACGGTTCCGGTAGCCATAAGCCCTCCTTGGGCCCAAAGGGTTGCCCTGCTCCAGAACCTGCGATTGTGTAAACAACTGCATACGTCTGAAAACGACGAGAGCCCGCGGTCACATGCTCCGCAGGCTCTGTACTGCAAGGGAAACCAAACTGCAACTTGCGGCGAGCCTAGCACGCAGGCAGCCGAAAGCAATAGAGGCAAAGATCACGTCATCCGGAAGATCGGCCCGTACGGGCGAGGGGTCTGACATGCGTTGACTTCGGGCTGTCACAAAGGTTGACACGGAGGGTCCCGATGGTTTCCACCGGCACACGCCCACCCTGGAACCCGCTCCGTCCCGCATGAGGTCTAGCCTCGCGATGTGGACAATTCTCGCAACCGGCCGCGCGTCGGCCACATCCAGTTCCTGAACTGCCTGCCCCTCTACTGGGGGCTCGCGAGAACGGGCACGCTCCTCGACTTCGAGCTCACCAAGGACACCCCGGAGAAGCTCAGCGAGCAACTGGTGCGAGGGGATCTCGACATCGGGCCCATCACCCTCGTCGAGTTCCTCAAGCACGCCGACGAACTGGTCGCCTTCCCGGACATCGCGGTCGGCTGCGACGGCCCCGTGATGTCCTGCGTGATCGTCTCGCAGGTCCCCCTCGACCAGCTGGACGGCGCCCGCGTCGCCCTCGGCTCGACCTCGCGCACCTCCGTGCGGCTCGCGCAGCTGCTGCTGGCCGAGAAGGTCGGCGTCCGACCGTCGTACTACACGTGCCCGCCCGACCTGAGCCTGATGATGCAGGAGGCCGACGCCGCCGTCCTCATCGGCGACGCGGCGCTGCGCGCCAACCTGCTCGACGGGCCGAAGTTCGGACTCCAGGTGCACGACCTCGGCGCCCTGTGGAAGGAGTGGACGGGCCTGCCGTTCGTCTTCGCCGTGTGGGCGGCCCGGCGCGACTACCTGGAGCGCGAGCCGCTCGTCACCCGCAAGGTCCACCAGGCCTTCCTCGCCTCCCGGGACCTCTCCCTCGACGAGGTCTCCAAGGTCGCCGAGCAGGCCGCCCGGTGGGAGGCCTTCGACGAGGCCGTCCTGGAGCAGTACTTCACGACGCTCGACTTCCGCTTCGGCGGCCCGCAGCTGGAGGCGGTACGGGAGTTCGCGCGCCGCGTCGGCTCCACCACCGGGTTCCCGGCCGACGTGAACGTACGGCTCCTCCAGCCGTGAGGCGCCGACTGTCGCGGTACCGATAGTTTCGGGGCTCCGGGCGCGCACGGCACTACGCTGCTGGGCAGTGTGTACGGGGGAGGGGTGAGCCGTGGGTGCCATGCAGCCGCTCGGAGTCGACGAACCCACGGTCGTGGGGCCCTACCGGCTGCTCGGCCGACTGGGCTCCGGCGGCATGGGGCGCGTATATCTGGGACGCAGCGCGGGCGGGCGTACGGTCGCGGTCAAGATCGTGCATCCGCACTTCGCGCTCGACGAGGAGTTCCGCGCCCGCTTCCGCCGCGAGGTCGACGCCGCGCGGCGGGTGGGCGGCGCGTGGACGGCCCCCGTCCTGGACGCCGACCCGGAGGCGCCGGTCCCCTGGGTCGCCACCGGTTACGCGGCCGGCCCTTCGCTGACGGGCGCCGTCGCGGACGGCGGACCGCTTCCGGTGCACTCCGCGCGTGTTCTCGGCGCCGGGCTCGCCGAGGCGCTCGCGGCGGTCCACGCGCTCGGCCTCGTCCACCGCGACGTCAAACCCTCCAACGTCCTGCTCACCCTGGACGGCCCGCTCCTGATCGACTTCGGCATCGCCCGGGCCACGGACGGCACCGCCTCCCTGACCTCGACGGGCGTCTCGGTCGGCTCCCCGGGCTACATGTCCCCCGAGCAGATCCTCGGCAAGGGCGTCACGGGAGCCGCGGACGTCTTCTCGCTCGGCGCGGTCCTCGCGTACGCCGCGACCGGCGAGCCGCCCTTCCCCGGTGACTCCTCCGCCTCCCTCCTCTACAAGGTGGTGCACGAGGAGCCGCGACTCGACTCCCTGGACGGCGAGTTGCGCGAGCTGGTGGCGTCCTGCCTGGCCAAGGAGCCCGCGGCGCGGCCCACTCCGGGCGAGGTGGCCGTCCGGCTCGCACCGCAGGGCGCCGCCCGGCTGGTGTCGGCGGGGTGGCTGCCGGGCTCCCTGGTCGAGCAGGTGAGCCGAAGTGCCGTACAACTGCTGAACCTTGAGGCGACCGGGGCAGCCGAGGTCGCGCCCTCCGGGCCGGTGGGCTTCAGCAGCCCCTCGGTGGAGTCCGGTCCGGGTACCGCGGCGCCCGGCTCGGCCGGCGGGTTCGGGCCGGCCCCGCAGGGCTTCGGGCCGCCTCCGCCTCCGATGCCCACGTACGTCCCCGGGCAGCGCGAGAGCCGGGCCGCCGAACCCCAGGACGCGGTACACCGCGAGGGGGCGCCGGGTCACCAGCCCTACGACCGTCCGGGCAAGGTCTCCGTCAGCGTGGCCGCGACCTCCGCGCCCGGATCCGACGGGCGTGGCCGCAGGATGAGCTGCACGGTCGCCCTGGCGGTCGCCGGAGCGCTGGCGGCGGTGACCGTGGGCTCGGCGTTCCTCTTCGACCTGCTGCCGGGCGGCGGCGACACGAACGACCAGGGCAGCGCGTCGGGTGAACGTCCGTCGGCCACCGCGAGCCGGAGCGCTCCCGGCACGGGTCCCTCGGCGAGCGCGAGCGACCCCGGATCGGATGACACGGCGAGCCCTTCCGAGCCGGATTCCTCGGCGAGCGCTCCCGACCCGGACGAGCAGCCGTCCACGATCCCGGCCTCCTATCTCGGCACCTGGGAGGGCGACGGCCTCGCCCTCAACGGCACCCTCCCCATGGGCACGTTCCGCGTCACCGTCCACCAGGCCGCCGTGGGCGAGGAGTTGGGCACCTTCCGGCAGACCGACCAGATCGGCGGCATCTGCGACGACGTCCTCATCCTCAAGAAGGTCACGAAGAAGCAGATCGTCGCCACGAGCGTGGCCGAGAAGTCCAACCGCGACGTCTGCACCAAGGGCCGGCACGAGGTACGGCTCACTCCCGTCGGCAGCTCCCTCACCTACGACACGGACAACGCCGAGGCGGGGGATCCGGTGGCCAGGATGACGAAGGTCGACTGACCGGGGGCACCCGGTTCAGCCGGCCGACGCGTCCTCGCGGGCGTCCGTGACCTTGATGAGCACGGCGATCAGCGCCGCGGCGACGAGCACCGTCGAGAGCAGCCCGACCGCCCAGACCCAGGGGTACTCCTCATGGACCCAGCAGGGGTCTCCCAGGCCGTAGCACCCGGAGTCCCAGTTGCGCCGGTACCTGGGGCGCGTGGTCGCGAACACGACCAGCGCACAGAAGACACAGACGGCGAGGCCGGGCAGGGAGGCGACCACCCAGCCGAGCGAACGGAGGGGGCTCACCTTCCACTTCATCCGGGAGAGCGTCGCGATCACGGCGGCGAGCCCGAGCGGCAGTACGGCACCGACGATGGCCGCGAAGCCGTACCCGCCGCCGGGTGAGGCGGGGGCGACCCGGCCCCAGAGCTCGGGCCCCCACTCATGCTCGGTCATGGCGAACCCGGCGACCGCCACCAGACAGACCAGCAGGATCAGGCAGCCCGAGCCCGCGTCCTTCCAGGACGTCTTCTCCTTCGCCTGCTGCCACGCGGACGGCCGCTGCCGTACGTGCTCGTAGCGCAACGCCGCCCCCGCGGCCTTCCGCCGCTTCGGCTTCGCCGATCCGCTCACCGCAGCCGCCCCTCTCTTCCTTCTCCCGCTCTGCCTTCTCGGCCTTCTCGGCCTTCTCTCACCTGCCCGACGCGTCGGGTCACATCGGCGTCGTCACTGTCAGCGGCTCGCCGTCCCCGAGGTGGAGCAGGCCCTTGCCGGGCGCGACCGGCCCGCCGACCATGCTCCGGTTCGTCCGGATGCCGATCAGCTCGCCCGCCGAGGAGTCCTGGGGAGAGAGCAGGATGCCGCGGCGGCCCTTCTTCATCTCGACCTGCCAGCCGGAGAATCCGCTGCACACGTCTTCCTCGTCACCGGCGATGACCAGTCCGAGACCGCGTTCGGCGCCGCGCTGCACGATCCGCTTGAAGACCGTCTCGGCGTCGCAGTCCTCCAAGACCTCGCCGTCGTCGACCAGGACCACGATCGGCTCCTCGCGCGACGCCGAGTCGATGGCCTCGCGCAGATCGTCGCTCTCGATGTCGTCCTCGTCGAAGACCTTCAACACGCCGTCCTGTCCGTCCAGTTCGCGCAGCGGCGACGGGCGGGGCGCGGCGACGACCAGACGTACGCCCTGGGCCAGATAGGACCGGGCCATGTTCAACAGGGTCGTACTGCGGCCGGACTTGGCCGGGCCGGCGATGACGAACGTCGGCACGCCCTGGGAGAGGTCCGGACCGAAGCCCATGATGTCGTCGCCGCCGATACCCACCAGACTCCACAGCCTGGAGCGGGATGCGTCGGGGTCGCGCATCTCCCAGGCGTCGGTGAAGCCGATCCGGGTGGGCAGCACATCGACCCGGAACGGGCGCCTGCCGCGCGGCAGTCCGGCGTCGCGGGCCGCGGCGGCCTCACCGATCGCCCCGATCGCGGCGGCCTGGCCCTGACCCGTGGAATCCTCGGCGAGCAGGGCGAACTGGGTCTCGGTGCCGTGCTCGTTGCGGTAGCCGCGGCCGGGCGGGATCTCCTCGGGGATCTTGCGGGCGTTGATGCCGATCAGCGAGAAGTCGGAGCGGTCGGCGAGCCGCAGACCGTACTTGTCCTCGGTGAGCGAGCCGATCCGGGTGGAGAGGATCTGGCGGTCACCCGTCATCACCAGGTGCAGGCCGACGCTCGCGCCCTCCCGCATCATCGCGGTGAGCTGGTCGGTCAGGTCGCCGTGGTCGTACTCGCCGAGCGTCGGAAGCCAGCCCTCCCACCGGTCGAGCAGCACCACGATGTGCGGAAGCCGCTCGTCCTCCGGCACCGCGGCCCGCTGCTCGCCGATGTCGGCGAAGCCCTTGTCCGCCAACAGATCCTGTCTGCGGGTGAGTTCACCCTTCAGGCGGGCGATGAGACGGACCACGCGCTCGGTCTGGTTGCGGCCGACGACGGCGCCGCAGTGCGGCAGCCGCGTCAGCGCGTTGAGTGCGCCGTTGCCGCAGTCGATGCCGTACAGATGGACGTCGGCCGCCGAGTGGGTGCGGGCCAGCGAGCCCGCGATCGTCCGCAGGATCTGTGAACGGCCACTGCGCGGGGCACCGCCGATGAGCAGATGCCCGAAGGTGGCGAAGTCCACCACGACGGGTCGGCGGGCCTGGTCGGCGGGCAGGTCCTCGACGCCGTACGGGGCGGGCGGCAGCTTGCCGGGACCGCCCGCGAACGCGGGCACCTGGATCTCGTCGAGCAGCAGCGTCTCGGAGAGCGCGGGCAGCCAGGGGCTGTGCTGCGGCGGGATGCCGAGGGCCTGGTTGGCCTCGCGCACCGCGTCGACCAGGACCTTGAGGTCGGTGATCTCCTCCTCCTCGCGCTGCTCGGCCTTCGGCTTGACCAGCGTGGCCCGCCCGAGGTCCTCCCAGCCCAGCGGTCCCGCCCAGGGCGCGAGCGCCGTCGGATCGGCGGCACCGGGCCGCCGGCCACCGACGCGGCCCGACTGGAACGGCACGAGCGAGGCGTGCCCGAGCCGGACGTAGGCCCGGCCCGGTGTGCTCTTGGAGATGTGCCCGGCCTCGGGGGAGTCGATGACGTCGCTGGACTCGCCGCCGTCGGTCACGCGCAGCGCGATGCGGAGGTTGGTGTTGGCCCGGATCTCGGGCGAGACGACACCGCTCGGCCGCTGGGTGGCGAGCAGCAGGTGGATGCCGAGCGAACGGCCTCGCTGGGCGATGTTGACCAGGCCCGTCACGAAGTCCGGCAGGTCACGCACCATGGAGGCGAACTCGTCGATGACGATGAGGAGTCGGGGCACGGACGGGTGCGAGGGATCACGGCGTACGAGATCCTGGTAGTCCTCGATGTCCTTGGCGTCGGCGGCGGCGAGGATGTGCTCGCGCCGCTTGAGCTCCGCCCCGAGCGATTCCAGCGCACGCTCGACGAGATGGGCGTCGAGGTCGGTCACCATGCCGACGGTGTGCGGGAGTTTGACGCAGTCCTTGAACGCCGAGCCGCCCTTGTAGTCGACGAGCACGAACGTCATGTTCTCGGGGGTGTTGGCCACGGCCAGCGACGCCACGATGGTCTGGAGCAGCTCCGACTTGCCGGAACCCGTCGTACCGGCGATCAGACCGTGCGGGCCGTCGCGCCGCATGTCGATGCCGAACGGACCGTCGTACGACTCACCGATGACCGCCGTCGTCGACTGTCCGCCCATCCGCCAGCGCGCGCTGATCGCGTCACCGGTCGGCGGCTCCAGCTGCAGCACGTCGAGGAGCCGGCTGGCACCGGGGAGCGCCGAGTCCTCGGTCTCGCCGCTGATGTCGCGCAGCGGGGACAGGGAGCGGGCCAGCCGGCCGCACCAGGCCGCCGACACGAAGTCCGGCCGTACGTCCCGTACCCGCGCGATGCCCGTCTGCTGGACGCGCAGCCGCAGTTCGAGGGCCTTGTCCGCGCCGGCTGCGGAGTCGTCGGGCTCGGTGGCGTGCCAGGCGTGGAAGGAGGGGAAGCCACCGGGGGCGGCCGGCGCGGTCCGGGCCGGCCGCTGGGCCGTCGCGTGCTCCTCGGGCTTGGGCTCCGCGATGACGATGGCCTGGCACTCGCCGGGCAGGAACCGCTCCTCGGCGTCCAGGCAGATGGCGTACATGGACATGGCCGGGCCCTCGCGCAGCAGCCGCACCACCCCCGGCATGGACCGCAGCCGCCGGGAACCGTCCCAGACGACGACGATGTCCGGATCGCTGAACGAGGCCTTGTTGCCGTTCTGCCGGGCGGCCTTCTGGCGGGCGTCGAGGAGCTGGGTCAGCTCACCGATCCGCGCGCCGACGGTCTCGGCATCCGTGCCGATGAGGACGTTGGCGTCCTGGGCCCCGGCGGGCCGGCTGTGCGGCAGCCAGCGCACCCAGTCCCAGCTCTCCCGGCCGCTGTTCTCCGTCAGGACGTAGAACTGGACGTCCAGCGGGCTGTGCAGCACCGCGGCCTGCGCGACCACCCAACGCCCCAGCGCCTGCGCCGAGTCGCCCGGTCCGGCGATGCCGACGACCCCCCGCTCGCCGAGCGGAAGGGCGACCGGCGCGTCCTCGATGGTCCAGGTGACCTGACGCTTGTGGTCGTCCTGCTCCGGGTCGTCGAGCACCACCTCGGAGGGCAGCTGCCCGGTGCCGACCCGCAGCAGCAGATGGTCGGCGTCGGTGCGGCGGCGCTCCCAGAGCCGGGTGCGCGGCCCGGTGCCCAGTGACAGCACGGTCGCCGGATCGGGTATCGCCCGACGCCGGTCGAGCCGTTCGGCGAGCAGGGCCTCCTGGGCGTCCTTCTCGATCCGCGCCTTGTGCTCGTTGTACTCCTTGACCTGCTTGGCGTGGGACTTGCGCCCCTGCTTCTTGTCCATCAGGTAGTTGCCCAGCATGATCAGCGGACTCAGCAGAGCCATGATCATGTAGTACCAGCGTCCGAACACCATCACCATGACGACGGCGGAGACCAGCGGGGTCAGGGCCATCAGCCAGGGCAGCGGACGGGCTTCGTAGTCCCGTACGGGGCTCGGCAGCCGGAACTTGGTCTCGCGCTCCGGCGGATGCAGCCGCGGCGGACGGTTGTAGTCCAGCCCGGCACCGTCGTCCGACCACTTCAGCGCGGCGTCCGGTGCCGAGTAACGGTCCAGCTGGAGAAGGGTGTTGCCGACGGCGACCTCGCTGCCGAGCGGCCACTCGTCGTCCTCGCGTTCCTCGAAGGGACTGCCGTCGAGGGTGACGCCCTCCTTCTCCCCGTGCACGGCGACGCGACACGTTCCGTCCGTTGCAACTGACAACGTCAGCGCCCTTTGCGGAAGTTCGGGATCGTCGATCCGCAGGTACGACGACGCTCCGGCGCCGATGTCGTAACGGCCGATCCCGAGCCGGTGCACGGCGCCCGCCGACGGACCGCCGGCCACCCGCAGTTCGACGAGCCCGGTCGGCTCGCCGGGCAGGCATCCGGCGGGGTCGTGCAGGCTGACGACGGCGCCTTCGCGCAGCGGAGAGGTGCCGATCGTCGCGGCCGGATCGACGGGATACCCGTCGACGTACGCGAGGGGCGCGCCCCCGGCCGTGGCTCCCTGGTGCTGCCCGAGGGGAATGATCTGCGCACCACCGCCGTAACCGACGTGTTCCGCAAGCTCTTTGGCGATGTCCCCCACCGAGGACTCGGGATCCGCATCAAGAACCACGTCGGCGGTGGCGCCGCCGAGCGGGTCGACGACGGTCAGAGTCAGCCGCACGCTCGTCCTCCCCCAGACACCCCGGGCCGCTTCCGGAACGCGGGCCACAGTGCTCTCGACGATAGCCGCTCGCCGCTTCCCGCAGGCAACGGCCCGTGTGAGGGAACCAGGGAGGCCCCGGCCGGACACCACCTCTGGTGCGGGCTCGTGACAGAACCGGGGTGTGCTCCTGCAAGCGTCGTAAGTAAGCTGCTTGCTCAATGCGGACGATCACACCATCCGCATCAGGAGCCACGGGGGTTGGCCCTGCGGCGAGTTGAAGCATGGAGGACGCCACATGGCCGGCGGCAAAGACGCGGACATCACTTACGACAAGATGCGGCACGCTGCTAAGCGACTCGGCCACGAGAAGGAGAAGATGGAGGACAAGCTCCACGGCCTCGACAGCTACATCGACGGCCTCGTCGCGGACGGCTACACGACGTCCAAGGGCTCCCAGGCCTTCGACGACTCCTTCAAGGAGTTCACCAAGGGCATGAAGGACACCCTTGAGGGCCTCAAGGGCATGGCCAAGTTCCTCGAGGACGCCGCGAAGGCGTACGAGGACCTGGATGATCAGCTGGCCAAGGGTGTCAAGGGCTAGTACCTGCGGCGCAGCAGCGTTGCCTCAGGCGTGACGGCCCGCGTGGCCGTCACGCCCCTCTTGCTTCCGTGGAAAGCCTTCGGAGGGGATCCATGTCGGACCAGACCGCCGACATCACCCGCATCAAAGAGAGCGCTCGTTCACTCTCCAAAATTCACCGCGAGTTCAGCGGGAACGCGAACCCCGCCGATGGGCTCGGGACCGCCACGCTCGGCGAGCAGAGCCTGGTCGACGTGTTCGACGACTTCGGCGACAACTGGAGGATTCATCGCGAACGTCTGACGGACGAGCTGAAGAAGCTTTCGGAGATTCTCTCCACGGCGGCGAAGGCTTACGAGGACATCGACCATCAGCTCGCTGAGGCCCTCCGCTCCACGGACAAGAAGGACGCAGGCGGCAAGGGGGCCAAGCAGTGACGCGCCCGCGGGCCGACGAGTGGCAAGTGATCGGTGAGACGTCGGACCCGATTCCGGGCGATCCGGAAGAGGTTGCCAGACTCGGCCGTGATCTCCGTAAAACCGCGGAGGCCATCCAGAAGCAGGCGAAAGAGATCCAAGCGCTCTCGTCCGTCGAGTCGTGGAAGAGCAAGGCTGCCGAAGAGTTCCGCGACGAGGCCGAGGAGGCCGGGGGCAAACTTCGGAAGGCGTTCAAACGCTACGACGCGGCTGCGGACGCCCTGGGCGAGAAAGTCGCCGAGGGTGGGCCGTCCAAGGAGTACGCCTCTGAGCTGCATCGCGCGCAGACCATGGCCGACAAGGCACTTCGTGACGCTCAGGGCGCGCATGACGAGCACACGTCGAGCAGCGGTGCGATCGACAGACTCCCCAAGGGCACGGCGGATGACGATCCCGACCGGAAGAAGCTGGAGAAGCGCCAAGAAGCGGCGACTTCGGCGATGGAACGGGCGAAGGAGGATCTCGACGCTGCCAAGGATGTCCGTGACAGAGCGGCCAAGCGTGCGAGGGACGCCATTCGCAGCGCCATCGACCACGACGGCCTGAAGGACGGCACCTGGGACAAGTTCAAGGGCTGGGTGCACGACAACGCCGGATGGATCACGGAGGTCCTCGAATGGGCCGGCTGGGTGGCGACCATTTGTGGAACGCTCTCCCTGCTGGTCGGATGGATCCCCGTCGTCGGGCAGGCACTGGCCGCAGTGCTGGGATCCATCGCCTTGCTCGCCACCGTCATCTCTCTGGCAGGACACATCCTTCTGGCGCTCGCGGGGGAGGGCAGTTGGTTCGATGTTGCTCTGGACGTCGTGGGAATCGCGACCATGGGTATCGGCCGCGGTGCCCTGGCCGGCGCCAAGGGCGCGATGCAAGGTGCCAAGGGGATGGCCCGCTCCGCTGCTTTCCGGCGCGCCATGGAGAACGTCGTGGCGAAGCGGGGGAGTGCCGCCTTCAAACGAGCCGAGCAGGCGGCCTGGAAGCAGGCCAACCGCTTGAGCGGCGGCGCCCTGCGCGGCAAGAAGGGCGCGGATGCGGTGGCCGGCGCACCCAAGGGGTGGTTTCCCGGTGCGGGCCGTGTCGCCGAAGCCTTCAGCCCGCGAGCCATCGGGAGGGAATGGGCCGAGGGGTTCAAGGGTGTCAAGGACCTTCGCCCCCGGAACCTGAGTCAACTGGGCCAGGGGAGTACCTGGGAGGGAGCGGCGTTCAAGGTCGGTGACAGCGGGCTGGACGACCTCACCCGGGAGATTGACAGCATCGCCCCGGAGATCCGCAATCTCGACGAGGTCAAGGCCGCGATGGACGTCTTCAAGACTCAGACGCATATCTGGCAGGGTACGACTGCTGTGGCAACGTTCATTGACGCGGCGGACAAGGGAAAATTGACCGCCCCGATCGGACACGCCCTCGGCACCGACGCGCTGAAGGACGGTCTGTGGTCGGCAACGGGAATCAAGGATGCTTGGACAACGAGCGATGGCTGATCGACCCGATTCAGGAACGGCCCTTCCGGACCTCCACCTGCGACCGCGGGGGTCCGGTCCCCAAACCCTGGACGTGGTGCGCCACGCACGTGTCTACCGGCGTGGGAACGAGCTGATCGTCCGGGATCGCCGGCTGCGAGAGCGCCGGTACGTCGTCGGAGAAGGCGGAATCGCCCGTGCGGTCTTCGTTCCGCCGCCCGGCTCCGGAACGGCCGCGAGTGCCCCCGTGGCCGACCGGTGGGGTGTCGTGGACTTCAGGGACGCCGACGAGAGGACGATCCTCCGGATTCCGCTGGCCGAATGGCTTCCGGAGGCGGGCCTGGTGGGCGTACTCGACCTCGGGCCGTCGCAATGTCTCGACCGGACCGGACTCCGCCGATTCGTGGGCGATCTGGGGATTTCCTTGCAGGAGAGCCCGGAGTCCCGCGCGCACCCGGAGGACAAGACGTCGGGTGTGCGGCCTGACCGCGCAGTCCACCGCGAGCTTCCCGCCTGGCACAACTGGGCGCGAGGAATCGGAATGTTCGTCTGGTTCGTGTTCTTTCTCGTCATCGCGATGACGGGCAAGGCGAACGAGTGGACGGCCCTGGTGGCATCTGCCGGACTGTTCGTCGTGCCAGGCTCGGACCTGGCCGTACGTCTTCTGCAGCGATCACACGACCGCCAGAACACACTGCTCGCCGACGCCACCATCGTCGTACCGGCTCCGGAGGAGGGCTCGGGAGCCACCCGCCGCTTCCGTGACACCGCGGCCGTACGAGTCCTGCCCCAGGACGTCGTCCTGACCGACACGCTGGGCAGGGAGCGCTGGATCGCGAGAGGCGGAGCTTCTGGTGTGAGCAGCCTTGTGCGTCTGACGGACCCGAAGTCCGGTGCCGTCCTCGGTGTCGAGTTCAGGGACGGAGCGGACGCGGTGCGGGCCCTCCTCGTCTGGCGTTGGTGGTTCGCCGGGCCGCAGGGGCGGGAGACTTGGTCGAAACTCGTGAGCGCACTCGGAGTGCCCGTTTCCGACAGGAAGGTACGGGCGGCCGAGCACTCCGTTCCGTGGTGGCAGAACCACGAACTGGCCGCCGACGCGAGATCGATGTCGCTGATGGCCCCGAAGGAAGCCCGCTCTCGGACGAGGTGGAACGCCTCGGCCGGTCAAGGCGCCGAACCGCTGATCGTTTCCCTGTTCGGTCTGCTTCTGCTGCCTCAACTCGCCTCGGACCTGTGGCCCGCACGGGTGGCCGGTGCCCTGGCCGTCCTGACCATCGTGATGGAGGTCGCGACGGTCGTCGTCCATCAGCTGGCCAGTCGGCTCCGGCTCGACCGCCCCGCCGCGCTGGAGTCACCGTGACTTCTCCCCTCTCCCAGGACCTGGCCCAGCCACCGCCGTCCGACTACCAACTGTTGCTGCCCGACGCGTGGTTCCGGGTCGCTCTCGAACCTGAGCGACGCCGGCAGTCTGTCGACGCCTTGGTGAACCGGCAGTTCGACGGCGTCGACAACGAGCCGCGCCTGCGCCGTCTCCTGCGACAGGAACTGCTGGAGCGAGCCACGAACGCCTTCGATCAGGGAGGCATCGAGCTCTACATCAGTCTCCAGCGGGCGGGCTCCCTCACGATTCCGGCTTCCTTGCTGATCACTCTGATCCCTCCGAGGAATCCTGGGGCAGAGTTGCCGTCGCTGCGGGAACTCGCCGACGAACTCGAAGCCGAAGGGCGCCAGGGACGTACGGTCTCGATGTCCGAGCTTGCCGCGGGTATGGCGATGAGGGTCCGCGTCGACCCTGATGCCCCAGCGGTGCATCCGACGGACCCGACCACGTCAGGCGAGGCGGACATCGATGCCCTCCCCTCGATGACGGTGGACTACCAACTCGGCGTGCCCCGCAGCGACATGTACCTGCTGCTGACGTTCTCCACGCCCCTGGTCCAGATCGCCGACGCCATGGTCGACCTCTTCGACGCGGTCGCCGGATCACTCAGCTGGAAGGACGGGTGAGGTGATGCCCATTCCCACCCTCACGTACGGGATCTCCTGCCCTCGGGACTGGATTCCCCTCCCCGGCTCAGCGCACACGGACGTCACGGAAGGCTGGGCCGAGCCGGCCGTCAAGAGCATCGTCGAACGAAGCGGGGCGGCTGGGTACGACATCGACCCGGACGCCGTACGGGCCGACCTGCGAGCCCGAGCCGAGGACAGCCGTAGCCGAGATCCCTTCTACGCCTTCGCCTTCTATCCCGACGGCTTCGACGCGGCCCTCGGGATCCTGGAAGTCGATCTCATCCATCCCGACGATTCCGTACCCAGCATCACGCTCGACTGGCTGACCAAGACCTTCAGCGCCGACGACTTCGGGCCTCCGCAGGTCACGCGTATCGATATGCCGATCGGTCCGTCCGTACGCATTCGGCAGAACTTTGCCGCGCAGGGAGCTCCGCCCGACGGACCGGGGATCCTCCTGGAGACCCTCACCCACGGAATCGTGCCGACTGGCACCGAGAGCGCGGTGGTTTTCCTGATGTCGTGGACCATGCCGGGCATCGCCCAAGCGATGGAGGAGTCCGCGGACAGCATCGTGAAGACACTGACCGTGGGCCCCTGAGCCCATGCACCGCTCGCTGAGCGGGGCCCGGCCAGGTGCCCGTGGCGACGCCCGTTCCCGGAGCAGGGCCTCCGGTGTCAGTCGGTCTCCGGCTCGGCGAACGAGACCGTCTGGAGGATTGCCGCGATCATGTCGCAGAACTCACCCCAGTACTCGGTCGAGGCTGGCCGTCAACTGATCGGTCTTCACGGCGGCCACGGTGAAGGCGCACTGGGCGAAGCCGCTCCCCTCGGTGGAGAAAAGCCCCACGGCGGAGTACGAAACGCCTTCGTCCGCCATGTATTCGGCGATCGCGGCGTAGTAGGGGGCCGCCGGAACCAGAGCGGCGGGATGTCGGACCCGTCGTCGGAAGGCACGGGTGGGACGGTGCTGGTGGGGGTGGTCATGGAGTCGTTCCGCTCAGAGGTCACCCGGTGGCCGCGTCGGCACCGCCCGTCCGTGAACGCCGCAGCGCATACATATGGAGTTCGCTCCGCCGCTCCTCCGTGATCAGGGTCAGCCAGGAGCCGTCCGTGAAGCGGACGCGCAGTCTGTCGCTGGCGTGTTCACCGCGGAGGGGGTCCTCGAGGACCGCGTCCTCGGAGGGGATCTCCGTGACGACCTGTACGAGGCTCTCCCGGCGGATGGACACGCGCTTCGGCGGCGCGGCCAGCACAATGCGGCCCTCGGTCAGGGCGACGAGCCGCTGGTGGTGGGAGGAGTGGCCGTACCAGCGCAGCAGGAGCTGCCCGGCGGCGCCGTTCCAGTCGCCGTCGAAGGTCTTGTCGAGTCCGTGTTCGGTGATGGCCCGGTCGCAGAGCTCGGCCGCCCGGCGTTCGGACCGGGCCGCGTCACGCTCCTCCTTCGTCGACAGCAGTTCCTGGAGGGCTTCGACGCCGGTCGCGAGGAGCCCGAGGAGCAGGCCGATGAGCATGAAGGGAGCGGCGAGGACGACCCCGGCCATGGCAGGCGGCCGCATGAACGCCGGCCGGGTCCGCAGAGCACCGGCCGCCTGCCGGACGTCCTCAGGCGGCTCGGGGATTCTGCCGATCACGCACCAGGCCGCGGCATCCGGAGTGAATCCGAGGCGGTTTCGACGGGCGCGGGCGGTGCTGTTCCCTCGTATGTCCGGCGTCCGTCCCGGCTGGGGGCCGGTAGTGGCCGTGCTCATGACGCCCCACCTCCGGCATCGGTGACAGGATCGTTGAAGGACACCGTGTTGAGAATGGCGACCAGCAGGTCGCAGAGTTCGGCCCAGTAGTCCATGGACGCGGTGAAGAGAGTGAACACCGCGGTGAACGGGCCGGTGGGGAAGGGGACATGGACCTGGATCTGCCCGGTGAGGAGTTCCGACTTCTGCCCGTCCGCCGTCAACTCCGGGTTGATTTCGTACTGTCGTAGCGTCACGCAGGACACCGCGGGGCCACACGGCAGATCGAGCCAACGGGCATCGTTGTACGGATCGCTGGAGAGGATGGAGTGGATTCCCTGTGCGACAACGTCGGTGTTCTGCGCCGTCTGGTCGGTCGGGACGGCCGCTACGGTGAAGGCGCATTGGGCGGCACCCTCGGCGAGCTCGTGCCCAGCCGCGGTCCCGTCCTCCTGCTCTGCAGCTGTGGAGAACAGCCCCATCGCCGAGTAGGAGATTCCCGTGCCTGCCATGAGCTCGGCTATCCCGGCGTAGTACGGGGCAGCGGGCTCCCAGAGCTCCTCGTCGCCGCGCGAGTAGAGCTCTCGTACGAAGGACTGGGCGCGTTCTGCGCGTTCCTCGGATGTGGCGGCCAGGGGGAGGGCGAAGAAGCCCTCGGGTACGAGAAACCAGATAGGCGGGGGTTCTTCGTGGGCTGGGGTGAGGGGGACCCCGCTTGCAGAATGGGCGGAGGTTTTCATTCAGGTCCAGGCCGTTCCGGTCAGGCTCAGGAGAGTGGGCATTACAGGTCTTCCGGGCGATAGTCCGCAGCTTGGATCTCTCGTCCGTCGGAATCCATGAGCATGTTGGTTTCCGACGCGCCGAAGTAGGCATCGAGCCGACTCGGCAGCAGGAACTCGACCCGATAGCGGCCACCCGGAGGGCGGCTGATGATGGGGGAGACGTCGGCAGGAGCCTGAACCCTCACGGAGTAGGCCTTGACTGCTGCTTGCTGCGCCTGAGTAAGGGAATCCTGCTGGATCAGGTCGAAATGTGACACAAGGTAACGCGTCAGGCGCTGCCGCCTGATGCTGCTCAACCTGCACCAAGAGCCGTCGGTGAAGGCGACCTTGAAGTCGTTCCCGTCCTTGAACTCCTTCCGCTCGACCCGGCTGACGGTCGACCGTGGAATCTCCCAGAGGACCTCGTCCTCGATGGCTTTCAGGTCGCTCTTGTGGAAGGGGAAGCCAACGATGACGAGCCGGCGATCGGTGACGATCGCGTGTGTGCGGTAGTGCTTCTCGTCGGAGCGCCCGGGGTCGAGTTGCCAGGGCAATGTACGGGCGATCGTGCCAGGTGCGGCCCACATCACAGGGAAATCCAGCACCTCGTCATCCCGGTCGTCCGGGGTGTCGGAGCCGGAGTCGGGGGAGGTGCTGCCGCTGACATTCCCTCCCGCGAAGCTGAGGGCACCCATGACGGCGACCCCCACAGCGATGGCTGCGCCCTTGACGGTGTTCAGCGCGGCCGAGCCGCCCGTCGAGCGGGCTGTGTACACCCGGCCCTCGGGCCAGCCCGGCAATTCGCTCTGAATGTCATGGCGTTCGAAGTCGCGGAACCACCGCATACCTCTGACGCGCATGGCCGCGCCCGTGGCGAACGTGACCGGAGCGCGGGCGAGGAGGGTCTCCCCCGATTCAGGTTGCCAGACATTCATATCCGCACGCATCTTCCTTGCACGACGATTCCCGCGATCTGTGCCATGGTGTCCGCTCCGCCGTTCGGTGTCGACGTTCAACCGCCCGCAGCGGACTTCTCGAACTGGTCGCCGGGGAAGAGCGCCTCTCCGATGTGCTGGTGGATGGGCACGATCTTGGGGAAGATCTTGAGGCCCGCATCGATGGCGATTCCGGCCCCCATCGGGTTGATCCTCACTCCCGGGATCATGTTCAGACCCTTGGAGCCCGCCCACTGACCCTCGTGGTAACCGGCGCTGGCGAGGCCTCCCATGCGGGACATCAAGCCACTCGTCGCATGTGAGACCTCGTAGACGTGGTCGGACATGCCGCCGATCTTCACCAGGCCGGCCTTGCCAAGCCCGCCGGTGAGGCCTTGCGAGGACTTGCCGAAGGCCATCAGGATGCGTGAGCTGCCGATGTCGGTGGCCTGGAACCCCTTGCCGAGCGCGGCGGCTTTCCCGGCCGCGGCAACCCTGGCGACATCGGCGGTCTCTCCAGCCACCTTGATGCCCTTGCTGAACATGCCGATTCCCGGCATCAGGCCGACGGCGTCCATTCCGATCTGCATCCAGCCGACATCCGCGCCGGCCGCCTTGGCCAGTCCGTGTGCCGCCAGCGCGAGCCCGCTTCCGATGAGCGCGGCTGTTCCGAAGATCGCGGCCAGCGGTGGAAACGGAAGCGTGACGATAGCCAGCAGTCCGAGCACCGCGGTCAGGTCGCTCAGCAGGTCGCCGATCAGTTTGATCATGTCGGCGTGGTCCTTGATCCACTGACCGGTGGCGTCCCAGGCGTCCGCAACGCCCGTGGTGAGTTTGTCCCAGAACCCGGGCTCGTCCGGGGCGATGTCACCGGCCTTGTCCAGCTCTTTGCTGATCTTTCCTGCGGCCCGCTGGTAGCGGTCTTCGAGGTCGTGGACCTTGTTGGTGACCTCGTCCACCGCGCCGGAGGCCTTGCCGAGTTCGTCGCTGCCCTTGCCCTCGGCCTTCTGTTCGGCCTTCTCCCTGGCTTCGAGCTTCTCGCCTGCGGCCTTCTCGAGCCGGTCCGCCTCCTCCTGGAACTCCTTGAGTTCTCCGGACCACCGATGCAGGGCACGCGACGCCTTGTCGAAGGAGTCGTGACTCTTGCGGATGAGCGGGGTGACGTCCTTGCCGATGTACTCGGTGAAAGCTAGGGCCGTCTTGCCTTTCCACGCCCCGCATTCGATCCGCTCCAGCTCGCGCAGGGCAGTGCCCAACTCGGTTGCCAGACCGCCGAGTTTCTTGGCGAGGTCTCGGGTGTCCTCCACATCTCCTGGCGTGGGATCCCAGCCTATGTGGGGGAAGGGGGGACGCTTTCCCGCCACGTCACTTGCCCTTCTGCTTCGCAGCTTTGAGTGATTCGGCGAGGTCCAGGTCGAGTTTGCTGAAGGAGTCGCCAATCTTGTTGATCATCTTGACCGCGCCATGGGTGTGCTTGCCGAGCTGCTTGATGCCGTAGCCCCAGTCATCTGCGAAGTCCTGTACGTCCTCGACGAGTTTGCTTTCACCGACGGCCGAGGCGTCAGTTCCACGAAGGGTGCGGCGAGTCGTTTCCATGCGGTCGCTGATGTCGGAAAAGGTCTTCTTCAGGTCCTCGAATATGGTGTCTTCGAGGCGAAGGTCACTCATGCGGTTCTCTGGCTCCCTGGGTGGTCGGTGATCCGGGTCTCGCGGGTCCGGCGGCGGTCATCGGTTGACGGACTGGATCTCCTGGACGGTGATGTCCTGGGTCGTTCCGAAGGTGCCGTCGGGTAGGTCGCCGCCGGTTCCACTGGTGCCGGTCCAGTCGATCTCCCAGGTGATGGTCGCCCGGAGCTTGTACGTTCCGTCGCCCGACGAGCGCAGGTACTTGATCCCGCACGGCGGTGTCTCGCCTGCCTTGCCCTTGGCGTACGGCGCACCGATCGAGTCGTCGTCGTTCAGCCGGCATTCTCCCGAGGCCGGATAGGTCTCGGCGTCGCTCGTGCCCGGCTCCAGCCTGAGGGAGACGGGCTTCGCGGTGGTCGTCGCCGAGATGTTGAGCCCGGCGACATCGAGCGCCGCGGTCACGGACACCTTCTTGAACGTCGCCTTGTCGAGCCAGGCCCAGGTCGGCAGGTTGACCTTGGTGATGTCCTCGGGGGCGAGGGTGATCTCGGTGTCGGGGAGCGTGATCCTGTTGTACGCCAGCTCCGCCAGGACCTGCGGGGTGACAGCGTTCCGCACCGGAGGTGTTTCGCCGTTCTCGACCCAGAAGGGCAGCTCGCTGCAGGTGAAGGCATCGGGATCGTCCAGCCGATTCGGATTCTGTACGGATACCCACCAGTTGCCCTCGTCGGCCTTGTCGAGGTTGTAGTCCTTGTACTTGCCGTCTTTGTAGATGTCCCGGAACTGGCCCGTGGCCGACTTCGCGTAGTTGGGCTGTTCGGGGTCATTGACGACTTCGTCGTAGTCGCCTTCGACCTGCTTCTCGAAGTCCCCCGCCGAGATGGGCTCGTACCAACAGGCAGGCGGCGTCCAGTTTCCCACCGGCGTGACGTTGCCGGATGATGTCCCCCCGTGCCCGCCGGTGCCGCCGGTGTAGGTGATGCGTGATTCGAGGGTGTGCCCGGACCGTTTGGTCGACGTCTTCACGTCGCCGTCCGAACCCCCTGGACCGCGCGTCGCGAAAGCCGGGCCGGAGACGAACACGCAGGCAGTGACAAGGGTGCCGGTGATCAGTCCTCTGCCGAGGTTCCTCACGGTGTGCACTTGGAGTTCCCCCGGTCGGAGACGAGTTCCGTGGTCTGCCAGACGCCGTCCTTGGCCTTCTTCAAGTGCGTGTTGTAGTAGACATACGCATCGTTGTCCGCAGGCGTTCTGTCGACCTTCTTGGTCTTGCGGTTCTTGTTGAACGCCTTGCTCTCGTCG
This sequence comes from Streptomyces sp. NBC_00568, assembly GCF_026341855.1. Lineage (GTDB taxonomy): Bacteria > Actinomycetota > Actinomycetes > Streptomycetales > Streptomycetaceae > Streptomyces. The sequence goes on along the minus strand of NZ_JAPENW010000001.1, from coordinate 2,473,977 downwards.
GTACAGAACGTGACGCCGGCTGAAGCGCTGCCGTAGAGCGTGACCTTGGGATCGAAGTACCGCACAGTGCCGGTGTAGGTGATGCCGGCGTCGACGAACGATTTGACCCACTGAGCCCCGCTGACGAGCGCATCGCCCTGCCGGTAGTAGGCAAGAGCCGGCTCGTCCGGGTTCCCCTTGACGATGGCGTAGTTGGTGGCGGTCTGAGCGCGACCGGCGTCGGCGAGGACGGCGTCCTTGGTCGTGTCGCCCGTCCTCCAGTTCCGGAAGTCGTCGATGACGTCGCTCGGCAGCGTGATGTCCGGTCGGTCGATGTCGTCCGAAGCGCTCGCGCTCGGCGATGCGGAACCCGTCTCGTTCTGATCCGCCCCCGCGATCTTGTCGTTGTCCTTTGGACTGTCACCCCCGCCGCCGCAGGCCGTCAGCAGCAGGGCTGTTGTCGTGGCGAACGCGGCAGCAACGGGCAAAGAGCGGCGCTTCACAGTGGACTCCCCGTGAGACATCGGTTGAGCGAAGTCAGTCAAGGGCAATGACGGTATCTGTGGGCCTGTTGGTTTCGCCAGGCTGAACCCCCCTTGTGGATGGGGTCATACGGGGTGGAGTCGGTGCGAAATGGAGGCTTGCTGGCGTCTGATCGTGTCCATGGCCACATCCGCCCACCCGCGTCCGGGCCCACCTCCACGCCTCGCCCCGACTTTGCGTTCCGCACCTTCACAAGTCCGGCAGGCACGTTCAAGGCCGGACGGCAGCCCGCGCGCCGCACGCCATGTGCCGTGCGGCAGCAGTCCGCGCACGGCCGGGACGGCCCGGGCTCCCGGGTGGACCAGAGGCCGCACCGCCCCACCTCGTAGGCTGACCCGAGTCGAACAGGTCGAACAGGCCGAACGGCAGGGCGAACAGCAGGACGAACGACGAACCCGGGGGACACACCATGGCCCGCTACATGGAGACGCTCACCGTCGAGCGCGGCGGATTTCGCATCAAGGTGCCCGAGTCGTGGTGGGAGTTCGACGTGCGGCCGGAGTCGCGGGACGACTCGATCCGGCGGATGGTGAGCGAACGGATCGGGCAGCGACCGGAGTTGGCTCAGTACCGCGACACCTACACCGCCTTCCTGCGCAAGGCCTCGGCGGACGCCTGGAAGTCCGGTGCGCTGTACTGCGGATGCATGGCGGAGTCCTTCGGCGGTGACACCCCGATCACCGGCTCGGTCACCGTCTCGATCGTCGGCGGCCGCTCGCAGTCCGGCGAGCCCCTTTCCACCGACCCGCAGACGATCGCGGGCCAACTCGCCGTGCGTGAGGCCAAGAAGGAGGGGGACGCCTGGCGCAAGGTGACCACCGTCGAGATACCCGGCGTCGGTCCCGCCGCGCGGACGTACGGCATCGAGGACATCGTCGTACCCGACGACAGCCTTCAGCGCACGATCCGCGCGGTGCTCATGCAGACGTTCATCCCCGTGCCCGGCCAGGAGGGCAAGGTCGCCCTGGTCGCCGGCAGCAGCCAGGTCCTCGACCTTGCCGACTCCTTCTTCGACATCTTCGACGCCATCACCTCGACGTTCCGTTTTGCCGATCAGTAGGCGCCGATCACCAGGCGCCGACCACTAGACCCCCTGCGGCGCCGGCGTCGGTGGTCCCCCTTCCTCGCCTCACGCCCACCCAGTAACTTCGCTTGTGCGTACGATCGTTGTTGTTGGTGTTGCCATTGGTGTTGCTGTCACGGGGGTTGCGGCATGGCGGGGAATCGGCCGGGGGACTGGCATGTCCTGGATCTGGACAAGGATCCGACGCCGGGCGACCCGGACCGGGTGCGGCATCTGTCCAAGAATCTGCATGATTTCGCCGATGACGTGTCGGATGCGCTGCGTCTGATCAAGGGGATGGCCGGCGAGGACGCTGTTCTGCGGTGGGCGGGGAAGTCGGCGAAGGCGTTCCAGGACGAGTTCTCGGGTGTGCCGAAGCAGCTGAAGAAGCTGAAGAAGTCGTACGAGATGGCGGGGGACGCGCTCGCCGACTACTGGCCGAAGCTGGAGCGCGCCCAGGCGTTGGCGGACAAGGCGCTCGCCAAGGGGCGGGAGGCGCAGGCCGATCTGACCTCCGCCAAGTCCCGTCTGTCGTCGGCCGATTCGTGGGTGACGAAGGCCAACAGGGAAGCGGACAAGTACAAGGACGATCCGACCGGCAGCAAGGATGCGGAGAAGCCGGACGAGGCGAAGGTGCGGGCCGCGACGCGGGACGCGCAGCATGCGAAGTCGGCGCAGGACTCGGCTCAGTCGGATGTGACGAGCGCGAACAGTGCGTTGGACGCGGCGAAGAAGATGGCGGCTGATGCCCGCAGGATGCGGGAGGAGGCGGCGCGGGACGCGAAGTCGAAGATCGATGAGGCTTCGGATGCGGGTATTCGCAATCGGAAGTGGTGGGAGGAGGTCGGGGACTGGTTCTCCGACAACTGGGACACCATCGTCACGGTCTGCAAGGTCGTCGTCGCGGTTCTGGGCATCATCGCGATGATCATTGGAGGGCCGATCCTCGGCGCGATCGTGCTGATCGCCGCGCTGGTCGTCCTCGCCGACACGCTCTACAAATATTCCAAAGGCCAGGCGTCCCTATGGGATGTGGCCTTCGCGGCGTTGGACTGCATACCCGGCATGAAGGGCCTGACCACCCTCGGCGGGCTCGCCAAGGGGATGAAGGGCCTCGGCAAGGTAGGCCTCAAGGGTATGGCCATGGGGCTCAAGGGACTGGGCCCGCGGGTGAAGAACCTGGGCCGTCCGATGAAGAACCTCTTCACCTGCGGCGATCCCATCGACATGGCCACGGGCCAGATGGTGATGTCGGAAACCGATGTGACGCTGCCCGGCGTGCTGCCTCTTGTCCTCGAACGGCACCACCGCACCGGCCACCGAGCCGGCCGCTTCTTCGGGCCGAGTTGGTCCTCGACCTTGGACCAGCGCCTGTTGCTCGACGCCACGGGAGTCCGATTTGTCAATGACGACGGAATGGTTCTCTATTACCCGGTCCCCGAGCAGGATGTGCCCGTTCTTCCGGTCGAGGGGCCGCGATGGCCGATGGCATGGGACGGAAACCGCGGTGGACGCATCGCCGTCCACCGGCCTGAGACGGGCCAGACCCTCGAATTCGCCGCGTCGCCCGGCGGAGCGTCCGCGGAACTGCCGCTCGTCGGCATCGGCGACCGAAACGGCAATCGCGTCGAGATCACGTACGACGCCGCGGGAGTGCCGGTCGAGGTGGCCCATCACGGTGGCTATCGCGTCGGTGTGACCTCCGAGGCCGGGCGCATCACGGAGCTGCGTCTGGTCAGTGACCCCGAACAGCCGACGCTCAGGCGCTACGCCTACGACGGCCGGGGGAACCTCGCCGAGGTCTGCAACTCGTCCGGCGTCCCCCTCAAGTTCACGTACGACGACCGGCGTCGCATCACCGGCTGGGACGATCGCATCGGCACCTGGTACCGGTACACGTACGACAGCATGGATCGGTGCGTCGCCTCACGGGGTACGGGTGGAATGCTCGACTACACCTACGTGTACGACGACGCCACCGGCACGGCGACGGCCCTGGACTCGCAGGGACACGCAACCCGGTATCGGTTCAACGAGTCCTACCGGCCCGTGGTCGAGACGGACCCGCTGGGCCATGAGACGCATCGGGAATGGGATCGGTACGGCAACCTCCTCCGGCTCACCGATCCGCTGGGCCGCGTCACCGAGTTCGACTACAGCACGGTCGGTCTGCTCACCGGAATCCGGCGTCCGGACGGCTCGGTCACCACGACCGAGTACGGGGAGCTGAGCCTCCCCGTACTCGTGGTGGAACCGGACGGAGCGAGGTGGCGGCAGAGCTACGACGCCAACGGGAATCTCGTCGAGGCTGTGGATCCGTCGGGCTCGGTGACCCGCTACACCTATGAACCGGGGGGCAGACTCGCCACGCACACGGATCCTCTCGGCCACACCCGCACGCTCACCACCGACGCGGCCGGACTTCCTCTGGAGCTCACGGACTCGCTGGGCGGGAGAACGAGTTGTAGGCGGGACTCGTTCGGACGAGTCGTGGAACTCCAGGATCACGCGGGACACATCACCCGCATCGGCTGGACGACGGAGGGACAACCGGCTTTCGAGGAGGGCCCGGACGGGTCACGCGAATCCTGGGAGTACGACGCCGAGGGCAACGAAATCGCCCATCAGGATTCCTCCGGTGGTATCACGCGCCACGAGATCGGTTCGTTCGATCTGCCGGTGACGCGGGTGAACCCCGACGGAACCGTCTACCGATTCGACTACGACACGGAGCAGCGGCTGCGGCGGGTGACCAACCCGCAAGGGCGGTCGTGGACCTATGAGTTCGACGAAGCCGGCCGACTGGTCGCCGAACGTGATTTCAACGGCGCCGGACAGACCTACCGCTACGACCAGGCCGGTCAAGTCACCCGCCGGGCCAACGAGAGTGGCGAGACCCTCGACTACGTCTACGACGCGTTGGGAAACGCCGTCGAGCACCGCTCCTCCGACGGCAGCGTCTCCGTCTTCCAGCACGACCCCACGGGCCGGCTGGTCCGAGCCCGGAACGCCCACGCCGACGTGGAGCTCCAGCGTGATGTCATGGGACGTATCGTCCGGGAATCCGTCAACGGACGCACCGTCACGTCCGCCTATGACCCGTTGGGCCGCCGGACCGAGCGCGTCACGCCGTCCGGTCTGGTCTCTCGCTGGACCTACGACGCGGAGGACCGCCCCACCGGCCTCGTGGCTCAGGGGTACGCCATCGGGTTCGAGTACGACGCCGGCGGTCGAGAAGTGCGCCGACAACTCGGGCCCCAGGCCGTCCTCTCCAGATCCTGGAATCGAGCGGATCTCCCGGAGGACCAGGAGATCCACGGCGAGGGTCCGGCGGGTGTCGCGACCCTCGAGCGGCGTCGCTACTCCTATACATCAGGCGGCCATGTCTCGGCCATCGACGAACTCGGCACCGGAACGCGCCGGTTCCAGCTGGACGCCGTCGGCCGGGTGACGTCCGTGGTGGGCCCACAGCGGCAGGAGCGCTACGCCTACGACGCGGTCGGCAATGTGTCGGAAATGGAAGCGTCGGGCCCGGACGGCCGTTTCGTCGATGAACGGGAGACCAGCGGGACGCTGGTTCGCCGGGCGGGCGGATCGACGTACGAGCACGACAGGCAGGGCCGTGTCGTCCGCCGCATCAAGAGAACACTCTCCGGAATCCGCAAGGTGTGGAACTACCGGTGGAGCCCGGAGAACAGACTCACCGATCTGTTCACACCCGACGGAGTCCACTGGCGCTACAGGTACGACGCGCTGGGTCGACGCATATCGAAGGAATGCGGCGACGGGACGAGCGGTGAACATTTCTCTTTCGTCTGGGATGGGGAAGTTCTGACGGAAGAGGTTCTGCCGTCCGGCGGAGTGCGTACCTGGGAATACGAACCGGGAACGCATAAACCTGTTTTCCAGGCCGACGCCGGTCCGGAACAGGATGATTACGATCGGCGCTTCCATGCGATCGTGACCGACGCCATCGGCACCCCTGCGGAGTTGATTTCCGAAGAGGGGGAAATATCGTGGCGGAGCAGAACCACCTTGTGGGGCCAGGATGTGGGCACGCATGCGGGCGAGACGGACTGCCCGTTGCGGTTTCCCGGCCAGTACCACGACGCCGAGAGCGGCTGGCACTACAACTTCTACCGCTACTACGATCCGCTGACGGCCCAGTACACCTCCCCGGACCCGCTGGGACTCCTGCCCGAGGACAATCAGCACGGGTACGTGCGCAATCCTCTGTCCTGGCTCGACGCTCTGGGGCTGGCCCCCTGCGCCAAGGTGATCGCCCTCAGACTTTGGAAGGCGCGAAACAATCAGGGGGGATATTCGGTCTATCACGGACTGGACGCGCAGGGAAACAAGATTTATGCAGGGATCACGAACAAGATGACCAGGCGAGAACGTCAGCACATCGCGAAGAACTACGGAATCGTGCGCCTGCAGGAGGTGCGAGGAGCGACCGGTCTGAAGAAATGGCAGGCCCGTGCGATTGAACAGGGCCTTATTGAGGATGTGCGGACTTCCGGGTTCAGCAGGATCAAGAACGGTGTGTCCATCCCGCAGATCAACTCGATATCCCCCAAGCGTTCCATATACGGAACGGCCTTGCGCTATGGCAGGATATTCCTCGCATAGATCCGCGGGGTTCAAGGAAAAGGAGAGTCTTCAATGCCGTTGAAGAAGATGAAGGGTCAGCGTCGTCGGCATGAGGTGGGAGACGTCTTCGTCCTCCAGCTGGACGACTCCAGCTACCGATTCGGCAGGATCGTCAAGATCGGTGAGAGCGGGCCGCAGGGCAGGTTCCCCGGCGGCATCCTCGCCTACGTCTACGACATCGCGTCCGGCGATCCGCAGCCCGACCTCGGCTCGCTGACCCCGGACCATCTGTTGATGCCCCCGTTCTTCACGATGAACTGGGTCTGGCAGAAGGGCTACTTCCGGACCGTCGCGCACGAGGAACCGGGCAGCTCACAGCTTCTGAAGCAGCACTGTTTCTACGACGCCAGCACCGAGGGCTATGTGGACGAGAACGACGGCATCATCGCCGATCGGACGGAGCCGTGCGGTTGGTTCGCCCTGTCCACGTTCGAGCAGTTCGAGCACGAGGTGGACGAGGCGCTCGCCGGCCGTCCGGTGCACGGAGCGTATGGGCGCGGTTCCTCGAAGCCGCCCGGGACGCCGTAGCCGGCCACGGCCCGTCCCCCGTGTGGCTGAAAGCACACCCCTTCCTGTCTCGCCCGTGAACCACTCGTGCAGGCATCGTGCACAGTCCGTGACGAGTGGTCGGGGGCGGGCCGGCGGGAGATTCGCTGCCGCACAGTTCGGCGGCCCGGGAGATCGCCGGGCTCAACAGGGAACCGAGTGCCTTCCGTTGCGCGTCGATAACGTCGAGTCGCGTGCGCTTCAGGGGCCTTGGCGCGCCTTGAGGGGCTTATGTGCGGCTGATACGGTGCCATGGCTTGACACTCGCTCCAGCGCTGGCTATTCGGCCAGGTCGCGCGGTACGTCCCGTAAAGGAGCGCGGGGGTGAAGTGTCCTATTTGGCGCGTGAATTGACAGACATTTTCTTGGGTGTACGGGGAGCGGTTGCGTGAAGATCCAAGAGCGTACGGGGGCGGGCAACAACCGTTCCGCCACGTCGGCTCACCCGGCGATGGGTGAGCGTCTTCCCACGCCGCCTCGCGAGCGCAAACCCGCGCTGGCCGCTCTCGCGGTGCTCCTCATCCTCGTCGGCGCGCTGGGCGCCACCATGCTGGTGCTCCGCGCCGGGGACCGCATCGAGGTCGTGAAGGTGACGAGTGACATCCAGGCCGGTGAGTCCGTGGGCGATCACGTGACCTCCGTGCTGGTCGCGGACGACCCCTCCATCAACTACGTCCTGTGGAAGCAGCGCGAAGGGCTCAGGTCGTTCAAGGCCAAGTCCCCGATCTACGAGGGGACCGTCGTCATCGGCGACATGTTCACCAAGGGCTCCACCCTTCCGGCCGGCAAGGCCTCCGTGGGCGTCTCGCTCAAGGAGGGCCAGTACCCCGCGGGCATCAAGTCCGGTGACACGGTGGCCGTGTACCGCGTCGGCAGCAGCGGATCCAGTGGCAGCCGCGGTTCGTCGAGTTCGTCGAGTTCCTCGGGTTCGAGCTCGTCGAGCGCGGACGACGCCCTCATCGTCGACCGGGCGAAGGTCAGTTACGTCCAGGGCCAGAAGGACAGCACGATCAGCAGCACCAATCTGCCTGTCACCCTCATCGTGGACAGCGGTCAGGCGGCGTCCGTCGCCGACGCCGCCTCGGCCGGTCAGGTCGCCCTCGTCATCGTCCCCGGCAACTAGAGGCGAGTGAGTAGACAGACATGGCGCTCATCGCCCTCGCCGCAGACAAGGGTTCCCCCGGAGTCACCACCGCCGCCGTGGCACTCTCGGCGGTCTGGCCCCGCAGGGTCCTGCTCGCCGAGACCGACCCGGCGGGCGGCGACCTCGTGTACCGCAGCGCGGCGGCCCACGGCGGCCCGCTGAACCCCAACACCGGCATGCTGTCGATCGCGGCGACCGCCCGCCGCGGGCTCGTGCCCGACCAACTCTGGGATCACGTCCAGCCTTTGAGCGGCGGGCTCGAAGTCCTCGTCGGCCTCGGGATGGCCGAGCAGGCCGCCGGTCTCGCCGGACTCTGGCCCACCCTGGGCCGGGCGTTCGCGCAGCTCGCGGACTCCCCGAACGCGCCCGCCGACGTCATCGCCGACTGCGGGCGCATCAGCGGGGACACCCCGGCCGTCGAACTCTTCCCGCACGCCGCCCTGGTGCTGCTGCTCTCCCGTACCGAACCCGAGGCCATCGCGCGCGTCCGCGACCGGGCCGCCGCGCTCTCCGCCAAGCTGCACGGCGGCCCGCGCGGCGCCGCCGGCCTCGCCACACCGTTCATCGGCGTCATCCTCATCGCCGACCCGGGCGACTCCGCCAAGCTCGTCCACCAGGTCAACGACATGCTCGTGGCGGCCCAGACCGGTGCCCGCGTCGTGGGCACGCTCGCCGACGACCCCGCGGGCGCCGACCAGTTGGCCGGACGCAGGCGCGGCAGGCTCGACAAGTCGCTGCTGATCCGCTCGGCCCGCAAGGTGGCCGCCGATCTGTACCAGCAGTACGGCGCCGCCTGGTCCGTACCCGCCGACGGGCCCCATGGGGCGCACGGGCAGCCCGCTGCCGGAGCCGGCCGATGACCGCCGTCGACCACCAGTTGGTCAAGCGGTTCCGGCAGGACGCCGGTGACCGTATCGCCGAGCAGCGCCGCGAGGACCAGGTCCGCGGCGTCACCCCGATGTCGAGCGAGGACGAGCGGCACTACGCCCGCGCCGTCATCGCCCAGATACTCGAGGACCACGCCCGCACCGAGATCAACCTCGGCCGGACCCCGCTCGACGCGGAGACCGAGGAGCAGTACGCCGCCGCCGTGCACGCCGCGCTCTTCGGCGTCGGCCGGCTCCAGCCGCTGCTGGACGACCCGGAAGTCGAGAACATCGACATCAACGGGTACGACCAGGTCTTCATCGGCTACGCGGACGGCCGGGAGACGAAGGGGGACTCCGTCGCCGAGAACGACGAGGAACTCGTCGAGCTGATCCAGGTTCTCGGCGCGTACTCGGGTCTGTCGTCCCGGCCCTTCGACTCCGCCAACCCGCAGCTCGACCTGCGGCTGCCGGACGGTTCCCGGCTCTCCGCCGTCATGGACGTGACCCGCCGGCCGGCCCTGTCGATCCGCCGGGCGCGCATGGGCAAGGTGTTCATGTCCGACCTGGTGGGCAACGGCACCCTGACCCCCGAGGTCGCGCACTTCCTGGCCTGTGCCGTACGGGCCCGCAAGAACATCATGATCGCGGGAGCCACCAACGCGGGCAAGACGACGCTGCTGCGGGCCCTCGCCAACGAGATTCCGACGCACGAGCGGCTCGTCACCGTCGAACGCGCCCTGGAGCTCGGCCTCGACACCTTCGCCGACCTGCACCCGAACGTGGTGGCCTTCGAGGAGCGCCTGCCCAACTCGGAGGGTCAAGGTGCCATCACCATGGCCGAGCTGGTCCGTCGGTCGCTCCGTATGAACCCCTCCCGCGTCATCGTCGGCGAGGTCCTCGGCGACGAGATCGTCACGATGCTCAACGCGATGTCGCAGGGCAACGACGGCTCGCTCTCCACGATCCACGCGAACAGCTCCAGCGAGGTCTTCAACCGCATTTCCACGTACGCGCTCCAGGCGACCGAGCGACTGCCCATCGAGGCCAGCCAGATGCTCATCGCGGGCGCGGTGAACTTCGTCGTGTTCATCCAGCGCCGCAACGAGTACGAGTCCGGTGGCCGCCTCCAGCGCATGGTGACCTCCGTGCGCGAGGTCAACGGCGTCGATGGGCGGGTGCTGTCCAGCGAGGTGTTCGCCGAGGCCCCGGACGGCCGGATCGTCCCGCACGCGCCCATCGCCTGCCTCGACGATCTCGTCGCGCAGGGCTACCGGCTGCCCGGCAGCGGGAATTGGTGATGACGATGACCCAGGACATGACGCCCGTGACGCCGGACATGACGTCCGCGACGCCGGGCACGGCCTCGCTCGCGGCGCTCGACTCGCTCGGTTCCATGGGCGGGCTGTTCTCCACGACCGTGTTGTACGCGCTCGCGTGCGGTGTCGCCGTCGGCGGTGGCCTCGCGCTGTTCACGGTCGCCGTGCGCGGACTGCCCGCCAAACCCGAGCACGAGAAGCAGAAGGCGAGCGAACGCGCCGGCGAACTGCTCCGCTTCGCCGGACAGCGCGGCTCGATCGCCGCGATCGCGGGTCTCGTGGTCCTCCTCCTGACCCGCTGGGCCGTCGCCGGTATCGCGGCCGGCATCCTCGTCTTCTTCTGGGACAAGCTCTTCGGCGGCGCCTCGGAGGAGCGGGCCGCGATGCGCCGCGTGGAGGCGCTGGCGTCCTGGACCGAGTCGCTGCGTGACACCATCGCGGGCGCCGTCGGCCTGGAGCAGGCCATCCCCGCCTCGGCGCGCGCCTCGGCTCCCGTGCTGCGGCCGCATCTCGACGCGCTGGTGGACCGGCTGCGCTCCCGTACACCGCTGCCCGAAGCCTTGCAGCACCTGGCCGACGAGATCGACGACGCCTCCGCGGACATCATCGTGGCCGCGCTCATCCTCAACGCTCGCCTCCGCGGCCCCGGTCTGCGTCAAGTGCTGGGCGCCCTGGCCAAGTCGGCGCGCGAGGAGGTCGACATGCGGCAGCGCGTGATGGCCCAGCGCGCCTCGACCCGGCGCTCCGTGCAGATCGTCGTCGCGGTCTCCATCGCCTTCGTCCTCGGACTGTCGATCTTCAACCGCGAGTTCGTCGAGCCGTACGGCACGGCGGTCGGTCAGCTCGTACTCGCCTGTGTCTGCGGGCTGTTCGCCCTCGGCTTCTGGTGGCTGCGCAAGCTGTCCACGATCGAGACGCCGGAGCGGTTCCTGGTCCGGGACGAGTCGTCCGTGCAGTTCGTGCGCCCCCGTACGCCGGTTCCTGGTGATGAGGCGGTACGCCGATGAGCCTGACCATGCCGATCGTGATCGGCGCCGTCCTGGGCCTGGGCGTCTACGCCCTCGTCCGCGCGCTCATGCCGTCGAGGCGCAGCGCTGTCGCGCAGGTCGCGCGCATCGACGCGATGCGGGCGCGCGGGGCGGCGTACGAGTCCGCCCACCACGGGCAGCAGGACACCGGGCGACTCGGCAGCCTGCGCGCCCAAGTGGGCACGCGTGTCGCCGACTTCTATCTCCAGCAGGGCTGGGAGCAGCGGTCGCTCCGGGCCGACCTGGCGGTCCTGGACCGGAGCTGGGAGAGGTTCCTCGCGACGAAGGTGCTGCTGGCCGCGGCCGGTGTCTTCTTCGGCCCGCTCCTCTTCGCCGTCGTCTGGACGCTCGGCGTCGGCCGCAGCCCGATCATCCCGGTCTGGCTGGCGCTGCTCTTCGCGATCGTGTTCTTCTTCCTCCCCGATGTGGAGGTCCGGCGGGACGCGGTGGACAAGCGGCGCGACCTGCGGCGCGTGATCGGCGCGTATCTGGACCTGGTGTCGATGAGCCTGGCGGGCGGCCGCGGTCTGCCCGAGGCGCTGATGGCCGCCGCCGAGATCTCCGACGGCTGGGCCACGCAGCGCATCCGCAACGCGCTCGCCGACGCCCGTATCACCGGCATCAGCCAGTGGCAGGCGCTCGGTTCGCTCGGCGAGGAACTCGGCGTCGAGGAGCTCAAGGACCTGTCCGCCTCCCTGGCGCTGGTCGCGGACGACGGCGCCAAGGTGCGCGAGTCGCTCGCCTCGCGCGCCGAGACGATGCGCCACCGCGAACTCTCCGAGATCGAGGGCAGCGCGGGTGAGAAGTCGCAGTCGATGCTGGTCGCCCAACTGCTGCTGTGCGCGGGCTTCCTGGTCTTCCTGATCTTCCCGGCGGCGATGCGCGTGTTCCAGGTCTGAGCATCCGCGGTGCCCGAAGCGCCACACAGCGCCCACCACTATCCTTCGAGAGGACAACTCACCATGAACGGACGGAACTTCAGCACCGGGATCCCGGGGGTGGACTTCCTGATCACCTTCCTCCAGGGGCGGGTGCAGCGTGCCCGCTCCGGCGAACTCGACCGGGGCGCGTCCGCGGTCGAGTGGGTCATCATCTCCGCCGTCGTCGTCGCCATCGTCGGCGTGGTCGCCGCGATCATCAACGCCGCGCTGAGCGACGGCGCCAACAAGGTCGGTGACTGCATCAGGGGCACCGACGCGGGCAAGACCTGCTGATTTCATACGGGGATACGGGTGCGAGCACGTCGAGGTGTACGTCGCTGGGTGCGCCGCAGGGTGGAGGCAGCCTCCGCCCGCGGTGACTCCGGCATGACCGCGATCGAGTTCGTGCTGCTCACTCCGGTGCTGTTCTTCATGATCTTCGCGACGGTGCAGTTCGCGCTGTACTTCTTTGCGGACCATGTGGCCCAGGCGGCCGCCCAGGCGGGCGCCCGCAAGGCCCGCGCCACCGCCGACGCGCAGCCCGGCGCCTGGCGCGGCGAGGCGCGTGACGTCGTCGACAGCTACATCCGCCAGCTCGGCCCGCAGCTGGTGCTGTCCCCGGACGTGACGCTGCTCCAGCCGGAGCAGAACACCGTGGGCGTCGAGATCACGGCGAGGGTCCCTTCCGTCTTCCCGGGCCTGGACCTGACGGTGCACGCGCAGTCGTCGGGACCGGTGGAGCGGTTCGTGGAGGAGGAGAACTGATGCGAGCAGAGGCCCTGTTCACCGTCCTCCGTCAGCGGATGTCCGGCCGCCGGGGAGACCGGGGGCTGTCCACCATCGAGGTGGTCATCCTCGCCCCGGTGATGATCCTCTTCATTCTGGTGCTGGTGGCCTTCGGGCAACTGGTCGACGGGCGCGGTGCGTTGGACGGCGCCGCCCGGGACGCGGCGCGCGCGGGCTCGATCCAGAAGGACCACGCGACCGCCATCGCCGAGGCGAGGAAGGCGGCCGAGGCCGACCTCGCGGATGTCTGCTCGGGCCCGGTGACCGTGACGCAGACCAGCGCGGGCTTCGAACCGGACACGCTCTTCACCGTCGAGGTGAGCTGTGAGGTACGGGGCCTCGCGATGCTCGGTCTCGACGTCCCCACCACCCTCGAGGCCAGCTTCAGCTCGCCGCTCGACCCGTTCCGGAGGACGGCATGAAGCTGCGCTCCGCGGTACGGGGCCGGATCGCGGCACGCCGTGCGCGTCTCGACGACCGAGGCTCGGGTGCCGGCGCGGTCATCATCTTCGCGCTCGTCTTCCTGTCGCTCTCGGCCTTCGTCATCGACGGCGGCATGTCCATCTCCAAGCGGGAGCGCGCCGCCGACATCGCCGAACAGGCGGCCCGTTTCGCCGCGCAGGACATAGACCTCGACTCGCTCTACGAGAACGAGAACGGCCCCGCGCCCATCAACTTCGAGAACTGCGGTGCCCGCGTGAAGGCGTTCGCCCGCGAGATGGGCATGTCCGGCGCCGACATCGCCGCCACCCACTGCGTGACGGCTGACGCCGAACAGGTCGAGGTCGAGGTCCAGCTGACCTACTCGCCGGTCTTCACCGGCATGTTCTACGGCGGCGACGTGACCGTCCACGGCAGTGCGGTGGCGGAGAACGAGGTGGGCTGAGGCCGGCGCCTGGGGGCGATCGTCTTCGCGTGGCCCCCGGCCGGACGCCGCTCAGTCCATGTCGATTCCGAGATCCCGCGTCAGGATCTCCAGCAGCCGTTTCTCCGGCACTTCCGGAACCCGGTGGTGGGCGTTCCTGATGTGCGTGACGAAATCCGGGGGCAGGGAGACGTGGTACCTGCCGAGGTAGTAGGGGAGGTCCTGGCGCCACAGCCAGGTTCCGTCCGTGTAGAGCGAACCGATGCCGGACAGGTCAGGAGCCTCCGGGTCCAGGACGTCGGGTCCCGCGCTCATCTCGCTCCAGATGCCGGCACCATTTCGGAGATAGGCGATGATCTCCGCCTCGTCCGGTTCTCCCGTCGCCTTCACGGAGTCCCGCATGGGTCCGTCCAGAGGGAGTCCCCACCCCGGGGCGAGTTCGGGGAAGAACCCCGCGGGGCGAACCGCCTGAGCCCCTCGGTCGCGTTCCTGCCCTCGGGGCTGTTCCCGGTGCGATCCGTCCGGGGCCGGCAGCCAGTCCAGGAGCTCCTCCGATCGAGTGGGAGGATCGGCGTCCGTCGTGAGGGACACCGGCAGCTCCAACTGGGCCGCACGCGCCAGTGCGTGAGGGGAGAGAAAGGTCCGGGACCCTCGCTGCACGTGGCCGCTCAGGTCCAGCCGAACGATGTGTCCCCGGTGACGGACGTCCTGGATCTCCTTCAGGGACGGGGAGATGAGGTCGATGAGTTCGTCGATCACTCCGTCGAAGCCCTGGTGAGGCTCACCGGTCACCTGGATCGCCCAGCATCCCTCGCCGGGGCGAAATGACGAACCGGCCGTCGGCTCCCTGGAGAAGGTGGGCGCGATGCCCAACTCGTCGGTGATCTCGCGCGCTTTCAGGTTCCGCCCGGTGATGAGAAGCGCGGCTTGGGGCGTTCCCCATGAAGCGAACAGTTCCATGGCGGCTCCTCACCGATCGCTGACGCTGGTCGTGACCGTGACGGGAACGCGGAGGGCGGCCGCCCTCTGGACGACCTCGGGGGGCAGCACGAACGTGGCACCACGGCCGACGAAACCGAAGAGGTCGATGTGGATGCCGTATCCCTGGGCGGCCAGTCGGGCCAGTGCGGAAGAACGGGGTTCCACCATGTCCAAGAGGGTCCGGAGCTGATCGCTGATTCCCCCCGGCATTCTGTCGTGGACCTGGAGTGTCCAGAGGCCGTCTTGAGACGATTCTGGACCCTGGCGATCGCTTCCCGGTTGCCGAACCGACGTCGGAGGCAAGGAGAGCGCCCGGGAAACGAGTTCCGCGTCCAGGTCCGGCTTCCGGACGACGAGCTTCACGGCAGTTTCGACCCACGGGCCTTCACTGTGCGTGTACTCCATCAGGCGCCCTCGTCGTCGAAGGTGACGGGGCTGTACGTCTTTGCGTAGGCGGCAAGGAAAGCGGTGGCTTCCTCGGGCAGCGGAAGGGGTGTGGCGGCGACGTAGTCGAGGAGCCGTTTCGGCGCGTGGTAGTCGACGAAACGGTATTCCACCCGGGCCAGGTCGGCCTCGCCGGCATACCGATCCGCCACTCCGAGGGATCTCAGCAGATCGGAAAGGCCGTAGGTGCCGACCTGGTCGCCGAGATCGATGGGGAGGCGATAGCGGGTCACGTCGGACGGTGAGACCGGAAGCGTTCCCTCGCCGATGGCCTGGAGTTGGGGGAGACCGAGGCCGAGCCACGGGCCGCACTTCTTCACCACCATCCAGCGGTCGGACACCTGGCTCTGGAAGATGTCGCACTCGTCGCCCGAGAAGACGGGAAACATTCCCAGGCCCATCCGTGTGAGCGGTGGGAGGGTCCCGGTCCCGTCCAGGCTGTCGACCTCTTCGTGTCCCGCCTGCACGAACCGAAGGAACTCGCCGTGGAATGCGGCGCGTTCGTCGGATTCCTCCAGGCAGGAGAAGTGGAGATTGCCGTCGAGGTAGGAGGGCGAGGCGGCCCACAGGTCCGGAATGAGCCGGTATCCGATGACCTCTCCGCACCAGCCATCGACCGGAGGGGCCGGCGTGCCGCAGATCTGGCAGCAGTTGACGTCGTGCATGGAACTCCTGCCAGTGGTCAGCTCCTCGGGACGAGGGGACGAGGGGACGAGGGGACGAGGGGACGAGGGGACGAGGGTGCGCGGGATGCCCCGGCCGCCGTCGGGCTACTTCTCCCCGCCCTTCTTCTCCGTCTTCACTCCCTCGGAGACGTCCTTGGCCAGCTTGTCGTCGAGCTTCTTGAACTCGCGGACGACGGCCTCGGACATCTCGGCGAGGGCGTCGAGGGCCTGGCCGATGTCCTCGCGGCCGTCCTCCCAGCCGGACTCGAAGTCGTCCAGGGCGTCGTAGACGGTGTGGTCCCCGAGGTCGTCCTTGAAAGACTCGAAGAGTTTCTTGGTGTGGTTCAGCCGGGTCTTGATGTCCCGCAACCGCCCGCCGTAGTCCTCCAGCTCACTCAGCGGGAGCGCGAGGTCGCTCTTGCCGCCACCGCCCATGTCGGATCCCCTCCTGGAGCTCTGAAGTTTCGGTCACGTGAAGCGGAAGGTGCTGGTCACCGCGTCGAAGATGCCGTGGAACGCCTCGGCCAGGTCCAGCACCGGACTGGCTCCGGAGACGAGAACGACCTGGTCGGTGGTTCCCGGGACCGGGATGCACGTCTGGGCCGGCGCCATACGAAGGGTACGGGTGTCGCCCCGCGCGACGGGGGCCTCCTCAACACCGAGGTTGGGAACAGGGAAGAGCGCAGACCGGACGGGCGGGCCCCTGTGCCGACTTTGCCGGTGGCGTGACCTACTCTTCGCTCACTGGCCACACACGCCCCACAGTTCCCACACATGTCCGGGCGTGTCGGCATCATCTTTCGTTCCGGGGGGTTCGAACCAGCAGTGCGTGTGCACACCCTCGCGGCCGCCACCACATTGGCGGTCCTCTTCAGTTCGGCGGTCCTCACCACCGCGCCGGCAGTCGCGGACACCACGGCGAGCCTGCCGGTGAAGCAGACCGCCGACATCGTGGTGGACGGCGTCCACCAGCGGGTCTTCGTCAGCGACCCGAGCAACGGCAAGATCGTCGTCACCGACTACGCCGGGAAGGTGGTCCGTCAGCTGACGAACCTCCCGAACGTCGTGGGCCTGGAACTGTCCGCCGACTCCGGCACGCTCTACGCGGCCGTGGCGGGCGCCGACGCGATCGTCGCGTTCGACACCGCGACCGGCACCGAGACCACCCGCTACACGGTGGGCGACAGCCCGCTGAGCGTCGCCCTGGCCGGCGGCAAGCTGTGGTTCAGCCATGGCGGGGCCACTGAGGGCAACATCGGCTCGGTCGACTTCTCCGGTGAGCAGCCCGTGGTCACCCTCGCCCAGGAGGGCGGCGGCGTCTGGTACCTCGCCCCAATGCTGGATGCCGCTCCCGGCTCCAGCACCCTGATCGCGGCCTCGATCGGTGGGAGCCCGGTGTCCATGGCCTCCTACGACGTCTCCTCGGGCACGCTCACCCGCACCGTGTACACCAACGGCACCGGCGGCAACCTCGGGGACATCCAGGTCACCCCGGACAGCCAGCACGTGATCGTGGCCAGCGGCGCGCCCTACTACCACCAGGTGCTCAAGACGTCCGACCTCACCGAGGACGGCTCCTACGCCAGCGACTCCGGCCCGAACGCGGTTGCCATCGCCCCGAACGGCGCGGTCGCGGCGGGCGTCCACGGGCCGTACGAGCCCGACGTCTACGTGTACAAGCCGGGCAGTACCAGATCCATCCGGGAGTACGACTTCCCGGACACCGACTCCAGCACCACCGGCGCCGACGAACTCGCCGCCTCGGGCCTGGCCTGGGCACCGGATGGCTCCCGCTTGTTCGCGGTGACATCCAACTACTCCGGGGTGTATTCGCTGCGGGTCCTGGAGGCGCCCACCACGCCGGCCACCTCGATCACCGTGGACGCCCCGGCCACCGCGACCCGTGCCAAGCAGCTCACTGTCAAAGGCAAGGTCTCCTCCAGGGTGGCGCTGCCCGCCGGTATCAAGCTGACGGTGACCCGCACCGACCTGGAGTCGCCGAGCGGCAAGGCGCTGGCCACGGTGACCGTCAAGGCGGACGGCACCTACTCCTTCGTGGACACCCCGCCCGTGGGCGGCAAGGTCAAGTACACGCTGAAGTACGCCGGCGACGCGGGCCACGCCTCCGGTACCGGCTCCGACACCGTCGAGGTCTCGCGCGCCGCGACGACCCTGACGCTGAACAACAACGGCAAGGTCTACGCGTACGGCGCCGACGTGACGTTCACCGCGCACCTCGGCACGACGTACAAGAACCGCAAGGTGGAGATCTGGGCCAACCCGTACGGCTCGGACAAGCCGAACACGCTGGTGAAGTCCGGCACGGTCAACTCCAGCGGGAACCTGTCCGTCGTCCTGGACCTGAAGCGGGACACCAAGGTCACGGCGAAGTTCCTGGGCGACGCCCGCTACGTGCCGAAGACGCTGACCAGCACGGTCGGCGCCGAGGTCAAGGTGTCGACGTCGGTGAGCGGGCACTACAAGACGTCATACACGTCGGGTCACACCTACTACTACTTCAAGAAGACCAAGAACCCGCTGTTCACCAACACGATGACGGCCTACCCGGGCCGCAAGCAGCGCCTGCAGTTCGAGATCTACTACAACGGCACCTGGTACGGCAACGGTTCGAAGTACTTCACGCTGAGCTCCGCGGGCGTGTCCAAGGTGGAGCTGACCGGCGAGCACGAGACGGGCTGGCGGATGCGCGTCCGCTCCTCGTACGTCAACGACTCGTCGGGCGACACGGTGAACTCGACGACATACGGCGCGTGGAAGTACTTCACCTTCACGAGCTGAGCGGCATGCGGCGTGAGCTGTAGCAACTGGGCCAGATGTTGGTGCACGGTCTAAGTCCGGGGTGCGGTGACCGTTCCGCTGCGTATGGCCTGGAGGAGGTGGCCCACGGGGGCGGGGGTGGTGGAGAGGACCGTGGCGGGGTCGTCGGACTCGCGGAGGTGCAGGGTGGCGGGGGTGGAGGCGAGTTCGACGCAGGAGTCGCCGTCACCGGGGCCCGAATAGGACGACTTCTGCCAGTTGCCGGGGGTGCTCATGGCCGTCTCACAGCTCCTTCGCCAACCTGTGGATGAATGCGCGAGACCGGGCGGTCCCCAGCGATACATCCTCCACTTTACGGAAGAGCGTTCGATAGGCGTCGAGTTGGTCCTCGGCGTCGATGAAGGCGGCGCCTTGGGGTGCGTCGCGTACGACGGTGTCCAGCTTCGGTACGAGGCCTCCCGTGTACGCCATGGCGCTCGTGGCGCCGCCGAACCCTTCGAGGTCGAAGGGGATGACCCGCACGGTGATGTGGTCGGCTTCGGAGAGTTCGAGCAGGTGGGTGAGCTGGGCCCGTGAGGTTGCGCGGTCGCCGACCATGATGCGCAGCGCCGCCTCGTGGACGACCCCGTCGTACCGCGTAGGGGTGGGGCCTCCGAGGATCAGTTTGCGCTGCATGCGGAGAGCGTGAGGGCCGTGGCGGTGTGGTTGCGGGAGTGTGAAGGTCGCGGGGTGGTGAGGGGGCCGGGCTGGACGGCAACTCGGGCCTACGGGGCGGTCGGTGACGAAACGGACGGTCGCTTCCCGTGGCCCCCTGCCCGACCTTCGACACCCTCCGTAAACTCTCAGTAGGCTCGGTCCACCCCCGGCCTCACACCCTCCCCAAACGACCCCAGGACACCCGCCATGGCGCGACGCACCACTTCCAGTTCGACGGGCGGTTCGCCGGGTCCGAGGAATCGGACGCCGCAGCCCCTGCCCCGGCGTCGCCGGACGTTCGGTGACTTCGTGAAGGCGTTCGGGGCGTTCGTCGCCCTGCTGGTGCTGCTCGTCGGCGTGCCCGGCGCGCTGGTCGTCAGCGTGGGGTGGCCGCTGCCGCACGGAGCGCCCCACTGGGACTGGCTCCAGCAGGAGATCACCGTCGGCACGTTCATCCGCGTGCTGACGGTCATCGTGTGGCTCGCGTGGGCGCAGTTCACCGCGTGCGTGCTCGTCGAGGTGAAGGCCGCGCTGTCGGGCGTCGGACTGCCCAACCGGGTACCGGGCGCCGGGCCGAGCCAGTTGCTGGCCCGTCAGCTCGTCGCGGCGGTCCTGCTCGTCGGCGCCGCAGCCGCGAGCTTCACGCCGGGTCTCTCCCAGCTCGGCCAGAGCCTGGAGGGCAATCAGCACGGTTCCGTCGCCGCCGCCCAGCAGACCCCGGGCGGGCTGTTCGGGCAGCAGCAGGAGCAGGCCGCCGCCGGTGCCGCGGCCGCGGTCGCCGAGCAGGCCGCCAATGCGGCCGCCGACGCGGCGTCCCAGGCGGACAGCGGCGGCTCCACCGAGCACGGCGACACGAAGTACTACCGGATCCAGCCCCCCGAGGGCCGGCACCACGACTCGCTCTGGGAGATCGCGCAGCGGCACCTCGGTGACGGGCGCCGGTACAAGGAGATCTACCAGCTCAACAAGGACCGTACGCAGCCCGACGGGTCCAAGCTGTCCGAGGCCAGCCTCATCAGGCCCGGCTGGATCCTGGAGATGCCCGGCGACGCCCACGGCGGCGAACTCGTCGAGATGCCCGACGCGGCCCCCGAGGTCTCGGAGCAGGTCCAGCGGCAGATCCACGACTACGCCAGGACCGGCGACCACCAGCAGGGCGGCGGCAAGCAGGGAGCGGGCGGCGGTCGGCAGGCCGACCAGGGCGACCGGGACACCGCGCACATCCACGTGCCCCGGCAGCGGCCCGGCGACGACAGCGGCCGGGGGGCCGAACGCGCACCCGCCGAAGCCGCACCGCACGCGCGGAACGAACAGACCTCGCAGACGGCCTCCGAGGAGAGCGGCTTCGCCTTCGGGCTGCCCGAGGCCCTCGTCGGCGCGCCCCTTCTCGCCGCCGGTCTCCTCGGCGCCCTCGGCCGGCGCCGCCGCCAGGCCCTGTGGCAGTCGGCTCTCGGCGCGGTCGGCGGACGGCGCGGCATGGAGCCGCCGGTCCCGACCGGGCCCGCCGCGGACGCCCAGGACGCGCTGCTCGTCGGCGCCGATCCCGAGGGCGTACGCCTTCTCGACCTGTCGCTGCGCGGACTCGCGTCCGCGCTCGCGGACGAGTCGCGCCCGCTGCCCACCGTCTACGCGGCCTGGCTCGGCGGCAACGGCGATCTGCACCTCCAGCTCGCCCAGCCGGCCGGGAAGCCGCCCACGCCGTGGCAGCTCGGGCAGGACCAGACGTTCTGGATGCTGGCACGGGCGGACGCCGAGCGGTACGAAGAGGTCGACACCGCCGCCCCGTACCCGGGCCTCGTCAGCCTCGGCACGATGGACGACTCGCGGCTGCTGCTCAACCTGGAGGCCGTGCCCGGCATCGTCTCCCTGAGCGGGAGCGCGGCCGACCGTGCGGGTGTCTTCGCCTCCGTCGCCGCGGAGTTGGCCACCAACGGCTGGTCCGACCGCATGACGATCACGCTCGTCGGCTTCGGCGAGGACCTGACGCCGCTCGCGCCCAACCGGCTGCGCCACCTCGACGACGTCGAAGCGCTCGTCGAGACCATGGAGGCCGAGACACGGCAGCGGCGCGGCGCCCTCGGCGCGGCCGGACACGACTCCGTGCTCACCGGCCGCACCGGGCCCGCCCAGCACACCCGTTGGGCCCCGCACCTCGTTCTCCTCGCCGCCGAACCGTCCGCCGAGGACGCCGTCAAGCTCGCCGAACTAGCCGCCGACGCGAGCCGGTTGGGGATCGGCTACCTCGTCGGAACCGAGTCCGGCGATCTGCCCGGAGCCGCCTGGGAGATGGAGATCACCGGCGAGGGCAAGCTGCTCGCGCCGCTGCTCGGCCTCGAACTCGACGCGCAGATGCTGCCGGTCGCGCAGCAGCGGGCGGTCGTGGAGCTCTTCGTCGAGGCGGACCCGGACCGCGGGCCCGACGGGCCGACGAACTCCCCGCCGTTCCTCGTCGACATCAGCGAGCAGGGGCGGCCCGCCGTGTACGCGCGGCTCGTGGGCCCGTACGAGATCATCGGTCTGGAGACGCCCGACGGCGAACGCAGCCCGCTGCTGCACGAGGCGCTGGCACTGCTCCTGCTGCACCGCGAAGGGGTGCACCCGCGCGTGCT
Organism: Streptomyces sp. NBC_00568; assembly: GCF_026341855.1. Lineage (GTDB taxonomy): Bacteria > Actinomycetota > Actinomycetes > Streptomycetales > Streptomycetaceae > Streptomyces. Next base: position 2,452,092 of record NZ_JAPENW010000001.1, on the reverse strand, counting down.
GTCCTCCGCGCTGTGGCCGCGCGGCGTCACCGACGACGTGCGCGACGCGCTCGTGGAGCGGTTGCACGGCTGGCTCGGCAACGACCCCGACGGCACACCCCGCCTCGGCACCGACGCGACGGGACGGCTCACGCTGGCCAAGTCCGTCGTGTCCGACCTGGACGTGCTGCGCTCGCTCTACCACGAGGCGACGCAGGGCAAGGGCGTCAACAGCCGTGTGGTGCGCGGGCGGTTGCTCACCGACGCGCTCGTCCTCGTCCGCGGTCCGCTGCTCGCCGACCGTCCGCAGGGGCGCTACGGCTGGCTCACCCACGAGATCATCGACGCCCAACTGCCGCTGCTCGTGGCGGACATCGGACTCGCCCTGTCCGCGTTCCATCTGGAGAAGGACCGGGCGGAGAAGGCGATCGAGGCGCTGAACGCCTCGATGAACTCGGCACCGGCGGACGAGCGGCTGTGGAACGAGCTGCTGCGCGCGACGCAGGCGACGGGGGACAGCGACCGGTTGAAGCGGGTCGCCGCCGATCTGGTCGCCCGCAGCGGGGCACGGGGACTGCCGCCCCGCACGGAGGCCCTGCTCGACGAGCTGCTGCCGGCCTGGCGGAGCGGCGCCGCCGCGGTGGGATGAGCCACGGCGGTCCCGGCCCCGGCGGCGCGATCGCCCCGCGCCGGGGGTGAAGGGGTGAGGCTGGGGCGAGAACGGGTGGGGCGACACGGCCGGGGCTGAACGGTCGGGGCCGAGGCCGGCATCGCCGTGGCCGTCGGAACGGATTTCTTCCTGGGGGAACGCGTGGATCTCGACCTCTGGCTCGTCGTCGCCGCCGCGCTCTGGGGCGCGGCGGCGGGGCTGCTGGTGCCCCGGCCCGCGTACCGCCTCGCCGTCGAGCCGGACGAGCCGTGGCGCGACCGCTGCCCCGACGGGCAGCCGATCACCGGGGTGGCGCGCGGATGGCTCGGGCTCGCCAGGTCGCCGGGCGCTTCCTGGTACGGCCCCGGCACCCTCCTCGTCTCGCCGGCCACCGCCCTGGTCTGTGCCGGGCTAGCCCTCGCGACCGGGACGCGCCCGGAACTGGGCGCCTGGCTGCTGCTCGCGCCGCTCGGCGTCCTGCTCGCCGTGGTGGACTTCCGGGTGCAGCGGCTGCCGGACGCGCTGACCCTGCCGCTCGCGGTGGCGGCGCTCGCGCTGCTCGGGGTGGCCGCCGCCCTGCCCGAGCACGCGGGGGAGTGGCTGACGGCGCTGTTCGGGGCGCTCGCGCTCGGGGGCGCGTACTTCGTGCTCTTCCTCATCAACCCGAACGGCATGGGTTTCGGCGATGTGAAGCTGGCGCTCGGTCTCGGGGCGGTGCTCGGCTGGTACGGGTGGAGCGTGGTGTTCCTGGGGACCTTCGCGGGTTTCCTGTTCGGCGCGCTGTACGGGATGGTCCTGGTGATCGTGCGGCGCGCCGGGCGCAAGACGTCGATCCCGTTCGGCCCGTTCCTGATCGCGGGGGCGTACGTGGGGCTCCTGATCGGGGCTTACGCGGCCTGACGTCGGTCGGCGCGACGAGCTGGCGTAGGGTGGTTGGGTCTGTCCACAACCCTTACGAAAGGGACGCTCCCGGTGACCGAGAAGGCCGACCTTACGTCTTTTGATGTCACAGCCGTCCTCGACCGTGCCGCCGGGGGTGGGCGGATCACCCCGGAAGAGGCGCTCGTCCTCTACCGCGACGCCCCGCTGCACGCGCTCGGCGCCGCCGCCGACGCCGTACGCCGCCGCAGGTACGCGGGTACCGAGCACATCGCGACGTACATCATCGAGCGCAACATCAACTACACGAACGTGTGCGTCACGGCGTGCAAGTTCTGCGCCTTCTACGCCGCCCCCAAGGACACCGCCAAGGGCTGGACGCGCGACCTCGACGACATCCTGCGCCGCTGCGCCGAGACCGTCGAGCTCGGCGGGACGCAGATCATGTTCCAGGGCGGACACCACCCGGACTACGGCGTCGAGTACTACGAGAAGCACTTCGCCGCGATCAAGGGCGCGTACCCCGAGCTGGTCATCCACTCCCTCGGCGCGTCCGAGGTCGAGCACATGGCCCGGATCTCCAAGGTGACCGTCGAGGAGGCCATCCAGCGCATCCACGCGGCCGGTCTCGACTCGTTCGCCGGCGCCGGCGCCGAGCTGCTTCCCGCCCGGCCGCGCAAGGCGATCGCCCCGCTCAAGGAGTCCGGCGAGCGGTGGCTGGAGATCATGGAGATCGCGCACGGGCTGGGCGTCGAGTCGACGTCCACCATGCTGATGGGCACCGGCGAGACCAACGCCGAGCGTATCGAGCACCTGCGGATGATCCGTGACGTACAGGACCGGACGGGCGGCTTCCGTGCCTTCATCCCGTACACCTACCAGCCCGAGAACAACCACCTGAAGGGCCGTACGCAGGCGACGCTCTTCGAGTACCTGCGGATGATCGCGATCGCCCGTCTCTTCCTCGACAACGTGGCGCACATCCAGGGTTCCTGGCTGACCACCGGCAAGGAGGTCGGCCAGCTCTCCCTGCACTACGGCGCGGACGACCTCGGCTCGATCATGCTGGAGGAGAACGTCGTCTCCTCCGCCGGTGCCAAGCACCGCTCCAACCGGATGGAGATCATCGACCTGATCCGCAAGGCGGGCCGCGTCCCCGCCCAGCGGACGACGACGTACGAGCACATCGTCGTCCACGAGGACCCGGCGAACGACCCGGTCGACGAGCGCGTCATGTCCCACATCTCCTCGACGGCGATCGCGGGCGGCACGGCGCACCCCGAGCTGAAGCTGCTGGCCTCCAACTAGCCGCGCCGTGCTGACACTTCACGTAGCCGAGCGGTCGGCCGGGACCTCGGTCCTGGTCGACGGGGCAGTCGTCGCCGCCGTCGGCCCGTACGAGGAACTGGCCGCCGCCCATCCGGGCGCGAAGGTGCGGCACTGGCCCGGCATCCTGACGCCGGGGCTGCTCAACCCGTACGGCCCGGAGCTCCTGGAAGCCATGTACCACCCGGACCCGCGCGAGGCCGACGGCTTCGGCACCGAGCCCATCGGCGGGGAGCGGGCCAAGCGGATCTTCCGCGCCGATCCCACGCGCGTCGGCGCGAGCGCGCGGCGTGGGATCCAGCGGTTGCTGGCGCACGGCACGGTGGCGGTGGCCGGGGAGCTGCGGTCGCGAGCCGTGGTCGACGCGGTGCGCAGGGTGGGTCTCGCGGTGGGGCGGCGGCCGGAACGGCTCGCGGGGCCGGCGTCGCTGTCCCCGACCCCGCTGATCATGCTGCCGGGGCTCGTGCCGGGCGGTCCCGCCCGGTTCGCCGTGTTCGACGTGGCGGACCGCGCCGAACTGGTCCGGCTCGGTGCGGGAACCTGCGTGGCGACCGTGATCGGCGGGCGGCTGGTGTACCGGAGCCGCTGATCACGGCACGTGCCGCCGGCTCAGCCCGCGAACGTCTTCGCGAACGCCCCCGAACTCTGCTTCACCCCACTGCAGTCGGTCGCCGCGTCATCGGACGCAGAGTCGTCGTCCCCGCACTGCTGGTCCCGGAACGTCGACCACATCGACACCCAGGCCACGCCCTTCCTCTCGGCGAACTCCCGTACCTGCGCCGCGTCCGAGAGGCCGAACGTCTCGTTGTCGACGTCGTTGACGCCGATCATCGAGGTGAGCGCGAGCCCCTGCCAGGCCCCCGCGTCCGACAGTCCGAACACGTCCTTCAGCTGGTCGTGGGCCGCCTCGGCGGACGTGATCGCGTAGTCGCCCATGTCGTCGGCGTACGAACTCCCGTAGTTCATGGTCATGATGTTGACCGTGGAGACCTTCACGGAATGGTCGTTGGCGGACTCCAGGAGCGCCAGGCCGTCGTCGTCGAGGCCGGAGGGCATGACGGGCAGGGTGAAGGACACCGTCAGATCGGTGCGCTCCTTCTGGAGCAGCCCGATCGCCTCGGAGCGCAGCGCGACCGAGCCGGAATCGGTCAACTGGTCGCCCTCGACGTCGAAGTCCGCCTGGGTGGAGCCGGCCGCGTCCAGTGCCGCGCCGTAGGCCGCCGCGAGCTCGCTCGCGCTGTCGCAGGTCGACGCCAGCTCCTTGCCGGAGGCGCCGCCGAACGACACCCGCACACTCGCGCCGGACTTCTTCAGCGCCGATATCCGGGACTTCACGGCCGTGTCACCGATGGCGTACGTCCCGTTCCAGCTCGGCGTGCAGTCGTTGCCGTCGGAGATCACGAAGGCCAGGTTGTAGGTGGTCGGGGACCCCGCCGAGTCGGTGGCGGAGGCGGTCGTGGCGCTCACGTACGGGGCGTACGAGGTGGCCGACGACTCCGACGCGCTCGGGCTCGGTGACGGTGCCGCGGCCGACCGTCCGGGCGGCGCGGACGCTCCGTCCGAGGCGTCGTCGCCGCCCGAGGAGCACCCCGCACAGGCCAGGGCCACCAGGCAGACGACCCCTGCGGCCGGCTTCAGGAAACTCCTCATTGCGCACGCACCCGCTCTCGCTATTTCTCGTGATTTCTGTCTCAGGTCGGAAACAAACGGTCGTTCCCCGACTGGAAATGTGTCACATCCGGACCCGAATGCCGAATGGAGATCATGCATGGGAGTCGCGGGGGAGAGTACCGGAAAAGGGGGTGATCCGGACTTTCAAATGGTGCATATCTTCCAAATCCATCGGGCTTGAGCTGCGAGGATGGTCCTTGAATCTCATAGAGAAAATACAGGTAGAGGCATCTCTCGTGGGCCGCTCACACGGAAAGCAGAGTTTCTGACACATAAAGGCGTCCTAATGTCTGGGGAATGCAATCCGAGTCCGCCATCGAAAACCATGCCCCGGTGCGTGGCCGCCGCCGCAAACGCGGCAGCGGGGCCGTGGACGGCCCCGTGTTCGTTGACAACTCTGGGCGCCGCGCCCGCATGCTGCGCAGAATCGGCACCCTCGTCGGCGTCGTCTGCCTCGGCTACGCCGTCGTGCTCGGCATGGCCTTCATGGGCTGGGGCACTTCGCTGACGCCGTCCTCGCTCCTCCCCTTCGACGGTGGCCGGGCCGGTTCCGCACCCGGCGGGGGCAACGGGATACAGCCGGGCGGCATCGCCCCCAGCGGCGCACCGACCGGCACCCCGCCCTCGGGTCCGCCCACCGGGTCCGCGCCCTCCTCCGCTCCCACGACAACCGCCGGGGCTTCCGCCTCCACCGGCGCCAACTGACGGGGACGCACTCACCCTCATGACTACGACGACGCCCGCGCGCGGCCGTCGGCGCGCCCCCTCCAAGATGGAGCGGGCGGCCGGCAAGGCCGCGGCGCTGCAGAAACCACGCGTCATCCTCGCCCTGCTGCTCCTGCTGGCGCTCATCAGCGTGATGCTGCTCGACGGCTATCTGCGCTCCGAGATCGGCAACGACGCGCGGGTGCGCGACGGCGCGGCCTACGACAAGGTCCCCGAGAAGATCCTCGACGGCGGGCCCATCCTGACCTTCGACAACGGCACCGCGAAGACGCAGTCCGTGCCGAAGAAGACCATCGTGCTCACCTTCGACGACGGGCCGACCGCGAACTGGACGCCCGAAGTCCTCGAGGTCCTCGAGAAGAACGACGTCGAGGCCACCTTCTTCATGGTCGGCTCGATGGTCTCCCGCTACCCGGACGTGGTGAAGACCCTGGTGGACCAGGGCAACGAGGTCGGCATCCACACCTTCACCCACGTCGACCTCTCCTATCAGAGCACCACGCGCCTCCAACGTGAGCTGAAGCAGACGCAGTTGGCCCTCGCGGGGGCGGCCGGCGTCACCACCACGCTGTTCCGCGCCCCGTACTCGTCGGAGATCAACGCCGTCGACAACTACAGCTGGCCCGTCTACAAGGAGCTCGGCGGCCTCGGCTACACGAGCGTCTTCGTCGACACCGACAGCGACGACTGGAAGAAGCCGGGCGTCTCGAAGATCGTCAAGTGGGCGACGCCGAAGAAGAACCAGGGCGCCATCGTCCTCATGCACGACGCGGGCGGTGACCGCTCGCAGACGGTCGAGGCGCTCGGCGTCTACATCAAGAAGATGAAGGCGAAGGGCTACACCTTCACCACCGTCAGCGGTGCCCAGGCCAAGCTGAACCGGGCCGCGGCCCAGGCACGCGGCACCGGAGGGGCCACCGGGTCGAACCTGCCTCCCGGTCAGCAGGCGAGCGGCGGGCAGACGGGCGGTGGGCAGGCGAACGGTCAGCAGGCGGGCCCTGGTTCGGCCGGTACCGCCGCGAGCGCGGCCGCGCAGGCCGCGCAGCGGAAGGCCACCGGCGCGACCCTCTACGAGGGCAAGGCGCTCGTCTACGCCGTGGCGGTCGCCGAATGGGTCGTACCGGCGCTGTCCTGGTTCCTCGTGGTCGTCGGCGTCGCCGTCATGGGCCGGTTCGGGATGATGCTGGTTCTCGCCCGCCGCCACTACCGGCAGCGCAACCGCAGACGCGGCAGGGGCGGAAAGTTCAGCTGGGGGCCGACGGTCACCCGGCCGGTGACCGTGATCGTGCCCGCGTACAACGAGAAGGAATGCATCGCCAACACCCTGAGATCGCTGGCGAAGAGCACGCATCCGATCGAGATCATCGTGGTCGACGACGGTTCCGAGGACAACACGTCCGAGATCGCCGAGTCGCTCGGCATGCCGAACGTCCGCGTCATCCGGCAGGAGAACGCGGGCAAGCCGGCCGCGCTCAACAACGGTGTCCGCAACGCCCGGTACGACATCGTCGTGATGATGGACGGCGACACCGTCTTCGAGCCGGACGCCGTGCACCAGCTCGTGCAGCCCTTCGCCGACCCGGAGATCGGGGCCGTCGCGGGCAACGCCAAGGTCGGCAACCGCAACACGATGATCGGCGCCTGGCAGCATATCGAGTACGTGATGGGCTTCAACCTCGACCGCCGCATGTACGACCTGCTGCGCTGCATGCCCACCATCCCCGGCGCGATCGGCGCGTTCCGCCGGGACGCGGTGCTGGAGGTCGGCGGCATGAGCGAGGACACGCTCGCCGAGGACACCGACATCACCATCGCCATGCACCGAGCGGGGTGGCGGGTCGTCTACCAGGAGCACGCCAAGGCCTGGACGGAGGCGCCCGGTTCGCTCAAGCAGCTGTGGTCGCAGCGATACCGCTGGAGCTACGGCACCATGCAGGCCCTGTGGAAGCACCGCAAGTCCCTGACGGACATGGGGCCTTCGGGCCGCTTCGGCCGCGTGGGCATGCCGCTGGTGGTCCTGTTCCAGATCGTCACACCGGTCTTCGCGCCCCTCATCGACGTGTTCACCGCCTACTCGATGATCTTCGTGGACTTCCAGGCCGCGCTTCTCGTCTGGCTGGCCGTCCTCGCGGTCCAACTGGTCTGCGCGGCCTACGCGTTCCGCCTCGACCGGGAGAAGTACCGGTACCTCGCGATGCTGCCGCTGCAGCAACTCGCGTACCGCCAGATGATGTATCTGGTTCTGATCCACTCCTGCGTCACGGCCCTGACCGGCGGCCGCCTCCGCTGGCAGAAGCTCAAGCGCACGGGCGAGGTCGGAACCCCGGCAGGAGTGAGCTAGATGAGCTGGGGCGCGGATCAGCAGGGTCAGGGTCAGGGTCAGGGGCAGGGGCAGCCAGGGCAGGGGCCGCAGGGGTACGGCCAGGGAGGCCACGGGTACGGCCAGACGTACGGGCAGCAGACGCCCCCTCAACCGTACGGGCAGGGATATCCGCAGCAGCCCGGCGAGGCATACGGCGACGGCTGCGGCGAGGCATACGGCCACGGCCACGGCCACGGCCACGACGAGACGTACGGCCAGGGATATGGCGCCGGATACACCCAGCCGCAGCCGCCGTACGGGCAGCCCGTACAGCAGCCCGTGCCGTACGGGCAGTCCGTGCCGTACGAGGAGCAGTGGCCGTACGTCTCCGAGGAACCGGGAGCCCTCTCGACGACGGCACCGCAGGCACCGGTGCCTGCCGACCCCTCGCCGCCCCGGCCCTCTCCTTCACCGGCCCCGGCTCACGACGAGCCTTCGGCCGACGCGGAGGCCGCCTCTCAGGGCTCCCCTCCCGAGAAGCCCACCGAGCCGGCCCCGAAGGCGCGAGCCGGGGGCCGCGACCGCTACTTCGACGCCCTCCGCGCCGTCGCCCTGGTCCGTGTCGTCAGCTACCACACCTTCGGCTGGGCCTGGGCGGGCCTGGTCTTCCCGTCGATGGGCGTGATGTTCGCGCTCGCCGGAACGCTGATGGCCAAGTCCCTGGAACGCCCCGCGTTCAAGGTGGTCCGAAGCCGGATGCGGCGCCTGCTGCCGCCGTTCTGGTTCTGGGGCCTCTTCGTCGTGGTGGCGATGATGATCCACGGCTGGATGCCGGGCTGGCAGATCGTGTTCTGGATCGTCCCGGTCGGCGACCCGCCGGGCAACCAGTGGGGTGTCCAGGCCTGGGAGATCCTCTGGTACCTGCGGACGTACCTCTGGTTCGTGCTGCTCTCCCCCCTGCTCCTGAAGATCTTCCGCAAGGCCCCGATTCCGGTCCTGCTCCTCTCCCTCGTTCCGATCGTGGTCTTCCAGTACGGCTGGCAGCCGCCGTACGACCGCTTCGGCAGCGCTCTCACGGACCTCGCCACCTACCTCTTCTGCTGGCTCGTAGGCTTCGCGCACCGCGAGGGCGTGCTCCAGCGGCTGAAGCCGGGTGCCGTGGTCCTCGCGTCGCTCGCCGCCCTCGCGTTCGGCGGCTGGTACGCCCTCGCGCACCAGGCGGAGTTCGGCACCTACGACCTCGACGAGATCCCCCTCGCGCAGACCTTCTGGTCGGCGGGCTTCGTGACGCTGCTGATGTATTTCAAGGCGTACTACGACGTCGACTTCGCCTGGCTGGCCCGCTTCGAGCGACTCGACCGCATCGTGACGATCTTCAACGGCCGGGCGGTGACGATCTACCTCTGGCACGAGATCGCGCTGATCCTGGCGGTCCCGCTGATCGACCGGTTCTGGAACGTGCCCGCCTTCGAGAAATGGCTGCCGCTGGAGAGCCAGTGGTTCATGTTCGGCATCGGCTGGGTGCTGATCTGGATCGCGATCCCGCTGTTCGGCTGGGTCGAGGACGTGGCCGCGCGCAGGAAGCCGAGACTGCTGCCGTGACGTCCGCACCGAGGGCGGGTCGCGGAGCCGGCCCGGCGGTGGCCGCGGGGCGGGCCGGGCCAGGGGGTTCGCGGGGCCTGCGACCGTCCGGTTGATCAACGCCGCCACCTGGGCATCTCCGTGCCGGTAACCGGGTGAACCTCTCCACGGGTGGGCGTCCGAGCTCGCGTAGAACGAGCTCGCGCGATCTTGGTTACGGAACATGGGGCGAGATTCCCCACAGAGAGGCTGACGTACCTCATGCGTCGTTCCCTGCTCGCCGCATCCACCGCGGCGACCGCCCTCACCGCCGCCCTGTCCCTGGCCATGAACACACCCGCCGCCGCCGGAGCCGGCGGCGGGCACGAGCCCGAGCCCTGGGTGAAGCGCAGCGCCGTGATGCGTGCGAATCCGAAGGACTTCCATTCGCTGTGCCGCAAGCCGAAGGACGGCGTGCCCGAGCGCCGCACCTTCCCGCTCTTCGAGCGCGGCAAGGGCTTCACGGCGATCGAGGACTTCAGACGCCAGGAACCGAACGGCACCGTGTTCTGGTCCGGCCACGACCCGAGGCATCCGGAGAACACGATCTCCGTGTCCGTCATCGGGGCGTGTACGGCCGGGCCGGTCACCCTTTCCGGCGAGATCGAGGCGGGCTTCCGCCAGTATCTGTACAAGCCGCTGGCCAAGCGGCCGGGCCGGTACCTGCTGCAGGAGATCGACACCCTGAAACTGCCCCCCAGCGGACAGGGCGTCGACACCGTGACCGCGCCGCCGACCCGGTCGGCCAAGCCGCACAAGCCGGGTCTGCGGATCGCCACTCCCGACAATCCCGCGGCCATCGACATCGTCGTCGCCTACACCCCGGCGACCGTCACCGAACTCGGTTCGGTCGCGGCGGTCCAGAGCCGGATCGACTACGGCGTGAACCAGCTCAACAGGGCACTCGCGACCAGCTACGTGCCGGCCAGCGTGCATGTCGTCAACACCTACCAGACCCAGGCGACCGGCGTCGCCCGTGAGAACGCCGGAACGCTGCTGAACATGATCAGCAACCCCACGAACCTGACCCTCGGTGCCACGGCCGCCGCCCAGCGGGCCGCCTTCGGCGCCGACCTGGTGGCACTCATCGCCGCCATCCCCGCGGAGGACAGCTCCGGGCAGGCCAACCTGCCCACCCCGGCGGGCCCGACGACCAGCAACAACGCCTTCTCGGTGACCAGCGCCTTCTCCATCACGGCGTGGGAGAACCTCGCGCACGAGATCGGCCACAACTTCGGTCTCAAGCACGACCGCAAGACGGTGGTGGCCCAGGGCGGCACGACTCCCGTGGGCACCGACAACTACGGCTGGGTCACCGCCGACCAGCGGCACCACACGATCATGGCCTACTCCAGCGCCTGCACCCTGGCGTGCACGGTCGTCAACCAGTACTCCAACACCGTCAACCAGCTCAACGGCCAGGCGCTCGGCGACGAGAACAACAACAACGCCGCCAACGCGACGAGGGCTGCCGAGTATCTGGCGGGCTATCGGACCTCCCTGGTCACCAACCGGGTCTCCCTGACCATGGCCTCCAGCCCCGTCGCCGGAGGCAGTCTCAGGCCGAGCGAGTACGGCCCGTACGACCCCGGTGCGCAGGTCACCGTCACCGCCGAGCCGAGCCCCGGCTTCCAGATCAGCGGCTGGCAGGTCGACGGTGTGCTCCAGACCGACACCACGCTCAACTACACGATCACCATGGACGCCAACCACACCATCACCGCGCTGTTCACCGAGATCCCGGAGCCTGTGCGGTAGTACCCGGCCTGCGGCAGAGCCCGTCGGGCCGACGGGCTCTGAGCCCGCCCGCCCGCCGGCGGACACCGGAGCGTCGGACAGCGCCGCACCCGCCCCCCGTGGTTCACGGGGCGGGTGCGGCGCTTTTCCCGTGCGCCGGGAACAGCGACCGATTCCCGGCCGGGCGCCGGAGAGCCGTCGGGCCCGTACTGCCACAATGGGGACCGTGACCCGCGCATCCCTGGACAAGCAGCCGCACGAAGTCGCCTCGATGTTCGACGACGTGGCGGAACGGTACGACCTGACCAACGACCTCCTGTCGCTCGGCCAGGACCGGGTGTGGCGCAAGGAGGTCGCGAAGGCGGTCGACGCGCGCCCCGCACAGAAGATCCTGGACCTCGCGGCCGGTACCGCGACCTCGTCCCTCCCCTTCGCCCGCGCCGGCGCCTATGTCGTCCCCTGCGACTTCTCCCTCGGGATGCTCCGCGTCGGCAAGCGCAACCACCCCTGGCTGCCGCTGACGGCCGGTGACGCGACCAAGCTGCCGTTCAAGGACGACACCTTCGACGCCGTCACGATCTCCTTCGGGCTGCGCAACGTGCAGGACACCGACACCGCGCTCAGCGAGCTGTACCGCGTGACGAAGCCCGGCGGACGTGTCGTGATCTGCGAGTTCTCGCACCCCACCTGGGCGCCGTTCCGCACGGTCTACACCGAGTACCTGATGCGCGCGCTGCCCCCGGTCGCCCGCGCCGCCTCCTCCAACCCCGAGGCGTACGTCTATCTCGCCGAGTCCATCCGCGCCTGGCCGACCCAGCCGGAACTGGCCGAGCGGCTGAAGAAGGCCGGCTGGTCGAAGGTCGCCTGGCGCAACCTGACGGGCGGCATCGTGGCCCTCCACCGGGGCTACAAGCAGGCCTGACCGCCGGGGCCCGCCCTCCCGGCTACCTGAGGACCTCGAAGGGGTCGCCGGGCTGGTCGAGTTCACGGCGGAGCCCTCCCGACGGCGGACGCGGCGGCCGGGGTTCACGCACTCCCGCGCCGCCCTCCGCGTCCCCGAGGTCGAACCACACGGTGACGACCGCTCCGCGCGGCACCTCGGCACCCGGCTGCGGAAATTGCCGTACGACGTAGTCGACCACCGTCCGATGGAAGTCGGGCCGGTCGGGCGCGGCGAGCAGCACACCGCCCGCCTCTGCCGTCTCACGCGCGTCCACGGCCATCAGACCGACGAGCCGCGGTACGCGCACTTCGGGTGTCTTGGGTGTTATGCGCACGGACGTCACCCCCAGCGGTACCGGAAGGGTAAGCCTCGCCCGTGCCCTTCCGGAAGCCGTGAGGAGGCCTGCCGGACTCGTCAGAGGGCCAGCCGGTAGCGGTGGCCCTCCTGCCGCGACGAGGGCAGCGTGAACCGCTCCGCGAGCTCCATGCCGAGCCGTCGGGTCACCGCGATGGAACGGGCGTTGCCCGCGTTGACCATCGCGACGACGTCCGTGACGCCCGCCGCGCGGACCCGCTCCAGGGTGGTCAGCGCGGCCGCCGTGACGTACCCCTTGCCCCAGTGCGCCCGTCCCAGCCGCCAGCCGATCTCGATCTGCCCGGCCGGCCCCCACGCGTGCGGCCACGGCTGCGCGCCGGTGAAGCCCAGTACCTCGTCCTCGGGGCCGACCATCGTCCACAGGCAGAACCCGTGCTCCGCGTCGTGCCGCCGCTGGCGCGCCGTGAGTTCCTCGTACACCGACCGCTCGGCCGTGCGGCCTCCGTGGAACTCCATGACCTCCGGGTCGTCGAAGACCCGGTGCCACGCGAGAGCGTCCTCGTCGGTGGGAACACGCAGTCGTACATCGGGGAGAGCTCGGTTCACGGGGCAGCCCTTCAGCCAGGTGATCGGTACCGCTGCATAGACTGCCCATGTCCAGTGCCCGTCGGCACGTTGATTTCGAGCCTTGGGGAGACCCCGTCGTGACCGAGCCCCAACCCCTCTCCGAAAACACCGCCGACGTCATCGTCGTCGGGGCGGGGCCAGCAGGTTCCACCACCGCGTACTACCTGGCGAAGGCGGGGCTCGACGTCCTGCTCCTGGAGAAGACGGCCTTCCCGCGCGAGAAGGTCTGCGGCGACGGTCTGACCCCGCGCGCCACGAAGCAGCTCGTGTCGATGGGCATCGACATCTCCGAGGAAGCCGGCTGGCTCCGGAACAAGGGCCTGCGGATCATCGGCGGCGGCGTCCGGCTCCAGCTCGACTGGCCGGATCTCGCCTCGTTCCCCGACTACGGACTCGTGCGAAAGCGGGACGATTTCGACGAGCAGCTGGCACGTCAGGCGCAGAAGGCGGGCGCGCGGCTGTACGAGCGCTGCAACGTCGGCGCCCCGATCATCGACGACCGCACCGGCCGCATCACCGGCGTGCGCGCGAAGCTGGGCGACGCCGACTCCAAGGAGAAGCGGGAGGTGACCTTCCACGCCCCCCTGGTGGTGGCGGCCGACGGCAACTCCACCCGGCTCTCCCTGGCGATGGGCCTGCACCGCCGCGAGGACCGCCCGATGGGCGTCGCCGTCCGTACGTACTTCACCTCGCCGCGTCACGAGGACGACTACCTGGAGTCCTGGCTCGAGCTGTGGGACCGCCGGGGCGCGGAGGACCGTCTGCTGCCCGGCTACGGCTGGATCTTCGGCATGGGCGACGGCACCTCGAACGTCGGTCTCGGCGTCCTCAACACCTCCGACTCCTTCAAGGAGCTGGACTGGCGCGAGGTCCTGAAGGCCTGGTGCGCCTCGATGCCGGAGGACTGGGGCTACACGCCCGAGAACATGACCGGCCCGATCCGCGGCGCCGCCCTCCCGATGGCCTTCAACCGTCAACCGCACTACACCAGGGGCCTGCTGCTGGTGGGTGACGCGGGCGGCCTGGTGAACCCCTTCAACGGTGAGGGCATCGCCTACGCCATGGAGTCCGGCCAGATCGCCGCCGACGTCATCGTCCAGGCCCACGCGCGTGCCACTCCCGGCCAGCGCGAGCTGGCCCTCCAGCGCTACCCGCGCGTCCTCAAGGACACCTACGGCGGCTACTACACGCTCGGCCGCGCCTTCGTGAAGCTCATCGGCAACCCGAAGGTCATGAAGATCGCCGCCCAGCGCGGTCTGACCCACCCGATGCTGATGAAGTTCACGCTGAAGATGCTCGCGAACCTCACCGACCCCACGGGCGGCGACGCGATGGACCGCATCATCAACGGCCTCTCGAAGGTGGCCCCCAAGGCCTGACCGGAGCGCCCCCGAGGGGGCACCGCATCAGCCCGCCTTCCTCGGCGGCGCGACGGGCCACCACCCGCCCGCGCCGCCCGCCCGTCGTCTCGCGCCGCCCGGACATCCGCTTCGGGCGCGCGATCACCGCGGCCGGCGGCGGTCCGTCGATCTCCCGTGCCGGACGCCCGCCCTGCGGCAGGCCGCCGCTTCCTGTGCCGGGACAGCCCGAAGGACCGCTCCCCGCACAGGAAGCGGTCCTCCGGAAGACACTCGCGGGTCAGAGCACGCGCACCGCGCCCGTCGCCGGGTAGCCCGAAAGGTCCTGAATCACGACACCCTTGGACGGGTTGGCCGCGTCCAGGTACTGACCGTCACCGATGTACACACCGACGTGGTACGCCGAACCGGCAGAGCCCCAGTACAGGATGTCGCCGACCTGGAGATTGGACAGCGAAACCGGCGTACCGGACGTCGACTGGTCCTGAGAGACGCGCGGCAGGTCGACGCCGACCTGCTTGAACGCCGCCTGCACAAGACCGGAGCAGTCCCACGCGTTGGGTCCGGTGCCGCCCATGACATACGCGTCGCCGACCTGCGCCTTGAGGAACGCGACCACGGTCGCGACGCTGCCGCTGGCCGGGGCGGAGACGTTCGTGGACGTCGAGGCGCCGGCGGACAGGACGGTCCGCGCCGAGGAGCGCGAGACGGCCTCGGCCGCCGCGGCCTTCCGTGCGGCCTCGGCCTTCTTCTTGGCCTCCGCCTTCTTCTTGGCGTCGGCCAGGTCGGCCTTGGCCTGCTTGGCGGCCTTGGCGGCGGCCGCGTCGCGCTCCGCCTGCAGCTCGTAGTTGGCCGCGGCCTGCTGGGTGGCGTCCGCGGACTGCGCGACCTGAGCGGCCAGGTCGGCCGTCAGGGTGGGCAGTTCGAGGGTCTGCGTCACGGGCTCGGCAGCGTTCGCCGAACCCGCCGCCCCGGCCACTGCCAGGGTGCTGAGAACGCCACCGGCAACTCCGGCGCGCATCGCGAGCGACGAGGCGTTGCGGCGGGGTTTCCGGTGGCTTCGTATGTGTGCGGTGTGGGACATGGGTACTAGCGGTACCAGGGGCTCCCTCATACCTTCAAGAAACGTGTGGTGCGCCACAGTTGTTCAATGGGCCGCCGAATTCGTCGCGCGTCACTCTTTATTGACGCCGTAACGGGCATTGCGGACACCGTCCACCGAGCCCGTGATCATGGCCTTTCAGTATTACGTCCGAATTGCCCGCCACCTACCACCGGTTGAAGCCGATGGCCAAGCCCGGCTTATCTGACCCATAGGTAGATGTGGCGCAGGTCACGGAACGGTCACCCGGGCTGTCGCGTCCCGCGCGTCGGCCCCGGCCGTCCCCCGCTCGTGAACGCGTGCACGTGTCCACATCCGTCCGCGCGGCCACCCCGAAGTGTGAACGTGCTCCTCTATCAAGGGGGTGAGCCCAGCGCCAATTTGCATGCAGCGGAAGTCTCTTGATATTGAGACGACGCCTCCGGCCTGCGGCGATGAACGAAAATGTCACGTCTGGTGATCGACCTGACGCTTCGCGTGTGAAGATCACTGCTCATCCGACTTCATGATCGTTCGTCAGGTGGTGGAGATCACAAAGCTTGTGCAATACCCCGTGTCGCAGATCACAGACCGCCGGGCATAAGATGCGAGGCAGTTGGGCTTGTGACCTGCTTCACATGTCCGCGATCTTCGCCGGGACGGGTGGGGCTCGCGGTGTTGCCGAGGCAGGGGTGCAGGCTCGTCGAACCGCCACCAGTCAGTGCCGACTGAGAGGAGCGAGGAGCGTGAACGCGTATGCGCCGATCCTCGTACTGGGAGCCCTCGGGGCAGGCTTTGCGATCTTCTCCGTGGTCATGGCCACGCTGATCGGTCCGAAGCGCTACAACCGCGCCAAGCTCGAAGCGTACGAGTGCGGGATCGAGCCGACCCCCACGCCGGCCGGCGGCGGGCGTTTCCCCATCAAGTACTACCTGACGGCGATGCTCTTCATCGTCTTCGACATCGAGATCGTCTTCCTCTACCCCTGGGCCGTCACCTTCGACGCCCTGGGTGTTTTCGGGCTCGTGGAGATGCTGCTCTTCGTGCTCACCGTCTTCGTCGCGTACGCGTACGTATGGCGGCGCGGCGGCCTGGAATGGGACTGAGGGGCCTTTAAGCATGGGACTCGAAGAAAAGCTGCCGAGCGGATTCCTGCTGACCACCGTCGAGCAGGCCGCGGGCTGGGTGCGCAAGGCGTCCGTCTTCCCCGCGACATTCGGACTCGCCTGCTGCGCCATCGAGATGATGACGACCGGCGCGGGGCGCTACGACCTGGCCCGCTTCGGTATGGAGGTCTTCCGCGGGTCACCCCGCCAGGCCGACCTGATGATCGTGGCCGGCCGGGTGAGCCAGAAGATGGCGCCGGTGCTGCGACAGGTCTATGACCAGATGCCCAACCCCAAGTGGGTCATCTCCATGGGGGTTTGTGCGTCATCGGGTGGAATGTTCAATAACTACGCCATTGTGCAGGGCGTCGACCACATCGTCCCGGTCGACATCTATTTGCCCGGATGCCCGCCGCGGCCCGAGATGCTGATGGACGCGATTCTCAAGCTCCACCAGAAGATCCAGAGCTCCAAGCTCGGCGTGAACGCCGAGGAAGCGGCCCGCGAGGCGGAGGAAGCGGCGCTCAAGGCGCTTCCCATCATCGAGATGAAGGGCCTGCTGCGGTGAGCGACGCGAACGGCAACGGGGTCAACCCCGAGAAGGACCTCGGCGCCTCCAACCTCCCGGGCCAGCGAGGCGACAAGGGCGAGGAGATCCGCGTCCAGCGCGGCATGTTCGGCGCCAACAACGGCGGCGACACCTCCGGCTACGGCGGCCTGGTCCGCTCGATCCGGCTCCCCGGCGCGGCCAACCGCCCCTACGGCGGCTGGTTCGACGAGGTGGCCGACGAGCTGGAGGGTGCCCTGGAGGAACAGGGACTCGTCCCCGAGAACGTCATCGACAAGACGGTCGTCGACCGCGACGAGCTCACCTTCCACGTCGAACGCGAGTACCTGCTCCGCGTCGCCCAGACCCTGCGCGACGACCCGGCCCTCCGGTTCGAGCTGTGCACCGGCGTCTCCGGCGTCCACTACCTGCACGACAAGGGACGCGAGCTGCACGCCGTCTACCACCTGCGCTCGATCACCCACAACCGGCTGATCCGCCTGGAGGTCAGCGCCCCCGACGCGGACCCGCACGTTCCCTCGCTCGTCTCCGTCTATCCGACGAACGACTGGCACGAGCGCGAGACGTACGACTTCTTCGGGCTGATCTTCGACGGTCACCCGGCGCTGACGCGGATCATGATGCCGGACGACTGGCAAGGCTTCCCGCAGCGCAAGGACTACCCCCTCGGCGGCATCCCCGTCGAGTACAAGGGCGCCCAGATCCCGGCTCCGGACCAGCGGAGGTCGTACTCATGAGCACGCAGACCCCTTCCGGGGCATCAGCCGCTTCGGCCCGCGAGACGACCGAAGGCACCGTATATACGGTCACCGGCGGCGACTGGGACGAGATCGCCCAGTCCGCGGCGAAGTCCGACGACGAGCGCATCATCGTCAACATGGGCCCGCAGCACCCGTCCACCCACGGCGTGCTCCGGCTCATCCTGGAGATCGACGGCGAGACGGTCACCGAGGCCCGCTGCGGCATCGGCTACCTCCACACCGGTATCGAGAAGAACCTCGAATTCCGTACGTGGACCCAGGGCACCACGTTCGTGACGCGCATGGACTACCTGACGCCGTTCTTCAACGAGACGGCGTACTGCCTCGGCGTCGAGAAGCTCCTCGGCATCACGGACGCGATCCCCGACCGCGCCTCGATCATCCGCGTGCTCCTGATGGAGCTGAACCGACTCTCCTCCCATTTGGTGTGCATCGCCACCGGAGGCATGGAGCTGGGCGCCACCACGATCATGATCTACGGCTTCCGTGACCGTGAGCTCATCCTCGACATCTACGAGCTGATCACCGGCCTGCGGATGAACCACGCGTACATCCGCCCCGGCGGACTCGCCCAGGACCTGCCCCCGGGCGCCGTGGACCAGATCCGCGAGTTCGTGAAGAAGATGAAGAAGAACCTTCCCGAGTACGACAAGCTCGCCACCGGGAACCCCATCTTCAAGGCCCGTATGCAGGACGTCGGCTATCTCGACCTCGCCGGCTGCATGGCCCTAGGCGCCACCGGCCCGGTCCTGCGTTCGGCGGGCCTCCCGCACGACCTGCGCAAGTCCCAGCCGTACTGCGGCTACGAGAACTACGACTTCGAGGTCCCGACCGCCGACACCTGCGACTCCTACGGGCGCTTCCTGATCCGCCTGGAGGAGATGCGCCAGTCGCTGCGGATCATCGAGCAGTGCCTGGACCGGCTCCAGCCCGGCCCGGTCATGGTCGCCGACAAGAAGATCGCCTGGCCCGCCCAGCTCGCGCTCGGCCCCGACGGTCTCGGCAACTCGCTCGACCACATCAAGAAGATCATGGGCACCTCCATGGAGGCCCTGATCCACCACTTCAAGCTGGTGACCGAGGGATTCCGCGTGCCGCCGGGACAGGCGTACACGGCGGTCGAGTCGCCCAAGGGCGAGCTCGGGGTGCACGTCGTCTCCGACGGAGGCACCCGCCCCTTCCGGGTCCACTTCCGTGACCCGTCCTTCACCAATCTGCAGGCCATGGCGGCGATGTGCGAAGGCGGCCAGGTCGCCGACGTCATCGTCGCCGTCGCGTCCATCGACCCCGTGATGGGAGGCGTCGACCGGTGACCACGACCCCCGAGGGCGTCAGCCTGGGCATGCCCCAACTGCCCGCGCCCGACTACCCGGCCGATGTCCGGGCCCGGCTCGAGGCGGACGCGCGCGAGATCATCGCCCGCTACCCCGACTCCCGCTCGGCACTCCTTCCGTTGCTGCATCTCGTGCAGTCGCAGGAGGGCCATGTCACGCGCACGGGACAGCGGTTCTGTGCGGAGGTTCTGGGTCTGACGACGGCCGAGGTCACCGCTGTCGCGACCTTCTACTCGATGTACCGGCGCAAGCCGAGCGGTGACTACCAGGTGGGTGTCTGCACCAACACCCTGTGTGCCGTCATGGGCGGCGACGCCATCTTCGAGGCCCTCCAGGACCACCTGGGCGTCGGCAACGGAGAGACCACCGGCGACGGCAAGGTCACGCTGGAGCACATCGAGTGCAACGCGGCCTGCGACTTCGCGCCGGTCGTGATGGTCAACTGGGAGTTCTTCGACAACCAGACCGTGGACTCGGCCAAGCGCCTGGTCGACGACCTGCGCGAGGGAGCCGAGGTCGAGCCGACCCGCGGCGCCCGTCTGTGCACCTTCAAGGACACCGCCCGGATCCTGGCGGGCTTCCCCGACGAGCGCGAGGGCGCGGTGGAAGGCGGCGGGAGCGCGGGCCACGCGTCACTGGTGGGGCTGCGCCTGGCCAAGGGCGAGAGCGCTCCCGCGCGCGTGGTGCATCCGCGCGGCGGAGGGGTGCCGCAGAACCAGCGGCCCGCCGAGCACCCGAGCTCGCACGACGCGCCGCAGGACACGTCGGCCTCCGACCCGTCCCACCCGGCGGGTCCTGTCGCAGAGGAGGGGGAGTGATGACCTTGGCAGCCGAGATCAACGAAACGAGTCCCGAGAAGCTGCTCGCACCCGTGCTGTCGGCCTTCTGGGACGAGGACAGGTCCTGGACGCTGGACGTCTACCGAAGGCACGAGGGGTACGAGGGCCTGCGCAAGGCACTCGCCATGTCGCCGGACGACCTGATCGCGTACGTCAAGGACTCCGGACTGCGCGGCCGAGGCGGGGCGGGATTCCCCACGGGAATGAAATGGCAGTTCATTCCGCAGGGCGATGGCAAACCACACTATCTAGTTGTCAACGCCGACGAGTCGGAGCCGGGAACCTGCAAGGACATCCCGCTCCTCTTCGCGAACCCGCACAGCCTCATCGAGGGCATTGTGATCGCGTGTTATGCCATCCGGTCTTCGCATGCCTTCATCTATCTCCGCGGTGAAGTGGTCCCCGTATTGCGGCGGTTGCACGAGGCCGTACGTGAGGCCTACGAGGCGGGCTTCCTCGGCGAGAACATCCTGGGCAGCGGACTCGACCTCCAGCTCACCGTGCACGCGGGCGCGGGCGCGTACATCTGCGGTGAAGAGACCGCACTGCTCGACTCGCTCGAAGGCCGCCGTGGACAACCGCGGCTCCGTCCCCCTTTCCCCGCTGTCGCGGGCCTCTATGCGTGCCCAACTGTTGTAAATAACGTCGAATCGATCGCGTCAGTTCCCGCCATTCTCCAAAAGGGCAAGGAATGGTTCAGGTCGATGGGCAGCGAGAAGTCTCCGGGCTTCACGCTCTACTCGCTCAGCGGTCATGTCGCCAGCCCCGGCCAGTACGAGGCCCCGCTCGGCATCACGCTGCGCCAACTCCTCGACATGAGCGGCGGGATGCGCCCCGGCCACCGGCTGAAGTTCTGGACGCCGGGCGGCTCCTCGACCCCGATGTTCACCGACGAGCATCTCGACGTCCCTCTTGATTACGAAGGAGTGGGCGCCGCGGGTTCCATGCTCGGCACGAAAGCACTCCAGTGCTTCGACGAGACGACCTGTGTCGTACGCGCCGTCACCCGCTGGACCGAGTTCTACGCCCACGAGTCCTGCGGCAAGTGCACGCCCTGCCGCGAAGGGACGTACTGGCTCGTGCAGTTGCTGCGCGACATCGAGGCCGGCAAGGGCGTGATGTCCGACCTCGACAAGCTCAACGACATCGCCGACAACATCAACGGCAAGTCCTTCTGCGCCCTCGGCGACGGTGCCGCCTCGCCGATCTTCTCCTCGCTCAAGTACTTCCGCGCGGAGTACGAGCAGCACATCACGGGCCGCGGCTGCCCCTTCGACCCGGCCAGGTCGACGGCCTGGGCGGACAAGCACACGGAGGTGAACGCATGACAGTGACCACCAGCGCTCCCTCCGGAGGCGGGGAAGCGGCGGTCCCCCCGGCGGATCTCGTCTCGCTGACGATTGACGGCGTCGAGATCAGCGTGCCCAAGGGCACCCTGGTCATCCGGGCCGCCGAGGAACTCGGCATCGAGATCCCCCGGTTCTGCGACCACCCGCTCCTCGACCCGGCCGGCGCCTGCCGCCAGTGCATCGTCGAGGTCGAGGGCCAGCGCAAGCCCATGGCGTCCTGCACGATCACCTGTACGGACGGGATGGTCGTCAAGACGCATCTCACCTCGCCGGTGGCCGAGAAGGCGCAGCACGGGGTGATGGAGCTGCTGCTCATCAACCACCCGCTGGACTGCCCCGTCTGCGACAAGGGCGGCGAGTGCCCCCTGCAGAACCAGGCGATGTCGCACGGCAACGCCGAGTCCCGCTTCGAGGGCAGGAAGCGGACGTACGAGAAGCCGGTCCCGATCTCCACACAGGTGCTGCTCGACCGCGAGCGGTGCGTGCTCTGCGCCCGCTGCACCCGCTTCTCCAACCAGATCGCCGGCGACCCCATGATCGAGCTGATCGAGCGGGGCGCGCTCCAGCAGGTCGGCACCGGTGACGGCGACCCGTTCGAGTCGTACTTCTCCGGGAACACGATCCAGATCTGCCCGGTGGGCGCGCTCACGTCGGCGGCGTATCGCTTCCGCTCGCGCCCCTTCGACCTCATCTCCTCGCACTCCGTGTGCGAGCACTGCTCCGGCGGTTGCGCGACGCGCACCGACCACCGGCGCGGCAAGGTGATGCGGCGCCTCGCGGCCCCGGACCCCGAGGTCAACGAGGAGTGGCTCTGCGACAAGGGGCGGTTCGGGTTCCGGTACGCGCAGCAGCGCGACCGCCTCGACACGCCCCTGGTGCGCAACGCCGAGGGCGTCCTTGAGCCCGCGTCCTGGCCGGAGGCCCTGGAGGCCGCGGCACGGGGGCTGACGGCGGCCCGCGGCCGTGCCGGTGTCCTCACCGGCGGCCGGCTCACCGTCGAGGACGCCTACGCGTACAGCAAGTTCGCGCGCGTGGCCCTCGACACGAACGACATCGACTTCCGCGCGCGCGTGCACAGCTCCGAGGAGGCCGACTTCCTGGCCGCCCGGGTCGCCGGCCGCGGAAAGGATCTCGACGGTACGGGCGTCACGTACACCTCCCTGGAGAAGGCGCCCGCCGTCCTGCTGGCGGGCTTCGAGTCCGAGGAGGAGGCGCCCGGCGTCTTCCTGCGCCTGCGCAAGGCATGGCGCGGGCACGGTCAGAAGACCTTCTCGCTCGCCACGCACGCCACACGCGGCCTGGAGAAGGCGGGCGGCACGCTGTTGCCGGCCGCGCCCGGCACCGAGACCGAGTGGCTGGACGCGCTCGCGAGCGGCGTCGGCCTGGAGGGCGACGGAGCCAAGGCCGCCGAGGCGCTGCGCGCCGAGGGCGCGGTGATCGCCGTCGGTGAGCGGCTGGCCGCCGTGGCGGGCGGGCTCACCGCCGCCGTGCGGGCCGCCTCCGCCACCGGCGCCCACCTGGTGTGGATTCCGCGCCGGGCCGGGGAGCGCGGCGCGATCGAGGCGGGCGCGCTTCCGTCGCTGCTGCCGGGCGGGCGCCCGGCCACCGACCCGCGCGCGCGGGACGAGGTCGCGGCCGCCTGGGGCGTCTCCGAACTCCCGCACCGCTACGGCCGCGACTCCGGCCAGATCGTGGAGGCGGCCGCCGGCGGAGAGCTGCGGGCGCTGGTGGTCGCGGGCGTGGAGGTCACCGACCTTCCCGACCCGGCACGCGCGCGTGCGGCACTGTCCGAGGTGGGCTTCCTGGTGTCGCTCGAACTGCGGCCCAGTGAGGTCACCGAGCACGCGGATGTCGTCCTGCCGGTCGCCGCTGTCGCGGAGAAGGCCGGAAGCTTCCTCAACTGGGAAGGCCGGGTCCGCTCCTTCGAGGCGGCGCTCAAGCCCGACCAGATGACCAGGCGCCTGGCACCCGCCGACGCGCGCGTCCTGCAGATGCTGGCCGACGCCATGGACGTACACCTGGGGCTGCCGGATCTGCGCACCGCGCGCGGAGAGCTCGACCGGCTCGGCGCCTGGGACGGGCCGCACGCCACCGAACCCCTGGAGACCGGGGTGCAGTTGCCGCGTCCGGCCGCCGGTGAGGCCGTCCTGGCCGGGCACCGGCTGCTGCTCGACCGAGGGCGCCTCCAGGAGGGCGACGACGCGCTCGCCGGGACCCGGCACGCCGCACGCGCGCGCGTGTCGGCCGCCACGGCCGCCGAGGCCGGGGTCAAGAACGGCGACGTCCTCGCCGTGAGCGGTCCCGCCGGAGTGGTCGAACTCCCGCTGCAGATCACCGAGATGCCCGACCGCGTGGTCTGGCTCCCGCTGAACTCGAGCGGAAAGGGCGTCGCCTCCGACACCGGGGCGCTGCCCGGCGCACTCGTCCGCATCGGTCCGGCGACCGTCGCCGCCGAGGCTCCCAAGGAGGTGGAGGCATGACGCCGTACCTCGCTGCTGAAGACCTCTCGATGTTCGGCCGTGACCCCTGGTGGCTGGTCGTCGTCAAGGCGGTGTTCTGCTTCGCCTTCCTGATGGTGACCGTGCTGTTCTCCATCGTGTGGGAGCGCAAGGTCGTCGCCTGGATGCAGCTGCGCATCGGTCCCAACCGGCACGGGCCCTGGGGGATGCTCCAGTCGCTCGCCGACGGCGTCAAGCTGATGCTCAAGGAAGACCTCATCGTCAAGCGCGCGGACAAGGTGGTCTACGTCCTCGCGCCGATCGTCGCGGCCATCCCGGCCTTCATGGCGATCGCGGTGATCCCCTTCGGGCCCGCGGACAACGAGATCTCGATCTTCGGCCAGCGCACCACGATGCAGCTCACCGACCTGCCGATCGCGATGCTGTACATCCTCGCGGTGGCCTCGGTGGGCATCTACGGGATCGTGCTCGCCGGCTGGAGTTCCGGATCCACCTATCCGCTGCTCGGCGGTCTGCGGTCCTGTGCGCAGATGATCTCGTACGAGATCGCCATGGGCGCCGCGTTCGCCTCGGTGTTCCTCTACTCCGGCTCGATGTCGACCTCGGTGATCGTCGAGCAGCAGCAGGACCGCTGGTACATCGTCCTGCTGCCGGTGTCGTTCCTCATCTACATCATCACGATGGTCGGTGAGACCAACCGGGCCCCGTTCGACATGCCGGAGTCCGAGGGCGACCTGGTCGGCGGCTTCAACACCGAGTACTCGTCGATCAAGTTCGCGCTGTTCATGCTCGCCGAGTACGTGAACATGGTGACGGTCTCGGCCGTGTCGACGACGCTCTTCCTGGGCGGCTGGCGGGCCCCGTGGCCGATCAGCACCTTCTGGGAGGGCGCCAACCACGGCTGGTGGCCGATGCTCTGGTTCGTGGTGAAGGTGCAGCTGCTGCTGTTCTTCTTCATCTGGCTGCGCGGCACGCTGCCGCGCGTGCGCTACGACCAGTTGATGAAGCTGGGCTGGAAGGTCCTCATCCCGGTCTCCGTGGTGTGGCTGATGCTCGTCGCGACGGTACGGACGCTGCGGAACGAGAACTACGACTTCGCGGACATCGCCCTGTACGTCGGCGGAGGCGTCCTCGTCCTGTTGCTGCTGTCGTTCGCGGCGGACATCTTCCGCGACAAACGGGGGGCTCAGGAAGCACCCGCCGAGCCGGCCGCCTTCGACCCGATGGCCGGTGGATTCCCCGTACCCCCGCTGCCCGGCCAGGAGCTGCCGCCGGTGCCCCGGCGCCGCCCGCGCCGGGAGCGGGAGTTGATTGTCAGTGGCGGGTCCGATACTGCGAGTGACGGATCGATTGCCGGATCTCGTGACGGAAAGGAGGGGTCCGATGGCTGAGGAGCCGAAGGAGACCAAACCGGGTTTCCAGAACCCGGTCGCCGGTTTCGGCGTGACCTTCAAGGCCATGTTCAAGAAGCGGCTGACCGAGCAGTACCCGGAGCAGCAGAAGACCACCGCGCCGCGGTTCCACGGCCGGCACCAGCTCAACCGTCATCCGGACGGCCTGGAGAAGTGCATCGGCTGTGAGCTGTGCGCCTGGGCCTGCCCCGCGGACGCCATCTATGTGGAGGGCGCGGAGAACACCGAGGAGGAGCGCTACTCCCCGGGCGAGCGGTACGGCCGCGTCTACCAGATCAACTACGCCCGCTGCATCCTGTGCGGCCTGTGTATCGAGGCGTGCCCCACGCGCGCGTTGACGATGACGAACGAGTTCGAGCTCGCCGACAGCAGTCGCGCCAACCTGATCTACACCAAGGAGCAGCTGCTCGCCGGACTCGAGGAAGGCATGGTCGAGACACCGCACTCGATCTTCCCGGGCACGGACGAGCAGGACTACTACCAGGGTCTGGTGACGGAGGCGGCGCCCGGCACGGAGCGCCAGGTGGCCGTCTCCAAGGGCGAGTTGCGTCCCTCGGCGAGCCCGTCGGGCACGGCTGCCGGAGAGGGGGCGGGGGCATGACCGACCTGGCCGCGTACTCCACCTCCACCGGAGAGGCCTTCCAGTTCTGGGTCCTCGGCACCGTCGCGGTGATCGGCGCCCTGTGTACCGTCTTCATGCGGAAGGCCGTGCACAGCGCGCTGTGCCTCGCCGGGACCATGATCATCCTGGCGGTGTTCTACCTCGCCAACGGCGCGTACTTCCTGGGCATCGTCCAGATCGTCGTCTACACCGGCGCGATCATGATGCTCTTCCTCTTCGTCGTCATGCTCGTCGGTGTCACCGCGGCGGACTCGCTGAAGGAGACCATCAAGGGGCAGCGCTGGCTGGCCCTGGTCTGCGGACTGGGCTTCGGAGTCCTGCTGTTCGCCGGTATCGGCAACGCGTCGATCAAGGACTTCAACGGCCTGGCCAAGGCGAACGCGAACGGCAACGTGGAGGGCCTCGCCGCCCTCATCTTCACGAAGTACGTGTTCGCCTTCGAGATCACCGGCGCCCTGCTCATCACGGCCGCCGTCGGCGCCATGGTGCTGACGCACCGCGAGCGCACCGAGCGCGCCAAGACCCAGCGCGAGATGTCCGAGGAGCGTGTGCGCGAGGGCAAGCACGTACCGCCGCTGCCGGCACCGGGTGTCTACGCCCGGCACAACGCGGTGGACATCGCGGGCCTGCTCCCCGACGGCACTCCGTCCGAGCTGACCGTCAGCAAGACGCTGCGCGACCGCGGCCAGATCCGTGACGTGTCGGCCGACGCGCTGAGCGATCTGAAGGCGCTGGAGCAGCGTGCCGAAGAGCGTCTGGAGCGCACGAAGACGGAGGAGGCGTCCAAGTGAACCCGGTCAACTACCTCTATCTCGCCGCCCTGTTGTTCACGATCGGCGCCACCGGTGTGCTGATCAGGCGGAACGCGATCGTGGTGTTCATGTGCGTCGAGCTCATGCTCAACGCCTGCAACCTCGCCTTCGTCGCCTTCTCCCGTATGCACGGCAATCTCGACGGCCAGATCATCGCCTTCTTCACGATGGTCGTCGCCGCCGCGGAGGTCGTGGTCGGGCTCGCGATCATCGTGTCGCTGTTCCGTTCCCGCCACTCGGCCTCGGTCGACGACGCCAGCCTGATGAAGCTGTAAGGGGTCGCTGAATCGTGGAGAACCTGATTGCGCTGCTGGTAGCGGCGCCTCTGCTCGGAGCGGTCGTACTGCTGTGCGGCGGACGGCGGCTGGATGCCGTCGGCCAGTGGCTCGGCACCGCGTTCGCGGCGGCCTCCTTCGTGATCGCCGCCGTCCTCTTCGCCGGCATGCTGGGGAAGAGCCCCGAGGACCGGACCCTTACGCAGCATCTGTACAGCTGGATCGCCGTCGGGGACTTCCGTGCCGACGTCGGCTTCCAGCTCGACCAGCTGTCGATGACGTTCGTCCTGCTGATCACCGGCGTCGGCTCGCTGATCCACCTGTACTCGATCGGGTACATGGAGCACGACGAGCGCCGCCGCCGCTTCTTCGGCTACCTGAACCTGTTCCTGGCGGCGATGCTGCTGCTCGTCCTCGCCGACAACTACCTGCTGCTGTACGTCGGCTGGGAGGGCGTCGGTCTCGCCTCGTACCTGCTGATCGGCTTCTGGCAGCACAAGCCCAGCGCCGCCACCGCCGCCAAGAAGGCCTTCCTGGTCAACCGCGTCGGCGACATCGGCCTGTCCATCGCCATCATGCTGATGTTCACGACCTTCGGGACCTTCGCCTTCGGGCCCCTGCTCGGCACCGAGGAGCACCCCGGTCTGGTCGGGGACGCCACCGAGGGCAAGCTCACCGCCGTCGCCCTGATGCTGCTGCTCGCCGCCTGCGGCAAGTCCGCCCAGGTGCCGCTGCAGTCATGGCTCGGGGACGCGATGGAGGGCCCGACCCCGGTCTCGGCCCTCATCCACGCCGCCACCATGGTGACCGCGGGTGTGTACCTGATCGTGCGTTCGGCCGCCGTCTTCAACGGAGCGCCCGACGCGCAGCTCGTCGTCACCGTCGTAGGTGCGGTCACGCTCCTGTTCGGTGCGATCGTCGGTTGCGCGAAGGACGACATCAAGAAGGCGCTCGCCGGCTCGACCATGTCGCAGATCGGCTACATGGTGCTGGCGGCGGGCCTCGGCCCCATCGGCTACGTCTGGGCGATCATGCACCTGGTGACGCACGGCTTCTTCAAGGCCGGTCTCTTCCTCGGCGCCGGTTCGGTCATGCACGGCATGAACGACGAGGTCGACATGAGGAAGTTCGGCGGCCTCAGGAAGTACATGCCGATCACGTTCGTGACCTTCGGCCTCGGCTATCTCGCGATCATCGGCTTCCCGGGCCTGTCCGGCTTCTTCTCCAAGGACAAGATCATCGAGGCGGCCTTCGCCAAGGGCGGCACCGAGGGCTGGATCCTCGGCAGCGTGGCCCTGCTGGGCGCGGCGATCACCGCGTACTACATGACGCGCGTGATGCTCATGACCTTCTTCGGGGAGAAGCGCTGGCAGCCCGACGCGGACGGCCATCAGCCGCACCCGCACGAGTCGCCCAGGTCCATGACGATCCCGATGATCGTGCTGGCCTTCGGGTCGGTGTTCGCGGGTGCCTACTTCAGCATCGGCGAGCGCTTCCTGCACTGGCTGGAGCCGGTCACCGGGCACTCGGAGGGCGACTCGCCCGTCAGTGCCCTCACGGTGACGCTGGCCACCATGGTGCTGCTGGTCGTCGGCGTCGGCATCGCTTACCTCCAGTACGGCCGCAGCTCCGTCCCGGTCGTCGCCCCGCGCGGCTCCCTGCTCACCCGGGCGGCCCGACGCGACCTGTACCAGGACGACTTCAACCATGTCGTCCTGGTGCGCGGCGGCGAGCACCTCACGCGCTCCCTGGTGTACGTCGACCACACCCTGGTCGACGGAGTCGTCAACGGGACGGCGGCCTCGGTCGGCGGCCTCTCCGGGCGGCTGCGCAAGCTGCAGAACGGCTATGCGCGCAGTTACGCGGTCTCGATGTTCGGCGGTGCGGCGATTCTCGTCGCCGCGACCCTGCTGATGAGGGCGGTCTGATACCGATGTCCTTTCCTCTGCTGACAGCGACGGCGGCGCTCCCGGCCCTCGGGGCGATCGCCACGGCCGCCGTGCCGGCCGCGCGGCGCGTCGCCGCCAAGTGGCTCGCGCTGCTCGTCTCCCTCGGCACCCTGGTGTTCGCCGTGATCACCTTGGTGCGGTTCGACCCCGGCGGTGACCGCTACCAGCTCACCGAATCCCACGCC
Organism: Streptomyces sp. NBC_00568; assembly: GCF_026341855.1. GTDB lineage: Bacteria > Actinomycetota > Actinomycetes > Streptomycetales > Streptomycetaceae > Streptomyces. The sequence goes on along the minus strand of NZ_JAPENW010000001.1, from coordinate 2,423,208 downwards.
TGGATCGCGGACTTCGGGGTGCGCTACGAACTGGGTGTGGACGGCATCGGGGTGGCGCTCGTCGCGCTCACCGCGCTGCTGATGCCGTTCGTGATCCTGGCGGGCTGGCACGACGCCGACCCGCACGAGACCGGCAACAAGCGGTGGCGGCCGACGCAGGGCTTCTTCGCCCTGATCCTGGCCGTCGAGGCGATGGTGATCATCTCCTTCGAGGCCACCGACGTCTTCCTCTTCTACATCTTCTTCGAAGCCATGCTCATCCCGATGTACTTCCTCATCGGCGGCTTCGGGGACAAGGCCCACGAGCACGGCGACGAGGTGGCGGCGACGCAACGCTCGTACGCCGCGGTGAAGTTCCTCCTCTACAACCTGGTCGGCGGCCTGATCATGCTGGCCGCCGTGATCGGCCTCTACGTGGTGGCCGGGAACTTCTCGCTCCAGGAGATCGTCCAGGCCCGGGCCAACGGGTCGCTGCACATGGCGACCAGCACCGAACGGTGGCTCTTCCTCGGCTTCTTCTTCGCCTTCGCGGTGAAGGCGCCCCTGTGGCCGCTGCACACCTGGCTGCCCAACGCCATGGGTGAGGCCACCGCGCCGGTCGCCGTGCTGATCACGGCGGTCGTCGACAAGGTCGGCACCTTCGCGATGCTCCGCTTCTGCCTCCAGCTCTTCCCGGAGGCGAGCAAGTGGGCGACGCCCGTGATCCTCGTCCTGGCGCTGATCAGCATCATCTACGGGGCGCTGCTCGCGGTCGGACAGCGGGACATCAAGCGGCTGGTCGCCTACGCGTCGATCTCGCACTTCGGGTTCATCATCCTGGGCATCTTCGCGATGACCAGTCAGGGCCAGTCGGGCGCGACGCTCTACATGGTCAACCACGGGATCTCGACCGCCGCCCTGATGCTGGTCGCGGGCTTCCTGATCTCGCGGCGCGGCTCGCGTCTGATCGCCGACTACGGAGGCGTGCAGAAGGTCGCCCCGGTGCTCGCGGGCACCTTCCTGATCGGCGGTCTCGCGACCCTCTCGCTTCCCGGTCTCGCGCCCTTCGTGAGTGAATTCCTGGTCCTGGTGGGCACGTTCACGCGCTACCCGGCCGTCGGCATCATCGCCACCTTCGGCATCGTGCTCGCCGCGCTCTACACCCTCGTCCTCTACCAGCGGACGATGACGGGCCCGGTCAAGGCGGAGGTGGCCGAGATGCCGGACCTCAGGGTGCGCGAGCTCCTGGTGGTCGCCCCGCTGATCGCTCTGCTGATCTTCCTGGGCGTCTACCCGAAGCCGCTCACCGACATCGTCAACCCGGCGGTACAGCAGACCATGTCAGATGTACACAAGACGGACCCCCAGCCCGAGGTGGAGGCGGCCAAGTGAGCGCATCAGCCGTCCACAGCCTGTGGACAACGGCGGCAACCGCGGCCGAGCCGATCTCCAAGATCGACGCACCGAAGATCGAATATGGGCAATTGTCGCCCACCTTGATCGTTATCGGTGCGGCGATCCTCGGGGTGCTGGTCGAGGCCTTCGTTCCGCGCAAGTCGCGTTACTACACACAGGTGTTCGTCGCCGTCGTCGCCCTCGCCGCGGCGTTCGCCGCGGTCGTCGCGCTCGCGGCGGGCGGATACGGCACCACGAAGGCGCACATCGCGGCGATGGGCGCGATCGCGGTCGACGGACCGTCCCTGTTCCTGCAGGGCACGATCCTGCTGGCCGGCATCCTCGGCGTCTTCACCTTCGCCGAGCGACGCCTCGACCCGGAGGCACACGGGAACCGGGTCGACTCCTTCGCCGCTCAGGCCGCCTCGGTGCCCGGCAGCGACAGCGAGAAGGCCGCAGTGAAGGCCGGGTTCACCACCACCGAGGTGTTCCCGCTGCTGCTCTTCGCGATCAGCGGCATGCTGGTCTTCCCGTCGGCCAACGACCTGCTGACGCTGTTCATCGCGCTGGAGGTCTTCTCCCTCCCGCTGTACCTCCTGTGCGCCGTGGCCCGCCGCAAGCGGCTCATGTCGCAGGAGGCGGCCGTCAAGTACTTCCTGCTCGGTGCCTTCGCCTCCGCGTTCACGCTCTTCGGCATCGCCCTGCTGTACGGCTACGCGGGCTCGGTGTCGTACGCGACGATCGCGCACGTCGTCGACGGCACGGTCACGAACGTCGACCCGGCACTCGCCGGCACCATGGGCAACGACGCACTGCTGCTCATCGGCACCGCCCTGGTCGTCATGGGCCTGCTCTTCAAGGTCGGCGCGGTGCCCTTCCACATGTGGACGCCTGACGTCTACCAGGGAGCGCCGACCCCGGTCACCGGCTTCATGGCGGCGGCGACGAAGGTGGCCGCGTTCGGCGCGCTGCTGCGCCTGCTGTACGTCGTCCTGCCGGGCCTGCGCTGGGACTGGCGGCCGGTCATGTGGGCCGTGGCGATCGTCACCATGCTGGGCGGCGCGATCGTCGCGATCACCCAGACCGACATCAAACGGCTCCTGGCGTACTCGTCGATCGCCCACGCCGGATTCATCCTCGCGGGTGTCATCGCGACCTCGCCGGACGGCGTCTCGTCGGTGCTCTTCTACCTGGGCGCCTACTCCTTCGTCACGATCGGCGCCTTCGCCGTCGTCACGCTCGTACGGGACGCGGGCGGCGAGGCCACGCACCTGTCCAAGTGGGCAGGTCTCGGACGCAGGTCCCCGCTGGTGGCCGCGGTGTTCGCGATCTTCCTTCTGGCCTTCGCGGGTATCCCGCTGACCTCGGGCTTCTCCGGAAAGTTCGCCGTGTTCAAGGCGGCGGCCGAGGGCGGCGCGGGCGCGCTGGTCGTGGTCGGTGTGATCTCGTCGGCCATCGCGGCGTTCTTCTACATCCGCGTGATCGTGCTCATGTTCTTCAGTGAGCCGAAGCCCGAGGGGCCGACGGTCGCCGTGCCGTCGCCGCTGACCATGACGGCCATCGCCGTGGGCGTGGCGGTCACCCTGGTGCTGGGTGTGGCGCCGCAGTACTTCCTCGACCTGGCGGGCCAGGCCGGGGTCTTCGTGCGCTGAGCAGGGCCTTGCGCGGCTCGGGCCCCGCTCCCTTCAAGGGAGCGGGGCCCGAGCCGTTTTCAGTGGGTGGAGTGGGTCTTGCCCGAGCCACCGGAGTGGGTCGGGGCGGCCGGACACTTCACCCGGGGATTCCACCGGTTGAACAGTCCGCTGGGGTTGTGCTTCCAGAGCCAGACGTGCAGGTCGTAGTGGATCGGCATGCCGGGGTAGTGCCCCGGCATCGGACCGTCGAACTTCTGGCCGCCGAACATCGAGAGTCGCTGTCCGGTCTTCAGGTTCTGGTCGGCGTCCACCACGATCCACTCCACCCCGGCGAGCCTGCGCCTGCCGTTCTTCCCGTCCTCGAAGAGAAGAGCCGCGGGCTTCGCCGGGTCGAGCGAGCCGTAGCGGGACTCGTTGAAGTAGTGGTAACCCATGCTGCCGTGCCCCGCGGGATCCGTGGAGCACTGATGGGGGACGTATCCGTCGGCGAGGGCGGCCTTCTCGTCGAGGTACTTGAAGCTGGCCATGTACGCCGTGGCCAGATCCCGCACGGCCTTCCGGTCGGCCGGGTCGACCGGACCGGACGCGGCCGGGGCGGGAACGGCGGCCAGGGCGAGCGACGCGGCGGCGGCTGTCACGAGAGTGATGGCGGTCCTGAGGGGACGGTGGGACATGCGAAGACTCCTAGAGACGCGAGAGAGGCGTACGCGACGGCCCCGTTCCGTCGGCTGCGGGCCCCCTCCTCCCGCCCGAGCAGCATGTCCCTCGGTCGCGAAGTGCCGCCATGCGAGCGGGGCCAACGGGTTGAACGCGGGCGGGCCTCGCCGTCCGGGGGAGTGAGACGGGCCGGGCGCCGTTGCGTAGGGAAGCCGGTCACTCGCAGCCTGTGGACAACTCTCGGACTGTCGGCGCGGACCCCTATCGTGGACGCTGTGGTCGAGGCGCGACGTACGGGGGACAGGACGATGGGCGGGACGGGTGTGATGACCGAAGCTGACGCGACGGAGACGCTGGGAGAGAGCGAGGCACTGGCCACCCTCCACCGGGTCTTCGGGTACGACGCCTTCCGAGGTGAGCAGGAAGCGGTCATCGAGCATGTGGTGGCGGGCGGTGACGCCGTCGTCCTGATGCCGACCGGTGGCGGCAAGTCCCTCTGCTATCAGATTCCTTCCCTGGTCAGACCGGGTACGGGCATCGTGGTCTCGCCGCTCATCGCGCTCATGCAGGACCAGGTGGACGCGCTGCGGGCGCTGGGCGTGAACGCCGGGTTCATGAACTCCACGCAGGACTTCGACGAGCGGCGCGTGGTCGAGGCCGAGTTCCTGGCCGGGGAGCTCGACCTGCTCTACCTCGCTCCGGAGCGGCTGCGGCTGGACAGCACGCTGGACCTGCTGTCCCGCGGGAAGATCTCCGTCTTCGCGATCGACGAGGCGCACTGTGTGGCCCAGTGGGGCCATGACTTCCGCCCCGACTATCTGGCGCTCTCGCTGCTCGGCGAGCGCTGGCCGGAGGTCCCGCGCATTGCGCTGACGGCCACGGCCACGCGGGCGACGCACAAGGAGATCACCCAGCGCCTGGGGATGCCGACGGCCCGCCACTTCGAGGCGAGCTTCGACCGCCCCAACATCCAGTACCGGATCGTTCCCAAGGCCGACCCGAAGAAGCAGCTGCTGTCCTTCCTGCGCGAGGAGCACGCGGGCGACGCGGGCATCGTCTACTGCCTCTCGCGCAACTCGGTGGAGAAGACAGCCGAGTTCCTCTCCCGCAACGGCATCGAGGCGGTGCCGTACCACGCGGGCCTGGACGCGGGCACCCGCGCCACCCACCAGTCGCGCTTCCTGCGCGAGGAGGGCCTGGTGGTGGTCGCCACGATCGCCTTCGGCATGGGCATCGACAAGCCGGACGTCCGGTTCGTCGCCCACCTCGACCTGCCGAAGTCAGTGGAGGGCTACTACCAGGAGACGGGCCGTGCCGGCCGCGACGGACTGCCGTCCACGGCCTGGATGGCGTACGGCCTTCAGGACGTGGTCCAGCAGCGCAAGATGATCCAGGGCTCGGAGGGGGACGAGGCGTTCCGGCGGCGGGCGGCCGCCCACCTGGACTCGATGCTCGCCCTGTGCGAGACGGCCCAGTGCCGGCGCTCGCAGCTCCTCGCCTACTTCGGCCAGGACCCGAACACCCCGGCCTGCGGCAACTGCGACACCTGCCTGACGCCCCCGGAGACCTGGGACGGCACGGTCGCGGCGCAGAAGCTGCTGTCCACGGTGGTGCGCCTCCAGCGTGAGCGGGGGCAGAAGTTCGGCGCGGGGCAGATCGTCGACATCCTGCTGGGGCGGCGGACCGCCAAGGTGATCCAGTTCGACCACGACCAGTTGTCCGTCTTCGGCATCGGCGAGGAGCTGGCGGAGTCCGACTGGCGGGGTGTCGTACGGCAGCTGCTGGCCCAGGGCCTGATCGCGGTCGAGGGCGAGTACGGCACGCTGGTGCTGACCGACGACAGCGGGACCGTGCTGCGACGGGAGCGCGATGTGCCGCTGCGCAAGGAGCCGCCGAAGCCGACCGCCTCCCGGTCGTCGGCACCCAAGGGCGAGCGCAAGGCCAAGGCGGCGGCTGCCGAGCTGCCCGCCGAGCTCGTCCCCGCTTTCGAGGCACTGCGTTCCTGGCGCGGCGAGCAGGCGCGCGAGCAGGGCGTCCCGGCGTACGTCATCTTCCACGACGCCACGCTGCGGGAGATCGCCACGGTGTGGCCCACGTCCGTGAAGGACCTCGGCGGTATCAGCGGGGTGGGCGAGAAGAAGCTGGCGACGTACGGGGAGGGCGTGATCGGAGTGCTCGCCTCGCTGGGCGCCGGCACGCCCGCGGCGGACCGGGGCGCCCCGGGCGTCCCCGCAGCTCAGGGTGTCCCGGCCGCGGCGACCGACGAGGGGCCCGACCCGGACTGGCCCGAGCTGGACCAGGAGCCGGAGCCCGAGGACTGGATGTAGCGCACGGGATATGTAGCGCACGGGTTGTAGAGCACTGGATGTAGAGCACTGGACAGAGACGGCTGGAGGTAAGGGGACCGGCCCGTCGGGCGGGTTCCGCGGGGTCACGGTGGCCAGGGTGCCGGCCACCGTGACGCGGACCTCGTCCTACTGGGGGACGGCCTGCGTGATGCGGCCCCGGACCTCGCCGAGGCCCACCCGGGTTCCGCCCGGCCCAGGCGCCCAGGCCGTCAGCGTGACCTCGTCGCCGTCCTCCAGGAACGTGCGCTTGCCGTCGGGGAGCTCGAGGGCGTCGCGTCCGTTCCAGGTGAGCTCGAGCAGAGAGCCGCGCTCACCCTCCGAGGGGCCGCTGACGGTTCCGGAGCCGTAGAGGTCGCCGGTGCGCAGGGAGGCGCCGTTGACCGTCATGTGGGCCAGCTGCTGAGCGGCCGTCCAGTACATGGTGGAGAAGGGGGGTTCGGAGACGACGTGGCCGTTGATGGCCACGGAGATGCGGAGGTCGTAGCCGCCGGGGTCTTCGGAGGCGTCGTCCAGATAGGGGAGGAGCGGGTGCGTGCGCGTGGGGGGCGCGACGCGGGCTTCGTCGAGGGCGTCGAGCGGAGTGATCCACGCCGACACGGATGTGGCGAAGGACTTGCCGAGGAAGGGGCCGAGGGGGACGTACTCCCAGGCCTGGATGTCGCGCGCCGACCAGTCGTTGAGGAGGCAGAGGCCGAAGACGTGGTCGCGGTAGTCACCCAGCCGCACCGGCCGGCCCATGTCCGAGGGGGTGCCGACCACGAAGCCGACCTCCGCCTCGATGTCCAGGCGGACCGAGGGGCCGAAGACGGGGGCGGCGTCCGCGGGGGCCTTGCGCTGGCCCGACGGGCGTACGACGTCCGTGCCGGAGACCACGATCGTGCCGGAGCGGCCGTGATAGCCGATCGGCAGGTGCTTCCAGTTGGGGGTGAGGGAGTCGGCGGCGTCGGGGCGGAAGATCTGGCCGACGTTCCGGGCGTGGTTCTCGGAGGCGTAGAAGTCGACGTAGTCCGCGACGGTGAACGGGAGGTGCAGCGTCACGTCGGAGAGGGGGTGGAGATGGGGAGCCAGGGTCTCCCGGTGGGCCGGGACGGTCACCCAGGCCGTCAGCGCGCGCCGGACGTCGGACCAGGCGGTGCGGCCCGCCGCGAGCAACGGATCGAGGGTCGGCTGCGCGAGCAGCCCGGCGTACGGGGAGCCGAGTGCCCGGGCCGCGGCGCCCGCGTCGAGGACATGGTCGCCGAGCCGGACGCCGACGCGCCGCTCGTGGTCGCCGTCCGGGCCGGTCAGGGAGAACACGCCGTACGGCAGGTTGTGCGGGCCGAAGGGATCGCCCTCGGGGACATCGAAGGGGGGCATCGGTTGGTGCCTCGCTTTCGGATTCGTACTCGCCATGTGATCCATGCGTTCCACGCGTTTCATGTGGTCGAGGCACACGTTACGGGGGAGTGACCATGCTGGGGCAGTGCCTAAAGAGTTTGCAATGTCCGAATTGACCTTGTCGGACGTGGCAATTCCGGCTTAGCGTCCTTTGGGGGACACGGACGGGGTGGGTCCGGTCCGTAGGGGGGACATGTGGGGGGACCCATGGCCAGGAGCTCCAGGAGTGTGACGGCCGACGTCGACCGGGAAGTTCCGGGCCTCATCGTGAAGTTCGGAGACTATCCGCTGCACCACGGCGGGGTGGGCGCCATACGGAGTCTGGGCCGACTCGGCATTCCGATGTATGCGATAACCGAGGACCGCTACACACCGGCCGCGAGTTCACGCTATCTGCGCCGCGCCTTCGTCTGGCCGACCACCGGGACGGAGGAACCCGAGCGGCTCGTCGAGGGACTGCTGCGCATCGGCCGGCGCATCGGCCGGCCCACGGTGCTCGTCCCGACGGACGAAGAGGCCGCCGTACTGATCGCCGAGCACCAGGAGGAACTGGCCGGCCCCTTCCTCTTCCCGCGCGTGGACGCCAGGCTGCCCCGCAGGCTGGCCAGCAAACAGGGGCTGCACGAACTGTGCGTGGAGCACGGCATACCCAGCCCCGCGGCGGCCTTTCCGCAGTCGTACGACGAGATCGAGGCGTTCGCCGAGAAGGCCGGCTTCCCGCTCGTCGCCAAGAACCGCGAGGCGTTCGTGCGCCGCAGCCGGCCCGCGGTGAACGGCACGACGAGGATCGCGACCCGCGAGGGGCTGCTCGCCCTGGCCCGGGACTGGGGTCCGCAGCCCGGCGTGATCCTCCAGGAGTACCTGCCGAGGGAGGAGGCGGAGGACTGGATCGTGCACGCGTACTTCGGCGCGGACTCGGCACCGCTCGCGATGTTCACGGGGGTGAAGGTCCGCTCCTGGCCGCCGCACGCGGGAATGACGGCGAACGCGTACGTCGTCGACAATCCGGAACTCGCCGACCTCGCCGCGCGTTTCATCAAACAGATCGGCTTCAGCGGAATCATCGACCTCGACCTGCGATTCGACCGCCGCGACGGCCGGTACAAGCTCCTCGACTTCAACCCACGCATGGGCGCGCAGTTCCGGCTCTTCGAGAACGAGTCGGGGATCGACGTAGTCCGTGCCATGCATCTCGACCTGACCGGGCGCGCCGTTCCGGAGGGGGAACAGCGGGCCGGTCACCGGTACATCGTGGAGAACATCGACCTGCCGGCCCTGCTCGCCTACCGGCGCAGCGGCTATACGACACCGCACGCGCCGACCCGCGCGAGCGGCACGGAGCTGGCATGGCTCGCGGGTGACGACCTGCGGCCGTTCTTCATGATGCTGGCGCGCTTCGTACGGCCGGGCGCCAAGCATCTCCATCAGCTGTGGCGGACCAACCGCCTCGGCAGCACCAACAGTTCTACCGCGAAGTAGGCGTAGTACGTCCTGGGGAGGGACTTCGTGATTCATCCGGTAGCAGTCATCGGTGCGGGGCCGTTCGGCCTGTCGACCGCCGCCCATCTGCGGGCGCGTGGAGTCCCGGTGCGTGTCTTCGGCGAGCCCATGGTGAGCTGGCGCGATCACATGCCCGAGGGAATGCTCCTCAAGTCGACTCCGGTCGCCTCCAGTATCGACGCCCCGCAGCGTGGCCACACACTCGCCGACTACTGCGACGCGGCGGGGACGCGGCGTCTGGTCACCGACGAGGACATCATCCCGGTCGAGACGTTCATCGCGTACGGGGAGTGGTTCCAGCAGAAACTCGTGCCCGAGCTGGAGCGGGTGCGGGTCGTGTCGATCGACCGGAAGGGCGTCCGGGAGGGGGGCGACCCGTCCGGCGGGTTCGAACTCAAGCTGGACTCGGGAGAGTTGTTCACCGCGCGGGCGGTCGTGGTGGCCACCGGACTGTCCGGGCTGGCCCATCTGCCTCCCGAGCTCGCGGGCGCGGCCGCCGACGGTCCCACGCCGACCGGCCCGGTCTCGCACAGTTCGCAGCAGCACGACCTGAGCCGCTTCTCCGGCAAGGAGCTGATAGTCGTCGGCGCGGGGCAGTCCGCCCTGGAGACGGCGGCGCTCGCGGCGGAGGCCGGCGCGCAGGTGCGGGTGGTGTCCCGGGGCAAGGGCGCCGTCGACTTCGGCACGCCGCCGTGGAACCAGCCCAGGCTGCGACCCGAGTCGCCGTTCGGGCGCGCCTGGTCCCTGTGGGCGCTCAGCTACTACCCGCATCCCTACCGCTATCTGCCCGCCCGGTCCCGGCACTACCTGGTCCGCCGTGTGCTCGGTCCCCTCGGCGCCTGGTGGCTCCGCGACCGTTTCGAGGGCAAGGTCGCGGTCCGCGAGGTCCGGCGGATCGTCCGCGCCGGGGTCACCGACGGCGGCCCCGTCCTCACCGTGCAGACCCATGGCGGCCGGGTGGACGAGCTGTCCGCCGATCACGTCATCGCCGCGACCGGCTACCGCGTCGACATCGCCGCGATGGACTTCCTCGGGCACGAGCTCCGCACGGAGCTGGCGGTGAGCCGCGGTGCACCGAAGCTCGGTGCCGGGTACCGGTCCTCCGTGCCCGGGCTGTACTTCACGGGTCTGCCGGCGGCGGCCTCGTACGGTCCGGTGATGCGGTTCGTGTGCGGGACGGAGTTCGCCTCACCGCGGTTGGCCAGGCATCTGGTGGCCGCACACGGGTGAGGCGAGGACAGCCGAGGGCACGGCAGCCGGTGGTGACGGCAGCCGACGGTGCGGGCGGCCGACGGTGACGACCATCGGCGGTGCGGATGGTCGGCGGTGCGGGCGGGCGCCGGTGACGGCCACCGGCGGTGCGGGCGGGCGCCGGGCGGGGCCGAGGGCTGCGTCCGGCCGCCGTCCCGGCCGCCCCGTACGTCCCGGCCGTCCCGTACGTCAGGGCTCCTCCGTGAGGGTCCAGGCGGCCGAGTCGCGGGGTGGGGCGGGGCGGACGGCCCACGCGCGGAGGTCGCCGTCGGATTCGGGGGAGCCCGAGGGCAGTACGCCCCTGGAGTCGGGTTCGAAGTAGAGGCGGTACGCCCAGAATTCGGGGAGTTCGTGCCCCAGGAGGTCCTTTCCCATGGGCTTGAGCTCCTCCGCCGCGTAGCGTTCGTTGATCCTGGCGACGGACTCCGCGCGGGAGACGCCGAAGCGGGTCACGAGTACGTCGGCCATGGCGCGGAAGTACTCGAGCCACTCCGCGTCGAGACGGATCAGGAACTCCTCGGTCCTCGGCGCGCTTTCATAGATGGCGCCCTGCTGCCAGGCCATGAAGTCGGCAATGGACTCGGGTGGGTTGGCGGCCCGGGTGGCCTCGATCTCCCACCCCGGGCAGTCCATGTCGAAGACGACGACGGGGAGTGCGCGGCCGAAGATCTCCGCGAGGCGGCCATCGGCGTGGAGACGGCGGGCCAGGTCGATGACGGCGTCGTAGAAGTGGAGCCGGAGAAGGTCGGACCTGGCGTCCAGTTCCTCCTCCTCTTCCTCCGGAAGGTCCATGGTGAGGAAGTCGTGGTCACCGTCGAACCAGATGCCCAGTTCCTTGACCTCGTCCACGTACAGAGGGCTGCCGGCGGGGTCTTCGGGGATGTTGCCCAGCATCTCGAAGCCGTCCAGCAGCCAGAGGGCGTAGTTCCAGCGGGCCTCGCCGGGGTCCTCCGGGTAGGTCTCCCGCTCGTACTGGGTCTCGGTGTTGTAGCCGATGGCGACGTACGGGTGGCGCTCGTCCCCGTCGATCCGCCAGATCCGGAAGGACAGGGCGTAGATCTCGGACCGGAGGAATTCGGGGAAGCGCCGGATCACGGCTTCGGCAGAGGTGCGGAGGTGTTGCCGGAAGGGGGTCACCGCGCCGGAAGGGCGGGGAAGCCGCGCAGGGGGCTCGAAGGACTCAAAGGACATGTCTCTCCCCGGACTTGTCATGGTGATCGGCGATTCCTGGAGCGGTGTGTGCCGCCGCCGGGTCGGCCCGCCGCCGCCGGGCGGTGTTGGGGTGTTGTGGTCGGTCATGTGCGGGAAAGTCGGTGTGGGCGGAAGTGGACCTTGCGTGATCCGAAGCGGTCGCAACGCGCTAACCACCGTACGGTGAACGGCGTTGCTGACGGGATACCGGACGTCGTCCGGTTCACGCCGGGCCCATGAGTCGTTCGATCCGTATTCTTCGGATCATGGCCGCTCCGACTGCATATTCACTCATCGCCACTGACCTGGACGGAACGCTGCTGCGCGGCGACGACACCCTCTCCGACCGGTCGCGGGCCGCGTTGGCGAAGGTGGCCCAGGCGGGTGCCCAGCACCTCGTGGTGACGGGCCGCCCCGCGCCGCGCGTGCGACCGCTCCTCGACGAACTCGGCGGTGAGGGGCTGGCGGTGTGCGGGCAGGGGGCGCAGTTGTACGACGCCGGGGCGGACCGGATGCTGTGGTCGGTGACCCTGGACAGGGAACTGGCGGAGACGGCGCTCGGCAAGATCGAGGCGGAGGTCGGGCTGCTGTACGCGGCGGTCGACCAGGACGGCGTGGACGGGCTGACGCTCATCGAGCCGGGATACGTGATGCCCCATCCGACCCTGCCGGCGGTGCGGGTGCGGCGGCGGGACGACCTCTGGTCGGAGCCGATCAGCAAGGTGCTGCTCCGCCACCCGTCCTTGTCCGACGACGAGTTGGCGTCCGCGGCGCGGGGAGTGGTCGGTTCGCTGGCGACGGTCACCATGTCCGGGCCCGGCACCGTCGAACTCCAGCCATGCGGGGTGACCAAGGCGACGGGCCTCGCTCTCGCCGCGGCGCACCTCGGACTCACCCCGGGCGCGACGCTCGCCTTCGGCGACATGCCCAATGACATCCCGATGTTCGACTGGGCCGCCCGTGGTGTGGCGATGGCCAACGCCCACCCGGAACTCAAGTCGGTGGCCGACGAGGTCACCCTGTCGAACGAGGACGACGGAATCGCGGTCGTCCTGGAACGCCTCTTCGGCTTCTAGGGATCGGTCGCCCGTTCCGGGGGTCCGTCTGCGGTCCATCCGCTTCAGGATCTGCCTGTTCCAGGGACCGGCCACGCGAGGAACGCGACCGTTCCAGGTACCGGTCACGCGAGGAACGTGACCGTTCCAGCGACCGGCCACGCGAGGAACGCGCCAGGCAACGCGCCCGCCGGCGGCCCCGGAAGGTGCCGCCGGCGGGTGATGGTGAGGGTGTGATCAGTAGGCGCCGTTGACGTTGTCGATGGAGCCGTAGGTCTTCGCCGCGTAGTTGCAGGCGGCGGTGATGTTCGCGACCGGGTCGTAGGGGTCCATCGACGTGCCGGGGACGTGGAAGGCCCGGAACGTGGGGTCGATGACCTGGAGCAGACCCTTGGAGGGGGTGCCCGCGACGGCGTTGGAGTCCCAGTTGTTGATGGCGAGCGGGTTGCCGGAGGACTCGCGCATCACGTTGCGGTAGATGCCGTCGTAGCTGCCCGGGGTGCCCTCCTTCGCCATGATGTCCAGGGATTCCTTGATCCAGCCGTCGAGGTTGTTCGTGTACGTCTTGGCGGAGGCCTGGGTGGCGGTGGCCGCGGAGGACTTGGCTACGGCCGGGGTCGCCTTCGCCGTCTTGGCCGCCGTCGACTTCAGCGTCTTCGTGCCCACGGTCAGCTTCAGGCCCGGGCGGATCAGGGCGGGGTTGTCGCCGATGACCGCGCGGTTCGCCTTGTACAGCTTCTTCCAGCCACCGCTCTCGGGGTGCTTCTTCGCCACCTTGGACAGGGTGTCGCCCGCGACCACCTTGTAGGTGATGAGCTGGACGTTCGGGACCACGGCGGTCTTGGCGGCCTTCGTGAGCTGGGGGGCCTGCGCCGGGGTCGCCGCGTGGGCGCCTGTCGCGCTCACGAGCGGCAGGGCGAGTGCGATGCCGCCCGTTCCGGCGGCGATCATGCCCCGGGTGATGACGTTGGTCTTCGTGCGGCGGTGCTTGCCTCGTGCGGGCATGACGAATGTCCTCTCCGGCGCCTGCGAGGTGAGCTGTCGGGTTCGGGCGGGAGATGCCCGGCCGCGTTTTTGGGCGCGGCTTCACCCCTAGCCGGTCCGGTGTGTCCGGATCGGCGGCTTACCTGTGGGTCCCCCGCTCCTGCCGTGCGTGGGTGGGTGGGTATCCGGGCGGCGGCAGGATTCGGCGATCCGCCCGGGATCGACGAGAACGTATGCGAGAGCACATGTCCGGAACAAGGCCAGATGTGGCTACGAAGATCGCTTTCGCCTGTTTGGGGCAAGGGGGAAACGTCCGATTAGAGCGGAATTGAATCCTCAACTTGCCTTTGGCAAATGGGTTGGCGAGGGGGCGGAGTGGGTCGGCACCCGGGCTCACGGGTGACTCAACTCACGAGACCAAGGGTCATCAAGGCGGCATGCCGGGCAACTCGGGCATTGTGCTTCCGGCTGTCAGGGGCGCCGAGTTCCCGGAGGGCGGCAATCGGCCCCCCGCGCAGAGGGATTCGGTGCCGTGGGGCTCGTGGGGGAAGCGACCCGTACCGGGCCGAGGCGCGGGCCCGGCGGGTCGGGCCGGACCGGTCGCGGGCCGAGCCGGGACGGACGTAGGGCGAGCCGGGGCGATCGCGGGGTGAACCGCCGCCCTTGGCGGGGGTGTTCGCCGTACGTGTTCCAGGCCGGCGTCGGAACGCCGGGCGGACCGAGGCCGGCCTGAGCGGCGCATGCGGGGTCGGCCTGAGCGGTGCACCCGGGCGGGCATGGGCGGCGCATCCAGGCGTGCGTGAGCGGCGCATCCGGGCGGGCACCTGCGGCGCATCGAGGCCGGGGAGAGTCGCGCGTCCGGGCAGGGAGGGGCGATGCGTCCGGGCAGGGAGGAGGGATGCGTCCGGGGCGGGGCGAGCGGCGTGTCGATGGTCGTACGGAGGCGAACTCCCGCTCGCGCGAGCCCTGTCGGCCGATCGCACGGGGCGGGAACTCCCGCCCGTGCGGCCGCGTGTCAGCCCGCCGTGCGCGGGATTCTCTTCTCCCAGGTCCGGTGGAAGACGACCTCGTCGCCGTCCTTGCAGACGACCTCGTTGGACGTGATGAAGTCCTGCGCGTCGCAGCTGATGGTGGAGGCCGTCTCGACGCGGGCGTCCCACGGCAGGTCCGGGCGGTGCAGACGGATCGACCAGGTCGAGCGGGCGTGGGCGGACAGCGGGTCGGACGCGTCGATCGTGTACGTCTCCCGCGCGTCCTCCGTGCATTCGAGGCCGTCGGGATACGCGCGGGTGCCGCCGAGGCACGGGTCGACCTCCAGGCGCCAGGTGCCCGCGGCCACGTCGCGCAGGACCAGGCGTTCCGGACGGGGTTCGTCCAGCGTCTCGGAGACGGCCACGCCGAGGGGCTCCGCCTCCTCCGGTTCCCCGAAGGTGATGGAGGGGTCCGACTCCCTTGTCCGTACCGGGAGTTCGAGGGCGCTGCCGATGGGGTCGAGGGTGAAGCCCGCCTCCGAGCCCGGCTGGGGCCAGATCCAGGGCCAGTAGGCGGAGGAGACGCTCAGACGGATGCGGTGGCCCGCCGGGAACGCGTAGCCGATGCCGTTCAGGTCGAACGCCACGTTCTCCGTGGTGCCGGGTTCCGCGGGAACCGTCCGGTCGCGGCCGCGGCGCGCCGACAGGTTCAGGGCCCCTCGGGTGACGAGCGTGGACGCTCCGTCGGGGGCCACGTCGCAGAGGCGGGCGATCACCTGGCCCCTGGGTGACGCGGACGTCAGCCGCAGATCGACCCGCGGGCGGCCCAGCACCCAGGTCTCCGCCGGTACCTCGAACTCGAAGCAGGCCGACCGGGCGTCCTCCTCCCGCTGGTCCGGTGGGAGGTCGGCGGCGTTGCCGAAGGGGAAGAAGCGGCCCGCGTCGACCCCCGTGTGCTGCGGGGACCGCACCGGCACCGGGGTGCCCTGGAGCGCGTACGTGATCGGGGTCACCGAGGGTGAGGGCCAGGCCGGGTCGCCGACCCAGCGGCCGGGAAGTTCCTCGTAGACGGTCGCCGGAGGGTGCGCGTCCATCACGTACGAGCGCAGGAGGGGGACGGAGAGCGCGCCCGTGTCCTCGTCCCGGAGCCAGTGGTCCCACCAGCGGAGCGTCTCCTGGAGGAAGCCGATGGCCGGTCCGGGCGGCAGGCCCCGGTCCGGGTACTGGTGCGACCAGGGACCGATGAGACCGCGTACGCGATCCGGCGGCAGGTTCTCCACCAGGCGCAGCACCGTGTCGCGGTACGGGTCGTGCCAGCCGCCGACCGCGAGGACCGCCGCGCGGATCGAGCCGAAGTCCTCGCGGACGCTGCCGTGCCGCCAGTACGCGTCCCGGGTCTGGTGCGCCAGCCAGGTGTGGATGAAGGGGTCGACCGCCTCCAGCCGGCTCACCCACATGTCGCGCCACATGACCTCGCCCACGTGCAGCGGGTCCGGCGGGCGGGCGGCGAAGGCGAGCAGGGTGGCCGCCCAGGAGTGCGTGTCGACGGCGAGGACGGAACCTCCCGCGTAGTGCCCGTCGTTGTCATAGCGGTCGTCCGTCGAGCAGACCGTGACGACCGCCTTGAGCGGCTCGGGCGCGCGGGCCGCGATCTGGAGGGAGTTGAAGCCGCCCCAGGAGATCCCGAACATGCCGACCCTGCCGGTGCACCAGGGCTGGGCGGCCAGCCACGTGATCACCTCCACCCCGTCGGCCGGCTCGGTCTCGGAGTACTCGTCCGTCGGCATGCCCTCCGAGTTGCCGTGGCCGCGCACGTCCACGCGGACGGAGGCGTAGCCGTGTCCGGCGTACCAGGGGTGGCGCTGCCGGTCGCGCGGTGCAGTCCAGTCGGTCAGGCGGTACGGGCTGTACTCCAGGAGCGCCGGTACGGGCTCCTCGGTCAGCGGGCGCCAGATCCGGGCGTACAGACGGGTGCCGTCCGAGAGAGGGACGAGGACGTCCTCGTGAGTGGTCTCGTAGGGGAAGGACGTACGGATGTGCATGAGCCACCTCAGTGGACGGGCTGCATCTCGGAGGGCGGGGCATCTCGGAGGGCGGGGTCATCGTGCGGCGCGGCCGGGGGGTGAGGGCCTCACGTCCGGGCCTGACTCGTTCTCGGCGGAGCTACGGGACACAGTCACTGCTTCCGGGCACTTCGGGGTATGTCGTCCTGTATCGGTTCGGATCGGCTGATCATGAACATACCGTCGGTGGTCGGGTGGCGCCCGCGAGTCGGGGTACCCGCCTATGGGGCAGGCAGGTGCTTCCCGTGTGCCTTCCGGGTGTACTCCCGTATAGCTGCTGGCGGAGCGAAGTCGGCCGGGGGACGGTGGGCGCTCGTGGTGATCGAAACGTGACCGGATACGCTGACTTGAGTGATGGCAGCGACACATCGACAAACCGTGTCATCGACCGAATGATCGACCGAGTTCGCCATGTGATCGTCAGCAGACAGGAGAACCTCTCGTGACCGTCGTCGGGCCGTTCGGGCTGAGCGTGCGGGACCAGGCTCTCGAAGCCGATGTCCAGGCCGGATTGGCGGCTGTCGAGGAGGGTTTGCTCGAAGCCACCAAGAGCGAGGTCCCGTTCATCACGGAAGCCGCCCAGCACCTCGTGCGTGCCGGTGGGAAGCGGTTCAGGCCGCTGCTCGTGATGCTCGCCGCGCAGTTCGGTGACCCGTACGCGCCGGGTGTCGTTCCCTCGGCCGTGGTCGTCGAGCTGACCCATCTCGCCACGCTGTACCACGACGACGTGATGGACGAGGCCGAGGTCCGGCGCGGGGTGGACAGCGCCAACGTGCGCTGGGGCAACTCGCTGGCCGTCCTCACGGGTGACTTCCTCTTCGCCCGCGCCTCGTACATCCTGGCCGACCTCGGGCCCGAGGCCGTCCGTATCCAGGCCGAGGCGTTCGAGCGGCTCGTGACCGGGCAGATCCTGGAGACCGCGGGGCCGCGCGACGGGCGCGATCCGGTCGACCACTACCTCGACGTGCTCAGCGGCAAGACCGGTTCGCTGGTCGCCGTCGCGTGCCGGTTCGGGGCGATGATGTCGGGGGCCGACGAGACGGTCGTGGACGTGCTGACGCAGTACGGGGAGCGGCTGGGCGTCGCCTTCCAGCTCGCGGACGACGTCCTCGACATCGCGTCCGACTCGCACGAGTCCGGCAAGACGCCGGGGACCGATCTGCGCGAGGGGATTCCCACGCTGCCGGTGCTGCGGCTGCGTGAGCGCGCGGAGCGGCTGGGGCTCGCCGAGGACATCGCGCTGTGCGAGCTGCTGGACTCCGACCTGACGGACGACGCGCGGCACGCCGAGGCGCTGGCCCGGCTGCGGGAGCACCCCGCGCTGGAGCAGGCGCGCAGGGACACCGTGCGCTACGCGGAGGACGCGCGGGCCGCGCTGGCACCGCTGCGCGAGTGCGACGCGAAGGCCGCCCTGGTCGAGCTGGTGGACGCCGTGGTGCACCGGGCCGGCTGAGACGGCCGTCAGTAGCCTCCTCCTCCTGTGCCCGGGGACGCCGGTGCCGGTGTGGTGATCTTCGCTCCGGTGGGTGTCACGGCGAACCACGTTCCGTCCACGCCCTGGCCAAGGGCCTCCTTCGGCTTGTCGTCCTTGGCGTAGCGGTAGAGGGGCCAGCCGGCGAGGGTCAGTTGGGTGCCGCCGTCGGTGCGCTTCACCGTGGAGACCAGGCTCTTGTCGACGCCGTTCGTGGTCACACCGCCCTGGGTCGTGGCCGGCGGCCAGACCTGGGCGCAGGTGTCGTAACAGCTGACCCTGGTCGGGTTCGCCGAGTCCGCGTCGAAGCGGTACAGGACGTACCCCTTGCTGTCGGTCACGACCGTGCCCAGTTTTCCGACCTCGGCGGTGTTCAGCGTCGCTGTCGCCGGTCCCGTGGAGCCGGTGCTCTTCGCGGAGCCGTCCCCGCCTCCGCTTCCGCCCCCTCCGCCTCCGCATCCGGAGAGCGTGAGCGCCAGGACGGCGGCGCCCGTGGCGGCGTATCCCGTGATGTGCCTGATGGCGAGCATGGCGATCCCTCGATCCTCGATCCGTCGCCCCCTGGAGTGCTGGGCGATCCTGATCGCTGCCACCCGTAAGTACGGATTCAAGCCGTTTTCCGCTCGAATGGCCGCCGGATTTGATCGGCTCTGTGAATGTGATGGGCGTCACACTCTTGGATTGAGTCCAGGATCGGATCGAGTCCGTACCTCTGCGCAGAAGCTGACGCAGGGGGCGTCGGCCGAGTTACGGGGAGAAAACAGAATCATGGGATCGAACGCCACGTTCACGACACGTCGCAAGAGCCTGATCCTGACCGGTGTCGCGGTGGCCGCGGCGGCCGGGGTCGCCGCCGCCGTCATCCCGGCGGTCGCCGCCGACCACGGAGGCCACGGCGGGAAGAACGCCACGAGCCACAGCGAGAACAGCGGTACGAACCACTCCGGGCACGACGACTCGACCATCGTCACGCAGCACGGAGTCATGGGCGGCACGGGCGGCACCATCCTCGCCGCCAGTCTGCGCGGCGCCGCCGAGGTGCCCGTCCAGGGCGGCCCCGCCGTCGGCGACAAGGACGGCGCGGCGCTGGAGTTCATCAAGGTCAAGGGCGACAAGGTGTCCGTGGCCGTCACCTGGCGCGGCACCGGCAGGCCCACCCTGCTCCACATCCACCAGGGCGCCAAGGGAGCCAACGGCGGCGTCAAGGTCGACTCCGGCAAGCTGCTCGACCGGATCAAGGGCCACAGCGTCGTCGGGACCGTCAAGGTCGAGGACGCGGCCCTGCTCGACGCTCTGAAGACCGACCCCGGTTCGTTCTACGCCAATCTGCACACCGCCGAGTTCCCGGGCGGGGCGGTCCGCGGCCAGCTCCACAAGGTCACGAGCACCTTCGACTTCGGGAACGCCCTGCACAACTTCCAGGCGTCCGTGGTCAAGGGCAGGCAGATCTACGAGTGCAAGCCGGCCGAGGGCGGTGGCTACGCCTTCGCCCAGCGCGATGTGGCGGCCCGGCTCGGCGGCCACATCGCCCACTCCTTCGTGAAGCCCAACTCCGGTACCCCGCAGTGGGTCGCGCCCGACCGCAGCGCGGTCACCGGCGCGCTGATCGCGAAGACCCCGAACGGCGCAACGAACATCCCCGAGCTCGACCTCAGGGCCACGCAGTCGGGCCGGCACCACGGCCTGCTGGCCGGCACACAGGAGATCCTGCGCCTGAACACCGTGGGCGGCGTCGCCCCGGCAGGCTCCTGCTCGCCGGGCACGATCGTGGGTGTCCCCTACCAGGCCGACTACGTGTTCGTGCAGCGCTGAGGCGAACGCCCGGCCGGAATCCCGCCGATTCCGGCCGGGCGCGCGGCCGGGGCGGCGCCTCGTCCGGCACGACCCCTACGGGTCGGGCGAGGCGCCGCCCCCTCACGTCATACCGCAGGACTACGCGGAGTTGAGTCCGGGGAGTGACGCTTCGATCCCGCCGATTTGGTCAGATGGACAACACCACTCCTCACCGGTTCGGGTGAGAATGGCGGCTTAGGGGTGGAGCAGGGCACGACGGTAGGGCCGCCGCCGACGACGGAGGTAAGGCACACATGGCACCGTACGCATCCGACGACAGCGCGAGGGCCACCGGGGCCGACGACGCCGACGACCCGCGCGCCGGGCGACGCAAGGCCGCGCGGTACGTCGTTCCGGTCGCGGTGGTGGGGGTGGCGGCGGCGACGATCGGGCTCGTCCCGGCACTCGCCGACTCCGGAGACCCCGACCTGCCGAAGGTCACCGCTCAGCAACTCATCGAGAAGATCGCCAAGTCGGACGTCCAGCAGCTGTCCGGCACGGTCAAGATCAGCACCGATCTCGGACTGCCGAACCTGGGCGGCCTGGAGAGCAGCTTCGCGTCGGGTGCCGCCCGAGGCGACGGAGGCTCCTCCGCGGACCCGCAGTCCAAGCTCCTCGAACTGGCCTCGGGCACGCACACGCTGCGCGTCGCCGCCGACGGCCCGGACAAGGGCAAGGTCTCCCTCCTGGAGGGTGCCGCCGAGTACAGCGTCATCCACAACGGCAAGGACGTGTGGGGGTACGACAGCAAGTCGAACGAGGTCTACCACGCGACGTCCGCCGAGTCCGGGGGTGCCGAGGAGAAGGCGCCGCGGGATGTCCCGGCCACGCCCAAGGGTCTCGCCGACGAGGCACTCAAGGCCGTGGACGAGACGACCTCCGTGACCGTCGACGGCACCGCGCACGTCGCGGGCCGCGACGCCTACAGGCTGGTCATCAAGCCCAGGCAGTCCGGCTCCACGGTCGGCGCGATCAGCATCGCGGTGGACGCGAGGACGGGCCTGCCGCTGAAGTTCACGCTGACCCCGGCGAGCGGTGGCGCGGCCGTCGTGGACGCGGGCTTCACCCGGGTCGACTTCTCCAAGCCGGCCGCGTCGACCTTCGCCTTCACCCCGCCCAAGGGCGCGAAGGTCACCGAGGGCGACGAGCACGAGGGTGTGAAGGGCGACACGCCGAAGGACCTGCGCGGCGACACGTGGAAGGGCGCGGAGAAGGCGCGGCCGGGGGCCGGCGAAGGTCCGGCCGGGGGCCTCGACGGCCTGAAGACCATCGGCGAGGGCTGGAACTCCATCGCCGTGTTCGAGACCGGCGGCCAGGGCCTGCCGACCGGCGCGTCCGGCTCGACCGGCAACAGTGACGTCGACGGCTTCCTCAACTCCCTCGGCGACCACGTCACCGGCAAGTTCGGCTCGGGCACGGTCTTCTCGACCCGCCTGGTCAACGCGCTGATCACGGACGACGGCAAGGTGTACGCCGGTGCCGTCACCAAGGCCGCGCTGGTGAAGGCGGCCAACGCGGCCCAGTAGGTCCCAGGAGAGCCGAACCGAGGGAGCCCATGGAGGAGCTGTCCGCCGTCGAGCCCGATCCGGCGCAGGCCGAGGGCGGTGCCGTGTCCGCCGAACAGGCGGGCAGTGCCCGCACGGCGCCTGCCCGGAAGCCGGAAGGCACCGGCGCGGTGCCCGCCGGAAGAGCGGGTGACGTCGGCGCCGTGCCCGCGGGAGAAACTGACGCGGCACCGGCGAGGCGAGCCGCAGGCACCGCCACCGCGCCCACCGCGCCCACCTCGATCACCGAGGACGCGGTGATCGCCACTCGCGCGCTGAGCAAGCGCTACCGCGGCGGACAGCTCGCCGTCGACGGCCTGGACCTGACCGTCCCGGCGGGCAGCGTCTTCGGCTTCCTCGGGCCGAACGGCTCGGGCAAGACCACCACCATCCGCATGCTGATGGGCCTGATCGAGCCGACCTCGGGCACGGCCCGCGTGCTGGGGCAGTCCATGCCCCGGTCCGCGCGGGCCGTGCTCCCGCACGTAGGGGCGCTGATCGAGGGTCCCGCCCTGTACGGCTTCCTCTCCGGGCGGGACAACCTCGTCCGGTACGACGCCGCCGACCCGACCGCTGATCCCCGGACCCGGCGGACACGCGTCGCGGCGGCCCTCGACCGGGTCGGACTGACCGCCGCCGCGGGGAAGAAGGCGAAGGCGTACTCCCTCGGCATGAAGCAGCGGCTCGGACTCGCGGCCGCGCTGCTCCAGCCCCGCCGCCTGCTCGTCCTGGACGAGCCGACCAACGGTCTCGATCCCCAGGGCATGCGCGAAATCCGCTCGCTGGTCAGGGAGTTGGCCTCGGAGGGAACGACCGTCTTCCTCTCCTCTCACCTCCTCGACGAGATCGAGCAGGTCTGCACGCACGCGGCCGTGATGGCGCAGGGCCGGCTCATCACCCAGGGCGCGGTCGCGGACCTCGCGGCGGGTGCGCGGGGCCGGCTGGTGGTGACCACCCCGGACGCGGGGGACGCGGCCCGGGTCCTCAAGGAACAGGGCGTCGCCGATCTCGTCGTGACCGAGACAGGGGTGACCGCGGAGCCGCCCGACCGTGAACTCGCCGAACTGAACGCCGCGTTGGTCACGGCGGGCGTCCGGGTCCGTGGCTTCGGGGTCGAACGGGCCTCGCTGGAGGACGCGTTCGTGGCACTGACCGGGGAGGGCTTCGATGTCGCGGGCTGAGACGCTGCGTGTGGGGGCGGAGGCCGGCCGTGCGCCCAGCCCGCTGTGGACGCTCGGGCTCTTCCGCAGTGAGCTCCTCACGACCTTCCGGCGCTGGCGGACGATCGCACTGCTCGGGGTGCTCGCGGCCGTGCCGATCCTCATCGGCATCGCCATCAAGATCGAGACGAGTGACGGTTCGAGCGCGGGCGGTGGCGGAGGCGAGGGACCCGCGTTCATCGCGCAGATCACCAACAACGGCCTGTTCCTGGTGTTCACCGCGCTGGCGGCGACCCTCCCCTTCTTCCTGCCGATGGCGATCGGCGTCATCGCGGGCGACGCGATCGCGGGCGAGGCCAACGCGGGGACCCTGCGCTATCTCCTCGTCGCGCCCGCCGGCCGCACCCGGCTGCTGCTCACGAAGTACGCGACGACGATGACGTTCTGCCTGGTCGCGACCCTGGTGGTGGCCGTCTCGGCGCTTCTGGTGGGCGTCCTGCTGTTCCCGCTGGGCGAGCTGACCACCATTTCCGGGACCCGCATCAGTTTCACCGAGGGACTCGGCCGCGCGCTGCTCATCGCCCTCGTCGTGGCCGCGTCACTGACCGGCGTCGCGGCACTCGGCCTCTTCGTCTCGACCCTCACCAACAGCGGCATCGCGGCCATGGCGACGACGGTCGGCCTCCTCATCACCGTCCAGATCCTCGACCAGATCCCGCAGCTGCACGCGCTCCAGCCGTACTTCTTCTCCCACTACTGGCTGTCCTTCGCCGACCTCATGCGCGACCCGGTCTACTGGGACGACCTGGTCCACAACCTCGGCCTCCAGGGGCTGTACGCCGCCGTGTTCGGGTCGGCGGCGTGGGCGCGGTTCACGGCGAAGGACATCACCGCCTAGACGGGGGCGGCTCAGACCTCGTACGGGAAGCGGGCGAGCGGCGGTTCCTGTGCCGCGAAGAAGGTCTTCGCGCGGGCCAGCGCCTCGGCGTCGTTCAGGACATCGCCGCGCCCGCTGCCGTTGCCGAGCAGCACCCCGCCGAAGCGCATCTTCATGTACGCCGCCGAGTGGCTCAGCGTGCCGATCAGCGGGTCGGCGACCTCCTGCTCCTCGTGCGCGAGCGCGGTGACGCCCCAGAGGGTGCGACCGGCCATGGTGGCCTTGAAGTCGATGCCGGGGGTGCGCAGCCAGCCCGACCAGTAGTCCAGGTAGCGCTTGGTCAGTCCGGACACGGAGTACCAGTACAGCGGCGAGGCGATCACGATGTCGGTGGCCGCGAGCGTGGCGTCGAGCAGCATGCCCGCGGTGCTCCCGGCGGGAGGGCGCACATGGTCGCTGTCGCGGCGCAGGTCCACGAAGTCGGGGAGCGGAGGCTCGGCGAGGCTGAGCCAGTGCTGCTCGACATCGGCGGGCAGCTGCTCTGCGGCCTTGCGGGCCAGTAGTTCAGTGTTGCCACCGGTGCGGCTGCTGCCGAGCAGGAACAGGAAATGGCGGGTCATGGTTCCCCCTGGATCACACGCCAAGAACGACGTCGCTTGTATGCGTGCACAATATATGCACACGCATTCAATAGTCCAGGGCGGGCCTGAGATGGCCTTCGAACCAGACGACCACGCACCCGCAGCCGCCCCCCTCCACACGCAAGCGGCCACGCCCCGTCCGCACACGGAAGGGCCCGCCCCAACCTTCTTTCGCCCCCTCCGCCCCTACCCGTCCCACCCCTGGGGCTCCGCCCCAGACCCCGCTCCTCAAACGCCGGAGGGGCTGGATCTTGCACCCGCAGCGGAGATCGCACGGGAGGGGCCGTGCCGGTACATCCCTATGTCCGTCGCTTACGTTCGGATCGAGCAGCGGTTCGCACAGGTAGCCCACGTCTGATCCAGCGGCGACGGACTGGGATGTACCGGCACGGCCCCGACCCACCCACCGGACCCGCACCGGCCCCACCCACCGAACCGGACCCGCACCGAACCGAACCCCGCCCGCGAGGTCAGCGCCCGCGAGGTCAGCGCCCCGGCGCCGGCGGCCGCGGCACCTGCGGCGGCCGACCCGGCGCGACAGGCCCGGGCGCCGAACCGGGAACGGGCCCCCCAGGAGTGGCCGAACCCCGGCCGGACTGACGGCGAGCCGCGCCCGCGACAGAGTTGCTGGAGCCGCTGGAGGGCGCAGTACCCGGCCCCCCGGGTGTCGCCGTCGCACCCGCCACCGCCGGCCTGCCCCAGCTCTCCGGAACCGAGGTGTGCCGCTCCACCGTCCCGCTCTCCCGTGCCGCGGCCAGCCGGGAGGCCTGCTGCGCCGTGGGGGCGAACCCCGGGGCCGCGTTGCCGCTCTGGGACGGGACCTGGCGGGCGGCCATGGCGTTCAGGGCGGCCTGGGTGTCACGGGGGAAGACATCACGCGGCAGCAACTGCGACGCCGCACCGGTCACCTCGACGCGGCGCTGCCCACCCCCCGTCTCGAAGGTGACGCCGTAGCCGAGGAACTGCCGGTCCTGATCGAACATCAGGTCCCCCCGCACCTGCCCGCCCCCCGCCCGGGTCCGCTCGGCCAGATCCTGGAGAGCCTCCGGCATCGGCGCGGTCCGCCCGAGGCTCGCCACGTACGCCTCCGCCTCCACGCGCCCCTCCCGGAACCGCGGCTTTCCGTCGGGCCCGGTGTGCATCTGCACGGCGCCGACCCGGTTGTCGGGGTGGATGTCGATGGTGAGGCGGCCGTCACCGCCGTACTCGCTGACGAACCGCTCGCGCATCGCGGTGAACTGGACCTGGTTCTCCAGCGCCGGAGGCAGGTTCGGCCCGTAGATGGTGACCCGGGCCTCGGGGTCGGCCTCCAGGATGATCTCGGCGTTGGCCACCCCCGTGCCGCCGGCACCCGCGACCAGCCAGGTCTTCGGAGCGCCCTCGCCGCTCACGTCGAAACGGTTCTCGGCGATCTCGTCTCCGATGAAGACCCGCCCGGGCGCGGCGTCCCTCGCCCGCTCCCACTGGGCCGTGGCGTCGAGCGTCTGGAGCGCGGCCCGCGCGCCGCCGCCCGAGCGCAGTCCGTCCAGCACGCCTTCCTCCCGCAGGATCCCGAGGGTCTGCTGCGCGCCGGTCGCCCCGGCCAGCCGGGCGTGCACCGGGGAGTCGGCGGGCAGCTGTCCGCGTACGGCGTCGAGGGCCTCCGGCAGATCGACCACGTCCCGCCGGTCGACGCCCGGCACCATCTCCGGCGGCAGCCCGGTGGCGACGGTCGGGGTTCCTTCGACCCTGACATAGACGTCCGAGGAGCCGTCGCCCGGACGGATGTGCGCGTACAGATGGCCGTCCTGAGCCGGGACCAGCCGCGCGGTCCCGTCGACGACCGGTCCGCGTACGGCGAGCTCGTCCTCCCACAGGCGTACCGCGTCACGCGGCACCCGCGCGGTCGGATCGGCGAACTGGTGGGCGTCGCCGAGCCCGGTCGCCCGCATGTCCCGTACCTGGTCGGGGGACTGGACGATGCCCTGGCCGGGGTCCAGGTGCCAGCGGCCGCGCGCGTCGACGAGCAGGGCGTCCGGCTCGCGCCCGACGAGGCTGGCGCCACCGCCGATGACGACTTCGCGGGTGGGCCACGCGCCCGTCGTGGCGGCCTCCGCGCGCAGCTGCTCCAGCGTGCCGGCGGCGGCCCGGGTGCGCTGATCGGCGGCCCGGGCCGCCGCCGCGGCGAGTTCCTCGCGCGGGACGGGGGAGCCGTCGGGCCGGAACCCCGGCAGGGGAGGGGCCTCTGCGGACGCCCCGAGGGGCCGGGCGTGCTCGGCCCGCGACCGGAACTCCCGGAGCTCGGTCGCGTCGGCGGCGCCCAACCGCTCCACGGGGACGGCCAGTTCGCGCAGGGCGTCGGTGGCCATCGGGGTCAGGTGCTGGTCGACGATGTCGCGGCGGATGTCGGCGGCCTGGAACTCCGCCGGATACCGCTCGGAGCCGGCCGGAGCCTGAGGCCGCAGCCCGGTGTGGTCGATGAGCGCCGACAACTCGCCGCGCGCCTCCGCGCGTCGGGAGGCGTCGAGGGTGGTGTCGTTCATGCGGGCGGCCAGGTAGTTCAGCTCGCCGACCCGGCCGAGGTCCTCCTCGGTGAGGCTCAGGCGCCGTTCCGCGGCGCCGAGCCGCCCCCGGGCCAGCAGGTCGTCGCGGCTCGGTGCGACGCCCGCGACCTCGGGGTCGCCCGCGGCGGCACGGGCCGCCCGGTCGCGCACCGCGAGCAGTTCACCGACCTCGTGGCTCAGCGCCCGGCCGACCTGCCGCGGGTCCATGCGGTCGGAGAGCTGGACGACGTGCTGGTCCGAGGTGGTGTTGACGTGCGTCCGCGCGACCGTGCCGGAGGGGAGCGGTACGGCGTCCAGACGCAGGGTGAGGTCCCTGCCCCGGTCGTCGGTGAGCGCGAAGAAGCGGTCGCCCGCGGCGCCGGACCGCAGCTCGACCGAGTGCAGCCGCTGCGCGTACAGGCTCTGCACCACCATCGGCAGGGTGCTCTCCGCCTGCGCGACGACGGCGGCCTGCCGCCCGGGATCAGGGGCTGTGCCGGTGCCCGAGACGAAGCGGCTGCCCGCGACGTCGGTCGCGGCGATGACGGTCGGTTCGGGCCGCGGCGCCGGGGCCGCGGCCGGGGTGTCCGCCGGGGTGTCCCGCCGGGTGTCCGCCGGGGCGGAGCGGCCCGGGTCCCTGCGGTCGAGCGGTTCCTGGTCCACTGGCACTTTCCCCCTTGGCCGGCCTCGTGGCACGTAAGATCTTGGCATGCTGATCGCCCGTTCGACGCAGGAAGCACACCTCTACATGGACCTGCACGCGTGTGTGTGCGGGGCGGAGGACTTCGAGCGCGAGCACCGTCTCGACGAGCGTGACGGTGTGCTGATCGCGGTGTACGAAGGGGTCTGTCCGCAATGCGGCCGCGCCCGCTCCTTCGCCTTCCGGCTCACCGACGAACTCCCGCCCGCGCCACCGGCGTTCGGCGGCGCCGAGCCCTCGCGGATCATCGACCCCGGGGAGTTCCTGTGGGTCGCCGACCAGGTCGCCACGGACACGGGGCTGCGGCTGCTGCACACGCCGCCCGCCGAGCGGCGCGAGCAGCGCGCGGGTTCCGCGTTCGCGCTCGCGGCGGTGGAGGAGGTCCTCAAGTTCCTTCCGGAGGGCGCCGATCGCGTCCCCGAGGAGCTGTTCACCTCGGAGCGCGGCCGGGAGGTGTTCCACAAGAACCCGCGCCGTTTCGAGCGCGCCGGACTCCTGGAGAACATCGCCCGCAAGCGCCGCATCCTGGAGGGCGTCGACCACGTCGGCCCGCCGCCGGGCGCGTAGGCGCGTCACGGCGTACGCGGGGGTCGGGGCGCGGCGCTCGCCGCGGCCGGGGGTGCGGCGCCGGGTGCGGCCGGTGTCCGTCCCGCGGCCGGGGCGGTGCTTCCGCCGCCGGAGCGCAGGCGTCCCGCGGCGGCGACCCGGATGGTGGCGTCGCCCTGCCGGTGGGCGGGCGCGGCGCCGGGCCCGGGCGCCGGGGCCGCCCCGGTTCCCCGCCCGGCGGTGAACGCGCCCCGGTCCGAGGTGATCAGCCCGGTGGCCAGTCCTCCCTCGACCAGCTTCTCCGCGTTCTCGCGGCCGACGGAGAAGCCGCGCCCCGAGGTGCTCCGCGCGTACAGGTCCTTGATCATGACCTCGGGGGCCATGCGGCCGCCGTACCGGTCCCGTCCCGCGTCGAACTCGGTGCGGCCGTGCTGCCAGCGGCCGGCGTTCTGGGCGAGGCACTGTTCGACGGGCACCTCGACCGAGAGCAGGACGCGTCTGTCGTAGCCGTCGGCGCGCAGATCGCCGAGGAGCTTCTCGTTCCAGCGCTGGTCGCGCAGGGTCGCGTCGTAGAGGAGGTTGTAGCCCTCGGCCCGCGCCCACTGCTCGAAGGCCCCCTGTAGGAAGGCCGACTCGCGGTGCGTGAGCGAGGCCGTCTCGGACGGCGAGACCCGCCGCCCGTCGGACAACTCGAGGGAATGCGCGGGCAGTCGAGGTGATCCGCCGTGCTCGAAGAGCGCCACCTTGAATTCGTCCGGGTCCAGCACCACGTAGTCGCGTACGTCGATGCCGTGCACCCGGTTCAGGGCGCGCCCCAGTTCGTCGTCCTGCTCCTGCCATTCGGCGAGTCCGCGCAGCGCGCCGCCCTTGCCGGCGCCGGGGGCCCCGGCGGTGAGCAGCGCGGCATGCCCGTCGCGCGGCATGCCCGCGCAGCGCGCCGTGAAGTCCTCCAGGATCGCGGCGTGCATCCGCTCGCGGTCCGGAGTCCACAGCGCGCCGTGCCGGAACTGGCCGAACGTGTCGACGTCCCCCGGCGCGAGATCACCGCCGGGCGACATCCGGGTCTGCAACTCCCGGTACAGCGAGCGGTATTCAGGTCCGAGCCCCGCCTCCGGCCCGTCGTCCGTGGTCATGGGCGCCGCTCGGCCCCGTCGGCCGGTCCGTCCGGCCGACCGTCGATCCGGCGCTGGATCTCCGCCACGTCCTCGCGGGTCACCTGCCCGAGCAGCCGCGCCGCGGCGAGGACCGACAGCGTGTTGTCCTGATGGGTGGGTTCGGGGTGCCCCTCGTCCAGCCCCTCCTCGACCTCGAAGGGCCAGGCCGCGACGGTCGCGACCATCTCCTCGCGTTCGACGAATCCGGCGGCGTAGAGGCCGAGGTAGGCGCGCAGGGAGGGAGCCGGACCGTCGGCGGGGGTGCCGGGTGCGGGGGTGTCGTTCATGGCTGGAGTATTCCTCGTCTACCAGAGGCTGGTCTCGTACGGATCCGGGTCCGGTCGGCGGGACGCGGCGACCGCGTCCTCGTACGACTCGACCGCGGGTGGCGTCTTCGGGCGGTGGCTGCCCTGCTTGCATCCGGCGAACGGGCCGCTCGGGGAACGGAGTTCGCTCAGCACGGCACCGAGGTGGTCGCGGTGCCAGACGGCGGGTCCGGACGCGCCCGCGGCCGGGTCGGTGTGTTCCTGCCAGGCCAGCCACAGCCCGTGCAGCCGGGCGACCGCCTCCGGGTGTTCCCACCAGCGGGGGCACCAGGGCTGCTGCGAGGTGACCTCGCGGCCGTAGACGGGGAGGAGCAGGTCGGTCACCCATACGGCGAGTTGACCCATTTCCTCGGCGTATTCCGGGCCCTCGAGATAGAGGATGAACGGCGGAGCGGTGGCGGGCTCCGGCTCGGCTGCGGCGGTCGTCATCGGGGGAGAGTTCCCTTCGGCGGCGGATGTCATCGGCTGGTGATCCTTTCGGCCGCGCGGGCGGTGATGGCCTTCACCTCGGCCTGGGCCGCCGTCGCGATGCGGTCGGCGCCCGGTTCGGCGTACCAGGGGCGGAGCCGGACCAGAGCGGGCCTGATGCCGGTCGCCAGGAGCAGGGCGGTGCCCTTGGGCAGCGCGCGGATGCGGTCGGCGGGGAGGATGCGTTCCAGGCGGTACGAGGTCGACCGGGACCGCCCGTCCCTGCCCTTGGACCAGCTGACGGTCGACACGTCGTGCTCGCCGACCAGCCGGGAGATCTTCTCCACGAAGTCGGCGTCGTCCAGGCCCGCGCCGAGCAGTTTGATGGTGGCCGCGGACCAGAGCGCGTCCATCCCGGCCTCGCCCCACACGCGTGAGCCCTGCCGGTAACTCTGGAGCAGCGTCACGATGTTGATGCCGCGCGAGCCGAAGTGCGAGTACAGGTCGGGGAGATCGGAGATCCGGCAGACGTTCGCCGCCTCGTCGAGGACCGCCGTCATCGGCGGTTCGAGCCGTCCGCCCATCCGCTCGGCGGCGACGACTCCCGCGCGCAGTACGGAGTCCGCGGCGGCCGCGACGACACCGGCCGCCGAGCCGCCGCCGTCCTTGGAGAGCAGGTAGAGCGTGTCGGTGGACAGGACATGGCGGTCGGGGAAGAACTGCGGCACCGCCGGGTCCGGTGTCACCCAGGCCGCGATCGACGGGTCGAGCAGACAGGCCACACACTGGCGGGCGGTCTCGTAGATGCCGTCCCGGGTCTCCACCGCGCCCTGCACGGTGCCCTGCAGCTGGTCCGCGAGGGCTGTCATCCCGGCGTCGCGCAGCAGGTCGACGGGGGTGCGGTCGGCCGGGTCGGCCAGCCAGCCGAGCACCTCGCCGATCTGCCGTCCGCCCCGATGGGCCGCGTGGAACAGGGCGGTGAGGGTGTTCTGGGCGGCCGAGATCCAGAAGTCGCGGCGGGAGGCGTCGTCGTTGACCGCGCCCACGAAGTGCCCGGCCAGCCGGCGGGCGCCCTCGATCGTGGCGGCGTCGGCGAGCATGTCCCACCACAGGGCACGTGGGGTGTGGGCGATACCCTGGGGGTCGAACGTCCAGACCCGGCCCACGCGTTCACGCTCCGCCCGCGTCACGCTGTACACGTCCGCCTTGTTCGACGTCAGCAGCACGCTGCCGCGGGCCCGCAGGACGCGCGGCACCGCGATGCCGGTGGACTTGCCCGCGCGGGGCGCCATCAGGTCGAGCTCGACGTCCTCGTAGCTGGAGCGGAGTTCGGGGCCGCGGGGCTCCAGGTTGCCGATGAGGTTCCCGGTGTCGTCCGGGGTGACCTTCGGCAGTTTGCCGAGCACCGGGCGGAGTTGGCGGGCCCGCCGCGCGGCCCCCTTGGGCAGGAGGCCGGCCAGTTCCTTGCGGCCCGCCAGGCCGGTGGGTGCGGTGATCCGGCGCCGTACGAGCACGATGAGTACGACGACGGCCGCCACGACGGTGCCGAAGACCGTCGCCATGCCCGCGGCGAGCGCGGTCGGCGAGGCTGCCGGCCACACCGTGCCGGGGCCGTCCTTCACCAGCGTCGACAGGGTGGACAGACCGAACGGCGGCGGGTGCCAGCCTGCGCCGCTCACCGCCGCGCCCAGGGTTCCGCCCAGCCAGGCGCCGAAGAAGGTGATGCCTACGAGGAAGGCGGCCCCCGGCACGATCCAGGGGAGGAAGTCCTCCCCGCTGCCCGATGTCGTCCTTTTCGTGCTGCTCATCTCTGGTCCCCCGTTGATGGTTGTCGCCCCCGCCGCCCCTACCCGTCCCATACCGGGGGCCGCGCCCCCGGCCCCCCGTCGCGCTCCGCGCTCGTCCTCAAGCGCCGGACGGGCTGGAATGTCCGACGGTCGGCCTTTTGGGGCCGTGGATGGTCCGTGCTCGTCCTCAAGCGCCGGACGGGCTGGAAT
The DNA here is from genome assembly GCF_026341855.1 of Streptomyces sp. NBC_00568. Classification (GTDB taxonomy): domain Bacteria; phylum Actinomycetota; class Actinomycetes; order Streptomycetales; family Streptomycetaceae; genus Streptomyces. The sequence goes on along the minus strand of NZ_JAPENW010000001.1, from coordinate 2,391,624 downwards.
GTCCGACGGTCGGCCTTTTGGGGCGGTGGATGGTCCGTGCTCGTCCTCTGGCCCCGGACAGGCTGGAGCACCCCATGGCCGGCCCGTTGGGGCGGTGGACGGCCCGTGCCCGTGCTCGTGCTCGTGCTCGCACGCCGGACGGGCCGCGGCTCCCCGGCAGCGGTCGGTCGGTGGTTCTCACCGCAGCCCGCCCTCCTGCTTGGACAGCGACGGCTTGCCCGCCTCCGACCAGCGGGTGTTCGTGTTGTGCAGGGCCCGCTCGGTGTCGGTGATGGAGACCTTGATCGGAATGCCGGGCCGGCCGCCCACCTTGATCAGGAAGCGTCCGCGTCCGGGCGGCTCCTCGTTCCCGCCGGTGCTGGCCCAGCCGGGCGGGGACGACCAGGACGAGACGAGTTCGATCTCGCGCTCGGACATGCCGACGATCTCGCCGAGTTCCCGCATCTCCGACCGCGGGAGCCCCGCGCAGACGACCATCCCGGCCCGCTCCACGAAGCCGCGCGCCTTCGCGCGGTCGGACTCGCTGCCGAGGGCCTCGGCGTCCTTCAGGGTGTGGGTGATCTTCGCGTCTCCGAGGCCGAGCGAACGGTTCAGCCGGGTCAGCGCGTCGATCCGTTCCACGATGCCGGAGGCGGCCCGGAGCGGACGCCACAGCTCGTCGAGGACGGTGAAGAACCAGCGCTGCGGGGCGAGCCCGGCATCCGCGAGCGCGTGCGCGGCGGCCACCGTGCCGAGCCCGTCCGACCAGGCCGCGAGCATCGCGGCGGCCGTCAGCTGGGTGTCCGCCTCGCCGATCCGGGAGATGTCCACGCAGACCGCCGGGGAGGCGGGGTTGATCCGGGTCGACGTCTCGCTGGCGAAGGTGTCGCCGAGCGGTCCGTCGAGCACGCCCAGCAGCGAGCGGTGCAGCGGGTCCACGGCCTCCTGGTAGCGGGCCTCGTTCCCGCGGTCCAGCGTCACCGCGCGGACCCGGTCGGGACCCTCGTCCAGCACCTTCAGCAGATCCGGCAGCAGGGGCGCCCGTCCCGGCTTCGTCCGCTCGGCGAGATGGTGCAGACAGGCGGACAGCACCGACTGCTCGTGGTCGTCCATGGGACGCCCGCGCACGATGGTGATCAGCGCCGCGACCATGTTCAGCACCCGGCCGTGCGCCTCCGCCGCGAGGATCCGGCCGCGTTCGCCCCCGATCCGGAGCGCCGCCTCGCCCATCGCGCCCGGGTCGAGGACGTTGATGCCGCCGACCCCGCGTCCGATGGAGATCACCTGGCCGCCCAACGCCCGTACCGTGTCGGCGTAGTCGGGCTTCAGGTCGCCGAGGACCAGGGGCGTGATGCCCGTCGCGGACATCCCGATCAGCATGCGGTTGACCAGGGTCGACTTGCCGAGGCCCGGCATGCCCAGCATGAAGAGCGACGGGTTGGAGATGTAACGGGCCCGGGTGAACCAGGAGATGGGGTCACCGCACACCGTCGCCCCGGTGTGCAGGTGCTGCCCGAGCGGCACCCCGGTCATCGGCGCGCCGGAGCCGGCCGCGAACGGCCACAGCCCGCACGCCTGCACGGTGGTCGCGCGCCACAGCGCGGGCGGGTCGACATGCCCGACCTGGCCGCCCGCTGGGCCGTACCAGCCGCGCGGGGGTGCGGTGGCCGGGGTCCCCGGGGTCCGCGGCATCGACTGCTTGCTCACAGCGCCTCCCTGATCTGGTACGGAACGAGGGTGTGTTCCCACGGCAGCAGGCCGACCGGCAGCGTGCACGTGAACGCGGAGGCCTGCATACGGTCCGCGGGGCGCATCAGGATGCGGGACGAGGCCTGGAGGTTGCGCACGGTGATGCCCGCGTCCTGCAACTGCTCCTCGTCGTCCACGGTGACCGTCACCATCAGCGAGAACTCCACGAGTCCCGCGCCCGCCGCCTCCTCGGCCGCGGTCTGCTCGGCGGCCTGCATCTCCGAACTGGCCCGCGCCTGCACGAGACCGCGCCGCGAGCCCGCCATGAAGTGCGCGGTGCGGCGGTCGGACTCGACGATGCGGGCGGAGGTCGCCGGGTCGATGGGCCGGTAGATCAGCGAGACCCGCTTGCGCCGGGTTCCCGGAGCCGGTTCGAGCAGCCCGCGCAGGACACTGGAGCGGACGGTGCCGCGCGGCGCGAGCGTCAGCATCCAGGTGCGCGAGACACCCGAGTCGTGCTTGTACGAGGTGACGGTCTCGACGGCCGCGGCCGGGCCCGCGTCGCTCCACTCCAGCCCGGTCGTGGCGTGCTCGGCGCGGGCGCTGAGCACATCGGGCGCGATGGCGGGGTCGTACGCCACCCGGACGATCTCGGCGAGCCGGTCGGCGGCCAGCGGGTAGGCGCTGCCGCCGCCCGCCGCGACCAGCCCGGACAGCAGGCCGGGCAGCCGCATCGACAGGTCGGTGATGATGTCGTCCGTGCCGCGCTTGGGCCCGCCCGTCGGGCCGTAGGTGAGGGCGATGTACGTGTGCATCTCGGAGGACGCCGACGGGTAGCGCTCGACGACCTCCTCCATCACGGCGCGCGCGGCGGCCGGCGCGTCCGGAGTGATGCGCGGGAGCACCTCGGCCGCGAGCCGCGTCCCGGTGTCGGGGGCGGTCTCCACGACCACCTGGGCACCGCGCAGGCCCGGCTCGTGCGAGAGCCGCGCCAGCCAGTCGCCCCAGGAGGCCACCCAGATGTCGACCTGAGCGGGGTCGACCAGCGAACCGCCGTCCGGTTCACAGGCCAGCACCACCGTGTACAGGCCGCGGCCCGGGTGGTGCAGCACGCCGAAGGAGCGGTTGTAGGCGTCGCGGCCCTCGTGCATCCGGGTGCGCGCGAGCAGTCCCGGCGGCTGGTAGCGGCCGCCGGGGCGCTTGGACAGCGGACCGGAGAGGTAGGTGTGCGAGCCGTTGGCCTTCCGCCGCATCCAGCCGATGCGGATCGCGAGGACCTGGTAGACATTGCGGCCGTCGACCGTGCGCAGCGCCAGTGGGGCGAGGAAGAGCCCGACCGGTACCAGGACGACGATCGCGGCGGCCAGCGAGACCAGCGACGCCAGCAGCGCCACCAGCAGTCCGCCGAAGGCGACGACGGTGCCGAGCAGACCCAGCGGACCGAGTCCGGGACGGCGGGGCCTGCGCCAGTTCCCGTACGTGGGACGCGTCATGGCGTCGGTGGACATGGGGTTCCTTCTTCCGGCTCGAAGCGCTGGATACGTACAGGGGGTCGGAGTCCGGGGCGGCGCCCCGCGGAGCCTCGGTGGCCGCTCCGCGGAGCTGCCGCGACCGGTCCGCGACCGGTCCGCGACCGGTCCGCGGACGTGCCGCGGTGGGGCCGAGGAGGTGCCGAGGAGGTGCTGCCCCGAACTCCCGTTGTCTCGTGGCCTATTGGTTGTGGCCCTTCATCCCGTCGTTGTCGCCGAGGGAGTTGGCCACTTCGCTCGCCGCCGCGACACCGGTCTGCACGGCGACCGCCGCGGCCTGCACGGCGAGGGTCGCGCCGCCCGTGGCCGCGCCCGCGGCCGCGGCACCGCCCCCGGCCGCCGCGGCTCCGGCGCCGCCCCCGCCGGCCGAGGCACCGGCACCGGCGGACGGCGAGCCCTGCGGACCGGCCGCGCCGCCGCCTCCGCCGCCCCCGCCGGCACCGCCCGCGGCGATGCTGACGGCACCGGTGGCGATGTTGTTCGTCGCGTTGAGGGCGACCGTGCCGCCAGAGGTGCCGCCCAGTGCCGCGGTCGCCGGAACGATCAGCTTGAGCAGGGCCGGCAGGGCGAACACCGCCATGATCAGCATGCCCATACCGGCGATGGTCTGGTTGAGGTCCTTGGTGTTCTGCGTCATCGACGTGGCCGAGTAGATGATGAGCGCGGCCGCCGGCTTGTACAGCAGCCAGGCCGCGAGCCAGCCGACGTGCTTCCTCCACCAGCCCTCGCCCCACCCGGTCATCGAGGAGGCGGCGGCCAGCGGCAGCGTGCCGACGAGCACGATCATGACGCCGATGCGGATGTACATCAGACAGATCTGCACGAAGCTCGACAGCATCACCAGCAGGCCGAAGATGAGGATGAGGCCCGGCTGGTGGAGGGTCAGCACACCGAGCATCGTCGACGCCGTGTCGCCGAGGTCGGACTTCGCGTACACATGCTGCGCGTACGCGTCGGAGGCCTTGGTGAGCGCCTGGACCACCGGCACGGCGACCGCGCCGACGAGGATGACCTTCCACATCCCCATGAACGCCTGCTTCATCGGCTGGCCCTTGCGCTCCAGCGCCATGCGGATCGCCGCGATCAGCAGCGAGGCCACGGCCACATAGGCGACGATCCAGTCGACCTGCTGGTCGATCAGGCCGATGGGCCCGGAGGAGTCTTCCACCTTGACGTTCATCCAGACGCCGTTGAGCGCCTTGAGCACGTCCGAGGTCGCGTCGCCGATCGCCTTGGCGAAGGCCACCACGGCACCGTCGGTGAACTGCGTACCGACCTCGTCGATCACACAGTCGTACACCCGCCAGGAACAAGCCATCTCACGCCTCCCAGGTGACGAAGCCCTTGGTGCCGCTGATCTGCGACATCCCCGAATAGACGGTCCCGTCGGCGTCGGGCGCGAGCTTCCAGTCGCCGTCGAGCCACCGCAGGGTCACCGACGCGGTGCCGTAGGCGTCCTTGCCGGGGACACGCACCACGAACATCACCGTCGACTTCTCCTTGTCGTACGACAGGACCGTGAAGCCGGCGTAGCCGCCGCCGTCGGGCGCGCCCGAGGTCGGCTTGTCGCCCGCCGCGGCGCGGCTCTCGACGAGCGCGTCGCGGCCCGCGCCGGGGACGACCTGCCGGTCGACGACCTTGCGCCAGCCCGGGTAGCTCAGGTGATCGGTGATGGCGTGGGCGGCCATCACGGAGCCCATCGGCGTGCGGGCGTAGCAGGACCAGACCGGTCCGTCGAACGTGCGCGGGCCCACCGACCTGGACACCGGCACCAGGCCCGTCCCGTCGGCCTTCCAGGTGAAGTCCTTGGGCGCGCGCGTGGGCTTGGCCTGGTCGCCGTCATCGGTGCGGCAGCCGGCGGGGCGGGTGTCCTGCCCGCCGCTGCCGCCCCGGCCCGTGTCCGCGGAGGAGTCCGGCTTCCGGGCGGGACCGTCCGATGCGTCCGCCGCCTTCTCGCCCCCGCCCATCATCGTGAAGACGGCGAGCACGAGCAGCACCAGCAGGAACCCGGCCGACAGGATCCAGCCTCGCTGCTGCCAGAACGGCTGCTCCCACTCCCCGCTGCCCCCTTGGGGCCGACCGGAGTTCAGCATGGTTGCGCTCCCTTCGTGTCAGGTTCTGACGGGGCGTGGGTCAGGCGAAGACGAAGGTGACGACGGGGCCCGCGGTGGCCACCAGGACACAGCCGCCGAGCACCATGCCGAGGCGGCCCATGTGCTCCGAGCCCTCGCCGCGGCGCATCGAGATCGCCATCATGGCGCCGGTGATGAGCACACCCGCGACGCCCGCCGCGGTGCCGGCCCAGGCGAGGATGCCGAGGACGGTGTCGACCTTCCCGGTCAGCGCGCCCGGCGCGTTGCGGTTGGGGTCGGGGACCTTTCCGTCCGCCAGGTAGATGTACTGGTGGGCCTTGGCTGCTATCGCCTTGAACATGGCTTCTCCCCGATGTGGCCGGCTGTCCGCGGCCACGTGCTGGACGTGGGCGGAGCATGCCGGGCTGAGCGGCACTTGCTTGGTGCGAGCGGCATGCGCCGGTGTGAGCGACACCTGCTCGGTGTGAGCGGTTCGTGCTTGCTGTGAGCGGTACTTGAGGGCGACGGAGGACTCGTGGGACGCCCGGGTTCCCGGTTGCACAGTGAGCTTGGCGACTCCGGTGGGTCCGGGCCAAGCGATGTAGTGATCCAGCACCTGTCGGTGACGTGTCCGTGACAGACGGGAAGAGACCGTCATGAAATACGAGGTGGCGGACCCCCGGAAACAGCTGAGGCACCCTCAGATGCGAGGGTGCCTCCAGGGTCTTCGGGGGTGCCGGGTGCCGGGTGTCCGGTGCGGGATGATCGGCGGACCGGTCGGTGCGGGACCGGTCGGTGCGGCGCGGGTCTCCGTGTGACGGCCGGCGTGGCGCCGGTCGGTGCGGCGCGGGTCTCGGCGTGGCGGTCGATGCGGCGCCGGTCGGTGGCCCGTCCGTGCGGCGCGGGTCTCAGAGCACGAAACCGACGATCGGCCCCGCCGTGGCGCCGATGACACAGGCGCCCAGGACCATCAGGAACTGGCTCAAGTGCTCCTCCACGTCACCGGACTTGACGGCGAGCGCCATCCGGGAGCCCACGATCATCAGGCCCGCCACGCCGGCGGCGGTGACGAGCCACGCGATGATGCCGAGGACCTTGTCGAGCTCGGTGGTGACGGCGCCGGGCGGGGCTTCGGCCAGCGCTCCGACGGCGATCGTGTACAGGGCGGTCACGGTGCGGTCCTTCCGGTCAGTCGGGCCAGCGGTGCGATCTCGCGCGGCAGCGGTCCGGTGACGTCGCCGGTGCGCCACGCGGGTATCCACGGCACCCGGTAGACGTCTATGACCGAGCTGATCACCTTGACGCGCTGGGTGAGTTGGCGCGGCAGCCGCCCGGGCGCGTCCGCGACCAGGACGATGGCGTCGAGATCGAGTCCGGGCGGCGCGTCACCGCGACGGAAGATGTCGAGGGTGTGCGAGACGGCGTCCAGACCCGCCGCGTGCGTACGCCCGACGAGCAGGACCGAGCCCGGCTCGCCCTGGTCCGGGCGGGGCCAGTTGCGGCCCGCGTCATGGCCGCCGAAGACGCCGGCGAGCGTGGAGGCGCCGGCTCCGCCATGGGTGGCGACCCAGGAGAACTGCCGTGTACTCACGGCGAGTTGCCGTTCCTCCTCGTGCTGCTGTCGCGGCTGTTCCGGTTCACCGACCGGTCCGCGAATCCATATCTCGGGCCCGCCCGGCCCCCGCGGCACGTTCCCGCGCGGCGCCGCGCCCTCGCTCCCGCCCATCGGCACTCCTTCGTTCCCGCGCATGGCCACCCCCTCGTTCGCTCGCATCGCCACCCCCTCGATCCCCTGCATGGGCGCTCCGCCCTTCGTCCGTGCCCCGATCTTCCCGGCGGCGGAACGGGTTGGGTAACGGGGCGTGAGTTCCTGGGACGAGTCTGTGACGCCGCGGTGACGCGGGAATCGGGTGGGAGCCGAGAGACTCAACTGCATGTACACGACCGGATCTTGAGGCTGAGGGGAGCCGATGTCCAACGGGGGTGGATCCACCATGACCTGGGTGGTCGGCGGCTGTCTCGCCGTGGTGATCATGCCAGTGGTCATGATGGTCGCGGTGAGCGGATCGCCGAGCGAGGCGGACACGGGGTCGGGCGCGGGCGGCGGGCTGAAGGACGGCGCCGTACCCCAGCAGTACGTGCCCTGGGTGCTGAAGGCGGGTGCCCTGTGCGATGTCATCAAACCGGCGGTCATCGCCGCGCAGATCGAGGCCGAGTCGGGCTGGAACCCCAACGCCCGGTCCCCGGTCGGCGCCGAGGGGCTGTCGCAGTTCATGCCCGGCACCTGGCAGACCTGGGGGAAGGACGACGACGGCAACGGCCGGGTGTCTCCGTACGATCCCGGCGACGCGATCATGGCCCAGGGCCGCTACGACTGCGCCCTCGCCAAGCAGGTCGAGGGCTACAAGAACCGCGGCGAGGCGAGCGGTGAGACCCTCGACCTCGCCCTCGCGGCGTACAACGCGGGACCCGGCGCGGTGCACCAGTACGGCGGCATACCCCCGTACACCGAGACCCGGGACTACGTCGCCCGCATCAAGTCCCTGATATCCAAGTACGAGTCGGTGGACGATCCGCCGGGCAGGATTCCCGACGGGCAGCAGATGGCGATGCCGCTCTCCGGCACCCCGCGCATCACCTCCCCGTACGGCATGCGCATGCACCCGATCAAGCACGTCATGAAGCTGCACACCGGCATCGACTTCGCCGCCCCGCTGGGTACGCCGTTCATGGCGGCCCGGGACGGCAAGGTCACCTTCGCCGGCTGGTCCAACGGTTACGGCAACCGCGTGGTCATCTCCCACGGAACCATCGGCGGCGACCAGATCTCGACGACCTACAACCACATGAGAAGCCGCCCCAGTGTGAGTGTCGGCCAGCAGGTGCGGGTCGGCCAGAGGGTCGGCGAGGTGGGATCCACCGGCCTCTCGACCGGACCGCACGCGCACTTCGAGGTCCAGCAGAACGGCACGTACGTGGATCCGGCACCCTGGCTGGGGCTGAAGTGAGGAGGGAGGCGAGGATGAGGACGACAGGTACGGGAACGGGTACGGACGCGCGCAAGGCGCCAGGTACGGGGACGCGTACGAGCGCCTGTACGGGAACACGTACGGGAGTCCGTGCGGGGATGCGCCGGAGGACGGTCTCCGCGCTGGCGGTCGTGTCCGTGACCGGGGTGCTGGCGTTGACGGGCTGTGGCCTGCGGGACCATCGTGATGCGGTGGGCGCGCCGGGATCGTCGTCTTCCACGATGCCCTCCGTGGCACCGAAGGCGCCCCTCCCGTCGGGCAGGCCGCTGGGCGCGGACGCGCATGTCCCGAGCCCGTCGGGTGTCGACGGGACGGACGCGACGGAAGTATCGGAGGCGTGGGCGGAGGTGGCGTACGGCCATGACACGAAATACGACTACGGTCCGCACGACGCCGTGCTGCGTTCGGCCCGCTGGTTCACCGCCCCCAAGGCCGCGGCCGAGCGGTCGTACCGCCCCGCCAGCGGGGCGGGCAACGAGTGGAACACCTGGGCCGGCCACCGGGCGTGGACCACGGTGGACGTGAGCGCGGACGACGACGCCGACGGCCCCGCCGACACGGCCGTCCTGGCCTATCGCGCCCTCTTCGTGGAGGGCACGGCCCACGGCCGCGACGGCTGGACGGGCACGGGTCCGCGCGCCAGTGTCTACCTCAAGCTCACCCGGGCCGGCGACGGCCGGCCGTGGCGCATCTCCGAGGTGGAGACGGTGGAGGCGGCGACCCCGCCGTCACCGCCGGCATCCTCATCGCCCTCGCCCGTGTCCTCGACCTCATCCTCGTCCGCGACCACCCCTTCGTGAGGGAACCGATGTCTCGACTCAGCCGCGAACAGAAGCGGGAACTCAAGCGGCAGCGCTCGGCGCCCGGTGCCGGGGGGCAGCCGACCACCGCGATGACGCCGATCGAGGTCCATGTACCGGCATCGGCGGACGGCCCGGCGGGGGCCGCGGTCCGTGGCCCCGCGGGCGCCACAGGCGATGCCACCGTCGGCGGGATGCCGGTCGTCGCCGCGCCCGGGGAGACGGTGCAGGGCGCGATCCTGAGCTACCTCCACCGCCTCGCCCTCGCCACCGGCCACCCCGTCCTCGCCACCATCCACGACGAACGCATCGGCTTCGTCGTACCGCTCCAGGTGCACGTCGACGGCTCCAGCCGCTATACGGGGGAGCCGGTACGCATGACGCCCCAGGCGCCGTACGAACAGCGGGCCCACCGGAGCCCGCAGCCCCCGGCCCAGGAGCACCGCCACGCTCCGGCCGAGGGCCACTCCCAGCCTCCGGCCCGGAACTTCGCACAGCCCCCGGTTCAGCAGCGCCCGCAGTCACCGGTCCCGCAGCCGCCGGTCCCCGAGACCCAGCAGTCGCCGGTCCCGGAGACCCAGCAGGCGTCGGCCTCGGGGGCCCACCAGCCGCCGGCTCCCGAGAGCAGCCGGCACCCGGTGGTTCAGCAGCGCCCGCACGCTCCGGCCCAGGAGCGCCCGCAGCAGCTGGCTCAGGAGCGCCCGCCGTATCCGGTCAGGGACGCCCCGCAGCCGCCGGTCCAGGCGCCTCAGCCCTCGGCCCAGCGGCGTCCGGAGCCACAGGCTCCGCCGCTTCCGCCCGCTCCGGTGCCCGCCGAGCGGTCGGCGGAGGCTCCGGAATCACCGGGTACTCCGCGCCGCGACAAGGCGACGTACGTTCTGCGGGCGGTGCCGGAACCGAACACGCAACCGGCCCCGCCGATGCCCGAGACGGCGCCGGAGCCTGTGCGGAGGCCTGAGCCCGCGGTGACCGCGGAGTTCGTGCCGCAGCCGCAGCCGCACTCGCAGTCCGCGCCGGTGGCGACGCCTGAGTTCGCTCCCGCGCCGCAGGCCGCGCCTGTGCCCGCGCCCGTTCGGAGGTCCGAGCCTGCGGTGACGGCCGAGTTCGTGCCGCAGCCCGCGCCGGTGGCGACGCCGGAGTTCGCTCCCGTGCCGCAGGCCGCGCCTGTGCCCGCGCCCGTTCGGAGGTCCGAGCCTGCGGTGACGGCCGAGTTCGTGCCGCAGCCCGCGCCCGTGACGACCCCGGAGTCCGCGCACGGGACCGCTCCCGTGTCGGTGTCCGGGTCGGGTGTGGCGGGCGACTCCGGCAGGGCCGCCGATGCGGGGGCTGCTCCTGCGGGCGGGGCCGTGGCTCCTGCTTCCGGCCCCGAACCGGTGCCCGCGGCCGGGCATGCCGTGCCCGGCACTCCCACACCGTCCACCTTCGTGCTGCGGGCGGTACCGGAACCGAAGCCGTTGCCCGGGAGCGCGTCGACGCATGTGCTGCGGGCGGTGCCGGAGTCGGCCGCCGCGACACCCGCTCCGACGGGGGAGTTCGGACCGGCCCCGCTGGCCGACCCCGCCCCCGTGCCGATGGCCGCCCCGGAGCGGATGCCCGCGCCCGAGGCAAGGTCCGCGCCCGAGCCCGCGTCGGCTCCCGAGCCGAAGCCCGCCCCCGAGCGGAAGCCGGCCCCCGCGATGGACGCCTTGTCCCTGATGGCTTCGGAGCCGGAACCCGAGCCGAAGCCCGCTCCCGTGCGCGGCTTCGACGCCGTCGCCGAGTCGGTGCTCGGGCCGGGTCCGGAAGAGGGGGCGCCGGAGCGGGACGCCGCGGCGGCGTTCCTGGCGGAGCCCGTGGCCCGGATCAACGAGGCCGTGAAGATGGGCCGTATCGAGGCCGCCGCCGGGATGGCGGAGCGTGCCGTCGGCGAGGCGGCGCAGTCGCTGGGCCAGGAACACCCCGAGGTGCTGAAGCTGCGCGAACTGACCGCGTACATCGCCTACTTGGCCGGTGACGCCCTCAGGTCGTTCCATCTGTCGCTGGACCTCGCGCGGGTCCGCCGACGCCACCGGGACACCCGTGCCGCCTACGGCAACGTCCAGAGCGCGGCCGCCGCGTGGCGTGCCGTCCGGGACCCTCTCCAGGGACTGCACCTCGGGCGGGATCTGATCGGCGTGTGGACCGAGCTCACGGTCGACGGCGGCCCCGCCGCCGACGACATCGAACAGCTTGAATCGGCCCGCACCCGCATGGGCCGCCTCGCAGAACGCGCCCGCGCCATGGCGGACAACCCTTACAACCAGACACCCCGCGCCCATGGCGAATGACGACCGGAACGCGCGGAACAGGATCAGTGACGGGATCAGCAAGGGGCTCGGCAACCGGCGCCGGAACAGGAACACGGACGGCGCTGCGGGCGGGGGAGGTCGCGCCCCGCACCCCCGCATCGAGCTGACGGTCAACGAGCTCACCGGCACGATGAGCTGGCGCACGCTTCAGCCGCGTGGCGCTGCCGACCGGCCGGGTGGAACCGGCCGTGGCGTACCCCGGACGGCCGGAGCGGGCCCGGCCGGTCTCCGTTCCGCGCGTTCCCACGGCGCCGCACCCATCCCGACGCACCCGGCCGTCGTCCGCGCCGCGGTGAGCGTCTCCGTCGAGTCGCTCACCCCGGAGCAGGCGCGGAGTCACCTTGCCGCGGTCGGGGCCCTGCGCTCCCGCGTCGCCGCCGACCTGGCCGTCGGCGCACACCTGCCGACCGCCGTGGCGGCCCGTACGCGCTCGGGTTCCACCCCGGCCGCCGCCCACGCCCTCACGACGGAGCGCGCCGACGCGGCCAGGGAGCTGATCCGTGGGGCACCGGCACCGGGAGCACCACCGGCCGCCGCCGCTCACGGCGCGCGACCGGCTTCCCCCGTACGGTCGGTGACCGCCGCCGCACGGGCGGTGTCCCCGGCGACGGCGGCCTCCCCGCCACGGGCAGGGGCAGCGGCGCCCGCAGCGGCACCGGCATCCGCACGGCCCGTTCCCGGAGCCGCCCCTCCCCGCCGCTGAGCGGTCCGGTGACCGGGCTGCCCCGGTTCGGACCGGTCCGGCGTCAGTGGACGCAGAACTCGTTCCCCTCGGGGTCCGCCATCACCACCCAAGCGCCCGCGGGTTCCTTCACCTCCCGGAGCACGCTCGCCCCCAGCGTCGTCAGACGCTCGACCTCGTCGGCGCGCCGCCCCTCGCCGGGGTGCAGGTCGAGGTGGATACGGTTCTTGACGGTCTTGGGCTCGGGGACGCGCTGGAAGAGCAGGCGCCGCCCGAGGCCGGTGCCGCGGTCCCTGTCGTAGGGGTCGTCGGGATGCCGTACGGCGATCAGGTCCCGGAAGGCCCGGCGGCCGTGGAAGTCGACGGTGGCCTCGGCCGGCAGGGCGCCGAGGCCGAGCAGCTGCTCGATGAAGGCGCTGTTGTCCTCGACCGTGTAACCGAGCGCGGCGGACCAGAAGTCGGCCTGCGCGTGCGGATCGGCGGAGTCGACGACAAGTTTCCAGTGGACGGGTACGGGCGCGGGAGTAGACGTCATGAAGCCACTCTTGTGGTTCCACGTCCGGGCGGGCAACGGAATCGCCGGGGCCGACCTCATGTCGTACGAGGGCGTGCCCCACCGCTCCGGCCCCGGATCGATCCGTCCGGAGCCGTCGGCGCCCGGCGGACCGGACGGGTCCGCCCGCTACGAGGTTCCGTGCGAACCGGCCGGCCCGGCGGTACCCGCGGCGAGGGCGGCGGTCCCCGCGACCTCGGTGGAGGTGCACGTGACCTCGGTGGAGGTGTTCGCGAGGTCGATGGAGGCGCTCGCGAGGTCCACCGACGCAGCGGCATCAGCCGCGTCGGTCGCGTCGGTCGCGGTGTCCGCGGTCTCCGCGGCGGTCCCGGGCACGGTCGCGCGGGCCGACTCCCGCAGGGCTCGGGCACCCCGCCGCGCGGCGCGCAGCGCGTCGAACGTCAGGAGCGACAGCGCGAGCCACACCAGCGCGAACCCGGCCCAGCGCTCGGCCGGCATGGCCTCGTGGAAGTAGAAGATGCCGAGGAGGAACTGGAAGACGGGGGCCATGTACTGGAGCAGGCCCAGGGTGGACAGCGGCACGCGGATCGCGGCGGCGCCGAAGCAGACGAGGGGGACGGCCGTCACCAGGCCGGTCGCCGCGAGCAGCGCGGCGTGCCCCGGCGCCTGCGCACCGAACGTCGCGTCGCCGCGCGACCCCAGCCACACCAGGTACGCCAGCGCCGGGAGGAACTGGATCGCGGTCTCGGCGGCGAGCGACTCGATGCCGCCGAGGTTGACCTTCTTCTTCACCAGGCCGTACGTGGCGAAGGAGAAGGCGAGGCAGAGGGAGATCCACGGCGGGTGGCCGTAGCCGATCGTCAGGACGAGGACGGCCGCGAAGCCGACGCCCACCGCGGCCCACTGCACCGGCCGCAGCCGTTCCTTGAGGAGCAGCACGCCCATCGCGATGGTGACGAGGGGGTTGATGAAGTAGCCGAGCGAGGCCTCGACGACGTGCTCGGAGTTGACCGCCCAGATGTAGACGCCCCAGTTGACGGTGATGACCGTCGCCGCGACCGCGATCAGAGCCAGCTTGCGCGGCTGCCGCAGCAGTTCGCCCGCCCAGGCCCAGCGCCGCATCACCAGCAGCACCGCACCGACGACCACCAGCGACCACGCCATCCGGTGGGCGAGGATCTCGACCGCTCCGGAGGGCTTCAGCAGCGGCCAGAAGAGGGGGACGAGCCCCCACATCCCGTACGCCGCGAAGCCGTTCAGCAGACCTATCTGCTGCTCGCCCCTCGACTTCCCGGCCACCGGCGTCTCCTTCTTCTGCGACCTCGGACGCCTGTCGCGCCCCCTGCGCTCCGGACGCTCCCGTGCGGTCGGGGAACTTCCGTGCAGCCTGAAAGAAGGTAGCGCCGCACACCCCCGCCTGTCATGCCCGTATCGCCATACGGTCATGACAGGCGGGGTGTGCGGGGCCGGGCCCGGCACCCGAGGGGGTGTCAGCCCTTCAGTGCCGCCGCGACGGACTCGGCGATCGGCGTGGTCGGGCGGCCCGCCAGGCGGGACAGATCCCCGGTGGTGACGGCCAGCTCGCCCTTCTCGATGGAGGTGTCGACGCCCGCGAGGATCCCGGCGAAGACCTTGGGCAGCCCGGCACCGGTCAGGATGCCGGTGAAGGCCTCGGGGGAGACGGGGTGGTAGGCGATCTCCTTGCCGGTCTGCCGGCTCAGCTCGGCGGCGTACTCGGCGAAGCCCCACGCCTCGTCGCCGCTCAGCTCGTATGTCTTGTTCTCGTGCCCCTCGCCGGTCAGCACCGCGACGGCGGCGGCCGCGTAGTCGGCGCGCGAGGCGGAGGCGATCCGGCCCTCTCCGGCGGCCTGGACGACGGCGTTGTGCTCCAGCACCGGGGCGAGGTTCTCGGTGTAGTTCTCGTGGTACCAGCCGTTGCGCAGCAGCGTGTAGGGCAGCCCGGAGGCGAGCAGCACCTCCTCGGTGGCGCGGTGGTCGTCGGCCAGCGCGGCCGTCAGGCTGCCGGGGGCGCTGGTGTAGGCGAGCAGGGAGACTCCGGCCGCCCTGGCGGCGTCGATGACGACCCGGTGCTGCTGGACGCGGCCCTTGTCGAACTCGTTGCCCGAGATCAGCAGCACCTTGTCACCGGCCGAGAACAGGCCGTCGAAGGTCTCGGGCGTGTTGTAGTCGGCGACCGCGAGCCGTACGCCGCGGGCCGCGAGGCCGGCGGCCTTGGCCTCGTCGCGCACGACGGCGGTGATCTGCTCGGCCGGGGTCTTCTCCAGCAGCTGGTCGACCACGTGACGGCCGAGGTGTCCGGTGGCTCCGGTGACGACAATGCTCATGACGTGCATCTCCTTGTGGGGTGCGGGATGACACTCACCCTAGGAGCTGCACTAACTGTTGGAAAGTACCCACCTTGAAGTAAGGTACTGGTATGGCCGTAAGTAACAAGGCAGCGGACGGGTACGACGCCGGCGAGGCGATGTGCCCCTACCGTCTGGTCCTGGAACACGTCACCAGCCGCTGGGGCGTCCTCGTCCTGATCGAGCTCCTGGAGCGTCCGTACCGCTTCAGCGAGCTGCGCCGGGCGATCGGCAGGGTCGGGAGAGGGGTCAGCGAGAAGATGCTCACGCAGACCCTGCAGACCCTGGAGCGCGACGGGCTCGTCCATCGGGACGCCAAGCCGGTCATCCCGCCGCGCGTCGACTACTCGCTCACCGACCTGGGCCGCGAGGCCGCCGAGCAGGTGCGGTCGCTGGCGCTGTGGACCAATGAGCGCATGGCCGACGTCGAGCGGGCCCGCGTCGCGTACGACGAGGCCCGGGCGCTCAGGGCCCGGGCCTCCTGACCATCGCGGGACGGCGCCCGCGGACTCAGCCGACGACCGTCCAGGTGTCGCCGCCGGCGAGGAGCGCGGCGAGATCGCCCTTGCCGTTCTGCTCGATGGCGGCGTCGAGCTGGTCGGCCATCTGCGTGTCGTAGACCGGCCGGTCGACCGAGCGGAACACCCCGATGGGGGTGTGGTGCAGGGTGTCGGGGTCGGCGAGGCGGGACAGCGCGAAGGCGGTGGTCGGGGACGCGGTGCGCGCGTCGTGGACGAGGATCCGCGACGCGTTCTCGGGGGTGACGGTCACGACCTCGAGGTCGCCGGTGAGCTGGTCGCGGACCACTCCGCGGGCGCCGTCGACGCCGAAGCGGATGGGCTGCCCGTGTTCCAGGCGGATGACGGCTTCCTCGGCCTGCTGCCTGTCCTTGAGGACCTCGAAGGCGCCGTCGTTGAAGATGTTGCAGTTCTGGTAGATCTCCACCAGCGCCGTGCCGGGATGGGCGGCGGCCTGCCGCAGCACGTCGGTGAGGTGCTTGCGGTCCGAGTCCACGGTCCGGGCCACGAAGGACGCCTCCGCGCCGATCGCCAGCGACACCGGGTTGAAGGGCGCGTCCAGGGAGCCCATCGGCGTCGACTTGGTGATCTTGCCGACCTCGGACGTCGGGGAGTACTGGCCCTTCGTGAGGCCGTAGATGCGGTTGTTGAAGAGCAGGATCTTCAGGTTCACATTGCGGCGCAGGGCGTGGATGAGGTGGTTGCCGCCGATGGACAGGGCGTCGCCGTCGCCGGTGACGACCCACACCGACAGGTCGCGGCGGGAGGAGGCGAGCCCGGTCGCGATGGCGGGGGCGCGGCCGTGGATGGAGTGCATCCCGTAGGTGTCCATGTAGTACGGGAAACGGGACGAGCAGCCGATGCCCGAGACGAAGACGATGTTCTCCTTCGCCAGGCCGAGTTCGGGCATGAAGCCCTGGACGGCGGCGAGGATCGCGTAGTCACCGCAGCCGGGGCACCAGCGCACTTCCTGATCGGACTTGAAGTCCTTCATGGACTGCCTGGCCTCGGCCTTGGGGACGAGAGAAAGCGCCTCGATCGTGCCCGTGCCTTCCGCTGACGTGTCAGCCATCGATGGCCTCCTTGAGAGCCGTGGCGAGCTGCTCAGCCTTGAACGGCATGCCGTTCACCTGGTTGTACGAGTGCGCGTCCACCAGATACTTCGCCCGGACCAGGGTGGCGAGCTGACCGAGGTTCATCTCGGGGATCACCACCTTGTCGTAGCTCTTCAGCACCGCGCCCAGATTCCGCGGGAAGGGGTTGAGGTGGCGCAGATGGGCCTGCGCGATGTTCTCCCCGGCGTTGCGCAGCCGGCGTACCGCCGCGGTGATGGGTCCATAGGTCGAACCCCAGCCCAGCACAAGGGTGTCGGCGGCGCTGTCGGTGCCCGCGGTGGGGTCGTCGACCTCGAGGTCGGGGACGTCGATGCCGTCGATCTTGGCCTGGCGGGTGCGGACCATGAAGTCGTGGTTGGCGGGTTCGTAGGAGATGTTGCCGCTGCCGTCCTGCTTCTCGATACC
Organism: Streptomyces sp. NBC_00568; assembly: GCF_026341855.1. Classification (GTDB taxonomy): domain Bacteria; phylum Actinomycetota; class Actinomycetes; order Streptomycetales; family Streptomycetaceae; genus Streptomyces. The sequence continues at coordinate 2,374,599 of NZ_JAPENW010000001.1, read as the reverse complement.
GCCGATGCGGTGCTCCAGGCCGGGTGTTCCGGGGATGGCCCAGGGGCGCGCGAGGGTTCCGGGGTCGCGCTTGTAGGGCCAGAAGACCTCGGTGCCGTCGTCCAGCGTGTGGTTGGGCCCCTGGGCGAACTGCACGCGCAGGTCCGGGAGTTCGTCGGTCTCCGGGATGCGCCACGGCTCGCTTCCGTTGGCCAGGTAGCCGTCGGAGAGCAGCAGCACGGGCGTCCGGTACATCAGCGCGATCCGGGCCGCCTCCATCGCCGCGTCGAAACAGTCGGCCGGAGTCCTCGGCGCGACCACCGGCACCGGGGCCTCGCCGTTGCGCCCGTACATCGCCTGCAGCAGATCGGCCTGCTCGGTCTTGGTCGGCAGACCGGTCGACGGTCCGCCGCGCTGGATGTCGATGACGAGCAGCGGCAGTTCGAGCGAGACCGCGAGCCCGATCGTCTCCGACTTCAGGGCCACACCTGGACCGGACGTAGTCGTCACGGCGAGCGAGCCGCCGAACGCGGCGCCGAGCGCGGCGCCGATGCCCGCGATCTCGTCCTCGGCCTGGAAGGTGCGCACCCCGAAGTTCTTGTGCTTCGACAGCTCGTGCAGGATGTCGGAGGCCGGGGTGATGGGGTAGGAGCCCAGGTAGAGCGGCAGGTCGGCCTGCTGGGAGGCGGCGATCAGGCCGTACGACAGGGCGAGGTTCCCGGAGATGTTCCGGTAGGTGCCGACGGGGAAGGCCTTCGTCGCCGGGGCGATCTCGTAGGAGACGGCGAAGTCCTCGGTCGTCTCGCCGAAGTTCCAACCGGCCCTGAACGCGGCGAGGTTGGCGGCGGCGATGTCGGGCTTCTTGGCGAACTTGGTTCGCAGGAACTTCTCGGTGCCCTCGGTCGGCCGGTGGTACATCCACGACAGCAGTCCGAGCGCGAACATGTTCTTGCTCCGCTCGGCCTCCTTGCGGGAGAGCTCGAACTCCTTGAGCGCCTCGACGGTCATCGTCGTGAGCGGCACGGGATGGACGTTGTAGCCGTCCAGCGAGCCGTCCTCCAGCGGGTTGGCCGCGTAGCCGACCTTCTGCATCGCCCGTTTGGTGAACTCGTCCGTGTTGACGATGATCTCCGCGCCGCGCGGCACATCGGCGATATTCGCCTTCAGGGCAGCCGGGTTCATGGCCACGAGCACGTTGGGCGCGTCACCGGGCGTCAGGATGTCGTGGTCGGCGAAGTGCAGTTGGAAAGACGAAACGCCCGGCAGGGTACCTGCGGGCGCGCGGATTTCGGCAGGGAAGTTCGGCAGAGTCGAGAGGTCGTTGCCGAAGGAGGCCGTTTCCGAGGTGAAGCGGTCGCCGGTGAGCTGCATACCGTCACCGGAGTCCCCCGCGAACCGGATGATGACCCGGTCGAGCCGGCGGACGTCCTTCGCCCCCGGCGGTTTGCGCTGTTCTCCTACGACGGCTTCGTCGGCCTGTTCCGTTGGGCTGCTGACCTTGCTCGTCACTGAACTGGACCTCCTTTGAGGCGGCTGTCCGGGAGGGGCCTTCCCGAAGGCCCTTCCTTCTTCAACCCTACGTCGGTAAGGGTCGCCTTCCTTAGGCCATTCGCATGATGGACACTATTTTGAGACGGCCTGACGCCCTGACTTGTCACGATTTTTCCCGCCCCCGGTCCTTTCTCCGAATGACGCTCCCGGCCTACCCCTCGGTTCTGTCCGACAACTGACACAGTGTCAGCCGGTCATGAGTTCAGGTAGGTGAGGACGGCCAGAACACGCCGGTGATCCCCGTCACTTTGCGACAGGCCCAGCTTCTGGAAGATGTTGCTGACGTGCTTCTCGACGGCACCGTCGCTGACCACCAGCTGGCGGGCGACGGCGGAATTCGTCCGGCCCTCGGCCATGAGCCCCAGCACTTCCCGCTCCCGCGGCGTCAGCCCGGCCAGCACGTCCTGCTTGCGGCTACGGCCGAGCAGCTGCGCCACGACCTCCGGGTCCAGCGCGGTACCCCCCTGGGCCACCCGCACCACCGCGTCCACGAACTCACGCACCTCGGCGACCCGGTCCTTGAGCAGGTAACCGACGCCATGACTCGAACCGGCCAGCAGTTCGGTGGCGTAGCGCTCCTCCACGTACTGCGACAGGACGAGCACACCGAGTCCGGGATGCGCCTTGCGCAGCTGTACGGCCGCCCGCACGCCTTCGTCGGTGTGGGTCGGCGGCATCCTCACGTCCGCGACCACGACGTCCGGCAGCGCGTCCTGCGCCGCGAACTCGGTGATGGTCTTGATCAGCGCCTCGCCGTCCCCGACCCCCGCCACCACGTCGTGCCCGCGGTCGGTCAGCAACCGGGTCAGGCCCTCCCTGAGCAGCACTGAATCCTCGGCGATGACCACTCGCACCCTGTCCTCCACGATTCCTCGGCCCCCCAGAGCCCACCCCGGGCCGTCCCCGGCTCCGCCGGATTCGTTCCCGCTCGTACGACAGACCCCAGCATTCCAGCATTCGGACCGGGATGCGCCCGGGCGACGTGAATAGGGGTGCGGCCGGGAGGACCGATCTCTCTGTCACACGTGCCCGACCGATCTCGGCCGGGCACCCCGGTGGGGTACCCGTTCGCGGCACCCCGGTCCCGTGCCGGAGGCGGTGCCCCCACCCTCGTGGGGGCACCGCCTCTGGGGGATCCGTCTCCCCGGACAGGGCGTCTCAGCCCCGCCAGGGCAGCTCCGCCGTGATCCGGGTCGGTCCGGCCACCGGTGAGTCCACCACCAGAATCCCGTCCACCGCGTCGAGCCGCTCCGTCAGTCCCGCGAGGCCCGACCCCTCGGAGACGCCGGCCCCGCCGACGCCGTTGTCGGCGACCTGGATCATCAGCCGGTTCTCGACCCGCCACACATCCACGCTCGCCCGGGTCGCCCGCGCGTGCTTGCTGATGTTCTGGAGCAGCTCGGAGACGGTGAAGTAGGCGATCCCCTCGATCGCGGGCGCCGGCCGCGCCGGCAGATCCACCTCCACCTGCACCGGGACCGTGCACCGCGAGGCCACCGCGGACAGCGCGGCGTCGAGCCCGCGGTCGGTCAGCACCGCCGGATGGATACCGCGCGCGAGATCCCGCAGCTCCTGCAGCGCCGTCTTGACCTCGCCGTGCGCCTCGTCCACCATCCGGGCCGCGGCCTCGGGGTCCTCGGCCAGCTTCTCCTTGGCGAGCCCCAGGTCCATCGCCAGGGCGACGAGCCGGGCCTGTGCCCCGTCGTGCAGATCGCGCTCGATCCGGCGCAGGTCGGCGGCGGCCGTGTCGACCACCACCCCCCGGTCCGACTCCAGCTCCACCACACGCGTGGCCAGCCGCGAGGGCCCGAGCAGCCCGTGCACCATCAGCCGGTCCACGCTCGTCAGCGCCCGCACGATCCACGGGGTCGCCATCGTGAAGAGCAGCCCCACCAGCGCGGTCACCGTGATCTCGAACGGGTTGTCCAGATAGATCGAGTGCGTCCCGTCGCCGTACAGCTGGAGTCCGTCCTGACCGCCGTACATCGGGAAGATCCAGAACCACAGCGGATACGTCAGCAGCGCCCAGCCGTACGCCCAGAAGTTCAGAGCCACGACGAAGGAGAACACCGACCACGGGAACTGGACCACCGCGTACAGCAGGTGCCGCCAGGACGTGCCGCTCTTGAGCATGGCGCCCATCCACGCCATCGCCCCGTGCTTCTTCATCCTGAGCGGCTCGGGCTCGGCCACCTCGACACCGAGCAGCCCGCGCGCCCGCGCCCGCTCCAGCGAGCCGAAACCGCGGCAGCCGGCCAGCGCCGCGGCGAGCACCGGGACACCCAGGAAGGTGATGAGCAGGCCCGCGCCGAGCGAGACCATCGTGACGGCGAACGTGAACATGATGATCCCGAGCGGCAGGCTCAGCAGCACGTAGCCGAACTCACGCCAGCTGCGGGCCTCGATCGGCGCCCGCAGCGGGGCCGGAAGACGGTGCCGCCGCTCTCCGGCACCCGCCCCGCCGAATCCGGGCCCGCTCCGGTGCCCGTATCCGTGTCCGTAGTCCGTGGCCATCGGTCCGTCCGTTCTCTCGTCTCGTCCTGCGCCTCGACTCGTTCTGCGCGTCGGCTCCTACCTCAACCCTGCCGTCCGGGACGCCCGCCGGACATGGAGCGGATCGGCGTCTTGGACCGGGGGTTTTCCCTACCCCGGCGGACATGGACGGGCCCGCTCACTGCGCGGGCTCGTTCTGCCGGTCCCGCCACGGGAGTTCGGCCGTGATGACCGTCGGGCCGCCCACCGGTGACTCGACGACGAACAGTCCGTCCACCGCGCCGAGCCGGTCCGCGAGCCCCGCCATGCCCGTACCGCCGTCGAGGCCCGCCCCGCCCCGGCCGTCGTCCGAGACCTGGATGAGCAGGCGCTCGTCCGTCCGCCAGACGTCGACGGACGCGGACCTCGCCCCGCTGTGCTTGCTGACGTTCTGCAGCAGCTCGGAGACGGTGAAGTACGCGATGCCCTCGATGGCGGCGGCGGGCCTCGACTCCAGTTCGGCCGTCACCTTCACGGGCACGGTGCACCGCGAGGCGATCGCGGACAGAGCGGCGTCCAGACCCCGGTCGGTGAGGACCGCCGGGTGGATGCCCCGGGCCAGATCACGCAGCTCCTGAAGGGCCAGCTTCACCTCGCCGTGCGCCTCGTCGACCATCGACGCCGCGGCGTCGGGGTCCTCCAGGAGCTTCTCCTTCGCCAGACCGAGCCCCATCGCGAGATTGACGAGCCGGGCCTGCGCCCCGTCGTGCAGATCGCGCTCGATCCGGCGCAGATCGGCGGCGGCCGTGTCGACCACGACCCCGCGGTCCGACTCCAGTTCGGCGATGCGGCGCTCCAACTCGTCGGAGGGAGACAGCAGCCCGCGCACCATCGCCCGGTCCACGTTCGTCAGCCCGCGCGCGATGAACGGCAGCACCGGCCACAGCACGAACAGCGACACGAGCGTGATCGTGAAGGTGGCGATGCCCCAGGGAAGCCGTATGAGGTCGTACAGCACCGCCCGCCAGCCCACCGGGTCCTTCAGGCTCGACCACAGCCAGCCGAAGAAGCCGGTCCGGCGTACCGGCAACGGGCTCGGCTCGTCGATCCGCAGCCCCAGCAGCCCGCGCGCCCGCGCCCGCTCCAGCTTGCCCAGCTGCCGCGAACCGCGCAGCCCGGCCGCGAGCAGCGGCAGACCGACGACGGTCACGGCGAGCCCCGCGCCCGTGGCGAGCATCGCCACGACGTACACGAACCCGACGATCGAAGCCGGCAGGTTCACCAGAAGATGGGAGATCTCCTTCCAGGTCACCGGGTCGAGGGCGAGGCGTACGGCGGGCGGCCGGTCACCGTCGGACGGATCGTCCGGCGGACTGGCGGGCGTGATGCGTTCGGTCATATCCGCTAGCCTGCCCGGCGGCGCGCCGCCGCGCCATGAGGTGGGCCGCCGCGATGCACTGGGGAAAACCCCACCCTCAGGGGTGAGAGCCGTAGGTGACGGCGAGGTGGTGCCGGGACACGTTCACACCGTGAGACGTGAACGTCTTCCCGGTGGTCAAGGGATGGTCGAGGCGTGACGGGCTGCTTACGCTCTCTTTAGCAGGCCCTAGACTCCCGTCCGTACAGATCGTCGAACATGGCGCATCACAGAGTGCGCGACGGCGCACGACGGGGCGCAACGAGGTCAGGGAGTGAGGGGCTGACGTGCCGGAACCGACCGTTGTCACGGCGACCGGAACCGTCGTCGCGGCGGACTACTTCCAGTCCTACTCGGTGGTCGCACTGATCGCCGTGATGGGCGTGCTGTTCGTCGCCGTCGCTTTCGGGGCCGGCCGCCTGCTGCGGCCCGTGGTCCCCACCCCCGAGAAACTCCTGACGTACGAGTGCGGCGTCGACCCCGTCGGCGAGGGCTGGGCCCACACCCAGGTCCGCTACTACGTGTACGCCTTCCTCTACGTCATCTTCGCCGTCGACTCGATCTTCCTCTTCCCCTGGGCCACGGTCTTCGCCGCTCCCGGCTACGGCGCCGCGACGCTCGTCGAGATGTTCATCTTCCTCGGCTTCCTGGCCGTTGGCCTGCTGTACGCATACAAGAAGGGCGTCCTGACATGGACGTGACCCCCTCCGCCCCGGACCAGCCGGTGCTGCTGCCCGAGCCGGTGCTGCTGCCCGAGCCGAAGCGGCTCGGAGCGCTCGCCCGCCTCGCCCCCGAACCCATGAAGGTGGTCCTGAACTGGGGCCGCCGCTACTCGCTCTGGGTCTTCAACTTCGGCCTCGCCTGCTGCGCGATCGAGTTCATCGCCGCGTCGATGGCCCGCCACGACTTCATCCGCCTCGGCGTGATCCCGTTCGCGCCGGGCCCCCGCCAGGCCGACCTGATGGTGGTGTCGGGCACGGTCACGGACAAGATGGCGCCCGCCGTCAAGCGCCTGTACGAGCAGATGCCCGAACCGAAGTACGTCATCTCCTTCGGCGCCTGCTCCAACTGCGGCGGCCCCTACTGGGACTCCTACTCCGTCACCAAGGGCGTCGACCAGATCATCCCCGTCGACGTCTACGTCCCCGGGTGCCCGCCCCGCCCCGAGGCCCTGCTCCAGGGCATCCTCAAGCTCCAGGAGAAGATCGCCCGGGAGTCGCTGGGGGAGCGGTACGGGTCCGACGCGCCGCGACCGTCGGCCGCCGCGCTCCAGAGCGGTCTGGTGAAGCCCCCGGTCCCTTCGGCGACGAGCGTTCCGGGGACGGACGCGACCGCCCCCGGTGAGGAGGACCGATGACCGTCGGCTGGCTCCCCGGCCCCGCCGAGGAACTCTTCGGCCCCGACGCCACGGCCGAGGAGTCGTACGAGGTCCTGACGGTCGACGTACCCCCGGCGTCCTGGATCGCGGCCCTGGAGACGGCCCGTGACACGCTGGGCTGCACCTACTTCGACTGGCTGAGCGCCGTCGACGAACCCGGCACGGGCTTCCTTGTCTCGGCCCACGTCGTGGCCCTGTCCCCGGTACGCCGCCTCCTCGTCCGTACGACCGTCCCGCACGCCACCCCGGTCCTCCCGTCGGCGGTCTCCGTCTACGCGGGCGCCGCCTGGCACGAGCGCGAGACGCACGAGATGTTCGGGGTGGCCTTCGAGGGTCACCCCGGCCTCGACCCCCTGCTCCTGCCGGAGGGCTTCGAAGGCCATCCCCTCCGCAAGGACTTCGTCCTGGCCGCCCGCGTCGCCAAGGCCTGGCCCGGCGCGAAGGAACCCGGCGAGTCCGAGCACGGCGGCCCCAAGCGCCGCCAGATGCTTCCGCCCGGCGTACCCGACCCCAACGAGTGGGGCCCCCTCAAGGGCCAGCTCCCCCCGGCCCCGTCCCGACCGGCCCGCGGCGCGGCCCGCCCCGCCGGCGACCGCCCCGTGCGCAGGGCCCGCACGGCGGGGGAGGGGTCGGCCAGTCAGACACCGGCCACAGCCGCCTCCGCACCCGCCGACGCGGGTGCTGCCGCCGGGGCGACGGACACGGGTGCGGCTTCCGCGGGGGCGGGTGCCGCCTCCGGTGCGGAGGCCGCGCGGCCCGCGCGCAGAGCCCGCAGCGCGAGCCAGGGCTCGGCGACCCAACGAGCGCAACAGACGACACCTCCACCTTCCGATCCGACGCCCGCCGCGCAACCGACGCCCCCTGCGGGACCGACGTCTGCGGTGGAGCCGACGTCTGCGGTGGAGCCGACGTCTGCGGTGGAGCCGACGACCGGGGCGGAACCGGCGGCTCCCTCCGAGCCGACGGCTGGTGTGGAACCGGCGGCTCCGGCTGAGGCGACCTCTCCGGCGAGTGGCCCTCGGGCAGCCGGCCCCGGCTCGGCGACGAGGCCCGCCAGAAGGCCTGCCGCACCGCGCAGCTCCGACGCTCCCTGGCACCAGGCGAAGCCCGCGTTCGACGACCCGGAGCCGAAGGCCGCGCGAACTCCGGCGCCTGAGGCGACGCCGGAGTCCGAGCCCGAGGGGACGCCTGACCGGACCCCGGCACCGACCCCCGAGGCGAAGACCGAGGTGAAGACCGAGCCCGCCCCGGATTCAGGGCGTGAGTCCGAGCCCCGGCAGGAGTCCGAGCCACGGCGGGAGTTGGAGACCGAGTCGGAACCCGACTCCGGGTCGGCGTCCGATCAGGAGCCGAACGCGGACCCCGGCCCCGGTTCGAAGTCCGGCCCCACCCCCGATTCGAAGCCCGCCCCCACCCCTGACGACCCCTCCGGAGGCACGCAGTGAACGACGCTCTCGACGTCGCCCTACGCCTCCTCGTCGTCTTCGTCGTGTTCCTGACGTTCCCCCTGATCGTCGGCCAGACCGAGCACAAGGTGATGGCCCACATGCAGGGCCGCCTCGGCCCGATGTACGCGGGCGGCTTCCACGGCTGGGCCCAGCTCGTCGCGGACGGCGTGAAGTTCGCCCAGAAGGAAGACATCGTTCCCACGGGCGCGGACCGCCGTATCTTCCAGCTCGCCCCCGCCGTGGCCCTTCTCCCGTACCTCCTGGTCCTCCTCGTCATCCCCATCGGCCCGGGCGAGGGCGCGGTCGGCGAGGTCGTCGACGCGGGCATCTTCTTCGTCCTCGCCGTCATGGGCGTGGGCGTCCTCGGCTCGCTCATGGCGGGCTGGGCGTCGGCCAACAAGTTCTCCCTCCTCGGCGGCCTCCGCACCGCCGCACAGCTCCTCGCGTACGAGCTCCCGATGCTGCTGACCGCGGCCTCGGTCGCGATGGCGGCCGGCACGGTCTCGCTCCCGGGCATCGTGGACGCATTCGAGTGGTGGTGGCTGCCCTGGCAGATCGTCGGCGCGATCGTGTTCTTCGTCGCCGGTCTCGCCGAACTCCAACGGCCCCCCTTCGACATGCCCGTCGCCGACTCCGAGATCATCTTCGGCGCCTACACCGAGTACACCGGCCTGCGCTTCGCCCTGTTCCTGCTCGCCGAGTACGCCGGGATCGTCGTCCTGTGCGGCCTGACCACCGTCCTCTTCCTGGGCGGCTGGCACGGTCCCTGGGGTGCCGACGGCCTCGGCTGGGTCTGGACGCTCCTGAAGGCCGCGATCCTCGCCTTCGTCGTCATCTGGCTCCGCGTCACCTATCCCCGCCTGCGGGAGGACCAGCTCCAGAAACTCTCCTGGACCCTCCTCGTCCCCCTGTCCCTCGCCCAGATCGCCCTCACCGGCATCGTCAAGGTGGTGATCGCGTAACCATGGCTCCCATCCCTGGCTCCGGCCTCGCCAAGGGCCTGGCCGTCACCCTCCGCACGATGACGAAGAAGACCGTCACCGCGCAGTACCCGGACGCCCAGCCCGAACTCCCGCCCCGCACCCGCGGCGTCATCGGCCTCTTCGAGGAGAACTGCACGGTCTGCATGCTGTGCGCCCGCGAGTGCCCGGACTGGTGCATCTACATCGACTCCCACAAGGAGACGGTCCCGCCGGCCGCCCCGGGTGGCCGTGAGCGCAGCCGCAACGTCCTGGACCGCTTCGCCATCGACTTCTCCCTGTGCATGTACTGCGGTATCTGCATCGAGGTCTGTCCTTTCGACGCGCTCTTCTGGTCCCCGGAGTTCGAGTACGCGGAGACCGACATCCACGAACTCACCCACGAACGCGACAAGCTCCGTGAGTGGATGTGGACCGTCCCGGCCCCGCCCGCCCTCGACCCCGGCGCCGAGGAACCCAAGGAGATCGCCGCGGCCCGCAAGACCGCCGACAAACTCGCGGCCGAACAGGCGGCCCAGGCCGAGCAAGCGGCCCAGGCAGCCCAAGCGGCGCAGGCCGAGCAGGGTGGGCAGCCGACCCGGACCGAGCAGGGTGGGCAGCCGGAGCCCCCGGCCACGCCCCCTTCCGGTCCCCAGGAGGGACAGTCGTGACCTTCGCAGCAGCCACGGCCACGGCGGCCCACGCGGCCACCGCCGTCGACTCCGGACACCACGGCTTCCTCTCCCCGACCGGCGTCGAGATCGCCTTTCTCCTCGTCGGCCTGGTCACCTTCGGCGCCGCGCTCGTCACCGTCACCACCAAGCAGCTGGTGCACGCCGCCCTGTGGCTGGTGATGGCCCTCGGTGGCCTCGCCGTCGAATACCTGCTGCTGACGGCCGAGTTCATCGCCTGGGTGCAGGTCCTCATCTATGTCGGTTCCGTCGTCGTCCTCCTGTTGTTCGGTCTGATGCTCACCAGGGCCCCGATCGGCCGCTCCCCGGACGCCGACTCCGGCAACCGCTGGGCCGCCCTGACCGTGGCCGTCGCCTCGGCCGGCGCCTTGGTCTGGGTCGTCGTCGACGCCTTCCGCACCACCTGGGTCGACCTGAACGGCGCCGCCGCCGGTTCCACCGAGGTGACCGGAGCGAGCCTCTTCCAGAACTGGGTCCTCCCCTTCGAAGCGCTCTCCGTCCTTCTCCTCGCCGCCCTGGTCGGCGCGATCGTCCTCTCCCGCAAGGCGAAGGCGGACGCCGCCACGACCACCCCGCGCGTCCCCGGCAGCCGCAGCGGCAAGCAAGACAAGGAAGGTGTCCGCTGATGCACCTCGCCTATCCCGCCGTGCTCGCCGCCCTCCTGTTCTGCACGGGCCTGTACGGAGTCCTCGCGCGCCGCAACGCGATCCTGGTCCTGATGTCGGTCGAGCTGATGCTCAACGCCGTCAACCTGAACCTCGTCGCCTTCGACGTCTGGCTCTCCAAGGCCGCCCGCGACACGCTGCACTCCGGCCAGGCACTGACCCTGTTCACCATCGCCATCGCCGCCGCCGAGATCGGCATCGGCCTCGCGATCGTCCTCGCCGTGTACCGCAACCGCGGCACCTCGGACATCGACAAGCTCCGCGACACCGCCGAGGGCCACGGCCCCGACGACCCCGACGCCCCCGCGGCCGAGAAGGCTGAGGCCACCGCGTGACCACGACCACCCTCGCCGTCCTCGTCCCCCTCCTTCCGTTCCTGGGAGCCGTCGCCGGACTCCTCCTCGGCCGCACGGCCCCGGGCTTCGTCCGCCCGCTCGCCGTACTGCCGCCTCTCGCGTCCCTCGTCCTCGCCGTGCTGGTCGCCATGGACCAGGCCGGCGGCCGGGCCATCGACGCGCACACCGAACTCACCCCGACCGGCTCGGTCCCCATCGAACTGAGCCTGCACATCGACGGCTTCGCCGCCCTCGTCGCCGTACTCGTCGGCGTCGTCGCCACCTGCGTGCAGATCTACTCGACGGGCTACCTGCGCGACGACCCGCGCTACCCCTCGTACGCCGCCCTCGTCTCCCTGTTCACCTCCGCGATGCTGCTCGTCGTCTACTCGGGCGACCTGATGGTGCTCCTGGTCGGCTGGGAGATCATGGGCATCTGCTCGTACTTCCTGGTCGGCCACTACTGGGAGACGCCCGAGGCCCGCGCCGCGTCCATCAAGGCCTTCCTGGTCACCAAACTCGGCGACGTCCCCTTCCTCATCGGCCTGTTCGCTCTGGCCACCGACGCCGGCTCCTTCCAGATCACCACGGTCCTCGGCACCGTGGCGAGCGGCGGACTGCACCACCCGACCCTGGTCGCCCTGCTGCTGCTCGCGGGCGTTGCGGGCAAGTCGGCGCTGTTCCCGCTGCACACCTGGCTGCCCGACGCGATGGCGGGCCCCACACCCGTCTCCGCGCTGATCCACGCCGCGACGATGGTCGCCGCCGGTATCTACTTCGTCGCCCGGCTCCTTCCCGTCTTCCAGGCCTCCCTGGCCGCGATGGTCGTCCTCGCCGTCATGGCCGGTGTCACGATGGTCGGTTCGGGACTCGCGGCGCTCGCCCAGGACGACATCAAGCGGGTCCTCGCCTACTCGACGATCGGTCAGCTCGGCTACATGGCCGGCGCCCTCGCCGTCGGCGACCGCGGTGCCGCCGTCTTCCACCTCCTCGCGCACGGCGCCTTCAAGGCGCTGCTGTTCCTCGCGGCCGGCGTGATCATCCACGCCTCCGGCACCAACTCGCTGGCCGTCATGTCCCGTATGAAGGACCTGCGCGCCCGCGTCCCCGACGCCTACTGGACGATGACCGTGGCCCTGCTCGCGCTCGCCGCGATCCCTCCCTTCAGCGGCTTCTTCTCCAAGGAAGCCGTCCTCGGGGCCGCCGAGCACGTCGCCACCGGGCACACCGAGCAGGCCCCCGGCGCCGCGGGCTGGATCGTCCTGGTGACCGGTCTGATCACCGCCGTCCTCACCGCCGCGTACGCCACCCGGCTGTGGCTGCTGGCCTTCCGCGGGCACGGAGCCGAGGCTCCCGACCACGGCAGGCAGCCGGTCACCATGACGGCCGTGCTCTGGGTGCTCGCCGTCCCGTCGCTCGTCTTCGGCCTGGCGATCGGCCCGCTGCCCGACTGGTTCGACGGCCGTGACCTGACGCCGGTCCTCACCACCTCGGTGCTCGGCACAGGGCTCGCCCTGGTCGGCGTGATCGTCACCTACGGCGCCTGGCGGCACACCACCGCCCTGGCGGCCCGCAGACCGATGGGTGCGGTCGCGGCCCACCCCGGCGCCGATGCCGGACAGGTCGAGGCCGAGGCCATCGCCGCCCACGAACCCGCCTTCGGAGACGTGGCCTACGCCCCCGACCCGGCGGACCCGGGCCGACTGCTGCTCGGCCCCCTGCACCGCCACGCGGCCGTCGGCTTCCACCTCGACGCCGTGTACACCGTGCTGTTCGTCCGCCCGGTGCAGGCCGGAGCCTCGCTCGTCCGGTTCCTCGACCGGGAGGTCGTCGACACCTATGTACGCGGTGCGGGCGCCCTACCCCGCTGGCTGGGCACGGCCGTACGGCGTGCGCAGACCGGCAATGTGCAGACCTATGTGAGCGCGCTGCTCGCCGGCACCGTCGTCCTGGTGGTCGCCGCCCTCCTCGTCGCCACGGGAGCGTGAGCACGCGTGATCGATATCAGTGAATCCGTGATGCAGATTCTTCTCGCGGTGATCGTCGTCGGCCCGCTCATCGGGGCCGCCGCGGCCCTTCTGCCGGCCCCGCCCGGGCTGAAGGGGAAGTCTCCCGAGCAGGCGGTGCTGCGGCACGGCGTGACCGTCACCGGCGTGGTGCTCATCGCCGCGATCGTCCTAGCGCTCGGCTTCGACCACGACCAGCCGTCGAGGATGCAGGCCACGACGGACATCAGCTGGATCCCCGCACTCGACGTGCGGATCCACCTCGGCATCGACGGCATTTCCCTCCCCCTTCTGGTCCTGACCGCGCTGCTGACCTTCCTCTGCGCGCTGTACTCCTACTTCAAGATGCCCGCGGGCCCGACCCCGAAGGCATTCGTCGCACTGCTGCTCGTCCTCGAGTCCGGCACACTCGCGACCTTCGCCGTCCTCGATCTGCTGCTGTTCTTCCTCGCGTTCGAGATGGTGCTCATCCCGATGTACTTCCTCATCGCCCGGTGGGGAGGTGCCCAGCGCCAGGCCGCGGCCTGGAAGTTCATCCTCTTCACCCTGCTCGGTTCGGTCGTCATGCTGCTCGGCCTGCTCCTGATCGGAATCAAGGCGGGCACATTCGACATGGTGGCACTCGCCACTGACAACGGCCGGTCACTGACCACATCCGTGCAGGTCATCGCCGTTCTGGCGATCGGGATCGGGCTCGCGGTCAAGACGCCGATGTGGCCGCTGCACAGCTGGTTGCCGGACGCCCACACCGCCGCCCCGACCGTCGGCTCGGTCCTGCTGGCCGGCGTCATGCTGAAGATGGGAACGTACGGGTTCGTCAGGATCCTGCTGCCGATCACCCCGGACGGCTTCCGCACCTTCGCCCCCTACCTCGCCGCCTTCGCCGTGGTCGGGATCATCTACGGCTCCCTGGCCTGCCTGGCCCTCGCCAAGCAGGGAGCGAAGGGCGACCTCAAACGGCTCATCGCCTACTCCTCCGTCGGCCACATGGGATTCGTCCTGCTCGGCATCTCGACGATGACCCCGACCGGCGTGAACGGCGCGCTGTTCGCCAACATCGCCCACGGCCTCATCACCGGCCTCCTCTTCTTCCTCGTCGGAGCGCTGAAGGACCGCACGGGCACCACCGACCTCGACACCCTCGCCGAGGAGACGGGCGCCGCGCTGTACGGCAAGGCCCCGCGCCTCGGCGGCCTGCTGGCCTTCGCCGCGGTCGCCTCGCTCGGGCTGCCCGGCCTCGCCGGGTTCTGGGGCGAGATGCTGGCGCTGTTCGGCGCGTTCGAGCCCGCCGCCGGACTCAGCCGACCCGCCTATCTGACGTTCATGGCGATCGCCGCGCTCGGCACCCTGCTCACGGCCGCGTACATGCTCATCGTCGTGCGCCGCGTCTGCATGGGCGGCACATCGCAGGAGGAGCCGAAGCTCGCCGACGTCCAGAGCTACGAGTTCGCCGCCTGGACGCCGCTCGTCGCCCTCACCGTCGTCGCCGGCCTGTGGCCCCGGGCCCTCCTCGGCCTGACCGACCCGGCCGTACAGCAGCTCCTCGCAGGAGGCACCCGATGAGTTCCCTGGTCCAGTCCGTCGACTGGCTCGCCATCGCGCCGCCCACCCTCGCGGCGGTCGTCGGACTCGTCGTGCTCGTCGCCGACCTCTTCATCGGCGACGCGAGGAAGGCCGTCCTCGGCTGGGTGTCCGTGGCGGGCCTGGCCGCCTCCGCGCTGTTGCTGCTGCCCCTCCTGGACGGCGACCGGGCGACGTTCTGCCTGACGGGCGACGCGGACACCTGCAGCTACGTGGCGGACCGCTTCACCCTGGTCATCCAGCTTCTGGTGCTCGGCGGCGCGCTCCTCGTCGCCCTGCTGTCGGTCACCGCCCTGAAGGACGCGAACAAGGAACTCCCCGAAGGGGAGTACTGGTTCCTGCTGCTCTCCTCGGCCGCCGGCGCCGCCCTGCTGCCCGCCTCCCGCGACCTCGCGACCCTCATCGTCGCCCTGGAGGTCGCCTCGCTGCCCGCCTTCGCGCTCGTCGGCATCAGGCGCGGCGACAAGAAGTCCTCGGAAGCGGCCCTCAAGTTCTTCCTGTCCTCCGTCACCGCGACCGCGGTGAGCCTGATGGGCGTCAGCTTCGTCTACGCGACGACCGGCAGCCTCTACCTCACCCGCATCGCGGACGGGATCCAGCACGTCGACGGACAGTTCCACACCCTCGCCCAGGCGGGCGTCGTCCTCACCCTCGTCGGCTTCGCCTTCAAGACGGCCGCCGTGCCCTTCCACTTCTGGGTGCCCGACACCTACGTAGGGGCGCCCTTGCCGATCGCCGCCTACCTGTCGGTCGTCGGCAAGGCGGTCGGCTTCTCCGGGCTGATCCTCGTCACCGTCATCGCCTTCCCGTCGTACGCCGATGTCTGGGGCCCCGCGCTGGCAGCGCTGGCGGCCCTCACCATGACGGTCGGGAACGTCGGCGCCCTGCGGCAGCGGCCCACGCGCGCGTACAGCGCGGTACGGCTGCTCGCCTGGTCCTCCGTCGGACAGGCCGGCTACCTCCTGGTCCCGATCGCGGCCGCCGCCTACTCCAAGGACGCCGAGAAGGCCATCGGCTCCACGGTCGCGTACGCCCTCATGTACGCGGCCGTGAACCTCGGCGCCTTCGCCGTGGCCGCCCTGGTGGCCCGCAGAAGTCCCCTGAACCGCATCAGCGACTACCGGGGTCTGTACGCCGAGAGCCCCCTCTCCGCGCTGGTCCTCGGCTTCTTCCTGCTCTGCCTGGCCGGTCTGCCGCCGGGCATCATCGGTCTCTTCGCCAAGGTGACCGTCTTCTCCGCGGCCGTCGACGCCGGGCTCGGCTGGCTGGCCGTCGTCATGGCCGTCAACGTGGTGATCGCGCTCTTCTACTACCTTCAGTGGACGACGCTGCTCTTCCGCGCTCCCGAGGGCGAGCCGGGCACGCACCGCACCCCCGCTCCGCTCACCGCGGCCATCGCCCTGACGGCCGTCCTGGGCATCGTCCTTTCAGGTGCGCCCCAGCTGATCCTGCGCTTCTCGGCGACCGGACTCTTCTGAATCGGGGGCCGGTTCCGCCGCCCGGGACAACCCGGTTTCTCCACCCCGGCCAAGAGGCACGCGCGCGCGTGGACCACCGTTCGATTCACCCGGACGGCCCACGTTCCAGGCCGTGCGCACAAGGGAACTAGTGCTCTCCGTCTGGCGTTGACCAGTACGGGAGGGTCCACTGAAGAGTGGAAGCAGAGCATCAGCAAGCAAAGGGTTCCCCTGCCGCACCACTTGGAGGGCGTACCGTGCACCGCCGGCACAACGGGCTCAGGACAGCCGTACTTCTCGGGGGACTGTCCGCACTCATCATCGTCATCGGCAGCTTCTTCGGGCGCACCGGCCTGATCGTCGCGCTGTTCATCGCGCTCGGGACGAACGCGTACGCGTACTGGAACAGCGACAAACTGGCTCTACGCGCGATGCGCGCCCGCCCGGTGAGCGAGTTCGAGGCCCCGGCCCTGTACCGCATGGTCCGCGATCTCTCCACCCAGGCACGCCAGCCCATGCCGCGCCTGTACATCTCACCGACGGAGGCGCCGAACGCGTTCGCGACGGGCCGCAACCCGCGCAACGCGGCCGTGTGCTGCACCGAGGGGATCCTGCGCATCCTGGACGAGCGCGAGTTGCGCGGCGTCATCGGCCACGAGCTCAGTCACGTCTACAACCGCGACATCCTGATCTCGTCCGTGGCCGGCGCCCTCGCCTCGGTGATCATGTTCCTGGTCAATTTCGCCTGGCTGATCCCGATCGGCCGCTCCAATGACGACGACGGTCCCGGCATTCTCGGGATGCTCCTGGTCATGATTCTGGGCCCGCTCGCCGCTTCCCTCATCCAGCTCGCGATCAGCCGCTCCAGGGAGTACGAGGCGGACGCGTCCGGTGCCCAGCTCACCGGCGACCCCCTCGCCCTCGCGAGCGCGCTGCGCAAGCTCGACGCCGGCACCAAGCAGCTGCCGCTGCCTCCCGAGCCGCGCATCGAGACCGCGAGCCACATGATGATCGCGAACCCATTCCGCCCGGGACAGGGAATGTCGAAGATGTTCTCCACGCATCCGCCGATGGCGGAGCGTATCGCCCGGCTCGAGCAGATGGCAGGTCGTCACCAGTGAAGACAATTCTGAACGTCATTTGGCTCATCCTGAGCGGCTTCTGGCTGTTCCTCGGGTACCTGCTCGCAGGCATCATCCTGTGCATCACCATCATCGGCATCCCGTTCGGCATCGCCGCCTTCCGTATCGGGCTCTACGCCCTGTGGCCCTTCGGCTATACGACGGTGGAGCGCCACGACGCGGGCGCGCCGTCCTGCGTCGGCAACGTCCTGTGGCTGGTGCTGGCGGGCTGGTGGCTCGCCCTGGCCCACGTCGTCACGGGCATCGCGATGTGCATCACGATCATCGGCATCCCGTTCGGCATCGCCAACTTCAAGCTCATCCCGATCTCGCTGTTCCCGCTGGGACGCGAAGTCGTGCCCACGGACCAGCCGTTCGCGACGCGCTAGCGGGTGGAAGCGGGGACGGCCGGTCGAAGCGCCTTGCCTCGGCCGGTGCCTGGACACACCGAACGACTGCCTGCGAGGCGCTGCGGCGCCGAACCGCCCTTCTCGCTCGTCCGGCAGTCCGCGGACATCGCCCGCACCTTCCTCGGCGTCCCCCGGCGTACCGGCTACGCCCGCCGACCTTCGAGGAACTCCTCGCCTTCCTCGCCGAAAACGGCCTCGATGTCCGTCCGGCGTGAGGGCTGTCCACAGGCTGCCCGATTGTCAGTGGCGCGCTGCATGATGAACCCATGACCGAAATCGAGCAGTTGCTGGCACGGGTTGCCACGCAGGCCCGCAACACCCGCCCATGGGGCTGGCCTTCACTGCCCGCGCCCGTGGACACGGCCGAGGTCGCCCGTGCCGAGGCCGTCCTCGGCTTCCCGCTGCCCGCGCTGCTCGCCTCGCTCTACCTGCGGATCGGGGACGGCGGATTCGGTCCGGAATACGGCCTGTTGCCCTTGCTCGACGGCCCGCCGTCGGGCGAGCCGGCGGTCGTTCCGCAGTACCTCGCCAGCCGCGAGAGCGGCCGCAAGGACCCCGACTGGCCATGGCCCGAGGGCGTCCTGCCGATATCCCACTGGGGCTGCGGGATGTACGCGTGCGTGGACTGCCGGAGCCCCGACGCCACGGTCCTGCTCTACGAGCCGAACGCCGACGAGGCCGACCACGCCTGGTACGTGGACGCACCCGACCTCGCGACCTGGCTGCGCGCCTGGCTCGACGGAACCGGCTGGTACGAGGAGTCCCACGACGGCGCGGACCTCCCCCCTTGGCCCGACTTCCACATACGTACGACGGCGACCCGGGCCTCCTGACCCACTAGCGCGAAGCCGCCCACAGCCGTACGCCGTAGGCCGCCGCGCCCACCGCCAGGACGGCCGCCCCCACGACCACCGAGACACCAGGCAGGGCACAGGCCAGCGTCACGCACCCGAGGAGACCCAGCACCGGAACGACCCGCGACGCCGGGGCCGGACTCAGCGTCCAGGCGGAGGCGTTGGCGATCGCGTAGTACGCCAGCACACCGAAGGAGGAGAAACCGATCGCGCCGCGCACATCCACGGTCGCGGCCAGCGCGGCGACCACCACGCCCACGGCCAGTTCCGCCCGGTGCGGAACCTGGAAGCGTGGATGCACGGCGGCCAGGGCGCCCGGCAGATGACGGTCGCGGGCCATGGCCAGCGTGGTCCGCGAGACACCCAGGATCAGGGCGAGAAGGGAGCCGAGCGCGGCCACCGCGGCCCCCACCCGCACCACCGGCACGAGCCCCGGCAGCCCGGCTGCCCGCACGGCGTCCGCCAGCGGCGCCGGGGCAAGCCCCAGTCCCGCCGACCCGAGCACCGAAAGGACGGCGACAGCGACCGCCGCGTACACCGCGAGCGCGATGCCCAGGGCCAACGGGATCGCGCGCGGAATGGTGCGCGCCGGATCGCGTACCTCCTCGCCGAGCGTCGCGATGCGCGCGTACCCGGCGAACGCGAAGAACAGCAGACCGGCCGCCTGAAGCACCCCGCCCGCGCCCGACGACAGTCCGATGCCCAGCCGCCCGGCATCGGCGGCGTCGGAACCGAGGCACCCGACCACCACGGAAGCGAGGACCGCCAGGACCACCGCCACGATCACCCGCGTCAGCCAGGCCGACTTCTGCATACCGCCGTAGTTCACGGCGGTCAGCGCGACCACGGCCGCGACCGCCACCACGTGCGCGTGTGACGGCCAGACGTACGCGCCCACGGTGAGCGCCATCGCCGCGCACGAGGCCGTCTTGCCGACGATGAACGACCAGCCCGCCAGATACCCCCAGAAGGGGCCCAGCCGCTCACGCCCGTAGACGTACGTGCCGCCGGAAGCGGGGTACAGGGCGGCCAGCCGTGCCGAGGACATCGCGTTGCAGTAGGCGACGACCGCGGCGAGGGCGAGTCCGAGCAGCAGCCCGGATCCAGCCGCCCGCGCGGCGGGGCCGAGCGCGGCGAAGATCCCGGCACCGATCATCGAGCCGAGCCCGACGACCACGGCGTCACCGACTCCTAGCGTGCGGTGCAATTCGGGACTGGACGGCGTCATGCGCCGCACCTTACTGATCACTGCAACCGGTGGGAGCCGTGGCTACGTCCTGTTCATCAACACAGCACCGGCACGCGTTCGACCCGCACCGGACACGGACAGCCGGGGCACGGCCCGGCAGGGTCGAGTTCACAGGGCCGGGACAGCGTGAGCACAGCGCGGAAGGGCAGGTTCGGGACATGGGCATCATCAGCTGGATCATTCTGGGGCTGCTGGCCGGCGCCATCGCCAAGTTCCTGCTCCCGGGGCGCGACCCGGGAGGCTTCATCGGAACGACCGTCATCGGCGTCGCGGGCGCGTTCATAGGCGGCTGGATATCGGCCCGCTGGCTGGACCACCCCATCACCAAGCAGTTCTACGACGGTGCCACCTGGGCCGCCGCCATCGGCGGTGCGCTCGTGCTGCTGATCGTCTACCGCATCCTGTTCGGCGACTCGCGCCGCTGAGCGCGCACCGCCGGGGCCGGACCACGGCCGGCAGACGAGAAGGGTGGACACCCCGGGTGCCCACCCTTCCTCGTGCGGCGGCCACTCCCGCGGCCGCTTCCTGCTTCCTCGTACCGCGGGACGAAACGCCCCGGGCAATGACCCGCCCCGACAGGAACACCCCGGCAGGAACCGCCCGCAGCGACCCGGGCCCTGAGGCGGGTCGGCGAGGTACTGGCGAAGCGTGTCGGCGCCCGGCGTGCGGGACGGGTCACCAGGCGTTCTGCCAGGAGTTCTCCCAGGCGTTCTACCGGTAGTTCACGAACTGCAGGGCGAAGTCGAAGTCCTTGCCCTTGAGGAGAGCCTGAACGGCCTGCAGGTCGTCACGGCTCTTCGAGCTGACGCGCAGCTCGTCGCCCTGCACCTGGGCCTTCACGCCCTTGGGGCCCTCGTCGCGAATGATCTTCGCCACCTTCTTCGCGTTGTCCTGGGAGATGCCCTCCTCGATCGTCGCGAAGATCTTGTACTCCTTGCCGGAGAGCTGGGGCTCACCGGCGTCCAGCGCCTTCAGCGAGATGCCGCGCTTGATCAGCTTGGTCTCGAACACATCGAGGACGGCCTTCACCCGCTCCTCGGAGTTCGCCTCCATGAGGATCTTCTCGCCGGACCAGGAGATGGAGGCGCCGACGTTCTTGAAGTCGTAGCGCTGCGAGATCTCCTTGGCGGTCTGGTTGAGGGCGTTGTCGACCTCCTGCCGCTCGACCTTCGAGACGATGTCGAAACTGGAGTCGGCCATGTCCTGTGGCTCCTTGTATCGGGGTGCGTAGGGGCGGCCGTCGAGCCCTGCGTAGGCCTCCGGCCGCATCCGCATAAGCCTAGCCACCCCCCTCCCCCCAAGCGTCGATCAATTGGGTGGCGAAGCATCCCCGGGCATCAGGTATCGTTTACGTCGTTGCCAGGGAGCACCGCAGAAGCGGGGCTCAGGGGCAGCATCCCCGGCGGTGTGCCCGAGCGGCCAAAGGGAGCAGACTGTAAATCTGCCGGCTTAGCCTTCCGTGGTTCGAATCCACGCGCCGCCACCCGGGAACCAAGGGCCCGTGACCTGCCTAAACAGCAGGTCACGGGCCCTTAGTCATACCCCCCTGCCGATCAGTTTGTTGTCTCACGCAGCCTCGCGTTCGAACGCTGTATCTCGGGATGGGGTTCCTGTTGAAGGCCCAGCTGTACAGCGCGGTGCGGACGACTCGGGGGTCCGGCATGCCGTTGTGACGTCCTTCTCGAACGTCGGGGTCACGACTCCGAGTAAGGCGGGAGGGATGGGCTGCGGAGTGGTGAGCCGGACGGTCGGAGAGCAGAGGCCATGTACCTGCCAGATAGGCTGCCGGTTCTTGCAACGGCATCCTCCTGAAGAGGTGTGAATGAAGACAGGCAGACGAACCGTCGCGGTGGCCACGCTCGTTGGGGCGCTGGGGTTCTCGGTGCTGAACGCGCCGACGGCTCAGGCGGCGGACACCGGTATCACCGTGTCGGACATCGTCATCAACAACGGCAAGCCGATCGTCGTCGGCACGACGAAGGAGGTGGAGCCGCCCATCAGTTTCAACATCGCGCTGCCTTCCGGGTACAGCACTGACGACCCCTCCCGCTACGACGCGTACCCCTTCCTCTACCGCGGCAGCATCACGACGGCGGCCGACACGGGAGAGAATTTCATTCAGCCGGGCAGCTACACCTGCTATGAGATCGACTCCAAGCACGCTCGCTGCGAGGGCAACCTCTACATCGACCCGCACCCGAGCCAGGAGCACGTCGACTCCAACAGCGACGCCACGACCTGGAAGGTCGGCGTCTCGCTGAAGCTGTGGAAGGCCGACGGCGGCCTCAAGACCGGGGAACGGGAGACGCGGTCCACGACCGCTCAGCTCAAGCGCGCCGCCAAGGCAACCACCAACGCCTCGCCGGAGCCGGTCACCAAGGGCAAGTCGATCACTGTCACGGGCAAGGTGACCCGGGCGAACTGGGGCACGAAGAAGTACGACGCTTACAGCGGCCGTACGGTCAGTCTCCAGTTCCGCGCCAAGGGTGCCGACGCTTTCAAGACGGTCAAGAAGGCCACCACCAGCAGCACCGGGGGCTTGAAGGCCACGGTCACCGCCTCGGTCGACGGCTACTACCGCTGGGTGTACTACGGCAACTCCACGACCGGCGTCGCCACCAGCGCGGCCGATTACGTCGACGTGAGTTGACGCCCACGGCGCGGGAGCGGGATCTCACCCACCTCGGCCCTGGCGAGCACGACCCCCGTCAAACCGCCTAGTCCGCGTTTCCCCACTGCGGTCGGCTCGGCGGCAGTCGATGGGGTGCCTGTGGGGCAGATGGGCGCATCGACACGATGTTGCCGGACGGAACGCCGGTCGTCGCCGCGCGGGCGGACTCGACCCCCACCGTACGGCCCGTCCGAGCATCGGTACGGCCCGTCCGAGCATTTGGACGGGCCGTACGCCCGCACCGCCGCGGCCGTCTGTGACGGGCGCGGCGACGGAAGTCGGGACCCTCGGGGCACACTGATCCCATGTCATCGCGTCGCAGGAACTGCCCCGAGTGCCGTCGGGAGATCGCCGTCGTCGCGGGGCGGTTCGCCCGGCACGATCCGCCCGGCGCGCGGGGGAGCGGGGAACTGGTCTCGTGCCCCGGTTCGCGCCGGCAGGCCCTCATCGGGGCGGCGCAGCCCGCGCTGGACGGGTACACCGTCCCGGAATTCCCCGGCCAGCTCCCGCTGTTCTGAACCGCCACCGCCACCGCCACCGCCACCGCCACCGGCACCGCCACTGGTACGCCCCCGGCACCGGGACGGGATGTGGGCTAGTTGCCCGCCACCGACTTCACCGCGACCGAGATCGGTGTCGAGCCGCTGACCGCTTCCAGGGTCAGACCGGTCGTCGCCGGAGTGTCGACCAGTTCCGCGAGGATCGCGGCGACGTCGTCGCGGGGGATCATGCCGCGGCCGGTGGAGGCCTCCAGGCGTACGAGGCCGGTCCCGGCGTCGTCGATCAGGCTGCCGGGACGCAGGATCGTCCAGTCCAGGCCCGTACGCCGTACGTACGCGTCGGCCTCGCCCTTGGCTCGCAGATACGCGTCGAAGATGTCGTCGCCCGGGTGAGCCGGGTCCGCGCCCATCGAGGAGACGACCACGTGCCGGCGTACGCCCGCCCGTTCCGCGGCGTCCGCGAACAGGATCGCGGCGCCCTTGTCCACCGTCTCCTTGCGGTCCACTCCGCTGCCCGGGCCCGCGCCCGCCGCGAAGACGGCCGCGTCCGCGCCCTGCAGGTGCGCGGCGACCTCCTCCACCGACGCCGACTCCAGATCGCACAGGACCGGCTCGGCGCCGGCCGCCCGGAGATCGTCGCCCTGTTCGGCACGGCGGATGATCCCCGCGACCTCGTCCCCTCGCGCGGAGAGCAGCCGCTCCAGCCGCAGCGCGATCTGACCATGACCACCAGCGATGACAATGCGCATGTTCCCGACCGTACGCCCGGATGAGCGCGTTCGCCGCACAACCCTGTGGGCAACTCGTGAGTCACATGGGTGATCACTGTGGAAGTACGGGTGATCACCGCGAGAGCGAGTGAACACGCGAACGAAAGAACGCCGTGCGGGCCCGTACGGCGTCGTAGAGGAGACCATCATCACCGTCATACGCAAGACCGTCATCGCGACCGGCTGCACCGCTGTCATCCTCGCCACGGCGGCCGCCTGCGGCACGGTCGAGAACCTCACGGCCGGGCAGAAGGTGGACCACGCCGTCGACCGGCTCGGCGAACAGAAGTCCCTCGCCTTCCAGTTGGACCTCGACGCCGATGCCGCCGCGATCAACACGCTGGCGGGCGAGTCCGGTCCCGACGAGGCCCTTCCGCCGGAGTTCGCGAAGTTCCTCAGCGGGCTGCGCGTCGATGTCTCCGTCAAGTCCAAGAAGCCGCTGGCGGATTCGGGCGAGAAGGACCTCATCGGGACGAGCATGAAGATCGCGGGGGCCGACGGCGTCCTGGCCGAGTACCGGGTCGTCGGCGACTTCACGTACTACCGCGCGGACATGAAGGCCGTCGGCAAGGCGATGGGCTTTCCCATGCCGTCGGCCGACGACCTTCCCCCGAGCGAGAAGGAGATGAAGAAGGTCCTCGAAGGCGACTGGGTGAAGGTCGACACCAAGAAGCTGGAGAGTTCCCGGAAGGCCGCCGGTGGCGCTTCGAAGGGGGCCGGTGCCGACGACATCGACGCCAAGACCCAGAAGAAGATCCTCGACGCCGTGAGCCGTGTCATCGCCCACGAGGTCACCTTCCGGACCAAGAGCGGCGCCGACGGCGTCGAGCACGTCGTCGCCAAGGGCAACTTCCGTGACCTGCTCACCGGTGTCTTCGACAAGCTCCGGCCGTTGCAGGACGACCTTCCCGAAGGCGCGGAACTCCCCACGGCGAAGGACCTCAAGGACGCTCCGAACAAGAAGGTCGCCGTCGACTTCACGCTGAAGAACGGTGACCTCCGGCAGATCAAGGTCGACCTGGCCGTCCTCGCCGACGGTCAGAAGGGCACCAAGCTGCCGCTCGTCCTGAAGTTCTCAAAGGCGGGTGACGTCAGCGCGCCGTCGGGGGCCACGGAGATGCCCGTGGACAAGGTCCCCGGGGGCGGCTCGCTGGGCGGTGCCCTCCTGGGCGGCGGCGGGTTCTAGAGGTAGGCCTGTCCCGCGGGCGTGGAGGGCGTACAACGACCTCCACGCTCGCGGGGCCGTCCTCCTTCGGCGTGCGGTGCCGCGTTCGGCGTGCGGTGCCGCGCACCCTCATACGCGCGACCGCCGTTCCGGCAGCCAGAGCCAGAGCCAGAGCCAGAGCCAGAGCCAGAGCCAGAGCCAGAGCCAGAGCCAGAGCCAGAGCCAGAGCCAGAGCCAGAGCCAGAGCCAGAGCCAGAGCCAGAGCCAGAGCCAGAGCCAGAGCCAGAGCCAGAGCCAGAGCCAGAGCCAGAGCCAGAGCCAGAGCCAGAGCCAGAGCCAGAGCCAGAGCCAGAGCCAGAGCCAGAGCCAGAGCCAGAGCCAGAGCCAGAGCCAGAGCCAGAGCCAGAGCCAGCGTCCGCCTCGCGTTCCGCACCGGCTACGACGGCTCTCCGCGTCCCTGCCGAGGCAGTTCCATCCCCGGCTCGGCGGCCGAGTTGCAGTACTCCCGCACCGCGCTCGTCCGCGCCACCACGCGCCCCCGGTGCACCACGATCCGGCTGTACGCGAGCGACAGCACCCCCGAGAGCCGGTCCCCGCGTACGGCGAGCAACTCCGCCGGGAATCCGGCCTCCACGCGGACCTCGGGCAGTCCGAGGGCGGCCCGGGCGGCACAACTCACCGTGTCGTACGCGTCCTCGGGGCGCAGCCCGTACCGCGAGGCCAGCAAGTAGGCGGCCTCCAGCGGGTCCCCGCGTCCCACCGGGTTGGACAGGTCGCGCAGGGCGCCACTGCCGGCCGCGACCCGGACTCCGGCCGCCCGCAACAGCCGTACGGGAGCGGTGCCGCGCCGGTCCGCCGACCCGCAGCCGCCCTGCGGCAGGCACACCACCGTCACTCCGGCCGCGGCCAGTTGGTCCGCGGCGCGGGAGGCCACCTCGACGGGCAGCCGGCCGAGCCCGCCGCACGGGCCGAGCGTCACCCCGGGCCGCAAGCCGCCCGCCATCGCCACGAGTCGGGCGAGCCGGGCGGGATCGGCGGCGTCCGTGTGCAGATCGACCGGGCAGCCGTGTTCGGAGGCGAGCTCCAGGACCGCCTCCACGTACCCCGTCGGATCGGGGTCCGCGTCCGGGCAGCCGCCCACCACCGTAGCGCCCATCTTCAGCGCGTCCCGCAGCATCGCGAGCCCGTCGGCGCCGGCCGCGCCCGTCAGCAGCCGCGGCATCGCCACCGTCGTCAGCTCCGCGAGCCCCCGCAGCGACCGCCGTACCTGAAGCACCGCCGCCAGCGCGTCCAGCCCCTGTACGTCTCCGACGCGCACATGGGACCGCAACGCCGTGGCGCCGTGGCCGAGTTGCAGCAGCGCGGCTTCGGTGGCCCGGCGCTGGATCTCCTGGTCGTCGTACGCCAGAGGGCCGTCGCCGTCGGCCGCCAGGGCCGTGTCGCTGTGCGCGTGGGCCTCGGCGGGGGCGGGCAGCAGGAGGTAGCCGTCGAGGTCCACCTTCGTGGCGAGAGCCCCCGAGGCACCCGCCGCGAGGCTCCCGGCGGTACCGACCGCCTCGATACGCCCACCGCCCAGCCGTACGTCCACGGCCCGGCCGTCGGTGAGCCGCGCCCCGCACAGCAGGAGTGCGGCCGTGTCGGTCTGTCCCGCCGAGGAGTGGGGCGGCTGCTGCTGACTGTCGGGCATCGCACTCCTGGGGCTCGGGGCGGCTGCGGGAGGGACGACTACGGAGCGTGGGGAGACAAGATCACGCAGCGTGAGTCGAGCCTAGGGCGGCGACCCGTCAACGTCGGGGAGGAGCGCAATAGTCGTACCGGTGTGGCCCGTCGACGGGTCGGGGACCGGCCGTCCCGGGGCCGGGCCGGTCCCCGACCCGTCGCGCGCACCGGCCCGCCCCGCCGCCCTCCGTCCACTGCCCGTGCCCTCCGGCTGTCCGGCCCTTCCCTCGGCTGCCCGTTCAGCCCGGTGTCCGAAGGCGGCCGGAGGGCTGTCACCCCGTGTGACGCAGGGGGTCCGAGGGGCCGGTGAGGGGTTCTGGGAACGCCTGGGGAAGCCCGTGGGAACAGGCCGGGGCGGGTGCCGCGAAACGGATTTGGGCGATCGGCGGAGGACCGTGTAATGTCTTCATCGCTCGCCCCAATAGCTCAGTCGGTAGAGCGTCTCCATGGTAAGGAGAAGGTCTACGGTTCGATTCCGTATTGGGGCTCTGGTGCGAGAGGTTCCCGTCGCAAGGCGGGACCCGATCGCATCTCAGCGGTGTAGCTCAGTCGGTAGAGCAAGCGGCTCATAATCGCTGTGTCACCGGTTCAAGTCCGGTCACCGCTACTGACAGTAGCCGATTGTGGGGTCGGTCCTTCGATCGGCTACTCTTCTATGCGTTAATGTCCCATCCGTTCGTCAAGGAGCACTCCTGTGGCTGCCACCGACGTCCGCCCGAAGATCACGCTGGCCTGCGTGGAGTGCAAGGAGCGGAACTACATCACCAAGAAGAACCGGCGTAACAACCCGGACCGACTGGAGATGAAGAAGCACTGCCCGCGTTGCAACGCGCACACCGCGCACCGCGAAACGCGATAATTTCAGGCTCGTACACGAGGCCGTCCCCTTCGGGGGGCGGCCTCGCGTCGTTGTGGAACCGATGTCCGGCGCGGGCCAGGCGTCATGCGTGGACCCCGTGGTTTAGAGCGAAGATAGGCCGTCCGGCTAAGACGGTCGCTCCAGCTGAGACAACCAGTGCGGCGACGACAACCAGGAGGTGCCGAGCCCATGGCGCTCGACCAGTCCTTCGTAGGGCGGTCCTACCCGCCCACCGACCCCTATGAGGTCGGCCGGGAGAAGATCCGCGAGTTCGCGGAGGCCGTGGGGGACAGTAACCCTGCGTACACGGACCCCGAGGCCGCACGTGCGCTCGGGCACCCCGATGTGATCGCCCCGCCGACTTTTGTGTTCGCCATCACATTCAAGGCCGCGGGCCAGGTCGTCCAGGACCCGCAACTGGGCCTCGACTACAGCCGGGTGGTGCACGGCGACCAGAAGTTCGCGTACACCCGCCCGGTGCGCGCGGGTGACCGGCTCACGGTCACCTCGACCATCGAGGCGATCAAGTCCCTCGCGGGCAACGACATCCTGGACATCCGTGGCGAGGTCCACGACGAGGCGGGCGAGCACGTCGTGACGGCCATCACGAAGCTCGTGTCCCGTGCGGCGGAGGTGGGCTGACATGACGGCGAAGATCTCTTACGCGGACGTCGAGGTCGGCACCGAGCTGCCGGCCCAGACGTTTTCCGTGACGCGTGCCACCCTCGTGCAGTACGCGGGGGCCTCCGGGGACTTCAACCCGATCCACTGGAACGAGAAGTTCGCGGTCGAGGTGGGCCTTCCCGACGTCATCGCGCACGGCATGTTCACCATGGCCGAGGCGATCCGTGTGGTCACCGACTGGGTCGGCGACCCGGGCTCGGTCCTCGAGTACGGCGTCCGCTTCACCAAGCCCGTCGTCGTCCCGAACGACGACAAGGGCGCCACGATCGAGGTCAGCGGCAAGGTCGCGGTCAAGCTCGACGACAACACCGTCCGCGTCGACCTCACGGCGACCAGCGACGGACAGAAGGTGCTGGGGATGTCACGAGCGGTCGTACGACTGGCTTGATCCGAAGGCCGAGTAAGGGGCGTCCGCCATTGCGGGCGCCCCTTACTCGTCCCGTTGTGGCGGCCCCAGGGCCTCGCTTCAGGAGCTCCGCGTTCCACGAGCCGGGCTCCGCGAGGCAGGCGCCCAGGATTCGTACCCCTTGACTTAGTTAGTGATTGAGTACTAACTTAGCCGCATGGTCAGGATGAGCGCAGAGGAGAGGCGCGAGAGCGTCATTCGCGCGGCGATGATCGAGTTCGCCCGCGGCGGCTACTACGGCACGTCCACCGAGGCGATCGCCAAGCGCGTGGGCGTCTCGCAGCCGTACCTCTTCCGGCTCTTCCCGGGCAAGAAGGCGATCTTCCTGGCGGCCGCCGAGCACTGCATGGAGCTCGCCCGGCACACCTTCGAGGAGGCCGCCGAGGGGCTGGAGGGCGAAGAGGCCCTGCATGCGATGGCGAGGGCCTACGTCAGCGTGATCGCGGAGCATCCGGAGCGGCTGCTGATGCAGATGCAGATGTACGTCGCGGTGGCGGCCGCCGAGGAGGCCGGCGATCGCGAGCTCGGCGAGGCGGTCCGGGCCGGCTGGATGCGGCTCTGGGACACGGTTCACGTGCCGCTCGGGGCCGACGTGGACGAGACCGCGACCTTCATGGCGTACGGAATGCTCGTCAACTGCCTGGTGTCGATGGGGTTCCCGCCCGAGCACCGGGTCTGGGAAGGGCTCTATCCGTCGGCGCGGGTCACGGGCCGGCTGGAGAAGTAGTGCGACGGGGTGGGCGGGGTTCGGCGCCCTTTCATGAGCGCAAAAGTTAGTCATCAATAACTAACCATCGATAGCGATCACATCACCTTCTGGGGGAGCGATGTCTCAGCGGACGGCACGGACAGCGAAGAACGGATCTGCGGCACCGGACCCGGCACCGGCTACGGAACCGCCCGAGGGATCGGACCCGGCGGCCGCGGATTCGGCCGCGGCACCGGCCGGGCGGCGCGGCGGAGCAGGGTGGGCCCTCGTCATCACCGGCGTCGCCGGGTTCATGGCAGCTCTCGACAATCTCGTCGTCACCACCGCCCTGCCCTCCATCCGCGAGGACCTCGGGGGAGGGATGGACGACCTGGAATGGACCGTGAGCGCCTACACGCTCACCTTCGCCGTCCTGCTGATGTTCGGCGCGGCGCTCGGCGACCGGTTCGGCCGCCGCAGGCTCTTCCTCGTCGGCCTGAGCGTCTTCACCGGCGCCTCCGCCGCTGCGGCCATGGCGCCCGGCATCGACTCCCTGATCGCCGCCCGCGCGGTCCAGGGCGTCGGCGCGGCGATCATGATGCCGCTGACCCTGACCCTGCTGACAGCCGCGGTTCCGGCCGCCAAGCGCGGGATGGCGTACGGGATCTGGGGTGCCGTCAACGGGCTCGCGGTCGCCTCGGGGCCCCTCATCGGCGGCAGCCTCACCGAGCACGTCTCCTGGCACTGGATCTTCTGGCTGAACGTTCCGCTGGGTCTCGCCGTGCTCCCGCTCGCCCGGCTCCGGCTGTCCGAGTCGTTCGGCACCGGCGCCCGGCTCGACTTCCCCGGCACCCTGCTCGCCAGCGGCGGCCTCTTCGGGATCGTGTACGGCCTGGTCCGCGGGCCCGCCGACGGCTGGACCAGCCCGGTCGTCCTGACCGGCCTGCTCGCGGGTGCCGCGCTGCTCACCGGATTCGTCGTCCACGGCACCCGGGCCAAGAACCCGATGCTCCCGATGCGGCTCTTCCGCTCCCGCGCCTTCGCCGGGATCAACGCGGCCAGCCTGCTGATGTTCCTCGGGATGTTCGGCTCGATCTTCCTGCTCAGCCAGTACATGCAGGGCGTGCTCGGCTACTCGCCGACCGAGGCGGGGCTGCGGATGCTCCCGTGGACCGGTATGCCGATGCTCGTCGCGCCCGTCGCCGGCTATCTGTCCGACCGCGTCGGCGGCCGTCCCGTCGTCGCCACCGGGCTCTTCCTCCAGGCCATCGGGCTCGCGTACTACGCCACCGTGGTCGCCGCCGACGCCTCGTACGCCTCCCAGCTGCCCGCGCTGATCATCAGCGGCGTCGGGATGTCCCTCTACTTCGCCCCGGCCTCCAGCCTGGTCATGTCCAGCGTCCGGCCCCAGGAGCAGGGCATCGCCTCCGGCGCCAACAACGCGCTGCGCGAGGTGGGCGGCGCGCTCGGTATCGCGGTGATGTCCTCGATCTTCTCGGCGCAGGGCGGCTACGCGACCGCGCACAGCTTCATCGACGGGCTGCGGCCCGCGCTCGTGGTCGGCGCCTCGGTCGTCGCCCTCGCGGGCGTCGCGGCCCTGTTCATCCCGGCCGCCCGGCCCGCGGCGCGGACCGGGACGGCCGAGGACCCGGCGCACGACCTCGCGGCCGGCTCGCCCGAGGCGGACCGGCTCGACGGCGGCCCGCTCACGGCTCCCGCCCTCGAATCCGCCTCCCGCTGACGCCCGGGACGAAGTCACCCGGTCGAACCCCCGGGGAAGCGGCCTCGGTCAGGCCCCCGGCAGAACGGCCCCGCCCCACCGGCGGGGCCGTTCGCATGCCCGCGGAGCACCGGTGGCCGGGCGACCCCGCCCCTTCTCGTAGTCTTGGGCGCGTGCAGGAACTCCACGATGCCCCGCTCGCCCCGCTGACCACCTTCCGCCTGGGCGGCCCGGCCGCCCGGCTGATCACCGCCACGACCGACGCCGAGGTGGTCGCCGCCGTGCGCGAGGCCGACGACGCCGGTACGCCGCTGCTGCTCATCGGCGGTGGATCGAACCTGGTCATCGGCGACAAGGGCTTCGCCGGGACCGCGCTGCGCATCGCCACGAAGGGCTTCTCGCTCGACGGTACGAGGCTGGAGCTGGCCGCGGGCGAGGTGTGGACCGACGCGGTCGCCCGCACCGTCGAGGCCGGGCTCGCCGGGATCGAGTGCC
Source organism: Streptomyces sp. NBC_00568 (assembly GCF_026341855.1). GTDB lineage: Bacteria > Actinomycetota > Actinomycetes > Streptomycetales > Streptomycetaceae > Streptomyces. Next base: position 2,343,348 of record NZ_JAPENW010000001.1, on the reverse strand, counting down.
TCGCCGGTATCCCCGGCTCCGCAGGCGCGACTCCGATCCAGAACGTGGGCGCGTACGGCCAGGAGGTGTCGTCGACGATCACCGAGGTGATCGCCTATGACCGGGTCGCCCGGGAAACGGTCACGCTGACCAACGCCGAGTGTGTCTTCTCGTACCGTCACAGCCGCTTCAAGGCAGAGCCCGACCGCCATGTGGTGCTGCGCGTGCGCTTCGAGCTGGAGGACGCGCGGGGGCTGTCGGCGCCGGTCAAGTACGCCGAGACGGCCCGCGCGCTCGGTGTGGAGCCCGGCGACCGCGTGGCCCTCGGCGACGCCCGCGAGACCGTCCTGAAGCTGCGGGCCGGCAAGGGCATGGTGCTCGATCCCGAGGACCACGACACCTGGTCCGCCGGGTCGTTCTTCACCAACCCGATCCTCCCGGACGAGGCGTTCGCCGCGTTCCACGCGCGCGTGAAGGAGCGGCTCGGCGCCGACGCCGTACCGCCCGCGTACCCGGCCGGGGAGGGGCACACCAAGACCTCCGCGGCCTGGCTGATCGACAAGTCGGGCTTCACCAAGGGCTACGGAACCGGGCCCGCCCGCATCTCCACCAAGCACACGCTGGCCCTGACGAACCGGGGCGGGGCCACCACCGAGGATCTCCTCGCGCTGGCCCGGGAGGTCGTCGCGGGTGTCCACGACGCCTTCGGGATCACCCTGGTCAACGAGCCGGTGACGGTGAACGCCAGCCTCTAGGAGCTCCGGCGGGCTCGCACGGGCCCGCCCGGCTGCTGCCCTGATCCTCAGTAGGCGACGCCCACGCCCTGCTTCACCGTCCCCGGGTCGTCGATCATCGCCAGCATCGCGTGGGCCACGTCGGCGCGCGCGATGAAGCGGCTCTTCCGCGGGGTGCCTCCCACGACCGTGCGATAGGAGCCGGTCAGCGGCTTGTTCTGAAGCCGGGGCGGACGGACGGCAGTCCAGTCCGTGGCACTGGCCGCCAGCTCGTCCTCCATCTCCCTCAGGTCGGCGTAGACGTCCTTGAGGATGCCGGAGATCAGCCTGCGCATGGCGCGGTCGGCGAACACGTCGTCCTCGGCGGCGGGGCCGACCGGACTCGCGCTCACCACCAGCAGCCGCCGGACCTGCTCCGCCTCCATGGCGTCCAGCACCGTACGCGTGAGCCGGGCCGCGACCCCGGCGTCCTTGCGGCTGCGCGCGCCCAGGCCGGACAGGACCGCGTCCCGGGCCGCGACGGCGGGACGCAGCGCCCGGGGGTCGGTGAGATCCGCGCGGAACACCTCCAGACCCGCGCCTGTGACGGTCAGCCGCGCGGGGTCCCGTACGACGGCCGTGACCTGGTGGCCCGCGCCCAGGGCCTGGCGGACGATCTCCTGGCCGATGCCTCCGGTGGCACCGAGAACGGTGAGTTTCATGACCTGCTCCGCTGGATGGAGATGGGGTGGGTGAGTGTTCACTCACCCGTGCTTCTTCTAGAGTGAGTAAGTACTCACCCACCCGTCAACCCCGAGAGGGTGTGCCATGGAATCCTTGGGCCCCATGCAGCAGAAATCCGCCACGGAGCCCATGCCGTCGAAACCGGCCAGGATCCGCATCCTCGACGCGGCGCACGAGCTCATGCTCACCCTCGGTCTCTCCCGCGCCACGACCAAGGAGATCGCCAGGGCGGCCGGCTGCTCCGAGGCCGCGCTCTACAAGTACTTCGCGAGCAAGGAAGAGCTGTTCATCTGGGTCCTTCAGGAGCGGCTGCCCAAGCTCGGCCCTCTCCTGGAGCGGCTGACGGCCGAGCCGGCGGAGCACTCCCTGGAGGAGAACCTCACCGAGATCGCCCGCCAGGCGGCCCTCTTCTATGAGCAGAGTTTCCCGATCGCCGCCTCCTTGTACGCGGAGAAGCAGCTCAAGCGCCGCCACGACGACGCCATGCGGGCCATGGACGCGGGCCCCCACATGCCCATCCGGGGCGTCGCCGCGTATCTGCGGGCGGAGCAGCGTGCCGGGCGTATCCAGCCGGACTCCGACACCTACGCGGCCGCGTCCCTCCTGCTCGGCGCCTGCGCGCAGCGCGCGTTCGCCTACGACGCCACCCCGGAGGGCGCGCCCCCGCCCCTGGACACCTTCGCCCCGGCGCTCGCCCGCACCCTGCTCGCCGGGATCGCGCCCGGGAACCCGGCGGAGTCCGCGGGGGCCTGAGGCCCGCCGGGGCGGGCCCACAAGGTCACTAGGTCCTGCGAGGTCAGCGGGTCCTACGAGGTCAGCCAGTCGTCGATCCCGGACAGGAGCTTCGCCCGGACGTCCTCCGGCGCGGCCGACGCGCGGACGGACTGCCGTGCCAGCTCGGCGAGCTCCGGGTCCGTGAAGGCGTGGTGGCGGCGGGCGATCTCGTACTGGGCGGCGAGGCGGGAACCGAAGAGCAGCGGGTCGTCGGCGCCGAGGGCCATCGGCACACCGGCTTCGAACAGAGTTCGCAGGGGGACGTCGGCGTGCTTCTCGTAGACGCCCAGGGCGACGTTCGAGGCGGGGCACACCTCGCAGGTCACCCCGCGGTCCGCGAGGCGCTTCAGCAGCCGCGGGTCCTCGGCGGCCCGCACCCCGTGGCCGATCCGCGAGGCGTGGAGATCGTCCAGGCAGTCGCGGACCGAGGCGGGCCCGGTCAGCTCGCCGCCGTGCGGCGCGGACATCAGCCCGCCCTCCCGCGCGATGGCGAAGGCCCGGTCGAAGTCCCGCGCCATGCCCCGTCGCTCGTCGTTGGAGAGTCCGAAACCGACGATGCCCCGGTCGGCGTACCGCACGGCGAGCCTTGCCAGCGTGCGGGCGTCCAGCGGGTGCTTCATACGGTTCGCGGCCACCAGGACGCGCATCCCGAGTCCGGTGTCGCGCACGGCCGAGTCCACCGCGTCGAGGATGACCTCCAGGGCCGCGATCAGACCGCCGAGGCGCGGGGCGTACGACGTCGGGTCGACCTGGATCTCCAGCCACCCGGAGCCGTCCTTGATGTCCTCCTCGGCGGCCTCGCGCACCAGCCGCTGGATGTCCTCGGGCTCTCTCAGGCAGGACCGCGCGGCGTCGTACAGGCGCTGGAAGCGGAACCAGCCGCGCTCGTCGGTCGCCCGCAGCTTCGGTGGTTCCCCGCTGGTCAGCGCCTCCGGCAGCCGTACGCCGTACTTGTCGGCCAGTTCCAGAAGGGTGGTGTGCCGCATCGACCCGGTGAAGTGCAGGTGCAGATGGGCCTTCGGCAGTTCACTCACATCACGTACGCGCTCCATCCAAGGATCCTGCCGTACGCGGATGTCGTGCCGGTAGCGCTTTCGCTGATCGGCGGCTTGCTCGAACGAACGAACGGGGGCCGGCCACTCCCAAGAGTGGCCGGCCCCCGCACGCGCGCGTGGAGCGCGAAGACGTCACCGGCGCCCCGAGGGCGCGGGCGGACGAGGGGAGGTCAGTCCGTCGCCTCGGCCAGCAGCTTCTGGATCCGGCTGACACCCTCGACGAGGTCCTCGTCACCGAGGGCGTACGACAGACGCAGATAGCCCGGCGTGCCGAAGGCCTCGCCCGGGACGACCGCCACCTCGGCCTCCTCCAGGATGAGCGCGGCCAGCTCGACGGTGTCCGCGGGACGCTTGCCGCGGATCTCCTTGCCGAGGAGTCCCTTCACGGAGGGGTAGGCGTAGAAGGCGCCCTCGGGCTCGGGGCAGAGCACGCCGTCGATCTCGTTCAGCATGCGCACGATGGTCTTGCGGCGGCGGTCGAAGGCCTCGCGCATCTTCGCGACGGCCGTGAGGTCGCCGGAGACGGCGGCGAGCGCGGCGACCTGGGCCACGTTCGAGACGTTCGACGTGGCGTGGGACTGGAGGTTGGTCGCGGCCTTGACGACGTCCTTGGGGCCGATGACCCAGCCCACGCGCCAGCCGGTCATCGCGTACGTCTTGGCGACGCCGTTGACGACGATGCACTTGTCGCGCAGCTCGGGCACCACCACGGGCAGGGAGTGGAACTCCGCGTCGCCGTAGACCAGGTGCTCGTAGATCTCGTCGGTCAGGACCCACAGGCCCTTCTCGGCGGCCCAGCGGCCGATCTCCTCGATCTGCTCGCGGGTGTAGACCGCGCCCGTCGGGTTGGACGGGGAGACGAAGAGCAGCACCTTGGTGTTCTCGGTGCGGGCGGCCTCCAGCTGCTCGACCGAGACGCGGTAGCCGGTGGTCTCGTCCGCGACGACGTCCACCGGGACACCGCCGGCCAGACGGATGGACTCCGGGTAGGTCGTCCAGTACGGCGCCGGGACGATGACCTCGTCGCCCGGGTCGAGGATCGCGGCGAAGGCCTCGTAGATGGCCTGCTTGCCGCCGTTGGTGACCAGGACCTGGGCGGCCTCCACCTCGTAGCCGGAGTCGCGCAGCGTCTTCGCGGCGATCGCGGCCTTCAGCTCGGGGAGCCCGCCGGCCGGCGTGTAGCGGTGGTACTTGGGGTTCGAGCAGGCCTCGATGGCGGCCTGGACGATGTAGTCCGGGGTGGGGAAGTCGGGTTCACCGGCGCCGAAGCCGATCACCGGACGTCCGGCGGCCTTGAGGGCCTTGGCCTTCGCGTCCACGGCGAGGGTGGCGGACTCGGAGATCGCGCCGACTCGGGCGGAGACCCGGCGCTCGGTGGGAGGGGTTGCAGGGCTCATGGACCCATCGTTTCAGACCGGAAACGCCCCCGGCACACCGGTTTCACAGACTGAACCACGGCAGAACATCCGTCCGGATCCGCGCGCCCCACCAGTGGATCTTCAGCGGAGGCAGTCCGTGCGGACACTTTCTGTTCGACGCCCGGCTCCGGACCACGTACACTCTCACCTCGTTGGCCTTCACCGGCCGCGCTCAACCGGTGCACACCGAGCACCCGGTCGGATGCGGTACGTTGGGGGAAATCAAAGGGTCGTAGCTCAATTGGTAGAGCACTGGTCTCCAAAACCAGCGGTTGGGGGTTCAAGTCCCTCCGGCCCTGCTACACACACCTTTCGCCAGGATGTGTGCGCATGTACGTACTGCAATGCACCGCCGTGCGGCTCAACCGGGCGCGGCACGGTCACGACCCGGGAATCAGGTGAGGACGAGTGACGGACGCCGTGGGCTCCATCGACATGCCTGATGCCGAGGCGCCGGAGTCCAAAAAGAAGGCCCGCAAGGGCGGTAAGCGTGCCAAGAAGGGCCCGCTGAAGCGCCTTGCCACCTTCTACCGCCAGATCATCGCGGAACTCCGCAAGGTTGTCTGGCCGACTCGCAATCAGCTGACGACGTACACCACAGTGGTGATTGTGTTCGTCGTCATCATGATCGGCCTGGTGACCGTGATTGACTATGGGCTCAACCACGCCGCCAAGTACGTCTTCGGCTGAGCCGAGAGCGAAGGGCGCCGTCACCGGCGCCCCTTTCGCGTGTTCCACCCCCATGTATCCAGGAAGAAGCAGCCACCGTGTCTGACCCGAACCTGAACGACGCCAGCGAGTCGGTCGAGTCCGTTGACGACGAGCTCGAGATCGTCGAGGGAGCGGACGTCGTGGACGAGTTCGAGGCTGCAGATGCCGCCGCCGGCGAGCCCGCCGAGGACGCGGCCCTCCACGTCGAGGACGAGTCCGGTGAGGACGTCGAGGACGAGGACGTGCCCGACGAGGCGCTCGCCGCCGACACCGACGAGGCAGAGGCCGAAGAAGAGGCCGAGCCCGTCGAGCCCGTCGACCCCGTCACCGCCCTGCGCGAGGAACTCCGCCTGCTCCCCGGCGAGTGGTACGTCATCCACACGTACGCCGGTTACGAGAACCGCGTGAAGACCAACCTCGAGCAGCGTGCCGTCTCGCTGAACGTCGAGGACTTCATCTTCCAGGCCGAGGTGCCGCAGGAAGAGGTCGCGCAGATCAAGAACGGCGAGCGCAAGACGATCAAGCAGAACAAGCTCCCGGGCTACGTCCTGGTCCGCATGGACCTGACGAACGAGTCCTGGGGCGTCGTCCGCAACACTCCCGGCGTGACCGGCTTCGTGGGCAACGCCTACGACCCGTACCCGCTGACCCTGGACGAGATCGTCAAGATGCTCGCCCCGGAGGCCGAGGAGAAGGCCGCCCGCGAGGCTGCCGAGGCCGAGGGCAAGCCCGCTCCGCAGCGCAAGGTCGAGGTCCAGGTGCTGGACTTCGAGGTCGGCGACTCGGTCACCGTCACCGACGGCCCGTTCGCCACGCTGCAGGCCACGATCAACGAGATCAACGCCGACTCGAAGAAGGTCAAGGGCCTCGTCGAGATCTTCGGCCGCGAGACCCCGGTCGAGCTTTCCTTCGACCAGATCCAGAAGAACTAGCACCTTCTGGACGTACGTCTTCCGAACAGGTCAGACGGGCTCTCGCAGCCTGTCTGACCTGCTCGGTTTTTAGCCGCGCACAGATACCCGTTATCGTTGTGCGGTATGCCTCCATCCGGATCATCACCTCGGTTGAAGGCAGCCGTCCGGGGCGACTCGGACGTAGGAAGGCGAAAACGAAAGAGGACCCGGAATGCCTCCCAAGAAGAAGAAGGTCACGGGGCTTATCAAGCTCCAGATCAACGCCGGTGCGGCGAACCCGGCCCCGCCGGTCGGCCCCGCGCTCGGTCAGCACGGCGTCAACATCATGGAGTTCTGCAAGGCCTACAACGCCGCGACCGAGTCGCAGCGTGGCTGGGTCATCCCGGTGGAGATCACGGTCTACGAGGACCGTTCCTTCACCTTCGTGACCAAGACTCCGCCGGCCGCGAAGATGATCCTCAAGGCCGCGGGTGTCGAGAAGGGCTCCGGCGAGCCGCACAAGACCAAGGTCGCCAAGATCACCCAGGCGCAGGTCCGTGAGATCGCCACGACCAAGATGCCCGACCTCAACGCCAACGACCTGGACGCCGCGTCGAAGATCATCGCCGGCACCGCCCGTTCCATGGGCATCACGGTCGAGGGCTGACACCCACCTTCGTAGGAACCATGCGGCTTCGGCCGCACGTGGCAGGGCCTGCTCGGCCCGTACCACGACTCCTCAGAACACATCAGGAGCAGTAGTGAGCAAGCGCAGCAAGTCTCTCCGCGCTGCGGACGCCAAGATCGACCGGGAGAAGCTCTACGCCCCGCTCGAGGCCGTCCGTCTCGCCAAGGAGACCTCCACGAGCAAGTTCGACGGCACCGTCGAGGTCGCCTTCCGCCTGGGTGTCGACCCGCGCAAGGCCGACCAGATGGTCCGTGGCACCGTGAACCTGCCGCACGGCACCGGCAAGACCGCCCGGGTCCTGGTCTTCGCGACCGGTGACCGTGCTGCGGCCGCGGAGGCCGCGGGCGCCGACATCGTCGGCTCCGACGAACTGATCGACGAGGTCGCGAAGGGCCGTCTGGACTTCGACGCCGTCGTCGCCACCCCGGACCTCATGGGCAAGGTCGGCCGCCTCGGCCGCGTGCTCGGTCCCCGTGGTCTCATGCCGAACCCCAAGACCGGCACCGTGACCCCGGACGTCGCCAAGGCTGTCACCGAGATCAAGGGTGGCAAGATCGAGTTCCGCGTCGACAAGCACTCGAACCTGCACTTCATCATCGGCAAGGTGTCCTTCGACGACACCAAGCTGGTGGAGAACTACGGTGCGGCCCTCGACGAGATCCTTCGTCTGAAGCCGTCGGCCGCCAAGGGCCGCTACATCAAGAAGGCCGCGATCAGCTCGACGATCGGCCCCGGCATCCTGGTCGACCCCAACCGCACCCGCAACCTCCTCGTCGAGGAGGACCCGGCCGCCGTCTGAGCCTCCCGCTCACCCCGGTGACCGCGTCGCGCACGCGTTTTTGAACGGGCCCCGCAACCTTTCGAGGTGCGGGGCCCGTCCTCGTCTCCGGAGGCCTTTCCGGGGCATGTGCCCCGGGGCGGAATCCTGATACGTGTGTCAGTGGCCTGCGCTAGCGTGCAGTTCACATAATTCGCATAGGGGTGGGACGAATGAAGAGCACCATGGTGCGCCGCGTGGCCCTCTCGATCGCGCTGACGGCCGCGCTGGCGGGGGTGACGGCCTGCAACTCCTCCGACTCCTCCGGGGGTTCGGGCAAGGCCGGGCACAAGGGCACCACGCGCGTCAGCCCGATAGCGGCCCTGCGCTCCGCGGAGAGGTCGACCGACGGCGCAGACTCCGCCAAGGTCGAGTCCACGACCACCATGGGCACGCTGATGTCCATGAAGGCCGACGGCGTCATGGGCTGGGCGGACGGTCTCACCGGCACCATGACGATCACGTACACCGGAGGCACGCTCGCCGACACGATGCGCCAGACCGGCAGCACCTCCATGCAGGCCCGCTACCTGCCGGACGCCTACTACGCGAGGATGAGCGACAAGTTCGCCGCGCAGTCCGGCGGCAAGCACTGGATCCGGTACGGATACGACGATCTCGCCAAGTTCGGCGGCAGCTCGGGCGCGTATCTCAAGGACCAGATGCAGAACACCACACCGAACCAGTCCGTGAAGCTCCTGCTGGCCTCCGGTGACGTCGAGAAGGTCGGCACGGAGACCGTGCGCGGCCGCTCGGCCACGCACTACTCCGGCACGGTGGACGTCGCGGACCTGGCGAGCAAGTCCTCCAACCTCAGCGCGAGCCAGCTCGCCGACCTCAAGAAGCAGCTCACGGCGGCCGGCGTCACCACCGAGAAGGTCGACATCTGGGTCGACGGCGACGACCTGCTGGTCAAGAAGGTCGAGAAGGGCGAGCTGGCGAGCGGCACGATGACCTCGACGGCGTACTACAGCGACTACGGGACGAAGGTCTCCGCCGAGGAGCCCCCGACGGCCGACACCGCCGACTTCAAGGATCTGCTGAAGGCACAGGGCGCCACGGGCGGCACCACGTCCTGAGTCCTGGCCGGCCCTCCCGTGAGCCGCCGTCGTCCTCCCCGCACCCGGCGTCGTCGTCGCACCCGCGGCCCGCCGTCCGTCGCCCCTCAGAAGCTCCGTGGAAACTCGGATGATCGCTCGAATCGCTTCCGATACGCTCGCGGCGAATCTGTGTATCGTCCATCTGTTCCCTGGGGGGAATCTTGAGACTGTCTGTACGCAACTCGGCAGGGCGCGGGGCGACCGGCGTGGCACTCGCGGCGCTGGTCCTCGGCGGGGGCGCGGTGGCCTGTACGAAGGACAAAGCGGAGTCGTCGCCCGCGCTCACCCCCGCCGCGGCCGTGGCGAAAGCGGCGAAGAACACCGAGGACATCACCTCCCTCCACTACCGGATGACCGGCAAGGTCCCGGAGCAGGGCCGGGTGAGCGGTGAGGCGGCGATGAGCATGAAGCCCCTGGCCATGAGCATGAAGATGACCTCCGAGGACCAGGCCGCCGACGGCCCGGTCGAGATGCGGATCGTCGGCAAGGCGATGTACATCGGCGGTGGTGCCCAGGCCGCCAAGGACATGGACGGCAAGAGCTGGATCAAGTTCGACATGTCCGCCATGGCGGGGGACAAGGAGCTGGACGCGAACCAGCTGGGCGGCGGACAGGCCGACAAGAACCCCGCCACCGAGTCCACCTTCCTCACCGGCTCGAAGAACGTGAAGAAGGTCGGGACCGAGACGGTCGAGGGCGTGAAGACCACGCACTACAAGGGGACGGTCACCCTCGACGACTTCCGCAAGTCCCTCAAGGGCGAGGACAAGGCCACGCGCGCGGCACGGGAGAAGAGCCTCGAGCAATACACGAAGATGGGCGTCGACACGTTCACGATGGACATGTGGGTCGACGGCGACGACCACACCAAGCAGTTCCGTATGCGGGGGACCGCCGACAAGGGTCCGCTCGACATGACCATCACCTTCCTCGACTACAACGAGCCGGTGTCGGTGAAGGCCCCGCCCGCCAAGGACACCGTGGACCTCGCCGAGATGATGAAGGGCGTCCAGCAGCAGTGATTCGCGCGACCGGACCCGGAAGAACGGCCCGGTAGGTGGGCCGTTCGGCCGGATTTGCTTGACGGAGTCCCCTTCACGTACTCTCCTCGAGAAGCCAAAGACCGCTGGTCGTTGCCTCGTGCTCGCAAGAGGGCGTGGTGACCGAAGGATCCGCTGAAACTGCGGACGACCCGCGTAGGTGACCGTGGATGTGTTCCCGGAGTTCGCTCGCCCAGCGTGCGGAAGAATCCGGTTGAGCTACGCCCCGTGCGCCTGCGCCGGGGCGTTTCGTTTTGTCAGTCCCTTCTGAGCGGTCCTCATCACCCGGAAGGAGGCCGACGCTCTATGGCAAGGCCCGACAAGGCTGCCGCGGTAGCCGAGCTCGCGGACCAGTTCCGCAGCTCGAACGCCGCCGTGCTGACCGAGTACCGGGGTCTCACCGTGGCGCAGCTCAAGACGCTGCGTCGTTCGCTCGGTGAAGACGCCCAGTACGCCGTGGTGAAGAACACGCTGACCAAGATTGCGGCCAACGAGGCCGGGATCTCTACGCTCGACGACCTGTTCAACGGTCCGACGGCGGTCGCCTTCATCACCGGTGACCCGGTGACGTCGGCGAAGGGTCTTCGTGACTTCGCCAAGGACAACCCGAACCTCGTCATCAAGGGCGGTGTCCTTGACGGCAAGGCGCTGTCCGCCGACGAGATCAAGAAGCTTGCGGACCTCGAGTCCCGCGAGGTTCTGCTCGCCAAGCTGGCGGGTGCCTTCAAGGGCAAGCAGACGCAGACTGCTCAGCTCTTCCAGGCGCTCCCCTCGAAGTTCGTCCGCACCGCGGAGGCGCTTCGTGCCAAGCAGGCCGAGCAGGGCGGTGCCGAGTAATTCGGCTCGCGCATTGACCGCCGCCTGAGGCGACGGTCGTAGCGGGCCGAACGTACGCCCGCCTCACCAGTACATCCCGGCACCTGCCGAATTAGTGGAAGGACGCCATCATGGCGAAGCTGTCCCAGGAAGAGCTGCTCGAGCAGTTCGAGAACCTGACCCTCATCGAGCTCTCCGAGTTCGTGAAGGCCTTCGAGGCCAAGTTCGACGTCACCGCCGCCGCCGCGGTCGCCGCTGCCCCGGCCGGCCCCGTCGCCGCCGCCGAGGCCGCTGAGGAGCAGGACGAGTTCGACGTCATCCTCACGGGTGCCGGCGAGAAGAAGATCCAGGTCATCAAGGTCGTGCGTGAGCTCACCTCGCTGGGCCTGAAGGAGGCCAAGGACCTCGTCGACGGCGCTCCGAAGCCCGTCCTCGAGAAGGTCGCCAAGGAGGCCGCCGAGAAGGCTGCCGAGTCCCTCAAGGGCGCCGGCGCCTCCGTCGAGGTCAAGTAACTCGACGAGTCCCCCGAGGACTCCTGTGAAGCTGTCACAGCCGCTCAAGTAGCGCTGTAACGCTGACGCACTGAAGAGCGATCACCCAACTGGGTGGTCGCTCTTCGGCGTTCCAGGGGGTCCCCGAAGCGGCAGCCTTGCGCTGCAGGTCGCGACGAGTATGGTGATCTTCGTAGTGCCTCCGGCCACCCTGTGACAGGCAGAGAGACGGGTTGCAAGACGGGCCGCACGTGACGATCGCGGCACTTGCTTTGGGCTTGGGGGGCCTTGACGAACCGCACGCAGCGCGCAATTCTCAGGACGCGTCGTCACAACGATCCGTATCCGAGGCATGGATCGCTGACGAAGAGGGCAGTATCGATGTGCATTGAGGGCGTGGCTTGCCGCAGGTGTTGAGAACAACGAGGGTCTCAAGAAACCGGGACTGGACATCAGTGGGCCTAGTGGCTACACTGACCCTTTGCGCTGCCTGTTAGCTGCCTCCTGCCCGTCACCAGGGGCATGCCCGTGTTTGAGCATCGACGGTTGGACTATCCCTGACCTGGCCTTATCAGGCTGGATCGGGAACGGCCCGACGCTTTGTCCTACATGGGACCGGTACGCGCGTAGTGAGTCCGAGCCCTCGGAAGGACCCCCTCTTGGCCGCCTCGCGCACTGCCTCGACCGCGAATACGAACAACGGCGCCAGCACCGCCCCGCTGCGCATCTCCTTTGCAAAGATCAAGGAGCCCCTCGAGGTTCCGAACCTTCTTGCGCTGCAAACCGAGAGCTTCGACTGGCTGCTCGGCAACGACGCGTGGAAGGCTCGTGTCGAGGCGGCTCTGGACAGTGGACAGGACGTCCCCACCAAGTCCGGTCTTGAAGAGATCTTCGAGGAGATCTCTCCGATCGAGGACTTCAGCGGGTCGATGTCCCTGACGTTCCGCGACCACCGCTTCGAGCCCCCGAAGAACTCCATCGACGAGTGCAAGGACCGCGACTTCACGTACGCGGCCCCGCTCTTCGTCACCGCCGAGTTCACCAACAACGAGACCGGCGAGATCAAGTCCCAGACGGTCTTCATGGGCGACTTCCCGCTCATGACCAACAAGGGCACCTTCGTCATCAACGGCACCGAGCGTGTCGTGGTGTCGCAGCTGGTCCGCTCGCCGGGTGTCTACTTCGACTCCTCCATCGACAAGACGTCCGACAAGGACATCTTCTCGGCCAAGGTCATCCCGTCCCGGGGTGCCTGGCTGGAGATGGAGATCGACAAGCGCGACATGGTCGGTGTCCGCATCGACCGCAAGCGCAAGCAGTCCGTCACCGTTCTCCTGAAGGCTCTCGGCTGGACCACCGAGCAGATCCTCGAGGAGTTCGGCGAGTACGAGTCCATGCGCGCCACCCTGGAGAAGGATCACACCCAGGGTCAGGACGACGCGCTGCTGGACATCTACCGCAAGCTGCGTCCGGGCGAACCGCCGACCCGCGAGGCCGCGCAGACGCTTCTTGAGAACCTCTACTTCAACTCGAAGCGGTACGACCTCGCGAAGGTCGGCCGCTACAAGGTGAACAAGAAGCTGGGCGGCGAAGCGCCGCTGGACGCCGGGGTCCTGACCGTCGAGGACATCCTCTCGTCGATCAAGTACCTGGTGAAGCTGCACGCCGGTGAGACCGAGACCGTTGGCAACAGCGGCACCTCGATCGTCGTCGAGACCGACGACATCGACCACTTCGGCAACCGTCGTCTGCGCAACGTCGGCGAGCTCATCCAGAACCAGGTCCGCACGGGTCTGGCTCGTATGGAGCGCGTCGTCCGCGAGCGCATGACGACTCAGGACGTCGAGGCGATCACGCCGCAGACCCTGATCAACATCCGGCCGGTCGTCGCCTCCATCAAGGAGTTCTTCGGCACCAGCCAGCTGTCGCAGTTCATGGACCAGAACAACCCGCTGTCGGGTCTCACCCACAAGCGCCGTCTGTCGGCTCTTGGTCCGGGTGGTCTCTCCCGTGAGCGGGCCGGCTTCGAGGTCCGTGACGTGCACCCGTCGCACTACGGCCGCATGTGCCCGATCGAGACGCCTGAAGGCCCGAACATCGGCCTGATCGGCTCGCTCGCCTCCTACGGCCGCGTGAACGCGTTCGGTTTCGTCGAGACGCCGTACCGCCGGGTCACCGACGGTGTCGTCACCGACGAGGTCGACTACCTGACGGCCGACGAAGAGGACCGGTTCGTCATCGCGCAGGCCAACGCGCCGCTCGGCGACGACTTCCGGTTCGAGGAGACCCGCGTCCTGGTCCGCCGTCGTGGCGGAGAGGTCGACTACGTCCCCGGTGACGACGTCGACTACATGGACGTCTCCCCGCGCCAGATGGTGTCGGTCGCGACCGCGATGATCCCGTTCCTGGAGCACGACGACGCCAACCGTGCCCTCATGGGCGCGAACATGATGCGTCAGGCCGTTCCGCTCATCAAGTCCGAGGCGCCGCTGGTCGGCACCGGCATGGAGTACCGCTGTGCGGTCGACGCCGGTGACGTCCTGAAGTCGGAGAAGGACGGTGTGGTCCAGGAGGTCTCCGCGGACTACATCACCACCGCCAACGACGACGGCACGTACACCACGTACCGCCTGCACAAGTTCTCCCGGTCGAACCAGGGCACCTCCGTCAACCAGAAGGTTGTCGTGGACGAGGGCGCCCGCGTGATCGAAGGCCAGGTCCTGGCCGACGGTCCCGCGACCGAGGACGGCGAGATGGCGCTCGGCAAGAACCTGCTCGTGGCGTTCATGCCGTGGGAGGGTCACAACTACGAGGACGCGATCATCCTGTCGCAGCGCCTCGTGCAGGACGACGTCCTCTCCTCGATCCACATCGAGGAGCACGAGGTCGACGCCCGTGACACCAAGCTCGGCCCGGAGGAGATCACCCGGGACATCCCGAACGTCTCCGAGGAGGTCCTCGCCGACCTCGACGAGCGCGGCATCATCCGTATCGGTGCCGAGGTCGTCGCCGGCGACATCCTCGTCGGCAAGGTCACGCCCAAGGGTGAGACCGAGCTGACGCCGGAGGAGCGCCTGCTGCGCGCGATCTTCGGTGAGAAGGCCCGTGAGGTCCGTGACACCTCGCTGAAGGTCCCGCACGGCGAGATCGGCAAGGTCATCGGCGTCCGCGTCTTCGACCGTGAAGAGGGCGACGAGCTGCCGCCGGGCGTGAACCAGCTGGTTCGTGTCTACGTGGCGCAGAAGCGCAAGATCACGGACGGTGACAAGCTCGCCGGCCGTCACGGCAACAAGGGTGTCATCTCGAAGATCCTGCCGATCGAGGACATGCCGTTCCTGGAGGACGGCACCCCGGTCGACATCATCCTCAACCCGCTGGGTGTGCCGTCCCGAATGAACCCGGGACAGGTGCTGGAGATCCACCTCGGCTGGCTCGCCAGCCGCGGCTGGGACGTCTCCGGTCTCGCGGACGACTGGGCCCAGCGCCTGCAGGCCATCGGTGCCGACCAGGTCGCCCCGGGCACCAACGTCGCCACCCCCGTCTTCGACGGTGCGCGTGAGGACGAGCTCGCGGGTCTCTTCGAGCACACCCTGCCCAACCGCGACGGTGACCGTCTGGTCCTCCCGTCCGGCAAGGCGAGGCTGTTCGACGGCCGCTCCGGTGAGCCGTTCCCGGACCCGATCTCGATCGGGTACATGTACATCCTCAAGCTGCACCACCTGGTCGACGACAAGCTCCACGCCCGCTCGACCGGTCCGTACTCGATGATCACCCAGCAGCCGCTGGGTGGTAAGGCTCAGTTCGGTGGCCAGCGCTTCGGTGAGATGGAGGTGTGGGCGCTGGAGGCGTACGGCGCCGCTTACGCCCTCCAGGAGCTGCTGACCATCAAGTCCGACGACGTCACCGGCCGCGTGAAGGTCTACGAGGCCATCGTCAAGGGCGAGAACATCCCCGAGCCCGGCATCCCCGAGTCCTTCAAGGTGCTCATCAAGGAGATGCAGTCTCTCTGCCTCAACGTGGAGGTGCTGTCCAGCGACGGTATGTCCATCGAAATGCGTGACACCGACGAGGACGTCTTCCGCGCGGCGGAGGAGCTCGGCATCGACCTGTCGCGGCGCGAGCCGAGCAGCGTCGAAGAGGTCTGACGGGAGTCCGGCCGGGCCTTGGCCACCTGTGGAAAGGGTGATCAAGGCCCGCCGGCCCCAGGACCCCCGTATCAGACCCCTAAGACTTACAACCCTGAGAGGGATTGACGCATAGTGCTCGACGTCAACTTCTTCGATGAGCTCCGGATCGGTCTGGCCACCGCTGACGACATCCGTCAGTGGAGCCACGGCGAGGTCAAGAAGCCCGAGACCATCAACTACCGCACCCTCAAGCCCGAGAAGGACGGACTCTTCTGCGAGAAGATCTTCGGTCCGACCCGGGACTGGGAGTGCTACTGCGGTAAGTACAAGCGTGTCCGCTTCAAGGGCATCATCTGCGAGCGCTGCGGCGTCGAGGTCACTCGCGCCAAGGTGCGTCGTGAGCGGATGGGCCACATCGAGCTGGCCGCTCCCGTCACCCACATCTGGTACTTCAAGGGCGTTCCGTCGCGGCTGGGCTACCTGCTCGACCTCGCCCCGAAGGACCTCGAGAAGGTCATCTACTTCGCCGCGTACATGATCACGTACGTCGACGAGGAGCGCCGCACCCGCGACCTGCCCTCGCTGGAGGCCCACGTCTCCGTCGAGCGTCAGCAGGTCGAGAACCGCCGCGACGCCGACCTCGAGGCCCGCGCCAAGAAGCTCGAGACCGACCTGGCCGAGCTCGAGGCCGAGGGTGCCAAGGCCGACGTGCGCCGCAAGGTGCGCGAGGGCGCCGAGCGTGAGATGAAGCAGCTGCGCGACCGCGCGCAGCGCGAGATCGACCGTCTCGACGAGGTGTGGACCCGCTTCAAGAACCTCAAGGTCCAGGACCTGGAGGGCGACGAGCTCCTCTACCGCGAGCTGCGTGACCGCTTCGGCACGTACTTCGACGGATCGATGGGTGCCGCGGCGCTGCAGAAGCGCCTGGAGTCCTTCGACCTGGACGAGGAGGCCGAGCGCCTCCGCGAGATCATCCGCACCGGCAAGGGCCAGAAGAAGACCCGTGCGCTCAAGCGCCTCAAGGTCGTCTCCGCGTTCCTGCAGACCAGCAACAGCCCCAAGGGCATGGTGCTCGACTGCGTGCCGGTCATCCCGCCGGACCTTCGCCCGATGGTGCAGCTGGACGGTGGCCGCTTCGCGACCTCCGACCTGAACGACCTGTACCGCCGTGTGATCAACCGCAACAACCGCCTGAAGCGCCTTCTCGACCTCGGTGCCCCCGAGATCATCGTGAACAACGAGAAGCGCATGCTTCAGGAGGCTGTCGACGCGCTCTTCGACAACGGCCGTCGTGGCCGCCCGGTGACGGGCCCCGGCAACCGTCCGCTGAAGTCGCTGTCCGACATGCTCAAGGGCAAGCAGGGTCGATTCCGTCAGAACCTGCTCGGCAAGCGTGTGGACTACTCCGCGCGTTCCGTGATCGTCGTCGGTCCGCAGCTGAAGCTGCACCAGTGTGGTCTGCCCAAGGCCATGGCGCTGGAGCTCTTCAAGCCGTTCGTGATGAAGCGCCTGGTCGACCTGAACCACGCGCAGAACATCAAGAGCGCCAAGCGGATGGTCGAGCGCGGCCGCACGGTCGTGTACGACGTCCTGGAAGAGGTCATCGCGGAGCACCCGGTTCTCCTGAACCGTGCGCCCACGCTGCACCGCCTCGGCATCCAGGCCTTCGAGCCGCAGCTGGTCGAGGGCAAGGCCATCCAGATCCACCCGCTCGTCTGCACCGCGTTCAACGCGGACTTCGACGGTGACCAGATGGCCGTCCACCTGCCGCTCTCCGCGGAGGCGCAGGCCGAGGCCCGCATCCTGATGCTGTCCTCGAACAACATCCTCAAGCCGGCCGACGGCCGCCCGGTCACGATGCCGACCCAGGACATGGTCCTCGGTCTGTTCTTCCTGACCACCGACGGCGACCTGCGGAACGTGAAGGGCGAGGACCGCTCCTTCGCTTCCGTGGCCGAGGCGATCATGGCGTTCGACGCCGGCGAGCTCTCGCTGCAGTCGCGCGTGGACATCCGCTTCCCGGTGGGCACCATCCCGCCGCGCGGCTGGACCCCGCCGGCGCGCGAAGAGGGCGACCCGGAGTGGCAGCAGGGTGACACCTTCCGCCTGCGGACGACCCTGGGCCGCGCGCTCTTCAACGAGCTGCTGCCCGAGGACTACCCGTTCGTCGACTACGAGGTCGGCAAGAAGCAGCTCTCCGAGATCGTCAACGACCTCGCCGAGCGCTACCCCAAGGTCATCGTGGCGGCGACGCTCGACAACCTGAAGGCGGCGGGCTTCTTCTGGGCGACCCGTTCCGGCGTCACCGTGGCCATCTCCGACATCGTCGTTCCGGATGCGAAGCGCGCGATCGTCAAGGGCTACGAGGACCTGGACGAGAAGGTCCAGAAGCAGTACGAGCGCGGTCTGATCACCAAGGAAGAGCGCACGCAGGAGCTCATCGCGATCTGGACCAAGGCGACCAACGAGGTCGCCGAGGCGATGAACGCGAACTTCCCGAAGACCAACCCGGTTTCGATGATGGTGAACTCGGGCGCACGAGGCAACATGATGCAGATGCGTCAGATCGCCGGTATGCGTGGTCTGGTGTCGAACGCCAAGAACGAGACGATCCCGCGCCCCATCAAGGCCTCCTTCCGTGAAGGCCTGTCGGTGCTCGAGTACTTCATCTCGACCCACGGTGCCCGTAAGGGTCTGGCGGACACCGCTCTGCGTACCGCCGACTCGGGTTACCTCACCCGTCGTCTGGTCGACGTCTCCCAGGACGTCATCATCCGCGAGGAGGACTGCGGCACCGACCGCGGCCTCAAGCTGCACATCGCGGAGCGCGGCGCGGACGGCATCCTGCGTAAGGCCGAGAACGTCGAGACCAGCGTGTACGCACGTGCGCTGGCCGAGGACATCACCGTCGACGGCAAGGTGCTGGCCCCGGCCAACACCGACCTCGGCGACGTCCTCATCGACGAGCTCGTCAAGCACGGCATCGAGGAGGTCAAGACCCGCTCGGTCCTGACCTGTGAGTCCGCCGTCGGCACCTGCGCCATGTGCTACGGCCGCTCGCTGGCCACCGGCAAGCTGGTCGACATCGGTGAGGCGGTCGGCATCATCGCCGCCCAGTCCATCGGTGAGCCCGGTACCCAGCTGACGATGCGTACCTTCCACACCGGTGGTGTGGCCGGTGACGACATCACCCAGGGTCTGCCCCGTGTCGTCGAGCTCTTCGAGGCTCGTACGCCGAAGGGTGTCGCCCCGATCTCCGAGGCCTCCGGCCGCGTGCGGATCGAGGAGACCGAGAAGACCAAGAAGCTCGTCGTCACCCCGGACGACGGCAGCGACGAGACGGCGTTCCCGATCTCGAAGCGTGCCCGTCTCCTGGTGTCGGAGGGCGAGCACGTCGAGGTGGGCCAGAAGCTCACCGTGGGTGCCACCAACCCGCACGACGTGCTGCGCATCCTGGGTCAGCGTGCCGTCCAGGTCCACCTGGTCGGCGAGGTCCAGAAGGTCTACAACTCGCAGGGTGTGTCGATCCACGACAAGCACATCGAGATCATCATCCGGCAGATGCTGCGCCGTGTGACGATCATCGAGTCGGGCGACGCGGAGCTGCTGCCCGGCGAGCTGGTCGAGCGTTCGAAGTTCGAGACCGAGAACCGTCGTGTGGTCCAGGAAGGCGGCCACCCGGCCTCCGGCCGTCCGCAGCTGATGGGTATCACCAAGGCCTCGCTGGCGACCGAGTCGTGGCTGTCGGCGGCGTCCTTCCAGGAGACGACCAGGGTTCTGACGGACGCGGCGATCAACGCCAAGTCCGACTCCCTGATCGGCCTCAAGGAGAACGTCATCATCGGTAAGCTCATCCCGGCCGGTACGGGTCTGTCCCGCTACCGCAACATCCGGGTCGAGCCGACCGAGGAAGCCAAGGCCGCGATGTACTCGGCCGTCGGCTACGACGACATCGACTACTCGCCGTTCGGCACGGGCTCCGGCCAGGCCGTCCCGCTGGAGGACTACGACTACGGTCCGTACAACCAGTGAGCGGTAGGCAGTAGGCAGTAGGTAGTACGAAGGGCGGTCATCCCCGATGGGGGTGACCGCCCTTCGGCGTTCCTCGGCCCGCCGAGTGCCTGTCCTGTCCTGGCGGACCAGTCCTGGCGTGTCCTAGCGAGGGAGCTGCAGATACGGCTCCAGCGCGCGCAGCCGGGTGTAGTTGTCGGGGTGGGTGGACAGCAGCCTGGCGAGGCCGCCGGGCTCCTTGAGCTTCTTGCCCTGAGTGACGGCGTACGCCTTCGCGGCGTCCTCCTCGGCCTGGAAGTGGTGCAGGACCTGGGCCATCTCGGGCGCGAAGCCGAGGGCCGCGGCCTGCTGGTCGGCGCGCAGTTCGCCGAGGCGTCCCGCGTAGGCGAGGAGGTAGGGCGCGACGACGAGGGGGACGGTGATGTACCAGGCGACGAGGAACCCGGCGAGCACGAACATCCCCATGAAGAGGATCAGGAGTCCGGTCGCGGCCGCCGAGAAGACTCCCGCGACGGCGAGCGCGATTCTCGCCAGCACGCGGGTGAACGCCCACGCGAGCCGTCCGGGCAGCGAGTACCAGTAGCCGAGGAGCCCTGCCCAGGCGTGACCGCCGGTGTGGTGGCCGAGCTCATGGGCGAGTACGGCCGCGAGGTTGCTGCTGGGAATCCGGTTGAGGGAGTACGTGGTGACGCCGACGACATGGCCGGCGGCCGCGACCGCGTTCAGGTCGTCGCTGTTCTCCACCATCAGCTCGTAGGTGTTCGCCTCGATGCCCGCCCGGGCGGTGACCTCCCGCCAGATCGGCTCCAGCCGGGCCCGTTCCTCGGCCAGCGGCGCCCGCAGCTTGAGCACGTGCCGGGCGAAGCGCAGCTCGGTGGGACGGTGGAAGACGAGCGCGCCCGAGGCCAGCCAGGCCACCACGACCACCCAGCCCACGGCCGTGCCGAACATGCCCAGCGCGAGGGACGAGACCACGGCGAGGCTCACCAGGAACCCCGGGATCTGTGTCGCCAGCTGCCCGATGGCGGTGGCGTCGGCGCCCCGCTGATGGCTCGCCAGATGAACGCGTGAGCCCTGGTGGCGGTAGTCGAGGTCGTCGGGCGCGGTGGCGGGCCGCGGGACGAAGGGCGCCGGTTGCGGCTGCTGCCCCGGGTACCGCGGGTCGGGCCCCGGGTACTGCGGCGGGGTGGCCGTCTGCTGGTGGGTGGCGCCCGGGGAGGCGGAGCCCGGCGCGGCGGAGCCCGGGTACTGGGGCGCGGGGCCTCCTCCGGCTCCGGGGTACGGGGAGGCCGAGCCTCCTCCGGCACCGGGGTACTGGGGTGCGGGGCCTCCGGCTCCCGGGTATTGCGGGGGGTGGCCTTCCGCGTCCGGGTACTGGGGTGCGGGGCCTCCGGCTCCGGGGTATTGGGGCGGGTGGCCTCCGGCGCCGGGGTACTGGGGCGCGGGGCCACCAGCTCCTGGGTACTGGGGCGGGTGGCTTCCCGTACCGGGGTACTGGGGCTCCGGTCCGCCCGTCCCGGGGCTTCCGGGGTACTGCGGTGGGGGAGCGGAGGCCGCGGGGTACTGGGGTGGCGGGGAGGCGGCTCCCGGGTACGGGGGCGGTGGAGCGGATGCTCCGGGGTACGGGGGCTGCGGAGTGGCGGCTCCCGGATACGGGGGCTCGGGGGAGGCGGGGGACGGGCCCGGGGGCTGGGACATGAGGGCTCCTTCGATGAGGGACGTCAGCCGATGCGGGACGTCAGCCGATGAGCAGCGCGGTCGGCAGCAGGGCGGTGCCGGCGCAGAAGGCGATCAGGCCGGTTCGGATCCACTGGTGCTTGCGGGCGGCGATGCGGCTGGTCTCGATGAGCGCCGCCGTGAGTCCGGCGGCGGGATCGCGGTCGGTGTCGGCCAGCGCGGTGGCCAGCCGGCCCTCGCGTACGGCCTGCTGGATGTCGCCGAAGTAGCAGAGAGGCCGGCCCGGGGCCCAGGTGCCGCGGCGGTAGCGGGGGAGCACGGCGAGCAGCAGCGCGAACAGGGACAGTCCCAGAGCCGCCGCCCCGGTCCACCACAGGCCCGTCCCGGCCCGGGACAGCTCGGTCGGTGTCCAGCCGCGTCCGGCGAGCAGCGCGCTGAACACCCCGGCTGTCATCCCGAGCGCCGCCACGAGGACGGAGGCCTTGCTGTCGGCCCGGGCTATCTCGCCGCGCAGCTCGGTCAGCAGCCGCTCGGCGGTGCGGCCACCGGCCCCGGAAGGGGGCGAGGACGGGTCCGGCAGCGGCGGGTCCGGCGGCGGCGGGTCCGGCGGCGGGTCGGCGGGCGTCTGCGGGTCGGCGGGTGTCGGAGGGTCGGCGAGAGTCGGCAGGCCGGCGGGTGTCGGCGGAGTGACGGGTGTCGGCAGGCCGGCGGGCGTCTGCGGATTGGCGGGCGTCTGCGGGTTGGCAGGGGTCGGCGGAGCCGTGGGCGCGGGTGGCCGCGCCGTGTCGGGTGTGGTCACGCGGGCTCGTCCCCTGGAGTGTCCTGCCGTGCCGAGGCGGGCGCCGCGAACGGCGTGGCGGGCGGCACGGCGGTCCGGGCGCTCTCGGGGCCCCCGGGCACCGGGGGCACGGCGGGAGCCGGTCCATCGGCGGCGTAGGGCGTCGTGGAGGGCTGTCCGTACGGAGCGGGGCCGCCGACCTGCCCCGGCACCCCGGCGGCCGCGGTGTCCGGACCGCCGGCGTACGGCGGCTGGGCGCCCGCGTGGGGCGGCTGTCCGCCGTACAGGGTCCGGTCGTCGGCGTACGGCGCGTGACCGCCGGCGTACGGCGCCTGTCCCGTGTACGGCGGCTGTCCCGTGTACGGCGGCTGGGCGCCCGCGTAGGGGGGCTGCCCGGCGGACGGAGGCTGCCCGCCCGCGTACGGGGGCTGTCCGGCGTACGGGGCCGGGCCGCCGTACGGGGGCTCTCCGGCGTACGGCGGCTGCAGGGACTGGCCGGGGTAGGGCGACTGGCCCGGATACGGCGGCTGGGGCGGGCTCTGCGGCTGTCCGGGTGTCGCCCCGGCCGGCAGTGCCCCCTGCCCGTCCCGCGGCGCCGGAGGCGTCTGCTGCTGGATCAGCTCGTCGACGGCGCGCAGGGTCGAACGGGCCGACTCCGCCTTCTGGAAGTCCTCCAGGGTGTCCCCGGCGATGACCTGGAGCTGTCCTCTGATGATGGACAGCTGGTCCTTCTGGATGGACCCGATGACCATCCTGGTGTCCTCGGGGTGCTGGGCGAGATGCAGGGCCCAGGCGGCGACGCCCCCGTGCTGGAGGTGGTACTGGTAGAAGTTGATCTTCTCGGTGATCAGATGGTGGTCCTGCTGCTGGCGCAGCACCTCCAGCTCGTGCTGCTGCCGGGCCAGCCGGAGCCGGAACTCGTGCTCGGGGTCGAGCATGTCGGACTCGTAGCGCAGGCTCCGCTGCCGTCGCCGGTGCGCGATCGCCTCGTCGTCCAGCCGCAGGCGTACGACACAGGTGACGGCGAGCCCGATGCCCGCGGCGAAACCGCCCGTCTCCACGGCCTGCTGTACCGCGCGCTCGGCGGCCGGGCTGTCCTCGATGGAGAAGGCCCGGCTCACCGGCCGCGCGAGCTGGTGCAGTTCACGGGTGAGCCGCGTCGGCACATCGCGCTCACCGCTCGCCACGTACGCGATCGGGTCCGCGACCCGCCAGGTCAGATCGGCGGTGGCGCCGAAGGAGAACGCGTCGTCGTCGCTCGGCACCTCCAGGGCGAGCTGCACGGGATGGCTGCCCATGTCCACCTCGTAGACGGAGGTGTAGCGCCGGGTGGCCGCGTCCGCGCGGCTCGGCCGGTGCGGCGGCATGTAGACGTCGTACGAGCCCTTCGCGGTGACGAAGACCAGCGCGTGGTCGATCGCGGTGACCGAGCGGCGGACGGTGTAGTCGAAGCGCGCGATCGGCCGCACGGTGAGCACCGGGTCGATGAGCGTGGTGTGCCGGTTGGCGTCCTGCTGCCACTCCGGCTGACGGCGGAACTCCGCCATGGTTCAACTCCTCGATGGATCTGGGGTGGAGGGGATCAGGAGGCCGAGCAGGCGGTCGGCCGCCGGTGGGCGCGGGCCGCCGTCCGGGGCGCGCAGGTTGAGCAGCTCGTGGCTCAGGCGTTTGCGGTCGTCCGCCGTGACGACCAGCGCGGGCAGCAGCAGCTCCAGGGCCTGGGCGACGTCCGCCCGGACCTCGGCCAGGTGCACCCAGGTGTGCAGGGCGTACAGGGCGCCACGGGTGTGCCCGCGGTCGCCGAGGGCCGTCCGCCAGAGGGTGGCCAGGTCACGGGCCGAGTCCTCCTCGTACATGCCCGTGTCGGCGTACCACTCGACGAGCGCGCCCTCCTCGGCGTTGTCGCAGGCGCGCACGAACGCTCCCAGCGCGAGCGCGCGGACGGAGGCCGTGTCGTGGTGGAGCAGGCGCACCAGCTCGGAGAGCATCTCGCCGCGCCGGGCGCCCACCGAGAGCAGCAGGGCCGTCGAGTCGATCAGGTTGTTCGCCTCGGTCTCGCCGCTGTCCCCGGCACGGGCGCGGGCGGCGAGCGCGCTCAGCGCCGGGCCCGCGAGGTCCGGGCGCAGCGGGGTGAGCAGGCCGAAGGCGCGGATCGCGGTCCAGCGGCGGGCCCAGTGGGTGTCCGTGCACCACTGGGTGAGCAGGCGCAGCACGACGGGCGCGTCGAGGAGCTGGGCGAGCGTGAGGGTGTTCGCGGCGGTGACGCGGGGGCCGAAGGCCTTCGACACCGCCCAGCCGTCGATCAGCAGCGCCACCGCCGAGGGCAGGTCGGCGCGGGCGAGCAGCGCGGTGGCCGCGGCGGCCCGGGTCCGGACGACCGGACGGCTGTCGCGGGCCAGCTCCTTCAGCCAGGAGACCAGCGCGGGCCGTGCCGAGGGGTGGCCCGTCCAGACCTCGCCGAGCAGGAGACCCGGCGTGTTCTCCTTCTTGAAGTACGCGGTGAACTGCGGCACCGAGCCCCACTCGGTGGCCTCGTCCCGCACTTCGCCCTCGGCCCGCGCCCGCTCCAGCCGGGTCCCGGCGGCGAGCCCGAACACCGGGATCTCCGGTGGCTGTTCGGGATGCTGGAGCCGCTGGAAGTGCACGTACAGCTTGTCGGCGAGTTCGGCGGCCAGCACGTACGGCGCCTGGTCGAAGACGGCGAGCGAGATGAGGAACGCCTTGTCGCGCAGGGTGGCCTCGGGGTCGCTGAGCCACTCCCGGCACTGCTGCTCGACCGCCGCGTGCCCGAAGTCGGCGAGGCGGGCCACCGCTTCCTCGCCGCCGTCGTAACGGGCGACCTCCGCGGCGAACCGGGCGACCTCGGCGGGGCGGTGGGCGTCCCGGGAGAGGAAGTCGCGCACGGGGCCGAGGGCGAGCAGGCCGGCGCTGTCTCCCGGCTCCTTCCGCAGGTCGGCCAGGTGGGCGCGCAGCACCTCGGCCGCCTCCGGCGGTTCCCAGCCGGACGGGACCACCCCCAGCAGGAACGGGGAGTTCTCGACGGTCACCACCAGGTAGCCGTCGGTCTTCGCGAGCCGGTCGCGGGCCGCGTACAGGTGGGTGTCCCGCAGCGGGCGGTTGCGGCTCAGCGGGAGATCGCGCAGGACGTGTCCGCCGGGAGCGGAGACCTGGGCGCCCAGGTTCGCCGGGCCGGTCTCGGCCGACAGGGCGTGTACGGCGGGAACGCCCAGGTGGTGCAGGAGCATCAGCGCGGCGGCGTAGCGGCCGGTGGAGTGGGCGCCGGCGAGGACGAGGACGCGCTCGTCGCGCAGCCGGGCCAGGGCGGCGGCGAAGGAGGGGCCCTCGACGAAGACTCCGGCGAGCGCGTCGAGCCGCTGCCGGGGGATCTCCCCCGAGGCGTACGCCTCCGGCGCGGACGCCGTCCCGTGGTGGTGGATCTCCGTCTTGCCGCCCATGAACACGTCACGGGCCGAGCCGCCCGCCGAGACCCCGTGCTGGGCCCCGCCTACCAGGCTGCCGCCGAAGGACGCGGCCTCGCTGAAGATGAACCCCGGGGTGTGCGCGACCAGCTCGCGCTGTGCGGCCCTGGCCTCCTGGGTCCGCTCCTCGGGCTCGCCGGGGTCGGTGCGCGCCTCGGGCGCCGGGCGCGGGTCCCTCGGTCCTCTCGGCGCCTTCGGCTCCGGCGGCGGTACGTCGTCGGAGGCGTCCGGTGTCACGGGCGGGGCCGCCGTCACGCGGACTCACCCCCGCTTCCGCTTCCGCTGCCGCCCAGGTGGACGTCGCCGGTGACCTGGCCGCCGGACACGCCGTGCTGGTCACCTCCGACGAGGCTGCCGCCGAAGCTGGGGGAGCCGCCGTTGAAGTTGAAGACGACGTTCCCGGGAGGCGCGGCGGCCCGGGCGGGCTCCGCCTGAGGCCCGGCCGCTTCCGGCCCGGGTGCTTCCGCCTCCGTGACCTGCGACGCCCCGGCCCCCGTGGTCCCGGCTCCCGTGTGCCCCGGGCCCGTGGCCCCGGCCCCCGTGGCCCCCGGCCCCGGCGCCGGGCTCTCCCCCGAGCCGCCCGGCGCCGGGGCTCCCCCCTTTTCACTGTGGCCGTCGTGGTCGTCCGCCCCGTGCGGAACCGGGCCGTGCAGCCAGGCCCGCAGGGGTCCGTTCTTGCTGTCAACCGTCACCGGGTGGAAGCCGTCCGCCGGGATACCGGGGTGGTTGTGCCGCACGATCCCCGCGTGCACGCTCTCCGAGACGCACAGGGCGAAGTCGTTCGGCCGCTCCCGCAGGGCGGCGCGCAGCAGTCCGGCGTCGAGGAGCCGGCAGGCGTGGTTGAGGTCGGAGCCGACCCAGCCGTCGTACGCGTCGACGGCGACGTATCCGGTGGCGACGACACCGCGCAGCCGGATCTGGGCGGAGCTGGAAGCCATCCGGTTGACCGCGCGGAGCTGGGCGGGCACCTCGGTGAGCAGGGCGCGCAGCAGCGCGGTGACCGAGGCGTTGGCGTCGATCAGCTCCATCACCGAGTCACCGCGGTCCGCCCGCAGGCGCAGGCGCTCGTCGATGCCGGCGCTCTCCAGCGCGCGGTCCGTGATGTCGTACAGCATCCGGCGCAGGTAGGCCTGCTCGACGTCGTCCCGGTCGCTGTACTTCTCGATGTCGAGCAGGAGGATCGTCCGGCTCACGGGGTCGGTCATGGTCGCCTTTCGGTGGGGGCCTCGCCTGACATGCAGGTTGGCGTCACCGGTGGGCCGGGTGTGAGGGCGGATGTCCCACTCGAAGTGTGACCGTGTGCACAGAAGGGTTCCGGAGTCACGGGCGGCTCAGCCGTCCGGGGAGTCCCGCACGTCCGGGTCGGGGCGTCCGTGTTCCGTGCCGGGCCCGGTCATCGCCGGGCGATCCGGCGCAGGACGTCCATCCGCAGGATCACCATCGTCCGCCGGCCTGTCAGTACCGCGTCCCGCTCGCGGAGTTCCTTCAGCAGGCGCTGGACCATCTCCCGGGACGCCCCCACCGAGCCCGCCAGCTCCTGTTTGCTCAGCGGGACGGAGAGTTCGACGCCCTCCTCCGTGCGGCGGCCGTTCGTGCGGGCCAGGTCGAGCAGGAGCGCCGCGAAGCGCTCGCGGACGCTCATGGAGGCGAACTCCAGGCGGCGGCGGTCGGCGGCGCGGGTGCGGTCCGAGGTGAGGCCGAGCAGGGCGAAGGAAACGGCGGGGGAGCGGGCGAGGAAGTCCGTGAAGTGTTCGCGTACGACCGCGACCGTGCGGACCGGTTCCAGGGCCGTCACCGTCGCCGAGCGCGGCCGGCCGGTGAGCGCGGCGGACTCGCCGACGATGTCGCCGGGCCCCCGCAGCGCGAGCAGCGCCTCGTAGCCGTTGGCGGCGGACGCCGTCACCTTCGTCCAGCCGTGCGTCACGATCAGTACGTGCGAGGACGGTTCGCTCTGGTGCAGGAGAACCATCCGGGGCGTGAAGGACAGCTCGCGCCCGAGGGACAGCAGCGCGGAGCGGTCGTCGCTCTCCAGGCGTGCCAGGAACGGCACCCGGTCGTCCAGGCTCTCGTCCCCGGTTAAGGGTGCAGCCGTCATGAGTCCATCCCCGTCCCCCGATCGGCACCGTGGCCGACGCACAGTGACCGATGCACAGCAACCGGTCAACGTACTCACCCAGTGTGTGCCGTGCGCACCGAATCCGGGACATTCACCGGTGAGAAGCTGCGAGAGGCGTCAAGAGCCCCGAGAATGGATCGGGAGAAGTCCGGCGTGTCGGGCACCACGGCATTTGTTTTGACCGAAGTCCGTGAGGTAGGTACGCTCTTACCTTGTGCCTGGGGTGTGCCCTGGCTCTCGTGCGTGCCTTCAGACCGCAAGGGGAGCCGTAAGCGGCCACCGCAATCTGCGCCCTTTTCGCCTCGCGGCGAGGGTCTGCAGTATTCGACACACCCGACCGCGTGGGTCGGTGGCGTTCCAGGTTAGCTTCACCATTCGGCACACAGAAACCGGAGAAGTAGTGCCTACGATCCAGCAGCTGGTCCGGAAGGGCCGGCAGGACAAGGTCGAGAAGAACAAGACGCCCGCACTCGAGGGTTCGCCCCAGCGTCGCGGCGTCTGCACGCGTGTGTTCACGACCACCCCGAAGAAGCCGAACTCGGCCCTGCGTAAGGTCGCGCGTGTGCGTCTGACCAGCGGGATCGAAGTCACCGCTTACATTCCGGGTGAGGGACACAACCTGCAGGAGCACTCCATCGTGCTCGTGCGCGGCGGCCGTGTGAAGGACCTGCCGGGTGTTCGCTACAAGATCATCCGAGGTTCCCTGGACACCCAGGGTGTCAAGAACCGCAAGCAGGCCCGCAGCCGCTACGGCGCCAAGAAGGAGAAGTAGAAAATGCCTCGTAAGGGCCCCGCCCCGAAGCGCCCGGTCATCATCGACCCGGTCTACGGTTCTCCTCTGGTGACCTCCCTCATCAACAAGGTGCTGCTCAACGGCAAGCGCTCCACCGCCGAGCGCATCGTCTACGGCGCCATGGAGGGTCTGCGTGAGAAGACGGGCAACGACCCGATCATCACGCTGAAGCGCGCGCTGGAGAACATCAAGCCCACGCTCGAAGTCAAGTCCCGCCGTGTCGGTGGTGCGACGTACCAGGTTCCGATCGAGGTCAAGCCCGGTCGCGCCAACACGCTCGCGCTGCGCTGGCTCGTCGGTTACTCCCGCGCCCGCCGCGAGAAGACCATGACCGAGCGTCTGCTCAACGAGCTTCTCGACGCCTCCAACGGCCTTGGTGCCGCTGTGAAGAAGCGTGAGGACACCCACAAGATGGCCGAGTCCAACAAGGCCTTCGCGCACTACCGCTGGTAGTCGTTACCCACATCGAGACCGAGAGAAGACTGAAGCCTTATGGCTACCACTTCACTTGACCTGGCCAGGGTCCGCAACATCGGGATCATGGCTCACATCGACGCGGGCAAGACGACCACCACTGAGCGGATCCTCTTCTACACCGGCGTCAGCTACAAGATCGGTGAAGTCCACGACGGCGCCGCCACCATGGACTGGATGGAGCAGGAGCAGGAGCGTGGCATCACGATCACCTCTGCTGCCACCACCTGTCACTGGCCGCTTGAGGACGACGACTACACGATCAACATCATCGACACCCCGGGACACGTCGACTTCACGGTCGAGGTGGAGCGTTCGCTCCGCGTCCTCGACGGTGCCGTCACGGTGTTCGACGGTGTCGCCGGTGTCGAGCCGCAGTCCGAGACGGTGTGGCGTCAGGCCGACCGTTACGGCGTGCCGCGCATCTGCTTCGTGAACAAGCTGGACCGTACCGGCGCCGAGTTCCACCGCTGCGTGGACATGATCAAGGACCGCCTCGGCGCTGTCCCGATCATCATGCAGCTCCCGATCGGTGCCGAGATGGACTTCAAGGGCGTTGTGGACCTGGTCCGCATGAAGGCGCTCGTGTGGTCCGCCGAGGCGGCCAAGGGCGAGATGTACGACGTCGTCGACATCCCGGCCACGCACGTCGAGGCTGCTGAGCTGTACCGCGGTCAGCTGGTCGAGACCGTCGCGGAGCACGACGACGAGATCATGGAGCTGTTCCTGGAGGGCCAGGAGCCCACCGAGGAGCAGCTGTACGCCGCGATCCGTCGCGTCACCATCGCGTCCGGCAAGTCCGAGGGCGTCACGGTCACCCCGGTGTTCTGTGGCACCGCGTTCAAGAACAAGGGCGTTCAGCCCCTGCTCGACGCGGTCGTGCGCTACCTCCCGACTCCGCTTGACGTCGAGGCCATCGAGGGCCACGACGCCAAGGACCCGGAGCTCGTGATCAAGCGCAAGCCGTCGGTCGACGAGCCGCTGTCCGCGCTCGCGTTCAAGATCATGAGCGACCCGCACCTGGGCAAGCTCACCTTCGTCCGGGTGTACTCGGGCCGCCTGGAGACCGGCACTGCGGTGCTGAACTCCGTCAAGGGCAAGAAGGAGCGCATCGGCAAGATCTACCGCATGCACGCGAACAAGCGTGAGGAGATCGACGCGGTGGGCGCCGGCGACATCGTCGCCGTGATGGGTCTGAAGCAGACCACGACCGGTGAGACGCTCTGCGATGACAAGAACCCGGTGATCCTGGAGTCCATGGACTTCCCGGCGCCCGTCATCCAGGTCGCCATCGAGCCCAAGTCCAAGGGTGACCAGGAGAAGCTGGGTGTAGCCATCCAGCGTCTCGCGGAGGAGGACCCCTCCTTCCACGTTCACTCGGACGAGGAGACGGGCCAGACCATCCTCGGCGGTATGGGCGAGCTGCACCTCGAGGTGCTGGTCGACCGTATGAAGCGCGAGTTCAGGGTCGAAGCCAACGTCGGCAAGCCGCAGGTCGCCTACCGTGAGACGATCCGCAAGACTGTCGAGCGTCACGACTACACCCACAAGAAGCAGACCGGTGGTACCGGTCAGTTCGCCAAGGTGCAGATCGCGATCGAGCCCATCACCGAGACCGACGGTCCGGCGTACGAGTTCGTGAACAAGGTCACCGGTGGCCGTATCCCGCGGGAGTACATCCCGTCGGTGGACGCCGGTGCGCAGGAGGCCATGCAGTTCGGCATCCTGGCCGGCTACGAGATGACGGGCGTCCGCGTCATTCTTCTCGACGGTGGCTACCACGAGGTCGACTCCTCCGAGCTCGCGTTCAAGATCGCCGGTTCGCAGGCCTTCAAGGAGGCCGCGCGCAAGGCTTCTCCCGTGCTCCTCGAGCCGATGATGGCCGTCGAGGTCACCACGCCCGAGGAGTCGATGGGTGATGTCATCGGCGACCTCAACTCCCGCCGTGGCCAGATTCAGGCCATGGAGGAGCGCAGCGGCGCTCGCGTCGTGAAGGGCCTCGTGCCCCTCTCGGAGATGTTCGGCTACGTCGGAGACCTCCGCAGCAAGACCTCGGGTCGCGCAAGCTACTCGATGCAGTTCGACTCCTACGCCGAGGTTCCCAGGAACGTCGCCGAGGAGATCATCGCGAAGGCCAAGGGCGAGTAACACACCCCGTTTGCACGCTTTAGGCTTGACACCGACCGCCGGGGCTCACCCGGGAGGGAAAACCCCGGCGGGCGGCATCCCAGCAAAGATCACCTGGCGCCGATGAGTAAGGCGTACCAGAACCACTCCGCAGGAGGACCCCAGTGGCGAAGGCAAAGTTCGAGCGGACTAAGCCGCACGTCAACATCGGCACCATCGGTCACATCGACCACGGTAAGACGACCCTCACGGCCGCCATTACCAAGGTGCTGCACGACGCGTACCCGGACCTGAACGAGGCCTCGGCCTTCGACCAGATCGACAAGGCTCCTGAGGAGCGCCAGCGCGGTATCACGATCTCGATCGCGCACGTCGAGTACCAGACGGAGGGCCGTCACTACGCCCACGTCGACTGCCCGGGTCACGCTGACTACATCAAGAACATGATCACGGGTGCGGCGCAGATGGACGGCGCCATCCTCGTCGTCGCCGCGACCGACGGCCCGATGCCGCAGACCAAGGAGCACGTGCTCCTGGCCCGCCAGGTCGGCGTTCCGTACATCGTCGTCGCCCTGAACAAGGCCGACATGGTGGACGACGAGGAGATCCTGGAGCTCGTCGAGCTCGAGGTCCGTGAGCTCCTCTCCGAGTACGAGTTCCCGGGCGACGACCTTCCGGTCGTCAAGGTCTCGGCGCTCAAGGCGCTCGAGGGCGACAAGGAGTGGGGCCAGACGGTCCTGGACCTCATGGCCGCCGTCGACGAGGCGATCCCGACCCCCGAGCGTGACGTCGACAAGCCGTTCCTCATGCCCGTCGAGGACGTCTTCACGATCACCGGTCGCGGTACGGTCGTCACCGGCCGTATCGAGCGTGGTGTCCTGAAGGTCAACGAGACCGTTGACATCATCGGCATCAAGCAGGACAAGACCACGACCACGGTCACCGGTATCGAGATGTTCCGCAAGCTGCTCGACGAGGGCCAGGCCGGTGAGAACGTCGGTCTGCTCCTCCGTGGCATCAAGCGCGAGGACGTCGAGCGCGGCCAGGTCATCATCAAGCCCGGTTCGGTCACGCCGCACACCGAGTTCGAGGCCCAGGCCTACATCCTGTCCAAGGACGAGGGTGGCCGCCACACGCCGTTCTTCAACAACTACCGTCCGCAGTTCTACTTCCGTACGACTGACGTGACCGGTGTTGTGACCCTCCCCGAGGGCACGGAGATGGTCATGCCGGGCGACAACACTGAGATGAAGGTTGAGCTCATCCAGCCCGTCGCCATGGAAGAGGGCCTGAAGTTCGCCATCCGTGAGGGTGGCCGGACCGTGGGCGCCGGCCAGGTCACCAAGATCAACAAGTAATTGTTGACCGTATGACCTGGTAGCTCCTTCCAGAGCTCCAGAGAGGGCCCGTACGACTTCGGTCGTACGGGCCCTTTCCGCATGCCCGGTCCATCTCGCGAAGCGGTCGCATTCGTATACGAAATCCGAACGTCGTTGCGACGTGAAGGAGGTTCCTCCAGGTGAAGCGATCCTTGGCGCGTGTCGGCATAATCACGTAACGCGGCCGTAATTCAGGGGGAAGACTGTAGGGACGGTCCCTCGCCCGCGGGCGGGGGCTCGACCGGTCTCCGCACCGATGCCACCGGAACCGACCGGTCGAACCGATTCCGGTCGGCAGTTCCGGCAACCCCGTCTGAAGGGACGCCAGGTGACCCGCCCTGACACGAAGAGCCGTATCGCCTCCTTGCTCGTCGACATCGAGCGGCGCAATCCGGCGCAGCCCGAGTTCCTCCAGGCCGCGAACGAGGTGCTCGAAACCCTGGCTCCGGCCCTCTCGCAGCGTCCGGAGTTCGCGGACGCGGCCCTCGTCGAACGGCTGGTGGAGCCCGAGCGGCAGATCATCTTCCGCGTCCCGTGGCAGGACGACCACGGCAAGGTCCATGTCAACCGGGGCTACCGCGTGGAGTTCAACAGCGCGCTCGGCCCGTACAAGGGCGGTCTGCGGTTCCACCCGTCGGTGAACCTGGGCATCGTGAAGTTCCTCGGCTTCGAGCAGATCTTCAAGAACGCGCTGACCGGTCTCGGCATCGGCGGCGGCAAGGGCGGCAGCGACTTCGACCCGCGCGGCAGGTCGGACGCCGAGGTCATGCGGTTCTGCCAGTCGTTCATGACGGAGCTGTACCGGCACATCGGTGAGCACACGGACGTGCCGGCGGGCGACATCGGCGTGGGCGGCCGGGAGATCGGCTACCTGTTCGGCCAGTACCGGCGCATCACCAACCGCTGGGAGGCCGGTGTCCTCACCGGCAAGGGCACGCACTGGGGCGGTTCTCTGATCCGGCCCGAGGCGACCGGGTACGGCAACGTCCTGTTCGCCGCCGCCATGCTGCGGGAGCGTGGCGAGGACCTGGAGGGCCAGACCGTGGTCGTCTCCGGTTCCGGCAATGTCGCGACCTACACCATCGAGAAGCTCGCCGCCCTCGGTGCCAACGCGGTGACCTGCTCAGACTCGACCGGCTACGTCGTCGACGAGAAGGGCATCGACGTCGAACTGCTCAAGCAGGTCAAGGAGGTCGAGCGCGGCCGGGTCTCCGACTACGCGGCACGGCGCGGCGCGTCGGCGCGGTTCGTCGCGAACGGCAGCGTCTGGGACGTGCCGGGCGATGTCGCGCTGCCCTCGGCCACCCAGAACGAGCTGGACGCGGCCGCGGCGGCCACCCTGATCGGCAACGGCGTCAAGGCGGTCTCCGAGGGCGCCAACATGCCCACCACCCCCGAGGCGGTCCACCTCTTCCAGAAGGCGGGCGTTGCCTTCGGCCCCGGCAAGGCGGCCAACGCGGGCGGTGTCGCGGTCAGCGCGCTGGAGATGAGCCAGAACCACGCCCGCACCTCGTGGTCGCGGGAGCGGGTCGAGGACGAGCTGACCCAGATCATGAATAACATCCACGCCATCTGTCACGAGACCGCCGAGCGCTACGGCGTCGCGGGCGACTACGTCAGCGGCGCGAACATCGCGGGCTTCGAGCGGGTCGCCGGCGCGATGCTGGAGCAGGGCGTGATCTGACGGAGCCGGACTCCGGGAAGGGCTCGTACGGCCTCGGTCGTACGAGCCCTTTGCCACGTCCGGTTCAGGCGCCCTCGGGAACCGGACGTGGCCCGATCGCCGTCACGGCGAGAACCCTCAGACGCACGTCTGTACATGGGCCGGATCATCGAACCGGCTCGGCGGTCTCCCAAGCCCTTGTCACGGAGAGGAAGCAGAAGCCTTCCTGCGAGTCCCGCGGCCGCGGATGGCGGGCCGAGGCCGGGTCAGGCGTTCGGGTACAGCGGCAGGTTCGCGGTGGAGATCGTCCAGCCGGCGATGGTCACGTCCTCGCCGTAGACGAAGTCCTTGCGGGTCGCGTATCGGGGGCCGTCCGGGGTGGGGTGGATGTCGGTGAGGACGGCGCCGGTGCCGGTGCGGGGGTCGAAGATCGCGTACACGGGGATGCCCATCAGGGGATAGTCGCGTGCCTTGCTCACCCAGTCGTTGTCCGGGTTGGAGCGGGAGACGACCTCGATGGCGGCGATGAGCGTACGCGGATCGAAGCTCCCCGGGACTTCCATGTCGGTCAGCGCGATCACCATCACGTCGGGTCGCCGCATGATGCCCTCGGGTGCGTCCTCGACATCCGGCTCGCCCGTGTGGGCCACGTTCTCGTCCGGCATTGCCTTTTCGAGACGTTTCCGCAGGTGCAGGGTGGTCAGCTCGTGTGGGCCGACGGGCGCCATCATGTCGTGGACGATTCCTTCCTTGGTGACCTCGAACTTGCCGGGCAGGGTGTCGTCCATGGTCTGAACGAAATCGCGCATGACCCGGTACCGGTGGGTGGTGCCCTGCTGCGCGTCGTCCGGGGCGATGGTCATGGCGCTCGCTCCTCGTCTGTGCCCGGGGGCAAGGATCGTCACCTTCATGCTAGGCGGCCTCCTGGGGAACGGATCGGCAGTCGCGGCAGCGGCCGGGGGCCGCGGCACGGAACGCGCGGTCGCAGCCTTCGCAGTTCTGGAGCGGATGCGGTGGCGAGTGCTGCGGGTGTGATCGCGCGATCGGCGGGGCCGCGGCGGGCAGCCGAGGTGGCAGCAGCTCGGTGAGGCAGTGCGCCAGGAGGGACGCCGGGTGGTGCAGGCGCGCGCGGGGGAGTCCGGCTGTCAGTGCGAGGCGTACGGCTTCGGCGGCGGCGCCGCGTTCCAGCCAGGCGGTGACGGCCGGGGCGAGACGGTGTACATCACGTTCCGCGAGCAGCAGGCGCGGGTCCTCGCGGTGCAGGCTCGCGAGGAGCGCGGTGGCTGCGCGGTGACGGTGACGGTCAGGGTTGTCGGTGTCGGTGTCGGTGTCGAGGGCGGGGAGAGGGAGCCTTGGCTTGGGTGCTGGTGCTGGTGCTGGTGCTGGCTCGGGCTTGGGCATCGGAGTGGCCGCGGATGTGGATGCCTGCGGCACCGGGCTTACGCAGGTGAAGTTCCGTGCGGGTGCGGGTGCGGGTGCGGGTCCTGAAGGTGAGCTGGGACGGGGAACCGGGGTGAGGGCCGACTCATGCACCGGGCCGGGCACGGGCGGGAGCTCGGGCGCAGCGACGAGGCCCGTTGTTGCCACGAGGCCTGCTGCCTGGACCGGTTCGGCGACGGGGATGGGCGCAGAGGTGGGGACGGACGCGGCTGGTTGCGCTGCCGGCTCGACGAGCCCCTGCGGCCGGTTGTACGACACCGTGTGCGTGACGACCCGGCCGCTCGGCAGCCGCTCCCGCCTGCGGGAGAGATAGCCGTGCGCCTCCAACTGCCGCAGGGCCGACGCGATCCGAGCCTCGCCCTCGGGCAGACGGGCGGCGAGCGACTTGATGTCCACGCGGGCGCCTTCGGGCAGCGACTGGATGTGGAGGGCGAGCCCGATCGCCGTGAGGGTCAGCTCGCGATGCTGGGCGAGATGGTTGCCGACCACCGTGAAACGGGTGGAGTGGCGGACGTTGATGTGGGTGACACCCCGCGGAACACGGGGCTGGACGCACGAGGGCGCGCTAAGGTTTTGGGAATCCACCGGGAAGCTCTCTTCTTCCTCGTTGGTCAGGCCCTCGATCGGGATGCCAGTCCCGGCCGGGGGCCGTCGCATGTCTGCGGTTGCTGTGGTGACAGCGCGCTGGAGCGATGCGGTGATGCCCTGATGTCCTGGGGGCGCTCGTACGCTGTCGCGGCGAGCATATGCCCGGCAACAGGCTCAAAATCCAGCTCAGTTAGCAATCATCACCCTTGCGAGTGATGGGCCACCTGTGGGTGTACTGGTGGGGTTGGGAGGTTTTTTCTTCCTCCGGATTTAAAAGCATTTGATGTCGCGCGGGGCCGAGACGTCGATCACCGGGACGTTGAAAACCGCGATCCGGTGGAAGCGAGGGCCAGTTGGGCCCTGGCGGTCGCACGGTCTCGGACTCGAAGTTCCTGCGGATCCTTGCAATGCGCTATGGCATGATCCGGGCCACGGCCCTCATCCCGAGGGCGCTGTTGGCCTTCGTCGAGCAGAGGTATGAGCGAGGAGAACGGACCACGGTGGTCCCCGGAGACAGATCGCGTCTTGCGAGGGGCGGGCTGGTATCCAGGCCGATCGGTACCCACCGACGACTGGGAAAGCGCCCTCCATGAGCGCGGCGGCTTCGAGATGCACGGGAGCGCCCGGAGGTTTCTCGCTGAGTTCGGTGGACTGGAGAGCAACGAGCGAGGACCCGGGAGAACCATGGCCCGCATGGGGTTCAGGCTCGACCCGACCGTGGCCGAGTGGGACGACGAAGTCTTCGACGTACTCAGCGAAGGGGCCGGCGTCGATCTCTACCCCATCGGGAATCCGACCGTCGCAACAGCTACCTGGGCATCGCTCCGAGCGGTGCGGTCTATATCGGCATGGACTGCGTCACGCTCCTTGCGGAGACCGCGGACCGGGCACTGGAGAAACTGGTCGAGGGAATCAAGTAGGCGAGGGCTGCGCCGCCCCGGCGTGCACTGGTGGGCCGGCCTGGCGGTCCACGGCGAAGCACAGCCTGGGCCGGCCTGGGGATTGGAGGGCTGTCCGGGGTGACGGACGAATGTGTGCCGGTCTCGGAAACGGGTCTCGGCTACGACGTGTTCGCCCCGCTGTGGGGGCTTCTGGAACTGGGTGCTGTAGCGGAATCGGGGGCAAGGGCCCTGCGCGATGTCTCGCTCGCCGACTTCGTGGCGGATCACCGGATCGACATCGATCGACTCCTCGGGCTGGTCCGGGACATCGGTGGCTTCTCTCCCGAGACGATGGCCATCTTCGAGCGGCAGGGAGGATGGAACGACGGCCGCGAGGTGACGGCCGAGTATCTGACGATGTACTCGGGATGCATCGAGAGCTACCCTCCCGAGATCGATGACCCAGCCGCACTGCGGCGCATGGTTCACATGGGCCGGGACCTCCAACTGGTCACCTTCATGGACGCTTTGGTGGGAACGGCCACGGCGAGAGGCCCTGGTCCCGACACGGCTGTGCCCCTGGTCGTCGATGCCGTGCGGACGGCGGGATCGTTGCTGGGTGTCCAGCGCGAACGGGCCGCGGCGGACACCTTCCGGATGTGGCGCGTCAAGTTCCTGCCGGACATCCTGCGTCCTGACTCATCCTCAAGCGCTGAAGCCAAGGCTCTGTTCAGGGCGTACGCCCACGGTCTGGAGGATGCGGTCGATCCGTATACGTAAGTCGCGTCTGACATCGAAGTGGTGCACAGGCTTGCTGAGTTGCTGTCCGGCCCAGCGATGTCCTGATCCACGCGTGTCGTCGCCCTCGGGTAAATTCGCTGATGTGTACGAGAGTTACTGAGGCGAACGTGACGGGGGTTGCGGCATGGCGGGGAATCGGCCGGGGGACTGGCATGTCCTGGATCTGGACAAGGATCCGACGCCGGGCGACCCGGACCGGGTGCGGCATCTGTCCAAGAATCTGCATGACTTCGCCGACGACGTCTCGGATGCGCTCCGCCTCATCAAGGGGATGGCCGGCGAGGACGCTGTTCTGCGGTGGGCGGGGAAGTCGGCGAAGGCGTTCCAGGACGAGTTCTCGGGTGTGCCGAAGCAGCTGAAGAAGCTGAAGAAGTCGTACGAGATGGCGGGGGACGCGCTCGCCGACTACTGGCCGAAGCTGGAGCGCGCCCAGGCGTTGGCGGACAAGGCGCTCGCCAAGGGCCGGGAGGCGCAGGCCGATCTGACCTCCGCCAAGTCCCGTCTGTCGTCGGCTGATTCGTGGGTGACGAAGGCCAACAGGGAAGCGGACAAGTACAAGGACGATCCGACCGGCAGCAAGGATGCGGAGAAGCCGGACGAGGCGAAGGTGCGGGCCGCGACGCGGGACGCGCAGCATGCGAAGTCGGCGCAGACCAGTGCTCAGTCGGATGTGACGAACGCGAACAGTGCGCTGGACGCGGCGAAGAAGATGGCGGCTGATGCCCGCAGGATGCGGGAGGAGGCGGCGCGGGACGCGAAGTCGAAGATCGATGAGGCTTCGGATGCGGGTATTCGCAATCGGAAGTGGTGGGAGGAGGTCGGGGACTGGTTCTCCGACAACTGGGACACCATTGTCACGGTCTGCAAGGTCGTCGTCGCGGTTCTGGGCATCATCGCGATGATCATTGGAGGGCCGATCCTCGGCGCGATCGTGCTGATCGCCGCCCTGGTGGTTCTCGCGGACACGCTCAATAAGTATGCGAAGGGGCAGGCGTCCCTATGGGATGTGGCCTTCGCGGCGCTGGACTGCATACCCGGCATGAAGGGCCTGACCACGCTCGGTGGGCTGGCCAAGGGGCTCAAGGGCGGTCTGGCCGCGATGAAAGGCCTCAAGGGCGGTCTCAAAGCCATGGGGCTTGCTGCGCGTGGCCTGGGCAAGAGCGCGCGCAGTATGGCCGGCAGGTCGAAGGACGCCTTCGCCCGTATGAAGTCGAGCATTCGGCAGGGCTTGAGCGACCCGATCGACATGGCCACCGGCATGATGTTCCTCCCCCAGACGGACGTGGAACTGCCCGGTGCTCTCCCTCTCGTGTTCCAACGGCGTGTCCAGTCCGACTACCGGGCGGGATGGTGGTTCGGCCCGTCGTGGACGTCCACCATCGACCAGCGTCTGGAGGTCGACACGACCGGCGTCGTCTTCGTCACCGACGACGGCCAACTGCTCTGCTACCCGCATCCGGTCCGACCGGACGAACCGGTGCTTCCGGACGCGGGACCACATCTGCCGCTCACGCGACTCGACGACGGCGGGTACGAGCTGACCGACCCGTTCGCCGGCCTGGTCTACCGGTTCGGGCGACCGGGGCGTGACGACTGCGCCCTGCTGCTGTCGCTGTCCGACCGCAATGGTCGTCGGCTCGACTTCGACCACGACGAGGCAGGCCTGCCGTGTGCCGTCCGCTCGTCGGGCGGTTACCGCCTCCGGCTCACGACGGATGACGGCCGCGTCACGGCCCTTCACCTCGTCGGCGGAGCCGAGAACGGCGACGACGCGTTGATCAGGCGCTACGTGTACGCGGACGGGAACCTCGCGGAAGTCCACGGACCGGTCGGACTGCAGGTGCGGTTCGAGTACGACGACCGCCTGCGTGTCGTCGCCTGGACCGACTCCAACGACAGTCGCTACAGCTACGCGTACGACGACGAGGACCGCTGCACAGCGGAGGGCGGGGAGGCCGGCCACTACGTTCTGTCCCTGGAATACGAGGGACGGGACCCTGACTTCCCGGGGATGAGCGTGACCACGGCCACGACGGCCGAAGGGCACGTGTCCAGGTACGTCGTCGACGACGCCTTCCTGGTGGTCGCGGAGATCGACCCGACCGGCTCGGTCACTCGCACCGACTACGACTCCTCCCATCATGTGACGGTACGCACCGACCCTCTGGGCAACCGCATCCGCATCGCCAACGACGAGTACGGAATGCCCACCCGTGTCATCCGTCCGGACGGCTTGGAAACCTCCGTCGAATACAACGAGTTGCACCTTCCGGTCTGGATCCGCCAGGAGGACGGAACGACGATCCGGCACACGTACGACGGGCGTGGCAACCGCACGTCGGTGACGGACGAGTCGGGTGCGACGACGACCTTCGTGTACGACGAGGCGGGGTACTTGGTATCGGCGACGGACGAACTGGGCGACACCGTCTCCGTCCGGAACAACCCGTCGGGCCTTCCCGTCCTGGTGGCCGACCCGCTCGGCGCGACCGCCGTGTACCAGTACGACGCGTTCGGGCGGCTGTGCGCGGTGGCGGATCCCACCGGCGCCGAGACACGACTGCGGTGGTCGGTGGATGGTCAGTTGTCGCACCGGGTGGGCCCGCAGGGAAACGAGGAGTCGTGGACGTACGACGGTGAGGGCAACTGCCTGAGTCATACCGATGGTGAGGGTCGCACCTCCCGGTACGAGTACACGCACTTCGATGTGCTGGCGGCCGAGATCCGCTCCGACGGCAGTCGGTACGAGTTCGAGCACAATGCGACCCTGCAGCTGACGAAGGTCGTCAACCCACGGGGTCTGACCTGGCACTACGAGTATGACCCGGCGGGTCGGCTGATCGCCGAGGTCGACTTCGACGGCTGTCGAGTCGACTACGAGCACGATGCGGCGGACCGGCTCGTCGCCCGGGTGAACGCGCTCGGGCAGCGGGTCGAGTACGCATACGACGCGCTCGACTGGACGATGGCCAAGACGGTCGACGGCATGACCACCCGGTACGAACGCGACGTCATGGGCCGGGTACTGCTGCTGGCGAGCCCCTTCAGCGAGGTGTCCTATGAACGGGATGCCATCGGCCGTGCCGTCTCGGAGTCGGTCGACGGGCGAGTGCTGCGACGGGACCATGACCGGCTCGGACGCCCTGTCCGGCGTGTCACGCCCGGCGGGGCGGTGACGTTGTACGCGTACGACGCCGCCGGGCAGATGTCCGGGATGGACTGCGCGGGGCGCATGCTGCGGTTCAGGTACGACGAAGTGGGCCGCGAGATCTCCAGGACGCTTTCCCGCACGGGGCTGCGGCTGTCCCGGACCTGGGACCGTTCGGGGCGCGTCGCGGAACAGGCGGTGGTCGGCGCTGCGGGTGCCGTGCTGACACGCGGATACAGCTATCGCACCGACGGTCACCTGGTCGCCGTCGACGACGGGCCTGCCGGCGGTCGACGCAGCTTCCGACTGGACGCGGCGGGCAGGGTGACCGGCGTCGAAGCACGGGGCTGGCGGGAACGGTACGCCTACGACGCGAACGGCAACCAGACCCACGCGGAGTGGCCGGACCGGCACCCGGGCGCCGATGCCCGGGGTGACCGTCACTACGTAGGCAACAGGCTCGTCCAGGCAGGCTCGGTCCGCTACGTCTACGACGCCGCCGGTCGCATAGTCCTGCGCCGCAGGGCCCGGATCTCCCGCAAGGCCGATGTGTGGCGCTACGCCTGGGACGCGGAGGACCGCCTCACCTCGGTGATCACACCGGACGGCACGGTATGGCGCTACCGCTACGACCCTCTCGGACGGCGGACGGCCAAGCAGCGCCTCGGTGCCGACGGCGCCACAGTGGTCGAGCAGGTGCGATTCACCTGGGACGGCGCGTACCTGGCGGAACAGGAGTCCACCGGTCCCGACCTGCCGGATCCCATCGTGACGACCTGGGAGTACGACGGACTGCACCCGGTCACGCAGACGGACCGACGTGTCGACTCGCTCACCCGGCAGGAGATCGACTCCCGGTTCTTCGCCATCGTCACCGACCTTGTCGGAACGCCCAGCGAACTCGTGAACGAGGAGGGCGACATCGCATGGCGGGCTCGCTCCACCCTCTGGGGAACGACGACCTGGAACAGGGACGCCTCCGCGTACACGCCTCTGCGGTTTCCCGGCCAGTACTTCGACCCCGAGTCGGGACTGCACTACAACTTCCAGCGCTACTACGACCCGGAAACCGCGCGTTACCTCAGTTCCGATCCCCTGGGACTCGAGCCGGCTCCCAATCCTGTCGTCTACGTCGCCAACCCGCTGCAGGGCTGCGATCCGTTGGGCCTTGCGCCCCGGTACGCCAACAGGCCGGATCGTTACGCCTGGGGTGGCAGCGTTCGTTACAAGGGGACCGACCACCTCGGCCGTCCGACAGGCATATCCGCCTGCGTGCGAAAGCAGATGGTGATCACTCAGGGCACGGAGGCCGGAAAGATGTGGACCAAGGGCTGGCGAGGACACGGAACCCTCTTCAACGAGGCGCGTGGTCATCTTCTGGCGAACACACTGGGGGGCGCGGGCAAGGGGCCTCACGCACCGCACAACCTGGTGACTCTGACACAGAATCCAACGAACCATCCGCATATGTACGAGATGTTCGAGAAGCCCGTCGCTGACGCCGCCATGAAGGACGAGATCATCCAGTACGACGTAACGCCTTTCTACGAGGGAACGAACCCGATTCCGACGCGTCTGGAGTTCCAGGCCTTCGGCAACAAGGGCTTCTCGCTGAGCGGTTGGCTGGACAATCCGGCCTCGGGCGTGAGGACGGCATGACAGCGGACCTTGATTAGGCTGCCTTTCGCAGACGAACAGGAGCACCATGACGCGCACGACTCCCCAGCGCCCTGTGGACATCGAGCAAGCGATTCCCGAGCTGTCCGGTTACCGCGGTGTCGGCACGCGACTGCACCCGCGGCCAGGGGTTCCGGGCCCGGAGCAGAGTTCTGTCGGCGGCCCGCTCCTGTGGCCCGCGGACGAGCCGTGGCCCCACTGCGCAGAGCCGCACAAACGTAGGTTCGGGGAGCGCATCGGTGAAGTCCGTCTGACCCGGAAACTCCTCGCCGCCGGGCCGACCGAGGAGGAGTACGAGCTTCTCCGTTCCTTTCGCCGGGGGCGCCACGCGCCCTGGCTCACGGACACGGACCCGATTCCGCTCCTGCCGGTCGCCCAGCTCTACACGCGCGATGTCCCCGGTCTGACGCTGCCGGGCGAAGCGGACCTGCTCCAGATCTTCTGGTGCCCGTTCAACGCGCACGGAGCGGATCGGAACGTCGGTGTGCACCTCTACTCCCGAAAGGCGTCGGACGTCACCGAGGTCCTGGCCGACCAGCCGGAACCGGAAGTCGTCGGGCGAGCCGAATACGTACCCGACCCCTGTGTCCTGCACCCCGAGGAGGTCACGGAACACCAGTGGGGTGACTTGTTGCCCTACTCGATCCGCGCCCTCCTGGACGACTGGGAGGACTGGGAGGACGAGGACGCGGTCAGCTACCAGTTCGACCTCTCCATTCCCCCCGGCTGGAAGGTCGGCGGATTCGCCCCGTGGCCCTCTACCGGCCCGCAGGACGTGGTGTGCGAATGCGGACAGCCGATGGAACTCCTCGTGACCGTCGACAGCAGGGAGTGGGACAGGGGAACCCGTAGCTGGGTCCCGCTGGAGGACCGTGCCGTGGCGGACACGCAGGCGAACAACCCGACGCGGATTGTCGTCGGCCGCGGAGGCCGTCTGATGATCTTCGTCTGCTCTGTCGACCGGGAGCATCCGCATCGGATCGTCCTGCAGTGACCTCCTGGACCGGCTTCGCTGCGCGTTCGACTCGTGCTCCGCGAGCGCGGTGGCTTCGCGATGCACGAGGGACTTCCTGAAGCACCTGAAGGAGTGCAGGCGTTGACGCGGGGAGAGGGGCACACCCCGGCGCGGCGGGGCAGGGAGCGGGAACCGTACGACGTGTTCCGATCCGCGCCGGATACGAGGTCCGTGTGGGCGGAGTTGTCGGCAGAGGTCATGGAGGCCGTCGCCCGGTGCGACGCGGAGCGCCTTGAGGTGGAGCGGTCCCGGGTCGCGCCGGAGTTGCGGGAGAGGATCACGACTCCCGTCTACTCGGTCGCGGATCGGTTCGCGTCCTGGGAGCGTGTGGTGCGCCGGATGGAGCCGGGTCGGTCGAGCGACGGCTTCTATCCCATCAGCGCCTACGAGAACGACCTCGACTCCCGTGACTTGCTCGGGCAGTTGATGCTCGGGCTGCCCACGGAGGCCCGGGAGGGCACGCTGGGGCAGCTGCTGACGCGGTTGGACGAGCGCTTCGCTGCCGCGAGCGTCCCGGATCCGGAGCGGTCTCTGCGCGCCTGGGTGCGTCCGACGAAGGCGAGTCCCGAGGCGGAACTCGCAGAATGGTGGAAGCGCAGGCCACTGCGTGATCCGTGGGATTGATCCACCGGCGCTCGCCGCTGTCCGCGTGCTCGGCGGCTTCAGCGATGCGTCCATGGCCATCGCCGATGAGCTGGGATACCTGCGCGAGTACCGGGTGACCGCGCCGTCCCTGCTCCTGTGGTCCGGCTGCATCGAGGAGATCTCGCCCCGCCCCGCGGAACTCGAACGCCCGTCGGTCGTGCGCCGCATGTGCCACCTGGGGGCGGATCTCCAACTCGCCCATTTCCTGCAGGCGTTGGTCACCGCTGCCATCGCGGGTGGGACCGGGGTCCCACAGGGTGCGGAAAGGGTGGCCGAGGCCCTCGGGATCGCGGTCGCCCTGGCGGACGACGGAGGGCGAAGCAGCGCAGCCGCCACCTTCCGGTCCTGGCGGGTCGCCT
The DNA here is from genome assembly GCF_026341855.1 of Streptomyces sp. NBC_00568. GTDB lineage: Bacteria > Actinomycetota > Actinomycetes > Streptomycetales > Streptomycetaceae > Streptomyces. The sequence continues at coordinate 2,298,931 of NZ_JAPENW010000001.1, read as the reverse complement.
TCCTCCCGGGCATCCTCCGCCCCGACTCCAGCGCACCGGACTACGGCAGGGCAGGCTTCCGCGCCTATGGCCATGCCCTGGAGCTGCTGGAAGAGGCCGGCCGAGGTGCTGCGCCGGCCGGTATGTGATCCGGGGCCCGACAGGGGCGGGGGAGAGGTGGCGCCGGGGTGGCCGGCGGGGCTCTGTGGGATCGGTCACGCGATCATGGTCGTGCCGGGTTTGACGTGCGTCACCTTAGGGGTACGATCTCCGGCTCGATTGGCCAGCCCCCCGTCCGGTATGGCAGACTAGCGGGGTTGCTCGGTCGAGTGCCGATGCTGCGCGCCTCCCGTCGGGAGGACTGGAAGCGAGTCCCACAGTACTCGTCGCCCAATCTGTCGTGAGGCAGCGCTGGGGCGGACGTACGGGAATCTTCCGGGAAGTGTCAGCGGGGTGCAGACCAGGCACCCGGTGGGTGTTCTCGCCCCCGGTCCTGCGGTTGCTTTCGGGCGGAGCCGCGTCCCTCGTAGGGAAATCCGTGACGGATATCCCTGTCGGCAGGAGCGCGACACACCCGACCGCGTGGGTCGGAGGACAGGACGCGAACCCCCGGGTTCCAGAGCGTTTCACTAGACAAAGGACTACTGAGTAGCCATGGCGGGACAGAAGATCCGCATCCGGCTCAAGGCCTACGACCACGAGGTCATCGATTCCTCGGCGAAGAAGATCGTCGAAACGGTGACCCGCACTGGTGCGTCGGTCGCAGGCCCGGTGCCGCTGCCCACTGAGAAGAACGTGTACTGCGTCATCAAGTCGCCGCACAAGTACAAGGACTCTCGCGAGCACTTCGAGATGCGCACGCACAAGCGCCTCATCGACATCCTCGACCCCACGCCCAAGACCGTTGACTCTCTGATGCGACTCGACCTCCCGGCCGGTGTCGACATCGAGATCAAGCTCTAGGGATCGGTGATCTGAGAATGGCTAAGCAGATCAAGGGCATCCTCGGCGAGAAGCTCGGCATGACGCAGGTGTGGGACGAGAACAACCGTGTTGTTCCCGTCACCGTCGTCAAGGCCGGCCCGAACGTCGTGACCCAGGTCCGTACGAATGACTCCGACGGCTACGAGTCGGTCCAGATCGCCTTCGGCGAGATCGACCCGCGCAAGGTGAACAAGCCCCTCAAGGGTCACTTCGCCAAGGCCGACGTCACCCCCCGCCGCCACCTCGTCGAGATCCGTACCGCTGACGCCAGCGAGTACACCCTCGGCCAGGAGATCACCGCTGAGGTGTTCGAGGCCGGCATCAAGGTGGACGTGACCGGCAAGAGCAAGGGCAAGGGCTTCGCCGGTGTCATGAAGCGTCACAACTTCAAGGGCCTCGGCGCCGGACACGGTGTCCAGCGCAAGCACCGCTCCCCCGGCTCCATCGGTGGCTGTGCCACCCCGGGCCGTGTGTTCAAGGGCGTCCGCATGGCGGGCCGCATGGGCAACGAGCGGGTCACCACCCAGAACCTGACCGTTCACGCCGTTGACGCGGAGAAGGGCCTGCTCCTCATCAAGGGAGCCATCCCGGGTCCGAACGGCGGCCTCGTCCTGGTCCGTACCGCGGCCAAGGGGGCTTGAGGACATGAGCACCATTGACATTCTGTCGCCCTCCGGCGACACCGCCGGGACCGTTGAGCTCCCGGCCGAGATCTTCGACGTAGAGAAGATCAGCATTCCGCTGCTCCACCAGGTTGTCGTCGCGCAGCTGGCCGCGGCCCGTCAGGGCACGCACAAGGTCAAGCGTCGTGGCGAGGTCCGTGGTGGTGGCCGCAAGCCTTACCGCCAGAAGGGCACCGGCCGCGCCCGCCAGGGTTCGACCCGCGCGCCGCAGTTCGCCGGCGGTGGTGTCGTTCACGGCCCCACGCCGCGTGACTACTCGCAGCGGACCCCGAAGAAGATGAAGGCCGCGGCCCTGCGCCACGCCCTCACCGACCGGGCCCGCAACGCTCGCATCCACGTCATCACCGGCGTGATCGAGGGCGAGACCCCCTCCACCAAGGCCGCGAAGAGCTTCCTCGGCAAGGTCAGCGAGCGCAAGAACGTGCTCCTGGTCATCGAGCGCTCCGACGAGGCCGCGCTGCTCTCCGCGCGCAACCTGCCCCAGGTCCACATCCTGGAGCCGGGCCAGCTCAACACGTACGACGTTCTCGTCTCGGACGACGTGGTCTTCACCCAGGCCGCTTTCGAGTCCTTCGTGTCTGGCCCCCAGGCCGCTGACACCGAAGGGAGCGAAGCCTGATGGCTACGCGTCACCCGAGCATTGCCTCGAAGGCCGCCAAGGCCAAGAAGGTCGCGCGCGTCGCCAAGGCGAAGCGCCACGAGGCCGAAGGCAAGAACACCGTCGAGACCCCGCTGAGCAAGAGCTTCACGGATCCCCGTGACGTCCTCCTCAAGCCGGTCGTCTCGGAGAAGAGCTACGCGCTGCTCGACGAGGGCAAGTACACCTTCGTCGTGGACCCGCGGGCCAACAAGACCCAGATCAAGCAGGCCGTCCAGGCGGTCTTCTCGGTCAAGGTCACCGGGGTCAACACGATCAACCGTCAGGGCAAGCGCAAGCGCACCAAGACGGGCTTCGGCAAGCGTGCCGACAGCAAGCGCGCGATCGTGACCCTCGCTGAGGGCGACCGTATCGACATCTTCGGCCAGGCCTCCTAACGGAGTGCCCTGGTCCGAATATCGGACGAGGACTGAGAAATGGGAATCCGCAAGTACAAGCCGACTACGCCGGGCCGTCGTGGCTCCAGCGTCGCCGACTTCGTCGAGGTCACGCGGTCCACGCCGGAGAAGTCGCTGGTTCGCCCCCTGCACAGCAAGGGCGGCCGTAACAATTCCGGTCGTGTGACCGTTCGCCACCAGGGTGGCGGACACAAGCGCGCCTACCGAGTGATCGACTTCCGTCGTCACGACAAGGACGGCGTGCCGGCGAAGGTCGCGCACATCGAGTACGACCCCAACCGCACCGCGCGCATCGCGCTGCTTCACTACGCGGACGGCGAGAAGCGCTACATCCTCGCCCCCCGCAACCTGTCGCAGGGTGACCGCGTCGAGAACGGTCCCGGGGCCGACATCAAGCCGGGCAACAACCTGGCGCTCCGCAACATCCCGGTCGGTACCACGATCCACGCGATCGAGATCCGTCCCGGTGGCGGCGCCAAGTTCGCCCGCTCCGCCGGTGCCTCGGTGCAGCTGCTCGCGAAGGAGGGCACCATGGCCCACCTCCGCATGCCCTCCGGTGAGATCCGTCTGGTCGACCAGCGCTGCCGCGCCACGGTCGGCGAGGTCGGCAACGCCGAGCAGAGCAACATCAACTGGGGTAAGGCCGGCCGTAAGCGCTGGCTGGGCGTTCGCCCGTCCGTCCGCGGTGTGGCGATGAACCCGGTTGACCACCCGCACGGTGGTGGTGAGGGCAAGACCTCCGGTGGTCGCCACCCGGTCTCCCCGTGGGGTCAGAAGGAGGGTCGTACTCGTTCGCCGAAGAAGGCTTCGAACAAGTACATCGTCCGCCGCCGCAAGACGAACAAGAAGCGCTAGGAGCGGGTTTAGATGCCGCGCAGTCTCAAGAAGGGACCCTTCGTCGACGGACACCTTGTAAAGAAGGTGGACGTACAGAACGAAGCCGGTACCAAGAACGTCATCAAGACCTGGTCCCGTCGCTCGATGATCATCCCGGCCATGCTCGGCCACACGATCGCGGTGCACAACGGCAAGACCCACATCCCGGTGTTTGTCACCGAGTCGATGGTCGGCCACAAGCTCGGCGAGTTCTCGCCGACGCGCACCTTCCGGGGTCACGTCAAGGACGACCGGAAGTCGAAGCGCCGCTAACGCGGGGTGGAATCGACCATGACAGACACTGGAAGGACAACCATGGAAGCCAGGGCCCAGGCGCGGTACATCCGCGTTACGCCCATGAAGGCCCGCCGAGTGGTGGACCTTATCCGTGGCATGGATGCCACGGAGGCTCAGGCGGTCCTGCGTTTCGCCCCGCAGGCCGCGAGCGTGCCGGTCGGCAAGGTGCTTGACAGCGCCATTGCCAACGCCGCACACAACTACGACCACACCGACGCCGGCAGCCTCGTCATCTCCGAGGCCTACGTCGACGAGGGTCCGACCCTGAAGCGGTTCCGGCCGCGTGCCCAGGGCCGTGCCTACCGGATCCGCAAGCGGACCAGCCACATCACCGTGGTCGTCAGCAGCAAGGAAGGAACCCGGTAATGGGCCAGAAGGTTAACCCGCATGGGTTCCGGCTCGGCATCACCACGGACTTCAAGTCCCGCTGGTACGCCGACAAGCTGTACAAGGACTACGTCAAGGAAGACGTCGCCATCCGTCGGATGATGACGTCCGGCATGGAGCGCGCCGGCATCTCGAAGGTTGAGATCGAGCGCACCCGTGACCGCGTGCGGGTGGACATCCACACCGCGCGTCCCGGCATCGTCATCGGCCGCCGTGGCGCCGAGGCCGACCGCATCCGCGGTGACCTCGAGAAGCTCACGGGCAAGCAGGTCCAGCTGAACATCCTCGAGGTCAAGAGCCCCGAGACCGACGCTCAGCTGGTTGCTCAGGCCGTTGCCGAGCAGCTGTCCTCCCGCGTCTCCTTCCGTCGCGCCATGCGTAAGAGCATGCAGGGCACGATGAAGGCCGGCGCCAAGGGCATCAAGATCCAGTGTGGTGGCCGTCTCGGCGGCGCCGAGATGTCCCGCTCGGAGTTCTACCGCGAGGGCCGTGTGCCCCTGCACACGCTCCGCGCGAACGTGGACTACGGCTTCTTCGAGGCCAAGACGACCTTCGGCCGTATCGGCGTGAAGGTCTGGATCTACAAGGGCGACGTCAAGAACATCGCCGAGGTTCGCGCCGAGAACGCCGCTGCCCGTGCCGGCAACCGCCCGGCCCGTGGCGGCAACGACCGCCCGGCCGGCCGTGGTGGCCGTGGTGGCGAGCGTGGCGGTCGCGGTCGTAAGCCGCAGCAGGCTCCCGCTGCCGAGGCCCCCAAGGCCGAGGCTCCGGCTGCCGCTCCGGCTGAGAGCACCGGAACGGAGGCCTGACCGACATGCTGATCCCCCGCAGGGTCAAGCACCGCAAGCAGCACCACCCGAAGCGCCGTGGTCAGGCCAAGGGCGGTACGCAGGTTTCGTTCGGCGAGTACGGCATTCAGGCCCTCACGCCGGCGTACGTGACGAACCGTCAGATCGAGGCCGCGCGTATCGCGATGACCCGCCACATCAAGCGTGGCGGCAAGGTCTGGATCAACATCTACCCGGACCGCCCGCTCACGAAGAAGCCCGCCGAGACCCGCATGGGTTCCGGTAAGGGTTCCCCCGAGTGGTGGGTCGCGAACGTGCACCCGGGCCGGGTCATGTTCGAACTGTCCTACCCCAACGAGAAGATCGCCCGTGAGGCCCTCACTCGCGCAGCCCACAAGCTGCCGATGAAGTGCCGGATCGTCAAGCGCGAGGCAGGTGAAGCGTGATGTCGGCCGGTACCAAGGCGTCCGAGCTGCGCGAACTGGGTGACGAGGAGCTTCTCGCGAAGCTCCGCGAAGCCAAGGAAGAGCTGTTCAACCTCCGCTTCCAGGCGGCGACCGGTCAGCTCGAGAACCACGGTCGGCTCAAGGCCGTCCGCAAGGACATCGCGCGGATCTACACCCTCATGCGTGAGCGCGAGCTGGGCATCGAGACGGTGGAGAGCGCCTGATGAGCGAGAGCAACGTGACTGAGCAGAAGACCGACCGCGGTTTCCGCAAGACCCGTGAGGGTCTGGTCGTCAGCGACAAGATGGACAAGACCGTCGTCGTCGCTGTCGAGGACCGCGTGAAGCACGCGCTGTACGGCAAGGTCATCCGCCGTACGAACAAGCTCAAGGCCCACGACGAGCAGAACGCCGCCGGCGTCGGCGACCGCGTCCTCCTGATGGAGACCCGGCCGCTGTCCTCGACGAAGCGCTGGCGCATCGTCGAGATCCTCGAGAAGGCCAAGTAATTACCTGAGGGGTATCCCTCAGGTTCGTTCCGCCAGGCTCGGGGCGGGACCGTCCTAGACGGTCCCGCCCCGGGAACCGGCAGACAATCAGGAGATAGACGTGATCCAGCAGGAGTCGCGACTGCGTGTCGCCGACAACACTGGTGCGAAGGAAATCCTTTGCATCCGTGTGCTCGGTGGCTCCGGTCGCCGCTACGCGGGCATCGGTGACGTCATCGTCGCCACCGTCAAGGACGCGATCCCCGGCGGCAACGTGAAGAAGGGTGACGTCGTCAAGGCTGTCATCGTTCGCACCGTCAAGGAGCGCCGCCGTCCGGACGGCTCGTACATCCGCTTCGACGAGAACGCCGCCGTCATTCTGAAGAACGACGGCGACCCTCGCGGCACCCGTATCTTCGGCCCTGTCGGCCGTGAGCTGCGCGAGAAGAAGTTCATGAAGATCATCTCGCTCGCGCCGGAGGTGCTGTAAGCATGAAGATCAAGAAGGGCGACCTGGTTCAGGTCATCACCGGTAAGGACAAGGGCAAGCAGGGCAAGGTCATTGCCGCTTACCCGCGCGACGAGCGCGTCCTGGTCGAGGGTGTCAACCGGGTCAAGAAGCACACGAAGGCCGGCCCGACCGCCAAGGGTTCGCAGGCCGGTGGCATCGTCACGACCGAGGCGCCCGTCCACGTCTCCAACGTCCAGCTGGTCGTTGAGAAGGACGGCAACAAGGTCGTCACGCGCGTCGGTTACCGCTTCGACGACGAGGGCAACAAGATCCGCGTTGCCAAGCGGACGGGTGAGGACATCTGATGGCTACCACCACCACTCCGCGTCTCAAGACGAAGTACCGCGAGGAGATCGCGGCGAAGCTGCAGGAAGAGTTCTCCTACGAGAACGTCATGCAGACGCCGGGCCTCGTCAAGATCGTGGTCAACATGGGTGTCGGCGACGCCGCCCGTGACTCGAAGCTCATGGACGGTGCCGTCCGTGACCTGACCACGATCACCGGTCAGAAGCCGGCCATCACCAAGGCCCGCAAGTCCATCGCGCAGTTCAAGCTGCGTGAGGGTCAGCCGATCGGTGCCCACGTCACGCTCCGTGGCGACCGCATGTGGGAATTCCTGGACCGCACCCTGTCGCTCGCGCTCCCGCGCATCCGCGACTTCCGTGGTCTGTCCCCCAAGCAGTTCGACGGCCGTGGCAACTACACCTTCGGTCTCACGGAGCAGGTCATGTTCCACGAGATCGACCAGGACAAGATCGACCGTACCCGGGGCATGGACATCACCGTGGTGACCACGGCGACCAACGACGCTGAGGGCCGTGCCCTTCTCCGTCACCTCGGCTTCCCCTTCAAGGAGGCGTAAGCGAGATGGCGAAGAAGGCTCTGATTGCCAAGGCTGCTCGTAAGCCCAAGTTCGGTGTGCGTGGCTACACGCGCTGCCAGCGCTGCGGTCGTCCGCACTCCGTGTACCGCAAGTTCGGCCTGTGCCGCGTCTGCCTTCGTGAGATGGCTCACCGTGGCGAGCTGCCGGGCGTGACCAAGAGCTCCTGGTAGTCCCTGTAATTCAGGGATCCAGGACTCTCGGTAAGCAAAGGGCTCTGTCAGGTGCCCACCTCTCCATGGCTTAGGCTAGGAGGGTTGGGCGCCTGACGCCCGTACGACTTACTACGCCGTAGGTCCCCGCACCGCACCCGTCCCGCCCATGAGTGGGGAGAGGGATGGCGCATACAGGAAACCCCGGCGAGAGAGGCCGAAGGCCAATTCATGACCATGACTGATCCGATCGCAGACATGCTTACGCGTCTGCGTAACGCGAACTCGGCGTACCACGACACCGTGGGTATGCCGCACAGCAAGATCAAGTCGCACATCGCGGAGATCCTCCAGCAGGAGGGCTTCATCACGGGCTGGAAGGTCGAGGACGCCGAGGTCGGCAAGAACCTCGTTCTCGAGCTGAAGTTCGGCCCGAACCGTGAGCGCTCCATCGCGGGCATCAAGCGGATCTCCAAGCCCGGTCTCCGGGTTTACGCGAAGTCCACCAACCTGCCGAAGGTGCTGGGCGGCCTGGGCGTGGCGATCATCTCCACGTCGCACGGGCTCCTCACCGACAAGCAGGCCGGCAAGAAGGGCGTAGGCGGAGAAGTTCTCGCCTACGTCTGGTAACGGAAGGGAACGGAGGAAACAGCTATGTCGCGTATTGGCAAGCTCCCCATCACGGTTCCCGCCGGCGTGGACGTCACCATCGACGGCCGTACGGTTGCGGTGAAGGGTCCCAAGGGCACCCTCTCTCACACCATTGCGGCGCCGATCGAGATCGCTAAGGGCGAGGACGGCGTTCTGAACGTCACCCGCCCGAACGACGAGCGTCAGAACAAGGCCCTCCACGGCCTGTCCCGCACGCTGGTGGCGAACATGATCACCGGCGTGACCGAGGGTTACGTGAAGAAGCTCGAGATCAGCGGTGTCGGTTACCGCGTCCTGGCGAAGGGCTCCAACCTGGAGTTCTCGCTCGGCTACAGCCACTCGATCACCGTCGAGGCCCCCGAGGGCATCACCTTCAAGGTTGAGGCCCCCACCCGTTTCTCGGTCGAGGGCATCGACAAGCAGAAGGTCGGCGAGGTTGCGGCCAACATCCGCAAGCTGCGCAAGCCCGACCCGTACAAGGCCAAGGGCGTCAAGTACGAAGGCGAAGTCATCCGCCGCAAGGTCGGAAAGGCGGGTAAGTAAGCCATGGCATACGGTGTCAAGATTGCTAAGGGCGACGCTTACAAGCGTGCTGCCATCAAGCGTCGTCACATCCGGATCCGTAAGCACATCTCGGGTACGGCTGAGCGTCCGCGCCTGGTCGTGACGCGCTCCAACCGCCACATCGTGGCCCAGGTCATCGACGACGTTAAGGGTCACACCCTCGCGTCGGCGTCGACCCTGGACACGACGATCCGCGGCGGCGAGAGCGACAAGTCGGCTCAGGCCAAGTCGGTCGGCGCCCTTGTCGCCGAGCGCGCCAAGGCCGCCGGTGTCGAGGCTGTCGTATTCGACCGTGGTGGAAACCAGTACGCCGGGCGCATTGCCGCCCTGGCGGACGCCGCCCGCGAAGCCGGACTCAAGTTCTGAGTCGGTTCCGTAGCTAGCGGAAACAGAGAGAGGTAATTCCAATGGCTGGACCCCAGCGCCGCGGTGGCGGTGCCGGTGGCGGCGAGCGGCGGGACCGGAAGGGCCGTGACGGCGGCGCAGCTGCTGCCGAGAAGACCGCGTACGTTGAGCGCGTTGTCGCGATCAACCGCGTCGCCAAGGTTGTGAAGGGTGGTCGTCGCTTCAGCTTCACCGCGCTGGTCGTGGTGGGCGATGGTGACGGCACCGTCGGTGTCGGTTACGGCAAGGCCAAGGAGGTGCCGGCCGCGATCGCCAAGGGTGTTGAAGAGGCCAAGAAGCACTTCTTCAAGGTCCCCCGTATCCAGGGCACCATCCCGCACCCGATCACGGGCGAGAAGGCCGCGGGCGTCGTCCTGCTCAAGCCTGCTTCCCCCGGTACCGGCGTTATCGCCGGTGGCCCGGTGCGTGCTGTCCTGGAGTGCGCCGGCGTTCACGACATCCTGTCGAAGTCGCTCGGTTCTTCCAACGCGATCAACATCGTGCACGCGACCGTGGCGGCCCTCAAGGGCCTGCAGCGTCCCGAGGAGATCGCGGCTCGCCGTGGTCTGCCCCTCGAGGACGTCGCCCCCGCGGCTCTCCTTCGTGCACGTGCCGGGGCGGGTGCGTAATGGCTCGCCTCAAGGTCACGCAGACGAAGTCGTACATCGGCAGCAAGCAGAACCACCGTGACACCCTGCGCTCCCTTGGTCTCAAGGGCATCAACACGCAGGTCGTCAAGGAGGACCGCCCCGAGTTCCGCGGAATGGTTCACACCGTCCGCCACCTCGTGACGGTCGAGGAGGTCGACTGATCATGGCGGAAAACAACCCGCTCAAGATCCACAACCTCCGTCCCGCCCCGGGCGCCAAGACCGCCAAGACCCGTGTTGGTCGTGGTGAGGCGTCGAAGGGTAAGACGGCTGGTCGTGGTACCAAGGGCACGAAGGCCCGCTACCAGGTTCCGGAGCGCTTCGAGGGTGGCCAGATGCCCCTCCACATGCGTCTTCCGAAGCTGAAGGGCTTCCGTAACCCGTTCAAGACCGAGTTCCAGGTCGTGAACCTCGACAAGCTGGGCGCGCTGTACCCGGAGGGTGGCGAGGTCACCGTCGAGGGTCTCGTCGCCAAGGGTGCCGTTCGCAAGAACAGCCTCGTCAAGGTCCTCGGCCAGGGCGAGATCTCCGTGGCGCTGCAGGTGACGGTCGACGCCGTCTCCGGCTCCGCCAAGGAGAAGATCACCGCCGCCGGCGGTACCGTCACCGAGCTCGTCTGATTTCAGCAGGCGTCTCGATGACCTGAGCGATCCCGACCGGGGATGCCCCACAAAAGGGGCATCCCCGGTTGGTCGTTCCTAGGGGGGCAGTGTCGCCGGTAAGGTGGCCTGCACTGTTGATTTTCGTCCGGCGTGCCTCAAGGGAACTCCGGACGGGCTTTGACTGTTGGTTAGCTGTCAGTCATCCGTCGAACCTCAAGACCGTCACCCTCTGACGCAGTAGCGCGGGGGTCGCAGGAGGCACCGTGCTCACCGCGTTCGCCCGGGCGTTCAGGACGCCCGACCTGCGCAAGAAGCTCCTCTTCACGCTCGGCATCATCGTGGTCTACCGGGTCGGTACCCACGTTCCGATCCCCGGCGTGGACTACAAGAATGTCCAGTCGTGCATTGACATGGCCGACACGAACCGCGGGCTTTTCAGCCTGATCAACATGTTCAGTGGCGGCGCGCTGCTGCAGATCACGATCTTCGCGCTCGGCATCATGCCGTACATCACGGCGAGCATCATTCTCCAGCTGCTCACCGTGGTGATCCCGCGACTGGAAGCCCTCAAGAAGGAGGGCTCGGCCGGTACGGCGAAGATCACGCAGTACACGCGTTATCTGACGGTCGCGCTCGCCATCCTGCAGGGCACCGGCCTGGTGGCCACCGCCCGCAGCGGCGCCCTGTTCTCGGGCTGCCCCGTGGCGAACCAGATCGTCCCGGACCAGTCGATCTTCACCACCATCACGATGGTGGTCACGATGACCGCCGGTACCTGCGTCGTCATGTGGCTCGGTGAGCTCATCACCGACCGCGGCATCGGCAACGGCATGTCGATCCTCATGTTCATCTCGATCGCCGCGACCTTCCCGAGCGCGCTGTGGACGGTCAAGATCCAGGGCAAGCTGGCCGACGGCTGGATCGAGTTCGGCACGGTCATCGCCGTGGGTCTGGCCATGGTTGGCCTGGTGGTCTTCGTCGAGCAGGCGCAGCGCCGGATTCCGGTCCAGTACGCGAAGCGCATGATCGGCCGCCGTTCCTACGGTGGTACCTCGACCTACATTCCGCTGAAGGTCAACCAGGCAGGTGTGATTCCTGTCATCTTCGCCTCGTCGCTGCTCTACATTCCGAGCCTGATCGCCCAGTTCTCGAAGAGCGATTCCGGGTGGAAGACGTGGGTCACGGACAACCTGACCAAGGGTGACCACCCGATTTACATCACGATGTACTTCCTTCTGATCGTTTTCTTCGCGTTCTTCTACGTGGCGATCTCGTTCAACCCCGAGGAAGTCGCCGACAACATGAAGAAGTATGGTGGCTTCATCCCGGGCATCCGGGCTGGCCGGCCGACCGCTGAGTACCTCAGTTACGTACTCAACCGGATCACCTGGCCGGGTTCGCTGTATCTGGGGCTGATCGCTCTCGTGCCGACAGTGGCGTTGGTTGGTTTCGGGGCAAACCAGAACTTCCCGTTCGGTGGCACAAGCATCCTGATCATCGTGGGTGTCGGCCTCGAGACGGTGAAGCAGATCGAGAGCCAGCTTCAGCAGCGCAATTACGAAGGGTTCCTCCGCTGATGCGAATCGTCCTCGTCGGGCCGCCCGGTGCCGGGAAGGGAACGCAGGCCGCGTTCCTCGCCAACAATCTGGCGATCCCGCACATCTCAACGGGCGACCTGTTCCGCGCCAACATCTCTCAGCAGACGGAGCTCGGCAAGCTGGCGAAGTCCTACATGGACAAGGGCGAACTGGTACCGGACGAGGTCACCATCGCCATGGCCAAGGACCGCATGGAGCAGCCCGACGCGGAGAACGGCTTCCTGCTCGACGGCTTCCCGCGCAACGTCTCGCAGGCCGAGGCGCTCGACGAGATGCTGAGCACCGAGGGCATGAAGCTGGACGCGGTGCTGGACCTGGAGGTCCCCGAGGACGAGGTGGTCCGCCGTATCGCGGGCCGTCGCATCTGCCGCAACGACTCGGCGCACGTCTTCCACGTGTCGTACAAGGCGCCGAAGCAGGAAGGCGTCTGTGACGTCTGCGGCGGCGAGCTGTACCAGCGTGACGACGACTCCGAGGACACCGTCCGTACGCGGCTGGAGGTCTACCACACGCAGACCGAGCCGATCATCGACTACTACCGGTCCCAGAGCCTGGTCGTCACGATCCCGGCGCTCGGCAAGGTCGAAGAGGTCACGGCGCGCGCGATGGGGGCTCTGGCCCGCGAGGACGCCTAGTCCCTGCGGTCCGTTCCGTGACGCACGCGTGTCGCGGGGGAGCGTGAAGAAGTACGTCGCATCGGCCGCGGCACCCTCTCCGGGTGCCGCGGCCGACGTGCGAGGCAAGGGGTCCAGGACCCCGGGCGGGGTGGGACCAGTCCCCCGTATCGTTGGAGTAGTCCGTCGTTCCGGTCCAGAAAGGCCGCAGCCACCATGGTGCAGATCAAGAGCCCCGAGCAGATCGCCAAGATGCGTGAGGCCGGGCTGGTCGTCGCGGCCATTCATGCGGCCACCCGGGAAGCGGCCGTACCCGGTGCGACGACCCGGGATCTGGACGAGGTCGCGCGCAAGGTGCTCGCCGAGCACGGCGCCAAGTCGAACTTCCTCGGGTACGGCGGTTTCCCCGCGACGATCTGCACCTCGGCCAACGAGGTCGTCGTCCACGGCATCCCGGACGACAAGACCGTCCTGAAGGACGGCGACATCATCTCCATCGACGCCGGCGCGATCGTGGACGGCTGGCACGGCGACGCCGCGTACACCGCGTTCGTGGGCTCCGGCCACGCTCCTGAGCTGATCGAGCTCTCCCGGGTGACCGAGGAGTCGATGTGGGCGGGCATCGCGGCCATGAAGCAGGGCAACCGGCTGGTGGACGTCTCGCGGGCCATCGAGACCTACATCCGCCGCCAGCCGAAGCCGGGCGGCGGCAAGTACGGGATCATCGAGGACTTCGGCGGCCACGGCATCGGCACCGAGATGCACATGGACCCGCACCTGCTGAACTACGTCGAGCGGAAGCGGGGGAAGGGGCCGAAGCTGGTCCCCGGGTTCTGCCTCGCGATCGAGCCGATGGTGTCGCTCGGCACACCGCGGACCGAAACGCTCGAGGACGACTGGACCGTGATCACCACGGACGGGACCTGGTCCTCGCACTGGGAGCACTCGGTGGCGCTGACCGAGGAAGGGCCGCTGGTTCTCACGGCGCCCGACTGCGGCCGGGCGAAGCTCGCCGAGCACGGCGTCACGGCGGCGCCCGACCCCCTCGCGGGCTGAAGCACCGGCGTTGTCCCGACGGGCCGAGCGCGGCCCGGCGCCCTCCCGCGTCGAAGTGTCACCCGCGGAGGCATCCGCAAGATCCTCTAAGATCGATCTTGCGTTCGATTTCTTTTCTCACTTCTCCCCCTCCCGTCACTCCGCCGACCGTACGACCGGTCAGCCCTGCCCCTCGCGCATACCGCGTCGACGGGTGGGGCATCGTCATGAATGGCGGAGGTGGCCGGAGACGAATTCGTCTTTCCGGGAGCCCTGACGTAGACTGACTCGTCGGCTCTCGTGCACCCGCATGTCTGCATGCGCTCGCACGAAGTCGATCAAGGTAGTCGATTCGAAGGGCAAAGCGTGGCCAAGAAGCAAGGTGCCATCGAGATCGAGGGCACTGTCGTTGAGTCTCTTCCGAACGCGATGTTCAAGGTGGAGCTCCAGAACGGCCACCAGGTCCTGGCGCACATCAGCGGCAAGATGCGCATGCACTACATCCGCATCCTCCCTGACGACCGGGTCGTGGTGGAGTTGTCTCCGTACGACCTGACGCGCGGCCGGATCGTCTACCGCTACAAGTAGATCTTGCCTTGCTCCGTGTCCCGGTTCCGGGACACGGGGGGTGGCACTGACCCGGAGAACCTCACCTAATGAAGGTCAAGCCGAGCGTCAAGAAGATCTGCGACAAGTGCAGGGTGATCCGCCGTCACGGTCGGGTCATGGTCATTTGCGAAAACCCGCGCCACAAGCAGCGCCAGGGCTGACGCACGACCGCACCTTCTGCACCCCGCAGATACTTCGCGCGACGCAGTAGTACATGTTCATACGCAGGATCCAGGGCTGAGTCTCATCAGGCCTGACACCCCCGGTCGGAGGCCGGGGACCCGGTTCGTACCGAATGCTCGATCCCTTGGATCAGAGGACGACGGCGGGCGGGATCCGGTTCTGCGGAAGACCTCCGAACGACAACTGGAGCCATTGAATGGCACGCGTTTCCGGTGTTGACATCCCGCGCGAAAAGCGTGTGGAGGTCGCCCTCACCTATGTGTTCGGCATCGGCCGGACGCTTTCCCAGCTGACGCTGGCCGAGACTGGCGTGAACCCCAACACGCGCGTTCGTGACCTCTCCGAGGAGGAGCTGGTCAAGATCCGCGAGTACGTGGACGCCAACATCAAGACCGAGGGTGACCTCCGTCGCGAGATCCAGGGCGACATTCGCCGCAAGATCGAGATCGGCTGCTACCAGGGCATCCGCCACCGTCGTGGCCTGCCCGTGCACGGTCAGCGCACCAGCACGAACGCTCGTACCCGCAAGGGCCCGCGTCGCGCGATCGCCGGCAAGAAGAAGCCGGGCAAGAAGTAGTCCTCAGCGGACAACGCTTCACCAGCGGTCTTCGCTGTAGGACCGACCACCTCCCCGTAGGAGAAATAGATGCCCCCCAAGGGTCGTCAGGGCGCTGCCAAGAAGGTGCGCCGCAAGGAAAAGAAGAACGTCGCTCACGGGCACGCCCACATCAAGAGCACGTTCAACAACACGATCGTCTCGATCACGGACCCCTCGGGCAACGTGATCTCCTGGGCCTCCGCCGGCCACGTCGGCTTCAAGGGCTCGCGCAAGTCCACCCCCTTCGCCGCGCAGATGGCCGCCGAGTCGGCCGCCCGTCGCGCGCAGGAGCACGGCATGCGCAAGGTTGACGTCTTCGTGAAGGGCCCGGGCTCCGGTCGCGAGACCGCGATCCGCTCCCTCCAGGCCACTGGCCTCGAGGTCGGCTCGATCCAGGACGTCACCCCCACCCCGCACAACGGCTGCCGTCCGCCGAAGCGCCGCCGCGTCTGACGCACGGCCGCTCGGTCGTCGTTCCTGACGGCCCTGTGCTGGTTCGAGGTTTCCGGGCGGTACGGCTCCGTAAAAGGGCCGTATCGCCCGTACCCTTGCTGTACCCGGCCTCTCGCGAGGCGCGGTTCCGTCGGGCGTCAAATAGCGGGCGTCCACGAAAAAAAGGATTGATCCACACATGCTGATCGCTCAGCGTCCCTCGTTGACCGAAGAGGTCGTCGACGAATTCCGCTCCCGGTTCGTGATCGAGCCGCTGGAGCCGGGCTTCGGCTACACCCTCGGCAACTCCCTGCGCCGCACCCTCCTCTCGTCGATCCCCGGCGCTGCTGTCACCAGCATCCGCATCGACGGTGTCCTGCACGAGTTCACCACCGTGCCGGGCGTCAAGGAGGACGTCACCGACCTGATCCTCAACATCAAGCAGCTGGTCGTCTCCTCGGAGCACGACGAGCCCGTCGTGATGTACCTGCGCAAGCAGGGCCCGGGTCTGGTCACCGCCGCCGACATCGCGCCCCCGGCCGGTGTCGAGGTCCACAACCCCGACCTCGTCCTCGCCACGCTCAACGGCAAGGGCAAGCTGGAGATGGAGCTGACCGTCGAGCGCGGTCGCGGCTACGTCTCCGCCGTTCAGAACAAGCAGGTCGGTCAGGAGATCGGGCGCATCCCGGTCGACTCGATCTACTCGCCGGTGCTGAAGGTCACGTACAAGGTCGAGGCCACCCGTGTCGAGCAGCGCACCGACTTCGACAAGCTGATCGTCGACGTCGAGACCAAGCAGGCCATGCGTCCCCGTGACGCCATGGCGTCGGCCGGTAAGACCCTGGTCGAGCTGTTCGGTCTGGCCCGCGAGCTCAACATCGACGCCGAGGGCATCGACATGGGCCCGTCCCCCACGGACGCCGCCCTTGCCGCCGATCTCGCGCTGCCGATCGAGGAGCTGGAGCTCACGGTCCGCTCGTACAACTGCCTCAAGCGTGAGGGCATCCACTCCGTGGGTGAGCTCGTCGCCCGCTCCGAGGCCGACCTCCTGGACATCCGCAACTTCGGTGCGAAGTCCATCGACGAGGTCAAGGCGAAGCTGGCCGGCATGGGCCTGGCCCTCAAGGACAGCCCGCCCGGATTCGACCCGACCGCCGCCGCCGACGCCTTCGGCGCCGACGACGACGCGGACGCGGGTTTCGTGGAGACCGAGCAGTACTGATCCGGTACTGGGACGCCTTCCGTCCTCCGGGGTCCTTCGGGACCCCGGATCTTCGACGGGCAATCGCCCGCTCGGACACTGACCTCGGTACCTGATACGGCCGGGGCAGACACCTAGGAGAAACCATGCCGAAGCCCGCCAAGGGTGCCCGTCTGGGCGGCAGCGCCGCGCACGAGAAGCTGCTCCTCGCGAACCTCGCGAAGTCGCTCTTCGAGCACGGCCGCATCACCACCACCGAGGCCAAGGCCCGTCGCCTGCGTCCCTACGCGGAGCGTCTGGTCACCAAGGCGAAGAAGGGTGACCTTCACAACCGCCGTCAGGTGCTCTCGGTGATCACGGACAAGAGCATCGTGCACACGCTCTTCACCGAGATCGGCCCGCGCTACGAGAACCGCCCGGGTGGCTACACCCGTATCACCAAGATCGGTAACCGCCGTGGCGACAACGCGCCCATGGCTGTCATCGAGCTGGTGGAGGCCCTGACCGTGGCCCAGCAGGCCACCGGTGAGGCCGAGGCGGCCACCAAGCGTGCCGTCAAGGAGACCGAGGCTCCGGCCAAGGTCGAGGACACCAAGGTCGAGGACGCCGCTGAGGCTCCCGCCGAGGAGTCGAAGGACGCCTGAGGCACTGCCTTGCTGTGAGCGGGTCCGTCCCTTCGGGGGCGGGCCCGCTTTCGCGTTGCCGGGGAGATGCCCGGTGCTGAGAGGATCTAGGTGTGAGTGACGAAGCGGAGCCCGGGTTCGTACGGGTGCGGTTGGATCTGTCGTACGACGGGAGCGAGTTCTCCGGGTGGGCCAAGCAGGCCGGGGGACGCAGGACCGTGCAGGGCGAGATCGAGGACGCGCTGCGGACGGTGACGCGGACGAAGGACACCACGTACGAGCTGACCGTGGCCGGGCGGACCGACGCCGGGGTGCACGCGCGCGGGCAGGTGGCCCACGTCGACCTCCCCGAGGAGCTGTGGGCCGAGCATCGGGAGAAGCTGCTGAAGCGGCTCGCCGGGCGGCTCGCGAAGGACGTGCGGGTGTGGTCGCTCACCGAGGCGCCGGCCGGGTTCAACGCGCGGTTCTCGGCGATCTGGCGGCGCTACGCCTATCGCGTCACCGACGAACCGGGCGGCGTGGACCCGCTGCTGCGCAGTCATGTCCTGTGGCACGACTGGCCGTTGGACGTCGACGCCATGAACCAGGCGGCCGAACGGCTGCTGGGGGAGCACGACTTCGCCGCCTACTGCAAGAGGCGCGAGGGCGCGACGACCATCCGCACGCTCCAGCAACTGAGCCTGGTGCGGGGGGAGGACGGCGTCATCACCGCCACCGTGCGGGCCGACGCCTTCTGCCACAACATGGTGCGGTCGCTGATCGGGGCCCTGCTGTTCGTGGGGGACGGGCACCGCGGGCCCGACTGGCCGGGCAAGGTGCTCGCCGCCGGCGTCCGGGATTCGGCCGTCCATGTCGTACGGCCGCACGGCCTGACGCTCGAGGAAGTCGGTTACCCCGCGGACGAGTTGCTTGCCGCGCGGAACAAGGAGGCGCGGAACCGGCGGTCGTTGCCGGGTGCGGCCGGATGCGAGACCTGCTAGCGACGGTGCCTGCGGCCGGGACGGTGCTTCGGCTGCCGTGCTGAGACAGCGGCTTGCCGGGAGGCGCTCGACGTTGTGCGTGCCCGGGGCGCGGGCGGTGCGGGGCGGCGGCCGGTGTTCCGGGCCGCCGCCCGGTGCCGCTACTGGTTGGCCGCGGCCGACGCCTGGGCCTCGCCCCGGCGGCGGATCTGACGGAAGGCGAACTCGGCGAGGTCGTCGCCGGTCGTGAACACCTGGGTGTCCTTCGTCGTCACGTCCTTGCCGCCGGTGAAGCCGGCGAGGGTGAAGTAGGCGTAACGGCCGTAGGAGTTGGTCGTCGAACGGCACACGGCCGAGTCGCAGAACGACTTGACGCCATTGCCGGCGAGTGACGCGATGATGCTCTTCTTGTCCGCGTCGGCCTTGGCCTTGGACGCCTTGGCCTCGGTGTCGAACACCGCGACGCCGACCGTCACCGCCACGCCGTCCTTGGAGTAGGTGACCCGCAGGAAGCGGGTGCAGCCGTCCTTCTTGAGGACCGCCGGGAGGGAGCCCTTCGCGGCCGAGGCGCAGTTCTTCGTGTCGGCCGTCGGCCCCTTGCGGTAGACGCGGTCGCCCATGGTGAGCTGCGTACCGGGGAAGAGGATGTCCGGACTCAGCGGTGCCGTGTCCTTCTGCGCGCTGGCTATGAACTGCTTCGGATCCAGCGGCGGCGGAGCCGAGGTCGGCTCGAAGGACGGTGCCGGCGCCGTGGAGCTCGGGATGTCCGCGGTGGCGGGCAGATTGGACGGCTGGTTCGAGGCCTGGTTGTTCCCGTTCGCGTTGACGACGGCCATGGCGACGGCCGCGCCGACTGCGACGGTGGCCAGCGCCCCGCCCACGATGAACAGCACCTTGCGGCGCTTGTTGCGCGTTTCGGAAGCCTCCGCCAGTGCGGCCCAGTCGGGATTCCCGCTGGATCGCTGATTGCCCCACTGGGGCTCCTGCTGAGAACCCGGCTTCCAGGGGTCCCACGGGGGCTGCCCCTGCCCACCCTGCCCATAACTCATGCGCCGCATCTTAGACGGGCGTTGGGGGGTGCCGTTCCGCTCCGCCGGTCACTTGAGCCCCTAGCGTGATCTGAATGTGCACGGGCAAAAGTGACATCTCCGGGTGGTTGGTACGTCGGGCCTCCTGACGCGCGGGGGAGGTGTCGTGCGCGGAGCTGTGCGCGCACGTCGTGGGGGCCGCGCGCGGCACCTCGGACGGTGGGACGGACAACGCGATCGTCGTCCGGGCCGCGCGCACCTGGCCGGACGGCGGCTCGCCTTGTACCGACCGGCACACGGCGGCTTGCCCCTGTACCGGCCGGCGCATCCTCTGTCCGCCGAGCGCGGTGCTCGCCGCGGTGCTCGCCGCGGTGCCGCGGGCGGTGCTCCCGTCATACGCGCCGCGGGTGCTCGTCCCGCCGACGGCGACCGTCCTGCCGGTGGCGGGCGTGGTCGTCGGCGCTGCCCTCGCTCTCAAGCCGTCGCTCGCGCCGGTGGTGCTGCTCTTCGTCCTCGCGCGGCTCTTCGTCCTCGCGCGCCGGCGGCGGGGGCCGGCCGCGGTGGTCCTGGTGCCGGCCGTGGCGTCCGGCGGGGCGGCGCCGCTGATACCGGATCCTGCGGGGTTCGTCACACGGACGCCGCGGCCACTGTCTGCCGGTCGTGGTGCCGCTGCCGCTCGCGGGGCTGCCGTACCCCGGTGCCGCGGCCCGGCGAGCCCTGGTTCCGGCCGGCTCTGGTGCCGCGGCTCCGGCCGGCTCCGGCCGGAGCCGGCCGGAGCCGGGCAGCCGACGTTCCCTCCGGGACTGCCTTACCCTGTCTGTATTGACTGCATCGGTGGCGCTTCGGCACCTCCGTCATCTGCCGCTCGGCGGCCCCGACCACTTGTCGCTCCGCGACAGGGACGACGGGCGACGAGGGTGTGAGCACTCGCGTTTTGACCCTTCCGGGCCACCGCGGGTAAGCTTGCAGTTCGTTATGTGTATTGGCTTGCTCATTCTCACGTGAGGGGCCCTTACACCGGTCCACCGGGGCTGATGACCAGCGACCAGCACGCGGTATGCGTCACCGCAGTGCGGTCAGGGCTGTCGTGATCGTCCGTGGTGGCCATGTCAGGACCCACTCACTGAAGAAGCGAAGGCTACGACCGTGCGTACGTACAGCCCCAAGCCCGGCGACATCACTCGCCAGTGGTACGTCATCGACGCCCAGGATGTCGTCCTGGGCCGTCTGGCGACCACTGCTGCGAACATTCTGCGCGGCAAGCACAAGCCGATCTACGCGCCCCACGTCGACGCTGGTGACTTCGTCATCATCATCAACGCCGACAAGGTGCACCTCTCCGGCAACAAGAAGACCCAGAAGCTGGCGTACCGCCACTCCGGTTACCCGGGTGGTCTGCGCTCCGTCCGTTACGACGAGCTGCTGGCGAAGAACCCCGAGAAGGCCGTCGAGAAGGCCATCAAGGGCATGGTTCCCAAGAACACCCTGGGCCGTCAGGTGCTCTCGAAGCTGAAGGTCTACGCGGGCGAGAACCACCCGCACGCTGCGCAGCAGCCGGTCCCGTTCGAGATCACCCAGGTCGCGCAGTAGTTCCGGCCACCCCCTAAGACATAAAGAAATCTGAGGAGAATCGTGGCCGAGACCACCGTTGAGCAGCCGGTCGAAGAGACTGAGCTCGTCGACATCGAGAGCTACACCACCGAGTCCGAGGTGCCCGTCGAGGGCGAGTACACCTCGGAGTCGCTCGAAGGCCGCTTCGGCGACCCGCAGCCGGCCGCCGGCCTGGGCCGTCGCAAGAACGCCATCGCCCGCGTCCGGATCGTCCCGGGCACCGGAAAGTGGAAGATCAACGGTCGCACCCTTGAGGACTACTTCCCCAACAAGGTGCACCAGCAGGAAGTCAACGAGCCCTTCAAGGTGCTCGAGCTCGACAACCGCTACGACGTCGTCGCCCGCATCTCGGGTGGCGGTGTCTCGGGTCAGGCCGGTGCCCTGCGCCTCGGCGTCGCCCGTGCGCTGAACGAGGCCGACGTGGACAACAACCGCGGCGCCCTCAAGAAGGCCGGCTTCCTCAAGCGCGACGACCGTGCGGTCGAGCGCAAGAAGGCCGGTCTCAAGAAGGCCCGTAAGGCCCCGCAGTACAGCAAGCGTTAATCTTCGCTGCTTGCTTCTGCGCGTCAGTACGCGTAGCTCCGAACGCCCCGGCGGCACGCCACAGTGCCGCCGGGGCGTTCGTTTATCACAGTGGTTGGGCGTATAACGGCACAAGGTGCTCAAAGGCTCATGTGATCGGATGACCTCCGTATTCTTCGGGGGACTTCCGTACTCTGAAGCTTTCTCAGGAGGACAAGTGGGACGACTCTTCGGCACGGACGGCGTGCGCGGTGTCGCCAACGCGGATCTGACGGCCGAGCTTGCGCTCGGGCTCTCCGTGGCAGCGGCACACGTACTCGCCGAGGCGGGCACGTTCGCAGGCCACCGGCCCGTGGCCGTGGTCGGGCGGGATCCGCGCGCGTCCGGGGAGTTCCTGGAGGCCGCCGTGGTCGCCGGCCTCGCCAGTGCCGGCGTGGACGTCCTGCGCGTCGGTGTGCTGCCCACCCCGGCGGTGGCCCACCTCACCGGAGTGCTGGGCGCCGACCTCGGTGTGATGCTCTCGGCCAGCCACAACGCCATGCCGGACAACGGCATCAAGTTCTTCGCCCGCGGCGGGCACAAGCTCGCCGACGAGCTGGAGGACCGGATCGAGGGCGTCTACGAGGAGCACCGCACCGGCGCTCCCTGGGAACGTCCGACCGGCGCCGGCGTCGGCCGGGTGAACTCCTACGACCAGGGCTTCGACCAGTACGTCGCCCACCTCATCGGTGTCCTCCCGAACCGACTCGACGGTCTGAAGGTCGTCCTCGACGAGGCGCACGGCGCGGCCGCCCGTGTCTCGCCCGAGGCCTTCACGCGGGCCGGCGCCGAGATCATCACGATCGGCGCGGCGCCCGACGGGCTCAACATCAACGACGGCTGCGGCTCCACCCACCTGGAGCTCCTGAAGGCCGCCGTCGTCGAGCACGGCGCCGACCTCGGCATCGCGCACGACGGCGACGCCGACCGCTGCCTCGCGGTGGACCACACGGGCGACGAGATCGACGGCGACCAGATCCTGGCCGTCCTCGCGCTGGCGATGCGAGAGCGTTCCGCACTGCGCTCCGGCACCGTTGTCGCGACGGTCATGTCCAACCTGGGCTTCAAGCTCGCCATGGAGCGCGAGGGCCTCGCCCTCGTCCAGACGGCGGTCGGCGACCGCTACGTCCTGGAGGAGATGAAGCGGCACGGCTACGCCCTCGGCGGCGAGCAGTCCGGGCACGTCATCATCCTCGACCACGCCACCACCGGCGACGGCACGCTGACCGGCCTGCTGCTCGCCGCCCGGGTCGCCCAGAGCGGCCGTACGCTCCGGGACCTCGCCTCGGTCATGGAGCGGCTGCCGCAGGTCCTCATCAACGTGCCCGACGTCGACCGGTCGCGAGTGAAGACCTCCGCCGAACTGGCCACCGCGGTGGCCGACGCCGAGCGTGAACTCGGCACCACCGGACGGGTGCTGCTGCGCCCCTCCGGCACCGAGCCGCTCGTCCGCGTGATGGTCGAGGCCGCCGACATCGACCACGCCCGGTCGGTGGCCGCACGTCTGGCCGACGCCGTGAAGTCGGCGCTGGGCTAGTTCCCGCTGCCTGAATCCGTGAGGCCCGGCACCCCCAGGGGTGCCGGGCCTCACGGCTGTTGTGCGGCGGGTGCTTCCGCCGGGCGGCCTGTCACCCGGCGGAAGCACCCGCCGGACGGCTTCGCCACGGGCGGCGTCCCGCCGGGCGGCCTTGCTAGCCGGCGGTGTCCGGGCGGGCGACCTGCCGCTTGCGCTGCATCGCCCAGAACCACTTCTGGGCGAGCAGCGTGAGCGTGCCGGCGACCACGATGCCGAGCAGGTTGAACAGCAGCTGCTTGGTGGATCCCCAGGTCTGGGAGTAGTCCGTGTAGCTGAGGGCCACGGCGGCGTTCGCGGCGGCCGGGACCGTCGTCACCGAGATCGCGACGCCGATCAGGGCACCCGACTTGGCGGACGTGAGGGACAGCGTCCCGGCGATCCCGGCGAGGAACGCCACCACGAACGACATCCAGTCCGGCTGCCAGATGAACGCGGTGTTCGGCCGGTCCGCCTCCACCATGGACTTCGAGAACAGCCCGAAGACGTCCATCAGCCAGCTGAAGCCCGCGGTCATGACCATCGCCACCGCGAAACCCGCGAGCAGCGCCCACAGCGACCGCCACACCAGCTGCGGGGCGCGCTGCACCAGCGCGGTGCAGATGCCCGCCAGCGGCCCGAACTCCGGGCCCACGGCCATCGCGCCGACGATCAGGATCGCGTTGTCGAGCATCACACCGCAGGCCGCCAGCATCGTGGCCACGGTGAGGAACGCGAGATAGGTGACGTTGAGCGTCGACTCCTCGTGCGTCGCGTCCCTCAACTGCTCCCACAGCACCGCGTCCGCGCCCTCGCCCGGTGCCTCCTCCTCCGCCTCGTCGGCCCGCTTCGACAGCGACAGGTCGATGGTCTCGACGGCGATCGAACCGGTCCGGTCGAGCCCCGACTCCCGGAGCGCGCCGATGAGTTCGTCACCCGCCTCGCGCGCGACGTCGCACATCACGACATCGCCCGCCGGATTGCGGGCGGCACCCGGGATCACGACGAGGTGCGTGGTGCCGACCGTCTTCTCGATCAGGCGTACCACGTCGTCGGTCCGGTCGGCGGGAGTGATCAGTCGCAGGTGCAGCATGGGGCGCAGAGTAGTCGTACGTACGGGGCGGCCGTACGGCGGTTCCGGCCGGGCGGCCGTGAGGGACCGTCACGGACGACGCCGGTGGGGGCTACAGCTTGCGCAGGCTCAGGCGCTGCACCTTGTGGTCCGGGCCCTTGCGCACGACGAGGGTCGCCCGGCCCCGGGTGGGGGCCACGTTCTCCAGCAGGTTGGGCTTGTTGATCGTGCGCCAGGTCGTGCGGGCGTAGTCGAGGGCTTCCTCCTCCGAGACCTGGGTGTACTTGCGGAAGTACGAGTCGGGCTTCTGGAAGGCGGTCGCGCGGAGCTTGCGGAAGCGGTTCAGGTACCAGCGCTCGATGTCCTCGGGGCGGGCGTCGACGTACACGCTGAAGTCGAAGTAGTCCGCGAGGCCGACGCGGGTGCGGCCGTCCTTGCCCGGCAGGGCCGGCTGCAGCACGTTCAGGCCCTCGACGATGAGGATGTCGGGGCGGCGGACCGTGAGCCGGTCGCCGGGCACGATGTCGTAGATCAGGTGCGAGTAGACGGGGGCCGTCACCTCGCCCTTGCCCGCCTTGATGTCGGCCACGAACCGGGTCAGGGCCCGGCGGTCGTACGACTCGGGGAAGCCCTTGCGGGACATCAGCCCGCGCGCCTCGAGCTCCTTGGTGGGGAGCAGGAAGCCGTCCGTGGTGACCAGCTCGACCCGGGGGTGCTCGGGCCAGCGGGAGAGCAGCGCCTGGAGCAGCCGGGCGACCGTGGACTTGCCGACGGCCACGGAACCGGCGACGCCTATGACGAAGGGGGTGCCGGACTGCGAGCCCTTCTCACCGAGGAAGGTGTTCAGAGCGCCTCGGAGTCCGTCGGTGGCGCCGACGTAGAGATTCAGCAGCCTGGACAGCGGCAGATAGATGTCCCGCACCTCGTCGAGGTCGATGACATCGCCCAGACCGCGCAGCTTCTCGACCTCCTCGGCGTTGAGCGGGAGCGGCGTCTTTTCGCGCAGCGCGCTCCACTCGGCACGGGTGAGGTCGACGTAGGGAGTCGCCTCCGGCTTGGACCGGTGGGCGCTCCGCGGCAACGAGGAGACCGGAGAGATCACAGTCCATTGTTACGGGAGTATGGACGGGATGGAGGGTGGGGTCCGTCACGCCGGGTGATCCCGGACGGGTCCCGGGAGCCCGGCGACCGTCTCCAAGGGCGCCAGAATTTCCGATATCGGGCACGGTGAGCCTGATTCGGACGGGCGGAGGACCGTACGCTGCCGCCATGTGCGGAATCGTGGGTTATGTGGGGTCGCAGTCGGCGCTCGACGTGGTGATGGCCGGACTGAAGAGGCTCGAGTACCGGGGATACGACTCGGCGGGTGTCGCCGTCCTGGCGGACGGGGGCCTCGCCGTCGCGAAGAGGGCCGGGAAACTGGTCAACCTGGAGAAGGAGCTCGCCGGCCGGCCGCTGCCGGCCGGAACGACGGGGATCGGGCACACCCGCTGGGCCACCCACGGGGGACCCACGGACGCCAACGCGCATCCGCACCTCGACAACGCGGGCCGGGTCGCCGTCGTCCACAACGGCATCATCGAGAACTTCGCGCTGCTCCGCGCCGAGCTGGCCGAGCGGGGCCACGACCTGGCCTCCGAGACGGACACCGAGGTGGTCGCCCATCTGCTCGCCGAGGAGTTCTCCTCGTGCGCGGACCTGGCGGAGGCGATGCGGCTGGTGTGCCGTCGTCTGGAGGGCGCGTTCACGCTGGTCGCGGTGGACGCCGACGATCCGGACGTGGTCGTGGGGGCGCGCCGGAACTCACCGCTGGTGGTCGGTGTCGGGGAGGGCGAGGCCTTCCTCGCCTCGGACGTCGCGGCGTTCATCGCCCACACCCGGTCGGCGATCGAACTGGGGCAGGACCAGGTGGTCGAGCTGCGCCGGGACGGTGTGACCGTCACCGGCTTCGACGGCAGCCCCGCCGAGGTCCGCTCGTACCACGTCGACTGGGACGCGTCGGCGGCGGAGAAGGGCGGCTACGACTACTTCATGCTCAAGGAGATCGCCGAGCAGCCCAAGGCGGTCGCCGACACCCTGCTGGGACGGATCGACGCGGCCGGTTCGCTGACGCTCGACGAGGTGCGCATCCCGGTCCAGGTGCTGCGCGAGATCGACAAGGTCGTCATCATCGCCTGCGGGACCGCCTTCCACGCCGGACTGATCGCCAAGTACGCCATCGAGCACTGGACGCGCGTCCCGTGCGAGGTGGAGCTGGCCAGCGAGTTCCGTTACCGGGACCCGATCCTGGACCGACGTACGCTCGTCATCGCGATCTCGCAGTCCGGCGAGACCATGGACACGCTGATGGCACTGCGGCACGCCCGTGAGCAGGGCGCCAAGGTGCTCGCGATCTGCAACACCAACGGCTCGACGATCCCGCGCGAGTCCGACGCGGTGCTGTACACGCACGCGGGCCCCGAGGTCGCCGTCGCCTCCACCAAGGCCTTCCTGACCCAGCTCGTGGCCTGCTACCTGGTGGCGCTGTACCTGGGCCAGGTACGCGGCACCAAGTGGGGTGACGAGATCCAGGCCGTGATCCGGGAGCTGTCGCGCATCTCCCGCGAGGTCGAGCGGGTCCTGGAGACGATGGAGCCCGTACGGGAGCTCGCGCGCTCCCTCGCCGACAAGGACACGGTGCTGTTCCTCGGCCGCCACGTGGGCTATCCGGTCGCCCTCGAAGGCGCGTTGAAGCTCAAGGAGCTGGCGTACATGCACGCCGAGGGCTTCGCGGCGGGTGAGCTGAAGCACGGCCCGATCGCGCTGATCGAGGAGGATCTGCCGGTGGTGGTGATCGTGCCGTCGCCCCGGGGCCGGTCCGTCCTCTACGACAAGATCGTCTCCAACATCCAGGAGATCAGGGCCCGGGGCGCCCGCACGATCGTGATCGCGGAGGAGGGCGACGAGGCGGTCGTCCCGTACGCCGACCACCTGATCCGCATCCCGGCCACGCCGACGCTGTTGCAGCCGCTGGTGGCGACGGTCCCGCTGCAGGTCTTCGCCTGCGAGCTGGCCACCGCTCGGGGGAACGAGGTGGACCAGCCTCGGAACCTGGCGAAATCGGTGACAGTGGAGTGAGATCGGGCCGCCCCGCCGGCCGCGCGGCCGGCGGGGCGGCTCTCCATCTCCGGGAAGGAAGGGGGATCCATGGCCGATCCGGACAGTGAATTTCTCACCCACGCGTCGGAAGTCGCCTTCGACCTCGGGTGCGACCGTTTCCGCGTCACCGCGCTCACGCTCCGGTCCCGCTCCATCGAATGCACCGAGATCGGCGGCCCGTCGGAGCCGCCCGTGTACGCCGAGGGCGAGCCGCCCGGCACCGGACGCGAGGCGCGCCGTACGTACGACTGGCAGCCCGCCGCCGACGCGCCGTCCTGGATGAACATGGCGTGGCTGCTGGAGGATCTGGCCGCCTGGGTCGACCGGATGGCCGAGGACGACATCACCCTGATCGGCCTGGAGGCTCCGGAGCCGGACTGGTGCGACGTGCTGGTCCTCGACGGGGACAGCCGCCTACGGGTCCGGATCGCGCTGGCCGGCCGGCGCGATGTCCTGGACTTCCCCGGAATGTATCTGCGGGACCTGTTCGCCGAGGGCCGCTCCCGCGCCCACCTGACGGAGGACCGGTCGGTGGTCGATCTGCGGGCTGTTCTCTGAAGGGGCCGTCGGCGCCGTCCGGCCGGGTGAATCGCCGTCGGCGCGCCGGGCGATCGGGGCGGGCGCGCACGGTGTGCGTCGGCCGCCACCTGGGCACGTCGGGTGTCCGGACCGCCGTAGGGTGCGGACATGAGCATCATCGGGGTCGGTATCGACGTGGCCGAGATCGATCGGTTCCGGGCGTCGCTGGAGCGGACGCCGGGGCTGGCCGAACGCCTTTTCGTGGAGCGTGAGTTGCTGCTGCCCAGCGGTGAGCGGCGGGGCATCGCCTCGCTCGCGGCGCGGTTCGCGGCGAAGGAGGCGCTCGCCAAGGCGCTGGGCGCCCCGGCGGGGCTGTACTGGACGGACGCCGAGGTCTTCGTCGAGGACAGCGGCCAGCCGCGCCTGCGCGTGAAGGGCACGGTGGCGGCCCGGGCGGCCGAACTGGGCGTGCGGTCCTGGCATGTGTCGCTCAGTCATGACGCCGGGGTGGCCTCGGCGGTGGTGGTGGCGGAGGGCTAGCGGGAGGGTCTGCTTCCGCCTGAGCGGGTACGGCGGCCGGGAGGGCCGGCCCCGGCCGGGGCTGAACGGCTGCCTGAGCAGCCGCCCTGGACGGGGCGAGCACCGTGTGCGCCGGTGCGGGAGACTCGGCTCCATGCGTACTGCGTACAGCGTGGAGACCGTAAGGGCCGCCGAGCGGGAGCTGATGGCACGGCTTCCCGAGGGGGCGTTGATGCAGCGGGCGGCCGCCGGGCTGGCCGCCGCCTGCGCGGACCTGCTCGGCCGGGTGTACGGCCGCCGGGTGGTGCTGCTGGTGGGCAGCGGGGACAACGGGGGCGACGCCCTGTACGCGGGGGCGCGCCTCGCCCGGCGCGGCGCCGGCGTCACCGCGGTGCTGCTCGCCCCCGGACGGACGCACCCGGGGGGACTGGCGGCGCTGCTCCGCGCCGGCGGCACCTCGGCCTCGCCCGACGCCGCCGAACCGCTCGTGCGGCGGGCCGATCTCGTCGTCGACGGCATCGTCGGGATCGGCGGCAAGGGCGGCCTGCGGCCGGACGCCGCACGGCTCGCCGAACTCGCGCACGCGTCCCGTGCCGCCGTCGTCGCCGTCGATCTGCCGAGCGGTGTCGAGGCGGACACCGGAGAGGTGCTCGGCGCCGCGGTCCGCGCCGATCTGACCGTCACCTTCGGCACCCACAAGCCGGGACTGCTCATCGATCCGGCGCGGGGGTACGCCGGTTCCGTACGCCTCGTCGACATCGGGCTCGACCTGCCGGAGCCGGCCGATCTGGAGGCCCTCCAGCACGCCGATGTCGCGGCCCTGCTGCCCCTGCCGGGGGCGGAGAGCGACAAGTACCGGCGCGGTGTCGTCGGGATCGCCGCCGGGTCCGCCCGCTACCCCGGAGCCGCGGTGCTCGCCGTGTCCGGGGCGCTGCGCGGCGGGGCCGGGGCCGTGCGGTACGTCGGGCCCGCCGCGGACGCCGTCATCGCGCGCTTTCCCGAGACGCTGGTGTCCGACAAGGGGCCGTCGAAGGCGGGCCGGGTGCAGGCCTGGGTGGTGGGCCCCGGGGCCGGGGACGACGCCTCGGCCGTCGCGGAGGTGCTGGACGCGGACGTGCCGGTGCTGGTCGACGCGGACGGGTTGCGGCTCGCCGGGCGGGAGACGGTGCGGGCCCGCACCGCGCCGACGCTGATGACCCCGCACGCCGGGGAGGCCGCCGCGCTGCTCGGGGTCCCGCGGGAGGCGGTGGAGACGGCCCGGCTCGCTTCCGCGCGGGAACTCGCGGGGCTGTACGGGGCGACCGTCCTGCTCAAGGGGGCGACGACACTGGTCGCCGACCCCACGGGCGGGGCGGTGCGGGTGAACGCCACGGGGACGGCGTGGCTGGCCACCGCGGGGAGCGGGGACGTGTTGTCGGGGCTGGCGGGGTCGCTGCTGGCGGCGGGGCTCCGCGCGATCGACGCGGGGAGCGTCGCCGCGTATCTCCACGGGCTCGCGGGGCGCTTCGCGGCGGACGGCGCGCCCGCCGGGGCCCATGACGTGGCCGCCGCGATCCCGGAGGCATGGCGCGACGTACGCGACTGACACCGAGCCGCCCTCTTTCCCGCCCCTGGTCCTGGAACCGGCCCTGCCGCCCGTCGTTCACGCCTCTGGTCCCGGGACCGGCTCTACCGGCCCTGGGACCGGCGCCCTACCTGACGGCGCCTGGACGCGTTGCCCAGATCGGGGGACCCCTTCCGCGCGGCTCACCCGGGGGTGCCGCGCCGTTGCGTATGGCTGATCGCATGATGATCAGACGAAGGGTGTGCCGGGGGATCGCGGTGCTGCTGGCGGTGGTGGCGGCCGTGCCCGTGGGGACGGCGGCCGCCGTCCCCACGCCGCCTGCGCCCGCCTCCGGGCCCGTCGGCGAGTCGGTGCTCCGAGCGGTGAAGGGGCCGTATCCGCCGTGGCGGGGCGAGATTCTGGACCCGGTGTCCCCGGCCGTGGACACGCCCGGTGCGGGGGAGGAAGCGCGGGAACCGCTGGGTACCTCCACTTCCGCGGGCGACGGCACGCCGAACTCGTACGTGCCGTTCGGCGACGGGGCCGCCGGCCCGGCGGTGGCCTGCGTCGGCCGGACCGGTCCGCACCAGCGGCAGGTCGAGCGATGGCTGAGGCTGACGGTGGACGGGAAGCAGTCGGCGGCCGACTGCCGGGCCATCCGCGCCTTCCAGGTGAAGCAGGGCATCCGGCCGGCCAGTGGGTTCGCCGGACCGCTGACCTGGGCCCGCATGCGGCTGCTGTCCGCCCGGAGCGACCCGGACGCCGGCCGCGGCTGCCCGGCCCGCTCCTACCGGGTCGCCTGCGTCGACCTCACCCGTCGGCTCACCTGGGTGCAGCAACGCGGCAGGATCCTGTACGGGCCGGTGCCGATGCGCAGCGGCGGGGCCGGGCACCGCACCAGGACCGGCTGGTTCACGATCTACTGGAAGCACCGGAACCACTGGTCGACGCTGTACAACACCCCCATGCCGTACGCCCAGTTCTTCAGTCGGGGGCAGGCCTTCCACGCCATCCGCGGCAGCATCCGCACGACCGGCGGTTCGATGGGCTGCGTGAACCTGCGGCTCGCCGACGCCCGCGCGCTCTGGAGCGTGCTCAGGAAGGGCGACCGCGTCTACGTATGGGG
This sequence comes from Streptomyces sp. NBC_00568, assembly GCF_026341855.1. Lineage (GTDB taxonomy): Bacteria > Actinomycetota > Actinomycetes > Streptomycetales > Streptomycetaceae > Streptomyces. The sequence continues at coordinate 2,268,034 of NZ_JAPENW010000001.1, read as the reverse complement.
CCGAAGGTCCGGCAGCTAGGCAGCGGAACCGCCCCTGGGCTGCCCCCGGGCCTGCCCCGGGCAACGCCGGGCCTGCGTTCGGGCCGCTCCTGGGCCGCTCCTGGGCCACTCCCGGGCCGCTCCTGGGCCACTCCCGGGCCTGCCCGCGGGCCGTGCCTGGGCCTGCCCGCGGGCCGTGCCTGGGCCTGCCCTCGGGCCACCCCCGGGCCGCGCTCGGGCCGCGCTCGGGCTACCCCGGGCCGCGCTCGGGCTACCCCGGGCCGCGCCCGGGCCGCGCTCGGGCCTGCCTTCGGGCCGTGCCCGGGCCACCCCCGGGCCGCTCCTGGGCCGCTCCTGGGCCACCCCCGGGCCGCCCCCGGGTCCACCCCGGGCCCGCCCTCGGTCCCTCCCCGGGGCCGTCCCGGGGACCGGTGCCGGAAGGCTGTCGTGCGCCTCTGAGAGACTGGGGCGCGATGACAGAGACAGCACACCCGCGGACGGCACCCCTGCGCGCCCGCGCCGAGATCGATCTGGCCGCCCTGCGAGCCAACGTGCGGACCCTGCGTGCCCACGCGCCGACCGCGGCCGTGATGGCCGTGGTCAAGTCCGACGCGTACGGCCACGGCGCGGTCCCGTGCGCCCGCGCGGCGCGCGAGGCGGGCGCCACCTGGCTCGGCACGGCCACCCCGGAGGAGGCGCTCGCGCTGCGGGCGGCCGGCCTGCCGGGGCGCATCATGTGCTGGCTCTGGACCCCGGGCGGCCCCTGGGCGGAGGCCATCGAGGCCGATGTCGACGTGTCGGTCAGCGGGATGTGGGCGCTGCGGGAGGTCGTGGCGGCCGCCGAGGCCGTCGGCGCGCCCGCCCGCGTGCAGCTCAAGGCCGACACCGGTCTCGGGCGCGGCGGCTGCCAGCCCGCCGACTGGCCGGAGCTCGTCACCGAGGCACTGGCCGCCGAGGCGCGCGGACTGATCACCGTCACCGGGCTCTGGTCGCACTTCGCCTGCGCCGACGAGCCGGGTCACCCCTCGATCCAGGCCCAGCTGGAGCTCTTCCGCGAGATGGTGGCGTACGCCGAGGAGCAGGGCGTCCGCCCCGAGGTGCGGCACATCGCCAACTCGCCCGCGACGCTGACCCTCCCCGAGAGCCACTTCGACCTCGTACGGACCGGGATCGCGGTCTACGGGATCTCGCCGAGCCCGGAGCTCGGCACCCCGGCCGACCTCGGACTGCGCCCGGTGATGACGCTGAGCGCCTCGCTCGCGCTGGTGAAGCACGTTCCGGCGGGCCACGGCGTGAGCTACGGCCATCACTACATCACCCCCGGCGAGACCACGCTCGGCCTGGTCCCCGTCGGCTACGCGGACGGCGTCCCGCGGCACGCCTCCGGCACCGGTCCCGTCCTGGTCGGCGGCAAGTGGCGTACGGTCGCGGGCCGGGTCGCCATGGACCAGTTCGTGGTGGACCTCGGCGGTGACGAGCCGGAGCCCGGCGCTCCGGCGGTCCTGTTCGGGCCCGGCGACGGCGGTGAGCCGACCGCCGAGGACTGGGCGCGCGCGACGGGCACGATCGCGTACGAAATCGTCACGCGCATCGGAACCCGCGTTCCACGCGTCTACGTGAATGTGAAAGAGGAACAAGGCGGGTAACACCCCTTAGCCGAACAGGTGCGCGGGGCCCGGCGAGCGGAGAGCGGCGGGCGGAACACGGCGGGCGGGAGCCGGACCGGAGCGCGCCCAGCCGAGAGCCCACAGCCGGAGCGAAGAGGAGCGGGACGTGAGCGAGAGCAGCGCGGAGGCCGTCGTGAGTGCGGCCTCGGCGGCCGCCGCCTCCGCCGGGAACTGGCGCAAGGCCGGAGTGGCCGGTGCCGCGATAGGCGTGGTCGCGGCGGGCGCCGCGGCCGGAGTCGCGATCGAGCGGCTCACGGTCGGCCGCGGCATGCGCAAGAAGGCGCGCCTCGCCCTCGACTCGGCCGGCCCGTACGGCTCGCTGCGCGGCACACCGGGCAAGGCGTACGCCGACGACGGCACCGAGCTGTACTACGAGGTCGACGAGGCCGAGCCGGAGGCCTCGCTCGCCCCGCGCCGGCGCAGGCTCTTCGGCCGCAAGGCCCCCGCCCCCGTCACCGTCGTCTTCAGCCACGGCTACTGCCTCAACCAGGACTCCTGGCACTTCCAGCGCGCCGCGCTGCGCGGTGTCGTGCGCACCGTGCACTGGGACCAGCGCAGCCACGGACGGTCCGGGCGTGGTGTCGCCCAGCTGGAGGACCGCAAGCCGGTCACCATCGACCAGCTCGGCCGCGATCTGCTGGCCGTCATCGAGGCGGCGGTGCCCGAGGGCCCGATCGTGCTCGTCGGGCACTCCATGGGCGGCATGACCGTGATGGCCCTCGCCGACCACTTCCCCGAGCTGATCCGCGACCGGGTCGTCGCCGTCGCCCTGGTCGGTACGTCGTCCGGGCGGCTCGGCGAGGTCAACTTCGGGCTGCCCGTCGCGGGCGTCAACGCCGTACGGCGCGTGCTCCCCGGCGTCCTGAAGGCCCTCGGCCAGCAGGCCGCCCTGGTGGAGCGGGGGCGGCGCGCCACGGCCGATCTGTTCGCCGGGGTCATCAAGCGGTACTCGTTCGCGAGCCGTGACGTCGACCCGGCCGTCGAGCGGTTCGCCGAGCGGATGATCGAGAGCACGCCGATCGACGTGGTCGCCGAGTTCTACCCGGCGTTCACCGAGCACGACAAGACCGCCGCACTCGCCCGTTTCACCGAGATGCCGGTCCTCGTCCTCGCCGGGGTCAAGGACCTGGTGACGCCGAGCGAGCACAGCGAGGCGATCGCCGACCTGCTGCCGGACGCGGAGCTGGTGCTCGTCCCCGATGCGGGACACCTGGTCATGCTGGAGCATCCCGAGGTCGTCATAGACCGCCTCGCCGACCTCCTCGTGCGCGCCGGAGCCGTGCCGGCAGGGGCTACCGTGGGCAGCTATGGAAGCACCAGCAGCAGCGCACAACCAGGCTGAGTCCGCGCAGGACGGGGTCAGCGCGCAGATCACCGTCACCTCCCCCGAGCAGATGCAGGAGCTGGGCCGCAGGCTCGCCGAACTGCTGCGCGCGGGCGACCTCGTGATGCTGAACGGCGAGCTCGGCGCGGGCAAGACCACGCTGACCCGTGGACTCGGCGAGGGGCTCGGCGTCCGAGGGGCGGTCACCTCGCCGACCTTCGTCATCGCCCGCGTGCACCCCTCCCTCGGCGGCGGACCGCCCCTCGTGCACGTCGACGCGTACCGCCTGGGCGGCGGGCTCGACGAGATGGAGGACCTCGACCTCGACGTCTCGCTCTCCGACTCCGTGATCGTCGTCGAGTGGGGCGAGGGCAAGGTCGAGGAGCTGACCGAGGACCGACTGCACCTCGTCATCCACCGGGCCGTCGGGGACACCACCGACGAGGTGCGGCACGTGACGGTCACGGGACTCGGGCGGCGCTGGGCCGCGGCGGATCTGACCGTGCTCGCGGCCTGACCGGGGTCTTCGAGCGGCGGGCGTCATTCGCTCGTACATTCGGCCAACGTTCCGACAGGACGTCGGCAAGATATTGCGTTCGGCGTCCCGGCCGTGGTCACATGGACACCAGTACGTGGTTAGGTCTACCTAACTGCGCCTGCCCCCGAAGCCCGAGGAGGCGTCCATGTCGGCTTCAGAGTCGGCTTCAGTGCCGGCTTCAGAACGTGACGTGCCGGCGGCGCCGCGCGCCACGGCCGGGGTGTCCATGCGGGATCTGCTGGCGGCCTGTGCCGCGGCGGAGGCGGTTTCCAGGCCGCCCCGCGAACCACTGGCCGAGCCAGGCGTCGCCGAACGGCCCCGCAAAGCCGCCTGACGCCGGTGCGGCAGGCGCCGTCACTTGATGACGACGACCTTCGCGCCCACGGTCGCGAACGCCCACATCGCGTCGCCGTCGGCGCGCGACGCCCGGATGCCGCCGAGCTTCTTCTCTGGGTCCGGGGCCTCCGTGGAGCCGTTCACCGCGGCACTGAAGCCGATCGCGACGCCGTTGACCAGCGTGAACCGTACGACGTGCTCGATCTGCGTTCCGTCTGACCCGGTGACCGCTCCCGCACGCGTCGTGACGGCGTAGGTGCCCGCGGCCGGGTCGACCGTGCCCGGGGTCACCTTGAAGGTGCGCCGCACCTTGTTGCCCGAGCCGACCAGCCACACCCGGTCGTCGCCGACCGAGTAGACGACCCGCGCGCCGGTGCCGGACGAGGACGGCAGCGCGGTGGGGTTCTTCTTGTCCCGGGGCGCCTTGGGGGCGGACGACTTGGCCGACACGCTCGCGCTCGGTTTGCCCAGGGTCTCCGGAACGTTCGCGGATGCCTGGAAGGCGAGGAAGCCGACTGCGGCGATCGCCGCCACGGTGAGCCCGGCCACGAATCCCGAGCTGCTCCTAGCCACCTTGTGTGCCCACCTCTCGACCTTCGTACGTCCTTGCTGTGACGGTAGCAGCCGAGGGACGGGAGTCCCGGGCGGCCTTGCGTCAGGCTCGGGCGCCGTAGGCTGTTTGCGTGCTCTTGCTCGCTCTGGATACCGCCACCCCCGCCGTGACCGTCGCCCTGCACGACGGCACGTCCGTCATCGCCTCGTCGAGCCAGGTGGACGCGCGCCGGCACGGAGAGCTGCTGCTGCCGGCCGTCGACCGGGTGCTCACCGAGGCAGGCCTCAAGCTGGACGCCGTCACCGGCATCGTCGTGGGCGTCGGCCCCGGCCCGTACACGGGGCTGCGCGTCGGCCTCATGACCGCCGACACCTTCGGACTCGCCCTCGGCGTGCCCGTGCACGGCGTCTGCACCCTCGACGGCCTCGCGTACGCGGCCGACATCGAGGGGCCGTTCGTCGTCGCCACGGACGCCCGGCGCAAGGAGGTCTACTGGGCGCGGTACGCCGACCGCCGCACCCGGCTGTCGGAGCCCGCCGTGGACCGTCCCGCCGAGATCGACGGAACGGTCACCGCGCTGCCCGCCGTCGGCGCGGGCGCCCTCCTCTACCCCGACACCTTCCCGGACGCCCGCGCCCCCGAGAACGTCTCGGCCGCCGCGCTCGCCTCCCTGGCCGCGGAGAAGCTGGCCGCCGGCGAGGAACTGGAGCCGCCCCGGCCGCTGTACCTGCGCCGCCCGGACGCCCAGGTGCCCAAGAACTACAAGGTGGTCACCCCCAAGTGACCGCCGTGCTGCGCGAGATGCGCTGGTGGGACATCGATCCCGTACTGGAGCTGGAGAAGGAACTCTTCCCCGTGGACGCCTGGTCCCGGGGCATGTTCTGGTCCGAGCTGGCCCACTCCCGCGGGCCGCAGGCGACCCGGCGCTATCTGGTCGCCTGCGACGGCGACCGGGTCGTCGGATACGCCGGGCTGGCCGCCTCGGGAGACCTGGGCGACGTCCAGACCATCGCGGTGCGGCGGGACCAGTGGGGCACCGGCCTCGGCGCCCGGCTGCTCACCGAACTGCTGCGGGCCGCGAGCGCCTTCGACTGCGCCGAGGTGATGCTCGAATGCCGCGTGGACAACGTCCGCGCGCAGAAGCTGTACGAGCGCTTCGGCTTCGAGCCCATCGGCTTCCGGCGCGGTTACTACCAGCCGGGGAACGTGGACGCCCTCGTGATGCGCCTGCACGACCCCTCCGCCTCCGTACAAGGAACAGAGACCCATGGCTGACGAACCTCTCGTCCTCGGCATCGAGACCTCCTGCGACGAGACCGGTGTCGGCATCGTCCGCGGCACCACCCTGCTCGCGGACGCGATCGCGTCGAGCGTCGACGAGCACGCGCGCTTCGGCGGGGTCGTGCCCGAGGTCGCCTCCCGGGCGCACCTGGAGGCGATGGTGCCGACCATCGACCGGGCGCTGAAGGAGGCGGGGGTGACGGCCAGGGACCTGGACGGCATCGCCGTCACCGCCGGGCCCGGGCTCGCCGGTGCGCTGCTCGTCGGGGTCTCGGCGGCGAAGGCGTACGCGTACGCGCTGGGCAAGCCGCTGTACGGCGTCAACCACCTCGCCTCCCACATCTGCGTGGACCAGCTGGAGCACGGCGCGCTGCCCGAGCCGACGATGGCCCTGCTGGTGTCCGGCGGCCACTCGTCGCTGCTGCTGTCCACCGACATCACCTCCGACGTACGGCCGATGGGCGCGACCATCGACGACGCGGCGGGCGAGGCCTTCGACAAGATCGCGCGCGTGCTGAACCTCGGCTTCCCGGGCGGCCCGGTCATCGACCGGTACGCGAAGGAGGGCGACCCGAAGGCCATCGCGTTCCCGCGCGGCCTCACCGGGCCGCGCGATCCGGCCTACGACTTCTCCTTCTCCGGTCTGAAGACCTCCGTGGCCCGCTGGATCGAGGCCAAGCGGGCGGCCGGGGAGGACGTGCCCGTGCGTGACGTGGCCGCGTCCTTCCAGGAGGCCGTGGTGGACGTGCTCACCCGCAAGGCCGTCCGGGCCTGCAAGGACCAGGGCGTCGACCACCTCATGATCGGCGGTGGCGTGGCCGCCAACTCGCGGCTGCGGGTGCTCGCGCAGGAGCGCTGCGAGGCCGCCGGTATCCGGCTCCGGGTTCCGCGCCCGAAGCTGTGCACGGACAACGGCGCGATGGTCGCCGCGCTGGGCGCCGAGATGGTCGCCCGGAACCGGGCCGCCTCCGACTGGGATCTGTCGGCGGACTCGTCGCTGCCGGTGACGGACCCGCATGTGCCGGGGCGCGGCCACGCGCACACGCACGATCACGTGCACGAGGTCGCCAAGGAGAACCTGTACTCGTGACCGTCGCGCTGATGTGGGAGGCCCGGGCCGTCACGGGCCGGGGCGAGGATCTGCTCGCCTGGGTGCGGGGACAGGAGATCGCCGGGGAGCCGGTGCGGCGGGAGATCCTGCGGGCGCCCCAGGACCGGGTGCTCGTCATCACCTGGTGGGACGCCGCGTACGACGCCGAACTTCCCGAACTGCCCGAGCCCGACGGTGAGTTGGTGACTCGGGCGGTGCACAGGTGGCGCTTCGAGTCGGTGGGCTGACGGCGGCCGGAGCCCGGCCGCCCCGCCGTTCCGCCCCTGCCCCGGACCGCTCGGCTTCCGGGCTTCCGGCCACTCCGCCCCCGGCCGGGCTTCCCGTCGACCTGGGTTTTCCGGAAGACTCCTGCAAAGTTTCGTACGGGTGTGTGGAACCGTGGGGGAGTCTTGGACACGTCGACGGAGGTGGGCGCAGTGGCCCGGGAGAGCATCAGGAACAAGGTGACGATCACGGAGATCGCCCGGGAGGCCGGGGTCTCGGTGCCCACCGTGTCGCGTGTCGTCAACGGCCGCTCCGACGTGTCACCGGAGACCCGGGCGCGGGTCGAGGACCTGCTGCGCCATCACGGCTACCGGCGCAAGCCGTCGGCGCCCGGTGACCGCGCGGCCCTCATCGACCTGGTCTTCAACGACCTCGACAGCCCCTGGGCCGTGGAGATCATCCGCGGGGTCGAGGAGGTCGCGCACGCGGCGGGTGTGGGCACCGTGGTCTCCGCGATCCACGGCGCCTCCGGGTCGGCCCGCCAGTGGATGACCAACCTGCGGGCCCGCGCCTCGGACGGCGTGATCCTGGTGACCTCGGTCCTCGAACCCCGGCTCCACGAGGAGCTGCGGCGGCTCGGGGTGCCGCTCGTGGTCGTCGACCCGGCCGGCTCCCCGTCGCTGGAGGTGCCGACCGTGGGCGCCACCAACTGGGCGGGCGGGATGTCCGCGACGGAGCATCTGCTCGGCCTCGGCCATCGCCGGATCGGCTTCATCGCCGGACCGCCGCGGCTGATGTGCTCGCGGGCGCGGCTGGACGGGTACCGGGCGGCGCTGGAGGGCGCCGGCGTCGGTGTCGACGACGCCCTGATCGTGCCGGGGGACTTCTACCACGCGTCGGGTTTCGAGGGCTGCAACACGCTGCTCGACCTGGCCGAGCCGCCCACCGCGCTGTTCGCGGCGAGCGACCAGATGGCGCTGGGAGCGATCGAGGCGCTGCGGCGACGGGGGCTGCGGGTGCCGGAGGACATGAGCGTCGTCGGGTTCGACGACCTGCCCGAGGTGCGCTGGTCGGCCCCGCCGCTCACCACCGTGCGCCAGCCGCTCGCCGACATGGGCAAGCTGGCGACCCGCACGGTCCTGCGGCTGGCCCTGGGGGAGGACCCGGCGTCCCCCCGCGTCGAACTGGCCACCGAACTGGTGGTCCGAGCGAGCACGGCGGCACGGACGGTCTGACGCGGGGCGGCCGGTACCGGACGGTCTGACGCGGGGCGGCCGGTACCGGACGGTCTGACGCGGGGGCGTTCGGCGCGAGAGATCCGACGCCGGGGCGCCCGACGCCGGGGCGCCCGACGCCGGGGCGCCCGACGCCGGGGTGCCTGACGCGGGACGCCCGTGCGTGGCGACAGGCCCGAGGCATGCCGCCGGGACCCGTTCCCACAGAGCGCGCCGCGCGTCCCGCCACCCCAACTCCGATATTTGTCAGGAGCGTTGACATACCTGTCCGGCGCCCGTAACTTCCGTGCGCACTCGACCGATAATTTTCGGCACTCTTCCGGAAGGTGTGCGATGCGAGCGTTGGGCAACACCTCTCTTTCCCGCCGTGGGTTCCTGGCGGCCTCCGCCGCGACCGGACTGGGGGCGGCCGCCCTGAGCGCGTGCGGCTCGTCCGACAGCGGGAACAGCTCGGGCACGACCACCATCGAGTGGTGGAACATCACCACCACACAGCCGGCGAAGAAGATCTGGGCCCAGCGCGCCAAGGACTTCGAGGCCGCGCACCCCGACGTGAAGATCAAGATCGTCACGCTGGAGAACGAGGCGTACAAGGCGAAGATGACGGCGCTGACCACCTCGGGCAAGCTGCCGGACATCTTCCACACCTGGGGCGGCGGGGTCCTCGGACAGCAGATCGACGCGGGCCTGGTCGAGGACCTGACCGGAAAGGTCTCCTCCTGGACCAAGGACTACCTCCCGGCCGCGCTGGCGGCCTACCGGTTCGACGAGAAGACGTACGCCGTCCCGTTCGACATCGGCATGGTCGGCTTCTGGTACAACAAGGCGCTCTTCAAGAAGGCCAAGATCGACACCCCGCCCACCACCTGGTCCGGCTATCTCGACGCGGTCAAGGCGCTGAAGAGCGCCGGCGTCACGCCCATCGCCCTGGCCGGCAAGGAGAAGTGGCCCGGCATGTACTACTGGGCGTACCTGTCGATGCGGGTCGCGGGCCTCGACGCGATGCAGAAGGCCGCCACCGACGCCGACTTCACCGGCGACGGCTTCGTCAAGGCCGGTCAGCACCTCAAGGACCTCGTCGCCCTCGAACCCTTCCAGAAGGGCTTCCTCGGCGCCGCCTACTCCACGCCGAACGGCGAGGCGGCCACCATGGGCAACGGCAAGGCGGCCATGGAACTGATGGGCCAGTGGGCGCCCGTCGTCGAGAACGACTCGGGCAAGGGCATCGGCAAGGACCTCGGCTTCTTCTCCTTCCCCGCCGTCGAGGGCGGAAAGGGCGCGCTCACCGAGGTGTTCGGCGGAGGCGGCGGACACGCGGTGCGCAAGGGGGCTCCGGACGCGGCGGTGGAGTTCCTGAAGTTCTTCGCCGAGCGGGAGTTCGCCGCGAAGCTCGTCAAGGAGACCGGCCTGGTGCCCGTGTCCAAGGACGTGCGCTCCGCGCTGACCGACCCCAACCTCAGCGCCGTCTCGGACGCCCTCGCCTCGTCCACCGGCTTCCAGCTCTACCTCGACCAGGCGTACGCGCCCGCCGTCGGCCAGGAGATCAACGACAGTGTCGCCGCGCTCATCGCCGGCTCCAAGTCTCCCGAGCAGGTCGCGCGTTCGGTGACCCAGGTCGCCAAGAGCGAGAAGAGCTAACGGCCCCCCGATGACGCACTCGACGACCTCGACGTACCCACCGGTCATCGGCAAGTCCTCCGGGCCGGTGACCGGTTCCCCCGGTCCCTCGGCGGCGCCGCCCGTCCGGCGCCGGGTGCGCGCCTGGCTGGGCGCCTTCGTCTTCACCGTCCCGGCTCTCGCGCTCTTCGGGCTGCTCGTCCTCGTCCCGATGGGCTACGCCTTCTACGTCAGCTTCTTCAACTGGGGTGGTTTCGGGACGCCTTCGGACTCCGTGGGGTTCGCCAACTACACCCGGCTGCTCGACGACCCGGTCTTCCTCGGCGACCTGTGGCGCGGCTTCCTGCTCATCGCCTTCTCGATCGTGCTGCAACTGCCGTTCGCGCTCGCCATGGCCGTCCTGCTCAACCAGCGGCTGCGCGGCCGGGCCGTCTACCGGATGCTGTTCTTCGCGCCGTACGTGCTCTCCGAGGTCATCACCGGCGTGCTGTTCGGCATGATCTTCGCGCCGGACGACGGTCTCGCCGACAGACTGCTCGGCTCGATCGGTCTCGACGGCGTGGGCGGGCTCTGGTTCGCGGGCCAGAACACCGTGCTGCCCACCCTCTTCCTGGTCATGACCTGGAAGTACTTCGGCTTCCACATGATGCTGTACCTGGCGGGCCTCCAGGGCATCCCGGCCGAACTGCACGAGGCGGCGCGCATCGACGGCGCCGGCACCTGGCAGCGCTTCCGGCACATCACCCTGCCGCTGCTCGCACCGACCCTGCGGATCAGCGTGTTCCTGTCCGTGATCGGCGCCATCCAGCTCTTCGACCTGGTGTGGGTGATCTCGGCGGGCGGACCCGACCATCACTCCGAAACCATGGTCATCAGCATGTTCCAGTACGGCTTCAAGCGCTACCAGATGGGCTACGCCAGCGCCATCAGCGTGGCGATGTTCCTGATCAGCCTCGTCTTCGCCCTCGCCTACCAGCGTTTCGTGCTGCGCCGCGACACCGAAGGAGCCATCACCAGCATGCGAGCCAACCGATGAGCGCGCCGAAGGACGTCGTACGCCGCCGACGGCTGCGCAGCGTCCCCGTGTACGTCGTCCTGTGGCTGGTCGCCGCCGTCATGGTGACGCCCCTGCTGTTCGCCCTCGTCTCCGGTTTCAAGACGACCGACCAGCTCTCCAGCAACACCTTCGGTCTGCCGCACCCGTGGGTGACCTCGAACTACACGTCCCTGCTCGGCTCGGGCCCGTTCTGGCGGGCGGTCGGCAGCAGCACGCTGATCGCGGTGGCGACCGCCGTCCTGACCGTGGGGGTGTCGGCGCTCGCCGCCTACGCGCTGGCCCGGTTCGCCTTCCGGGGACGGGAGGTGCTGTTCACCGTCTTCACCATGGGGCTGATGTTCCCGTTCGCGGTGGCGATCCTGCCGCTGTTCATCCTGCTCCGCACGGTGGGGCTGCTCGACAACCCCTGGGGCGTGATCCTGCCCCAGGCGGCGTTCGGGCTGCCGCTGACGATCGTCATCCTGCGCGGCTTCTTCCGGGAGATCCCGGGAGAGCTGGAGGAGGCGGCGATCCTCGACGGCTGCTCCGCCTTCGGCTTCTTCTGGCGCATCCTGCTGCCACTGGCCCGCCCCGCGCTCGGCACGGTCTCCGTGCTGGCCATCGTCGGGAGCTGGAACAACTTCCTGCTGCCCCTGCTCGTCTTCAGCGAACCCAGCTGGTGGACGGTCCCCGTCGGCATCCAGCAGTTCCAGGGCCAGTACGCCTCCGACGTGGCCCGCATCTTCGCCTACCTGGTGCTCGCCATGGCACCCGCCCTGGCCTTCTACGCGGTCGCCGAACGACAGCTGATCGGCGGCATCACGCTCGGCGCGACGAAGGGCTGAGCCGCGGCACGGCCCCGTCCGCGGTCCTCGCGGTTCCCCGGACCCCCCGGACCCCCCGGACCCCCGGGACCCCCGGGACCCCCGGGACCCCCGGGACCCCCGGACCCCCGGGACCCCCGGGACCCCCGGGACCCCCGGACCCCCCGGACCCCCCGGGACCCCCCGGACCCCCGGGTTCTCCGGACCACCCGGACACCCACGCCGCACATGACGCCCGGGACGCCCCGGATTCCCTTACGGATGCGAGGAGTTACATGATCCACCCCTGGCAGGACCCCGCTCTGCCCGCAGGCGTCCGCGCCGCCGACCTGCTCGCCCGGATGACCCCGCGCGAGAAGACCGCCCAGCTCTACAGCGTCTGGCCCGGCTCGAACGAGACGCCGGGCGGCGACATGGCGCCCCTCCAGCACGCCCTGTCCGAGGACATCGACCTGGCCGGACTGCTGCCCGACGGGCTCGGCCAGCTCACCCGCCCCTTCGGCACGGCGCCGGTCGAGCCCGCCGAGGGCGCCGCCCGGCTCGCCTCCCTCCAGGAACGCATCCGCTCCGCCAACCGCTTCCGGCTGCCCGCCCTCGCCCACGAGGAGTGCCTGACCGGCTTCACGGCCTGGCGGGCCACCGTCTTCCCCACCCCGCTGGCCTGGGGCGCGACCTTCGATCCGGCCCTGGTGAAGGAGATGGCGTCGGCGATCGGCGCCTCGATGCGCTCGGTCGGCATCCACCAGGGACTCGCCCCCGTCCTCGACGTCGTACGCGATCCCCGCTGGGGTCGTACGGAGGAGTCGATCGGCGAGGACCCCCACCTGGTGGCGACCGTCGGCACCGCCTACGTCCAGGGTCTCCAGTCCGCGGGTGTGGTCGCCACGCTCAAGCACTTCGCCGGGTACTCGGCCTCACGCGGAGCCCGCAACCACGCGCCCGCCTCCATCGGCCCGCGCGAACTCGCCGACGTGATCCTGCCGCCGTTCGAGATGGCCGTACGGGAGGGCGGTGCCCGCTCGGTGATGGCGGCCTACAACGACCTCGACGGGCTGCCCGCCCACGCCCACCACCAGCTCCTCACCCAACTGCTGCGAGAGGAATGGGGGTTCGCCGGGACGGTGGTCGCCGACTACTTCGGGGTGTCCTTCCTGGAGTCCGCGCACGGGCTCACCGACTCCCCGGCGGGTGCGGCCGCGCTCGCGCTCGCGGCGGGCGTCGACGTCGAACTCCCCGCGGTGCGCTGCTACGGGGCCGGACCGCTCGACGAGGAGTCCGTGGACCGGGCCGCGCTGCGGGTGCTGACGCAGAAATGCGAACTGGGACTGCTGGACCCGGACTGGACCTCGCCCAGCGCCGACGGTCCGGTGGATCTCGACCCGCCTCATATGCGCGCGCTGGCACGGCGGCTGGCCGAGGAGTCGGTCGTGCTGCTGGCCAACGGCGGCGGGCTGCCGTTCGGGCCCGAGGCGCGGCGGATCGCGGTGCTCGGACCGCTCGCCGACGACCCGGCGGGCCTGCTCGGCTGCTACACCTTCCCCCGCCATGTCCTCCTGGACCACCCCGATGTGCCGATGGGTGTCGCCGTGCCGACGCTGCTCGAAGCGCTGCGCGCGGAGCTGCTCGGCGTGGAGTTCACGGACGACGCCGTGGGAGCCGACGTGTGCGTGATCGCGGTCGGCGACCGTTCCGGGCTGTTCGGGCGGGGCACCTCCGGCGAGGGCTGCGACGCGGCCGACCTCGAACTTCCCGAAGGTCAGAGCGAGTTGGTGGACAAGGCGCTGGCCTCCGGAACACCGGTCGTGCTCGTGCTGCTCTCCGGGCGCCCCTACGCGCTCGGCCGCTGGGCGGACCGGTGCGCGGCGGTGGTGCAGACGTTCTTCGCGGGCCAGGAGGGCGCGCCCGCGATCGCCGGGGTCCTCTCCGGCCGGGTCAACCCCTCGGGGCGGCTCCCGGTGAGCGTGCCGCGCGACCCGGCGGGCCAGCCGTGGACCTATCTCGCGCCGCCGCTCGGCCGGCTCGGTGAGGCGAGCACCCTCGACCCGACCCCGCTGTACGCCTTCGGGCACGGACTCTCCTACACCTCGTACGCCTGGCTGCCGCCGACGGCCGACGACCGGGTGGTCGCGACCGACGGTGAGACGACGGTGCGGCTGACCGTGCGCAACACGGGGGAGCGGGCCGGAACGGAGGTCGTGCAGCTCTACCTCCACGACCCGGTCGGCAAGGTGGCCCGCCCGGTGGCCCGGCTCGTGGGCTACGCACGCGTCCCGCTGGAGGCGGGCGCGTCGGCCGAGGTCCACTTCACGGTCCCGGCCGAACTGGCCGCGTACACCGGCCCCGACGGGCGGCGGATCGTCGAACCCGGCGAGCTGGAACTGCGGCTGGGGGTGTCGAGCGCCGACGGCGACCTGCGCCACGCGGTGCCGCTGACGCTGACCGGACCCGAGCGCGTGGTGGGTCCCGGACGGCGGATGCGGTGCGAGGTCCGGGTGAAGTGAGGAGCGAATCTTTCGGGCCACACGGCGCAGCCGTGACGAGGTGATTGGCGTCAAAGGGGGTTCGGCGTGCCGGCGGGCGAAGCTACGATCCCGCCCATGACTCAGTCGAACCCGTCGAATCCGTCACCGGCCACCAGGGACAACGGGTCGAATCGGCCGGGCGTGCGGTCGGCGGGGACCGCGACGCTCGCCGAGATCGCCCGCGAGGCCGGAGTGTCGGCTCCGACTGTTTCGAAGGTGCTCAACGGCCGTGCCGATGTCGCCCCGGCGACCCGCACCCGTGTCGAGGAGCTGCTGCGCGACTACGGATACCGGCGGCGCCGGGCCGAGGCGACCCGGTCGCCCCTCATCGACCTGGTCTTCCACGAGCTGGAGAGCGCCTGGGCGATGGAGGTCATCCGGGGCGTCGAGAACGTCGCCCGGGACGAGGGGCTGAGCGTGGTGCTGTCCGAGAGCGCGGGCCGGCTCACCCCCGGCCGCACCTGGGCCGACCAGGTCGCGGCGCGCCGCCCGTACGGGGTGATCCTGGTGCTGTCCGGGCTCGACGAGTCCGGGCGGGCGCTGCTGACCAGCAGATCCGTCCCGTTCGTCGTGATGGACCCGGCCGGTGACCCGGGCGACGACGTGCCGTCCATCGGCGCCACCAACTGGCACGGCGGCCTCGCGGCGACCCGCCATCTGATCGAGCTCGGCCACACCAGGATCGGCGCGATCAGCGGGCCCTCGCGGATGATGTGCAGCCGCGCCCGGGTCGACGGCTATCGTGCCGCGCTGGAGACCGCGGGGCTGCCCGTCGACCCCGCGCTGATCCGCCCCGGAAACTTCCATCACGAGAGCGGCTACCGGGCCGGTCTCGAACTCCTCCGTGGGCCCGACCGGCCCACGGCCGTCTTCGCCGGCAACGACCTCCAGGCGCTCGGCCTCTACGAGGCGGCGCGCGAGCTGGGGCTGCGCGTTCCCGAGGACCTGAGCGTCGTCGGCTTCGACGATCTGCCGGTGGCGCGCTGGGTGGGGCCGCCGCTGACGACCGTACGGCAGCCGCTGACGGAGATGGCCGAGGCGGCGGCGAAGCTGGTGATCGAACTCGGCCGCCAGGAAAGGCCGTCGGCCGGAACGAGGATGGAGCTGGCGACGAGCCTGGTGGTGCGCAGCAGCACGGGGGCACCTCCGGCGTGAGCGGTGGGCGGTGAGCCGCGGACCGTGAGCTGCGGGCCGCGGACGGTGAGCCGCGGGCCGTCCTGTGTGGGGTGAAGGTGTCCGTGTGGTCCGGTGCGGGCGCGAGCGGGGGACCGGGGGGACCGGAGGGTTTGTGCGGTCCGGAGGGGGCTGTGGGGTCAAGGTGCCTGTTCTGGCTGGAAGTTGACGCAGAGACAGTGTTGACGGGTGGGGCATCCCGCTCCACACTCCTCCGAAGTCAATCGGTTGGACGACCGAAACTTTCGGAGGCACCCCGCCATGAGAACCTCCCGAACCCCCGGAACCACTTCCTTACGACGCCGCGCCGCCGCCCTGTTCACCGGCGCCATCACCGTGGGCGCCCTGCTCGCGGCCGGCACCACGGCGCACGCCGCCGACACCCCGCTGCGTGACCTCGCCGCCGCCAAGGGCAAGGTCATCGGCACGGCGGTCACCGGCTCCAAGCTGACCGGGACGTACGGCGACATCGCCGGGGCCCAGTTCAACTCGCTGACGCCGGGCAACGCCATGAAATGGGGCACCGTCGAGCCCACCCGGGGCAGCTTCGACTGGGCCGAGGCGGACCAGATCGTCGCGTTCGCGCAGGCCCACGACCAGCAGGTGCGCGGTCACACCCTGGTCTGGCACAGCCAGAACCCGAGCTGGCTGACGAACGGCACCTGGACGACCGCCGAGCTGAGCGGCCTGCTCCAGAACCACATCACCACCGAAGTCACCCGCTACAAGGGCAAGCTGGCCGCCTGGGACGTGGTCAACGAGCCCTTCAACGAGGACGGCACCTACCGCTCGACCCTCTGGTACAACGGCCTCGGCGCGGACTACATCGCCCAGGCGCTGACCTGGGCGCACGCCGCCGACCCGAGCGCCGAGCTCTACATCAACGACTACAACGTCGAGGGCGTCAACGCCAAGAGCACCGCCCTCTACAACCTGGTCAAGTCCCTCAAGGAGCGCGGCGTCCCGATCGACGGTGTCGGTCTTCAGGCCCATCTCATCCTCGGCCAGGTACCCGGCACGCTCCAGCAGAACATCCAGCGCTTCGCCGACCTCGGCGTCGATGTCGCGATCACGGAGCTGGACATCCGGATGCAACTCCCGTCCGACAGCACGAAACTGGCGCAGCAGGCCGCCGACTACAAGGCGGTGTTCGACGCCTGTGTCGCCGTGACCCGCTGCCACGGCGTGACCGTCTGGGGTTTCACCGACTCCGACTCCTGGATCCCGGACGTCTTCTCGGGGTACGGCGCGGCGACACCGTACGACGAGAGCTACGTGCCGAAACCGGCGTACTCCGCGATCGCGACCTCGCTCGGCGGCACCTCGGCACCGCCGCCGACCGGCGCGTGCACGGCGACCTACAGCGTCCAGAGCCAGTGGAACACCGGCTTCACGGGGCAGGTCCGCATCGCGTGCTCCGGGGCCGCGCTGGCGTCCTGGAAGGTGAACTGGACGTACGGCGCGGGCCAGCGGATCACCCAGGCCTGGAACGCGGCCTGCACGCAGACCGGCACGGCGGTGAGCTGCGCCAACGCCTCCTACAACGGGACCGTCCCGGACGGCGGCTCCGTGACCTTCGGGTTCAACGCCTCCTGGAGCGGGAGCAATCCGGTGCCCACGGTGACGCTGGGCTGAACCGGGGCAGGGTCCGGGCCGAGTCGGCGCTGAGTCCGGCCTGAGAAGCATGAGATTCTCCGAAGAAAATCGTTTCGCGCCTCTTTCCCTAACAGTCCCCTAATAATTCGGACTTACGTTCCTCCTCGTGACGGGACACAAGGACATAGGGGACGGGGTCGGGGTCGAGCCGGTGGGCCGGCGGTCGCGGGTACTGAAGGCCGCCGGTCTCACCCTGGCGGGACTGCTGGTGCTGGGCGTCGGCACGGCGGGCTGGGCCTACTGGCATCTGAACCAGAACATCAAGAGCGTCGACATCAACAGCGCGCTCGGCGACGACCGCCCGGCGAAGGCGGTGGCGACGCCCTCGTCCCCGGCGTCCGCGTCGGCCTCCGCCTCCCCGCTGCCCAGCGGCGCCCTGAACATCCTGGTCCTCGGCTCCGACTCGCGCAGCGGCAAGGCGAACGCGAAGCTCGGCGGCGGCGACAGTTCCGGCGCCCGTTCCGACACGGCGATGGTCGTGCACATCGACGAGGGGCGCACCCGGGCGACCGTGGTGAGCATCCCCCGGGACACCCTGGTGACCCGGCCGGCCTGCCCCACCTCCTCCGGGGGGACGACGGCGGTGGCGTACAACGCGATGTTCAACAGCGCCTATTCGATCGGCGGCCCGGTCTGCGCGGTGAAGACGGTCGAGTCGCTGACCGATGTCCGCATGGACCACTACATCGAGATCGACTTCTCCGGCTTCGCGGCCCTCGTGGACGCGCTCGGCGGTGTCACGGTCACCACGGACGAGGACATCGACGACGACAAGAGCCATCTGCACCTCACCGCGGGCGAACACCACCTCGACGGCACGAAGGCGCTGGCGCTCGCCCGCACCCGGCACGGCATAGGAGACGGCAGCGACCTGGGCCGCATAGGTCTCCAACAGAAGCTGGTGAAAGCCCTGTTGGCGCAGATCTCGTCGGCCGGCCTGCTCACCGACCCGGCCAAGCTCTACAACGTCGCGAACGCGGTGACCGGCAGCCTGACGACGGACACCGGGCTGGACTCCCTGGGCGAGCTGATGAAACTCGGCCAGAGCCTGAAGTCCCTCTCCTCCGACGAGGCCACGACGGTGATGATGCCGGTCGTGACGGCCCCCTCGGATCACAACAGGGTGATCGCGAACGAGCCGGAGGCGAGCGACCTGTGGGCCTCGCTCAAGTAATGATCTCCGGGCCCGCTCAAGCGACTCCACGACTCACGTGACACCCCCGGAACCGGTCCGCGGGACTTGAGCTTCGGGGCTCGGGATTCGAGCCTCTTTTGTATGGATTGGGCGGGAGGTCCAACCCACCCTCCCTCCCTTGCGGACGGCCGAAGTGCCGTCCGGGCCAGGGGATATGACTTTTCGTGATCGGGTCGCGGCGGAGCGTGGCAGGCGTGTGGCGTGCGCCGCGAAAGTATCGACCCCCGTGGGTGCGGGAACACCACGCGGGGGTCTGACCAACTTGATCGAAAGAGGCTCGATCCATGGCTGTCACCCAGCCTAGTGCTGCCCCGCGCCCCTCCGCTCATCCCCTCGCCAATCCGGGGTACGGAAAACGGTCGGCGCCCGACCAAACCCCACGGACGGGTCGGGACTTCGCACATCTGCCCACCCGTGAGGCATCGATCGCGACGTACATCGACCGGCTCGCCGACGAGTCGGACCTGTCGATCAAGACCCTCGCCAAGCACCTCCCGTACGGCCAGTGCGCCCTCTCCACCGCCCTCAACAACCTCTCCGCGGCAGGGCATTTGCGCAGGGTGCGCCGCCCCGTCACCGTCGACGGCTGCCCCCGCTGGGTCTGGCACACCTTCTTCTCGCGCACCGCGCACGACGACGCCTGGTGGAACGCCTTCCTCGCCGGGGAGACGCCGGCGACCGAGCGGCCCGTGGCAGCGGCGGCGCGATCGACCGCCTACAGCTTGCTGGCCCGGCTCGGCCGGATCGACGCCCGGCTGACTCTGTCGGCCGGGGAGTGCGTGGCACTGGAGGGGGAGGCCGCCGAGTGGTTCGCGCGGGGCGCGGGTGAGCCGCAGCTTGTCCAGGCGCTGACGGCGGGGCTCCCGGAGCGTGTGGCGCACGCCTACGCCTTCGTACGCGCCCGGCTCCTCGCCAAGCTGCCCCCGCGACCCGAACCGCAGCCACCGGCGCCCCGCTACGAGGTGGTGTGCACGGCGTGCGGGGAGCCGGGCGGGGACGGTCACGCGCTGCGGGGCGGGTTGTGCGGGGGGTGCCGGGGTGGGCGGCCCGCCCTCGCCGCCGACGAGGTGCGCGCCCATGCCGGACGGCTGCGCGCCGCTCTGCGTACCGGGCCCCGCGCGGAGAAGACCACGGACAAAGCGGAGAAAGGAGCAGGCACATGACGACCTTGCAGCACGGTCCGCCCGTGACGGCCTGAGCTGTTCCTCTACCCGGAGCAAGGGCTGAAGGTCGAGGCCTACCGCAAGGGGCGGGCCAAGCCGGACGGGGTCTTGGCGCCCGAGGAGTACTTCGCGGGAAAGGGCGAGTGGTCCGAGCCCGCGGGTGTCCTGATGGTCGTCGAGGTCATCTCGCACGACCGGGACGCCGACCGGCGTGACCGGATCGAGAAGCCCGACGGATACGCGGCCGCCGGCATCCCCGTCTGCCTCCTCGTCGACCGGGACACGGACAGCGTGACCGTGCACTGCGATCCCGAGGGTGGCGTCTACCGCTCTCTCACCACCCGTGCGTTCGGAGCGGTGATCGAGCTGCCGGATCCGGTCGGGTTCACGCTGGACACGCAGAAGCTCAAGGACTTCGCCGACTGACCCGATTGACCCGTCTGACCTCGCCCGGAGAAAGAATCCAAAGAAATCCGGGGACGGTGTCGAAGAAGGTGTCTCCCGTTCGACGCATGGGTGAGAGGCAGGGAGAAGCCCCGCCTCCGAGGCACCACAGACACGAGGAGTCACCATGCCCCGCTATCTTTCGCTGGTCCAGATCGACGAGAGCACCGCGCCGGCCGAGGGTCCCAGCCCCGAGCTGATGCAGCGGATGGGCGAGCTCATCGAGGAGATCACCAAGGCGGGCGTCATGCTGGAGACCGACGGCCTGGCGCCCACCTCGCAGGGCAAGCGCGTCCACTGGTCGGGTGGGCAGCTGTCCGTCACCGACGGGCCCTTCACCGAGTCCAAGGAGGTCGTCGGCGGCTACGCGATCATGCAGTGCAAGGACATGGCCGAGGCCGTGGAGTGGACCAAGCGGTTCCTGAAGGTGCACGAGGAGTTCTGGACGGTCACCTGCGAGGTGCGGGAGATCGCCGGGGGCTGAGGACTCCTTGGCCTGACGCCGCCGTGGGTGTCTGATGGTGGGTTGTGGAACAGCAGCCCACCCCAGCCCCCGCCGGCGGTGTCGACACGGCCGTCGAGACCATCTTCCGTATCGAGTCCCCCCGCATCATCGCGGGCGTCGCACGGATCGTCCGTGACGTCGGCATCGCCGAGGAACTCGCCCAGGACGCCCTGGTCGCGGCGCTGGAGCAGTGGCCGCGGGACGGCGTGCCGGACAACCCGGGCGCCTGGCTCATGGCCACGGCCAAGCACCGGGCGATCGACCTCGTACGCCGCCGGGAGCGCTACGCGCGCAAGCTGGAGGAGGTCGGGCGGGACCTCTCGCTGTCGGCTCCGCACCATCTCGACGAACCCGCCGATCCGGACGACATCGACGACGACCTGCTCCGGCTGGTCTTCACCGCCTGTCACCCCGTCCTGTCCGCCGAGGCCCGCATCGCGCTCACCCTGCGGCTCCTCGGTGGTCTGACCACGCCCGAGATCGCCCGCGCCTTCCTCGTCCCGGAGGCCACGGTCGCCCAGCGCATCGTGCGGGCCAAGCGGACGCTGGCGACCAAGGGGGTCGCCTTCGAGGTCCCGTACGGCCCCGAACGCGAGGCCCGGCTCGGTTCCGTACTGGAGGTCATCTACCTCGTCTTCAACGAGGGATACGCGGCCACGGCGGGCGACGACCTGCTCCGGCCCGCGCTGTGCGAGGACGCGCTCCGGCTGGCCCGGGTGCTCGCCGAGCTGATGCCCAAGGAGCCCGAGGTGTACGCGCTCGCCGCCCTGCTGGAGCTCCAGGAGTCCCGGGCGGCCGCGCGCACCGGGCCCGACGGCGAACCCGTCCTCCTCAAGGACCAGAACCGCCGCCGCTGGAACCGCATGCTGATCCGCCGGGGCTTCACCGCGCTGGGCCGCTCCAGCGCCGTCGCCACCGGCAGCCCGGGGCCGTACGCCCTCCAGGCCGCCATCGCCGCCTGCCACGCGCAGGCCTATACGTACGAGGACACGGACTGGCGGCAGATCGCCACCCTGTACGGCCTGCTGGCGGCCCGCGCGCCCTCCCCGGTGGTCGAACTGAACCGTGCCGTGGCCGTCTCGATGGCCGACGGGCCCGGCCCCGCCCTGGAGATCGTCGACGCCCTCGCCGGCGAACCCGCCCTGCGCGACTACCACTTGCTGCCCAGCGTCCGGGGGGACCTGCTCACCCGACTGGGGAGGACGGCGGAAGCGCGGGCGGAGTTCGAGCGGGCGGCCTCGCTGGCGCGGAACGAGCGCGAACGCGCGCTGCTGACCGCCCGGGCCCGGGAGTGCGGCTGACTCGCCGTACGGCGGCCCGTGCGGAGCCCTCTCGTAACTCTGTTCCCCCTGGTCGCTTCAGGAACTACAGTGACCCGGCTGCCATGGCGCGGCTGTGAGCCTCTGGGGAGAGGCAGCGGCCCGGCGAGTGAGCGGCAATTCCGACGTTTCTGATCCATGGGGGGTCACTTTGAGCATGTTCAAGCGCCGCGGTGGTACGGCGCTCGCGACCGCGGCGGCATTCGCCGCGGCCACCTTGGCGACGGCTCCGGGTGCCGTCGCCGACGATGCCGGGCCCTGGCCGGGCACCGAGGGCAAGATCCTCGTGGACGGCCCGCTCCTGATCGATCCCGCCACGGGCAAGGCCACCGAGGTTCCCAACCAGTCCGGGTGGTACGCCGCCTGGGCGCCGGACGGCAGCCGGCTCGTCACCGCCGCGAGCCAGATCTCGAGCATCAGGCCGAGCGGCTCCTCGAAGATCACTCTGCCCTGGGCGGAAGGGGTGCGATCCAGCGCCTCGTACGAGGACCTGACCTTCTGGTGGGGCGGGCGCTACGTCGTCTTCTCGACCGGTGGCCAGCTCGCCTACGGCCCTTCCGACGGCTCGTGGGCGCCCCACCCGCTGCTGACGGCCGCCCAGGAGCCGTCCACCGTCTGTGACAACGACCCGACCGTGAGCCCGACCGGTCTGGTGGCGTTCGAGCGGCGCAAGAACTACGGCTGCTACGACAACGACGGCGTCTGGGTCTTCGACTCGACGGCGAAGACGGTCAAGCGGGTGCTGACCGACGCCGAGCAGCCCGCCTATTCACCGGACGGCACCAAGCTGGCGTTCGTCCGGCACGTCGACGGCGGAATGTCGCAGATCTTCACGGCGAACGCGGACGGCACGGGCGTCCGGCAGATCACCAGCGACGCCCGCGGTTACGCGAACCCGTCCTGGTCGCCCACCGGCAAGCGGATCATCTTCGACGCCCACACCTCGGGCGACAGCTCCGACGTGCACACCACCGAGTACGTGGACCTGGCCACCGGCGCGCTCACCAAGGTGCCGGCCGACACGGGCGGCAACTCCGGCTCCAACCCCAGCTGGCAGCCGCTGCGCAAGAACGGCACCGGCCGGGTCTGGGGCGCCGACACCTACGGCACCAACACGGCCTCCTCGCGCTGGACCTGGAACACGGTCGGCGAGAGTGTGCCGGGCCTGCTGGACGCCAAGGCCGCGGTGCTGATCAACCAGGACAGCGAGGCGTACTCGCTCACCGCACCCGCACTCGCCGGCAAGAAGCACGGTCCGGTGCTGATGACCCCGAAGAGCGGGCTGTCCTCCGCGACGAAGGCCGAGCTGAAGCGGGTGCTGAAGCCGGGCGCGAACGTCTATCTCATCGGCGGCACGTCCGTCCTCAGCGGCTCGGTCTCCTCGCAGGTGTCCGCGCTCGGCTTCACGCCGAAGCGGCTGGCGGGCACGTCCCGGTACTCGACCTCGGTCGCGGTGGCGAAGTCCGTGACCAGCGCGCCCAAATACGTGTTCCTGGCCACCGGCACCGACTACCACTCGGCGCTCGCCGCGGCCGCCGCCGCCGGGGCGGACGGCACGAGCAGCGCGGGCAGCGTCGTCCTCAACGACGGCAACAAGCTGACCGATTCGGTGAAGGCGTACCTCAACAGCCTGAGCCCGAAGGACACCATGATCATCACGGTGGGTGCTTCGGCGAAGTACGCGCTGACGCACACCTCCTTCTCCAAGTGGCCGTCGACGTACTCGTACTACCCGATCACGGCGAGCGGCAACGAGGGCACCTCCGCGGCGGTCGCGAAGTTCTGGTGGAGCGCGCCGAGCCAGGCCGCCCTCGCCTCCACGGACAGCTGGCGTGGCGGCGTGTCGGCGGGTGGGGCGATGAACGTCTTCGGACCCGTCCTGTGGACCTCGCCCGGCACCCTGTCGAGCGAGGCCAAGAGCTATCTGCTGCGGGAGTCCGCGAGCACGCAGTTCGTGGTCGGCTTCGGCGGCAGCGCGTCGATCGCGGCGGGCGCGCTGGACACCGCGGGCGCCTCGATCAGCGCGAGCAGCAGCCAGTTCGTGTACCACCCGTACTACAAGGGCGTGGTGCCCACGAGTGCGCAGCGGAGCACCTTCACGCTCCGCACGAACGGCGGCCAGGCCGCGACGGTCGTGAGGTCGGGCCCGGTCGGCGCCGAGCCGAACCTGGCACCCCTCAAGACGGTCCACCACCAGTAGACGGTGTAGCGGGCGCCCCCACCAGCATGGTCGGGGCGCCCGCCACCCGCGTCAGGAACACCGTCGCGGAGTTGGGGCCCTGCGGCTTCACCTTCCGGCGCAGTTCCTCCGGCTCGACGGCCGATCCGCGCTTCTTCACGGTCAGGATGCCGACCTCCCGTTCCCGGAGCAGCGCCTTCAACTTCTTGACGTTGAAGTGGAGTTGATCGGTGATCTCGTACGCGGAGGCGTACGGCGTCGGGCGCAGCTCGTCGGCCGTGACGTAGGCGATCGTCTCGTCGACCAGCCCGCCGTCCAGTTCTTCGGCGACCTCGGCGACGAGGTGCGCGCGGATGACCGCGCCGTCCGGCTCGTACAGATAGCGTCCCACCGCCCGCACCGCGGGATCAGGCAGTCCGCGCCCGCGCAGCTCACGCGGGCCCGGCAGCAGGGTGGCGCGCACCAGGCCCGGTTCCGTGCCGAACCACAGCACCGCCTCCTTCACGTCCCCGCCGTCCGAGATCCATTCGGCCTCCGCCTCGGCGGGGATCGCCTCGTGCGGGATGCCGGGGGCGATCTTCAGCGCGGCGACCGGAGATTTCGCGGCCGCCCCGATCGCCCAGGAGAGCGGCGGTGAGTACGCCTCCGGGTCGAAGATCCGGCCCCGGCCGCCCCGGCGCCCCGGGTCCACGAAGACCGCGTCGTACGAAGAGGTGTCCACCTCGGTGACGTCCGTCTCGCGCACCTCGATCAGGTCCGTGAGCCCCAGCGCGTCGGCGTTCGCGCGGGCCGCGGCGGCCGTCAGCGGATCGCGGTCGACGGCGAGGACGCGGATTCCGGCGCGGGCCAGCGCGATCGCGTCGCCGCCGATGCCGCAACAGAGATCGGCGACGGACCGGACTCCCAGGGCGCGCAGCCGCTCGGCGCGGTGGACCGCCACGCTCGTCCGGGTGGACTGCTCGACCCCGTTCGGGGTGAAGAACATCCGTCCGGCGTCCTCGGCCCCGAACTTCGCCGCCGCCCGCTGCCGCAGCCGGGCCTGTCCGAGGGCCGCCGAGACCAGTTCGGCGGGGTGCTCGCGGCGCAGCCGGGTGGCGACGGCCAGTTCCTGTGCCGGTTCGGTGGCGCGGACCTCGTCGAGCAGGGCGCGGCCCTCGGCGGTGAGGAGGGAGGCGAAGGAGACGTCGTTCACCCGGCCATTGTGGGCCAGTCGGTGGACGGTGTGCTTCCGGCGGCGGTGTCGGGGCCTTGGCGAGGGCGGTGACCTGGGAGGATCCGGCTCCATGCGACCCGTACGACAAAATGATAAAAACGGCACAAACGGGGCCGGTGCGCGCTGGGGAGTCGGCGTACTCGCCCTCGCCCTCCTCGTCTCCGGTTGTGCCGAGACCGGCTCCGGCTCCGCCCCCGGTTCCGGTTCCGCCCCCGGTTCCGGTTCCGGTTCCGGCGCCGCCAAGCCGGCCCACGGTCGGCAGGTCCGGCTCCAGGCGCCCCCGGCCCGCGCCCTCGACGCGTACGCCTCCCGGCTCCGGCTGGCGCAGGCCCGGCGTGTCGCCGCCGCCAAGCGCTGGGGACTCGCCGGGGTGCCGCTGACACCCCCGGCGCCGCCCGCCAGGAAGCCGGTCATCGAGGCCCGCAAGGGGTTCGAGGTCGACGGCCAGGAGGAGCTGGGGCTGCCGCCGGTCTTCACGACCGTCCCCACCAAGGACAAGGTCGTCTTCCTCACCATCGACGACGGCGAGGAGAAGGACCCCGCCTTCCTGCGGATGATGAGCGACCTGAAGATCCCGTACACCGCCTTCCTCAGCGACTACCTGGTCAAGGACGACTACGGGTACTTCCGGAAGATGCGCGACCGCGGCATCACCCTCAACAACCACACGCTGCACCATCCCTATCTGCCCGCCCTGTCCTACGCGCGGCAGAAGCGCGAGATCTGCGGCATGCAGGACGTGATGAAGAAGCAGTTCGGCAAGCGCCCGGTCCTCTTCCGCCCGCCGTACGGCAACTACAACCAGGAGACCCTGCGCGCCGCCAAGTCCTGCGGCGTCGAGTACGCGCCCATCTGGAACGAGGAAGTCTTCGTCGACCACTGGGAGTACCGCGAGGACGACCAGGACCTGCACCCCGGCGACATCGTCCTCACCCACTTCCGGGGCCGCAAGGACTGGAAGGGCACCATGCCCGACATGGTCCGCCGCTTTCTGAAGACGGTCACCCGCAAGGGGTACGCGGTCGCGCGCCTCGAGGACTACCTGTGAGTCCGCGTCGAGGACTGCCTGTGAGGGTGCGGGCGGCGCTCGCCGGGCTGCTCGCGGCGGTGCTGCTCGGTGGCTGCGCGCAGTCCGTCGACCCCATCGAGCGGCTGGGCAAGAAGGCGGCCCAGCGGGTGCGTCCGCAGGAGACGGCGTACCGCCGCTGGGGTCTGGCCGCTCCGCTCGCCGCGGCGCCGAAGGTGCCGGCCCGGACCACCGCACGCACCGCGGGTCCGGGACTGCCGCCCGTCGTGGACCATGTGCGCACCCGCGACAAGGTGGTCTTCCTGACGTACGACGACGGGGTGGAGCGCGATCCCCGGTTCGTCGACATGGTCCGCGAACTGCGGCTGCCGGTCAGCGTGTTCCTCACGGACAGTGTCGTCGGGCCGGGGTACGGGCACTTCGCCCGGCTGCGCGCGGTCGGCGCGAGCGTCCAGAACCACACCCTCGACCACGCCTCCCTGCGCGGTCTGCCCTATGCCAGCCAGCGCGCCGAGATCTGCGGACAGCAGGACAAGCTCCGGCAGCGCTTCGGCATCCGGCCCCGGCTGCTGCGGCCCCCCTACGGCAGGTTCGACAGCACCACCCTGCGCGCCGCCGCCGACTGCGGGGTCGCCGCGATCGTCCTCGGCCGCGCCGCCGACGCGCACCGGCTCCGGCCGGGCGACATCCTCTGCGGCTTCGGCGAACCCGATCTCACGGACGCCACGGTCCGGCTGCTCCGGCGCATCCAGGCGGAGGGCTTCACTCCGGCCCGGCTGGAGAACTACCTCTAGGGGGCGCCCGTTCGCCACGCTCCGGCATCTTCCGGGCCACGCCACGCCGGACGCCTTTGGCACTCCGCTTGACCGAGTGCTAATCGCAGTCATAGTCTCAGGTCTGGCACTCCCCCCTGGAGAGTGCCAATAGCGACAGGCAGATCCGGCACCCGCGACGACGGATCGACCTGGTCGCCACCTCAGACAGTTAACCCCGTGAGATCTCCGAAGGGGGAGGTCGGATCGTGACGACCACCAGCTCCAAGGTTGCCATCAAGCCGCTCGAGGACCGCATTGTGGTCCAGCCGCTCGACGCCGAGCAGACCACGGCCTCTGGCCTGGTCATCCCGGACACCGCCAAGGAGAAGCCCCAGGAGGGCGTCGTCCTGGCCGTTGGTCCGGGCCGCATCGAGGACGGCAAGCGTGTCGAGCTCGACGTCGCCGTCGGCGACATCGTTCTCTACAGCAAGTACGGCGGCACCGAGGTGAAGTACAACGGCGAGGAGTACCTCGTCCTCTCGGCTCGCGACGTGCTCGCGATCATCGAGAAGTAATTCACCCGGTAAGGGCGTCCGAGGGCTTCCCCCGGACAACCCCGCACCAAGCATTGCAGTGAACTGCGCCCCTGGCCCCCGCTACCTTTGATGAACCGGGCGCTGGGGGCGCCGTTCGTTTCTCCCAAGTTTTCCGAGAGGGCTGAACCGCTCCCATGGCGAAGATCCTGAAGTTCGACGAGGACGCCCGTCGCGCCCTTGAGCGCGGCGTCAACAAGCTTGCCGACACGGTGAAGGTGACGATCGGCCCCAAGGGCCGCAACGTCGTCATCGACAAGAAGTTCGGCGCCCCCACCATCACCAACGACGGCGTGACCATCGCCCGTGAGGTCGAGGTCGAGGACCCGTTCGAGAACCTCGGTGCCCAGCTGGTGAAGGAGGTGGCGACCAAGACCAACGACATCGCGGGTGACGGTACGACCACCGCCACCGTGCTCGCCCAGGCGCTCGTGCGCGAGGGCCTGAAGAACGTCGCCGCGGGTGCCTCCCCGGCGCTGCTGAAGAAGGGCATCGACGCGGCCGTCAAGGCGGTCTCCGACGAGCTCCTCGCCACAGCGCGCCCGATCGACGAGAAGTCCGACATCGCGGCCGTCGCCGGTCTGTCCGCCCAGGACCCGCAGGTCGGCGAGCTCATCGCCGAGGCGATGGACAAGGTCGGCAAGGACGGTGTCATCACCGTCGAGGAGTCCAACACCTTCGGTCTGGAGCTGGACTTCACCGAGGGCATGGCCTTCGACAAGGGCTACCTGTCCCCGTACATGGTGTCCGACCAGGAGCGTATGGAGGCCGTCCTCGACGACCCGTACATCCTCATCCACCAGGGCAAGATCAGCTCCATCCAGGACCTGCTGCCGCTGCTGGAGAAGGTCATCCAGTCGAACGCCTCCAAGCCGCTGCTGATCATCGCCGAGGACGTCGAGGGCGAGGCCCTGTCGACCCTGGTCGTGAACAAGATCCGCGGCACGTTCAACGCCGTCGCCGTGAAGGCCCCCGGCTTCGGTGACCGCCGCAAGGCCATGCTCGGCGACATCGCCACCCTCACCGGTGGTCAGGTCATCGCCGAGGAGGTCGGCCTCAAGCTCGACCAGGTCGGCCTGGACGTGCTCGGCAGCGCCCGCCGCGTGACCGTCTCCAAGGACGACACCACGATCGTCGACGGTGGCGGCAGCTCCGACGAGGTCGTCGGCCGCGTCAACCAGATCAAGGCCGAGATCGAGAACACCGACTCCGACTGGGACCGCGAGAAGCTCCAGGAGCGCCTCGCGAAGCTGGCCGGCGGCGTGTGCGTGATCAAGGTCGGCGCCGCCACCGAGGTGGAGCTCAAGGAGAAGAAGCACCGTCTGGAGGACGCCATCTCCGCGACCCGCGCCGCGGTCGAGGAGGGCATCGTCTCCGGTGGTGGGTCCGCGCTGGTCCACGCCGTCAAGGTCCTCGAGGGCAACCTCGGCAAGACCGGCGACGAGGCCACGGGTGTCGCGGTGGTCCGCAAGGCCGCCGTCGAGCCGCTGCGCTGGATCGCCGAGAACTCCGGCCTGGAGGGTTACGTCATCACCTCCAAGGTCGCCGAGCTCGACAAGGGCCAGGGCTTCAACGCCGCCACCGGCGAGTACGGCGACCTGGTCAAGGCCGGCGTCATCGACCCGGTCAAGGTCACCCGCTCCGCCCTGGAGAACGCCGCCTCCATCGCCTCCCTGCTCCTCACGACCGAGACCCTGGTCGTCGAGAAGCCGGCCGAGGACGAGGGCGACGCCGGTCACGGCGGCCACGGCCACTCCCACTGACGTACGACGTCATGAGGACGGACACGCCCACCGAGGCGTGACGTCGTGAAGAGGTCCCCGTTCCATCAGGAACGGGGACCTCCCGCGTTTCCGTGAGGCTGTTTCCCCGGGACTGTCCGTCCGGCGCGCGGAGCGGTCAGCCCTCCAGCGCGTCCAGCGCGCCGAGCCCGGCCATCAGACCCAGCCGGTCGTACTGCCACCAGCCCTCGACGATCTTTCCGTCCTCCCCGCACCGGAAGATGGTCGTGCCGGTCATGGAGGCCTGCTTCCCGGACGCCGGGATCCCCATGAAGTCGCCCGTGTGCGTGCCGTTCCAGGTCCACCGGGTGCAGACGCGGTCGCCCTCCGTGATCTGGTCCTCGACGGTGAACTTGAAGTCGAAGCCGCCGCGCCACATCTCGATCTCGCGCCGTACCGCGTCGAGCCCGATGGTGTCCTGTTCGTTGGCGGGATCGTGGTCGTGATAGCTCTCCGCCATCAGTCCGTTGAGCGGCTCCAGCTCACCCGGGCCCGCCAGCATGTCGAAGTACATGCGGACGTTCGTCGCGTAGAGCTGCTCGTCGCGCACCACGTCCAGGTCCGTGAACGTCGGCATCCCGTCGCAGAGTGCCACCATCTCCTGGAAGATCGTGTCGGTCTCCGGAAGCTTCGAGTTCCGCATCGCGTCCTCGTACGACGGGAACTCCACGATCTCCACGAAGTGGCTCGCGTTGGCACGGTCCTTGCCGATGACGCTGTGCGTCGCGGTCCGTTTCCCCTTGGTCTTCTCGACCCATGTGTCCATCAGCCGGTTCATCTCGTCGAACCGACTGGTTCTACAGTCAATCAACTGCACGAATGTCATGGCGCCGCCTCCGGCCCCCTGGTCCGGTTGATTCACCCTCAATCCTCCCACCGGAGGGGCGACACCACCCACCGCACGAGACGCGCGAGCGCCTGCCGCGCGAACCGCGCGACCTGCGTGATCGCCCCTACTGGGGGCCGTACTTCCGCCCGGTCCTCGACGAGATCCCGCCCAGCAGCGCCCGCGGCGTCACCTTCACCACGCCCATCAGCGCCTTGTAGCGCGGGTCCGGAATGGACAGGGTCCGGCCGCGCGCCAGATCGGCGAGTGCCGCGGCGACCAGCTTGTCGGCGTCGAGCCACATCCAGTTCGGGATGTTGTCCGTGCCCATGCCGGCCCGCTCGTGGAACTCGGTGCGCACGAAACCGGGAGCCAGCGCCATCAACCGCACGCCGCTGCCCGCGAGATCCTTCGCCGCGCCCTGCGTGAACTGCACGACCCACGCCTTCGACGCCCCGTACGTGCCCCGCGGCACGAACGCGGCCACCGACGCGACGTTGACGACGCCGCCCCGGCCGCGCTCGCGCATCGCCTCGGTCGCCGCCGACGTCAGCCGGAGCACCGCCTCGCAGTGCACCTTGAGCATCTTCAGCTCGTCCGCCATCGACACGTCCAGATAGCGGCCCTTGTTGCCGAAGCCGGCGTTGTTGACCAGCAGGTCGACCGGGTTCCTGCGGTCGGACAGGCGGGCGGCCACCGCTTCGATGCCCTCGTCCGTCGCCAGGTCCGCCGTGAGCACCTCCGCCTCGATGCCGTGCCGGTCGTGCAGCTCGGTCGCCTGCTCCCGCAGCCGCTTCGTGTCCCGCGCCACCAGCACGAGGTTGTGCCCGTCCGCCGCCAGCCGCCGCGCGAAGGCGGCACCGATTCCCGCGGTCGATCCCGTAATCAGAGCCGTTGTCATGGCGCAAGATTAGTGACCGGCCCTGCCGCCCGGTGGCCGGTGCCACCCAACGTGCGACCGGGTTCCACGAGTTCTCCGCACCCCGTTCGGCCGGGGCCGGGGCGGCCCCTACGCGCCGTACTTCGCCACGTACGCCCGCGCCGCCGCCCTGGCCTCCGGGTGCAGTGCGTCCCCCGCCGTCAACAGCCTTGGCAGCAGCTCCCGTTCGGTCGTCGAGGCACGGAACGCGACGGCCACGGTGACATCGTGGCCGGGCCGGTGCGCGATGCCGATCGGGTCCCCGGAGCGGATCTCACCGGGCTCGATCACCCGCAGATACGCGCCGGGCGCGCCCCGATGCGTGAACCGCTTCACCCAGCCCTTCTCGCCGAGGTGCCCCTGGAAGGTGCGGCAGGGGATCCGCCCGGAGGTGACCTCCAGGACGACCTCGGAACCGATCCGCCAGCGTTCACCGATCAGCGCGCCGGACACGTCGAGCCCCCACGTCGTGAGGTTCTCGCCGAACACACCGTTCGGCAGGGTCCGGCCGAGCTCGCGCTCCCAGTCGTCGAGGTCCTCGCGCGCGACCGCGTACACGGCCTGGTCGTCACCGCCGTGATGGCGCAGGTGACAGATCGCGTCCCCGGCGAGCCCGCTCCCGCCGACCCCCTTGGGTCCCGGTGCCGTCACGCGCAACGGCCCGTCGACCGGCCGCTTGTCGATGCCGGTCATGCCCTCCGGCTGGTCCGTGTACCCGACGGCCCGCGCCCGGCCGACATTGAGCGACAGAAGCTTCATGGCACCAAGCTAGGCGATACAGCCCAAAGCGTCGATGCGATATTTCCCGCCACATCCAAGATTCGCTTATGCTCAAAAGGTGATCGAGGCCCGTCATCTCCGAGTCCTGCGCGCCGTCGCCACCACCGGATCCTTCTCGGCGGCGGGCCGCGAGCTGGGCTGCACCCAGCCCGCCGTCAGCCAGCAGATGAAGGCCCTGGAGTCGTCCGTGGGCACCCCCCTGCTCGTCCGGACGGGCCGCGAGATGCGCCTCACCCAGGCAGGAGAGGCCCTGGTCAAGCACGCGGCGAGCATCCTGGCCGGTCTCACGGCCGCCGAGGAGGAGGTCGCCGCGATCGCCGGTCTGCGCGCGGGCCGGGTCCGGCTGGTGTCCTTCCCCAGCGGCAGCTCCACCCTCGTCCCCACGGCTCTCGCCGCGCTGCGCGCCGCTCACCCCGGCACCCGTGTCTCCCTGGAGGAGGCCGAACCGCCCGAGTCCGTCGAGAAGCTCCGGGCCGGCGACTGCGACATCGCGCTCGCGTTCCGCTACGAGGGGGCGCCTGGCGTCGAGGAGTGGGACGACCTCGTCGTACGGCCGCTGCTGATGGACCGCCTTGTCGGTCTGGTGCCCGAGGGGCACCGGCTGGCGCGGTCGGAGTCCGTGTCGATCGCCGAGTTCGCCGGGGAGCCGTGGATCGCGGGCTGCCCGCGCTGCCGCGGCCAGCTCGTCGAGGTCTGCCGCGGTGCCGGCTTCGAGCCCCGCATCGACTTCGCCACCGACGACTATCCGGCCGTGGTCGGGCTGGTGGGCGCGGGACTGGGCGTCGCCGTCCTTCCGGAGCTCGCGATCGAGTCCGTACGCCCGAAGGGGGCGCGGACCGTGACGGTGGAGCCCCCGGTGCGCCGCGAGATCGTCGCCCTCACCCTCCCGGATCTCGCCGCCGTGCCCGCGGTGGCCGCGACGCTGGACCGGCTGGCGCGGGCGGCGGCCCGCTAGCGGCCTCCCTCCGGGGGCTGCCGCGGACGCACGGCTCCTGTCGCGTCGAAAGCGGCGGCACGCGTGCACGTGCCGACGTGTCTCACCGTGCCGTGTCCGTCCCTGCCGTGTCCGTCCTGCCGTGCCTGTCTGCCGTGCCCGTCCCGGCCGTGTACGCGTCGTCCGCCGGGTACGCGTCCGCCCGGCACGCGTACCTTCTACGCCGGGTGCGCGTCCGCCCGGCACGCGCCTTCAGAGCAGAAACGTTCCTTCAGTTGTTCGAAGCGGGACTGCTGCCGGTGGTCGATGCCGAGACCAGCCGGTTGCGTGCCCGTCCCATGAGCTCTTCGCGCTCGTCCTCGGTCAGTCCGCCCCACACGCCGTACGGTTCGCGCACCGCCAGCGCGTGTGCCGCGCACTCCGCGCGCACCGGGCATCTCATGCAGACCTCTTTGGCCGAGTTCTCACGAGCGCTCCGTGCCGCACCACGCTCGCCCTCCGGGTGGAAGAAGAGCGAGCTGTCGACCCCGCGGCAGGCCGCGAGGAGCTGCCAGTCCCAGAGGTCCGCGTTCGGACCGGGAAGGCGGGAGAAATCTGCCATTGCGTGTCCCCTTGTTGCCGTTCTGGGCTGCTCTGTGCCCACCGACCGTACATCTACGATCTAAGGAGATGAAAATATGACTCATTGCGAATCTAGCCTCAGACACCAGCAAATGGGAAGAAAACAGGCTAAATGGGGCATCGGTTGTGATGAAAGGTTGAGGGTCGGCGCGCATGTCTGCACCGTGTCCGCACCCTCACGTACAGTGCCGATGACGGCCGACTGCCCCGTAACTCTTTCGAGTGACCATCGTTGAGATGGCTGAGGCGGTTGAAGGAACAAGCGCTCGGGCAGGCGGTCATATCCGTCGGCGAGTATCGACCGCACAGGTGACGATTCGTAACAGCCTGGAGGCTCAAGGTGACGCGCATCAGCTGCGGAGGACGGCCATGACATCCGTCCTCGTCTGCGACGACTCCCCGCTTGCCCGAGAGGCGCTCCGCCGTGCGGTCGCGACCGTGCCCGGTGTCGAGCGTGTGACGACGGCGGCCAACGGCGAGGAAGTCCTCCGCCGCTGGGGTGCCGACCGTTCGGATTTGATTCTGATGGACGTACGCATGCCCGGTTTGGGCGGCGTCGAGACGGTCAGGCGGCTGCTGTCCGCCGACCCCGGTGCGCGCATCATCATGCTCACCGTCGCCGAGGACCTGGACGGTGTGGCACTCGCCGTCGCCGCCGGTGCCCGCGGCTATCTGCACAAGGACGCCTCACGGGCGGAGCTGCGCGCCACCGTGACCCAGGCGCTCGCCGACCCCACGTGGCGGCTCGCGCCGCGCAGACTGCGCTCGGCGGAGATGGGCGCCGCGCCCACGCTCACCGCGCGTGAGATCCAAGTGCTCGAGGGCATGAGCCACGGCCGCTCGAACGCGGAGATCGGCCGTGAGCTGTTCCTCTCGGAGGACACGGTCAAGACTCACGCCCGGCGGCTCTTCAAGAAGCTCGGCGCCTCGGACCGGGCGCACGCGGTCGCGCTCGGATTCCGGTGGGGCCTGGTCCGCTAGGTGAGCCGCCTCGAGGGTATGACGGAAGTAGTCCCTGCCCGCCGGACGGCGGGTGGGGCCGGGCCCTCGGAGAGAGCCTCTTCGGTGTCCGATCCCCGTTTCCCGGCGGATGCCGCATCCTTGAGGTGTGGAGTTCCTTGGGGACAAGTCGGTCGAGCGGAAGGGGAGGGCGCAGGAGATGAGTTCCGGCGCACCTGCTCATAACGCTTCGGTGCACAACTATGGACGCGGTGCCACGGACAACACGACGCCAAGGCACCATGGACCGATGCGTGAAGACGAGACGACGGGGATCGGTGCGCTCGTCCATCGCGCGGTCGACGGCGACGAGCAGGCCACACACGACCTGCTCGCTCACGTACACCCGCTCGCGCTGCGTTACTGCCGCGCCCGTCTGTCCCGGCTTCCGGGCGACGCGCGGCACTTCGTGGAGGACCTGGCGCAGGAGGTCTGCGTCGCGGTGCTCCTGGCGCTGCCGCGCTACAAAGACACCGGGCGCCCCTTCGAGGCGTTCGTCTTCGCCATCGCCGCGCACAAGGTCGCCGACCTCCAGCGCGCCGCGATGCGCCATCCGGGGTCCACGGCCGTTCCCTCCGACGAGATGCCGGAGCGGCCCGACGACTCTCTCGGCCCGGAGGAGCGCGCGCTGCTCAGCAGCGACGCCGAATGGGCCAAGAAACTCATGGCCAATCTCCCCGAGAATCAGCGCGAGCTGCTTCTTCTGCGTATCGCGGTGGGCCTCACGGCCGAGGAGACGGGCCAGATGTTGGGAATGTCACCGGGCGCCGTCCGGGTGGCACAGCACCGGGCGCTGAGCCGGCTGCGGGCGCTGGCGGAGCAGTAGGGATTTCGGCCGGTCGCGGTGACGCGCGACCGGTGCGCCGGGTCCCCGCCGCGCCGATCGGGTCCCGTCCGGAACGGTGTTCTCCGGTGCTGCCGACGGTCTCCTCCCGTGGTGCCCACCGTCACCCGGCCGGGTGACGCGGGCTCCCTTCCCATGACGGCGGATCCCCTTCCTCCCCTGTGAACGGCGGGGAAGGGCGGGAACCCCGATGACGTCGCCGCCGGTCCCGGCCAGGGCGCACGGCGGGTTCCCCTCCACCACGGGGGCGGGGCCGGCCGGCGAAGACATGACCGGGCGCGGTGTGACCGGCGCGGCCCCGACGCCCTCTCCGGGCACGGGTCTGAACGGTGACGACATCCCTCCCGTACGAACATACGAAGCCGAAGCCCACCCTCAACCGTGGAATGAGAGAGCCATGCTTCCCGTTAGCATGGACATCCGCACCGATCAAGGCCATTTGGGGAAGGTGTCATGACTGCCAACGTCGACGGAGTGCCCGCCAAATTCGCGACACTCGGGCTGACCTACGACGACGTGCTGCTGCTGCCGGGCTCGTCGGACATGGCGCCCGACCAGATCGACACCGCCTCGCACATCTCGAAGAACGTCCGGGTCAACATCCCGCTGCTGTCCGCCGCCATGGACAAGGTCACCGAGTCGCGCATGGCGATCGCGATGGCCCGCCAGGGCGGCGTCGGTGTTCTGCACCGCAACCTGTCCATCGAGGACCAGGCCAACCAGGTCGACCTGGTGAAGCGCTCCGAGTCCGGCATGGTGACCGACCCGATCACCGTGCACCCGGACGCCACGCTCGGCGAGGCCGACGCGATCTGCGCCAAGTTCCGCATCTCCGGTGTGCCGGTCACCGACGGCGGCGGCAAGCTGCTCGGCATCGTCACCAACCGGGACATGGCCTTCGAGACCGACCGCTCGCGCCAGGTGCGCGAGGTCATGACGCCGATGCCGCTGGTCACCGGCAAGGTCGGCATCTCGGGCAACGACGCGATGCAGCTGCTGCGCCGCCACAAGATCGAGAAGCTTCCGCTGGTCGACGACGCGGGCGTGCTCAAGGGCCTCATCACCGTCAAGGACTTCGTCAAGGCGGAGAAGTACCCGAACGCCGCCAAGGACGGCGAGGGCCGTCTGCTGGTCGGCGCGGCCGTCGGTGTCGCGGGCGACGCGTTCGAGCGTGCCCAGGCCCTGATCGAGGCGGGCGTCGACTTCATCGTCGTCGACACCGCGCACGGCCACTCCCGCCTGGTCGGCGACATGGTCGCCAAGATCAAGTCGAACTCCTCCGGCGTGGACGTCATCGGCGGCAACATCGCCACCCGTGACGGCGCGCAGGCGCTCATCGACGCGGGCGTCGACGGCATCAAGGTCGGCGTGGGCCCGGGCTCCATCTGTACGACCCGCGTGGTCGCCGGCATCGGCGTCCCGCAGGTCACGGCCATCTACGAAGCGTCGCTCGCCGCCAAGGCGGCCGGTGTCCCGGTCATCGGCGACGGTGGCCTCCAGTACTCCGGTGACATCGCCAAGGCCCTGGTCGCGGGCGCCGACACGGTGATGCTCGGCTCGCTGCTCGCCGGCTGCGAGGAGTCCCCGGGTGAGCTGATGTTCATCAACGGCAAGCAGTTCAAGTCGTACCGCGGCATGGGCTCCCTGGGTGCCATGCAGTCCCGTGGCGAGCAGCGCTCCTTCTCCAAGGACCGCTACTTCCAGGAGGGTGTCGCCTCCGACGAGAAGCTCGTCCCCGAGGGCATCGAGGGCCAGGTGCCCTATCGCGGCCCGCTCTCCGCGGTCGTCCACCAGCTGGTCGGCGGTCTGCGCCAGTCGATGTTCTACGTCGGCGGCCGCACCGTGCCCGAGCTCCAGGACCGCGGCCGGTTCGTCCGGATCACCTCGGCGGGTCTCAAGGAGAGCCACCCGCACGACATCCAGATGACGGTCGAGGCGCCGAACTACAGCCGCAACAAGTAGTCACCCGTACGCACGAACGGGCTTTCGCATGTGCGTGGAGCCCCCGACAAGGGCGGTCCCGGAGGTTCCGGGGCCGCCCTTGCCGTAGGCGTCGGGGATACTGGGAGGCGCAGAAGCGAAGACGGAAAGGCCACAACGTGACTGAGATCGAGATCGGGCGCGGCAAGCGCGGCCGCCGGGCGTACGCCTTCGACGACATCGCCGTCGTCCCGAGCCGCCGTACGCGGGACCCGAAGGAGGTCTCGATCGCCTGGCAGATCGATGCCTATCGCTTCGAGCTGCCCTTCCTGGCCGCCCCGATGGACTCGGTCGTCTCCCCGGCCACCGCGATCCGTATCGGCGAGCTGGGCGGCCTGGGCGTCCTGAACCTGGAAGGCCTCTGGACGCGGTACGACGACCCGCAGCCGCTGCTGGACGAGATCGCCGGGCTGGACTCGGAGACCGCGACCCGGCGCCTCCAGGAGATCTACGCGGCTCCCATCAAGGAGGAGCTGATCGGGCAGCGCATCAAGGAGGTGCGCGACGCCGGGGTCGTCACCGCCGCCGCCCTGTCCCCGCAGCGCACGGCCCAGTTCTCCAAGGCCGTCGTCGACGCGGGTGTGGACATCTTCGTCATCCGCGGCACGACGGTGTCGGCCGAGCACGTCTCCGGTGCCGCCGAACCGCTGAACCTGAAGCAGTTCATCTACGAGCTCGACGTCCCGGTGATCGTCGGCGGCTGCGCCACGTACACCGCGGCGCTGCACCTGATGCGCACCGGCACGGCCGGTGTCCTCGTCGGTTTCGGCGGCGGCGCCGCGCACACCACGCGCAATGTGCTGGGCATCCAGGTCCCGATGGCCACCGCCGTCGCGGACGTCGCCGCAGCCCGCCGCGACTACATGGACGAGTCCGGAGGCCGGTACGTGCACGTCATCGCCGACGGCGGTGTCGGCTGGTCCGGCGACCTCCCCAAGGCGATCGCCTGCGGCGCGGACTCCGTGATGATGGGCTCCCCGCTCGCGCGCGCCACCGACGCGCCCGGCCGTGGCCACCACTGGGGCATGGAGGCGGTGAACGAGGAGCTGCCGCGCGGCAAGAAGGTCGACCTCGGCACCGTCGGCACCATCGAGGAGATCCTCACCGGTCCGTCGCACATCCCGGACGGCTCGATGAACATCTTCGGCGCCCTCCGCCGCGCCATGGCCACCACGGGCTACAGCGAGCTCAAGGAGTTCCAGCGCGTCGAGGTGACGGTCGCGGACTCGCAGCACAAGCGTTAGCGCGTACGCATGTACGAGTGAAGGGCCCGTCCACCGAGTGGTGGACGGGCCCTTCACCTGTACGACCGTCCCGTCAGCCGCCTGTCAGCAGCTCGGCGGCGCCCGCGAGGACCAGCACGAAGCCGGCGACACCCATGGCCGCCGCGTACGCCCGGACACCGACGGCCTCGACCCGATTGAACGACGGAGTGAAGTCGCCGGCCGCGAGGGCGCGCATCTCGTGGCCGCGCCGCAGGAAAGCCTTGATCGCGTCGGCGGCGCCCCGCACGTTGAAGGCGATCCAGCCCCCGGCCACCACGGGCGCCAGGCCCAGCAGCATCAGGAACAGCCAGACGGGCATCTCAGAGCCCGGCCTTGCGGGTGCTCTGGAACGCCACGTACGCCGCGACCGCGAAGAAGACGAAGGTCAGCGGGTCGGCCTCGGACTTCCACGCCTCCTGGACCACGTCGATGTGGTCGAAGAAGACCTCGCTGAAGCCGACGCCGAACTGCTTGGCGATGATCATGGCCTCGCCGACCATCTGGCCGAGGTAGATCGCGGCGACGGACACGATCACGCTGGCGACCGGCAGGGTCTGGCTGCGACCGCCGACGCGGCCCGCGGCGATGCCGACCAGGAAGCCGACGCCGACGGCGGCATAGCCGATCTCGTGCTTGGTGAGGCCGATGATCAGGCCGTACAGGACCGCGGAGACCAGGCCCGCGCCGACGGCGGCGGCGAGACCGAGCGCCGCGTTGCCGCGCGCGGGGGCGACCGGGGCGACGGGCGCGACCGGGAAGCCCGGCTGGGGCGCGCCCTGCGGGACACCCTGCTGCGGGACGGGCGGCTGGTCGTCGGACTTGCCGGCGAACGGGTTGCCGGGCGGCGGCGTCGGCTGACTCATGTGGTTCCCCCCAGGGAAGTGGGCGCAGCTGTGGTGTGCGCGTGGGACGCGGGCACACACCTGTCGGCGCCCGGGACGTGGGCGCACGTGTGTGCGAGAGCTGCCGCACATTAGCAGGCGGGAGTGACAACCCGTGAGGGGATTTCAGAGGTCAGAGCCGGTGGGCCGCGCCGGTCGGGGTCGCCCCCCTTGTGTCCAGGAGGAGTTGGGCCTTCACGGACAGTCCTTGCAGGTCGTACGTGCGGTGCTGCTGGAGCAGGATCGTCAGGTCGGCGTGGGCCGCGGCCTCGTAGAGGGAGTCCGCGCGCGGCACGGGCCGCCCGAGGACGCTCCAGGCGGGGACGTGCGGGTCGTGATAGCTGACGGACGCGCCGAGTTCCATCAGGCGTACGGCGATCTCGTGGGCGGGAGCGCCCTGTTGATCGGCGATGTCCGCTTTGTAGGTGACGCCGAGGAGGAGCACGCGCGCGGCACGGGCGGACTTCCCGTGCTCGTTGAGGAGCGTGGCGGCGCGCTGGATGACGTACTGGGGCATGTGGTTGTTGACCTGCTGGGCGAGTTCGACCATCCGCAGCGGGCGCCCCGACGTGCCGAGGTCCTGGGCGATCCCGTGCCCGCCCACGCCCGGTCCGGGCCGGAACGCCTGGAAGCCGAACGGCTTGGTCTCCGCGCAGCGGATGACGTCCCACAGGTCCACGCCCAGGTCGTCGCAGAGCACGGCCATCTCGTTGACGAGCGCGATGTTGACGTGCCGGAAGTTGGTCTCCAGGACCTGCACGGTCTCCGCCTCGCGGGGCCCGCGCGCGCGTACGACCTTGTCGGTGAGCCGCCCGTAGAAGGCGGCGGCCGACTCGGTGCACGCCGGGGTGAGGCCGCCGATGACCTTCGGTGTGTTCGCGGGGGTGAAGTCGCGGTTGCCGGGATCGACCCGGCTGGGCGAATAGGCGAGGTGGAAGTCGCGCCCCGCGCGCAGCCCGGAGCCCGCTTCGAGGAGCGGACGGAGGAATTCCTCGGTGGTGCCGGGATGTACGGCCGATTCCAGGATCACGGTGGTGTGCGGGCGCAGCTGTGCGGCCAGCGCGCGGGCCGCCGCCTCCACCTGGCCGAGGTCCAGGGTGCCGTCCGCGCCCCGCGGGGTAGGGGCGCAGATGACGGCGGTGCGTACGCGGCCCAGCTCGGCCGGGTCGGTGGCCGGCCGGAAGCCCCCCGAGAGCATCCGGCGCAGTTCTGCGGGGGTGAGGGAGCCGCCCTCCGGCCCTGTCTTGTAGCCGAGGGTGGAGATGCCGGCGGCGACGGCGGCCTGGGCCAGGGGCAGGCCGAGATGACCGAGTCCGATGACGGCGAGGTCTGCGGGCATGGAGTGGGCCGTCCTTCCCAGTAACCGATGCGGGACAGGTGCGCAAGCCCTGTGGACAGGATGGGCGAGAGCAATGTCAGACTAGGAGTAAATATGACCGATTTACGGGATTGATCGATCAAGATTCCCTGCGCGTCGCCGAGAGTTGTCCACAGGCTGCGGACGGACGGTGGCCGATGAGGGGCAAGACGGTCAGACTTTGGGCAGGGGGATGTGAGCCGGGCGTCGCCGGACAGGTGCGGCCAGCGCGACAACAGCGGGAGGCAGCGGTGAGGACAGCGACACTGGGGCCGGCGGAGCGCGCCGAGTCACTTGCGGGAATGGCCGAGGGCGAGCTGGACGTGCTGGTCGTGGGTGCGGGCGTGGTCGGCGCGGGCACCGCGCTGGACGCGGTGACACGCGGTCTGTCCACCGGCCTGGTCGAGGCGCGTGACTGGGCATCGGGCACGTCGAGCAGATCCAGCAAGCTGATCCACGGCGGTCTGCGGTATCTGGAGATGCTCGACTTCGCGCTCGTCCGTGAGGCCCTGAAGGAGCGCGGCCTGCTGCTCGAACGGCTGGCACCGCACCTGGTGAAGCCCGTCCCGTTCCTCTACCCCCTCCAGCACAAGGGCTGGGAGCGGGTGTACGCGGGTTCCGGCGTCGCGCTGTACGACGCCATGTCGATGGCCCGCGGCCACGGACGCGGACTGCCCACCCATCGCCATCTGAGCCGCCGCCACGCCCTGCGCGTCGCACCGGCCTTGAAGAAGGACGCGCTGATCGGCGCCCTGCAGTACTACGACGCACAGATGGACGACGCCCGCTATGTGGCGACTCTGGTGCGCACGGCCGCCGCGTACGGCGCGAAGGTCGCCAACCGCGCGCGGGTCACCGGCTTCCTGCGCGAGGGCGAGCGGGTGGTCGGAGCCAGGGTGCGCGACGTCGAGGGCGGCGGCGAGTACGAGGTCCGCGCCAAGCAGGTCGTCAACGCCACGGGCGTGTGGACCGACGACACCCAGGCGATGGTCGGGGAGCGGGGCCAGTTCCACGTCCGGGCGTCCAAGGGCATCCATCTGGTCGTACCGAAGGACCGGATCAACTCGACCTCGGGGCTGATCCTGCGCACCGAGAAGTCGGTGCTGTTCGTGATCCCGTGGGGCCGCCACTGGATCATCGGCACCACCGACACCGACTGGGACCTCGACAAGGCCCACCCGGCGGCCTCCAGCGCGGACATCGACTATCTGCTGGAGCACGTGAACTCGGTGCTCTCCGTGCCGCTCTCCCGCGACGACGTCCAGGGGGTGTACGCGGGGCTGCGGCCACTGCTGGCCGGAGAGTCGGACGCCACGAGCAAGCTGTCGCGCGAGCACACCGTCGCCCACCCGGTGCCCGGACTCGTGGTCGTGGCCGGCGGCAAGTACACGACCTACCGCGTGATGGCCAAGGACGCGGTGGACGAGGCGGTGCACGGCCTCGACCAGCGGGTCGCGGAATGCGTCACCGAGGAGACCCCGCTGGTCGGCGCCGAGGGGTATCACGCGCTGTGGAACGCGCGAGCGCGGATCGCGGCCCGCACCGGGCTCCATGTGGTGCGTGTGGAGCACCTGTTGAACCGGTACGGGTCGCTCGCGGAGGAACTCCTCGACCTCATCGTGGCGGACCCGTCGCTCGGGGAGCCGCTGCCGGCTGCCGAGGACTACCTCCGGGCCGAGATCGTCTACGGGGCCTCGCACGAGGGCGCCCGCCACCTGGACGACGTCCTGACCCGGCGCACCCGCATCTCCATCGAGACCTTCGACCGGGGCACCCGCAGCGCCCGCGAGGCCGCCGAGCTGATGGCGCCGGTCCTCGGCTGGGACAAGGACCAGATCGAGCGCGAGGTGGAGCACTACGAGAAGCGGGTCGAGGCGGAGCGGGAGTCCCAGCGCCAGCCGGACGATCTGACGGCGGATGCGGCGCGGCTGGGGGCGCCGGACATCGTGTCGTTCTGACCGCGGGTTCCCGCTCATCTCACTCGAACGGGTGCGGTGAGCTGGGATCTTCGCTCGCGGCCCGGCCGTTCTACGGGGTGCGGGGACAGAACTCGGCGGCGAGCAGGGCCGGTTCGAGCGTCGGGTCCGTGACCCCGTCCGTGTTCACCCGGAAGGTGAGGACACGGCGCCCGTCGACGGTGGCCGCGCTGCGCACGTAGCTGCCGGAGATGCGGCCGTTGTGCCCCCACACCGTGGTCCCGCACGGCAGCTTCACCGGGAACAGCCCCATGCCGTACGAGCCGTGTGCGGCGCGGGTGTCGAGCATCTCGCGCAGCCAGTGCGAGGGCAGCAGCTCGCCGCCGAGCAGGGCCGCGTAAAAGCGGTTCAGATCGGCCAGCGTGCTCACCAGCTCACCCGCCGCGCCGGCCACGCGCGGGTCGAGCTCGGTGACGTCGGAGCCGTCGGCGGCGTACGCGCGGCCGTGCGGTGCGGGAAGCGAGGTGCCGGCACCGGGGAACGAGGTGCCGGTCAGACCGAGGGGAGTGATGACGCGGCGCTCGGTCTCGGTGGCGTACGAGTGGCCGGTGACCTGCTCGACGACCATGCCGAGTACCACGTAGTTGGTGTTCGAGTAGGCGAAGCGGCCCCGGTGGGCCGGGGGATGGGTGAGTGCGATGCGTACGGCCTGAAGCGGGGTCACCGGGACGGCGCCCCGGGTGACCGAGGTGAAGTCGTGGAGGCCGCTGGTGTGGCGGAGCAGGGCACGCAGCGTGATGCGGCGGCCGTCGTTGCCCGCACCGCGCACCAGACCGGGCAGGTGGTCGTCGACGGAGTCGGACAGGGACAGCCGGTGTTCGGCGGCGAGTTGCAGGACGACCGTCGCGATGAAGGTCTTGGTGATGCTTCCGGCGCGGAAATGATCGGAACGAGATATTCCGTTTCCGGCGTCGGTGAAGCGGGGACCCG
This sequence comes from Streptomyces sp. NBC_00568, assembly GCF_026341855.1. GTDB lineage: Bacteria > Actinomycetota > Actinomycetes > Streptomycetales > Streptomycetaceae > Streptomyces. The sequence continues at coordinate 2,224,492 of NZ_JAPENW010000001.1, read as the reverse complement.
ACTCCTCGTCGGCCAGCAGGGCGGCGGCCGGAGCACCGCCACGGGTCACGAGGAGGGCGAGCGCGGTGTCCGAGGCCGCGGTGACGGAGCCTTGGGAGGAGGCCAGGGTCCGCCCCGGCAGGTCGGTTTGGGCCATGCCGAGGAGTGCCAGGGACATGGGTATGGCCAGGAGTGTCCGAGGTGTCCGGGGCTTCGGCATCGGCGGTCCTTCCTTGTCGCGGCCCATCATGGGGCACGTTTCTGTGCCGGGGGTCGGGACGGGGGGCGGGTGGGGCCGGTGTGCGCGACTCCGGTTGCCGGGTTGTCGGTCTGCGCGGGTGTGCGCCGGTTGGTGAGGGGTCGGCCGGGGCCCGGCGTCTCATTGGCTGAGCTGTTGCGGTTCCAGGGGCCCCCAGGGCGTCGGGCACTTGTCGGGTGAGGGACAATGAAGGCTCTGTCAGGGCGGGTTGCATGAGGGGACGCATGTCGGAGGCGGAGCGGGCGGGAGCATCCCGTCAGGACAAGAGCGAACGTCTCCTCGCCGGGCGGTACCGGCTGGGGGATGTTCTCGGCCGCGGCGGCATGGGCACGGTGTGGCGCGCGCAGGACGAGACCCTGGGCCGCACGGTGGCTGTGAAGGAGCTGCGGTTCCCGTCGGCCATCGACGAGGAGGAGAAGCGCCGGCTGATCACGCGCACGCTGCGTGAGGCCAAGGCGATCGCGCGGATCCGTAACAGCGGCGCGGTGACGGTCTTCGACGTGGTCGACGAGGACAACCGGCCGTGGATCGTGATGGAGCTCGTCGAGGGCAAGTCGCTCGCCGAGGCCATCCGCGAGGACGGCCTGCTCACGCCGAAGCGCGCCGCCGAGGTGGGCCTGGCCATCCTCGACGTGCTGCGCTCGGCGCACCGCGAGGGCATCCTGCACCGGGACGTGAAGCCGTCGAACGTGCTGATGTCCGACGACGGCCGGGTCGTGCTCACCGACTTCGGCATCGCGCAGGTGGAGGGCGACCCGTCCATCACCTCGACCGGCATGCTCGTCGGCGCGCCCTCCTACATCTCGCCGGAGCGGGCGCGCGGCCACAAGCCCGGCCCCGCGGCCGACCTGTGGTCGCTGGGCGGTCTGCTGTACGCGTCGGTGGAAGGTGTGCCGCCGTACGACAAGGGCTCGGCGATCGCGACGCTCACGGCCGTGATGACCGAGCCGGTGGAACAGCCGAAGAACGCGGGCCCGCTGGAGAACGTGATCTACGGCCTGCTCGCCAAGGACCCCGAGCAGCGGCTCGACGACGCGGGCGCCCGCGCGATGCTCAAGGAAGTGCTGCGCGCGCCCGACCCCGAGCGGTCCCTGCCGGAGCCGCCGGACGCGACGAAGGTCGTGGCCTTGCCACCGGTGCCGGAAGGACCGGGTCGGCGGGGTGCGGGCGGTCTCGGTTCCGGTGCCAGGAAGGGCGAGGAGCCGGCGGAGCGGCTGCGCGGGGCGATGCGCTCGGTGCGCAAGGCCGCGACGGCGGCCGGTGCCGCCACGGCGGCGGCCACCGCGGCGGCGACGGCCCGTGCGAAGACGGCCGGCGGCTCGGACGCCTCCGGGGCGGAAGGGGCCGCCGGGACGGCCGGCGGCACCTCCGTGCCGTCCGCGTCGGTGGGTTCGTCCGTGCCGCCCGCTCCGCGGAAGCCGGAGGGCCGTGACGGTGCGTCGGTGAACTCCAGTTCGGCCGGGGGCGCCGGATCCGCGGGTGCCGACGGTGGGCGGAACGCCTCGGGTTCCGGGTGGCCGGCGGCCCCCGAGCGGCCGGCGCGGCCGGCGCCGAAGGCGTCGCTGACGGATGTCGTGCCGCGCCGCACGCTGGTGATCATCGCGGTGGCCCTGGCGCTGGCCGTGCTCGGCACCGTTCTGGCCCTCACTCTCGGTGGCGGGGACGACGACGGCTCCAAGGACAGCAGGACCGGCGGCGGCAAGGCGGCCGCCTCCAGCGGAGCGACGTCCGGGAACGGGAGCGGCGACGACACCAAGCAGGACGACGACACCAAGAAGGACGACGACGGCGTCGACAGCGGCGACAAGTCGGGCTCCGGCTCGGGCTCGGACGCGGACGGGACCGAGGACGCCTCCTCGGACGCGAGCGCGAGTGCGAACACGTCGGACGGTTCGAGCGGCGGCAAGGAGTCGGGATCGGGTTCCGGCGCCGCGAAGACGTACAAGAGCGGGCAGGGCTTCTCGATAGGGCTGCCGAAGGGGTGGAAGTACCAGTCCCAGGACGCCGCGGGAGCCCGGTTCACGGGGCCCGACGGGCAGAAGCTCCTGGTCGGCTGGACCACGACGCCCAAGGACGACCCGGTGGCGGACTGGAAGAACCAGGAGCGCTACATGAACCGCTCCCAGTACACCAGGGTGCGCATAGAGCAGGTGGACTACCGCGGCTGGAACACGGCCGACTGGGAGTTCACCTACGTGGACGGGGGCACGAAGTACCGGTCGATCGACCGCGGTTTCGTCGTCAACGCGCATCAGGGGTACGCGCTGATGTACACGGCGAAGGCCTCCGCGTGGGACAGCGCTCTGCGCAAGAAGACGTGGAAGACGCTGACCGAGACGTTCCAGCCGAAGTCGTGACGTACCGCTCGCCGAGGTGACGTTCCGCCACGGAAGGGAGCCCGAGATCTCGCATCACCGCTCTGCGGGTTGCCTCGGGCACGTATCGTGAGTGGTTGCGGACCGTACGAAGCCACAACGGAACGCAAGGCGAACGGAATTGACCAACCGGTCGGCTGGGGGAGGCATCGTGGACGACTATGCGGGACGGGTACTGGCCGACCGTTACCGCCTGCCCCTGCCGCCGTCCGACGAGTACGAACTCGCCGAGAGCCGGGCCTTCGACACCTACAGCGGGCAGGAAGTCCTGGTACGGCAGGTGCCGTTGCCGGAGGTCGTCGAGGCCGAGGTGCTCGACGCGGACGGGCTGCCCGAGGGGTTCGTGGCCCGGGACGGCGGGGTACGGCGGGCCTCCGCGCGGACCACGCGCCGGCCCACCGAACCGGCGGTGCTCCGCGCGATCGAGGCCGCCCAGGCCGCCGCGCAGATCCCCGACCATCCCCGGCTCGACCAGGTCTTCGACGTGTTCGCCGAGGGCGGGTCGCTCTGGATCGTGAGCGAGCTGGTCCCCGCGAGGCCGCTGGCGGCGCTGCTCGCCGACAAGCCGCTCAGCCCCTACCGGGCCGCCGAGGTCGCCTCCGACGTCCTGACCGCGCTGCGGGTCCTGCACGCGCACGGGTGGGTCCACCGGAACATCACCGCGCGCACGGTGCTCGTCTGCGACGACGGCCGCGTACTGCTGACCGGACTGGCGGCCGGTGCCGCCGAGGAGGCGCTGTGCGGGTACGACCCGGTGCCGGTGCGGGAGGACGACCTCACGAATGAGCCCGGACCGGGTCCTGGGGCCGCCGAGGGCGGCCTCGCGCGGCCCGGCTTCGGCGGAGGCTCCGGGCGGACCGGGAACGGTCGTCCGGCCGGGCCGGACGCGGGCGCTCCTCGCGGTGCCGGCGCCGGTGGGCCGGGCGGCGCGGGCGGGCGCGGCCCCGCCGGCGGCATCGGGTTCGGAGGCGGTCCCGCGCGCGGTGTCGCCGTGGCGGCCACGTCCGGTGCCGATGCCGAAGAGGCCCGCCGGGCGGCGATCGAGGCCCGGGCGGAGCAGGGAACACCGGTTCCGGGGACGCCCACGACGGGTGCCGGGGGCAGGGGCCCGCGTGCTCTCGAGGCGGCCGGTCCTGCGGGGCAGGCCGGGCCGGGCGGCGGATCGGACACGGGCGGCGGAGCGGGGGGCGCCGAGAGCGACGTCCGCGCAGCGCGCGCCGGGGCCATCGCCGCGTACCGCGCGGGAGCGCGCGCCGCGGCCCGCGTACAGGGGGAACAGCGGGGCGACCCGCTCGCCCTTCCGGCACCCCGGCCCGCGGCACCCGGCGAGCAGAACGGACAGGCCGGCCAGGACAGTGCGTACGGCGCCTCCGAGCACTCCCCGCAGGACCGGGCTCACGGGCAGACGCTGCTGCCCGGTCAAGGCGGGCAGCAGCGCCCCCACACCGCGCCCCCGGGCCAGATAGCCGACCCGTACGGAGTGGGCGCCACCTGGCACGGGGCTCAGCCACGCCCTGCCGGACCCGTCGGCGGGGACAACGGCCAAGGGCACCCCACCCTTCCCCCGGGAGCGGGCGGCAGGCCGGCCATGGGGGCCACCGGGTACGAGCGTCCCGCGTCCGGGCCCGGAGGACAGCAGCCCTTCGCCGCGGGGCACGGCGGTCGTCCGGGCGTCCCGGCCCCCGGAGGGTCTCCCGACACCGGCCGGGTCCCGGACAGCGGCCGGTTCACCGGCGGCTTCCAGGCTTCCGGATACACCCAAGCGCCCGGACTTCCGGGCGGTTTCACCGAGTCCGGGCACGCCCGCGGGCCCGGCGCCTCCCCGGCCGCCGATCACACCCGGGTTCCCGGTATCGCGCAGGGCCCCGCCCCCGCCCCGCACCACCCCGAAAGCCGCAGCGGCGGTTGGGGCGAGCTGGTCGTCGGGGCGTCGCCACGGCGAGGTCCCGCCACCGCGCTCGCGGCGGAGCGGGCCCGGCAGGCACGGATGGCCGTGGTCGGACCGGTGACCGAGCGCTGGGCGCCGGAACAGGCCGGGCCGGTGCACGAGAACTGGCAGCTCGCGGCCCCGATCGGGCCGGCCACCGACCTGTGGGCCCTGGGCGCGCTGCTCTTCCGCGCCGTACAGGGGCACGCGCCGTATCCGGAGGAGAACACCGCCGAACTGGTGCAGCTGGTGTGCGCGGAGCCGCCCGCCTTCGCCGAGGAGTGCGGACCGCTGCGGCCCGTCGTCGAGTCGCTGCTGCGCCAGGACCCCACCGAGCGGCTCGACTTCGAGGAGCTGCGCGGCTGGCTGCGGTCCCTGGTGCGGTCCGCGCCCGAGCCCGAGGCCGGGGCGCACGTCGTGCCCGTGCCGCCCGCCGACCCGAGCCGGCTGCCGATCGTGCGGCGCCGGGGCGAGCTGGTCCGCAGGCGTCGCGCCGGGCTGCCCGCGACCAGCCCGCACGCCCGCCACAAGCGCGCCAGGAAGGCGAGTTCGGCTCGGCCCCGCCGGCTCGGCCGGAATCTGCTCCTGCTGATCCTGCTCCTGCTGGCCGCGGCGGTCGCGTACGCCATGGTCTTCATGCCCAAGTCGGACCGGAGCGGCACGGGCGAGCAGCGGACCGGCGCCGCCGGGCAGGCCGGACCCACCCCCGACACCGGCGGCGACGCCAAGGCGAGCAGCGAGCCACGACCCGACCAGACCTCACCGGGCCCCGACAAGAGCCCCTCGGGGAAGTCGAGTTCGACCTCCTCGCACACCACCACCGATCCCGATGTCGCCCAGGGCTTCACGCTCCGCAAGGACCCCGAGGGATTCCGGGTCGCCGTGGCGAGCGGCTGGGACCGTTCGCCGAAGAACGGCAGCGGCCAGGTCGTCTACTCCCAGGGGGACTTCGAGCTCATCGTCGTACCCGGCCGGGACAGCACGGCCACATACGGCAGTGACCCGATGACGTACCAGCGGGAGAACGAGAAGGAGTTGCAGCCCTTCCGGGACTCGACCTGGGCCACCTCCAGCGGGATGCGGCGGATCGACGTGGGGGGCCGGGCGATGGCCGAGGGCCAGTTCATCTGGCAGGACTCGGCGGGACGTTCGCTCTACGTGCGCAACCTCGCGATCATCGTCGGCGGGCACTACCACGTGGTGCAGGTGCGCGGCCCGGAAGCCGAACGGGACGAGGTGACCCGGCTCTACGAGCAGGCGTCGGGGACCTATCAAGTCACGGGCTGAACAAGTCTCCTGCGCCCGGACCCCCGCGTTCCACCGGGCGAGGCCGCCTGAACATCGATCGGTTCCCTCCCGTACAGGGAAGGGAGAACCGTCACAGTGCGGTCTCCGTACGACCCCGCTTGTTCCCTGGTGGGTGACCGCTCCTTAGTCTGACCCTGTCAAGACCATTGCGGGGAAACGTGAATCAGATGCAGGGCCTGCTCCTCGCGGGCCGCTACCGGCTTGTCGACTCCATCGGCAGCGGTGGCATGGGCCGGGTTTGGCGCGCCCACGACGAGGTGCTGCACCGCGCAGTCGCGGTCAAGGAACTGACCGCCGCGCTGTACGTCGCCGAGAGCGACGTCGCCCGGCTGCTCGCCCGCACCCACGCCGAGGCGCGGGCCGCGGCCCGGATCAACCACTCGGCCGTCGTCACCATCCACGACGTGCTGGAGCACGACAACCGGCCCTGGATCGTCATGGAGCTGGTCGAGGGCAACTCGCTGGCCGACGAGGTCAAGGAGCAGGGCCGCCTCGAACCGGCCGAGGCGGCACGGATCGGTCTGTGGGTACTGCGCGCGCTGCGCGCCGCGCACGCGGCCGGAGTGCTGCACCGGGACGTGAAGCCCGGCAACGTCCTGCTGTCGTCCGACCGGCGTGTGCTGCTCACCGACTTCGGGATCGCGCAGGTCGAGGGCGACACGACGATCACACGGACCGGCGAGATCGTCGGGTCCGTCGACTACCTCGCGCCCGAGCGGGTGCGCGGCCACGACCCCGGTCCGTCCTCCGACCTGTGGGCTCTCGGGGCGACGCTGTACACGGCGGTGGAGGGACGGTCGCCGTTCCGCCGCACCTCGCCCATCGGCACCATGCAGGCCGTCGTCGAGGAGGAACCCGCCGAACCGGTCAACGCGGGTGCGCTGGGGCCCGTCCTCGCCGCACTGCTGCGCAAGGATCCGGCCGAGCGGCCCGGCGCGGCGCAGGCCGAGCAGATGCTCGCCGAGGCGGCGGCGGGGCGACTGTCGAGTGCGGCGCAGCCGTATGCGCCGACGGGGCAGGCGGGGTACGACACCACGGAGACGGGGACCGGCACCGGTACCCGCGTGCAGACGGCCGCCGCCACGCCGTATCCGCCGATGAGGACCGGGCCCGTGCCCGCGCCGCCGAAGCGGCACCGCCTGCGTACGTTCGTCCTGGTCGTCGCCCTCGCGGCGATCGTCGGCGGGGGTGTCGCGGTCGCGCTGCAGCAGTTCGGCACGGGCAGCCCCGGCGGCTCCGGCTCTGCCTCGTCGACCCGGAGTGCCGACGCCAAGCCGAGCGACAAGGGCGGCCAGGGGGCGGTTCCCGACGGTTGGGAACGGCGCGACGACCCGGTGGGCTTCAGCATCTCCCTGCCCAAGGGGTGGACGCGGTCCGTCTCCATCGACAAGGACGGCCTCCGGCAGGTCGACTACTCGCCCGACAAGGGCAAGCACCTCGTGCGGGTCGCCGTCGACACCGCGCCGGACTTCAGCACCTCGTACGAGCACATGAGCGACCTGGACGAGAACCTCGCACGGCGGCTTCGGGACTACAGACAACTGCTCCTCAAGGAGGAGCTCTTCCGCGACCAGCCGGGTGTCCGCTGGGAGTACACGTTCGACGCGCTGGCCAAGGACGCGCCGCACTACTTCCCGGGGCCCTACCGTGCGATCGACGTCGGGTACATGAGCAGTGACGGCACCGAGTACGCCGTCTACGAGGCCTCGCCGGCCGGCGACTGGGCCACCACCAGAAAGCAGTTCGACGTGATCCTGCGGAGCTTCCAGGAGGGCTGATCCGAGCGGAACGGATCAGGCATAGTCCGTGCAATGGCGGACGATCGTGCTCCCTTCGATGACCGCCACCTGCGCGCCGACGTAGTCGAGATCATCGCCGGAGGGCGACGCGTAGGTGCTGAACGAGGTGGTCGATCCGTTTCCGTCGTATTCGGAATGCCAGGGCCACTCCGTCACCCATCCGGTGCCCTCGTCTATGGAAACGAGGCGAATGGCCACGTGGTGGCCATCGGCGGCGGTGTCCTTGACCCAACCGCTGATGTCCGCGTGGTGGGCCGTCCAGTTGGTGAACGAGAGACTCCCCGAGGCGCCGGTCACCGAGCACGCGGCTCCGCCGCTCGCCGCGCTGGCGTTGGTCACTGTGGTCGTGGCGAATATGGCCACCGCCGCGATGCTCGTGACGGAAAGGCGCTTCAACGTGTTTCCCATGAGGGAAAGGTAAGGCTTCCATGATCGACATGACAGGGTGATTCCGGCCGCCCGTTTTGCCCCCGCACGGTGAATATCTCTTGGCGATTTTCCAGGCCTTGTGTCTTTAATGCGCAACAGGTCGTGGCCGAAAAGACCGCCCCTGGCTGTCCGGCCCGCCCTGGTCACGGACGCAGGCGAACTGGCCGAACCGGCCGAACCGGCCGCGCCGGCCGAACTCACCGTCTCTCAGGAGCCGTCGCGCGCCACCGGGCCGCTGGTGTGCCGAGCCGGCCGCGCCCGGAGCTTCGCGGGCAAGGCGTCCGGCGGGAACACGGGCGGGCCGGAGCCCGGCAAAGTCCTGGGGCGGCGGCATACTTGGCCGGTCGCCGCCACGGAAGGCGTCCGTCCGGTGCGGCATGATGGGGCCCATGGGGACCGAGGGGGAGAACGTCCGCGTGATCGCGGGCCGTTACCGGCTGGAGGCGAGAATCGGCCGGGGCGGCATGGGGGTCGTCTGGCGGGCCACCGACCAACTGCTCGGCCGGCAGGTCGCCGTGAAGGAACTGGCCCTCGACGACTCGCTCTCCGCCGAGGAGAACCGCCTCCAGCGTGACCGCACCCTGCGCGAGGCGCGGGCCGTGGCCCAGCTCCACCACCCGCACATCATCGTCGTGCACGACGTGGTGGTGGACGACGAACGCCCGTACATCGTCATGGAGTTGATCGACGGCGGCTCGCTCGCCGAGCGGATCTCGGCGCGTGGCCCGGTCGACGCCCGCGAGGCCGCCCGCATCGGCATCGACCTGCTCGGAGCGCTGCGCCGCGCGCACGAGGCGGGGGTCCTGCACCGCGACCTCAAGCCCGCCAACGTCCTCGTCGAGGCGGGCACCGACCGTGTCGTGCTCACCGATTTCGGGATCGCCCAGGTCGCGGGCGCGACGACGCTCACGGAGAGCGGGGCGTTCGTCGGCTCCCCCGAGTACACCGCGCCCGAGCGGATGTCCGGGGCGCGGACCGGTCCCGAGTCCGACCTGTGGTCGCTCGGCGCCCTGCTGTGCACGGTGCTGAGCGGCGCATCACCCTTCCGCCGCGACTCGCTGGGCGGCATCCTGCACGCGGTCGTCGTCGACGAGATCCGTCCGCCGGCCCAGGCCGCACCGCTTCTGCCCGTCGTGCGAGGACTGTTGGAGCGCGATCCGGAGCGGCGGCTCGACGCGGCGGAGGCCGAGCGGATGCTGCGCGCCTTCCGCGACACCGGCCGTACGCCGCGCCTGTCGGTCCCGTACACGCCCACGCGGCGGGACGTCCCTCTGCACCGACCGGGGACCAGAGCGCAGCCGCCCGCTTCCGGTACCGCGGCGGACGGCCCGCCCAAGCAGTCCACGCGGAGCCTCCTCGTCGCCGCCGCGCTGGTGGCCGCGATGGCCGGCGCGGGGGTGTCGGCGGCCATGCTGCTGATGCACGGCGGCGGGGACGGCAGACCGCCCTCGTCCAGTGCGCCGGGCACATCACGGACACCGGGTACGTCGTCCTCGGCGTCCGGCACGCTCTCCGCCCCGCCCGCGAGCGCCGCGCCCACCGTCACGGTGACCCGGCGGCAGTCGCCGACCGCCACCGCGGCCCGCACGGCGCCCTCGGGATACCGCGTCGCGTCGGACCCGGACGGCTTCTCGCTCGCCGTGCCCGAGGACTTCACCCGGGACCCGCAAGGGGAGCGGGTCTTCTACATGTCGCCGGGGCAGACCTTCCGCCTCGGTATCAAGCAGGCCGATCCCGAGACCGGCGGTCCGCTCGGGGTGATGCGCCGGGCGGACGCCGCGGGGCCCGCCAACAACCCCGGGTACCGCGCCGGCACGGTCGCCCGGACCACGCACGACGGACACCCGGCCGCCCTCTGGGAGTTCACCTGGGACGGCTTCACCAAGGCGGAGGGCGCACGGCACACCTACGACCTGTGCTGGGAGCAGGGCGGCCGGATGTACGACGTATGGGTCTCGGCGCCGGTCGGGCGGGGGACGGAGGCGAAGGAGTACTTCGACGTCGCGGTCGATACCTTCGTACCCTCATAAAGGGGAGATAAGGGATGGTGCGCGTCACGGGTCTGTGACCGGCGGGCGACGGGACTGGATGGCGACCGGCCTGCCGCGATACAGATGGACGCATGAGCGACAACGGGGGAGTCCCTCACGGGGGCGACGAGCCGACGAGTTTTGGTCTGCAACCGCCGAGGGCCGCGGTGCCCGGCGTACCCGCGGGGGCCCCGGCCGCCGCCGTGCCGTACCCGGGCAATCCGTATGCCACGCCCGCCCGGATCGTCCCGGACCAGCCGCAGGCTCCCGCGCCGCAGCCCGCGCCGGAACCGGGGACCGGGCGCCTCATCGGCGGGCGCTACCGCCTGCTCTCCAAGCTCGGGCACGGCGGCATGGGCACGGTGTGGCGGGCCAAGGACGAGACCGTGGACCGCGAGGTCGCCGTCAAGGAACCGCGGGTTCCCGACCACCTTCCCGAGCGTGAACGTGCCAACGCGTACGAGCGGATGCGGCGCGAGGCGCGCGCGGCGGCGCGGCTCGACCACCCCGCGGTGGTGAGCGTGCACGACGTGGCGGTCGTGGACGGACAGCCCTGGATCGTCATGGAGCTGGTGCGGGGCCGCTCGCTCGGTGACGCCCTCCAGGAGGGCACGCTCGGCGTCCGCGAGGCCGCGCGCGTCGGTCTGGAGGTCCTCGGTGCCCTGGAGGCCGCGCACGCGGCCGGCATCCTGCACCGCGACGTCAAGCCCGACAACGTGCTCCTCGGCCGGCACGACCGCGTCGTGCTCACCGACTTCGGAATCGCCCAGATCGAGGGCGAGACCAGCCTGACGGACACGGGCGGTTTCGTCGGCTCGCCCGAATACATCGCCCCGGAAAGAGTGCTCGGCCAGCGCCCCGGTCCGGCCTCCGACCTCTGGTCGCTCGGTGTGGTGCTCTACACCGCGACCGAGGGTGTCTCCCCCTTCCGCCGCAGCAACACACCCGCCACCCTTCAGTCGGTCCTCAACTCCACGCCGGCCGCGTCCGGTTCGGTGGGCGGCCCGCTCGCGGAGGTGATCAACGGGCTGCTCAGCAAGGAGCCGTCCCACCGCCCCGCGGCGGCCGAGGTGCGGCGCCTCCTGGAGGAGGCCGCACAGCCGCCGGCCCCGGCGCCCACCCAGGTCGTGCGGATCGAGGGCCCGGACGGCCCCGGAGGGTCCGGCGGCAGGGGCATCCGGGTCGGCCGCAAGACCCTGATCGGCCTCGGAGTGGCGGTCGTCGCGGCCGCGGTGGCGGTGTACCTGGTGATCGCGGACCCGTTCGCCGGTCCGCTGCCGGACGGCTGGGAGAAGAAGCACGTGACGGACGTCGCCGCGACGCTGGCGGTGCCCGCCGGGTACCAGGAGGCGACACCGGACCGGACGTCGGACAAGAAGCACTGGGTCACGTACACCGACTGGAGCGGGAGCATCTGGATCGGGCTGAGCCTTGCCAGGAAGTCCGAGGACACGAACAAGGAGATCAAGGGCTCGGCGCGGGCCGAGATGTACGCGGACGACGGCGAGTTCAAGGCGACCGGCTCGTACGACCTGAGCATGCCCGAGGGCCCGAAGACGTCCCCGGACGCAGGGGTCACGTACCAGGGCGGGCAGGCCGCGGAGAACACCGTGGGCTACAAGACCACCGACAGCCAGAACCCCCGCCCTCGTGAACTCCGGCTCTTCTACTACAAGTCGAAGGCCGGCGACATGTACAGGCTCACGATCAGCTATCCGAGCAAGGGCGACTTCACGGCCCGGGGTCGTGAAGTCGCCAGGACGGCGATCGCGAACCTGGACATCGACAAGCCGTGATCGACCGCGGCGGTGCCGCGCGGGCGGCCGGGGTCGCGGTGGCTGTGGCCGCGGTCTCGTCCCCGGTGACCGGACTGTGATCGGAAAAGTGACCCCCCGGTGATCGTTGGATCGACAACGGCCTGATCAGCGGGTTTGCTGCCAGTGATCACTGGCGGTGTGTGAGTACTCGGTGAAAGGCTATTACCGACGGGTACCCAAAGGGAGCGAGCAGGCATACTCTGCGGCTCATGACGGACTCGCAGGCCGCGGAGCAGGCCACGGAAATGACCGGCACCGACGAGACGGCCGGTACCGGCGCATCAGGCGTCCCCGGTGTCATCGGCACCAACCCGCTCGCCCCCGCCCCGGTCGGCGCCCGCACCGCCGCCGATGTCGTCACCCCCGAGCTCGTCGCGCAGCTCACCAAGGGCGTGGCCGGGTCCGGGCGGACCGCCAACCACACGCCGTTCACCGGCGAGAAGCTGGCCGACCTGCCCGAGTCCACCCCGGAGGACGTCGAGAAGGCCTTCGAGCGGGCCCGCGCGGCCCAGGTCGCCTGGGGTGCCACCCCGGTACGGCAGCGCGCCGCCGTCCTGCTCCGTTTCCACGACCTCGTGCTCGCCCGGCAGGCCGAGGTGCTGGACCTGATCCAGCTGGAGACCGGCAAGGCCCGGCTGCACGCCCACGAAGAGGTCCAGGCCGTCGTGGTCGCCGCGCGGCACTACGGACGCAAGGCGCCCGCGTATCTGCGCCCCAAGCGGCACACCGGCGCGGTCCCCACGCTCACCAAGGTCACCGAGCTGCGCCACCCGCGCGGAGTCGTCGGGCAGATCGCGCCCTGGAACTACCCGCTGGAACTGTCGGTGGGCGACGCGCTGCCGGCCTTCGTCGCGGGCAACGCCGTCGTCATGAAGCCCGACACCGAGACCTGCCTCACCGCCCTGTGGGCGCGTGACCTGCTCATCGAGGCCGGGCTGCCCGCCGAGGTCTTCCAGGTCGTCCTCGGGGACGGGCCCGTCGTCGGACCCGAGGTCGTGAAGCACGCCGACTACGTCTCCTTCACCGGGTCGACCCGGACCGGCCGCGAGGTCGCCCAGGGCGCCGCCGCCCGTCTCGTCGGCGTCTCCCTCGAACTCGGCGGCAAGAACGCCATGGTGGTCCTCGAGGACGCCGACATCGACAAGGCCGCCGCGGGCGCCGTCCGCGCCTGCTTCTCCTCCGCCGGTCAACTCTGCATCTCCATCGAGCGGTTGTACGTCCACGAGTCGATCGCCGACGCCTTCGCGGAGCGGTTCGCGGCCCGGACCAGGGCCATGCGGCTCGGCACGTCCCTGGCGTACGGGGCGGACATGGGGTCGCTGGTCGGGGAACGGCAGCTGGAGACGGTGGCGCGGCACGTCGAGGAAGCCGTCGCCAAGGGGGCCACGGTCCTCGCCGGCGGTGTCGCCCGGCCCGACATCGGCCCGTACTTCTACGAGCCCACCATCCTCGACGGAGTGGAGGCCCCGATGGCCGTCTGCGCCGAGGAGACCTTCGGCCCCGTCGTCTCCCTCTACCGGTTCACGACCGAGGACGAGGTCGTCGAGCTCGCCAACGCCACGCCGTACGGCCTCAATTCGTCCGTCTGGACGAAGGACGGGCGGCGCGGTCGCGCGGTCGCGGCCCGGCTGCGGACCGGCACGGTGAACGTCAACGAGGGGTACGCGCCCGCGTACGGCAGCGTCCAGTCGCCCATGGGCGGCATGAAGGACTCCGGCCTCGGCCGCCGGCACGGCTCCGAGGGCATCCTCAAGTACACCGAGGCGCAGACCGTCGCCCATCAGAGGCTGCTGCCGATGGCGCCGTCCCTCGGCATGGACGACGAGAAGTACGCGGCGTTCATGAGCCGCAGCCTCAAGGTCATGAAGGCGTTCCGGCTGCGCTAGGCACCGGCCCCGCACGGGCCCTCGGCAACGATCCACGGTTCGCAACGGTTCTCAACGAGGAGAGCGGCACGTGTCACAGGAGAGCTCTGTCCAGGAACAGCCGGACGAGGGAACGTACGACTACGACGTCATCGTCGTCGGCTCCGGTTTCGGCGGATCCGTCACCGCGCTGCGGCTGACGGAGAAGGGATACCGCGTAGGTGTCCTCGAAGCGGGCCGGCGCTTCACCCGCGACGCGCTCCCCAAGAACTCCTGGGACATCAAGAACTACCTCTGGGCCCCGAGGCTCGGGATGTACGGCATCCAGCGCATCCATCTGCTGGGCAATGTGATGGTGCTCGCGGGAGCGGGCGTCGGCGGCGGTTCCCTGAACTACGCCAACACCCTCTACGTGCCGCCGAAGCCGTTCTTCGAGGACCCCCAGTGGAAGGACATCACCGACTGGGAAGGGGAGTTGAAGCCGTACTACGACCAGGCCCGGCGCATGCTGGGCGTGCGGCTCAACCCGACCATGACCCCGTCGGACGTGCACCTCAAGGCCGCCGCGGAGCGGATGGGGGTCGGTGACACCTTCCACATGGCACCCGTGGGTGTCTTCTTCGGCGACGGGCAGGACGCGGACGGCCGTGCCAGGGCCGAGCCCGGCGCGGAGACCGCCGACCCGTACTTCGGCGGGGTCGGTCCCGCCCGCAAGGCCTGCACCGAATGCGGCGAGTGCATGACCGGCTGCCGCCACGGCGCCAAGAACACCCTCAACGAGAACTACCTCTACCTCGCCGAGAAAGCGGGCGCCGTCGTCCATCCCATGACGACCGTCGTGTCCGTCACCGACGACTCGCGGGGCGGCTACGCCGTGGGGACCCTCCCGACGGACGAGCGGCGCAAGGGCAAGGGCCGGACCCTCACGGCGCACCGGGTCGTACTCGCGGCCGGCACCTACGGCACCCAGACGCTGCTGCACCGCATGAAGGCGGGCGGCCAACTGCCGTACCTGTCGCAGAAGCTGGGCGAGCTGACCCGCACCAACTCCGAGGCGCTGGTGGGCGCGCAGACCGACAACCGGCGCTACCGGAAGGCACACGGGACGCCCAAGGCCGACTTCACCCAGGGCGTCGCGATCACGTCCTCGATCCACCCGGACGAGAACACCCACATCGAACCCGTCCGCTACGGCAAGGGCTCCAACGCGATGGGCGGCATGTCCATCCTCCAGGTCCCTTACGCGGAAGGCTCGTCGAGGGTCGCCGGGTGGCTCGTCAACGCGGCCAGGCACCCGCTGCTGGTGCTCCGTTCGCTCTCCAACCGCCGCTGGTCCGAACGCACCATCATCGGGCTGGTCATGCAGTCGCTCGACAACTCCCTGACGACTTATCTGAAGCCGAAGGGTGCGGGCAAGGGACTGTTGACGGCACGTCAGGGGCACGGGGCTCCCAACCCCAAGCAGATCAAGGCCGCTTCGCAGGCCGCCTCCGTCCTCGCCGAGGAGATCAACGGCTTCGCGGGCAGCAATGTCGGCGAGCTGATGGGCACCCCGCTCACCGCGCACTTCCTCGGCGGCTGTCCGATCGGAGCCGGGGCGGACGAGGGCGTCATCGACCCCTACCACCGGCTCTACGGCCACCCGGGCATCTCCGTCGTCGACGGTGCCGCCGTCTCGGCGAACCTGGGCGTCAATCCCTCGCTCACCATCACCGCGCAGGCCGAGCGGGCCATGTCGTTCTGGCCCAACAAGGGCGAGGCCGATCCGCGTCCGGCGCCGGGAGTCGCGTACGAGCGTCTCAAGGCGGTGGAGCCGAGCCGGCCCGCCGTCCCCGCGGACGCCTTCGGCGCACTGAGGCTGCCGTTCCTGGGCATGCCGACGCTGCCGCCGAAGCCGTAGCCCCGCCCGGAACCCGGGGCGGGCGTTCCCGGAGTGCAGGACAGCCCCCGTGCCTCGGGTCCCGGACAGCCCCCGTGCCTCGGGTCCCGGACAGCCCCCGCGCCTCGGGTCCCGGTGGGTCCTGGGCCTCGGGCGGCCCTGGGCCTCGGGTCCCGGACAGCCCCGGGCCTCGGACGGCCCCGGCGTTCGGGTCGGCTCCGGCGTTCGGGTCGGCTCCGGCGTTCGGGTCGGCTCCGGCGTTCGGGCTTCGGGTCCGGGTCCGCTCGGGCCTCTGGGCCTCGGATCCGGTCGGCTCCGGTGTCCGGGCCCCGGGTCCCGGTCGGCCTCGGGCCTGGGGTCTCGGCTGGAGCTCGGGCCCCGCACGAGTCCCGGTCCCGGACGCGAAGAAGGACCTGCACCCCCCTCCGAGCGCAGGTCCTTCTCTTCGTACGGGGCTGATGCCCGCGTCAGTCGTGTGCGGCCGTGTTACGCGGTCGCGCCGGACTTGCGGCGACGGACGACGACCAGGGCGCCGGCACCGGCGACCACGGCGATACCGCCGGCGAGGCCGATCATCGGCAGGGCGGAGCTGGAGCCCGTCTCGGCGAGGCTGCCGTCGACCGCCGGGGTGTTGCTCTTGTCGGCGGGCTTGTCCGAGACCGGGACCTTGCCGCCTTCCTGCGGCTTGGTGCCGTCGGTGTCCGTGCCGGCCGCGACGATCTGGAACTTGTACGCGACCTCGCCGAAGCCGGTGCATTCCGCGTCGGCGTCGCCGTAGATGCTGGCGCCCAGCGAGAAGCCGGCGCCGACCGGGGCACTGGACTTCACGTTGATGCGCAGCGGGACGTCGACCTCGTAGTCGGGCTTGAGCTCGTCGGTGTAGCCGACGAAGCCGACCGCGTAGCCCTCCTCGTCGACGTTCTCCCAGGTCTTGTCGGCCGGGTTGTACGCCTGGAGCTGGACCTTCTTGCTCCGGAAGAGGTCCTCGCCCGCCTTGTCGGAGGACGCGCCGGCGAAGAAGCCGAGGTCCGTCAGGGTGGAGTCGGAGTTGTTCAGCACGTCCAGGGAGAACTTGTGCCAGCCGCTGCCCGCCGCGATCTTGCCGGGCAGGCCGTTGATGGAGACCTGGACCTTGGAGTCCTCGCACTCGGAGGGCTCGGGGTCCGGGGACTCCGACTCCTCCGGCTCGGAGGAGCTCGGCGCCGGGGCCGACGCCGAGGCGGAGTCGCTCGGGGCCGGGGCGGACGCGCTGGTGGACGACGACGCGGAGGCGCTGGCCGACGCGGAGTCGGACGGCTCGGGAGCGGCCTCGGACGAGCTCGGCGAAGCCGACTCGGAGGAGGACTCGGACACGCTCGCGCTCGGGGTGGGGTTCTCCTCCGCGAACGCGGCCGGCGCGACCGACAGCAGCGCGAGCGGGGCTATGACAGCCGTCGCGGCCGCAGTGGCCATGGCACGGCGAAGCTTCATGAAGACCTCGGAAGTCCGGAGCGCCGTGAACTCGCGGCACTCATATGGCTTTTATGGGTGAGGCCTCCGCGTGTGGGGCGCGGTTGTGGCCGTTGGTTCTGCAGGTGTGACCGGCGAAAGCTGAGAATGGTTGTCCTTCAACTCACATAATTCTTATGTGGGCTGAGTCACACCCGGATGTGCCTTGTGTACGTCCGTTCGAACCGCTTAGAAATGTCCTTCGTGTCTGACAAGCAGCCCGAGGAGACCGGGGAGCCGGCGGTCCCTGACGACGTGTGGGAACGCTTCGCACGCGACAGCGAACGCGACATCCGCGACTCGGCCCCCAAAGAACCGTCCGCACGGGCGCGCATGGTGACGGAACGGCTGCGTCAGCGGGACGCGCAGGAGGCCGAGCGGGCCTCCCGCCGAAAAGCCTGGAAGGGCACGCAGCGGACCGCCCAGCCCGAGGGCTGGCGGACGGGCCCCGCGTGGCGCGAGATGGACGGGCGCGCGGCCCGCCGCCGCCGGCTGTGGGCGATCATCGGGGTCCCGCTCGCCGTCGCCGTGCTGGTCGTCGCGATGAAGCCCTCCCTGCTGCCCGGCGATCCCTTCGGCACCTCCGCCGACGCGTCCGCGGACGGCACCCCGCTGCCCGCCGAGACCGCGGCCCCGACCGCGCCGCCCTCCGGCTCGAACACCGGATCGCCCACCCGGGAACGGCCGTTCGCCGGGTCCCCCGCCGAGCGCTGGGCCGACGGCGCGGCCGGCATCGTCGTCCCGAAGGCCACCCCGGTCGGGTCGCTGACCAAGGAGCAGGTGGCCACCGCGCTGCGGCAGACGAAGAACCTGCTCGTCGGGGCGAACCTCGACCCGGCGACCCTGCGCGGTGAGCGTCCCGAGGCGGCGATCGCCGTCCTCGATCCCAGACAGCCAGGGATGGTCCACGATGTGAACCGCCGGCTGCGCGCACCGGGCAAGGGACACGACCCGCTGACGCTCTTCAGCCGGTTCGACCCCGACGAGGCACGCCTGGTCGGGAACGTGGTCAAGACCCGCGGCCGGATCACCTTCAAGAAGGGCAAGGACGCGTCGGTCGCCATCCACGCCGACTACACCTTCGTCTACCCGGTGTCCCCGGCCCGCGGGAAGTCGACCGAGGTGACCCGCACCATCGTGCGCCGCGTCCTCGACGTCGCGTTCCTGGACCCGAGGAAGTTCCAGGTCACTCCGGGCAGACTGACGATCAGCAAGTACACCGAGGACATCGGCAACTCCGCCTGCGACGTCTACGACGGCTTCCTGCACCCGCAGTTCCGGTCGGCCACTCCCAGCGGTGCGCCGCCGACGGGCCCGACCACCGACCCGTACGACCGCAGCCGCGACATCCAGCCCTCCGCCGCGGCCGGCTGCGGCACGGTGTCCCGCACCTGACCCGCGTCCGCGCCGCGGCGTCCATGGACCCCGGCGTCCGCGCCCCGGCACGGCGAAGGGCCCCACGGGACGGATGTCCGCGGGGCCCTTCGCACGTCAGCACCGACGTCAGGGCAGCGCCGATGCCTGGAAGCGGCGCCGGGGGGTGCGCCGTTGGTCAAAGGGGGTTGCCGCCGGTCGGGCGCCGCGGCGCACGGGGTGCGCCTGTGGTGCCGACCTTGGCGGGCCGTGTCGCGGGGTGCGGTTCCGCGGCACGGATCGAGTTGTCCGATGGTTGTCGACGAGGCTGTCCTGGTTGTCGACGAGGCTGTCCAGCACGGGACTTGGGACTGTCCCGAGAGCTGGACCGCACAGGGTGGATCTGCGGTGTGCGCTGTTCTCGCATCGTGCTGGGTGGGCGACGGCCTCCGCAACCGCCGCGACACCGCTGAACAGATTCCGCCGGACGGCCCCGGGCGTCCCCGGAGCCGACCGTTCTCTTGAGTGACCGGGCTGCTGTCCCCTGCCGTCCGGTCACAGCACCTGGAGCGAGGTCCCACGACGTACGGCACGATCCGTACGTCTCATCGCTCCAGCGGAGCCACGCGTGGTTCTTTCGGGCCCGCCCCTGGCTGACACGGACATCAGGAGAAACGAAGTCCGCGGCACCCCGGTCACGCGCCGTACGGGTGAGAGGGAATGCGTACGTGCGTACGCCGGGTACTGGGCCGCGCGTCCCGGAGGCCGTGGTCTCCCGGCTTACCCTCCCGGGTCTCAGACGCGGCCGCGGCACAGTTCGAGGAGGGTCATGGCCAGCGAGGTGCCCGGCTTGCCGAGCGCCTCCCGGTAGTGGCCGAGGATCTCCATCTCGCGGGACAGGTTGACCCGTCGGCCGCCGGAGGTGATCCGGGCCTCCTGGATCACGGCCGAGACGGCCATCCGTTCCTGGACGAGACCGATGATCCGGTCGTCGAGGGTGTCGATGCGCTCGCGGGCACCGGTGATCACATCGGCGGCCTCGTCGGTGCGGGCGCCGGTCTTGTCGAGTACGTCGGCCATGGTGGGGCTCCTCGGTGGAAGGGGTGCCCCGGAGCGGCTCGGCCCGGAAACGGCAGACGCCCCGGGCCTTGTCGGCCCGGGGCGCCTGGGAAGTCGCTTGTCAGTTGCTCAAGCAGCACGACCATGGCAGCCGGTGGGCCGGTTGCCATAGGTAAACAGGAAGGTCGTGTGCGTGAGCATGACCGCAGTATGCACGCCCGCGGGGGCACGGGCCAAGCGGGTTCGGATGGTGAGACCCGGGCCGGAAACCCGGGCGGCGCCAGCCCCACCGCGGCCCCCGGTAGAATCGGCCGTACACACCCTTTTGCTCACCGCCGGAAGGCAGACCGTGCCAGAAGCGTCCCCCGCCGCCCCCGACACCGTCCTGGTCGTCGACTTCGGTGCGCAGTACGCCCAGCTCATCGCCCGTCGTGTCCGTGAGGCCCGGGTCTACAGCGAGATCGTGCCGAGCACCATGCCGGTCCAGGAGATGCTCGCCAAGAACCCGGCCGCGATCATCCTCTCCGGCGGGCCCTCGTCGGTGTACGCGGAGGGCGCCCCGCGCCTGGACCGCGAGCTCTTCGAGGCGGGCGTCCCCGTCTTCGGCATGTGCTACGGCTTCCAGCTGATGGCGACGACCCTCGGCGGCACGGTCGACAACACCGGCGCCCGCGAGTACGGCCGTACGCCGCTGCATGTCTCGAAGTCCGGCTCCACCCTCTTCGAGGGCACCCCGGACGAGCAGCCGGTGTGGATGTCGCACGGCGACGCCTGCTCCGCCGCTCCCGAGGGCTTCACGGTCACGGCCTCCACGGACGTCGTCCCGGTCGCCGCCTTCGAGAACGACGAGAAGAAGCTCTACGGCGTCCAGTACCACCCCGAGGTCATGCACTCCACGCACGGCCAGCAGGTCCTGGAGCACTTCCTGTACCGCGGCGCGGGTCTCACCCCGTCCTGGACGACCGGCAACGTCATCGACGAGCAGGTCGCCCTCATCCGCGAGCAGGTCGGCACCAAGCGCGCCATCTGCGGTCTGTCCGGAGGCGTGGACTCGGCGGTCGCCGCGGCCCTCGTCCAGAAGGCCATCGGCTCCCAGCTCACCTGCGTGTACGTCGACCACGGTCTGATGCGCCAGGGCGAGACCGAGCAGGTCGAGAAGGACTTCGTCGCCGCGACCGGCGTCCAGCTCAAGGTCGTGGACGCGCAGGAGCGCTTCCTCACCGCGCTCAAGGGTGTCTCGGACCCCGAGGAGAAGCGGAAGATCATCGGACGCGAGTTCATCCGCGTCTTCGAGCAGGCCCAGGCGGAGATCATCGCCGAGGCCGCCGAGGGCGAGGACGTCGCGTTCCTGGTGCAGGGCACGCTCTACCCGGACGTGGTCGAGTCCGGTGGCGGCACCGGCACCGCCAACATCAAGTCCCACCACAATGTGGGCGGCCTCCCCGAGGACCTGGAGTTCCAGCTCGTCGAGCCGCTGCGCAAGCTGTTCAAGGACGAGGTCCGGATGGTCGGCCAGGAGCTCGGCCTGCCGGACGAGATCGTCCAGCGCCAGCCGTTCCCCGGCCCCGGGCTCGGCATCCGGATCGTCGGCGAGGTCACCAAGGAGCGTCTGGACCTGCTCCGCGAGGCCGACGCCATCGCCCGCGAGGAGCTCACCGCCGCCGGTCTCGACCGGGACATCTGGCAGTGCCCGGTGGTCCTGCTCGCGGACGTCCGCAGCGTGGGCGTGCAGGGCGACGGCCGGACGTACGGCCACCCGATCGTGCTCCGTCCGGTGTCCAGCGAGGACGCCATGACGGCCGACTGGTCGCGGCTGCCCTACGACGTCCTGGCGAAGATCTCGACCCGCATCACGAACGAGGTCGCGGACGTCAACCGCGTCGTGCTCGACGTGACGAGCAAGCCCCCGGGCACCATCGAGTGGGAGTAGTCCTCCCACGAGGGGCGTAGAACCCCCTAGGTCCGCCTGAGCGTGCGCACCGGCGCGCCGGGCTTCCAGACCTGGACGACCAGATACGTGTCGTCCTCGACATAGGTCCGCGTGACCTCCGTCAGCTCGGTGCGGAAGAGGTGGAACGGCTCCGGCGGTTCCACCTCTTTCACGTACGCGGCCTTCGCCGGGACGTCGTCGCCGACCTCCACCGCCCGCCCGCTGATCCGTACGTCGCCGCCGCCCATGTCCGTGCCGGCCCCCGGGTTCGTCTGGAGCGCGAAGCGCGGGTCGCGGCGCAGGTCGAGCGCCTTGAGGGAGTCCGGCATCATGCCGAGCCACAGCTCGCCGTTCAGGAAGCGCGCCTCGATGCCGGAGGTGCGGGGCGAGCCGTCCTTGCGGAGGGTCGCGAGGACGTGGTGGGTGAAGGCGCCGAAGCGCTGTTCGACGGTCTCGGCGAGGTCCGGTTCGGCCGTGGAGAGAGCTTCCCAGTTCATGCCAGCGAGTCTGACGCGTATACCCGACATCTCCTGTCGGGTTTTGTCGGTGTCCCTCTTTGTTCCTCTTTTTTCTCTCACGGAACACCCCTGTTCTCCTGCGCTGACCCCGGGTAACTTCCGCTCCGTACCGAACACGCCAGTGGTTGGAGGACATATGCACGGGCCCACTCCGCCCCTGCCCCGCCCCACCGACCAGCTGCGGTTCGCCATGCCGCCGATGCACGAATCGATGGACGACGAGCGGCGGCACCGCAAGGAGCGGCTGGCCGGCGCGCTCCGGCTGTTCGGACGGCTCGGCTTCGAGGACGGCGTCTCCGGACACATCACGGCGCGCGACCCGGAGTACAGCGACTGCTTCTGGGTCAATCCGTTCGGCATGCCGTTCAAGCACGTCACCGTGAGCGACCTGGTCATGGCCAACCAGGACGGGCAGGTGATCCAGGGCCGCTACCACGTGAACCAGGCGGCGTTCACCGTGCACTCCCAGGTCCACGCCGCCCGCCCCGACGTCGTCGCCGTCGCCCACTGCCACTCCGTGCACGGCCGCGCCCTCGCCGCCCTCGGTGATCTGCTCGACCCGATCACCCAGGAGAGCTGCGCGTTCTACGAGGATCACGCGCTGTACGACGCGTATACCGGGGTCGCCGTCGACGCGGAGGAGGGCCGCAGGATCGCGTCCGCGCTGGGCAGCCGCAAGGCGCTGGTGCTGCGCAACCACGGACTGCTGACCGTCGGGGACTCGGTGGACGCGGCGGCCTGGTGGTTCCTGTCCATGGAACGGTCGAGCCAGGTCCAGCTCACCGCGAAGGCCGCGGGCCGGCCCCTCCTCATCGACCACAAGCAGGCGGTCGCCACCCGGGAGCAGCTCGGGGGCGACCTGGTGGCGTGGATCAACTACCAGCCGCTGTGGCAGGACATCAGCCGCAGCGAACCCGACCTTCTCAGCTAGGGGCTGCCGTTCGGGCCAGGGGCCAGGGGCCAGGGATCAGGGGTCAGGGGTCAGGGATCGCGGCGCGGGGTGCGGACGGTGCTGCCGGAGTGGGTGAACGGTGCCCGGCGCGGTGCTAGAAGCCTCGCAGGACGGCCGCCTTCGTCCTGGCGAACTCCTCGTCCGTCAGGACGCCGTCACGGTGCAGCTCTCCCAACTCCCGCAGACGGCGCAGCAGTACGTCGTGATGGTCGGACTGGCGCGGCACCACCGGGGCCGGTCGGGGACCGTCCGCGTACTCCCCGGCGCGCGTGGAGGGATGCGGCATCCGTGCCGTGACCGCGGTGGCGACCAGCGCCGTGAGCAGGTCGCGGCGGGTGCTGCCCCACAGATCGAGGGCGTACGGGTCCTTCCCGGGCGGCAGTTTGGAGAAGACCGCCTCGTGTGTCACGAAACGCAGGAAGCCGTCCTCGTAACCGGAGTTGGGCAGCCACTCGACCTGCACGAGATCG
This sequence comes from Streptomyces sp. NBC_00568, assembly GCF_026341855.1. Classification (GTDB taxonomy): domain Bacteria; phylum Actinomycetota; class Actinomycetes; order Streptomycetales; family Streptomycetaceae; genus Streptomyces. The sequence continues at coordinate 2,201,055 of NZ_JAPENW010000001.1, read as the reverse complement.
CCCAGGGCGATGATCCGCGGGCCCGTCGCCCGCTTGACCCGGTCCGAGGTGTCCGCCCAGTCGATGCGCACCTGCGTCCCGTCGAAGGAGACCGTGCCGTCGCTGGAACGGACGGACACCGGGACGGGCGGTCCCGCGAGCAGATACGTCTTCGCCGGTTCCTTGGGGATCTGGTCCAGGAGCAGCGCGCGGCGGATCTCCTCGGCGACGTACTCGGCCACCCCGGAGCGGTCGATGTCGACCGTCAGGCTGTAGGGGTCCGCCGTGTCGGGAAGCCGGCCCCCGGTCGCCTGAAGCAGCGGGTCGGAGCCCTCGCGCAGCCGCAGACGCAGGCGGCCGCGCTTGCGTTCGGGTGCGTAGACGATGCCCGACACCGCCTCCAGGGGAACGGAGATCTCGCCGTACGTCTGCCGGAACAGCGGCACGCTGCGGTGCAGTCCCGGCGTGATCCTGACCGTGCTGCCGTCGAAGGCCCAGGTCCCGTCGCGCTGGATGATCTCGGCCATGGAGAAATTCTCGCAGCCGGGTCAACACGGGGTGGCCGCGCTTCACCCGCGCTGACCCGACCTGACGCATGCGCACCATGCTCCGTACGGCACAATTCGCTGTCATCACGGGGCAGTTGTCAGGCAGGTGTACGTGCTTCGCGCCCTTGGGGGTGGGGCGGGCGGGTGCTCCGGCCGGTGTGACGGTCGGGCGTACGGACGGTTCGGCCGTACGGAGTTTTCTGGGGCGGGAAGGCGGCAGTTGGCGTGGCGGTGCAGGAGGCGAGACACGGTGCGGGGCACGGTGCCGGGTCGGGTGCCGGGTCGGGCACCGGACCGGGCGGCGGGCGGAGCGGTGGTCCGGGCGGCGGGCCGGGCGGAGGCCTGGGCGGTGGCCTGGGTGGTGGGTCGGGAGCGCACGAGGGTGGCTGCACGTGCGGGGACTGCCCGCACGGGGCGCGTACGGGGCACCGGCGGGCCGTCGCCGCGTTCCTCGCCAAACGTGACGCGTTGGCATCGGGGCAGGGACTGCCCGCCGCCGTCGCGCACTCCGCCTCCGCGTCCCGGCAGTGGGTGTCCGACGAACTCACCCAGTCCGCGGACCTCGTCGCCGAACGCGGCCGCATCGAGGGCGAGGCATGGCTGGGGCGGCTGTGGCGGTACACCGCGTTCACCGTCTGGGGTGGCGTCGTCGTCCTGCTCCTGGTGCAGGCGCTCACCGCGATCGGGGCCGGCTGGACTGCGGCGCGGACGGCCGGGCTGGTCGCCGCGGTCGTCCTGGCCGGACTCCTGACGGGAGCGGCGTGGCTGCACCGGGCGCGGGGCGGGGCCCTCGCGCCGGTCATCGGCGAGGACAACCGTCTCTCCACCTCCCGTGCGGTGGCCGCCGGCTGGGTGCTGGTCGTGGTGTACGCGCTGCTCGTGCTGGTGGGGCAGTTGGCGGCGGCCTCCGCGCACGGCCGCCGGGACGAACTCATCGCCGGGCTCGGGCTCGCCCGGGGCGCCGGTGTCGTGACCGTCGTCGCCGTGGTGTGCGGGGTCGCGGTGCTGGTGCGGAGGGTGGTCGGGCTGCGGGTGCTCGGGCAGCGGCTGCAGAAGGTGCGCGCGGACCGGCCGCGCGCGGCCGACCTGCTGACCGATGACGCCGGGCGGGGGAGCTTCGCCGACATCCAGTACGTGGTGATCAGCGTGGTCGCTCTGGTCTTCGCGGTGGTGCGGCTGGCCCGGCGGCCGTCGCAGTTGCCGGACCTTCCGTGGGGGCTGGCCCTGCTGGTGCTGGTGTCGGCCGCGACCTACCTCGCCGGGAAGTACGCCGAGGGCGGGCGGCCGGTGGTCCTCTCGGTGGTCCGTGCCCGTGAGGCGGGCGATCTGGACGCACCCATTCGCACCGGGGACGACATCGAGATCCGGGGGGCCGGGTTCGTGCCGCCGGGGGCGCAGAGCGCGGACCGGCTGTCGCGGATGGTCGTGCGGATCGGGCCCGTGCATGTGCATGTGCCGTTGGTGCCGGTGTCCGGGGGGTTCAGCAATCCCACGGACGCGGTGCTGACGGTGCCGGTGCCGGTGGATGTGGAACCCGGGCGGGTGGAGGTGCAGGTGGTCACCGCGGCGGGGGTCGAGACGAACCGGTACGAGATCGATGTGACCGACTGATCCGTGACGTCGTCCGGTGCGGGTCCGGTTCGGTTCGGTGCGTGCGTGCGTGCGTGCGGGTTCGGTGGGTGGGTCGGGGCCGTGCCGGTACATCCCAGTCCGTCGCCGCTGGATCAGACGTGAGTTCTGAACGGGAGCCGCTGCTCGATCCGAACGTAAGCGACGGACATCAGGGATGTACCGGCGCGGCCCCTCCCGTGCGATGTCCGCTGCGGGTGCAAGATCCAGCCCCTCCAGCGTTTGAGGAGCGGGGTCTGGGGCGGAGCCCCGGGTACGGGACGGGTAGGGGCGGAGGGGGCGAAGAGAGGTTGTGGGGGTGCCGGGGGAGGGGTCAGGCCGTGGTGTTCGGGGAGGTGGGGGCAGGAAAAAAGGTTCCGGCTCTGAGCGGGGGGCCGGGTTCGTACGTATGGTCTGTTGTGGGGTCAACGGCACGCGGGTGAGAGGCGGCGGAGAGCGATGACTCACGGTATGCGGACGGATACTCACGCCCAGTATCTCGAGGAGAGGCGGGACTGGCGGGAGACTGCGACCCGTTACGCCCTGTTGCCTCTGCGGGTCTTCCTGGGCGTCACCTTCATCTACGCCGGCCTCGACAAACTCACCGACAGCGCCTTCATGAAGGCCTCCGGCTCCGGCTCGATCGGCGACATGATGCGCACGGTGCGTGACTCCTCCGCGATCCCGGCCCTGGTCGACCTGTCCCTGAAGAGCCCCGTCGGCTTCGGCTACGCCATCGCTTTCGGCGAGCTGGCCGTCGGCATCGGCACCCTGATCGGCCTGCTGGGCCGCCTCGCCGCACTCGGCGGCGCGCTCATCTCGCTCAGTCTGTGGCTGACCGTGAGCTGGGCCTCCGACCCGTACTACTACGGCAACGACCTCGCCTATCTGATGGCCTGGACCCCCCTCGTCCTGGCGGGCGCCTCGGTCTTCTCCGTGGACGCGGCCTTGCGAGCCCGGCGCAGGCAACGCGCCGGGGCCTACCGCTAGAAGGCAAGAAGAGCAGTCCTAGGAACTCACGCCGCGCGGACCCGGGTCCGCGCGGCGTCTGCGTACGGCGTGGGTCACGGTCGCGACGGCGCCCGCCAGGCAGAGGCCGATCACGACGACGGGGATGATCGCGAACCACTCGGTCTCCCACCAGCCGGCCGCGTCCCCGGCGTAGGCGGTGCCCCCGGCGGTGAGGAAGAGGCCCGCCACCAGCTTTCCGGGCTGGAACTCATGACGTGGCACGGGCCACCTCCGCCTGGCCCACGCCGACCTGGAGATCGAGGTCGAGGGTGCCGCCGTTCTTGCCGCCCGTCGCCGGAGGCAGGGTCACCTGCTTGTGCTTGCCCGGTTCCACGTCCACGTCCTTCTCGTTGTCGCCCGGCAACTGGATGTCCCCGACGCCCACGTCGATGCTGAGCCGCACGGTCACGTCCTTGGGGACGATCACCTTCAGCCGGCCCGCGCCCACCTCGGCGTCGGTCGTCACCGTCTGGTCCTTGGCGAGGTCGAGGCGGCTGAGGTCGAGGGTGCCCACGCCCATGCCCAGGTCGTAGTTCGGCCGTACGTCGGCCACGGTCGCCGGAGTCCAGTTCTTCCGCACCCATTGGGTGCTGATGTCCTTCGGAAGGGCCGCGGACGCGGCGAGGAGGCCTGCCGTGATCACGGCCAGGAAGATGGTTCCCGCGCCCGTGCGTCCGAGGAAGGCGCTGAGGGCGATACCCAGGCCGAACACGATGAGAGCGGCGGCCAGTCCGGCCTGAAGGCTGGTGCCGAGCTTCTGGTCGTTCCAGGTCAGGCCGGTGCCGAGGCCACCCGCGAGGAGGGCGAGCAGGAAGACCCGACCGCCGATGCGACGGGGGCCGCGCTGCTTGGGCTCCCGCTCCGCGCGCACGCCGGGGCGGGAGGTGCCGCGGGCGATGTTGAGCGCGGCCGCGACATCCCGGTCCCGGGCCTCCTGGGGGCCCCACAGATAGCCGGTGCCGCCGACGTGCGAACCGTCCTTGACTATCGGGTCGCGCCACCAGGACGGGTAGGAGGCGGGGACGGGCGGGGCCTGCGCCTCCGGCGGGGCGTCTGCGACGGCTTGAGCGGAGAGCGGGTCCGGGTCGGTGGCGCCGCGGTGCTGCGACCAGTAGCCCGCGCCGGCCAGCAGCAGGGACAGGACGACGGCGAACGTCAGCACGCCGCCGTTGTTGAGCATGGACAGGAACACTCCGCAGCCGACCAGCGCGAAGAGCACGGCGGCCAGGGCCTGGCCGTCGACGCGGCCGGTGAGCAGCTTGCGGACCTCGTTCTCCTCGTCCTCGTCGTACGGGACGAAGAGCCAGGCGAAGCCGTAGAAGATGAGGCCGATGCCGCCGGTCGCGGCGAGCACCGCGAGCACGATCCGGAAGATCACCGGGTCCATGTCGCACTGCCGGCCGAGCCCGGCGCACACTCCGCCCAGCATCTTCTGCCGGCGGTCGCGCCGGAACCTGCGCGGCACCTCGGAGGCGGCGCCCGCCTCCCGGGGCCGGGCGGTCGCCGCATCCCCGTGAGCGCGCGGCTCATCACCTGGAGCGGAGCCGGAGTCCGGCTCCGCCGCCGCGTGCTGCTGATCTGTCATGCGTCCATGGTGACGGGCGGGACGGCGCCGCGGCAGTCGGGATGACCCTGGCCGAACCCTGATATCCGCCCCGAGGGGGAGGGCGGGGCCCGTTCGATCGCCGGTTTCCCGAAGATCAGGGGAGTATCGGGGGCCGACCCTGATGCTCCGGTCCGCCGGGCGTGTGACCATCGATGCCATGCCGGAAGCCGCAGCCATGCCCGTCGACGACCCGCGGCCCCCGCGCAAGCTCTACCGCAGCAGCGACGGACGCTGGCTCGGGGGCGTGGCGCGAGGGCTCGCCGGGCATCTCGGGCTGCCCGTGGTCTGGGTGCGGCTGATGTTCGTCGGACTGTTCATGGCGGACGGGCTGGGCGCCCTGCTGTACGCCGCGTTCTGGTTCTTCGTGCCGCTCGGCGTCGGCGGCGTCGGCTCCGGCCGTACGCCGGCGTTCACCACCGAGACCTCGCCCGACGGCCGGCGCAGACTCGTGGCCCGCAAGCCGGACAAGGGCCAGATCGTCGCCCTGCTGCTCATGGTCGTCGTGGCCATGGTCTTCGTCGGCAATGTGAACCTCGGCGGCGGGACCAAGGCGTATCTGTGGCCGACCGTCCTCGTCGGCGCCGGTGTCGCCCTGGTCTGGCGCCAGGCGGACAACGCGCGCCGGGCCCGCTGGGTGGAGGTCGGCCGCCGTCGCCGTACGCTCACGCTGCTGCGGTCCGCTGCGGGCGTCCTGCTCGTCACCGCCGGTGTCTCCGGGATATTCGTCCTCCAGGGCTCAGCGGCCCACCTCGGCTCGGTGCTCCAGGCGGCGCTCGCGGTCCTCGTCGGTATCGCGCTCCTCGCCGGCCCCTATCTGGTCCGCATGACCCAGGACCTCTCCGAGGAGCGCCTGATGCGCATCCGGGCGCAGGAGCGGGCCGAAGTCGCCGCCCACGTCCACGACTCGGTGCTGCACACCCTGACCCTGATCCAGCGCAACGCGGAGAACGCCAACGAGGTGCGGCGGCTGGCCCGCGCCCAGGAGCGCGATCTGCGGGCCTGGCTGTACAAACCGGAGGGCAGCGGCAAGGACGAGGACGAGGAGCCCGACACCCTCGCGGAGGCGGTCCGCCGTCATGCCGCCGAGGTCGAGGACAAGCACGGCGTTCCCCTCGAGGTCGTCGTCGTCGGCGACTGCCCGCTCGACGACCGGTTGACCGCGCAGATGCAGGCGGCGCGGGAAGCAATGGTGAACGCGGCCAAGTACGGTGGCGAGGGCGGCGCCGTACAGGTCTACGCCGAAGTCGAGGGCAGGACGGTCTTCGTGTCCGTCCGTGACCGCGGCCCCGGCTTCGACCTCGACGCGATACCCGCCGACCGCATGGGCGTCAGAGAATCGATCATCGGCCGCATGGAGCGCAACGGCGGCACGGCGCGACTGCGCGCGGTGCCGGACGGCGGCACCGAGGTCGAGCTGGAGATGGAAAGGGCGGAGAAGACGTCATGAGCGACGCGAACGAGCCTGTGGAGTCCGGCGGTTCGGCCGGAGAGATCCCCGGGGCCAGCGCATCCGGAGCGGCCGGACCGGCCGGCGCCGAGGGCGGGCGCCGGGTGCGCGTGGTGCTCGTCGACGACCACCGCATGTTCCGTACGGGGGTCCAGGCCGAGATCGGACAGACCGAGCGGACCGGCGTCGAGGTGGTCGGCGAGGCCGCGGACGTCGACCAGGCGGTCACGGTCATCACGGCCACCCGCCCCGAGGTCGTCCTTCTCGACGTCCACCTCCCCGGCGGCGGCGGCGTCGAAGTGCTGCGCCGCTGCTCCCCGTTGATGGCCGACGCCGAGCGGCCGGTCCGTTTCCTCGCGCTGTCCGTGTCGGACGCCGCGGAGGACGTGATCGGCGTGATCCGCGGCGGCGCCCGCGGGTACGTCACCAAGACGATCACCGGCACGGATCTGGTGGACTCCGTCTTCCGCGTCCAGGACGGCGACGCGGTCTTCTCGCCGCGCCTCGCCGGATTCGTCCTCGACGCCTTCGCCTCCACCGACGCCCCGCCCGTCGACGAGGACATGGACCGTCTCACCCAGCGCGAGCGCGAGGTCCTGCGCCTCATCGCCCGGGGGTACGCGTACAAGGAGATCGCCAAGCAGCTGTTCATCTCCGTCAAGACGGTCGAGTCGCACGTCTCGGCGGTGCTGCGGAAGCTCCAGCTGTCGAACCGGCACGAGCTGACGCGCTGGGCGACGGCGCGACGGCTGGTCTGAGCGACGCGGGGGAATCACACCACCCGGGTGGCACCCGCGAAGGGCATCTCGTCGATCGGGGCCACCCGCACCGGTGCCGACGGATTCGGTGCGTGGATCATCTGCCCGTTGCCGACGTAGATGCCCACGTGGGTGATCCCGGCGTAGAAGAACACCAGGTCGCCGGGGCGGAGTTCGGAGCGGGAGACCCGCTGGCCGGCGTTGATCTGGGCATAGGTGGTCCGGGGCAGCGAGAGGCCCGCGGAACGGTACGCGGCCTGGGCGAGTCCGGAGCAGTCGAAGGCGTCGGGCCCGGTGGCACCCCAGACATAGGGGCTGCCGAGCTTGGCGTAGGCGTAGGAGACGGCCGCCGCCGCCCGGGAGCTGGGCGCCGCGGCGGTGGCGCCGGCCGGGGCCGCCTGGACCGGTCCGCGGGCCGAGGAGCGAGAGACGTGCTGCTGCTCGGCCGCGCCGCCCCGCTCCACGTACTGGGTGCGCTGCTCGGGGGTGAGCCGCGAGAGCAGCCGGCGTGCCGCGTCGAGCTTCCCGTTGATCGTCTTCTTCTGCTGCTTCAGCTCCGTCTGCCGTGACGTGAGCGAGGCCAGTTCGACGTGCGCGGCACCGCGCAACTGCTCGATCTCCCGCAGCTGTTTGCGTACCCCGGAGACGGCCGCCGACTGCCGGGTGCCGACCCGCTCGGCGAGCGCGGCCCCTTCCAGGTACTGGTCGGGGTCGTCGGAGAGCGCGAGTTGCACCGCCGGGTCGAGTCCGCCGCTGCGGTACTGCGCAGCCGCCATCGAACCCAGCGCGTCCCGAGCCGAGTTGAGCCGGTCCTGCCTGCGCGCCGCCTCGTCGCGGAGCGTGTCCAGGTGCGCCTCCGCCTTGTCGGCCTTCTCCTTGGCGCCGTTGTACTTCTCGGTGGCGGCCTCCGCCTCCTCGTACAACTTGTCGACCTTGGCCTTCACCTGCGTCGGGGACAGCTGGGGGTCGGCATGCCCGATCCCGTCGAAGCCGGTCGCCGTCGCCGCGCCCGCGAGGGCGATGGTGACTGCTGTGCGGGCCGTGTTTCCGCCGATCGAGCGCTGCTTGGTCTTGCGGTGCGCTGCCACGAGGGCCCACATCCTTCCGTACGACCGTCCTGCGAAGGCGGTCAAGCGGTGACACGTCCGGCGGCGGCTCACACAGGGGGAGCGGACCGCCGCCGGACCTTCTCGGCGGTGGTGGCCGACTGCCGCCCCTGGCCCGGGCGGCGGTGGGGAGCCGGTCACCTGGGGGAGGACGTTAAACCTGGGAGTGCGGCGTTGGTAACGCCATGTACGGAACTGTCCCTACTGGACCGCCTGGTGACCTTATGTGACCGAGATCCTCGCCTGCCGTCGCCGCCTTCACGCAGGGTGATGACCGATGCCATGAATCCCGGACAACCGGAGTGGCTCCGGTGCTATGGATGACACGGGATGGCCAGGTGACAAGTGAGAGGGGAGCGAAGGGTCGGGGTGAAGGGGCGGCCCGATGGGAAGAGGCGTCAGGGTGTGCGATTAGGCTCCGGCCCCATGGACGTACTCATCCATCTCTTCGTCGGCCTGCACATCATCGGCATCGCCGCGCTCCTCGGCGGCTTCCTCACCCAGATGAAGGCGATGGGCCGGGGCACCGCCCGCTTCGTCCCCGCGATGCTGCACGGCGCCCTGACCATGCTGGTCACCGGCGTCGCCCTGGTCGGGCTCAACCAGGCCGACGGCAACACGGTCAACAACGTCAAGATCGGTGTGAAGCTGGCGCTGCTGATCGTGATCCTCGGGCTCGTCTACGTGAAGCGGGACGACGAGAAGGTGGACAAGGGTCTCTTTGGCCTCGTCGGGCTGCTGACCGTCGCGAACATCTTCATCGCCGTCCTGTGGACCTGATCAGCCCCTTCGGTCCAGACGCCGCGGCCCTGTCCGGCCCCCTCACCCCCGCGCCGCGGACCTGACGGCGAGGACGGAGCCCGCGGCGACCGCGAGCCACGCCGCCACCGCGAACCACAGCAGCACCTGGCCCGGTCCCTTGAGCCAGAAGACACCGAGGGCGGCCGCGACCGAGAGGGTCGACACCGCCGTCATCCCCATCGGGAAGACGGTCGACCAGCGCAGTACGTCGTACCGCAGGCGCGGCCACACCGCCTCCGTGACGAGCAGCACGCAGTAGCAGGTGAGGTCGAGCACGAGCAGCGCGCCGGTCGTGGCGCGCAGGACGCCCTGGTCGTCGTCGTTCCACAGGTACGGGCTCGCATGGTGCGCGGCGACGAGTCTCGCCCCGGCCAGCGCCGAGATCGCGAGTGCGCCGCCCGCCACCCAGTGGTCCCCGGCGCCCCGCTTCACCTCCCACAGGTCGAAGTGCGCGAACGACACCCCGTAGAGCACGATCCCCAGCCAGAACAGCACCAGCGCGGCATGCGCGAGCCAGTCCGTGCCCACGGCCGTGGCGATCGTCGAGCCGAGGACCGAGAGTCCCTGTGTGGCCACACAGACGAGGAACACGCCTCCCGTCATACGGCGCCGCCGGTGCCGTACGACAGCCAGGAGCAGTACCGGCCAGAGCGCGGCCGACAGCGCGAGCAGCGCCTCGGCGAGTCCCTGCCACCCCAGTGCGGAGAACCGGGTGCCGAGCACGGTGGTCGCCGCGACGGCGGTGAGCCCGGCCGGTGTGCCGGCCTGCCGCATCCATTGCTCCCGGTCGCGTACGAGCCGGGCGGCGAATTCCGCGGCGAGCCCGAGCCAGGCCAGGGACGCGAGGACCAGCGCGATCCGGGAGAGGGTCTCGTAGCCGGTCAGCTGGAGTCCGACCGAGATGATGCCGGTGGCCAGGACGGCGGCGCCGGCGGCGGGCGGCCGCCCCGCCCACCAGGCGCGGAACGAGGGAGTGTCCGGCATGTCCGGTGTGTCTGGCATGCGCCCGATGCTAGGGATCTCCGGGCCCGTTCCCGGCGGGGCACGCGCGTGCGGGGCACGAAAACACGGGGCACGCGCGCGTGGGGCCTCTCGGCTTCACTCGCGCGTGCCCCGCGGCAGGCCTCGCTCGTACTCCGGTCTACGCCGGGCGCACCACGCTGTGGATCGCCGAGGTGCCGTCGTAGTAGATCGACTCCTCACGGACGTACGCCCCCGGCTTCGGCGCGTGGATCATCATGCCGTTGCCGATGTAGACGCCGACGTGACTGATGTCGTCGTAGAAGAAGACCAGGTCACCGGGCTGGGCGTCGGCGAGGGAGACCGTCGTGCCGGCGTTCACCTGGTCGTAGGTGACGCGCGGCAGGCTGACACCGGCGGCCTTCCAGGCGGCCTGGGTCAGGCCCGAGCAGTCGTAGGAGTCCGGGCCGGTGGCACCCCAGACGTACGGCTTGCCGATCTGCGTGCGGACGAAGGTGACTGCCTTGGCCGCCTTCGTCGCGTACGAGGAGTCCGTGGCCGTCGAACCGGACGTCGAACCGGACGTCGAGCCGGTCGTGGTGCCCGACGACTGCTGCTGCGCGGCCTTCTCCGTGGCAGCCTTCTCGGCGGCGGCCTGCTGTCGTGCCAGCTCCGCCGCCTTGGCCGCGGCCTCCTCCTGCTTCTTCTTCTCGATCGCCGCCAGCCGCGCCTTGTCCTCGGCGTTCAGCTTCGAGAGCAGGCCGCGTGCCTCGGCGAGCTTGCGCTGCACCGTGGCCTTGGACGTCTTGAGCGCCTTCTGCGAGGCCGTCAGCGACTGGAGGCTCTCGGTGGCCTCCGCGCGCTTCTTGGTGGTGGCGGCCTGCTCGGTGATGTAGTCGTCGACGGACGCCTTCTGGCGGGTCGTCAGACGGCTCATCAGCTGGGTCTGGTCGAAGTAGTCCTGCGGGTCGTCGGCGAGCAGCAGTGTCGCGGTGCCGGGCGTGGAGGCCCCGGTGCGGTACTGCGCGGCGGCGAACGAGCCCAGCTCCTCGCGGGCGGTGTTGAGCTTCTCGGTGCGCTCGGCGACGTCGTCGAGCAGGGTGTCGACGCGCTCCTTCTGCTTGGCGGTCTTCTCCCGGGTGGCGTTGTACTTCTCGGTGGCCGTCTCGGCCTGGTGGTAGAGGTCGTTGACCTTCTTCTCGACTTCTTCGAGGCTGGGCCTGGGGTTCGCCGAGGGGGCGGCGTTCGCCGTCTGGGAGAGCAGGGCCATGGAGGTGAGGGCGGCCGTCGCGAGGGCCGGGGTCCGTATGCCTGCGACACGCGTACCCGAAGGACGCCATTTGCGGTGCGACGCCAAGAGAGGCGACTCCTTCCGTCATCCGCCTACCGAGTTAGCTGTCGGGTTCGGGCGGGTGGTTCCGGAAGGTTGCCCTACGGTCCGTGCCCCACAAGGCGGTTGGACCGATTCACCCCAAGGTCGGTGGGTCCCCGGCTCCGGCGGCCTCGTGGGCGTGCCGAACTCGGCGGAGGCCGCTCGGCCCGGCGACGTTCGCCGGTTGCGGTCGAGTGGCCTTCCCGCACGCTAGCCAACGGGTGTGGCCCGTGTGAAGGTTGATGCGCGATATGCCCGATACATTTTCGTGACCTTCGCCATGTGTCCCGCTATCCGCGACGCATTCACGGCGATCCGTTCGGATATGGGCGCATTGGCCGCTCGCGCCCGTCATGGAGCGACGGCTTCCACGGGAGCGCTCGCTGCCGTCGCGGCGCGGTGCCTTCGGGGGCCGGGCGGAGGCCGACTCCGTCCCGCCGGGCCCTCACCTGGGGTGACCGGCCGATCATGTGCGGTCACGGGCTTCCGGGTGCCATGGCCGCGAGCCCGTCCGCCCCGGCGCCGCGTCACGACTTCCGGTCGAGTTCCCGGGGTGGCGGCGGGCTGTCAGTGGGGCGGCCTAGACTCGGAGAGCGATGAGCAGCCTCTTTGACGACAGCTTCCTGGCGGACCTCAAGCCCTCCGCGGCCCACGAGGACGAGCACCCGCCGCCGCCCGAGGACGATCACGGACCGGAGCCGGTTCCGGACGATCTGTTCGGCGGGAAGTTCGACGCGCCGCCGAGCCGGGACGCGTACTACCGCGACGGCGCGCCCCGGCCCGTCGTGGACCCGGCGGCCCTGCTGGACGGACTGAACGAGAACCAGCGCGCGGCCGTGGTCCACTCCGGCTCCCCGCTGCTCATCGTGGCCGGCGCGGGCTCCGGCAAGACCCGTGTGCTCACCCACCGGATCGCGCATCTGCTCGGCGAGCGCAATGTCCACCCCGGCCAGATCCTCGCGATCACCTTCACGAACAAGGCCGCGGGCGAGATGAAGGAACGCGTCGAGGCGCTCGTGGGCCCGCGCGCCAACGCGATGTGGGTGATGACCTTCCACAGCGCCTGCGTCCGCATCCTGCGCCGCGAGAGCAAGCGGCTCGGTTTCACCTCGTCGTTCTCGATCTACGACGCCGCCGACTCCAAGCGTCTGATGGCGCTCGTCTGTCGTGATCTCGACATCGACCCCAAGCGCTTCCCGCCGAAGTCGTTCAGCGCCAAGATCTCGAACCTGAAGAACGAGCTGATCGACGAGGAGGACTTCGCCGCCCAGGCCGCCGACGGCTTCGACAAGACCCTCGCCCAGGCGTACGCGATGTACCAGTCGCGGCTGCGCGAGGCCAACGCGCTCGACTTCGACGACCTGATCATGACCACGGTCAATCTGCTGCGCGCCTTCCCGGACGTCGCCGAGCACTACCGCCGCCGCTTCCGGCACGTCCTGGTCGACGAGTACCAGGACACGAACCACGCGCAGTACGCACTCGTGCGGGAGCTCGTCGGCACCTCCGAGCACCCCGTGGACGTACCGCCCAGCGAGTTCGACCTGGCGCCCGCCGAGCTCTGCGTCGTGGGTGACGCAGACCAGTCGATCTACGCCTTCCGCGGCGCGACCATCCGCAACATCCTCCAGTTCGAGGAGGACTACCCGAACGCGACGACGATCCTCCTCGAACAGAACTACCGCTCCACCCAGACGATCCTGACCGCCGCCAACGCGGTCATCGAGCGCAACGAGTCCCGCCGCCCCAAGAACCTGTGGACCAACGCGGGCGCGGGCTCGAACATCACGGGTTACGTCGCGGACACCGAGCACGACGAGGCCCAGTTCGTCGCCGACGAGATAGACCGTCTCACCGACGCGGGCGAGGCCAAGGCCGGCGACGTCGCGGTCTTCTACCGCACGAACGCGCAGTCCCGTGTCTTCGAAGAGATCTTCATCCGCGTCGGCCTGCCCTACAAGGTCGTCGGCGGCGTCCGCTTCTACGAGCGCAAGGAGGTCCGGGACGTCCTGGCGTACCTCAGGGTGCTGTCCAACCCCGAGGACTCCGTCCCGATGCGCCGCATTCTGAACGTGCCCAAGCGCGGTATCGGCGACCGCGCCGAGGCGATGATCGACGCGTTGTCGCAGCGCGAGAAGATCAGCTTCCCGCAGGCCCTGCGCCGGGTCGACGAGGCCTACGGCATGGCCGCGCGCTCCACCAACGCGGTCAAGCGGTTCAACACGCTGATGGAGGACCTCCGTACGATCGTCGAGTCCGGCGCGGGCCCGGCCACCATCCTGCAGGCAGTCCTCGAACGCACCGGCTATCTCTCCGAGTTGCAGAACTCGACCGACCCCCAGGACGAGACCCGGGTCGAGAACCTCCAGGAACTCGCCTCCGTGGCCCTGGAGTTCGAGCAGGAGACCGGCGAGGGCGAGACCGCGGGCGGGCTCTCCGCGTTCCTGGAGCGGGTCGCGCTCGTCGCCGACTCCGACCAGATCCCGGACGAGGAGGACGGCAACGGCGTCATCACCCTGATGACCCTGCACACCGCCAAGGGCCTCGAATTCCCCGTGGTCTTCCTGACGGGCATGGAGGACGGCGTCTTCCCGCACATGCGCGCCCTCGGACAGGTCAAGGAGCTGGAGGAGGAGCGGCGCCTGGCGTACGTCGGCATCACCCGCGCGCGGGAGCGGCTCTACCTCACCCGGTCGTCGATGCGCAGTGCCTGGGGGCAGCCCTCGTACAACCCGCCCTCCCGCTTCCTGGAGGAGATCCCGGCGACCCATCTGGACTGGAAGCGCACGGGAGCGATGGCGCCCGTGTCGGCCGGCCCGGTCTCCGGTGTCGCCGCGTCACTGTCCTCGTCGCGCTCGCGGTCCGCGGCCTCGGGTGCCTCCGGGTTCGCCACGCGCCGCGGTGTCTCCGAGAAGCAGGTGGTCTCGCTGGCCGTCGGGGACCGGGTCACGCACGACCAGTTCGGCCTCGGCACGGTCGTCGGGGTGAAGGGGACGGGCGCCAACGCGGAGGCGACGGTCGACTTCGGAGAGCCCAAGCCGAAGCGGTTGCTCCTGCGGTACGCGCCGGTGGAGAAGTTGTAGCTCGGGGGACCGGTCGCAGGACCGGGCTCCGTCACAGGACCGGATCGCGGGGACCCTCGGCTGTCCGAAGACGGCCCGGGGCCCCGGAGTCGGCCGTCGGCTCTCCCGTCGCGGCCGCCGCCGCGACGAGTTGCGCGTCACGCGCTACGTGGGGTCCAGACCGTGGCTGCGCAGCCACGGCAGCGGGTCGATCGCCGAACCGCCGGCGGGACGGACCTCGAAGTGCAGGTGCGGGCCGGTCGAGTTGCCGGAGTTCCCGGAGAAGGCGATCTGGTCACCGGCCTTCACGGTGGTGCCGGAGGGGACCTTGTACGTGGAGAGGTGGCAGTACCACGTCTCGGTGCCGTCCATCGCGGTCACGATCATCATGTTGCCGTACGCGCTGTTCCACTGCGTCCGGACGGTCCCGTCGGTCGCGGACAGCACCGGTGTTCCGTACGAGACCGGGAAGTCGATGCCCGTGTGCACGGACATCCAGTTGACGCCCGCCTGGCCGAAGTAGGCGCTGAGGCCCTGCCGCGCCACCGGAAGCGCGAACTTCGGACGCAGCCGCTCCTTGCGGGCCGCCTCCTCCGCCGCCTTCTTCTTCTCCGCCACCTGCTGGGCCTTGAGGTCGATACGTTCCTGCGTACGGCTCGCCCGGTCGGCGAAGTCGTCCGCGCCCGCGGAGAGACTCTTGAGCTGGGTGTCCAGTTTGTTGTTGGCGGCCGAGGGCTTCACCGAGGCCGCGTCGGGGGCGCTGGCCGTCGTGTCCTTCGTGTCGTCCCCGCCCATCCCGCCGACGGAGGCGGCGGCGATCCCCGCGACCCCCATCACGCAGGCGGAAGGCACCGCGACGGTCAGCAGAGCGGAACGTTTCGCGGGGCTGCGGCGCCGGGAACGGGAAGCGGTCCGCGACGCGGGGCGCGGGGTGATCTCTTCCATGTCGTCGAGCAGCGGCGTCTCGCGCCCCTCGTCGTACGCCTCGTAGGAGTCGTCCGGGTCGACGGAGTCCGCGGCGTCGTCGAACTCGTCCTCCTCGGAGGCGAGTTGATCGTGGACGGCCTGATCGAAGGTGGCGGTCGCCTGCTGATCGAAGGGGACCGGAGCCCCCGCGTCGGACTGCTGCTCGTACGTCATGTCGAGCTGCGTGAGCTCGTGGTTGTACGACTCGGGCTCCGCGTGCTGCTCGTACGACTCGGGCTGCGTGTGCTGCTGTTCGTACTCGTTCTGCGGGTGATGCTGTTCGTACGACTCGGGTTGCGGGTGCTCGTACGCCTGGTACGCGTCCTGGCCCCCGGCGTTGTTCCACTGGGTGGCGTCGTACGCGCCCGTCTCCTGCGTCGGCGCGCTCCACTGCTGGGTCCCCTCGGGCGACTGCCCGGGCTGGATCCAGGTGTTCGCGTCCCACTGGCCCGAGGCATCGGGGCCCGGGTGCTGCGCGGGGATGTCGGCGAGCTGCTGATAGCCGGTCGCCCAGGCCGTCGTCCCGTAGGCGCCGGTGTCGTAGGCGGCTTGGTGCTGGGCCGCGTACGGGTCGTAGTTCAGCGTCTGTTGGGCGCCGGAGTTCCACTGCGTGGCGTCGTACGAACCGGTGCCGCCGCCCCCGCCCGGCATGTTGCCGAAGAGCGGATCGGTGTCGAAGTTCGTGGTGGCGTAGGCGCCGGTGGTGGCCGCGTTCGCGCCGGAGTCGAAGGCCGTGGCGGAGTAGTCGCCGTACGCGGTGAAGTCGCCGTACTGGGCTTCTTGCGCGCCATACGGCGCGTAGAGCGCCGAGGCGGCATCGGAAGCCGGGGCCGGGGGAGTCACGATCCCCGACGGGTGACGGTCGTTCACCAACTTCTCTTTCGCCTCGACAACAGGGGCTGGCAGAGCAGTGCGGTGACTGTACCCGGCGGTATGCGGGCGCGACAATCTTCGGCAGGTTTCCCTCTCGCAGGAAACGGGCATTCGGCCGTGTTTCGGGGGAGGGTGGGCAAGGCTTTGGCCTGGCGTTCGATAAGCGTTCGAAGTGAGGGTGCCCCAGGGAGGCCCCCGGGGCGGCTGTCAGGCCACCGTGAGGCCGGCGGTCCGGGCGGCGGTACGGGCTCCCGGCTCCTCGAGGTCGAGCGCCTGCCGAATCCCTGTCGCGACGGCCGGATGCACGGGCAGCGCGAGATGGCCGACTCCGCTGACACGGACGTTCTGTGCGAGCAGGTCGGGATGCTCGACGCAGGCCGTCTCCAGCGGGTCCATCAGATGGTCGAGATCGCTCCAGAAGCTGACGAACTGCGTGCGGCAACCCGGGGCCGGCCCGGTCAGTTCCTCGATCACCGCGGAACCGGGGCGCATCTGGCGGACGATCGGGTGCGCGTTCATCACGGGGGCGACGCGGGTGCCCGAGTGCGGGGTGCCGAGCGTGACGAGGGTGCGGACGTGGCTGTCACCACCGAGGCACTGCACGTAATAACGAGCGATCAGTCCACCGAGGCTGTGCCCGACGATGTCCACCCGCTCGTGGCCCGTGCGCTCGCAGATCTCCTCGATGTGCCGGCCCAGCAGCTCCGCCGCGGTGCGGATGTCGCACGTCAGCGGCGAGTAGTTGAGGGATTCGATGTGCTGCCTGCCGTGCTGGGCGAGATTGCGGCGCAGCAGGAGGAAGACGGAGCGATTGTCGATGAAGCCGTGCAGCAGGACGACCGGGGGCTTTTCCTCGGTGGGCAGCTTGGCGGCGGCGTCGGGTGAGGGGAGTGAGGCTGCGGTGCGGCGTTCCTGGGTGATGCCTGAGGGATAGAGGAGGAGGTGCCCGGCGAGAATCGCGATCTCCAGGGCTGTTGCCTTCAGGAGGGCCACCGAGAGCCCTGCGAGCTTCGTCGGAAACAGGCGCTGACAGAGGAGAAAGGGCGACGCGGCCCCAGTGACCTTCATGGCCGACCTCCAGTCGGCACGCGGCAGGACCGCTCCGTCCCCCGTGTGCCCTAGTGGAAAGCCGTGAGGTCGGTGACGGCGGTGGCCGACGACGCGTCCGCGGCGCCTGAGACGCCGATGACGCTACGGAGTGCCCCGCCGGGGGGTGTGGGACACGACGCCGACCCCGGATCCGCGACGCTCCGCCGGGCTGGGTGCGCCGGCATCGTGTCGTGGCGTGGAGTCGCCCTCGTCGTCCCGCGGTCCTCTTTCCGGCGTTGCTCCCCGCTGTCGTGCCGTCGCCGATGTGCCCCGTCACCACGCTGTCCCGCTGACGACGCGGTGATGCGGCCACCTGATCGCGGCTCTTCTTGCGCCGACTCCGGCCTGGCCCGTACGCCGCACATTCCGTGCGGCGCCGGTGCCGCGGTACGGAACCGTGCGCGGCGAACTTGTCCCAGTGTGTGATTTCCCCCTCGGTCTCCACCGCGAAACTGCCGGTTACGGGATGCTGGCGATAACGTTCGTTCACTTACCCGGGCCGATACGGCTCGGGGCGCCTGTGCCGCTTGGCTCATCCGGTGATCCGGGGGCCATCGGTGCGGCGAGCGGAAAAAATGTGCGATATGTGTCGATGGTCAGTAGTTGGCGGTCGACGAACGCCCACGGGCAACAGTGGGTAGTCGTCAGCTGTCGCTCGGTAGTCGTCGCCGGTCCTCGCCGGTCGGTGGTCGCCGGCGGTGGTCGTCAGTCGGTGGTCGTAGGCATGTGTCGGCAGTCCTCGTCGGTACAGGTTGATGTAGTCGGTTCATGGAGGCAGTGATGGGTGTGGCAGCCGGACCTATCCGCGTGGTGGTGGCCAAGCCGGGGCTCGACGGCCACGATCGCGGGGCCAAGGTGATCGCGCGGGCGCTGCGCGACGCCGGTATGGAGGTCATCTACACCGGGCTCCATCAGACCCCCGAGCAGATCGTCGACACCGCGATCCAGGAGGACGCCGACGCGATCGGACTGTCCATCCTCTCCGGTGCCCACAACACGCTCTTCGCGGCCGTCATCGCCCTCCTCAAGGAGCGCGAGGCCGAGGACATCAAGGTCTTCGGCGGCGGCATCATCCCCGAGGCGGACATCGCTCCCCTCAAGGAGAAGGGCGTCGCGGAGATCTTCACCCCGGGCGCGACGACGACGTCGATCGTGGACTGGGTCCGAGCGAACGTCCGGCAGCCGGCCGGAGCGTAACCGCCCTCGTCGGCGTGACCGTCCCGTCGGCGTGACCGCCGGGTGTCCCCACCGTCGCCGGCCGGGTGGTCCGGTTGCGCGGATGGTGGGGTGCCGGGCTGTATCGCAGCGCCGGGCCGTCCCGTGGTGCCGGGCTCGTGCCGCGGCGCCGGGCCGTCCCGTGGTGCCGGGTCGTGCCGACGTGCCTGGTGGGCATGAGGTGCCGGGTGAGCCGCGGTGCCCGGCTGCCTCCAGGGGGCGGGTGGCTGAGGCGCCGCCTGGGCTGACGTGCCTGGTGGGCTTGACTTGCCGGGTGAGCCGCAGTGCCCGGCCGTTCCCAGAGGGCGGGTGGCTGAGGCGCCGCCTGGGCTGAGGTGCCGCCTGGGCCGCGGTACTCGGCCGTTCCCAGGGGTGGGTGGGCTGAGGTGCCGCGTGGGCCGAGTCGTGCCGTGTGGGTCCGGGTGTCGGCCGGGAACCTCATGGCGGCGACAGCTCGGCGGCCATCGCCGCCCGCAGGCGCAACGTCGTCACGAGTCGCTGGAACGCCTCGGCCCAGTAGCCGCCGGCTCCCGGTACCGCGTGCTCCGACTCGTCGGGCACCGAGGTGAGAGCGTCGAGCCGACCCGCCTCCCCAGGGTCGAGGCAGCGCTCGGCCAGCCCCATCACCCCGCTGAAGCTCCAGGGGAAACTTCCCGCGTCCCGCGCGATGTCGAGCGCGTCGACCACCGCCCGCCCGAGGCTCCCCGCCCAGGGCACCGCGCACACCCCGAGCAGCTGGAACGCCTCGGACAGTCCGTGCGTACCGATGAACCCCGCGACCCACTCGGCCCGCTCCTCGGCGTCCATGGTCGCGAGCAGCTTGGACCGCTCGGCCAGGGACACCGCCCCCGGCCCCCCGGCCTCCGGTGCGGAGGGTGCCCCGAGGAGCGCCCTCGACCATCCGGGATCGCGCTGCCGCACCGCCGCCCGGCACCACGCCGCATGCAGCTCCCTCTGCCAGTCGTCCGCCACGGGCAGGGCCACGATCTCTTCCGGCGACCGTCCGCCGAACCGCTCCCGCCAGGTCCCGAGCGGCGCCGCTTCGACCAGCTGGCCCAGCCACCAGGACCGTTCGCCCCGGCCGGCCGGGGGTTTCGGCACCATCCCGTCCCGCTCCATCCCCGCGTCGCACTCGTGGGGTGCCTCGACCACGATCACCGGCATGCTCCGCGTACGGTCGACGGCCACGCACGAACCGGCCCTGTCCGCCATCCGCGCGGCGAGCGCCGAACCCGGCAGCGCGGACAGCAACTCGGCCGCCGTCGCCCGTACATTGCGGCTGCGGTCGGCCAAAGCCCGTTCGAGGAACGGTTCGTCCTCGGCGCACAGCCCGGACCGCAGCGAGTCGAGGAACATCAGCCGGTCCTCGGCCCGCTCCGTCGCCCAGGTCGTGACGAGCAACTCGCGTGCGGCGGAGGCATCCTTGGCCCGAACCGATGCCAGCAGGGCGACCCGCTCGGCGAACAGTCCCTCCTGCCACAGCTGTTGTACGCGATCGGCCTCGTCCGGCCCCGGCAGCGCCGCGCCACCGCCGGGCGAGGAGCGCAGCGCGAACCGCCACTCCGGGTTCAGCCGGGCCAGCCACAGCGCCCGCGGCCCGGCGAAGGCCAGCGCCGCGGGACGCAGGTCCGTGCGCCCCCGGGCCGCGTCGAGGAGCGCCGGGAGGGTCCCCGGGGGTGCCGCGAATCCCCGCGCGTTCGCCAGGGTCAGCCACTGGGGCAGCAGCTCCATGAGGTCGGGCGCCGACCCCCTGCGGCCACCGCCGCCCGTGCCGGGGCGGTCCGCCAGCAGCGTCGCCAGTCTGCGGGCCGCGGCGGGCGGCAACGCGGTCCGGGGGTCCGGCGCCGCGGGCTCCGGACGGGCCGCCGCCCGTGCCGGCCGCACTCCGGCCCGCCGTCGCACGGTCTCCACGGCGGCCGCGTCCAGCAGCGCCGCCGGAGCCTGCTGCCCCGGGTGCCGCCCCGGAGGTGTACGTCGCTCGGTCCCGAGCAGCGCCACGGTGACGAGCTCCTCCCAGGAGCCACCGACGGGCACGCCCGCCGAGGTCGAGGTCGTGTTCATGAGCGTCCTTTCCGAACGGTGGGCATCAGCGGCGGCCGACCGCCGCGGCGGGAGGCCGGGGTGCCGGGCGTGGTGACGGCGGTCAGCACAGCGGAACCGCCTCGCCCTCGCCCTGCGGCCATGCCGTCAGCGGAGTGAAGCCGCGGTGGCCGCACTCGCCGAAGACCGTGACCGGGGCGCCGCCGGACAGGGCGACCAGTCGCCACAGATCGGGACGGGACCGCGAGGAAAGAGTGAGCGGCAGAGCCAACTCTCCGTCCGCATCAGCGAGTTGCCATGAATCGCCGTCCGGGATCGGGACGACCCGGTCCAGAGTGACCGGGTAGGAGTCCAGCCAGGGGTCGGCGCGCAGGGCCTCTCCGTAACGGGCGGCCGCCTCGGACGTGGTCAGTCCTGCCGGCCGTATCGCCGCGGGCGCCGGAGGAGTGAACCGCTCGCCCAGCGCCGCCCGCACCTGCCCGGCGCCCGGGTACGCGGACACCTCCGCCTCGAAGGCCAGTCCCACCGGAAGCGCCTGCTCGGGAGCCCGGCCGGCCGCGCCGTAGGAGAGGAGCAGTGCCGTCCGGCCGGACTCCGCGCCGTACAGCCAGATCCTGCGCGTCGTGAGCCGCGCGTCCGCGGTGTCGTACTGCGAGAGAACCAGCCAGCGGTCGCGCACCGGCGGGCCGTCCGCCGAGCCGGACAGCCCGACGCGGGATCGGACCGTCGCGGCAAGGTCGTCCGGCAGCCGCTCGCGCCGCAGCCAGCCCTGGTCGAGGAGGTGGAGCAGCGCGCACTCCTCCAGCAGACGCACCGGCCAGCCCGGCCCCGACGACGGGATCGCGCCCAACTCCCGCACGCGCGCCGCCAGACCGGGTGCCTGCGCGTCGACCATCCGGGCCGCCGTCTCCTCCCACAGCCCGTACCCCGCCCGCTCGGCGGAGGCCAGACCGCCGCGCAGCAGGTCCGCCAGTCGCTGCTCCAGCTCGGCCGCCCCCGCGGTGATCCGCTCGGCCCGGCGCTCCGCCCTGCGCCGCGCCGCCTCGGGATCACCCGGCGAGGACGCTCCAGATCCCCCGCCCGCCGTCTTCCTGTCCTCCGCGCGCTTGCGTCTTCCCTCGATCCACTGTGCGGCCCAGTCCGGCTCCTGCCCGGACGGCACCGCGTCGTCCGCACCCGCCCAGAGCAGCAGCAGCCCCAGCGCGTGCTTGCACGGGAACTTCCGGCTCGGACAACTGCACTTGTAGGCGGGACCCGTCGAGTCCGCGATGTCGATGACCGTCTGATACGGCTTGCTGCCGCTTCCCCTGCACAGTCCCCATACCGTCCCCTCCTCGGAATGGCCCGCCTCCGACCACGAACCGGCCGCGCCGAGCTTGCTCCCCGCCTTGCGTGACGCGGCGTCAGGCGCCAGTGCCAGCACCTGATCCGCCGTCCAGCGCACCGCCTGCTGTGTCATGCCATCGAAGGTAGGTCCCCCCACTGACAATCGATCCTCGCGGCCGCGTTTGCGCAGGTCGGAGCGCATTGTCAGTGGCGTGGTGCACGGTGGAACCAGATCCGAACCGGCCGAGCTGGAGGGGGACCGAGCCATGTCCGTGTCCGTTGAACCGACGTCCGTCCACACACCCGCGGGAGACAGGGAGGCGAGCCGGCAGAGCGAGGCGCTGCGGCCGCACGCCGAGCACGCCTTCGCCGCCGAACTCGCCGCGCTCGCCGCGCAGGACGACCGGCCCCGCCCGGAACGCTGGCTCATGTCACCCTGGGCCGTGGCCACCTACCTGCTGGGCGGCACACTGCCGGACGGCACCGTCATCACCCCCAAGTACGTGGGGCCGCGCCGCATCGTCGAGGTCGCCGTCACCACCCTCGCCACCGACCGGGCGCTGCTCCTGCTCGGCGTGCCCGGCACCGCGAAGACGTGGGTGTCCGAGCATCTGGCCGCCGCGGTCAGCGGTGACTCGACGCTGCTCGTGCAGGGCACGGCCGGCACGCCGGAGGAGGCCATCCGGTACGGCTGGAACTACGCGCAGTTGCTCGCGCACGGGCCCAGCCGGGACGCGCTCGTGCCGAGCCCCGTCATGCGGGCCATGGCCGAGGGCATGACGGCCCGCGTCGAGGAACTGACCCGCGTGCCCGCGGACGTTCAGGACAGCCTGATCACGATCCTCTCCGAAAAGACCTTGCCGATCCCGGAGTTGGGCCAGGAAGTGCAGGCCGTCCGCGGCTTCAACCTGATCGCCACGGCCAACGACCGCGACCGCGGGGTCAACGAACTGTCGAGCGCGCTGCGCCGCCGCTTCAACACGGTCGTCCTGCCGCTGCCGGAGAGCGCCGACGCCGAGGTCGACATCGTCTCGCGCCGGGTCGACCAGATCGGCCGCTCCCTCGACCTGCCCGCCGTGCCCGAGGGCATCGACGAGATCCGCCGCGTCGTCACCGTCTTCCGGGAGCTGCGCGACGGGATCACGGCCGACGGACGGACGAAACTGAAGTCGCCCAGCGGCACGCTGTCCACGGCCGAAGCGATCTCCGTCGTCACCAACGGCCTCGCTCTGGCCGCCCACTTCGGCGACGGCGTCCTGCGGGCGAGCGATGTCGCCGCGGGCATCCTCGGTGCCGTCGTCCGCGACCCGGCGGCCGACCGCGTCATCTGGCAGGAGTACCTGGAAGCGGTCGTCCGCGAGCGGGACGGCTGGAAGGACTTCTACCGGGCCTGCCGCGAGGTGAGCGCATGAGCGGAGTACGGGACACCGAGCCGCCCGCGCCGCGGGGCGGGGTGACCGAGCGGGGTGCCGGGCCGCTGCTGCTCGGTGTGCGTCATCACGGGCCGGGGTCGGCGCGGGCCGTGCGGGCCGCGCTGGAGGCGGCGGTTCCCCGGGTCGTACTGATCGAGGGACCGCCCGAGGCGGACGCACTCGTCCCGCTGGCCGCCGAGAAGGACATGCGGCCCCCCGTGGCGCTCCTCGCCCATGTCGTGGACGAGCCGGGCAACTCGGCCTTCTGGCCGCTCGCCGAGTTCTCGCCGGAGTGGGTCGCGATCAGGTGGGCTCTGGAGCACGGAGTGCCGGCCCGCTTCATCGACCTCCCGGCGGCCCACACCCTGGCCTGGGGGAGGGACGGGGCGGACCCGGACCGGGACGAGCCGGGGAGCACGCCTCCCGCCCACCCCGCCGACCCCGTAGCGGCCGGGAACCCCGACGCGCTCGGCCCGGGGGCGGATCCCGGCCGACCGGACGAGGGCGGCGCCACGGACCGGCCCCTCGAGGCGTCCGTACGGATCGACCCCCTCGCGGTGCTCGCCGAGACAGCGGGTTACGACGACCCGGAGCGCTGGTGGGAGGACGTCGTCGAGCACCGGGCCGGGACCGCGGGCGATCCGTTCGCGCCGTTCACCGTGCTGGAGGAGGCCATGGAGGCGCTGCGGGAGACGTACGGGGTCGGGGGCCACGACCGGGACCTGGTGCGGGAGGCGTACATGCGGCTCCAGATCCGTTCGGCGCGGCGGGAGTTCGGGGACGACGTGGCCGTGGTGTGCGGCGCCTGGCACGTGCCCGCGCTGCGGCGGAGGACCACGGTCGGCGCCGACCGGGCGCTGCTCAAGGGCCTGCCCAGGGCCAAGGTCGACCTGACGTGGGTGCCCTGGACACACCGCCGGCTCTCCCGGGTCAGCGGGTACGGGGCGGGCATCGACTCGCCGGGCTGGTACGGACATCTGTTCAGCGCCCCCGACCGCCCGGTCGTGCGGTGGATGACCAAGGTGGCCCGGCTGCTGCGCGACGAGGACCGGGGCGTGTCGTCCGCCCATGTCATCGAGGCCGTGCGGTTGGCCGACACCCTCGCCGCGATGCGAGGCCGCCCGCTGCCCGGGCTGACCGAGACCACCGATGCCGTCCGGGCCGTGATGTGCGAGGGCTCGGACGTCCCCCTGGCGCTGGTGCGCGACCGGCTCGTGGTCGGGGATGTGCTGGGCGAGGTGCCGGAGTCCGCCCCGGCGGTGCCGTTGCAGCGGGATCTCGCGCGGTCGCAGCGGCGGCTGCGGCTCAAACCCGAGGCACTGGAACGGGAGGTGGAGCTCGACCTGCGCAAGGAGACCGACGCGGGGCGCAGCACACTGCTGCACCGGCTGCGTCTCCTGGGCGTCGCGTGGGGCGAGCCCACGACGTCCCGCGGCAGCACGGGCACCTTCAGGGAGACCTGGCGGCTGCGCTGGGAGCCGGAGTTGTCGGTGCGGGTCGCCGAGGCCGGCGTGTGGGGCACGACGGTTCCGGCCGCCGCGACGGCCAAGGCCGAGGCGGACGCCGTGGGCGCGCCTTCCCTGGCCGACGTCACGGCGCTCGCCGAGCGCTGCCTCCTCGCCGAACTCCCGGACGCGCTCCCCGTGGTGATGCGGGTGCTCGCCGACCGGGCCGCCCTCGACGCGGACGTGGGCCACCTCGCGCAGGCTCTGCCCGCGCTCGTCCGCTCCCTGCGCTACGGCGACGTGCGCGGCACGGACACCCACGCCCTCGCGGATGTCGCGGCCGGGCTGGCCGAGCGCGTCTTCGTGGGCCTCCCCCCGGCCTGCGTCGCCCTGGACAGCGACGCCGCCGAGGAGATGCGCCGCCACATCGACGCCGTGCACGGAGCGGTGGGGCTGCTGGCCGAGCCCGCTCCGGACGGTGACACCGCTCCTGCCGGTGATACCGCTTCGGCCGGCGGCATCCGTGGGCGCTGGCACTCCGTGCTGCGGCTGCTCGCCGCGCGGGACACCGTTCCGGGGGTGGTCAGGGGGCGGGCGGTCCGGCTTCTCCTCGACGAAGGGGAGTTGGCGCAGGAGGAGGCGGCGCGGCTCATGGGCCTCGTGCTGTCGCCGGGGACGGAGCCCGCGGACGCGGCCGCGTGGATCGAGGGATTCGTCGGGGGCGGCTCCGGGGGCGGCATGCTGCTCGTGCACGACGAGCGGTTGCTCGGACTGGTGGACGCGTGGCTGACCGGGGTGCCGACGGACGCGTTCACCGATGTGCTGCCGCTGCTGCGCCGGACGTTCTCGGCGTACGAGACGGGGGTGCGCAGGACGCTGGGCGAACTGGTCCGGCGCGGCCCGGGAGTACGGGCGAGTGCCGAGGCCACCGGCTCCGGAATACCCGGATTCGCCGCAGATCTCGACACCGAGCGCGCGGACGCTGTGCTGCCGATGCTGAGCCTGCTGCTGGGGCTCGGCGAGCCGGGCGGGGCCGACGACGACGTGGATGGCCGGGCCGACGGCGGTGACGGCGGAGGTGACGGCGGCGACGGTGCCGGCCGGACACATCACGACAACGACCTTGTGAGGGTGGCTCCATGACCGAGGCAGCGGTGGGCGCCGACGGCGAGCGGCTGCGGCGATGGCGGCTGGTGCTCGGCGGCGACGAGGCGGACGGCACCGGGTGCGTGCTCACCGGGCAGGACGCCGCCATGGACGGGGCGCTGGGCGCGCTGTACGGGAAGGGGAGCAAGGGGCAGTCGGGGCGGGACCGTTCGGCGGGGCTCGGCGCATCGGCGCCGTCGGTCGCGCGCTGGCTCGGCGACATCCGGACCTACTTCCCCTCGTCCGTGGTGCAGGTGATGCAGCGCGACGCCATCGACCGGCTCGGGCTCTCCGCCCTGCTCCTGGAGCCCGAGATGCTGGAGGCGGTGGAGGCCGACGTGCACCTGGTGGGCACCCTCCTCTCCCTCAACAAGGCCATGCCGGAGACGACGAAGGAGACCGCGCGGGCCGTCGTGCGCAAAGTCGTCCAGGACTTGGAGAAGCGGCTCGCCACCCGCACCCGGGCCACGCTCACCGGCGCCCTCGATCGCAGTGCCCGGATCAGCAGACCCCGCCACCACGACATCGACTGGAACCGCACGATCGCGGCCAACCTGAAGCACTACCTGCCCGAGTACCGCACGATCGTGCCCGAGCGGCTGATCGGCTACGGGCGTGCCTCGCAGTCCGTGAAGAAGGAGGTCATCCTCTGCATCGACCAATCGGGGTCGATGGCCGCGTCGGTCGTCTACGCCTCCGTGTTCGGTGCCGTGCTCGCCTCGATGCGGTCCATCGCCACCCGGCTCGTGGTCTTCGACACGGCCGTCGTCGACCTCACCGACCAGCTCGACGACCCGGTCGACGTCCTCTTCGGCACCCAGCTCGGCGGCGGCACGGACATCAACAGGGCACTCGCGTACTGCCAGTCGCAGATCACCAAGCCCGCCGACACGGTCGTCGTCCTCATCAGCGACCTCTACGAAGGCGGGATCCGCGACGAGATGCTGAAGCGGGTCGCGGCGATGAAGGCGTCGGGGGTGCAGTTCGTGACGCTGCTCGCGCTGTCCGACGAGGGGGCGCCCGCGTACGACCGCGAGCACGCGGCGGCGCTCGCGGCGCTCGACGCACCGGCGTTCGCCTGTACGCCCGATCTGTTTCCCGAGGTCATGGCGGCGGCGATCGAGAAGCGGCCGCTTCCGATACCGGACACCAGGTGAGAAGGGGCGGGAATCGGGACATGGGTATCCATCGGTAACAGGGGACTTGCGCACCCTCTTCGGTCCCGTGCGAGGATCGACGCGGCCAACGGGCTCTGCCTTGCGATTCCTTGGCGGCCCGTGCCGACCCGGGCATTTCCGAGGCGTTCGCGTTCGTTCCGTTCCCTTGTGTGCCCTCGCGTCCCTTCGTACGGGAGGACCCTCCCCGTCTTGACCCAGCCAGCCGCGTCGTCGGGTGCTGTTCCGCGCTTGGTGCGCGGCACGGCCGGGCGGCGTGCGCTGCGGGTGGTCCTGCTGGCGGGCGGGTTCTGCGCACTCGGGTTCCTTTGCGGAGGGCAGGCGCAGGCGGCCGACGGGGCGACGCACCCGCCTTCCGTCCGGGTCCTCGAGGCGGCTCGGACTTCGGTGGCCCGGACCTCCGTGGACCGGACTTCGGCGGACCTGCTGAAGCCGGCTTCGCACACCAGGCCCGCCGCGAGCGGCACCGCTTCCGTCGTGGGCGTCCTCGAATCAGAGCCCGAGCCCGCCCCACGCACGGAGCCGGCCGTACGGGCCGAGCCGCCCGGCGGATCTGACCGGGCCGTACAAGCCGCACGGACTACGAGAGCCCCACAGGTTCAGCGGGCCGCCCCGGCCGCCCCGGCGGCCCAGAATGACCCCGCCGCACTTGCCGTTCCCGCCGCACCGGTCCCGCGCGCCGCACCGGTCCCGCGCGCCGCGCCAGTCACGCAGCACGTCGTACCGGTCCCGCACGTTGTGCCCGCCGCACACGGCATGCCGGTCAGCCACGCTCCTCATGGCGCGCCGGTCACGCGCCGCGTACCCCTCGCTCCCGTCGCACCCGACACGCACGCCGTCTCCCGCGCTCGCGTCGTGCCCGGCACTCGCGGCAGGCTCTCCGCTCGGGTCCCGCGGGTCATCGACGGGGTCGCCGATGGCGTGGGCCGCGCCCTGGGGGACGTCGCGGGGCCGGCCGGCGGGCTTGTCGTACGGCCGGTCGGGGATCTGGTCGAGTCGGTGAGCAGGGGGCTGTCGAGGTCGCCGGGCGCGATGCTGTCCGTGCCGAGACTTCCCGCCCCGGGACTCCCCGCACCGCCGGGACTCCCCGCACCGCCGGGACTCCTCGCTCCGCCGGGGCTTCTCCTCCCGTCGGGTCAGCCCGACCCTGCGAGTCCGTGCGTGTTTCCCGGCGCGGGTGCGCGGCCTCCGTTCGTCGCGGTGGCCCGGCAGCCGGTGAGTGGCGTCGCGGAGCAGTCCAGCGCGACGAAGGGCGGGGGCGGCACGGGGCGGCGGTCGGACGCTCCCGCTTCCACCGTCCCCGCGTACGGACCGGGCGGCTTCGGGGCGGGCGGCGCGGTTGTCGTGGAGCGCCGTGTCCAGGACGTCGTACAGGCGGGGCAGGCCCCGGCCCGGAAGGCGCCTCCCGGCGATCCGAGCGGCGCGCTGGGCAGGCAGTCCGCCGTGGACAGCCCCGCGCCGCGGCACGGCGACGCGCACGCCGTCACTCCGAACCACCGGGTGCCGCTCCGGCTCGCGCCCGGCGCTTCGGCGGATGTGCCCCCGGCCGGGACCCGGGACCGGCACCGGGCCATTCCCGTCCTCCCCGGCTAGGGCGGTTCCCCGCTGCCCGGCCCGGAGAGGTCTCCCCTTCCCGCCCGGCCCGGCCCGGCGCGCTGTCGGGTCAGCGCTCCGGCGGAAACCGCCTGGCGCACCCCGGGTGCCGAGCACACCGAGCACGCCCCTCCGCACAGCACGTACGCCGCTCAGACCGCTCAGACAGACCGCTCAGACCGCGTCAGACCGTTCGGCCCGCTCGGCGTGTACGGCCCGTACGTCTCGTGCTGAATGCACTGTCTGTGATCGACCCACTGCGTGCGCAGTGCGTAGGCAT
The DNA here is from genome assembly GCF_026341855.1 of Streptomyces sp. NBC_00568. Classification (GTDB taxonomy): domain Bacteria; phylum Actinomycetota; class Actinomycetes; order Streptomycetales; family Streptomycetaceae; genus Streptomyces. The sequence continues at coordinate 2,172,237 of NZ_JAPENW010000001.1, read as the reverse complement.
CGGACGTCACGTGGGACGGGCGTGTCGTGCGGGGGACGGGCGTGTCATGCGGCGCCGTGCGACACGCCCGGCCGCGGAACGGCGTGCCGCAGATGATCGACTTCCGCAGGGTCATGGCCCGGATGGCCGAAAGCCGTCGGATCCGTCCGGCCGGACCCCTGCGGGAGGGCCGGGTGGTCCCCATTGGGGTGGGGACCACCCGCCCTGGGCCCTTCGGGGCCGTTCGAGGGGCCTCACCAGGCAAACCCCAGCCTGGTGAGGCCCCGTCCGGGCACGATCTGTGACAGGTATCACCGCTGAGGTGTGACCTGCGATTTAGGGACCCGCGTCCAGCGGCGATAACCTGCGAGACGGACATGCCGCGCGCTCGGACACCGTGTGCGCCACCCTTGTGACAGCGGACGTCACGTTGCCCTTCGCGGCACGCCCACGCATCCAACGAACCGCGAGATCACTGATAGGGACGGACGCGCGTGGACCTGTTCGAGTACCAGGCGAGGGACCTCTTCGCCAAGCACGGTGTACCGGTGCTGGCCGGTGAAGTCATTGACACGCCTGAGGCAGCCCGCGAGGCGACCGAGCGTCTTGGCGGCAAGTCCGTCGTCAAGGCCCAGGTGAAGGTCGGTGGCCGCGGCAAGGCCGGCGGCGTCAAGCTCGCCGCCACCCCCGACGAGGCCGTCGCCCGCGCGACGGACATCCTCGGGATGGACATCAAGGGCCACACGGTCAACAAGGTGATGATCGCCGAGACCGCGCCCGAGATCGTCGAGGAGTACTACGTCTCGTACCTCCTCGACCGCACGAACCGCACCTTCCTCGCCATGGCGTCCGTTCAGGGCGGCGTGGAGATCGAGGTCGTCGCGGAGGAGAACCCCGACGCCCTCGCGAAGGTGCCGGTCGACGCCAACGAAGGCGTGTCGATCGAGAAGGCCCGCGAGATCGTCGCCCAGGCGAAGTTCCCGGCCGAGGTCGCGGAGCAGGTCGCCGAGATCCTGGTGACGCTGTGGGACACCTTCATCAAGGAGGACGCCCTCCTCGTCGAGGTGAACCCGCTCGCCAAGGTCGCCTCCGGCAAGGTCATCGCCCTCGACGGCAAGGTGTCGCTGGACGAGAACGCCGAGTTCCGTCAGCCGGACCACGAGGCGCTCGTCGACCACGCCGCGGCCAACCCGCTCGAGGCCGCCGCCAAGGCCAAGAACCTCAACTACGTCAAGCTCGACGGTGAGGTCGGCATCATCGGCAACGGCGCGGGTCTCGTCATGAGCACCCTCGACGTCGTCGCGTACGCCGGTGAGAACCACGGTGGCGTCAAGCCCGCCAACTTCCTCGACATCGGCGGCGGCGCCTCCGCCGCGGTCATGGCGAACGGCCTGGAGATCATCCTCGGCGACCCGGACGTCAAGTCCGTCTTCGTCAACGTCTTCGGCGGCATCACCGCCTGTGACGAGGTCGCCAACGGCATCGTCCAGGCGCTCCAGCTGCTCGCCGACAAGGGCGAGGAAGTCACCAAGCCGCTGGTCGTGCGTCTCGACGGCAACAACGCCGAGCTGGGTCGTCAGATCCTGTCGGACGCCAACCACCCGCTGGTCCAGCGCGTGGACACCATGGACGGCGCGGCCGACAAGGCCGCCGAGCTCGCGGCTGCGAAGTAAGGGACGAGGGACTAAACAGCCATGGCTATCTTCCTGAACAAGGACAGCAAGGTCATCGTCCAGGGCATGACCGGTGCCACGGGCATGAAGCACACCAAGCTCATGCTCGCGGACGGGACGAACATCGTCGGTGGCGTGAACCCGCGCAAGGCGGGCACGTCCGTCGACATCGACGGCAATGAGATCCCCGTCTTCGGCACGGTCGCCGAGGCCATGGAGAAGACCGGCGCCAACGTGTCCGTCCTCTTCGTGCCGCCGGCCTTCGCCAAGGCCGCCGTGGTCGAGGCGATCGACGCGGAGATCCCCCTCGCGGTCGTCATCACCGAGGGCATCGCCGTCCACGACTCCGCCGCCTTCTGGGCGTACGCGAAGTCGAAGGGCAACAAGACCCGCATCATCGGCCCGAACTGCCCCGGTCTCATCACCCCGGGCCAGTCCAACGCCGGCATCATCCCGGGCGACATCACGAAGCCGGGCCGCATCGGCCTGGTCTCGAAGTCGGGCACGCTGACGTACCAGATGATGTACGAGCTCCGTGACATCGGCTTCTCGTCCGCCGTCGGCATCGGTGGCGACCCGGTCATCGGTACGACGCACATCGACGCGCTCGCCGCGTTCGAGGCCGACCCCGATACCGACCTGATCGTCATGATTGGCGAGATCGGCGGCGACGCCGAGGAGCGTGCGGCGGACTTCATCGCGAAGAACGTGACGAAGCCGGTCGTCGGCTACGTCGCCGGCTTCACCGCGCCCGAGGGCAAGACCATGGGCCACGCCGGCGCCATCGTCTCCGGCTCCTCCGGCACGGCCGCCGCGAAGAAGGAGGCCCTCGAGGCCGCGGGCGTCAAGGTGGGCAAGACGCCGACCGAGACGGCGAAGCTCGCGCGCGAGATCCTCGCGGGCTGAGCCACCGCTCGACCGAACGCCGGTGGGCCCGCACCCCTCGAGGGGTGCGGGCCCACCGGCGTTCTGCCGCCCGGACGTCAGCGGACCTCCGGGATCAGCCGCTCGGGGCCCCTCGCCGTCTCGGCCTTCAGCTTGGCCCGGAGTTTCAGCTCCGCTGCGGAGAGCGGTCCGGGGGCGGCCCGGGGCGGCAGGCCGTGGATGGTCTCCGGCGGGGCGAGGGGGGCTTCGTAGTGGTCGGGGGCCGTGCGCATCGTCAGGGCGGTCACCCCGACGAGCAGGACCGTGAAGGCGATGGCCGCCCGGGTCCACTGCTGGGCGCGGCGCTCGCCGTGCCAGCGGACCGTGCGGGGCTTCGCCGCGCGCAGCCGCTCCGAGCTCGCGAGCTCGGCGAGCCGCCAGTGCAGCTCCTCCGGCACGGCCAGCTCCGGCAGCCGGGCGGCGACGGCCTCGCGCGCGTGCAGCACCCGATTGGCCGCCGCGGGCGTGCTCGCCTCCGTCTCGGCCGCGGTCTCCGGCAGCCCGAGCCCGACACCGTCGTACAGCAGCAGCGTGCGCCGGTACACGGGCGGCAGATCGAGGAGTACGTCGAGCAGCGCGCGGTCGGCGGCGCCGGCGGGCGGCGCCTCCGGGTGCCGGTAGCGCGGACGCAGCCGATGCCAGGGGGAGAGCGCGTACTCGTAGGCCGTCGCACGTACCCATCCGGCCGGGTCCCGGTCCACGGCCACCTCGGGCCAGCGGTGCCAGGCCAGTTGGAACGCGCGTTCCACGGATTCGCGGGCCAGCTCGCGCCGCCCGGTCAGCAGATAGGTCTGCCGTACAAGGGCGGGGGCGCAGAACGCGTAGAGCGCGTCGAAGGCCTGAGCGGGTGTCAGTGACGGCTCCGGGAGAGCGGAGTCCCCGTCCTCGGCAGGCCGCTGCCTGCCCTCGGCGAGCCGCTCCTTCGCCGCCGCGGCCCGCTCCCTGTCCGTGGCGGACGGGCCTGTCCCTTCGGCGGGACGCTTCCTGTCCCGGGCGGAACGCTTCCCGCTTCCGCCCGGCCGTTCGTCGCCCTCGCCGGACCGCTCCCCGCTGTCGCCGGACCGCTCCCCGCTGTCGCCGGACCGCTCCGCGCTGTCGGCTGACCGGGTCTCGCCGTCGGCGGAGCGGGTCTCGTGCGCCGGTGTCGCCCCCGCCCCCACCAGTTCGGGCGAGGTTTCCTCCTGACGGGCGTTCACCTCGGCGGGTGAGTGGGCCGGATCGGCGGTGAGCAGCCTCACGTACGCTTCCCGCTTGCGGCCGCGCGGCGTCGTGCGGCCGGTCTCCCACGAGCGCACCGTCGCCCGGCTGACACCGAGCCGGGCGGCCATCTCGGTCTGGGTCAGCGACTGGTCCTCGCGCAGACGGCGGCGCTCCTCGGGCGCCGGCAGCGGGGTGGCGGGGCTCTGTGTCATGTCCGATCCCACAGGTCGCCCCTTCGTACGAAAAAGTACATAGCTGCATATTGAGCGACACATCCAAGGTTCGCCTGTTACGACGAGAAAGAGCGTGTCGTTGGGAGCATGACGGTCGTGACCCAAATCACCGACCGCAGGCTCTCGTTGTCCCTCCTGCTCACCCGGATGCGCGGCCGATCACCAGGGTTGGCGGCCGGCCTCCTGGGCGGTGCCCTCGCCGCGGGTCTCGGACTCGGCGCGTTCGCCGTCCTCGTCATGGTGCTGTGGATCAGTTCGCCGTACCCGGACAGCGGGCCGGACGGGGCGCTGCATGTCGCCGCCGCGCTCTGGCTGCTCGCGCACGGCGTGGAGTTGATCCGCACCGACACACTGTCCGGTCTGCCGATGCCGGTGGGGGTGACGCCGCTCCTCCTGCTCGTGCTCCCGGTGTGGCTGCTGCACCGGGCGGCGCGTGAGGCGGCCGATGTCACCTCGGGGGCGTCGCCGCGTACCGCGTGGGCGGGCGTCACGGCCGGCTATCTGTCCGTCGCCTGGGCCGCCGCGTGGTACGCCTCCGGCGGCACGTTGCGGCCCTCCTGGGCCTGGGCCGTGATCTGCCTGCCACTCCTCGCGGCGATCGCCGCGGGAGCGGGGGTCTGGACGGCTTACGGGCGTCCATGGGGGCCGATGCCGCTCTGGGGGACGCGGGCCGTGGACGCCCTGCCGCTCGCCGGAGTGCGACCGGTGTCCGCCGTACGCCGGCTCGCCGCCGCCGACGACCGGGTGCTCGGGGGCGCGGTGCGCGCCGCCGCCGCCGGGGTCGCGGTCCTCGTCGGAGGCGGGGCCCTGCTCGTGGCGGCGTCGCTGGTCTGGCACGGGGACACGGCCCGCGCCTCGTTCGTTCAGCTCACCGGTGGGTGGTCGGGGCGGTTCGCCGTTCTGCTGCTGTGTCTGGTCCTGGTGCCGAACGCGGCGGTGTGGGGAGCGGCCTACGGGCTCGGGCCGGGTGTCGTCCTGAGCGCCGGTCATGTCGTGGGTCCGTTGTCCGCGGCCGCCGAGGGAACGCGCGCGCCGACCGATCTGCTCCCGGCGTTCCCGCTGCTCGCGGCGGTGCCGGGGGCGGGGTCCGGGGCGCCACCGAACTGGGCGGGCGGGCTGGTGCCGGTGGCCGCCGGGCTGACGGTGGCGTGGTTCACGGTGAGGGCGGGGGCCGTGCGGGGGGCGGCGGGCCGGGAGGAGCCGTGGTCGCTCGGACGGACGGTGGCCGTCGTCGCACTCGCCGCCGGAGGGTGCGGCATCGCGCTCGGCGTGCTCGCCGGGCTGGCGGGAGGGCCGCTGGGGGTCGCCGCCCTGACCCACTTCGGACCCGTGTGGTGGCAGGTGGGGCCCGCCGCGGCGCTGTGGACGGCGATCGTCGGGATTCCCGTCGCGGTGGGCGCGGGGGAGTGGCGGAGCCGGGGACGCGGGGCGCCGAAGCGCGCGGCTGCCCGCCGGGACGCGCGCGGATTCGGGCGGAAGCCCCGGCTGCGGATGCCCGCCTGGATGCCGCACCGGACGGGAGACACGCCCGCGACGCCGGTGCCGACGCCGCTGCCCAGGCCGACGTCGCCGTCGATGCCGTCACCCGCTGCCCGGGCGGAGGCTGCGGCTCGGGTCGACCCCGCGGTGCTGGAGTCCGTCCTTGAGGACTTCGAACCGTACGACCCCTACGCGCCGTACGAGCCGTACGACCCTCTGCCGGGGGAGGCCGCGGCGGCCGCCTGGCACGAGGAGGCGTCGCGGGAGAACCGCTGGGAGGCGTTGAAGAAGGCCGCCCGGCCGGCCGACGCGGAGAACGCGGAGGACACGGAGAACCCGGAGACCCCGGAGACCCCGGAGGGCTCAGGGAGGCCGGAGAGCCCGGAGGGTCTGACCCGCCCGGACCGAGGGCGGTCCGGAGGAGTGGAGGACTCGCGCTGAGGGCGGTCCGGAGAAGCGGAGGCCTCCTGCCGGGTGGCAGTCCCCGGCAGGAGGCGCGGCGTCAGTTGCCGGTGCCCAGCCAGTCGCGCAGCTGCGACGGCAGAAGGTCGTCGCAGGACTGCTTCGCGACGTTCGTGAGGGCGTCGTTCGTGCAGGAGTAGTAATCGCTGTAGACGAGCTGCGCGGTGAAGGTCGCGGCGACGATCACGATGGCCAGCGACGCGGTGACGATGCCGCTCACCGCGGCGGTCGTCTGGGGGCGGACGTTCGGATCGGGCGCCGGAGCGTCCGGGTCCGGCGTGCGCGCCTTGGTCCGGAGCGAGCTGATGCCCCAGTACAGAGAGAGCGCGCCGAGCAGCAGCGCCACGTACGGCCAGCTGAAGAGGGCGAAGAAGAACGCCCACATGCCGGAGAGCAGCGCGAAACGGGCGCGGCGCTGGGCGGGGTCCGTAGGGTCCCAGCGCATGCCCGTACCGGGTCCGCCGTCGGGCCCTTCGGGACCGCCCTCACCCTTCGGCGCACCGGGCCGGTCGCCGAAACCGCCACCGTCGGAGGGTCCGGGCTGGCGGTCGCTCCACTGACTGCCCCAGGGGGTGTACCGGGGGCCGGACTGTTCGCCCTCGCCGTTCTCGCCCGAGTCCTGGCCGTTCCCCTGTCCGTGTCCGCGCGGCTGCCAGGGCCGGTCGGGTGTCCCCTCCGGCGGCGGCGCGAACGGATTGTCGTCGGGGTTCGAGGGAGCGGACGGTCCGGACGGGGGAGTGTCGGGCGCGTCGGGTCCGCGCTCGCCCGAGGGGCCGCCGCCGCTGCCACCTGCCGAGCCGCCGTTCCCGTCCGCGGAGCCGGGCCCGCCTGTGGAGCCGTCCCCGCCCGACCTCGGCGGGGTGGACGAAGGGCGCCGCTCGCGCAGCAGGAGCGGAGGGAGTCGGAGACTGCGGTCCGGCATCAGGTGAGCGTCTTCCCCTTGGTGGTTCTGGCGGGCGGCGTGTCCACACAGCTTCGCGCTCGTGACGCGCGCCCCGAGCCGGTCCTCCCGGGCTGACGCCTCGGGTCGGTCCGCCCCGGACTGACGCCCCGAGCTTCGTACTCCGGACTCGCGCCCCGAGTTTCGTACCCCCGGACACGCGCTCCGGATGTCTCCGGGGCGGTGCCGCAGGTGGTGCCGGAGGCTGTGCCCCGGCCGTTCGTTCTCGTCCCAGGTCAACGTCCCGCGTGCGCGGGGCGTTCCCCGCGCCGGACGGTGTTCCGGGTGGATCCTCCCCAGACGCTACCTTCCGGCCTCGCCCCCGTCCCGTGGGGGCCGCCCGGTGTGCCGGTATCGTTGCTGCCGGTCGGCCGCTTCGTAGACTTCCCCGTATCCCGGGGCGCGAAGCATTCGTACGACCGTACAAGTGCTCCCCCGAGAAAGGGCCCCGTCGTGGCCAAGGCCAAGCGCCTCGTCGTGCTGGTCTCCGGATCAGGTACGAATCTGCAGGCTCTGCTCGACGCCATCGCGGAGGCGGGCTCAGCGGCCTACGGTGCCGAGATCGTGGCCGTCGGCGCCGACCGGGACGGCATCGAAGGGCTCGCGCGGGCCGAGCGTGCCGGGCTCCCGACCTTCGTGCGCAAGGTCAAGGACTACGCCGGCCGGGACGAGTGGGACCAGGCGCTCGCCGAGGCCACCGCGGCGTACGAGCCCGACCTCGTCGTGTCCGCCGGGTTCATGAAGATCGTGGGGAAGGAATTCCTCGCCCGGTTCGGCGGACGGTTCGTCAACACCCATCCCGCGCTGCTCCCCAGTTTTCCCGGCGCCCACGGCGTCCGCGACGCGCTCGCGTACGGAGCCCGGGTCACCGGCTGCACCGTCCACTTCGTCGACGACGGCGTCGACACCGGACCGATCATCGCCCAGGGCGTGGTCGAGGTCCGCAACGAGGACGACGAGAGCGCTCTGCACGAGCGCATCAAGGAAGTCGAGCGAAGGCTGCTCGTCGATGTCGTGGGGCGGCTCGCCCGCAACGGCTATCGCATTGAGGGACGAAAGGTAGTTATCCAGTGACCGCCGACAGCACAGTCACGGCCGAGAGCACCGAGGGCACCAAGCGGGTCATCCGGCGCGCGCTCGTCAGCGTGTACGACAAGACCGGTCTCGAGGAGCTGGCCCGCGGGCTGCACGCGGCCGGTGTCGAGCTCGTCTCCACCGGGTCCACCGCCGCGAAGATCGCCGCGACCGGTGTGCCCGTCACCAAGGTGGAGGAGCTGACCGGCTTCCCCGAGTGCCTGGACGGCCGCGTCAAGACCCTGCACCCGAAGGTCCACGCCGGGATCCTCGCCGATCTGCGCCTCGAGAGCCACCGGCAGCAGCTCGCCGAGCTCGGCGTCGAGCCGTTCGACCTCGTCGTCGTCAACCTCTACCCGTTCCGTGAGACGGTCGAGTCCGGCGCGACCCCCGACGAGTGCGTCGAGCAGATCGACATCGGCGGTCCCTCGATGGTCCGCGCGGCCGCCAAGAACCACCCCTCCGTCGCCGTCGTCACCAGCCCCGACCGCTACGGCGACGTCCTCACCGCTGTCCAGAGCGGCGGCTTCGACCTGCGCACCCGCAAGCGGCTCGCCGCCGAGGCCTTCCAGCACACGGCCGCGTACGACGTCGCCGTCGCCTCCTGGTTCGCCTCCTCGTACGCGCCGGTCGACGACTCGCGGTTCCCCGACTTCCTCGGTGCCACCTGGGAGCGCGCGCACACGCTGCGCTACGGCGAGAACCCGCACCAGCCCGCCGCCCTCTACACCTCCGGCACGGGCGGTCTCGCCGAGGCCGAGCAGCTGCACGGCAAGGAGATGTCGTACAACAACTACACGGACACGGATGCCGCGCGCCGTGCCGCGTACGACCACGAGGACCCCTGCGTCGCCATCATCAAGCACGCCAACCCGTGCGGGATCGCGATCGCGTCGAACGTCGCCGAGGCGCACCGCAAGGCGCACGCCTGCGACCCGCTGTCCGCGTTCGGCGGAGTGATCGCGGTCAACCGGCCGGTCACCAAGGAGATGGCCGAGCAGGTGGCGGAGATCTTCACCGAGGTCATCGTCGCGCCCGAGTACGAGGACGGCGCCCTCGAAGCCCTCACCAAGAAGAAGAACATCCGCGTTCTGCGGGCCCACCAGGCCCCGGCCGCTCCCGTCGAGATCAAGCCCGTCGACGGCGGCGCGCTGCTCCAGGTCACCGACCGGCTCCAGGCCGCCGGCGACAACCCGGCGAGCTGGACCCTGGCGACCGGTGACGCCCTGAGCGAGGGCGAGCTCGACGAGCTGGCCTTCGCGTGGCGCGCCTGCCGCGCGGTGAAGTCCAACGCGATCCTGCTCGCCAAGGACGGCGCCTCGGTCGGCGTCGGCATGGGCCAGGTCAACCGTGTCGACTCCGCGAAGCTCGCGGTCGAGCGGGCCGGCGCCGAGCGCGCTCGTGGCTCCTACGCCGCCTCGGACGCGTTCTTCCCGTTCCCCGACGGCCTGGAGATCCTCGCCGACGCGGGCGTCAAGGCCGTGGTCCAGCCCGGCGGTTCGGTCCGCGACGAGCTGGTCGTGGAGGCCGCGAAGAAGGCCGGCGTCACGATGTACTTCACCGGGACGCGGCACTTCTTCCACTGATCCGGCAGGAAACGCGAGGGCCGTGTCCCCCCTGGTAGCAGGGTGGGACACGGCCCTCGGTGCGAACGGTTCAGTAGTGCGAACGATTCAGTAGTGCGAACGGTTCAGTAGCGCGGTCGGGCGAACCAGGCGGTGCCGCTCGACACGACCGGAGCCGCCGTGATGACGGCCGCGAACGTGACCCAGATCAGCGGGAAGATGACGGCGGAGGCCATGCCCGAGTCCAGGCCCACGAAGAGGCTGATCAGGCCGACGATCCCGCCCAGCGCACCGTAGACGACGGTGGTGATGCGGACGCCCTGACCTCCCTTGCTGAACTTCACGCCCAGGGTGATCGACAGGGCCGCCAGGCCCGCCGCGATCAGGGCGATCACCACGATGACGCCGGACGCGATGTCGGCACCGTCACTGAACGCGCCGAACGGGTCGTCCGACGACGACGTGCTGTAGCGGTCCGCCGCGTCCGAGACGTCGTTGGCGATGGCGGCGAGGTAGAACCAGCCGAGCGCCGCCAGGATCTGCACCGCGGAGATGATGAACAGGAAGACGCGCGCCGTGGTCAGCAGACCCGGCATCGTCTGAGGGAACATCGAGTTGCCGCCCGGGTAGCCGGGATACGCCGGCTGCTGCGGGTAGCCGTAGCCCTGCGGGGGCACGCCGGGAGGGGCCTGCGGATAGCCGTAGCCGGGCGGGGCCTGCGGAGGGGCGGGGGGCTGCTGGGGCGGCTGCCCGTAAGGGTTGTTCGGGTCGCCGAAACTCATGGCGGGTTTTCCTCCGTTGCCTGGGGACGACGCGTGGCACGGTTCGGAGGAATTTCTACAGAGCGGTCCGTCCCCCCGGCACTGCCCGCGACACACTGTGTGCTCATCGTTCTTTAGCGGACTCTTACTTGTCCAGCGGCATTCCCTATGTGTTGTGCAAGTGCAACATCGGTGATCATGGCGGGATACGGGCGAATCGGGCGCCCGGCGGCCGCCGCGGCCCCGGATTGGAACCGGGACCGGGTCATCCGGGAGGATGGGGGCCATGACCGCCCAGATTCTCGATGGCAAGGCCACCGCAGCCGCGATCAAGTCCGACCTGACCGTCCGCGTGGCGGCCCTGAAGGAGAAGGGCGTCACGCCCGGCCTCGGGACGGTGCTGGTCGGGGACGACCCCGGCAGCCAGAAGTACGTCGCGGGCAAGCACCGCGACTGCGCCCAGGTGGGTATCGCCTCCATCCAGCGCGAACTGCCCGCGACCGCCACGCAGGAAGAGATCGAGGCGGTGGTCCGCGAGCTGAACGAGGACCCTGCCTGCACCGGCTACATCGTCCAGCTGCCGCTCCCCAAGGGCATCGACGAGAACCGCATCCTGGAACTCATGAACCCGGACAAGGACGCGGACGGCCTGCACCCGATGAACCTCGGGCGTCTCGTCCTCAACGAGCCCGCCCCGCTGCCCTGCACCCCGAACGGTGTCCTCACCCTCCTGCGCAGCTACGGCGTGGAGATCAAGGGCGCCGAGGTCGTGGTCGTCGGCCGCGGTGTGACCATCGGACGCCCGATGCCGCTGCTGCTGACGCGGCGCAGTGAGAACGCCACGGTGACCCAGTGCCACACCGGTACCCGTGACCTCTCCGCGCACCTCAAGCGCGCCGACATCATCGTCGCCGCCGCGGGCTCCGCGCACCTCATCCGGGCCGAGGACGTGAAGCCGGGCGCCGCCGTCCTCGACGTCGGTGTCTCGCGCAGCGCCGAGGGCAAGATCGTCGGAGACGTCCACCCGGACGTCGCCGAGGTCGCCGCCTGGATCTCCCCGAACCCGGGCGGTGTCGGCCCGATGACCCGCGCCCAGCTGCTCGTCAACGTGGTGGAAGCGGCGGAGCGCAGTGTCGGCTGACGGCACCACCCATCAGACCGGGGACGGCGCGCCGCGCGGCGCGCGAGCCGCCGGTACCGAGTCGGCCGTACAGGATGCGGAGGGCGCCGTGCGTGACGCCGTCACCGGGGCGCGCGGCGAGGCGGCCGCGCGGACCGAGGCCGAGGCCGGGCCCGGGACCGGCCCCGACGTCGAGCCGTCGTCCGGGGTCGGCTCCGACTCCGGCTCCGACTCCGAGGCCGACGAGCGGGCCGACGCCGGCAAGCGGGCCCGGGCCCGGGCCGGCAAGCGGGCCGAGGCCGAGGAGCCGGCCGGGACCGAGGAGCCGGTCGAGGAGACCGTGCGGGACGCCATCAGCGCGCCCGACGCCGAGGGGAAGCCGCGGCGCACCACGCGCCGCTTCCCGCTGTTCACCCGGGACACGGCACGGCCCGAGGGCGGCGGCCGGGCGGCCTCCGGGGACGCCCCGGCGCCCGCGCGCCAGTGGCCCATCCTCACCGTGCTGTCGGCCGTCGCGCTCGGCCTGCTGCTCACCGCGCTCGACGTGTTCCGGGTCGGCACGATCCTGATCGGCGCCGCGCTGCTCGCGGGCGCCGTGATGCGCTGGATGCTGCCCAGCGTGGGCATGCTCGCGGTCCGCTCCCGCTTCACGGACATGCTCACGTACGGCGTCCTGGGCGCGGCCATCGTCCTGCTCGCGATGATGGCTCAGCCCAACCCGTTGCTCGAGATCCCGTTCCTCGACGACACGCTGCACTTCACGGTGCGCTGACCGCGGACCGGCTCGCGCGTCCGCGCCCGCCTGCCCGGGCGTACCTGCGGCCCGTCTTCTCCTTCGGGAGAGGGCGGGCCGTTCTGTCTCCCCGTGTGCCGCCGCCCGCCTCCTGACGCCTGGCGCCCTGTCGCGGCGGCCGGCGGGCAGAATCCGTTCCGGGTCCGGGTCCGGGGACGACGGCGGCCCGTCCTCTCCCCCGAGTCAAGGACGGGCCGCGATCGGGCGAGTGTTCCGCCCGGGGTCAACCCTTGTGCACGGGAACGGGCCGGTTCAACAGCCGGCGGACCGCTGTGGCACGGAAGTGACCATTCCGGTACGGTCTGCGCGCCGTTCGGCAGGAACCGCCCGACTCGGGCCCCCGGAGCGGTCGTTCCGGCTCGCCGGGTCCCGTTCCGGCCCGTGGGTTACTTGCGGGGGCGCTGACCGTTTCTGGGGCGTCTGGGGGTGCATCTGTGTTCTCGTTGTGTCGATGTCTTGACAAGTTCAGGGATGTACACCGATCTGTCACGACAGTCGGGCTAACGTGGTCAATCGGGACGGTACGGGACGTCCCGTACGAAGAGCGGGGGTTCGGCCGGTCGTACGCGATGCCGGTGGAACACTGGACCGTGACCCGGCGGGCGTGCAACGGTGCATGCCCCGGCTCGAATGCTCCCGTGCGCCCCCATCCCGGGAACTGAGATCCGGACCGAGTGCATCCCTGTGGGTAGCCAGAACGGGGATTCGGCGGAGTCGGGGATGCCCCCTGCTCCACGCGTTGCCGAGAGCTCGGGGAGCCATGCGCGGGGAAGACAGTTGTGCACGTACGGGGGGAAGAGGGGGGAAAGAATGCCTCGTTGGAAGGCCTTGCCGGATGAACTCGATCCGCAGGTCAGGGAGTTCGCCAGTCAGCTGCGACGGCTCGTCGACCGGAGCGGGCTGAGCATCGCCGCGGTGGCCGACCGCACGGGCTACAGCAAGACATCCTGGGAGCGGTACCTGAACGGCCGGCTGCTCGCGCCCAAGGGCGCGATCGTCGCGCTGGCCGAGGTGACCGGGACCAGTCCCGTGCATCTGACGACCATGTGGGAGCTGGCCGAGCGCGCCTGGAGCCGTTCGGAGATGCGCCACGACATGACGATGGAGGCGATACGGATATCCCAGGCGCGCGCCGCGCTGGGGGAGTTCGGGCCGTCTTCGGCGAAGGGGAGCGGCGGGCCGCAGCAGTCGGCCCGCAGGAGCGGCAGCGTGACCGCCGCGCCCGGTGTCGCTGGACCTGCGGGGGGCGCGCCGACGGTTCCGCCGTCGGCGCCTTCGGTGCCGGTGCAGCCGTCCGGGCGGGACGGGGGTGAGCCGTCGTACGGCGGGTCGTCGTCCGGGGTTTCTTCCTCCGGGGTTTCTTCGGCCGGAGGGTCGTCCGGGTCGTCGTCCGGTTCCGGTGGGGCCTCCGGCTCCTCGGCCGGTGGCGCAGGGCGTGCCGGCGTCAGCTGGGGGGCCGTCGGGTCGCCGTCCGACCGAGGCGGGCAGTTCGGTCCGGTGGCTCCGGTGGGGCCGGCTCGTGCGGCCGGGGGTCCGCCGCCGCAGGACGCGCGGCCCGTCGGTGCCGGTTCGGGGGCGGACGGCGCGCGGCGGAAGCGGCGGCTGACGATGTTCCTCGCCGGGGTCGTGGGTGCGCTGGTCGTGGTCGCGGCCGCCGTCTACCTCACGCAGGGCGGGGACAAGGAGGACGCGGGCGGTACGCCGAAGACGCCCGCCGCGTCCGCCAGTGTTCAGCCCGATCTGCCGCCCGGGGTGAAGTGCAGTGGGGCCTCGTGCACCGGTAAGGACCCCGAGGACATGGGCTGCGGCGGTGAACTCGCCAAGACCACGACCAGTGTGACGGTGGGGACGGCGCTGGTGGAGGTGCGGTACAGCAAGACCTGCGGGGCGGCTTGGGCTCGCGTCACGCAGGCGGCGGCGGGCGACCGGGTCGAGGTGTCGTCGGGGGCCGCGGCGAAGCAGACGGGTCTGGTGGACGCGGACGCGGACGCGTACACGCCGATGGTCGCGGTGAAGGACGCGGGGGACGCGAAGGCTTGCGCGACGCTGAAGTCCGGGCAGAAGGGCTGCACGAAGTAGCGGGACGCCGGCGTCGGCGTTCCGTGCGGGTGCGGGTGCGGGTGCGGGTGCGTTGTGGGTCGGGGCCGTGCCGGTACATCCCCGTCCGTCGCCGCTGGATCAGACGTGGGCTTCCTAGGGAGCCGCTGCTCGATCCGGACGTAAGCGACGGACATCAGGGATGTACCGGCACGGCCCCTCCCGTGCGTTGCCGGCTGCGGGTGCGCGGGGGCTTGGGCTTCGCCCCAGTGGTCACCTTTCGGCTGCGGGTGCGAGGTCGCTTTTCATTCAGCCCTGGCCGGGGAAGTTTCGGTCCCTCCGGCGCTCGGCAATTTCAGCCCCTCCGGCGTTTGAGGAGCGGGGTCTGGGGCGGAGCCCCAGGGTGGGTCGGGTAGGGGTGGAGGGGGCGAAAGAAGGTTGTTCGGCCCGGGCGGAAAAATCCTCGGGTTGGGGGGATTGGGTTCGCAAGGAGGGGGCAGGGGCTCCGTACCCCCACGGGATCCGGTGCGTTCGGGGAGGGGGGAGATCCCTTCCCGTGCCCCTGGTACTCCCTTTGGCGGTCGCCGAGCCCACCCTCTCCCGGGCCCGGCGGCCGCCTTCTCGGGCCATCTGTGGGGTGGGCCACACGGACCCTGACGTCCGGCGTCCCGGATGCGCGATAGCCTGGCGGCGGATCTCTCTTGACGCCGAGAGATCGATCATCGGGACCTTTGATCGATCATTGCGGTGGTTGCAGGGGACGATCCTGCACCCGGGGCAGGGACGCCCCACCGCCAGCTGTCATACGGAGAACGCCATGACTCGCACTCCCGTGAACGTCACCGTCACCGGCGCGGCCGGCCAGATCGGTTACGCCCTGCTCTTCCGCATCGCCTCCGGCCAGCTGCTCGGCGCGGACGTGCCGGTCAAGCTGCGCCTCCTGGAGATCACGCCGGCGCTGAAGGCCGCCGAGGGCACCGCCATGGAGCTCGACGACTGCGCCTTCCCGCTCCTTCAGGGCATCGACATCACGGACGACCCGAACGTCGCCTTCGACGGCACCAACGTCGGCCTGCTCGTCGGCGCCCGCCCCCGTACCAAGGGCATGGAGCGCGGCGACCTGCTCTCGGCCAACGGCGGCATCTTCAAGCCGCAGGGCAAGGCCATCAACGACAACGCCGCGGACGACGTCAAGATCCTGGTCGTCGGCAACCCGGCGAACACCAACGCGCTGATCGCCCAGGCCGCCGCTCCGGACGTACCCGCCGAGCGCTTCACCGCGATGACCCGTCTGGACCACAACCGCGCGCTGACCCAGCTCGCGAAGAAGACGGGCACCACGGTCGCCGACATCAAGCGTCTGACCATCTGGGGCAACCACTCCGCCACCCAGTACCCCGACATCTTCCACGCCTCGGTCGCCGGCAAGAACGCCGCCGAGGTCGTCAGCGACGAGAAGTGGCTGGCCGAGGAGTTCATCCCGACCGTCGCCAAGCGCGGTGCGGCGATCATCGAGGCCCGTGGCGCGTCCTCGGCCGCCTCGGCCGCCAACGCCGCCATCGACCACGTGTACACGTGGGTCAACGGCACGGCGGACGGCGACTGGACCTCCATGGGTATCCCGTCCGACGGTTCCTACGGCGTGCCGGAGGGTCTCATCTCCTCCTTCCCCGTCACCACGAAGGACGGCCGGTACGAGATCGTCCAGGGCCTGGACATCAACGAGTTCTCCCGCACCCGCATCGAGGCCTCCGTGAAGGAGCTCGAGGAGGAGCGCGAGGCGGTTCGCGCTCTCGGCCTGATCTGATCTGATCCGAACGGATCTGACGGGTTCGGCTCGGGTGAGTCGGTCCGTCGCGGTACGCGCGATGCCCGGGTGGTGATCACCACCCGGGCATCGCTGTGTTCCGGGTCCGGCGGGGTCGGTGAGGCGTACGGAAAGTACGTATCGAACGTGTGTGCTTTGTCGTCATAAAGAGGGGTGCGGCAGGCGGAATCCTCACTATCGTCGTTACGTACGGTCCGCCGGGGGGCAAGGGCGCGGCAGAGGTTCGGCGACGAGAGCGTCGAGATCGGTGCCGCCGGGTGCGGCCGACGGGGAGCGGGGGTGCGGGATGGCGCAGAGATGGGACGCGGACCGTCGGCAATGGGTGGACGACGGTACGGGGCGGCCCGAGGGCGGCCAGGTCCAGGACGGTGCCGATGCCGGTGGGGCGCCGCCGGACGGGGGGCAGCAGTGGTGGGCGGCTGCCACTCAGGCGGGTTCGCCGCGGCCCGATCACTATCCGCCCGCGGCCCCCGTACCACCGCAGCCGATGCCGCAGCAGCCGCCCCAGCATCCCTGGCCGCAGCAGCAGTCCCAGTCCTGGTCGCACCCGCAGTCACCCCCGCAGTCCCCGCCGTGGCCCGGGGGCGGCGCGATGCCCGGGGGTGGCGGGCCGCAGCGGGCCGGTGACTCGCGGCGGCTGCTTCTGGTGATCGTGGCCGTGGCCGTTCTGGCGGGTGGTGTGGGCGGCGGGCTGTGGGCGCTGACCAGGGACGACCCGGCGGGGCACCCGGACGCGGGCCCGACCGGTCCCGCGGTGACCGTCACCGCGTCGCAGCCCGGCGCGACTCCGGACACCCTGAACACCTCGGGCAGCGAGGGCGCCTACGCCGACCCGGCGGAGACCGCCGCCCCGGAGCCGTCGCCCGGGTACAGCCGGGCGGTCGACCCGCTCGGCTACACCGTGGACGTGCCGGACGGCTGGGCGCGCGAGGAGAAGCAGGGCAAGCTGGCGCCCGTCGTCACCTACACGGCGCCTGACGGAAACCGCAGGCTCCTGGTGTTCGAGATCATGGAGCCCTCGGCGGCGGAATCCTCCGCGCAGGCCGAGAGCATCGCGCAGGGGGCCAAGGACTACCAGTACCTGGACCGGCGGACCGGCACCGGCTGGACGGAGTTCAGCTACAGCTACTACGACAAGCGGTACGGAGCCACCCAGACCGTCGACCACCGCTTCCAGGCCGCCGACGGCACGCCGTACGCCGTCGTCGCGAGCGGTCCGACGGGCACGGACCTGACCGAGCAGCTCACGACGGCCGTGAACTCCTTCTGTCCGACCGGGTTCGACTGCACGAGCGGCACCTAGCGTCCGAGCGGCTTCCTCGCCCCGGCGCGGGGAAGCCGCTTCTCGAACCAGTGCGCCGCGTACACGTTGTCGTCGTACCGCGGGATCTCCATGTATCCGCACGCCCGGTACATCGCCTGCGCCTCGGTGAGCACGGCGTGTGTGTCCAGCCGTACGACCGTGAAGTCCCGCTCGGCGGCCCGTTGTTCGAGGCCGTCGAGGATGCGGCGTCCGAGGCCGAGCCGCCGGGCGCCGGGGTGCACCCAGACATGGCGGATCTCGCCCGCTCGGGGAGCGAGCCGGCGCAGCGCTCCGCAGCCCACGGGGCGGTCCTCCTCGTAGGCGACGAGGAAGACGCCCGCGTCGCCCGACACCTCGTCGGGCCGGACGAGGTCGCCGGGGTCGAAGCCCTCGGGGAACCTTTCGTCGATGTCGGCCGCGTACGCGGCGAGACAGGCGCGGGCGTCGGGGGACGCGCCGTCGACGGTCTCGACGGTGATGGCGGCGAGCCGGAGCAGACGGTGGGCCGTGTCGAGGGCCGCGGTCAGTTCCGCGCGCTGAGGAGCGGCGAGGCCGCCGAGCAGGCCCTCGGCGAGCCCGTTGGCCCGTCGGTTCTGCTCCTTGACCTCGACCTGCCCGGCGGCCGTGAGCTCCGCGAGGCGCAGTCTGCTGTCGCCGGGGTGAACGCTCACCCGGACGAGGCCCTGCTTCTCCAGGGCCCGCACCATCCGGCTCAAGTACCCGGCGTCCAGGCCGAGCCGGGCCCGGAGCTCCCGCAGGGAGGCTCCCGCGCCACCGATCTCGAACAGCAGCCGGGCCTCGCCCAGGGGGCGGTCCTGGCCGAGGTAGTGGTCGTCGAGAACGCCGATGCGCCGGGTGAAGTAGCGGTTGAACCGCCGCAGCGCCGTCACCTGGTCCGCTGACACTGGCTTCATATTCCTTTGACTTTAGTCAAAGGAAACACGGCTGTCCATCGGTATCCATCGACCGGTCTGGCCGTGTTGTGGGGGATTTGTCAGTGACCCGGCGCACTTTTGGTGACGGATTGTGCATGCATCCGGGGTCGGGGGGCAGGTGCTCACGGCTCCCGGGAGTGACACACGCGTGACACAGGGGCATCGAACAGGAACGGAAGGCAACACCGATCATGGCTGGACACCAGGCAGAACAGACCATCCACGTGGGCGGCGAGTGGCGCGCGGCGCTCTCCGGCGCGACGCGCGAGATCCTCGACCCCGCCGATGCCGAGCCGTTCGCCGTGGTCGCGGAGGGTGACGAGAAGGACACGGACCTCGCGGTCGCGGCCGCCCGCCGCGCCTTCGACGAGGGCCCCTGGCCGCACACCCCCGTCGCCGACCGCGCCGCCCTGCTGCGCCGCGTCGCCGACCTCCTCGTCCGCGACCGCGAGGAACTCGGCCTGCTGGAGAGCCGGGACGCGGGCAAGACCCTGGAAGAGGGGCGCGTCGACATCGACTGCGTCGCCGACGCCTTCCGCTACTTCGCCGACCTCGTCGTGGGCGAGGGTGGCGGCCGCGTGGTGGACGCCGGATCGTCCGACATCCACAGCGTCGTCGTGCACGAGCCCGTCGGCGTCTGCGCGCTGATCACACCCTGGAACTACCCCCTCCTCCAGGCCAGTTGGAAGATCGCTCCGGCCCTCGCCGCGGGCAACACCTTCGTGGTCAAGCCGAGCGAGATCACCCCGCTGACCACCGTCGCGCTGCTCCGTCTGCTGGCCGAGGCCGGGCTGCCCGCCGGTGTCGCGGGCCTCGTCACGGGCCCCGGCCACACCGTCGGCGCCCGCCTCGCCGAACACCCCGATGTCGATCTCGTGTCCTTCACCGGAGGACTCACCAGCGGTACGAAGGTGGCGCGCGCCGCCGCCGACACGGTCAAGAAGGTCGCGCTCGAACTCGGCGGAAAGAACCCCAACGTCGTCTTCGCCGACGCCTGCGCCACCGAGGAAGGCTTCGACACCGCCGTCGACCAGGCCCTCAACGCCGCCTTCATCCACAGCGGCCAGGTCTGCTCGGCCGGTTCACGGCTCATCGTCGAGGAGTCCGTGCGCGAGCGCTTCGTCGCCGAACTCGCCCGCAGGGCCGGCGCCGTCCGGCTCGGCCGTGGCACCGAGGACGGCGTCGAGTGCGGCCCGCTCGTCTCCGAGCAGCAGCGAGCGAAGACCGAGGAGTACGTCGCCTCCGCCCTGGCCGAGGGCGCGGTGCTGCGCGCCGGCGGAAAGCGGCCCGAGCCGTCCGGTGTCCGTCCCGCCACCGGGTACTTCTACGAGCCGACCGTCCTCGACCAGTGCCACCGCGGCATGCGTGTCGTCCGCGAGGAGGTCTTCGGGCCCGTCCTGACCGTGGAGACCTTCTCCACCGAGGACGAGGCCGTCGCCCTCGCCAACGACACCGAGTACGGCCTCGCGGGCGCCGTCTGGACCGCCGACGCCGGCCGCGCCCGTCGCGTCGCGGGCCGGCTGCGGCACGGCACCGTCTGGATCAACGACTTCCACCCCTACCTCCCGCAGGCGGAGTGGGGCGGCTTCGGCAGGAGCGGTGTCGGACGCGAACTCGGCCCGGCCGGGCTCGCCGAGTACCGCGAGACCAAGCACGTCTACCAGAACCTCGCGCCGAAGCCCGTGCGCTGGTTCGCCGGCTGAGACCGCCCGGCCGGTCCCGCTCGCCGACCCGCGGGTCAACGGCCGTGCGGCGGGCGCCCGTCGGCCACTCCACCTGGGGTGACGACCCCGAGCCGCCGCCCGGCGCGAACCCGTACCCGGCTCCTCTCCGTCCCCCGTCCCCGCGTCGCCCCCTTCCTCCAACCCCCCACCGCACAAGGCACCTTGGAGTACCACTTCATGTCCCAGCACGAGAACACGTACGACTACGTCGTCATCGGCGGCGGCACGGCGGGCTCCGTGATCGCGTCCCGCCTCACCGAGAACCCCGACGTCACCGTCGCCGTCATCGAGGGCGGGCCCAGCGACGTCGGCCGCGACGACGTCCTCACCCTGCGCCGCTGGATGGGCCTGCTCGGCGGGGAACTCGACTACGACTACCCGACCACCGAGCAGCCACGCGGCAACTCGCACATCCGGCACAGCCGCGCCCGGGTGCTCGGCGGCTGCTCGTCGCACAACACGCTGATCGCGTTCAAGCCGCTGCCGTCCGACTGGGACGAGTGGGAGGCGGCCGGTGCCAAGGGCTGGGGCGCTGTGCCGATGGAGGCGTACTACGCGCGGCTCCTCAACAACATCGTCCCGGTCGACGAGAAGGACCGGAACGCCATCGCCCGCGACTTCGTGGACGCCGCGCGGTCCGCGCTCGACGTGCCGCGCGTCGAGGGCTTCAACCGGCAGCCGTTCACCGAGGGCGTCGGCTTCTTCGACCTCGCGTACCACCCGGAGAACAACAAGCGGTCGAGCGCCTCGGTGGCGTACCTGCACCCGGTGATGGACGAGCGCCCCAACCTGACGCTCCTGCTGGAGACCTGGGCGTACAAGCTGGAACTCGACGGGACCCGGGTCACGGGCGTGCACGTCCGCACGAAGGACGGCGACGAGGTGCTCGTGAGCGCGAAGAACGAGGTCCTGCTCTGCGCGGGCGCCGTCGACTCGCCGCGCCTGCTGCTGCACTCCGGCATCGGACCCGCCGGTGACCTGGAGGAGCTGGACATCCCCGTCGTGCACGATCTGCCGGGCGTCGGCGAGAACCTGCTCGACCACCCCGAGTCGGTGATCGTCTGGGAGACGAACGGGCCGATCCCGGAGAACTCCGCGATGGACTCCGACGCGGGTCTGTTCGTACGCCGCGACCCCGAACACCAGGGCCCAGACCTGATGTTCCACTTCTACCAGATCCCCTTCACGGACAACCCGGAGCGCCTCGGCTACGAACGCCCCGCGCACGGCGTCTCGATGACGCCCAACATCCCCAAGCCCCGCAGCCGCGGCCGTCTCTACCTGACCAGCGCCGACCCGGCCGTCAAACCCGCCCTCGACTTCCGGTACTTCACGGACGAGGACGACTACGACGGCCGTACCCTCGTCGACGGCATCAAGATCGCCCGCGAGATAGCCCAGGCCGAGCCGCTCGCCGGCTGGCTCAAGCGCGAGGTGTGCCCCGGCCCCGGCATCACGGACGACGAGGAACTCAGCGCGTACGCACGCCAGGTCGCGCACACCGTGTACCACCCGGCGGGCACCTGCCGGATGGGCGAGCTCTCGGACGAACTCGCGGTGGTGGACCCCGAGCTGCGCGTCCGCGGCCTCGACGGCATCCGGATCGCCGACGCCTCCGTCTTCCCGACCATGCCCGCCGTGAATCCGATGATCGGGGTGCTCATGGTCGGCGAGAAGGCCGCTGATCTGATCGGGGGCGGTGCGTGATGAGTACGACCACCGACGGGAACGACATGTCCGCCATGCCTGACGGCACGACGTCCGCCACGGACGACAGCACGATGGCCGCCACGCCCGACGGCACGGTGACCGGCGCCCGTGCGGCTGCCGGTTCGGCAACCGCCGTGCCCGGCAAGGGAAATGAGTCCGACCACAGAACTGAGTCCGGCATGGAGACCGAGTCCGACGACAGAACTGAGTCCGGCATGGAGACCGAGTCCGACGACAGAACTGAGTCCGGCATGGAGACCGAGTCCGGCAACGGAACCGAGTCCGGCATGGAGACCGAGCCTGTCTTCTCCGTGCGCAACCTGTGGAAGGTCTTCGGTCCGAAGGCCGACCGGGTCCCCGGTGACCCGGAACTCGCCGCGCTCGACGCCGCCGAGCTCCGCGCCGCCACCGGCTGCACCGCCGCCGTCCGCGACGTCAGCTTCGACGTGCGCAAGGGCGAGGTCTTCGTCGTCATGGGCCTGTCCGGCTCCGGCAAGTCCACGCTGGTGCGCTGTCTCACCCGGCTGATCGAGCCCACCTCGGGCCGCCTCGCGATCGACGGCGAGGACGTCATCGCGATGGACAAGGTCCGGCTGCGCGAACTGCGCCGCCACCGCGCCGCCATGGTCTTCCAGCACTTCGGTCTGCTGCCGCACCGCTCGGTGCTCGACAACGTCGCCTACGGCCTGGAGATCCAGGGCATCTCGCGTGAGGAACGCCGGGCGAGGGCCGCCGAGGTCGTCGCCAAGGTCGGCCTGGAGGGCATGGAGCAGCGCAGGCCCGGACAGCTGTCCGGCGGTCAGCAGCAGCGTGTCGGGCTGGCCCGCGCGCTCGCCGTCGACCCCGAGGTCCTGCTCTTCGACGAGCCGTTCAGCGCGCTCGACCCGATGATCCGGCGCGACATGCAGGAGGAGGTCGTGCGGCTGCACCGCGAGGAGGGCCGCACGATGGTCTTCATCACCCACGACCTGACCGAGGCACTGCGCCTCGGTGACCGCATCGCCCTGATGCGCGACGGCCGGATCGTCCAACTCGGCACCCCCGAGGAGATCGTCGGCTCCCCGGCCGACGACTACGTCCGCGAGTTCGTCCGTGACGTGCCCCGCGAGCAGGTCATGACCGTGCGCACGGCCATGCGGGCCGGGGACTGCGGCGGACCGGGCCACCCCGGTGCGCTCGCCCCCGACACCGTGGTCGCCGACGCCATCAAGGCCGTCTCCGGCAGCGGGCGGGCCGCCTGCGTGGTCCAGGACGGCCGCTGCCTCGGCGTCGTCGACCACGAGCGGCTGCTCGCCGTCGTCGCCGGATCGGACCTGACCGCCGGCCAGGACGCAAGGACCGGGGCGGACCCACGCGCCGGGGCGGACCCGCGGAAGGAGGCGGTGTGATGGCCGCGGTCACCGCATCCGTTCCCCGCAGCGTCCTGCCCGCCCGCCTCCGGCACCCCGCCGTCGGCAAGCTCCTGCTGCTCGCCGTCGTCGCCGCGGTGCTCGTGCCGCTCGCCGACGCCCGCTGGGCCGGCGGCAGTTGGCCGCACGCCCTCACCGTCGACCTGACCGAACCGCTCGGCAAGGCCAGCGACTGGATCATCGACAACCGCGACAGCCACCCGCTGTTCCTGTACTTCTTCGGCTACGTCAGCAACGCCGTCGTCCTCTCCGTGCGCGGCGTCTATCTGCTGCTGCTCGCGGCAGGCTGGGCCGGAGTGACCGCCGTGGCCGCGCTCGTGGCCTGGCGCGCGGCAGGCGTGCGTCTCGCCCTCGGCACCGGCGCCGCGTTCCTCGCCTGCGGACTGCTCGGCATGTGGGTGCCCACCATGCAGACCCTCGCGGTCATGGTGGTCGCCGTGCTCGCCTCCGTCGTGCTGGGCGCCCTGCTCGGCCTCGCCGCCGGGCTCTCCGACCGCACCCACCGCGCGCTGCGCCCCGTCCTCGACACCATGCAGGTGCTCCCGGCCTTCGCGTACCTGCTGCCGGTCGTGCTGGTCTTCGGCATCGGCGTGCCCGCGGCCGTGCTCGCCACCGTCGTCTACGCCGCCCCGCCGATGGCCCGCCTCACCGCGCTCGGCCTGCGCGACGCGGACGCAGGCGTGATGGAGGCGGTCACCTCCCTCGGCGCCACGGCCCGCCAGCGCCTGCTCACCGCCCGCCTCCCGCTGGCCCGCAACGAACTCCTCCTCGGCCTCAACCAGACGATCATGATGGCGCTGTCCATGGCCGTCATCGCCTCCGTGATCGGCGCCGGCGGTCTCGGCGACCGCGTCTACCAGGCCCTCGCCTCCGTCGACGTGGGCGCCGCCCTCTCCGCGGGCATCCCGATCGTGCTCCTCGCCGTCGTCCTCGACCGCGTCACGGGCGCGGCGGGCGAACGCCTCGGCGAGGCCCGTACGAGCACCCCCTGGCTGTACGGGGCGGTCGCCGCGGTGGCTGTCGCGGTCGCCGGACGTCTCGCCGGCCGGCTGGACTGGCCCGATGCGTGGGTCGTCGGCATCGCCGAGCCGGTGAACAGCGCCGTCGACTGGATGACCGACCACCTGTACTCGGGCGTCCCCTACATCGGCGGCACCGCCGACTGGGCGGGCCACTTCACCACCTGGGTCCTCGACCCCGTCCGGGACGGCCTGCAGTGGCTGCCCTGGTGGTCGGTGCTGCTGATCGTCGCCGCCCTGGCCTGGCTGATCGGCACCTGGCGCACCGCGCTCACCGCCGTCCTCGCGATGGCCGCGATCGGCGTGCTAGGCGTGTGGAAGCCGTCCCTCGACACGCTGTCGCAGGTCCTCGCGGCCGTCGCCGTGACCCTCGTGATCGGCTTCGCCGTCGGCATCGCGGCCGCCCGCAGTGAACGCTTCGAGCGGCTGCTCCGGCCCGTCCTCGACGTCTTCCAGACCATGCCGCAGTTCGTGTATCTCATCCCCGTGGTCGCGCTGTTCGGCGTCGGCCGCGCACCCGCCGTCGCCGCCGCCGTGGTGTACGCGCTGCCCGCCGTCGTCCGCATCACCACCCAGGGCCTGCGCGCCGTCGACCCGGCGGCCCTGGAGGCCGCCCGCTCCCTCGGCGCGACCCCCGCGCAGCAACTGCGCCAGGTCCAGCTGCCGCTGGCCCGCCCGGCACTGCAACTCGCCGTCAACCAGGGCGTCGTCCTGGTCCTGGCCGTCGTCATCATCGGCGGTCTGGTCGGCGGTGGCGCGCTCGGCTACGACGTCGTGTTCGGCCTCGCCCAGGGCGACCTGGCCACCGGTCTGGTGGCGGGCGCCGCGATCGTCTGCCTCGGCCTGATGCTCGACCGGGTGACCCAGCCGACCGAACGCCGCGTGAGGAAGGGAGCCTGACATGCGACTCCGTACGACATCCACGGCGGTGGCCGGGGCATCGGCCCTGCTGCTGCTCACCGGCTGCGGCGCCGCCGACATGACCAAGCAGGCCTCGCCCTTCGCGAACGCCCAGGGCGCGAAGACCGTGACCCTGTCCGTGCAGTCCTGGGTCGGCGCCCAGGCCAACGTGGGCGTGGCGCAGTACCTGCTCGAACACGAGCTGGGCTACCGCGTCGACACCGTCCAGGTCGACGAGGTGCCCGCCTGGGACGCGCTCAGCCAGGGCCGCGTCGACGCGATCCTGGAGGACTGGGGCCACCCCGACCAGGAGAAGCGCTACGTCGACGACAAGAAGACGATCGCGCCCGGCGGCGACCTGGGAGTGACCGGGCACATCGGCTGGTACGTCCCGACGTACTTCGCCAAGCAGCACCCCGACGTCACGGACTGGAAGAACCTCGACAAGTACGCCGACCGGATGCGCACCCCCGAGAGCGGCGGCAAGGGACAGCTCCTCGACGGCTCCCCGTCGTACGTCACCAACGACAAGGCCCTGGTGACCAACCTGAAGCTGAACTACCAGGTGGTGTTCGCCGGTTCGGAAGCCGCGCAGATCACGCAGATGAAGCAGTTCGCGAAGGAGAAGAAGCCCTTCCTCACGTACTGGTACTCCCCGCAGTGGCTCTTCGAGAAGGTCCCCATGACCGAGGTGAAGCTGCCCGCCTACAAGGAGGGCTGCGACGCCGACGCGGCGAAGGTCGCCTGCGCCTACCCGCACACCCCGCTGCAGAAGTACCTCAACGCCGACTTCGCGAAGACCGGCGGCAAGGCGGCCGCCTTCCTGAAGAACTTCAAGTGGACCACCGAGGACCAGAACGAGGTCTCCTTGATGATCGCCAACGACAGGCTGACGGCTCAGGAGGCGGCGAAGAAGTGGGTCGACCGCCACGCGTCGACCTGGCGGACGTGGCTTCCGAGCTAGCCGCCGTACGTGGGGGTGGGGCGGGTGCCGGCAGCAGCGGCACCCGCCCCGCTGCTGCAGCGGCACCCGCCCCGCTGCTGCAGCGGCACCCGCCCCGCGGCCTACCTCAGCTTCGCCGCGATGTCCCCCAGCGCCTCGGCCGCCCGGCGCTGCAGCCCGGGTCCGAACGTGATCCGCGTGGCCCCGAGTTCACCCAGTTGGCCGGCCGGCACCCCGTCGAGCCCGGCGAACACGTTCACCGGCCCGCGGATGCCGGACCGCAGCAGCGGGAGCACGTCGGTCGGCGCCCCGATCGGATACACGCAGTCCGCCCCCGCGGCGACGTAGAGCGCGGCCCGCTCGATGACCTGACCGGGGTCTCCGTCCCCGTGCACGAAGACATCGACACGGGCGTTGACGAAGAGCAGGTCCGCCGCCACGCTCCGCACCTCGGCCAGCCAGTCGGCGTGCCGGGCCGCGTCCTTGAGGACCCCGCCCTCGGAGTCCTCGAGGTTGCATCCGACGGCGCCCGCCTCCAGCAACCGTTCCACCAGCTCCCCGGGCGCCAGCCCGTAGCCGTCCTCGACATCCGCCGACACCGGCACGTCGACCGCCCGGACGATCCGCGCGACGGCGGCGAACATCTCGTCGGCGGGCGTCTCCCCGTCCGCGTACCCGAGCGAGGCGGCGACCCCGGCACTCGGCGTGGCGAGCGCGGGGAACCCCGCGTCCACGAAGACCCGGGCGCTCGCGGCGTCCCACGGCCCGGGCAGCACCAGCGGATCGCCCGGCACGCGCCCGTGGTGCAGCGCCCCGAACGTCTCGGCCTTGGTCACCATCGCGTACTCCCCTCCGGGTCGCGCCGGGCCGTCACTTGTACTGGCCCGCCTGGTAGTGGCCGGGCACCATGCGGCAGGTCACGCCGAACCGGTTCCAGGCGTTGATCACGGTGATCGCGGCGATCAGCTGGGCCAGGTCGGTCTCCTCGAAATGCCGGGCCGCGCGCTCGTACACGTCGTCCGGCACGAACCTGTCCGTGAGCACGGTGACGGCCTCGGTCAGCTCGATCGCCGCGATCTCCTTCTCCGTGTAGAAGTGCCGCGACTCCTCCCAGGCGCCGAGCTGCACGATCCGCTCCACGCTCTCACCCGCCGCGAGCGCGTCCTTGGTGTGCATGTCGAGGCAGAACGCGCAGTGGTTGAGCTGCGAGGCGCGGATCTTCACCAGCTCCAGGAGCACGGGGTCCACCCCGCGCCGGGCCGCCGCGTCGAGCCTGACCATCGCCTTGTAGACGTCGGGGGCGAGTTTGGCCCACTCCAGTCGGGGGGCGTGCTCGGGCGCGTACCGCGCGGTCCCGCCTTCGTTCGTGTCGTTCGTGTCGTTCGTGTCGGTTGTCGTGGCGTTCTGCGTGGTCGTGTCCTGCGTCGTCATGAGATCGACCCTACGAGGGGAGTAGCCCAGGAGTATGGTCCATTTCCATGGCAAGAACATGGGCCACTCTCGGCGTCGACCTTCATGTCGAGCCGACCGGATCCGGCGTCCGCAAGGGGCTGACGGAGGCGCTGCGCGAGGCGGTACGCAGCGGCCGGCTGGCCCCCGGAACCCGGCTGCCGTCCTCCCGCTCGCTCGCCACCGACCTGGGCATCGCCCGCAACACGGTCGCCGACGCCTACGCCGACCTCGTCGCCGAGGGCTGGCTCACCGCGCGCCAGGGCTCGGGCACCCGGGTAGCCGAGCGGACCGTCGTACGACCGGCGCGGGAGGCCGCCCCACGCCGCCGCGAACAGGGCGGTCCGGCCTACGACCTCGTCCCCGGCCGCCCCGACCTCGCGTCCTTCCCGCGCACCGCCTGGCTCAAGGCGGCCCGCCGCGCCCTGACCGGCGCACCGCACGACGCCCTCGGCTACGGCGATCCACGCGGCCGTCCCGAACTGCGCAGCGCCCTCGCGGGCTACCTCTCCCGCGCCCGGGGCGTACGCGCCGACCCGGACCGCATCGTGATCTGCTCCGGCTTCTCGGACGGCCTGACGCTGCTCGGCACGGTCCTGCGGCAGCGGGGTCTGCGTTCCATCGCCGTGGAGTCGTACGGCCTGGACGTGCACTGGAACCTCCTGCACCGGTCGGGCCTGCGCACGACCCCCCTGCCGTTCGACGAACTCGGCACCGACACAAGCCGGATGACGGGCGTACGAGCCGTCCTGCTCACCCCCGCCCACCAGTTCCCGATGGGCGTGCCGCTGCACCCGGACCGCCGGGCCGCCGTCGTCGGCTGGGCCCGCCGCACCGGGGGGCTCGTCCTCGAGGACGACTACGACGGCGAGTTCCGCTACGACCGCCAGCCCGTCGGCGCGTTGCAGGGCCTGGACCCCGAGCACGTGGTCTATCTGGGCACCGCGAGCAAGTCCCTGGCGCCCGGGCTGCGCCTGGGCTGGCTGGTCCTGCCGCCGTCCCTCGCGGACGAGGTCGTCTCGCTGAAGGGGGAGGGCGGTTGGTCCACCGGCGCGCTGGACCAGCTCACCCTGGCGGAGTTCATCACCTCGGGCGCCTACGACCGCCATGTGCGTGCCGCCCGGCTGCGCTACCGGCGCCGCCGGGACGCACTCGTCGCCGCGCTCGCCGCCCGCGCCCCCGCCGTGCACGCCACCGGCATCGCCGCGGGGCTGCACGCCGTGCTGCGACTTCCGCCGGGCACCGAGCAGTCGGTCGTCCAGGCCGCCGTCTGGCAGGGCCTCGCGGTCCACGGCCTCTCCCGCCACCGCCACCCCGACGCCTCCGCCCCGCCCCAGGACGCCCTTGTCGTCGGCTACGGCACACCGCCGGACCACGCCTGGTCCGGCGCACTGGACGCGCTGTGCCGCGCGCTTCCCTGAAACGGGGGACCTGATCCCGATACGGGGTTCCGTCGAGGGCCGGGCCTCACTCCGCCGGGTCCTCGGCGAGCACGACCCTCTCCCGGGGACTTCCCGCTCCGGAGATGCGGCTCCGCTCGATCCACCGGATCCCGACAAGGGTCCCGTGGATGGCCGGGCCTACTCCGCCGGGTCCTGGGCGAGTACGACCCACCCCCCGGGACTTCCCGCTCCGGAGATGCGCTCCGTTCGATCCACCCCCGGGAGCGCGCCTACGCGGCCCTCGCACGCCTCCCGCGCGCCCACGCGGCCCTCTCACGCCTCCCGCGCTTCCTCCGCGTCCGCCGGCGCCTCCGCCGACGTCTCCGGCGCCTCACCGAACCGGGCCAGTGCCAAGGCCCCCGCCACGGCCACCGCGAAACCGAGAACCGCCAGCCAGGTCAGCCCCTCGCGGGTACGGTCGCCCAGCCACACCACCCCCACCAGCGCGGGCCCGATGGTCTCCCCGATGACCAGCCCGGCGGTGGCCGTCGTCACCGAACCCCGCTGCAGGGCCGTGGTGAGCAGCAGGAACGCCGCCCCGCCACCGATCAGCAGCGCGTACGTCGCCGGATTGGCCAGCAGCGTTCCCGGATCGAGGTCCTCGATCAGCCGCACGGCCACCTCGACCACGCCGAACCCGAACCCGGCCCCGAGTCCCAGCGCGAGCGCCCGCCCCCGGTCGGGCAGCCGCCCGCCGAGAAGCCCCAGCACCAGGACGGCCACGGACGTCCCCAGCACCGCGTACTTCAACGCCAGGGACCCCGTCCGGTCCCCCTCCGCCCCGGACGCCAGCCCGAGCATCGCGAGCCCGGCGCACACCACCGCCACCGCGCCCCACTCGACCCGGCTCAGCCGCACATGGAGCAGCCGCGAGGCCACCACCGCGGTCACGGCCAGGCTCGCGGCGAGGGCCGCGCCCACGGCGTAGATCGGAAGCGACCGCAGCGCGATGATCTGCAGCAGGAACCCGACGCCGTCGAGGCCCAGTCCCGCCAGATAGCGCCACTGCCGCAGCGCCCGCAGCAGCAGTGCCGCCGCGCCACCGGCCCCGCCGCCCGTCCCGTCCTCGCCCGCCGCCCGCGCGGCCATCGCCTGCAGAACCGTCGCCGTACCGAAACAGACCGAGGCGCCAAGGGCGCAGATCATTCCAAAGAGCACGAAGCGACTGTAGGGGACGGTGCTTCTCGGGGGGCCCTCGCGGAGGGGCCGTGCGCGATCCCTAGTCTGTTCCTCTTCAACCAAAACGTGATCTGCACAGAACAAACGGGGGAACGGACATGGCGGACGTACGACGCCAACTGCGCTCGGGCACGGTCGTCCTGGGCGGCATGGGCCTCCTCGCGGCGGCGCTCACCGCCTGCTCCTCGGACCCCGACAAGCGCTGCGTCGACCGCGACAGCTACAACCTCGGCAAGGGCTACAAGGTCGTCGCCGACGAGAACTGCAAGTCCACCAAGACCTCGTCCAACGGCGTCTGGTACTACGGCGGCAACAAGAAGAGCAGCTGGATCGACGGCGGCTCCTTCACCAAGCCCGGCGGCTCCGGCGGTTCGGGCGGCGGCGTCCACCGCGGCGGCTTCGGCGGCGGCAAGGGCGGCTCCGGCGGCTGACCGGCGGGCGCGTCGTCCTCCCCCGCCCCAGGGGCCGAACCCGGCGCGTCCGCCGTGTACGCAACGGCTCCGCCCCGCGCAACGGCCCCACCCCACCCGCCGAACAGAGAACCGACGCACCCATGGAACGCCGCACCATCGCCCCCCGCCCCGGCTGGCAGCAGACCGTCGAGGAGCAGGGACTCGTCTACCCGCTCACCCGCTACCCCGACGACTCCCTGCGCCCCTACTGGGACGAGAGCGCCTACTACGCCTTCTCCCTTCCCGAGGTGGAGGCGCTGGAGGAGGTCGTCGAGGAGCTGCACGGCATGTGCCTCGCGGCGGCCGGTCACATCGTCGAGCGAGGACGCTTCGCCGACCTCGGCATCGACGATCCGCGGGTCGCGGCGGCCGTCGCCGAGGCCTGGCACCGGCGCGCCGAACTCCCGTCCGTCTACGGCCGTTTCGACCTGTGCTACGACGGCACGGGCCCGGCGAAACTCCTCGAGTACAACGCCGACACGCCGACCTCGCTGGTCGAGGCCGCGAGCCCGCAGTGGTTCTGGATGGAGGACCGCTTCCCCGGCGCCGACCAGTGGAACTCCCTGCACGAGCGCCTCGTCGCCGCCTGGAAGAAGCAGGGTGCCCTCCTTCCGCCGGGAAGCCCCCTCTACTTCGCGCACTCCGCCGCCGACGAGCTCGGTGAGGACCTGATGACGGTCGCCTACCTGAAGGAGACCGCGGAACAGGCCGGCCTCGACACCGACTGGATCTCCATGGAGGAGATCGGCTGGGACCCCCTCTCCGGCCGCTTCGTCGACAACCGGCTCGGCTTCATCCGCAGCTGCTTCAAGCTCTACCCCTGGGAGTGGCTCACCTCCGACGACTTCGCCGGCCACGTCCTGGACACCCTCGACAACGGCGGCGGCACCGGAACGACCCTGTGGATCGAGCCCGCGTGGAAGATGCTCCTCTCCAACAAGGCCCTCCTCGCCATCCTCTGGGAGCTCTACCCGGAGCACCCGAACCTGCTCCCCGCCTACCTCGACGGCCCCCGCGAGCTGGCCCGGACGAACGGCTACGTCGCCAAGCCCCTCCTCGGCCGCGAGGGCGCCGGTGTGACGATCCACGAACCCGGCGCCGCCCCCGTCGTACGCGAAGAGGCCTGCTGCTACCAGGAGCTGGCACCGCTCCCGTCCTTCGACGGCAACCGTGTCGTCCTCGGCGCCTGGGTCGTCGAGGACGAGTCGGCGGGCCTCGGCATCCGGGAGTCGTCGGGCCCGATCACGGACGAGTACGCCCGCTTCCTGCCCCACGTGATCCTCTAGCCGCCGGCCCGGTGCGACGGGCCCCGTCCCTACGCCCCCAGCACGGCCCGCAGCTGGGCAAGTCCCCAGTCCAGGTCCTCCTTGCCGATGACCAGGGGCGGGGCGATCCGGACGGTGACGCCATGGGTGTCCTTGACGAGGACACCCCGGTCCATCAGCTTCTCGGAGATCTCCCGGCCCGTGCCGTGCTCCGGGGCGATGTCGACGCCCGCCCACAGGCCGCGTCCGCGCACCGCGGTGACATGACCCGAGTCCTTCAACGCGCCCAGCTCATGGTGCAGATGCTCACCCAGCTCGGCCGCCCGCCGCTGGTACTCGCCCGACCTCAGCATCGCGATCACCTCCAGCGCCACCGCGCAGGCCAGCGGATTCCCCCCGAACGTCGATCCGTGCTCCCCGGGCCGGAACACCCCCAGCACCTCCGCGCTCGACACCACCGCCGACACGGGCACCACCCCGCCGCCGAGCGCCTTCCCGAGGACGTACATGTCCGGCACCACGCCCTCGTGCTCGCACGCGAACGTCCGTCCGGTCCGCCCCAGCCCCGACTGGATCTCGTCCGCGACGAACAGCACATCGCGCTCCAGCGTCAGCTCCCGCACGGCCGGCAGATAACCGGCCGGCGGCACGAGCACGCCCGCCTCTCCCTGGATCGGTTCGAGCAGTACGGCCACCGTGTTCTCCGTGACCGCCCCCCGCAGCGCCGTCAGGTCCCCGTACGGCACGATCTCGAATCCCGGCGTGTACGGGCCGAAGTCCGCCCGCGCCTCCGGGTCCGTCGAGAAGCTGATGACCGTCGTCGTGCGCCCGTGGAAGTTGTTGCCCGCGACCACGATCTTCGCCATCTCCGCGGGGACGCCCTTGACCCGGTACCCCCACTTCCGGGCCGTCTTCACCGCTGTCTCCACCGCCTCCGCGCCGGTGTTCATCGGCAGCACCATCTCCATGCCGCACAGCGACGCCAGCTCTCGGCAGAAGTCCGCGAACCGGTCGTGGTGGAACGCCCGCGACGTCAGCGTCACCCGGTCCATCTGGGCTTTCGCCGCCTCGATCAGCCGCCGGTTGCCGTGACCGAAATTCAGTGCCGAGTATCCGGCCAGCATGTCGAGGAAGCGGCGCCCCTCGACATCCGTCATCCAGGCCCCGTCCGCCGTCGCCACGACGACCGGCAGCGGGTGGTAGTTGTGCGCGCTGTGCGCGTCGGCCGAGGCGATGAGGGCCTCCGTCGTCTCCTTGGCATCCATGGCGGTCACGGGATCTCCGTTCTCTGACGAGCGGCGCGGGGAGCGGCGCGGTCCTCCCCGGCACGCCGCACGGCGCGTTCTCCCCGGGCGCTGGCACGTGATGCCCGCTCGGGGACGGGCTTGTGGCCCTTTCCTATCGTCGCTCGCATGGTGGACCGGGGACCCCGGTGATCCGGCGCGCCCGGTAGGCTGACCGGCGGGGCCGTGACTGGCGCGCTGGGATGGGACCGACCATCGGGGAGCGGCACCCACGCTGTGACTTCCCGGGGGCGACCCCGGACCTCGGAACGGAGAAACAGGCCGCCCCGAGGGACCCGGAAGTGTCCGGGCGA
The DNA here is from genome assembly GCF_026341855.1 of Streptomyces sp. NBC_00568. Classification (GTDB taxonomy): domain Bacteria; phylum Actinomycetota; class Actinomycetes; order Streptomycetales; family Streptomycetaceae; genus Streptomyces. The sequence continues at coordinate 2,138,842 of NZ_JAPENW010000001.1, read as the reverse complement.
GGAGTCGTGGCAACCGAGTGCCGTGCGCCTGGGCCGACCCGTGAACGCTGAACGCCACGTCCGGAGGCCGTCATGCCAGAGCCCCTTTCCACCGAGTCCACCGCCTTCCGCAGCGCCCTCGACGTGATCCGGGCCGTGGAGCCCCGCGTCGCCGACGCCATCGGCCAGGAAATCGCCGACCAGCGCGACATGCTCAAACTGATCGCCTCCGAGAACTACGCCTCCCCGGCCACCCTCCTGGCGATGGGCAACTGGTTCAGCGACAAGTACGCCGAGGGCACCATCGGCCGCCGCTTCTACGCCGGCTGCCGCAACGTGGACACCGTCGAGGCCCTCGCCTCGGAGCACGCCCGCGAACTGTTCGGCGCCGAGCACGCCTACGCCCAGCCGCACTCCGGCATCGACGCCAACCTCGTCGCCTTCTGGGCCGTTCTCGCGGCCCGCGTCGAGGCCCCGGCACTCGCCAAGGCCGGCGTCCGCAACGTCAACGACCTCTCCGAGGCCGACTGGGCCGAACTGCGCCAGGCCTTCGGCAACCAGCGCATGCTCGGCATGTCCCTGGACGCAGGCGGCCACCTCACCCACGGCTTCCGCCCGAACATCTCAGGAAAGATGTTCGACCAGCGCTCCTACGGCACCGACCCCGCCACCGGCCTCATCGACTACGAGGCCCTGCGCACCTCCGCCCGTGAGTTCAAGCCCCTGATCATCGTCGCCGGTTACTCCGCCTACCCCCGCCTGGTGAACTTCCGCATCATGCGGGAGATCGCCGACGAGGTCGGCGCCACCCTGATGGTCGACATGGCCCACTTCGCCGGCCTGGTCGCGGGCAAGGTGCTCACCGGTGACTTCGACCCGGTCCCGCACGCCCAGATCGTCACCACCACCACGCACAAGTCGCTCCGCGGCCCGCGCGGCGGCATGGTCCTGTGCGACGAGACCCTCGCCGAGCAGGTCGACCGCGGCTGTCCGATGGTGCTCGGTGGCCCCCTTCCCCACGTCATGGCCGCCAAGGCCGTCGCGCTCGCCGAGGCCCGCCGCCCCGAGTTCCGCGACTACGCCCAGGCCGTCGTCGACAACTCCCGCGCCCTCGCCGAGGGCCTGATGCGCCGCGGAGCCACCCTGGTCACCGGCGGTACCGACAACCACCTCAACCTCATCGACGTCGCCTCCTCCTACGGTCTGACCGGCCGTCAGGCCGAGTCCGCCCTGCTCGACTCGGGCATCGTCACCAACCGCAACGCCATCCCGGCCGACCCCAACGGCGCGTGGTACACCTCCGGCATCCGCATCGGCACCCCCGCGCTGACCACCCGTGGTCTCGGTCTGACCGAGATGGACGAGATCGCCGGTCTGATCGACCGTGTCCTCACCGCGACCGAGGCCGGCACCACCGCCAAGGGCTCCCCTTCCAAGGCCCAGCACGTCCTGGACGCGAAGATCTCCGACGAGATCTCCCACCGGGCCACCGACCTGCTCGCCGGCTTCCCGCTCTACCCGGAGATCGACCTCGGCTGACGCACGGGCCTGGTCTGACCGACCCGGGGTCTGACCGGCCCGAGGCCGGACCGGCCCCGGGCCGGCGGGCCCGAGGCACTCGGCCGTCCGGTCCTCACAAGTCGATCAGCTCCTGTCGTGGCTCCCGCGGCGGTCCCGCGTCCTCGCGCCGGGCCGCCGCGCGGCGTATGAACCACGGAACGCCGACGCCGAGAGCCAGGCCCACCGCGAGTCCGGGCAGCACCCACCGTGCCCGCTCCACCGCATCCGGTGCCGCCACGGCGGCCACCGCCGCGGGCCGGGAACCGAACAGCTTCCCCTCCTCCGCCAGTTGCCCGAACACCGCGCTCGGCGCCCGATGCCAGCGGATGTCGTCGTCCACCACGTCGGGCGAGGGATCCGAACGCACCCACGGCGTTCCGTCCGGCGCGAGGAACACCTGGTCCTGGCGCTCGACGGCGACATCGCCGCCGGGCGCCCGACTGGTCTGCGGCCAGCCCCCGACACCGGTCAGCCCCCAGATCACGGTGACCCGCACCTCGGGAAATCGGCCGTGCGTCCACGCTTCGGGCACCCTCTCGGTCCCCGTGTACCGGGGCGACAGCAGCCGCCACAGCCGTCCGAAGTCCCGCTCCTCGGCGTGCAGCGTGGTCGTCCGTCCCGTGTCACCGGCGATCACCAGGGCCATGTCCGGGCTGTCGCCCTTCCCGAGCTCCCAGGCACCCGCCGAGGCAGGGGCCTGTGCTGCGCCGAGCGCGGCCAATGCCATGGACACGAGTAACAGGACCCGCACCCCGTTCCTGATCCGTTCGACCCGGCCCCTCATAGGTCCCCCTCGTCCGACCGGTACCTCACACGTCCCGCAGCTCCTGTCGAGGCTCCCCCTTGTGAGGCCGTCGTATCCGGGCCAGCACGGCCCCGGCCGCCGCCCCGGGTATCGCCCACCACCAGTCGGTGCCGTCGCCGGTCGCGGCGGCGGTCCTCGTGCGGGACCGAGCGGTGGACGTGAATGTGGACGTGGACGTGGACGTGGGCGTGGGCGACGGACCGGCACTCGTGCCCTCCGGTGTCTGCCAGGGACCCGGGCGGATTCCTCCGGCGCCCTGCGCCTTCGGCCTGCCCAGGATTCCCAGCTTCTTGAGCAGCGTCCGCACCTCGGCCGGCTGCCGGGCCTTGTGCCAGTAGCTGTTCATGGTCGTCATGTCGGTCGTGGTGTTGATCCAGACGTCCTCGCTCCACGAAGCGTCCGGATAGACGCGGTCCACCCGCCAGGGCGACACGTCATGGGCCATCCACGTCACATTGAGCTGGTGTCCGTCGGCCGCGCCGAGCCCCGGCAGCTCCACCTCGCGGCTGTCCGAGTCCGCCCCGCCCAGAAGCCGCATCAACTCGCCGTACTCCTCGTCCGAGTGGTACAGCGCGGCGCTCTCCGCGCTCTCCGGCGAGACCAGCAGCACACTCGTCGGTCCGCCGGCCAGGGCGGACGGTGCCGCCAGCAGCACGACCGCCAGAGCCGATACCAACACCCCTGTAGTAGTGAGCAGTTCACGAAGTCTGCGCATGGAACCCCCGAACCGGCCGGCCGATCGACGTGCGGTCCGCCCGCACGTCGTCTGTCACATCTGGTACACCGCCCGACCGGCCGGGGTTCCCACCCGACGCCCACGAATTCCGAGCCGTGCCGGAGACGGCGAACCCGGCTACTTCAGCGACCTGGCGATCTCCAGTGCCCGGGTCCTCGAGGCCACTCCCTCCAGCCGGAGCGTCACGTCGCCGTCGTGCATCCACAGGAGCGTGGGCCCGGCGGTCCGCTCGGAGCGGGTGAAGCGGCCGCCGTCCGCGCCGACGAGCCAGAAGCTCAGGAGATGCGGCTTCGGGAACCACAGCGCCGGATCGCCGAACTCCTCGTCGCCGTCCAGCCGCAGCCACTGCGGCGGCTCCCGGACCGTCTTGGTGAAGCCGATGTCCAGCCGCGCCGGATACGCGTCGATCCGGACCGTGTGCCCGTGCTCGCGCCAGCACAGGCTCATCAGCAGCCGTCCTCCCGGCTCGGGCGTCACGGTGATCGCGTCCGGAGCGCCGAGGGCGTCGGGCACGAGAGGCTCGAACCCCGCCCGCCGCCCGGCCTGCTCCAACGTCAGCGAGGGCCCGGGGCAGCCCGGCACCCGGGCTCCGGCCGAGGGCACCGCCGACGGGTCGTAGCGCACCTCGACCCCGCCGAAGCCGAACCAGTCGACGACCGCCGCCCGCACCGGGGGCGTGAGCACGAGGACCGCCAGCACTCCGCACAGGCCCGCGGTGAGGGCCCGCCGGCGGGCCCGCGTCCAGCGGCGCACCGCGCGCAGCCGCTCGCGGGGCCCCGGAGTCCCGGGCGGCGGCAGCGGGATCCCCTCCCGCCGCCCGGAAGGCGCGGGCGGTACCCCCATCGCGAGTATGTCCTCCAGCACCCGCTCGACCATCGACTCGTCGCCGTCGGCCCCCGGGCGGTCCAGCGACCGCCCGAGCGCCCGCAGCTCGTCCGGCAGCCGGGAGACGTCCGCACGGGCTCGCCGTGCCCGCTCGCGGCCGGACTCCGCGCCGCCGGCGCCTCCGTCCTCGTACGACTCACTCATGCTCGTCACCCCCTTCCCGAGGCTCCCGAGGTTCGAACGCGGGCAGCAGCCGGCCCAGCTTGCGCAGGGCGCGGTTGAGCCGGGACTTCACCGTGCCGCGCGGCCAGCCCAGGGCCTGGGCCGTCTCCGGTTCGTCCATCTCCAGGAGATAGCGGTAGGTGACGACGAGGCGGTGGTCCTCGCTCAGCTGCTCCAGAGCCGCCAGCAGCGCGGAGCGCCGCTCCGACTCCAGCGCCGCGACCGCCGGGTCCGCCGATTCCGGTATCAGCGGCGCCGCCTCCGCCAGCGCCGCCTCCCGGCCGGCCAGCGTCCGCTGACGCACCGCCGTCCGCACTGTGTTCCTCGTCTCATTGGCGACGATCGACAGCAGCCAGGGCTTGAACGCCGAGCCGTCCCGGAAGCGCCCCAGCGAGCAGTACGCCTTGATGAAGGCCTGCTGCACCACGTCCTCCGCGTCCGCGCCCGCTCCGAGCGCCCTGGCCGCCCTGATCGCGATGCCCGTGTGGGCACGGACCAGCTCCGCGTACGCCTCCGGCTCCCCGGCGCGTACCCGTGCGATCACCACGGCCTCGTCGACGACGATGCGGCCCCCCTCCCGCGTCCTCACACTCTTGCTACACCGCCCGCGGCCCATCGGTTCCCACCCGCGGCACATCTGTTTCCGGCCAGTTCCGGAGCGGGCCCCTGTACCTGAGAGAATGGTGAACATGGCCTCTGACAGTCCTCGCGTGCTCTCCGGAATCCAGCCCACGGCAGGCTCGTTCCACCTCGGCAACTACCTCGGCGCCGTCCGTCAGTGGGTGGCTCTCCAGGAGTCACACGACGCGTTCTACATGGTCGTCGACCTGCACGCGATCACGATTCCGCAGGACCCCGCGGACCTGCGTGCCAACACCCGGCTCGCCGCCGCGCAGCTGCTCGCCGCCGGTCTCGACCCGGAGCGGTGCACGCTCTTCGTCCAGAGCCATGTCCCCGAGCACGCGCAGCTCGCCTGGATCATGAACTGCCTCACCGGTTTCGGCGAGGCCTCCCGCATGACCCAGTTCAAGGACAAGTCGGCCAAGCAGGGCGCCGACCGCGCGAGCGTCGGCCTCTTCACGTACCCGATCCTCCAGGTCGCGGACATCCTGCTGTACCAGGCCAACGAGGTCCCGGTCGGTGAGGACCAGCGCCAGCACATCGAGCTCACGCGCGACCTCGCCGAGCGTTTCAACGGCCGCTTCGGCGAGACGTTCACGATCCCCAAGCCGTACATCCTCAAGGAGACGGCGAAGATCTTCGATCTCCAGGACCCGTCGATCAAGATGAGCAAGTCGGCGTCGACGCCGAAGGGACTCATCAATCTCCTCGACGAGCCGAAGGTGACCGCCAAGAAGGTCAAGAGCGCGGTCACCGACACGGACACGGTCATCAGGTATGACACGGAGGGGAAACCGGGTATCAGCAATCTGCTGACCATCTACTCGACCCTCACCGGGGCCGGAATCGGGGAACTGGAGCAGAAGTACACCGGCAAGGGCTACGGTGCGCTGAAAACGGACCTCGCGGAGGTCATGACCGACTTCGTGACGCCGTTCCGGGAGCGCACCCAGCAGTATCTGGACGACCCGGAGACCCTCGACGCGATCCTGGCCAAGGGCGCCGAGAAGGCCCGTGCCGTCGCCGCGGAGACGCTCTCCCAGGCCTACGACAACGTCGGATTCCTGCCCGCCAAACACTGACGTCCGGGGCCGCCACCGTACCCGCGGCCGTCCGGCCGCCCCGCGGTGGCGGCACGGCCCCCTACCACAGCCCCCTCGGCAGTCTGTACGAGACGAGCGCGACACCCGTACGGCCGCCGATTGCGGGCGATACCGCCGTACAGTCGATAGCCGGGCAGGCCGAACAACCGCCCCTGCCCGCGCAGCACCACCGCACAGCCCGGACATCGAACAACGACAGGAGACGACGTGGGGACCGTAACGATCGGCGTGTCGATCGCGGTCCCGGAGCCTCACGGCAGCCTGCTCCAGGAGCGGCGCGCGGGCTTCGGCGACCCCGCGGCTTCCGGCATCCCCACGCACGTCACCCTGCTGCCGCCGACCGAGGTGGACGCCACGGCGCTGCCCGCGATCGAGGCGCACCTCGTCGAGGTCGCGGCCGCCGGGCGCCCCTTCCCGATGCGGCTGTCCGGCACGGGCACCTTCCGCCCCCTGTCGCCCGTCGTGTACGTACGGGTGGCCGACGGCGCGGAGGCGTGCACCTGGCTGCAGAAGCAGGTCCGGGACGCCTCGGGGCCCGTCGCCCGGGAGCTGCAGTTCCCGTACCACCCGCACGTCACCGTGGCCCACGGCATCGAGGACGAGGCGATGGACCGCGCCTTCGAGGCGCTCTCCGGATACGAGGCCCAGTGGCCCTGCACCGGATTCGCCCTCTACGAGCAGGGCGCCGACGGCGTGTGGCGCAAGCTCCGCGAGTTCGTCTTCGGCGGCGCCGTCGTACCCCCGCAGGCATGCGCCCCCGAGCGGGACACCACACTCCCGGCCCTCTAGGACGACCGGCCGTACGGCCCGGACCGGGCCCGTGCACCCCGGCCCCGCCTCCGTGCTCGCGACCGGCCGCGGGACTCAGATCGGCAGCCGCCGGAACACCGCTCGCGGCGCGTGCCGCAGCGCCGACATGACCATCCGGAGCGCCCCCGGCACCCACACCGTCTCGGAACGCCGCCTCAGCCCCAGCTCGATCGCCGCGGCCACCGCCTCCGGAGTGGTCGACAGCGGCACCTCCGCCAGATGGGCCGTCATCCGCGTAGTGACGAACCCGGGGCGTACGACCATGACGTGCACGCCCGTGCCGTACAGGGCGTCGCCCAGACCCTGCGCGAAGGCGTCCAGACCGGCCTTGCTGGACCCGTAGATGAAGTTCGAGCGGCGGGCGCGTTCGCCCGCGACCGAGGACAGCACCACCAGGGAGCCGTGCCCCTGCGTCTGCAGCGCCCGCGCGCACACCAGACCGGACGACACCGCGCCCGTGTAGTTGGTCTGCGCGACCCGCACCGCCGCGACCGGCTCCTTCTCGTCCACCGCTTGGTCGCCGAGCACCCCGAAGGCCATCAGCACCATGTCGATGTCGCCCTCGGTGAAGACCTTGCCGAGCACGGCCTCGTGGGACTCGGGATCGAGGGCGTCGAAGGCGACGGTACGGGCGTCCGCGCCGAGCCGGCGCAGCTGCTCGGCGGCCTCCTCCAGGGCGGGCGTCGGCCGTCCGGCGAGCCACACCGTGCGGGTGCGCCGGGTGATGAGCCGGCGCGCGGTGGCCAGCGCGATCTCTGACGTGCCGCCGAGGATCAGCAGGGACTGGGGGATACCGAAAGCGTCCTTCATGACAGCTCCTTGAGACGAGGGAACGAAGACGGGCGGCCGGGAGCGCCGGGCTACAGGCCCAGGCGGCGGGACAGGTCGGAGGTGAAGACTCCTCGTGGGTCCAACTCCTGCCGCAGGGCCCGGAACGCGCCGAGCCGCGGATACATCGCGGCCAGCAGTTCGGGCCGCAGCCGCGCGTCCTTGGCGAGGTACACGCGCCCTCCGGCGTCCGCCACCTCCTCGTCCAGCTCGTCGAGGAAGGCGCCGAGGCCGGGCAGGTTCGCCGGGATGTCCAGGGCGAGGGTCCAGCCGGGCACGGGGAAGGACAGCCAGCCCGGATCGCCCTCCCCGAAGCGCTTCAGGACGGCGAGGAAGGAGGGGCAGCGGCGTTCGGAGATGCGCCGCACGATCCGGCGCAGGGTCTCCTCCCGCCCGTGTCCGACGACGAACTGGTACTGGACGAAGCCGCCGCGCCCGTAGACACGGTTCCAGTGGGGAACCCCGTCGAGGGGGTGGAAGAAGGCCGGGATCCGCTGGAGCTCACCGGTCCGCGCGCGGGGCGCCTTCCGGTACCAGAGCTCGTTGAAGAGGCCCACCGTCGTCCGTCCGAGGAGCCCTTCCGGTACGAAGGCGGGGGCGGCCGGCAGTTGCGAGGTGCGGAACGCCAGCGGGTGTCTGCGCGCGCGTGGGGGCAGCGAGTCCAGCGGCGCGTGATCGCCGCGGGTCAGGACCGAGCGTCCCGTCCGCGCCCCGCGCGCGAGGAGATCGATCCAGGCGACCGAGTAGCGGTAGCGGTGGTCGGTGGCGGTGAGGCGGGCCATCAGGTCGTCCAGGTCCACCGCGCGTTCGGTGTCGACGGACATCAGGGCGGTCTCCACCGGCTGGAGGCGGACGGTCGCCGTGAGGATCACACCGGTCAGGCCCATGCCCCCCGCCGTGGCGTCGAAGAGGGGGGTGCCGCTCCCGACCGTCCGGATCTCGCCGTCCGCGGTCAGCAGTTCGAAGGAGAGGACGTGCCGGGCGAAGGAGCCCGACACGTGGTGGTTCTTGCCGTGGATGTCCGCGCCGATCGCGCCGCCCACGGTCACATAGCGGGTCCCCGGTGTCACGGGCACGAACCAGCCGAGGGGGAGCAGGACTTGCATGAGCCGGTGCAGGGACACCCCCGCGTCGCACAGGACCGTGCCGCCGCCCACGTCGATGGCGTGGATCCGGTCCAGGCCCGTCATGTCGAGCACCGCCCCGCCCGCGTTCTGCGCTGCGTCGCCGTACGCCCGCCCGAGCCCGCGGGCGATCCCTCCCCGTGCCCCGCACTCCCGGACGGCGGCCGCCGCCTCCTCGTAGGTGCGCGGGCGGACCAGACGGGCGGCGGTCGGGGCGGTGCGGCCCCAACCCGTGACGGAGACGGTGTCGGCAGGCATGACCGTGACCGTAGCGCCGGTAAGGGTGCACAACGGGGCAATCTAACCGGCCCTCACGGGTCCTCACCGAAATGGGTGATTAATGGGATGTCGTCCTAGATTGCCGTAGTTCTGTGACCGCTCCCTAGAAGAGTGGGACCACATGGACGACCTTGACGACCGTGACGACGTGGATCGGCGGCTTGACGACCATGGCCACCGCGGTGACATGGACCGACGGCCAGACGAACGTGACCACCATGGCGACATGGACCGCCGGCTCGACGACCATGACGATCACGACGACATGGACCGGCAGCCCGACGGCATGGACCGCCGGCTCGACGACGTGGACCGTCGGCTGCTGTCCGCGTTCCACGCGTACGGCGGGGACCCACGCGTCGCGGCCGTCGCGCGCGCCCTGTCCTGGAGCGGGGAGCACGGAGCTCTCTGGCTCGCCGCGGGGCTCGCGGGGGCGGCCGTCGACCGGGAGCGGCGCGGCGCGTGGTTGCGTGCGACGGCGCTCACCGCCACCGCGCACCTCGCGAGCATGGGCGTGAAACGGATCGTGCGCCGCCCGCGTCCCGCGCACGTCACGCCCCTGGTGCGCACGGCCGGGCGGCACTCCTTCCCCAGCTCGCACGCCACCTCCGCGGCCGCCGCGGCGGTCGCCTACGGCACGCTCGGCGCGTACGCCGTTCCGCCGCTCGCCGCCGCGATGTGCGTCTCGCGGCTCGTCGTCGGGGTCCACTACCCCACGGATGTCGCCGCCGGCGCGGCCCTGGGCGCCGCGGCGGCCGGACTGGGCGCTCGTTGGATCGGGGCCGGCCATGGCTGAGCGCACGGCGCTCCTGGAGCGCATCCCGGCCGCCGCCCCGCCGCCGAGGAGCCTGACCGGCCTCGTCCGGGGCCTCGTCAGGACCGCACGCCCCCGGCAGTGGGTGAAGAACGTGCTCGTCGTGGCCGCCCCGGCCGCCGCGGGCCAGCTCTTCTCCCGGCACGCGCTCGGCCAACTGGCGCTCGTCTTCGCCTTGTTCACGGCCTGCGCCGCCGCGGTGTACCTGATCAACGACGCCCGGGACGCCGTCGCCGACCGGGCCCACCCGGTGAAGCGGCACCGCCCGGTCGCCGCGGGCCAGGTCCCCGTCCCGGTCGCGTACGCCGTCGGGGGCACCCTCGCGGTCCTCGCTCCCGCCGTCGCCGCCTGGTTCTGCTCACCGGCCGTCTGCGCGCTGCTGACCGCGTACATCGGCATGCAGCTGGCCTACTGCGTCAGCCTGAAGCATGTGCTCGTGGTGGACCTCGTCGTCGTCACGACCGGGTTCCTGATGCGGGCGATGATCGGCGGGCTGGCCCTCGGTATCCCGCTCTCGCGCTGGTTCCTGATCACCACCGGCTTCGGGGCGCTCTTCATGGTCTCGGCGAAGCGGTACTCCGAAGCCGTGCAGATGGCGGGGAAGGCGGGTGCCACCCGCGCGTTGCTCACCGAGTACACGACGGGCTACCTGCGCTTCGTCTGGCAGCTGGCCGCCGGGGTCTCCGTCCTCGGCTACTGCCTGTGGGCCCTGGAGGAGGGCGGAGTACCGAGCGCCGGAGTGCTGCCGTGGCGTCAGCTGTCGATGGTCGCCTTCATCCTGGCCGTCCTGCGCTACGCCGTCTTCGCGGACCGGGGCACGGCGGGCGAGCCGGAGGACGTGGTCCTGCGGGACCGCGCGCTCGCCCTCATCGGACTGGTGTGGCTGGCGATGTACGGGCTCGCGGTGGCGAACTGGTGAGCGTCACCGAGGACCGGCCCGGCTCCGGCCTCCCTGTCGCCGGAGGTGCGGCCGTCGCGGTGCCGTCCGCCCCGCGTACCGCCGTCGCGGAGCCGATCGCCCCAGGTGGCGCCGCCTCGGAGCCGGCCGGCCCCTCGACCGCCGTCTCGGAGACGATCGCCCCGGCGGCCGTCGACAGGGAGCCCGTGGATCCAGGGGCCGTCGACATGGAGTCGGTGGATCCGGGGACCGCGGCCTGGGAGTCGGTGGATCCGGGGACCGCGGCCAGGGAGTCGGTGGATCCGGGGACCGCCGTCAGGGAGTCGGTGGATCCCGGGACCGCGACCAGGGAGTCGGTGGATCCGGGGACCGCCGTCAGGGGTTCGGTGGTGGCTCCCGGGGCGATCGGCCCCCGGAAGCCGTTCCTGCGCGAACTCCTCGGGTTCGCCTCGGTCGGAGTCCTCGCCTACGCCGCCGACCTCGGCCTCTTCGTCTGGCTGCGCGGCCCGGTGGGTCTGGACCCGCTGACCGCCAAGGCGCTGTCCTTCCTGGCGGGTTGCTCGGTGGCGTACGCCGGAAACGCGCTCGGCACCTACCGGCACGCGGCGGCCCGCGGCCCGCGCCAGTACGTGATCTTCTTCGCGGTGAACATCGCGGGCGCCCTCGTACAGCTGCTGTGCCTCGCGGTCAGTCACCACGGACTCGGGTTCACCTCGCAGCGCGCGGACACCGTCTCGGGCGCGGGAATCGGCATGGCGCTCGCCACTGTCCTGCGCTTTTGGGGTACCCGGTCATTGGTTTTCCGAGGCGAGGGCAGAGTCGGATCATGGACTGGCTGAAAAAGATTCCCGGCGTGGGGCCCCTGGTCGTGCGCCTGATGGCCACGCACGCGTGGCGGTCGTACGAGCGGCTGGACCGGGTGAAGTGGACGCGGCTCGCCGCGGCGATGACCTTCATCAGCTTCGTGGCGCTGTTCCCGCTGCTGACCGTGGCCGCGGCGATCGGTGCCGCCACGCTGAGCACGCAGCAGCAGAAGGACCTCCAGGACAAGCTCGCCGAGCAGGTGCCGGGCATCTCCGACCAGCTCGACATCAACGGCCTCGTCCAGAACGCCGGCACGATCGGGCTCGTCGCCGGCGCCCTGCTGCTGGTCACCGGCATCAGCTGGGTGGGCTCGATGCGGGAGTGTCTGCGCGTGGTCTGGGAGCTGCCCGACAGCGAGGAGAACCCCCTCCTGCGCAAGCTCAAGGACGGGGGCGTACTCGTCGGGCTGGGCGGCGCCGTGCTCCTCACCATCGTCGTCTCGACCCTCGCGTCCACCGCGGTGGGCTGGTCGGCACGGCACCTCGGCATCGACGAGAACGGCTGGGGGAGCGTGCTGCTGCAGGCCATCGCCTTCGCGGTGGCCGTGCTCGCCGACTTCCTGGTCCTGCTGTACGTCCTGACCCTGCTCCCCGGTGTGCAGCCGCCGCGCCGTCGGCTGATCGTCGCGGCACTGATCGGCGCAGCCGGGTTCGAACTGCTCAAGCTGCTGCTGAGCGGCTATATGCGGGGCGTGGCGTCGAAGAGCATGTACGGCGCCTTCGGGGTGCCGATCGCGCTGCTCCTGTGGATCAACTTCACGTCGAAGCTGCTCCTGTACTGCGCCGCCTGGACGGCCACGGGGAGCGAGGAGTCGGCGCGCACCGAGGAGGAGGCAGACGCGGGGGAGCGGACGGAGACCACGCGGGCAGCGGCGGACCCGGACGAAGCGGCGGACCGGGGCGAACCGTCCGGCCCGGAGGGCCGGAGGGTCTCGGGGGCCCCGAAGAACGCGAAGGCTCCGGAGCCCCGGGGTATCAGCGGCGGCGGCGCATCAGGTCCGGCAGCGGCCAGCGGCGGTTGACCAGGAAGACGCCTGCCGCGAGCAGGACGAGGAAGCCGCCCGTGAGGCCGAGCGCGACGCCGATCCCGCTCGAACCGCCCTTCTTCGTGGCGGTGGCGGCCGCCACCGGCTTCGTGGAGGCGCGCTCCGGGCTCGTGCCGTCCGAGGCCTTCGCACCTGGCTGAGCGGTGGTGTCGACGCCCTTGGGCGGGACCAGTTCGCCCACCGGCTGGACAGTGCCCGAAGCCTTGAACCCCCAGTCGAGGAGCCGCGCGGCTTCCTTGTAGACCTCGTTGTGCTCGTCCTTCTCCGGGTTCATCACCGTGACGAGCAGCACCTTGCCGTCGCGCTCGGCGACACCCGTGAAGGTGGCGCCCGCGTTGGTGGTGTTGCCGTTCTTCACGCCGGCGATGCCCTGGTACGTGGTGACGTCGCTGTCGCCGGTCAGCAGCCGGTTGGTGTTCTGGATCTCGAAGGACCCCCGGGTGGTCTTGCCCTTCTTGTTCTTGGCCGTCGCGCCGGGGAACTTCGCCCGCACCGTCGAGCAGTACTCCCGGAAGTCCTTCTTCTGGAGCCCCGAACGGGCGAACAGCGTCAGGTCGTACGCCGACGACACCTGACGCCCGGCGTCGTAGCCGTCCGGGCTCACCACGTTCGTGTCGAGGGCCTGGAGATCCTCGGCGTGCGCCTGCATGTCCTTGACCGTCTCGTCGACGCCGCCGTTCATCGCGGACAGCACGTGCACGGCGTCGTTGCCGGAGCGCAGGAAGACACCGAGCCACAGGTCGTGGACGGTGTACGTCTCGTTCTCCTTTATGCCCACCATGCTGGAGCCCGAGCCGATGCCCGCCAGGTCGGAGGAGGCCACCTTGTGCGGGGTGGTCTTCGGGAACTTGGGCAGCACCGTGTCGGCGAAGAGCATCTTCAGGGTGCTCGCCGGGGGCAGCCGCCAGTGCGCGTTGTGAGCGGCCAGGACGTCGCCCGACTCCGCGTCGGCGACGATCCAGGAGCGGGCGGTGATGTCCTTGGGCAGGACGGGGACGCCGCTGCCGAGGTTCACCTGGTTCCCGGGCCGGCCGAGCTGCTCACCGCCGACGGTCGACATGTTCGCCGGGGGAGTGGCCGACGGCGAGGCCGTGGGGCTCTTCGCCGGGCTCGTTTCGTCGGCGGTGTCGGCGAACGCGGGCGCTGTGAGCGAGAGGGTCAACAACGTGGCGGAAGTGACCAACAAGGATCGCTTGGCGGTCTTTTTCGAGGCAGGCACGGTCGAGAAAGTACAGGGCTCGCGACGGTAAGTCCCATCACCTCTCGGGGAAGCCTCCTCGCCCTCTCCACCCCGGCGCCGGATCCCCGTCGGCGACGGCGATACTGAACGCATGAAGCTCAGCCGCCCCGTGTCCTGGTTCCTGCTCGCCTTCGGGGTGTGGAGTTGGGTCATTTGGGTCACTTTCGTAAAGAACCTGTACAAGGACGGCAGTGGGCTCGCGTTCGACGACGCGGGCGATCCGACGGCGTACTTCTGGGTTCATCTGACGCTCGCCGTCGTTTCCTTTGTCTTGGGGACGGTCGTCGGGGTCATCGGGTTGCGCGGCGTACGCGCATTGCGCCAGACGTCATAACGGGGGATACGGCGTCATGGTCATCGTGTTCGTGCTGGTGGGTGTGGCCGTCCTGGCCGTGCTCGGTGGGTCGCACTGGTATGCCTGGAGACGGCTGGTGCGAGACACCACGGCCGGTCCCGGGGCGCTCCGCCGGGTGGGGGCGGTGGTCTTCGCCGCCGGGCCGCTGCTGATGTTCGGCGCCGTCGCGAGCGAGCGCGCGGGGGCTCCCTTCTGGCTTCAGCGGACGCTGGCCTGGCCCGGGTTCCTGTGGATGGCGGTGCTGCTCTACCTCGTGCTGGCGCTGCTGGCGGGTGAGTTCGTACGGCCGGTTCTGCGCAGGCTCGTGGAACGCCGGGCGGGCGGACGCCAGGAGACCGACGGGGCGGCGTCCCCCGCCGCGGTCGGGGAGGCGGGTCCGCGCGAGAGCGTACGTGCCCGGTCCGGCGCGGCGGCGACGATGAGCGGCGACGGCGGGGCCGGGGCACGGACCGCGACGACCGGACCCTCCGGCAGGTCGTCTTCGACGCGGCCGGCGGAACAGCCGGGACAGCCGGAATCGGCGGAACGGCCGGAATCCGCGGTAGAGCCAGGACCCATCGGGCATGTGGGCCCGGAGGGGCCGGCGGAACCGACCGGTCCCATCGAGCCGACCGGTCCCACCGAGCCGACCGGTCCCACCGAGCCGACCGAGGTGACCGAGCCGACGGAGGCGGTCCGCCTGCCGTCGCGTCGCCTGTTCGTCTCCCGTGTCGTGGGTGGTGCCGCCGCGGCCGTAGCGGTGGGGACCGTGGGATACGGGACGTACGGCGTACTGCGCGGGCCGTCGGTGAAGCGGGTCACCGTGCCGCTCGCCAAACTGCCCCGGTCCGCCCACGGCTTCCGGATCGCCGTCGTGAGCGACATCCATCTGGGGCCGGTGCTCGGGCGCGGGTTCGCTCAGAAGGTCGTCGACACCATCAACTCCACACAGCCCGATCTGATCGCCGTAGTCGGTGACCTCGTCGACGGCAGCGTGAAGGATCTCGGACCGGCGGCCGCCCCTCTCGCCGGGCTGCGGGCCCGGCACGGGGCCTACTTCGTCACCGGGAACCACGAGTACTTCTCCGGAGCCGAGCAGTGGGTCCGGGAGGTGCGGGAGCTGGGGATCCACCCCCTGGAGAACGCGCGGACCGAGCTGGCCGGATTCGACCTCGCCGGCGTGAACGACGTACAGGGCGAGAGCGAGGGGCAGGGGCCCGACTTCGGCAAGGCGCTCGGGGACCGGGACACCACGCGGGCCTGTGTGCTGCTCGCACATCAGCCGGTGCAGATTCATGATGCGGTACGCCATGGAGTCGACCTCCAGTTGTCCGGACACACCCATGGCGGGCAGCTCTGGCCGGGGAACCTCATCGCGGCCGCCGCCAACCCGACGGTCGCGGGTCTGGAGCGCTACGGCGACACGCAGTTGTACGTCTCCCGGGGTGCGGGGGCCTGGGGGCCGCCGACCCGGGTCGGCGCGCCCTCGGACATCACGGTCGTGGAGCTGGCCTCGCGAGAGGCCTGAGAGCCCTCCGCGAAACGGGTCGGCGGTCATCGCCCGGGGCGGTTCGAGGGAGTGCGGGACCGCGGGCGGCGACGACGGCTCGCGCCGTGACCGCCGCCCGCGGGCGAGCCGGTGGTGTCCTACGGGTGGGGTGTGGACCCGTACGCCGTCAGGAAGCGGTCGCGGAACGCGCTCATCTTCCACACCGGGGCGTCGTGCTCGGGCCGGAGGCCGTCCGTCCAGCCCCAGTCGGCGATCCTGTCCAGCACCTTCGGGTCCTTGGCGACGATCGAGACGGGCACGTCACGGCTGGCGTGGTCGCCGCTGACCCGGGCCATCGGCTGGTGGTCGCCGAGGAAGATCAGCACGGTGTCCTTGCCGCCGTAGCGCACCAGGTAGTCGATGAGGCTGGTCACCGAGTACTGGATCGACTTGCCGTACTCCTCCTTCGACTTCTGCGAGCTGGTGATGATGTCCCCGGGCCTCTTGCCCGCCTTCTCGATGGCGTCGTAGACCGAGCCGTCACCGACCTGGTCCTGGGGGACCGTCTCGGGGATCGGCGCCCAGGGCTGGTGGCTGGAGGTCAGGATGATCGTCGACATCAGCGGCTTGTCGTGCTTCCTGCCGTGCTCCAGGCGCTCGAACGCGGCCAGGGCGTACTGGTCGGGCATGGTCGACCAGCTGAACTTCGGTCCCTGGTAACCGAGATCGCGGGAGTCGTAGAGCTTGTCGATGCCGTAGAACTTCTGCTCGGGCCAGGCCTTCTGGATGCCCGGCATGATGCCCACGGTGTCCCAGTCGCCCGTCTTCTTGAAAGCGCCGGGCAGGGTCAGATGATCGCCCGCGGTCACGGTGCGATAGCGCTGCTGGTTGCTGACCCACAGGCCCGACAGGAACGTCGAGTGGCCGAGCCAGCTGCTGCCGCCGTACGTCGCCGAGGTGAGCCAGCCGCTCCTCGCCGCGAAGCCGGCCCGGGTCAGCTTGTCGTTCTCCGAGGTGAGCGTCGCGTCGACGCCCGGTGCCATGACCGGGTCCTCGATGGCGCTGCGGCCGTAGCTCTCGATGAACGTGATCATCATGTCCTTGCCGCGCAGATCGGTGAGCAACTGGCTGGGCGGCGTGTTCGCGAAGGTGTCCTTCTTCGCGATCCTGCCGAACTCCGCCTCGTCCCGCAGCGTGTTGCGCACCCGCTTCGCCCGGTCCTGGACGACCAGCGCGGTGTGCTCGGCGGCGATGGGCACCCCGGTGAACTGCACGCCCATCGACGCGCAGACGACCCAGGCGACGGCCAGCACGAGCGTCGTGCGCGTCGCCGTCGCGGAGTTCCGGGCCACCAGGTTGCCCAGCCGGACGACCGACGCCGTCATGAGGGCCAGTACGGCGATCACGAGCGCCACCGCCAGGACCGCGATGCCGAGCGCGCCGCCCTTGCCGAACGTGTCCTGGAGGTAGGCCTGCGCATCGCTGAGGAGCGACCAGTCGAGGACGACGTTGAAGCCCCGCCCGAGGTATTCGTGGAAGCCGACGTCGAGGCAGTTCAGGACGGTCAGGACGCCCAGGCCGAACCCGGAGAGCGCCGCTACGACCGTGCGCGGCCTGCGGGGCAGGACGATCAGCAGGGCGGCGCCGAAGATCGCCTCCACCGGGAGACGCAGGAACTCGGCGGGCCGGAACCGGTCCGACTGGCTGGGCATGAGCAGCGCGAACAGGACGAGCGCGGCGGCGAGGACGGTCGTGGCCGACGCGAGGATGCGGGCGGCGGTGGGATGCCGGCCCCGCCACCCGCGCCACCGCCCGCGCACGGGCGTCGCTCCTGCCGGAGGCTCCTCCCCGTCCCCGTCCCCGTCCCGGTCCCCGGCGGCCGCGTCGGGGGCGCCGGTGCCATCCTCCGCGGAGCCTTCGGGCCGGCCCGAGGCACCGTCCGTGCCCGCGCCGACCTCGACGGGCTCCTCGGCCTCGGCCGCTTCGGTGGAAGCCCCGGCGGGAGTGTCCGTCGCGGTGGAGGCCGCCTCCACCGGGGCCGCTTCGGCGGGTGCCCCGGCCTGGTCCTCGGCCTCGGTCAGGGTGGTGCCGGAGCCGGTGCCGGTGCCGGTTTCGGTGAGGGTTTCCGGTTCGGCGGAGACGGCTTCCGCCGGAATCCGGGCCGGGCTTCCGGTCTCGGCCGAGGTGGTGTCGGCGCCGGTCCCGGAGGGCGTCCTCGGGCCGGTGGAGGCTGCTTCCGGTGGGGTTCCGGCCGGGTCGTCCTCGGCCGGGAGCGAGAGGGTTCCGTCGGTCGGCGTGGCCGGGGCCGTGGCGCCGGACGGGGGTATCTCGGGGTCGGCCGCCGCCTCCCCCTCGCCCGAGGCGGCGGCGCTCTCCGCCGTGGCCGCGTCGGCGTCCGCGAGCGGCTCCGGCGCCTGCTCGTCGCGCGGTGGTGCCCCGTCCGTGTTCGGCAGCTGTCGAGAGCTCGTGTTGAACGACAACCCGGCGGTCCTTCCGTGCGAAGCGCGGTGGTGGCGTGGCGGTCCGACCGGAGGAGACCGATTCCGCCCTCATCGTGGTGTACGGCGCCACGGCGGCCCGTGTTCAACCGGCTCGGTCAGCTTCTCCCCAAGTCCGTTCCAGCAGGTCACAAAGTCCGTTCCAGCAGGTCACAGCGGTGCGAGCGAGGCCGTCCCGGCCCGCACGGCAGGCTCGGCGGTACCACCGGCCCCGAGACGCCGCCGTCCCCCACCGGCGTCCCCCGCGTCCCCTCACCGGCGTCCGCCGCCTCACCCCATTGGCAGTGTCACCGTCACCCCCCGGCGTCCGCCGCGTCACCGCACCGGCAGTGTCACCGTCTCCGCCAGGCCCTCGCCGGGCGCCGTCCGCACCGGCGTCCGCCGCGTCACTCCACCGGCGTCCGCCGCCTCACCGCACCGGCGTCCGCCGCGTCACTCCACCGGTGTCCGCCGCCTCACCGCACCGGCGTCCGCCGCGTCATCGCACCGGCAGTGTCACCGTCACCGACAGGCCCTCGCCGGGCGCCGTTCGTACCGTGACCGTGCCCCCGTGGGCACGCACCACTCCCTGCACGATCGCCATGCCGAGTCCGCTGCCCGCGCCGCCGCCGGCCCGGAAGAAGCGGTCGAAGACGCGCGCCGCGTCCTCTTCCGGGAGCCCGGGACCCTTGTCCGCGACACACAGCCGTACGGCACCGTCCGCGCGCTCGAGCCCGAGCCGTACCGGCACGTCGTCGGGCGTGTGGGTGCGTACGTTGCCCACGAGATTGCCCAGCACCTGCCGCAGCCCCGACTCGTCGGCCTGCACGAGCAGCGTGCCGTCCGCGCCCACGGTCACCGGGCGGCCCGGCTGCTGGGCGCGCAGGTCCGCGGCCGCGTCCCGCACGAGCCGGCTCAGGTCGACGTTCCTGAAGCGCAGTTCGGGCCGCTGGTCGAGGCGGGCCAGGGTGAGCAGCTCGTCGACGAGCCGGCCCATACGGTCGGCCTCCCCGTTCATCCGGTCCCAGGCCCGCCTGCGCTCGACGGGGTCGGTCAGCATCCCCTTCTCGTACAGCTGGAGGTAGCCGCGTATCGCCGCCAGCGGTGTGCGCAGCTCGTGCGAGGCGTCCCCGACGAACCGGCGCAGCTGGGCCGCGCTGTGTTCTCGCGTCCGGTAGGCCGACTCGACCTGGTGCAGCATGGAGTTGAGCGCGAGCCGCAGCTGTTCGACCTCCTGGGTCGGATGATGGCTGGAGGGCACGCGCCGGGTCAGATCCCCTTCGGCGATCGCCGACGAGGTCTCCACCATGGCCTCCAGCGGGCGCATCCGGCGGCGCACGCTGAACATCGTCAGGCACGCGAGCAGCGCCAACAGCCCGGTACCCACGGTCAGATCGAGCTTGAGCGCCTTCGCGATGCCCTTGTGCAGTCCGTCGGTCGAGGCGGCGAACAGGACGTACGTCCCGTCGGCGAGCCGTCCCCCGGTCGCCCGGTAGTCGGCGCCGCGCACGGTGATGTCGCGCGGCTCGCTGTCGCGGGCGAGCGCGCCCGGGTCGTCGACGGCGGCCGCGAACGCGCGCTGTGTGGCGGTGGGTTCGAAGCCGGCCACCTCGATCGCCTCGCCCCGCCGGTCGACGGCCACGAAGAGCGAGTCCGGTTTCGGTGACTCGTCCACCGCGGGCCCGATCCGGTCCCGTACGAACGCGAGGGCGCTCAGTGAGTCGATCTGGCTCATGGTGAGCTGTGAAACACCCAGCGACTCACGGGTCTTGGCGAGCTGCGCGTCCACCTGGTCGAGCAGGTAGTGCCGCATGCCCATCAGGCTCACGGCGGTCGCCACCACGATGCCCAGGGCCAGGAGTCCCACGTTCGCCAGGGTCAGCTGGCCGCGCAGCGAGTGGACGCCGTGCTTGCAGCGCGGGAAGCGGAATCCGGGCCGGACGAGCAGACTCACGCGAGTCCGTATCCGACGCCCCGGCGGGTCTGGATCACCGGCGGCCCCAGCGGTTCGAGCTTGCGCCGCAGGTAGCTGATGTACGTCTCCACCACGGTCGACTCGGCCGAGTGCTCGTACTGCCATACGTGGCGCAGGAGTTGCTCCTTGGGGACGATCCGCCCGCCGTTGCGGACGAGGAAGCGCAGCAGGGCGTACTCGGTGGGGGTGAGCTCGACCGTGGTGCCCGCGCGGTGGACGCTGTACGTCGTCTCGTCCAGCTCCAGATCGCCGTAGCGCAGGGGCGGGCGCTGCGGCAGGACGTCGTCGGGCCGCGTACGGCGCAGGACGGCGGTGATCCGGGCGACGACCTCGTCGATGTTGAACGGCTTGGTGATGTAGTCGTCGCCGAAGCCGAGCGCTCCGACGATCTCGGCGGGCGCGTCCCGCGCGGTCAAGAAGACGACGGCCAACTCGGGCTGCCGCAGGCGCAGTTCACGGCCGAGAGCCCGGCCGTCGCCGTCCGGGAGCATCACGTCGAGCAGTGCGGCGTCGGGACGGGTGCGCTCGGCGAGCGCGAGCGCCTCACGGACGGTGCCCGCGGCCATCACCTCGAAGCGGTGGTAGCGCAGCGCGATGGTCAGGACGTCCGCGATGCTCGGCTCGTCCTCGACGACGAGGACGGTGGCTCCCTCGTGAGCGGTCATGCCCCCAGTATCGGCGGGGCCACCGGCAGCGGGGTCGGTTCGCGCCTTGGAGTTCCTTGAGAGTCATGGGCGGGTCGTGTCCCCGCACGCGCGCCGCCGCCAATCCTGGTGCCAGGACCTGGGGGACCGACCGACCCGACTAAGGAGCGTTGAACGTGGCGGTATTGGCACGGTGGTGCTATCGGCACCGGCTGGTGGTCCTGTTGCTGTGGGTGGGCGCACTGTTCGGTCTGGGCTTCGCGGCGACCACCGCGGGCACGGACTACGCGAACGTCTTCTCCCTCCCGAACACGGACTCCAAGCGCGCGTACGACCAGATGGAGAAGGCCTTCCCGAACAGCGCGGGGGACACCGACACGGTGGTCTGGAAGGTCGACGAGGGCACGGTCAGGGACGCGTCCGTGCGTTCCCGGATCCAGCCCGTGCTGGACGAGATCGCCGGTATGAAGGGCGTGGGCCAGGTCGCGGGTCCGTACGAGGGGAAGGGGGGCGCCGCGCAGATCAGCCGTGACGGCACGATCGCGTACGCGCAGATCACCTTCGCCGAACAGGCGAACGCCGTGCCCAAGGAGCTGGTGCAGGACGTCGTCGACCTCGCGCGGGACGCCGAACGCGGTGGACTCCAGGTCGAGTTGGGCGGCCAGGCGATCCAGCGTGTCCAGGAACCGCCCACCGGGCTCGCCGAGATGGTCGGCATCCTGGCCGCGGCCGTCGTCCTCTTCCTCGCCTTCGGCTCGCTCTTCGCCATGCTGCTGCCGATCGGCATCGCGATCTTCGGCGTGGGTACGGGGCTGTTCTCCACGCAGCTGCTCAGCCACGCCACGGACATCCCGGACCTGGCCCCGCTGCTGGCCACCCTGATCGGCCTCGGCGTCGGCATCGACTACGCGTTGTTCATCGTCACCCGGCACCGGCGCGGCATCCTGCGCGGCTTGGCGCCCGAGGAGTCGGCCGTCGTCGCCCTCAACACGTCGGGCAGGGCGGTGCTGTTCGCGGGCGGCACGGTGTGCATCGCGCTCGCGGGCATGCTCGTGACGAACCTCCGCTTCCTGGACGGCGTGGTCATCGGCACCTCCCTCACCGTCGTGTTCAGCGTGCTCGCGGCCACCACCCTGCTGCCGGCGCTCCTCGGCCTTCTCGGCACCCGGGTGCTGAGCCGCCGCCAGCGGCGCACCCTGGCGGCGCGGGGGCCCGAGCCGGAGCGGGCGAGCGGTGCCGCGGCGCGCTGGTCGACGAGTGTGCAGCGCCGCCCCCGTACGATCGCGGCCATCGCCCTGGCCGTGATGGCGATCCTCGCGATCCCGGTCCTGTCGCTGCGTCTCGGCGCCACCGACCAGGGCAACGACGACGCCACCACGACGACCCGTCAGGCGTACGACCTGCTCGCCGAGGGATTCGGGCCCGGCTTCAACGGCCCCTTGCAGGTGGTCGTGACCGGCGGCGACACGGACGCCCTGGTGAAGAGCATCGGCGGCACCGCCGGAGTCGCGCAGGCCGCCGCGCTGCCGCCCGCGCACGGCGTGACGGTGATCCAGGTGGTGCCGACGACGTCACCGCAGTCGGAGGAGACCGACCGGCTGATCGACACTCTGCGGGACCGGGTGATCCCGGACGCGGGGGCGCAGGCCCACGTGGGTGGTGTCACCGCCGTGTCGAAGGACTTCGCCACGATCACCGGTGACCGGCTGCCGTACTTCGTCGCCACGATCATAGGGCTCGGCTTCCTGCTCCTGCTGATCGCCTTCCGCTCCCTGGTGGTCCCGCTGACGGCCGCGCTGATGAACCTGATCGCCGCCGCCGCGTCCTTCGGCGTCCTCGTCGCCGTCTTCCAGTGGGGCTGGGGCCTGGAGTTGCTCGGCCTGGGCAAGGAGGGCCCGATCAACGCCTTCCTGCCCGTCATCATGCTGTCGCTCCTGTTCGGCCTCTCCATGGACTACCAGGTGTTCCTGGTGAGCCGCATGCACGAGGAATGGGTGCACACGAAGGACAACGCCCGCGCGGTGCGGGTCGGACTGGCCGAGACCGGCCGGGTCATCAACTCCGCCGCCCTGATCATGGTGTGCGTCTTCCTCGCCTTCGTCCTGAGCGGCGACTCGGGAGCGGCGATGGCGGGCGTCGGCCTCGCGGCCGCGGTGGCCCTGGACGCCTTCATCCTCCGTACGGCCCTGGTGCCGGCCGCGATGCACCTGCTGGGCAACTCCAACTGGTGGTTGCCGGCGGGCCTGGAGAAGCGGCTGCCGCACCTCGCGGTGGAGCCGGCCGAGGCGCCGTCCGAGGGCGCCGTTCCCGCCGAGGGCGGCGCGTCGGCCGTCCACGGCTTCGTCCGCGACGCGGAGGGCGTGCCC
The DNA here is from genome assembly GCF_026341855.1 of Streptomyces sp. NBC_00568. Taxonomy (GTDB): domain Bacteria; phylum Actinomycetota; class Actinomycetes; order Streptomycetales; family Streptomycetaceae; genus Streptomyces. The sequence goes on along the minus strand of NZ_JAPENW010000001.1, from coordinate 2,115,804 downwards.
GTCGACGGAGCCGTCCTCACGCTGCTGTCCAAGGGCGGCCGTCAACTGGACCGTGTGACCTCGCTGGCCGACGGTTCGTACATCGTCTCGGTCCCGGCTCCGGGGACGTATCTGCTGTCGGCGACGGCCCGTTCGTACGGGGCGCGGGCCCGGCACGTGATCGTCACGGACGAACCGCTCGTGTACGACGTGGAGCTGGCGGAGGGCGAGGTGGACGCCGACGCGGTCAGCTGAGACCGCCGGACGCGAGAACCGTCCGAGGTGAGGGGTGCCCGCCGGGCAAGGGCTGCCCGGCGGGCGCTCCTCACTCCTTACTCCTTCGGCGGGCGCCCCGACTCCCGGTCCTTCTTCCTGGCCGGGTCGGGCAGGGCCTTCGTCATCCCCGGCAGGAAGTCCGTGAACAGTTCGTGCACCTCGTGGACGAGGGGCCGCAGGAGACGGAACCGGGAGAGCGAGACGCCGCGCGCGGTGAGGCGCGCGCCCCGCTCGGCGAGCCGGTAGCTGCGCTCGCGGCCCTCCGTACGGTCGAAGACCCAGTACAGGACGAGCCCCATCTGGGAGAGCCACATCAACTCGGGCAGCACGTCGCGCAGTTCTTCGGGCACCTTGGTCTTCGCCCCGGCCAGCACCTCCCGGTGGACGCTGATGGCCTCCAAGCGCGCGTGCTCCGACTCGGGGGAGAAGGGGCTGAGCGGGCTGTCCGGGTCGGCGGCGTTCTTGAAGAACTGCACCGCGAACTCGTGGTAGGGCGTGGCGATGTCCAGCCATGCCTTCAGGACGCCGCCCAGCCGGGCCTCCAGGTCCGTCTCGCGGTCCAGCACCTCCCGGACCGCCTCCTGGTGCTCGGCGGCGATCCGGTCGTAGAAGCCCTGGATCAGGTGCTCCTTGCCGGCGAAGTAGTAGTACGCGTTCCCGACGGAGACCCCGGCCTCCTTGGCGATGGCCCGCATCGTCGTCTTGTCGTACCCCCGCTCCTGGAAGAGCCGCATCGCCGTCTCCAGGATCAGGGCCCGGGTCTGCTCGCTCTTGGCGGGGCTCTTCGCCGCCTCCTTGTCCGCCGGTACGGAGGGCGTGGAGGGCTCGGAGGCACGGGAGGACTCGGAGGACCCGATGGGGCCGGGGCTGTCTGTCGGTGCTGGCACGGGACGAGCCTAACGAGTGGGAGCGGTGGAACATTCGCCGCTGTCGCAGGCGGGGGGTACGTACGTCCATCCCGCGGTCGGGTCGTAGCTCCACCCGTCGCCCCAGTGGTACGCGCCACCGCCCCATCGTTCGGACGCCTGGGCCTCGCGCCACTTGGCGGCGGCGAGGGTCGCGCCCCTGGCCAGCCTGGCACCCGCGGGGGTGCTCAGCCGATGGGCCAGCGCCCGGTACTCGCGCAGCGCCCACAGGGCGACGACCCAGGCGGCGGCTCCCTGGTACACCTGCCCGCTGTCTCCCACCACGGTGATCTCGCTCAGGGTGGCCCGGTGATCGAGGCGCGGGAAGCGCCGCCGGGCCTCTTCGGAACCCACGGGGACGAACCGGAGCGGGACGAGCTGCGCCTGCCGGGCGAGCCAGTGCTTCAGGAAGGCGCACAGCGAGCAGCGCGCGTCGTAGAGGACGGTGAGCCCGAGGACCGGGACGCGCGCGGCGCCCCGGTCCCGGGTGGCTGTGATGCCGGCCATCGGTCTCACGCCCCGGCCGCGGGGGCGATCCAGTCCGTCGGCTGCACCGGCGGCGTCTGCTCCCGCTCCATGACACCCCGCCGCCGGATCTTGTTGAGCACGTACACGTTCCCCAGGTGCATGACCCCGAGCACCAGCAGGACGACGCCCAGCTTGGTCGACAGGGCTTCGAAGATCTCGCGGGCGTTGGAGATCTCGTCGCTCTGGTGCAGATAGAGCGCGACGAAGCCCAGGTTGACGAGGTAGAAGCCCACCACCAGCAGATGGTTCACCGCGTCGGCGAGCTTCTCGTTCCCGTGCAGTACGTCCGCCAGGAAGATCCGCCCGTTGTGGCTCAGCGTGCGTGCCACCCAGACCGTCAGCGCGATGCTGACCAGCAGATAGATGACGTACGCGACGACCGTGAGGTCCATGTCCCCACCCCTTCTTGAACGCGTTCAAAACGCTGTCTGGGATGAATGTAGACCTGCTTTTGAACATGTTCAAGTCGGATCCCGCGAGGGCGTCCCCCGTGCTCGCGCCGCACGGTGTCCAGAGGCGGCGCGCGCGGGGCTGCCGGGGCTACCGCTGGGCCCTGCGGGCCAGTTCGGGGCGCTTGGTGTAGTCCGTCAGGCCGATGACGTTGCCCCAGGGGTCGGCGATCTCGACGGTCCAGCCGGTGGCGCCGGAGAAGGGCTCGTCGAGGGGGGTGATCCCGGCGGCGGTCAGTGAGCGGGCCGCGGCCCGGGCGTCCGCCACCTCCACCCACAGCCGTGGCGACGCCCATGGCGGCGGCCGGTGGCTCAGCTCGTCGTCCAGTCGCAGCAGCACGCCCGGCGTCTCCTTGCCGACCTTCAGCACCGCGATGCCGGCCTCGTCGAGCCGGAAGGCCGGCGGGAACCCCGCGCGCTCGTAGAAGCCCACGGCCTCGCCGAGGTTCCCGACGGGCAGCAGCACGTTGTCGAGTCCGAGAAGCTCGTATGACACGTCATCTGACATGCCATCAGATTAGGGACTGCCGGGGACGGGTGGTGCGGGCCCGACCGCGGGCCGAACATGTGATCACCCGTTGAGGGGAGTCGGGCCCGGGAACCGTGCCCGTGCCGGACCGGAGCGGCGGGCCAGCGCTCGATGACCCGTTGTCAGTGGCGGCTCGTACTGTCGTCGGCATGGGAACGGTGATGTTCGTCGACGAGACGACCAGTGGGGACCGGGGCACGGGCTGGGGGCTCGTGATCGACGAGGGGCGGCTCACGTTGCGCGAGCTGATCCGGCGACGGGTCTTCCAGGAGGTCGCCGAGTACAACTCGTGGACGCCGGGGGTGTTCCAGGGGCTCGTGCAGCCGGAGGACACCGAGCGGGTGCTGAACGGCTACGCGCTGCGCACGCCCCGCCGGATAGACCCCGAGGCGCAGAGCGAGGCGGCGCTCAAGGCCTTCGCGGGGAACGGTTTTCTGGTGCTCGTGGGGGAACACCAGGTGACCGAACTCGACGAGGAGATCGAGGTGACCCTGGGCACCGAGGTCACCTTCCTCAAGCTCGTCGCGCTGGTCGGGGGATGACGATGAGCGGCACCGGGCGGTGGGGGCAGCGGATCCGTGAGCGGGTGGCCGAGGGCGACATGGGAGAGCTCGCCACCGAGCTCCTCAAGATCGCCGCGGCCAACAGAAACCACTGGGGCGGGGGTTGGGACGAGGTTCTCGACGTGGTGCGGGCGCTGCCCGCCGAGCAGCGGACGAGGCTGGCCGACGCGCTGGTGGAGCGCTACCACTCGGTCGGCAGGAAATCCGTCGCCCGGATCAACGTGCTGACCCTGCTCGGCGTTGTCTCCCGCGGCCTTCCCGCGGACCCGCTCGCCGGCGAGCGGCGGCAGCAGCTCGACGCACTCGGCCGGCAGTACGACTACGGGTACGGGGCGCGGATGGACGTACTGGCCGAGGCCGAGCTGGCGGCCGGCCGGCGGCTGACTCCCGCCGTCGTCGCGGCGTTCCGCCGCACGGGCGTGGACGCCTACCACCCCGAGTACGTCGTGGAGTTGATGAAGAAGGTCACGGAGCCCGTCCTGAACGTCGGTGAGGAATGGGCCGAGCAGGCCATGCGGGACGGCTCCGCCCCCGACTGGCAGGCACTGCTGGCCCACCTGACGGGCGCCACCGCCTCCAAGCCCTCCGCCAGGTGGGACAAGCGGGCCCGCGCCCTCGTCGAACCCCTGGGCGACGGCAGTGTCCGCGCCGCCGCGGTGTCCTGGCTCGCCCTCGTCGGCCGCCCCCGGACCCTCCCGCTGGAGGGTCCGGGGTACGGGGTGGACGTCAACACCGTCTACGACCCCTTCAACGCCAACGCCCTGCGCGGCCTGGCCTGGCTGGTCTCCCTCCTGCCGCCCCACCCCGCCACCGCCCGGGCCCTCGGCGCGCTCGTCGAGACCTCCCTGAAGAAGGTCGCGGGACTCGGCCCGCGCAACCCCAAGGTCGCCAACGCCGGTGTGTTCGCGCTGTCCCGGCTCGACGGCGAGTCCGCCCTCGCCGAACTGGCCAGGCTCGCCACCCGGGTGACGTACAAGAACACGGCGAAGCTCCTCGACGGCGCGCTTCAGGCGCGGGCCACCGCCCTCGGGCTGAGCCGGGAGGAGATCGAGGAACTGGCCGTCCCGGCGTACGGACTCGGCGAGGTGGGGCACGCCCGTCACGACCTCGGAGAGGTCACCGCCCTCGTCGACATCCAGGGCTCACGCGCCGTGCTGAGCTGGCGCAACGCGACCGGCAAGGCCGTCAAGAGCGTGCCCGCCGCCGTGCGCCGCGACCATGCCGAGGAGCTCAAGGATCTGAGAGCGGCCGTCAAGGACATCGACAGGATGCTGTCGGCGCAGGCAGAGCGCCTGGACCGGCAGTTCCTCGCCCGGCGCAACTGGGCGTACGACACCTGGCGCGAGCGCTGCCTCGACCACCCGCTCGTCGGCACCCTCGCCCGCCGGCTCCTGTGGACGGTCGACGGCACACCGGTCGGGTTCGCGAACGGCGAGCTGTCCACCCTCACCGACGACCCGGTGAAGGGAGGCGAGGAGGTCGCCCTCTGGCACCCCGTCGAGCGTGAGCCCGCCGAGGTCGTCGCCTGGCGGGACTGGCTGGAGCGGCACGAGATCACCCAGCCCTTCAAGCAGGCCCACCGCGAGGTGTACCTCCTCACCGACGCCGAGCGCGCGACGGGCACGTACTCGAACCGCTTCGCCGCACACTTCGTGCGCCAGCACCAGTTCAACTCCCTCGCCGCCATCAGGGGCTGGCGCAACAAGCTGCGCCTCTGCGTCGACGACGAGGCGCCCCCGGCGACCCGGGAACTGCCCCGGTGGGGTCTGCGCGCGGAGTACTGGATCGAGGGCGAAGGCGAGTACGGCGACGACACCACCGAGTCCGGCAGCTATCTGCGGCTGCGCACCGACCAGGTGCGCTTCTATCCGCTGGACGCCCCCGAGAACTCGGCGCACTGCTACGGCGGTGAGTACCGCATGCGGCTGCGTGAGGGCGAGGACCCGGTGGAGCCGCTGCCCCTCACCGCGATACCGCCCCTCGTCCTCTCCGAAGTCCTGCGCGACGTCGACCTGTTCGTCGGAGTCGCCAGTGTCGGCAACGACCCGACCTGGCAGGACGGCGGCCCCGGCGGTCGCTTCCAGGACTACTGGACCTCGTACGGCTTCGGCGAACTGACCGAGACCGCGCAGACCCGCCGCACCCTGCTGGACCGTCTGATCCCCCGCCTGGCGATAGCCGACCGCTGCTCACTGGAGGGCCGCTTCCTGCACGTGAAGGGCGAGCGCCACACGTACCGGATCCACCTGGGCTCGGGCAACATCCTGATGAGCCCGAACGACCAGTACCTGTGCATCGTCCCGAAGCCCGCGCCGGGAGGCCTCCAGCCCGGCCGCCTCCCGTTCGAGGGTGACCGGATGCTGGCGGTGATCCTCAGCAAGGCGATGCTGCTGGCGGACGACATGAGGATCACGGATCCGACGATCCTGAGCCAGCTGTGATCAGGAAGCCGGTTCGGGGCCGCCCGCTGCGAGGATCTCGGCCACGTCGAGGGTCACCTTGGCGCCGAGGGAGTCGGGGAGAGTGACGATCTCGCCGGGGGCGTGGATGCGGTGGTTGCCGTATCCGCCCTCGGCCGGGTCGGTGAGCACGTGGAGGCGCTGGTGCTTGCGGTCGACGATGACGTACACGGGCACGTCGGCGCCGGCGTACGCGGAGACCTTGGTGCGCAGATCGGACTCGTAGTTGCTGGACGTGACTTCCAGGACGAAGCGGAAGGCAATGGGGTCGTAGCAGTTGTTCTCGACGAGGTGCTCTTGGAAGTCGGCGTCCACCAGAGCAAGGTCGGGGACGGCGTAGTCCTCCGCGCCGGACGGCAGCCAGAGCCCGACGCCCTGGAGCACCTGTGACTCCGCTCCGTGCAATCCGGCTGCCAGGAACGGGAGCATGAGGTTGGTCAGCGCGCTGGCGTGGGCACCGTCCGGCGGCGGGGATACGAGGATCTGGCCTCCGATGATCTCGACGCGGTAGCCCGGGGTGCGGTCCATGAGACGGTTCGCCTCCGCGATCAGCGGACGGTCGTCGTGGGGCCGCTCGACGGATGCTGCGGACATCACGTGCCTCCTGTGGGCTGGTGTCGAGAGCATCATCGTAGGCCGGTCGGCAGCCCTGAGCCCTGATCGGTCCGTTTCACCAATTCGTGGCTCCGCACGCGTGTGGGCCCCGCTCCCGGAGGAAGCGGGGCCCACACGACGTACAGGCTGAAGAGGAAGACCTCAGAAGCGACGCGTGATCAGGGCGCGCTTCACTTCCTGGATCGCCTTCGTGACCTCGATGCCTCGGGGGCAGGCGTCCGTGCAGTTGAACGTCGTGCGGCAGCGCCACACGCCGTCCTTGTCGTTCAGGATCTCCAGGCGCTGCTCGCCCGCCTCGTCACGCGAGTCGAAGATGAAGCGGTGGGCGTTCACGATGGCGGCCGGGCCGAAGTACTGGCCGTCGTTCCAGAACACCGGGCAGGACGACGTGCACGCCGCGCACAGGATGCACTTGGTCGTGTCGTCGAACCGCTCGCGGTCCTCGGCCGACTGCAGGCGCTCGCGCGTCGGCTCGTTGGTCTCCTTCGTGATGAGGAACGGCATCACGTCGCGGTACGCCTGGAAGAACGGGTCCATGTCGACCACGAGGTCCTTCAGGACCGTCAGACCCTTGATCGCCTCGACCGTGATCGGCTTGTCGGGGTTGAGGTCCTTGATCAGCGTCTTGCAGGCGAGACGGTTCTTGCCGTTGATCCGCATGGCGTCCGAGCCGCAGATGCCGTGCGCGCAGGAGCGGCGGAACGTGAGCGTCCCGTCCTGGTCCCACTTGATCTTGTGCAGCGCGTCGAGGACACGCTCCTTGGGGTCGATCTGGAGCTGGAAGTCTTCCCAGACCGACTCCGCCGAGACCTCCGGGTTGAACCGGCGGATGCGGAACGTGGCGGTGATGTAGGGGGAGTCGCCGAAACCGGGCTCGGGTGCGCCGGCGGCGTCCGCCTTGTCCAGAGTGGGAGTAGCCATCAGTACTTACGCTCCATCGGCTGGTAGCGGGTCTGGACGACCGGCTTGTAGTCGAGACGGATCGACTCGGTGCCGTCGTCGCCGACCTCGCGGTACGCCATGGTGTGGCGCATGAAGTTGACGTCGTCGCGGTTCGGGTAGTCCTCGCGGTAGTGACCGCCGCGGGACTCCTTGCGGGCGAGCGCGGACACGGCCATGACCTCGGCCAGGTCGAGCAGGTTGCCCAGCTCGATGGCCTCGAGGAGGTCCGTGTTGAACCGCTTGCCCTTGTCCTGGACCGAGACGTTGAGGTAACGCTCGCGCAGCTCCGCGATCTTCTCGACCGCCGTCTTGATGGTCTGTTCGGTGCGGAACACCATCACGTTGGCGTCCATGCACTCCTGGAGCTCACGGCGGATGTCGGCGACCCGCTCGGTGCCCGTGGAGTTGCGCAGACGCTCGACCTGGGACACGACCTGGGAGGCCGGGTCCTCGGGCAGCTCGAGGTAGCCGGCCTTCGCCGAGTACTCCGCGGCCGCGATGCCGGCCCGGCGCCCGAAGACGTTGATGTCCAGCAGCGAGTTCGTGCCGAGGCGGTTGGCGCCGTGCACCGACACGCAGGCGACCTCACCGGCGGCGTACAGGCCCGGAACGACGGTGGTGTTGTCCGAGAGGACCTCACCCTGGACGTTCGTCGGGATGCCGCCCATGGCGTAGTGCGCGGTGGGCTGGATCGGGATCGGGTCCGTGTAGGGCTCGATGCCGAGGTAGGTCCGCGCGAACTCCGTGATGTCGGGCAGCTTGGCGTCCAGCTGCTCCGGCGGGAGGTGCGTGAGGTCGAGGTAGACGTGGTCGCCCTCGGGACCGCAGCCGCGGCCCTCGCGGATCTCCGTGTAGATGGAGCGGGACACGACGTCACGGGACGCGAGGTCCTTCATGACCGGCGCGTACTTCTCCATGAAGCGCTCGCCGTCCTTGTTGCGGAGGATGCCGCCCTCACCGCGGGCGCCCTCCGTCAGCAGGATGCCCATGCGCCAGATGCCGGTCGGGTGGAACTGGAAGAACTCCATGTCCTCCAGCGGCAGCCCACGACGGTAGACGGCCGCCTGGCCGTCACCCGTCAGGGTGTGCGCGTTGGAGGTCACCTTGAAGAACTTGCCGGTGCCGCCGGACGCGTAGATCACGGCCTTCGCCTGGAAGACGTGGATCTCGCCGGTCGCGAGCTCGTAGGCGATGACGCCCGCCGAGTGCTTGACGCCGTCGACCTCGACGATCAGCTGGTCGAGGACGTAGAACTCGTTGAAGAACTCCACGCCCTCCTTCACGCAGTTCTGGTACAGCGTCTGGAGGATCATGTGACCGGTGCGGTCCGCGGCGTAGCAGGACCGGCGGACCGGGGCCTCGCCGTGGTTGCGGGAGTGACCGCCGAAGCGGCGCTGGTCGATCGTCCCGTCGGGCGTCCGGTTGAACGGGAGGCCCATCTTCTCCAGGTCGAGGACCGCGTCGATGGCCTCCTTCGCCAGGATCTCGGCGGCGTCCTGGTCGACCAGGTAGTCACCGCCCTTGACTGTGTCGAAGGTGTGCCACTCCCAGTTGTCCTCTTCCACGTTGGCGAGCGCGGCGGCCATGCCGCCCTGCGCGGCGCCCGTGTGGGAGCGGGTGGGGTAGAGCTTCGTCAGCACGGCGGTGCGGCTGCGCTTCGTCGACTCGATGGCGGCGCGCATGCCGGCGCCGCCGGCGCCGACGATGACGGTGTCGTACTTGTGGATCTTCATGAGTGGTTGCCTCAGCCCCGTGCCTAGCGGATGTTCGGGTCGAAGGTGAAGATCACCAGCGTGCCCAGCAGAATCGTGAACACCGTGGCGGTGTACAGCAGGCCCTTCAGCCACAGGCGCGTGCCCGCGCGCTCCGCGTAGTCGTTGATGACGGTACGCAGGCCGTTGGCGCCGTGCAGCATGGCGAGCCACAGCATCGCGAGGTCCCAGACCTGCCACCACGGGTTCGCCCACCGGCCGGCCACGAAGGCGAAGCCGATCTTGGAGACGCCGCCGTCGAGGACGAGCTGGATGAGCAGGTGGCCGATGACCAGGACGACCAGGACGATGCCGGACAGGCGCATGAAGAGCCAGCCGTACATCTCGAAGTTGCCGCGGGTGGACTTCGGGGTCTTCTTGGTGCGCTTGCGGGGGGCCTCGATGAACGGGGCCGGGTTGTCGACGCTGTAGGCCGAGAACTCTCCGGCGCCCTCTACGGGGCCGATGCCGGAAGCGGCGGTGTCAGTAGTGGACATCTGCGTCAGCTCCCGAACACTTCGCGGAATGCGTGACCGAGGACGGGGTACAGAGCCCCGAACATCAGCACGACCCAGATACCGACGACGGACCAGAGCATCTGCTTCTGGTAGCGCGGGCCCTTGGACCAGAAATCGACGGCGATGACACGCAGGCCGTTGAGCGCGTGGAAGAGGATGGCGGCGACGAGGCCGTACTCCAGCAGCGCGACGATCGGCGTCTTGTACGTGGACACGACCTTGTCGTAGTCCTCGGGGGAGACACGGACGAGAGCGGTGTCCAGGACGTGTACGAACAGGAAGAAGAAGATGAGGACGCCGGTGACTCGATGAGCCACCCAGGACCACATTCCTTCCCGGCCGCGGTACAGCGTTCCAGCCGGCACGGAAGAACCCTCCGGGAGCGGGGATTGGGGCCGCGCCGGCTTCTCTGTCGGTCGGGCCCGGCCGGGTACGGTCCACCGGCCCCGGCCATCGTAGCGACGTGTTGTCGGAACGCTTACAGCGGCCCTATCAATGTGATCAAACTGGCAATCAATCAGGCACGTTCGGGCTATTGCGGGCGCCTGATGTCGGTGGGTCGCGGTTCGTCGGCGAACTGGCGCACGAGTCGGGCCAGCCGGCCGCGGGCCAGTCTGCGCAGCTCGTCGGCGGTGATGACCCGTTCTTCCTCGGGGTCGTGCGTGAGCCGCGACCGGATGCCGGCGAGCACCTGGTCGAGTGCCTCCCCGGCGGCGAATCCGTCCAGACAGATGACGAACACATGTCCGAATCGACTCTCGTACGCGGCGTGCGCGGCGCTCAGCGCGGTGTGGGCGGCGGAGTACGCGCCGTCCGGGAGCGGCGTGAGCGATTCGCCGGCCAGGGCTTCGGCCACGTCGGCCGAGGTCAGGTCGTACGCCGCCTCGTCGGCCGCGGCCAGCAGGGCGCCGAGATCCGGGTAGGGGCGGTGGTCGGCCAGGCGAAGGGCCCAGCGCAGGCTGCGGCAGCAGGTGAGCAGGGCGCGGGTGACCACATCGACGGGTGCGGAGTTGAATCCGTCGAGGCGGGCCGGGGACGGCGCCGCGCTCTTCTGCTCGGGGAGGGCGACCTGGCCGGGGAGGCGTGGGAGACGGTGCGACGTCAGCGTGGGTCCTCGGCGGTGGGATGGAGACGCGCGAGGTCAGTGAGCGTGACGTGCGCGCGGTACGTGTGTTTCGGCAGGGGGAGAAGTGAAAGGTGTGCCGCTCACGCTATCGAGATGTGTCGAGACCTGTCCGACGGATGCCCGGATTTCACCCGCACGGGAGAGTTTCGGAGCGTGGGGTGGACGGTCGCGGTGACGGCCGGGGCAGAGTTCACGGTGGTGCGGAGGGGCTGGAGAGGTGGACTTCCCGATGGAGGAGTACACCTGGATGGGGGAACGGACCCCGGTGGCGACATGAGCGCGGCGCCATGAGCGTGACGGATGAGCAGGGCGAAATGAGGGTTGCGGAGTGAGTGGTGGCAGGCGGCGGGCGCCGCGGCGGCGGACATGGCAGACCGGGCGGAGCGGCCGGGCCGGGCTCGCCGCGGGCGGTCTGGCGGTCGCCGGCGTCGTCGCGGTGGCCGTGGCGGTCTGGCCCGGCGGCGACGGGCAGCCGGCCGGGGCGGGGGTGCCGGCCGGCGACCGGTCGAAGGCCGTGACCGCCGGCGTGTCGCCCGCCGCCAGTCCCTCGCCGACCCGGAGCTACGCGCTCTCCCGGGCCCCTTCGACCATCCCCGCCGTACGGGAGCACACCGCGGCCCGCGGTCCCGGCTGGCGCCCGGCCGCCGGTGCCCGGGTGGTCGTGAACAACGACGGCCTCGCCGACGAGGGCAAGCTGCTCGCCGGTGAGCTCAAGCTGAAGTACGCGGGGAAGACGGGCGCCAAGGCCGGCGATGTCGCGCTGGGCCTCGACAAGGGAAGCGCCGGCCCGGAGTCGTACACCCTCACCGTCAAGAACCGCCGGGCCACCATCACCGGGCCCGCCGAGACCGGTGTCTTCTACGGCACGCGCACCCTCAAACAAGAGGTGCACGGCGGAGGTACGGCGCCGGAGGGCGTCGTACGCGACCGGCCCGCGAAGCCGTTCCGCGGGTTCATGCTGGACATCGCGCGCAAGCACTTCACGGCGGCCTGGATCGAGGACCGGGTGCGCGAGCTCGGGGACCTGAAGTACAACCAGCTCGGCCTGCACTTCTCCGACGACCAGGGTTTCCGCATCCAGTCCGACACGCACCCCGAGATCGTGTCGCAGCAGCATCTGACGAAGGCGGAGGTGCGCAGGATCCTCGCCCTCGCGGCGAGCCGGCACATCACCGTCGTGCCCGAGATCGACTCGCCGGGACACCTCGGCGCGGTCATCGCGGCGCACCCCGACCTCCAACTGCGCAATGTGTCGGGGGTCCCCACGCGCGGCGCCGTGGACATCTCCAAGCCGGCCGCGGCGAAGATCGTCGACGAGCTGCTCAACGAGTACGCGGGCCTCTTCCCCGGCGCCTACTGGCACCTCGGCGGCGACGAGTACCAGGCCCTGACGGTGGCGAACCCGGCGGCGTCCTTCCCGCAGCTGGCCACCGCGGCCCGGAGCAAGTACGGAGCGGGCGCGAGCGTCGCCGACCTCGCGACCGGCTGGCTGAACGACCGCGCCAAGGTGGTCCACGGGCACGACCGGACAGCGCGGGTCTGGAACGACGGCATCTTCAGCGGGGGCACCGTCCAGGCGGACAGCGATCTCCAGGTGGCGTACTGGACCGGCAAGGAGATCGGGGCCCGGCCGCCGGTCGCGTACCTGAGCACGGGCCGCAAGGTCATCAACTACAACGACGAGTTCCTCTACTACGTCCTCGGCGAACCCCAGACCTTCGTCTACCCGACGGGCCAGCGCATCTACGAGCAGTGGACCCCCCTCGTCCTGCGCGGCACGACACCGGTCCCCGCGAAGTACGACCCCCAGATCCTCGGCGCGTCCTTCGCCGTCTGGTGCGACCTCGCGGGATCGCAGACGCAGGACCAGGTCGCGGCCGGCATCCGCATGCCGCTGCGCGCCCTGACCCAGAAGCTGTGGGATCCGCGCAAGCCCGCCCTGTCCTGGCCGGAGTTCAGAACACTCGCGAACCGGCTCGGCTGAGCCGGGACCGACGCGTCGGGAACGGGCTGGACGCGGCGACGCGCCGAACCGTATCTTCCGGATACTTGTTCGTATGCCGGGCGTGACCCCTGAGGAGGGGCGCGCCCGGTTTCCTGTGTCGTCACCTCGGTGACGGCACGTCTGGGGGGTTTTCATGACCGTGCCGCCACCGCAGGGACCCGTCCCGCCGCAGCCCGTGCAGCAGGGACCCGTCCCGCCGCAGCCCATGCCGCAGGGACCCGTCGCGCCGTACCCCGGGGCGCCACTGCCGCCGTTGCCGCCGCTCGCGTCGCCGCACGGCGCTGCCTGGCTGCGCTCGCCGGTCGCCCTCGGAAAGGCCACCGCCGCGCTGCTCGGCCTGGTGATCGCCGCGGACCTCTTCGCGCTCTGGGCGGACAACACGATGCTCGCCGTGTCGGGCGCCCTTGCGGACGGCGAGTTCGGTGACGCCGTTCAGCGGCGGGCCGCTCACGCGGACTCGCTCTACGCCGCCGCCGGATACGCGCAGATGGCGACGCTCGTGGCGGCCGTCGTCGTCTACCTGATCTGGTTCCTGCGGGTCCGCGTCAACGCCGAGGTCTTCAATCCGTTCGGGCACACGAAGTCCCGGGCCTGGGCGGGCTGGGGCTGGTTCGTCCCGGTGGTGAACCTGTGGTTCCCGCGCCGGATCATGCTGGACATCTGGGACGCGAGCGGCCCCGCCGGTGCCCGGAGCGGGCACGGGCTCGTCAACGCCTGGTGGACTTTCTGGATCATCGGCCTGATCGCCGACCGGGCCGGCTTCACCGCGTACCGCAAGGCCGAGACCGCCCAGGAGATCCAGGACGCCGTCGGCCAGGTCATTTTCGCCGACCTGTTCGACATCGTGGCCGCGGGTGTCGCGATCCTCGTCGTGCTGAGGCTGACCCGCATGCAGGACCGGAAGGCGCACGAAGGGCCGGGCGCGCACGGCGTCTGACGCGCGCCGATTCGTCCGTTTCGCTGGCCAACCCCCACACCCCTGTGGTGTATTCGGCCCCAGCCGCCGAAACCGACACACCCGGGGGGAAACCGGTATGGGCTACTGGGGCTACTACGTCGTGGGCAGAAGCGAGGCGCCGCTCGCGGAGACGATCGCTCTGGCCGGGGCGCCGGGCCTGGTGGCGCGGGCCACGGCGCCCGGCGGCTGGCAGGTGTGGGAGTACGCGAGCGGCGACGGCGGGATCGGGAACATGAACGCGCTCGCCCGGGAGACCGGCGCGCCCGCCCTCTTCGGATACGTCATGGACAGCGACTGTGTGGCCGTCGAGGCGGCGGCGCCGTCGGGCGGCGCGTGGACCACCTGTCTCGCACGGGCCGCGATGGCCGGTTACCTCGCGGGCGCCGAGGGCGGACTCGGCGTCGACGACTACTTCCTGGAGCCTGCCGACGCGGCCGAGCGCGCGGTCGCCTGGGCCGCCGAGGCCGGGCGTTCCGTGGCGGTCGGGCCGCTCCTCGACGTGCTGGACGCCGAGCCCGAGCAGTTGGCCGAAAACCTGTTCTTCCAGTTCCTCGACCGGCTCGGGGTGGTGCCACTGTGACACTCCTGGACCGTTGCACGCAGTAAGGGGAAGTGCGGGCTCCGTGAGGCAAGGGCGCCCTGTCGAGGCATTTCGAGGGAGTCGTGATGAGTCTGGTGGAACTGATCGCTCAGGCGGACGAGCGAGGTCTGGCGGCGAGCGGTCTGGCTTGTTTGGATCGGTGCGTACCGCTGCTGGGCGGAGACGACGATGTCCTGCGGCCCCTGTGGGCGAGCCTCGCGGAGGCGGACACCTGGGCCGAGTGGGGAACGCGTCTGGAGCAGGCGCGGGCCAAGCTGGACGCGGAGGACCCCGAGCCGGCCGTGACCGACGAGGACCAGGCCGCCGTACTCGCCCGCCGCATGCTCGACGCCGTCCCCACGGAGCCCTCCGGGGACGAACTCCGTGCCTGGGCGGACGCCTGCTCGGTGGCGGCGCTGCAGGTGCACCGGTTCCTCGACCACGCCGACGACGCCGAGGCCTGTGTGACGGCTCGCCGCGAGGGGCGTACGGAGGGCATGTCCCCGCTCGTGGCCGCCGAGCTGCGCCGTCAGGTCGTCATCCTGGAACTGCTCGCGGAACACGGCACGGGCGGACTGCGGCTCGCGCTGGACGCGTCGACGGAGGGGCGACGTGTGCTGCGGGCGGTGGTGTCGCGCAGGGCGCGCGGACGGGCGTAGACAGGGACGCGGGTGCGCCGGAGGCGGGGTGCGGCCCCGGCGCGCCCAAACCTCGTTCCTGCGGGGTTCCTGTGACGGTCCCGGGGCGGAGATGGCGGTCCTGGGCCGGTGTCGCGAACCCTTGTCCGGACGGGTGACGAATCCGGCTGCCCTCACGCTTTACCGGGTGTGAACGCAACTCAAGCAACCAGGCCCTCAGCTGCGACGAAGCCCGTTCGCTGGGCGGCCGACACGGTCGCGACCATGCGCGAGGGTGCCCGGCTGCGCCTCGACTACTCGGGGCAGAGCCTGTGGCGGGTCGACCGCATGATCGAGGAGATACGCCGGGACGGCGCGCCGTACGCCGCCGTCGAGAGCGTGCTGCGCGGATTCGGGGCGTACGCCGGCGAGGTCGTCGCCCGTCAGACCGGCGCCGAGTGGTGGGAGACCGGCGGCGAACACTGGCTGCGCACACCCGACGGGCGGCTCTGGGACCCGATCGAGGAGGCCCGCCGCTGCTACGCGGGCGACGGCTCCCTGCGACTTCTGTGCCGGGAGGCCACGCGTTAGGCCGCGGCCGCGAAGCCTCGCCGAGTCCAGGAACACCACCGCCGAGCCCCGCTTCGCCGGCTGGGTCGCGCACGGGGCCGTCGGCAGGCCCTGGTTCGACGTCGAGTGAGGTGAACCAGGGCCGCGGGCACGGGTGTTCCGGCTCCGTGGTCACCTGCTGCCCGTGGTCGGTGATCCGCCTGGGCCGGGTGGCTCCTCTGACGCACTGTGACATTTCCTTGGGGCCCGACGCTGATGACCATGGGGGTGCCGACGCGGCCGACCGCGCCGGCCGGACATATTCGGGCGAACTCGGTGCGAACGAGGACAGTGTTGGGCCAGGGAGGGGAACCCCGCCGCGCGCAGCCGTACGACGCGGAACTGGGCGTGGCCGTGGCGCGGGCGCAGGACGGGGACGAGGCCGCCTTCGCGGTCGCGTACCGGATCGTGCAGCCCGGACTGCTCGGCTATCTGCGCGGGATCGTCGGCGACGACGCGGAGGACGTGGCCTCCGACGCCTGGCTGGAGATCGCGCGGGATCTGGGACGGTTCCGTGGCGACGGCGGCGGGTTCCGCGGCTGGACCGCGACCATCGCCCGGCACCGGGCACTGGACCATCTGCGCCGGCTGAAGGTGCGGCCCCGGGGAACCGCCATCGAGCAGGACGTGCTGGACCTGCCCGGCAGGCACAGCACGCACGACGAGGCGTTGGAGAGCCTGTCCACCGAGTACGCCCTGGAACTGGTCGCGGGACTGCCGCGCGACCAGGCCGAGGCCGTGCTCCTGCGGGTGGTCGTCGGCCTCGACGGACCCGCCGCGGCGCGCGTGCTCGGCAAGCGCCCCGGCGCGGTGCGCACCTCCGCCTACCGGGGCCTGAAGAGGCTCGCGCGTCAGCTCGGCGTCACGGGTGTGACGGATGAGGAGCCCCGGACGCTGGGGGAGTCGGGATGAGCGCGATGTCCCGCAGGCCGTCCTCGCCCGGAACGGAACCGTCGTACGGCGTACGGACGTTGGACGACGGAGGACGGCCGGAGGCCGAACGGCCTTTGTCCGGCGGGCGGTTGCCGGGCGGAGCTGGGGCGCCGAAGGGCGGGACGCCGTCGTTCGGCGGTAGGTCGTCGTACGAGGAGTTGTCGGGCGGAGCGGCAGGCGGAGATGGAACCGGACATGGGTGAACGGCATGGTGACGGCGGGACCCCCGGCCGTCGGGTCGTGCATCCGGTGAACCCCGGGAGCGAACAGGCCGCGCTGGAGACGCGCCTCGCCGCGGCGATACGCGGCCGGGCGCCCGGCACCGAGGCGGAGGCGCATGCCGTGGCCGCCTTCCGGGCCGCGCGGGACGGCGGCGCACACGGCGCGCGCACCCGGCGGCGGGACGACTGGCGCCCCAGGGAACGGTGGCGGGCGGCTCGTTCCGTGCGGGTCACGTTCGCCGTGCTGCTGGCCGGTCTGACCCTCGGCGGCGTCGCCTTCGCGGCCATCGGGTCGTCCTCGCACGACGACGACCGGGACCGGGCCGGGGACCGGCCGTCGAACGGCGTCCAGGACCGGCTTCCCGCCGCCGCGCCGTCCGCCGGTCCGGAGGATCCCGGTGTCCCCACCCCGGGCGGCTCCGTGACGCCCGGCCCCGCCGGCCGACCGCCGCGGGCCCAGGACACCGAGGCCCACTGCCGTGCGTACGCGTCGGTCCGGGGCCGGGGCGACGCCCTGAACGCGACGGCCTGGCAGCGGCTCGTCACGGCAGCGGGCGGCGAGGACAAGGTCGAGGCGTACTGCGCCGAGCGGTTGGCCGAGGACACCGGGAACAAGGACGCGCAGCGGACCGGGAACGGCGGGAAGAACGGGAACACGGGCGGGACGCCGGCTCCGGGAGCCTCGGTCGCCACGCCGAAGCCGTCGAAGGCCAAGGGCGGACGGTAGGCGGGCCGGGGTCGGCGGGCGCGGTGTCCAGGCCGGTCGGGGCGGCGCGGAGATCGTGACCGGGCACGTGGGCGAGCCCGATATCGGGCGGGAGTCCGGGATGCGGTGGGCGCGCGGCGCGTGTCCTCGCCGGTCCGGCGGCGCACATCCGCGCCGATGACGACGGCGCACATCCCGCGGACGACGACGGCGCACATCCTGCGGACGACGACGGCGTCCGTCCCTGCCGATGGCAACGGCCGGGGCCGCCACCCCCCACAGGAGAGGCCCCGACCGTCGCGCGGCACGGGCCGCGCGGCGACCCGTATTCTCTACAGCGCCGCGACTGCGTTTTGTGTCACACCTCTCTCCGTCACCATGTAGTTGCGTGTTGTACGAACATGGACGGGGAGCTGTTTCAGGCCGTAACGTTCCTTTCGCGCCGGGTGCGGAGAACGGACGACGGCAACCACGAGGGATCCGGGACCACGACTGCGTGGATCCGGGGACCGCGACCACGTGGGACCTGAGACCAGTGCCACGTGGACCTGAGACCACGACCGTCCATCGAGGAACGACAACGGCGAGAACCCGGTCCGCGAGAGCGGCGCCGGTTGAGGCGCAAAGAGGGGCGCGGGGGTGCTGGGGGACGACGCGGAGCTGACCGCCGCGGTACTTGCTGCACAGGCCGGGGACGAGACCGCGTTCCGGACTGTGTACCGAGCGGTGCACCCACGCCTGCTCGGGTACGTGAGAACACTGGTGGGTGAGTCGGACGCGGAGGACGTCACGTCCGAGTCCTGGCTCCAGATCGCCCGTGACCTGGAGCGGTTCAGCGGGGACGCGGACCGGTTTCGCGGCTGGGCGGCGAGGATCGCCCGCAACCGCGCCCTGGACCACATACGCATGCGCGGACGCCGCCCCGCGATAGGCGGCGACGAGACCGAGCTGACCGGCCAGGCCGCCGAGTCCGACACCGCGACCGAGGCGATCGAGGCGCTGGCGACCGACAGCACCCTCTCCCTCATCGCCCAGCTCCCGCAGGACCAGGCCGAGGCCGTCGTGCTGCGCGTCGTGGTCGGCCTCGACGCCAAGACGGCCGCCGAGACCCTCGGCAAGCGCCCCGGAGCCGTCCGCACGGCGGCGCACCGCGGGCTGAAGCGGCTCGCGGAGCTGCTCGGCGCCGATCCGGAATCCGCCGGCGCACTCGACGCCGTACCCCCGCAACGAGGTTCGCGCACCCGCGCGGTGACGTCCGCCGGTGTGACGCATACGCGTTCGCGGACGCAGAAGGACATGTGATGGCCGACGAGCAGTACAGGTGGCTGGACCGCGATGCCTCGGAGCGTCTGCTGCGGGGAGAGCCGCTGGAAGCCGTCGACGCCGGTACCCGCGACCAGGTGGACCGACTCGCCGGGGCACTCGGCGCACTGGCCGCCGAACCCCGGCTGAGCAGCGATGAACTCCCGGGCGAGGCAGCCGCGTTGGCCGCGTTCCGCAAGGCGCGCGCAGGCGGGGACGGAGCCGCGGCGCAGGTCGGCCACCGTCGCGCGCGCCCCGGTGCGCATGCCGCTGACGCCGGTCTCGTCCGTCTCGGGCGTCCCGCCGCGCACGGACGACGGACGCGCTGGGGGCGTCCCACCCGATTCGGGCTCGCCGCGGTCCTCGCCGTCGGGATGGTCGGCGGGGTGGCCGTCGCGGCCGGAACCGGAGTGCTGCCGACGCCGTTCACCCGTGAACACCCGGGCCCGGCCGCATCGGTTTCGGCGGTACGGACCCCTGACCGGCCGCCGGTCTCGCCCTCGGTCTCGCCCTCGCCCGGGGTCACCGGCGGCATGGGAACCGTGGTGCCGACGCCCGACGGTCCCTCCGGCGACCCGTCCGGCGATTCCTCGTCGACCGCCGTACCCGGCGCCCATGAGACGACCGGCCGGCCCGGTCCGGACTCCACCGGGAGCTCCGACCGCACCCGCGAGTGGTGGGCCCGTACGCGGGCGTACTGCCGTGACGTCCTCGACGGCAAGGATCTCGACGCGGACCGCCGGCGCGCCCTGGAGCATGTGGCGGGTGGCGGCGCCCGGGTGAAGCTGTACTGCTCGGGCGTCCTCGGCCGGCAACTGGGCGGCTCGGACGGCGGCCGGGACAGCGGAGACGGGGACGGTGGCGAGAAGGGGTCGGGGGGAGAGGGCGCCGGCCAGGGCGACCAAGGGGATCAGGGTGACGGCGACGGCGACGGTCACCACATAGGGCCGCGCGGCAACGACCCCCGGGGTAACGGCGGCATCACTCGCCCGTCCTCCCTGAACCCGAGGCTGACAGCGCTCCTGCCGGTCAGGCCGACGAGGTCCGCGTCGGCCTCGACGCCGAGTCCGTCGAGCCCGACGCCGAGTCCGCTGGACAGCGTCCTCTCCTGAACCACCGTTCATCCAGGCGCTGATCGCGCCGTCGCCCTCCCGGCCCTCGCGCCGCCCTGCCGTCGTGCGACGGTTCCGCACCGCCGCACCTTTGTTCGCCGCCTGTCGTGCCGTCAGTTCTCCCGCACGCGCCGGTGTGCCGCCCGTTCCCCGCCGTCGTGCGGTCGTTCCCCGACCGGTGTGCCGCCCGTTCCCCGACCGGTGTGCCGTCGGCCCCTCGGCTCGCGTGCTGTCGTGCCGTCAGCTCTCCGACCAGCGCACTCTCGTGAGGGTCGCCCTCGCGCCCGGCCTGCTCGCGTGCCCGGCCGACCGCGCCCCACGGGCGGCTCGGCCCCGTGACTCCTCGTCCGGCGAGCACCGCGGCACCCCGCTGACCTGGGATTTCGTACTTCCTTCAACTTTCTTCGGCCCGGGTGTGACGTTTTCGGCGGCGGTGACGCAGTAAGGGGTGAGCCGACTGGTCATCGGCCGTCGCACGGAGCCGGGGTTCCCCCCGTACCGACGGCTCTGTGCAACTGGCGCGGGCGGGACACGTTCCCCCGGTCCCGCCCGCGCCCCACTCTTCCCCGCCCCGCCTCCGCGCAGGGGTCCGTCACCAGGAGACGACGACCTTGTCGCCCGTCCGGACCTGCGCGAACAGCGCCGCGACCTTCCCCTCGTCCCGCACGTTGACGCAGCCGTGCGACGCGCCGTAGTAGCCGCGGGCCGCGAAGTCCGGGGAGTAGTGGACCGCTTGGCCGCCGCTGAAGAACATCGCGTACGGCATCGACGTGTCGTAGATCGTCGACACATGGTGGCGCGACTTGAAGTAGACGCTGAACACACCTTCGCGGGTCGGCGTGTATTGCGAGCCGAACCGCACGTCCATCTCCGAGACCGTCTTCCCGTCGATCATCCAACGCAGCGTGCGACTCTTCTTGCTGACGCACAGGACCCGGCCCGTCAGACAGCGCGGATCGGGCTTCGCGGCCGGCTGCCCGCCGTACGGGTACAGCTCCCAGGCCGCCGGCTCGTGCGTCATCTTCCGCAGCCGCTGCCAGGTGACGGCGTCCAGTTGACCGGTGCGCGGCAGTCCCCGCTTGCCCTGGAACCCCTTCACGGCCGCGACCGTCCGGGCGTCGTACGTCCCCGTCGGCGGGGTGATCAGCCAGGCGACCTGGTGCAGCCGGGCCTGCACCTTGCGGACGTCGTCGCCCCGGTCGCCGCGGGACCAGAGGACCTTGGCGGGGACGGGAGCCGGCGTGTCGGCCTTCCCCGTCGGGGTGGCGGCGGGCGTGTCGTCCTCGCCCTTCGAGGGAGCGGCCGGTTTGTCGTCCTTCCCCGTTGTGGCGGGGGCCGGGCCGAGCGAACCGGCGATCCGTACCGGCGGCGCCGTCTTTCCCTGCGCGTCCACGGCCTGCGCCGTGCAGCCGCTCACCGCGGCGAGCGCCGCGAGCACGGCCAGCGATCTCTTCATGCCACTTGTACGCATCCGGACCCCTGTTCCACCCGTCCTGTCGTGCACATCGGCTCCCCGCCTCGCCGTCGTGTCACCTGAGATGCTCCCCGCGGGTGACCGGTTGCGAACCAGGCGGCATGGTGGAAGGGAACCATGAAAATGGCCCGTGATCCGGTCCCTGAGCGAGGTCCCGGCGCGGGTCCCTCCACCGGGTGCACCTCGGCCGCTACAGTCCGCCCAGGTCGACTCCTGTCACCGGGCGGCTTCACGGGAGGCACAGCAATGACGCGCGAATCCGAGTCCGGACTGCCCATCGAACCGGTCTACGGCCCCGAGGCTCTGGACGGCTGGGACCCGGCCGGGAAACTGGGCGCGCCGGGCGCGTATCCCTTCACCCGCGGTGTCTACCCGTCGATGTACACGGGCCGTCCGTGGACGATGCGGCAGTACGCCGGTTTCGGCACGGCCACCGAGTCCAACGCCCGCTACAAGCAGCTGATCGCGAACGGCACGATGGGTCTGTCGGTCGCCTTCGACCTGCCCACCCAGATGGGCCACGACTCGGACGCCCCCCTCGCGCACGGCGAGGTCGGCAAGGTCGGCGTGGCGATCGACTCGATCGACGACATGCGCGTCCTGTTCGGCGGGATCCCGCTGGACAAGGTCTCCACCTCGATGACGATCAACGCGCCCGCCGCGCTGCTGCTGCTGATGTACCAGCTCGTCGGCGAGGAACAGGGCGTCCCGGCGGACCGGTTGACGGGAACCATCCAGAACGACGTGCTCAAGGAGTACATCGCGCGCGGCACCTACATCTTCCCGCCCAAGCCGTCCCTGCGGCTGATCGCGGACATCTTCAAGTACTGCCGGACCGAGATCCCGAAGTGGAACACGATCTCGATCTCGGGCTACCACATGGCCGAGGCGGGGGCGTCCCCCGCGCAGGAGATCGCGTTCACGCTCGCCGACGGCATCGAGTACGTCCGTACGG
This sequence comes from Streptomyces sp. NBC_00568, assembly GCF_026341855.1. Taxonomy (GTDB): domain Bacteria; phylum Actinomycetota; class Actinomycetes; order Streptomycetales; family Streptomycetaceae; genus Streptomyces. The sequence goes on along the minus strand of NZ_JAPENW010000001.1, from coordinate 2,093,692 downwards.
CGGTCGCGGCGGGCATGGACGTCGACGACTTCGCGCCGCGCCTCTCCTTCTTCTTCGTCGCCCGTACGACGATCCTGGAGGAGGTTGCCAAGTTCCGTGCCGCACGCCGGATCTGGGCCCGGGTGATGAGGGACGAGTTCGGCGCGAGGAACCCCAAGTCGCTGATGCTGCGGTTCCACACCCAGACGGCGGGTGTCCAGCTGACGGCGCAGCAGCCGGAGGTGAACCTGGTCCGCGTCGCGGTCCAGGGCCTCGGTGCCGTCCTCGGCGGCACGCAGTCGCTGCACACCAACTCCTTCGACGAGGCCATCGCGCTGCCCACCGACAAGTCCGCGCGCCTCGCCCTGCGCACCCAGCAGGTGCTGGCCTACGAGACGGACGTGACAGCGACGGTCGACCCGTTCGCGGGCTCGTACGTCATCGAGAGCATGACCGACGACGTCGAGGCGGCGGCCGTCGATCTCATGACGCGGGTCGAGGACCTGGGTGGCGCGGTAGGGGCCATCGAGCACGGTTTCCAGAAGGGCGAGATCGAGCGCTCCGCCTACCGGGTCGCCCAGGAGACCGACTCCGGCGAGCGCGTGGTGGTCGGCGTCAACCGTTTCCAGCTCGACGCGGAGGAGCCGTACGAACCGCTGCGCGTCGACCCGGCCATCGAGGCACAGCAGGCCGAACGCCTCGCCCGGCTCCGCGCCGAGCGCGACCAGGAGGCCGTCGACACCGCCCTCGCCGCCCTGAAGAAGGCCGCCGAGGGCACGGACAACGTCCTGTACCCGATGAAGGACGCCCTGCGCGCCCGCGCGACGGTCGGCGAGGTCTGCAACGCCCTGCGCGAGATCTGGGGGACGTACGTGCCCTCAGATACCTTCTGACCTGGGCGGTTCCTTCGTACGGGTGAACGGAGGCGGAAGCCGCGCGCCCCCGGTTACGCTCATGAAGAGTGACCCCTGAAAAGGAGGATGCCGTGGCCGTACTGCAACACGAGCTGACGTTGAGCGAAGCCGCCGACCTGCTCTCCCGTGCACTGCCTGGGCACCGCGTGGAGATTCTCCAGGGGAGGCTCACTGCGACACCACCGCCGGACGGCTCGCACGCGCTGTCGCTGACCAAGCTGGGCAGGGCTTTCGACCGGGCCGGGGTCGTGGAGGCGGGGCTCGAGTACGTCCAGGGCGTCGGCCTCTGGCTGCCCACGCTGCCCGCCGACTTCGCGATCCCCGACTTCTCCGTCGTCGACGAGGACTTCCGGGACGCCCTCGTCCAGAAGAACTGCTACGCACCGAACGTCTTCCGCCTGGTCGTCGAGGTCACCTCGTCGAACTGGTCCGACGACCTCGGCCCCAAGGTCGAGTGCTACGCGGAGGCAGGCGTCCCCGTCTACATCGTGGCCGACCGCAAGCACGACGAGGTCCTGCTGTACCGGGACCCGGCCAACGGCAAGTACGCGGCGCCCGAGCGCTACAAGCGGGGCCAGAGCGTCCCGGTGCCCGAATCCGTCGGCGTCGTTCTCGACCTCTCCGTGGACACGCTCCTCGACGGTGACTGACCTGCGAGACACCTCTGCCCGCTGTCGTAGCCGCGTGCGACACTCGCTCTCATGCTTGGTGTCATCGATCTCCCCACCTATCTCGCGGGTCTTGTCCTGATCGTCCTCCTGCCGGGACCGAACTCGCTGTACGTGCTGTCCGTCGCCGCCCGCAAGGGCGTCCGTACGGGATATACCGCCGCCGCGGGTGTGTGGTGCGGCGACACCGTGCTGATGACACTGTCGGCGGCCGGTGTGGCGTCGCTGCTTCAGACGAACGCGGTGCTGTTCAGCATCGTGAAGTACGCCGGTGCGGGATATCTGACCTGGCTGGCGATCGGGATGCTGCGCGCAGCGCGGGCGATGTGGCAGGCCCGGCGGGAGCCGGTCGCCGAGAGCGCGGAGACCGAGGCGGAGGCGGGGGAGCGGCCCTTCCGCCGGGCGCTGGTGATCAGCCTGTTCAACCCGAAGGCGATCCTGTTCTTCGTCGCCTTCTTCGTGCAGTTCGTCGACCCCGGGTATGCCTACCCGGCCCTCTCCTTCGTCGTGCTCGGCGCCTTCGCCCAGCTCGCGAGCTTCCTCTATCTGACCGCGCTGATCTTCAGCGGTACGCGGCTGGCCTCGGCCTTCCGCCGGCGCAAGCGCCTCTCCGCGGGCGCCACGACCGCCGCCGGCGCCCTCTTCCTCGGCTTCGCGGTCAAGCTCACGCTCGCCAGCGCCTAGGGGCTGTCAGGCTTCCGGGGCGGTCCGGGTCAGCCCACGGTCAGACCCGCCCGGGTCGCGTACTCCGGCAGATCCCGTGTGCCGGTGCCCGCCCATCCCACGTAGCCGTCGGGGCGGACGAGGAAGACCCCGGTCCCGTACCTCTCGCACGACCCGATCCGCACGGTGCGGACGCCGGGGAGCACCGGTGCTTCCGCGTCCGCGCCGACCGTGAGCAGCGTCCAGTGCGGTCCCCGGAACGCGTCGAAGAGGCGTACGCCGTCCACGGTTCCGTCGGGAGCGCGGTCGCCCGCGTGCAGGGACTCGTCCGGCAGGTCCGTACGGGTCTCCACCGCGAGCGAGGAGTCGCGGTAGCCGAGCCCGAGCTGGCGGGTCGCCCCGCCGCGGCGGACCTCGCCGCGGTGGACCCGGGTGGACAGGCCGAGCATGTCGGCGGCGACGGGGAGCCGTTCCTCCTCGTAGGTGTCGAGCAGGGACTCGTGAGCCTCGCCGCGCAGTACCGCGCCGAGCTTCCAGCCCAGGTTGTAGGCGTCCTGGACGCTGGTGTTGAGCCCCTGGCCGCCGGCCGGGGAGTGGATGTGCGCCGCGTCCCCGGCGAGGAAGACCCGCCCGGCGCGGAAGCGGTCCGCCAGCGCAGCGCGCGGCCGGAAGTCCGAGGCCCAGCGCACCTCGGTCACGGCCTCGGGCGAGAGGTGGGAGCGCGCGGCGACGGTCCTGCGGATGCCGTCGAGGGACAGGTCGACGTCCGCGCCCTCCGGGAACTGCGCCACGACCTGGAAGTCCTCCGTACCGGCCAGCGGGCAGATCGCCAGGAAGCCGCCGGTGTCCTCGCGCGGCGGGAAGACATGCCAGTTGTCACGGTCCAGCCCGCTGATCCGTACGTCCGCCACCAGCATCGAGTCCGGGTCGACGGTCTCTCCGGTCATGCCGATCCCGAGCGCGCGCCGCACCGCGGAGCGGCCACCGTCGGCGGCGACGACGTACCGCGCGCGGACCGGTGCGCCGGAGGCGAACTCCACGGTCACCCCGTCCCCGTCCCCGTCCCCGTCCTGCGTGACCGCGACGACCTCGCGGCCGAAGGCGACCCGGCCCCCGAGCTCCTCCAGCCGAGCGAAGAGGATCTCCTGCGTACGCCACTGCGGCACCATCCACGGCGCGTTGTACGGCGAGTCGTCCGTCGGCTCGGCCGGTTCGAACATCTGGTGCTCGCCCACCCGCTCGCCGTCCTGCCAGATCATCCCGACCGGGTAGTCGCCGCCCGCCGCGCGGATCGCGTCGAGGACACCTAGGTCGTCGAAGACCTCCATCGTGCGCGGCTGGAGCCCCTTGCCGCGCGAGCCGGGGAACAGCGCGTCGGCCCGCTCCACCACCAGGGCGTCCACTCCGCGCCGGGCGAGATCGGCGCCGAGGGCGAGGCCGGTAGGGCCCGCGCCGACGACGAGTACGTCCACGTCCACGTTCACGTCCACAGCCATCTCCTTAACGCTGTTAAGTTCCATGCCGCGAGCATGCCCTTAACGGCGTTAAACTGTCAAGCGTGGTTACCCAGAGACCCCAGCGATCCCCCAAGCTGGACAAGAAGCAGGTCGTCGAGACCGCCCTGCGGCTGCTCAACGAGACGGGCCTCGACGGCCTCACCCTCCGGGCCATTGCCAAGGAGCTGAACGTCCAGGCGCCCGCGCTCTACTGGCATTTCAAGAACAAGCAGGAACTGCTCGACGAGATGGCCACGGAGATGTACCGCCGGATGGTCGAGGACGCCACGGCGACGCCGGGCGGCTGGCGGGAGCGGCTGCTCGCCGCCAACCGCGGACTGCGCGCCGCCCTGCTGAGCTACCGCGACGGCGCGAAGGTCTTCAGCGGTTCACGCTTCACGGGAACCCTGCACGCGGTCGAGATGGAGCGGACGCTGCGGCTCTTCACCGAGTCGGGATTCACCCTCACCCAGGCGGTCCGCGCGACGTCCACCACGTACGTCTACACGATCGGCTTCGTCACCGAGGAGCAGGGCGTCCAGCCTCTGCCGGGCGAGCGCCGCGAGGGCTACGACCTGGACGAACGCGCCCGCCGCATGGCCGACTTCCCGCTGTCGGCCGCGGCGGGCGCGGAGATCTTCGGCGACTACGAACGGAACTTCGAGGAAGGCCTGCACCTGGTCGTCGCGGGCATCGAGGCGCGTTACGGCATCGGCTGAGCCACTGTCACCGGGGCCCGCCCGGCAGGGTCGGCTATCGGAGGGTCGGCTGCGGGCGTGGCTTCGCCAGTGCCGTGCGCAGCTTCGGGGTGAGCCGGTTCTCCACGTACCGGTTGAGCAGCCAGGCCAGGAGCAGCATGGTGGCGACCGTGGCCAGGAACGTGCCGTACGAGGGGAGGTGCAGGGTCTGGTGGTAGGCCTTGATGGCGACCCAGCCCAGGTGTTCGTGGACCAGGTAGAACGGGTACGTCAGCGCGCCCGCGACCGTCAGCCAGCGCCAGTTCGCCCAGTTCAGCCAGCCCAGCGCGATAGCGGCCACGGCGACATAGCCGAAGGTGACGACGAGCATGATGCCGAGGGCCGAGCGGTCGGAGAAGAACTCCGGGTTCGGGGCGTGCCACAGGCGCTGGACCGCGTAGTGCTGGCCGATCAGCCAGCTCACCGCGACGATGCCCCAGGCGTACGCGTCACGCCGGTCGCGGTGGACGAGGTAGAGACCGACGCCGCCGATGAAGTACGGGGCGTACTCCGGCATCAGGACCATGTTCAGGAGCGGCTCGTTCACGCCCTGCGCGATGGCCGCGGCCAGGGTCCAGCCCGCGCAGAACAGGATCACGCGCCGCCGGTTCGCCCCCGGCAGCACGATGCACAGCGCGAAGAGGGCGTAGAAGCGGATCTCCGCCCACAGGGTCCAGCACACACCCAGCACCCGGTCGACGCCCAGGGGCTGCTGGAGCATGGTGAGGTTGAGCAGCGCGTCGCTCGGCGAGACCGCCTTGTACGCGACGGCGGGCAGGGCGAACACCGCCGTCACGATGATGATCGCGGCCCAGTAGGCGGGCAGCAGGCGGGAGGCGCGGGAGGCGAAGAAGGAGCGCAGCGGACGGCCCCAGCCGCTCATGCAGATGACGAAGCCACTGATCACGAAGAAGACCTGCACGCCCAGGCAGCCGTAGGCGAACAGCTGGTGCAGCGTGGGGAACTGATGCTTCGGCGAGCTGCCCCAGGCCCGCACCACTTCGCCGTCCCGGCCGCCGTAGTGATACCCCGCCACCATCAGGGCCGCGACGAGCCGCAGCCCGTCCAGGGCGCGCAGCCGGTTCTCCCGGCGTGCCACGGGCTGGGGCGCGGGAGAGGTCTCGGCAGGAGGCAGGACGGTACGGACCACGGTGCCGGTTGACGTCCCGCGGGCCTCCTCGGGCGTGTCGATCACAGGGTTCCCCTCAATGGGACTCAGCTGGCCCGCAGCACGTTAGTCCGATAGTCGGGGATGCTTGCGCCTTGGTTGGGCCGGTTCGTCATATCGCCCACGGGAGTTCATCTCGGTGATGCCCCTACGTTGAGGACTCTTCCGAATCGTCACAAATCGCCCCCGGTCCCGAAGTGCCGCCGAACGGGTGTCGCAGGAGAAGGGGAGCGCGAGGGCGCTCACGGGTGCTCACGGGCGCGCGCGGAGCGCGCGAAAGGGGGTAGGGGGCGCGCTCGGAAGGCGCACGTTGGGCGCCTGTCGCTGCGACACGCGCGGGGCGCGCATGCGGGGCGCACGCAACCGGACGAGGCGACGCGCCGAAGCGCGGCACCACCGCAGGGAATCCGGGCAGCCTGAAGTGATGACCTGCCCCGGAAAAGGGGCCGATCGAGGAGCGGGTGACCCGAGGCGGTGGGCTGTCCAGCGTCGGTGAGCTGTCCCGGAGCGGCGGCGTCGCCCGGACAGCGAGTCGGTCCGAGGAATCCGGGCAGCCAAAGGGGCGGGGCCGGTCGGATTCGACCGGCCCCGCCCCCTGCGCCGTCGCGACACCCCGCTCCTGAGAACACTCCCGTCCCGACCGCCGCGCCTCGGCGGTCAGGCTTCTGTGGCTCGCGCTGGCCCCTGTGGACGCTCCCGCCCGTCAAAGTCACTGCTGCCTCGGCGGTCCGGCTCTCTGTGGCTCGCGCTCGCCCTTCCGGGCGCTCCCGCCCGTCAAGGCGGCCGCCTCGGCGGTCCGGCCTCTGCGGCTCGCACTCGCCCCTCCAGACGCTCCCGCCCGTCAAGGCCGCCACCGCCTCGGCGGTCCGGCCTCTGCGGCTCGCACTCGCCCCTCCAGACGCTCCCGCCCGTCAAGCAGCGCCACCGCGTCGGCCGGGCGCACGTCGGGGTTGCGGGCTGTGGCTGCCTCGGCGGTCCGGCCCTCTGCGGCCCGAGGTCGCCCCCGTGGGCGCTCCCGTCAAAGTCGCCGTCGCCTCAGCCGCCCGATGGCGGGCGGCTGTCCCGCGGCTTGCAGCCTGGGTCCCCCGGGGACGCTTCAGCCGGCCTCGCCGTCCGAGCGGCCCGCGGCTGCGGTGAGTGTGCTCGGCTCAGCGCCCTACGGCCCGCTTCAGGGAGCGCGCCCTCCGGGCGACCCGCCGTACTGTCGCGTTGCGCGGGATGAAGGCGAGTTGGGCCGGGACCGCTCCGGGCAGGGCCAGCGAGGTGAGGCGCTTGCGCTTGAAGTAGCGCCAGGTGTGGTCGGACAGATGGTTCGTCAGGTAGCTCTCGGCCGCCGGGCGCAGGTCCGGGTAGATCTTCGGCTGCATCGCGAAGCCCACGGCCTTCAGGAGCTTCGTCAGGGCCGCCGCGTCCGTGCCGGGGCCCTGTCCGGTGACCGCCGCGCGGTACGACAGGTCGGGCAGCAGCGCGTCGACGATGGTCACCGGGACACGGTTGCTGTTCTCGTACGGGGTCAGACGGTCCAGCAGCGCGCCGGTGCCGACACGCGCGACCGGCAGGCCGTACAGCGCGGAGGCCGTGAGCAGCGCCGTGGAGAAGCAGCCGACGACCAGCGCAGGACGCATCCGCTGGTAGAGCACCTCGGCGAGGACCGGGGTGTCGAGCACGGTCAGGTCCGCGCCCAGCTTCTCGGCCTCCCGTTCCAGGACGCGCGACCAGCGGGCGGGTGCGGTCGGGTGCGGCTTGAACACCACACGGGTGTGGCCGAGGGCGATCACGCCCTTCAGCATCCGTACGTGGAGGTCCTCTTCCTCCTCGGCGGTGAGGATGCCGAGCGCGGAGAGGTACTGGCCGAGCAGCAGCGCCGGTTCGTCGATGGCCGGCAGGGTGTCGCCGGTGTCCACGAGCTGGGCGAGCACCTTCACGAACGCGTCCGTGGGCACGATCTCCGGTTCGACGTCGAACTCGGTGAGCAGCAGCGGCCTGAGGCCGGGGACCAGGTCGAGATGGAGCAGCCGGGTCACCCGGGTGCCGACCAGCGGGTCGATCTTGTTGCGGGTGGGGCCGTAGCTCATCAGGCCGTCGGCGTACACGGTGACGGGCGCGCCCATGAAGATCTGGGAGACGCCGAGTGCCGGGTTGACCTGGATGGACTCGACGGCCAGTTCGATGTCGTCGTCGCCGAGGTTCCAGGCGAGCCGCAGATGCCGCTCCCACAGGGGTACGTCGTCCGGCCGCGGGGCCCAGCCGCCCGGGTGGAAGGGGGAGATGGTCTCGTTCCACGAGATGACGTCGTCGAAGCGGCCGCGCAGCTGCTCGAAGCCGGGCATCTCCTCCACGCCGGGCGTCGTCTCGGGCGTCGCCGCGTTGTTGGAGACGAGCAGGATGCGCCGGTCGGCCGGTCCGAAGCTGTCGGTGTCGAGGGCCGCGGCGAGCGTGGCCGTGCCGTACAGCGTGGACGCCATGAAGATCTGGGTGGTCACGCGGCCACCCCCGCGGCGGGCGCGGGCCGTCGGCGAAGTCGGCGCAGCCGGGTGGCGCGCTGGACGTCCATCGAGTCGAGTGCCTCGTCGAGCACGCCCTGTGGCATGCGGCGCAGTGCGACGGCACTCATGGACTTCAGTTTCCGTGCCACCGCTGGCTCGAACCTTTCGATGGATCCCAGGTGATGGGAAATAATCGCGCAATATGTCCGCACGGCTTTGGGCAGGAGTTTTTCCGCGTCCCGGTCCTCGGCGGTTTCCGCGACGACCTGGTCGAACGCGCGAATGAAATCGAGTTGGCGCACGTCCCCGATCTGGGTGAGTGAGGAGGCGACGCCACGCCGGTAGAACACGCCGAGAAGCCCCACCGTGGCGAAGGATTCGGCCTCCCGGTGGAGCTTCCAGATCCACGGCCGGTCCTCGGCCGTGCGCAGTCCGTCGGTGAAGTGGAGCAGTCCGCGGTCGACCAGCCGGCGGTGGTAGATGCCCGCCCAGGCGTAGGCGTAGTCGACGGAGGTGGACCGGTCGGAGGGCAGGATGGCGTCGCGGGGGTTGAGGACGACTCCGCGGCGGCCGTGCGGAACACGGTGGACGGAGCGCGCCCGCGCGGTGCACTGGACATGGTCCGTACGGACGAAGTCGCAGCCCAGGTCCTCGATGGAGGAGAGGAGTTGTTCGTAGTATCCGGGGGCGAGCCAGTCGTCCCCGTCGAGAAACGTGAGGTACTCGCCACGCGCTTTGTCGATCCCGGTGTTGCGTGCGGTGGCCAGTCCTCCGTTCTTCTCGTGTCTGACATACACCGCACCCGGGAGCTCGCGCTCCGCGCGCGCGAGGATGTCCGGTGTCTCGTCGCGCGAGCAGTCGTCGACGAGAATGAATTCGAAGTCCTGCCGCGCGTTCGCACGCAGGCTCTTCAGGGTGTCGGGCGCATATTGCTGCACGTTGTAGAACGGCACGATGACGGAGAGCTTGACCACCCCTGTGACGTTAGGGGGCGGCCCGGCATTCGTCTTTACCGTTGGTGAGATGCCAGGTGAACGACGCGTGGCGGAACCGTGAACCAAGCCGTTTTCTCAGTCGATCCCCGGCTGATTCGCCATTCGTCGGCGCGCTGTTAACCGTTTGTTGTATTCAGGTTGGGCCGCTCCTCGAAAAGGCTTCCTAGCGTCTAGGACGTGCCAGCAAGTACCACGAAGTCCCTGCGAGTTGCCGTCCTCGCGGATTCCGACACCAGGTGGAAATGGGGCTCGCTCACCGCGAACCGCGTCTCCCCGGCCGACTCGGACATCCGCCTCGACGGGTACCTCCTGCGTGGCCGTGCCACCCCGACCGCCCGCCAGCTCGAAGAGGTCGGCGTCCGCGCGGACTCCCTCCGCGAGGTCACCGCCGTCGAGTTCCTGCGCGAGCTGGGCAAGGAGGACCACGCCTACGACGTGGTCGTCCTCGCCCTGGTCGGCGGTGCCGTCCAGGCGGTGCTGCACGGCCTGGCCCGCGCCTGGGACGGGCGCGCGAAGCGGCCCCTGGTCGTCACCGGCTATGTCGGCGTCGTCTACGAGAAGCTCGCGGACGGGCTGCTCCTGCGGCACGGCGCGGATCTCGTCCTCGCCAACTCCCGCCAGGACGCGGACCGTTTCCGGGCCGTGTACGAGGGGGTCGGCGCCGACGCCGGATCGGTGACCGAGGTCGCGCTGCCCTTCCTCGGCGGGGCCACGTACACGGAGAACGACCCGTACACGGAGAACGACCCGTACACGGAGAACGACCCGTCCGCGAAGCAAGGGCGCAGGCCCTACACGGTCGTCTTCGCCGCCCAGCCCTCCGTACCGGAGAACCGCAAGGACCGTACGTACCTGCTGGACCGGCTGATCCGGCACGCACGGCTGCACCCGGACCGCGAGGTCCTGCTCAAGCTGCGCTCCAGGCCGGGCGAACACACCACGCACATCGAGGAACTGCCCTACCAGAAGCTGGTGCAGAAGGCGGACCCGCCGGCCAACTTCCGCCTCGTGTACGGCCACATGGGCGAGGTCCTCGACCGCACCGACCTGCTGGTCACCATCAGCTCCACCGCCGCCCTGGAATCCCTGCACCGCCGTATCCCCACCGTCGTCCTCAGCGACCTCGGGGTGCGCGAGGCGCTCGGCAACCACCACTTCGTGGGCTCAGGCTGCCTCGCCTCCTGGGACCAGCTCGACGCGGGGCACCGGCCGGCGCCCGACGCCGAGTGGGTGGCCCGGCAGGGCGTCGCAGCCGACGGATCGTACGAGACCGCCTTCGACGCGGCGCGGCTGCGCATCACCGAGCTGCTGGCGGCGGACAGGCTGCCGCCCCTCGCTCCCTACTACACGCCCGTCACCGCGCCCGGCTATCTGCCCGGCATCCTCGCCCGCCACCACCTCGGCCCGGACGGCAGCCCGCTGCCCGGCGCCCCCGCGGCGGACCGGGAACCCAGCCCCGTACGGCAGATCGTGCGCCGGGCCGCCCGCGGCGCTTACCGCCACGGCGTCCAGCGCGTGGCCCCGGTGATCCGCCGGATGGGCGAGCTGTGAGCGCCCCGACAGCGGGCAACGCGCACCGCCTCGCCCCCCACGCCTCTCTCGCCTCCCTCGTCAAGGAGAACAGCGCATGACCAACTCGGAAGCGGGCCAAGCCGCGCCGGTGCGCCGCGTGCTCGCGGTGATCCCCGCGCGCGGCGGCTCCAAGGGCGTGCCCGCGAAGAACCTCCTCCCGGTCGGCGGCGTGCCGCTGGTGGCCCGCGCGGTGCGCGAGTGCCGCGCCACCCGCCTCGTGACGGACGTCGTCGTCTCCACCGACGACCAGGCCATCGCGGCGGCCGCCCGCCAGGCCGGCGCCGAGGTCGTGCTGCGCCCCGCCGCCATCGCCGGGGACACCGCCACCTCCGAGGCCGCCGTCCTGCACGCCATGGACACCCACGAGGCGCTGCACGGCTCTCCGGTCGACGTGGTGCTGCTGGTCCAGTGCACCAGCCCGTTCATCATCCGCGAGGACGTGGACGGCGTCGTCAACGCGATCGTCGCGAACGGCGCGGACACGGCGCTGACCGTGGCCCCCTTCCACGGCTTCGTGTGGCGCGACGGCGACGACGAGCCCACGGCCGCGGTGGCCGCCGGGACCGGGCGCGCGGCCCTCGACGGCGGCTCCGACACCCTGGTCGCGGACACCACCACCAGCGGCGGCTACGGCATCAACCACGACAAGTCCTTCCGCCCGCGCAGACAGGACCGCCCCCAGGACCTTCTGGAGACCGGTGCCGTCTACGCCATGGAGGCGAACGGCTTCCGCAGGGCGAAGCACCGCTTCTTCGGCCGCACCGAACTCGTGCGCACCGACCCGGCCCGCGTGCTGGAGATCGACGACCCGCACGACCTCGCCCGCGCCCGGGCCCTCGCGCCGCTCTTCGACGCGAACCGGCCCGGCACCCTCCCGACCGCAGCCGACATCGACGCGGTCGTCCTCGACTTCGACGGCACCCAGACCGACGACAGGGTGCTGATCGACTCCGACGGACGGGAGTTCGTCTCCGTGCACCGCGGGGACGGCCTCGGCATCGCGGCCCTCCGCAAGAGCGGTCTCACGATGCTGATCCTGTCCACGGAACAGAACCCGGTCGTCGCCGCCCGGGCCCGGAAGCTCAAGATCCCGGTCCTGCACGGCATCGACCGGAAAGACCTCGCACTGAAGCAGTGGTGCGAGGAGCAGGGCATCGCGCCTGAGCGCGTGCTCTACGTCGGCAACGACGTCAACGACCTCCCCTGCTTCGCCCTCGTGGGCTGGCCGGTGGCGGTCGCGAGCGCCCACGACGTCGTGCGCGGCGCCGCACGCGCGGTCACCACCGTCCCCGGCGGCGACGGCGCGATCCGAGAGATCGCCAGCTGGATCCTCGGCCCTTCTCTCGACTCCCTCGACAAGTAAGGAACGTTTCACCATGAGCAACTCCCGTCTGCGCAACTTCGGTTCGAAGACCGCCGGCCCGGGCCACCCCGTCTACGTCGTCGGCGAGATCGGCATCAACCACAACGGTGAGCTCGAGAACGCCTTCAAGCTGATCGACGCCGCCGCCGAGGCCGGCTGCGACGCCGTCAAGTTCCAGAAGCGCACCCCGGAGATCTGCACCCCGCGCGACCAGTGGGACATCGAGCGCGACACCCCCTGGGGCCGCATGACCTACATCGACTACCGCCACCGCGTGGAGTTCGGTGAGGACGAGTACCGCCAGATCGACGAGTACGCCAAGAGCAAGAACATCGACTGGTTCGCCTCCCCGTGGGACACCGAGGCCGTCGCCTTCCTGGAGAAGTTCGACGTCCCGGCCCACAAGGTCGCCTCCGCCTCCCTGACCGACGACGAGCTGCTCCGCGCCCTGCGCGGCACCGGCCGCACGGTCATCCTCTCCACCGGCATGTCGACGCCGAAGCAGATCCGTCACGCGGTCGAGGTCCTCGGCAGCGACAACATCCTGATGTGCCACGCCACGTCGACCTACCCGGCGCAGGCCGAGGAGCTCAACCTCCGCGTCATCAACACCCTGCAGGCCGAGTACCCGAACGTCCCGATCGGCTACTCCGGCCACGAGACGGGCCTGCAGACCACGCTCGCCGCGGTCGCCCTCGGCGCCGCCTTCGTCGAGCGTCACATCACCCTGGACCGCGCGATGTGGGGCTCCGACCAGGCCGCCTCCGTCGAGCCGCAGGGCCTCACCCGCCTCGTCCGCGACATCCGCACCATCGAGGCCTCCCTCGGTGACGGTGTCAAGAAGGTCTACGAGTCCGAGCTCGGCCCGATGAAGAAGCTGCGCCGCGTCACGGGCGTCGTCGCCGAGGCCGAGATCGCCGCGGCCGCGGGCGAACCCGTCTCGGTCTGAACACCCTGAATCCCTTACGACGGGACGGTCGTACGTCGATGAGCCCCCGCGCCGGTTCCGCCGGCTCCCACACTCTCGCCTTCGTCGAGAGTCCGGTACAGCTCCTGAACGTGCTGGAGTGGGCGCACACACAGGCCCACAGTGCTTCCGCGGCACCCGGCGCGGGGCTCACCCTCGTCGTCCTGTCTCCCAACGACCCGATGACCCGCGGTCAGCTGCGCCGGATGGCGGAGCTCGCCCGCGACGAGGGACACACGGTCCGCTGGGAGGAGGCGCGCGGTGGCACCACGGCCCCCTTCCACACCATCGGGGGGCTGGCTCCGCTGCTGCGCCGGGCCCGGCGGATCGTCATGGGGGACCCGTTCTCCCGCTATGTGCAGCTGTTGCTGACCATCACCCGGGCACAGGACCTGGTCGTGGTCGACGACGGCACGGCGACGATGGAGTTCGTCGCCCAGCTCGCCCGCGGTGAACGCCTGGTGCGCTGGCACCGGCGCGGCGGCCGCCCCGGGCCGCGGGACGTGCTCTTCGCTCCCGTGTCCGCCTCGGCCCGCCGCCGGCTGACGCCCTCCGACCGCCGCAAGGTCGAGGTCTTCTCCTCGATGCCGATCGAGTCGGCACCGGACGGCGTCCGGATCACCGCCAACGACTTCTCCTGGACCCGGGCCCGGTTCGGCCCGCCCCGCATCACCAAGGGCGCCGACCTGGTCGGCACCTCGCTCGTCGAGACGGGCGTGGTCGACCCGGACCGCTATCTGGAGGCGGTCCGCGCGCTCGCCAGGACGCACGGCGCGACCCGCTACTTCGCGCACCGCCGCGAGAGCGTCGACAAGCTGCACCGGCTGGCCGTCGAGACGGGCCTGGAGATCGTCCGCCCCGACCTGCCGCTCGAGCTGATCGCCCGGCGCGGCCCCATAGGACGGACGATTCTGAGCTTCCCGTCCACGGTCGTGCACACGCTGCCGCTGGCCCTGGTCGGCACCGATGTGCGCGTCGCCGTCTGCGACATCGACCCCAGCTGGCTGACGGAGAACGCCTCGCCGCGGGCCCAGGGCTTCCTGTCCGGGGTCACGGGGACGGCCCGTGACGTCCACCGCCTCTCGGCGGTCTCGGCCGTCTAGAACCGGCCGCACATCCCCGTCACGAAGGGCCCGGCACACCGTGCCGGGCCCTTCGGGTTCCTCGCCCGGCACCCATGAACAACGGAACGTGACGATCGTGTCGCGCGACGGTGACAGTCCGGAATCCGGTTGCGGTGTTGTGAGACGGTGGAGAGCACGTACGGGAATGGGCTCGGGCACGTCGGGCGTTGTCCTGTGCACATCGGCGGGCGAACCCCGGCCGAGTGGGATCGCAGCCGGTCACCCAGGCCTGTTCAAGATCCAAACGCCCGAAGAGCCGGGCGAGTTTACCCATCCTCGAAGCCGGTCATGCGCCACGCGGCCAGATTTTCTTCCCCTAACGGGCTGAACTTTTGTTGATCGTGGGTCAGTTGGCCGCCCGATCGTCCTACCCTTCAAAGGGTGAACCAACTGATGTCCCGAGAGTCCGAGGCCGATCTCCCCGGGGAGCCGCTGCTCCCCGGCGCGCTGCCCGAGGCACTGCGCGCCGAACTCGTGGCGTTCCGTCGCGACTTGCACATGCACCCGGAGCTCGGCAATCAGGAGTTCCGCACCACCGCGGCGATCAAGGCGCGCCTGGAGCGGGCGGGCCTGGAGCCGCGCGTCCTCGCCATCGGGACCGGCCTCATCTGTGACATCGGAGACCCGGACGACGTACGCCCCATGCTGGCACTGCGCGCCGACATCGACGCGCTGCCCATCCCGGACACGAAGAGTGACTGCGCGTACCGCTCGACCGTGCCCGACCGGGCCCACGCCTGCGGACACGACATCCACACGGCGGTCGTGCTCGGCGCCGGTCTCGTCCTCGCGGACCTGCATGCCCAGGGGCTGCTGCCCCGGCGTGTGCGGCTGATCTTCCAGCCCGCGGAGGAGGTGCTGCCCGGCGGCGCCCCGGACGCGATCGAGTCCGGGGTCCTCGAAGGAGTCGGGCGGATCGTGGGCGTTCACTGCGACCCGAGGGTCGACGCGGGGCGCATCGGACTGCGGCACGGCGCCATCACCTCGGCGTGCGACCGGCTGGAGGTGTCGCTCGACGGCGCGGGCGGCCACACCGCGCGCCCCCACCTGACCACCGACCTCGTCACCGCCGCCGCGCGGGTCGTGACCGACGTGCCGGCGCTCGTCGCCCGCCGCGTGGACGCCCGCAGCGGGCTCGCGGTGACCTGGGGACGCATCGAGTCGGGGCACGCCTGCAATGTGATCCCGCAGCACGCCGAGCTGTCCGGGACGATCCGCTGCCTGGACCTCGACGCCTGGCGGGCCGCGCCGGACCTCGTCCACGCGGCGATCGACGAGATCGCCAACCTCTACCGCGCCAAGTCCGAGATCAACTACATCCGGGGCGTCCCGCCGGTCGTCAACGACGCGGCCGTCACCGAGCTGCTCCGCGACGCGATGACCGCCCGGCGCGGCGCGCACTCCATCGAGGACACCGAGCAGAGCCTCGGCGGCGAGGACTTCTCCTGGTACCTGGAGCACGTGCCCGGCGCGATGGCCCGCCTCGGCGTGCGCCCGCCGGGTGACCGCACCATCCGCGATCTGCACCGGGGCGACTTCGACGCGGACGAGTACGCGATCACGGTCGGCGTCGAGATGTTCACCGCGGCGGCCCTCCTGGACGAGCGGGACTGACGGCCCGGGGCGCGGCCGGTGACTCAAGTCGCGCCCCCCGATGCCTCGCAGTAGCGTGGTGCCGAGTCATTCGTCAACAGTCACTCCGTGGAGCAGGAACCACCCGCTCCGTCACGCGGGCTCCACCTGTCGGACACAGCGTGTGATGGTCGTCGTGGGTGCTGCCTCCCCAAACGCACCTTTCGGTCCCATGGTTCACAAGGACGTAACCGGCCATCGGCACGAATGGATAACGGCCAGGCGGAATCCCGTTCCCTGGACGGTCTACGCGCGTTAATGTGCGCCGAACTCAGCACCCACTGCGGGGCTTTGGAGAATGGGGAACTTCAGATGCGTCGGATAGCCAGCCTGACCCGCGTCGCGGTGGGGGTCGCGTCGCTCGCACTCGCCGCCACGGCCTGCGGCGGCACCAGCAACGACAGCGGCAGCAGCAGCAACAGCAGCGACAGCAGCGGGGCCAAGGGCCTCGCCATCGCGTACGACGTCGGCGGCAAGGGCGACCAGTCCTTCAACGACGCCGCGTTCTCCGGCCTGGAGAAGGCGCAGAAGGAGTTCGGCTACAAGACGGCCGACATCGAGCCCACCGACAACGAGACGGACGCTGACAAGCAGCAGCGCCTGGAGTCGCTGGCCAAGCAGGGCTACAACCCGGTCATCGGCATCGGCTTCGCCTACGGTCCCGCGCTGGAGAAGGCCGCCGCGAAGTTCCCGAAGACGAGCTTCGGCATCGTGGACTCGGTCGTGCCCGGCAAGAACGTGGCCTCCCTGGTCTTCGCCGAGCAGGAGTCCTCCTACCTCGCCGGTGTCGCGGCCGCCAAGGCCACCAAGAGCAACACCGTCGGCTTCATCGGCGGTGTGGACGTTCCGCTGATCCACAAGTTCGAGGCCGGCTACACCCAGGGCGTCAAGGACACCAAGCCCGGCGTGAAGGTCCTCTCGCAGTACCTGACGCAGACCGCCGCGGAGGGTGGCTTCTCCAGCCCCGACAAGGGCAAGGCCGCCGCCGAGGGCCAGATCGAGAAGGGCGCCGACGTCCTCTACGCCGCGGCCGGTCTCTCCGGTCAGGGCGTCATCGAGGCCGCCGCCAAGGCGAACGTGTGGGCGATCGGCGTCGACTCCGACCAGTACAAGCAGGAGGCGCTGGCGGCGTACAAGGACCACATCCTGACCTCCGCGCTCAAGGACGTCGGCGGCGCGGTCTACACGCTGTCCAAGTCGGTCCACGACGGCAAGCCGCTGACCGGCACGCAGACCTTCGACCTCAAGGTGGACGGTGTCGGCCTCGCCGACAGCAACCCGAAGATGGGCGAGATCGCCGGTCTGACCGACGCCGTGGCCAAGGCCAAGGCGGCCATCGTCGACGGCAGCATCAAGGTCAAGAGCGAGTAGTCGTCGTGAGTGGCGGGTGACCGTGGCGGGCCTATCCGCCGCCACCCCCGTCGACCGGGCGATCGGACGAACGCGGTCGAAGTACAGCGGAACGGGCGGGCACCCCAGGTGCCCGCCCGTTCCGCTGTCCGTTTTCGGGGTCACCCACCGCCACGGTTCCTTTGCGATCGGCACCTCCCGGGCCCGACGGCGAGTGGCGTCGGGCACAGCCGGATAACAAGGTGGACAGAAGGGGTTTTCTAGTTGGTCTACGCGCGTTAATCTGCGGCGAAGCCAGCGCCGAAGCTGAACCGTCAGGCGCTGTACGACAGGAGCAACAACACATGCGCCGGGTTACCCGCATCGCGCTCGCAGGCACTGCGACCGCCTCTCTCGCCCTCGCTCTGTCCGCCTGCGGCGGCACCTCGACCTCCAGCTCGTCCTCGTCGGACGCGAAGGGTGACAAGGGCCTCGCCATCGCGTACGACGTCGGCGGCAAGGGCGACCAGTCGTTCAACGACGCGGCGTTCGAGGGCCTGAAGAAGGCCAAGGACGAGTTCAAGTACGACACCGCCGACGTCGAGCCCACCGACGGTGAGACGGACGCGGACAAGGAGCAGCGCCTGGTCTCGCTGGCCAAGCAGGGCTTCAACCCGGTCATCGGCATCGGTTACGCCTACGGCCCGGCCGTCAAGGCCGCCGCGGCGAAGTTCCCGAAGACCACCTTCGGCATCGTCGACGACTCCACCGTCGAGGCGAAGAACGTCGCGGACCTGGTCTTCTCCGAGCAGGAGGCCTCCTACCTCGCCGGCGTCACCGCCGCCAAGGCCACCAAGAGCAACGTCGTCGGCTTCGTGGGCGGCGTGGACGTTCCGCTGATCCACAAGTTCGAGGCGGGCTTCGAGCAGGGCGTCAAGGACACCAAGCCCGGCGTCAAGGTCCTTTCGCAGTACCTGACGCAGACCGCCCAGGAGGGTGGCTTCTCCAGCCCCGACAAGGGCAAGACGGCCGCCGAGGGCCAGATCGAGAAGAAGGCCGACGTCGTCTACGCCGCGGCCGGTCTCTCCGGTCAGGGTGTCATCGAGGCCGCCGCCGCCAAGAACGTGCTGGCCATCGGTGTCGACTCCGACCAGTACAAGCAGGAAGCCCTGGCGAAGTACAAGGACTCGATCCTGACCTCCGCCACGAAGGATGTCGCCAAGGCGGTCTACAACCTGGCGAAGTCGGTCGAGGATGGCAAGCCCGCGACCGGTATCGTTCGGGGCGATCTGAAGTCCGGTGAGGTCGGCCTGGCCGACTCCAACCCGGAGTTCAAGAGCAACACCGCGATCCAGGACGCCGTCAAGGCCGCCCAGGAGAAGATCATCAGCGGTGCGATCAAGGTCAAGACCAGCTGACGAGCAGGACCTCAGGAGCAGCCAATGCGGTCCCGGGGAAGTTCGGGTACGTCTCTGTGCCGTCCGGTACGGAGGGGTGCCTGTTCTGCCCCGGAGTCGCTTGGTAACCGCGGGGTTACGTCCGCTCAACGGGATACGAGGAGTCTGGCTCCCCGTATCCCGTTCTCGCGGCGCGTGGCCCCTTTCGTTGCCGTAGGGGCGCTACGCGCGTAGACGACCCCCTTTCCCTCAGGAGAGTGCGCCATCAACGCGTCCAGCAGCCCTCCGGCCGGCGCGGTCAACGGTCAGGCGACCGCTGTCGAACTCGCCGGGATCACCAAGCGATTCCCTGGCGTCGTGGCCAACCACGACATCCACCTCAGCGTCCGCAAGGGCACCGTGCACGCCCTCGTCGGCGAGAACGGCGCCGGCAAGTCGACGCTGATGAAGATCCTCTACGGCATGCAGAAGCCGGACGAGGGAACCATCGCCGTCGAGGGTGAGCAGGTCACCTTCTCGTCGCCCGCAGACGCCATCGCCCGCGGCATCGGCATGGTCCACCAGCACTTCATGCTGGCCGACAACCTCACCGTCCTGGAGAACGTCGTCCTGGGCAGCGAGAAGCTGTACGGCATCGGCGGCAAGGCCCGCCGCAAGATCGTGGAGCTCTCCGAGCGCTACGGCCTCGGGGTCCGCCCCGACGTCCTGGTCGAGGAGCTCGGCGTCGCCGACCGGCAGCGCGTGGAGATCCTCAAGGTCCTCTTCCGCGGCGCCCAGATCCTGATCCTGGACGAGCCCACCGCCGTCCTCGTGCCCCAGGAGGTCGACGCGCTCTTCGACAACCTGCGCGAACTCAAGGCCGAGGGCCTGTCGGTCATCTTCATCTCGCACAAGCTGGGCGAGGTCCTCTCGGTCGCCGACGACATCACGGTCATCCGGCGCGGCACGACGGTCGGTACCGCCGTCCCGTCCGAGACGACCCCGCGTCAGCTCGCCGAGCTGATGGTCGGCAGCGAGCTGCCGACGCCGGAGACGTCCGAGTCGACCGTCACCGACCAGGCCGTGATCGAGGTCGACGACCTGGTCGTCTTCGCCGCGGGCTCGGAGTCGCTGGGCAAGAGCTCGGCGAGCCTGCTCATGGACCAGGTGGAGCGCGGCGCCGTGCGGCTCGTGCTCGACCATGTCTCCTTCACCATCCACGCCGGTGAGGTGATGGGCATCGCCGGTGTCGAGGGCAACGGCCAGACCGAACTCATCGACGCGCTGATCGGTCTCAAGGGCGCCGACTCCGGTGTCATCCGCTTCCTGGGCGACGACATCACCGGCCTGTCGACGCGCAAGCGCCGCGAGGGCGGCATCGGCTACATCCCCGAGGACCGGCACCGCCACGGCCTCCTCCTGGAAGCCCCCCTCTGGGAGAACCGCATCCTCGGCCACGTCACCGAGAAGCCCAACGCCAAGGGCATCTGGATCGACATCAAGGGCGCCCAGCAGGACACCCGCCGCATCGTCGAGCAGTACGACGTGCGCACGCCCGGCATCGACGTCACCGCGGCCTCCCTGTCCGGCGGCAACCAGCAGAAGC
Organism: Streptomyces sp. NBC_00568; assembly: GCF_026341855.1. Classification (GTDB taxonomy): domain Bacteria; phylum Actinomycetota; class Actinomycetes; order Streptomycetales; family Streptomycetaceae; genus Streptomyces. Next base: position 2,073,617 of record NZ_JAPENW010000001.1, on the reverse strand, counting down.
TGATCGTCGGCCGCGAGATGAGCCACAAGCCGAAGTTCCTGATCGCCGCCCACCCCACCCGCGGTGTGGACGTCGGCGCGCAGGCGCAGATCTGGGACCAGATCCGCGAGGCGCGCCGCGAAGGACTCGCCGTCCTGCTGATCTCCGCGGACCTGGACGAGCTGATCGGCCTGTCCGACACGCTCCGGGTGATCTACAACGGCAAGCTGGTCGCGGACGCCGACCCGTCCACCATCACCCCGGAGGAACTCGGCTCGGCCATGACCGGCGCCGCCTCCGGACACCTGGAGAACGAGGAGCTCGCCGAACAGGCCGAGCTCGAAGAGCCCGCCGAGACCCCGGCAGACGCCCCGGAAGACGAGGCCCGCTGATGAAGAAGTTCGACAAGGAGCGCCTGCTCCTCGGGGTGGCCGGACCGGTCATCGCGCTCGTCGTCGCCGTGGCACTGACCTCGGTCGTGCTGCTCGCCTCGGGCCAGAACCCGTTCGAGCCGTACACGCTGATGTTCCAGCAGGCGACGTACTCCGACATCCAGGTCCTGATCATCAACCAGGCCTCGCTGTACTACATCGCGGCGCTGGCGGTGGCCATCGGCTTCCGGATGAACCTGTTCAACATCGGTGTGGACGGCCAGTACCAGCTCGCCGCCATGATGGCCGCGATCGTCGGCGCGCACGTCGCGCTGCCGGCCGCGCTCCAGGTCCCGCTGCTCATGGTGACCGCCATCTGCACCGGGGCCCTCTGGGCCGGTATCGCCGGTGTCCTCAAGGTCACCCGCGGAGTCAGCGAGGTCGTCGCGACGATCATGCTCAACGCGATCGCGGTCTCGGTCATCTCCTACCTGTGGCTGCCCGACGTCTTCGGCGTCAAGCTCGGCAACAACAACACCACCGGCGAGATGCACAAGTCGGGCTGGGTTCCCGGCTTCGACATGGGCGAATCGGGCGAGATCTACGGTCTGGTCATCCTCGCGGTGGTCCTCGGCATCGGCTACTGGATCGTCCTCAACCGCACCCGCTTCGGCTTCGACCTGCGCGCCTCCGGCGCCTCCGAGTCCGCCGCCGCGGCCAGCGGTGTGAACTCCAAGCGCATGGTGCTCACCGCGATGCTGCTCTCCGGCGGTATCGCCGGTCTCGCGGGTCTGCCGATCCTGCTCGGCGACACGCACACCTACAGCCTGAACTTCCCGACCGGCATCGGCTTCCTCGGTATCGGTATCGCACTGCTCGGCCGCAACAGTCCCGTGGGCATCGCCTTCGCGGCCCTGCTGTGGGCGTGGCTGGACAAGGCCTCGCCCGAGCTCGACTTCCACGGGTACGACAAGGAGATCGCGGTCATCATGCAGGGCCTGATCGTGATCGCGGTCGTCGTCTCGTACGAGGCCGTGCGCGAGTGGGGTCTGCGCCGCCAGCAGCGCCGTGTCGGCGCGGAACTCGCCGCGGGCAACGTCCTCGGCGGCTCCAACAACACCGAGAAGGAGGTGGCTGGCCGATGACCACCGCAACCGACGTCAACCAGCCCACGCTGCAGCCCGCGGCTCCCGGCAGCCGCCGGATGTCGCTTCCCGTCCTCCTGCTGGTGATCGCGGGCGGCCTGGCGCTCACCTCGATCGTCCGCATCATCACCGGCGCCGACGGCATCACCAACGTCAGCCAGATGTCCACCGCGCTGGAGCTGGCCGTCCCGATCGGCCTGGCCGGTCTCGGCGGTCTGTGGGCCGAGCGCTCGGGCGTCGTCAACATCGGCCTCGAAGGCATGATGATCCTCGGCACCTGGTTCGGCGCCTGGGCCGGTTACCAGTGGGGCCCGTGGACCGGCATCCTGATCGGCGTCATCGGCGGCGCCATCGGCGGTCTGCTGCACGCGATCATGACGGTCACCTTCAACGTCAACCACATCGTCTCCGGTGTGGCCATCAACATCCTGGCGCTCGGTGCCACCCGCTATCTCTCCCCGCTCGCCTTCGAGGGCGTCCCGGGCGGCTCGGCCAAGCAGTCCCCGCCGGTCGAATCGCTCGGCCAGTTCACCGTGCCAGGGCTCTCCGACTGGCTCAGCACCCTGAACTCCAAGGGCTGGTTCTTCGTCTCGGACCTCGCGGGTCTGCTCGGCGGCCTGGTCACCGACGTCTCCTGGCTGACCCTGATCGCCGTCGCACTGATCCCCGCCACCTGGTGGATCCTGTGGCGCTCCCCGTTCGGTCTGCGCCTGCGGTCCTGCGGTGAGAACCCGATCGCGGCCGAGTCTCTCGGCGTGAACGTCTACAAGTACAAGTACATCGCCGTGATCATCTCCGGCGGTCTGGCCGGCCTCGGCGGTGTCTTCCTCTCCATCGTCGCCAACCCCTTCTACCTGGAGGGCCAGACCGCCGGCCGCGGCTACATCGGTCTCGCCGCGATGATCTTCGGCAACTGGATGCCCGGCGGACTCGCCCTGGGCGCGGTCCTGTTCGGCTACACCGACAGCCTCAACCTGCGCGGTGGCTCGGAGAACGTCCACGCCCTGCTGCTGCTCGGCGCCATCCTGCTCGCCATCGGCGCGATCTGGCTCGCGGTCAAGAAGAAGTACGTGTCCGCCGTCATCACCCTGGTCATCGGCGTCCTCGTGTTCCTCTGGTACTCCATGACCAACGAGGTGCCCAGCCAGATCGTCTCCGCCACGCCGTACGTCATCACCCTGCTCGTCCTCTCACTGTCGGCGCAGCGCCTGCGCATGCCGAAGGCGGACGGTCTGCCGTACCGGAAGGGACAAGGCAAGTGACCTCCGGCGCGGAGCCCGCGGGCGTCGACTGGGAGGAGCTGCGGGAGGTGGCCCGTACGGCGATGTCCCGCGCGTACGCCCCCTACTCGGAGTACCCGGTCGGCGCCGCCGCCCGCGTCGACGACGGCCGGATCATCTCCGGCTGCAACGTCGAGAACGCCTCCTACGGGCTCGCGCTGTGCGCCGAATGCGGTCTGGTCTCCGAGCTGCACACCACCGGCGGCGGCCGGCTGACGCACTTCACGTGTGTCGACGGGCGGGGCGAGATCCTCGTCCCGTGCGGTCGCTGCCGGCAGCTGCTCTTCGAGTTCGGCGGGCCCGGACTGCTCCTGGAGACCCCGGCCGGGATCGTGCCGCTCTCCGAGATGCTCCCGCAGGCCTTCGGCCCCGGTCATCTCACCAAGTAATGCCCCGCGGCCCCTCCTGATCGACTGATCCCAGGGAGGGGCCGCTCATCTTTTCGGAAGGAACGCCATGGCCATGGACGCCGTCTCCGTCATCCGCACCAAGCGGGACCGCGCCGAACTCAGCGATCCGCAGATCGACTGGGTCATCGACGCGTACACCCGTGGCGAGGTCGCCGACTACCAGATGGCCGCCCTCAACATGGCGATCCTGCTCAACGGCATGAACCGCCGTGAGATCGCCCGCTGGACGGCCGCGATGATCGCCTCGGGCGAGCGCATGGACTTCTCGTCCCTGTCCCGCCCGACCGCCGACAAGCACTCCACGGGCGGCGTCGGCGACAAGATCACGCTTCCGCTGGCCCCGCTGGTCGCCGCCTGCGGTGCCGCGGTGCCGCAGCTGTCCGGGCGCGGCCTCGGCCACACCGGCGGCACCCTGGACAAGCTGGAGTCCATCCCGGGCTGGCGCGCGCTGCTGTCCAACGAGGAGATGCTGCACGTCCTCGACACCACGGGCGCGGTCATCTGCGCGGCCGGTGACGGCCTCGCCCCGGCCGACAAGAAGCTCTACGCGCTCCGCGACGTCACCGGCACGGTCGAGGCCATCCCGCTCATCGCCTCCTCCATCATGTCCAAGAAGATCGCCGAGGGCACGGGCTCGCTGGTCCTGGACGTGAAGGTCGGCTCCGGCGCCTTCATGAAGACCATCGAGGACGCCCGCGAGCTGGCCTCGACGATGGTCGGCCTGGGCACGGACCACGGTGTGAAGACGGTCGCGCTGCTCACCGACATGTCGACGCCGCTCGGTCTGACCGCGGGCAACGCGCTCGAGGTCCGCGAGTCCGTGGAGGTCCTCGCCGGTGGCGGCCCCGCCGACGTCGTCGAGCTCACCATCGCCCTGGCGCGCGAGATGCTCGACGCGGCCGGAGTGAAGGACGCCGACCCGGCGAAGGCGCTCGCCGACGGCTCCGCGATGGACGTGTGGCGCCGCATGATCGCCGCTCAGGGCGGCGACCCGGACGCCGAACTGCCCACCGCGCGCGAGCGGCACGTCGTGAGCGCCCCGGCCTCGGGTGTGCTGACCCGTCTGGACGCGTACGACATCGGTATCGCCGCCTGGCGCCTGGGTGCCGGACGTGCCCGCAAGGAGGACCCGGTGCAGGCCGGCGCGGGCGTCGAGCTGCACGCCAAGCCGGGCGACACGGTGACGGCGGGCCAGCCCCTGCTCACCCTCCACACGGACACCCCGGAGCGCTTCGAGTACGCGCTCCAGGCGGTCGAGGGCTCGTACGACATCGCGGCGGCGGGCACGGACTTCACGTCCACCCCGATCGTGCTGGACCGGATCGCCTGATCGGGCCACCCACTCCGCTCCGCGACGGGGACCGGCGCTCTCGCGCCGGTCCCCGTCGCGTCTCACCCGAGCACGGCCGCGATCACGACGAGCACCGGCACGGCCAGGATCGTCGAGAGCAGGATCGACTCGCGAGCCAGGGTCTCGCCGACCCGGTAGCGCGAGGCGTACGTGAACAGGTTCTGCGCGGCGGGCAGGGCCGAGGTGACCACCACGTCGAGCAGCGGCGCGCCGCGCAGACCGAACACGCCGACGGCCAGCGCCCAGGCGGCCAGCGGCTGGCCCACCGACTTCAGCACGACGGACAGCAGCACCGGACCCCGGTCCGAGCCGCGGCCCGGCAGGCTGCTGCCGCACAGCGAGATCCCGAACGCCAGCAGCACCGCGGGCACCGACATGCCGCCGATCAACTGGAGCGGATCCAGAATCGGGTCCGGCACGGTCAGACCGGTCGCCGACACCGCGACACCGCTCAGCGAACCGACCGCGATGGGATTGCGCAGCGGGGTGACCAGCCGCCGCCACAGCGGACCCTTCTCGCCCGCCGCGGACAGGTCGAGGACGGTCAGGGCGATCGGCGTGACCATGATCTGCTGGAACAGCAGCACGGGTGCCACCAGCGAGGCATCGCCCAGCACGTACACGGCGATCGGGATACCGAGGTTGCCGGAGTTGACGTAACTGGAGCAGAGCGCGCCGATCGTCGTCCGGCCGAGGCCCCAGCGGCGTCCGCACCCCACCGCGACGAACACCCCGGCCGCCGCGGCCGTGCTCATCGCCGTGACCAGCAGCCGGCTGGAGAAGATGACCGACAGGTCGGCCTGCGCGAGCGTCGTGAACAGCAGCGCGGGCGAGGCCACGTGGAAGGCGAGCTTCGTCAGCACCTCCCGCCCGTTGTCCCCGAGGTGGCCCCGCCGTCCGATGACGTACCCGACGCCGATGACGACGGCGATGACCGCGAAGCCCGTCAACACCCCTTGCACGGCGCCTCCTCGGCGTGGAGGAAGCCGTCGGATATCGCGGGCGGAACTGATTCATGGGGCATGCATCCAACCCAACGGGGAGGAGCGGGCGCGGGTCAATGTGATCCTCCGCGCCGCCCGCGATGAGTTCCGTGCCCGCGGCCGGTCTACTGACTGTGGATTCCGCGACACCCGCCGTACTCGTGCTGCCAGGACTCGTCACCCGGGACGAGGTGCCCCGGCTCTGCGACGACGTCCGCGCACTCCTCGAGGTGACCGGGGCCGGGGTCGTGGTCTGTGACGTCGCGGGCCTGGGGCCGCCCGGCCTCGCCGCCGTCGACGCCCTGGCGAGACTGGAGCTGGCGGCCCGCCGGGCCGGAGGCCGGATACGCCTGCGCGACCCGGACCCGGCCCTGCGGGCCCTACTCGACCTGGTCGGCCTCCGCTTCGAGACCTCCGGCAGCTCCGGCTCCCGCGACTCCGTGGGCGGCGACGGCTCCGGGGCCTTCGGCTCCTTCGGGTCCGTCGAGGTGGAGCGGGAGCCCGAAGAGCGGGAACCAGCGGGCCGTGTCCAGGAAACAGTGGAACCCGGTGATACGGCCCTTTGAGATCTCCAGCGCCTGCACCGCCCAGGGCGTGTAACCGCCCGCTTCCTCGTCCGGCTTGTACTGGGCGAAACCCGGCAGGCCGTTGACCTCGACCGGGATCAGGCGCGATCCGGTGCAGGCGGCGCCCAGCGTCGTCATGAAGCCGGTGATGTCGTCCGTACCGCGCAGCCACAGGTCGAACGGCGGCATCGTCATGATCGCGTCCTCGTGCAGGAGCGCCGTCAGAGCCGTCATGTCGTACCCCTCGAACGCCGCCACATAGCGCTCCAGGAGCTTCTGCTGCTCCTCGTCGAGCGGGTCCGAGGTGGCGGCCTCCGCGCCCGCCCCCTCGCTCTCGGCGAGGGTGGCGCGGGCCCGCTGGAGCGCGCTGTTGACCGACGCGACCGTGGTGCCGAGCAGCTCGGCGACCTCGCTCGCCCGCCACGCGAGCACCTCGCGCAGGATGAGCACCGCCCGCTGCTTGGGCGGCAGCTGCTGGAGGGCCGCCATGAAGGCGAGCCGCACCGACTCCTTGGCGACCGCCGCCTCCGCCGGGTCACCGGCCGCGGGCGGCAGCACCCGCGCGTCGGGCATCGGCTCCAGCCAGGTGTTGTCCGGGCGGGGGGTGAGCGCCGCCTGGGCGAGCGGCGAGGGGGCCGTGAGATCCATCGGACGAGCCCTTCGGTTGCCCGCGTTGAGCATGTCCAGGCAAACGTTCGTCGCGATCCGGTACAGCCAGGACCGCATCGAGGAGCGGCCCTCGAACTTGTCGTAGCTGCGCCAGGCGCGGACCATCGTGTCCTGCACCGCGTCCTCGGCCTCGAAGGACGAGCCGAGCATGCGGTAGCAGTACCCGGTCAGCTCGACCCGGTGCCTCTCCAGCCGGACATCCAGGTCCGCCGTCGTCGCCGTACCGTCACTCATAGCCAACCCACCCCTGTGGCTGTTCCGTTCCGCGCGTCGTCGCGCCGGCACTTCGGAAGCTACCGCAGCCCACTGACAATGGCGTGCGGAGCGTGGAAAGGCGCAGGTCACAGGGGGTGTTTCGGAGAGGGTTCCGGGCTCAGTGGGCCAGGGCGGGCGCGCGACGGGACGCGGCGCGGGCCGCGTGGGAGCCGAACAGGGTGATCGAGACGACACCCAGAACCGCGAGCAGCCCCATGGTCACCGTGCCCGCCCAGCCCCCCGCGTGGAAGGCGACCGCGCCGAGCGTGCTGCCGGCGCTGGAGCCGACGTAGTACGCGGACTGGTAGAGGGCCGAGGCCTGCGCCCGCCCCTCGCGCGCGGTGTGGCTCACCGACGACGACGCCACCGCGTGGCCCGCGAAGAAGCCCGCCGTGATCAGGACCAGGCCGAGCAGGACCAGCGCCAGGGAGTCCCCGAGCGAGAGGAGCAGACCGGCGGTCGTGGTGCCGCCCGCCAGATAGAGGGAGCCGCGGCGTCCGACCCGGCCGACCAGACGGCCCGCCGTCGACGCCGACACCGTACCGACCAGGTAGACCAGGAAGATCGAGCCGACGATGCCCTGAGGGAGGGAGAAGGGCGCCTCGCCGAGGCGGTAGCCGATGACCGTGTAGACCCCGCCGAACACCGTCATGAACAGCGCGCCGATCGCGTACAGCCGGCACAGCAGCGGGTTCGCGAGATGGTCGCGCACCGTGCGGGCCAGGACCCGCGGCCGCAGCGAACCCCGCGCGAAGTGGCGCGGCGCCGGGAGCAGCAGCCGGAAGGCCACCGCGCAGCCCACGGCGATCAGCCCGATGGTGCCGACGGCCACCCGCCAGCCCCACTCCTGCGCGACCCAGCCGGTGATGACCCGCCCGCTCATCCCGCCGACGCTGTTGCCCGCGACGAACAGACCGATCGCGGTGATCAGCGCCTTGGGGCGGACCTCCTCCGCCAGATACGCCGTCGCCGACGCCGGAAGCCCCGCCAGCGCCGCGCCCTGCACCGCCCGCAGCGCCACCAGCGCGCCGATCGACGGCGCGAAGGGGACCAGGAGACCGACGGTGACCGCCACGGCCAGGGACGCCGTCATCAACGTACGCCGCCCGAAACGCTCCGACAGGGCGCTCATCGGGAGGACGAAGAGCGCCAGTCCGCCCGTCGCGGCCGACACCGTCCAGCTCGCCTCGCTCGCGCTCACCCCGAAGTCCGCGGAGACCAGCGGGAGCAGGGCCTGGGTGGAGTAGAGGAGCGCGAAGGTCGCGACGCCCGCGAGGAAGAGGGCGAAGCTCATCCGGCGGTAGCCGGGCCCACCGGGGGCCATACGGGAGTCGGTGACAGGGACGGAGGATGCGGCGCCCACGGTGGTGGACGCCTCGGTACTGGCGGAAGGCATGCCTCGAACCTAAGGACCCGTCGTTCATCCGTCCAATGCATGGAATCGCCATAATCGTTCCCATGGTGCATCAGCAGAGGTCAGAAGCTCACCTGTCACCGTTCAGTGACACAGAAGACAGCGCGCACATGTCGAGGCTGCTCGCCCCGCGCCTCGCGTACTTCGCCGGCGTGGCCCGCACCGAGCACGTCACCCGGGCCGCGCAGCAGATGCAGGTCCCGCAGTCGACGCTGTCCAGGGCCATGGTCCGGCTCGAACAGGACCTGGGCGTCGACCTGTTCACACGCCGCGGCCGGACGGTGTCGCTGACCCCCGCGGGCCGCACCTTCCTCTCCTCCGTGGAGGGGGCCCTCGCCGAGATCGAGCGGGCCGCCGACACGGTGCGCGCGGACGCCGACCCGGCCACCGGCAAGGTCGCCTTCGGCTTTCTGCACACGATGGGCTCGGAGACGGTGCCCGGGCTGATCCGCGCCTTTCGCGCCGACCATCCGCGGGTCCGCTTCAGCCTCGTGCAGAACTACGGGGAGGCGATGCTGGAGCGGCTGCGTTCGGGCGAGCTGGACCTGTGCCTCACCTCGCCGGTGCCGGACGCGCCCGATCTGGTGGGCCGCCGGCTCGACGAGCAGAAGCTCCGCCTGGTCGTGCCCGCCGACCACCCGCTCGCCTCCCGCAAGCGCATCCGCCTCGCCGAGGCGGCCGACGAGACCTTCGTGACCCTGGAGCCGGGCTACGGGATGCGCCGGATCACCGACGACCTGTGCCAGGAGGCGGGGTTCAGGCCGCGTATCGCGTTCGAGGGGGAGGAGGCGGAGACGCTCCGGGGTCTCGTCGCCGCCGGGCTCGGGGTCGCTCTGCTGCCGCCACCGGCCGTCGCCCGCCCGGGAGTTGTCGAGCTCACGGTCACCGCCCCGCGCGCCGTGCGCGAGATCGGTGTCGCCTGGCTGGACGGCCACCCGGACACCCCGCCGGTGGCCGCCTTCAAGAAGTTCCTGCTGTCCCGGCGCGGCCACCTCCTGCCCGACTGACAGCCGTAGGCAGGCCGGCTGCCCGCCCGAGTGACCGCCGTAGGCAGGCTGCCCGCCCGAGTGACCGCCGTAGGCAGGCTGCCCGCCCGAGTGACCGTCGTAGGCAGGCTCGCTGCCCGCCCGGTTCGCTGCCCGCCCGGCCCACTGTCCCAACGACCCGCTGCCCGAACGACCCCGCCCCCGGCACCCCGTCGACCCCGCCCGCTCGCAGACCCCGCCCGCTCGCCGGGAGAGCCCGACCCCGCCCGCTCGGAGACCCCGCCCCCTCGTCGGGAGAGCCCGCCACCGGAGTCGCTCGCCGTGGAGCTCGCCGCTCGGCGGGACCCGCGACCGCTACCGCCGGAGCGACTGTCCGAAGCCCGCCGCCAGCGGCATCCGCAGGCCCAGGGGCGGCGGCGCGGCGAACGCGTCCTCGACCGGGCGGGAGAAGGCGTGCCCGAACAGCGCGCCCAGCACGAAGTCCTGCGCGAGGGCCAGGACTTCGTGCCGGTGCTGGTGCAGCGCGTGCCCGTCCGAGTGGACCTCGAAGCGGCAGATGCCGCGGTTGGCCTTCTTGGCGCGCGCCGCGAGCCGGAACGACAGCTCCGGGTCGGTGCGCTCGTCGTTGGTGCCGTGCACGATCAGCACGCGCCGCCCGGCCAGCTGCTTCACCGGTTCGGGTGGCGCGGCGACGTCCTCCTCGGGCAGCCAGGGTGCCAGCGCGAGCACGGAGTTGACGGCCGTGTGCCCGCCCGCGCGCAGCGCCGCCCGGCCGCCCATGTCGATGCCGGCCAGGCACACGGGGACGTCGCCGTAGCGGCGGACGACCTCGTCCGCGGCCCAGGACGCGTCGGCCGCGAGATGCGCCTCGCTGCCGTTCCAGCCGCGGACCCGGTAGTGCACCACGTGGGCGACCAGGCCCTCGGCGCTTCCCGCGCGGGTCAGACGGCGTCCCAACGCGCGTACGGAGGCGGTCGCCATCATGGGGGAGGGTCTGCGGGCCGAGGTCTCCTCGCCGCCCGGCAGCAGCAGAACAACTCCGCTGACCGCCGACGGCTCAGGGCCGAACGCCCTCCCCAGCCGGGCCCTGCGAACCGGCGTCGCTTGCTGTGCCATGACAGAACAGTGTCAGAAGCAAGGGTGTACGCCACCCGTCCGCACGGTCACCGTTACGTATCGACGGATTCGTACAACAGGAGATCTACGCGCGTAGGGGCTAGAGTGCGAAAATGACGAGCCAGATCCGGAACACCCCGAGCTCGGAACAGATCCGCCGGGCGCCCAAGGTCCTGCTGCACGACCATCTCGACGGGGGACTGCGCCCCGGCACGATCGTCGAACTCGCCCGGGAAACGGGCTACTCCAACCTCCCCGAGACCGATCCCGGCAAGCTCGGGCTCTGGTTCCGTGAGGCCGCCGACTCCGGTTCGCTGGAGCGGTACCTGGAGACCTTCGCCCATACCTGCGCCGTCATGCAGACCCGCGAGGCGCTGGTGCGGGTCGCCGCCGAGTGTGCCGAGGACCTCGCCGAGGACGGAGTCGTCTACGCCGAGGTGCGGTACGCGCCCGAGCAGCACCTGGAGGGCGGGCTCAGCCTCGAAGAGGTCGTCGAGGCGGTCAACGAGGGCTTCCGGGAAGGGGAGCGGCTGGCCCGGGAGAACGGTCACCGCATCCGGGTCGGCGCACTGCTGACCGCGATGCGGCACGCGGCCCGTGCCCTGGAGATCGCGGAACTCGCGAACCGCTACCGCGACCTGGGCGTCGTCGGCTTCGACATCGCGGGCGCCGAGGCCGGGTTCCCGCCCACCCGGCACCTGGACGCCTTCGAGTACCTCAAGCGCGAGAACAACCACTTCACGATCCACGCCGGCGAGGCGTTCGGTCTGCCGTCCATCTGGCAGGCCCTCCAGTGGTGCGGCGCCGACCGGCTCGGGCACGGCGTGCGCATCATCGACGACATCGAGGTGCGGGAGGACGGATCGGTGCAGCTCGGGCGGCTCGCGTCGTACGTCCGCGACAAGCGCATCCCGCTGGAGCTGTGCCCCAGTTCCAATCTCCAGACCGGTGCCGCCGACTCGTACGCGGCGCACCCCATCGGGCTGCTGCGGCGCCTGCATTTCCGCGCGACCGTGAACACGGACAATCGGCTGATGTCGGGAACGAGCATGAGTCAGGAATTCGAGCACCTTGTCGAGGCGTTCGGTTATTCACTCGACGACCTGCAGTGGTTCTCGGTCAATGCTATGAAGTCAGCATTCATTCCTTTCGATGAACGACTGGCCATGATCAATGACGTGATCAAGCCCGGATATGCAGAACTGAAGTCCGAATGGCTGTTCCAGCAGACTGCCTCGACCAGCGGTTCTGTAGGAGATCAGGCCTGATCGGAGCGGGTGGGAAGCGGCCGGGTCTTCACTTCTTCTCCATGACTCGGCCGCTTTTCGATGTTTGCGGAGGGCGGGTTTGCGTGTTTACGGTTTTGGACCGCTCACATCCCCATGTCACCCATCCAAGGACGCATTCATAATGAAGCAGTCTGCTGCCAAGACCCTCGGTGTCGCCGCTCTCGGCGCCGCTTTCGCCGCTGCCGGCGCGGGCGCCGCGAACGCCGCCCCGGCCGTGCCGGACGCCTCCTCGGCGCTGGACACCGTCACCAGGACGCTGCCCGCCGAGAACGTCACCAAGGCGCTCCCCGGTGCCGGTGAGGCGCTCGCCCAGGGCCAGAGCGCGCTCGGCACGGGTGTCTCCGCCGCCCAGCCCGCCGCCGCGCGTCTGCTCGCCGACGGGCCGGCCGCGCCCGTCGCCGGACTGCTCGGAGGGCTGCCGGTGCAGGGGCTGCCCACGCACGGCCTGCCGCTGAACGGCATTCCGCTGGGCTGAGGCTCTCCGCCGGACCGAGAAGGCCCCCTGCCTGTCCGAGCGAGGGGCCTCCGGGCCGTACGGGCGCCGGCTGGACGAAACGCCGGTGGGGCGCACCCTCGTCGGGTGCGCCCCACCGGCGTTCGCCGTCTGCCGTCCGTCCGCCGTGTCCGCCCGGGTCACCAGGCGGTGCGGGAGGCCTTGCCCTCGGAGGGGAAGAGGATCCACAGCGCTATGTAGAGCACGAACTGCGGGCCGGGGAGCAGGCAGGACAGGACGAAGATGACGCGCATCGTGGTCGCGGAGGTGCCGAAGCGCCGTGCCAGCGCAGCACAGACTCCGCCGATCATGCGGCCGTTCGTGGGGCGGGCAAGGGCGGTCATGGTGGCTCCTTCGCGAACCGTCGTCGAGTGCCGGCCGGACCGGCTTCGTCGTTCTCATCGGTGCCTTCACCGATGTCTTCAACGCTACGAGGACGAAGCGGACGAAGCGTCGCTCTACGGAGCGATCCCGACCCTGGGAATCGTCGGGGTCCGACCCTGAGCGGGGTCCTCCCGAAGCACGGCGGCGCGATGCCTCGTCTCGGCCCTGCGACGGAGGGCGGCCCTGGCGGCGGGCACGATCGCGAGGTGCGCGAGGGCCACGCCGAAGGTGTTCAGGGTGATCGAGTCGATGTCCACGACCTGGCCCGGGACACCGGTCTGCAGCAGTTCTATGCCCAGCGAGAGCAGAGCGCCCGCGGTCATCGTCCGCAGGAGGGAGCCGAGGGGGGAGACGGTGAGCCTGCCACCCGCCATCGGGAGCAGGACGCCCAGCGGCGCGAGCAGGCCGAGGCCCGCGGCGAGGCGGCGGATCGCCGTCTCGGGGCCCAGCGCGAGGTCGGCTCTGATGCCCGCGAACGGCCGCACGTTGGCGGCGCTGACCCAGGGAACGTCCAGCGGTCGCAGCGTGATCCAGGCGACGAGCGCCAGGTATGCGACAAGGAGGACACCTCCTGCCACACGGACGCGGGTGACGGCGCTGCCGCCGTCTGAACCATGACGCTGCACGCCCCCCAAGACGCGGGGTCCGGCACGATCGGTTCCGTGGCGGGGTTTTTCGACCCCGCCGTGTCACGAACCCCCGACCGCCGTCGACCCCGGCGACTCGGTGCCGGGGGAGGCACGCACCTCGGGAGTGCACTCGTAGCTGCGCAGCGGGGCGGGGGCCGGACCGCCCAGGACGACGGTGCCGTCGTCGCGCGCGGCGGCCGAGTCGGAGAAGGTGCAGACGATCTGGGCGAGGGCCGCCGGGGTGAGGTCCTTCGGCGCGGTGCTCAGCCGGAGGGTGTCCTCGGGGTCCTGGCCGCGGGGCCCGCCGACGGTCATGCCGCCGCGTACGTCCGTCGTGTACCCGGCCTGCTGCTCGGGCGTCGACGGTGTCTCCGCGAGTTCGTCGAGCAGCGCCTGGGCCACCAGGACCCGCCGCGCCGCCTCGGCCGTACCGTCCGGGATGCGCACCGACCGGTCGAGGGTCACCAGCTGCGCCGAGCAGAGCAGGAACACCTGGACGGGCACTCCGCGCGAGGTCTGGGTGGAGATGTCGGGGCCGGACAGGGCGCAGGGCACCCGGGAGGGCGCCGGACCGAAGTCGGTCGGCACCTGCGTGGAGCGGATCCCGCACCCCGCGAGCAGCACGGCGAGCAACGGGACGGCCAGCCAGGGGCGCACCCCCGCCGGCCGCGAACGCCGGGACGCGCGGCGGGATCGCGGGAACACGCCCGTCCGCGGCCGGGCGGCCTCCGGGGTGCCGGTGGTCCGTGGGCGGACGGGCCGAGGGAAGGCGGTGGCCCGCGGAGGGGCGGTCTCCGGGGAACGGGCGGCCTGCGAGCAGCCGGTCTCCGGGGTGCCGGCGGTCCGCGGCCGGGCGGCCTCCGGGGTGCCGGTGGTCCGGGGGACGGTCTCCGGGGTGCCGGTGGGCCGGCGGTCGGTGGAGCGTGCGGTCGTCATCCGGCGGTGCCTTCCGTGCCGTTCCCGTGCGCGGAACCGTTACGGCCCTGCGGGTCGTCGGCGAGCAGTTCCGACGCGTCCTGGGGCAGGCGCAGGGTGAACACCGCCCCGCCCTTGGGCGCGTTCGCCGCGGTGATCTCGCCGCCGTGGATGTGCGCGTTCTCCAGGGCGATGGAGAGGCCGAGACCACTGCCCTCGGAACGCGGGCGGGACGCGCTGGCCTTGTAGAAACGGTCGAAGACGTGGGGCAGGACGTCCTCGGGGATGCCGGGGCCGTGGTCCTGCACCTCGATGACCAGTTCCTCGCCCTCCACGCGCACCGACACCCGGACCGGCGAACCGCCGTGCTTGAGCGCGTTGCCGATCAGGTTCGCGAGGATCACGTCGAGGCGGCGCGGGTCGAGCCGGGCCGTCATGCCGCGCTCGGCGTCCAGGTCGACGGCGTCCAGCCAGGCGCGCGCGTCGATGCACGCGGTGATCTGGTCGGCGATGTCCACGTCGTCGAGGATGAGCCGGGCGGTGCCCGCGTCGAAGCGGGTCACCTCCATCAGGTTCTCGACGAGATCGCCCAGGCGCCGGGTCTCGCTGACGACCAGCCGTACGGCCGGTTCGATCATCGGGTCGACGCTGCCGGTCTCCGCGTCCAGTTCCTCTTCGAGGATCTCGGTGACGGCGGTGATCGCGGTCAGCGGCGTACGGAGTTCGTGGGACATGTCGGCGACGAAGCGGCGGGACGCCTCGTCCCGTGCGCTCATGTCCGCGACCCGTTTCTCCAGGGACTCCGCCGTCCGGTTGAACGTCCGTGACAGATCGGCGAGTTCGTCCGTGCCGGAGACCCGTAGCCGGGTGTCCAGCTTGCCCTCGCCGAGCCGGCGGGCCGCGATGCCCAGCCGGTGGACCGGCTTGAGGACCGTGGTCGCGGCGGCCTGGGCGAGCAGCGCCGAGCCGATCAGCGCGAGCCCGGTCGCGATCCCCAGCGACCAGGCCAGCGAGTTGAGGTCCTTGGCCTCCGGCTCCAGGGACTTGAGCATGTAACCGGTCGTCGTGCCGTCGATCACCCGCGCGCCGCCCACGAGGTACGGCTTGTCGTGGTCGGTGATCCGCTGCCAGTACAAGTGGTACGCGGACTTGTTGTTCGAGGAGAGCGGCTGCTGCTTGTTCACCGCCTTCTGGAGGGACTTGGGCACGTCCTCCAGGGTGAAGGTGTCCAGCTCGGAGTTCCCGGCGATCGTCTTGCCGTTCACGTCCTCGGCGACCAGCAGCACACTGAAGCGCTGGCTGCTGTCCGCCATCTGCCGCGCCGTGCGCCGGAGTTCGTCCTGCGCCGGGTGAACCGGCAGCATGCTCGCGTGGTTGCGCATCTCCTGCTGGAAGTCACGCAGCACCGCGTCCTGCGTACGCGTCAGCACGGCCTCGCGGTTGAGCCAGTACGCGATGCCCGACGCCGAGACGGCTGCGGTCAGGGCGACGAGCCCGAACACCACGACCAGGCGCAGCCGCAGGCTGGTGAAGCGCAGACCGGACAGCAGTGCCTTGCGCGCCGCGGCCCAGCCGCGGAGCTTGTCCTGCGGTTTGGTCACTGAGGGTTGTCCAGCCGATAGCCGACGCCGCGCACGGTACGGATCAGGGTGGGAGAGGACGGCACGTCCTCCACCTTGGCGCGCAGCCGCTGCACACAGGCGTCGACCAGACGCGAGTCGCCAAGGTAGTCGTGTTCCCACACCAGACGCAGCAACTGCTGGCGGGACAGGGCCTGTCCGGGCCGGCGGCTCAGCTCCAGGAGCAACCGCAGCTCGGTGGGTGTCAGTTGCAGATCCTCGCCGTTCTTGGTGACCGTCATGGCGGCACGGTCGATGACCAGCGAACCGAACGACGCGGAGTCGTTCGCCTCCCGCTCGCCGCGGCGCAGCACGGCACGGATCCGGGCGTCGAGCACCCGGCCCTGCACCGGCTTGACGACATAGTCGTCGGCGCCGGACTCCAGTCCGACCACGACGTCGATGTCGTCGCTGCGCGCGGTCAGCAGAATGATCGGCAGCTGGTCGGTGCGCCGGATGCGCCGGCACACCTCGAATCCGTCGATGCCGGGCAGCATCACATCCAGCACGATCAGGTCCGGCCGCTGCTCGCGCAGCAGCTTCAGACCGTCCTCGCCGGTGGCAGCGGTGGCCACGCGGTGTCCCTGGCGCGTCAAAGAGAGCTCCAGGGCCGTGCGGATGGCGTCGTCGTCCTCGATCAGCAACAGGGAAGGCACGGTCGTCATTCTGGCCCATGTCATGGCCGTGTATCGACCGTTGGAGCGCTCCCACTCGTCTCCCGCGCGCAACGATGGCCCTCGCGGGCGGCCGGGAGGGCCCGAGTGGTCATCTGCGTAGTCGTACCGCTCTTCTCTGTGATCGCGCTGTGGCGCGCCTGGCGACGGGCCCTGTGACAGGTCTGTGACAGTCGGCGGACACGGCCATGAAGTGGCCCGGGCAAGCTTTTCGACACAAGGCAGGACGCACGACGGAACGAACCGAACAACCGGGACTCCACGACGGGGGGCGCGAGATGAACACGCTGCACAGC
This sequence comes from Streptomyces sp. NBC_00568, assembly GCF_026341855.1. Taxonomy (GTDB): domain Bacteria; phylum Actinomycetota; class Actinomycetes; order Streptomycetales; family Streptomycetaceae; genus Streptomyces. The sequence goes on along the minus strand of NZ_JAPENW010000001.1, from coordinate 2,056,793 downwards.
ACCAGCACTAGCGCAGTAGTCACGCGGCTCCACGACGTCACCCGGGCGACGGAGAAGTCCGGAGCCGTGAGCGGGCGGGGGTGCGCTCGCGGCGCCGGGCGTCAGCACACCGTGTACATGACGGTGGTTGACGCTTTCACGGGGGAAAGCACCACGGCGCCGGCCGCCGTGGGTACGGCCGGGGGGAAGGCTCACGGGGGAGCCGCGTACGGGGAGGTCACGGGGGAGCGTCACTCCGAGGCGGGGGCAGGGGATGCCGAAGCGGCGTTCACCGCCTACGTCCAGGAGCGCCGCGCCTCCCTGTACGCAACCGCCTACCACCTGACCGGCGACCGCTTCGAGGCCGAGGACCTGCTGCAGAGCGCGCTGTTCTCGACGTACCGGGCGTGGGACCGGATCAGTGACAAGGCCGCGGTCGGCGGATACCTCCGCCGCACCATGACCAATCTGCACATCAGCGCGTGGCGCCGCCGCAAGCTGAACGAGTACCCGACCGAGGAACTGCCGGAGACGCCCGGTGACACGGACGCCATGCGCGGCACCGAGCTGCGCGCGGTCCTGTGGCAGGCGCTGGCCCGGCTGCCCGAACTCCAGCGGACGATGCTGGTCCTCCGTTACTACGAGGGCCGCACCGACCCGGAGATCGCGGAGATCCTCGACATCAGTGTCGGCACGGTGAAGTCCAGCATCTGGCGGTCGCTCCGCCGGATGCGCGAGGACGAGGTCCTCAGCTTCGGCCGTGACGAGGAGGAGTCCTTCGGGGAGCTTGTCGCCTGAAGGTCTGGGGGGAGCGGTAACAGGTAACACGGGGGAGTCGGTTCCGGGGGGAGCCGACGACGGGGGACTGCCGGTTCCGGGGGGAGCCGGCGGGAACGGGGTCACGGGGAAACGGGGTCACGGGGAACGCACCGTGCCACGGGGGACCACGGGGGAAAACGGAAGAAGGTCCAGGCGGACGGGGGTTCGCCTGGACCTCTTTTCGTTGCCCGTTCCCGGGTCAGCGCCTACGCGGCTGTCGCACGGGGGGACGTGTGGCGTCCGGCCGCCGCGGCCGTCAGCCGGCCGAGCGCCTCGTCCCTGTCGCAGGGGTGAGCGCCGAGCGCCGCTTGGCGGGCCACGATGGAGCGTTCGGCGCGCATCAGACGCCAGCCGCGACGCAGCAGGAAGAGGACCGACTTGCGGCCTTCCCTGAGATCCCGGAGGAAGCGCCGGCGGAACGTCGTCACCGGGCCGCGTGACAGGCACAGCGCGTCGGCCAGCAGACCCAGCTCCCGGCAGCGCCCGACGATCTCGGCGGCGAAGATGCCCTCCGCGATGAACAGCGGGGTCCGCTCGATGTGCAGCGCCTCCCTGCCGGTACGGGCGCTCAGCGAGATGTCGTACACGGGGACGGTCGTACGACCCGTGCGGCACAGCTCCTCGATCGCGGTGACCGCGGCGCTCATGTCCCAGGACAGCGGGTGGTCCCAGTCGATGTCCGCGCTGTCCTCCACCTGGGGCAGCGTCGGATCGGTGCCCTCCTTGTAGAAGTCGTCGAGGCGGAGCACGGGGAGGCCGGAGTCGGCCGCGAGAAGGGACTTCCCGGAGCCGGAGGGGCCGCAGAGCAGCACCACGCGGGTGGGTATCGGGGGATGGGAACCCAATTCTCTGTACCTTCTGTGACTCGACCTGGCCTCGCCGCCTGTCGGCAACCTCCCGGACATTATCCCTGTCCCGGGACCCCCGCTCCGGTCAGTGCGACGAGGCCTCCGTCACGATCCGGCGAACGGCCTCCGTCACGATCCGGCCGCGGGCTCCGTCACGAAACGGACCGACGCGTCCAGCTTCCGGGCCAGTGCCTGCGCCTCCTCGGCGGTGTCCGCGCCGACCGCGATGAGCGCCACGCGGTTGCCGACCGAGCGGTGCGGTTCGATGACGTCGCCCACGGAGACGCTCAGTTCGGAGTGGATCACGGAGGGGTGCGCGACGACCTCGTCCCAGCCCTCGATCGCGGTCAGACGCCCCGGGGGCGGGGTCAGGAAGCGGATCGCCGAGCCGCGCAGCGGCTTGAGGGCGCTCCTGTCGACGGGACGGCCCAGTGCGTCGTCGTAGACCAGGCCGAACCACTCGAGGCCGGGGATGACATGCGTGAGCATGCGGTGGATCCAGCCGCCGGCGTTGCGGATGTGTACCTCGCCGAGGACGACGCCGGTCGCGGTCCACCACAGCTCGACGTGGAACTGGCCGTAGCGCAGCTCCAGGGTGGTGAGGGCGGCGGAGACCTGCTGCTCGATCTCCTCGCGCTGCGCGTCCGGCACGATCGCCGGGATGACGTACTCGATCTCGAAGAAGTTCGGCGGCGGCAGCAGCTCCTTCGAGGTGAGGGCGAGGATGTGCGGCACCCCGTCGAGGAAGACACCCTCGGCGCTGTACTCGGGGCCCTCGATGAACTCCTCGACGATGAAGGCGGCCTTGTCCGGCAGGAAGTCGAGTGCGGCCGGAAGCTCGTCCGCGCCGTCGACGCGGGTCACGCCCTCGCTGCCCATCGCGTCGCGCGGTTTGACCACCCACGGCCCGGTGGACCGCGTGAGGAAGTCGGCCGCCTGGGCCTGGTCCGCGCAGACCCGGAACAGGGGCTGGCGGAAACCGGCGGCGGCTAGGGCCGCGCGGGCCTCGTCCTTGGTACGGATCCGGTGGACCGCCTCCGGCGGGTTGCCGGCGACGCCGAGCGCGTCGGCGACCTCGGCTACCGCTTCCTGCGCCATCTCCCGTACACCGAAGGCGATGTCGAACCTGTCCCCGGCCGCGACCCGCTCCCGGGCCCAGGCGGCACTGGCGCCGCGCTCCGCGAAGTCCACGGCGGACACCGCGTCGGCCTGCGCCGTGATGGTGGGGGTGGCGGCGAGGGTGGCTTCCTGGTTGGTGACATGGACGCGAAGGCCGCGCGCGCGTGCCTGGGTGAGGGCGTGCGTCACGACGTCCACGGCGAGGGTGGCGTCCCCAGCTCCGCCGACGAAGAGGAGTTGGGGGCTGGTCGGCTGGGCCATCTGTGCTCCTGTGGTGGTGAGTCGAGAAGGTCGGGGACGGCGTCAGGGCGTCAGCAGCAGCTTGCCGGTGGTGGCGCGGCTCTCCAGCAGGCGGTGCGCCTCGGCGGCCTCACCCAGCGGGAGGGACGCGTGGATGTGCGGCCGCAGGACGCCGTCGGCGACGTGTCCGAAGACGGCGCCGCCGGCGGCGCGCAGCGTCTCGGCGTCGTACACGTGGTCCTTCATGGTCGGCCGGGTCAGGAACAGTGACCCGCCGCCGCGCAGCAGTTCGATGTCCAGCGGGGGCACCGCGCCGCTGGACAGGCCGCAGATCGCGAGCGTGCCCCGGCGGGCGACGCTGCGCAGGCTGGTGAGGTAGGTGGCGGCGCCCACCGAGTCGTACACGGCCTGGGCGCCCTTCCCGTCGGTCAGTTCGCGGACGGCCTCGTCGAACGTGTCGTAGCCGAGGGTGTGCCGGGCGCCCGCCTCGCGGGCGATCCGCTCCTTCTCGGGGCTGGAGGTGACGGCGATGACCTCCGCTCCGCGGGCCGCGGCCAGCTGGACCAGGAGGCGGCCGAGGCCGCCCGCCGCAGCCAGCACCACCACGGTCTCGCCCTCGGCGACGGGGTGCGTCTGGTGGGTCAGGTAGTACGCGGCGATCCCCTGGAGGGTGACGGCGGCGGCGTCGGCCAGGTCGACGCCGTCGGGTACGGGGATCAGCTTGTCCTCGGGGACCACGGTGTACTCGGCGTACGCGCCCAGCTGAGTGGCGTACGCGACACGGGCACCGGGGGCGAACGCGGTCACTCCGGCGCCGACGGACTCGACGACTCCGGCACCTTCCTGGCCCGGGGTGAAGGGGGCCTCGGCGGGATAGCTGCCGTTGCGGTAGTAGACGTCGATGAAGTTGACACCGGCGGCCGTGTTGCGGACCAGGACCTGGCCGTTGCCGGGTACGGGAGACTCGACCTCCTCCGGGCGGAGTTCGGAGGCGTCGCCGGGCTTGGTCACGCGAATGGACTGCATGTTCTCTGCCAACTCCTGGATTGTGCGCGGGCGCTGTGAGGTGCTGTGGATGCTCAGGACGGGATGGTCGGGCTCTCGCCGAAGACGTTCAGGAAGTGGTTGATGTCCCGGGTCAGGCCCTTCACCATGTCGCCGATCCGCGTTCCGTCGTCCGACTCGAGGCCCTGTTCGTTGAGCTTGCGGGTGCGGGCCGAGAACGGCAGCGATCCACTGGCGAAATAGCGTATGGCGCCGTCGGCCGCGCGGCGGGGAATGACCTCGGAGCGGGCATAGCGGCTGGCGCTGAACGGGATGTCGAGTCGTCCCTCCTCGAAGGCGGTGGCGATGGACTTGTGGAGGTCGCCGGACGCGAGGACGGGTTCCACGATCTCGGCCACCTCCCGCAGGATCAACTCCCTCTCGTGTCCTATTCGTTCCTCGTCCAGCTGGATGAAGTCCAGGAGCGGGGAGTTGGCTCGGGAGGCGAGCAGCAGTCCGTCGATATTGGCGCGCGTGTCGGGGATTCCGTACGCCTCCAGATACGTCTTGGTGATCAGCTTGGTGGCGCCGCCGAGCCGTGCGACCAGGGCGCCGTACAGGATGAGGTCCTCGGCGTGGGCCCGCTCGCGCGGGAAGACACCCATGAACTCGTGCAGCACGGCGTGGACTTCGACGTCCTCCGGCAGATAGCGGGCGGCGAGTGCGGGGACCGCCCGCAGCGCGGCCACATCCTGCTCGAAGTGGCCGCCCTGCGGATACGCCACCGAGATGCACTTCACGCCCTCGCGGGCCGCCGCCACCGCCTCCAGGACACTGACGGCGAGGGAGATCGACGGCGGCACCAGCACGGCGGTCAGGGTGCCGAACAGCTCGCGGTCCACGACGAGTCCGCGCCGCGCGAGATCTCCGCACAGCGCGTCGACCTCCTGCCAGGCGGCCAGCGACTCGGTCAGCGGAACCGCCTTGGAGTAGGGCAGGTTGTAGGAGATCCCGCCGCCCTCGAACGAGGTGATACCGGACGCCACCGCCGTGCGGAAGAGCAGCCGCGCGTCGGGTGAGCCGTGCCGGACCTCCAGCGGTGCCCGCACGGCCTCGTTCAACTGGCGTCCCCTGAGCCACCCGTGGGTGACCAGGGGATAGCCGTTGAGGTCCGCGGGGTTGCGCAGCAGCGCCGCCCTGGCGTTGTCGAACCGTTTCAGCCGGGTGTGGGAGTCGATGGTGAGCGTGAGGATGTCCGGGGCGGCATGCCGCTCCAGGTCCTGCAGCAGGGTCGTCATCTGGGCGTGCGAGCCGACACCGCAGCGTGGTTGCAGCGCGACGCGTCCCTCGGCGCGTGCGGTGTGCAGCACTTCGGCCGCGGTCGGCTTTCCCAACTCCCTGACATAGGACAGGGATTCGCCCAGCGAGGGCAGCTCAGGCGGTTCGGACGGAGTGACGGGGTCGGTCATGAGGCGACGGTGTCGCGGGCCAGGGCGCGTTCGCGCAGTTCGTCCAGGGTGGCCGGCAGCAGCTCGGGGTCGGACAGGATGACATCGACCCCGAGCTGTCGCAGCCGCTCGATGTCGGCGCTCTCCTTGTTGCTGCCCACGGAGAGGTTGCCGCCGAGGATGACCGGGCAGTCCAGCCGGCCCTGGGCACGGGCCACGGGCAGTTCCTGGAGATCCTCGTACGCGTGCCCGTTGAGACTGCCGATGATCACGGCCTCGGCCTCGGGGTGCTCGGCATGGGCTTCGGTGAACTCGGCGACCGGGGTGCAGGTGCCGAGGTTGACGACATGGAAACCCCGGGCGCGCAGGGCGTGGGCGATCAGGTGGTTGGCCACGACGTGGCTGTCGCTGGCGGCCACGCCGAGGATGACGGTGCGGGTCTGCTCTGCCTGTGGTGCGTCTTCGTGCCGCATGGATAACCCCCGGTGGACTATGGGCGGATGGCGCAGTGACTAGTCGTCGAATGCCGCGAACAATTCCCGCTTGCTGACCTCACGCAGACGTTTTATGTCGAATTCCTCGGGGTCTGCTGCGGACAGGGAATCGAAGACCAGGTTGATCGCTGGGACAATTCCCCAGACCTGCTTGTACGGACCCCATCCCGGACTTCCCCTGTCGGCGTCCGCCTGCCGTTCGAAGATGTAGTTCGCCCATTTCGGGGTGGACGGATAACGGTGGTGGAAGTCGTGCACCACCGTGTCCCCGGTGAGCACCAGAAAGCGCGCCGGCGCGTGCACGAACAGCATGCGGGCTGTCCAGCCGGACCAGGCCGCCGCGCGTCTCAGAACCGGCAGATCCGGAGAAGGAGCCGGTTCGCCGATGAATATCGCGTTGGTGAGACTGCCGAAATATTCCTTGCCCCGGCGCACTTCGAGATGCGGCTCGGGGAAGGTGTGCTTCACACACAGCCGCAGGGTGTTGCTCACCTGGAACAGCGGAAGCAGCGGGACGAACCAGACGATGAGCAGCGCCGGCCAGGTGCCCGTCGCCACGGTGGCCGCCACCGCACCCCCGTACAGCGTGAGGCTGATCGCCTTCTCCGCCGGGGCGGAGTCGTGCCAGAACGAACGGGCACGCGCCACCGTGAAGTTGAGGTGGAACCACGGCGAGAACAGCTTGCCCAGGACCCGGCGCCACATCTGCCGGCGGGTCATCCCGGGGTGCAGGTTAAGGCTGACCAGGAACGCTTGCACCGTGGGGTCGCGGAGCGTCATGTGGTGGGCGGCGTGGTGATCGCTGACGTGCTCGCGGCTGTAGCGGGCGAAGTTCTGGATGATCAGCAGGCTCGAGGTGGCCCGGCCGATCACCGTGTCCAGGCGCCGGTTGCGGTACATGTTCCGGTGCGAGCACTGGTGGTAGATCATCATGCGCAGGTTGCGCATGCCGTGCAGGGTCACGGCCCAGCCCGGCAGCAGGAGCAGTAACCAGTAGGCGCCGAGGATCAGCGCGGTGCAGCTGATCCCGACGCCGACGGCCATGGAGAGGGCGGCCGTCGCGAGATGAAATCCGGGTGTCCACCAGGACAGGGATTTCTGCCCGGCGAGCGGTTTCCCGGTAAATAGGGTGAGTGGGTACTGGATGAACCGGGGCAGAGCGCGCATGGTTTCGCGAGGATCCAAGTAATCCGCAATGCCTTCGGTTCGGAAGCCACTGTCGATGGCTGCCATCGCACTCCTTGAGGTCAGGGAGTTTGTGAGTGCCTGATATCGGTTCGGGTGCGCCGATGATCCTGACAGGAACTCGCCGGTAAGGTCAACCTTTTTCAATCGTCAAATGAACGCGTTCATGACTGCGCCGGAGAACTGTGAATTCCACGTGAAATCACGCCGGGAGAGCAGGCGCCCGGCATTCCGAAGGGCATGCTGAAACGGCTCTTGGCCCGTCGATCCGTGGGCCCCCGCCGGACTCTTGTTCCCGGCGGTCCCGAACAGGTCTGTTCAGGACTCCGACGGGGGTGCCGTCTCGGCGCTGATCGTCTGTCGCTGCTCCGGCAGTTCGCGCCGGGTGCGCACCGGTGAGAGGAACACCGGGATGAAGGCCGTGGCCACGAACACCCCGCCCACCCACAGCGTGGCCTGTACGCCGATCAGCTCGCCCAGCACACCGGAGATCGCGGCGCCGATGGCGAGCGCCCCGGTGAGCAGGAACCTGAAGGTGGCGTTCATACGGCCGAGCAGCGAGTCGGCGGTCATCCGCTGACGCAGGCTGACGCCGAGCACGTTGTCCATGCCCACCTTGAACATGGCGAGGAACCAGCCGGCTCCGGCGATCACCAGCCACACCCCCCGGTCGACCAACGGCACCAGGAGCCCCGCGGGCGCCAGACACAGCCCGGCGATGCCGAGGGTCCGTCCGAAGCCCAGCCGGGCCGCGATCGGCCGGGCGCTGCGGGCGCCGATCAGCAGACCGACCCCGCCGGCCGCCCAGAACAGTCCCAACGCCCCGCCGGAGAGGCCCAGTTCACGCACGAACCAGATCGGCAGCATGGTGTTGATCACAGACGAGCCGAGGTTGCCGAGGGCCGCGGTGAGCGCGAGCGCCCGCAGTTCCCTGTTGCCCAGGACATGCCGCACCCCCTCCCCGATCTGTGTCCACAGCCGGGTGCGCGTCCCGGCGGGCGGTGCGGCCGGTGCCGGGGTGCGCCGCAGAAAGAGCAGGGTGAGACCGGAGGCCAGGTGGGTGCCGGCGCTGAAGAACACGGCCGCGGGCGCCGTGAGCAGCGAGACGAGCCCGCCGCCCGCGCTGCGCCCGCCCACGTTCCCGACGGCGATCAGTGTGTTGATGTCGGCGTTCGCCCGGACAAGGCTGTCCCGGGCGACCAGTTGGGGCAGCACGCTCTGCGAACCCACGTCGAAGAACACCGTGGCACAGCCGTTCAGCAGGACGACCGCGTACAGCTGGCCGAGGGTGAGGGAATCCAGCCAATATGCCACCGGCACGGTGAGTTGGAGCATGGCCCGGACCAGGTCGGCGACGATCAGCACGCGGCGGTGACTCAGCCGGTCCACCCAGGCCCCGGCCGGCAGGCCTATGACCAGGAAGGCGACCGTGCTCAGCGTGGCGAGCGCGCCGACCTGGCCGGGGCCGGCGTCCAGCGCGGTGACGGCGACGAGCGGGATGGCGACGTAGCTGATGTTCGCGCCGAGCTGGCTGAGGGCGGATGCGGTGAACAGGGTGCGGAAGTCGGGTATCCGCCAAGGAGAGTTGGGCTGCATGGTCCGTTCATCCGGTCGTCGTTCCGCGGGCGCCGTTGTACGGCGGCCTGTCGGGTGGGGAAGCCCCGGCCGGGGCGGGTCGGTGGACCCGTCGGCCGCGGGGACCTGCGTCGGGCGCAGGCTGTTACCGGTCTGCCGGCACCGCCGCGGCACGCGCGGCGAGGGAGAACGACGGGCGACAGAGCCGGTCGGCGAGAATGGCCGATTCCGGCGACATGCTGGCTGGAATGTTATCCGCTATTGACTCAATCACCGGTGTCTCTCCCCCTTGTCCACGCCTCGGGCATGGCCCGAGATGTCCAATTCTCCAGAATGTCGGTGGCTTCGGACAGGGCGGTCCGGAGCCATTTCATACGGCGTTCACACAGATTCGGCGGCCGGTGTCCCATACTGCCGGTGGCCGCACCGGCCGGTTATCGACCCTCGGCCGGATACGTCCGTCGGCAAGGATCAACGATATCCAGGCGGTTAGGCAAGTGGATGCGGCCGAAGAGTGTCGTGATTGCGGGATTGCGAACATCGGACGAACGGTGGTCCGTAACTCGTTGACACGGGCCAGGAGTTGAGTGATCGTCTAGGTGGAGCCGGGGGGTGCCAGACTCTCCCCTTGGCGCGTTTCAGCGTACGGGAGAAGTTGAAGGAGGCATTCCTCGTAAGGGGGCATCGATCCTCTTGCCGCGGTGTCATTCCTCTTGTGTGTGAACCACTCCTATCGCGTCGTGGCCGAATACCAGTCGGCTTAATTTGGCATGGAGATTTACCGAGCTACCCCCACAAGGGCCCTGCTCGTTCAGGGTCACCAACCCGGAAAAGCCAAGGTGAATAGCAAAGTGACCGCACGTACTGCGCTCTTGATCGGTGCCGCCGGCGGAATCCTCTCGGAGGTGGCCCGAGGGCTGGCGAAGGAGGGGCACCCGCTCGTCCTCTTCGACAGGAACGAGGAGACCGTCTCCCGTCTCGCGGACGAACTCGCCGAGCTGACAAAGGTCGAGTTCGTCGTCGGCGACATCACCGACATCTCCGCCGCCGAGCGGCAGCTGGCCGATATCGTCGAGCGGCACGCGCCCTCCGTTCTGGTCAACGGGGTCGGCGGAGACACCCGGGTCATCGGGTACGCGGACCTCACCCGCGAGCACTTCGAGCAGACCCATCTGGAGAACGTGATCAGCACCTGGATCGCGGTCAAGGTCTGTGCGCCGCGGATGGTCGAGGACGGCTACGGCCGCATCGTCAACTTTGCCTCCGCAGGTGGGCGCACTTACAGCCACTTCAACAACGCCGCGTACGTCGGCGCGAAGGCGGCTGTCATCGGCATGACCAAGCAACTGGGACACGAACTGGCCGGCACCGGGGTGGTGGCCAATGTCGTCGCCCACGGACCCATCGCGACCGCCCGGGTCGCGGGCGCCTTCGAGCGCCGCGACGAGGCGGCGAAGACGGCGGTGCTCGCCGCACTGCCGATGGGCCGCTACGGCACGGTCGCCGAGGCCGTCGGCAGTGTGCTGCACCTGTGTTCCGAGAGCGCCGGCTACTCCACGGGCTCCGTCATCGACATCAACGGCGGCCTCTACATGTGATCCACGATCGACCCGCCGCGTGGTTCCGAGAGGCCGTGCGGCCCCTTCGTGATGGGCGCGATTCACCGAGGCCCGCCCCCGGCAAACGGTTTTCGGACAGCGCGCGCCGAAGTGCCGGGAAGACACAGTACAAGGAGCTTGGTATGACGAAGTTCGTCGTCGAATTCGAGTACAACGTCGACCGGGCGGGCCGCCAGGGCCTGCACCCGGCGCACGCCGAGAATCTCTACCGGCTCGCCGACAGCGGCGTACTGCTGCTCGGTGGACCCCTCGTCGGCGAGAACGCGGGAATTCTTCTCTACGAGGCGGAGAACCGCGCTGAACTCCAGCGAATTCTGGACGAGGAGCCCTATGTCACGGGCGGAGTCGTCGCAAGCATCCGGATCCGGGAATGGAGTCCGGGGAAGGGGAGTTGGGTGGCCGCGCTGAACGGACGCACCCCGGAACTCTCCGGCACCGGAACCGGCACCGGAACCGGTATCGGAACCGGCACCGGAACCGGTATCGGAACCGGCACCGGAACCGGTATCGGAACCGGTACGGGCACGGAAAGGGCCAGCTGACATGCCTTCGTTCGACCAGGCGGATCTGCACGCGGGCATTGCAGATCCCGAGATGGATTCCATGCGGATCCTCAGCGAGACGGCGCTGCGGTTCCCCGACGCGCTGTCCTTCTCGTCGGGAGCTCCCTACGACGGGAACCACGACCTTTCCGTACTCACCTTCTACATAGACCGCTACATCAAGCATCTGCGTGACCGGGGCGTCCCCGAACAACGCATCACCCGGCTCCTTTTCCAGTACGGACCCGTCAACGGCCTCATCCAGGACGAGGTCGCCCTGATGCTGAAGCGGGACGAGGGGATCGACGTCCCGGCCGAGGCCATCATGATCACGCACGGGTTCCAGGAGGCCGCGCTGATCGCCCTGCGCGGTCTGTTCGCCTCGCCCGACGACGTGCTCCTCGCGGTCTCGCCCGCCTACGTCGGCATCCGCGGCGCGGCCCGCATGCTCGACATCCCCGTACGGGGAATCCTGGAGGGCCCGGACGGACTCGACCCGCAGGCCGTGGCGGAGGCGGCACGCGCGGTACGGGCCGAGGGCGGGCGCGCCGCCGCGCTGTACCTGGTGCCGGACTTCAACAACCCCTCCGGGACGGTGCTGCCCCGTGCGGCCCGCGAGCGGCTTCTCGAAGTCGCCGCCGAGGAGGACTTCGTGATCCTGGAGGACAACCCGTACGGGCTGTTCGCCCGCGACGGCGAGTCCCAGCCCACCCTGAAGGCCCTGGACACCGAGGGCCGGGTCGTCTACCTCGGCTCGTTCGCCAAGTCCGCCTTCCCCGGCGCCCGTCTCGGCTATCTGGTCGCCGAGCAGGACGTCACCGACGCCTCGGGCACCGTCCGCACGCTCGCCCAGACCCTCTCCAAGGCCAAGGCGATGTTCACGGTCGGCTCCTCCACCCTCTCCCAGGCGGTGATCGGCGGCTATCTCGTCGAGCACGACCATGATCTGCGGTCCGCCACCCGGGAGTTGGCCGCCGTGTACCAGGAGCGCCTGGAAGCGACGCTGACCGCGCTCGGCGAGCACTTCCCCGCGGGCGCGGACCACGGCATCAGCTGGAACACCCCGCGCGGCGGGTTCTTCCTCACCCTGAAGGTTCCCTTCACCGCCGACCTCGCCGCGATGGAGCGGTCCGCGCGGGAGTACGGGGTGAGCTGGGCGCCGATGAGCATGTTCTACCTCGAAGGCGGCGGCGACCGGGAGATCCGGCTCGGCTTCAGCAACCTGGCCCCCACGGCGATCCGCGAGGGCATCGCGCGCCTCGCCCGCTTCATCGAGGCGACCACCCGAGACCTATCCGAAGCATCCGAAGGACGGGCATGAGCACCCCCACACCCGCCGCCGTCGTCGTCGACGGCTACTCGGCCGGAAACTTCTACCCCGCCGCCTTCACCGCGGCCGGCGCCCGCGTCATCCATGTGCAGAGCACCCCGGAACTGATCCCCACGATGCTGGCCCCCGACCTCACGGCCTACGCGGAGAACATCATCGCCTCCGACGAGGCCGAACTCGTCGAACTGCTGCGCCCCTACGACCCCGTCGCCGTCATCCCCGGCCAGGAGTCCGCCGTCGAACTCGCGGACCGGCTCAGCGAGGCGCTCGGCGTGAAGTCCAACGGGACCGCGCTGTCGACGGCCCGCCGCGACAAGTACGAGATGATCGAGGCGCTGCGCCGTGCCGGGGTGCGCTGTGCCGACCAGTTCAAGAGCGACGACGCCGCCGCGGTCGTCAAGTGGGCCGAGGACCGGGCGAGTTGGCCGGTCGTCGTCAAGCCGCTGAGTTCGGCCGCCTCGGACGGCGTGTTCATCTGCGAGGCCGCGGACCAGGTGCGCGACGCGGCCGAGCACGTGCTCTCCGCCCGGGACATCTTCGGGCGGGCCAACACGGAGGCGCTCGTACAGGAGTACCTCGAGGGCACCGAGTACGTCGTCGACACGGTCAGCAGCGACGGACACCGGTTCGCGAGCGGCGTGTGGAAGTACGAGAAGACGCTCCTGCCGTCGGGCCAGAACATCTACAACCGGGACATCCTGCTCGCCCCGGACGAGGAGCCCGTGCCGGCGCTGATCTCCTACGTGCACGAGGTGCTCGACGCCCTCGCGGTGTCGTGGGGGCCGGCGCACGCCGAGGTGATCGTCACCGACCGGGGCCCGGTCCTGGTGGAGATAGCCACCCGGCTCAACGGACAGACGAACCCCGGGTTCCAGGAGCTGTGCCTCGGTCACGACCAGGCGGGGCTGACCGCGCGGGCGTACACGGATCCGGACGGCTTCGCCCGCACGCACGGCGGGCGCGTCTACCGCAAGCTGCGGTCCGCGTACAGCTACAACACTCCGACGACGCTCGACGGGATCGTGGCGGCGGTGGACGAGGAGGCCGTCGCGGCGATCAACGCGCTGCCGAGTGTCTTCCTCACGAGCGTGAAGTACCGGCCGGGGGCCCGGATCCGGCCGACCACCGATCTGCTGACGGCGGCCCTGCGGATCTATCTGACCTCCGACGACGACGAGACTCTCGTCGCCGACTACGAGGTGGCGCGCCGGCTCAAGGACGGGGTGTACCGGCTGGAGGAGCCCGTGCGCTGAAGACAGTCCTGAGCACCGCACTCCCTTTCGCCTGAACCATCTCGCTGGAGGAAACCCCGTGCACAGCCGTATTGGCCTCTTTCTCTCGCCCGTTCACGAGACGGGCCAGGACCCGCATCTGGCGATCCACCGGAATCTCGAACTCGTGGAGCACGCGGACCGTCTCAACTTCGACGAGGCGTGGTTCGGGGAACACCACACGCTGGGGTGGGGACTGGTCGGCGCGCCGGAGACGTTGATCGCCGCGGCGTCCCAGCGGACCCGGCAGATCCGGCTCGCGAACGGTGTGGTGCCGCTCTCCGGGCACCACCCCTTCCACGTGGCGAGCCGGGCGGTCCATCTGGACCACCTCAGCCGGGGCCGGTACATCCTGGGCGTCGGCCCCGGTGTGCCGTTCGAGGCCGGGGTGTTCGGGCTGGACGCGAAGGAGCAGCGCAAGCGGCTGGACGAGGCGCTGCCGACCGTCCTCGAACTGGTCAACGGGGAGGAGCGGGTCACCCAGAAGACCGACTGGTACGAACTCAGGGACGCCAAGCTCCAGTTGCCGCGCTTCGGGCCCGGCCCGATCGAGGTCGCCGTGGCCACCTCCGGTACCTCGGTGACCAGCCCCCGGCTGATCGGGCGGCACGGGCTGAGCATGACGTCGTTCGCGCTGCCCTTCGCCCTGCTCACCCCGGGCACCCAGGAGCACATCGGCCTGGCCCAGCAGTGGAAGCACGCGGAGGAGGCGGCCGCCGAGTACGGGCAGACCATCAGCCGCGACGCCTGGCGCATCGCACTCCCGGTCCATGTCGCCGAGACCGGCGCGCAGGCCTTCGCCGAGGTCCGCGACGGCTACGACCGCTGGCTGTTCGAGTACTTCAAGAAGGCGGCGGGCCGTGACGTCCTGGCGCCCGGAGCGTCCCGGGACCGTGCGCTGGAGGCCCGGGTGGAGGCCGGTGGCGCGCTCGTCGGCTCGGTCGACGAGGTGGTCTCCGGCATCCGCCGCCTCCAGGAGGCGACCGGCGGCTTCGGCACGCTTCTGGTGTACGTCGCCGACTGGACCTCCTACGAGAACACCAACCGCAGCCTGGAACTGCTCGCCCGCCACGTCGCGCCGAGGATCAACGGTTCCGCCGCCCGCCCGCAGGAGGCCGTCGACTGGGCGATCGCCGCCCGGGGCCGGTAGCACCCGCGCGGGACAGACGGCCCGGAGAACCCCGGGCAGCCGGCGTCACCCCACGCCCGGCGACCCCGGGAGCAGCCGCGTCGGCCGTCCGGTGATCCCGGACGGTCGCCGCCCTTCCCTTTCGGAGATCCGAGTGGAAGCACCGCACGTACTGGAACAACACGCGCCGCAGCGGCAGCCGCCACCCCGGCGCACGCCGGAACGGCAGCTGTCGACACAGCACGCTCTGGAGCAACCCGCTCTGAAAGAGCGCGAGTTCAGGAACATCCTCGGGCGCTTCGCCACCGGCGTCGTGCTCGTCACCGCCCAGACCCCCGGCGGCCCCGCCGGAATGGCCGTCAACTCCTTCACCTCCGTGTCGCTCGACCCTCCGCTGGTCGCCCTGTGCGCCGCTCACACCTCCACGACCTGGCCGGCCATCCGCGCGACGGGCAGCTTCGCGGTCACCATCCTCGGTGGGCAGCATGCCGACCTGTGCCGCCTGTTCAGCGAACCCGGTGCCGACCGTTTCGCCGGCCGGGACTGGGCACGGAGCCCATCGGGGCACCCCCTGCCGGCGGACGGGGTCGCCTGGCTGGAGTGTCGGCTCTCCGCGATCCATCCGGCGGGCGACCACGAACTGGTCATCGCCTCGGTCGGCGAGGGCGCCGTGACGGACACGGCGGAACCGCTCGTCTTTCACGCCGGGCGATTCCGCAGGCTGGCGGCCTGAATGCGCCCGCCCCGCCGTCGCACCGCGCAGCCGTCCCATCCGACGTCATTGGCCTTGGCACCACAGGCAGGGAAGAAGCTAGGGAGAAGCTGAAGCCGTGGGCACTACGCACCCGCACGAGGACACGCACGAGGACACGCAAGAGCACCGGCAGGACCACCGGTACGAGGACGGGAAAGATCTCGGGCAGGAGCAGTGGCAAGAGCACTGGAACGCCCGCCGGATCCCCTTCGAGCAGGAGTGCCAACGGGCTCGTACGGCGCTGCTGGCCGATCTGAAGGACCCGAGGTCCGCCCAGGAACGGGTACTTGAGGACGTCGTCGCCCTGTGCGCCGACTCGCTGCACTGGAAGGAGCGCGGCTACGACGCCGTGACCGCCGATCCGGCCGGTCTCTTCCGGTCCGTCCTCCCGGTCATGCGCTACCCCGACTTCGCCGACGAGATCGACCGGGAGACCCGCACCAAGGGCGGGGTCCTGTCCTGCAGCCCGGTCCTGCGCTGGCTCAAGACGAGCGGCACCACGGGTTCGCCCAAGCGGGTCCCGTACACGCTGCACTGGCTGCTGACCTACCGGATCCCCGCGATGCAGGCCATGTGGGGAACGTACGTCGAACACCACCCGGAGATCCTCGCCCACCCGTACGCCACTCTCGACACCCAGACCGTCCACGAGCGTGTCGACGACTACCTCAACGGCGTCCGGTACCAGGCGATCAGCAACCGCCATCCGCGGATCAACAGCCGCGACTGGAACCCGCCCTGGTCCGCGGCCCCCTGGTTCGGCACCGAGGCACCCTCCTCGCACGCCGGCCGGATGTACCACCGCATCCGTCATCTTCTGGGCGAGCAACTGCATTTCGTCTCGGCGATCAACCCGAGCACGCTGGTCTCCCTGCGGGACCTCATCGCCGAACACGGCCCGGAACTCGTCCGGGACCTGCGAGCCGGCACCCTCGAGGGCGAGCCGTACGGCGATCCGGACCCGGAGACCGCCGCGCACCTGCAGTCCGTTCTGGACAAGGGCGAGTTCAGCCTCAAGGATGTCTGGCCCTCGCTCACCCTCTACAGCTGCTGGCTGTCCTCCTCCGCGGGGCTCTACCAGTCCAAGCTGGACGCGCTGCTGCCGGGCGTCGGCGCGATGCCGTTCATGAGCTGCGGCACCGAAGGCGTGACGACCATCCCGGTCGACGGCTCGCTGGACAGCCAGCCGCTCGCGGTCAACCAGGCGTACTTCGAGTTCGTGCCGGCCGAGGTCGAGCTCGGCGCGCTCGTCGAGGCGGGCGTGCGGGTCGACACCCTGCTGCTCGACGAGATAGAGCCGGGCCGGGACTACCACCTGATCATGACGCAGGGCAACGGCCTCTACCGGCTGTGGAGCGGCGACATCTACCACGTCGACCGGATCGTGGACGGCACCCCCTGGGTGCACTTCGTCCACCGGGACGGCGTCTTCCACTCCTTCACCGGCGAGAAGATCACCGAGGCCCAGGTCACCCAGGCGATCGGCCAGGCCATGGCGGACGACGGCCTGGCGGGCGGTCTCTACTTCTGCGGGCCGCAGTGGGGCGAACCCCCGCACTACATCGTGGTGAGCGAAGTGCCGGAGCCGGACGTGGAGCTGGACCGGTCCCTCGCCGACGCCATCGACCGCGAGCTGAAGACCATCAACATCGAGTACGCCTCCAAGCGGGACAGCGGACGCCTGGGCCCGATCGAGGTCCACACGGTCCCGCACGACTCCATCGCGGCGTACGCGGAGGGCCGGCGCCAGCAGGGCAACGCCACCCAGTACAAGTACAAGCCCTTCCAGCAGGACACCGACTTCGTCGACGACCTGGTCGGCGCCCGGTCCGGGAGCACACCGACGACCGAAACCGCGGGAGCCCACCGATGATCGAGACCAAAAGGCCACCGCAGAACATCCGCCGCGAGATCATCACCCTCTCCTCCGGAAGAACCGGGACGGCCGGAAGCTCCGGCACCCCGGGCGGCACCGACCTGGCGCTGCACCTGTGGCGGCCGCGCGGCGTGAGCAAGGGTGCCGTCTTCTATTTCCACGGCCTGCAGAGCCACGCGGGCTGGCTGTGGGAGGTGGGCCCCCGGTTCGCCGACAACGACATCGCCTTCTTCGTCCTGGACCGGCGGGGCAGCGGCATCAGCGGCGGCGAGCGTCAGGCCATCCCCGACGTCGGGACGATCGTCGCGGACTACGTCAACGCCCTCGAGTACGTGCGGGACTGGCTCGGCGACGAAGCCCCGCTCTCCCTCTTCGGCCACTGCCTGGGCGGGTCCTTCCTGGCGGCCCTCATGCACCACCCCGACTTCACCGTCCGCTACGACGCCGCGATCTTCTGCTCGACCTGGCTCGGGCGGCTGCACGCGGTGCTGGGCGAGGAGGAGCGGACGGCACTGGCGGCGGAGCGCGGCGAGGAGCTCTGGGACGCCGGCCTGAAGGCCACGGACTTCACCGACGACCCCGCCTACCAGCACTTCATCGACCACGACGACCTGGCCGTGAGGCAGTTGACGCGCCGCTCCCGCGCCACCCTGCTCGCCCTCGAACGTCTCTATCTCGACCCGGGGCGCCGACTGCCGGACGTCCCGGCCGCGTTCGTCTCCGGCCTCACCGACCCCATCATCGACCTGGAGGCGACCCGCCGGGTCTTCCACGAGCTGGTCCCCGGCCGGGGCCTGGCCGTCCAGTTCCCCACCGACCGGCACTACCTCTTCTACACCGACGTCCGCGACGACCTGGTCGACTGGGCGTCGGCCTACACGCTGCTCCAGGGCGTGGACCGCGATGCCTGACTCCGCCGCGGGCTCCTCGGCGCGGCTGTACCGGGTGGCGTTGCCGATGAGCGTCGGATTCGATCACCCGGCGGCCCGCCGCAGCACCAGCGACAGTCTGGTGCTCGCCCTCACGCTCGACGGCCTGACCGGTGTCGGGGAGTGCGCGCCCCGGGCGTACGTCACCGGCGAGACGAGCGGGAGCGTGTCGGAGGCGCTGCGGCAGGTGCCGCTGGACAAGCTGTTCGCCCGGCTGCGCACCACGCCGGCCCGGCAGCTCCTCGACCGGCTCCGGGAGGACGGCTTCGAGGCGACCTTCGGCGTGGACGGGGGCAACAATCTCATCTGCCTCCTGGAGACGGCCGTACTGGATCTGATCGGACATCAACTGGATCTGTCGGCAGGCGAGTTGGTGTGGCCGGGGGCTCCGGTGGCCGACAAGGTCGCGATCTCCCAGGTGCTGGATCTGAGCATCGGGGCCGAGGAGTTCCTGGACACCCGCGGGCCCTTCCACTTCGTGAAGGTCAAGGCGTCCGACGACATCGACCGGGACGTCCGCACGGTGACCGCGATCCGGGAACGGCTCGGGCCCGCGCTGCCCGTGATGGTGGACGCCAACATGAGCTGGACACCCGCCACCGCCGTCCCCTACGCGCGAAGACTCCGGGCCGCCGGGGTGACCCTGATCGAGGAACCGCTGCCGCGCCGCTCCTGGGAGGACCTGCGCGCCCTGCGCCGCGCGACCGGTGTGGGCGTCCTCCTCGACGAGTCGGTCTGCACCATCGAGGACGCCCGCGCGGCGGTGGCCCACGAGGCGTGCGACGCCGTGAACGTCCGGGTCGCCAAGAACGGCGGCCTGCTCCGCTCGGCCCGGCTGATCGAGTACGCCCGCTCGGCGGGGATCGGCTTCCAGATCGGCGTCCAGGTGGCGGAGACCGGCCCGCTGATCAACGCGAGCCGGGCACTCGCCCTGCGCGCCCCGGACGCCCTGGCCGTCGAGGGCGGCCAGTCCGACCGCTTCTTCCCCGAGGCCGACACGATCGTCTCGCCCCGCCCGGCCGTCGACCGCGCGGCCAACACCGTCGCACCGGCCGACGGTCCCGGCTTCGCCCTGCGCCTGGAGGAGGCGGCGGAGCGCTGGGCCGTTCTCCACTGGACACACGCCGACTGGCATCCCACGACCTCCGAGGAGACTTCCCCATGACGGCTCTCTACGAAGCAAGCCACGAGGGCGTGCGGTACGTCGGCCTCGGCGCACCCGAGGACGCCGCGGCCCAGGACGCCGTCCTCACGCTGTATCCGCTGGGCGACACCGATCTCCGGGCCCAGGTGCTCGCCGCGGGCGGCGACGTCGCCGCGCTGACGGCAGCGCTGACGACGGGCCGCGAGCCGCGCACCGTACCGGCGGCCGAGGTGCGGCTGCTGCCCCCGCTGCTGCCGGACTCCCTCGGCGACGCGCTGGTCAGCGGTTTCATGCAGACCCACAACGTCAAGGTCGACGCATCCACCCAGTCCCAGCCCAACTGGTTCTTCAAGGGACTCGGCGACTCCCTCAAGATCTCCGGCGAACGGCTGCGCGCACCGCGCGGCGCGGTGGCACTGACGGAGGAGGCGGAGGTCGTCCTCGTGTACGTCACCGACGAGGACGGAACCCCGCAGTACGCCGGCTACACCTTCGGCAACGACCTCACCGACATCGGCCGCTTCAAGCGCCACGCCGGGCATCTGTCGTACGCGAAGCTCTGCGACGCGGGCGTGGCTCCGTGGCTCTTCCTGGGGACGCCGCCGAGCCAGGTGACCGGGCAGGTCGTCATCGAGCGGGAGTCGGCGGAGGTCTGGCGCGGCAGCTTCACCACCGGCACCAAGGCCCTGCACTACGGACTGCGCGACATCATGTCCGAGCTGTTCTCCTACGAAGGTCTCCGTCACCCCGGCCGGGTGCACTACGTCTACCTCGGCGCCGACCGCAGCAGCTTCCACAGCGGTTTCACCCTGGCCGACCAGGACCGGATCGAGATCGACTTCGCCACCCACGGGGTGACGCTGACGCACACGGTGGACTGGCACTGACCTGCCGGTCGGGTTGGGCCGCACAGGCGAATCCCTCGCCCGGGCGCCCACGGGAGTGGCCGGATCAACTACTCTGCGTGTCAATACAGTTGCTCTCCGCTCCCGAAGAGGAAAACCTGATGGCGCGACACGCAGCCCAGCAGAACACCCTGGCCCGTACGACCGCGCGGATCGCCGCGGTGGTCGGCGTGGCCGCTGCCGGTGCGGCCGCGGCCTCCCCGGCCTTCGCGGACACGGCTCCCGCCGTGGACGCCGTGCGCACCCGGCCCGCCTCGCTCGGCAACATCGATCCGCAGGCGGGCCTGGGGGCCCTGACCGGCACCGTGGGGTATGTCACGGGCCCGGTCGAGGGCCTCAAGCCCAATCCGCTGGCCGGCACCGGAGTGGACCCGCTCGACAACGGCGTGGGCACCCAGCTCGCCGACTTCAAGCCGCTGTCCTCGCAGGCCCTGACGGGGCCGCTGGCGCAGGCGCCGTCGGTGGGCAGGATTCCGGTACTGGGCCAGGTGACCGGACTCCTGCACTGAGCTCCGGACGGCAGAGAGCCGCGCTCCCCCCGGACGGAGGGGAAGCGCGGCTCTCGTGTGCGCGGGGCCCCGGGGACACGGATCGGGGCCCCGACATCTCAGCGCGTCATCGCGCGGCGGGGCGGGCGGGCAGGGCTCAGTAGGACGAGCCCGAGGCGCCCAGGGAGCCGGTCGGGTGCCAGACCGTCTTCGTCTCCAGGAACGCCGTGAGGCGCTCGATGCCGGGAGTGCGCGCGTAATCCACAGGCTGTGGACGAAGAACGCGCTTCAGGTTGTCCGCGGCCGCGATCTCCAGCTCCTTGGCCAGTACCTCGTCGGCGCCCGTGAGGTCGATCGCGTTGACGTCCTGGTGCGCGGCGAGCGGAGCGGCGATCTCCGCGGTCCCGCCGGAGAGGACGTTGACGACCCCGCCCGGAAGGTCGGAGGTGGCCAGCACCTCGCCCAGCGACAGGGCCGGGAGCGGGGACTTCTCACTGGCGATCACGATCACCGTGTTGCCGGTGGCGATCACCGGGGCGATCACCGAGACCAGGCCGAGGAACGACGACTCCTGCGGGGCGAGCACGGTGACGACACCGGTCGGCTCCGGGGAGGACAGGTTGAAGTACGGGCCCGCCACCGGGTTGCCGCCGCCCACGACCTGGGCGATCTTGTCGGTCCACCCCGCGTACCAGACCCAGCGGTCGATCGCCGCGTCGACGACGGCGGCCGCCTTCGACTTCGACAGGCCCTCCGCGTCGGCCACTTCGCGGACGAACTGCTCCTTGCGGCCCTCCAGCATCTCGGCGACGCGGTAGAGGACCTGGCCGCGGTTGTACGCGGTCGCGCCGGACCAGCCGCCGAACGCCTTGCGCGCGGCGACGACCGCGTCACGGGCGTCCTTGCGGCTCGACCGCGGAGCGTTCGCCAGCCACTTGCCCTTGGAGTCGCTCACCTCGTACACCCGGCCGCTCTCGGAACGCGGGAACTTGCCGCCCACGTACAGCTTGTAGGTCTTGAAGACGCTCAGACGCTGCTGCTCGGACTTCTCGGCTGCACTCATTTATCGCTCGCCCTCCGGGCTCGACGGGGCGAGGTACGCCTCCAGGCCGTGACGACCGCCCTCGCGGCCGAAGCCCGACTCCTTGTACCCGCCGAACGGCGAGGTCGGGTCGAACTTGTTGAACGTGTTGGACCAGATGACACCCGCGCGGAGCTTGCTCGCGACGGCGAGGATGCGGGAGCCCTTCTCGGTCCAGATGCCCGCGGAGAGGCCGTACGGCGAGTTGTTGGCCTTGGCGACCGCCTCGTCCGGGGTGCGGAACGTGAGGACGGACAGCACCGGGCCGAAGATCTCGTCGCGGGCGATGGTGTGCGCCTGCGTGACGTTCGTGAAGAGCGTCGGGGCGAACCAGTAGCCGGAGGAGGGCAGTTCGCACGCCGGGGACCAGCGCTCGGCACCCTCGGCCTCGCCCTGCTCGACGAGCGTGGTGATGCGGGAGAGCTGCTCGGCGGAGTTGATCGCGCCGATGTCCGTGTTCTTGTCGAGCGGGTCGCCGAGGCGCAGGGTCGACAGACGGCGCTTGAGCGAGTCGAGCAGTTCGTCGTGGATCGACTCCTGGACCAGCAGCCGGGAGCCCGCGCAGCAGACCTGGCCCTGGTTGAAGAAGATGCCGCTGACGATGCCCTCGACGGCCTGGTCGATCGGCGCGTCGTCGAAGACGATGTTCGCGCCCTTGCCGCCGAGTTCCAGCGTGACCTTCTTGTGCGTGCCCGCGATCTGGCGGGCGATCGCCTTGCCGACGGCGGTGGAGCCGGTGAAGGCCACCTTGTCCACGTCCGGGTGCTCGACGAGGGCCGCGCCCGCGTCGCCGTACCCGGGAAGGATGTTGACGACGCCCTTGGGCAGGCCCGCCTGGCGGCAGATGTCCGCGAAGAACAGCGCCGTCAGCGGCGTGGTCTCGGCGGGCTTCAGGACGACCGTGTTGCCGGTCGCGAGGGCCGGGGCGATCTTCCACGCCAGCATCAGCAGCGGGAAGTTCCACGGGATGACCTGGCCGGCGACACCCAGCGGGCGCGGGTTCGCGCCGAGGCCCGCGTGGTCGAGCTTGTCGGCCCAGCCCGCGTAGTAGAAGAAGTGCGCGGCGACCAGGGGGAGATCGGCGTCCCGGGTCTCCTTGATCGGCTTGCCGTTGTCCAGCGTCTCCAGGACGGCCAGCTCGCGGCTGCGCTCCTGGATGATCCGCGCGATGCGGAACAGGTACTTGGCGCGCTCGGAGCCCGGCAGCGCGGACCACTTCTGGAACGCCTTGCGGGCGGCCTTCACCGCGCGGTCGACGTCCGCCTCGCCCGCCTGGGCGATCTCGGAGAGGACCTCTTCGGTGGAGGGGGAGACGGTCTTGAAGACCTTGCCCTCGGCGGCCTCGGTGAACTCACCGTCGATGAACAGGCCGTAGGAGGGCGCGATGTCGACGACGGAGCGGGACTCGGGCGCCGGTGCGTATTCGAATGCGGAAGCCATGATGGATCAGTCCACCGTCACGTAGTCGGGGCCGGAGTAGCGGCCGGTGGCCAGCTTCTGACGCTGCATCAGCAGGTCGTTCAGGAGCGAGGACGCGCCGAAGCGGAACCAGTGGTTGTCCAGCCAGTCCTCACCCGCCGTCTCGTTCACCAGGACCAGGAACTTGACGGCGTCCTTGGTGGTGCGGATGCCGCCGGCCGGCTTGACGCCGATCTGCACCCCGGTCTGGGCACGGAAGTCGCGGACGGCCTCCAGCATCAGCAGCGTGTTCGCGGGCGTCGCGTTCACGGCCACCTTGCCGGTGGAGGTCTTGATGAAGTCGGCCCCGGCCAGCATGCCGAGCCAACTCGCCCGCCGGATGTTGTCGTACGTCGACAGTTCGCCGGTCTCGAAGATGACCTTCAGGCGGGCGGCGCCCGAGGCCTCCTTCACGGCGACGATCTCGTCGTACACCTTCAGGTACTTGCCCGCGAGGAACGCCCCGCGGTCGATGACCATGTCGATCTCGTCGGCGCCCGCGGCGACCGCGTCGCGCACGTCGGCCAGCTTCACGGCGAGCGCGGCGCGGCCCGCCGGGAAGGCGGTGGCGACGGAGGCGACCTTCACGCCGGAACCGGCGACGGCCTCCTTCGCGACGGCCACCATGTCGGGATAGACGCAGACCGCCGCCGTGGTGGGCGTCGTGCGGTCGGTCGGGTCCGGGAGCGCCGCCTTGGCGCCGAGCGCCCGGACCTTGCCCGGGGTGTCCGCGCCTTCCAGCGTCGTCAGGTCGACCATCGAGATGGCGAGGTCGATGGCGTACGCCTTCGCGGTGGTCTTGATGGAACGGGTGCCGAGCGAGGCGGCGCGCGCCTCCAGGCCGACCGCGTCGACGCCGGGCAGCCCGTGGAGGAAGCGGCGCAGCGTGCTGTCGGACGCGGTTACGTCGCCGAGTGCGATTGCAGCAGATGCAGAGGTGGGCATGGTCACCAGACGAGCATATCTACGCGCGTAGCGGCTGTACAGCCCAGGGGATGACCGAGGGTTTTTTTGCCCGCCGGGACGCCGGGGGCGCGTGCGCTCACGTGGCGGAGCGGCGGCGCGGCCGTGCGTGACGGGAAGGGCGCGTCCCGCACGGCCACACGGGCGGGCGGATGTGTGCCGGACCGCCGCAGTGGGCGTGCCGCGTGCCCGGCCGCGCTGGGTGAGGCGCGCCCGGTTCTCGCCCGCGGTCGTCACGTCCTCGGCCGCCGCACAGGTGTGGCCCTCTCGGACCGAGCTGCCGTAGGGGACGGGCGGACTTCCGGGCCGGGCTGCCGCACGGGGAGCTCAGGGGGGCGACGGGGCGACGGTGGACCCGTCGGGTCGTGGCCGAAGGGCACTCCGTGGTGGGGGTGCCGGGTGGTGGATGCTCTTGGCGGTGGGCGCGGGCGGTGGTGCTCGGGCGTCGATCCGCCGGGCGGGCCGCTGCGAAGGGGCCTTCGTGGTGGGGGTGCCCGGTGGCCGGACGCGCTACGCGGTGGGGTTGGGCAGTGGGGCTCGGGCGTCGATCTGCCAGCAGGCCGCTGTGAAGCGGACCTCCGTGCCGTGCACGAACGGGTCGAACGCCGCGCGGACCGTTTCGACCACCCGTGCGCGGGTCGGTTCGTCCGTCTCGCGCAAGGCGATGCCGACCGGGCCGAACCGGCTGAAGTAGGGCACCAGCTCCGCCTCCGGCAGGACGCAGGCCGCGTCGACGGGCCGGATGTCGATCCCGGTCCAGCCGCTCTCCTCCAGCAGGCGGCGCACCCTGCCCGCGTCGGCGAAGGCGAACTGCCCCGGTGCGTCCGGCCGGCGCTCCGGAAGACTCGGCAGCAGCGGTGCCGCGGCGCGTTCGGCCGTCGTCATGAACGGGTTCTCCGCGATGTCGCGCCAGGCGATGAATCGCAGTCCCGCGTCCCCCTTCGCGGCCCGCCGCAGGTTGGCGAAGGCCCGTACCGGGTCCTCGAAGAACATGACGCCGAAGCGCGAGACGACCGCGTCGAAGACCGCGGGCTCGAAGACGTGATCCTGCGCGTCGGCGCGGACGAAGGAGGCCGCCGCGCCCTCCCGCAGCGCGCGGGCCCGGGCGGCCTCCACCATCGGCCCGGAGATGTCGACGCCGACACAGTGGCCCTCCGCGCCCAGCCGTCGCGCGACGGCCACCGTCGTGCCGCCCGTGCCGCAGCCGACGTCGAGCACACGGCCCCCACGCCCGGCCGGAACCGCTTCGACGAGCAGGTCCTCCAGCGGCGCGAACAACGCGTCCACCACGTCCTGGGCGTCGACCCAGGCGTTCCCGGCCGGGCCGTTCCAGCGCGCCGCCTGCTCGCCGTCCGCCGTGCCGTCCGCCGTGCCGTCCACCGTGTCGTCCGCCCTCCGCATGGATTCCATGACGCCTCCCGTGCTTGCCCTGGTGACCCGGAGATGACACCGTCCTACTTCAAGCCGACTTGAGGTCAAGAGGATGCCTGACCTGGACATCGCCGAAGTGGCGCGGCGCGCCGGAGTGCCCGCCTCGACCCTGCGGTTCTACGAGGAGAAGGGGCTGATCGCCCCCACCGGCAGACGCGGCCTGCGCCGGCAGTTCGACCCCGGCGTGCTGGAACGGCTGGCGCTGATCGCGCTCGGGCGCTCCGCCGGCTTCTCGCTGGACGAGATCGCCCGCATGTTCGCGCCGGACGGTCGCCCGCGCATCGACCGTCAGGTGCTCGCCGACAAGGCCGAGGAACTGGACCGCACGATCCGCGAGCTCGGAGTCCTGCGCGACTCCCTGCGGCACGCCGCCGCCTGTCCCGCGCCGAGCCACCTGGAATGCCCCACCTTCCGCCGGATCCTGGGGGCCGCCGCGTCCGGCGCGGTCACGGCGCCGGGCCGTCGGGCCGGGCGACCGCCTTCGCGACCATAGTGAGACCCCACCGAGCTCAAGCGCACCGCACGCGTCGTGCACAATCGGGGCCATGACCACCCCGGACCACCAGTCACCCCATTCGGACGCCTCGCGACCCGAGGCCAGGGACCGGATCTACCGGTCGCCCGCCGGTATCGCGGGCGGCATCCTGCTGCTGATCATCGCGGGCTGGCTCGGCATCGACGCACTGATCTCCGGAACCGGCCGCACCCCCTGGCTGGCGCTCGCCGCGCTGATCCTCGTCGTGCCGCTGGTGATCGCGTTCACCCTGCGCCCCGCCGTCTACGCCAACCAGGACCGGCTGCGCATCCGCAACCCGCTCCGCGTGATCGTCCTGCCCTGGGGCAAGGTCGCCTCCCTGCGCTCGCACTACTCGAACGAGGTCGTCGACACCTCCGGCACGAAGTTCCAGCTGTGGGCGGTGCCCGTGTCGCTGCGCGCCCGCAAGAAGGCGGCCAAGCAGCAGGCGCGGGGCACGGCGGGCCGCGGCGGCGACGGCCGTACGTCGTCGCTGGGCCGTCCGTCCCCCTTCGGCCGGGGCGCCGCCACCGACGCGCCGACCCGCCCCCAGACCGACCAGATCATGGACGATCTCCGCGAGCTGGCCCAGGCCAGGGCCACGGAGGAGAGCGCACAGGGCGAGGTCACGGTGCGCTGGGCGTACGAGGTGATCGGCCCCGCGCTCGCGGGCGCCGTCGTCCTCACGATCCTGCTGGCCACGGGCTGATCGAAGCCTTCACGGGGTCGTGCCCGTGCCCGGCCCCACCGCGCTCCACCAGGGCGGGCCGGGGCTCAGCCCTTAGGGCGCGCTCGGCCAGACCAGGGCCATGTACGCGCCGCAGTACGCCGAACCGAGCACCGCGGCCGTGAGGACGAGGGTCCGGAAGCGGCGTGAGGCGCGGGCCAGGTGCAGGGCCGGGGGCAGCAGCAGGGGGAAGCCGGGGAGCAGGAAGCGGGCGCGCGGGAAGTAGACGCCGCCGCTGCCGAGGACGATCAGCAGCAGGATCCCGGTGAAGACCAGCAGCGGGAGCGGCTGGCGGTCCCCCGCGGAGAGCGCGTAGAGCACCACCGCCGCCAGCAGGGTCACGGTCACCAGCACCAGGAACAGCTCGGGCGAGGAGTTCCGGGCCAGCACCTCACGCATCCGGCGCACGGTCTCCGCACCGCCGTCCCACTCGTTGTGCCACAGCCTCTGTACGGCGAAGTAGCCGTCCCAGCGGCCCACCCGCAGGCCCACCCAGCCGACGTACGCGAGCCAGCCGGCCGGGGCCAGGAACGCCGCCGCGAGCGCCCGGACGGAGAAGCCCCGGCGCAGCGACAGCAGTGCGGTCAGGGCGACGGCCGCGCCCACCGCGACACCGGTGGGCCGGGTCAGCCCCGCCAGCGCCGCCAGCGAGGCCGCCCACAGCAGGCGGCCGGTGAGCACCGCGTACAGCGCCCACGCGGCGAACGCCGTGAACAGCGACTCCGTGTAGCCCATCCACTGGACGAGACCCACCGGCAGGGCCGCCCACAGCACGGTCAGCAGCACCCCCACGCGGCGGCCGTGCAGATGGCTGCCCACCGCGTGGATGCCCCACGCGGCGAGGAACGAGCACACCACCGCGATCACCAGCCCGGTCGTCGCGCGCGAGCCGGGGGTCAGGGCCGCGACCGCCTTGACCAGGACCGGGTAGAGCGGGAAGAAGGCCAGGTTGTTCGCGTCGAACGCGGTGCCCAGCTGATGGGCGTAGCCGTGGTCGGCGATGCCGAGGTACCAGTCCGCGTCCCACTGCGTCGCCAGGATCGGCCGGACGCCGTGGTGCCGGCGGTGCGCCCAGAACGCGAGCGTGATCAGGCCGGTGAGGCGGACGGCCGCGTAGGCGAGGAGTGCCGGCGCCGCGTACCGCACCTGGGCACGGACCGCGGCGAGGAGGCCTGCCACGCTTGGCGCGCGCCGGACGGCTGGGACGCCCGGGACGCCGGGGACGGTCCCGCCCGGGGCGCTTCGGGGCGGGGCGGACGTCGGCCGGGAAGCGGTCGAGGGCACGCGGCAGCTCCTGGGACTCGATGGTGCGCTACGGGTAACCGTTCCTCGGCCACCCGGCGGCGCACGGGAGCGCTGCGTCAACTGCCGTGCGGAAATCACCCATAAGGGGCTGGCGTGACGCTTGCCCGTCGTGGCGAGGGGCTGACGGGGGCCGCGGACGCCGCCGCCTCGCACGGGGTGCCGGAATCCGCCGCCCAGCGGGGCGCCGGACAGTGCGCCCAGGGGGCTGCCGCCCGGCAGGGGGCTGCGGCTGCCGGGAGCCGCAGCCCCGCGTCGGCGGAGAGCCGCTGTGCCGCGTGGACCGGAATCACCGAGAGCAGGACGAGCACGGCGGTCACGGGGGAGGCGTCACCTTGTGCCGGGTGCCGGGTGCCGGGTGCCGGGTGCCGGGTGCCGCGTGCTGGACGCCGGACGCCGGGTGCTGTGTGCCGGACGCCGGGTGCTGGACGCCGAGTGCCGCGTGCCGGATGCCGCGTGCCGAGAGCCGGAATCGTCACCCGTCACCCCGTGTGGGGCCCAGGTGCCGCTCTCCGCATGAGGTCGCCGCACGTCTCCGCATGAGGGTCGCCGCACGCCGCTGCCGTGCAGGGGGGTCCGGAAGTCGTCGCACCCACCCACGAGGGGCCCGGAACGCCGTCCGCCCGGCTGGAGGGCCGGGCGGAGGGGCGTCGGTGCCCGGTGGGAGGCGGTGGCGGGCCGGCTCCTCCGGGCGGGGTCTCAGATGCCGGCCGCGGCCGACAGGTCCCGCTTGATCGCCGTCAGCAGCTCGGTGGCCTTCGCGTGGGCCGCCGGGAGGCCGGCGTGGTCGCCGACGGGCACCACGACCTCCAGGTAGCACTTCAGCTTGGGCTCGGTGCCGCTCGGGCGGACGATGACCCGGGCGCCGTCCAGGGTGTAGCGCAGACCGTCCGTGGGCGGCAGCGTGTCCGTGCCCTTGGTCAGGTCCTCGGCCTTGGTGATGGCCAGGCCCGCGAGCTCCGTGGGCGGCTGCTCACGCAGCCGGCGCATGGCGTTCGCGATGACCGACGGGTCCTCCACCCGGACCGAGAGCTGGTCGGTGGCGTGCAGCCCGTACGCGACGGCGATGTCGTCGAGGAGATCGAGCAGGGTCCGCCCCCGCTCCTTGAGCTCGGAGGCCAGCTCGGTGATGAGCAGGGCGGCGGTGATGCCGTCCTTGTCGCGTACGCCGTCGGGGTCGACGCAGTAGCCGAGCGCCTCCTCGTACCCGTACCGCAGCCCCTCGACGCGGGCGATCCACTTGAAACCGGTGAGCGTCTCCTCGTACGGCAGACCCGCGCCCTCGGCGATCCGGCCGAGCAGGGAGGAGGAGACGATCGACTCGGCGAAGACGCCGCGCGCGCCCCGCCGCACCAGGTGCTCGGCGAGCAGCGCGCCGACCTCGTCGCCGCGCAGCATCCGCCAGTCGGCGCCGTCCTTGACGGCCACGGCGCAGCGGTCGGCGTCCGGGTCGTTGGCGACGATCAGGTCGGGTTCCGCCGCGCGGGCCGCCGCGAAGGCGAGGTCCATCGCGCCGGGCTCCTCCGGGTTGGGGAAGGCGACGGTCGGGAAGTCCGGGTCGGGCTCGGCCTGCTCGGCGACGAGCACCGGCTCCGGGAAGCCGGCCCGGGCGAAGGCCGCGAGCAGCACGTCCTTGCCGACGCCGTGCATGGCCGTGTAGACGGTGCGGGCGGTGCGCGGCGAGCCCTCGGCCAGGACGGCGTCCGTACGGGCCAGATAGGCGTCCAGGACGCCCTCGTCGAGGGTCTCCCAGCCGGAGTCGGGGCGGGGCACGTCGGCGAGCGTGCGGACCGCGTCGATCTCGGCGGCGATCTCCGCGTCCGCCGGCGGGACGATCTGCGAACCGTCGCCGAGGTAGACCTTGTAGCCGTTGTCGCGGGGCGGGTTGTGGCTGGCGGTGACCTCCACGCCCGCGACCGCGCCGAGGTGCCGTATGGCGTAGGCGAGGACGGGGGTGGGCAGCGGCCGGGGCAGGACGGCGGCGCGCAGGCCCGCGCCCGTCATCACGGCAGCGGTGTCCCGGGCGAAGTCCGCGGACTTGTGGCGGGCGTCGTAGCCGATCACGACGAGTCCGCCGGTCTCGCCCTTGGCCTTCAGATACGCGGCGAGTCCGGCCGCGGCCCGGATGACCACGGAACGGTTCATCCGCATCGGGCCCGCGCCGAGTTCACCGCGCAGGCCCGCGGTGCCGAACTGGAGGGTGCCGCTGAAACGGGCGGCCAGCTCGGTGACGTCCCCGGCCTCGACGAGCTTGGCGAGTTCGTCACGGGTCTCCGCGTCGGGGTCCTCGGCCAGCCATGCCTTGGCCCGCGCGATGAGTTCGTCCTGCACCTCGGGTGCACCTCTCTTCGGTCGTACGGTTCCGTGCAGCCGGGTCGTTCCGCCCCCGGCTCCGGGGGCGAACACCCCCGTCGACTACAGACGATCCAGCACCTGGGTCAGGAGTGCCCCCATGCGCGCGGCCGAGTCGCGGCCCGCCTGGAGGACCTCCTCGTGGTTCAGGGGCTCGCCCGTCATGCCGGCGGCGAGGTTGGTGACGAGGGAGATGCCGAGCACCTCGGCGCCCGCCTCGCGCGCGGCGATCGCCTCGAGTGTCGTCGACATGCCCACCAGGTCGGCCCCGATGACACGGGCCATCCGGATCTCGGCCGGCGTCTCGTAGTGCGGGCCGGGGAACTGCGCGTAGACGCCCTCCTCCAGGGAGGGGTCGACCTCCTTGCACAGCGCGCGCAGCCGCGGCGAGTACAGGTCGGTGAGGTCGACGAAGTTCGCGCCGATGATCGGCGAGGTGGCCGTCAGGTTGATGTGGTCGCTGATCAGGACGGGCTGGCCGGGGCGCATGCCCTCGCGCAGGCCGCCGCAGCCGTTGGTGAGCACGATGGTCTTGCAGCCGGCGGCGACGGCGGTGCGTACGCCGTGCGCGACGGCGGCGACCCCGCGGCCCTCGTAGTAATGGGTGCGGCCGAGGAAGACCAGGGCGCGCTTGTCACCGATCCGGTACGAGCGGATCTTGCCGCCGTGTCCCTCGACCGCCGGCGCCGGGAAGCCCGGCAGCTCGGTGACCGGGAACTCGGCCTCGGGGGAGCCGAGGGCGTCCACGGCCGGGGCCCAGCCGGAGCCCATCACGAGAGCGACGTCATGGGTCTCGGCGCCCGTGAGCTCGCGCAGGCGCGCGGCGGCGGCGTCAGCGGCGGCGTGGGGGTCGCCCTGGATGTCGTCCGGAAGAAGAGATGCGTTCACGCGCAAGAGGGTAGCTGGTCCAGGCCTACGCGCGTAGATGACGGAGCTCACGGTCTTGCGATCGTTGTCTTGTCGTTTCCGACAAGAAGGGGTGCGGGAGGCGGCGCCCGGACGGGGGCGGAGCCGGGCGGGAGGCCGGGAAGAACGGCGCGGAGCGGCGCACGGGAAGGGGCGCGGGAAGGCGCGCGGCGAGATGCCCGGCGGAACGGGCCGGGGCGGGCGGCCGGGCGGGAAAGCGCCGCCGAGCTGGGCGGGAAGGGCCGCGGGGCGGCTGGAGCCGTGCGCTCCGGCGGGCCTCAGCAGGGCCGCTTGCGGAGCTCCATGACGTAGTCGTGCGGCGCCCCCGCCGACTCGGCGGCGTCCGCGAGCTCGCCGAGGTACCGCGCCGAGGGCAGTCCCCCCTCGTAACCGTTCAGTACGTAGACCCACGCGGGTTCCTCACCCTCCAGTGTGTGCACACGTACACGCATCCGGCGGTAGACGTCGAGGCCGACGCCCTCCCAGCGGTCCATGGAGTCCTCGTCCAGCGGTGCGATGTCGTACAGCGCCACGAAGACCTGGGACCGCGGTGCCTCGACGATCGTCGCGAGCGCGCCCTCCCAGCCCATGTGCTCGCCGCCGAAGGTCAGCCGCCAGCCGTTCAGCCAGCCCGTGGCGCGCAGCGGCGAATGCGGGGCGCGGCGCGTCATGAGCCGCGGGTCGAGATTGCCGGCGTACGCGGCGTAGAGCGACATGGGGTCGAGGGTACGGCAGCGAAACGTACGCCTCTCGCGTAACAAAGTGGCTCGGATGCCCCTACTCGGGCCCCCTGGGCGGAAGCACCTTGAAGCGTGCGGGACAATGGAGTACGTGACTCGGATCGTGATCATCGGTGGCGGACCCGGCGGATATGAAGCGGCGCTGGTAGCCGCGCAGCTCGGCGCGGAGGTGACCGTCGTCGACTGCGACGGTCTGGGCGGGGCGTCGGTGCTCACCGACTGCGTGCCGTCGAAGACTCTTATCGCCACGGCCGAGGTGATGACGACCTTCGACTCCTCCTACGAGGAGCTGGGGATCATCGTCGCCGACGACACCCCGCCCATGGAGCAGGCGGCCAGGGTGGTCGGCGTCGACCTCGGCAAGGTCAACCGCCGTGTGAAGCGCCTGGCGCTCGCCCAGTCGCACGACATCACGGCCTCGGTGACCCGCGCCGGCGCCCGTGTCCTGCGCGGACGCGGACGGCTGGAGGGCATGCAGGCCCTGGACGGCTCCCGCAAGGTCGTCGTGAGCGCCGCGGACGGCACCGAGGAGACCCTCACCGCGGACGCCGTGCTCCTGGCCACCGGCGGGCACCCGCGCGAGCTGCCCGACGCGCAGCCCGACGGCGAGCGCATCCTGAACTGGACCCAGGTCTACGACCTCGACGAGCTGCCCGAGGAGCTCATCGTGGTCGGTTCCGGTGTCACCGGCGCCGAGTTCGCCGGCGCCTACCAGGCCCTCGGCTCCCGCGTCACCCTCGTCTCCAGCCGCGACCGCGTGCTGCCGGGCGAGGACCCCGACGCCGCCGCCGTCCTGGAGGACGTCTTCCGCCGCCGCGGCATGAACGTCATGGCCCGCTCCCGCGCCGAGTCCGCCAAGCGGGTCGGCGACCGCGTCGAGGTCACGCTCTCCGACGGCCGGGTCATCAGCGGCACGCACTGCCTGATGGCCGTCGGCGCCATCCCGAACAGCACGGGGATGGGACTGGAGGAGGCCGGCGTCAGGGTCCGCGACTCCGGGCACATCTGGACGGACAGGGTCTCCCGCACGACCGCTCCGGGCGTGTACGCGGCCGGTGACGTGACCGGCGTCTTCGCCCTCGCGTCCGTCGCCGCCATGCAGGGCCGCATCGCCATGTACCACTTCCTCGGCGACGCGGTGGCCCCGCTGAACCTGAAGACGGTCTCCTCGAACGTCTTCACCGACCCCGAGATCGCCACCGTCGGCTACTCCCAGGCGGACGTCGACGCGGGCAAGATCGACGCCCGGGTCGTGAAGCTGCCGCTGCTGCGCAACCCGCGCGCCAAGATGCAGGGCATCCGCGACGGCTTCGTCAAGATCTTCTGCCGCCCCGGCACCGGCATCGTGGTCGGCGGTGTGGTCGTCTCCCCGCACGCCTCGGAGCTGATCCACCCCATCTCGATCGCGGTCGACAACAATCTGACGGTCGAACAGATCGCGAACGCGTTCACCGTGTATCCGTCCCTGTCCGGCTCGATCGCCGAGGTGGCACGGCAGTTGCACACCCGGAAGACCACGAACGAGGGCTGACACCCCCGGTCGACTCTTCCCTGGTCACAGGGAGTCGGCGCCCATACGCGCGGCATAGGCGGGACGAGTAGGCACGTATACCACTTCACGCCCTGCCATGCGAACAACTTCTGTTATTCGGCGCAAACTGCTGAAAGCAGACGGTCGTTGGGGTTACTGTCAGTTTCGTGTTCGCTGCAGAACGTCGCCAATTGATCCTCGAAATGGTGCGAGCGAATGGGGCCGTGTCGCTCCGTGAGCTCGCCCGCGTCGTCCAGACCTCCGAAGTGACCGTACGGCGGGACGTGCGCGCACTGGAGGCAGAAGGACTCCTCGACCGCCGGCACGGCGGTGCGGTATTGCCGGGCGGGTTCACGCGGGAGTCCGGCTTTCCGCAGAAATCGCATCTCGCGACCGCCGAGAAGACGGCCATCGCCGATCTCGCCGCGGGTCTCGTCGAAGAAGGCGAGGCCATCGTGGTGGGGGCGGGTACCACCACGCAGGAGCTGGCTCGCCGGCTCGCGCGGGTGCCCGGCCTGACCGTCGTCACCAACTCCCTGCTGGTGGCCCAGGCGCTGGCCCACGCCAACCGTGTGGAGGTCGTGATGACCGGCGGCACCCTGCGCGGTTCCAACTATGCGCTGGTCGGCTCGGGTGCGGAGCAGTCCCTCCAAGGGCTGCGCGTCTCCCGGGCGTTCATCTCCGGGAGCGGGCTGACCGCCGAACGCGGGCTCTCCACGTCCAACATGCTCTCGGCGTCCGTGG
Organism: Streptomyces sp. NBC_00568; assembly: GCF_026341855.1. GTDB lineage: Bacteria > Actinomycetota > Actinomycetes > Streptomycetales > Streptomycetaceae > Streptomyces. The sequence goes on along the minus strand of NZ_JAPENW010000001.1, from coordinate 2,022,366 downwards.
ACCGCGCTCTCGTCCAGGCGGCCGCGGAGGTGGTGGTCCTCGCCGACCACACCAAGCTCGGTACGGACACCATGTTCCAGACCGTGCCGACCGACCTCATCACCCGCCTGGTCACGGACGAACCGCCCGCCCATGACGACCGTGCGGCCACCGAACTGCAGGCCCTGGCCGATCAGGGCGTACAGATCGCGGTGGCGGGGTCATCCGCGTCGGGCGGCGCGGGAGGAGATCCGCTCCCGGCGGGGCGCCAGCCGCGCCGGGACGTACCGCTCCCGGGCCCGCGCCGCGGTCAGGTGGTCCCGGGCTCGGGGCCGCAACTACGGAGCGCGACGGTGATGGGGGACCAGCCCCAGGCCGAAAGGGCACGGGTGGCCGACCTTCGACGTCGCTGAGCGGCGTCGGCGGACCTCGGGGCCGGCGGCGGGTCTCCGCGCCCGGCCCGGTCGGCTCACGGCTTCAGGCCGCGCAGGGTCAGGCTCAGCAGACGGTCGGCCAGCGCGGGGTCGTCCGGGGTCTCCTCCGCCGCCAGCGCGATCGCGTTGGTCAGCTGGAGCAGATCACCGATCGAGACGTCGGGGTGTACGGCCCCCGACTCCTGGGCGCGGAGCAGCAGGGCGCTGCCCGCCTCACGCATCGGGCCGCTGCACCGGGCGAGGTGTGAACCGTCGTCCCGCGAGGCCGACATGAGGGCGCGTGCGAGCCCTCGGTACTCACTCGCGTGCGTGATGATCTCGCGCAGCCAGTCCACCAGAGCGGTGCACGGCTGCGGGGCCTCCAGCAACTCACGCGAGCGGGCCAGCAGATCGCTCACGGCTCCCTCGAAGACCGCGCTCATCAGGGCGCGCCGATTCGGGAAGTGGCGGTACAGCGTGCCGATCCCGACGCCCGCGCGCCGGGCCACGTCCTCCAGCGACGCGTCGGTGCCGTGCTCGGCGAACGAGGAGCGCGCCTCGGCGAGCAGCCGCTCGTAGTTGCGCCGGGCGTCCGCACGCATGACGCGCGGCACCCCTGGACCCGGAGCGGGCCCGGACGTCCCGGCCGGCTCCCACGCGGTCGCGCTCACCATGACCAACACCTGCCCTCTCCCGCCGTCCGCTCGCGCTCCAGGATGCCACCGGTGGCTCCCGGGCGGACTTCCCGCGGCTCCGCGGCGGGCGGCTCGAAGCATCATCGCCGGTTGCGCGGACGGCGGGTTCGAGCGCCGCCGCCGGTAGGGACGGGATCGTACGACGCCGCCGGTAGGACGGGATCGTACGCCGTGCCGGCCGGGCGGGATCGTACGCCCGCGTCCGCACACGACGGAGCGCCCGGTGGGCCGCAGCTGCGGCCCACCGGGCGCTCCGGACGGACGGGTGAGTCACCCGTCCGTGGTGCTCAGTCCTTGATCTCGCAGATCGGGGCACCCGAAGTGACGGACGCGCCGACCTCCGCGCTCAGGCCCTTGATGGTGCCGGAGCGGTGGGCGTTGAGGGGCTGTTCCATCTTCATGGCCTCGAGGACGACGACGAGGTCGCCCTCCTTGACCTCCTGGCCCTCCTCGACGGCCACCTTGACGATGGTGCCCTGCATCGGCGAGGCCAGGGTGTCGCCCGAGGCGACCGGCCCGGACTTCTTGGCGGCGCGGCGCTTGGGCTTGGCCCCCGCGGCCAGACCGGTACGGGCCAGCGACATGCCCAGCGAGGAGGGCAGCGAGACCTCCAGGCGCTTGCCGCCGACCTCGACGACCACGGTCTCGCGGCCGGGTTCGTCGTCGGTGTCGGTGTCGGCCGGGGCGGCGAACGCCTTGATCTCGTTGACGAACTCGGTCTCGATCCAGCGGGTGTGGACCGTGAACGGGGCGTCGGAGCCGGTGAGCTCGGGGGCGAAGGCGGGATCGGTGACGACCGCGCGGTGGAAGGGGATCGCGGTGGCCATGCCCTCCACCTGGAACTCCGCGAGCGCGCGGGAGGCCCGCTGCAGGGCCTGCCGGCGGGTGGCGCCGGTGACGATCAGCTTGGCGAGCAGGGAGTCCCAGGCCGGGCCGATGACGCTGCCCGATTCCACGCCGGCGTCCAGGCGGACACCCGGGCCCGACGGGGGCGCGAAGGCGGTGACGGTGCCGGGGGCGGGCAGGAAGTTGCGGCCCGGGTCCTCGCCGTTGATGCGGAACTCGATGGAGTGGCCGCGCAGTTCGGGGTCGCCGTAGCCGAGTTCCTCGCCGTCCGCGATGCGGAACATCTCGCGGACCAGGTCGATGCCGGCGACCTCCTCGGTGACCGGGTGCTCGACCTGCAGACGGGTGTTGACCTCCAGGAAGGAGATCGTGCCGTCGGTGCCGACCAGGAACTCCACGGTGCCCGCGCCGACGTAGCCGGCTTCCTTGAGGATCGCCTTGGAGGAGGCGTACAGCTCCTGGACCTGGGCGTCGGAGAGGAAGGGGGCCGGGGCCTCCTCGACCAGTTTCTGGTGGCGGCGCTGCAGCGAGCAGTCACGCGTCGAGACCACGACCACGTTGCCGTGGGTGTCGGCCAGGCACTGCGTCTCCACGTGCCGGGGCTTGTCGAGGTAGCGCTCCACGAAGCACTCGCCCCGCCCGAACGCCGCGACCGCCTCACGGACCGCCGACTCGTACAGCTCGGGCACCTCTTCGAGGGTCCGGGCCACCTTCAGACCACGCCCGCCGCCACCGAAGGCGGCCTTGATCGCGATCGGCAGACCGTGCTCCTCGGCGAACGCCACGACCTCCTCCGCACCCGAGACCGGGTCCGGGGTACCGGCCACCAGCGGCGCACCCGCACGCTGCGCGATGTGACGCGCCGCGACCTTGTCACCGAGGTCCCGGATCGCCTGCGGCGGCGGACCGATCCAGATCAGCCCCGCGTCGAGAACGGCCTGCGCGAACTCCGCGTTCTCCGAAAGAAAGCCGTAGCCCGGATGAATGGCATCCGCGTCCGAGTCCTTGGCGGCCTGCAGCACCTTGGCGATGTCCAGGTAACTGGTGGCCGGGGTGTCACCGCCCAATGCGAACGCTTCGTCCGCCGCACGGACATGCAGAGCGTCCCGGTCCGGTTCCGCATACACGGCAACGCTTGCGATCCCGGCATCCCGGCACGCCCGGGCCACGCGGACAGCGATTTCGCCACGGTTGGCGATGAGCACCTTGCGCACGATGGCTCCCTCCTTGAAACAAGCCGAGTTTAGGGACAGCCAACACGACGTTTCGACCCGTCCCTAGTGGTGAGCTTGCCCACACGGAGCGTGATACGAGGCTCGCCCTACCCGCGAAATCCCTTGTCGTGCCAAGGCACGTGGGAATCCCTCCCTGAACCCTAGCCCTCCGGTGTGGCCAAGGTCTCTGTGACTCCGTGCTGCGGCCCACAACGATTCTTTGTCGAGTCCCTACGAATGGCCCAACGATTCTTTGCCCTCGGCAGAACCCTTGTCCCGGGGTTTACCCGTTAGTAGCGTTCGGGATGTCTCGAACGTACTTGGGGTAACAGCACGCGGAAGTGGGTGGGGCCGGTGGTGCGCAGACCGGTGGCATGGGTGGCGGCGATCGTGCTCTTCGTGGAGGCGATAGGTATCGCACTCCTCAACTGGTTCCTGGGGGTCGTCGTCGACCGCCAGGACATGTCCCTGGCGGGGCTCGACTCCGACATGATGTCGGTGTCCTCGAAGGTCGGCGGACTGGTCTTCGGGCTCTACTTCGGGGCCTGTGCCGTGTCCGCCCTGCTGGTCGCGCTCCGCGACCGCGCGCCGGGCCTCCTCGGGCGTGTCCTGCTGGTCAGCGCCGCCGTGGTGCACGCTCTGCTCGGGGCCTTCACGGTGGGCCTGGTGGGCTGGGGCGCCTTCGCCTTCATGATGGTCGTGCTCGGCCTGATCGTGTTCACCCTCCTGGCGTACGACCGCCGGGAGACGGGCCCCGTCGACGCCGCGCCGCAGGGCGTCGGGAACGACGGCGGTGAAGGGGAGCACGTCGACGAGGGGAAGCCCGTCGACGCGGACACGCCTGCCGAGGCGGGCGAGCCCGTCGGCGAAGGTCATCGTGTCGACGAGGGGAAGAGTGTCGACCTGGGCAAGGGTGCCGACGCGAAGAGGGCCGGTGAAGAGGAGGCCGCCGTCGCGGCGCCGCCCGCCCCCTCGACCACCTGACGGCGGCCCTTCCGGCCAGCTGACGGCGGCCCATCCGGCGAGCCGAACTCCCCGGGCGAGCCGTACTCGCCGGGCAGGCCGACAGGCGCCCCGGCCGGCCGCCTCCTCGGGCCGGACCGGCCGGCTGTCCACCCGGTCGCCCGAGCCTTCGAGCGACGCCCCGGCCGGTCGACCCTCCTCGTCCCGCCGGCCGGTCTGCCGGTCGGGTCGAGGGTTCCCGGCTGTCCGGCCGTCGGGTCGTCGACTCCGCCACCTCGAAAGCCCGTTGCCCAGGCCTCCCGGGTGTTCGATCGGCCCTCCGGTCGCGGCCGCGGTTCTCACTTCTCCCGGGGTGTCCACAACTCCGTGATACCGACGCCCAGTTCGCCCAGGAGCCTGCGCACCATCGGCAGCGAGATGCCGATGACGTTGCCGTGGTCGCCGTCGATGCCCTCGATGAAGGGCGCCGAGCGGCCGTCGAGGGTGAACGCGCCCGCCACGTGGAGGGGTTCGCCCGACGCGACGTACGCGGCGATCTCCGCGTCGGTCGGCTCGCCGAAGCGGACCACGGTCGAGGCGGTGGCGGACTCCCACCGCTTCTGTGTCGTGTCCCAGATGCAGTGGCCCGTCTGGAGTGTGCCCGCCCTGCCCCGCATCGCCTTCCAGCGCGCGGTGGCCTCCTCGGCGTCCGCGGGCTTGCCGAGGGCCTCGCCGTCCAGGTCCAGCACCGAGTCGCAGCCGATCACCAGCGCGCCCTGGACCTCGGGGCGCGCGGCCACGACGGAGGCCTTCGCCTCGGCGAGCGCGAGGGCGAGTTCGGCGGGGGTGGGCGCGGTGACGGCGTCCTCGTCGACCCCGCTCACGATCACCTCGGGGGCGAGTCCGGCCTGCCGCAGCAGGTTGAGCCGGGCGGGGGACTGAGAGGCGAGCACGAGGCGGCGGCGCGGCTGATCGGTCATGCGATCAGGGTATCGGCGCCGATCGGCCCTCGCCTCGGCCGCCGTTCGCCCGACGCGGGCGGGCCGGGCCCGGTCAGCGGATGCCCAGCAGGATCATCGCGACCACCATGGCCAGCGCCATGAGAACGCCCAGGCGTCGCAACATGTCCTGCATGTCGCGGAGTTCCTTGGGAGGTTCGTTCTCCGGATCGGACCACAGCATGTCCTCGATCGTGCGACGGCGGGGCGGCCGGGCGCCTGAGTACGCGTACTCAACTTGCGGGCATCCTGTGTAAATGGGTCTGGGGTTTCTTTAGCGAGTCCGAGCCTGCTATCGTCATGGGTATCACTAAAGGAACTCCAGACCCGTTTGTGTGGCAGGAGAGAGAATCGCCATGTTCACCACCGCCTGGACCGCATCGCCCCAGCTCCCCAGCGAAGGCTTCACCCCCAACTGGTCGCGCGAGGGCTTCTGGCGCCAGTCGCTCCGCCAGGTCGTCCGCCTCACCGCGGGCGGCGACCGGCTCCGCGTCCGGTTCTCCAACGCGTACGGCACCTCGCCGCTGCGCGTCGCGGGCGCCACCGTCGCCCGTACGGCCCGCGGGGCGGCCGTCGAGGCGGGCTCGGTGCGGCGGCTCACCTTCGGAGGGACCGCCTCCGCCGAGATCCCGGCGCACGGTCACCTCGTCAGCGACCCCGCCGGACTCTCCCTGGAATCACTGGAGTCGGTGACCGTCACCCTGCACTTCGACACCGTCACGGGGCCCGCGACGTTTCACGCGCAGGCCTTCGCGACCAGCTACCGGGGTGCCGGGGACCGCCTCCACGACCTCGCGGGACACGGCTTCACACAGGACACCGAATCCTGGTACTTCCTGTCCGCCGTCGAGGTCGACACGGGCGGACGCGAGGACGGCATGGCACTCTTCGGCGACTCCATCGCCGACGGCTTCGGCTCCACCCCGGGCGCGAACCGGCGCTGGTCCGACGCGCTCGCCGAACGCACCGGGAGGCCCGTCCTCAACGCGGGCATCGGCGGGAACCTGCTGCTCAACGACTCCGCCTGGTACGGCGAGAAGGGCGTCCGCCGGCTCACCCGCGACGTCCTCGACCACCCGGGCGTGGACACACTGGTCGTCCTCCAGGGCGTCAACGACATCGGCTTCAGCGAGACGGACGAACAGCCGACCTACCGGCCGGCTCCGGTGATCGAGGCCGACGAACTCATCGCCGGATACCGGACGTTGATCCACGCGGCCCGTGCGCGTGGGCTCCGGGTGATCGGCGCGACCCTGCTGCCCTTCGGCGGCTCCGACCACTGGGGCGAGCACGCGGCGAAGGTGAGCCACGAGGTGAACGCGTGGATCCGCGACCCGGCGCGGGGAGAGTGGGACGCGGTCGTGGACCTGAACCGCGCCCTGGCCGACCCGGCGGACCCGTACCGGCTGCACCCGGCGTACGACTTCGGCGACCACCTGCACCCCGACGACGCGGGATACACGGTGATGGCCGAAGCCGTCGCGACGGTGCTCCAGGGCCTGCCGGCCCCGCGTCCGGCCTAGCCGGGCCAGTAGCTGCGGCCCCAGGTCGTCGGGCCCGGCCGCGGAAGCCGGTGCGCGGCGATGCGGGCGGGGTCGGACCAGGAGTCGCGCGACCCGGACGCGCCGGACGGGGCGGATGCCACCGCCGCGGCGCGTGCGCGGACCACCGCCAGTGCGGCGGCCAGCTCCTCAGGGGTCGGATTGCCCCGTACGACCTTGATCGTCATGTCTGCTCCCAGGATCCGGGTCTGTGGGGACTAGAGCGGGATGTTGCCGTGCTTCTTCGGCGGAAGGGACGCCCGCTTCGTGCGCAGCTGACGCAGGCCGCGCACGACGTGGGAGCGGGTCTGCGACGGCATGATCACGCCGTCGATGTAACCGCGCTCGGCCGCCGTGTACGGGTTCAGCAGCGTGTCCTCGTACTCCTGGATCAGGCGGGCCCGGGTGGCCTCCTGGTCCTCGGCGGCCGCGATGGTGCGGCGGTGCAGGATGTTCACCGCGCCCTGCGCGCCCATCACGGCGATCTGCGCGGTGGGCCAGGCGAGGTTGAGGTCGGCGCCCAGGTGCTTGGAGCCCATGACGTCGTACGCGCCACCGAAGGCCTTGCGGGTGATGATCGTGATCAGCGGGACGGTCGCCTCGGCGTAGGCGTAGATCAGCTTGGCGCCGCGGCGGATGATGCCCGTGTGCTCCTGGTCGACGCCCGGGAGGAAGCCGGGCACGTCCACGAAGGTGAGGACGGGCACGTTGAACGCGTCGCACGTCCGCACGAAGCGCGCGGCCTTCTCGCTCGCGTCGATGTCCAGACAGCCGGCGAACTGCATCGGCTGGTTGGCGACGATGCCCACCGGGTGACCCTCGACCCGGCCGAAGCCGGTGAGGATGTTCGGCGCGAACAGCGGCTGCGTCTCGAAGAACTCGGCGTCGTCCAGGACGTGTTCGATCACCGAGTGCATGTCGTACGGCTGGTTCGCGCTGTCCGGCACGATCGTGTCCAGCTCGCGGTCCTCGTCCGTGAGGGTGAGGTCCGCCTCCTCCGGGAACACCGGGGGCTCGCTGAGGTTGTTGGACGGCAGGTACGACAGCAGCTGCTTGACGTACTCGATGGCGTCCTTCTCGTCGCCCGCCATGTGATGGGCCACGCCCGACACGGCGTTGTGCGTGCGGGCGCCGCCCAGCTCCTCGAAGCCGACGTCCTCGCCCGTCACCGTCTTGATGACGTCAGGACCGGTGATGAACATGTGCGAGGTCTGGTCGACCATGACCGTGAAGTCGGTGATGGCGGGGGAGTACACCGCACCGCCCGCGCACGGGCCGACAACCAGGCTGATCTGCGGGATGACACCCGACGCGTGCACGTTGCGGCGGAAGATCTCGCCGTACATGCCGAGAGCGCTGACGCCCTCCTGGATCCGCGCGCCGCCAGAGTCGTTGATGCCGATGACCGGGCAGCCGGTCTTCAGCGCGAAGTCCATCGCCTTCATGATCTTCTGGCCGAAGACCTCGCCGAGGGCACCGCCGAAAACGGTGAAGTCCTGGGAGAACACGGCGATCGGGCGGCCGTCGACCGTGCCGTAGCCGGTGACCACACCGTCGCCGTACGGGCGGTTGTTCTCCAGCCCGAAGTCGGTCGAGCGGTGCCGCGCGAACTCGTCGAACTCGACGAAGGAACCTTCGTCCATCAAAAGTTCGATGCGCTCACGAGCCGTCAACTTGCCCTTGGCGTGCTGCTTTTCGACGGCGCGCTCCGAGCCGGCGTGCGTCGCCTCTTGGATACGGCGCTGCAGATCCGCGAGCTTGCCCGCGGTGGTGTGGATGTCGGGGTGTTGCAGCTCTTCCGGCTCGGACATCGGGGTGCGGCTCCCTGCCTGCTCTAAGGGGACGTAAGAGTGAGGTGCTCAGAAGGGGGGCTTGCTACTCATCCGTAGCGTAGTGGCGGGCCTACCGATCGGCAGTGCGGCGTTTACCACACCTAGGGTGGGTTGCATGACGCCGCGAGATGCAGCAGACGCGAACGACAATCGGTGGTCCGACCTGGACCGTCCGCCGCTCAACGGGACCGCCCTGCGCCGGGCGCTGGTCCGTGACGACGGCTTGTGGAGCGACGTGGAGGTGGTGGAGCGCACCGGTTCCACCAACTCCGATCTGGTCGGCCTCGTCACCAAGGAGAACGCCGACGAGGGCGCGGTCCTCGTCGCCGAGGAGCAGAACGCCGGGCGGGGCCGTCTGGACCGCCAGTGGACGGCACCGGCCCGCTCCGGCCTCTTCTTCTCCGTGGTGCTGAAGCCCACCGGTGTCCCCGTCGAACGCTGGGGCTGGCTGCCGCTGCTCACCGGCGTCGCCGCCGCGACGGCGCTCTCACGCTCCGCCGGGGTCGACACGGCACTCAAGTGGCCCAACGACCTGCTGGTCACCGTGGACGGAGAGGAGCGCAAGGCCGGCGGCATCCTCGCCGAGCGCGCGGGCACCGACGCGGTCGTCGTCGGCATCGGCATCAACGTCTCGCTCCGCGAGGACGAGCTGCCGGTGCCGGGCGCCGGATCACTGGCGCTGGCCGGCGCGACGACCACGGACCGTGACACCGTGCTGCGGGCCGTGCTGCGCTCCCTGGAGCAGTGGTACGAGCGCTGGCGCGCGGCGGGCGGCGACCCCGCCGCCTCCGGCCTCCAGGAGACGTACGCGGCCGGGTGCGCGACCCTCGGGCGCGAGGTGCGGGCCGAGCTGCCCGGAGGCCGGTCGATCGTCGGGGAGGCCGTGGCCGTGGACAGGGACGGGCGGCTCGTCATCGCCACGGAGGACGGTGTGCAGGAGCCGGTGGGGGCCGGAGACGTGGTGCACCTGCGGGCGGTGTGAGGCGGTGTGAAGCGGCGGGTCCGCGGTCGGTCCGACGTGACGGGCCGGCCGGGGTGTGCGGCGACGGGCCGGCGGGCGGTGTGACGCGATGGGGCCGAGGGTGGTGTGACGTGGTGCGTCCGCCGGCGGTGCGACATGGTGTGCCGGAGGGCGGAACGACGTGGTGCACTCGACCTCGGCACCGTCCCCGACCTCGGTCCCGGCATCGGGAGTGAGCCAGCGCACACCTGCCGTAGAGTTGAGCGCGGTCGATACCTGACCACGGCAGATCGGAAGGGCAGCAGGCGTGACCGTCGACGACACCGGCTCCGGCACGGGTGCCCATCCCGCCCCCGGCGGCGAGCCGGGCCGTACCGCCGGGCCGGTCACGGACGCGACACCCGCACGGGCCGCCGCGGACGGCGACACCCGGCAGGACGACCGTCCCGGCACCGGGTCCGGCACCGGCCCGGAGGGCAGCCAGGACCACCGCCCGGAAGACCGCTCGGACGCGGGAACCGGCAGCCGCAGGGACGACCATTCCGACGTGGGGAGCGACATCCGCAGGGACGACCGGACCGACGCACGGCCCGACGACCGGGCCGACGCACGGCCGGACGTCCGGCACGACGCACGGCACGAGGCGAACGGCCGGGTGGACTCGCAGGCCGAGCCGGACTCCGGGGAGGACCCGCTGGCGCTGCGTCTGGAGGGGCTCATCCTCGGCGCCGAGCGCCGCTACACCCCGTTCCAGGCGGCCCGCAGCGCGGGCGTCTCCATGGAGCTGGCCTCCCGCTTCTGGCGGGCGATGGGTTTCGCCGACATCGGCCAGGCCAAGGCGCTGACCGAGGCGGACGTGCTCGCGCTGCGCCGGCTTGCCGGTCTCGTCGAGGCGGGCCTGCTGAGCGAGGCCATGGCCGTCCAGGTCGCCCGGTCCACCGGGCAGACCACCGCCCGTCTGGCCGAATGGCAGATCGATTCCTTCCTGGAGGGTCTGACCGAGCCCCCCGAACCGGGGATGACGCGCACCGAGGTCACGTACCCCCTGATCGAACTGCTCCTGCCCGAGCTGGAGGAGTTCCTCGTCTACGTCTGGCGCCGCCAGCTCGCCGCCGCCACCGGCCGGGTCGTGCAGGCGGCGGACGACGAGGAGATGGTCGACCGCCGCCTCGCCGTCGGCTTCGCGGACCTGGTCGGCTTCACCCGGCTGACGCGCCGCATGGAGGAGGAGGAGCTCGGCGAGCTCGTCGAGGCCTTCGAGACCACGGCGGCGGACCTGGTGGCTGCCCACGGGGGCCGGCTCATCAAGACCCTGGGCGACGAAGTGCTCTACTCCGCGGACGACGCCGGTGTCGCCGCCGAGATCGCGCTGCGGCTCATCGAGACGATGGCGAACGACGAGACGATGCCGGAGCTGCGCGTCGGCATCGCCTTCGGCACGGTGACCACACGCATGGGCGACGTGTTCGGTACGACCGTGAATCTGGCGAGCCGTCTCACGTCGATAGCTCCACGCGACGCCGTCCTCGTCGACGGCGCCTTCGCGGAGGAGCTGACCCGCACCGGCGACGCTCCCGCCTCCGAGGCCGAGGCCGCCGAGGCCGCGGCCACCGCGGAGAAGGAGGGCGAGGAGCCCCCCTCGTACCGCTTCGCGCTCCAGCCGATGTGGCAGCGGCCCGTCCGCGGACTCGGCGTCATCGAACCGTGGCTGCTGGCCCGCCGGGACAGCCAGACCTAGGGCCTGTCCGGCGGATCATGCCGGAGACGTGGGGTGTGGCACGCCCTCCCCCAAGCTCTTCGAGCAGGGGGGACCCCCAGCGGCGTTGTCGTCGGTTGCCGATGCTCCGCATCGACGCCCTCCTCCGCCTTGCAGTTGGACGCACCAGGCCCCGCTCACGTGTGCTGATCAGGCGCCGCAGGCTTCCTCCGACTTGATCCGCCGGACAGGCCCTAGCACGGTCCCCGACCTGCCGACGCGAGGCCGGTCGAGTCGACCGGTGCGCACGCGGCGGGCGCGCGCCCGCCCGGTGCCGCCCTGCCCGGGGCGTCACTGGCGGCCGGGTGACAGCAGCCCGTTCACGCAGATGCCGACGATCGGGACGCACACGTTCGGCGGCTGATGCGCCGGCGCCGGTGCGGGGGGCGTCGGGGACGGGGTGTGCCGCGGGGCCGCGGTGGTGGGGACGGACGTCGGCGCCGGTGGCGGCGGAGTCGTGATGGGGGCCGTGGGGATGCCGGTGCTGTCCGGTGCGGTGGTGACGGGGGCGTGGCCGCGGGCCGCCGGGATCACGGCGGGGGCCGTCGGGAACGACGTCGGGTTCACGCTCACCCCCGGGGTGGGTGCCAGGCTCTCCCCGCCCATCACGGCGCTCCCCGTGGCGTTCCCCGCGGCGGTCCCGGGGTGCGCGGACGGGGGCACGGCCTCGACGGTGGTGACGGCGTCGCCCGCCGTGTCCGTGTCCGTCGCCGTCGCGGCCGGCTCCGTCTCCGGGGTTCCGCCGCCCCCGGTCATCGACTCCGGTGTCATCCGGGCGAAGCTCAGCACGCCCGCCGCGAGGGCGAATCCCCCGACGGCGAAGAGCACGCGTCGCGGCCGGGGCCGGCGGTGCCGCCCCCGGACGGTACGGAGCCGGACGGGAGCGGGGTCGTTGTCGCCGGATACGTCCGCGGGCCCGTGGACGCCGGCCGACCGCGGCGCCGGAACGATCCCTCGCGCCTGAGCGGCGGGATTCCTCCCGCTCCCCGGCGCCTGGGCGCCCGCCGGAGCCTTCGCCCCGCGCGTCCGGGCGCCTGCCACGGCCCCGGTCCCCCGCGTCCGGGTGCCCGCGGTGTCCTCGGGCGTCACCACCCCGGATGCGGTCCCCCAGATCTTCGCGGCCCGGTCCGCCCCGGCCCCGGCGTTCGCGGCCGGGTCCGGCACACCCCCGGCTTCGGCCTTCCCGGCCCCGGTGGTCGCTGTGGGCAGGGTCCCCGTGGCCCTGGCCCCGAGCTCGCCCGCCTCAGCGGCGCCGGCGGCCGTGGGCCTCGCCTTCCCGGTACCGGCGGTCGGCCTCGGCAGGGTCCTCGTGGCCCCAGTGTCCAGGTCACCCGACCTCGTGGCGCCGACGGCCGTGGGACCGGCCTTCCCGGCCCCGGTGGTCGCTGTGGGCAGGGTCCCCGTGGCCCTGGCCCCGAGCTCGCCCGCCTCAGCGGGGCCGGCGGCCGTGGGCCTCGCCTTCCCGGTACCGGTAGTCGGCCTCGGCAGGGTCCTCGTGGCCCCAGTGTCCAGGTCACCCGACCTCGTGGCGCCGACGGCCGTCGGTCCGGCCTCCGCGTTCACGCCCCCGTGTTTCGCGGGGCCGGCGGTCGCGGGCGTGGCCGGGGCAGCGTCGGCGGCCGGGGTCGGCCGGGTCGACGTGGGCGCGGTCGTCGTGGCCGTCGGCGGGGTGGGCCCTGTCGCCTCGGCTCCGGGGTTCACCTGCCCGGTCCCGGCGGGTGCGGCCGTCGTGGCCCCGGCGCCGACGCCGCTCGCCTTCGTGGAGGCGGCCGTCGCGGTGGATCCCGTCGGCGTCACGCCGTCCTTCGGGGCGGCTGCCTCGGCGGTTCCCGTCCCCACGGTGGAGGTCCGCACGGTGGCGGTCCGCACGGAGCCCGCGTTCAGCGCGCCGTACGAGGTGGCGCTGAACGGCGTGGGGGCGGGCATCGCCTTGCTGAGCGGCTTGACGCGGACCCACCGGGAACCGACCGGTGCGGCGGCCGAGGCGGTGACCCCGGTCGCCGTGGCCCCGGTCGTCCTGGAGCCGGACCGCGGGGGGCCCACCTTCGTGGCGAGGGACGGCGCCGAGCCCGCCGGGCCGGCCGGTGGCGGGCAGCCGGGCGAGGTGTCGGGCGGAGTCGCCCCGGTCTGCCTCGGGGCCATCGGCCGCGTGGCGGTGGCGGTGGATCGTGGGTCCGGCCGGGTGCTGCCGGCCTGCGGTGTCTCGCGGTTCGTCATGGTCGTCCCTCCCCGGTGTGCCGGCGTCCCGAATGCGCTGTGGCGGTGCGCAGGTTATGCGCGGTTTGAGGGCCGCGAACCGGAGTTGGGCGGGATGTCACTCGAACGAGGAGGTACGGGGCGAGGGGGCGGGTTTCGTCGAACGGCCTCGGCTGCGATGATCGGGGCGTCGATTGTTAACCCGCGTTAACCGGGAGGGTGTCATGGCGCAGCAAGGGGCGGAGCAGGGGACGGAGCCGGGCGAGCGGAGGTTCGGGGAGTTCGTCGCCGTACGGCGGCACGCGCACGTCGCCGAGCTCGTCCTCGACCGGCCCAAGGCGATGAACGCCGTGTCCACGGACATGGCACGTTCCATCGCCGGTGCCTGCGACGCCCTCGCCGCCGACCGGGACGTACGGGTGGTCGTGCTGACGTCCACCCACGAGCGCGCCTTCTGTGTCGGCGCCGACCTGAAGGAGCGGAACTCCTTCACGGACGCCGAGCTGGTGCGGCAGCGGCCGGTCGCGCGAGCCGCGTACACCGGCGTCCTGGAGCTGCCGATGCCGACCGTCGCCGCTGTCCACGGCTTCGCGCTGGGCGGCGGGTTCGAGCTGGCGCTGTCCTGCGACCTGATCGTGGCCGACCGCACGGCGGTCGTCGGGCTGCCCGAGGTGTCCGTCGGCGTGATCCCCGGCGGCGGCGGTACGCAGCTGCTGCCGCGCCGGGTCGGTGCCGCGCGCGCGGCCGAGCTGATCTTCTCGGCGCGGCGTCTGGAGGCGGCCGAGGCGCGGGAGTTGGGGCTGCTCGACGAGCTGGTGGAGGCGGGGCAGGACCGGGCCGAGGCCCTCGCCCTGGCCGCGCGGATCGCCGCGAACTCCCCGGTGGGGCTGCGCGCGGCCAAGCGCGCCCTGCGTCTCGGTCATGGACTCGACCTGCGGGCCGGCCTGGAGGTCGAGGACGCGGCCTGGCGGTCCGTCGCCTTCTCCGGGGACCGGGCCGAGGGCGTGGCCGCCTTCAACGAGAAGCGCAAGCCGGAGTGGCCGGGGGAGTAGCCCTGGCGGCGTGCCGCCCCCGGCCCGGCCCTCCCGGCCCGGACCCCTGTTCGCCATACCAATGTCCCAAATGTGGGCAAATATCCCTAGCCTGGGGTGATGGGTGAGGACAGTCGGCTGAGGGCCGTGGTGGCGCTGGCTCAGGGGATGGCGGCGGCGCACACTCCGCGGGAGTCGTGGCGGGCCGCGGCGCTCGGCGCGTGCCACGCGCTGACCGGGAGCTTCGCCGCGCTCTCGGTATGGGAGCGTGAACTCGGCCGGCTGCGGGTGCTCGCCAACGTGGGCGACCGCGCCCCGGACGAGGACGAGTTCCCCGACGGGGAGGCCTATCCGGTGCACCAGTTCCCGGAGATCACCGAGTTCCTGCACGAGCGGTGGGCGGGCGGCGGCGAGCCCAACGCCTGGGTCGAGACCGCCGACGGCCCGGCGGCCGGTCTCGCCGGGTACTGCCACCAGCGCGTGGCCGCCCTGCGCAGGCGCGGGCGCGGCTGCTGCGTCGTCGCGCCGATCGTGCTGCACGGGCGGGCGTGGGGCGAGCTCTACGTGGCCCGTTCGGCCGGCGCCCCCGTCTTCGGTCCGGCCGACGCCGACTTCGCGACCGTCCTCGCCTCCGTCGTCGCCGCCGGGATCGCCCAGACCGAGCGCCTGGAGGAGGCCCGGCGCCTCGCCTACACCGACGCCCTGACCGGACTCGCCAACCGCCGGGCCGTGGACGTACGTCTCGACGAGGCCGTCGAGCGGCACAAGAGCGACGGTTCCGTGGTCAGCCTCGTCGTCTGCGACCTCAACGGGCTCAAGCGGGTCAACGACACCCGGGGGCACGCCGTCGGCGACCGGCTCCTTGAACGGTTCGGGTCGGTGCTCTCGCTGTGCGGGGCCATGCTCCCCGGCACCCTCGCCGCGCGGCTGGGCGGCGACGAGTTCTGTCTGGTGGCGGTGGGCCCGCCGGCCGACGAGGTGGTCCGTATCGCGGACGAACTCTGCCGCCGGGCGGCCGAGTTGGAGCTGGGGGAAGGTGTGGCGTGCGGGGTCGCCTCGACCGAGGACCCGATCGGCCCCGTGCGGTCGGCGCGCCGGCTGTTCCGGCTGGCGGACGCGGCCCAGTACCGGGCGAAGGCCGTCCGTGCGGCGAAACCCGTGGTCGCCGGGCGCGAGGGCCCCGACGATCCCGTCGTACGTCTCGCGGACGCGCCGTCTCCCACGGCGGGCGAACGCCGGAGGTTCCGGGGACGGCACGGGCAGCCCGGCCCGTGAGGCGACGCGGGCGGCCCGGCCCGTGAGGCGGCCCGGCGGCCCTGTCCGTCAGGCGGCCCCTGGCGTCCGCTGTGACGTACGCCGAGGTAAGGGGTCAACCGGCCACCCACTAGTGACATCATCGAATTCACTGCGTACGCTCCTGAATATGGATATGCACACTGTGGTGGTGGGGACGTCCGGAGTGACCGCGTCCGACGTTCTCGCCGTGGCGCGCGACGGCGCCCGGATCGAGCTCTCCGACCAGGCGGTGGCGGCCCTCGCCGCGGCCCGCGAGATCGTGGAAGCGCTGGCCGCGAAGCCGGAGCCCGTCTACGGCGTCTCCACCGGCTTCGGCGCCCTCGCGAGCCGGCACATCAGCCCGGAGCTGCGCGCCCAGCTGCAGCGCAACATCGTCCGCTCGCACGCCGCCGGCATGGGCCCGCGGGTGGAGCGCGAGGTCGTCCGCGCGCTGATGTTCCTGCGGCTCAAGACCGTCTGCTCCGGCCACACCGGTGTGCGGCCCGAGGTCGCGCAGACCATGGCGGACATCCTGAACGCCGGCATCACCCCGGTCGTCCACGAGTACGGCTCGCTCGGCTGCTCCGGTGACCTGGCGCCCCTTTCCCACTGCGCCCTGACCCTGATGGGCGAGGGGGACGCCGAGGGTCCCGACGGTGTCGTGCGGCCCGCGGGCGAGCTGCTCGCCGAGGCCGGGATCACCCCCGTCGAGCTGCGCGAGAAGGAGGGCCTCGCCCTCCTCAACGGCACCGACGGCATGCTCGGCATGCTGGTCATGGCCCTCGCCGATCTGGAGACGCTCTACAAGTCGGCCGATGTCACCGCCGCGCTCTCCCTCGAGGCGCTGCTCGGCACGGACAAGGTCCTCGCCCCCGAGCTGCACGCCATCCGCCCGCACCCGGGCCAGGGTGCCAGTGCCGCCAACATGCTGGCCGTGCTGAAGGGTTCGGAGCTCACAGGTCACCACCAGGACGACGCCCCGCGCGTCCAGGACGCCTACTCGGTGCGCTGTGCCCCGCAGGTCGCGGGCGCCGGCCGGGACACCCTCGCGCACGCCCGCACGGTCGCCGAGCGCGAGCTGGCCTCCGCCGTCGACAACCCGGTCGTGCTGCCCGACGGCCGCGTCGAGTCGAACGGCAACTTCCACGGCGCCCCGGTCGCCTACGTCCTCGACTTCCTCGCCATCGCCGCCGCCGACCTCGGCTCCATCGCCGAGCGCCGCACCGACCGGCTGCTCGACAAGAACCGCTCGCACGGCCTCCCGCCGTTCCTCGCGGACGACGCCGGCGTCGACTCGGGCCTGATGATCGCCCAGTACACGCAGGCCGCGCTGGTCAGCGAGATGAAGCGGCTCGCCGTACCGGCGTCCGCCGACTCCATCCCCTCCTCCGCCATGCAGGAGGACCACGTCTCCATGGGCTGGTCGGCCGCGCGCAAGCTGCGTACCGCCGTGGACAACCTGACCCGCATCGTGGCGATCGAGCTGTACGCCGCCACGCGCGCGATCGAACTGCGCGAGGGCCTGACCCCCGCCCCGGCGTCGCGGGCGGTCATCGACGCCGTGCGCGCCGCCGGCGTCCAGGGCCCCGGCCCGGACCGCTTCCTCGCCCCCGACCTGGAGGCGGCGGACGCGTTCGTGCGCGCCGGCCGTGTGGTGGCCACGGTCGAGCCGGTGACCGGTCCGCTCGCCTAGAGCGCGCTCTGCCGCATCCCGTCCAGAACCCGCGTCCGGACGGGATGCGACGGCTTGTCGTACGTGGGCCGGGCACGTCCCCGGCCCACATACCCCGCCTCGCACCCCCGTCCCAGGGTGTGCTACTGTCTCATTGATACGTTTTTGGTACCCATTTACTTTGTGCGCCTGATCGGAATCCTCCGCAGGCGCGTTTTGTTTTACCGGCATCTCCGGCATTACCCGGTGCATCTCCGGATGGGGGCCCACTACCTGTTCAGGAGAACAACATGGCTACTGGCACCGTGAAGTGGTTCAACTCGGAAAAGGGCTTCGGCTTCATCGAGCAGGACGGCGGCGGCCCCGACGTCTTCGCCCACTACTCGAACATCGCCAGCTCCGGCTTCCGTGAGCTCGTCGAGGGCCAGAAGGTCTCCTTCGAGGTCACGCAGGGCCAGAAGGGCCTGCAGGCGGAGAACATTCTCCCCGCCTAGTTCGAGCGCGCTTTTCCAGAGCCGGGTCCCGCACCTTCGGGTGCGGGCCCGGCTCGCGCTGTGACAGCTCATGCAGGTGGTGAGCGCTGTGTGTGCAGTCCGTGGGGCCCAGGAAGGAAATCCAGATCCAGCATGACTCGATCCGAACGTCCCGTCCGTAAGCGGCCGGCAAACGCACGCGCCGCACAGACCGGCGGCTCCGCGAAGAGCGCCGGCCGCAACACCGGCCGGGGCGCGGGCCGCGGTGGCGCCCGCAAGGTCGCCCCGCCGCAGGAGTTCTCCCTGCCCGAGACCATTACACCCGCGCTGCCCGCCGTCGAGTCGTTCGACGCGCTGGACATGCCGGCCGCCCTGACGAAGACCCTCGCGGCCCAGGGCGTCACCGAGCCGTTCCCGATCCAGGGCGCCACCCTGCCCAACTCCCTCGCCGGGCGCGACGTGCTCGGCCGGGGACGCACCGGCTCCGGCAAGACGCTGGCCTTCGGGCTCGCCCTGCTGGCCCGCACGGCCGGTCGCCGGGCCGAGCCGAGGAACCCGCTCGCCCTCGTCCTCGTCCCCACACGCGAACTCGCCCAGCAGGTCGACGACGCGCTGACGCCGTACGCCACCGCGGTCAACCTCCGCGTCGCCACGGCCGTCGGCGGGATGTCGATCGGCCGGCAGGCCGGTTCCCTGCGCCGCGGCGTCGAGGTGCTCGTGGCCACCCCCGGGCGGCTCAAGGACCTCATCGAGCGGGGCGACTGCGCCCTCGGCCAGGTATCGATCACGGTGCTCGACGAGGCCGACCAGATGGCCGACATGGGCTTCATGCCGCAGGTCGTCGCGCTGCTCAACCAGGTCGAGCCGGGCGGCCAGCGGCTGCTCTTCTCCGCCACGCTCGACAAGAACATCGACCGGCTCGTCAAGATGTTCCTCACCGACCCCGTGGTGCACTCCGTCGACCCGTCCGCGGGCGCGGTGACGACCATGGAGCACCACGTGCTGCATGTCGCCGACGAGACCGACAAGAAGGCGGTCGCCACGCGGATCGCCGCCCGTGACGGCCGGGTGATCCTCTTCGTCGACACCAAGCGCGGCGCCGACCGGTTCACCAAGCGGCTGCTCGCCAGCGGTGTCCGGGCCTCCGCCCTGCACGGCGGGCGCAGCCAGCCGCAGCGCAACCGCACCCTCGACCAGTTCAAGAACGGTCAGGTCACCGCGCTCGTCGCCACCAACGTGGCGGCCCGCGGCATCCACATCGACGACCTCGACCTCGTGGTCAACGTCGACCCGCCGACCGACCACAAGGACTACCTCCACCGCGGCGGCCGTACCGCCCGCGCCGGAGAGTCGGGCAGCGTCGTCACCCTGGTGCTCCCCGAGCAGAAGCGTGAGATGACCCGCCTGATGGCGGACGCCGGCATCACGCCGCGCACCGCCCGGGTCAAGTCCGGTGACGAGGAACTCGCCCGCCTCACCGGCGCCCGCGAGCCTTCCGGCGTGCCGGTCGTCATCGAGGTCCCGCAGCAGGCCGAGCAGCCGAAGTCGCGGCCCAAGGCGCGGCGTGCCACCGGGGGCGGGGCCAGGCGGCCGTCGGTCGCCGGTACGGCCACGCGCACGGGCGGCGGGTCGGACGGCCAGGGGCGCCAGCAGCGCGGCGGAGGACGTCCGGTCGCGGGCGGCACGGCGGGTGGCGCGGCCACCGGCCGCCGCACGGGCGCCGGCGGAGCGGTCGCGGGCCGTCGTACGGAAGGCGGCGGCGCGAGCCGTCGTACGGAAGGCGGCGGTGGCGCGGGGCGTCGTACGGAAGGCGGTGCCGCCGGCACCGGCCGTTCCGGCGGGCGCGGGCGCGCTCCGCAGCGTGGCGCCCAGAACGGCGGCCAGAGCGGTGGCGGACGCAGGGCCGCCTAGAACGGACCCGATCGGCTGTGTGCCGCGGCCCCGCACCCCTTCCGGGGTGCGGGGCCGCGGCATGTGGCATGACTCCGGCCTTCTTCACCAGGACGCGCACGGGCGAGGCCCGGTCGCGTGCCGTCGGTGACGTGCCGAACGTGACGCGTGGGCGTCCCGGGACACCGGCCGGGGCGAGACGTCACGCAGAGACGCCGGAGCGCTACGGGGGTCCGGTCGCGGCACGTGACCCCTCGGCCGCCGCGCGTGGACGCCGGGTCACCGTCCGGTGCCTCAGACGTCGCCGAGGAACCCCGGGTCCACCTTGTCCAGTTTCAGGCCGAAGTCCCGGTGCAGGGCGAGGAGTTCGGCCAGCGGCACCGCTCGGCGGCTCGTCGACATGAGGTCGCGCCGTGCCTCCGCCGACCACAGGAACGGCACCACGGACAGCCCCTGCGTGCCGGTCAGGGCACCGGACTCCGCCCGCCAGCCCGGCCATCGCAGCGTGTCGTAGAAGTGGTCCGTGCCCTCGCCGAGGAGCCACTGGAGCCAGGCCCCGTGGCCCACTTCGAGCGCCTCCCACTTCAGTGAGTCCGGCGCGAAGTACACGACCTCGCCGGGATGCCCGGGGCGGCCCACCGCCTCCGGGTCGGCGCCGTTGAGGACGAACACCCCGCCCAGCACGTCGTGGCCGACGACGAGCCCGCCGTCCCGGGGGCGCCAGGCCGGATCGAACCGCTCGGGGAACTCGTTGACCTCGGCCAGCGAGGGAAGGTCCGTCGAACCGCCGGGCAGGCCCGCGGTCGGGTCCTCGGCCGGGCTGCCGTAGATCCGCAGCCACCCGCTGTCCAGCACCACCCCACCGCAGTTGAGCACCATGCCGCCCAGCCAGGACCGCGCCGTGATCTGCAGTTGCAGCAGGCTGGCGCCGCCCAGGTCGGGGTCCACCGGAAGGACTTCCATGGACACCCCGCTGGTGGCGAGCGCCTTGGACAGCAGGGGCCAGGCAGGTTCCTCGACGTCGGTCAGCTCGCTCAGCTCTCGCATGGCTTCCCTGTGCTGTGGGTTGACTGTCCGGAGTGCGGTCGGTGCGCTCAGTAGGCCATCGTGCGCTCACGGCGCACGGAGTACGTCACGAATCCGGCGCCGAGGGCGAGGGAGAGCGTGCCGCCGACGAGATACGGCGTCGTATCTATGCTGCCGGTGTCGGCGAGCAGGGTCTGATCACCGTCGGACTCCGTGTCCGGCGCGGTGGCCGACTCCGTGGAGATCCGTGTCGCGGTGGTAGTACCTGCCGGTGCGGACGCGGGCGCCGACCCGCTCGGTGTGGGTACGTCCTGGGTCGCGTTGGCGGACGGGACGAACCAGAGGGCACCCAGGAGGGTCCCCGCTGCGGTGGCGGTCAGCAACGATCGACGTGCGGCGGACACGAAATATCGATCCCCTTGTGGCGCTGGCGAATTGGCCGTGTGGGGCGATGCTAATGAAAGGCGCGGGTCGTGGGAAAGTCGCGCATCGCGTGGGCCGTACGCTCCCTCTCATGAGTACCCCTGAGACATCACGGTTTGTCCGGCTTCGGGTCGAACTGGTGCTGGAGATCGACGACTCCGACGCCGTCACCAAGGCCGCGCTGCGCCGGATCGGCGAGGACGCGGCCATGCCGGCCGACGAGCGGTCGCACGCCGAGGGCGCAGTGACGGAAGACACGGCCGAGGCCCTCGCTTATCTCGTCGACCCGTTCGACCTGGTCAGCGAGGTGCCGGGGATCGAGCTCGCCCAGGCGTCCTGGAGCAGCGAGCCCATCGACTACGACCCCGATTCGCCGGATTGGGACATCGACGAGGATGATGCTGACGAGGACGACGAGGAAGACGTACGCGGCTGACGCGGCTCGGGAAATCAGTGACCCCGGTCGGCAACCGCCGCCCGGGGTTTTCTCGTCTCCGGAGACGCACAGGCCGCCTCGCGTCACTCCCGTCCCGTTCACCCGGACGTGGCGTGGACCACACTTCCGCGAGAAGTGGAACGGGACGAACCGGTCTTGGCGTTGGAGATTGTTACGGGGCTCTTGTGTCTTTTCGGGATTCGGCAACGATGGAGAAGCGTGTGATGACGAACAGTAAGCGGCGCAAGCGTCTGATGACCGCGTCCGCACTGCTCGGCGGGGTGCTGGTGCTCTCTGCGTGCAGCGGAGGCAACGACAAGGCCAGCGAATCGGACGGCGGCGACAGCACGTCGGCCGCCAAGGTCGACGAGGCTGCGGCCAAGAAGACCTCCGAGGCCCAGATCAAGATCACGCCCAAGGACGGCTCCGACAACGCCTCGATCAACAACGGCACGGCGGTCACGGTCAGCAAGGGCTCGCTCACGTCCGTCACGATGAAGACCGCGACCGGCACCGCCGTCGCCGGTCAGATATCAGCGGACAAGAAGAGCTGGAAGCCCCTCAACCGGCTGGAACGCGCCACCACGTACAAGATCGCCGCCGAGGCCGCCGACTCCGAGGGCCGCACCGCCCACGAGAACGCGTCGTTCACGACGGTCTCCCCGTCCAACAGCTTCATCGGCAACTTCACGCCGGAGGACGGTTCCACCGTCGGCGTCGGCATGCCGGTCTCGATCAACTTCGACAAGGCGATCACCAACAAGGCCGACGTGCAGAAGGGGATCTCCGTCTCCTCCAGCAGCGGCCAGGAGGTCGTCGGGCACTGGTTCAACGCCAACCGCCTGGACTTCCGCCCCGAGAACTACTGGACCGGCGGCTCCACCGTCACCCTCAAGCTGAACCTCGACGGCGTCGAGGGCGCGAGCGGTGTCTACGGCGTGCAGCAGAAGACGGTCACGTTCAAGATCGGCCGCAACCAGGTCTCCATCGTCGACGCCCAGACCAAGACGATGAAGGTCACGCAGGACGGCAAGACGATCAAGACCATCCCGATCTCCGCCGGTTCGCCCGAGAACAAGACCTACCAGGGCCAGATGGTCATCTCCGAGAAGTTCAAGGAGACCCGGATGGACGGCTCGACGGTCGGCTTCAAGAAGGACGACGGCAAGGGCGAGTACGACATCAAGGACGTGCCGCACGCCATGCGGCTGTCGAACTCCGGCACCTTCATCCACGGCAACTACTGGGGCGCGAAGTCCATCTTCGGCTCCGTCAACACCAGCCACGGCTGTGTCGGCCTGTCCGACACCAAGGGCGCCAAGGACGCGAACACGCCCGCCGCGTGGTTCTACAACAACACGCTGCTCGGTGACGTCGTGGTCGTCAAGAACACCGGCGACAAGACCATCGCCCCGGACAACGGCCTCAACGGCTGGAACCTGGACTGGGCGGCCTGGAAGGCCGGTTCGGCCGTCTGATCCCTGGGCGCGACCCGACGGTCCGGGATCGAGGCATGATCTGACGGTCCGGGACCGAGACACGACCCGACGCCGATGCGGCGGCGGCCCCCACGGGCCGCCGCCGCATCGGCGTTTCTCAAAGGTTTCTGGGCCCGGCCACAGCCTTCTCATCGTTCTCTTATTTCGGCCTTATGGCTTCATCACACGCCGTACCTAGCTTGCGGCCATGTTCTTCACCTACCTGAGGCGCGAACTGCGCCGCCGCAGAAAGGCGGCCCTCGTCGTCGCCTCCGGGCTCGCCCTGGGCATAGCCCTGGTCATCGTGGTCAGTTCCGTGTCCTCGGGCATGGAAAAGGCCCAGGGCAAGGTCCTCCAGTCGCTGTACGGGCTGGGGACCGACATGACGGTCACCAAGGCCGCCGCGCCGGCCGCCAGTTCCAGCGACCGCCCGCGCTTCAACTTCGACGCGAGGGAGAGCGGTTCCGACAAGGAGCAGAGCAGCGACCGCGTCATGGTCCAGGGCTTCCAGACCCTGGCCTCCTCGACCGTCGCCAAGGTCGACTCCCAGAACGGCGTCGCGGACGCCGTCGGCGGACTGAGCCTCCAGGTCATCCGGGTCAACGGCCAGTTCACCCGTGGTCAGTTCCAGCAGGACCCCAACAGCGGTAACCAGCAGGGCGGTCGGGGTGGCGGTGGCGCTCAGCCCTCGCCGCAGGGCACCGTCAAGGGCGGCGGCGCCGACTTCGACGTCAACAACTACTCGGTCTACGGCACCGACGTCACCAAGCCCGCCCTGGGCCCGCTGACTTCGTCGAAGATCACCAGCGGTCGTACGTTCAAGACCTCCGAGACGAACGCCAAGGTCGTCGTCGCGGACAAGTCGTACGCCAAGGAGAAGAAGCTCAAGCTCGGTGGCACCGTCACCGTCAAGGGCGTCAAGTACAAGATCATCGGCATCGCGACGCCCGACAGCGGCGACGCGGCGGCCAACCTCTACATCCCGCTCAAGCAGGCGCAGACGCTCAGCGACTCCAAGAACAAGGTCACCACGATCTACGTCAAGGCGTCGGACTCGCAGCAGATCTCCAGCGTCAAGAGCACCATCCAGAAGAACATCTCGGGCACGACGGTCACCACCTCCGCCGACCTCGCGGACACCGTCTCCGGCTCCCTGTCCACCGCCTCCGACCTCGCCTCGAACGTCGGCAAGTGGCTCTCGATCGCGGTGCTCGTGGCCGCGTTCCTGGTCGCCGGCCTGCTCACCTCCTCCGCCGTCTCCCGCCGGGTGCGCGAGTTCGGCACCCTCAAGGCGCTCGGCTGGAAGTCGAGCCGGGTGACCCGTCAGGTGGTCGGCGAGGCCATCGTCAACGGCCTGGTCGGCGGCGCCCTCGGTATCGCCCTCGGCCTCGCGGGCGCCTACGTCGTCACCGAGATCAGCCCCAACCTCCAGGCACAGCTGGGGAACACGGGCGGCGGCGGCCCGGGCGGCGGTCCCGGCGGAGGCGGCTTCGGCGGCCCGGCGCGGCAGACCGCGTCCAAGGCCCTCGACGTCGCGCTCACCGCACCCGTCAGCGTCGACACCATCGTCGTCGCGGTCGCCCTGGCCGTCGCCGGCGGCCTGATCGCCGGCGCCTTCGGCGGCTGGCGGGCCTCCCGGCTGCGCCCCGCGGACGCCCTGCGCCGCGTCGAATAGGCCCCGCCCCTCACGTACTTACGTATCCCAGGAGTTGCACCATGTACGAACTCAGAGGCGTCACCAAGCGCTATACGCGGGGCAAGGAAACGATCGACGCACTCGCCGGAATCGACCTGACGATCGGCGACGGCGACCGGCTCGTCATCCAGGGCCCCACCGGTGGCGGCAAGTCCACCCTTCTCCAGATGCTCGGCGGGCTCGACCGTCCCACGGCGGGCAGCGTCGAACTCGACGGCACCGACATGGCGAAGCTGTCCGAGGCGAAACTCACCAGGGTGCGCAGCGAGAACATCGGCTTCGTCTTCCAGAGCTTCAACCTGATCCCCACGCTCACCGCCCAGGAGAACGTCGAGACAGCGCTCGTACCGCTCGGTGTGAAGACGAAGGAACGGCGTGAACGGGCCGCCGCGGCACTGGAGTCCGTGGGGCTCGCCGAGCGGCTCGGACATCTGCCCGCCGAACTGTCGGGCGGTCAGCAGCAGCGTGTGGCGATCGCCCGCGCCCTGGTCAAGCAGCCCAAGGTGCTGCTCGCCGACGAGCCCACCGGCAACCTCGACGAGTCCATGCGCGACGAGATCATGGACGTACTCGAAGCCATGTGGAAGGAGCACGGGCTCACCTTCATCATGGTCACGCACGACTCCTCGATCGCGAGGAAGGCCCCGCGCGTCGCGACCATCCGCAAGGGGAAGATCACCGTCAAGGAGAACGCGGGAGCGTAGCCGGGACGGGCCGACCCCCCTCCGTCCGCGACGCGGGCGGGGATATGTGCCAGGAGCGAACGGGCCACCGGAAAGAGGGCTTCCGGTGGCCGTTCGTGTTTGTGTGGGGGCATGACCGCTTCGACAGTCGAATACATCCGTTACCGGATTTCCGAGCACCAGTCGGCGGAGTTCCTCGCCGCCTACACCCGGGCCGCGGTCCAGCTCGCCGCGGCTCCGCAGTGCGTCGACTACGAACTCGCGCGCTGCGAGGAGGACTTCGAGCACTTCGTCCTGAGGATCACCTGGACCTCGACGGAGGACCACGTCGAGGGCTTCCGCAAGTCCGAGCTCTTCCCCGACTTCCTCGCCGAGATCCGCCCCTTCATCGGCAACATCGAGGAGATGCGCCACTACAAGCCGACGTCGGTGCGTGGCCAGGGCGCCTCCGTGCCCACGCTCTACGCCTGGGCGGGCGGCGCCGAGGCCTTCACCCGCCTCACCGAGGCGTTCTACGACAAGGTCCTGAAGGACGATCTCCTCGCGCCCGTGTTCGCGGACCTCGCCCCCGAGCACGCCGCTCATGTCGCCCTCTGGCTCGGCGAGGTCTTCGGCGGACCGCCGGCGTACTCCGAGACCCAGGGGGGCCACGGCCACATGGTCGCCAAGCACCTGGGCAAGGGCATCACGGAGGCGCAGCGCCGCCGCTGGGTCAATCTGCTCCAGGACGCGGCCGACGACGCGGGACTCCCCACCGACGCCGAGTTCCGCTCCGCCTTCCTCGCGTACACCGAGTGGGGCACGCGCCTGGCCGTCTACTTCTCCGGCCCGGACGCGAAGCCGCCGGCGGAGCAGCCGGTACCGAAGTGGACCTGGGGGGCCGCACCGCCGTACCAGCCGTGATGCCCGGCCGGGCCCCCCGCGGGCTGCCCCGTCGCCCCCACCGGTGCGGCGGGGCGACCACCGGGCGCTCAGCGGCCGTGACGCCTACCGGGGGTGACCTCTATTGGGGTGAGGAAGTGCCTGCGCGGGTCGCGTCGGTTCCCCACGAGGCCAGCAGCCGCAGCGCCTCCGCCGAGCTCGACCCCGGCTCCGCGTGATAGGTGACGAGCGCCAGCTCGGCATCGCCGACCAGCCGGAACGACTCGAACTGCAAGGCGAGGTCGCCCACCAGAGGATGCCGCAGCAGCTTCACCCCGTGGCTCTTCTCCTTCACGTCGTGCGTCGCCCACAGCCGCCGGAAGTCCTCGCTCTTCACGGACAGCTCACCGACCAGCGCGGCCAGCCGCGGATCGTCCGGATGGCAGCCCGCGTCCATGCGCAGCAGACAGACGATGTCGATCGCCTTCTGCTCCCACTCCACGAACAGGTCCCGGTACTCGGGCCTGAGGAAGACCATCCGCGCCCAGTTCCGCTCCTGCGGCGGCAGCTCCGACCAGTCCCCGAAGACGGCCGCGGCCATCCGGTTCCAGACGAGCACGTCCGAGCGCCGCCCGGTGATGTACGCCGGGACGCCGTCGAGCGTGTCGAGCAGCTGACGCAGGGCGCCCCGCACCTGCTGCGGCCGGGCCGCCTGCTTCTTCTTGTGCTGCTTGGGCTTCGCGAGGTGCGTGAGGTGGTTGTGCTCGGCGTCCGTCAGGCGCAGCGCCCGCGCGATCGCGTCCAGCACCTCCGCCGACACATTGCGTCCGTTGCCCTGCTCGAGGCGCGTGTAGTAGGCGACGGACACCCCGGCCAGCTGGGCCAGCTCCTCGCGGCGCAGTCCGGGCACCCGGCGGTGCCGTCCGAAGTCCGGCATGCCGACGTCCTCCGGCTTCAGCCGGGCGCGGCGGCTGCGCAGGAACTCGCTGAGCTCGGCACGCCGGTCCAGCGGGTGAGCCGCCTCACCGGCGGGCCCCGCAGAGGGCTGTTCATCCATCCATCCAGTATTCCCCGTCGTACGCAGGCGAGCCTGACCCCGCCAGTAGTAGGACCAGCGGACATACGCAGAGCCGTGACCTGGGTGAATCCTGAGGGATCGGGCAGGCTGGATGCCGTGCCCGACGGAAGACAGCCGGGCACGGTCCACCCCCTCCCGAGGAGAACCCCGGCATGACCACTGTCGCCGCGTACGCCGCTCCCGCCGCCAAGGCCCCGCTGGAGCGCACCACCATCGAGCGCCGCGAGGTCCGAGAGCACGACGTCCTGATCGACATCAAGTTCGCCGGCATCTGCCACTCCGACATCCACCAGGCCCGCGAGGGCTGGGGAGAGGCCATCTTCCCGATGGTGCCGGGCCACGAGATCGCCGGCATCGTCTCCGAGGTCGGCTCCGGCGTCACCAAGTTCAAGGTCGGCGACCGTGTGGGCGTCGGCTGCCTGGTCGACTCCTGCCGCGAGTGCGACAACTGCAAGGCCGGCCTGGAGCAGTACTGCACCGGCGGCGGCGTGGGCACGTACAACGCCGTCGGCAAGGACGGCGAGCCCACCTACGGCGGCTACTCCGAGAAGATCGTCGTCGACGAGAACTACACCCTCCACATCCCCGACGGCATCTCCCTCGACGTGGCCGCGCCGCTGCTCTGCGCCGGCATCACCACGTACTCCCCGCTCAAGCACTGGAACGCGGGCCCCGGCAAGAAGGTCGCCGTCCTCGGCATGGGCGGTCTCGGCCACATGGGCGTCAAGATCGCTCACGCGCTCGGCGCCGAGGTCACGGTCCTCTCCCAGTCGCTGCGCAAGAAGGACGACGGTCTGAAGCTGGGCGCCGACCACTACTACGCCACCAGCGACCCCGAGACCTTCAAGGAACTGCGCGGCACGTTCGACCTGATCCTCTCCACCGTCTCCGCCCCGCTGGACCTGGACGCCTACCTCGCCCTGCTGCGCACGGACGGCGCCTTCGTGAACGTGGGCGCGCCCGAGGAGCCGGTCCGCCTCAACCTCTTCTCGGTGATCGGCGGCCGCAAGACCCTCGCGGGCTCCGGCATCGGCGGTATCCAGGAGACCCAGGAGATGCTGGACTTCTGCGCCGAGCACGGCTTCGGCGCCGAGATCGAGCTGATCAGCGCCTCCGAGATCAACGAGGCCTACGAGCGGGTGCTGGCGAGCGACGTCCGCTACCGCTTCGTGATCGACACCGCCACGATCTAGCGCTCCTGGCCGACCTCGCCGTCCTGGCCGACCTCGCCGTCCTGACCGGACAGGCAGTCATGGCCGGCCCCATGTGCACGGCCTCAGGGCGCCGTTCCCGTCGTACGACCGGAACGGCGCCTTCGTGCTTCCGGCGCCGGCCGTTCGTACGGCTGCCGGGTCCGGCCGCAGAGCCCCGGCGGCGGGGGCGGCCCGTCCGCGGAGGTGGCCCCCGCGCTCGGGCGCGCGCCGTCCGCGTCATGTGACCTGCGTCGATACCCCGCGCGGGCGGGCCTCGCAGAGTGGATGTGCGGGACGCCGATTACTGGATAGAGTCGCCTCCTTACACATGGTTGTGGGGACAACCAAGGGGCCTTTCGGCTGCCGACACCCTGGGGAGGGCCTGCAGCACATGAGTCGTCGCTCTGCCGGTTTTGTCGGCGTCTGGGCCGAGGTGCAACGGCAACAGCAGCGCCAGCAGGAGCTCGAGGCCAGACGGCGGAGACAGGAAGCTCAGCAGGCGCGGGCCCACCAGCGGCGAGCCGCCCAGGAGTACCGGGAGTACCGGCAGGCGGAGGCACAACGCCGTACCGAGGAACTGGACGCACAGGTCGCCTCGCTGCAGGGCCTTCTCGCCTCGGGGTGCCGGGCTCCTGCCTTCCGGGCCGCCTCGCTCATGCGCCCCGAGCAGATCCAGCCCTTCGCCCCGGGGCCGCTGGCTCAGCCGGTGGCCATGCCGGACATCGGCCAGTACCAGACGCAGAACGGCTGGACCGCGAGTCGCCGGGCACAGGCGCAGGCCGAAGCACAGGCACGCTTCGAGCGGGACTGGCACGCGGCCCAGGCCGCGGAGGCGCACCGGCTGCGGCAACTGACGTCCTACCAGCGGGAGTACCAGCAGTGGGCCGATGCCCAGCTGGCCGACGTACGCCGGCACAACGCCGGTGTCGTCGAGGTCTCCGAAGGGGTCCGCCGCAAGGATCCCGACTCCGTGATCGAGTACTTCTCCGCCGCCCTGTACTCCTCCTCCGCGTGGCCGGAGGGCTTTCCGCGGCAGATCGCCGCCGCCTACGACACCGCGGCCCGGCAGTTGGTGCTGGACTGGGAACTGCCCGCCTACGGCGTCGTCCCCGAGGTGAAGTCCGTCCGGTACCTGTCCGGGACCGATCAGGACAAGGAGACCCCGCGTCCGGTCACCCAGCGCCGGAGCCTGTACCGGGAGGTCCTCGCGCAGTGCGCCCTGCTCGTGCTGCACGAACTCTTCGGAGCGGATGAACAGGGCGCACTCGAGTCGGTGGTCCTGAACGGTTTCGTGGACGGGCACGACCCCACGACGGGCCGACCGGGCCAGATCTTCCTCACGACGGTCATGGTCTCCCGCTCCTCGTTCCTCGAACTGCACCTGGCGCAGGTGGACGCGGGCAGCTGCCTGGCCGACGGACTGCGCGGACAGCTCTCGGCCCGGCCGGACCAGCTCACTCCCGTACGGCCGAGCCGGCGGCCGCGGGATGTCGGGAACCGGGTCGTCGCCCACGGCGGCGACGAGGAACCGGACCTGTACGCCATGGATCCGATCGCGTTCGAGGAGCTGGTCGCCGATCTCTTCCGGGCCATGGGGATGCAGGCGGTGACGACCCAGCGCTCGAACGACGGCGGCGTGGACGTCGACGCGCTCGACCCGGCACCGATCAGGGGCGGCAAGATCGTCGTGCAGGTGAAGCGCTACCGCAGCACCGTGCCGCCCACCGCCGTACGCGACCTGTACGGGACGGTGCAGGACGCGGGCGCCAACAAGGGTGTGCTCGTGACGACGTCGGGGTTCGGTCCCGGCTCGCACGCCTTCGCCGACGGCAAGCCCCTGGAGCTCATCCCGGGACCTGAACTCGTCGACCTGCTGCACCGACACGGACTGCGCGGACGACTGGGCGAGCGCGGCCGTCCGGCCGCGGCGCGGCCGGCACCGTCGGCTCCGCCGGCGTCGGACCCCGGGCCGTCCGACGACTACAACATCCTGGGCATGTCGTGGACCGGAAGCGTCGCCCTGGACGTCTGCGCGCTCGTCTGCCGGGGCGGCCGTGTCCTCAGCGACGATCACTTCGTCTTCTTCAACAACCCCCGGACACCCGACGGTTCGGTGCGCGCACTGGCCGCGGTGGCGCCCGACAAGGCCGCGATCCGCGTCGCCTTCGACGGGCTCCCGGCGGAGGCCGACCGGTTCGTACTCGTGGCCGCCGTCGACCCCGAGATCAACCCGGACTCCGACCTCTCCGGCTTCACGGACGCCGGTATCCGGCTGCTCGATCCGGACCTGGCCGAACTGGACCGGCTCGACGTCTCCGACGGCCGGCCACGAGAAACCGCCCTGGTACTCGGTTCCTTCCGCCGACGGGCCGACGGCGACTGGAAGTTCGTCCTCGGCGGCAAGGGCTACACCGGCGGCCTGGAGGAACTCGTGCGGGACTTCGGCATCGTGGTGGATTAGCCCCCCGCACGCGATCTTTGCCGGGACATGAACGACGCCGAGCGGGAGCGGAGTTAGCGTCCCGAGCGGGAGCCGAGTCGGTGTTCCGAGCGGATCCCGAGCGGATCCCGAGCGGATCCCGAGCGGGAGCCGGATCGGTGTTCCGGTCGGGAGCCGAGGCGGCACTTCGTTCGGGAGCCGAGTCGGCGTCCGGGTCGGGAGTCGAGGCGGCGTCCCGGTGGGGGATCGGTCAGGGATCGACGGAGATCGTCGGGAATCGTCGGGGGGACGGGTGAATCGTCGGGGTCGGCTCCGGGCGGGAGTGCCGACGGGGCGCCCACCGCTGCTCCTGATCGCCGGCCTGTTCGCCGCGGGCGCCGTCGTGACCTGGCTCGCGGCAACCCATCTCGGCTATGCCACGGGTCTGGCGGGCACGCCGGGGCATCTCCGGGTCGAGACCTGCTTCTGGGACCGTGCCGGAGGCGGCCACCGCTATCGGCACTGCAGCGGTATCTTCCGCTCCGCAGACGGGAGCGTCGTGGACGCCGATGCCACGTTCGACACGAGGCTGCCCATCGGCAGCTCGGTCGCGTTGCGGCGGACGGCTTCCGCCGGATACGAGCAGCCGGGTGTCGCCGCCTCGTGCGGGTGGCTGGCGATCTCCCTGCTCGGCCTGATGGTGCTGTTCCTGGGTTTTCTGGCCGCCCGCAGCAGAGCGGGTGGGCGTCGGACGCCCCGTGCTCTGCTGGTGCTGTTCGGCGCGCTGAGCGCCGCGATGCTGCTCAGCGCGCTCGTCGGGGGAGTGGCGGGGATGGCCGGGGGACTCTGAAGGGTCGGCGGCCGACGCGACAGGGGCACGACCGGGAGCGGGTGACGCCCCTGCCGTGCCCCTGCATCTCCTGCCGTGCTCCGGCCGCCGGGCCTCCTGGCGCGTTCCGGCCCCGGGCCTCCGGTCGCGCTCCGGCCTTTCCGGACGGGGTGCCTAGTTCGGGTTGATGTTCCCGGCGTAGACGTTGTTCGGGGTGACGATCTCCGTGATGGCCCTGGCGAGCAGCGTGGACGGCTCCTGGCCGTCCACCGAGGCGTCGGTGTTGAGCATGAGGACGAGGGTGGCCTTCTTCGACGGCAGGTAGACGGTCACGGTCTCGTATCCCGGCAGGGAGCCGTTGTGCCCGATCCATCCGCTGGCGTTGAAGATGCCGAGGCCGTAGCTCGTTCCCGGGAAGCCGGTCGGCAGCGTCTTGAGGCGCTGTGCCTGGGTCTCGGGGCTGAGCAGGGTGCCGGTGGCGACGACCTTGGCCCAGCGGCGCAGGTCGTGCAGGTTGGAAATCATCGCTCCGGCCGTCCAGGCCCAACTGGGGTTCCAGTCGGTGGCGTTCGCGATGCCGCCGTTCAGCGTCTGGTCGGTGTAGCCCTGCGGGTGCGGCTCGGGGAACTCGTTCCCCTTCGGGAACAGCGTGTGACGCAGGTGAGCCGGGCGGAAGACCCGCTTGTCGAGGAAGTCGGCGATCTTGCGGCCGCTGACCTTCTCGATCACCAGGCCGAGCAGGACGAGATTGGTGTTGGAGTACTGGAACTCCGCGCCGGGCGCGAAGGTGTTCGGATGCTTGTAGCCGTACGCGAGCAGTTCCCGCGGGGTGAAGCTGCGCTGCGGGTTGCTCAGCAGGTCGTGTTCGAAGTCCGCGTCGGAGGTGTACGGGAACAGGCCGCTGCGCATCTCGGCGAGCTGACGCAGGGTGATGTGGCGTCCGTTCGGCACGCCCTTGATGTAGTCGGAGATCGGGTCGTCCAGCCCGATCCGATGGTCGTCGACGAGTTCGAGCAGCGCGGTGACGGTGAAGGTCTTGGTCTCGCTGCCGATCCGGACGTAGGAGTCGACCCGCATCGGCTCGCGGGTGGCGGTGTCCGCGACACCGGTCGCGCGGACGTAGTTCCCCTTGCCCGGCATCCACAGTCCGACGACCACACCGGGGATGTTCGCCTCCTGGCGGACGTCCTCGATCGCCTTGTCGAGCCGGGCGGTCAGCTCGGGGCCGAGTCCGTGCCGGGGACAGTGGTCCTCGTCGTACCGGTCGGCGCCCGCCGGGTGGAGGGCCGCTGTGGGGACCCCTGGTGCGTGGACGGCCGCGGCGGGGGTGGCTGTCATCGGGGCCAGCACGGACGCCACGAGCAGTGCTGCGGCGAACGGACGGCGGTAGGTGGTACGTCGCATGTCGGGGCGCCTCTTCCGGGTCAGGGGAGCAGACGGCAACACCACCACCCGGCCCCTCGGCAGCGACCCCTGTCCGATCCGCCTTCCGGCGAGTCCACTCGATCGGAGTTGCACGGTTCGGCGATCCGGCCCTGACCCGGACCGCCACGGTTCCGGTCGGTCAGCTGGTCCCGATCGTGCCGATCGTGCCGGCGGGGCCGGGCCGGGCCGACCGGGGGTGTGGTGGTTCCACGGGTTCACGACACCGCTCGGGCGAGGGAGAGAGGGCCGGCGCAGTCGCTACAAGGCGTCGAACGGGGGCACGATGCGGACGATGATGACGAGTGGGGCGCGCGGGGCCACGAGGAAGGAGAACCATCCGCCGGCCGCGTCCATACGACGTAGGCCGCTCGGCCTTGGGCCGTTGCCGAGATCACTGACGTCGATTCCCGTACTGGCGAGTTCGACGAGTTGGCCGGCCAGGCGTTCGACTTCCGCCACGACCTGGGCCGTGGTCGTGGAAGACGTGGAAGTCGTGGAGGCCCGCGGGGGTCAGGAGGGTGGCAGAGGCTGCTCCGTCCAGACTGTCTTGCCGTCGTGGGTGTAGCGGGTGCCCCACCGCTCCGTGAGCTGCGCGACCAGGAAGAGTCCGCGTCCGCCCTCGTCCGTGCTGAGGGCCCTTCGGAGGTGAGGGGACGTGTGGCTGGCGTCGGACACCTCACAGATCAGACAGTGTGTACGGATGAGACGCAGGGTGACGGGGCCGTCCGCGTACCGGTAGGCGTTGGTGACGAGCTCGCTGGCGACCAGCTCGGTGGTGAAGGCCATGTCCGACAGCCCCCATTCGGCCAGTTTCGCCGTGGTCAGCTCCCTGGCGCGGGCGGCAGCGGTCACTTCCAGCGGCAGGTGCCAGGTGGCGAAGTGCTCCGGCGGCAGTACCCGGGTACGGGCCATGAGCAGCGCGATGTCGTCGGTGGGGCGGCGGTCCGTGGGCAGCAGCGCTTCGATCACCCCGTCACAGGTGCGCTCCAGGGGATCGGCACCGTGGGCGAGACATTCCTCCAGGTTCTCCAGCGCGGCATCGATGTCGCCGTCGCGCGCCTCCAGGAGGCCGTCGGTGTAGAGCGTGAGCAGGCTGCCCTCAGGGAGGTCCAGGTGGTACATCTCGAACGGCAGCCCGCCCAGGCCGAGCGGTGGACCCGCGGGCAGGTCGAGCACGGTCACCTGGCCGTCCGGCGTGGACACCAAGGGTGCCGGGTGGCCGGCGCGGGCCAGGGAGCATTGCCGGGAGACCGGATCGTAGACCGCGTAGACGCACGTGGCCCCGAGCACCTGCTCGATCGCCGACTGGTTGCCCTCGGCGTTCGTCTCCCCCTCGGCGGCCAGCAGACTGACCAGATCGTCCAGCCGGGCCACCACCTCGTCCGGTTCCAGGTCGAGGCTGGCCAGGGTGCGCACGGCGGCGCGCAGGCGCCCCATCGAGGCCGCGGCGTGGATGCCGTGGCCGACCACGTCTCCCACGACGAGGGCGACTCGGGCCCCTGACAACGGGATCACGTCGAACCAGTCACCACCGATGCCCGGTTCACCGCTCGCCGGCAGGTACCGGCAGGCCACCTCGACGGCCGGCAGGTCGGACACCGTGCCCGGCAGCAGACTGCGCTGCAGAGTCAGAGCGGCGCTCTGTTGCTGGGTGAAGCGGCGCGCGTTGTCGATAC
Source organism: Streptomyces sp. NBC_00568 (assembly GCF_026341855.1). Lineage (GTDB taxonomy): Bacteria > Actinomycetota > Actinomycetes > Streptomycetales > Streptomycetaceae > Streptomyces. The sequence continues at coordinate 1,987,429 of NZ_JAPENW010000001.1, read as the reverse complement.
AGACGGCCGCACGCGAGGAAAACTCATGGGCCACCGCGGCATCGTCTTCCTCGAAAGGCTCCGAATGGCGCACTCGCCACAGACTCACCACGCCCAGTACCAGGCCGCGTGCCATCAAGGGCACCGCGATCAGGGAATGAACGCCGAGACCCAGGGCGACCTCGATCCGCCGCCGGTCCATGGCGTACCACTCGGGGCGGAGGGACAGCAGCCGTTCGAGAATCGGCCGACGCTCGGCCAGGCACCGCGCCTGCGGGGACTCCGGAAGGAGCGGGACCACGTCGCCCTCCTGGAACGGGACCCGTGGTTCTGGGGGCGAAAGGGCCACTCGCAGCAGCGCACCTGCCATGTCCAAGGGCAGTTCGTCACCGAGTGCCACCGGTTTCAGGAGGTCCACCGAGCAGTAGTCGGCCAAGCCGGAGACGGCCACCTCGGCCAGCTCCCGGGCCGTCTGCGTCACGTCGAGTGAGGTTCCGATCCGGGCGCTCGCCTCGTTCAGCAGAGTGAGCCTGCGTCGGGCCCGGTAGCGCTGGGTCACGTCCTCGATCGTCTCCGCCACGCCGAGAACCCGGCCCGAGGAGTCTTCCATCCGGAACGCGGAGACGGACACCATCCGTTCCTGCCCCGGAGCATGGCGTGTGCGCGCCGACTGCTCCGTGAAGATCAACGGCTCGCCGGTCTCCAGGACGTGTCGTACCCGTTCCTCGGCCGGACCCGCGTCCTCGTCGACAAGGAACTCACCGGAACTACGGCCCACCGGCGCCTCGGCCGTGATGCCGCTGGCCTTTTCGATCGCGCGGTTGACCCGAATCACCTTCCTGTCCGGGCCATGGATGGCCAGACCGATCGGGGACCGGCGGTACAGGCCGTCCAGCAGCGCACGGTCCCGCTGCCAGGCAACGATTTCCGCGGCAGGGGCACCGACCAGGAACCACTCTTGACGATCTCCGTCGCGGGTGATCGCGCGGGCCCGGAAACCCATCTCCACACGCCGTCCGTCGTGGTGCCGGACGGGCAGGACTCCGAACCAGCCCCCTGCCCTCATGGCGTCCACGACGACGGACCGCGCGACCGGCAGGTCACGGGCGTCGACCAGGAGGTCCCGCCACGCCCGTCCGATCACTTCCTTGGCGCGGTAGCCCAGCAGCTCCTGCGCACGTGCGCTCCAGCCGACCACTGTGCCGTGATCGTCGAGCACGGCCGAAGCGGCATGCCCCAGGGCGAACGGATCCTCCGGACTCTCACTGAAATGCATCAAGGGCGTCCCCATAACCACCACTTTGCCTCCGTGACTCCGATGTTCCTCCTCCCGGTCTCCGTCCGCGACTCTCCCGTTCCTCTCGGCTCGGCCGTTCGACAGGAGTGACATGGCGGCGCTCAGCGTGTGCAGGCAGACGCCTGCAGGGAAGGGGGTGGCCACGGCTCGGGACCCCTTCGTCACGGAGGCCGGCGCAGGCGCTTCGGCGGGAGTCGCCATGGCGCGTGTTCCCAGTCAGCCCCTTCCGCTTGCCCGAACCAGCAGCCAGGACGACTCGGCCGCGGCACCATCCCAACGACGACGGGGCCCAGGCCAGCCGGACTCCGGGCGGGCAGACAAGCCGTACTCAAGGGGCAAGGGGCCGCAAGGTTCCTTCCACCGTGCCGCCCCCGACTTCCAGCGTGCCCCCGTCCCGGCACAACCGGACGCGGGGACCCCTGCTCCTCGACGCAGGCTGACATGGCGGCGCCGCACCGTAGCCCTCGCCGTCAGACGGGTACGAAAATCGGTGGTCACCTGACCTGGCCGAGCCCACGCTGTACGCCATGGAACAACCGCACCGCAGGATCCGCGCGCTCCACACGGCATCCACGATCACCGTCTACCAGGCGTACTCGCTCGAGATCGGACTGCCCGCCATCCGCGACGGCCGATTTCCCGCTGCGTGGAAGCCTGGCCGCATGACGTGGATCAAACCCAGTTTCATGTGGATGATGTACCGCTCGAACTGGGGCACGAACACCGGGCAGGAGACCGTCCTCGCCGTCGAGATCACTCGTGACGGCTTCGACTGGGCGCTGCGCCATGCCTGCCTGTCGAGTTACGTTCGCGGTCTGCATCCCGATCGCACCGCCTGGCAGCGTGACCTCAAGCGCGCACCGGCCCGTGTCCAGTGGGATCCCGAACGCGATCTGCACCTGCGTCCCCTGCCGTACCGCTCGCTGCAACTGGGGCTCTCGGGTGAGGCATCGTCGCGTTACGCGGACGACTGGATCGTGTCCATCAGTGACGTGACTCCGCTCGCCAATGAGATCCACGCACTCGTCAGGGACGGCGAACTGGACTCAGCGACCCGACTGCTCCCCCAGGAGCAGGGATACCCCGCCGATGAAGAACTACTGGCCCACCTGCGTCCCTGACCGGCAGCCCGGGCACACCGCCAGCATCACCCATGGGTCAGATGGCAGCACAGGTCTGTGGACGCTGCTCGGTGATCCAGGTCAAGCCTTGCTCACAAACCTCTGGCGGGACGGGTGGTACGTGACAACCGCGTTGTCGGAAGCCGATATCCGGTCGTCGAGGAAGATGCGCACATGGCTGATCACTCTCCCGCGATGTCTCTGATGTCCCTCGTGAACGACGCGCAGGCGTACGCGCTCTCCGGTGACACGACGGTCGCGGAGAGCTTCACCTTCGGCAGTGCCACCGTCGTCATCGGAGACGCCGGGACAGTGATCATCGTCGAAGCGGGGGAGAATCGGCGACGAAGCCGGACACGGCGAGATCAAGGCTTGGGCATGGGAGATCGAGGCCTGGTTCGCCCTCACCCAAAGCCGCTGGACTGACATGCTCGACGCCGTAGAGGCCAGCCACTCCGCGGACCAGTCACACTCAGTCGGCGTGCAGCTCTACGCGCACAAAGCGCGCGCTGCCGCCCGCATGGGAGACGCCCGGCTCGTCCGTGACTCCCTGGATGCCGGACGCGCGAGGCTGGATCGACTGCCCCGCCCGGATCATCCCGAGCACCACTTCATCATCGACCCAGACAAATGGGACTTCTACGAGATGGACGCCTACCGTCTACTCGGAGACGATGAACGCGCCGCTGTTCACGCCCGGTCCGTGATCCGCATCAGCACCGGACCCGACGGAACCGAAGTCTCCCCCATGTGCGCTGCAGAGGCTCGCCTCACTCTCGGAGTCGCCGCCGCCCGCACCGGGGACACAGAGGAAGCCGTCGGCCTGGGAGCCATGGCCCTTGCAGCCGATCGCAGGTCACTTCCCTCCCTGCTTTTAGTCGCCAACGAACTGGACAGGGAACTCCGTTCTCGCTACCCCCGCGAGACCGCCTCGCGCGACTTCCATGAGCGCGTCTTGACCATCACGCGAGGCGCAACGACACCGGAACTTCCCTTCCGACCATTCACGCCGATCGTCCGTCAGAGGGGTGCGGACCCCCTGGCGGATGTCGGGAGAGCTCCGCTGTCACAGCCGCGCGTACGTTCATCATGCTGGGCCGCCTGCCCACCCGGAAGTCCTCATCGGTGGCGACGTCCGCGTCGAGCCTCCTGCCCGGCGTCCAGGGCCTGACCCTCTAGATACGTTACTGGCAGTTCCGTTATTGTTGGCCCAGGCCGGTAGTCGTCAGCCTGCCGTAGTCGCCCTTTTTGCCCGGGCGGTGCGGCCTCTGACCTGAACAGTCGCGCCGCGGCCTTGACCTGTCACCTTGCGAACGACCCGCTCTGAAGGAGCCGCTATGCCCACGCTCGACCGTCAGGACAACGTCTTCGTCCTCGACCTCGGAGACGGCGAGAACCGCTTCCACCCCGACTGGATCGCCTCCGCCAACGCCGCACTGGACGACGTGGAGAAGGCTGATGGGCACCGTGCCCTGGTGACCGCCGCCACGGGAAAGTTCTACTCCAACGGCCTGGACCTGGAGTGGCTGTTCGCCCACGCCGACCAGCACCAGGACTACGTCATCTCCGTCCAGGGGCTCCTCGCGCGGATGCTGTCCCTGCCGGTTGTCACGGTGGCCGCTCTGCAGGGACACACCTTCGCGGCCGGCGCGATGTTCTCCCTGGCACACGACTTCCGCGTGATGCGTGCCGACCGCGGCTACTGGTGCCTGCCCGAGGCGGACATCAACATCCCCTTCACCCCGGGCATGTCCGCACTCATCCAGTCCCGGCTGGCACCGCAGTCCGCCCATGAGGCGATGCTCACCGCCCGCCGCTATGCAGGCGGCGACGCACTGGCCGCTGGCATCGTCGACCAGGCAGTCGACGAGGACTCCGTCCGCGCCTCCGCCATCGAGATCGCCCAGACGCAGGCCGGCAAGGCCGGCGACACCCTCGGCACCATCAAGGCCCGGATGTACGCCCCGGCCCTGGCCGCCCTGCGGGACACGACCAACCCCCTCGGCTAGACACGAATGGTTCGCGAGGCGGCAGGGAGGAGGGCGATGGCCCCGCCGCCTCGGGCGCATCGCCCTCCTGCTTCGTCCCGCGGTTCGACCGCCCCATACCTCCTGGTGGACCGCATGGTCCCGTGGAGATCGTAGGCTCGGTGCATGGTGGGTAGACAGTCGCGCGCTACGGAGCGGACACCGGGGCGGCCGCGGGAGGAGCGGGTCACCGGGGCGGTCCTGGAAGCCGTCGTCGGCCTGGTCACCGAGGAGGGCATCGGGGCGGTCATGATGGACGCCGTTGCCGCACGGGCCGCGGTGAGCAAGCCTGCCATCTACCGGCGATGGCCCACCAAGCAGGATCTGATCATCGCTGCTGCCGAAACCCGCTTCGGCGTCCTCGCGGTGCCCGATCTGGGCGACTTCCGCGCCGAGCTCCACTTCGTACTCACCGCCCGCCTGGAGGCATACCGGCTGCCGGGGTCCGACCGGCTGATCTCCGGCCTGATCGGAGCGGCGGCCGAGACTGGCACGGCAGGGGGCCAGTACTCGGAGTACACCGAGCGGATCATGGGCGAGACGAGGCGCATCCTCGAGCGCGGGATCGCCCGCGGCGACGTGGCGCCCGACACCGATGTCCGGGCCACGGCCACGCTGGTGGCCGCCCCGCTGCTCTTCCGGCTGGTCGGCGAGCAGGAGCTGCCCGACGCACGGTTCGTGGACGCGCTGGTGGACCTCGTCGCCCGCGCTGTCGGCTCGACTCACTGACGGCCTCCCGGCCACGGATTCCGCCTCAATTTTCCTGCCGCCAGGTCCTTGCCTCCCTCCGCCTCAATAACGATACTGCCGGTAACGATATTCCGGCTCGCTACGGAGGACTCATGGACAGCGTCGTCACCACCCCCGCCCCCGCGCTCGACAAGCCACTGATGCACTACGGCAAGCGCACGCTCGACCGCATCACGCCCGGCATGGCCCAGCCCGACTACCGGCTCCTGGACATCTGCCCGCTCACCCCGCACATCGGCGCCGAGGTGGAAGGCGTCGACCTCTCACTCCCGATCGGCGAGGACGTCGCGGAGGAGATCCGACAGGCCCTGCTGGAATGGAAGGTGCTCTTCTTCCGCGGCCAGGACGCCTTCGACCCGCAGTCCCAGCTCGCGTTCTCCGGTCTGTGGGGCGAGCCGGAACCGAACCCCTTCTTCCCCAAGGGCGACACCAACGAGGTCACCCGCCTGGCCAAGGACGACATGCTCATGGGCACGGAGAACATCTGGCACAGCGACCACTCGTTCATGGCCGCGCCGGCACTCGGCTCCGTCCTGCGCGCCGTCGAAGTACCGCCCGCCGGCGGCGACACCATGTGGGCGGACATGGCGGCCGCCTACGACAACCTCACCGAGTCCATGAAGGCCCGCATCGAAGGACTCACCGCCGTGCACGACTGGGTTGTGAGCCACGGCCTGCTGATGACCGAGAGCCAGATCGCGGGACACCGCGAGAACCTGCCGCCCGTCGAACACCCGGTGGTCGTCCACCACCCGCGCACGGGCCGCAAGGTGCTCTACGTCAACGAGCCCTTCACGACCCGGATCGTCGGCCTGTCGGACGTGGAGAGCCGCGAACTGCTCAACGAGCTCGTCCTCCAGGCCCGCATCCCCGAGTACCAGGTGCGGTTCCGCTGGCAGCCGGGCTCGGTCGCCGTGTGGGACAACATCGCCACCCAGCACTACGCGATCAGCGACTACTTCCCGCGGCGCCGTGTCATGGAGCGCATCGCCATCGCCGGCGTCCCGCTCTCCTGACCAGACTCCTCCAGTCATGGGCGGGTTTGGCTGCATCGTTGCCGACTCAACGAGCAAGGCCGGTGGGCACTGTCCGGCGTCAAGGGAGTCCCGGCGAAGGCGGGCCCTTTAGACCTCCGCGTAGGAAAACGCGGACCAACTGATTGATCCCCCTCCCGGTCGGAGAGGGGGATCACCGTGTCGCTCGATCCTTCAGACGCCTCGAACGCCCCTCAGACCCCCTCCACCTCGGAGACGATCTGTGAAGCGCTTCCAGGGCCCGGCAGCGGAGTCCGGGACGAGACGGGCGGCGCAGGAAGGCGAGGACGCGAAGCGCCCACCGCAGCCAGTGCAGCCGCCACCTCGTCCTCGCTCGCCCCCGCCGGGGCATCAATCACCCGATCGAGTGCCCTGTCCACGTCAGTGGCTGTGACCGCTCGGCGCCGGCGGCGTTCTTGACCGTCAGAGGCAGCAACTTCTTTCCAGTCGGGCCGATTTGTATGGCCGTGTCCATCTGCGGTCAGATGGCGCAGTCGACGCGTGCCGTCAACTGCCCTTCTGGAGACGGCCGCTTCAGTTCTCGGTCGGAGCCGGCGTGAGACCCGTCGGGCACGACACACCCCAGTTGGTCCCGAACGGGGTACTCAGCTTGACCCCCGTTCCGCCCAGCCCGCAGTACCCGTCCGGGTTTTTGCTGCCCGAAAGATACTGCTGGTGGTAGCCCTCCGCCGGGTAGAAGGGGCGGGTTTCCGCGGGGAGGATCTCTGTGGTGATCGTGCCGTGGCCGGACCGTGTGAGGACCTTCTGGTAGGCCTCGCGGGAGGCGGTCGCCGACTGGGCCTGGGCCGGGGTGTGGGTGTGGACGGCGGAGCGGTACTGGGTGCCCACGTCGTTGCCCTGGCGGAAGCCCTGGGTCGGGTTGTGGGACTCCCAGAAGACCTGGAGGAGCCGCTCGTACGTGATCAGCTCGGGGTCGTGGACCACACGGACCACCTCGGTGTGGCCGGTCAGGCCGGAGCAGACCTCTTCGTACGCCGGGTGCTCGGTGAAGCCGCCCTGGTAGCCGACCAGCGTCGTGTACACCCCCGCCGGGAGCTGCCAGAACGCGCGCTCGGCGCCCCAGAAACAGCCCATGCCGAAATCGGCGACCTCCAGGCCGTCGGGGTAGGGACCGCGCAGCGGCGTACCGAGGACGGTGTGCCGGTCGGGGAGCGTGAAGATCGGTTCGGGGCGGCCGAGCAGCGCCTGCTCGGCGGTCGGGAGCTGAGGCGTACGGCTGTACAGGAACATGCGCTCTCCACGGGGTGCGAGGACACCAGCACGGGCCTCGGGGCCAGAGGCTCGGGGACACCGGCACATCAGCACCCCCCGGGCACCATGGCCCGGGGCCGTGGTGGGAGGGGTGGGTGCGGCGTCACTTGCCTCCAACGCGGCTGCGTGGACAGGCATTCCGAAGGGGGCCCCTCGCCCGGCCCGCCGGAGAGGGGCGCCTTCACGCGTGCGTTCGTCGCCCGCTCAGTGCGACAGCGTCGCCGGGTTTCCGCCGTTCGCCTCGTAGCCGGCCACCGCCAGGGCGCGGTATATCGCGTAGTCCGCGGCCGGATCGTGGGTCAGCGTCCAGGGCAGGGCGCCGACGTGGCCGTCGACGTGCACCAGCTGGTTCATCGCCTCGGACCAGCGCTCGCCGCGGACGAGGAAGAAGACCAGCAGGTGGCGGACGTGGGCGAGCATCGGGTCGTCGGGGCGGGCCGCGTGGACCGCGTACAGCGCGCCGTGGACGGCCTTGGTCACGACCTCGCTCTGGTAGAAGCTGCGGACCAGGTTCACCTCGGGGAGGTGCTCGAAGACCGCGAAGAGCGGCATCGCCGCGAGGAGGGAGCCCTGCGGTGCGCGTGCCGCCGCGGCCTCCGCGAACGCGTACGCCGTCTCCCGCGAGCCGTGCCACTTCTCGCACCAGTAGTGCAGGGCCGCCAGATGCGCGCCCATGTGGGAGGGCGCGCGGTCCAGGATCTTCAGCCAGAGCTTCTCGAACTCCGGCTGGGAGTAGGCCAGTCCACGGGCCACCGACAGTTCGACGATGTACGGGATCGGGTCACCGGGGGACAGCAGCGCCGCCTCGCCGCACGCGGCCCGCGCCTCCTCCATGATGATCCGGAAGTCGTCGGTCCCCGGCGTCGACGTCCGCCAGGCCTGCTGCACCAGGAACTCGGCGTGCACCGCCGCGCCGCCCGCGTCCTTGGGGGCCTCGGCGCGCCACACCCGCAGCCACTGCCCGCCGGGTGTCTCGCTGACCCCGCCGGGGCGCTGCTGAAGCTCCAGCGACGCGGCCCCCGCGAAGGCCTGGACCCGCTGCCAGCGGGTCTCTCCCTCGGTCTCCGTGCCGGCCAGCAGCTGCGAGGCCGCGCGGTAGTCCTGGGTCTGCTGCACCACGTCCAGGACGTTCAGCAGATCCGCGTCCGGGCCCGGCATGCGGATGTCCAGCTCCTCCTGCCGCAGGAACCCGTAGTTCGCCGGGTCCGCGGCGTCCGGGTCCCCGGGCGAGACCAGCTGTACACCGGTGCGCCTGCGCCGGAACACCGGCAGCAGGACCAGGCTGAACATGGCCAGCGCCATCAGGACCCAGAGAATCTCCATGCCTCAAGCGAACCAGACGGGTCCGACAATTGGCCAACCGGTCCCACAACCGGTCCCAGACCGGGCCCACAACCGGTCCCAGACCCTTCCCACAACCGGTCCCAGACCGGGCCCACAACCGCTCCCACCACGTCCTCCTCTCCCACCACGTCCTCGGTATCGGTCTGCAGCCGTTCCCGTCGCGGCCCCGGCAGCGGTCCCTCACCACTCCTCCCGCCGCTCCTCCCACCACCCCTCTCACCACTCCGTACTCCCGTCACGGCCTCGGCACCGGTCGTCCGACGCCGCCCGTGGCCGGTTCCCGGCGGGGCGCGGTGTCGCCGGGGAGGGTGTGCGCCGTCATGAACGCCTGGGGAGCACTACGCTCGGGACTCATGAGCGACAGGCACATCAGTCAGCATTTCGAGACACTCGCGATCCACGCGGGCAACACCGCCGATCCCCTCACCGGCGCGGTCGTCCCGCCGATCTACCAGGTCTCGACCTACAAGCAGGACGGCGTCGGCGGGCTGCGCGGCGGTTACGAGTACAGCCGCAGCGCCAACCCCACCAGGACCGCCCTGGAAGAGAACCTCGCCGCCCTGGAGGGCGGTCGCCGCGGCCTCGCGTTCGCGTCCGGACTGGCGGCCGAGGACTGCCTGTTGCGTACGCTGCTGAGCCCCGGCGACCACGTGGTCATCCCGAACGACGCGTACGGCGGGACCTTCCGGCTCTTCGCGAAGGTCGTCTCCCGGTGGGGCGTGGAGTGGTCGGTCGCCGACACCAGCGACCTCGAGTCGGTGCGGGCCGCCCTCACCCCGAAGACGAAGGTCATCTGGGTCGAGACGCCGTCCAACCCGCTCCTCGGCATCACGGACATCGCCGCGGTCGCGCAGATCGCGCGCGAGGCGGGCGCCCGGCTGGTCGTCGACAACACCTTCGCGACGCCCTACCTCCAGCAGCCGCTGGCGCTCGGCGCGGACGTCGTCGTGCACTCCCTGACCAAGTACATGGGCGGCCACTCGGACGTCGTGGGCGGCGCCCTGATCACCGGTGACCAGGAACTCGGCGAGGAGCTGGCGTACCACCAGAACGCGATGGGCGCGGTCGCCGGGCCCTTCGACTCCTGGCTGGTGCTGCGCGGCACCAAGACGCTCTCCGTGCGCATGGACCGGCACAGCGAGAACGCGGGCCGGGTCGCCGAGATGCTCACCCGGCACGCGCGCGTGACGCGGGTTCTGTACCCGGGCCTCCCGGAGCACCCCGGTCACGAGACCGCCGCGAAGCAGATGCGGGCGTTCGGCGGCATGGTCTCGTTCCAGGTCGCGGGCGGCGAGGAGGCGGCCGTCGAGGTCTGCAACCGCGCCAAGGTGTTCACGCTCGGTGAGTCGCTGGGCGGTGTGGAGTCGCTGATCGAGCACCCGGGACGCATGACGCACGCCTCGGTGGCCGGTTCGGCGCTGGAGGTTCCCGGCGACCTCGTCCGTATCTCCGTGGGCATCGAGAACATCGACGACCTGCTCGAGGACCTTCAGCAGGCCCTGGGCTAGGCGAGGCGACCGTCCGTCCGGCCGGTCACCAGCCCGTCAGCGGTGGAGTCGTCTCGGACGGCGGCTCCACCCAGGGACGGGCCATCGTCGCCCAGACGACGAAGGCCACGGCCGCGGCGAACAGCACCAGCCACAGCAGCCGCCGGGCCGCCGTCCGGCGGCGCAGCATGCGCCCTCCGCGGCGTACGGCCTCGCCGTACAGGTCGGGCGGCACCGGGGGCGGGGCCTGCTCCAGCAGCCGTCGTACCGTCGCCTCGCGGTCCGGCAGGTTCATGACGATGCCACCTCCACCCTGGTGGGCGCCGGGCCGCTCGGCGGGTGCAGCAGCGTCGCCATGGCCCGGGCGCAGATCACCCGGACACGTTCCGTGGGAAGGCCGAGCAGGGCCGCCGTCTGCTCCTCGGCGACCCCCTCGTACAGCCTGAGGACGAGGACCAGGCGTTCCTGGGGGGTGAGGCGGGCCAGGACGCTGTCCGGGGAGGGGCGCAGCCGCCCGAAGCCGCCGTACTGATGCCAGGCGGTGCGCTGGAAGCGCACCGCCAGCTGCCGTCGGGCGCTGTCGTAGGGGTCCTCGCCGTGCAGCCGGTCCCAGGAGGCGTACGTATGGGCCAGGGCCAGCGTCAGCAGCTTCCGCGCGCGCGGGTTGGCGTCCCGGGGTTCCGCCGTGAGCAGCGTGGCGGCGTGCAGCAGCCGCCCGGCCGCGCCCGCGACGAACGCCTTGAACTCCCGGGCCCGGCGGATGTCTTGGGACGCACGCCGTTCTCGCACCACGCCTCCCCCCTGAGGGTGACCCTGAGGAAACGGGCCCGCGGCCGCGTGCGGCCCGTCGCACCGCGTACGACGAGGACCCGGTCTCATATGAGGCCAGGTGCCGCCTTCCGGTCAAGAGCCCGGCGCACATGCACGCGCGCGGGGAAGGACGTGGAGGGCACGGAGGCCAAAGGACACCGGGTCCGGCGCGGAGTTCCCGCGTGGTTCAGGAGGCGGGTTCGGACTCCGGCGCCGGCATGCCCTGGGCCGCCTGGCGGGCGGAGAGAGCGCTGTTGAAGCGCGTCAGGAGCGCGCAGAACGCCTCGCGCTCCTCCGGCGCCCATTCGTGTGTCAGCTCGGCCATCAACTGACGCCGGGAAGTGCGCACTTCGTCCAGGCGGGACTGGCCGCGCGGGGACAGCTGGAGCACCACGGCGCGCCCGTCCTCGGGGTGCGAGGTGCGCTTGACGAGCCCGGTGTCGACCAGCGGGGCGACCTGCCGGGTGACGGTCGAGGAGTCGATCCCCATGCTCGCCGCGAGCGCCTTGACGCCCATGGGGCCTTCCTTGTCGAGGCGGTTGAGCAGCAGGTACGCGGCACGGTCCATGGAGTTGCGCACCTGCCCCACCCCGCCGAGCCGGGTCTGTTCCGCACGGCGCGCGAAGACCGCGACCTCGTGCTGCAGGGCTTCGAGAAGACCGGTGTCACCGACGGTCGTCATGTCCATCGACATTTCTGGTGTTGTGGGCATGGCCGGGGGCTCAATTCATGCGTGGGGAGCTGGGTTGGGGGACAGGTTACGCGGCCGGGGCGCGGGCCGTACCGGCGCTGCGCAAACCTGGTCTCGGAGCGTGGTCACCACGGGAGTGCGCCCGCGTGAACTGCGAGACTGGTGGTCATGAGCTACAGCACGGCTGACTCCTTTCCCAGCGTGACCCTCGACGACGTACGCGGCGCGCAGAAGATGCTCACGGGTGTGTCGCGGGTGACCGCGATGGAGGGCAGCAGGTACCTGTCCCAGCTGGTGGGCGCGCCGGTGCAGTTCAAGTGCGAGAACCTGCAGCGGACCGGATCGTTCAAGCTGCGTGGCGCGTACGTGCGGATCGCGGGCCTGCTTCCGGAGGAGCGCGCCGCGGGTGTCGTCGCCGCGAGTGCCGGCAACCACGCGCAGGGCGTCGCGCTCGCGTCCTCGCTGCTCGGCGTGCGGTCCACGGTGTTCATGCCGACCGGCGCCCCGCTGCCGAAGGTCGCGGCCACCCGTGACTACGGCGCCGAGGTGAGGCTGCACGGGCAGGTGGTCGACGAGACCCTGGCCGCCGCGCAGGAGTACGCGGCGAGGACGGGCGCGGTGTTCATCCATCCCTTCGACCACCCCGACATCATCGCGGGCCAGGGCACGGTCGGTCTGGAGATCCTGGAGCAGTGCCCCGAGGTGCGCACGATCGTGCTGGGGGTCGGCGGCGGCGGGCTGGCGGCGGGCGTCGCCCTCGCGGTGAAGGCGCTGCGTCCGGACGTACGGATCATCGGGGTGCAGGCGGAGGGCGCGGCGGCGTACCCGCCCTCGCTGGCGGCCGGACGGCCGGTGGCGATCGAGAACCCGGCCACGATGGCCGACGGCATCAAGGTCGGCCGCCCCGGTGACGTGCCGTTCCGCCTCGTCGAGGAGCTGGTCGACGAGGTCCGTACGGTCTCCGAGAACAACCTCTCCAGCGCGCTGCTGCTGTGCCTGGAGCGCGCCAAGCTGGTCGTCGAGCCGGCCGGCGCGAGCTCCGTCGCGGCGCTGCTGCGCGCTCCCGGGACCTTCGAGGGCCCGGTGGTGGCGCTGCTGTCGGGCGGCAACGTGGATCCGCTGCTGATGCAGCGCATCCTGCGGCACGGCATGGCGGCGGGCGGCCGCTATCTGGCGGTCACGCTGCGGCTCACCGACCGGCCCGGCGCCCTGGCCACACTTCTCGGGGTGTTGTCAGTGGCGGACGCTAACGTCCTCGATGTGAGCCACGTACGGACCGATCCACGGCTCGGGCTCACGGAGGTGGAGGTCGAGCTGCACCTGGAGACGAAGGGGCCCGAGCACTGCGCCGAGGTGAATCTGGCGCTGCGCGAGGCGGGGTACACGGTCATCGGCTGAGGTCGGAGCCGTCGTCACAGCCCCGGTCGTCCCGGGCAGGGAAAATCCATTGAGCGACGCGATACATCGCGTTAGGGTGTGCGCGTCTCGGTCGGCGCCCGAGTGGGGTCGAACCGGAAAAATATGCTCATTGCGTAAAGACCGAAAATCCCCAACGACGTGGAGAACTCTCATGCCGGGCGCCATCTACGCCGAAGGCCTGGTGAAGACCTTCGGTGACGTAAGGGCTCTGGACGGCGTCGACCTCGATGTTCCGGAAGGCACCGTGCTCGGCCTGCTCGGGCCGAACGGCGCGGGCAAGACGACCGCGGTCCGCTGTCTCACCACTCTGCTCCGCCCCGACAGCGGCAAAGCCGTCGTCGCGGGCATCGACGTGCTCAAGGACCCCGACGCGGTACGGCGCAGGGTCGGCCTCTCCGGGCAGTTCGCGGCGGTCGACGAGTACCTGACCGGCCGCGAGAACCTTCAGATGGTCGGTCAGCTCTACCAGATGAAGGCGAAGGCCGCGAAGGTCCGCGCCGGCGAGCTCCTGGAGCAGTTCAACCTCACCGACGCCGCCGACCGCACCGCGAAGACGTACTCGGGCGGTATGCGCCGACGCCTCGACCTGGCGGCGGCCCTGGTCGTGTCACCCCCGGTGATGTTCATGGACGAGCCGACGACCGGCCTCGACCCGCGCAACCGCCAGCAGCTGTGGGACGTCATCAAGCAGCTGGTCTCCGGCGGTACGACGCTGCTGCTGACCACCCAGTACCTCGAAGAGGCCGACCACCTCGCGCACGACATCTGCGTGGTCGACCACGGCCGTGTCATCGCCCGCGGCACCGCCGACGAGCTCAAGGCGCAGACCGGCGGCGAGCGCGTCGAGGTCGTCGTGCACGAGCGCGAGCACATCGAGACCGCCTCCGAGGTGCTGCGCGGCTTCGGCAAGGGCGAGACCACGGTCGAGGAGCACACCCGCAAGCTCACCGTGCCCGTCACCGGCGGCGCGAAGCTCCTCGCGGAGGTCATCCGCGAGCTGGACACCCGGGGCATCGAGATCGACGACATCGGCCTGCGCCGCCCCACCCTCGACGACGTCTTCCTCTCCCTCACCGGCCACGTGGCCGAGGAGAAGGCCGAGGAGGACGGCCGGGTGGCGGACGCCCGGACCGGCAAGAGCAAGAAGGAGGCCGCCAAGTGAGCGCCGTCAGCGACGCCGTGCCGGTCACGGCGCCCTCGAACCCGATCACCCAGTCCATCCGGGATTCCCTGGTCATCGCCAAGCGGAACCTGATCAGGATGTCCCGCATCCCCGAGATGGTGATCTTCGGACTGATCCAGCCGATCATGTTCGTGGTGCTGTTCACCTACGTCTTCGGCGGATCCATGAAGATCGGCGGCAGCACCAGCGCCGAGGCGTACACCAACTTCCTGATGGCGGGCATCTTCGCGCAGACGGTCACCTTCGCCACCGCGGGCGCCGGCGCGGGCATCGCCGACGACATGCACAAGGGCCTCATCGACCGCTTCCGGTCGCTGCCCATGGCGCGTGGAGCGGTGCTGACCGGCCGCACCCTGGCCGACCTCGTGCAGACCGCGCTGACCCTGCTCGTCCTCGCGATCGTCGCCCTGATGGTCGGCTGGCGGGTCGGCACGACCGGCAGCACCGACGCGTTCCGCGTCCTCGGCGCCTTCGGGCTGCTGCTCCTGCTGGGGTACGCGTTCACCTGGATCGGCGCGCTCATCGGCCTGTCCGTGCGGACGCCCGAGGCGGCCACCTCCGGCGGGCTGATCTGGCTCTTCCCGGTCACGTTCATCTCGAACGCGTTCGTGGACACCGCCAACATGACGCCCTGGCTGCGGCATGTCGCGGACTGGAACCCGTTCAGCGCCACCGTGCAGGCCTGCCGTGTGCTGTTCGCCAACCCGGGGGTGTCGGAGTCCGAGGCCTGGCCCATGCGGCACTCGATCTGGGCCTCGGTGATCTACTCCGTCCTGATCGTGCTGATCTTCCGGACGCTCGCGGTCCGCAAGTACCGCTCGGCGACGGCGTGACGCGGACGCGGACACAGACGCGGACACAGACGCAGACGCGGACACAGACGCGGACGTAGAAGCAGGCGCAGACATGACGATGCCCCCGGCCTCGGCCGGGGGCATCGTCGTCGTCGCTGGTCCTGGGCTCAGCCCTGGTACGGCACGGCCTTGAGGATCTTCACCGAGGCGGGCTTGCCGTTCGGCAGCTCGTACCGGGCGTCCTCGCCGACCTTCTTGCCGTTCACGCCGGAGCCCAGCGGGGACTGCGGAGAGTACGTCTCGATGTCGGAGTTCGCGTACTCCCGCGAGCCGAGCAGGAAGTCCAGGGTGTCGTCCTCGTCGCCGTCGAAGGCGATGGTGACGACCATGCCCGGTGCGACCACGCCGTCCGCCGCGGGAGCCTCGCCGACCTTGGCGTTCTCCAGGAGCTGGGTCAGCTGGCGCACACGGAGCTCCTGCTTGCCCTGCTCTTCCTTGGCCGCGTGGTACCCGCCGTTCTCGCGCAGGTCGCCCTCCTCGCGCGCGGCCGCGATCTTGGCGGCGATCTCCGTGCGCGCAGGACCAGACAGGTACTCCAGCTCGGCCCTGAGCTGGTTGTACGCCTCCTGGGTCAGCCAGGTGACGTTCTCGCTGGTCTGGGTCACAGGTGCTCCTCGTAGGTACTGGGAATACAAAGCATCGCCCTACCCAGAAGCATGTTCTCTCACGGGTGGGCGAAACCACGAGCCTAACAATTCAGTGGCTCGGAGGGGAGGACATAAGACATCAGAATTACATCAATGCAGGTCAGTCACGGGTTGCCGAGAATGGTGCCGACCTGTTTCGACGCAGTCGGTGCGGGTGGGCGGTGTCGCTCAGCCCGAGTGACAGCCGAGGAGTTCCGCCGTGGAGCCCCGGGCCGTCGTACGCAGGGTAACCACCTTGTCGACGCGTGAGGAGTCCTGGTCGAAGCGGAAGTCGGCGCGGCCCACCTCGACGCCGTCGGCGCTCTGTGAACGCAGCGTGCAGTAGCCGCTCGCGCCCGCGTCCTTGCGCACTTCCAGGTGGGCCTCGACCGCGCTGTCCGAGACCGGCTTGAAGCTGATCACCTGGGCGCTGATCTCGGTCCCGCCGATGTAGTCGTAGCCGAACCAGCCGACCAGGCCGATGAGGGCGACGCCCAGGACACCACCGATGATCTTGAGCTTCCGGTCGGCGCGCTCGTCCGCGGAGCGGCCGTACCGGCCCTCGGGCAGCTGCGTGCTCGCCGTGCTCATGATCGTCCTCTCGGCTGAGGTCCGTGAGGGGGACCCCGGAATTATTCGCCCCCCGATTCCGTCACTATAGAAGCCGCCCACAGCGCTGATTCACGCCGGGCGCCGACAGCCGACTTACTCAGGCGACAGCCGACTGACCGAGGATTGAGTCTTGACTGACCAGCTGCGACTGATGGCCGTGCACGCCCACCCCGACGACGAGTCGAGCAAGGGCGCGGCCACCATGGCGAAGTACGTGTCCGAGGGGGTGGACGTGCTGGTCGTGACCTGCACGGGCGGGGAGCGCGGCTCCATCCTCAATCCCAAGCTTCAGGGCGACAAGTACATCGAGGAGCACATCCACGAGGTACGCAAGAAGGAGATGGACGAGGCCCGCGAGATCCTCGGCGTCAAGCAGGAGTGGCTCGGCTTCGTCGACTCGGGCCTGCCCGAGGGTGACCCGCTGCCGCCGCTCCCCGAGGGCTGCTTCGCCCTGGAGGACGTCGACAAGGCGGCCGGTGAGCTGGTCAAGCAGATCCGCTCGTTCCGCCCGCAGGTGATCACCACGTACGACGAGAACGGTGGTTACCCGCACCCCGACCACATCATGACCCACAAGATCTCGATGGTGGCGTTCGAGGGCGCGACGGACACCGAGAAGTACCCGGAGTCGGAATTCGGTCCCGCGTTCGAGCCGCAGAAGCTCTACTACAACCAGGGCTTCAACCGCCCACGCACCGAGGCGCTGCACAACGCGCTTCTGGACCGCGGCATGGAGTCTCCGTACGGGGACTGGCTGAAGCGCTGGAGCGAGTTCGAGCGCGCCGAGCGCACGCTGACCACGCACGTTCCGTGCGCGGACTTCTTCGAGATCCGCGACAAGGCGCTGATCGCGCACGCCACGCAGATCGACCCCGACGGCGGCTGGTTCAAGGTCCCCATGGACATCCAGCGGGAGGTCTGGCCGACCGAGGAGTACGAGCTCGCCAAGTCCCTCGTCGATACATCCCTCCCCGAGGACGACCTCTTTGCGGGCATCCGCGACAATGCCTGACATGAGCGCAAGCCTGGCACTGACGCACCTCGTCCCCCTCGCCAAGGAGGTCGACGAGAACAAGGTCACCCCCGGCGTCCTCGGCTTCATCGTCTTCGCGGTGATGGCCCTGGCCGTCTGGGGTCTGATGAAGTCCATGAACCGCCACATGGGCAAGGTCACCTTCGAGCAGGACCCCGAGGACAGGACCGCGGCCTCCGGCGGAGCGGAGCGGACCGGCTCCGGCTCCGGCGGGAAGGCCGCACCCGCGAAGGGCTGAGCGCGCACCCGCGGGGGCATCGGACCCCGCGGGAGCTTCAGCCGTGGTCTGCCCCGGCATGAGCTTCAGCCGTGGTCTGCCCCTGCGGGTGCTTCAGCCGTGGCGGGCCTGCGCGGGATCTCCAACCGTGGCCTGCCTCCGCAGGTGCTACAGCTTCAGCCCGTGGCTGGCCTCCGCGGGCGCTTCAGCCGTGTCCTGCCTCTGCCGGAGCTACGGCAGCGGTTGGCCCCCTCCGAGTAACACAGCCGTGGCCCGCTCGTGCGGGTGCTGCAGCCGTGCTCGGCCCCTGCGGCGTTTCCAGCCGTGGCCGGCGGCCCGGCGTGAGAGCCCCCGCTGCCCCCCACTGCGCCCGCTGCTCCGCCGTCCTCACGCCACCACCGGCACGCCCATCACGTCGCGCGCGTGGCGTCCCGGCACCATGCCCAGGCGCCAGGCCTGCCACCCGGCGTCCAGGTCCACTCCCCGCTCCAGCAGCAGCTGATACGCCTCGATGAAGTCGTCGAGCCTGCCGTCGCGGGTCGAGTGGCCGGTGCGGGAGAGCTGCGACAGTTCCTCCTGGGCCACCGCGGCGCCCACCTCGTAACCACCCGGGGCCGCGTACGGGAGCAGGGTGCAGCGCAGAAAACGGGCCCAGTCCTCCCCACGCCGGTCGCCGTACGAGGCGAACAGCCCGGCGGCCTCGTCGCACAGGGACAGGGCCTGCTGGGTACGGGCGTTTCCCGCGTCGACCACGGCGAGCTCCAGACACGTCCACGCCTCGCCGTGGGCCACCCCGATGCGCTGGAAGTCCGCGCGGGCATCCACGAGGAGCTGACGGGCGAAGCCCGAATTCCGCAGCGAGCCCGTCTGCGCGGCGCGCTGGTCGCGGGTCACGCGGGCCGAGTGGTGGCGGGCACAGGCCAGGCCGTAGACGTCCCGCATGCGGGAGAACATCGTCCGGGAGCGCTCCAGCTCGCGCACCGCCTGGTTCAGATTGCCGGTCTCCTCCAGCGACTGCCCCAGGTAGTAGACCGTCCAGGCCTCGCCGCGCGCGTCCTCGTTCTCGCGGTGGCGGGAGGACGCCTGGCGCAGCCCGTCGACCGCCGAGGACGGGTCGCCCTCGACGAGCCGGGCGCGGGCCAGCTGGGTGAGCGCCCACGCCTCGCCCCGGGCGTCGCGCGTACGGCCGTACAGGTCGAGTGCCTCGCGCAGCTCGCGCTCGGCGCGCGGCACGTCGCCCATCCGCAGGCCCAGCTGACCGAGCTGGAAGTGGGCCCAGGCCTCGCCGTGCACCGAGCCGCTCTCGCGGTGCAGGACCAGCGACCGGGTGAGGAGGTCGAGGGCGTGGGCGAGCCGGGACCTGTCGCGCTCGACCGCCGCCAGCGCGTGCATCGTCCAGGCACGGTCGGCCGCCAGCTCGGGAGAGGCCTGGAGGTCCATCGCCTCCTGGAGCTTGGCCGCGGCCTCGACGAGGTTGCCCTGATGGTGCAGCGTGATGCCGAGGGAGCAGAGCGCCCTGGCCGCCCCCGCGTCGTGGTGGGCCTCGAAGTAGAGGTCGACCACCGAGGTCAGGGTCGTCCGCGCCTTGTCCAGCTCGCCCAGCTGGCGGGCCGCGATGCCGGTACGCCACTGCACCGAGCGGACCAGGAGGCCCTGGTCGACGGCCTGCGTCAACTCGCTGATCTCGCCCAGGCGGTAGAGGTCGCCGCGCAGCAGGCAGTAGTCGCACAGAGCGCCCAGGAGGTGCAGCACCGCCGCCTGGTCCACCCCCTCCGCGTGCCGCAGGGCCGCCGTGATGAAGCTCGACTCGTCGTCCAGCCAGCGGAGCGCCGCGTCCAGGGAGGTGAAGCCGTGCGGTCCGAACTGGTCGGCGCGCGTCGACGTCTTGCCGTCCACCAGACGGATCACCGAGTCGGCGAGCTCCGCGTAGTTCACGATCAGGCGTTCCTGCGCCGCTGTGCGCTCCGAGGGCTCCTCCTCGTCGAGGAGGCGGGCCGAGGCGAAGGCCCGCACGAGATCGTGCAGGCGGTAGCGGCTGCCGCGCACGTGGTCGATCAGGCCCGCCCGGGAGAGCTCGGTCAGATGACGGACGGCCTCGGGCTCGTCCGTCGCGAGCAGGGACGCCGCCGCGGCCGCGCCCAGCGAGGCACGGCCGGCCAGCGCCAGCCGGCGGAGCAGCCGGCGTGCCATGTCCGACTGGTCCGTGTAGCGCAGCCACAGCACCCGCTCCACGGGTTCCACCGGACCGTACGCCGCGAGGTCGGTGGCCAGCTGACGGGGGGTGCGGGGGCCGAGCGAGGAGCCCGCGACGCGCAGCGCCAGTGGCAGGCCGCCGCACAACTCCCGGACCTGGTCCGTGGATTCGGCGTCGTACGGGCCGGACGCGTCCTGCGCCGCCGCGGTGAGCAGCTCCTCGGAACCCGCCGGGTCCAGCGCCTCGACGGGGAGCTGGTGCACCCAGGCGGCGAGGTCGGCGGGCAGTTCGAGGGGCTTCCGCGCGGTGACCAGGACCAGGCTCTCCGAGCGCTCGGGGACCAGGGTGCGCACCTGATCGACGTCGCTCGCGTCGTCCAGCACGATCGTCACCGGCAGGCCCGTCAGATGCTGGTGATACAGCTCGCTCAACCGTCTGACCTGCTGGTCCTGCGAGGAGCGCTCGCGGAAGAGGAGCTGTTCGCGGGGGGCGCCGAGCCGGTTCAGCAGGTGGAGCAGCGCGTCACGGGTGGTGAGCGGCGGGTCGTCCGGGCTGTCGCCGCGCAGGTCCACCACGCACGCGCCGCGGAACTGGTCCTTGAGCGCGTGCGCCGCCCGGACCGCGAGCGTGCTGCGGCCGGAGCCGGGCGCGCCGTGCAGCACCACGACCGTCGGCTTCGTCTCGGTGCTCGCCCGGGCCGCGTGCACCCACTGCGCCACCCGCGACAGCTCGGTTCTCCGCCCGGTGAACGGGCCGTCCGGTTCCGGCAGTTGACCGAAGGACTGCTCGAGGACACTGCGCCGGCGGGCCGCCGCGCTCTTGTCGGTGCGCCGCAGCTGGGGCGCACCCTGCTTGGCGCCGGTGGAGGCGTTGAGGACGCGCTGCTGGTCGAGGAAGGGACGGATGCCCCGTACCTCCAGGGCCGTCAGCCACTGCAGACGCAGCTGCTCGGGGCCGCCGGGCTGCCCCAGGGCGCCGGCCCGGCGGCTCGCGGCGGGCACGTGCGAGGCCGTCACCTTCAGGACGGTGGCCGCGGCGCCCGCCACGGCCACCGTCGCGCCGGTGCCGACGGCCGTGCCGGCGCCGGTGCCGAGGGCCAGGTCGGCGACGACGGCCGCGAGCGCGCCGACGGCCGCCACCAGCAGGGGAGTTCCGGCTCCCTCGCGCGCGTAGCGCTGCCCGAAGGTCTGCCGGCCCTCCTCCGACTCGTCCAGAGCCCGGGTGTACGCCGTGTACTCCTCGGCGGCGGTCTCCGCCATCGTGTCGAGCGCGGCCCGCGCCCGCGACAGCAGCACACCGCCGTCCACCCGCCCTCCGGAGCGACGCACCTCCTCCTCGACGGCCCGGGCCAACAGCCGCTCGGCCTCCGCCCGATGGCTGTCCCGCATGTCACGTCCCCCTCCGGCAGCAACTCCCTGGCCTATGAGTGTCCTTCGGGGAGGACGCGAACGCGAGAGGGCCGACGATCAATCCCCGACGGTCACGTCCGCCGACCGGTCCCGGAGCCCGCGCTTTCCGAGGCACGGGACTCGTCCTTTACTTCGCGCGGGGCACGCCCCTTGGAGAGGGCGAGGAAGACACAGGCGCAGGCGAGCGCGGCCTCCGCCACCGCGCAGGCCAGGGCTTGGACGAGAGGAGCGCCCGGCTGCGCGGTGGTTATGTCGAACCAGGCGTCGAGCACCGCGACCGCGGCCGTCGCCGAAGCGGTCAGCCGGGCGTGCGGATCGCCGCGCAGCCCCAGCACGGCGGTGGCCGCGCAGCCCGCCGCCATCAGCACGTCGAGTCCCACCCAGGCCACCTGCCAGTTCCGCACCTCGGTGCTCGCCGGGAGCGTACGCACGAGGAGCACCGTCCATGGCACGAGCGCCACGGCGGTGACGCCGAGCAGCACGAGAGCCCAGTTGCTTTGCATGACAGCACGATTCGTCCGCATGCCTCCACGATAGAACCGCAGAGGAAGTTCTGCAAAGAAAATTCTGCAGAATTTGTTCTGCAGGGGGAAGCGGGCCGGGGATACCGTGGTCGTATGCCCGACCCCGAGCTGACCAGCCTCGAACGCACCGCCCTGTACAAGTCCCTCGGCAACCCGCTGCGCCGCCGCATCCTCGACTACCTCGGCCGGCACGGCGAGGCGAACTCGACCGTGCTCGCCAGGGAACTCGGCGAGAGTTCCGGCACGACCAGCTATCACCTGCGCAAGCTGGCGGACCAGCGCCTCATCGAGGAGATCGCGGAGAAGTCGGGCGGCCGTGAACGCTGGTGGCGAGCGCTGCCGTTCCGTCACACCACGCCCGATCCGGCCACGATGACCCCCGAGGAGTTCGCCGCCGTCGAGGGCGTGGCGCGCCTGAAGATCGAGATGGACACCGGGCTGTACCTCCGGGCCCACAAGGAGTACGCGGGTCCCGAGGGGTGGGCCCAGGTCCAGCGATCCGGCAACTGGATGACCAAGGACGAACTCCTGGACTTCGTACGGGAATACCGGGCGCTCCTCGACCGGTACGGCCACCCTCGTGAAGATGCCCCCGAAGGGGCACGCCCGATGCATCTGCGCTTCTTCGCCGTCCCGGAGGGCGTGGGAGAGTGGAAGGGTGAACCGACTGGCCCATGAGACGTCCCCGTATCTGCTCCAGCACGCCGACAACCCCGTCCAGTGGTGGCCCTGGTCGGCCGAGGCCTTCGACGAGGCCCGGGCGAGCAACAGACCCGTCCTGCTGAGCGTCGGGTACAGCAGTTGTCACTGGTGCCATGTCATGGCGCACGAATCCTTCGAGGACGACGCGACGGCCGCGTATCTGAACGAGCGCTTCGTCAGCATCAAGGTCGACCGGGAGGAACGGCCCGACGTCGACGCCGTCTACATGGAGGCGGTGCAGGCGGCGACCGGTCAGGGTGGCTGGCCGATGACCGTGTTCCTCACTCCGGATGCTGAGCCCTTCTATTTCGGGACCTATTTCCCGCCCGAGCCCCGTCATGGCATGCCGTCCTTCCGGCAGGTTCTGGAGGGCGTGTCCAGCGCTTGGACCGACCGGCGGGACGAGGTCGCCGAGGTCGCGGGGAAGATCACGCGGGATCTGGCCGAGCGGGAGATGTCCTTCGGGGACAGCCAGGTGCCGGGCGAGGAGGAGCTGGCCGGAGCGCTGCTCGGGCTCACCCGGGACTACGACGCAGCGCGCGGCGGATTCGGCGGAGCGCCCAAGTTCCCGCCGTCCATGGTGATCGAGTTCCTGCTGCGCCACCACGCGAGGACCGGCGCCGAGGGCGCGCTGCAGATGGCGGTCGACACCTGCGAGCGGATGGCGCGCGGTGGCCTCTACGACCAGCTCGGCGGCGGCTTCGCCCGGTACTCCGTCGACCGCGAGTGGGTCGTCCCGCATTTCGAGAAAATGCTCTATGACAACGCCCTCCTCTGCCGCGTCTACGCCCATCTCTGGCGTTCCACCGGATCCGAGCTCGCCCGGCGGGTCGCTCTGGAGACCGCCGACTTCTTGGTGCGCGAACTCCGTACGAACGAGGGCGGGTTCGCCTCCGCTCTCGACGCGGACAGCGATGACGGCACCGGGCGGCATGTCGAGGGCGCGTACTACGTGTGGACGCCCGCGCAGCTGCGCGAGGTGCTCGGGGACGCGGACGCCGAACTCGCGGTCCAGTACTTCGGGGTCACCGAGGAGGGCACCTTCGAGGAGGGGGCTTCGGTACTCCAACTTCCTCAGCAGGAGGGGGTGTTCGACGCCGAGAAGGTCGCCTCCCTGCGGGAGCGGCTGCTCGCGGCGCGGGCCGGGCGGCCTGCCCCGGGACGCGACGACAAGGTGGTCGCCGCCTGGAACGGGCTCGCGGTGGCCGCCCTCGCGGAGACCGGCGCCTATTTCGACCGCCCCGATCTGGTGGAGGCCGCGATCGGCGCCGCCGACCTCCTCGTACGGCTGCACATGGACGACCGGGCGCGGCTGGCCCGTACCAGCAAGGACGGCCGGGTCGGCGCCCACGCCGGGGTGCTGGAGGACTACGCGGACGTCGCCGAGGGCTTCCTCGCGCTGACCTCCGTCACCGGGGAAGGGGTCTGGCTGGAATTCGCCGGGTTCCTGCTCGACCACGTCCTGGCGCAGTTCACGGACTCCGAGTCGGGTGCGCTGTACGACACGGCCGCCGACGCCGAGCGGTTGATCCGCCGCCCGCAGGACCCCACCGACAACGCCACGCCCTCGGGGTGGAGCGCGGCGGCCGGAGCGCTGCTGTCGTATGCCGCGCAGACCGGTGCGGAACCCCATCGCACCGCGGCGGAAAGGGCGTTGGGTGTCGTGAAGGCGCTGGGGCCGCGGGCTCCCCGCTTCATCGGGTGGGGGCTCGCGGTGGCCGAGGCGCTGCTCGACGGTCCGCGGGAGGTCGCGGTGGTGGGGGAGGGGAGTGATCCGGCCACAACGGCCTTGCGGCGCGCGGCCCTTCTGGGGACCGCGCCGGGTGCCGTCGTGGCGGTGGGGGTTCCGGAGAGTGACGAGCTGCCGCTGCTTTCCGGCCGACCGCTGGTGGACGGCAAGCCGGCCGCGTACGTCTGCCGTAACTTCGCGTGCGACGCCCCGACGACCGATCCTGACCGGCTTCGCACGGCTCTGAACGGCCGAAACGTGTGATTCCCAACCGGCCCAAACGCCCCTAGCGTGCGGATTGTTCAGGAACTCGACCGAGTGTGATGAAACACGCTCTTCACCAGAACAACCTGTGCACTTCACAGATCGCCCATAGTCTCGCCACGGTGACGCGACAGCAGTGACGCGCTGTCGCGACTGGGGGTTTTTGGGGATCTGGGGGGATCTGTTGCTCACGTCTGTCTTCATCGCTGCCGTTTCTCTGGCGCTCTTCTGGATGGCGGCCTTCACCTTGTGGTGGCAGATGCACGCGTGGCGTACGCCCGAAGTGCTCGCTTCCACCCGCTTCAGCAGTCCGGACGGGGGTGAGAGCCTGTCCTTCTCGCTGCTGCTGCCCGCACGGCACGAGCAGGCGGTGCTCGACCACACCATCCAGCGGCTGCTGGAATCCAGCCACACCGACTTCGAGATCATCGTGATCGTGGGGCACGACGACCCGGAGACCACCGCGGTGGCCCGGAGTGCCGAGGCGCGCGATCCGCGCGTGCGTGTCGTCGTCGACCATCACGAGAAGAAGAACAAGCCGAAGGCCATGAACACGGCCCTGCCGCACTGCCGCGGCGATGTGGTCGGGGTCTTCGACGCCGAGGACCAGGTGCATCCGGAGCTGCTCGCCCACGTCGACCACGCGTTCCGCACGACGGAGGCGGACGTCGTCCAGGGCGGGGTGCAGCTCATCAACTTCCACTCCAGCTGGTACAGCCTGCGCAACTGCCTGGAGTACTTCTTCTGGTTCCGCTCGCGCCTTCATCTGCACGCGCAGAAAGGGTTCATCCCGCTCGGCGGCAACACCGTCTTCGTAAGGACGGCGGTCCTGCGGGAAGCCGACGGCTGGGACCCCAACTGCCTCGCGGAGGACTGCGATCTGGGCGTCCGGCTGTCCAGTGTCGGCAAGAAGGTCGTCGTCGCGTACGACTCCGACATGGTGACCAAGGAGGAGACGCCCGGCTCCCTGATGTCGCTGCTCAAGCAGCGCACCCGGTGGAACCAGGGCTTCCTGCAGGTCTACCGCAAGCGCGACTGGAAGCAACTGCCGGGCTTCGGGCAGCGGTTGCTCGCCCGCTACACGCTGATGACGCCGTATCTCCAGGCGGTCTCCGGTGTGATCATCCCGCTCAACGTGGCGGTCGCGCTCTTCCTCGACGTGCCCGTCGGGATCGCCTTCATCACGTTCCTGCCGGCCGTGACCGCTCTGGTCACCTTCGTCTTCGAGCTCGTCGGACTGCACGACTTCGGTAAGCAGTACGGGCTTCGCGTCCGCTTCGTGCACTACCTGAAGCTCGTCGTCGGCGGTCCCTTCTATCAGGTGCTGCTCGCGGGTGCCGCCGTACGCGCCGTCTGGCGCGAGCAACGGGGGCGCAATGACTGGGAGTTGACCAGTCATGTCGGCGCGCATCTCACCGAAGTGATCCGAGAGGACGTTCCTGCGTGACCTCCACCCTTCCCGCGGCGACCACACCCACGGTCCCCGCGCAGCGGCCTCCTGCGCCCAAAATCGTCCCGACGTCCCCTCCGGCCTCACGCTTTCGCAGCTCGCGCTCCGATCTGATCCTGTGCGCGGTGCTGCTCGCGGCGATCCTCGTCGTGCAGGGCTGGAACATCGCCGCCTACCCGACCCTCAGCGACGACGAGGGCACCTACCTCGCCCAGGCCTGGGCCGTCCAGCAGGGCAAGGGCCTGGCCCACTACACGTACTGGTACGACCATCCGCCGCTCGGCTGGATCCAGATAGCCATGCTGACCTGGATACCCGCGCACATCAGCCCCTCGCTGATGACCGTCGGCTCGATGCGCTTCGCGATGCTCGTGGTCAGCGCGGTGAGCGCGGTCCTGCTGTACGTCCTCGCGCGCCGGCTGTCGCTGCCGCGCTGGGCGGCCGGCCTCGCGATGGTCCTCTTCGGGCTCTCCCCGCTCTCGGTCGTGCTCCAGCGGGAGATCTTCCTCGACAACATCGCGGTGATGTGGACGCTGCTCGCGTTCTGCCTGGCCGCCTCGCCGAGCCGTCATCTCTGGCACCACTTCGGCGCGGGCCTCGCGGCCGCCACCGCGGTGCTGACCAAGGAGACGATGCTGGTCATCCTGCCCGCGCTGTTCATCACGATGTGGCGGCACAGCCATCGGGACACGCGCAAGTTCGCGATCACCGGCGCCGTCACCGCGTGCGTCCTGATCGGCACGGCGTACCCGCTCTTCGCCCTGCTGAAGGGTGAGTTGTTCCCGGGCGGCGGACACGTCTCGCTCTGGGAGGGCATCACCTACCAGATGAGCCGCCCCGGCTCCGGGTTCATCCTGGAGTCGGGCACCGGCTCGTACGGCGTGCTGCAGTCCTGGCTGTACTACGACCGGGTCCTGCCGCTCGGCGGACTCGCGGGCGCCCTGCTCCTCCTGGTCACCTTCCGCTGGTCGGTGACCGCGCGCGCCCTGGCCGGACCCGCGCTCACCGTGGCGATCCTCGCCGTGGTGGCCCTGCGCCCGAACGGCTACCTGCCCGCGATGTACGTCATCCAGGCCCTCCCCTTCCTCGCCCTCGTCCTCGCCGGAGGCACCGCGAGCGTCGCCCACGCGGTGCTGCGCAGACGGCGGACCGACCAGGAGAGGACGTATGTGACGTGGGGGCGCCGCGGGCTGGCGGCGGTGCTCGTGGTGGCCGCCGGCGCCTACGTGGTGCCCCACTGGTACGACGGTGATCGCACCGCCGTGACCGCCGACGCCAACGCCCCCTACCGGGCGGCCTCTTCATGGCTGAAGACCGAGGTGAAGAACCCGGAGGACACCCGGGTCCTGGTCGACGACGCGCTCTGGCTCGACCTCGTGCACAACGGCTACCGGCCGGGCCTCGGCGCCATCTGGTTCTACAAGGCAGACCTCGACCCCGCGGTCACCAAGACGATGCCGCACGGCTGGAAGGACCTCGACTACGTGGTCGCCTCCCCGACGGTACGGCGCGACGCGGTGGACCTGCCCAATGTGAAGGCCGCGATCGAGCACTCCACGGCGGTCGCCACCTTCGGCAGGGGCGAGGACCGCATCGAGATCCGGCGGATCGACGACACCACCGTCAGCACCGAGACCACCACCACGGCCCGTTCCGGAGGCAGTCGATGAGCAGCTTCGAGAGCACTGTCCCCGACGAACTCGGCGACCCGGCGGTACGCGCCACCGAGGTCCCGGAGCCCGGTGCCGTCACCATCGTCGTACCGACCTTCAATGAGTCGGCGAACATACGGGAGTTGCTGCACCAGATCACCGAGTCGGTGCCGGCGCGGCTGCCCTGCGAGGTCGTCTTCGTGGACGACTCCACGGACGACACCCCCGAGGTGATCCGCCAGGCCGCGCGGGACTGCCCGTTCCCGGTGACCGTGCTGCACCGCGAGGTGCCCGAGGGCGGGCTCGGCGGCGCGGTCGTCGAGGGGCTCAAGGCGGCGAGCTCCCAGTGGATCGTCGTGATGGACGGGGACTGCCAGCATCCGCCGTCCCTGATACCGGAGTTGGTCGCCTCGGGCGAGCGGGCGAACGCGGGCCTCGTGGTCGCCAGCCGGTACATCAAGGGCGGCAGCCGGGAAGGACTCGCGGGCGGCTACCGCATCGCCGTGTCACGGGGCGCGACCTGGCTGACCAAGACGCTCTTCCCGCGCAGGCTGCGCGGCATCAGCGACCCGATGAGCGGGTTCTTCGCGATCCGCCGCAGCGCGGTCACGGCCGAGGTCCTGCAGCCGCTCGGCTACAAGATCCTGCTCGAACTGGCCGTGCGCAGCCGTCCCCGCCAGGTCACCGAGGTGCCCTTCGTCTTCCAGGACCGTTTCGCGGGCGAGTCCAAGTCGACCGCGCAGGAGGGCTTCCGGTTCCTGCGCCACCTCGTCGGGCTGCGCACCGCCTCGCCGGTCGCCCGCATGGTGGTCTTCGGGCTGATCGGCGCCACCGGCTTCGTGCCGAACCTGCTCGGCCTGTACGCGCTCACCGCCGCCGGAGTGCACTACGTCCCGGCGGAGATCCTCGCCAACCAGCTGGGCGTGGCCTGGAACTTCCTGCTCATCGAGCATCTGCTGTTCCGCGAGCGCCGCAAGCACCGCAGCCGGTGGGACCGCGTGGGCCGGTTCGCGCTGCTCGCCAACGCCGATCTGGTGCTGCGCATCCCGCTGATCGCGCTCTTCGTCCACCGCTTCGGCATGGGTGCCCTGTCCGCCACGGCACTGGCCCTGGTGACGACCTTCGTACTGCGCTTCGTCGGGACCGAAGCGCTGGTCTATCTGCCGCGCCGCAGCAGCCAGAGCGGGCGCGGGAGCCGCACAGCGAGGAGAACCGCGTGAAATTCCGGGTGAGACCACGTCGGAGAACCGCACTGATGGCCGTGACGGGCCTGGCCGCCGGGCTGCTGCTCGTATCGCCGCAGCCCGCGTCGGCCGTCAACCTGATCACGAACCCGGGCTTCGAGACCGGTGGTACGGACGGGATGCCGTCCTGCTGGGAGAAGTCCGGCTGGGGCGACAACGACTTCAGCTTCGCCACCGTGACCGACGCCCATTCCGGCTCCAAGGCCATGAAGGTGACGCTGACCCGCCGGGTCGACGGCGACCGCAAGGCGCTGATCACCGAGTCCGCCGCGTGCGCCCCGGTGGTCACCGTGGGCAAGCAGTACGACCTCGGGCTCTACTACAAGACGACGACCCCCGACGCGGCCATCACGCTCTTCCGGCACGACACCACGGCGGGCTGGCAGTACTGGACCGACCTCAAGACCCTGGACATGGCGGCGGCCTGGACGCAGGCGACGGTGCGCACTCCGGCCGTCCCGGCGGGCACCGACCGCATCACCTGGGGCGTCTCCGTGTACGGCACGGGCTCCGCGACCACCGACGACTACACGATGGAGCAGGTCGCCGACCCCGTTCCGCCGGCCACCTGCACGGGCACGGCCGAGGAGTGCGCGAACGGGAAGTGGACGGTCCTGCCGACGCAGAACCCGGTGCGCTCCATGCACTCCGTCGTCCTCAAGAACGGCAAGGTGCTGCTGATCGCGGGTTCCGGGAACAGCGAGGAGAACTTCGACGCGGGCACGTTCACGTCGGCGGTCTACAACCCGGCGACCGGCTCGTACAAGGTGATCCCCACGCCCAAGGACATGTTCTGTGCCGGGCACGTCCAGCTCGCCGACGGGCGGGTGCTGGTGATGAGCGGCAACAAGGCCTTCCCGGTCGCGGGCGGGCACGGGTACGAGGGGTACAAGGACTCGTACATCTTCGACCCGGTCACCGAGACGTACAGCAAGACGAACGACCTGAACGACGGTCACTGGTATCCCTCGGCCACCGAGCTGGGCAACGGTGACATCATCTCGTTCGGCGGTCTGCGCGAGGACTCGTCGGGTTCGGTGACCGCCGAGCGGTGGTCGAACGCCCAGCAGCAGTGGCTGCCGCTGTGGCAGGTCAACCAGACGTGGTCGTTCTGGGGTCTGTACCCGTCGATGATCCTCATGCAGGACGGCCGGCTCTTCTACTCGGGCAGCCATGTCTTCGGCAACGGCACCCCGGGCACCGGCTCGGCGATCTACGACTACGACGCCAACACCACGACCGCGGTCCCCGGCCTGCAGAACAAGGACGAACGCGACCAGTCCGCGAGCGTGCTGCTGCCTCCCGCGCAGGACCAGAAGGTCCTGACCATCGGCGGCGGCAACATCGACTCGAACCCGGCCGCGAACCGGCTCACCGACATCATCGACCTCAAGGCCGCCAACCCGGCGTACACGGTGGGCCCGCAGATCCCGCAGGGCACGGTGGACCTCGGCAACGGCAAGGTGGCGCAGACCGGGGCCCAGGGGAAGATGTACGTCTCCGCCGTACTGCTGCCCGACGGCAAGGTCCTGGAGACGGGCGGCGGACTGCACAACCGCGCCGATCCCGTCTACGAGGCGTCGATCTTCGACCCCGCGACCTCGACCTTCGACCCGGTGACCGCCGACCCGCAGGCGCGTGGCTATCACTCCTCCGCGTTCCTGCTGCCCGACGGCCGGGTGATGGCCACCGGTGACAACCCGGGCAACGGCACCTGGAACCACAACGTGTCCATCTACACCCCGCCGTACCTCCTCAAGGGCACCCGTCCGACGATCACTTCGGTGATCGACAACGAGTGGGTGTATGGGGACACGCAGCGCATCACGGTCGACCGGCCCATCGTGAAGGCGGAGTTGATCCGGCCCGCCGCGGTGACGCACTCGTCCGACCCCAATCAGCGGTTCGTGGACCTGCCGCTGAGCGTGGACGGCAACAACGTCGACCTCAATGTGACCAGCAACCCCAACATGGCGCCGCCCGGCTGGTACATGCTCTTCGCGGTCGACGCCAACGGCGTTCCCTCGGTGGCCAAGTGGGTGCATCTCCAGGGGCCGTCCGCGCTCGCCGGGGACACCGCCTCGGCACATGTCCACTCCTTCGCCGACTCCCTGGAGGGCACCGTCACGGAACCGGGCAAGAAGCGGGCCTCCCAGAAGGTGTCCACCACCATCTCCGGCTGCGACCGCCACTACGGCACGATCAACGTCTGTGTGCCGACGGTCTTCCCGGACGGGGTGAAGAAGACGACGGCCTCCCGCTGCGCGTGGCTGAAGAAGAACGACTACGGGCGGCTGCGGATCAACGGAAAGGACGATCCGCTCGGACTCGATCCCAGCAAGGACGGACTGGCCTGCGGCAAAAAGGATCTGATCAAGCGTTAGGTCCGGAGTCGGGCTGTGGGCCGGGGGCGAGCGAACCCCGGCCGGCGGCCCGTCAGGTCCCGAACTCCGCGAGGGCGCGCTCCACGACGGCTTCCAGCCGGTCGTGGTGCGCGCCCTTCCAGTAGGCGCGCCCGCACTCCGCGCACTGGGCGAAGACGTCGTACGACCGCTCGGTGCCGCTCTCCAGCTGGTCCGCGACCTGCTCCTTGGTGGCCTTCCCGAGCAGACCGTTGCACGCGGTGCAGCGCGTCCAGGGTTTCAGCTCGGGTGCGAACCGGCCCAGTATGTCGCGGAGTTGGTCGTCGGGGTGGGTGCTGTAGACGAAGCCGCCCGCCCACAGTTCACGGCGTCGCAGCAGTCCGCGGTCGCGGCTGAGCAGCACGCGCCGCTCGGCCGCCGAACGGGCGGCGAGAGCCGGGTCGCCGATGTCGGTGGACTCGTACGCCGTGTCCACGCCGAGCAGGCGCATACGGCGGGCGAGGGTGCCGAGATGGACGTCGAGGAGGAAGCGCAGCGGTGCGCCGAGGACCCGTTGCGGGCGTTCGACCGGGCGGACCCGCACGGACTCGCCCGCGGCCGGGATGTGCGAGAAGGGCACCTCACGCCCGTCCACGACCAGGGCGCCGACCTCGGTCAGCGGAACGCCGAGCGACTCGACGACATGACCGAGCGTGGAGGAGCCGTCGGTGCCGACGGGGGTGACTCCCGCGCGGCGGGCGTGCGGGACGAACAGCCCCAGTTCGGGGGCGAATTCGATGTGGATCTCCGGTCCGTTCACGCGGTCAGGATGTCACGCGGGGCGCACCCGGGGCCTCCGGGTTTCCCGGCGGGAGGCCGTGCTCCAGGACGTTCACGGCGCGCTCGACAAGGCCGGCGAAGTCGTCCTGGTGGCCGTTCTCGGCCCAGTACAGGGAGGTCTCCATCAGCCCGCCGATCAGGGACATCGCGAAGACGCGGACCTCCAGGCTGTCCGGGTCCCGGCCGACGCGCTCCCCGATGGCCCGGCTCAGCAGCCGCCCCGTGACGGACGCGCTCTCCATCATCCGGGAACGCACCGCGGGGACCTCGACCATCAGCCGTGTCCGGAGCCGGCTGACCTCGGGGTCCTCGGAGTCGTTGAGGCCGATGGCCTTGCCGAGCACATGGCGCAGGGAGTCGAACCACGGCTCGTCCGCGGGGCGCTCCCGCAGTTCCTGTTCCAGGAGCGGGTCGTACTCGTCCGTGAGGACGATGTCCTCCTTGGTCGGGAAGTAGCGGAACACCGTGGACGGGGAGACCTCGGCCGCCTCCGCGATCTGCTCGATCGTCGTCGCGTCGTACCCCTGCTCCCCGATCAGCCGGTACGTGGCCTCGCGGATCGCGATGCGGGTCTTGATCTTCTTCCGCTCGCGGAGCCCGGGCTGGGGCTCCGCGGCGGGAGTGGAACTCTGTGCGGTGGCGGCCATGGTCCTCATTGTCCGGCATCCGCCGGGGCCGGGGCCATGTCGGTGTCCTCCTCCGGTGCGGGGGCGGATTGCCGGGGGCTCGGCAGCAGGGCCGCCGCCAGCAGGGCGGTGACCAGGGCCGCGATCCCGCTGACCAGCAGGACCAGGTCCATGCCGTGGATGTAGGCGGCGTTCGCGGAGGCGGCGAGGGCGGGGTCGCCGAGCCGGCCGGCGACGACCTGGGCGCCGACCACCGAGTCGGTGGCGACGTCCGCGGCGGCGTGCGGCAGCGCGGAGGTGTCGAGGCGGTCGGCGTAGGTGCTCGCCAGCAGGGAGCCGAGCAGGGCGATGCCGATCGCGCTGCCCACCTGGCGCACCGTCATCAGCAGTCCGGAGCCGCTGCCGGCCCGGTCGCGGGGGAGCGCGCCGAGGGCGGCGGACATCGCGGGCACCACGGCGAAGCCGAAGCCGAGCCCGGCGATGGACAGCCACAGTGCGGTGACGCCGTACCCGTCGTCGACGGTCGTACGGCTGCCGAGGAACGCGGCGAAGGAGAGGACGACGAGACCCGCGCTGATCACCGCGCGCGCCCCGAACCGGGCGAGCAGCGGCTGAGCGCCCCTGGAGGCGATCAGCAGCCCGCCCATCATCGGCAGCATCCGTACGCCGGTCGCGAGCGCGTCGTGTCCGAGCACCGCCTGGAGGTACTGCGGCAGCACGAACATCAGGCCGGACAGGACGAACATGACGAGCGTCGCGGCGAGCGTGTTGAGCAGGAAGCCGCGCTGGGCGAGCAGGGAGAGATCCAGCATCGGGCGGGGGCTGCGGCGTTCGCGGACGACGAGCAGCGCGATCAGGGCGACGGCGGCGGCGAAGCAGCCGAGGACGAGCGGGTCGCCCCAGCCGCGGGTCGGGGCCTCGATGATGGCGTAGATCAGGACGCTGAGGCCGACCGCGGTGAGCGCGGTGGAGACGGCGTCGACCTTGGGAGACGCGGGGTCCCGGGTCTCGGGGAGCAGGAAGACGCAGGCGGTGACGCCGATGGCGGCCATCGGCACGTTGACCAGGAAGACCGAGCCCCACCAGAAGTGGTCCAGCAGCCAGCCGCCGATGATCGGGCCCAGCGGCAGGCCGAGCGCCGAGGCGGCGGAGACGGCTCCGACCGCCTTGGTGCGCTCGTCG
This sequence comes from Streptomyces sp. NBC_00568, assembly GCF_026341855.1. Taxonomy (GTDB): domain Bacteria; phylum Actinomycetota; class Actinomycetes; order Streptomycetales; family Streptomycetaceae; genus Streptomyces. The sequence continues at coordinate 1,953,515 of NZ_JAPENW010000001.1, read as the reverse complement.
GGTCCGAACAGCGAGGGAAGGACGGCGAGCGCGAGCGGCATCACCAGCGCGCCGCCGACCCCCATCAGGGCGCGGGCGGCGATCACCCAGGTGACGTCGTCGACGAGGGCGCCCACCAGGGAGCCGGCGAGGAAGACGCCGAGGCCGGTGATGAGCATGCGGCGCCGTCCGAAGCGGTCGCCGAGCAGGCCCGCCGGGAGCATCAGCGAGGCGAAGACGACGACGTACGCGTCCGCCATCCACTGCTGCTCCCCGGTGGACGCGCCCAGGTCCCGGGCCATCGTCGGCAGCGCCACATTGAGGATCGTCATGTCGAAGCCGAGGACGAGCATGCTCGCGACCAGGGCCCCGAGGGCCCACCAGCGGCGTGGGTCGAGCCGTACGGCGTCGTCGTGCGTGGAAGTCTCCATGAATTGAGAGTAACTCTCAAAAGATGGGTACTGTCAATCCAAAGGGGCTCTCAGTTCCTTTGAAGGGGGCGCGGGAGTACCGGAGCGCGGGAGGGGAGCGGGGGAGGGGTGCTTCGTCGTGCCCGGAAACGCTCAGTGGCCGCGGCTTGGGAGCCGCGGCCACTGAAGAAGAGGAGGAGGGGGATCAGCCGTGCTGGTAGGCCACCAGCGAGATGCCGACGTAGTGCACGATGAACGCCGCGAGGGTCAGGGAGTGGAAGACCTCGTGGAATCCGAACCAGCGCGGTGACGGGTTGGGGCGCTTGATCCCGTAGATCACTCCGCCCGCGCTGTAGAGCAGACCGCCGACGATCACCAGGACGAGGACGGCGATGCCTCCGGTCCGCATGAAGTCGGGCAGGAAGAAGACGGCCGCCCAGCCCATCGCGATGTAGCAGGGGGTGTAGAGCCAGCGCGGGGCGCCGACCCAGAACACCCGGAAGATGATGCCCGCCGCCGCGGCGGCCCAGATGCTCCACAGGAGCCACTGCCCCTTGGCCTCGGGCAGCAGCAGCATGGTCAGCGGCGTGTAGGTGCCGGCGATGATCAGGAAGATGTTCGCGTGGTCGAGCCGGCGCAGGACGCCGTCCATCCGCGGGCTCCAGTTGCCGCGGTGGTAGAGAGCGCTCACCCCGAACAGAAGGCAGGCCGTCAGGGCGAAGATTCCGCAGGCGATGCGGCCGCGGGTCGAGGTCGCCAGCGCGGTGAGGATCAGTCCGGAGACGAGGGCGGCCGGGAACATGCCGAGGTGCAGCCAGCCGCGGAGCTTGGGCTTGATCTCTTCCGACAGGGAGTGCGCGACAGACGCGGGGCCGGCGGCCGGCGTGTCCGTGGGCGCGTCGGGGACGGACGCAGTCATGGGCCGAATCGTACCTACGGAACCGTAAGTTACGTGTCAATCCCGCATAAGTGAACCGCAATAGTGGCCATGATCTCACGCGGGTGGCCGGGTGTCGCGGGGGTACTCGCGGTGAACCCGGAGCGAGCGGGGGAAACCTGCCGGCAAGTGGCGATGCTCACTCCGCTCAGGTGTGAGGCCCTCTGGACATATGCGCGGCTCAGTCGGATCATCAAATGAGTGCGGTCGGCACCGGATGAGCGCCAGGGGTTCCATCACCGTGAAGCATCCGGGTCGCAGCCCCCACGGGGCACCAAAACAAAAACCCTCATTTAGGAGCAATCGTGGCGCGCGACATCGCGGCTCCCGTCCCGACCAACCACAAGGACCTGATCTCGTGGGTCAACGAGATCGCCGAACTGACCCAGCCGGACAGCGTGGTCTGGTGTGACGGATCCGAGGCCGAGTACGAGCGACTGAGCGAGGAGCTCGTCCGCAAGGGCACCTTCAAGAAGCTCGACCCGATCAAGCGCCCCAACTCGTACTACGCCGCTTCCGACCCGACCGATGTCGCGCGGGTCGAGGACCGGACGTTCATCTGCTCCGAGAAGGAAGAGGACGCGGGCCCGACCAACCACTGGAAGGCCCCCGCCGAGATGCGGGAGATATTCCAGGGCCAGGGCGGCGAGGGCGGCGTGTTCCGCGGCTCGATGAAGGGCCGGACGATGTACGTCGTCCCGTTCTGCATGGGCCCGCTCGGCTCGGACCTCTCCGCGATCGGCGTCGAGATCACCGACTCCGCCTACGTCGCCGTGTCCATGCGCACCATGACCCGCATGGGACAGCCCGTCCTGGACGAGCTCGGCAACGACGGCTTCTTCGTGCGTGCAGTGCACACGCTCGGAGCGCCGCTGGCCGAGGGCGAGGCGGACGTGCCGTGGCCGTGCAACTCCACGAAGTACATCTCGCACTTCCCGGAGACCCGCGAGATCTGGTCGTACGGCTCCGGCTACGGCGGCAACGCGCTCCTCGGCAAGAAGTGCTACGCCCTGCGTATCGCGTCCGTGATGGCGCGCGACGAGGGCTGGCTCGCCGAGCACATGCTGATCCTCAAACTGACGCCGCCGCAGGGCGAGTCGAAGTACGTCGCCGCCGCCTTCCCGAGCGCCTGCGGCAAGACGAACCTCGCGATGCTGGAGCCCACGGTCTCCGGCTGGACGGTCGAGACGATCGGCGACGACATCGCCTGGATGCGGTTCGGCGAGGACGGCCAGCTCTACGCGATCAACCCCGAGGCCGGCTTCTTCGGCGTCGCGCCCGGCACCGGTGAGCACACCAACGCCAACGCGATGAAGACGCTGTGGGGCAACTCCGTCTTCACCAACGTCGCGCTCACCGACGACAACGACATCTGGTGGGAGGGCATGACGGAGGAGACTCCGGCACACCTGACCGACTGGAAGGGCAACGACTGGACGCCGGAGTCCACCGCGCCCGCGGCGCACCCCAACGCCCGCTTCACGGTGCCCGCCTCGCAGTGCCCGATCATCGCGCCCGAGTGGGAGGACCCCAGGGGCGTGCCGATCTCGGCGATCCTCTTCGGCGGCCGCCGCGCCACGGCCGTGCCGCTGGTGACGGAGTCCTTCGACTGGAACCACGGTGTCTTCCTCGGCGCGAACGTCGCCTCCGAGAAGACCGCCGCGGCCGAGGGCAAGGTCGGCGAGCTGCGTCGCGACCCCTTCGCCATGCTGCCGTTCTGCGGCTACAACATGGGCGACTACATGGGCCACTGGGTCGACGTCGCCAAGGACAAGGACCAGGCGAAGCTCCCGAAGATCTACTACGTGAACTGGTTCCGCAAGAACGACGAGGGCAAGTTCGTGTGGCCCGGCTTCGGCGAGAACAGCCGCGTCCTGAAGTGGATCGTCGAGCGCCTCGACGGCAAGGCCGAGGGCGTCGAGACCCCGATCGGCGTCCTGCCGACCCGGGAGTCCCTCGACACCGACGGTCTCGAACTGGCCGACTCCGACCTCGACTTCCTGCTCACGGTCGACAAGGAGGTCTGGCGCGAGGAGGCCGCCCTGGTCCCCGAGCACCTCAACACCTTCGGCGAGCACACGCCCAAGGAACTGTGGGACGAGTACCGCGCGCTGGTGCAGCGCCTGGGCTGACGCCCCCTGTGGCTCCGCGGCCGATCTGAGTTGCCCTGACCTGCGACCGTTGCGGAGGTCGGCCGCGGTGACAGCACCCCGCCGGGGTCCCGCGCACATCTGTGCGGGACCCCGGCTTTTTTCGTCCCCTCCGCCCCTGCCCGTGCCGGAACGGCTGAAAAAGCGGGGATTTCGCGGGACACTCCTGACATCCTGCAGTGAGCCCCGAAATGAGGTGGGCGGGGTGCGCACGCCTGTCAGTGACCCCATGAAGATCGGTCCGTACCGCATCGTGGGGCGGCTCGGTTCCGGCGGCATGGGATGGGTGTATCTCGGCCGCTCGCCCTCCGGGCGCGAGGTGGCGGTGAAGGTGGTGCGGCCCGAACTCGCGGCGGAGGGCGAGTTCCGGGAGCGCTTCGCGCGCGAGGTCGCGGCGGCACGCGTGGTCAGCGGCGCGTACACCGCGGCCGTCGTCGACGCCGACACCGAGGCCGAACTGCCCTGGCTGGCCACCCTGTACGTGCCCGGCCCCTCGCTCGCCGAGGCGGTCCACACCGACGGGCCCCTGCCCGAGCCGCAGGTACGGCGGCTCGGCGCCGGCCTCGTCGAGGCGCTCCAGGCCATCCACGCCGCACGCGTGGTGCACCGTGATCTCAAACCGGCGAACGTGCTCCTCGCCTCCGACGGGCCGCGCGTCATCGACTTCGGGATCTCCCGTGTCGACGGCGCCCCCGGTCTCACCCAGGTCGGCGTCGTCGTCGGAACTCCGCCCTTCATGTCGCCCGAGCAGATCAAGGGAGCCGCGGTGGGCCCGCCCAGCGACGTCTTCTCCCTCGGCGGGGTCCTCGTGTACGCCCTCACCGGGCGCCCTCCGCACGGCAGCGGAGAGGCCGTTCGCTACCGGGTCGTCCTCGCCGAACCCGAACTCGACGGCATATCCGGGCCGATGCGGGAGCTGGTCGCGCGCTGCCTGGCCAAGCGGGCCGAGGACCGGCCCCAACTGGACGATCTCCTGGACGGGTTGCTGGAGCAGGAGCCCCGGCAGGCCCTCTGGCCGCCGCCCACGGTGGCCCACAGCATCAAGGCGCGCACCCAGGACCTGATGAAGCGCCGCAAGGAGAGCAGCAGCGTGTCCGTACCCTCTTGTCTGCTGTCGCACGCCCAGGCGCTGCTCGACGCCGGCCTGACCGATGCGATGGTCGCCGAGGCGGTGGGCCGTGGCGACGCCTGAGTCCCTTTCCGGCCGCGGCCACGAGATCCTGGAAATCGGCACGCACTGGCGGCAGCTGGTGCAGAACTGGGTGGCCAGACGGAATTACCACACCGCGACCGACACCGTTTCCGTCTCCATGCAATTCGACCTGGAGGAAACGGGCCGGATGGTCACCGTGCGATTCATGACGACCAAGAGACTGCTTGTCGCCTTCGCGACCGACGGGCATTTTCTGCGCCGGGACCAACTCGCCGTCGCCGCGGCCGCGTCGAACGCATGGAATACCGAACAACTGAACCCCATGTTGTCCGTGTGGGACGTACGGGGTCCGCGCCCTTGTCTCGCAGGGGTGTGCGACCTTCCCCTCACCTGTCGCATGACGCAAACGGATTTCGATGCTTTGGCCAGCGATTGGGTGGAACGGGCGAAACAGATGTTCACCCGCTGCCATCAGGTGTTCGAGTTGTAGAAGATATGCCTGTTGCGTGACTCAAACCCTTCCGGACGCCCGCCGGTTTCCGCCACTATGGGCGAGTGCCTTTCAGGGCCACGGGGGTGTTTCTTTGGGCCACGGGGGGTTTTCGATGCGGCGTCGGCTTTTCTTCACCGTGCTTTCCGGACTGCTGGCCGCACTCGCTCCGGCGGGCTCGGCGGCGGCCGCCGAGCCGTGCGGCGTGCACTTCGACCAGCGGCTCCAGTGCTGGTCCCGGTCGATCGGCGAGGGGACGGTTCACGTCACCCTCGACCAGGAGGTGCCCTTCGACGGTGCTGCCGAGGACCGCGAGCGGTTCGAGAAGGCACTGCTGGCGCGGCGCCAGGGACTCGTGGTCGAGGTGCCCCGAGGCGGCCGCACCGGAGAGGGCGGAACGGCACTCCTCATGCTGGCGGAGCCGAAGGCGAGGCTCGTCGCGGAGGACGCCGTCATCGACCCGCTGGCACCGAAAACCCTGGACGAGCTGGACACCGTCGGGGTGTGCCGATCCAAGGACGGCAAGGAACTCTGCGCCCCGCTCCGCGAGAGCCGCTCCCTGAAGGGCCGCGACCTCATCGCCGCGAGCCTGGCCGTCGACCTCTCCCGGCACACGTACACCGTCTCCGCCCAGGACCCGCCGCCCGTCCCGCCGAATCCCACCGGGACCTCCCCGTCCGGCAAGACCGGCCAGGACGGCGAGACAAGCAAGGACGGCAGGAACGGCCGGAACACAGAGCCGGGGAAAGTCGTCAACCCCGGGTCGGAACCCGGCTCCGACCCGGTCGCCGATTCCGGCTGGGACACCGCCACCCAGGTGCTCGCCGTCCTCTGCGCCGTACTCGTCCTCCTCCTCGGACTGCTCCTCTTCCTGATCCGCCGTTCCTCCCACGCCGTCGGCACCCTGTCCCGGCGCGCGCTCGCCGCGCCGGGCGTCGGCGCCGTACCGACCGTCGCGGCGCCGCGCACCCGGGCGCCCGACGAGGCCACCACCCGTCTCAGGGTCACGCCGACGCCCCGCCACGGACGGCGGGTCGGCAACGTACCGGGACCCGTCAGGGCCGCCGTCGTCCGCACCGAACTGCACCCGCAGGGCTATGTCGAGGTCGACCACGTGCTGTACCGGGCGGTGTGGGCCGAGCCGGGACGCCCGCCGCCCGCACCCGGCGGACTCGTCGACGTCACCGACGCACGGGAACGGGACTCCGACGTCCTCTACGCGTTTCCGCCGACCACCGGACGGCACGCCAAAGCCGGCCGGCCCTGAGACCAGGAGAGATCCCCATGCACAGCGAATACCCGCCCACCCTGCCGGCGGAGTACGCCGACATCGAGTTCGAGAACAACGCCCAGCGGCTGCCGCTCGTGCTCTGTCTCGACATCTCGAGCTCCATGGCGGGTCAGCCCATCCAGACGCTCAACAACGCGCTCGCCGAGTGGACCCGGGAACTGCACGACGACGTCAGCCTCAGCTACAGCGTCGAGGTCGCCGTGGTCACCTTCGGCGGCAACGGCGTCGCGGCCTGGCGCGGGCCCCAGCTCCTCGCCCCGCGTGCCCCGGTGAGCCCCTTCGTGCCCGCGCACATGTTCCAGCCGCCGCGGCTCGCCGCCGCCGGCGTCACCCTGATGACCGAGGCCCTCGAACTGTCCATGCACATCGTCGCCGCCCGCAAGGCCGAGCTGCGCGCCTCCGGACTCCAGTACTACCGGCCGCAGATCTGCCTGGTCACCGACGGACTGCCGACCGACGCCACCGGCCATCTCACCGACACCTGGCACCGGTTGATCCCGGTGCTCGCGGACGAGCAGCGGGCCCGCCGCTTCCGGCTGTACGCGATCGGCGTCGGCGGGATCACGGACAGGGGCGAGCAGGTGCTCCAGGCGTTCGCGCCGAAGTTCAACGCCCGGCTCCAGGGATTCCCGTTCCGCGAGCTGCTCCAGATGATGTCCGCGAGTGCCAACGCCGAACAGAAGGGCGCGGGCGACGAGGTCTTCGAGAAGATCTTCAGCCAGTTCAAGACGCAGCGCCCGGCCTGGGAATCGTGACCGATGACCGGATGGGATTCCTGACTGATGACCGGAGTCGACGAGCGGGAGACGCCGTGGCGGATCCACGGCATGAGTGTCGAGGGCTACCGGCACCGCCGCCAGGGGCTGCCCTGCCAGGACGCCTGCGCGTACGCGGTGACCGCGTCCGTGGCGGTCCTCGCGGTCGCGGACGGCGCGGGCAGCAGACCGCGCTCCGAGGAGGGCTCGCGCCTCGCGGTCGAGCTGGCCGCCGAGCACTTCGCGCGCCGGGCCGCCACCGCGGCGGACCGCCGTCCCGGCGAGGCCGTGCACGAGCTGCTGGAGGACGCCTTCCACGACGTCTGCAAGGTGTTCCTGGACCGGACGGGTGCCGACGCGGCGGACTTCGCGACCACGCTCACCGTGGTCGTGCTCGCGCGGGGCTGGCTCGGCCATCTGACCGTGGGCGACGGCTTCGTCGTCCTGCGGGCCGGTACGGAGGACGGTGAGCGGCAGTTCCATCTGCTGCCGCAGCCGGCGGCGGTCAGCGAGTACAGCAACGAGACGGTCTTCCTGACGTCGCCGGACGCGGCCCGCTGGGTGCACACCGACTGTGTGTCCGACGAGGGGATCGACGGGGTGCTGCTGTCCACCGACGGACTGGCGCAGGCCGCGCTGAACCGTTCCGGAGGCGGCGCGCTGTCCCCGAACGCGTCGTTCGCGGAGGCCGTCTTCCGCTCCCTCGACGTCCCCGGTCCGGTGAGCGAGACCGCCCACGAGGGCCTCGCGACCCTGCTCCGGTCGGACCGGCTCACCGCCCTCAACGCCGACGACAAGACCCTGCTGCGGGCCGTGCTCAAGGCGCGCCCATGAGCGGCCTCACCGTGTTCCTGGACGGCAAGCAGGTCACCCTCGCCGAGCTGCCCCTCAAGGGCGGCGGCCAGGCGGCCGTCTTCCCCGTCGTCGGCGACGACGGCATCGTCGTCAAGCTGTACCGCGAACCCCCGGGCCCCGAGCAGGAGCGCCGGCTGACGCGGATGCTGACCATGTCCCCGCTCGCGGCCCGCCCCACCGACGCCTCCCAGCCGCCCGAACTGGCCTGGCCGACCGCCCTCGCCCGCGGCGCCCAGGGCGAGTTCCTCGGCTACGCCATGCGCCGCTTCGGCGAGCCCCAGCACGTCCAGCTGATCGGCCTGTTCACCCGGGCCCAGCGCCTCAAGCTCTTCGCCGACCGGGCGGACTGGCGCTTTCTGCTCGGCGTCGCCTGGAACCTTGCCTTCATGACCGCCCGCATGCACTACGACAACCTCGTCATCGGCGACTTCTCCAGCAGCAACGTCGTCGTCGACGCCAACGGCTTCGTCACCTTCCTCGACTGCGACTCCATCGCCTTCGACGACCCGGTGACCGGGGAACTCTTCCCCTGCCTGATGCACACCACCGACTACTCGTCCCCCGAGCGGCAGGCCGGCGGCCCCGCCACCCGCGCCACCGACGACTTCGCCCTCGCGGTCCTCGTCTACCAGCTGCTGACCGCGGGCAACCACCCCTTCGGCGGCGTCCCGCACGACAGCGCCTCCGAGTCGACGGTCAAGGACAACATCGCCGCCAGCTGTTCGTTCGTCGTGCGCCCCGAGCGGGTGGTCATCCCGCGCGGCACCATCGACCCCTCCGTACTCCCGCCCGAACTCCTCGCCCTGGCCCGCTCCGCCTTCGGCCCCGGCGTGCACGACCCCGCCACCCGGCCCCCCGCCGAGGCGTGGCTGCGCGCCCTGGACAAGGAGCGCGCGCTCGTACGGGTCTGCCCGGGCCGCCCGCTGCACGCGTTCGGCTCTCATCTGACCGCGTGCCCCTGGTGCACCCGGGCGGCGCTCACCGGGCACGACGTGTTCAACGGGCCCGCCGCGGTGCCGGCGCAGGGGGCGCCGCCGCAGCCACCGACGCCGGGTGAGCCCTGGCCCGCGGCGCTGAAGGTGGCGCTGCTCGTCCTGGTGGTCGTGATCCTGGTGGTGATCGCGGCGAGCGCGTGATCCGCGGTCGTGGCGAGCGGTGCCGCGGTCACCGCCGGCGGCCCGGCACCGTGGAAGGCCGCGGTCACTGCGAGCGGCCGCGGTCCTCCAGGTACCGGGTGTGCGACTCCTGGCGGCGTGCCTCCGTCTCCCGCAGGGCCGCCGCGAGCCGCTCGGACTCCTCGTGCAAGAGGCCGAGCTGACGTTCCAGGTGGCGTTCCGGGGGTTCGGTGCCGGGGGTCAGGCGGGTCCACCACCGGGTGCGGACGAAGGTGTCGACCGCCTCGGGGATGTCCTGCCGTACGGCGCGCGACAGGGCGCGCACGCCTTCCGGGTCCTGGGCGAGGACCTCGGCGACCCAGCCGGGATCGAGCAGGGCGGCGAGGACCTCGGTCAGCTCGGTGAGCCGGCCCGCGGCCGCCGGGGGCAGCTCGACCCCGTCCAGGTAGGTCCGCAGCGTGCCGAAGTCGGCGCGCAGTTCCTCGAGTTGGGCCGAGGGGTCCGGGAAGTCGGGAAGGGCCGGGCGCTCCGGCGGGGCGATCAGCGCGCCCGCGCCGTAGAGACCCGCGACGACGACCGGCCAGTACGGGCCCGCGACCCCGGCGAAGGTCAGCGCGAGTCCGGCGATCCCGCAGGCGCTGCCGGTCAGGTTCTTGCGGGACTCGAGGAAGCCGACGAGCCTACTGGTAGCCACGGATCTCCTCGAAGGCGCCGTCGAGCGAGCCTTTCCGGGCATCGAAGAGACGGCCGCCGGTCAGGTCGGCGATGTGCTGGAGTTCGTCGCGGTCGGAGTCGCCGAACAGGATGGGGAAGACGGGGATCTGGCGCTGTCCGCCCGGCAGCCGGCCGTAGAAGGCGTCGAAGTCGGACGGGCCCGCGCCCCTGGTGTTCTCGCCGTCCGTCATCAGCACGATCGAGGTGAACGTGTCGTCGTCGGCGCCCAGATGCTCGTACGCCTTCTCCAGCGAGGTGTAGATCGCGGTGTCGCCGTCGGCGCTCAGCGCGCGGGTGTCCTCGCGGATCGCGTCGAGCCCGGCCTTCGGGTTCTCCGGGCGGACGACATGCGTGCGGACGCTCTTGACCTCCGAGCCGAACGGCATGAAGGTCACTTCCTCGCGGTCGTGGAAGTCGCCGGTCAGATCGCCGAGCGCCTTCTTCAGCCGGTCGAGGCGGTCGCCGTCCATCGAGCCCGAGGTGTCGAGGACGTAGACCGTCCTGGACGGCCGGCGCAGCTTGTTCTCGTAGGAGTCGAGGAGCCGGTCGGCGACGGACCGGCTTCCCGGGAAGGGGAGTTCACGCCGTCGTCCGGTGCCGAGGCCGGCCGCCGGGGCGACCGAGGCGACGACCGGGCGGCGGTGTGTCCGCTCGGTGATCCGCTTCTGGGTGGCCGGCGCGCGCAGTGCCTCGGCGAGGCGCCGGACGGTCTCGCGGGTGTCCTTGGAGGACGCTGCCAGGGAGGAGAGCGGATAGTCGGCGGTCACCACTCCGTCACGCGGGCGGATGACCGTCAGGCCCTTCACGCCCTTGAGGACGGACTCGTAGTTGAGCAGGGCGTCCACGGTGCCGCGGCGCTCGTAGGCGCCGGCCAGCCAGCCCGACGAACCCGACGTGAGCTTCTGCCCCTTGAAGAACTCCCGCAGGTGCGGGGTCGCCTTGGCCACGTCGGCGTCCGTGAGCGCCGACTGGGCGCCGGACAGTCCGGAGGCCACCGAGATCAGGGTGGAGAAACCGGAGTTGGAGCGCGCCGGATCGGTCATGCCGTACGTCAGCTTCCCGTCCGTCACGGCCTTCTCCACCTGCGACCAGGTGACGTCGTCCGGCTTCCAGCCGAGGCTGCTCATCGTCGTCGGCTTGACGCCGATGGCCACCGGGCTCGACATGACCGGCGTCTCCGAGACGACCTTCTTCGCGGCGTCGGGGCGCAGGTGCAGATAGGCGTTGGAGGAGAGCCACAGGGCGTCGAACCGGTCGTCCGCCGTGCCCCGCGCGATCAGGTCCACGGCGGCGAGCGTGCCCATGTAGGCGGGCTTGACGGTGATGCCGGTGTCCCGCTCGATCCGGTCCAGTACCGGCTTCATGTCGGAGAGTTCGCTGGAGGCGAGGACGCGGAGGGTGCCGGGCTCGGGGGCGGCGTCGTCGGGCTTCCGCTCCTCCTGGGTGGCCGTGCACGCGGTGACCGCGAGCAGGGCCAGGACGGCGCAGGCCGCCCGTCGGACCGTTCTCATCCGAGCCCGCCTTCCAGGGCGCCCTGCGCGCGGCTGCGCTCCAAGTAGGCACCGGCGTGCTGGAGTTCGGTGGTCAGGGATTCCACGGTCGCGGCCATCGTCTCGGTCGCCTGCACCTTGTACGTGTCGATCGCGTCCAGGGTGCGGTAGATCTGCTGGAAGGCGTCGCGGAGAGTCTCGGCGCCGACGGCCGGGTCGGCGGCGATGCGCTGGATCTCGCCGCTCTGGGTGGCGAGCATCTCGGCGTTGCCGCGGATGAGGTCCTCGGTCGTGCCGCGCAGGGCGTTGACCTGGTCGACGACCTTGCGCTGGTTGTCGAGCGCGGAGGCGAGCATCACCGAGATGCGCAGCGCGGAGACCGTGGTGGTGGCCGCGCGGTCGACGCCCTTGATGAGCTCCTCGTTGTTGCGCCGGACCACGTCCATCGCCAGATAGCCCTGGGCGCACACCGCGAGCTGGGTGAGCAGGTCCTGGTGCTTCTGCCGGACCGGGAAGAGCACGTCGGAGCGGAGCGTGTCGGCCTGCGAGGGGTCCGCGGCGTCGACGCCCGCGATGTGGTCCTCGACCGCGGTGTCCAGGGCCTGGGTCAGGACGACGTACTCCTGGAGCTTGCCCATCGTCTCCCAGAGCCGGACGCGTTCGGTCTGCAGTGCCGCGTTGTCCCGGCGCAGTTCGTCCTGGCCGCCGCGCAGCGAGCCGACGATCTTGTTCAACGTGCCTTGCGCGGAGGCGTACTTGGCGACGTGGTCGCGCAGCTTGTTGCCGCCCGGCAGCCTGGACAGGAACTTCCGCCCCTTGCTCGCGGACAGGTCCCGCGGGTCCAGGTCCTCGACCACGCGCCGCAGTTCGACGAGCGAGCCCGCGACGTGCGACTGGGCGTCCTCGCCCTTGGAGGGCAGACTGCGGATCGTCCGCTCCAGCATGCGGTTGGACTGGGCGGCGGCGCCGCGCATCTCGTTCGACCCGAGCCCGGTGATCTCCCCGACCTTGCCCGCGAATTCGGGCGAGCGGGCGTCCAGGTGGGCGAGTCCGCCGACGTACTCCGCGGCGCGTCGCGCCATCTCGTCCCGCGTACCCGGGTCGACGGGGACGAGTCCGCCGGCCTTCTCACGGGGCACGGGCGCGACGGCCTCGGGCGGTGTGAGGGTGAATGTCTCTTCGGTGGTCATGTGCGCTTCCCCCTAGTTCCCGGCCCGGCGCGCCATCTCGTGCAGCACCTTGGAGGCGGGCACGGGCGCCTGCCGGACGCCGGTCAGCTTCTGATTGAGATACGTGGCGTGGGCCGCGGTGGCCGAGGTGAACTCGCCGGTGGCGCCCTGCGGCCGGAACCCGTGCCGGACGGCAAGCTTGCGCAACTCCGGGTCTTTACTGAGGAGTTCACCCAGCGCACGGCCCTCGGGCGTGAGCGGTACGACCGTGTGGTCGCTGTTCGCCGTGGTGTCCGGGTAGAGGACCGTGAGGTCTCCGGTGTCCTGGCCCTCGGCGAGGAGGGCGGCGACCTGTGACTCGTAGACGAGGACGAGCGGATTGCCGGCGCCGCTGACGAAGTCCCGGAACTCCGCGTCGGTACTGGACTGCTGGGCGCCCTGGACGCTGATGAGCCGGTGCATCAGGGGCGCGGTGCGGTCGACGGCGGCGTCGTCGGCGGCGACGCGCCCGCCGTCGGCGACGTAGGAGGCGGCGGCGAGGTAGAGGGCGCCGGAGTTGGAGGTCTCCGGGTCGGTGGACGCGATGTACAGCGTGCCGGTCAGTTCACCGTGCGCCTTCGCGCCCTTGAGCTGCTGCCAGGTCCGCTCGTGCCGGGCCGCGTCCAGATAGGCGGCCATCCTCAGCGTGCCGGTGTTCTTGTCGAGGGTGGCCAGACCGTTGGCGGCGAGGACCTGGGCCGCGCTGCGGTGGGCCACCACGACGAGGGGCGAGTAGAAGGGCCGGGGCAGGGGCTGGCGGACGTGGTACTTGTCCGCGAGCTCGTCCGCCGGGGCCTGGCTGGAGGGGAAGGCGAAGTCGTACCCCTCGAGGTCGAGGCCCTCCATGGCCCAGGACCCGGAGGTCTCCGCCTTCACGGTGTAGCCCTTGGCGGCGAGGGCCTTCACCACGTCGGGGTCGGCGAAGAACTCCGCCTTCTCCGAACCGATCACTCCTTGCACGGTCTTCGTTGCCGTGCCCTTGTCCTGACCAGTGCGGCCTGCGACGACGGCTGCTGCCACTCCGCCGATCAACAGGACCGCCAGGACGATTCCTGCGATGCGTCTCACGCCTGGAGCGTGCACCTCGGAATCCAACGTTCCCGGTCTCGGGGGGTGAACACGGGGTGACCACCGGGTCCCGGTACGCAACCGGAGGGAGGACCGCCGCTACGCGGGCGGGTGAAGGGCGCGGAGGGCCGGCGCGGTGGGCCGGCGCGGTGGCTTGTGGCACCCGGTCCGCACGTCGCTGCGGGAGCGCGCGGACCGGGGCCGTACGAGGGGCCTCGGGCTCGGGGAGCCCGGGGCTCAGTGGGTGGCCAGCTCGCGGGGTCCGACGGCCAGGGCGTGCGCGTCCATGCGCTCGGCGGAGAGGATCGCGGCGGCCGTGTCGGCGCGGGAGGCCGCCACGACGAGGGCGCGGCCCGCGAGGGCGTGGGCGCGACGGTGAAGGGTCGCGAGGCGGGACGCGTGGGGCGCCGCGGCGGCCGGGGCGCGGACCGGCGCGGTGCCGCCGCGCAGCCGTGTCACCTGCTCGGTGAGCCGGTCGGCGCCGGCGTCCAGGTCCGCGGACGGCGCGAGAGCGCGGATCTCGTCCGTCACGGCGAGCAGTGCCGCGAGGTGACCGGCGAGCTGGATGTCCAGCTCCTCCTCGCGCGACCGGTGGGGAAAGTCGGAGGAAGGGGCGCCGGCCATCGTGTGGACCGACTTCGTGCGGATCGGTTCGTACATGGGATGGCCTCCTGTGCCTGACAGGAAGCCATCCTAGCTTGGATTTCGTCTAAAGTTGAGCCGGTTCGCGGAATGGGTCGCGACGCGTACGCAGGGTGAGCGCGCCCCGCTCCACCCGCGGGCGTCACGGCTGGCTGTAGCCGTCGAGGAACGTGCCGATCCGGGTCACCGCGTCCGTCAGATCCCCGACCGTCGGCAGGGTGACCACCCGGAAGTGGTCCGCCTCGGGCCAGTTGAAGCCCGTTCCCTGGACGACCATGATCTTCTCGCGGCGCAGCAGGTCGAGCACCATCTGCCGGTCGTCCTTGATCTTGAAGACCTTCGGGTCGAGACGCGGGAAGAGGTACAGCGCCCCCTTCGGCTTCACGCAGGTCACGCCGGGGATCTGCGTCAGCAGCTCGTGCGCGACGTCCCGCTGCTCCTTCAGGCGCCCGCCAGGCAGGACCAGGTCGCTGATCGTCTGCCGCCCGCTGAGCGCCGCCACCACCCCGTGCTGCCCCGGCATGTTCGCGCACAGGCGCATGTTCGCGAGGATCGTCAGTCCCTCGATGTAGGACTCCGCGTGCGCGCGCGGCCCCGAGATCGACATCCAGCCGACGCGGTAGCCCGCCACGCGGTACGCCTTCGACATGCCGTTGAAGGTGAGGGTGAGCAGATCCGGGGCGATCTTGGCGGTCGCGGTGTGCGTGGCGTCGTCGTAGAGGATCTTGTCGTAGATCTCGTCGGAGCAGACCAGCAGGTTGTGCCGCCGGGCGATGTCCGTGAGCCCCCGGAGCATGGCTTCGTCGTACACCGCGCCGGTCGGGTTGTTCGGGTTGATGATGACGATCGCCTTGGTGCGGTCGGTGACCTTCCGCTCCACGTCCGCGAGGTCCGGCATCCAGTCGGACTGCTCGTCGCAGCGGTAGTGCACGGCCGTGCCGCCGGACAGGGAGACCGCCGCGGTCCACAAGGGGTAGTCCGGGGCCGGTACGAGGACCTCGTCGCCGTCGTCCAGCAGGCCCTGCATCGCCATCACGATGAGCTCGGAGACGCCGTTGCCGATGAAGACGTGCTCGACGTCCGTCTCGATGCCGAGGGTCTGGTTGTGCATCACGACCGCGCGGCGGGCGGCGAGCAGGCCCTTGGCGTCGCCGTAGCCGTGCGCCGAGGAGACGTTGCGGAGGATGTCCTCGAGGATCTCGGGCGGACACTCGAACCCGAAGGCCGCCGGGTTGCCCGTGTTGAGCTTGAGGATGCGGTGACCGGCCGCTTCGAGCCGCATCGCCTCCTCAAGAACCGGACCCCGGATCTCGTAGCAGACGTTGGCGAGCTTCGTGGACTGGATCACCTGCATGTCCGTGAGCTTACGGCCGTGTAACGCACACCGGGGCGTGTTTTCCACCACGTGAGACGGGGAGGTTCGGACCTCTTTGTCCGCGCGCTACTCCGAAAGCCCTGGTGGTCCCTAGAATGCGCGATCATGTCCTGGCAGTCCGGCGATTCCGAAGCCCGGCCGAAGGTGTACCTCCCACAGAGCGACGGGGAGACTCCTCCGGCCTATGAGTCGTACTCCGATCCGGCCGAGGCGCACGGCTGGCGGAAGGCCTACGCGGACGGCGACGACACCGCCCTCCTCGACCCGGTGCCCGCCGACAGCGCCGTGCCCGGTGATCCGGCGGGGCGGCACGAGCGGCTGCTGCGCCGCCGGCGTGCCCGGCTGACCCGGCGGCTGGCCGTGGCCGGAGGCGCGGCGTGCGTCGTCGTCCTCGGCGTCGTCGTCGTGGGGGCCTTCGACTCCGAGCCGGCCGACGGGACGGGCGGCACGCCCGTGGGGACGTCCGGGCCCGTGCGCCTCGCGACGGGACCCGCGCAGTCGGACGAGGAATCCGCCGACGCCACGTCCGCGCAGCCGTCGGCAGCCACGCCGTCGGCCACGCCGGCCGCTGCCTCGGCCGGTGCCTCAGCGAGCGCGTCCCCCGGCGCGACCACGACCGCCGGGGGCGCTTCCACGCCCTCCGCGTCCACCGCGCCCCCGGCCTCCGCGTCCCCCACCGCGACCGCCTCGGCGACGGGTGGCACCAGCGGGGGGAACGGGCACGGGAGAGGCGGAGGGCGGCACAGGTAGCCGTCGGTCCCCTGTCCAGGACCTGCCCGGTGACCACCTCGCCGAGCTGATCGCCCCGCGCTCCGCCCGCGTCCCGCGCCGGATCAAGAGGCTCATCAACGGCTTCGGTCTGGAGTGCGCGCTCAAGCCCGTCTGTGCTGCTCCCGCAGCTGATGGCGCTGACCGAGGTGGACGACCTGGTGGCGCAGTCGCCGCAGGGGCGCCCCTGCTCGCGGGGCCCGTCCGGACGAGCAGGCGGAGCCCGGGCCCGGCCGTGCAACCCGGCAGCGCCCGCCGTACGCCGGGATGCGGGGGCTCTGGATCGACGACCACCCCGAGCGCGACACCCGGTTCGCCGAGCTGCTGGAGGTACGGGGGGCCCGCGTCCCGGTGGCCACCGACCGGGACCGTGCCGAGCACGTCCTCGGCGTCACCCGGATCGACCTGCTCATCTCCGATGTGCGGCGCGGACCGGACCGGGAGGCGGGACTCTCCGATCTGCGCGGCCGGCGGGAGAGCGAGCGGTATCTCGGACCGCCGTCTTCTTCTTCACCAGTCGCACCACCCCGAACCGCGAGGCCCGTGCCGGGGCGCTCGACGCGCGGGTCGCCACGAGCGGCGCGCTGCTCTTCCGACATGCCGAGGAGGCGTACGAACAGGCCGCCCTCTAGGGCGTGTTGTGGCCACTCCCCAGGCCGGAAACCGCTCCTTGTCCGCCTTTCCCTCCCCCCTCACAATGCACATGACAAACAGATGGCCGGAAGACCTCCGGTCAACGGAAGGCGACCGGATGACCTTCGGCCGCCCCAAGTCGCAAGAGGGGACCCCCACATGAGAAAGCCTCTCGTCGCCGCTCTCTTCGCCCTGGTGATGACCGGGGCGGGCGCGGCACCCGCGGTCGCCGCGTCCGCGCCCGAGTCCGCCCCCACGCACGTGTCGGCCAAGGCCGTCCCGGCGGACACCGAGGCGGCCGCGCCCACGCTCCAGGCCGTCAGCCTGGCCGGGACCGTCGCGCTCAGCAACTGCTCCGGCTCGGTCGTCCGCTTCCCCAACTCGGCGGACACCGACCCGGCGCTCGTGCTCTCCAACGGCCACTGCCTGGAGACCGGCTTCCCGGACCCCGGTGAGGTGATCGTCGGCCAGGCGTCCAGCCGGACCTTCAGCCTGCTCAACTCGGCCGGCACCAAGGTCGCCACGCTGCGGGCAAGCAAGGTCGCGTACTCCACGATGACCGACACGGACATCACGATCTACCAGCTCACCAGCACCTACGCGACCATCAAGAACTCGTACGGCATCAGCGCGCTGACCGTGCAGAACACGCATCCGGCCGCCGGCACCGCCATCACCGTGGCCTCCGGCTACTGGAAGCGGCTCTACAGCTGCAGCATCGACGGCTTCGTGTACCGCCTCAAGGAGGGCGACTGGACCTGGAAGGACTCGGTCCGCTACACCTCCGCCTGCAACACCATCGGCGGCACCTCGGGCTCGCCGGTCGTCGACCAGGCCACCGGCAAGGTCGTCGCCGTCAACAACACCGGCAACGAGGACGGCGAGCGCTGCACGGTGAACAACCCGTGCGAGGTCGACGCGAGCGGCAACGTCACCGTCCGCCAGGGCATCAACTACGCCGAGGAGACCTACCAGATACCGGCCTGCTTCACGACCGGCAACAAGCTCGACCTGACCCTGAGCGGGTGCGTCCTGCCCAAGCCGTAGTGCCGCGGGAGGGCGGGCGGTCACGCCGTGCGGCGGACCGCCCGTCCCGCCAGTACGTCCGTCCTGCGCCCGTCCTCGACGACGAAACGGCCGTCGATCAGGACGTGCGGGATGCCGGTCGGCAGGGTGCGCGGCGCCGCGAAGGTCGACCCCGCCGCGACCGTCGCCGGGTCGAAGAGGACCAGATCGGCCCGGTACCCCTCGCGGACGAGGCCGCGGTCGGGCAGCCGCAGCCGGGCCGCCGGGCGGCCGGTGAGATGGGCGACGCACTCCTCCAGTGAGAGGACGCCCAACTCCCGGACGTACCGGCCGAGATAGTGCGGGAAGGTGCCGTACGCGCGCGGGTGCGGTTTGTCGCCGCGCAGGATGCCGTCGGAGCCGCCGGTGTGCACGGGGTGCCGCATGATCGCCCGGACGTTCTCCTCGTGGCCGACGTGCTGCAGGATCGTCGGGCCGAGACGGTCCTCGGTCAGCAGACGGCGGGCGGTGGTCCAGGGGGCCTCGCCGCGCAGGTCGGCGGATTCCCGGACGGTGCGGCCGACGTAGGACCCGAGGTCCGGGTCGGACACCCCGGAGATCTCGATCGTGTCCCACTCGATGGGGACACCGTGGCAGCCGTCGGCGCCCACGACCTCCATGTGGTGCCGGACGCGTTCGGCGGTCGCGTCGTCCCGCAGCCGGGCGAGAACCGCCTCAGGTCCGCCCTCGCCCGCCCAGCTCGGCAGCATCGCCACGAGGGTGGTGCACCCCGGGGTGTACGGATAGGTGTCCAGGGTGATGTCCGCACCCTCCGCCAGCGCCTTGTCCAGCAGGGCGAGGAGATCGGGCGCCTTCCCCTCGTTCACGCCGAAGTTCATGGTGGCGTGGGCGAGATGGAGCGGGCAGCCCGCCTCTCGCGTGAGGGTCACCATCTCCTCGTACGCCTCCAGGGCGCCCGCCCCGTAGGAGCGGTGATGCGGGCAGTAGTAGCCGCCGTGCTCCGCCACCACCCGGCACAGGGCGGTGAGTTCGGCGTCCTTGGCGTACATCCCGGGGGTGTACGTCAGCCCGGAGGACATGCCGACCGCGCCCTCCCGCAGCCCGTCCGCCACCAAGCGCCGCATCCGGTCCAGCTCCTGGGGGGTCGCCTCGCGGTCCTCCCAGCCGACGGCGAGCATGCGGACGGTGCCCTGGGGGACGAGGTAGGCGGCGTTCACGGCGATGCCCTCGCCGTCGAAGCCGTGGTCGAGACGGTCCAGGTACTCGCCCACGGAGCGCCAGGTGAAGTCGATGTCGTCGCCGTGGCCGTTCCAGCCGGTGATCGTCCGGCGGACCTCGGCGAGCGTACGGTCGTCGACCGGCGCGTACGACAGGCCGTCCTGGCCGATGACTTCGAGGGTCACGCCCTGGGCGGCCTTCGCGCTGTGGTCCGGGTCCCGCAGCAGCGCGAGGTCGCTGTGCGCGTGCATGTCGATGAAGCCGGGGGAGAGGACGAGGCCCTCGGCGTCCAGCTCACGGGTGCCGCGCGGCCGCTGGCAGCCGGCCGCCGCGGCCTCCTTGACGATCGAGACGATCCGGCCGCCCTTGACGGCCACGTCGGCGCGGTAGGTGGCCGCGCCGCTGCCGTCGGCGACGTCCACGTCCTGGATGACCAGGTCGGCGTGATCCATGGGGCGTCTCCGGCTTCTAGAAGAACGTGCGGATGTAGTCGACGACCGTGCCGTCCGCCTCGACCAGCGGGATCAGCTGCCACTTGTCGAAGGACGTGCACGGATGGGACAGACCCATGCCGAGCCAGTCGCCGACCTCCAGATCCGCCTCCGGTGCCGTGCGCAGCCAGGCGTGCTGGTCGGAGAGCCCGCTGACCTCGATGCCGGCCGCGGGACGCTCGGCGCCGTCCCGGCGCACCACCTGGGCGAAGGGGAGGTCGAGGTCGTGGGCCGCGTCCCGCTTGCCCGCGTTGCTGAAGGCCTGCTCGGGGGAGGGCCGGGAGACGACCTGCGACCAGAGGCGGAACGCCGGGTGCAGGGCGCCCTCCTCCGGGACGCGCGCGAACGGGGTCAGCTTGCGGTAGTGGCCGTCGTCGTGCGAGACGTACGCGCCGGAACGCAGCAACTTCAGGACGGGGAGGGAGAGTTCCGGGATCTCCGCGAAGACGTCGGCGACCGCGTCGAACCAGGCGCTGCCGCCCGCGCTGACGACGATCTCGTCGAGGCCCTTGAAGCGTCCGGCGCCGTCGAACTCCGCCGCGAGCGCGGTCAGCCGCCGCAGCCAGGCGTGCACCCGCCCGGGATCCGCGTCCGGGACCTCGCCCTCGTATCCCGCGACGCCGACCAGCCGGAGCGTCGCCGTCGCCGCCACCGCGTCCGCGACCGCCGCGCACTGCGCCTCCGTACGCACGCCGGTACGGGCGCCCTCGCCGGCGGCGAGTTCGACGACGACGTCCACCGGGCGGGCGCTCCCGCGCAGCGCGGCGTCCATCAGCTCCACACCGCGCACCGAGTCGACGTAACAGATGAACCGGAAGCCGGGGTCCCCGGCCAGCTCGGTGGCGATCCACCGCAGGGCCGCCGCGTCGACGAGTTCGTTCGCGAGGAAGATCCGGTCGATGCCGAACTCCCGTGCCACGCGCACCTGGTGGGGGACCGCGAGGGTGATGCCCCAGGCGCCGTGCTCGATCTGCCGCCAGAACAGCTGAGGCGCCATGGACGTCTTGCCGTGCGGCGCGAACGCGAGGCCGTGCCGGGTGGCGTACGTCTCCATGAGTTCGAGGTTGTGGGTCAGGCGCTCGGCGGAGAGGGCGAGGACGGGGGTGGTGAAGCCGTCCGTGAACAGGTTGCGGCGCTGGGCGGCCAACTCCCCGACGCTCAGGCCGTCCGCGTCCGGGGGCAGGCCCTTGAAACGGTGGTCGACGCGGTCCGCCACGAGTGCGGCCAGCGGTGCGGCGGCGGTGTCGGCGCTCATGGGGCCTCCTTGGTCTGCCCGGATGCGTTGCATGCTGTGCAACGCTCATTGCGTATGTCGCTTACTGCTGTCTAACATCCCAGCCAACGCAGGGTCAACGGTGCCGTTCGCCGCCGTCGGCCGCCAGAGCGAGGAGCCCCGACCATCGTGACCAGCAACGGACCCGCAGGTGCCGCGTCCTCCGACGCCGGCCTCGACACCGTCGAGGTGGTGGCGCTCGGCGAGTCCATGGTCACCTTCCTGCCCACCCGGGCCGGGCGCCTCGCCGACGTGCCGTCGTTCGAGCGGGGCATCGGCGGCGCCGAGTCCAACGTGGCGTGCGTGCTCGCCCGTGCCGGTCACTCCGCGCGCTGGGTCGGCAGGGTCGGCGCCGACGGGTTCGGCGACCACCTCGTGGAGGCGATCGCCGCGTACGGCGTCGACACCTCCGCCGTACGCCGGGACCCCGACCGCCCGACCGGCGTCTACTTCCGCACCGCGGGCGACCGCGCGACCGACGCCCACGAAGTCGCCTACTACCGGGCCGGATCCGCCGCCTCCGCCATGACCGCGCGGAACGTGGACCTGGCCGCCGCCCGCTCGGGCCGCGTGCTGCACCTGTCCGGAATCACCGCCGCACTCTCCGACGACTGCCTCGCCCTGATGCGCGAACTGACCGCCCCACGGCCCGGCCGCCCCCTCGTCTCCTTCGACGTCAACCACCGCCCGGGGCTGTGGCGCGACCCCGAAGGGCCGCGCGTCCTGCTCGACCTCGCGCGCGGCGCCGACATCGTCTTCGTCGGGGACGACGAGGCCCGCGAGGCCTGGGGGCTGCGCGGGGCACGCGCGATCCGCGAGGCACTGCCCGAACCGGACGTCCTGGTCGTCAAGTACGGCAAGGGCGGAGCCGTCGTGTTCGACAAGGACGTCCCCGAGGGGACCGAGGACGCCGCCGGCACCGCCACCTTCGTCCGTGCGCTGCGCGTCGACGTCGTCGCGGCCGTCGGCGCCGGCGACGCCTTCGCCGCCGGGTTCCTCTCCGCCACCCTCCGCGGCCTCCCCGTCCGCGACCGGCTCCGCCACGGCCACCTGATGGCCGCCGCCGCCCTCACCGTGCCCGGCGACCTCGCCGAGCCGCCCGCCCGCGGGCACGCCGACCGGCTGGCCGCTCTCGACGACCGCGCGTGGGAGACACTTCGACTCGGCCCCGGCTGGACCGAAGCCGACGCACGGGCCGCCGAGGAGGTACGCACGCCATGAGCCAGACCGTCGACCGAGCGCTGAGCATCCTGCCCCTGCTCGCCGAGGGCCCCGCCGACCTCGGACAGGTCGCCGACCGCCTCGGCGTCCACAAGTCCACCGCGCTCCGCCTGCTGCGCACCCTGCACGAGCACGGCCTGGTCTACCGCCAGTCCGACCAGCGCTACCGCCTCGGCGCCCGCCTCTTCGCCCTCGCCCAGGAGGCCGTCGAGAACCTCGACGTCCGCGAGATCGCCCACCCCCACCTCGTCCGCCTCAACGAACAGTGCGGACACACCGTCCACCTCGCCGTCCACGAGGAGAACGAGGTCCTCTACATCGACAAGGTGGAGAGCCGCTACCCGGTGCGCATGTACTCGCGGATCGGGAAGCCCGTCGCCATCACCGTCGCGGCGGTGGCCAAACTGCTCCTCGCCGACCTGCCCGAGGCCGAGCGCCGCGCCCTCGCCGACAAGCTCGACTACCCCATGTACACGGCCCGTTCGACCCCCAGCGCCCCCGCCTTTTTGAAGGAGCTGGCGACGGTACGCGAACAGGGCTGGGCCACGGACCTCGGTGGTCACGAGGAATCCATCAACTGCGTCGCGGCCCCCATCCGCGGCGCCGACGGACGCGTCTGTGCCGCCATGTCGGTCTCCGCGCCCAACGTCGTCGTCACCGCCGACGAACTGCTCACCCTGCTCCCGCTGGTGCGCCGTACGGCGGACGCCATCAGCCGCGACTACTCCGGCAAAGCCCCCACGAAGGAATGATCAGCGCATGACCGACAAGATCGCCCTCACCCCGAAGACCCACACCACCCCGCCCGCCAAGTTCTCGCACGGCGTGAAGAAGGGGAACATCCTCCAGGTCGCCGGCCAGGTCGGCTTCCTGCCCGCCGAGGAGGGCAGGCCCCCGACGCCCGCCGGGCCGACCCTGCGCGAGCAGACGCTGCAGACCCTCGCCAACGTCAAGGCGATCCTCGAGGAGGGCGGCTCCGGCTGGGACGACGCGATGATGATCCGCGTCTACCTCACGGACGTCGGCCACTTCGCCGAGATGAACCAGATCTACAACCAGTACTTCGAGGACCAGGGCCTCACCGCGCCCCCCGCCGCCCGGACGACGGTCTACGTCGGCCTGCCGGCCGGACTCCTCGTCGAGATCGACGTACTCGCCGTCCTCGGCTGACGTCCGGTCCCGGGTCCGACGCCCTCCTTCCGGGCTGACGTCCGCTCTCCGGGCTGACGCCCTCTCTCCGGGCTGACGCCCGATCACCTCCCGCACCTCGTACGTCGTCACGGTGCGGCACCCGCCGAATCCGGGGTGCCGCACCGCGATTCGCCCTGCCCGAAAGCCCGATGGACTTACGAAAACGAGGCCCCCCGACATGTCGTCGTATCCGCTCGCAGCGACAGCCCCGGCCCCGGAGACACCACCCCACACCGGTGGTCTCCTGCTCCTTCTCGACGGCACGGCCGGACTGCTCACGGTCGCCGCCCTCGGAATCGCGCTCCTCCTCTTCCTGATCATCAAGGTCAGGCTCCAGCCGTTCGTCGCCCTGCTCGCCGTCTCCATAGCCGTCGGCCTCGCCGCCGGACTCTCGGTCACGGAACTGTTCGGCACGGTCCAGAGGTCCACCGCGGTGTCGGTCATCGAGACGGGCATGGGCGGCATCCTCGGCCATGTCGCGATCATCATCGGCCTCGGCACGATGCTCGGGGCGATCCTCGAAGTCAGCGGCGGCGCCGAGGTACTGGCGACCCGGCTGCTCAACCTCTTCGGCGAGAAGAGGGCCCCGCTCGCCATGGGCCTGACCGGCCTGATCTTCGGCATCCCGGTCTTCTTCGACGTCGGCATCTTCGTCCTCGCGCCGCTCGTCTACGCCGCCGCCAAGCGCTCCGGCAAGTCGATCCTGCTCTACTGCCTGCCGCTGCTCGCCGGCCTGTCGATGACCCACGCCTTCCTGCCGCCGCACCCCGGCCCGGTCGCCGCCGCGGGACTGCTGCACGTCCAGCTCGGCTGGGTCATCCTCATGGGCATCGTCTGCGGCATCCCCGCCGTGCTGGCCGCCTGGGTCTACTCCGCCTGGATCGGCAAGCGGATCTTCGTCCCCGTACCGCAGGACATGGTCGAGGCGGCCGCCGAGGCCAAGCTGGCCGTCATCGAGGAACAGCGCGCCGCGGGCACCCTCCGGCCGGGCGGAGCCGGGAGCGCGGAGGAAGGCGCCGAGCCGCAGGAGAAGCCGGTGCCGCTCGGCACGGTCCTCGGCATCATCGGTACGCCCCTGGTGCTGATCCTCGCGGCGACGTTCTCCTCGATCGCCCTCGATCCTTCCACCTTGCGCTCGGTCATCGAGTTCTTCGGCAGCCCCTTCGTGGCCCTCACGATCGCCCTGGTCCTCGCCTACTACCTGCTCGGCATCCGGCGCGGCTGGTCCCGCAAGTCCCTGGAGACCGTGTCGACTTCGTCCCTGAAGCCGGTCGGCAACATTCTGCTCGTGGTCGGCGCCGGCGGCATCTTCGGCGCCGTGCTGAAGGCGAGCGGAGTCGCCCAGGCCCTCTCGGACACCTTCAACGACGTCGGCCTCCCGGTGATCTTCCTGGCCTATCTGATCTCCCTGGTCCTGCGGGTCGCCCAGGGCTCGGCGACGGTCGCGATCGTCACCACGGCCGGCATCGTCGCCCCGCTGCTCGTCGAGGGCGACCACTCCCAGGCCTTCGTCGCCCTGGTCATCATGGCGATCTCGGCGGGCTCCATCTTCGCCTCGCACGTCAACGACGGCGGCTTCTGGATGGTGGCCAAGTACTTCGGCATCAGCGAGCGCGACACCCTCAGGACCTGGACCGTTCTGGAGTCGGTGCTGTCCGTCGCGGGGTTCGCCGTGGCCGCCGTCGTGAGCCTCTTCGTGTAACAGAGGCATAGCTAAGTAGGGGCTGGCTGTGTCCGACACAGGATCTTCGACCATACTTCCCGCTGTGGAGCAGCGCATAGGTTCGAAGAGCCAGCCCCTGGACGCCGCCGCGGTGAACCCGGCGTACATCCCCGGGCTTACGTCACCCGTGCCGGCGGAGCCGAAGGACGCGGTCGAGGGGACCGAGGAGGCCGCCGCCGAGGGGACCGTCTCCGACGAGTCGGTCCCCGGCGACGCGGCGTCCGACGAGGCGCCCGCCGCCGAGACCCCGAAGGAGCCCGCGTCCGAAGCGGAATCCGACTCCGGGACGGAACAGGAGTCCCGGGCGGAGCCGGAATCCGGCCCCGCCCCCGACGGTCCCGTCTTCGAGGCCTCCGACCGGCGCGCCTCGGTCACGGCCGACCACAGCGGCGTACGCCTGCGTCTGGACGACCAGGAGGCGGAGTTCCGCTGGGACGAGATCGGTGCCGTCGAGACGGAGTCGCCGCGCTTCGGCAAGAGGTTCACCGTGACGGTGCACACGCCGGACCGCCGCTGGTATCCCCTCGAGATCGAGGCGAGCGCGCGGTCACGGTTCAAGGAGTGGGAGGAACAGCTCGACGCCGTCCTGGACGTCTACTTCGAGGACGGCGAAGACACGGAGGACGCCGAGGACACCACGTCTGCCGAGGTGCCCGAGGAACTCGAGGCGTCCGGCGCGGCCGAGACGTCGGAAGCATCCGAGGCGACGGATGCTTCCGATGCTTCGGAGGCATCGGATTCCGACACGTCCGCTTCCGAGGCGCCCGCTTCGGACACGTCCGCTTCCGAGGCGGCCGGGACGAAGGACGAGGGCGAGAAGCCGTAAGCGGTACGGGGAACCGCGCGCCCGGTCACGCGGGGCGCGCGGTTCCCCGGTCATCGACCGGCCTGCCTCCTAGGCGCAGTACTGGGCCGCCTTGCCGATGGACCGGTACATGCAGTCGGCGTTCTCCAGGAGTTGGAGCACCGCGTCCCGGTTCCTGGACGTCTCCCGCTCGATGACCTCGTCGGGCGGGTAGAAGCCGCCGCCGGAGCTGGACGACGGATACATCTCGAAGGTGTAGTCGAAGATCTTCTGGCTGCCCCAGAGGTAGTCGTCGATCGAGCCGTCCGTGATGTACAGGTCACTGGCCTGTTCGGCCGTGTAGCCGTTGCTCGCGGCCATCTTCTGGCCGACGGTCTTGAAGGCGTTGTAGTCGTCCGCCGTCATCCCCGTCGCCGTGTCGGAGTAGGTGTACCCGAACGGCCACAGCACGAGCTCGCTGTAGGTGTGGAAGTCGATGCCGGCCTTGATCTGCTGCTTGCCGCCGACCACCCGGCCACGGACGAAGTCGGCGACCACCTTCACCTCGGGAGCCGACTCGGCCGACGTCCCGCGGTAGGTCTCCGAGGACGTGGAACCCGAAGAGCCGCCGCAGCAGCCCCACTTGTAGTTCCAGTTGCGGTTCAGGTCCGTACCGACGTACGAGGAACCGGAGTTGGGCTGGCGGTTCTTGCGCCACGAGCGGTAGGAGCCGCTCGCGATGTCGTACTCGCCGCCGTCCGGGTTGAGGTCCGGGACGAGCCAGATCTCGCGGTTGTTCACCATGCTGGTGACGCGGGAGTCGCTGCCGTAGCCCGCCCCGAGCTCACGCAGCAGGTACAGCGCCATCTCCACCGTGAGGTGCTCGCGGGCGTGCTGGTGGAAGGTGAGGAGGACCTCGGGTTCGCTCTCGTCGGTCGCGACGTTGTCGCTGACCTTGATAGCGACGATGTCCCGGCCCTGGTAGGACTTGCCGATCACCCTCTTGCTCATGATGCTCGGGTAGGCCGCGAGACGCTGGTCGATCTCCGCGTTCGTCTCCGCGTAGTTGTGGTACTTCGCGTCCGCCGTCGGGAAGTCGAAGAGGCGCACGTCGGAGGCGCTTGCGGCGCGGTCGGGCGCCGAGCCCAGCAGGGAGACGTCGTAGCCCTCCCGGCGCAGCTTGCTGATCTGGTCCGCGCGGCCCGAGACGACGACGGTCTCCTCGTCGGCCTCGTCCACGGTGACCCCGGACTGCTGGATCGCCGTACGCGACACGGGAGTCGAGCTCTGATGGATCTCGTACTGCCTGATGTCGTCGGCCGAGGGTGCGGGGGCCTTCGCCCCGCTCGCCGTGGCGTCGGGGGCGGTGGCGGTGAGGGGAGCGGCGAGGGCGAGGGCCGCGAGGACGGCGAGCGCGGCGCCGCGCCGGCCGCCTCTGCCCTTGCCGTCGGTGCTGCCGCGGGCGCTGCCGCGTATGCGAAGTCGCATGAAGTCTCCTTGTTTCTCCAGGAATTCCGGGATCTCCGGAATGTGGGGAGTGGAGCGGGGGGTGGTCCATGGCGACGTGCCTGGTGCGGGTGTGGCGCTCATGGTGGGCCCATGGCATGAGCAGGTCAAGGTGTGTCAGAGGGCCGGTGGCGTGAATCGGCCGTGAGCCGGCCGTGAGCCGGCCGTGAGCCGGCCGTGAGCGGGGTGCGGGTCGGGGTGCGGGTCGGGGTGTGCGGGCATTGGCGGGGGCGGGTCTGGCCAGCGCCCCCGAGGCCCGGGCCGCGGGACCTCCTGCGACCGCCCTGCGTGGATCGCGTGGCGATCGGCGTACGCGCCCTTGTGCCGCCCTCGCCCTTTGCGCTTTCTTGAATCGCATGACGGAGACCAGTGGGAAGTCAGCGTCAGGGGAGACCGCAGCGACCGTCTTCCGCCCCCGCAAGTCCAGTTGGAAGTACATCGGGCCCGGCATCGTGGTCGCCGCGACCGGTGTCGGAGCCGGTGACCTCGTCGCGACCCTCATCGCGGGCAGCAGCTTCGGCTACACCCTCCTCTGGGCCGCCGTGATCGGCTGCCTGGTCAAGATCTCGCTGGCCGAGGCGGCCGGCCGCTGGCATCTGTCCACCGGGCGCACGCTCTTCGACGGCTGGGCGAGCCTGGGCCGGTGGACCACGTACTTCTTCGTCGTGTACGTGGTCGTCTGGGGCTTCGTCTACGGCGCCGCCGCGATGTCGTCGAGCGCGCTGCCGCTCCAGGCGCTGTTCCCCGGCGTCATGGACCTCGAGTGGTGGGGCATCGCCTGCGGACTGGTCGGCCTGGTCTTCGTCTGGTTCAACAAGTACGAGGTCTTCGAGAAGGTCATGACGGTCCTGGTCGGCGTCATGTTCCTGGTGACGGTGTACCTGGCCATCCGGGTCACCCCGAACCTGCCGGACGCGTTCGCGGGCCTGCTCCCCGTCCTGCCCGACGAGAAGGACTCCGTCCTCAACACACTCGGCCTGATCGGCGGCGTCGGCGGCACCATCACGCTCGCCGCCTACGGCTACTGGGTCAACGCCAAGGGCTGGACCGACACCGGCTGGATGAAGGTCATGCGGCTCGACAACCGCGTCGCCTACGTCACCACGGGCATCTTCGTGATCGCGATGCTCTTCGTCGGCGCGGAACTGCTCCACTCCGCCCAGGTGGCCATCGCGAGCGGCGACAAGGGTCTGCTCCAGCTCAGTGACCTCCTCGCGGCCGAATACGGCACGGCGACCGCGAAGTTCTTCCTGATCGGCTTCTTCGCCACGTCCTTCACCTCGCTGATCGGCGTCTGGCACGGCGTGAGCCTGATGTTCGCCGACTTCGTGGCGCACTACCGCGGCGGGCCGGCGAGGGGCGAGGAGGTCGCCTCGGGGCGGCGCGACAAGTCCTGGGCCTTCCGCGCGTACCTTCTCTGGCTGACCTTCCCGCCGATCGTGCTCCTCTTCCAGGGGCAGCCGTTCCGCCTGGTGATCCTCTACGGAGTCCTGGGCGCGGCCTTCCTCCCCTTCCTCGCCCTGACCCTCCTCCGGCTCCTCAACTCCTCCCGCACGCCCCGGGAATGGCGCAACGGGCTCCTGAGCAACGCCATGCTCGTGATCGCGGGCGTCCTGTTCCTGATCCTGTGTGCCAAACAGGTCTGGGACCAGCCGTGGTCGGAGTTCTTCTGAGCGGTTGCGTTGCGGTTGCGGCTGCGGGAGCCCGGCGCCGGCCGCGTCGCCGGACCCGTTCCGCGCCGCCGGACCCGTTCCGCGTCGCCGGACCCGTTCCGCGGCGCGGTCCCCGAAGACCGCCGCCCCCGCTCGTCGCGGCTGCGGCGAGCGGGGGCGGAGTGGGACAGGCGGGGAGCGGGGACGGAACTACAGCGCGTGCACGTGCGGGCCCACCGCGTTCGACCAGGCGTTGCCGGCCGAGGCGTCCCAGTTCGTCGACCAGGTCATCGCGCCGCGCAGGGCCGGGTAGGTCCTGGAGGGCTTGAAGGAACCGCAGTTGGTGAGCTTGGTCAGGCAGTCGAGGGCGTTGTTCACGATCGTCGGGGAGACGTAGCCGCTGCCCGCGCCGCTGGTGGAGGCGGGGAGGCCGAGGCCGACCTGGGACGGGGCGAGGCCGCCCTCCAGCTGGATGCAGGCGAGCGCCGTCAGGAAGTCCACCGAGCCCTGCGAGTAGACCTTGCCGTCGCAGCCGAGCATCGAACCGCTGTTGTAGTACTGCATGTTGACGACGGTGAGGATGTCCTTGATGTTCAGGGCGGTCTGGAAGTAGGCGTTCGACGTGGACTGCATGTCGATCGTCTGCGGGGCCATCGTGATGACCAGGGACGAGCCGGCCTTCGCGGACAGGGACCGCAGCGCCTGTGACATGTAGGTGGCGTTGAGGCCGTTCTCCAGGTCGATGTCGACGCCGTCGAAACCGTACGTCTGCATCAGGGAGTAGACGGAGTTGGCGAAGTTCGTGGCCGACGCCGAGTCGCTCACCGAGACGGTGCCGTTCTGGCCGCCGATGGAGATGATGACCTTCTTGCCCGCGGCCTGCTTGGCCTTGATGTCGGCCTTGAACTGGTCGACGGTGTAGCCGCCGAGCCCGGCCGAGTCGAGGGTGAAGCTCACCGCGCCCGGCGTGCTCGTGGCGTCGGCGAAGGCGACGGCGATGATGTCGTACTGCGACTGCACGGCGGAGATCTTCTGGACGGTCGCGCCGTTGTTGAAGTTCTGCCAGTAGCCCGTCACGGCGTGCGCGGGCACGCTTCCGCCGCCCCCGCCGCCCGAGGACGCGGTCGTCGTCCCGGTGACGGCCGACGACTTCGCCGACTCACCGGCCGAGTTGGTCGCCGTGATCTGGAAGGAGTACGAGGTGGAGGCGGCGAGTCCCGAGACGGTCGCGGAGGTCCCGGTCACCGACTGGACCTTGGAGCCGCCCTGGTAGACGTTGTAGCCGGTCGCGCCCGACACCGTGTTCCAGGCGAGGGAGACGGACGACGAGGTCGTGGACGGCACGGAGAGTCCGGCCGGGGTCGCCGGGACCGTCGGGGCCGGGTCCCCGCCACCGCCGCCGTCGGGGCCGAACACCGAGAGATCGTCGGCGAAGTAGGCGGCCTGTCCGTACCAGCCGTGCGTGTAGACCGTCACCGACGTCGTCGAGGCACCGGTGGTGAAGGTGGTCGTCAACTGCTTCCAGGAGGAGGAGTCGGGCGTCCACGTCGACACGTCCGTCGTCCCCGTGCCGGTGGCCCCGAGGTAGGTGTAGCCGCCCTGCACCCAGGCGCTCAGCGTGTACGTCGAGTTGGGCTTGACGGCGACGGACTGGGTGCACTTGGCGTTGTCCTGCCCCGCGGGCGTGCCCTTCAGCGCGGCCGAGCCGCCGTGCACCGGCGAGGAGACGGTCGCACCACTGCTCGCCGAACACGTCCAGTTGCTCAGGCCGGACTCGTAGCCGCCGTTCTTGGCGTTGTTGACGTCGGCGGCCTGGGCCTGGCCGGCCAGGCCGGTGAGGGAGAGGACGGATGCGGTGACGGCGGCGGCGAGGGCTCCCGCCCATCTCCGCCTGGGCATACGGGTGACGCGGTCCACTGGGTCCTCCGGGAAGAGGTGGGGGAGGGGGAACGGAACGGTGGCCACCGCCGGTGGATACAAGTTGGTCCAGACCAATCTGGTTGTCAAGACCTCTGGAGTTCTCAACACCCTTACCGAGGGGTTGAGTTGTCATCGCCCGGCTCACTCTCCGTTGATCACGCCCGCACCTTCGGTGAGATGATCTCGGAGATTCGGTGTTGAGCGGGCCATGCCGTGGATATGGTGCTGATGCAAGAGGACGTCACAGTGACGATCTGCGGCCGTTTGTGGTCGTCCGTGACGCTCCATGGCGATAAAAGGGGCGATCTGAGGCGGTGGTTGACCACCCCGCCCCAGCGAACGGGGTGTGTGCAGCGTGCCGACCGCGATAGCCGTCACCAGTCCCGATCTGGTGCTCCCACCGCACGACCGGCAGACCCCGCCGGCGGTCGTCCAGCCGCTCGACACCCTGGAGAACTCCCTCACCGGGATGCACGCGCTCATCGAGCAGCACGGGTATGTCATCTCCCTCTATCCGTCCTCCGTCGAGGGCGCCGTCACCCAGCGGCTGCACACCGTCCGCTCCGTCCTGGAGAGCGACCGCATCGCGCTGCTCGGCATCGACCTGCCACCGCTCGGAATCGCCCTGCTGGCCCAGCAGTTGCGCCAGCTCTCCGTCTGCGACTTCAGCCCCGGCGTGCTCGCCTCCGCCGCCCGGCTGCTCGCCCACTACATCTACGCGGGCGCCCTGCTCGGCTCCGTCGCCAAGCTCGACCGGGTCCCGGTCTCGCTGAAGTCGCACGCCAAGTCGTGGGTTCCGGGCGCCCAGTTCGCCGTACTCGCCAATCCGCGGCCCGAACTGATCAGAGTCGGTCAGGACGAGCTGCCAGGACCGGAGTTCGGCACCCGGCTGCTCTGGGCCGCGGGCCAGCCGCCCTCCGACTGGGTCACCGAGACCCTCGCACCCGCCTGGCGCGTCCAGGGCGTCGCGACCGTCCCGCTGCCCGAGGAATCGGCCCGCTGGTGGGGCACGTCACGGCTCGTCGAATTCGCCGCCGGCCTGTACGACGTCTCCGTCCTCTACCAGCTCGTCTCGTCCGTCCGGCGGGAGGAGTGCCACTGGTGCGGCCTCGAACTCATCGGTGACCGCTGCGGATTCTGCGCCGCGCCCCTGCCACCGCCTTCCGCACCGGAGCTTCCGGCCACCGTCGTCCGGGCAGCCTCTCCGGTACGCGCTCTGCCCCGAGGCGCCACCTAGGCCCCTCGGGCACATCTGAACAGCACCAGGCACGACCGCTCGACCCCGCCGTCCGCCGTAGATCGAGGTTGTCCGGAACATGCTGCATCACCCCGGGGGACACTCCCCGGCTCCCCGGCAGGAAAGACAGCTCGGTCCAGTCCCCGGTACCGCACCACGAGGTGAGATTCAGTGAACTCGCGCCAGCGCCGCGGCGTCATCCTGCTGGTCCTCTCGGTCCTGTGCGCCCTCGGCGCCTTCGCCGGAGTCCTCTCGGTGATCCGCGACGTGAACTCCAAGGTCGGCCCGGAGGTCACGGCGTACCGCCTGAAGAACGACATCGCGCCCTACAAGGAGCTGTCGGCCGACCAGTTCGAGAAGATCTCGATGCCCGAGCGGTGGCTGTCGTCCACCGCCGTCACCAGCCTCTCCCGCATCCGCGGCAAGATCGCCGTCACCCGCCTGGAGAAGGGCTCCCTGCTGCAGGCCGACATGATCGTGGACCGGCCCCGACTGGTGCCCGGGCAGCAGGAGATCGCCATCCTGATCGACGCGGCGACGGGTGTCGCGGGCAAGATCAACCCCGGCTCGCGGGTCAACATCTACGCCACCTTCAAGGCCGAGAACGACAAGGGCACCGACCAGTCCAAGGTGATCGTCGAGAACGCGCGCGTCATCGACGTC
This sequence comes from Streptomyces sp. NBC_00568, assembly GCF_026341855.1. Taxonomy (GTDB): domain Bacteria; phylum Actinomycetota; class Actinomycetes; order Streptomycetales; family Streptomycetaceae; genus Streptomyces. The sequence continues at coordinate 1,920,577 of NZ_JAPENW010000001.1, read as the reverse complement.
GGCAAGCTCACCGCCCTCGACCCCGGCCAGTCCAGTTCTGACCGGCGCAACAGCGCCAACCAGGCCGTCCCCATCACCTTCGCCCTCGGCACCGCCGACGCCCAACGTGTCGCGTACGCCGAGTCGTTCGCCGAACATGTCCGGCTCGCCCTGGTCGCGGGCGGCTCCGACGCGGCCGTCGCGCCCGGCGACCGTACGTACACCCTCGACGAGGACAAGTAGGAGGCCGCGCATGAGGTCCATGCCCACGGGGCGGTGCCGAGGGTCGCTTACGAGTCCGAGGCGTACGGGTCCGGACCGAGGCCCCGGCGTGCGGCAGACGGACGGACCGCGGGGACGGTCGTCCGCGGCTCGGTGGCGGGTTCGCGGGGTGCCGGGCCCAGCGGCCGGTCCGCGGCACGTGGAAGCGGGGCTGGGCCGATGACCGTCCGCATCCTTCCCGCCGTCGGCGACATCGACTCGGCCCGCGCGCTCACCACTCTGCTGAGCCAGCTCGCCGACACCGAACCCGCCCCGCCCGTACCCGACTCGACGGCGCTCCTCGACACCCTCGCGCGGCTCGCCGCCGAGTCCCTCGACGAGCTCCCCGAAGTGGTCCTGGTCCATGAACGCATAGGCCCCGTACCGGCGTTGGACCTGATCCGCGACCTCGTGATGCGCTTCCCCGCCGTCGGGGTCATCCTCATCACCGCCGACACCAGCACCGGCGTCCTCACCGCCGCCATGGACTCCGGCGCCCGCGGCATCATCGGCCTGCCGCTCGGCTACGACGCCCTCGCCGAGCGCGTCCAGGCCGCCGCCGCCTGGTCCGCCGGGATGCGCCGCCATCTGCACAGCGGCGCCCCCGAGCTGTACGCGGGCCCCGGCGGCACCGTCGTCACGGTGACCGGCGCGAAGGGCGGCGTCGGAGCGACCGTCACGGCGGTCCAACTCGCCCTCGCGGCAAGGGCGTCCGGCCGCAGCGTGGCCCTGGTCGACCTGGACCTCCAGTCCGGGGACGTGGCGTCGTACCTCGACGTGCAGTTCCGCCGCTCGGTGGCCGACCTGGCGGCCATCAGCGACATCAACCCGCGCGTCCTCCAGGACGCCGTCTACACCCACGACAGCGGCATCGCCCTGCTGCTCGCCCCCGCCGAGGGCGAACGGGGCGAGGAGGTCACCGACCGCGTGGCCCGCCAGGTCCTCGGCGCGCTGCGTTCCCGGCACGACGTGGTGGTCGTCGACTGCGGCTCCCAGATGAACTCGGCCACCGCGGCGGCCGTGGAGATGGCCGACCAGGCCCTGCTGCTCGTCACCCCCGACGTCATCGCCGTCCGCGCCGCCAAGCGCATGGTCCGCATGTGGGACCGCCTCCAGATCCGCAAGGCGGAGGAGACCACGACGGTCGTGAACCGCTTCGCCCGCGGTACGGAGATCCAGCCGTCCCTCGTCGAACGCGTCACCGGCACCAAGGTCGCCCGCTCCGCGGTCCCCGCCGCCTTCAAGGAACTCCAGTCGGTCGTCGACGCGGGGCGGCTCCAGGACCTGGACGCCCGCTCGACGGTCAAACAGGCCCTGTGGGCGCTGGCCGGCGAGCTGGATCTCGTGGTCGCCCAGGAAGGCGGGGGCGGCGGCAGGCGGCGCAAGGCGTCCTCGTCGGACCGGGGCGCGCTGACGCTGCGGCGACGGGGCGGCGACCGGGGAGCAGTCACCCTCGAATTCGCCGGGATGTTCCCGCTGCTGCTCGTCGTCATGACGATCCTGTGGCAGGCCGTGCTGTACGGCTACTCGTACTCGCTCGCCGGGAACGCGGCGGACGAGGCGGCACGCGCCGCCACCGCCGCGTACGCGGTGAACGAAGACGTCGCGGGCGCGTGCGCGGCGGCGGGGAGCGAGCATCTGCCGGGGGCCTGGAGCGGCGCCGAGATCGACTGCGGTCCGGCCGGCTCCGTCATGAGGGCCACCGTCGAGGTCGACGTCCCGCTGTTCTTCCCGGGATTCGACGCCGGGTTCCACGTACGGGGCAGCGCGGGCGCGGCATTGGAGGGGGACGACGGATGAGGACGCACCTCCGGCGCGGGTCCCGGGCCAGGCACGGGCCCGACGCCACGACCCGGCTTCGCACCGTGCCCCGGTCCGGCGCCACGAACGGATTCCGTGCCGCGCGCCGGCCCGCTTCCACGAGCGGACGCCGCGCCGCGCACAGGTCCGGACCCAGGAGATTCGTCCGCGCCGTGACCGGTCGCCGGGGCATGACCTGGCACCGCGCCATGATCGCGCTCCGCCCCTCGGGCAGGTTCCGGGCCGCGCGCCGGCTCCGGGGCGACCGGGGTGTCTCCATCCTGGAGTTCACCGGGTTCCTGCCCATCCTGCTGCTCATCGGGATGGCGGCCATCCAGCTCGGCCTCATCGGGTACGGCGTCAGCCAGGCCGGTTCCGGGGCGCGCGCCGCCGCGCGGGCCGCCTCGCAAGAGGGCGGCCCCGCGGCGGGCATCGCGGCGGGACAGGCCGCCGTGAGCGGTTGGCTCGACCCGGACGTCACGCCGGATCAGGGCGCCGAGACCACCACCGCGACGGTCACGGTCCATGTCCCCGGCGTGATTCCCCTTTTCGGCGATTACGACGTGACCCGCCACGCCACCATGCCCACCGACGACTGACCGGGAGGAGCCGAGACCATGAGCCTGCGTTCCCGTATCGCCGCCCCCGACGAGGGGGGACCCGCCCGTGAGGACGGACACCTCGTCGCCGTCTACCGCGCGAAACTCCTCGAAGAGATCGATCTCGCCGAGATGTCCAGCCTGGCGGCGGCCGAACGCCGGGTCCGTCTCGAACGCGTCCTCGGCCACATCATCAGCCGTGAGGGCCCCGTCCTCTCCACCGCGGAGCGCTCCCAGCTGATTCGCAGGGTGGTCGACGAGGCCCTCGGGCTGGGCGTCCTCGAACCGCTCCTCGCCGACGCCTCGATCACCGAGATCATGGTCAACGGCCCGGACTCGATCTTCGTGGAACGGGCCGGCCGCGTCGAACAGCTGCCGCTCCGCTTCGCGTCCAGCGAGCAGCTCATGCAGACCATCGAGCGCATCGTCTCGACGGTCAACCGCCGCGTCGACGAGTCCAACCCGATGGTCGACGCCCGCCTGCCCACCGGCGAGCGCGTCAACGTCATCATCCCGCCGCTGGCCCTGACCGGCCCCACCCTCACCATCCGCCGCTTCCCGCGCGCCTACACGCTCCCGGAACTGATCGGCCTCGGTTCGCTCGACGAGCAGATGCTCATGCTGCTCGCGGCCTTCGTCCGGGCCCGCTTCAACGTCATCGTCAGCGGCGGCACCGGCAGCGGCAAGACCACCCTGCTGAACGCGCTCTCCGGGCTGATCCCCTCGCACGAGCGCATCATCACCATCGAGGACTCCGCCGAACTCCAGCTCCAGCAGGAGCACGTCATCCGCCTCGAGTCCCGACCCCCGAACGTGGAGGGCAAGGGCCAGGTCACCATCCGTGACCTGGTCCGCAACTCCCTGCGCATGCGCCCCGACCGCATCATCGTCGGCGAGGTCCGCGGCGGCGAGACCCTCGACATGCTCCAGGCGATGTCGACCGGCCACGACGGCTCGCTCGCCACCGTCCACGCGAACTCCGCCGAGGACGCCCTCATGCGTCTGCAGACCCTCGGTTCGATGTCCGAGGTCCAGATCCCCTTCGAGGCGCTCAAGGACCAGATCAACTCCGCCGTCGAGGTCGTCGTCCAGCTCTCCCGGCACGCCGACGGCTCCCGCAAGGTCACCGAGATCGCGTTGCTCGTCTCGCACGGCCGCGAACAGTTCCGCGTCACCCCCGTCACCCGGTTCGTGCCCCGCCCGGTCGGCCCCGACCGCGTCGTCCGGGGCCACTTCGAGCACCTTCCGCTCCCGCGCTCGGTCGCCGAGAAGCTGTACGTCGCCAACGAGCCGCCGCCGCCCGCCTTCGGCGTCGCCGAGGCCATCGACGCATTCAACACTCGGCAGGCCATCGGATGACGCCGCCCACGCCCGCGCCGCCCGCCCCCGAGCCGCCCACCTCCGAAGGGAGGCAGCCATGAACGACCCTGCCCTCCTCGCCCTCGGCGGGACCGTCCTCGGCGGCACACTCGCCGTCGCGGGCGTTCACTCGTACGCCTCGGGCCGCGCCCAGCGGCAGGCGCTCGTCGACCGCCTCTCCGGCGGCGGCCCGCTGCGCACGGCGTCCGGCCGGGTACGCCGCTTCGCGGGCATCGACCGCCGACTGCGCCGCACCCGCCTCGGCCGCACCATCCACCTGCGCCTGTCGGCCACCGGACTCGACCTCACGGCGGGGGAGTTCTTCACCTACGTCACCGCAGTGGTCGTCGCCCTGTGGCTGATCGCCGCCGCGACGCTCGCCCCGTTCTTCGGTCCGATCGCCGCCGTCCTCGGGGTGTGGAGCGCGGCCGTCTTCCTCAACTGGCAGCGGCAGAAGCGCATCGAGGCCTTCATCAACCAACTCCCCGACGTGGCACGCCTGCTGGCCAACGCGACGGCGGCGGGCCTGGCCCTGCGGACGGCGCTCGCCATGGCGGCGGAGGAGCTGGAGGCCCCGGCGGGCGAGGAACTCGCTCATGTGGCCGACCAGTTGATGCTGGGCCGCACCATCGACGACGCCCTCGGCGAGCTCTCCGAGCGCCTGCCCTCCCGTGAGCTGATCGTCCTCGTCACCACCCTCGTCCTCGCCAACAAGGCGGGTGGCTCGGTGGTCAGCTCCCTGCGCAACCTCACCCAGACCCTGGAGGACCGCAAGGAGACCCGCCGCGAGGTCCGCACCATGCTCTCCGAGGTCAACGCGACCGCCTTCACGGTCCCCTTCCTCGGCATCGGCTCCCTGGTCCTGATCAACTCCTCGAACGAGGGAGCCCTCGCCCGCGTCACCGGCTCCCCGCTCGGCCAGGGCCTGGTCCTGCTCGCCCTCGGCCTCTACACCGTGGGCTTCTTCGTCATCCGCCGGCTCGGCAAGATCGAAGTGTGAGGGAGGGGTCACGTTGCTGCCGCTGCTGCTCGCCGTCCTGATGGGCGCGGCCGTCGCGGGCGTCCTCCTGGGCGTCCGGATGATCCGTGCCGACGTCAAACTCCCCAGCGATCTCCAGCTCGCCCTGGAGGTCGGCGGCACCCGGGTCTCCACGGCGGACTCGGCCGTCGACCGTCTCGGCATGCGCTTCGCGCCGACCGTCCTGCGCCTGATGGGCCCCCGGCGGGTGGACGCCAAACGCCGCCGTATCGACATGGCGGGCAACCCCGGCGGCCTGACCCTGAACCGCTACGCGGCCCGCCGCGCGGTGTACGGCATCTTCGGCGTCATCCTCGGTCTGGTCTTCCTCTCCAACGGCCAGCTCCTGTTCGCCGTCCTCACCCTCGCCTTCGGCCTGGTCGCCGCGGACGCCCTGATCTGGCAGGCGGTCCGCGAGCGCAAGGAGGTCATCGACCGCACCCTGCCCGACTTCCTCGACGTCCTCGCGGTCGTCGTCTCGGCGGGCCTCGGCTTCCGCCAGGCCCTGGACCGCGTCGCGGAGAAGTACGAGGGTCCCTGGGCCGACGAACTGCGCATCACCCTGCGCCAGATGGACATGGGCGTCAGCCGCCGCCAGGCCTTCGACGAACTCCGCAGGCGCAACTCCTCCGAGCAGGTCGCCCAGTTCGTCTCGGCCCTCCAGCAGGGCGAGGAACTCGGCTCCCCGATCGCCGAGACCCTCATCCAGCTGGCCACGGACATGCGCCGCACCGACGCCCAGAACGCCCGCCGCCGCGCAGCCAAGACCATCCCCAAGGCCACGATGGTCACCCTCGTCTTCATGCTCCCGGCGACGATGATCCTGATCGCGACCGGCATGTTCCTGGGCTCGGGGACGAACTTCGGCTCGATCCTGGGGCGCTGATGGACGCCACCCTGCGCCGCTCCGGGCGCGCCGGCGACACGGTCCGACGGTGGTCCTCGCTGCTCGGGCGGAGCCGCGAACGGCCCACCGGCTACCTCGCGGACGACGCCCCCGCCCCCGGCGGCATCCGCCTCCAGCTCAACGCCCTCCAGGCCCTGTGCCGTCAGGCCTTCGCGGTCCGCCTCGCGGCCATCGCGATCGGCGCTCCCTTCGCGATGACGAACGCGACGGACGGCCTGGCCCGCTACGCCGTCCTCGCCGCGGCCGTCCTCGGCGTCATGGGCTCCTACGCCATGCTCAGGGACTGGGACCGTTTCGGCCCCCGCCTCCTCGCCCACCCGACCCTGATGGCCCTCGACCTCACCTTCGGCGCGGTCCTGCTCCTCACCGCGTCCCCGGCCTCCCCCCTCGCCTACGCCACCGTCTGCACCCCGCTCCTGTCGGGCCTGCTCTACGGCTGGCGCGGCGCGGGCGTCTTCACCGGACTCCAGCTCATCGTCCTGCTCACGGTCTTCAGGGCCTGGGAACACCGGCCGGGCGCGGGCGCCAACACGCTCCTCGTCGCGGGCTTCTGCATCGGCGCGGGCATCATCGGCGTCACCCTGCGCAATCTGATGTTCCGCTTCGGCACGGCCAGCCAGGCGCTGTCCGAGGCGACCAGCAGGCTCGCCGTCGCGGAGGCCGTGGAGTCCGAACGGACCCGCCTGGCACGGGAGATGCACGACTCGGTGGCCAAGACGCTGCACGGCCTCGCGCTGGCCGCGGAAGCCCTGGCCGTCACGGCGGACGGCGCGAACCCGCAGGCACTCAAACGTCAGGCGACGGTCGTGGCCGACGCGGCGCGCCTCGCCGCGACGGAGTCCCGCACCCTCCTGACGGACCTGCGGCGCCATACGGACCTGACCGCCCCCGACACCGACCTTCTCCCCGAACTCTGCCGTATGACGGCCGACTTCGAGTCCCGCACCCGCCTCCCCGCCGCTGTACGGCACCGGGGGGCGGACCCCGTTCTTCCCTGCACCACGGCCCACCACGTCCTGGCGATCGTCTCCGAGGCCCTGGAGAACGCCCACCGCCACGCGGGCGCGAGCGGAGTGTCGATCGAACTCGCACTGTCGGCGCACGAGTTCGCGCTCTCCGTACGGGACGACGGAGTCGGACTGCCGACGGCGGCGACTCCCGCCGCACTGGCCGCCTGGACGAGATCCGGCCATTTCGGCCTGCTCGGCATGACGGAACGGGCCGCATGCGTCGGCGGCCTGATCGCACTGGACCGATCCCCGCAAGGGGGCACCGAGGTCCGTCTGACGCTCCCGCTCCCGTCGGCGGCCCTTCCCTCTTCCCCCACTCCCCAAGAGGAGGCCGCACATGCCTGACCAGGCACTTTCCGGCCCGCCCCTGCGTGTCCTGGTGGCCGACGACAACCCGGTCGTCCGGGCCGGCCTGAGCGCGCTGCTGGAAGCGCACCCCGACATCACGGTCGTCGCGGCGGCGCGGGACGGCGGGGAGGCGCTGGCCTGCGCCGCCCGCCTCACCCCGGACGTGGTGCTCCTCGACGTCCGCATGCCCGGCACGGACGGCCTCACCGCGCTGCCCGAACTGTCCAGGATCGCCCCGGTGATGATGCTGACATACAGCCGCGAACCCGAGGTCGTGGCGGAAGCGCTGCGCAAAGGCGCCTCCGGCTATCTCGTCCATGGCGAGTTCACGGCGGCCGAACTGATCGCCGCGGTGCGGGATGTCCGTCACGGACGCCCGACTGTCCCGGATTCAATCGGAGTTTCGCACCAAACACCCTCGTCCACTTCGCATCTGCAACCAACTGTGTCACAGTCGTCGGAGGCTCGGCCCGTACCCGCGGCGGGACTTCACCGCCGCGCCCTCAATCAGCCTGATTTCGGCCTGAGTTCAAGGGAGGTGGAGGTGATGGACCTCATCGCCGCCGGCATGAACAACCGCCAGATCGCCGCCACCTGCTTCATCACCGAGAAGACCGTCAAGAATCACATCAACCGCATCTTCGCGAAGCTGCACAGTTCTTCGCGCAGCGAAGCGATCGCCCACTGGCTGGGCACGGCCCACGGGGGGTGGAGCCGATGACTCCACGGCCCGGAAGTTGGGCCCCTGGGCCCACCCGGAGTAGGCGGCTTCTCACGTACGGTGCTCGAGTCGTTAGTGGCGTCGGGTGGGAGGGCAGTGCTGATGAGCAGGTTCACCGTGTGGACACGAACCGTGGTCTCCCGCATGCGGGGCACGAACCGGGACGCGGGAGCGGGGTTCGTGGAGTACGCGGGCCTGATGATCATCATTGCGGGGATCTTCACGTTGATCGACAGCCTCGGACTGGACGGGCTGATCTCGACAGCCATCCTCAACGCCGTGACGGACGTCATCGGCGGCTGACCCTCGTACGAGCGCGGAGCGACCGGGGGCAGACCCTCCCCATCTACATCTGGCTGACGGTGATTCTGCTGTTCGCCGCGCTCGCCTTCTTCGCCTTCGCCCAAGCAGCGTCCGCCCGCAATGGAGCTCAATCCGCGGCGGACGCTGCCGCGTTGGCGGCCGCGCAGGATTTCCGGGACGAAGTGATCGACCGCCTGGCGGGTGCCGTCGGCGAGGAAGACAACTGGCTGGACTGGCTGGACGGCGATCAGGAGGCCGACGGGGCCGGGGCGGGCGCCGCGGCCCAGCAACTGGCCGCCGCGAACGACTCCAGCCTCCAGGGATGGCAGTTCGTCAGGAAGAACGGCTACCCCGGGTACCGGGCCGACATCCAGACCAACTACACCGTCGGCGACTCGATCATCCCTGGCACCGAGGGCATGCATGCCGAGGCCCATGCCGTCGCGGTGATTCAGCCGCGCTGCGATTTCGATCCGGACGCGGATCCCGAGAAGCCCGTCGAACTCGCCTGTGACGGGGAGATCGTGAACATCGACCCCGGAGACTTCAACCCGGACGACCTACCGGACGCGTCGGTGCTCTTCTCCGTGCACCTGGCCGAGTGAGAGGAAGCCGTACCGATGGACTTTCGGCACACCAGGAAGGGCCGTACGGCTCTGAGCGCGGTGGCGATCACGGCTGGGCTGCTCCTCACGGTGGCCGGCTGCGGCGGGGGAGGTGACGGGGAATCCGACAAGGGGGCTTCGTCCCCATCGGCTTCCACCAAGAGCAGCAGCAGCGGCGGCGGCAAGGCGGAGACGCAGACGCCGGAGTCCGAAGCGGTGCTCGCGGAAGTCAAAGGCGAGAACGGACTCACGCTCACGGTCACATCCGCCAAGCGTGACCAGGGGGGCTTCGTGACCGTCGAAGGGACGGTCACGAACAACACGGACAACACCTGGATCGCGGCGAACTGGCGCGGTGACGAACGTGAGCTGTCCAAGAACGGGGCGTCCATCGCCGGCGCCAACCTGATCGACCAAAAGGGCAAGAAGAAGTACTTCATCCTCCGGGACACCTCGGGCCGCTGCCTGTGCACGCAGTTCACCGGTGGCGTCCGCCAGGGCGCGACCGCCCAGTGGTTCGCCCAATTCCCCGCACCCCCCGCCGAAACCACGGCCGTCGACTTCCAGGTCGGCTCGATGCCCCCCGCCTCCATCGAGATCTCCGAGGGCTGAGCCATGGCCCTCCCGACCCGCGGCGTCGCGACGACGTTCACGGCCCTCGCCGTGCTGATCACCCTCGGACTTCCGGGTCCCGCGTACGCGGACGACGACGACCCCAGCGCCCCGCCCGGCAGCGTCACCACCTCCCCGCCGCCCGACGTCGACGCCAACAGCCCCGGGCTCAAGCTCGCCGACGGTGCGACGCTGGCGCCCGCCAAGGTGCTGGACATCAAGTCGGTCGTGGAGGACCTGGGGGGCGAGGAGCGCCGGGAGGACACCAACTCGGATGTGACGTTCGCGCTCCAGGCGGAGGTGCTCTTCCCGAAGGACAGTTCGAAACTGAACCCGGACGCCCAGTCCCGTATCCAGGCGATCGCGGACGAGATCAAGGCCCAGAACGCGACGACCGTCCGCGTCTTCGGCTTCACCGACAACCTCGGCTCGTACGCGCACGGCCTGACGCTCTCCAAGAAGCGCGCGGAACAGGTCCACGACCGGCTGGCCGCCGCGCTCGGCTCCACGGACGTCACCTTCCAGGTGCGGGGGTACAGCGAGGACTACCCGATCGCCGACAACACCTCCGAACAGGGCCGCCGCAAGAACCGCCGTGTGGAGGTGACCTTCCCGAGGGGCTCGGCCGCAGGAGACAAGGCCTGACGCGCGCGTCACCTTCTCCGGCGCCGGGCCGCCTGGCAGCATTCCCCCGACGAATTGGTCGCGCACGAGTCGGTGGAGTCCGCCATGAGGAAGATCGTGTTGATGTCGTCGGTGTCCCTCGACGGATTCATCGAGGGCCCGAACAAGGAGATCGACTGGCACCGGGTCGACGCAGAGCTGCACCAGCACTTCAATGACCTGGTCAGGGGCTATGGCGCCCTGCTCTCCGGACGGGTGACGCACCAGCTGATGGCCGCGTACTGGCCGACGGCCGACAAGAACCCGCAGAGCAGCCCGGAGGAGGTCGAGTTCGCCAGGATCTGGCGGAACATGCCCAAGGTGGTGTTCTCGAGGACGCTCAAGCACGCCGAGTGGCACACCACCGTCGTACGGGAAGTCGTGCCCGAGGAGATCCGGGCGCTGAAAGCACAACCGGGCGGGGACATCGCACTCAGTGGCGCCGATCTCGCCGCGGAGTTCCTCCGGCACGACCTCGTGGACCAGATCAGGCTGTACGTGCACCCCGTGCTCATCGGGCGCGGCAAGCCGCTCTTCGCCGAGTCCGACGCCCTGACCGAACTCCGCCTCATCGAGACGCGGCGCTTCGGGAACGGCGTCGTCCTCCTGCGCTACGAGCGCGACAGGACCACCGGCACCGCCGGAGCCACCGACACGACCGAGACCACCGGCACGACCGAGACCACCGACACGACCGGCACCGCAGACACCGCGGGCACCGATGACGCGTAATGCGGTTGTCCGTGCACGGCGGCGTCGATAGGAAGGCGGCATGACGTCACTCGGTGTTGTCTTCCGGCCCCAACTGCCTCCCGAGCGGCTGCGCGCCGTGGCGCGCGAGGCGGAGGAGGCGGGTCTCGAGGAGCTGTGGCTGTGGGAGGACTGCTTCCTCGAAGGAGGCGTCTCGGCCGCCGCGGCCGCACTCGCCTGGACCGAGCGGCTCACAGTGGGCGTGGGCCTGCTGCCCGTCCCGCTGCGGAACGTCGCCGTCACCGCGATGGAGGCCGCCACCCTGCACCGGCTGTTCCCCGGGCGAGCCGTCCTCGCGGTCGGCCACGGCGTACAGGAGTGGATGGAGCAGGTCGGGGCGCGGGCCGAGTCGCCCGTGACCCTGCTGCGTGAGCATCTCGAGGCGCTGCGCGCCCTGTTGCGCGGCGAACGCGTGACCTCCGACGGGCGGTACGTGAAGCTCGACGGCGTGGCCCTCGACTGGCCGCCCGCCGAGGCGCCCGAGGTCCTCACCGGCGCCACCGGGCCCCGCACGCTCCGGCTCGCCGGTGAGGTGGCCGACGGCACCGTCCTCACCGCCTCGACCACCCTCGACGGGGTACGGCGGGCCCGCCGGCTCATCGAGGAGGGACGGCAGGCGGCGGGACGGACGTCCGGACACCACCGGGTGGTCGTCTATCTGCACACCACCACCGGGGCCGACGCGGCCGCCCGGCTGCGCGCCGAGCTCGAGGCCAACGGCGAGAACCCCGTCCCGGAACACGGTGTCGCGGGCGACGCGGAGTCCGTGGCCAAGGCCGTCCGGCGGCTCGCGGAGGCCGGCGCCGACACGGTGGTCCTCCAGCCCACCGCGGACGAGCCGGACCCCGAGGGGTTCGTCCGGTTCGCGGCCGGACAGGTGCGCCCGCTGCTCCGCCGGGACCCGTCCGGTCGGTGACGGTCCGGCACGACGGAGGAGCCCGGCCGGGCGACCGGTCAGCCGAGCCGCCGAACCGGTCGGTCAGCCCAGCCGCCGAACCGGTCGGTCAACCTGGCCGTCGGACCGGTCGGTCAGCCCGGCGGGTCAGAAGGTCGGTCAGCCCGGCCGGTGATCCCCCGTTCCCCCGTCGATCAGCTCCCGCACGATGTCCATGTGGCCCGCGTGCCGTGCCGTCTCCTCGATCATGTGGACCAGCACCCAGCGCAACGAGACGGCCCGGCCGCTCCCCGTCGTGCCCACGTCGTCGAGCGCCAGCTCGGTGACGGTCCGGTCGGCGGCGGTGCGGGCGCGGCCGTAGAACTCGACGATCCGCTCCGTCGTCTCGCCCTGCCCCGCGCTCATGTCCTCGCCGGAGGAGGGGTCGAACCACAGCGGCTCGACCTCGCGGCCGAAGGCCGAGCAGAACCAGCCGTACTCGACGGACGCGAGGTGCTTCACCAGCCCGAGCAGGTTGGTGCCGGACGGGGTCATCACCCGTCTGACCTGCTCGTCGTCCAGGCCCTGGAGCTTCCACAGCACGGCGTCCCGATGCCGGTCGAGACTGGCGTGCAGGGTTTCCTTCTCGCCGTCGGTGTACGGCGTCGGCGCGGCTCCCGGATTCGTCGTCATGCCCGGAAAGTAGCAGCGGGCACTGACATCGCCCGCCCGGGAAATTGAGTCGCCCGGTACCGCGCCCGTTGCGAGAATCGCCCCATGAGCACCGCGCGCACCTTCGACGACCTCGTCACCGAAGCCGAGACGGTGTCCGTCGACGGCTGGGACTTCTCCTGGTTCGAGGGCCGGGCCACCGAGGAGCGGCCCTCGTGGGGGTACGCGCGGGCGATGGGGGAGCGGCTGGGCCGAGCGCGCGGCGCCCTCGACATCCAGACGGGCGGAGGGGAGGTCCTGAACTCCGCCCCGAAGCTGCCCGGGCTCACCGTCGCCACCGAGGGCTGGCCGCCGAACGTCGCGAAGGCCACCGCCCTGCTCCATCCCCGGGGCGCCGTGGTGGTCGCCAGCCCGGAGGGCGCGCCGCTGCCGTTCGCGGCCGGCGCCTTCGACCTGGTCACCAGCCGGCACCCGGTGGCGACGTACTGGGACGAGGTCGCGCGCGTGCTGTGCCCCGGCGGCACCTATTTCTCCCAGCAGGTCGGCCCCGCGAGCGTCTTCGAACTCGTCGAGTACTTCCTCGGCCCGCAGCCGGAGGAGGTCAGGAACGGCCGCGACCCGGGCCGCGCCCGCGCCGCCGCCGAGGCCGCCGGGCTCGACGTCGTCGATCTGCGCTCGGAGCGGCTGCGCATGGAGTTCCACGACATCGGCGCCGTCGTCCACTTCCTGCGCAAGGTGATCTGGATGGTCCCGGGCTTCACCGTCGACGCGTACCGGGAAAGGCTCCGTGCCCTGCACGAACAGATCGAGACGGAGGGCCCGTTCGTCGCCCACAGCACCCGCTTCCTGATCGAGGCACGCAAGCCCCGGGGGATCCGAGACGCGGAGGCCTAGCCACCCCGCAGATCCCGGAGGTCCCGGAGGTCCGGTCCCCGGACCCGCAGGCCTTACCGCCGCGCAAGCCGCGGAGGCCGGAGAACCCGCACACCCCGCCGTCACCCCTGCACATCAGCCGTCACGCGTGCGGTCCAGACGTCACCTTCCCCACCACCAACTCCGGTGTCGCCTCAAGGATTTCGCCCACCCGGTCCACCTGCCGTGCCAACTCCCTCTCCAGGGCCGCCGTCAGCCGTACCAGCGGCTCCACGGTGACCGTCGTACGGCGTCCGCTGCGCCGCTGGTGCCGGACCCCCGACACCACTCCGTCGATGAGCAGCACCGGATGGTTCCCCGCCTGGCCGCCGGCCAGCGCCCGCTCGTAGGCGGCCCCGGGGAACAGCAGTTCACGGGGGCGGCAGCCGATGCCGTACGCGTCGAAATACGGCAACAGCCGGACCCCGCTTGCCGGTTCACCCGGGAAGTCCGTGTCGCCCGCCGCCACCCACGCCGGTCCGCCCGCGAAGTCGACCTCCTCGATCTCCCCGGCGTCGGCGAGCGTCGCGAAGAGGTCGCGGGCCCAGCCCCGGGGTGCCGCCGCCCACTGGGCGAAGTGCGCCGCCGTCGCCGGACCGTAGGCGCGCAGATGCCGGCGTACGAGCAGGGAGAGTGCCTCGTCGGCGGCCATCGGCCGGAAGTGCGGAGGCCGGGTGTACGTCACCTTGCGGCCCCGGTTGGGGCCGAGGCACAGGGCGCCCCGCTGGCCCGCCCGGTGCATCACCTGCCGCCAGCGCGGCCACATCCCCTGGAACGCGGGCATCACCAGGTCCCCGGCCCACGGTCCGGTGCGCGCCACGACCGCCTCGCTCAGTTCGTCGATGGTCAGCGAGGTGCCGGCCAGGGCGTCGGCGATCGCGGCGACGACCTCGTCGGCCTGTGCCACGGTCATCCGGGCACCCTGCGCGAACGGGCTCGGACCGGTCGGAATCGCCGTCAGAGCGGCGGTCCAGAAGGAGAGTCCGGCGGCCGGCAGCAGATGAAGGGTGCCGCGCGGGCCGTACGTCTTCAGCAGCGAGCGCTCCTCCCGCAGCGCCGCTCGCACGTCCGCCCGGGTCACGCCCTCGGCCCGTACGCCCACCGACACCTCGGCCGCCGACAGCACCTGCGCGTGGGCGCCGAGCATCGCGCCGACCACCTCGGCGACCGGTGCCCCGGCCCGCGCGGGAACGGACAGGAACTGCCGTTCCAGGCGCCGGGCGCTCGCCTCGTCCCATGTGATCCTCAAGGTCATACGGCCGACGCTAGAGGGGAAAGAGGTCGGTTCCTGTCCGCTGTGCGGAGGCTTCGGGAGGGGCACGGCGCGGGCGGACGGGCTGATCGGCGCCCCCGCGGGACGATTGACCGAAAACACCCCAATGAGGGGTGCTCGGCGTGAGATGTCCGTCCGGATGACGGACGGGATCCGGGTGTGCGCCGGAGGGTCCGCCGCGCATCTCCACGGGTTTTCCACATCGTTATCGAGAGTGGGTCGCCTAGTCCGTTCGGCTCACGTAAGTTCAGACCAAGGTAATTCGCGTCAGCAAAGCTGCGCGTGTGGCACCGCGCAGAGGAGGGGGCTGCGCGGTGCTGCCTTCATGTGGTGACGTGCTGTCAGCCGTCCTGGACCGCGATCCGCACCCCGCGCCGCACACCCCACCGCTCCATCGCACCGGCCTCCGCCTCCAGGACCTGCCGGGCCCGCGGTCGTGGCAGCCCCAGCCGGCCCGGACGCATCGTGCGCACCGCCAGGACCCGCGACGTCCGGTCCAGATAGGCGACGTCGATCGCGAAACGCATCCCCAGCGTGTGCACCGAGTTCGCCGGTCTCAGCAGCAGCGCGCCCTCGATCCCGTCCCGCCCGAGCAGTCCGCGCCGCCGGGAGCGCGCCGTCGCGGCGAGCTCCAGGGGCACCGGCTCGCCCGCCCCCTCCGTCGTGTCCGTCGTGAACGTGGCCATGGGTGCGAAGTTAGCGGCGGCGTCAAGCGGGAGCGCGCCACGCGCGTCACTCTCCCGGAGTACCCCGGGACAAGTCGGCGCCACGCCCCACAAGCGGGCGCAGACCCATTGGATCTCCACCGATCCTCCGCGATTCCCTTTGAATCAGCTGCGATTCGGCCATGATCACACCCGGAATCGATGGTTCCGCGCTCATCGCGGCGTTGTCGGGCGACTCCGGAGAGTAGTTGTGGCACGCGGATGCACGCAGCATCACTTACGAAGGGTTATGGTGGAAACCCCCCCTCGGGCCGGTCCGTCTCCCCCCCACGGACCGGCCCGTTTTTTGTGCCCGCGACGGCCGGTCCGGCGGGCGCCCCCGTGCGCCCCCGGACCCGGCCGCCTCGCGCGGCGGGGGATTCCGGTGACTCAGTGGCGTCCGGCCCAGATGTTCGTGCCCGGCGTCGACACCGCGAACGTGTCGATCTCCTTCAGTTCCTCGTCCGTGAGCTTCGGGGCCGCCAGTGCCGCCGCGTTCTCCTCCAGCTGCCTCACGCTGGACGCGCCGATGAGGGCGGAGGTCATCCGCTCGTCGCGCAGCACCCAGGTGAGCGCGAGCTGGGCGAGGGACTGACCGCGCCGGACCGCGATGTCGTTCAGTCCGTTCAGCCGGCGTACGACGTCGTCGCTCAGCAGTTCCGGGTCCAGCGACTTGCCCTGGGTGGCACGCGAGCCCTCCGGGATGCCCTGGAGGTACTTGCCCGTCAGCAGGCCCTGCGCGAGCGGCACGAAGGAGATGCAGCCCATGCCGGCCGCCTCCAGCGTGTCGAGCAGGCCGTCTTCCTCGGTCCAGCGGTTGATCATCGAGTACGAGGGCTGGTGGATGAGCGGACGGACCCCCATCGAGGTGAGGATCCGGGCCGCCTCCGCCGTCTGCTCGCTGGTGTACGAGGAGACGCCGACGTACAGCGCCTTTCCCTGCTGGACGGCGGACGCGAGCGCGCCCATCGTCTCCTCCAGCGGGGTGTCCGGGTCGAAGCGGTGCGAGTAGAAGATGTCGACGTGGTCGACGCCCATCCGCCGCAGCGAGGCGTCCAGGGAGGACAGCAGGTACTTGCGGGAGCCCCACTCGCCGTAGGGGCCGGGGTGCATGAGGTAGCCCGCCTTGGTCGAGATGACCAGTTCATCCCGGTAGGAGGCGAAGTCCTGCTTCAGCAGCGTGCCGAAGTTGAGCTCCGCCGAGCCGGCCGGCGGCCCGTAGTTGTTGGCGAGGTCGAAGTGCGTGACGCCGAGGTCGAAGGCGCGGCGCAGGATCGCGCGCTGGGAGTCCAGCGAGCGGTCGTCGCCGAAGTTGTGCCACAGGCCGAGCGAGATCGCGGGCAGCTTGAGGCCGCTGCGTCCCGAACGCCGGTACTCCATCGTGTCGTACCGCTCGGTCGCGGCCCGGTACAGAGAGGGGTCGTTCATGGGGGCGAACCTATGTCAGGGTGCAGAGGCCCCACGGGAGCGCTCGCGTCTCACAGCGGTAGGCTTCGCCCCGCGGGGGACCGCCATATGGACAGGGACTGTGCTCGGGCGCGTCTGTCCGATTCGCACGGAGGGGCTGACAACACGTGACCTTGCGCGACAACCTGCGCCGCCTGCTGGTCAGGTTCTATGCACGCAGGGTGGAAGGCCACCTCGACCACGACCAGGTGCCCAAGCACATCGGCGTCATCATGGACGGCAACCGCCGTTGGGCGAAGGCGGCGGGTTCCACCACCGCCCAGGGCCACCGGGCCGGAGCCGACAAGATCGGGGAATTCCTCGGCTGGTGCTCCGAGACCGATGTCGAGGTCGTCACTCTGTGGCTGCTGTCCACCGACAACTTCGACCGCCCGCAGGAGGAACTCGGCCCGCTGCTCGGCATCATCGAGGGCGTCGTCCGCACCCTCGCCGCCGACGGCCGCTGGCGGGTGCACCATGTCGGCACGCGCGACATCCTGCCCTCCGCGATGCAGTCGGCCCTCAAGGAGGCCGAGGAGACCACCGCGCATGTCGAGGGGATAGTCGTCAACGTCGCCATCGGCTACGGCGGCCGCCAGGAGATCGCCGACGCCGTGCGCTCGATGATCCTCGACGCCGCCGACAAGGGCACCTCGATGGAGGACCTCGCGGACCGCGTCGACGTCGACCTGATCGGCAAGCACCTCTACACCGGCGCCCAGCCCGATCCGGACCTGGTGATCCGCACCAGCGGCGAGCAGCGGCTGTCCGGATTCATGCTCTGGCAGACCGCTCACTCCGAGTACTACTTCTGCGAAGTCTTCTGGCCCGCCTTCCGCAAGGTCGACTTCCTGCGCGCCCTGCGTGACTACGCGGCGCGACACCGCCGTTACGGAGGCTGAATTCCGGGGTGCCCCGCGTCACTCGGGGCACCCTGCGGGGACGTACGTCATCGGGAGTTAACGAACGCGCCGTCATATGCCGTGGCATGGCTTGGCTCGTTCGAGGGCATAAGCCTTGCAGGTCGACACCCGAACCACGGGTGTCGGATCTCAGCGGACGGCACGGGGCCGTCCGCCCGGGAGGCCCTTTGCACCAGCCCGACCGTGCGGTCAGTACGGACGAAGCGGAGGGCCGGTTTTCGGCCCGCGCATCGGTGCCCGAGACCGGTCCAGATCTCCTTCGTCGCTCCCCGACCTCATCCGAGGGGGTACGTCCTTCCGTGGTGACCAGCACAAAGCGCCATAAGACAGACCGGCGCACCTATGTTCTCGACACCAGCGTCCTGCTGGCCGACCCCAATGCCCTGAGCCGCTTCGACGAGCATGAAGTGGTGCTCCCGATCGTCGTGGTCACGGAGCTGGAGGCCAAGCGGCACCATCCCGAACTCGGCTACTTCGCCCGGCAGGCACTGCGCCTGCTCGACGAGTTCCGGGTCCGGCACGGCCGCCTCGACTCCCCGATTCCCGTCGGGGACCTCGGCGGGACGGTACGCGTCGAGCTCAATCACTCGGACCCCAGCGTCCTGCCCAGCGGGTATCGCCTGGGGGACAACGACTCCCGCATCCTCGCGGTCGCCCGCAACCTGCAGGCCGAGGGGTACGACGTCACCGTCGTCTCGAAGGACCTGCCGCTCAGGATCAAGGCGTCCTCCGTGGGTCTCCTCGCCGAGGAGTACCGCGCGGAGCTCGCCATCACGGGCTCTTCCGGGTGGACCGGAATGTCCGAACTGACCCTGCCCGGCGAGCAGGTGGACCTCCTCTTCGAGGAGGGACACGCGTACGTCCCGGAAGCGGCCGACCTGCCCGTGCACACGGGCCTGACGATCCAGTCGGAGCGCGGCAAGGCCCTCGGCCGTGTCACCTCCGAGGGAAACGTCCGGCTCGTACGCGGGGACCGTGAGGCGTTCGGCATCAAGGGCCGCAGCGCCGAGCAGCGCATCGCGCTCGATCTGCTGCTCGACCCGGACATCGGGATCGTGTCGATGGGCGGCCGGGCCGGCACCGGCAAGTCCGCGCTCGCGCTCTGCGCGGGCCTGGAGGCCGTCCTCGAACGCCGCCAGCACCAGAAGGTGATGGTCTTCCGGCCGCTGTACGCGGTGGGCGGGCAGGAACTCGGCTATCTGCCCGGTTCCGAGTCCGAGAAGATGAGCCCCTGGGCGCAGGCGGTCTTCGACACGCTCTCCGCGGTCACCAGCCGCGAGGTCATCGAGGAGGTCACCGCCCGCGGCATGCTGGAGGTTCTGCCACTCACGCACATCCGTGGCCGCTCGCTCCACGACGCGTTCGTGATCGTGGACGAGGCCCAGTCCCTGGAGCGGAATGTCCTGCTGACGGTTCTGTCCCGGATCGGCGCCAATTCGCGGGTCGTTCTGACCCACGATGTGGCGCAAAGGGACAATCTGCGCGTCGGGCGGTACGACGGAGTGGTCGCCGTCGTGGAGAAGTTGAAGGGCCATCCGCTCTTCGCGCACGTCACGCTGAATCGTTCGGAGAGGTCCCAGATTGCGGCACTCGTGACCGAAATGCTGGAGGACGGGCAGATCTGATCCCCACTGTCCCCACCTGGTCAAAGGGTGGTGGATACACGCTGGTTGGCGCCGTCCGGCAAAGGCGAAGAGCCTAGCCGGGCGGCGTCTTGCTGCGCCCAGGTTTCCGGGAAACGACTGGGGCAAACGAGGTGTGAGCTTTCACACGCGACGCGGAATTGCCTTGCGGCGTCGGGATACGGCTAGAGTCTCACTCCTGTCAGGCCCCGCATACGACACAGTTGTACCCCCAGCGGTATGGCAACACCGGAACCTCAGAACTCCATAGAGCCGTCGTATGCCGCCCGCGCACCACGCGGCGCTCCCCGAGCGGGAGTTGCCCACCGGGCCCGTGTCTCCCGTGACCCCGCAGTTGGGAGGCCAGCGCCGAGGGGCACGATTGCGTCCGCGAGGGTCACCTAAGCGGGCGATGCTGGAAGGAAACCGTGTGAGCCGGATTTCGGTCCGGGGATTCGCAGTGGCTTCGGCCACCGCGGTCACCGCTGTCGGAAGCGTCGTCGGAGTTGCCTCGGGCAGCACCGCCCAGCCCTCGAACGACGCCGAGGCGACGGCAAGCGACTCGACCCTCCTCGCAGACATACCTGCGGGCCAGCAGGCCCAGGTGCAGACCGCGTCCCTGACGCAGCAGGCCGATGCCCAGGCCATCGCCGCGGACGCCAGCGCCAAGAAGGACGCGGAGGAAGCCGCCCGCAAGCAGGCGGCCGACAACGCCGTCGCGAAGCAGAAGGCTGCCGAGGCGAAGGCCGAGAAGGAAGCCCAGGCGCGCAAGGAGGCTGCCGCGGAAGCGGCCAGCCGCTCGGCGACGCGTGACGCCTCCAGCTTCTCCGTCCAGTCCTCGTACACCGTCGCCCAGATCCAGGCGATGGCGCGCCAGATGGTCCCGAGCGGTCAGTTCCAGTGCTTCAGCAACATCGTGAATCACGAGTCGAGCTGGAACTACAAGGCGGTCAACGCCTCCTCGGGTGCCTACGGTCTCTTCCAGGCCCTGCCCGGCTCCAAGATGTCGTCCGTCGGCTCCGACTGGCAGACGAACCCGGCCACGCAGATCAAGTGGGGCCTCAACTACATGGACAGCCGGTACGGCAGCCCGTGTGACGCCTGGTCGTTCTGGCAGGCCAACCACTGGTACTGAGTGCCACGCCGTACGCCGGCCGCTCAACCTTCCGAAGCCCCTCCCCGTCCTAGGGGGAGGGGCTTCGGCCATGTACGGTCGGACCCGACGACTCCAGGGGGGAGTGGTGGGGAGCAACGGGGGAAAAGGACGCATCATGTCGCGAGTACCAGGGTGGCTCGGCCGGCTCGGCGCCGGACTCACCGAGCTGGGGGAGCGGTTGGACGAACGCCGCGCCGAGGTCGAGCTGGAGTCACAGGGCTCCCTCGACGACGAGGGCGTTCCCGAGGGGCGTACACCCCTCGACGCCTCCGGCGCCCCGGAGGCTCCCGAGCCCCCGCAGGGCCCGGTGACGGACGCGGAGCCGTCAGCGCTCCCGGTCCAGCGCCCCTCCGAGGAGACGGCCACGACCGCCGCGTACGTGCTGACGCCCCAGCGCCCCGACCCCGCGCTCGCCGTGCCGTGGGGGGTGCGTGTCGCCGCCGAGGCCGCCTGGCGGCTGCTCATCCTCGCGGGCACCGTCTGGGTGGCGATGCGGGTCATCAGCGCCGTGCAGCTGGTGGTGCTGGCCTTCGTGAGCGCGCTGCTCATCACCGCGCTGCTCCAGCCGACGGTGGCCCGGCTGACGCGTTACGGGGTGCCGCGCGGGCTCGCCACCGCGCTCACCGCGATCCTCGGCTTCGTCATCATGGGGCTGGTCGGCTGGTTCGTGGTCTGGCAGGTCCAGGAGAACATCGACAACCTCTCCGGTCAGATCCAGGACGGCATCGACGAGCTGCGCAAGTGGCTCCTCAAGGGCCCGTTCCATGTGACGGACAAGCAGATCAACGAGATCGCGAAGAACCTCCGCGAGGCGATCGGCGCCAACACGGATCAGATCACCTCGGCGGGCCTGCAGGGCGTGACGGTGATCGTCGAGGCCCTCACCGGCATCCTGCTGACGATGTTCTCGACCCTCTTCCTGCTCTACGACGGCAAGCGGATCTGGGAGTGGTCGCTCAAGCTCGTCCCGGCCGCCGCCCGGACCGGGGTCGCGGGCGCGGGTCCGCGCGCGTGGCGCACGCTCACGGCGTACGTCCGCGGCACGGTGATAGTCGCTCTGATCGACGCGATCTTCATCGGCCTGGGCATCTACTTCCTCGACGTCCCCATGGCCGTGCCCCTCGCCGTCTTCATCTTCCTCGGCGCGTTCATCCCGCTGGTGGGCGCGGTGATCTCCGGCGCGCTCGCCGTGGTGGTCGCGCTGGTGACGCAGGGCGTCTTCACCGCGGTCATGACCCTCGCCGTGGTCCTCGCCGTCCAGCAGATCGAGGGCCACATCCTCCAGCCGTTCATCCTGGGCCGCGCGGTCCGTGTCCACCCTCTCGCGGTGGTCCTCTCGGTCGCCGCGGGCGGCATGATCGCCGGCATCGGCGGAGCGGTCGTCGCGGTCCCGCTGGTCGCGGTGACCAACACGGTGGTCGTGTACCTGCGTTCGTACGCCCATGAAGCGGGCCTGCGCCACGCCCCGGAGCCGCGGGGCGCCACCGCCCTGGACGCGTTCCCGGCCGACCGGCGCCTGACGCCGTAGCGGCTTCGCCCCCGTTCACGCGGTCGCCGTGCGCTGTCGAGGGGTGCGGCCGACCGCGCGGGCCCCTGACCGGCCCGGCGGACGACAACGCTCAGGGCCCCGCCCACCACACAGGTGAACGGGGCCCTGAAAGCTCGAGCAGGCCCGGACTGCCCGGGTTGCGCGAGGACTACTCGGCGAGAACGGCCTCGGCGTCCAGCGTGGCGGCGACCGCCTGGAGGACGGCCGCGATCTTGAACGCCTCCTGGATCGTCTCCCGGTCGACGCCCGCCTTGCGGAGCACCTGCTCGTGGGAGTCGAGGCACTGCCCGCAGCCGTTGACGGCGGAGACGGCGAGCGACCACAGCTCGAAGTCGACCTTCTCCACGCCCGGGTTGCCGATGACGTTCATCCGCAGACCGGCGCGCAGCGTCCCGTACTCCGGGTCGGAGAGCAGGTGCCGCGTGCGGTAGAAGACGTTGTTCATCGCCATGATCGCGGCGGCCGACTTGGCGGCCGTGTACGCCTCGGGCGACAACTGGGCCTTCGCCTCGGGCTCCAGCTCACGCAGCACGCGCGGCGAACGCGACGCGATCGCGCAGGCCAGCACGGTGCCCCACAGCTGCTGCTGCGGGAGATCGCTGTTGCCGATCACCGAACCGAGGTTCAGGCGAAGGTCCTTGGCGTAGTCCGGTATGGCGGACTTCAGTTCGTCGAGGGCCATGGAAGGTCACTCACCGGCCAGCAGCGCGACCGGGTCGAGGGTGTTCTCGCCCTTGGTCCAGTTGCACGGGCAGAGCTCGTCCGTCTGGAGAGCGTCCAGGACCCGCAGGACCTCCTTGGGGTTACGGCCGACGGAGCCGGCGGTCACCATGGAGAACTGGATCTCGTTGTTCTGGTCGACGATGAAGACGGCGCGCTTGGCGAAGCCGTCCTCGCCCTCGATGCCGAGGTCACGCATGAGCTCGTGCTTCGAGTCGGCCATCATCGGGAAGGGCAGGTCCCGCAGGTCCTCGTGGTCCTTGCGCCAGGCGTGGTGCACGAACTCGGAGTCGCCGGAGAAGCCGAGGACCTGGGCGTCACGGTCGGCGAACTCATCGTTCAGCTTGCCGAAGGCGGCGATCTCGGTGGGGCACACGAAGGTGAAGTCCTTGGGCCACGCGAAGACGATCTTCCACTTGCCCTCGTAGGTCTTGTGGTCGATCTGCTGGAACTCCTGGCCCTTTTCGAGCGAGACACAAGCGGTCAGGTCGAACTGGGGGAACTTGTCACCGACGGTGAGCACACGATCTCCTTGCAGCGAGGAATCGCCCCTTTTGAGGGCTTTTCCCTTGGGTTGGACGAAATTGATGTTGACACAGGCAGCATTGATTCGGGAAATAGCTACACTCGGTCGTGTTGATCGGGTGGGACTATCAGTCACCTTCGGTGATATCGACTCGAAGTGAGAGGAACAGCCATGGCGAGCCCCATCGGCGGCACCGGCGGCGCGGGCGCGTCGGCCTCCCCCCTCGGCAGGGTGGGACCCGGCAGGGCGGGGGCCGGCGGCAGGGCGGGCGGCAAGGGGAACGGGCGACGTCAGCCCAGCCTCGCGCAGTTGCGCGCCTTCGCCGCCGTGGCCGAGCATCTGCACTTCCGTGACGCGGCCGCCGCGATCGGCATGAGCCAGCCCGCGCTGTCCGGCGCGGTCTCCGCCCTGGAGGAGATCCTCGGGGTGACCCTGCTGGAGCGTACGACCCGCAAGGTGCTCCTGTCGCCTGCCGGTGAGCGTCTCGCCGTACGCACGAAGGCGGTGCTGAGCGAGGTCGGCGCGCTGATGGAAGAGGCGGAGGCCGTGCGCGCGCCGTTCACCGGGGCCCTGCGCCTCGGTGTCATCCCCACGGTCGCCCCGTACCTCCTGCCCACCGTCCTGCGGCTCGTCCACGACCGCTACCCCGACCTCGACCTCCAGGTGCACGAGGAGCAGACGGCCAGCCTGCTGGAGGGCCTCACGGTCGGGCGGCTCGACCTGCTGCTGCTCGCGGTGCCCCTCGGCATGCCCGGTGTCACCGAACTCCCGCTGTTCGACGAGGACTTCGTGCTGGTGACCCCGCTCGACCACTGGCTCGGCGGCCGGGAGGGCATTCCGCGCGAGGCGCTGCGCGAACTCCGTCTCCTGCTGCTCGACGAGGGCCACTGCCTGCGCGACCAGGCCCTGGACATCTGCCGTGAGGCCGGCCGCGCGGACGCCCCCGTCACGACCACCGCCGCGGGCCTGTCGACCCTTGTCCAGCTGGTCGCCGGCGGTCTCGGCGTGACACTGCTGCCGCGCACCGCCGTCAAGGTGGAGACGACCCGCAGCAATCAGCTCCTCACCGGATACTTCGCGGATCCGGCGCCCACCCGGCGGATCGCGCTCGCCATGCGGGCGGGTGCCGCGCGGGGCCCGGAGTACCAGGAACTGGCGGAGGCGCTGCGCGAGGCACTGCGCCCCCTGCCTGTACGGGTGCTGGGCCCGGAAGCCTGAACCACCGCGCAGAGTCGGTCATTCGAACGACTGATGAAGCACCTCGGCAGGCGGGAAATCTCAACTTCCGTCAGGTAACGCGACTCTCGCTGGGATATGCGCCCCGGCTGATACACATACCCCCTCAGAGTGAAACGTCAGGCGTCAGTGCGAAGCGCCGGAAGTTCCAAGGGGAGTGATGTCGGGCATTCGGGATTCCCTTGGCAGGGTCGGATACGACCTGCTGTCGCGCGCGCTGAGCGAATGCCAGGGCACTCGGGCGACGGGGAAACTGCGGGTGTCCGGAAGACCCGGAGGAGTCTTCCATCTCCGGGACGGCTGTGTCGTCGCCGTCGAAAGTCCGGGCGCACCCGGACCCGAGGCGCGGCTGCTGCGCTCCGGCCGTGTCAGCGGCGAGCAGTGGGCCGCACTGCTCCGGGAGTCCGGAGGCACCCGGTGGCCGGAGGCCGGGCTCGTCGCGCACGGCTACGCGGGGGCCGCGCAGCTCCGGGTCGTCTGCATGATGGCGATGCAGGACGCGGCGTTCGCCGTCGTGGCCGGTGATGTGGAGGCCTGCGACCCCCTGGACGCCGCCTTCGAGCCGTACGCGCCGGTCGCCTTCGGCGAGGCGCCGGGACGGTTGCTGCAGGACGCGGCGAGGAAGCTGGCGGCGG
This sequence comes from Streptomyces sp. NBC_00568, assembly GCF_026341855.1. Lineage (GTDB taxonomy): Bacteria > Actinomycetota > Actinomycetes > Streptomycetales > Streptomycetaceae > Streptomyces. The sequence continues at coordinate 1,895,394 of NZ_JAPENW010000001.1, read as the reverse complement.
TCGCCGCCCTGCCGCAGCCCGTACGGCCGGACCGCGAACGCCCTGTTCCCGCCGCCGTTCCGGACGAGATACGCGATCAACTGCCCGCTCCGCACAAGGAGTTACTGGCCCACGCGGACGGCCGGCGGACCGCCCGTGACATCGCCTTCGCGACCGGCCTCGGCGCCTACACCGTGACGGTGGGGATGGCCCGCATGCTCGGCGAGGGTCTGCTGGAGCTGCCGGGCGAGCCCGAGTCCGCCGCCCCGGTCACCGTGCGGATCCCACCGACGGGAGCGCTCCGGCAGCGACCGGCCGCCGCACCCGCGATGGATCCCATGGTGTTCTCCGCCCTGGCCTCCGCGGTGGCCGACGGAGAGAGTCCGGCACCGGAGCCCCGGCCGCTCCCCGGCCCGCTTCCCGTTCCCGGGGCGACCGCTTCGTCCCTGCCCCGCCGCGAGCCCGGCGTGAACGCACCGTCCCTGCCCCGCCGTGAGCCCGGCGCGAGCGGAATCACCGAAACTCTCGCCCCCGAAAGGGCCGGGGCGAGCTGGAAAGGGTTCTTCCGTCTCCGGCACCGCATCTGGACCCCGGATTCCGGTGCCTGAGACCGCATGCCTGCCATCGATCGAATGCACCCCGTTATCAGGGAGTTGATTACATGAATCACGAGGCACTGGCCAGGGAAATGAGAGGCCTCCGAGAACAGGTCCCCGGAATCACCGATACGGCGGTGGCCGCCGCCGACGGAATGCTGATCGCGGCGGACACCGCCGACATCATCGACCCGGAGAGCCTCGCCGCGATCGCCGCCGCGGGCCTCGGCATCGCGCGCCGCGCGACCGCCGTGACAGGCCGGGGCACGTTCCGCCAGACCGTGACCTACGGCAGCCAGGGCCTCGCGGCCTTCTACGCGGTCGGGGACACCGCGCTGATGATCGTCCTGGGCGACGAGGGCATCGACCTCGAACGGCTCCACGAGCGGACCCGGCCGGCCCTCGGCCGCATCGAATCGATCCTCACGGGCACCGACCCCGACCCGCTCGTCGGAGCCATGACCGAAACCGCGACCGAAGGGGTATGACGACATGGCCAGCAAGCGAATGACGCCGGGGTTCTCCGACCAGATCATGGGTCTGGTCAAGTCACTGCGCACCGACGCGCCGGACTGCCTCGCCTCCGGAGCCGTCGACATGTCGACCGGAATGCTGCTCTCGTACGAGACCGTCGACAACCATCCGCCGGAGGTCCTGGACCTGCTCGCGGGCGCGACCCTCGACCTGTTCCAGGGGCGCACGGTCCAGATGATCGAGGACGTCTTCAAAGAACGTCGCGGCATCGAGTCGGACCAGCACTTCTTCCAGGAGATCCTGGTCAACAGCGACAACCTCACCCATCTGTTCGTGCGGATGAACGAGCAGCAGGACGTGGTCGCCGTGGTCGTCTGCCGCAAGGCGGTCAACGTGGGCATGCTCTTCGCCCAAGTCCGGCGCGTGGTACGGGAGTACAGCATCTGAACGCGAACCGGTGGCCCTCCCCGGGCGGGGAGGGCCACCGGCGACGGCGCACGACGCGTACGGGTCCTACTCCGTACGCAGCCCGTCCGGCCGCATCAGACGGATCAGCGGCGGCAGGCTGAGCAGGGTCACCAGGAGCACGACTCCCGCACCGATGCCGGTCATCGACAGCACGCTCGCCCAGTCCACGCTCACCGCGGTGTCCGTCATCCTCAGCAGGACCGCGCCGAGGGTGAGCCCCACGATCGACGCGAGGAGGAGCCCCAGGGCGATCGGGATCGCGGTCTGCCACAGCACCGACATGCTCAGCGTGCGGCGCCGGGTACCGAAGGCGACCAGGGCCGACAGCAGCTTCTTGCGCTCGCGCAGCTGCTCCAGCTGGGAGACCAGCAGGCTCGCGCCGATCAGCACGAGAACACAGGCCGCGCCGACGAAGAGCCCGGTACGGATGGACGTGAACTTCCCGGACTGGGTCGTCGCCGACCAGGTGGCGGCGTCGGCCAGCGGATCGACGCGCGCCGCGCTGTTGCGGACGAGTTCACGGACGTCCGGCACCGACTCGTCGAGCTGGAGATAGACCGTCGCGCTCACGGTGGACGCGGCCTTCCCGGGCAGCGCGCCGGTCGTGAAGAGGAAGCCGCCGCGTTCGTCGCCCGACGGGTCCTCGCGGGAGCCCGCCCGCTTGATGTCTTTCGGTACCGTCCAGGGGATCTCCTCGCCCTTGACGGAGGAGCCGTAGGACGGGTCGAGGTAGAGCCTGGTGCCGGCCTTGCTCAGTGCCGCGGTGGCGGTGTCCCACTTGGAGTCCGGCACCGCGAAGACGTCGCCGTCCTCGCAGGAGGGCAGCCGGGCCGCCTCCCGCAGGGCCGCGCAGTCGCCGACCGTCACGGTCGACTGGCGCTCGGGTTCGTCGCGCCCGTCGCCCAGGCTGGTCCGCCCGAGGGCCGTCGTGTGCGTGACCCCCCTGGTCCCGGACAGCTCCCGGACGGCCTTGTCCGTCGGCACCTTGTCCGGCACGTTCATGGACATCTGGGCCCGCGTGAGGTCGTTCTTGTTGACCTTGGTGTAGTCGCCGTCGACCCCGGCGAACAGCATCTGCAGGGCTATCGCACCGGCCACCGCCACCGCGATGCCGTTGACCATGCGGGCCGCCGTGCCGCTGCTCAGCTGAAGCCTGCGGACCGCCAGTTGCCAGGCGACGCCACCGGAGTTCAGCCGGGCGACGACCGCCTCGACGACCCAGGGCAGCAGCGCCGTGATGCCGACGAGCAGCAGGATGACGCCGCCGACGACGAGGTACTCGTTGAAGTCCCCGTTGGTCCGCCCCTGCCCGATCATCGGGTAGAGCATCGCGAGGCCGCCCAGCGGCAGCAGCAGCCGCCACCACAGCCGGCGCCGCGAGGGGCGCGCGGTCCGCACCACTCCGAGCGGCTCGATGACGACGCCGCGCAGCGCGAAGAGGGTCACCGCGACCGCGGCGGCGGGGACCGCGAGGGCCACCAGTGCCACCAGGGCGGGCGTCGGATTGAGGTCGCCCGGGAAGACACTGACCCTGAAGAGCATGATCATGCCCGCGAGCTGACGTCCGATCAGGAAGAACCCGGCGCCGAGGACCAGTCCGACCAGGGCTCCGGCCAGCGCCTCGCCGGCCGCGATCCGCCGGGCCATCCGCCCGTCCGCGCCGACCAGCCGCAGCGCCGCCAGCCGGCGGTCGCGCCGCTCGCCACCGAACCGTACGGCCGCGGCGATGAAGACGCCGACCGGCATCAGCAGCACCACGAAGACGATCAGCACCAGCAGCAGCAGGACGGGGTCCATCGCCTCGGACTGCCCGGTGGAGCCGAAGGCGTCGATGCGCTCGAGGCGGCCGGTGGTCGTTTCGGTCGCGTTCAGGTCGTCGGCGCCCGCGTAGTAGGCGAGTTCGTGCGGACCGACGAGCCCGCTGTCGGCGATCGTGCCGCTGACGCGATAGACGAGCCGCTCACGCAGGAGCTTGGCCTCGGGGGACTTCAGGAGCCGGTCCAGAGCCGGTGAGACGACCATGTCGCCGACCGCCGGGAAGGCGGACACGCCCGGCGGCAACGGCGCCCGGGGCCCCTCGGGCTGGAGCACCCGGCCGCGTACGTCCTCGTCGTGGAAGGTGGTGTCCGAGGTCGCGACGAGCAGCGTGCGGTCGGACTTCTTCTTGACCGTCGAGCTGTACGTCATGTCGCTGCGGCCGCGCTCCCGGTCGTGCCGGGAGGCCAGCGCGCTCGGGAGCGCCGTGGTGAGCAGCAGCAGCGCCACCCCGAGTCCGACCCCGACGGCCGTCAGCAGGACCCGCACCCAGGCCTCACGGCCCCCGGTCACCGCGAACCTGGCGCCCATGCCGAGGTCGCGGGACCACTGGCGCGCACTCATACGATCCGCTCCATGTCCCGGGACCTGCCGTCCCGCACGACGATCTCGCGGTCCGAGTACGCGGCCACCCGCGCCTCGTGCGTGACGAGGACGACGGCGGCGTTCGTCGAGCGGGCCGCGTCGGTCAGCAGCTGCATCACGCGCTCCCCGTTGAGGGAGTCGAGCGCGCCGGTCGGCTCGTCGGCGAACAGCACCCGCGGGTCGGTGACCAGTGAACGGGCGACCGCCACGCGCTGTCCCTGACCGCCGGAGACCTCACCGGGCCGCTTGCCCTTGAGGTCGTCGACCTCCAGCTTCTCCATCCAGGACAGCGCGACGCGCTCGGCGTCCTTGCGGCCCCTGCCGTTCAGCCGCAGCGGCAGCGCGACGTTCTCCACGCAGGTCAGCTCAGGTACGAGCTGGCCGAACTGGAAGACGAACCCGAACTCGGAGCGGCGCAGCGCACTGCGCTGGGCGTCGTTCATCGTCGCCATCTCGCGGCCGTTGTACGTGATCGAGCCGGAGTCGGGTGTGACGATTCCGGCGAGGCAGTGCAGCAGGGTGGACTTGCCGGAGCCGGAGGGACCCATCACGGCGACGACCTCGCCGGGGTGGATGGAGAACTCGGCGCCGTCCAGCGCGGTGGTCGGGCCGTACGCCTTGCGCAGTTCCGACGCGGTGAGCAGGGAGCCCTCCGGAGGGGTCGTCGAGGTCATCGGACCGTCACCGCCTCGGCGAGCTTGTCGAGGCGCGCGGCGGTCAGTTCCAGCCATCGCAGATCGGCCTCCAGGTGGAAGAGGGCGTGGTCGCAGATCAGCTGGTCGGCCAGGTCGCCCTTGCGCTTGCGTTCGGTCAGCATCCGCATCAGGCGCAGATGCTCCGAACGCTGGGTGTCGAGGAGCTCGCTCGCGTCGCGGTGCGTCAGCAGGGCGAGGACGATCTTCGTGTACAGGGTCGACTGGAGGTACGGCTCGGGCTTCTCCGGCGTCGCGAGCCAGCGCTCCACGTCGGTGATCCCGGCTTCGGTGATCGCGTACCGCTTGCGCTCGGGCCCGTCGCCCGCCTCGATCCCGTCGACCTCGACGAGCCCGTTCTTGAGCAGCCGCGACATCGTCGAGTAGACCTGGCCGTAGTGCAGCGGCCGGTCGTGACCGAACTTCTCGTCGAAGGCCCGCTTCAGGTCGTAACCGTGGCGCGGCCCGGACTCCAGGAGCCCTAGGAGGGTGTGACCGATGGACATGCGGAGCACTCTACACAGCGCGTATACATGGTGTGTATACGCGCCGCGTATAGGTCATGACGGAGGGGGACAGGAGGGGAGTCGGAGGGGGAGATCCGGCTGGTCACGGCCGTTTGTCACGGTTCTGAACCAGCCGTCCCGCCGACCGGGACGGGCGCGAGGCGCGAGGCCGCGCGCACCCGGGGCCGGGCGGGGCGGAGGTGCGCGAGAGGGCGCGCCCTAGGCCTCCGGGCCCTCCGGCTCCGCGGCGGCCGGCGGCCGCCCGCGGCGGGGGATCGGGCCCGTCCCGCCGGGCAGCCGGCCGGCCTCGGCGAGCGCGCGGCGCAGCAGGAACTCGATCTGCGCGTTGGCCGACCGCAGTTCGTCGCCCGCCCAGCGGGCCAGGGCCTCGTACACCAGCGGATCGAGCCGCAGCAGCACCTGCTTGCGCTGCTGCTGCGGCCGACGCGGCGGTGTCCCCTCCGTAGGAGCCGTCACTGGTAGAGGGACCCCGTGTTCAGAACGGGCTGGGCGGCGCGGTCCCCGCACAGCACGACCATCAGATTCGACACCATCGCCGCCTTCCGCTCGGAGTCCAGCTCCACGATGTCGCGCTCGGTGATCCGGGCGATCGCCGCCTCGACCATGCCGACCGCGCCGTCCACGATCTGCCGCCGCGCCGCGACGACCGCTCCGGCCTGCTGGCGCTGGAGCATCGCGGAGGCGATCTCGGGAGCGTACGCGAGATGCGTGAAGCGCGACTCGATGATCCGCACGCCGGCCGTCTCCACGCGCGCGTGCAGTTCGACGGCGAGCTTCTCGGTGATCTCCTCGGCGTTGCCGCGCAGCGACAGGCCGTCCTCGTCATGAGCGTCGTACGGGTACTCGATGGCGATGTGGCGCACGGCCGCCTCGGTCTGGGTGGCGACGAACTCCAGGAAGTTGTCCACCTCGAAGGACGCCTGCGCGGTGTCCCGGACGTTCCACACCACGACGGCGGCGAGCTCGATCGGGTTGCCGTAGGCGTCGTTGACCTTGAGGACGGCGGTCTCGTGGTTGCGCACGCGCGTCGAGATCCTGGTCCGGGACGTCAGGGGGTTGACCCAGCGCAGCCCGTCCTGCCGGATGGTGCCCCGGTAGCGCCCGAAGAGCTGGACCACCCGGGCCTCGCCGGGCGCGACGGTGTTCAGCCCGCACATCGCGAAGAACGCGGCGATGCCGACCAGGACGCCGGTGGTGATCAGCGCGGCCTGGGCGCCGCCGGTGTGGACCACCGCGCCGCCGACGGCGCACAGCGCGGCGCCGAGGAGCAGTCCGAGAAGGCCGAGGAGGAGTGCGAGCCCCCCGCCGATGCTGTGCGCGGCGAACTCCCGGACGCGGGGCGCCGGCATCTCGGGCCCGTCGCCCGCTGTCCCGGCGGCGGATGCGCCCGGGGCGGGTGAGGAGTCGTGGGAAGTGTGTGACGACATGGTCGGTCCCCCGTTTCGTACGGCATAGCTTCTGTCTATCTAAGTGATATCACTTTACCCGGCACGCAACCTTCCACCCCTCCCGCTCGTCGGTTTCTTCGGGGCCTGTGCGTAAGGCGTGCTGATTGTCACGTCCGGAAAAGACCGGATCGGCTGCCCTTTGTCATAGCGCGCGGTGTTAGCTTTCTGAGCTGACCTGAGCGACGAACTTGTGTGCCACACGAGAGTGAAGCGGAGCGGATCGACCCATGGGACGAGCTGAAGAGAGACGAGCGCGGCAGGCGCAGGGCCGCCGCGCGGCGCCCCAGAGCTCGTCGGGGCATCAGTCGGCGGCCCCCGGGGCCACCGGCGCGAAGGCGGGCGGCAAGCCCAAGCGCACCGGCATACGCAGGTTCGTGAACTGGAAGTCGGTCCTCGGGACCTTCCTCGGCGTCTGCCTGCTCGGCATGGGCGCGTTCATCGTGCTGTACATGGTCGTGTCCGTGCCCGAGGGCAACGCGGCCGCGAAGCGGCAGAGCAACATCTACAAGTACAGCAACGGCGACCTCCTCGGGCGCACCGGCAAGGTCAACCGAGAGATAGTCGACCTGTCCAAGGTGCCCCAGGGCGTCCAGAAGACCTTCGTCGCCGCCGAGAACAAGTCGTTCTACAAGGACTCGGGCGTCGACCTCAAGGGCACCGCCCGAGGTCTGATCAACACCCTCTCCGGCAAGGGCAAGCAGGGTGGTTCGACGATCACCCAGCAGTACGTCAAGAACTACTACCTCAGCCAGGACCAGACCGTCACGCGCAAGCTGAAGGAACTGGTCATCTCGTTGAAGGTGGACCGCAAGAAGTCCAAGGACGACATCCTCGCGGGCTACATCAACACCAGCTACTACGGCCGCAACGCGTACGGCATCCAGGCGGCGGCGCAGGCCTACTACCAAGTCGACGCCGGCAAGCTCAAGGTCGAGCAGGGCGCCTACCTCGCCTCGCTGCTCCAGGCTCCGAGCCAGTACGACTGGGCGGTCGCCTCGAAGACCGGCAAGAGGCTGGTCGAGGCCCGCTGGAACTACACCCTCGACAACATGGTCGAGCAGGGCTGGCTCGACTCGGGCAAGCGCGCGGGCATGAAGTTCCCGGTCCCCAAGGACCCGAAGGGCGCCCCCGGCATGGAGGGCCAGACCGGCTATCTGGTGTTCCAGGCCGAGGCCGAGCTGGCCAAGCAGCTCGTCGCCCAGGGCACCGCGGCCGACCTGGACGACGCCCACGCTCTCATCGACGCGGGCGGCTGGACCATCACGCTCAACATCGACAAGAAGAAGCAGACCCTGCTGGAGAAGACGGTCAAGCAGCAGCTCACCAGCAAGCTGGACCCGAAGAAGCGCAAGGTCGACGCCAACATCCAGGCCGGTGCCGTGTCGGTCGACCCCAAGACCGGCAAGGTCCTCGCGATGTACGGCGGCAAGGACTACTTCAAGCACTACCTCAACAACGCGACGCGCCGGGACTACCAGGCCGCCTCGACGTTCAAGCCGCTGATCCTCGCGGCCGCCCTCGCCGAGGAGGCCAAGACGCGCTCCGGCCGGCCGATCGCCGCGAACACGATCTACGACGGCACCAGCCGCCGCCCCGTCGTGGGCAGCAGCATCGCCTTCGCGCCGCCGAACGAGGACGAGCACAACTACGGCCCCGTCACCGTGCAGACCGCGATGAACAAGTCCATCAACTCCGTCTTCGCGCAGATGGGCGTCGACGTCGGCATGGACGAGGTGCTGAAGGTCGCCGGCGAGCTCGGCATGAACACCAAGGGACTCCAGGCGGTGCCCGCGCAGACCCTCGGCTCCATGGGCGCCAGCCCGCTGGAGATGGCGGGCGTCTACGCCACGCTCGACAACCACGGCAAGAAGGTCACCCCGGCGATCGTCGCCTCGGCCGTGCACAAGGACCGTACGGTCCAGATGCCGGACCCGACCGGCGAGCGGGTCATCAGCGAGGAGGCCGCCGACACGGTGACCTCGGTGCTGACCGGCGTGGTCGACGACGGTACGGCCCGGGTCTCGGTGCGGAACAACCCGAACCGTAACGGCCAGCAGGTCGCCGGCAAGACCGGTACGTCCGACAACAACAAGTCGGCCTGGTTCACCGGCTACACGCCGAACCTGGTCACCTCGGTCCTGCTGTTCGGTGAGGACGCGAAGAACCACAATCAGGTCTCCATGAAGGGCGCCACGGGCCTCTACGCGGAGGGCGGCCGTGTCAACGGCGGTGGCTATCCGGCACAGATCTGGGCGGCGTACACCTTCCAGGCCATGGGCGGCAAGGTCACCGAGTTCGACCTGAACACCACGTCGGGCGCGGCGGTGGAACCGACCGACCTCCCCACCGTCACCGAGTCGCCGTCCAGCACGCCGTCCTCGACGCCCACCACCGAGGAACCGTCGTCGGAGCCGCCCACCAGCAGCAGCCCGCCGACCCCCACGGACGAGCCCACGACGACCGAACCGACGACGACGAGCCCGTCCACACCGACGGGAACGCCCACCGACGGCATCCCCGACAATCCGTTCGACCGGGACAACAGCCAGTAGCGCGTGAGCACGCAGGAGGGGGCACCCGGAACTCCGGGTGCCCCCTCCTCGCGTCCTCGGACCTTCGGGTCTTCCGGCCGGGTCAGTCGCCGTTGACGCTGTGCGCGATCCGGTCGCCGATCTCCTTGTCCACGTTGCGCCAGTACTGGATCGCGCGGTCCAGGACCGGGCGGGTCACGCCGGCCTGGAGATGGCCGCTCACGTTCCCCACCAGACGGTCGCGGGCCGCGTCGTCGAGAACCTGGCGCACCATCGTGCCCGCCTGTCCCCAGTCGTCGTCCTCGCGGTGCGGCTTGTACGCCTCGCGCACCAGCTCACCGGCGGTCTGCCAGCTCGCCGGGTCACCGAACCGCCCGTAGTCGGCCGCCGGGCCGCCGTAGGAGTTGGGCGCGTACGGACGGGACGCCTTCGACGCCTCGTAGCGCATCGGGCCGTCCTTGGCGTACGAGTTCACCGGGGAGTGCGGCCGGTTGGGCGGCAGCTGGGCGTAGTTGGGGCCGATCCGGTACCGGTGGGTGTCGGGGTACGAGAACAGCCGGCCCAGCAGCATCTTGTCCGGCGAGGGCCCGATGCCCGGCACCAGGTTCGAGGGCTCGAAGGCGGCCTGCTCGATGTGGATGAAGTAGTCCTCGGGGTTCCTGTCCAGGACCATGCGGCCCACGTCGATCAGCGGGTAGTCCCCGTGCGGCCAGACCTTGGTCAGGTCGAACGGGTTGAACCGGTAGTCCGCCGCGTCCTCGAACGGCATGATCTGGACCTTCAGCGTCCAGCTCGGCGCGTTCCCGGAATCGATCGACCCGTACAGATCCTGGCGGTGCAGGTCCGGGTCCGTCCCCGCCAGCTCGTCGGCCTCCGCCTGGGTGAGGAACTCGACGCCCTGGTCGGTCTTGAAGTGGTACTTCACCCAGAACCGCTCACCGGCGCCATTGATCCACATGTAGGTGTGGGAGCTGTAGCCGTTCATGTGGCGGTACGTCTTCGGGATGCCCCGGTCGCCCATCAGCCAGGTCACCTGGTGCGCCGACTCGGGCGAGAGCGTCCAGAAGTCCCACTGCATGTCGTGGTCGCGCAGCCCCGTCGCCGGGTGGCGCTTCTGCGAGCGGATGAAGTCCTGGAACTTGATCGTGTCACGGACGAAGAAGACCGGGGTGTTGTTGCCCACCATGTCGTAATTGCCGTGTTCGGTGTAGAACTTCAGCGCGAAACCGCGCGGGTCGCGCCAGGTGTCGGGTGAGCCCTGCTCGCCCGCCACGGTCGAGAAGCGGGCCAGCATCTCGGTGCGCCTGCCCGGCTGGAACAGGTCGGCCCTGGTGAACTGACTGACATCGTTGGTGACTTCGAAGAATCCGTACGCGCCACTGCCCTTGGCGTGCACCACCCGCTCGGGGACCCGCTCCCGGTTGAACTGCGCCATCTTCTCGATGAGGTAGTGGTCCTGGAGCAGGATCGGGCCGTCGGGTCCGACGGTGAGCGAGTGTTCGTCGCTCTCCACCGGAATCCCGACATTGTTCGTGGTGTACGGAGCCTTCTGGGATGCCTGCGTCACGAGCGTCCTCCCGTCGGAGATGAGGTCGTCAGGTCGCTTCGCTCACCCCAGCAGTCAACGCCGCCGACACCATGTCGGCAACATGAGGACGGAGTCCTGCACCGGCACCGTTCGGTGCCGGCCCGGTCGGCACCGGTTCAGTGCCGGCCCGCGGGGGCGAGGCCGGACGAGTACCCGGTCAGCTCCGGTTCAACTCGAACCAGACGACCTTTCCCGTACTCAGCCGGGTCGCCCCCCACCGCCTCGCCAGCCGGTTCACCAGGAACAGCCCCCGACCGCCCTCGTCCGTGGCCCGCGCCTGCCGCAGCCGCGGCAGCTGAGGCACGTCGTCACCGACCTCGCAGCGCAGGACGTCCGTCCGCAGCAGCCGCAGCGTCACCGGCCGCGACGCGTACCGCACCGCGTTCGTCACGACCTCGCTGACCAGCAGCTCCACGGAGTCGGTCATGTCCTCCATGCCCCAACGGGACAGCGCCCGCCGGGCGAGGCGCCGGGCCCGGCCCGGCGCCGCGTCCTCCGGCTCCAGGAACCAGTACGCGACATCGCTCGGCGCGATCCCGTCGAACCGCGCCGCGAGCAGCGCGATGTCGTCGTCCCGGTCACCCGGGCCGAGCATGTCGAGCACCTCGTCGCACAGCGCTTCCAGCGGCGGCGGATGATCCGGCCCGGTCAGCGCCGCGACCGCCGCGAGCTTCTCCCGCAGCTGCTCTATCCCGGTCCAGACGTCACGGAGCCGCGACTCGACCAGACCGTCCGTGTACAGCAGCAGCGTCGCCCCGGCCGGCGCGTCCAGCTCCACCGCCTCGAAATCGACCCCGCCCACACCGATCGGAGCACCCGGCGGCACCCGCAGCACCTCCGCACGCCCGCCCAGATGCAGCAGCACCGGCGGCGGATGGCCCGCGTTGGCGATGGTGATCCGGTGCGACACCGGGTCGTAGACGGCGTACAGGCAGGTCGCCATGCGGTCGGTGCCCAGCCGCTGCGCCTGCTCGTCGAGATGGTGCAGCACCTCCTGCGGCGGCAGATCGAGCCCCGCGAGGGTCTGCGCCGTCGTCCGCAGCTGGCCCATGATCGCCGCCGACGTCATGGAGTGACCCATCACGTCACCGACGACCAGGGCGACCCGGCTGCCCGGCAGCGGGATCGCGTCGTACCAGTCGCCGCCCACCCGCGCCGTCTCGGCGGCCGGCAGATAGCGGGACGCGAGCCGTACCCCCGTGGGCCGCGGCAGCGTCTCGGGAAGCATCGTGCGCTGGAGCTCGTCGGCGATGTACGCCTCACGGCCGTACAGCACCGCCTTGTCGATACCGAGCGCGCTGTGCGTGGCCAGCTGCGCCGCGACCAGCAGATCGTCCGCCTCGAAGGCGAGACGCTCCGGACGGCGCAGGAACAGCGCCGCGCCGATCACCCGGCGCCGGCCGCGCAGCGGGGCGAGAATCGCCCGCTGCCCGCTCGGGACCGGCAGATCGTCGCCGAGCAGCTCGGGCAGCGCCGCCCGCGCGGCCGGCGCGTCCGCGAACACCGGCCGCACCCCGCGCAGCACCTCGGCGAGGGCGCCACCGGGACGCACCTCGCACAGCTCGGCCGTCATCGCCGACAGCTCACTGGGCTCCGGCCGCAGCACGGACAGGAAACCGCTCTCGGTGTCCCGCTCCTCCGGAATCCGGTCGGTCCGCCGCAGCCGCAGCACGAGAGGACCCGTCGGCCGCTCGTCGCCCACCGGCAGCGGGTCACGCAGATAGACGAGGATCGCGTCCGAGAAGGTCGGCACGGTGGCCCGGCAGAGCCCCATCACGATCTCGTCGAGGTCGATGCCCCGGGCGATCCGCCGGGTCGCGGCGCCCACGAAGCGCAGCCGGTCCCCGTCGCGCCGCATCGGCATCGGACCGCCCTGCGGCAGGCTCTGCCCGGTCCGGCGCTCCTTGCCGCCGGAGGTCCGCGAGGAACGGTCCTGCTCGGCGTCCGGCTGGATCGGGATGCTCTCCGGCGCGGGGCGCGGGCGGTGCGGATCGGGCTCGGTCGCCGAGGGCTGGGAGTGCTCCGGGCCGGGTCCGGAAGAGGCGGGCGTGGGCGCGTCCGTGCCGGAGGACGCGGACATGCCGGCGTCCGGGGACGCCTTGCCGCCGGCCTTGCCGCGCTTGCCGCGCGGCGTGGCCGTACCCGAACTCCTCGGGGCGTCGCCCGTACGGGCCTGTACCGGTAACGCGCCGGAACCCGGCAGCTGGGACGGCTGCTCCGGGGTACGCAGGAGCGCCCCGCGAGGGTCCGCGGGGGCGGGCGGCCGGCCGGCGCCGCTCTGCCGGCGCTCGTGCGAGGTGGGGTGCTCCGTCACGCGTGTCGAGTCCATCCGTCCGGGGCTGCGCGCCGTGCGTGCAGTTCGTCCCGCAGCCCCGATACCCGGAATGAGTGCCCCAGGAACGGATTCTGCGCGTCGTCAGGGCCGGGACCGACGGCGAGGACCGCCGTCGCCCGGCACGGTACGGCCCGCGGACGGCCGGAAACGACCCGTGCCGACAGGAGGCCGGTGACCGAAGCCCCCGCCCGCGCGGCCGTGGTGGCGAGCCCGCGCGGTGCGCCCGGTCCCTGGCCGGCCACGCCGCTGTACGCCTCGTACCCCTCGCTCACGTCCTGCCGCCCCTCGGTGACATATGGTCAAGCTCGGCTCATCCTGCGGGAGTTGTTACTGCCGTGCGCCCTTGCGGAAGACGATCCTACGGTTGTACCACGGGGGCGCATCAAGGGTCTCATGAGGACACGTGCGCGGGCGTACGGTCCCAGTCATCCGGCAGTACGGGAACCGGCCAGGCCGGATCGGGCCTCCAGTGCTGCCATCCGTCCGAGAACGGCGCGCCCCACGCGCGGATCACCTCCACCGCCGACCACCCCGCCTCTCGTACGCGTGCCGCCAGTTGAGCATCCATCAGACCGGCCCGTTGCGCCATCGCGAACTCGTCCTCGTCGAGCCAGCGCCAACTGCGGTCCGGGTGGACCGAGATGTCGAGGAAGTGATCCTCGGAGTCCACCCCGCCCGCCCAACGGGTCAGCGGAGCCTCCAGATTCACGTACCAGTTCTTGAAACGCCAGCCCGGATCCCAGAACAGCCACACCGACCAGGCGTCGCCCGGGCGCGCCAGCTTCAGCACCCCGGTCCCGAACCAGCGGTCGCGCCGCACCGCGCGCGGCTTGGTGTAGCGCGACTCCAGCGGCTCCCCGTGCACCGGCGAACCGTCGGCGAGCACAGGCTTCACGCACTCCGTGCCCGGCGCCATCCATACCGCGAGCAGTTCGGCGTCGTCGCGCGCGACCGTCACGGGACGGCAGATGTGGACGCGCTCACCGGCGTTCTCCCGGTACCGCCACAGGATCTGACTCCCGGGCTCCCAGTACGCCGCCGACCCGCCCGCTTCCGCCCGTCTCACCGCTCCACCCTCTGCCATGACCAGATATTAGGTGCCCCAGGCATGCGACGCTGCGGCGCGCGTCACGGTTCCCGCCATCGGGGAACTCCTGTTACGGAGCCGTCATCAGGCGTTTTTCCACGGATGCGGGCCGTTACGGGCGCGTCATCCGCAGGACATCCAGCGCCTCGTCCAACTGTTCCAGGGTCAGGTCTCCGCGCTCCACGTACCCGGACTCCAGCACCACCTGACGAATCGTCCTCCGCTCCGCGAGCGCCTTCTTGGCGACCTTGGCGGCCTCCTCGTACCCGATGTACTTGTTCAGCGGTGTCACCACGGACGGCGACGACTCCGCGTACTCGCGCGCCCGCTCCCGGTGCGCCACGATTCCGTCCACCGTCCGGTCGGCGAGCAGCCGCGAGACGTTCGCGAGCAGCCGGACCGACTCCAGGACGTTCTTGGCGATCACCGGCAGCATGACGTTCAGCTCGAAGTTCCCCGCCGCGCCCGCCACGGCGACGGTCGCGTCGTTCCCGGTCACCTGCGCGGCGACCATCAGCACCGCCTCGGGGATCACCGGGTTCACCTTGCCCGGCATGATCGAGGATCCCGGCTGGAGATCCGGGAGGCTGATCTCGGCCAGCCCGGTGCGCGGCCCGGAGGCCATCCACCGCAGATCGTTCGCGATCTTGGTCAGCCCGACGGCGATGGTCCTGAGCTGACCGCTCGTCTCCACGATCCCGTCGCGCGCCCCCTGCGCCTCGAAGTGGTCGCGGGCCTCGGTCAGCGGCAGCCCGGTCGACCGCGCCACCTCGGCGATCACCGCGGCGGAGAACCCGGGCGGGGTGTTGATCCCCGTCCCCACGGCCGTGCCGCCGAGCGGCAGTTCGGCCAGGCGCGGCAGCGAGGCCCGGAGCCGCTCGACCCCGTAGCGCACCTGGGCCGCGTACCCCCCGAACTCCTGCCCGAGGGTCACGGGCGTGGCGTCCATGAGATGGGTGCGCCCCGACTTCACCACGTCGGCGAACTCCTCCGACTTGCGGCCGAGGGCGGCCGCGAGGTGCTCCAGCGCGGGCACCAGATCGCGGGTCACGGCGGCGGTCGCGGCGATGTGGATCGAGGACGGGAACACGTCGTTGCTCGACTGCGACGCGTTCACGTGGTCGTTGGGGTGGACGTCCCGGCCCAGCCGCTCGGTCGCGAGCGTGGCGATGACCTCGTTCGTGTTCATGTTGGAGGACGTCCCGGAGCCCGTCTGGAAGACGTCGACCGGGAAGTGCGCGTCCCAGCGCCCCTCGGCGACCTCCGCGGCGGCCTCCTGGACCGCCTCCGCGACATCCTTGTCGATCACGCCCAGCTCGCCGTTCACCTTCGCGGCGGCCGCCTTGATCCGGGCGAGGGCCTCGATGTGCGCGCGCTCGAGATGCTGCCCCGAGATCGGGAAGTTCTCCACGGCACGCTGCGTCTGCGCCCGCCATTTCGCCTCCGCGGGCACCCGCACCTCGCCCATGGAGTCGTGCTCGATCCGGTACGCGCCTTCGCCCTGGCCATCTGCCATCGGTGACACCTCCATGGGGGACAGCATCCCGGAGCCCGCGGCTGTTCCCGCCCGGCGCGCACGAAGCCGTTGGTCCGTGCGGCCCAGCGCCGACGGCCGCGACGAACGAACGGCCGCCTTGTCGGCGGCCGTTCACACGCCACGCAGGGCTTCGCGCGGGGCACCCCGTACGACGTGACCCGCACGGCGCGGCACGCGGCACCCGTACGACGTCACCCAGGACGTCGCACGGGCCCCGCACTACGCCAGTCCGGGGCCCCGCACCGGGATCGAGGTGAAGGTCGGGGCGGGGGCGGGATCCTGGAAGAAGTCGTTGCCCTTGTCGTCGACCACGATGAAGGCCGGGAAGTCCTCGACCTCGATCTTCCAGACCGCCTCCATGCCGAGCTCCTCGTACTCGACGACCTCGACCTTCTTGATGCAGTCCTGGGCGAGGCGGGCGGCCGGGCCGCCGATGGAGCCGAGGTAGAAGCCGCCGTGCGTGTCACAGGCGTCTGTGACCTGCTTGCTGCGGTTGCCCTTGGCCAGCATCACCTTGGAGCCGCCCGCCGCCTGGAACTGCTCGACGTAGGAGTCCATGCGGCCGGCGGTCGTCGGGCCGAAGGAGCCGGACGCGTAGCCCGCGGGGGTCTTGGCCGGGCCCGCGTAGTACACCGGGTGGTCCTTCAGGTACTGCGGCATCTCCTCGCCCGCGTCCAGCCGCTCCTTGATCTTGGCGTGCGCGATGTCGCGCGCCACGACGAGCGGGCCGGAGAGCGAGAGACGGGTCTTGACCGGGTACTTCGTCAGCGCGGCGAGGATGTCGTCCATCGGCTGGTTGAGGTCGATCTTCACGACGTCGCCGGCCTCGTCGAGATGCTCGTCCGTGGTCTCCGGCAGGAAGCGCGCGGGGTCGGTCTCCAGCTGCTCCAGGAAGACGCCCTCTGCGGTGATCTTCGCGACGGCCTGGCGGTCGGCCGAGCACGAGACCGCGATCGCGACCGGGCAGGACGCGCCGTGGCGGGGCAGACGCACCACACGTACGTCGTGGCAGAAGTACTTGCCGCCGAACTGCGCGCCGATGCCGATCTTCTGGGTCAGCTCGAAGACCTTCTCCTCCAGCTCCTTGTCCCGGAAGCCGTGCCCGAGCTCGGAGCCCTCGGACGGGATCTCGTCCAGGTAGTGCGCGGAGGCGTACTTCGCGGTCTTCAGGGCGTACTCGGCGCTCGTGCCGCCGACGACGATCGCCAGGTGGTACGGCGGGCAGGCGGCCGTCCCGAGGGAACGGATCTTCTCCTCCAGGAACTTCATCATGGAGCCCTCGTTGAGGACCGCCTTCGTCTCCTGGTAGAGGAACGACTTGTTGGCGGAGCCGCCGCCCTTGGCCATGAACAGGAACTTGTAGGCGCCGCCGTCGGTGGCGTACAGCTCGATCTGCGCCGGCAGGTTCGAGCCCGTGTTCTTCTCGTCCCACATGGTCAGCGGGGCCATCTGCGAATAGCGCAGGTTCAGGTTCTTGTACGCGTCGTAGATGCCGCGCGAGAGGGCGGCCTCGTCGCCGCCCTCGGTGAGCACGTTCTGGCCGCGCTTGCCCATGACGATCGCGGTACCGGTGTCCTGGCACATGGGCAGGACGCCCGCGGCCGCGATGTTCGCGTTCTTCAGGAGGTCCAGGGCGACGAACTTGTCGTTGCTCGACGCCTCGGGGTCGTCGATGATGCGGCGCAGCTGGGCCAGGTGCGCGGGCCGCAGGTAGTGCTGGATGTCGTGGATGGCCTCCGTGGCGAGCTTGCGCAGCGCCTCCGGCTCCACCTTGAGGAACGTGCGCCCGTCGGCCTCGAAGGTGGAGACACCCTCGGAGGTCACCAGCCGGTACGGGGTGGTGTCCTCTCCCTGGGGGAGCAGATCGGTGTACGCGAACTCAGGCATCTCGCCCATTCCTCACTCGACAGACAGCTTTGGGGCTCGTTCGCCTCGGGCGCGCCCCTTCGGCTCACTCGCCGGAGGCCGGCCTTCATTGGCAGCGTCCACCAGCGTAGAACCTGACAGGGGCGCCGAGGTTGTGAGGTAAGGCTCAGTTCGGACACCGGACCGACGGCCCGGACGGGTGGCGGGTTTTCCACAGGCGGCGCGAGAGGGGTAGTCGCGATCTATCGCGTTTGGGTAGGCTGCTGTCGTGGACCTTCAAAAGCGCCCCGACGCGACCCCCGCCACGGCGGCGAAGCCGGCCGAGCTGCGTGCCTCCGACGCCGACCGGGACCGGATCACCGACATCCTGCGCGAGGCCCTCGCCGAGGGGCGCCTGACCGCGGAGGAGCACGCCGAGCGGGTGGAGGGGGCGCTGGCCACCAAGACGGTGGGCGAGCTCGACCAGTTCGTCCGGGACCTGCCCGCCGCCCACACCGGCCGCACGGCCTCGGCGTACGCTTCGGCGCCCAACCGCCCCACCCAGGGCGAGATCCCCGCGGAGGCCGACGACAATGTGGTGGCGGTCTTCAGCGCCGCCGTCCGCAAGGGCCGCTGGCGAGCGGGCCGCCGCATCCACGCGTACGCGGTCTTCGGCAGCGTGGAGATCGACCTGAGCGAGGCGATCTTCGAGTACCAGCAGGTCGTGATCAAGGCGGTCTCGGTCTTCGGCAACGTCGAGGTCCGTGTCCCGGAGAATGTCTCGCTGCGGGGCAACGGCGGCGGTGTGCTGGGCAACTTCGAGGTGGACACGCTCGATTCGGGCGACCCCGACGCACCCGTGGTCTACGTCGACGGCTTCGCCGTCCTCGGGAACGTCGAGGCGAGGCCCAAGCGCGGCAAGCTGATCGCGGACATCCTCGACCGGGTCACGAGCCGGGTGAACGACCGCGTGGCCGACCGGGTGGACCGGAGCCTGCGCAAGCACCTGGATCGTTGACGACCGGGACGGCGTCGGTGGCGGACGCGCGGTGGTCCGGTGATGGACGATCGATCATGCGCGGGAAGGCCCGGGCTTCGGCACACAGTGCATAGGCGCGCGCACAGCGGGTAGGCCTTGCTGCATCGTCTCTTGGAGGGCGCGGCGGAACTTTCCGCGGTGCCCGGCACGCTCGCGAAGCCGTCGTCAGGAGTAGACCGTGCTGCAACCGCCGCATCAGTCCCTGCAGGTAGCTGCCGTTCCGGCCCAGCGGGCGCCAGTGCGGGACAGGGATCAGGAAGCGCCATGGCACACGGAGGCGGTGTGCCGGCGCGACGAAGCCGGCCTGTTCTTCGCCCCCTCCAAGGAGCCGACCGCCTCCCGGCTCTCCCGTGAGGAGGCCGCCAAGCGCGTCTGCGCCCGCTGTCCGGTCATGGTCGAGTGCCGCGAACACGCGCTGCTGCAACCCGAGCCGTACGGCGTCTGGGGCGGCCTCACCGCCGCCGAGCGCCGTGTCGTGCTCGCCAGGCGCCGCCGCCGCGACCTGGAGCTCAAGAAGGCGCGGGGGCCGATAGCCGCGGCCGGCTGACACCCGCGTACGGGAAAGGGGCGCCCCTCCGCACAAGGGGCGCCCCTTCCGCGCCGTCGAAGGCGCCCGGCCCCGTTCGGCCGGTGGTCCTACTTGGCGCGGTCGAAGTCGATCGCGCTGTACGCACGCAGCTTGCTCAGCCGGTGCTCCGACGTGATCTGGCGGACCGTTCCGGACTTGGACCGCATCACGATCGACTCGGTCGTCGCGGTCTCGGAGCGGTAGCGCACCCCGCGCAGCAGCTCGCCGTCGGTGATGCCGGTCGCGACGAAGAAGACGTTCTCGCCGGAGACCAGGTCGTTCGTGGTCAGGACGCGGTCGAGGTCGTGCCCGGCGTCGACCGCCCGCTGCCGCTCCTCGTCGTCCTTCGGCCACAGCTTGCCCTGGATGGTGCCGCCGAGGCACTTGACCGCACAGGCCGAGATGATGCCCTCGGGCGTGCCGCCGATGCCCAGCAGCAGGTCGATGCCGGTGCCCTCGCGCAGCGCGAGGATCGAGCCCGCGACATCGCCGTCGGAGATCAGCTTGATGCGCGCGCCGGTCTCCCGGATCTCCTTGATGATGCCGTCGTGGCGCGGCCGGTCGAGGATGACGACGGTGACGTCCTCGGGCGTGACCCGCTTCGCCTTGGCGACCCGGCGGATGTTCACCGAGACGGGCGCGTTGATGTCGACGAAGTCGGCGGCCTCCGGGCCGGTGACCAGCTTGTCCATGTAGAAGACCGCGGACGGGTCGAACATGGTGCCGCGGTCGGCGGCGGCAAGCACGGCGATGGCGTTCGTCATGCCCTTGGCGGTGAGCGTCGTCCCGTCGATCGGGTCGACGGCGATGTCGCACTCGGGGCCGGTCCCGTCGCCCACGCGCTCCCCGTTGAAGAGCATCGGGGCTTCGTCCTTCTCTCCTTCGCCGATGACGACGACGCCGTTCATCGAGACGGTGGAGACAAGGGTTCGCATGGCCCGGACGGCGGCGCCGTCGGCGCCGTTCTTGTCGCCGCGGCCGACCCAGCGGCCCGCGGCCATCGCGGCGGCCTCGGTGACGCGGACGAGTTCGAGGGCGAGGTTCCGGTCGGGGGCTTCCGACGGTACTTCGAGTTCGGACGGCAGATGATGCTCGGTCATCGACACGCACCTTTCTGATACGACGACGGCCGGATGAGGGTGATGTCCCGACTCTATCGCCAGACTTACAAAATGAGCAGGGGGCCCCACGGATGAGCAGGCCAGGGCACCTGCGACGATAGGGCCGTGGCAGGTATGAAAGGCAAGCAGTCGGTCCGGGACATGATTCTCTCCCTGGGCCTCATCGGGCTCATGGCGGGCGTTATCTACATCTTCATCCCGCACGACGCATCAGAGCCCGATCTCAAGCGTGTCGACTACCGGGTCGAGCTGCTCACGGCTCGCCGGGCGGCGAGTTATCCCGTGGCGGCGCCCGAGGGTCTGCCGACGGCGTGGAAGCCGACCTCGGTGCGGTACGACGGCAGTGAGTTCGACGTCTGGCACCTGGGCTACCAGGCCCCCGACGGTCAGTACGTGGCGGTCGAGCAGTCCACTCAGCGGCCGGCCGTGTTCATCGACTCGGCGAGCCAGGGCGCGCGGCGGACCAAGGCCACCCAGCGCATCGGCGACCAGACCTGGCAGCGCTACGAGGGCGACCACTACGACGCCCTCGTCCTCACGGGCAAGGGCTCCACGACCGTGGTGACCGGCACCGGCTCGTTCGGCACGCTGGTGAAGATGGCGCAGGCCCTGAAGACCTCGTAGGCACCCCGCATACGTATGCACGAGAAGGGCCCCCGGCCATGTCGCCGGGGGCCCTTCTCGCGCTGGTGCGGGATCGACCGGTGGTTCCGGTGGTCCCGGTGTTCTGGTGGTGCCGTGGTCGAGCCGGTGATCAGACGGTCGTGATGACCTGGTCGGCCTCCAGGCGCGGGGAGCGCGGGAACCAGGCGTCCTCGCCCGGCTTGCCGATGTTGACGATCATCAGCGGGGTGTGGTCGTCGTCCAGGAACTCCTTCTGGATGCCGGCGAGGTCGGCGCCGGTCATCGGACCCGCGGCGAGGCCGGCGGCGCGGACGCCGATGATGAAGTACGCGGCCTGGAGCGCGGCGTTCATCGCGGCGCTGCCCTCACGGACCGGGCGCTCGGAGAAGAAGAGGTCCTTGGCGGCGGGGAAGTGGGGGAGGAGCGCCGGCAGCTCCTCGTGGAACTCGTTGTCCGCGGAGAGGATCGCGACCAGCGGGGCGGCGGCGGTCTTCGCCTGGTTGCCCTCGGCGAGGTGCTGCACCAGGCGCTCACGGGCTTCCGGGGAGCGGACCAGGGTGATGCGCAGCGGCGACTGGTTGAAGGCGGTCGGGCCGAACTTGACCAGGTCGTAGATCGCCTGCACCTGCTCGTCGGTCACCGGCTCGTCGGTGAACGTGTTCGCCGTGCGGGCCTCGCGGAACAGCAGGTCCTGAGCGGTGGGGTCAAGGACGAGAGACATGAGGAACCTTCTCGGTGCGTGCGGTGGATCCCGGGGGATCTGTTGGCGAGGACGACACTACGACGAAAAGGTTTAAGGTTCAATCAAAACCGGGGCATGGTGATCCGCTTCACAGGTCTGAGGGTGCGAGGAGAGGACTTCTCGGTCGTCCCGGCTCGCTCGCGACAACGGCGGCGGTCGGCCCCGCCGGGGCCGGCCGCCGCCGTCGACGGTCGTTACTCGGAATCCGAGCCGGTGTCGGTGTCCGCCTTCCGCGACTCCGACTCCTCCTCGGCCAGGGCCGCGTCCAGGCGGGCCCGCGCGCCCTCCAGCCAGCGCCGGCACACCTTGGCCAGCTCCTCGCCGCGCTCCCAGAGCGCCAGGGACTCCTCGAGGGTCGTACCACCCGCCTCCAGGCGGCGTACGACCTCGATCAGCTCGTCCCGTGCCTGCTCGTACCCGAGCGCCTCGTCCACCTTGCTGGTCATGCGCCCACCCTATGCATCGACTCGAACCGTGAATTCACCCTCGGCGACCCGCGCCCGCAGCGTCTCGTCCGCCACGACCTCGGCCGGGTCCCGGACCACATGACCGTCGGCCTTCTGCAGCACCGCGTACCCCCGCTGGAGGGTCGCCGCGGGGGAGAGGGCCACCACGCGCGCGTGCGTGTGCGTCAGCTCCGAGTCCGCGCGGTCCAGGAGATGCCCGAGGGTGCGCCGGCCCCGGTCGAGCAGCGCGGAGACCTGGTCCGCGCGCTCGTCGATCATCCGGTGCGGATCCTCTATCGAGGGCCGGGCCAGCGCGTGCGCGAGGCCCCGCTCCTCGCGGTCGATGAACGACATGACGCAGCGCCGCGCACGGTCCCGCAGGAACCGCACCCGCTCGTACTCCTCGCCGACGTCCGGCACGACCTTCTTGGCCGCGTCGGTCGGTGTGGACGCCCGCAGGTCGGCCACATGGTCCAGAAGCGGGTTGTCGGGCTCGTGCCCGATGGCCGACACGACCGGCGTACGGCAGGCCGCGACCGCCCGGACGAGCTGCTCGTCGGAGAACGGCAGCAGATCCTCCACGCTGCCGCCGCCGCGCGCCACGATGATCACGTCGACCTCGTCGAGCGCGTCCAGGTCCTTCACCGCCTGCACGACCTGCGGAACGGCGTGGACGCCCTGCACGGCGACATTGCGCACCTCGAAGCGGACGGCGGGCCAGCGGTGCCGCGCGTTCTCCAGCACGTCCCGCTCGGCCGCCGACGCGCGCCCGCACACCAGCCCGATGAGCTGCGGCAGGAACGGCAGCGGCTTCTTCCGCTCGGCCGCGAACAGTCCCTCGCCCGCCAGCGACTTCTTCAGCTGCTCCAGCCGGGCGAGGAGCTCGCCAACCCCCACCGGCTTGATCTCGGCGGCCCGCAGGGACAGCTGCCCACGCGGCGCGTACCACTCCGGCTTGGCGTGGACCACCACCCGGGCACCCTCGCTCACCACGTCGGCGACCGCGTCGAAGACCTGCCGATAGCAGGTCACGCCCACCGAGATGTCGTACGACGGGTCGCGCAACGTCAGGAAGACGACGCCCGCGCCGGGGCGCCGCGACAACTGGGTGATCTGCCCCTCGACCCACACCGCGCCGAGCCGGTCGATCCATCCCCCGATGAGCCGGGACACCTCGCCGACGGGCAGCGGAGCGTCCGCGGACGTGTTGAGAGCCATGCGCCCGAGCGTAGTGGCCACCACCGACAACGCCGGCACGCCCGGCGCGGGCCGAGGCGGCCCGGTCTCCCGGCCGTGGACCGGCCCGCCCGGCAGGCGCTACCCGGTCTTCGGTTCGGTCCGCCCCCGCTGGGCGAGGAGCACCACCAGACCCACCGCCAGCCAGACGAGGCCCACCACCTGGGCCGTGCCCGAGGCCTCGACGATCACCGCGACGGTGATCGCGGCGCCCAGCACGGGGACGAGGACGTGCCGCCACCACACCACCGGCCCGCCCAGGTGCCGTACGGCGAACCAGCCCACCACGGACGCGTGCAGCAGGGTGAACGCGGTCAGCGCGCCGACGTCGACCACCGAGACCAGCTTGTCGAGGCCGTCGTCGCGGCGCGCCGCCCAGACCGCGGCGACCAGCGTGATCACCGCGGCGCACGACAGGGCCGCCCGCGGCACCCCGGAGTCGGTCCGCGCCAGCACCCGCGGCAGCCGCCGGTCGCGGGCCATCGCGAAGACGAGACGCCCGGCCGCGGCCTGCCCGGCCAGCGCCGCGAAGGCCGCGCCGATCGCCTTGCTGACCGCCACCAGGTTGTGCAGCCACGAGCCGACGGACGCGTCCACGGCGTCGTAGAAGGCCGGACCCTGTTTCGCGGGGTCGGCGGCGAGCCGCGCGGACGACAGCGGCTCCAGCAGCGACACCAGATAGGTCTGCGCCACGAACAGCACACCCGCCAGCGCCAGACAGAACAGGACCGCGCGGGCCACCTTCTCCGGACCGCCCGTCACCTCCTCGGCGAAGGAGGCGATGGCGTCGAAGCCCAGAAAGGAGAGGACGGCGACCGAGACGGCGCCGATGACAGCCGACAGCGCGAACGCGCCCTGCGTGCCGTCACCCGACAGCGGGGACAGCCAGTCGCGGTGCGCCCCGTCGCGCGCCAGCACCACGACCGCCGACACGACGAAGACAAGAAGGACCACGATCTCCATCGCGAGCACCAGCAAGCCGACCCGCGCCGCCGTGCGGACACCCCAGAGGTTGAGGAACGTCGTGACGACGACGGCGAGCGCGGTCCACACCCACCGGGAGACCTCCGGGACCAGGGAGTTCATCGCGATCCCGGAGAACAGATAGGCCACCGCCGGAATGAGCAGGTAGTCCAGCATCACCATCCACCCGGCGACGAACCCGGCCTCCTTCCCGAGCCCCGCGCGCGCGTAGGCGAACACCGAGCCCGCCTGCGGGACCACGCGGACCATCTGCGCGTAGCTGAACGCGGTGAACGCCATGGCGACCGTCGCGACGACGTAGACCAGCGCGACCGCCCCGTGCGACTTCGCGTCCAGCGTCCCGAAGACCCCGACCGGCGCCATCGGGGCGATGAACAGCAGCCCGTAGACGACCAGATCCCGGAAACCGAGGCTGCGCCGGAGTCCGTGCTCCGCCGCGCCCGAACCGGCGGTGGTCTGCGTGTCGGACATCGTGCCTCCCGAGGTTCGCGCCCGGCCCCGCCTCTCCGGCTCCCCACAGTCTCTCCAAGGAGGCGATCTTCGACCTGCCGGGCGCGGCCTTACGATGGGGGCATGACTGCTTCTCCTGGCCGCCGTGTCCTGCTCGCCGCCCCCCGGGGCTACTGCGCGGGCGTGGACCGTGCCGTGATCGCCGTCGAGAAGGCCCTCGAGCAGTACGGGGCCCCGATCTATGTCCGCCACGAGATCGTCCACAACAAGTACGTCGTGCAGACCCTGGAGAAGAAGGGCGCGATCTTCGTCGAGCAGACGGCGGAGGTCCCCGAGGGGTCCATCGTCATGTTCTCGGCGCACGGCGTCGCCCCCGTCGTCCACGACGAGGCCGCGAAGGGCAAGCTCGCCACCATCGACGCGACGTGCCCGCTGGTCACCAAGGTCCACAAGGAAGCCGTCCGGTTCGCGAACGACGACTTCGACATCCTCCTGATCGGCCACGAGGGCCACGAGGAGGTCATCGGCACCTCCGGCGAGGCCCCCGACCACATCACGCTGGTCGACGGACCCGAGGACGTCGCCAAGGTCGAGGTCCGCGACCCCTCCCGGGTCGTCTGGCTCTCCCAGACCACCCTTTCGGTCGACGAGACGATGGAGACGGTCGACGCCCTGAAGGAGAAGTTCCCGCAGCTCATCTCGCCGCCGAGCGACGACATCTGCTACGCCACGCAGAACCGTCAGCTCGCCGTGAAGCAGATGGGCGCGGAGGCCGAGCTGGTGATCGTCGTCGGATCGCGCAACTCCTCCAACTCCGTGCGGCTCGTCGAGGTCGCCAAGCTCGCCGGCTCCCGTGAGGCGTACCTCGTGGACTTCGCCGACGAGATCGAGGAGGCGTGGCTCGAGGGCGTGAGCACGGTCGGGGTCACCTCCGGCGCCTCCGTCCCCGAGGTCCTCGTCGAGCAGGTCCTGGAGTGGCTGTCCCGGCGCGGCTTCGAGGACGTCGAGCTCGTCAAGGCCGCCGAGGAGTCCATCACCTTCTCGCTGCCCAAGGAGCTGCGCCGCGATCTGCGCGCTGAGGCCGCCGCCCTGGTGGAGCAGCGCACCGGCGGTACGCCCGGGAAGTGACCGTCAGTCGTACGACGTAACGTAGGGCCATGCAGATCTTCGGTGTGGACATTGGCGGATCCGGGATCAAGGGTGCCCCTGTGGACCTTGACCGCGGGGACCTGGCGGCGGAGCGCTTCAAGGTGCTCACCCCGCAACCCGCGACACCCGACGCGGTGGCCGACGGCGTGAAGGACGTCATCGGCCACTTCGGCTGGACGGGTCCCGTGGGCATCACGTTCCCGGGCGTGGTGACCGGTGGTTCCACGATCCGTACGGCGGCCAATGTCGACAAGGACTGGATCGACACCGACGCGCGCGCGTTGCTGAGTGAGCGGCTCGGCGGCCTGCCGGTGACCGTGCTGAACGACGCGGACGCGGCGGGCGTCGCCGAGATGCAGTTCGGAGCCGGCCGCGACCGCCGGGGCACGGTCATCCTGCTCACCTTCGGCACCGGCATCGGCAGTGCCCTCTTCATCGACGGCGAACTGGTCCCGAACACCGAGCTGGGCCATCTGGAGCTGAACGGCCACGACGCGGAGAAGCGGGCCTCCACCAAGGCCAAGGACGACCACGAGCTGACCTGGGAGCACTGGGCGCGCCGCGTCACGAAGTACCTCGCCCACGTCGAGATGCTCTTCTCCCCGGAACTGTTCATCATCGGCGGCGGTGTCAGCCGCAAGGCCGACAAGTTCCTGCCGCTGATCGAGGACATCAAGGCGGAGATCGTCCCGGCACAGCTCCAGAACAACGCGGGGATCGTGGGCGCGGCGATGCGAGCGGCGAAGGTCGCGCAGTAGCCGCGACACCGCCCGTGAGGGATCGCGACACCGCCCGTGAGAGACCGGGAACCTGCCCGTGAGGGACCGGGAACCCGCCCGCGGCGGGACGGGAACCCGCGGCGGGACGGGAACCCGCGGCGGACGAGGGGTCAGCGGGGCTGTCTGCCGGCCGGCAGGTCGCCGCGCGCCTGGGCCCGCCGCCGAGCGGCCCTGCGGCTCAGCAGGCGGACCTTGCGGGCGGTCACGACGAGGCCCGCGGCCAGCGTCCCGCCGTACAGCCAGCCCGCCTGGAGGGCGAGGGCGGTGACCAGGCCCATGAAGCTGCCACTGACGCCGCCGCCGCTGTCGTCGGCGATCGGCAGCAGCCCGAAGGTGAAGGCGATCGGCACGACCACGGGCGCGGTCACCAGGTCGCCGGGCCGCACCCACAGCGCGGTCAGTACGCACACGGGCAGGAACAGCACCCCGTAGACCGTCGGCGATCCCTCGAACAGCAGCTGGTCGAGGCAGGCCAGCGCGAACATCGACGCGCCGCAGAACAATCCGCCGCCGAGCCCGGTCAGCCGGGGATTCGGCATCCGCCGTGTCTCCCGCCCGCCCGCGGGCGCGGGCCGCCGCGACACCGGGGCGCCCCTTCTCGCACCGTCGCCCGCGGCCCGCCCGCCCTGAGCCGGAACGGGTGCACCGCGTCGCGGTCTGTACTGAGGGGGACGCGTCCTGTGTTGCTCCACTGGACCAACTTAGGTCGTTTTATGTGTGGAATGGCTCTTCGGACACGCCGGAGGCAGGCGGAAGGCGGGGCCATGGAAAGAGCTTGGCCATGCGTTCGATACCTCGCGGGTACGGGCCGGACCACGCCGTAGACTGGTGGATCGGCCCGCACTCTTCGAGGGCCCTTCGCCCATCCTCTCGTACGGGAAGTCGCAACGTGTCGCTCACGATCGGAATCGTCGGTCTGCCCAATGTCGGCAAGTCGACCCTGTTCAACGCCCTGACCAAGAACGACGTGCTCGCGGCCAACTACCCGTTCGCCACGATCGAGCCGAATGTCGGTGTGGTCGGCGTCCCGGACGCCCGTCTCACCAAACTGGCCGAGATCTTCTCCTCGCAGAAGATCCTCCCGGCGACCGTCGACTTCGTCGACATCGCGGGCATCGTGAAGGGCGCGTCCGAGGGTGAGGGCCTGGGCAACAAGTTCCTCGCGAACATCCGTGAGTCCGACGCGATCTGCCAGGTCATCCGCGCCTTCAAGGACGAGAACGTCGTGCACGTCGACGGCAAGGTCTCGCCCAAGGACGACATCGAGACGATCAACACCGAGCTGATCCTCGCGGACCTCCAGACGATCGAGAAGGTCCTGCCGCGCCTCCAGAGGGAGTCGCGCATCAAGAAGGACGTCGGCCCGAAGGTCGCGGCGGTCGAGGCGGCCCAGGCGATCCTGGAGCGGGGCGACACCCTCTTCTCCGCGGGCATCGTCCAGGGCTCCGGCAACGAGGAGCTGCTGCACGACCTGCACCTGCTCACCACCAAGCCGTTCCTCTACGTCTTCAACGTGGACGAGGACGAGCTGGTCGACGACGACTTCAAGGCCGAGCAGAGCGCCCTGGTCGCCCCCGCCGAGGCGATCTTCCTCAACGCCAAGCTGGAGGCGGACCTCGCCGAGCTCGACGAGGAGGACGCGAGGGAGCTCCTGGAGTCGGTCGGCGTCGAGGAGCCGGGCATGGCCACCCTCGCCCGCGTCGGCTTCAACACCCTCGGCCTGCAGACCTACCTGACGGCAGGCCCCAAGGAATCCCGCGCCTGGACCATCAAGAAGGGCGCCACCGCCCCCGAGGCCGCCGGTGTCATCCACACCGACTTCCAGAAGGGCTTCATCAAGGCCGAGGTCATCTCCTTCGCGGACCTGGTCGAGACGGGCTCGGTCGCCGAGGCCCGCGCCAAGGGCAAGGCCCGCATGGAGGGCAAGGAATACATCATGCAGGACGGCGACGTGGTGGAGTTCCGCTTCAACGTCTGAGCGCACGGAACAACAGCACATGGGCGACCTGGCAAACACAGGTCACATGGGGCCGACTCCTCCGGGAGCCGGCCCCTCGCTGTTTCCCGTGCCGGAATGGTGCCGCGTCTCTTTCTGATGGCCGGTCACCTGTGCGGCCCGGCTCGAGGGGGTCGTCAGTGGTACGTTATTTGGTACCACTTGATAGAGGGAGTCGACCCATGTCCATCACCGCGAGCGAAGCCCGCAAGGCTCTCTTTCCGCTGATCAAGAAGGTCAACGACGATCACGAGGCCATCGAGATCGTCTCCAAGCATGGCAACGCCGTGCTCGTCTCGGCCGAGGACTACGCGGCGCTGCGTGAGGGGTCGTACCTGCTCCGTTCGCCCGCGAACGCACGTCGACTCCTCAAGGCGTACGAGAACGCTCTGAGCCACGTGAACGTGTCGGAGCGCGAACTGATCGACCCGGATGCGGCGCACCCCGCCGAGGGTGACGCGTGAGGCTTGTCTTCGAGGATCAGGGCTGGGAGGACTACACGTCCTGGCTCAAGCACGACCGCAAGATGCTCGCTCGGATCAACAGGCTCATCGAGGACGTCAAGCGTGATCCCTTCACGGGGATCGGCAAGCCTGAGCCGCTCAAGTATCACTTGCCCGGGGCGTGGTCGAGGCGGATCGACGACGAGCATCGCCTTGTCTACCTGGTCACGGACAAGGAGATCATCATCCTCGCTGCTAGGTATCACTACTGATCGCAGCCTCGTCGCGCGTGATCAGTGGCGTGCGCGGGAGAGGCGCAGGCCGGAAGGGGCCGACTCCTCCGGGAGCCGGCCCCTTCTGTTGTTCGGGGGTTCAGATGCCGTGTACCCACGCCACGGTGAACGGGGTCTCGGGTGTGCCCGGGCCCATCGGGCCGCCCTTGTCGAACTGGGAGCGGACGACGAGGGTGCGGCCGCCGCGGCGCACCAGCGTGGTCGGGATCTGCAGCGCGGGGTCGGTGAGGCTGCGCTCCAGGCGGGCGGTGAGGCCGTCCGCCGACAGACGCCAGCGGGTGATCGTGTCGGTCTTGTTGAGGGCGGCCCACAAGGTGTCGCCGACCAGCTCCAGACCGTCGCCGTTCACCAAGTCGCCGCCGTGCAGGGCGACATGGCGGATCGCGCCGGTGGTGAGGTCCACCCGGTAGAGGGCGCCGCCGGTCATGTCGACGGTGAACAGGCAGCGGTCCCCGGCGACGATGCCGTTCAGGGTGTACGTGCCGGCCGGGTGCGGGGCCAGGACGCTCCCGAAGTCGTAGGCGGGGGTGAGGGCGGCCCGGCCGCCGTGGGCCGTGGCCCGGGCGCGCTGGGCCGGTGTCACCCGGTAGACGACCTCCCGCACGCTGTCCGTCAGATACGCGCTGCCGTCCGCGGCGATCGCCAGGTCGTTGACGAAGCGGGGCGCGTCACCGGGTACGTCGAAGCGGGCCAGCAGGGAGCGGGTGCGTACGTCGTAGACGGCGACTCCGGCCGTCGAGTCGGTCACCCAGAGGCGGCCGGACCCGTCGACCTTCAGTCCGTTGGCGGTTTTCCGGCCGTCCGCGCCCGCGGGCAGGAAGGTCTCGGCCACGCGGCGTCCGGGCGTCGAGCGGTAGACGGCGCCGGTGGTGTACGAGCCCACGTACAGCGTCCCCGTGCGCGGGTCGGCGGCGAGGCCCTCGGGATAGGCGCGGTCGTCGGGGAGTTCGAAGGCGGTGGAGATGCGAGGAGTGGGCACATGGGGAGGGGAGACGCGGGGTGCGGCGCTCGCGGTCGGTGTGCCCGCGGTGGTCGTCGCGAGGGCCGCGACGGTCGCGGCGGTGGCGGTCAGGAAGGTGCGGCGCTGGATCGAACGGGACACGACGGAACCTCTCGGTCTGCTTCTCAGACGTCGACGAGCGGGAAGGGCAGAGCTGGGCTGGGCCGCAGAGCAGAGCTGAGCTGAGTTGAGCTGGCCCATGCAGGGCTGAGCCATGCCGGGCCGAGCCCTGCATGAGCTGAGGGTGTTGAGTGCGAATTTAAGTTAGAGCTCTAATGCTCGTCAATGTCTTTATGGATGAGTGAGGGCTCATCGTCGTATCGCCCGTACGATCCGCGGCTACCATGCGGAGATGACGTCCATGCCCGTGTCCGAGCGCCTCGGCTCCCATCTCAAGCGGGCCGAGCAGGCCCTCGGCGCGACGAAGGCCGCGGTGCTCAAACCGGCGGGCGTGACCGTCGCCCAGTACGCGGCGCTGCTCCACCTCAGCGAGAACCCCGGCATCTCGGCCGCCGCGCTGGCCCGCCTCTGCCTGGTCACGCCGCCGACCATGAACACGGTCCTGAACAACCTCCAGGACCGAGGCCTGATCGAGCGCACCCCGCACGCCTGGCACAAGAACGTCCTGGAGACCCGGCTCACCGACGAGGGCACGGCCGCGCTCGCCGACGCCGACGCCCGCGCCGTACGGGTCGAGCGAGCCCTGGCCGCCGAGTTCACCGCAGAGGAGCGCGAGACGCTCGCCGCCCTGCTCGGCCGCTGCGTCACGCTGCTGGAGCGGGAACGCCCCTAGCCCGGGTCCCGCACAGGGCTTCCCGCACAGGGGGTCCCGCGGAGGTCAGTCCTGGGCCATCCCCGTTTTCAAGCCCGCCCCGCACAGCGGCACCACGGCCTCCCGCTGTCCGAGGGCGCCCTCACGGACCGCCGCCCAGCAGGCCACCCCGGTGGACTCCACGTACAGCCCGCGTCCCGCCAGATCCGTCTGCGCGTGCCGGATCTGGTCCTCCGTCACCGTCAGGAACGCGCCCCCGGAGGCGCGCACCGCGCGCAGGATCTGGCGGGCCCGCGGCGGGTTCGGGATCGCGATGCCCTCGGCGAACGTGGGCGCCATGGGGGTGACGCCGACGAGTTCGTCGGCGCCCTCGGACCAGGCGTGGGCCAGCGGGGCGACCGCGGCGGACTGGACGGCGTAGAGGGCGGGCCTGCGGTCGATCAGCCCGGCCGCGTGCAGTTCGGCCACCGCGAGCGCGGCGCCGAGGAGCAGCGTGCCGTTGCCGACCGGCACCACGATGACGTCCGGCAGACGTCCGCCGAGGTCCTCCCAGAGTTCGTGGACGTACGTCTTCGTGCCGTGCAGGAAGTACGGGTTGAAGACGTGCGAGGCGTAGAAGACCCCCTCCTCGTCGGCCGCCTCGCGGGCCGCGGTCGCCGTCGCCTCGCGGTCGCCCTCGACCACCCGCAGCCGCGCCCCGTGCGCCTCGATCTGCTCCAGCTTCTTCGCGGAGGTGCCCTCGGGGACGTACACCGTGCAGGGCAGTCCCGCCCGCGCGCAGTACGCAGCGATGGCCGTGCCCGCGTTGCCGCTGCTGTCCGCCAGCACCTGCCGGGGCCGGAGCCGCAGTGCCAGCTCGGCCAGCAGCACGGCTCCGCGGTCCTTGAACGACAGCGTCGGCATCAGGTAGTCGAGCTTCGCGGAGACGCCCTCGCGGAGGGGGACCAGCGGGGTGCGGCCCTCGCCGAGGCTGACCGTGGGCGCGGCCAGCGGCAGGCATTCCGCGTACCGCCACAGCGAGTTCACCCGCCCGGCGAGGGAGGTGAGAGGAGCCGGGGTCGGCGCGAAGTCGAGATCGAGCGGGCCGCGGCAGACCGGGCAGCACCAGGCGAGCGAGCCGGCCGGGACACGGGTGCCGTCCGTCGGGCAGAAGCAGTCCGGCAGTGGAGTCATAGGCCCAGGTTAGACGCGAGGCCGGAGTGACGGAGCGTCACTGCCGGGCGGCGGCAGGCGTGTTACGGCGGTGGCGTCCAGGCGGCGGCCGCCCTTTCCTGCCTGCCGCCCCGGCACTCTTCACGGCCCCGGCACGCACCGGCGCCTGCCGTCCCGGCACCGGCCGGCGTCCGCCTGGCGCACCGGCGCCTGTGCTCTTCCGGCACCGATCGGAGTCCGCCCCGCCCACCTGCGCCCGTCGTCCCGGCACCGATCGGAGTCCGCTCGGCGCACGGCGTCCGCTGTCCCGGCACCGACCGGCATCCGCCCCGCCCGCCTGCGCCCGTCGTTCCGATGCTCTTCGCCGTCCGGCGGCCCGTCGTCGGGTGGTCCGTCCGTCCGGCGCCCCGACAGCCCGGGGCACCTCCGTTACGCCCCAGGTCGTGCCGCGCTTACGATGCGCGCAGCCATCCGGCAGTCGTACGCAGGTTCCACCGCGCGTGGATGAGGAGCAAGGGAACTCGTGGCCATACCCCCGCCGCCCGGGCCGCAGCAGCCAGAGGGGCCGTACCCGCCGCCAGGGACGCCACCGGGTGCTCAGGGGACGCCCGGCGCCTTCCCGCCTCCGTATCCGCATGTCCCGGATCCCCGCGGCCCCTACCAGGGAGGCCCGCACCAGCAGTCGCCTTACGGGCCCCCGTACCAGCCCTGGGGGCAGGGCTACTCCCCGTACAACCGGCCGGTGCCCGTCAACGGGCTCGCGATCGCGGCGCTGGTGCTCGGCATCCTCTGCTTCGTGCCCGCCGTCGGGCTGGTGCTCGGGATCGTGGCGCTCGTCCAGATCAAGAAGCGCGGGGAGCGCGGCAAGGGCATGGCCGTGGGCGGCATGGTGATGTCGTCGATCGGAATCGGGCTGCTCGCGCTCGTCGTCGCCACGGGTGGCGCGCGCGATTTCTGGGACGGCTTCCAGGGCGCGGCGAACGACTCGGGAAGCGCCGCGTTCTCACTGGAGGTGGGCGAGTGCTTCGACTCGCTCAACGGCTCCCTGAGGGGCCTGGCGTTCGATGTCGACAAGGTGCCGTGCTCGGGCGAGCATGAAGCCGAGGTGTTCGCGGAATTCGCGATGGGCGACGGCGACTACCCGGGGGACAGTGTGCTCGCCGATGAGGCCGACCGGCGGTGTTACCGGGAACAGAGCGGCTACGCGATGGACTCCTGGGCCGTCCCGGACAACGTCGACGTGTACTCCTTCACGCCGACGTCGCAGAGCTGGCGCCGTGGCGATCGCGAGGTCAGCTGTCTGTTCGGGAACACCGACGAGAGGGGCAGCCTGACGGGCTCCCTGCGCAACGACCAGCTGACGCTGGACCCCGACCAGTACTCCTATCTGAGCTCGGCGCGGGCCATCAACAACGTGCTGGCCGGGGCGCCCGAGGCGGAGTCCGTCGAGGACGATCTGCCCGGCTACAAGAAATGGGCGGCCAGTGTCTCGGAGATTGTGGCGTGGCAGGCGGACGGGCTGCCCGTCCGCACGTTCGCGCCGGCCGCGCGTGGACCGGTCGCCGCCCTGGTCAAGGACATGACTCTCTCGGCGAAGGAGTGGGCGAAGGCCTCGGACGCGCGGGACGCGGACGCGTTCTACGCGCACTACGAGAAGGCCGCGAAGCTCATCGACCCCAGGAAGACGGTCACCACCCGCAAAGCTCTGGGGCTCGCCACCACTCCGCCGAAGTACGACGAGGGCGACACCAGTGGTGGCGGTGGTGAAGGCGGTGCCGGAATCGAGGTGTGACGGCGGCCATAGCGGGGAGAAAGTGCCTGCGTAAAGCCCTCAGGGGGCTCACGTCATCACATCGAGTGATTCTCTGGCCTTTGCTTGCATGGCACAACCCACGGTTGCCACGCTGTTGCTGTCTGTACAACCTGATGGGAGCGGCCAAGTGACTTTCGGTGAGCAGCCGGCGTACTTGCGTGTCGCGGGTGATCTCCGCAAGAAGATCGTCGACGGCTCGCTGCCACCGCACACCCGCCTCCCCTCGCAGGCCAGAATCCGCGAGGAGTACGGGGTCTCCGACACGGTCGCCCTGGAGGCGCGCAAGGTGCTGATGGCCGAGGGCCTGGTCGAGGGCCGCTCCGGTTCGGGCACCTATGTGCGGGAGAGGCCGGTGCCGCGCCGCGTGGCCCGCTCCGGATACCGGCCGGACAGCGGCGCCACCCCCTTCCGGCAGGAGCAGGCCGACCTCGCCGTGCGCGGCACCTGGGAGTCCCACAGCCGGCAGGTCGAGGCGAGCGGTGCGATCGCCGAGCGGCTGGCCATCCAGCCGGGCGACCGCGTGATGTGCACGAACTACGTCTTCCGGGACGGCGGCGAGGCGATGATGCTCTCCACGTCCTGGGAGCCGCTCGCCGTCACCGGGCGCACGCCGGTCATGCTCCCCGAGGAGGGCCCGCTCGGCGGCATGGGTGTCGTCGAGCGCATGGCGGCCATCGACGTGATCGTGGACAACGTCACCGAGGAGGTCGGCGCGCGCCCCGGCCTCGCCGAGGAACTCCTCGCGCTGGGCGGCGTACCCGGGCACGTGGTCGTCGTCATCCAGCGGACCTTCTACGCCTCGGGCCGTCCGGTGGAGACGGCGGACGTGGTGGTCCCGGCGGACCGGTACCGGATCGCCTACCACCTGCCGGTGAAGTGACCGCACGTCACCTTCGGGGGACGTAGCGGCCGGGCTCCGGGCGGGCGCCCTGCCCGGCGGTCCCGGGTCGGACCGCCGTCCGTCCCTCCCGGTGCCCCCGGTGGCCCGAACGGGTGGCCCGCCCGGTGGTCCGACCCGGTGGCCTGTTCCGCTCGCCTGGCCCGGTCCGGGCCCGGGGGCGCGCTGCGAGCCGGCGGGCACGGTCCGGGCGTTGAGGCGCGGCACGGGGGTCCGTGCCTCAACGGGACCGCCCGGGTGCCCGGTTGGAATCTGGCCTTTCTCAAGTGGCGGGCCGAGAAACGACTTCGCCCTGTTCGAGAGCGCGCGGGGAGCGGTGGGCGGCGTGTTCGACGGCGTGCGCCCCCTGGGCCGGCGCCGCCTACTGGCCGGTTGCGTACCTCTTTGTGAAAAGCCGTATTCGCTGCGTGAAGGTTAGGCGTAGGCTCGGGCATATGCGTATTGCGGTTTCGTTGGCGTGCGGGGTTCGGCGGGGGCCCGGGGCGGGAAGTGGAGGGGCTGGATGAACGACGGCACGATCACTCTTCCCTGGCTCGTCATACGACAGGACGACAACGGCAATCGCTATCGCGTGGGCAGGTACGCGACCCGCGCCGAGGCTCAGAAGATCGCGGACAGCCTCGACGACCGCGGGCACAAACAGCTCTACTGGGTCGAGCGGATCGGGCAGAACGGAACCCGGTGATCCGCTCCGCCCGGGAGCCCGCCCCGCTCCCGTAGGCTCCGGCGCATGACGGAACGGATCGTGGTGGTCGGAGCCGCCCTGGTGGGCGGCGGGCGCCTGCTCGCCGCCCGCCGCAGCGCGCCCCCCGACCTCGCGGGGCGCTGGGAACTGCCGGGCGGGAAGGTCGAGCCGGGCGAGACTCCCGAGCGCGCCCTGGTGCGCGAGCTGCGCGAAGAACTCGGTGTCGAGGCGGAAGTGCTGGAGCGCGTCCCCGGCGAGTGGCCCCTGAAGCCGGGATACGTCCTGGTGGTGTGGGCCGCCCGGCTGCTGCCCGGCTCGGCCGAACCCAGGCCGCTGGAGGATCACGACGAGCTGCGCTGGCTGGCCCCCGGGGAGATCTGGGACGTGGACTGGCTGGATCAGGACGTGGGGGCGGTCAAGGGCGCACTGCCGTGGCTCGACCCGGGCGCGTGACGAGCCGGGTGGGAAGTTCGTACGCCGTTCGCGCCATAGTGTGCCCCCGGGTGCGGTAAAGCGTCACGGATATCGGGTATGTGCCCATTAATCCCACGAAACCGGACATGGGTGGGTTCCTGGTCTGGGAAGTGATCGGCTTGATCGACACCGAAGGCGACTGCGCCGAGTGGACTTTTCCCGCGGAGCCGGGTGCCGTCCGCACCGCCCGCGCCGTCGTCCGGGGGCAACTGCACGCATGGGAACTCGACTCCCTCGGCGACATCGCCGCGCTGCTGGTCAGTGAACTGGTGACGAACTCGCTGCGGCACGCGACGGGCCCGATCGGCGTCCGTCTCGTACGTCCCGAGGACGTGCCGGGCGCGCTCCGCGTCGAGGTCTCCGACCCGCTGCCCGACCCGCCCCGCGAACGGGACGCCGACGCGTCGGACGAGAGCGGCCGCGGACTCCAGCTCCTGGCCGGCTCGTGCAGACGCTGGGGGACCCGGCCCGGAGACACCGGCAAGACCGTCTGGTTCGAACTGGCCGTTCCGGGCTGAGGCGCGCAGGGTCCGGATGCCCGTGCGGCACCTGGCCGGATCGGGTCGCCGACGGGTGTCGGATTCTTTGATTCGACCGGGCGCCACCTGGTTAGAAGACTGGGAGTATGTCGCGGCCGGTCCAAAAACCATCGGGACCGTGCTGTGATCGTGAACACCGTGTCGTGCGGCGCCGTAGTGCTGGATACTGCGGGCAGCCGCCCCCGGTGACCGGTGCCGGACGCGGTGAGCTGGAGGGGACGGTTCGCGTGAGCGAGATACCAGCGAAGGCCACGGAGTCCGAGGACCCGTCGGACGGCGCGAGGGCTGATGCGGCGGGCGAGTTCGCGCGCGCGGTTCCCGGCGAGGACGCGGGTGACGCCACGGGTGAGGAGACGGGCGGCGCCGCGGCCGGCCTGGTGGGTGGCGCGGCCGACGATGTGCCGGGTGACGCGGCCGGCGAGGCGCCGACCGACGCGATGTGGCAGAGCAGCCCGCCCGGTTCGATCTACGACTACATCAAGGTCGCCTCCTTCTCCATCGGCGCCGACGGGCTGGTGGACCAGTGGAGTCTGCGGGCCGAGCAGATCTTCGGCATCTCCGCGGAGCGTGCCGTCGGCCTGGACCCCATCGAGGCGTTCGTCACCGCCGACCGGCGCGAGTTCGGTCAGCGGAAGATGGCGGAGATCCTGGACGGCCGCGAGTGGACCGGTCTGGTGCCCTTCCGGGCGCCCGCCTCCGAAGAGGCGGGTGAGAGCGCCGACGAGGTCACCGAGGGCCTCGCCGAGGTCTATGTGATGCCCACCGTGACCGAGGACGGTGAGCGGGCCGCCGTCTGCATCGTCGTGGACGTCCGCACCCTGCGCAGCATCGAGACGGACCTCGCCGCCTCGCAGGCGATTTTCGGTCAATCTCCTTTCGGCTTCCTGCTGATCGACACGGACCTTCGGGTCCGGCGCGCCAACCAGCGGTTCGCCTCGATTTTCGGCGGCAGCGTCGACGACCACCGCGGCAAGGGCGTCCACGACTACCTCCCGCGCGCGGAGGCCGAGCGCGTGACGGCGATCCTGCGCCGGGTCCTGGAGACCGGTGACTCGATCACGGACATGCACGTCACCGGATATACGCCGGGTTCCGAGGAGCGCCGGCACTGGTCCATCAACCTCTACCGGGTGCACGGCGGAAGCGGCCGCCCCATCGGTATCGCCTGGCTCGGAACCGACATCACCGCCCGCCGTGCCGCCGCCCGTGAAGCGGCCGCCGCACGACGGAATCTCGCCCTTCTGAACGAGGCGGGCGCCCGCATAGGCAACTCCCTCGACCTGGAGACCACCGCACGCGAACTCCTCGACGTCGTGGTCCCCGGCTTCTGCGACCTCGCGACCGTCGACCTGTACCAGGGTCTGCTGGCCGGCGACGAGACCCCGCCGGGCCTCGCGGACGGCAGTGCCGAACTCCGCCGGGTCGCCTTCGCCAGCGCCGTCTCCGACGCGCCGTTCGTCGGCGGTCCGGCACCCGTCGCCGTCGGCGCCGTCCACCACTACCCGTTCAACTCGCCCTGCGCGGACGCCCTGCGCACCGCCCGGCCGCAGCACATCCCGGCCGAAGAGGGCGGCCTCATCCAGTCCACGCTCGCGGTCCCGATGGTCGCCCACGACACGGTGGTGGGCCTCGCCCAGTTCTCCCGTACGAAGGGCAGCGAGCCGTTCGGGGAACGCGACCGCGCCCTGGCGGTGGAGCTGGCCGCCCGCGCGGCCGTCTGTATCGACAACGCGCGCCTGTACCGCCGCGAGCACGAACGCGCCCTGATACTGCAGCGGTCCCTGCTGCCCCCGGGCGACCCCGAGGCCTCTGGCCTCGACATCGCGTGCCGCTATCTGCCGGGCAACGCGGCGACGGAGGTCGGCGGCGACTGGTTCGACGTCATCGAACTCCCAGGTCACCGCACGGCCCTTGTCGTGGGCGACGTGATGGGCCGCGGGCTGCGCGCCGCGGTGGCGATGGGTGAACTCCGCACCGCCGTACGCACCTTGGCCCTGCTCGATCTCGAACCCGCCGAAGTCCTCTCGGCGCTGGACGAGATCGCGCGCGGACTCGGCACCCCCGGAGGGGTCCAGCAGGCCACCCGTACGGCCCGTCAGCCCCGCGACGCCGACCTCTCCGAGGTGTACCTCGCGACCTGCGTGTACGCCGTCTACGACTCCGTGACCCGCCGGTGCACCTTCGCCAACGCGGGCCATCTGCCTCCTGTCCTGGTCGAGCCCGGTGAGACCGCGCTGATGCTCGACGTGCCGCCCGGGATGCCGCTCGGGGTGGGAGGCGAGCCCTTCGAGGAGGTGGAGGTCGAACTACCCGAAGGTGCGCTGTTGGCGCTCTACACGGATGGACTGGTCGAATCGCGCGACCACCCCCTCGACGAGGGACTGCAAGCTTTCGTCGGCGCCCTCACCGACCCCTCCAGTCCGCTGGAGGACGTCTGCGACCACGTCCTCAACACCCTCGACACCCACCACGGCGAGGACGACATCGCCCTGCTCATGGCACGTGTCCAGGGGCTGCCCGCCGACTCCGTCGGCGACTGGACCCTGCCGCGCGAGCCGCGCAGCGTGGGGCGGGCCCGCGAGTACGCGCGCACCCAGCTCGTCGCCTGGGACCTGGAGCCGCTCGTCGACACGACGGAACTGCTGGTCAGTGAGCTGGTGACCAACGCCCTGCGGTACGGCGAGGGCGAGATCAGGCTGCGGCTGCTCCTCGACCGCACCCTCGTCTGCGAGGTCTGGGACGCCGGCCTCGTCCAGCCGCGCCGCCGACGCGCCCGCGACACCGACGAGGGCGGGCGGGGCCTGCAGCTCGTCGGCCTCCTCTCCGCCGGGTGGGGCTCCCGCCGGACCCCGCGCGGGAAGACCGTGTGGTTCGAACTCCCGCTGCCGGACGGGGAGACGGGGCTCGCCGACCCGGCGGAGGCGTTGCTGAGCCTGTTCTGAGGACGGGCGCGCGGGGCGGGCGGCCGGTCGGAGGAGGAAGGCCGGTCGGCAGCGTCAGGTGAACGACGCCGCCCGGCGGCCCCGGGTGTGCGGGCCGCCGTAGCTCACCGGGCCCTCACCGTCGCACAGGAGGATCCCGCCGAGCACCGCGCCGCCCGCTCCCGCGCCCCCGTGACCGCCCGCGGGGTTGCCGTACGCCCGTACGTCCCGCTCGGCGAGCCGCCGCGCTTCCCGGGCGAGCTCATCGGCCCGCCGCACCTCGGAGAGAGCGGTGGCCCCCGGCCCGAGCAGGCGTTCCGCCTCGGCCAGCCGTGTGCGGGCCTCGCTGCCGACGGCCCCGCGGTGCGTGCCGATGAAGTCCGCCGCTCCGGCGAGCGCGCAGCGGGCGGGGACAAGCGCGTGGGCGCGTTCGTCGGGAACGTCGCCGCCCCCGTCCCCGGTGAGGACCGCACCCGCCTCCACCACTCGGCGGAGCACGTCCAGCGGATCGTACGGCCCGGCCGCCATCGTGTGACGCACCCCGGAGAGCAGCGCCTCGGTACGCCCGAACGGCCCGACCAACTCCCCGGAACCGGCACCGGATCCGACACCGGCAGTGGATCCGACACCGGCGGCGGTGCCTTCGCGTGATCCGGCCTCGGCTCCGGCTCCGGCTCCGGCCTCGGCTCCGGCTCCGGCTCCGGCCTCGGCTCCGGCTCCGGCTCCGGCCTCGGCTCCGGCCTCGGCCCCGGCTCCGGCCTCGGCCCCGGCTCCGGCCTCGGCTCCGGCTCCGGCCCTGGCGGAGGTGCCTTCGCGTGAACCGGCTCCAGCTCCGGCTCCGGCCTCGGCCCCGGCTCCAGCTCCGGCCCCGGCTCCAGCTCCGGCCTCGGCCCCGGCTCCGGAATCGGCGTCGGCCCCGGCTCCGGAATCGGCGTCGGGGTGGGTCTTGGGGTCAGGTCCGGCATCGGGGACGGCAGGGTCAGGGAAGCGGGCGGCGTCCGGGTGGTGTTCGTCCGCGGTACGGGCTCTCCCGGTCGGCGGGAGCCCCCGGGCCGTTTCCAGGACGCTCTCCATCGCCGCGAGAGCCAGGGGCAACCTCGCTGCCGCGGAGGCCAGTTCGCCCGACAGCCGGTGCACGCCGTTCACCAGGGCGGTGGCCTGCTCCACCGCCCCCTCCGCCGCTCGCAGATGGGCGGCCGCTTTCGCGTGGTCGCCCCTGTCCGCGTACCGCCGTGCCTGGTTGAGATGGAGGGTGGTGAACACGAGCCGGTCCTTGGCCTGTTCGACGTCGCCGGCGACCGGGAGCGATGCGGCGGGGGCGTACCGCTCGTGGAGATCGGCGAGGGTGGCCTCGGCGGCCGGGGTGCGCGCGGCGAGTTCCCGGAAGCGGGACCCGGCGGACTCCAGGGCGGCCGCCGCGTTCCGCTCCAGCGCCCGGAGCTGGTCGAAGCCCGGCGCCGCCGCGTCCAGCCGCCGCCCGGCGTCCAGGCACCGGGCGACGATCTCCTCCAGGGCGCCCCTGCCGTCGCCGTCGCCCTCGCCTGACTCGTCGAGGTGTTGGCGCAGCCGGAACGCCGCGGCGAGTTCGGCTTCCGCGTACGTCAGCGCGTACGCGTACGGTTCGACCGCGTCGGCTGCCGAGCGGGCCGCGGCGAGGCGGAGCTCCTCGGCACCGGTGCGGACGCAGTCGTCGATGTCGACGAGCAACTTCCTTGCCTGCCGGTCGAGTTCGTGGAGCGGGACCAGCCCGTGGTCGTCGCCGCCGGGTGTCGTGCGTGTCGTGGCCCGCCGTCTGCGGCGCGTGTAGGCGTACGCCGCCAGCGCTCCCGCGGCGCCGACCGCGACCAGGGGCGGTACGAGATCGCCGGTCGTCGTTCCGTCGTCCGGGGCGGCGTTGTCCTGGGCGGCGACCGCCGGGGCGGTCACGTCCGCGCTCCGCGCCACGGTGGCCGGACCGTCGGCTCCCGCCCATGCCAGCGGCAGCACCAGCCACCCCATCGCGACCAGCCCCCCGAGCACGGCATGCGCGACCCGCACGGCTATGTGCGACGGGGCCCGGCGCGACCGGCTTCGACTCGGGGACGACGTCACATTTGGGAGCGTATGGCCGCTCGGGCGCCCCCGCGACCGGGATACGGGGAGGTGGGGGCGCCTAAGGTACGGGAGATACGGGGGCATACGGGAGGGGTGCGGGGGATGGACACGGGACGCCAGGACGAGTCGACGAATCCGACGGAGACGGCACCGGACACACGGCACGAGAAC
Source organism: Streptomyces sp. NBC_00568 (assembly GCF_026341855.1). Lineage (GTDB taxonomy): Bacteria > Actinomycetota > Actinomycetes > Streptomycetales > Streptomycetaceae > Streptomyces. The sequence continues at coordinate 1,853,498 of NZ_JAPENW010000001.1, read as the reverse complement.
ACACCACCCGACCCACCCACCGCCGAGGACCAGCCGACACCCACCGCCGAAGAGGCACGGGCGGCCACCACCGAAGGACAGCCGACGGCCACCGGCAAGGAGGGGTCGGCGGCCACGACCGAAGAGGTACGGGCGGCCACCGCCGAAGGGCAGCTGGGCGCCGCCGCCGAAGAGGGGTCGGCGACGGTCGGTGGAGGGCAGTCGAGGGACGCCGACGAAGGAAAGCCGACGGCCGCCGGTGGGGAGAGGCCGACCGGTACCGGCGGGGAGGGGGCGCCGGCGGCCGACGGAGCGCAGCCGGTGGGCGTCGACGCAGGAAGGCCGACGGCCGCCGGGGAAGGCAAGTCGGTGACGGTCGGTGGGGTGCGGTCCGTCGCGGACGGAGGGGGCGAGCCCGTATCCGGTCCTGTTCCCGCCCCCGCGCGGGGAGCGGACTCCGCTGTTCGTGCCGGCCTGCGCCGTCTCGCGCGGGGCTGGCGGCACCCGCGGCTGCGGCTGCCGAAGCGAGTCGCCCTCGGGCTGGTGCTCGTCCTGCTGCTTCCCATCCTCGCCGCGGGAATCGCCCTCCGGGTGAACTACGCGGGCGATCCGGCTCCCGGGACGCAGACCCGGAACCGGGACGCGCTCTGGCTCGGGCATGCCTGGGTGGACGGCCGGAAGGGCGAGGCGGACATCGACGCGCTGGCGGCGCGCCTGCGGGGGAGCGGCATCCGGGATCTGTACGTGCACGCCGGGCCGCTGGAGCACGACGGCTCGCTGCCGGCGACGGCGTATCCGTCCGCCGGTCGGCTGGTCCAGGCGGTGCACCGCCGCCTGGACGGCGTACGGGTCCAGGCCTGGCTGGGCGACAAGCTGGCGAGCGAGGGGCCGGACGGGCTGCGGCTGGAGCGGGCCGGGACGCGCGACGCCGTCGTGCGGTCGGCCGGGCAGGTCCTCGACGCCGGGTTCGACGGCGTCCACTTCGACCTGGAGCCCCTCCACTCGGGCGACACCCACTACCTCTCGCTCCTCGACGACCTGCACGGGCTCACCCGTGCCCGGCACGTCCCGCTCTCCGTCGCCTCCCACCAGATCGACCCGCTCCCGGCCCTCCACTCGGCCGCCGGAACCCTCACCGGCCACCCCAAGTGGTGGTCCCAGTCGTACTTCGGGCAGGTGGCCCGCCGGGTCGACCAGATCGCCGTCATGTCGTACGACACCGGCATGCCGCTCCAGAGCCTGTACGGCGGCTATGTCGCCCAGCAGACCTCGCTCGCCCTGGAGGTCACCCCCGAGTCGACCGACCTGCTGATGGGCCTGCCGTTCTTCCACGACGACGGCGTCGGTCACCACGCCTACGCCGAGACGGTCGAGGCGGCCGTACGCGGAACCCGCCTCGGCCTCTCCCGGACGGACCGCACCCGCGAGCGCTTCGGAGTGGCCCTGTACGTGGATTTCGCCGCCACGGAGACCGACTGGACGGCGTACCGCGAAGGTTGGGTTCGCGAGGGATGACCGTGATCGCCCCGCGTGCCATGATCAGGAGGCGCGCTGTCAGCGGTGCGCCAGGGGGAACGAGGGGTCGATGCACTGGTATCTCGTGGGGTTCGCCGCGCTGATCGTCACCGCACAGGCCGGACTCGGGATCGCGGCCATCACGCTGGACCGGGTGCCGCCGTGGCTCCGCCGCCGGGTCCTGCGGCCGAAGCTGTGGGGAGCGGGCGCGCTGGCGGGGGCCGTGGGCATGTCCCTGTTCCTCTTCCTGGGACCGTTCCACGGGCCCGACGCCGACCTGACGCCCTACGCCATGAGCGGGATCGCCCTGTTCATCGCGAGCCTGGTGCTCCAGGCGCTGGGGCAGCGCCCGGGCCGCGAGGCCGTCCCACCGGACCCCCGGCCGCGCTGATAGCGGGCCGGACACGCGACCACGGCCGGACACGCGACCACGGCCGGACGCGCGACCACGGCCGGACGCGCGGCGAAGGCCGGACACGCGATGACAGGGGACGGCGCTTCGGCCTCGCCTACGTCCGCCGCCTGCCGATCTTCGATCCCAGCCACACGACCGGGTCGTACTTGCGGTCGACGGCCCGTTCCTTCAAGGGGATCAGCGCGTTGTCCGTGATCTTGATGCCCTCGGGGCAGACCTCCGTGCAGCATTTGGTGATGTTGCAGTAGCCGAGGCCGTGTTCGTCCTGTGCCGTGCGTTTGCGGTCGAGGCCGGAGTCCTCCGCCGCGTCCAGCGGGTGCATGTCCAGCTCCGCCACCCGCATCAGGAAGCGCGGTCCGGCGAATGCCGGCTTGTTCTCCTCGTGGTCACGGACGACATGGCAGGTGTCCTGGCACAGGAAGCACTCGATGCACTTGCGGAACTCCTGCGACCGGTCGACGTCCTCCTGCATCATCCGGTACTCACCGGGCCCGACACCGGCGGGCGGCACGAAGGCGGGTACCTCCCGCGCCTTGTCGTAGTTGAAGCCGACGTCGGTCACCAGATCCCGTACGACCGGGAACGCGCGCAGCGGTGTGACGGTGATCGTCTCCTCGCGGGTGAACACCGACATCCGCGTCATGCACAGCAGCCGTGGCCGGCCGTTGATCTCGGCGGAGCACGAACCGCACTTGCCCGCCTTGCAGTTCCAGCGCACCGCGAGGTCGGGGGCCTGGGTCGCCTGGAGCCGGTGGATGATGTCCAGCACCACCTCGCCGTCGTTGACCTCGACCTCGAAGTCCAGCAGGCCGCCGCCCTTCACATCCCCGCGCCACACCTTGAAGCGGGCCTCGTAGCTGCTCACGCGTACCGAGCCTCCTCGTACCGCTCCTGCTCGTACCACTCCTTGCGGCTGCTCACTCGTACAGCTCCTCTTCGGCGAGGTACTTGACCAGCTCCTCCTTCTCGAAGAGGGCGAGCAGGTCGGGGCGGATGGGCTGGGTGGTCTCGTTCACCAGGTCGATCTGTCCGGCCACCGGGTCGGTGGCCGCCAAACCGCCCGTGGGGTCGGTAAGTTGGCACAGGAGGTTGAGCCGCCGCCAGGAGCGCTCCATCGCCGGGTGGTCCTCGCGGGTGTGCCCGCCGCGCGACTCCGTGCGCTCCAGCGCCGCCCGTGCCACGCACTCGCTGACCAGGAGCATGTTCCGCAGGTCCAGGGAGAGGTGCCAGCCCGGGTTGAACTGGCGGTGGCCCTCCACGCCGGCCCGGCGCGCCCGTACCCGCAGCTCGGCGAGTTTCTCCAGGGCCTGTTCCATCTCGGCCTCGCGGCGGATGATGCCGACCAGGTCGTTCATGGTCTGCTGGAGCTCCTGGTGCAGGGTGTACGGGTTCTCCGGCGGACGCGCACCGGGGGCCTGCGCGCCGTCGGCCGAAGCGGCGGGGGCGGATTCCGGTCCCTCGGCGGAGAAGGGCCGCAGCGCCTCCGCGGCGGCCGCGTCGATCTGGGTGTCGTCCAGGGGCGGGCGGGCGCCGTCCCCGGTGAGTCCGACGGAGTACTCCGCCGCGTGCCACCCGGCCCGCCGCCCGAACACCAGCAGGTCGGAGAGGGAGTTGCCGCCCAGCCGGTTGGAGCCGTGCATGCCGCCCGCGACCTCGCCGGCCGCGAACAGCCCGGGTACACCGCGAGCCGCCGCCGTGTCCGAGTCGACCGCGATGCCGCCCATGACGTAGTGGCAGGTCGGCCCGACCTCCATGGCCTCCGCCGTGATGTCGACGTCGGCCAGCTCCTTGAACTGGTGGTACATGGAGGGGAGCCGGCGCTTGATCACCTCGGCGGGCATCCGGGTCGAGACGTCGAGGAAGACGCCGCCGTGGGGCGATCCGCGGCCCGCCTTCACCTCGGAGTTGATCGCCCGCGCGACCTCGTCGCGCGGCAGCAGCTCCGGAGGACGCCGGTTGTGGTCCGGGTCCTCGTACCAGCGGTCGCCCTCCTCCTCCGACTGCGCGTACTTCTCCTTGAAGACGTCGGGGATGTAGTCGAACATGAACCGCTTGCCGTCGGAGTTCCGGAGGACTCCGCCGTCGCCGCGCACCGACTCGGTGACGAGGATGCCCTTGACCGACGGCGGCCAGACCATGCCCGTCGGATGGAACTGCACGAACTCCATGTTCAGCAGCGGTGCCCCGGCGAGGAGCGCCAGCGCGTGCCCGTCGCCCGTGTACTCCCACGAGTTGGACGTCACCTTGAAGGACTTGCCGATGCCGCCGGTGGCGATCACGACGGAGGGCGCTTCGAGGACGAAGAAGCGGCCGGACTCGCGTTCGTAGCAGAAGGCCCCGGAGACGCGCTGTCCGTCCTTCAACACCCTTGTGACGGTGCATTCCTGATAGATCTTCAGGCGTGACTCGTAGTCGCCGGTCTCCTTCATGTCCTCCTGCTGGAGGGCCACGATCTTCTGCTGGAGCGTGCGGATCAGCTCGAGTCCGGTGCGGTCGCCGACGTGGGCGAGGCGCGGATACTCGTGGCCGCCGAAGTTGCGCTGCGAGATCCGCCCGTCCTTCGTGCGGTCGAAGAGCGCGCCCCAGGTCTCCAGCTCCCACACGCGGTCCGGGGCTTCCCGGGCGTGCAGCTCGGCCATCCGCCACTGGTTGAGGAACTTGCCGCCGCGCATGGTGTCGCGGAAGTGGACCTGCCAGTTGTCGCCGGAGTTCACATTGCCCATGGCGGCCGCGATGCCGCCCTCGGCCATCACCGTGTGGGCCTTGCCGAACAGCGACTTGCAGATCACCGCCGTACGGGCACCGCGCTCGCGTGCCTCGATGGCGGCACGCAGTCCGGCGCCACCGGCACCGACCACGACGACGTCCCACTCCTGTCGGTCGACCACGGACATCAGAGGGCTCCACCCAATCTAGAAGAAGCGCGGATCGTCGAAGGCGCCGGACGCGACCAGGTACACGTAGAAGTCGGCGAGCGCCACGCTCACCAACGACGCCCAGGCGAGCAGCATGTGACGGGCGTTCAGCTTCCCGACCCACTGCCACATCCGGTAGCGCACGGGATGCTTGGAGAAGTGCTTGAGCTTCCCGCCCACGATGTGCCGGCAGGAGTGGCAGGAGAGGGTGTACGCCCAGATCAGCGTGATGTTGACCAGGAACACCAGGGTGCCGAGGCCCATGTGGCCCCACGCGTAGTGCTCGTCGCGGAAGGCGAGCACGGTGTCGTACGTCAGGATGCCGGCGACGACGAGGGCCGCGTAGAAGAAGTACCGGTGGATGTTCTGCAGGATCAGCGGGAAGCGGGTCTCGCCGGTGTACTTCTTGTGCGGCTCGGCGACCGCGCAGGCCGGCGGGCTCGCCCAGAAGCCCCGGTAGTAGGCCTTGCGGTAGTAGTAGCAGGTCAGCCGGAATCCGAGCGGGAAGATCAGGATGATGATCGCGGGGGAGATGCCCCACCAGCTCCCGAACAGATCCGTGTTCGGTCCGGCGCGCATGGTTTCGCACCGCTCCGCCAGGCAGGGCGAGTAGAACGGCGAGACGTACGGCGCCGCGTAGTAGTGCGTGTCCGAGAAGGCCCGCCAGGTCGAGTACACGACGAAGGCCAGCAGCCCGGCCGCGGTGGCGGCGGGCGCCAGCCACCAGCGGTCGGTCCGCAGATGCGGGGCGGCGATCGCGGCGCGCGTACCGGTTCGTACACCGCCGCTGTTCAGATGAGGTTCCGTACCAGTGGCCAACTTCGCACTCCGGTCGGGTTCGGGGGTGCGCCGGTGTCGAGGGCGCTCAGTGGGTGGGACCGTGGTGCGCGCCGAGACCCTCGTCGTCGGAATCGGTCCACAGGGAGCTGTCGTACGGGATGTCGGAGATGGGCACCAGATCGGGCCGCCGGCCGGACGCGGGTCCCGCCGGTCCGGAAGCGGCCGGGAGCCGGGAGGAGCCCGCGGTGGCCTCGCGCAGCAGCGCGACGCTCTCGCGCAGGTGGTCGGCGTCGGCACGCACGCGGCGCATCTCCAGACCGGCGCCCATCTGCTGTTCCAGGCGCCGCACCGACCGCTGCAGATCGTCGAGGCAGCGCTGGACTGACGTCAGGTCGTCGTGCACGGACATGACTTGCCCTCACTTCCGCGGGCCCTGCGGCCCCAGGCGGCAACGTTCATGCGCCTGCGAGTGTTGCGCGTCACACGTACCCGTGTGAAGGCGTGTGCACGGATTGAGGGCTCGCACGCTCCAGAACGCGCCCCGCGCGCCGTCCGTTTTCCCGGCGCGCCGGCCGCCTTCCCCGCGCGCCGCCCGTTCTCCCCGTGCGCCTGGAGCGGCGCGGGGAGAGCCCACGACGGGGCCTCACATGGCCACTGGCGCGGTGCGACGGGTGCGTCCCAGGCGCGGCAAGGGCCCGGCGCGGGCCGGGCCCCGGGGGAGAGGCGCCGGATTGCGCCGCACGGGTGGGGTTCCGGATGTCCGTCGCCGTGTCGCCGCTTCCGTCCGGCCGGGCTCCCCTTCAGTGGGGCCATACATCAGATCAGCTCCATATACGGCCAAACGTGATCGGCAGCAGACCTGCCCCACGCAGCGGAGCGTCCCCCGGAGGTTGCAGTGATGTCCCACGACGGCGTCGGACTGCGCGCGGTGATGCGCTCGGCCGCATTCCTCACCGCGGGCGTGCTCGCGGTACCCGCCCTGGCCGCGTGCAGCGCGGAGGACGAGGCGGACAGGCCCGCGGCCGCGCAGGACATCGCGCCCGCGTCCCGTGACCAGATCGCCGACGGCGGCACCCTGCGCTGGGCCGTGGACGCCGTACCGGAGACGCTGAACGCGTTCCAGGCGGACGCCGACGCCGCGACCTCCCGTGTCGCCGGCGCCGTACTGCCGTCGATGTACCGGCTCGACGCGAACGGGCGGCCGCAGATCAACCCCGACTACCTGGAATCGGCGAAGGTAGTCGACACCGAGCCCAAGCAGGTCGTGCTGTACAAGCTCAACCAGCAGGCCGTGTGGAGCGACGGACGCGAGATCGGGGCCGCCGACTTCGCCGCCCAGTGGCGCGCCCTGTCCGGCAAGGACTCCGCGTACTGGACGGCCCGCAACGCCGGCTACGACCGCATCGAGAAGATCGAGCGGGGCAAGAACAACCTGGAGATCCGCGTCACGTTCAGCCGGCCCTACGCCGACTGGAAGGCGCTGTTCTCGCCGCTGTACCCGAAGGACGTCATGGGGACCGCGGACTCCTTCAACGACGGCGCGCGACGCAAGCTCAGGGTCACCGCGGGGCCCTTCGCGGTGAAGAAGGTCGACCGCAAGGCCGGCACGGTCAGCCTCACGCGCAACCCGCGCTGGTGGGGCCGCCCCGGCAAGCTCGCCGAGATCGCCCTGGTGGCCGTCGCCCGTGACAAGCGGGCCACCGCGCTCGCCGACGGCAAGCTCGATCTGGCCGAGATCGATCCCGCGGAAGCCGAGCGCATCACCCTCGCCGCCCGGCACAAGGACGGTGCCCCGTTGCAGGGGGCCTCCGCGGCGGACGGGACGCACACGGCGGGCGCCAAGGGCGAGAAGGACAAGTCCTCGGAGAAGGACAAGTCCTCGGAGAAGAGCGAGAAGAGCGAGAAGAGCGGCAAGAGCGAGAAGAGCAGGGCCGCGGAGGAGGACGGGAAGGCCCCGGCGGACGAGAGCGAGGGCGAGGACGAGGAGAAGAGCGAGAAGGACACGGCAGGCGCGAAGGGCAGCGAGGCGAAGGCGAAGGCGAAGGAGGCCCGCCGGCAGGCGGCGCTGAGCGACTTCGTGGTCCGCAAGTCTCTCGAACCCGCCTTCACCCAGCTCGCCCTCAACGGCTCCGAGGGCCCCCTCGCCGACGAACGCGTCCGTCGCGCGGTGGCCCGCGCCCTGGACCGCAAGGAACTCGCCCGGGTCGTCCTCAAGCCGCTCGGCCTGCCCGCCGAGCCGGTCGGCAGCCATCTCGCCCTCATCGGCCAGGAGGCGTACGCCGACAACAGCGGCGCTCTCGGCGACCAGGACACCGCCGAGGCGCGGGCGCTGCTCGCGGACGCCGGGTGGGTGCCCGGCGGGCCGGTCAAGGAGCAGAAGAAGACGGAGAAGGCGGCCGGGTCCAAGGGCAAGAAGGCGGACACCGACGACAGTCCGGGCGACGGCGGGACGTACATCGTCGGTGAGGACGACAAGCCGTCCGAGGCCGACCGGGAGCTGCGACAGGACCCCAAGGAGCACACCGGGAAGCAGGAGCAGCAGACCGGCGCCAGGCCGGGCACGCGCACGGACGAGCAGGCCGCGAGGCAGCTGGACAGCAAGCAGTACGCCAAGCAGGGCGGGGTCCCGGGGGCGTACGCGCCCAAGGGGACGGCCGCTCCGGCGGGCGCGGCGGCCAATGCCCTCGCCAAGGACGGCAAGCCGCTGGCACTCCGCTTCGTCCTGCCCTCCGGGCCGGGCTCGGAGTCGCTGCGTGCCGTCGCCGACCGGATCGCGCGGATGCTCCGGGGTATCGGTATCCGTACGGACATCTCGAAGGTCTCCGACGAGAGCTATTTCACGGACCACATCGCCTCGGGCCAGTACGACCTGGCGCTCTACTCGTGGCCCGCCTCCGCCTTCCCGGCCACCGACGCCCGCCCGATCTACGCCAAGCCCGTTCCGGCGGCCGACGGCTCGCTGAGCGTCGAGCAGAACTACACCCGCGTCGGAACCGACCAGGTCGATCAGTTGTTCGATCAGGCTCTGTCCACCCTGGACGCGGACGAGGAGCGCTCCCTCGTCCGCAAGGCGGACGCCCGCATCTGGGCCGCGGCCGGTTCCATCCCCCTCTACCAGCGACCCCAGCTCACGGCGGCGCGCAAGGACGTCGTGAACGCCGGAGCCTTCGGATTCCAGACCCCGGTGTACGAGGACATGGGCTTCCTGAAGAAGGGCGCGCACCCCTCGGCGAGCCCGTCGAAGAGCGGCTGACCCGCGGGTGAACGGCCGGGGCCCGCCTTGTGGCGGGCCCCGGCCGGTTCGGGGCCCGTGGCCCTGCGGAGGCCGCCTCCGTCCGGGCCACGTACCATGGGGTAAGGCCGTGGCGTGTTCAGCCCGGCAGGCCCCGCGCTGCGGAGGCCGTCCACTCACTCCGGGAGAAGCGCCTCAATATGGCCACGCGCCACGACATCCGCAACGTCGCCATCGTCGCCCACGTCGACCACGGCAAGACCACTCTGGTCGACGCCATGCTCAAGCAGGCCGGTGCCTTCGCCGCGCACGCCGCCGAGTCGCTCGACGACCGCATGATGGACTCGAACGACCTGGAACGTGAGAAGGGCATCACGATCCTGGCGAAGAACACGGCGGTCAAGTACCACCCGAAGGATGGCGGCGACGTCATCACGATCAACATCATCGACACCCCCGGCCACGCCGACTTCGGTGGTGAGGTCGAGCGCGGTCTGTCGATGGTGGACGCGGTCGTCCTGCTCGTCGACGCCTCCGAGGGCCCGCTGCCCCAGACCCGCTTCGTGCTGCGCAAGGCGCTGCAGGCCCGCCTGCCCGTCATCCTGTGCATCAACAAGACGGACCGTCCCGACTCGCGCATCGACGAGGTCGTGAACGAGGCGTACGACCTCTTCCTCGACCTGGACGCCGACGAGGAGCAGATCGAGTTCCCGATCGTCTACGCGTGCGCGCGTGACGGCGTGGCCTCGCTGACCAAGCCGGAGAACGGCACCGTCCCGGCCGACAGCGACAGCCTGGAGCCGTTCTTCACCACGATCCTGGAGTCCGTCCCGGCCCCGTCCTTCGACGAGTCCGCGCCGCTCCAGGCCCACGTGACCAACCTGGACGCCGACAACTTCCTCGGCCGTATCGCGCTGCTCCGCGTCGAGCAGGGCGAGCTGCGCAAGGGCCAGACCGTCACGTGGATCAAGCGCGACGGCACGATGTCCAACGTGCGCATCACCGAGCTGCTGATGACCGAGGCGCTCACCCGCAAGCCCGCCGAGGTGGCCGGTCCCGGTGACATCTGCGCCGTCGCCGGTATCCCGGACATCATGATCGGCGAGACCCTGGCCGACCCGGAGAACCCGATCGCGCTGCCGCTGATCACGGTCGACGAGCCGGCGATCTCCATGACGATCGGTACGAACACCTCGCCGCTGGTCGGCCGTGGTGGCACGGGCAAGGGCGCGGACGCCAAGGCCGCGGTCAAGGACAAGGACCGCAAGGTCACCGCCCGCCAGGTCAAGGACCGTCTCGACCGCGAGCTGGTCGGCAACGTCTCCCTCCGCGTGCTCGACACCGAGCGCCCGGACGCCTGGGAGGTCCAGGGCCGCGGTGAGCTCGCGCTCGCCATCCTGGTCGAGCAGATGCGCCGCGAGGGCTTCGAGCTGACCATCGGCAAGCCGCAGGTCGTCACCCAGGTCATCGACGGCAAGGTCCACGAGCCCGTCGAGCGCATGACGATCGACGTCCCCGAGGAGCACATGGGCGCGGTCACGCAGCTCATGGGCGTCCGCAAGGGCCGCATGGACAACATGTCGAACCACGGCTCCGGCTGGGTCCGCCTGGAGTTCGTCGTCCCGTCCCGCGGCCTCATCGGCTTCCGGACCGAGTTCCTGACCGGTACGCGCGGTACGGGCATCGCCCACTCCATCCACGAGGGCCACGAGCCGTGGTTCGGCACCCTGACGACCCGTAACAACGGTTCGCTGGTCGCCGACCGCGCGGGCGCCGTCACCGCGTTTGCGATGACGAACCTCCAGGAGCGCGGTGTGCTGTTCACCGACCCCGGCACCGAGGTGTACGAGGGCATGATCGTCGGCGAGAACTCCCGCGCCGACGACATGGACGTGAACATCACCAAGGAGAAGAAGCTCACCAACATGCGGTCCGCCGCCGCCGACTCGTTCGAGGCGATCGTCCCGCCGCGCAAGCTCTCGCTGGAGCAGTCGCTGGAGTTCTGCCGCGACGACGAGTGCGTCGAGGTGACCCCGGAGTCCGTTCGCATTCGCAAGCTCGTTCTCGACCAGAAGGAGCGCGGTCGCACCGCCAGCCGCGCCAAGCACGGCTGATCCACCGGCCTGGCCGGCTGATCCACCGGCAACCGAGCCCGGGTGCCCCCAAGCATGGGGGCACCCGGGCTTTTTGCAACCCGTTTTCCGCCCTTCCATGTCCGAAATGCGGAGCCACCCGACCGATAGGCATGTAACACGTCCGTTTCGCGGGCTTCTCCCGCAGATCATTTTGTCCAGATTTTGGAAGATGTACGCGCCAGCTGTGATGGAACCGAGACCTAAAGGCTGTGGTCGGTTATCTGGCTCATGTCAGATAGTTAGCCGCGTAACGCTCGGGTCAATGGGTCATGCGCTGTGGGGACAGTGCCGACTCACGAGCACAGTGGGGTGTTTGATCCTCCGTCAGGGGTGTCGGAGGTCAATCAGAAGCCCCTCCTGTCCGTGCAACGGTTGAGTCATGAGGAGGCACCAGATGCCAACTACGCGTGTTCACCTGCGAGTTGTCGCAAGCAGCGCTCTGGCGCGCAGCGACCGCTAGGCATACGTCTCTCCTGATCCGCATGGTCCGAACGCGGCTGCCCTACCCTGTGGCGGCCGTGGACTCGGCGCACCCATGAAATGGACGAATCATGACGAGTCCGATCGAGATCGAGGGCGCGGAAGCCTCCCCCCGGGTCGATGAACCGGCCGAGCAGAAACTTTCCGACGCGTCGGGAAAGCTGGAGGGCCGATCGCCCGGCCAGCTGATGTGGCGCCGGTTCAAACGCGACCGCAGCGGTGTCGTCTCCGCGTACATCGTGATCCTTTTCTTCCTGATCGCCGCGCTCGCTCCGCTGATCTCGAAGCTCTACGGCAAGGACCCGTACACCCTGTACGGGCAGGACGACCCCACGCTCCTGAACGACTTCAACATGCCGGCCGGCCCCAACGGCGGCATCACGTCGGAGTACTGGTTCGGGATCGAACCCACCCTCGGGCGCGATGTGTTCATGCAGCTCCTGTACGGCATGCGCACCTCGCTGTACACGGCGCTCGCGGCCACCGTCGCGATGGTGCTGATGGGGGTGCTGATCGGCCTGGTCGGCGGCTACTTCGGTGGCAAGATCGACTACTGGCTCGGCCGGTTCACGGACTTCCTGCTCGCGTTCCCGCAGCAGCTGTTCATGATCGCTTCGATGCCCGTCATCACCGCGGTGTTCGTCGCCCCCGACGAGGAGACGCCCACCTACATCCACGCGCTCGCGATCATCGGAGTGCTGTGGTTCCTCGGCTGGATGGGCCTCGCCCGGCTGATCCGGGCCGTCGCCCTCTCGCTGCGTGAGCGGGAGTTCGTCGAGGCCGCGAGGGTCGCGGGCGCCTCTCCCTGGCGGATCATCCGCAAGGAACTGCTGCCGAACCTCGTCACACCGATCCTGGTGCAGGGCACGTACATGCTGCCGAGCACCATCCTGTCGGTCGCGTTTCTCTCATTCGTCGGCGTCGGCTACACCGAACCGACCCCCGACTGGGGCCGGATGTTCGCCATCGGGTCGGACATCTACGAACTGGACCCGGTCTACATGTTCTTCCCGGGTGTCGCCATGGTCGTTTTCGTCGTGGCGTTCAACCTCCTCGGTGACTCGGTCCGGGACGCATTCGATCCCAAGACGGGCCGCTGATCCGAGCGCGGGAGGCCGCTGCCACCCGGGAGCCGGCACGACCGGCCGCGCACTGTCAGGCAGCACCAGTGGATCACTGATCACAACTCACAGGCAGGTGGACTCGACTCCATGAGCATCCTCAGTTCCCGCAGAGGGCGGACCGCCGTCGTCGCGGTCGCGGCCGGCGCCCTGGCGCTGGCCGGCTGCAGCAGCAATGACAGCGGCAACGGCAAAGGCAAGAGCAAGGGCAAGAAGGAAGCCGCGGCCCAGTCCGCGGCGGTGAAGATGGGCACCGCGGCGGACTCGACGGGTCCCGCCGAGGAGGTCACGGGCGCCAAGCCCGGCGGCACCATCCAGGTCTACGAGGAGGACGACTTCTCGCACCTCGACCCGGGCCAGATCTACGTCAGCGACGCCGGCCTGCTCTCCAAGCTCATCTTCCGCGGTCTGACCACGTACAAGGAGGACGACAAGGGCGGTCTCACCGTCGTCGGCGACCTCGCGACCGACCCGGGCAAGCTCTCGGACGGCGGCAAGACCTGGACGTACACGCTGAAGGACGGCATCAAGGACGAGACCGGTCATGTGATCGACTCGGCCGACATCCGGCACACCTTCGAGCGGCTCTACGACCCGCTGATCACGGACGGCCCGTCGTTCATCCAGCAGTGGCTGTCCGGCACGGGTACCGCCTACCGCAAGGCCTACGCGGGTCCGTTCAAGGGCAAGCACCTCCCGGACACCGTCCTCGCGACCCCGGACGACAAGACGGTCGTCTTCCACTTCAAGGACGCGCAGCCCGACCTGCCGCAGGCCCTGGCCATGGCCGGTTACTCCGTCGTCCCCGAGAAGACGGACACCAAGGCGAAGTACGACACCAAGCCGGTCTCCGTCGGCCCGTACAAGATCTCGGAGTTCAAGGCCGGCAAGAGCGTCAAGCTGGTCAAGAACACCAACTGGGACCCGAAGTCGGACGCCATGCGTCACCAGTACGTCGACGGGTTCAACATCGAGATCAACCACGACGACGAGGACCAGACCAAGACGATCCTCGCCGACCGCGGTGACGCCAAGAACGCCATCATGATGACCGGCCAGGTCGCCACCACCCAGGTCCAGAAGGTCGTCTCCAACCCCGCGGCCATGAAGCGCACGATCCAGGGCTACGCCCCGTACGTGTGGCAGATGAACTTCAACATGGACCGCATCAAGGACAAGAAGCTCCGCGACGCGATCACCTACGCCATGCCGTCCACCGCGATGTACAAGACGGACGGCGGCGCGTACGGCGGCGAGGTCGCCAACAGCCTGATGTCGCCCACCACTCCGGGCTACCAGAAGGACTACGACCCCTTCGACCGGTCCAAGAAGCCCAACGGTGACATCGAGAAGGCCAAGAAGCTGGTCGAGGAAGCCGGCGCCAAGGGCAAGAAGATCGTCTACGCCTACGCCAACACCCCGGTCCGCCAGCAGCAGGCCGTCCTCGTCGAGAACGCCCTGAGCAAGATCGGCCTGGACGTCCAGAAGAAGGAGATCGACGCCGCGACCTGGTACGAGCAGGTCGGCAAGGTCCAGAACGGCTTCGACATCTACATGACCGGCTGGGGCCAGGACTGGCCCTCCGCCGCCACCGTCTTCCCGCCGCTGTACGACGGCAAGCAGATCCAGGACGGTGCGTCGAACTACGCGCACATCAACGACGACCACGTGAACTCCGAGATCCAGCGGATCCTGCAGATCACCGACAACGCCGAGGCCACCAAGGCCTGGACCGCGCTCAACCAGTACATCAGCGAGAAGATCAACCCGGCGGCGCCGATCTACTACACCAAGACGTTCCAGATCGCCGGCACCAACGTGGGCGGCCTGCGCTACTCCACGGTGACCAGCTACACCGACCCGACCCGGGTCTTCCTCAAGAGCTGACGACCCTCCCGGGGCGCACTGCGCGCAGTGCGCCCCGGGCGCTCCTGTCCCTGGCCGCCGTCCTGAGAGCAGCGTTCCGCCATGCTTCGATTCATCCTTCGCCGGACGTTCGGCGCGGTGCTCATCCTTCTGCTGATCAGCGCCTTCACGTTCTTCATGTACTACGCGATTCCCCAGGACCCGGCCACTCTCGCGTGCGGCAAGAACTGCACCCCGGACGCGCTGGCGATCATCCACAAGAACCTGGGGCTCGACCAGCCGATCCCGGTGCAGTACTGGAAGTTCCTCGTCGGCATCTTCGCCGGACGCGACTTCGCGGTGGGCCACTGCCCGGCCCCCTGCTTCGGCGTCTCCTTCCGCGACCAGCAGATGGTCTGGGACACGATCATGGACCGCTTCCCGCTGACGCTGTCCCTCACGATCGGTGGTCTGATCGTCTTCCTCATCGTCGGCCTCGGCACCGGCATGATCGCCGCCCGCTACCGGGGAACCTGGCTCGACAAGGTCTTCAGCTCCATCTCGCTCGTGCTGAGCTCGTTCCAGATCTACTTCCTCGGCCCGATCGTCCTCGGCATCTTCGTCTACAGCACCGGCTGGCTCGACAAGCCCAAGTACGTGCCGATCTCGGAGAATCCGGGCCAGTGGTTCATGGGCCTGCTGATCCCCTGGATCGTCATGTCCGTGATTTTCACCGCCAACTACACGCGTATGGCCCGCTCGACGATGATCGAGCAGCTCCAGGAGGAGCATGTGCGCGCCGCCCGCGCGAAGGGCATGACCGGCCGGTACGTCTTCTTCCGGTACGCCTGGCGCGGCTCCCTCATTCCCATCCTCACCATCCTCGGCATGGACCTCTCCGCCCTCCTCGGCGGCGCCGTGGTCACCGAGTTCACCTTCGGACTCGCCGGAATCGGCCGGCTCGCCGTGGAATCCGTCGTCGGCAAGGACCTGCCGAAACTCATGGGCGTGATGCTCTTCAGCGCCGCGTTCATCCTTCTGCTCAACGTCATCGTGGACGCCATGTACGCCGTGATCGACCCCCGCGTACGTCTGTCGTAGTGCCTGTCGCGCCCTGGGAGAAACCGCAGTGACCACACTCACCAAGCCGGAGGACGCCCCGGCTCCCACCGGATCCGACGCGTTCCTGTCGGTCCGCGACCTGCATGTGCGGTTCTCCACGGAGGACGGCGTCGTCAAAGCGGTCGACGGCCTCTCCTTCGACCTCGAACGCGGTACGACGCTCGGCATCGTCGGCGAGTCCGGGTCCGGGAAGTCCGTCACCAACCTGACCGTCCTCGGTCTGCACAGCCCGCTGAACACGCAGATCGAGGGCGAGATCATCCTCGACGGCAAGGAGCTCGTCACCGCCACCGAGGCCGAGCTGGAGCGGCTGCGCGGCAACAAGATGGCGATGATCTTCCAGGACGCGCTGACCGCCCTGTCGCCCTACCACAGCGTGGGGCGGCAGATCGGCGAGCCGTTCCGCAAGCACACCGGGGCGTCCAAGAGGGAAGCCCGGGACCGGGCGATCGAGATGCTGGGGAAGGTCGGCATCCCGCACCCCAAACAGCGTGTGGACGACTATCCCCACCAGTTCTCCGGCGGTATGCGGCAGCGCGCGATGATCGCGATGTCCCTCGTCTGCAACCCGGACCTGCTGATCGCCGACGAGCCGACCACCGCCCTGGACGTGACCGTCCAGGCGCAGATCCTCGACCTCCTCAAGGACCTCCAGCAGGAGTTCGGCTCCGCGATCATCATGATCACCCATGACCTCGGTGTCGTCGCGAACATGGCCGACGACCTGCTGGTGATGTATGCCGGCCGGGCCGTGGAACGCGGCACCGTCCGCGAGGTGCTCAAGGCGCCCCAACACCCCTACACCTGGGGTCTACTGGGGTCCATGCCGCGCCTGACGGCGGACGTCGACGAGCCGCTCACGCCCATCCCGGGCGCGCCTCCTTCGCTGCTCAACCCGCCCTCGGGGTGCCCGTTCCACCCGCGGTGCACCTTCCGGAACGAGGTCGAGGGCTCCGACCGGTGTGTGGACGTCCGGCCCGAACTGCCCACGGGACGCGGCGCGGCCTGCCATCTGACCCTGGATCAAAAGAGCCGCATCTTCACCGAGACGATCCGACCCAGGCTGGGCTGAGGGGACTGACTGTGAGCGACGAGAAAACCACGGTCGTGGCCGACCCGATCCCCGCTCAGCGGGACGGGGACCCGGCCGAACCGCTGCTGCGGGTACGCGACCTGAAGAAGTACTTCCCGGTGAAGGGCGGCTTCCCGATCCGCCGCACGGTCGGCGCGGTACAGGCCGTCGACGGCGTCTCCTTCGACGTCTTCCCCGGTGAGAGTCTCGGCCTGGTCGGCGAGTCGGGCTGCGGGAAGTCCACCACGGGACGGCTGCTGACCCGGCTCATGGAGCCGACGGCGGGCACGATCTCGTACAGCGGGAAGGACATCACCCGTTCCACCCGGCGCCAGCTGGCGCCGATCCGGTCCGAGATCCAGATGATCTTCCAGGACCCGTACGCCTCGCTGAACCCGCGGCAGACGGTCGGCACGATCATCTCCTCCCCGATGGAGATCAACAACGTCAATCCGCCCGGCGGCCGTGAGGCCCGGGTGCGCGAGCTGCTGGAGACGGTCGGCCTCAACCCCGAGCATTACAACCGCTTCCCGCACGAGTTCTCCGGCGGTCAGCGCCAGCGCATCGGTGTGGCGCGGGCGTTGGCGCTCTCGCCGAAACTGATCGTCGCCGACGAGCCGGTCTCGGCCCTCGACGTCTCCATCCAGGCGCAGGTCGTGAACCTGCTCCAGGAGGTCCAGCGGGAGATGGGCATCGCGTTCGTCTTCATCGCCCACGACCTCGCGATCGTGCGGCACTTCTCGCAGCGCGTCGCGGTGATGTACCTCGGCAAGATCGTCGAGATCGCCGACCGCGCGTCGCTGTACACCGGGCCGCGGCACCCCTACACCCACGCCCTGATGTCGGCCGTCCCCGACGCGGACATCGACGCCGAGAAGAAGGAACGCATCCGCCTGCAGGGCGATGTGCCGTCCCCCATCTCGCCGCCGTCGGGCTGCCGCTTCCGCACCCGCTGCTGGAAGGCGCAGGACAAGTGCGCGCAGGAGGAGCCCCCGCTCGCCCGGCTGTCGGGCAACGCCGAGGGCCACTTGACGGCCTGTCACTTCCCGGAGGACCCGACCATCGAGGCGCGGGCGGAGGACATCGTGCTGGACCCGGCGCTGGCGGCGCTGGAGAAGGGCGACGGCTAGAACGACCCGCGGTACGGGCCCACTTCCACGACACGTCGTGGGAGTGGGCCCGCGTCTTGGCCGCACGTCTCCGGCACGTGTCTTCGGCCCCTGGCCTCGGGTCAGGCCGGACCGGCGACGGTGATGATCTCGGGGGCGGTGGGGGAGAGCGGCTCCCGCCCCCAGTCCCCGTACTGCTCGTGCACGACGAATCCGGCGTCGCCGAGGAACCCGCGCAAGGCGTCCGCCCCGAGGAACCGCAGGGTGCTGCGACTGACTCGCGGCCGGTCCCAGCGCGGATGCTCGAAGGTCTCGCTGAACGTCACGCGGTCCCCGAGCACCGGCGTCTCGACCTCGTGCCGGACCCGTACGGCATCCCCGTGCGCGTCGCTCACCTCCAACGCCCGCTCGGGCCTCCAGGCCTCCCACGGCCGGACGGCGGGATTGCGCGTCTCGAAGACGAACCGGCC
Source organism: Streptomyces sp. NBC_00568 (assembly GCF_026341855.1). Lineage (GTDB taxonomy): Bacteria > Actinomycetota > Actinomycetes > Streptomycetales > Streptomycetaceae > Streptomyces. Next base: position 1,835,308 of record NZ_JAPENW010000001.1, on the reverse strand, counting down.
TCCGTCGGCGAGAGCCTGGCGCACGGCGGCCAGCGCGGAGCGCACCTCGTCGTCGCGGACGAGCACCTGGAACGCGTGTCCGGTCATCACGACGAGGTCGAACTCCCGCTCCCAGCGCGCCGATCCGAGATCCCCGAGCACCCACTCGCCGGCGGTCCGCCGACGCGCCTGCACCAGCATGGCCGCGGCGGGATCGAGCCCGCACAAGCGCCCCTCGTGACCGGCCTCCCGGGCCCCTGCCAGCAGCCGCCCCGTCCCGCACCCGACGTCGAGCACGGACCGCGCGGACATCACCAGGTCCAGGTAGAAGTCGTCGCTCGGACCCCATGGATTCAGCGTGTCGTACAGGGCGGCGAGTGAGACATCACTGAACGAACGATCAGCCATCGCAGCAGTCTGTCAGCCCGCGGCGCCAACTCGAACCGCTGATCGGTAAGGAATCGGTCGAGCAAGTGCGAGAAAAAGGTGACAGGTTGATCGAGCCGGACGGGAGCCCGGGACGAGGGCTCCGACACCGCTCGCGAGAATCGGGACGAGATGCTGCATCACATCGAGCTGTGGGTGCCTGACCTGGGGCGGGCGGTGCGCTCCTGGGGCTGGCTGCTGGAGCGGCTCGGGTACGTGCCGTACCAGGACTGGCCGGACGGCCGGAGCTGGCGGCTGGGGGACACCTACCTCGTGTTCGAGCAGTCCCCCGCCCTGACCGGGGACCGTCACGACCGGCTGCGCCCCGGGCTCAACCACCTCGCCTTCCGCATCGCGAGCCGCGCCGAGCTCGACACCCTGGTCGAGGAGGCACCCGCCTTCGGCTGGACGCTCCTCTTCCCGGAACGTCATCCCTACGCGGGCGGCCCCGAGCACCGCGCCGCCTACCTGGAGAACACCGACGGCTTCGAGGCCGAGATCGTGGTGAAGCAGGTCAGCGGATGATCCGGCCGCGGAGCATGATGCGCCGGGGGTGGTGGAGGACGGCGGGTTCCTCGCGGGGGTCCGCGTCGTAGACCGTGATGTCGGCCGGGGCTCCCTCGGCCAGCGCGGGCAGGCCGAGGAAGGCACGGGCGGTCCAGCTGGCCGCGCCGACCGCGGTCCCGGACGGGAGGCCGGCGTCGATGAGGTGCAGGACCTCGGCGGCGACGTTGCCGTGGGGGGCCGAGTCCGTTCCGGCGAGGACGGTGACACCGGCGTCGTACGCCTCACGGACCCGGCGGATCATCGTGCGGTGCCCCTCGTTCCAGAGGCGGCCTCGGGCGGTGTCCTCGATCCGGGGGGCGCTGCGCGCGAAGGCGGTGAGGGTGGGGACGTAGGAGGTGCCGTGTCCCGCCATCAGGTCGACGCACTCCTGCGGCATCCCCATGCCGTGCTCGATCGAGTCGACCCCGGCGCGGGCCGCGCCCAGGACGCCCGCGGCGGACTGGCAGTGCGCGGCGACCCGGCCACCGGCCGCGTGGACACCCTCGACCACCGCTCGCAGCAGCTCGTACGGCACCGGCGGTGCCTCGAAGTCCCAGTCGCCCATGAGCTTGCACCAGCCGTCGTGCGCCTTGGCCTCGGCCACCGCCGAGGCGACCAGGTCGTCGGTCACCGTGTGGAAGGCGGCGCTGCGGGAGAGCCCCGCCCAGGCGAGCCAGCGCCCCGCCGTGATCATGCGGGGCGAGCCGGGGGCCTCGCGCAGTTCGCCGGGGATCTCACCCAGCAGCCCCGGAAAGCGCAGGGCCGTGACACCCGCGTCCCGGTGCGCGGTGATCTGCGCGGCGAAGACCTCCGGATCGAAGGCCGGTTCGTCCCCGGCGGCACCGCCCGGGTGTGTGTGGACGTCGACGAGCCCCGGCAACAGGAATCCGCCGTCGGCCACGGTGTCCGCCGGGACGGAGGGCCGCTGGAACGTGATGCTGTCGCCGAGCGTCCAGAGGTCGCGTACGACGCCGTCGGGCAGCACGGTTCCGCGCAGGTGGAAGGCCATGGCGCGACAGTCTGGCGGTGGCCGGCGGCCACGGGCAAGTGGCGTCGCCCGGGGCGCCGTTAATCGCTCGACACCGGACGGGGCCGACCGGGATGCTTCATCCCGATGACTTCACAGACACGAACGGACACGCCTTCCGCGTGGGACGAGCGCACCCAGCTGACCACCTTCCTCGACTACGCCCGCGCCACCGCCCGCGCCAAGTGCGAGGGCGTCTCGGCGGAGGACGCCCGCAAGGCCCCGCTGCCCGGGTCCCCTCTGATGACCCTCAGCGGGCTCATCAACCACCTGCGCTGGGTCGAGTACTACTGGTTCCAGGTGGTCTTCCTGGGCGAGGAGGACGCGGGGCCCTGGACGGACGAGGACCCCGACCGCGAGATGCGCATCGCCGTCGACTTCCCGCTGCCCCAGCTCCTCGACGAGTACGAGGAACAGAGCGCCCGTTACCGCAAGCTGGTGGCCGGGAACGACCTCGACACCAAGGCCGAGCGCACGGGCGGCAGCGGCCGCCGGGTCGACCTCCGCTGGATCATCCTCCACCTCGTCGAGGAGACGTCCCGCCACAACGGCCACCTCGACATCCTGCGCGAACTGGCGGACGGCCGGACGGGCGACTAGGCCATGGGAGAAGCAGCGTTGTCGAACCTCACCATCCGCACCATCACCTTCGACTGCACCGGTGACCCGTACGATCTCGGGCTGTTCTGGAGCGAGTTGCTGGGCCGTCCGCTCGCCGACGACGACAAGCCCGGTGACCCGGAGGCCGTGATCGTGGACCCCTCCCGTGGTCCGACCCTTCTGTTCGTGCGGGTCGAGGAGGGCAAGACGGCCAAGAACCGCGTCCACCTCGACCTGCAGCCGCACGGCCGCACCCGGGCCGCGGAGGTCGAGCGGGCCGTGGCCCTCGGCGCCCGCCGGTTCGCGGACCACACCCGCCCGGACGGCGGCGGCTGGGTCGTCCTCACGGACCCCGAGGGCAACGAATTCTGTGTGGAGCGCGGGGAATTGGGCTAGCCGGAGGCCCTGGAGGCCGACGCCGCCGCCCCTTGCCGCCCGCCCGACGGACGACGACGAAGGCCCGCACCCGAGAGGGTGCGGGCCTTCGTTCCCCTGAAACTGACGTTCATGGGCTCGGGTCAATGGGCCGGTGAAAGTCGGTTCCGGAAGGGGGCGGCTGACGAATTGGGGTGTGTCAGACCGCCGCCTCGGGGTCCTTGGCGAGACGCTGGGCCGGGATGGTCTCCCGCGTCTCCGGGTAGTGGCACGCCGTCAGGTGGCCGTCGCTGCTGCCCGAGATCTGCACCAGCGGCGGAGCCTCGGTCGCGCACTTGTCCGTCGCCTTCCAGCAACGGGTGCGGAAGCGGCAGCCCGACGGCGGGTTGAGCGGGGACGGCACGTCACCGGTGAGCAGGATGCGCTCGCGGGCCGGGACGTCGTCCGCGGTGGCCTCGGGAACGGCCGACATCAGCGCGCGCGTGTACGGGTGACGCGGGTTGTCGTACAGGTCCTCGCGGTTGGCGATCTCGACGATCTTGCCGAGGTACATCACCGCGACGCGCTGCGAGAAGTGCCGCACGATCGCGAGGTCGTGGGCGATGAACAGGAACGCGATGCCCAGGTCCCGCTGGAGGTCCTGGAGCAGGTTCACGACCTGCGCCTGGATGGAGACGTCGAGCGCCGAGACCGGCTCGTCCGCCACGATCAGCTTCGGCTCCAGGGCCAGCGCGCGGGCCACGCCGATGCGCTGGCGCTGACCGCCGGAGAACTCGTGCGGGAAGCGGTTGAAGTGCTCCGGGTTGAGGCCGACCGTCTCCAGGAGTTCGCGGACGCGCTTCTCCTGGCCGCCGGGCGGGTTGATCCCGTTGATCTCCATCGGGCCCGCGATGATCTTGCCGACCGTCTGCCGCGGGTTCAGCGAGGCGTACGGGTCCTGGAAGATCATCTGGATCTCGGAGCGGACCGGCGCCAGCTGCTTGCGGTTGGCGTGCGTGATGTCCTGGCCGCGGTAGCTGATCTTGCCGCCGGTGGGCTCGAGAAGGCGCGTGATCAGCCGGCCCGTCGTCGACTTGCCGCAGCCGGACTCGCCGACCAGGCCGAGGCTCTCGCCCTCGGCGACCTGGAAGTCGAGACCGTCCACGGCCTGGACCGCGCCGATCTTCCGCTTGAAGGGGAAGCCGCCCATCACCGGGAAGTGCTTGGTCAGTCCGGTGACGTCCAGGAGGGGGTTCGTGTTGCTCATGATCGTGAAGTCCCGTCTCAGTTACGTCAGTGCGACCGGGTCGCGGCGTAGTCGGCGAAGAAGTCGCGGCGCTGGTCCGCCGTGAGGTGGCAGGCGGCTCCGCGCCCGTCCGTGACCTGGAGCGGCGGCTGCTCGGTGGAGCAGAGACCGTCCGCGATCTTCTCCGTGAAGGTGCACCGCGGGTGGAAGCGGCAGCCGGTCGGCGGGTTGAGGAGGGAGGGCGGCGAGCCGGGGATCGGCGACAGCGGTACGTCGACCGGTCCGTCCAGGCTCGGCATCGAGCCCAGCAGGCCCCAGGTGTACGGGTGCTGCGGCGCGCGCAGCACCTCCTTCTTGGTGCCCCGCTCCACGCACCGGCCGCCGTACATCACCAGCACGTCGTCCGCGATGTCGGCGATGACGCCGAGGTCGTGGGTGATGAAGATGATCGCCGTGCCGAACTCCTGCTGGAGGTCCTTGAGCAGGTCCATGATCTGGGCCTGCACGGTCACGTCGAGCGCCGTGGTCGGCTCGTCCGCGATCAGCAGCTCGGGGTCGCAGACCAGGGCCATCGCGATCATCGCGCGCTGGCGCATACCGCCGGAGAACTGGTGCGGGTAGTCGTCCACGCGGACGTCCGGCTGCGGGATGCCGACACGCTTGAGCATCTCGATCGCCCGCGCCCGGGCCTCCTTCTTGGAGGCACCGGTGTGCTTGCGGTACGTCTCACCGATCTGCTTGCCGATGGTGTGGTACGGCGACAGCGAGGCCAGCGCGTCCTGGAAGATCATCGCCATCTTGTTGCCGCGCAGCCGCTCGAGCTCCCGCTCGGAGGCGGTCAGCAGCTCCTTGCCGTCGAGCAGGATCTCGCCGTCGATGGCGGTGCGGTCGCGGTCGTGCAGGCCGAGGATCGTCAGGTTCGTGACGGACTTGCCCGAGCCCGACTCGCCCACGATGCCGAGCGTCTTGCCCTTGGCCAGGTCGAAGGTGAGACCGTCGACGGCCTTGACGACGCCGTCTTCGGTGGAGAAGTGGACCTTCAGATCCCTGACGGACAGGAAGGGCTGCTGATCGGTGCTCGTCACGGGGACGCTCCTGGGGGGTGATGCGAGGGGTAGCTTGCGGGTCGGCGGGTGGACGGCGGCGGGGCGCCGGGTCAGGCGAGCCGGATCCGCGGGTCGATGAAGGCGTAGACGGCATCCACGATGATGTTGAAGAAGACGATCGCGCCGGCCGCGACCATGGTCACTGCCAGCAGCATCGGCAGGTCGTTGGCTTCCACGGCGGTCACGGCGAGCTTGCCGATGCCCTGGAGGCTGAAGACCGACTCGGTGATGATGGCGCCACCGATCAGGGTGCCCAGGTCGATGCCGAAGATCGTGACGATCGGACCCATCGCTCCGCGCCAGGCGAAGCGGAAGAACACGGAGCGCCGGGACAGGCCCTTGGCGCGCGCCGTACGCACGTAGTCCTCGCTGAGCTGTTCCACCAGCTGGGAGCGCGTCATACGGGTGTAGTTGGCGGTGAAGATGATGGAGAGCGTCAGCCAGGGCAGCAGCAGACCGCTGGCCCAGGCGGCCGGGTTGTCGGTGAACGGCGTGTACGAGGGCTGCTCGAGGATGCCGAGCTGCTGGACCAGGAAGTACATCGCGATGTAGCCGACGAAGTAGATCTGGAGCGAGGAGCCGATCAGCGAGAACGAGCTGGCGATCTTGTCGGCCGCCTTGCCCTGCTTGACCGCGGCGATCATGCCGGTGCCGACACCGAGGATGAGGAAGAAGACCGCGGCACCGAGCGCGAGGGACAGCGTCGTCGGCATACGGTCCATGATCGTGCCGAGAACGGGCTCACGGTTGGTGAACGAGAAGCCGAGGCAGGGGGCGTTGCAGTTGCCCAGGCCGCCGTAGTCACGGCCGGCGAAGATGCCCACCAGCCAGTGCCAGTACTGCACCGGCAGCGGGTCGGCGATCCCGAGGTTGACCCTGACCTGATCCAGAAGTTCCTTGGTGCAGACCTTTCCGCACGCCATGCGGGCTGGGTCACGCGGCATCGCGTAGAAGAGCATGAAGGTGACGGCGCTGATGATCAGCAGAATCACAAGTGCGCCGATGACACGGCGGACTAGAAAACGGAACATGTGGCGTGACTTTCCGGACGGGGCGCCGTCGCCGGGGTGTGGGGAGCGTATGAGGGGGGCCGGGGCGGCGGCGGTGGCCGCCGCCCCGGAGGGGGATCACGTCGGGGCCGCGGTGGTCGCCGCGGCCCCGATGCTGGATCAGGCCTTCGCGGCGTAGACCTTGCCCAGCGCGATGCAGGTGTTGCCGGAGTCGTAGATCACGCCGCCGACCTTGGAGCCGTGGAAGTAGTTGCGGATCGGGTTGTAGTCCGGAACCACGGCGGCGGTGCGCATGATCTGCTCGTCGATGTCGCCCCACATGGTGGCGGCCTTCTTCGCGTCGGGCTCGATCGTGGCGGCGGCGATCGCCTTGTCCACGCTCGCGTCCTTCAGCTGCGGCCAGTTGACGCCACCGTCGGCGATCTGGCTGCTGTCGAAGCAGGGCTGGATGACCGCGTAACCGGCCGGCCAGTCCGGGCCCCAGCCCGCGGCGAACATGTCGTACTCGTTGTCGAGCTGGCCGATCTGGCTGTAGAAGGAGGTCTTGTCGACCTGCTTCACGACCGGGGTGAAGCCGGCCTTGGTCAGCGCGGTCTTGATCGCGACGGCCTGCTTGACGGCGTTGTCCGACTGCTGCATGGCGACGACGATGCGCTGGCCCGACTTGCCGGCCTCCTTGAGAAGGGACTTGGCCTTCTCGGGGTCACCCATGGGCTTCGTCTTCTTCTCGTAGAGGTCGAAGTCCTTGTGACCCGGGGTGAGCGGGCTGATGATCGTGGTCGCGGTCGCCGTGGAGAGCGAACCACCGCGGATCTGCTGGAGCTGCTTCGACGGCCACGCGAAGTTGAGCGCCTGGCGCACCTTGGCGTCGGAGACGCGCTTGGTGTTGATCGCGAAGTAGTAGCAGGTGGTGTCGACCTGGGTCAGGACACGCTTCTTGAAGGTCGCGTTCGTCAGCACCTTCTGGATGCGCTCGGGGGCGACCTCGTTGAGCAGCGACAGCGTGTACTGGTCGTTGCCCTTGTCGGCGATGTAGCGGTCCGTCGAGGCCAGCGACTGGAAGCCGAACTGGAACTCGAACTTGTCCGGGTACGCGTTGCGCAGCGGGTCCGTCTCGGCCACCCAGTGCGTGTTGCGGACCAGCGTCGCCGACTTGCCGATGCTGCGGCTGGCGATCTTGTACGGGCCGCAGGAGAGGGGGTGCTTGTCGTACTTCTCCTTGGTGTCGTGCTTCTTGGGCACGATGGAGAAGCCGCGCATGGCGACCATGAAGTTGAAGTCGGCGTGGGCCTCCTTCAGCTTGAACGTGATGGTCTTGCCGTCGATCTCGATGGAGTCGAGGTGCTTGCCGCCGTACGGGCCCTTGTACTTGTCGCCGCCGACCAGCCAGCCCTGCGGGTAACGCGGACCCTGGGTGACGAACGAGGCGAAGAGGCGCTCGAAGGTGTGGCGCACGTCCGCGATCGTGACGTCGGCGCCGTCCTCCCACTTCACGTTGTCCTTCAGCGTGAAGGACCAGGTCTTGCCGCCGTCGGCCGCGGTGCCGGCGTCCGTGGCGAGGTCACCCACGAGCGTGGTGCCGCCCTTGGAGTCGATCTTGTAGCCGGTCAGACCGCGCAGGAACAGGACCGAGCAGGCGCCCTCGTACGAGGAGTAGAGCTGCGCCGGGTCCAGGTGGTCCCAGTCGATCTGGTCCAGCGTGTAGATCGTGCCGCCCTTGACCGCGCCGGGGACCTCGGGGGCCGCACCGGTGGAGTCGGCCTTGGTGCCGACGGCGATGGTGGCGGCCTTGGCCTTGTCCACGGACGGAGCCTTGTTGCTGCCGGTCCCGCCGCTGTTGCCGCTGCTGCACGCGCTCAGGACCGTGGTCGCACCGGCGGCCACACCAGTGGCTATGAGGAAGTTTCTGCGGGAAAAGGACATGGCTTACCTGCCTAGTGGTGGGTGAGTGAGAGACGGGTAACCAGCCGGACGACTACGACCGGGTCTGGGGGTGGAAGTCAGCGCTTGGACTTCGGGTCGAGTGCGTCGCGGACCGAGTCTCCGAGCAGGTTGAAGGCGAGGACGAAGATGATCATCGAGACGCCCGGGAAGATCATGAAGGTGATGTCTTCCGTGTAGAAGCCGGCACCGCGCTGGATCATGACGCCCCAGTCCGGTGTCGGGTCCTGGATGCCGACGCCGAGGAAGGCGAGGCCCGCTTCGGCCGTGACGTAGGCCGGCAGCATGAGGGTCGACTGGATCAGGATCGGCGTCCACAGGTTGGGCAGCAGCTCCTTGAAGACGATGCGGCGCGAGGACGCGCCGGTCACCTTCGCCGCCTCGACGAACTCCCGCTCACGCAGGCCGAGGACCTGGCCGCGCAGCAGTCGCGCGATGGAGGCCCAGCCGAAGGCGGAGAGGACGAGGATCAGGCAGGTGGCCCGCAGCCAGGTCGGGACCTCTTCGTTGAAGGGCACGAAGAGGGCGTAGACGACCGGCATGAAGGCGATGAAGAACAAGGTGGACGGGAACGACAGCAGGATGTCGATGATCCGGCCGACGAAGTAGTCCGTCTTGCCGCCGAGGTATCCCGCGGTGATGCCGATCACCACACCGACCACCGTGGTCAGCAGCGTGGCGGCGGTGGCGATCATCAGCGACGTGCGGATGCCGTAGAGCAGGAAGGTGAAGACGTCCCGGCCGAGCTGGGGCTCGATGCCGAACCAGAAGTTGCCGTCGATGCCGCCGTTGGGCTTGACCGGGAAGGCGAAGTCGTTGAGCAGGCCGTCGGACTCCTGGCCGTACTGCTCGTACGGGTTCTTCCCATACAGCTTCGCTATCAGCGGCGCGCAGATCGCGATCGTGAAGAAGAAGATCACGATGTAGGCGGATATGACGCCCGTGCGGTCACGTTTGAACCGCTTCCAGGCGAGTCGTCCTGGGGAGCGACTCTCCGAGCCCTTGGGGTTGGTGGACGGAGCCGGGATCTTGCCGGTCTCGTCGGTCACCTCAAGCGGGGCGGCCGCGGAAGGAGTAGGGGGGGTCATGGTGCTCCAGGCCCGAGGGGGTCAAGGGCTCCGCAGGGCGCTCCCTACGGGCTACGCCGGACTTTTTCAACGCAATTCATGCAAGGTCAATAAAATCTCGGTCGCCTTGGTGTTGTCTTTACTTTCTTTGCCTGGACTTGACCTCAGCGTAACTACGCGTGTAGCGCACTGTGGCCGTTCCGTGTCCAGATTCGGGCCAACTTCGCGAAACGGGCAATGAGTTCGATAACCGGACGGCGGAGTCTCGGAATGCGTACATCTCGTGCACTGGAATCAACAGTTCCGTATCGAACCGCGGAGATCTGTTGCGTCGGCTCCCAAGATCCTTTGACGGAGTGTCCGGAGTACCCCCTTCCGGATGGATCGACACCCGGAAGGGTGGGGTAAATGTGCGACGCGCCCCATATGGACGGATATTGGGCCCTAAAGGCACAGCGCACCGGGAGCCGGACGCACGACCCCGGGGCCGGCGGCACAGCGCACTCTTGAGGAGGCACTCCATGCGTGGAGCCACGCACGCCAAATGGGCCGCATGTGCGGCGGCGGTAGCCCTCGCGGCGACCGCCTGCGGGGGCGGAGGGAGTGACAGCGGCGGCGGAGGCGGCTCCGGCACCGTCAGTGCCTCCTGGGGCGACCCGCAGAACCCGCTGGAGCCGGCCAACACCAATGAGGTGCAGGGCGGCAAGGTCCTCGACATGATCTTCCGCGGCCTGAAGCGGTACGACGCGAAGACCGGCGCCGCCGAGGACATGCTCGCCGAGAAGATCGACACCTCCGATTCGCAGAACTTCACGATCACGGTCAAGGGCGGCTGGAAGTTCAGCAACGGCGAGGCCGTCACCGCCCAGTCCTTCGTCGACGCCTGGAACTACGGCGCGAGTCTGAAGAACAACCAGAAGAACGCCTACTTCTTCGGGTACATCGAGGGCTACGACAAGGTGCACCCCGACACGGGAACCCAGAGCGCCGACACGCTCTCCGGGCTCAAGGTCACCGGCACGAACACCTTCACCGTCAAGCTCAACCAGAAGTTCTCGACCTTCCCGGACACCCTCGGCTACTCGGCCTACTCGCCGCTGCCCAAGGCGTTCTTCGACGACCACGCGGCCTGGGTGAAGAAGCCCATCGGCAACGGCCCGTACACCATCGACTCGTACACCAAGGGCTCACAGATGTCCCTGGTGAAGTGGGACGACTACCCCGGGGACGACAAGGCGGAGAACGGCGGCGTCACCCTCAAGGTCTACACGGACAACAACACCGCCTACAACGACCTCCTGGCCGGCAACCTCGACCTCGTCGACGACGTGCCCGCGGCCCAGCTCAAGAACGCCAAGAGCGACCTGAACGGCCGGTACATCAACACCCCGGCCGGCATCATCCAGACCCTCGCCTTCCCCTTCTACGACCCGAAGTGGGACACCAGCGGCGCGACGAAGGTCCGCCAGGGCCTGTCGATGGCGATCAACCGCCAGCAGATCACCGACACGATCTTCCAGAAGACGCGGACGCCCGCCAGCGACTGGACCTCACCGGTGCTCGGCGAGGAGGGCGGCTTCCAGGAAGGCCTGTGCGGCGACTCCTGCAAGTACAACCCGACCGAGGCCAAGAAGCTGGTCGAGGAGGGCGGCGGTCTGCCCGGCGGCCAGGTCAAGATCTCCTACAACGCGGACACGGGCTCCCACAAGGAGTGGGTCGACGCCGTCTGCAACTCCATCAACAACGCCCTCGGCAACGACAAGGCCTGCGTCGGCAACCCGATCGGCACCTTCGCCGACTTCCGCAACCAGATCGGGCAGCACAAGATGCCCGGTCCGTTCCGGGCCGGCTGGCAGATGGACTACCCGCTGATCCAGAACTTCCTCCAGCCGCTGTACTACACGAACGCCTCCTCCAACGACGGCCAGTGGTCGAACAAGGACTTCGACAACCTCGTCAACCAGGCGAACGCCGAGACCGACACCAGCAAGGCCATCAAGCTCTTCCAGCAGGCCGAAGAGGTCGTGCGGGACAACATGGCCGCCATCCCGCTCTGGTACCAGAACGGCAGCGCCGGCTACTCCGACAAGGTCTCGAACGTGGCGCTCAACCAGTTCAGCGTCCCGGTCTACAACGAGATCACCGTCAACTGAGCCGCCCGGGGCGGGTCCGTCACAGCGGCCCGCCCCTCTATCCCCGGAGCACTCATGGGACGGTACGTCATCCGGCGTCTGCTGCAGATGATCCCGGTCTTCATCGGCGCCACCATGCTCATCTTCGTGATGGTGAACGTGATGGGCGACCCCATCGCGGGCCTGTGCGGCGACCGGCAGTGCGACCCCGCCACGGCCGCCCAGCTGCGCAAGGACTTCGGCCTCGACAAGCCCCTGTGGCAGCAGTACCTGACCTACCTCGGCCACATCTTCACCGGCGACTTCGGCACAGCGTTCAACGGACAGCCGGTCACCGAGCTGATGGCCTCCGCCTTCCCGGTCACCATCCGGCTCACGATCGTCGCGATCTTCTTCGAGATCGTCATCGGCATCACGCTCGGCGTCATCACCGGTCTGCACCGCGGCCGGCCCGTCGACACCGGCGTCCTGCTGCTCACGCTCGTGGTCATCTCCGTGCCGACCTTCGTCACCGGTCTGCTGGCCCAGCTGGTGCTCGGCGTCCAATGGCACTGGATCGAACCGTCGGTCTCCGGGGAAGCAACCTTCGGCGAGCTGATCGTGCCGGGCCTGGTGCTGGCCTCGGTCTCCCTCGCGTACGTGACCCGCCTGACCCGGACCTCCATCGCGGAGAACAAACGGTCCGACTACGTCCGTACGGCCGTCGCCAAGGGACTGCCGCGGCGCCGGGTGACCATCCGGCACCTGCTGCGCAACTCGCTGATCCCCGTCGTCACCTTCATCGGCACCGACATCGGCGCGCTGATGGGCGGCGCGATCGTCACCGAGCGGATCTTCAACATCCACGGGGTCGGCTACCAGATCTACCAGGGGGTCGTGCGCCAGAACACCCAGACGGTCGTCGGCTTCGTGACCATCCTCGTCCTCATCTTCATGGTCGCCAACCTGCTCGTCGACCTCCTGTACGCCGTACTCGACCCGAGGATCCGCTATGCCTGAGCAGCCGCCGTACGAGGAAGAGCCACATCACGGGCCGGAGGGGCCGCCGCCGGAGGACCTCGCCATCGCCCCGACCGGCTTCGGAGGCACGATGGACCTCGGGACGAGCGAGGCGGAGACCCTGGAGAAGACGCCGGGAGGACCGGAGGGCACGGGTCCCCAGGAGAAGCCGCGCTCCCTGTGGTCCGACGCCTGGCGGGACCTGCGCCGCAACCCCGTCTTCATCATCGCGGGACTCGTCATCGTCTTCCTGGTCGTCATCTCGATCTGGCCCTCGCTGATCACCTCACAGAGCCCGCTCCAGTGCGACCTCTCCAAGGCCCAGGAGGGCTCGCAGTCCGGACACCCCTTCGGCTACGACGGACAGGGCTGCGACGTCTACACCCGGACCGTGTACGGGACCCGCGTCTCGATCAGCGTCGGTGTGCTCGCCACGCTCGGGGTCGCGATCCTCGGCTCGCTCCTCGGCGGGCTGGCCGGTTTCTACGGCGGGATGGGCGACTCGGTCCTGTCCCGGATCACCGACATCTTCTTCGCGATCCCCGTCGTGCTCGGCGGTCTGGTCCTCCTCTCCGTGGTGACCAGCAACACGATCTGGCCGGTCGTCGGGTTCATGGTGCTGCTCGGCTGGCCGCAGATCTCCCGCATCGCGCGCGGCTCCGTCATCACCACCAAGGAGAACGACTACGTCCAGGCGGCCCGCGCCCTCGGCGCCTCCAACTCCCGGCTGATGCTGCGCCACATCACCCCGAACGCGGTAGCGCCGGTGATCGTCGTGGCGACCATCGCCCTCGGTACCTACATCTCGCTGGAGGCGACGCTCTCGTACCTGGGCGTCGGTCTGAAGCCCCCGACGGTCAGCTGGGGCATCGACATCTCCTCGGCGTCCGCGTACATCCGCCAGGCCCCGCACATGCTGCTGTGGCCGGCCGGCGCGCTCGCGATCACCGTGCTCGCGTTCATCATGCTCGGCGACGCGGTGCGCGACGCCCTCGACCCGAAGCTGAGGTGACCGCCGTGCTGCTCGAAGTGCGCGATCTGCACGTGGAGTTCAGGACCAGGGACGGAGTCGCCAAAGCCGTCAACGGGGTCAACTACAGCGTCGACGAGGGGGAGACGCTCGCCGTGCTCGGCGAGTCCGGCTCCGGCAAGTCGGTGACGGCCCAGGCCGTGATGGGCATCCTCGACATGCCGCCCGGGAAGATCACCGGCGGCGAGATCCTCTTCCAGGGCAAGGACCTGCTGAAGTTCAAGGAGGAGGAGCGGCGCAAGGTGCGGGGCGCCGAGATGGCGATGATCTTCCAGGACGCGCTGTCGTCCCTGAACCCCGTGATCAGCGTCGGCGACCAGCTCGGCGAGATGTTCACCGTGCACCGCGGGATGTCGCGCAAGGAAGCCCGCGCCAAGGCGGTCGAACTGATGGAGCATGTGCGCATCCCGGCCGCCGCCGAGCGCGTGCGCGACTATCCGCACCAGTTCTCCGGCGGTATGCGCCAGCGCATCATGATCGCCATGGCGCTGGCCCTGGAACCCGCCCTGATCATCGCCGACGAACCGACCACCGCGCTCGACGTGACCGTGCAGGCCCAGGTCATGGACCTGCTGGCCGAGCTGCAGCGCGAGCTCAACATGGGACTCATCCTCATCACCCACGACCTCGGCGTGGTCGCGGACGTCGCCGACCGGATCGCGGTGATGTACGCGGGCCGGATCGTCGAGACGGCCCCGGTCCACGACATCTACAAGGCGCCCGCCCACCCCTACACGAGGGGGCTGCTGGACTCGATCCCCCGGCTCGACCAGAAGGGCCAGGAGCTGTACGCCATCAAGGGCCTGCCGCCCAACCTGATGCACATCCCGCCGGGCTGCGCCTTCAACCCGCGCTGCCCGATGGCCCAGGACATCTGCCGCACCGAGGTGCCGCCGCTCGCGGAGGTCGACGCGGACCGCCGGAGCGCCTGCTTCTTCTGGAGGGAGTGCCTCGATGACACAAGCAGCAAGTGAGCCGCTGCTGGAGGTCAGCGGACTGGTCAAGCACTACCCGCTCACCCAGGGAATCCTGTTCAAGAAACAGGTCGGCGCGGTCAAGGCCGTCGACGGCGTCGACTTCCACCTCGGCCACGGTGAGACCCTCGGCATCGTCGGCGAGTCCGGCTGCGGCAAGTCGACGGTCGCCAAGATGCTGGTCAACCTGGAGAAGCCGACCGAGGGGACGATCAAGTACAAGGGCGAGGACATCACCCGGCTGTCGGGCAAGGCGCTGAAAGCCGTACGCCGCAACATCCAGATGGTCTTCCAGGACCCGTACACCTCCCTCAACCCCCGGATGACCGTCGGCGACATCATCGGGGAGCCGTACGACATCCATCCCGAGGTCGCGCCCAAGGGCGACCGGCGGCGCAGGGTCCAGGACCTGCTGGACGTGGTCGGGCTCAACCCGGAGTACATCAACCGCTATCCGCACCAGTTCTCCGGCGGCCAGCGCCAGCGCATCGGCATCGCACGGGGTCTCGCGCTGCGGCCCGAGATCATCGTCGCCGACGAGCCGGTCTCCGCGCTCGACGTCTCCGTGCAGGCACAGGTCATCAACCTGCTGGACCGGCTCCAGGCCGAGTTCAATCTCAGTTACGTGTTCATCGCGCACGACCTGTCGATCGTGCGGCACATCTCCGACCGGGTCGGGGTCATGTACCTGGGCCGGATCGTGGAGACCGGCAAGGACGTCGAGATCTACGACCATCCGACGCACCCCTACACCCAGGCGCTGCTGTCCGCCGTGCCCGTCCCGGACCCGGAGGCCCGGGAGCACCGGGAGCGGATCATCCTCACCGGGGACGTGCCCTCGCCCGCGCACATCCCGTCCGGCTGCCGGTTCCGCACCCGCTGCTGGAAGGCGCAGGAGCGCTGCACGCTGGAGGTGCCGCTGCTCGCGGTGCCGGCCGAGTTCCGGCTCTCCGCCGGTCCGACCGCCCACGACTCGGCCTGTCACTTCGCGGAGGAGAAGCAGGTCGTCCCCCCGGAGGAGCCCTCCGGCGGGGTGGCATAACCCCACAAATGTGAGCGAACTTCGTTAACACGCAGGCAACTTGGCGGAAGCGGTACCGATATACGGACGCGTCAAGGTGAACACCGTACGGCCGTGCGGGTGCCGTAAACGAGCCGGGGTGCGCCATGTCACCCCGGCTCGTTGCTGTCCCCGGCGGCCCGGTTCCGACCGGCGCGGGGTGTGCCGGGCCGGGCCGTGGCCGCCGTGGACAGGTCAGACGAGTCCGAGGGAGCGCTTGAGGAATTCGACCTGGAGGAGCAGGAGGTTCTCGGCGACCTGTTCCTGGGGGGTCATGTGCGTGACTCCGGACAGCGGCAGCACCTCGTGCGGGCGGCCGGCGGCCAGCAGCGCCGAGGACAGCCGCAGGGCGTGCGCCACCACGACGTTGTCGTCCGCGAGGCCGTGCACGATCATCAGCGGCCGGTGCGGCCCGCTGGGCGCGGAGAGCCCCTCGTCGGTGACCAGCGAGCTCTTCGCGTACACCGCGGGGCTCGCGGCGGGATCGCCGAGGTACCGCTCCGTGTAGTGGGTGTCGTACAGCCGCCAGTCGGCGACCGGGGCGCCCGCGATGCCCGCGTGGAAGACGTCGGGGCGGCGCAGCACGGCGAGCCCCGCGAGCCAGCCGCCGTACGACCAGCCGCGGATCGCGACCCGGGACAGGTCGAGCGGGAACCGCTCCGCGAGACCGTGCAGTGCCTCGACCTGGTCGTCGAGGGAGAGCGTGAGATCGTCGCGGATCGCCTTCTCCCAGGCGGGGGAGCGCCCCGGGGTGCCCCGGCCGTCGGCGACGACCACCGCGAAGCCCTGGTCGGCGAACCACTGCGAGGTGAGGTGCGCATTGTGCGCGGCCAGTACCCGGGGGCCGTGCGGACCGCCGTAGGGGTCCAGCAGGACCGGTAGGGGAGTGTCGCCGTCGTAGTCAGTAGGCATAAGCACGGCGCATGGGATTTTCTGTGCGCCCCCCTGCGTGAGCGTTACGCGCGGGGACAAACCGGGATGTTCGGCGTACGAGGGGATGGTCGCCACCCGCCCCCGGCCTCCGGCCGGGGAGGTCCCCGTCTTCCTTCGGTCGCTTTCCCGCAGCACCCGCACCTGTGCTCCAGGCTGGTCGAGCGTCGACGACACGAGCACGGTCACGCCCCCGGCGCGCACCGCCGAGTGCACGCCGGGCTCCTGCGTCAGACGCTCCATCCCGAGTTCGTTCACGCGGTACACGTGCACCTCGCCGGTCTCGGGCGAGGCCGCGGCCTCGCCCGCCGAGGCCGCGACCAGCACATCGTCGGCCGAGACGTCGAGCACCGCCCGGACATGCAACTGGGCCCCGGTCAGCGGGCGTTCACCGAACGCCAGGACCCGCGCGCCGCCCTCGTCGGCGATCCGCACGAGCTGTCCGTCGGGGCTCCAGCAGGGCACCCCGGGGAAAAGATCAAGCCAAGTTGGATCTTCGTCGGCGTGCACCATCCGGGTCGTCCCGGAGTCCGGGTCCACGGCCAGGAACAACTGGCTGCGCTGATCCCGCGCCTGCACCAGAAGCAGCGGAGCACCCGCCGCTGACCAGTGCACATGCGCCAAGTACGGGTAGCGCGCGCGGTCCCAGGAGACCTCCGTGCGCACCCGGTCGAGCCCGATCACGAAGAGCCGCACCTCCGCGTTGGCGCTGCCCGCCACTGGGTAGGCGACCCGCTGCGGATCGGCTTCCGGATGCGCCGGATCGGAGATCCACCAGCGCTGCACGGGTGTGTCGTCGACCCGCGCGACGAGCAGCCGGTCCCCCTCCGGCGACCACCAGAAACCGCGCGAACGCCCCATCTCCTCGGCCGCGATGAACTCGGCCAATCCATAGGAAACCGAACCCGGTTCCGCCGTGGGTTCCGGTTCCGCGAGCGCCCGGTCGTCCTCGCCCTCGGCTCCGACGACCCTCAGCGCGCCCCCGGCGACGTACGCCACGAGCCGGCCGTCGGGGGAGGGGCGCGGGTCGATCACCGGTCCGGGGACCGGGAGTTCACGCGCCGTGCCGGCCCGCAGCTCCGCCGTGAAGAGCCGCCCTGACAAGGCGAAAGAGGCCAACTCGGCGGCTGTGTCCGTGGCATACCCGACGATCCCCGCGCCGCCCTCGCGGCTGCGCTCGCGGCGCGCCCGCTCCTCCGGGGAGAGGTGCTCGCCGGCGCCGCCGAGCAGTGCCGCGGGGTCGGCCGCGACCCGTTCCTTGCCCTCCGCGACATCGAGAACCCACAGCTGATTCGCCCTCTCCGTACCGGAGGAGGACCGCAGGAACACCACACGGGAACCGTCGGGGGACACGGTGAACGCGCGCGGCGCCCCGGAGGTGAACCGCTGCGTGCGGGCGTACCGGCGCGGGAAGGAGAGAGGCTCGTTCGTCATCCCCCGACCATATTGGCCATGCGCCCCCTTGTGCGGCCGTGCGCCGATCGATGCGCGCGTACGGATAGTTATGATCACTAGCGCTGCGTGGGTAAGAACCTGCTGGCTGCTGTATGGATTTACCGACCCCCCATGTCCGGTCCCGTACCGGACCCCAAGTCCCTGGGACCTTTGGAGGTGAGCCGCCGTGGCACTCTCGATTTCGGCGGTGGTGCTGCTGGCGATCATCGTCTTTCTTCTGATCAAGAAGTCAGGACTGAAAGGCGGGCACGCGGTCGTATGCATGCTGCTCGGCTTCTATCTCGCCTCCTCGACGGTCGCGCCCACGATCAGCGAGCTGACCACGAACATCGCGGGGATGATCGGCAGCATCAAGTTCTGATCCCCGCCCGGACCGGCGACGGGGCGGGCGCCTCGTAGGGTGGGTTCCATGACGGAACTGCCCGACCGGCGTCTGCTCCTGGTGCACGCGCATCCGGACGACGAGTCGATCAACAATGGCGCGACCATGGCCAGATACGCGGCCGAGGGCGCCCATGTGACGCTGGTGACCTGCACCCTCGGCGAGGAGGGTGAGGTCATTCCATCCGAACTCGCCCATCTCGCCCCCGATCGCGAGGGCGGACTCGGCCCGTACCGGACCGGTGAGCTGAGCGCCGCCATGAAGGAACTGGGCGTCGCCGACCACCGCTTCCTGGGCGGAGCCGGGCGGTTCCGTGACTCCGGGATGATGGGCGTCGAGCAGAACCACTGCCCGGGTGCCTTCTGGTCCGCCGACCTCGATGAGGCCGCCGACTGCCTGGTCGAGGTGATCCGCGAGGTACGCCCCCAGGTGCTCGTCACCTACGACCCCGATGGGGGTTATGGGCACCCGGACCACATCCAGACCCACCGCGTGGCCATGCGCGCCGCCGAACTGGCCGCGGATCCCACCCACCGCCAGGATCTCGGCGACGCGTGGCGGATCGCCAAGACCTACTGGAACCGGGTGCCGCGCCCGGTCGCCGAGGAGGCGTTCGCGCGTCTGCGTGAGGCCCTCCCCGGGCTGCCGTTCGACCGGGTGGCCGCCGTCGGCGACGTACCGGGCGTGGTCGACGAGGCGACGATCACCACCGAGGTCGACGGAACCGCGTACGCCGCCGCCAAGGCCGCCGCGATGCGGGCGCACGCCACCCAGATCACCGTGGACGGCCCCTGGTTCGTCCTCTCGAACGAGCTGGCGCAGCCGCTCTTCACCACCGAGTACTACGAGTTGGTCGACGCCCCCCGCCCCGCGACGCGGGAGACGGACCTGTTCGAGGGCATCGAGGGCATCGAGAGGACCGGCCGGTGACGGACGCGGGGAAGACGACCACTCGGCGAGGGACGGGTCTGCGATGAGTACGAACGGACAGCGCGGCGGCGGAAGCGCGCTCGCCCAGCCACTGACACGGCCCTCGGGCGGGCGGATCGCCGCCTACCTGGGACTCTTCCTGCTCGGCGCCGTGGTCGGGGTCGCCGGGGCGCTGGTGGAGCCCGGCTGGTTCCCCCTCGGGCTGCTGCTCGCGCTGGCGGGCGCCGCCGGACTCTTCCTGGGCGGAGCGCGGGCCACCGCGTCCCGGGCCGGGGCCGTCGCCCCGGCGGCCGGCTGGATGGTCGCCGTCGTCCTCCTCACCGCCAGTCGCCCGGAAGGAGACTTCCTCTTCGGCGCGGGAGTTGTTTCGTACCTCTTCCTGCTCGGAGGCATGGCCGTGGCTGTGATGTGCGCCACTCTCGGCCAGGGGCGGCAACCGGGCGCCTCCGGTGTCCGACTTGGCAAGTGACGTACCACTTCGCCGTATCGGTCAGGTGCGGGTCCGGTGCGAGATTCCTTCGCGGGCGAGGTTTGCGGGCCGGACATGGCCAGTATGGTGGTGCGCGCCGCCGAGCTGCCCGAGATGAGGTCGAGTAAACGGGCGGCGGAGCCAACCGGGAGAACCTGCCTTGAGTCGTGAAACTGACAGTTCGTCCTCCGGGCCCAACGGGCGCGGTGGAGCCGCGTACCCGTCGGGGACGCCGCCGTACGGGACCCCCAAGGCTTCCGAAGGCGGCGCCGACGCGGGCCGTTCGGCCACCGGCAAGCCGCCGGAGGAGCGCAAGACCGAGACCACACTGACGACACGGATCCGGATCAACATCCCTGGATCGCGGCCCATCCCGCCCGTGGTCGTCCGTACACCCGTCGCCGGCACCGACGCGCCTTCCGAGGGCGGCGACGGCGCCAACACGGGCGCACAGGCGCCGCGCGGCGGCGGTTCGCCCGCGGGCGCCTCCGCCACGACGGCCACCACCCCGGCCCCGTCCGCACCGGCACCCGCGCCCGTGGACCAGCCCGGCCCGGCCGACGAGAAGACGAGCGACTGGTTCGCGCCACGCAAGTCCGGCGCGCCCAAGAGCGGTCCGGGAGGCGGGTCGACCAACGGCGCGGGTCTGCCGGGCGGTTCGGCTTCCCCGGCTCCTCCGGGCGCGTCGAACGGCGCGGGTCCCGCGGGGACACCGGGCGCGGGACGGCCCGCGCCGTCCAACGGCGCCGGTCCGCTGGGCATCACCGGTGGCGTGCGGCCCGGCGGTACGAACGGCTCCGGGCTCCCCGGTGCCACCGGTGCCGGACCCGTGGCCCCCGGTCACGGCGGCGGCACGGGCTCCTTCGACGTCTCCGGGGCCCTGCGCGACACCGGCTCCTTCCCGGCCATAGGTTCGTCCGGCGGAACCGGCGAACCGCGCCGCGACGACCTCCCGTACTTCTCCGAGGGCGGCCGGGGCGGCCCGGCCGGCCCGACCGGCGGTCCCGCCACCGGTGACGGCCCGATGGCGCCTCCGGCCGGTCCCGGCGCGGCTCCCGGCAGCCTGGCCGCGACACCCGGCTCCGCCTCCGGCAACCCGAACGCGGGCCCGGGATATCCCGGCGCCGGAACGGGCTCGCGCGGCGGTCTGAGCGGCGGTCTCAGCGACGACACCGCGATCCTCACCCCGCAGAAGCCGGCGCCCGACCCGGGACCCGGCGGCTACGGCGCGCCCGCGGACAACGTCTCCGGGCATACCCTGACCAGCGGCATCCCCGTCGTGTCGCCCAGCCAGAACTTCTCGTTCGACGAGGGGACGCGCAACGAGGGACCCAGGTCCCACACCCTGCCGAAGCTGCCCGAGCCGGTCCAACGGCAGCCCGCCTCGTCGAAGCCGGCGAAGAAGAAAAAGGGCCGCAACAAGCCGGCGCTCCTCGGCGTCCTCGCCGTCGTCCTCATCGGCGGCGCCTACGGCGCGGGCCTGCTCATGAACCACTCGGACGTGCCCAAGGGCACCACCGTGCTCGGCGTCGAGATCGGCGGCGGCACCCGCGACGACGCCGTCAAGAAGCTCGACGAGGCCTTCGGCAACCGCACGAACAAGGCCCTCACGCTGTCCGTCGACGGCGACACGGTCCAGCTCAAGCCCGACCAGGCCGGACTCCAGCTGGACAGCCAGGCCACCGTCCGCGCCGCCGCGGGCAGCGACTACAACCCGGTCTCGGTGATCGGCTCGCTGTTCGGCCAGGAGCGCGTGGTCGAGCCCGTGATGCCGGTCGACGAGGAGAAGCTCCAGGCCGCCCTGGAGCGCGCGGCGAGCGGCTCCGGTTCGGCGACCGACGGCACGATCAAGTTCAGTCCGGGCAAGGCTGTCGCCGTCTACGGCAAGGCGGGCAAGGGCATCGACGTCGCGTCCTCGACACAGGCCGTCAAGGACGCCTACCTCGCCCAGGTCGGGACCAACGCGACCACACCGGTGAAGGTCGCCACCACGACCCGCCAGCCGACGGTCACCAAGGCCGAGGTGGACCGGAAGATGTCGACGTTCGCGACGGTCGCCATGTCGGCGAACATCACCGTCCGCACGGACGCCACGCAC
This sequence comes from Streptomyces sp. NBC_00568, assembly GCF_026341855.1. Classification (GTDB taxonomy): domain Bacteria; phylum Actinomycetota; class Actinomycetes; order Streptomycetales; family Streptomycetaceae; genus Streptomyces. The sequence goes on along the minus strand of NZ_JAPENW010000001.1, from coordinate 1,813,547 downwards.
CTCATCGCCTTCAGTCCGCAGAAGTCCATCTGGAAGTTCCTGAGCGTCCGGCCGGTCGAGGGCAAGCTCGTCGAGCACTACGACCTCAAGGCGCTCCAAGCGCTGTACGGCCACGCCTTCGACGGTGTGACGATCACCAAGGGCGACGGCAGCAAGAAGGCCGTGAGCCCGCAGGACGTGGCCTCCGCCGTCGGCCGGGCGCTGGTCGGGAAGACGACCGCCGACCGCGACGTGACCATCCCCACCAACCCCAACTAGCGGGCGCCCCAAGCGCGTCGAGGGCATCCGGCCAGGTTCTCACCGGCCGGGTGCCCTCTCGCCGTTCCGTGCGGGCCGCCGCCGGGCACGGACGCGCGCCGCCGACATGACATCTGTCATCCGCGACCGAGGACACAGCGCACTGCCGCGGGCACCCCCTTCGCCGCCACGATGGATCACATGACAACGACTGCGGCGATCACCACCACACCGGTGGTCGGGTTCGAATCGGTGACCAAGGCCTACGGGAGCGTCCGGGCCGTGGACGGGCTGACGCTCGAACTGCACCCGGGCGAGACCGTCGCCCTGCTGGGTCCCAACGGGGCGGGCAAGTCGACGACGCTGGACCTGCTGCTCGGCCTCAAGAACGCCGACAGCGGGACGGTCCGGGTGTTCGGCACCGGCCCGCGCGAGGCGATCGTCGCCGGCCGGGTGGGCGCCATGCTGCAGAGCGGCGGGCTGATGGACGAGGTCACCGTCGGCGAACTCGTGAAGCTCGCCTGCGATCTGCACCCGAAGCCGTACCGCGCCACCGACGTCCTCGCCCGCGCCGGCATCGGCCAGATCGCCGATCGCAAGGTCAACAAGCTCTCGGGCGGCCAGGCACAGCGCGTCCGCTTCGCCCTCGCCACGGCCGGCGACAGCGACCTGATCGTCCTCGACGAACCCACCACCGGCATGGACGTCTCCGCCCGGCAGGCCTTCTGGGCCACCATGCGCGAGCAGGCCGACCAGGGCCGCACGGTCCTGTTCGCCACGCACTACCTGGAGGAGGCCGACGCCATAGCGGACCGGGTCCTCGTCCTGCACCGGGGACGCCTGCTGGCCGACGGCACCGCCGCCGAGATCAAGGCCAAGGCCGGCGCCCGCCGCGTCGCCTTCGACCTGGAGGGCCCCATCGACGAGGCCCCGCTGCGCGCGCTGCCCTTCCTCACCTCCATCGACGTGTCCGGGCAGACCGTCCGCATCCAGTCCTCCGACGCGGACGCCACCGTGTACGCGCTGTACGGGCTCGGCGTCCACCCGCGCAATCTCGAAGTCGCCGGGCTCGGTCTCGAGCAGGCCTTCGTCGCCATCACCGCGGCCGAAGAGGCCAACCGCACCGCGGCCGAAGAGGCCGACCGCACCGCCGCCGAGGAGGCGACGTCCAAGTGAACAGTCTCATCAAGCTGGAGATCACCCGCGCCCTGCGCAACAAGAAGTTCCTGTTCTTCTCGGTGGTCTACCCCTCGGCCCTGTTCCTGCTGATCGCGGGCAGCGCCGACAGCACCACCGAGGTGGACGGCACCGGCCTCACCCTGCCGACCTTCTTCATGGTCTCCATGGCCTCCTTCGGCGCCCTGACCGCCGTCCTCATGGGCAACAGCGAACGCATCGCGAAGGAGCGGGAGAGCGGCTGGGTACGGCAGTTGAGGCTCACCACGCTGCCGGGCCGCGGCTATGTCCTCGCCAAGACGGCCGGCGCCGCCGTGATCAGCCTGCCCTCGATCGTGATCGTCTTCGTGGTCGCCGCGGCGGTGAAGGACGTACGCCTGGACGCCTGGCAGTGGCTCGCGCTCACCGGCGTGATCTGGGCCGGCAGCCTGGTCTTCGCCGCGCTCGGCGTCGCCATCGGCTATCTGGCCAGCGGCGACGCGGTCCGTCCGATCACGATGATCGTCTACTTCGGTCTGTCGATGCTCGGCGGCCTCTGGATGCCGACGACGACCTTCCCGGACTGGCTGCAGAACATCGCGAAGTGGCTTCCCACGCACGCGTACGCTGCCCTGGGGCAGGCCATCGAACTGGGCGACGCCCCGCACGCGAAGGACATCGCCATCCTCGCCGTCTCCTTCGCCCTCTTCGCGGGCGGCGCGGCATGGCTGTACCGGAAGGACACGCTGAAGGCGTGAGTGCCATGACGGAAGACCCGCTGCCCGACCAGGCCCGCACGGACCGGCTGGTGCGGATGGGGGAGTCCCCCCGCAACGTCCGCGAGGCCCTGCGCAAGTCGGCGTGGATCGTCATCTGGCTGGTGTTCCTCAGCTCGCCGGTCCACGACCTCGCCTCCGGCAACCACACGCCCGCGGCCACCGCGGCCGGCTGGCTCGGCCTCGCGGCCTTCGTCGCGATCTATCTGACGCTGGTCTTCCGGAACATGGGCAGGGCCTTCGCGGGCACCCTGGCCGTCTCCTCCCTCGTCCTCGCCCTCGGCGCGCTCGCCGTCGTGCTGTGCCTGACGCTCGGCCCGCCCTGGCTCGGCCTGTTCGTGTACGTCTCGGTCGCCTGCGGGACGACGTTCCCGCTGCGGGTGTCGTACTGGACCATCCCGCTGACCGCCGTCGTGATGCTGCTCGTCGGCCTGCACGGCGGCGAGCGGGACGCCCGCAACCTCGTCCTGCTCGTCGTCCTGATCGGCTTCGCGATGACCGGCGTACGGCAGTTGGTCCGTACGACGGTGGAACTGCGCAAGGCACGGGCCACCGTCGCCCAGCTCGCCGCGAACGAGGAGCGCCTGCGGCTCGCCAGGGACCTGCACGACCTGCTCGGCCACTCGCTCTCGCTGATCACCCTGAAGAGCGAGCTGGCCGGGCGGATGCTCCCCGACCATCCCGGCAAGGCGGCCCAGCAGGTCGCCGACATCGAGCAGGTGAGCCGCCAGGCCCTGGTCGACGTGCGCGAGGCGGTCACCGGCTACCGGCGGCCCCGGCTGGCCGGTGAACTCGCGGGCGCCCAGGTCGCCCTGACCGCCGCGGGCGTCATCGCCGACCTGCCGGCCGAACCCGACGTCGAGGCTGTTCCCGAGGAGCGCGAGTCCGCGCTGGCCTGGGCGCTGCGCGAGGCGATCACCAACGTCGTACGGCACAGCGGCGCCCGGCGCTGCGTGGTGACCCTCGTCCGGCGCCAGACCCTGGACGGCCCCGTGCTCGAACTGTCGGTGGAGGACGACGGCTCGGGCGGTTCCTCCGGCGCCGCCCCCGGCAACGGACTGACAGGGCTGACCGAACGCCTCGAGCAGGCGGGCGGATCGCTGGAGGCGGGCCGCGTCCGGCACGGATTCCGGCTGGTCGCACGGGTGCCGCTCACCGGCGGCCGAGCCCCTGTGGGCGCGGCGGAGGACCCCGTAGGATCCGGTGCATGAGCCGCACGATCAAGGTCCTGCTCGCCGAGGACCAGTCGATGGTCCGCGAGGCGCTGGCCGCCCTGCTGGGACTGGAGCCGGACATCGAGGTGGTCGTCCAAGTCGCCCGCGGCGACGAGGTGTCGGCGGCGGCCCGCGCCCATGACGTGGACGTGGCGCTCCTCGACATCGAGATGCCGGGGATGACGGGCATAGAGGCCGCGGCCGAACTCCACAAGGAGTTCCCCGCCCTCAAGCTGATCGTCCTCACGACCTTCGGCCGCCCCGGCTATCTGCGCAGCGCCATGGAGTCCGGCGCCGACGCCTTCCTGGTCAAGGACGCCCCGGCGGCCCAACTCGCCCAGGCGGTACGCAAGGTGCTGGCGGGCGAGCGCGTGATCGACCCCACGCTGGCCGCGGCCGCGCTGGCCGAGGGCGCCAACCCGCTCACCGACCGCGAACGCGAGATCCTCCGTGCCGCCGCCGACGGCTCCACCAACGCCGAACTGGCCACCGCCCTCCACCTCTCCCAGGGCACGGTCCGCAACTACCTCTCCACGGCCATCCAGAAACTGGCGGTCCGCAACCGGGCGGAGGCGGTACGGATCGCGCGGGAGAAGGGGTGGCTGTGAGGGGAGCCGCGGGCTCCTGGCACGGCTCCGGGCCGGACACCCGCGGAGCCCGCCGGACCCCCTTCAGTTGAGCATCGCCCGTGCCGCGTGGGCCTGTCGGCGTACGCGGTCGGCGGCCGGTTCGTCGACGCCCGCCACCACGTCCGCGTACGCGTCGAGTTCGGCGGCTCCGCTGAGGAAGTCTCCGCGCTGGACGAGGAGTTGGGCCCGTTCGTAGCGCAGCCGCGCCGGGTGCGAGGGAAGTTGGAGGGACAGCTCCACCGACCACAGGGCCACGTCCGAGCGTTCCGGCCGGGCGGCGGCCCAGGCGCGGATGTTGTTCAGGATGCGCAGCACGACGTCGAGCGGGTCGGCGGGGGAGAGCATCGACGGGTCGAGCGGGGCGCCGGTCGCCCCGGCGACGAGCAGCTCGGCGTCGGAGTCGGTCAGGACGCGCCCGCCGTCGAAGGGATCGGCGAGCACCTGCTCCTCGGGCGGTCCGAAGCCCACCACGAAGTGACCGGGCAGCGCGACCCCGTACACCGGTGCGCCGGCCCGTCGCGCGACCTCCATCCACACCACCGAGAGCAGGATGGGCAGCCCGCGCCGCCGGCGCAGCACCGCGTGCAGCAGGGAGGACTCCAGCCGCTGGTAGTCGCCCGGTGACCCCCGGTATCCGCAGCGCCCGCCGAGGAGTTCGGAGAGGGCGCTCGCCCAGGCGCGGGGGCCGCTCGGACGGAAGGGCAGTCGGCCGGCCAGCCCGTCCAGCTCGATCTGCGCCGCGTCCATGCCGGCCCCGTCCAGCGTCCCGTCCGCCGCGGCGCCCACCAGCAGGCACAGCACCGCGAGATCGGGCCGCTCGGCGCGTGCCTCGTCGGCGAACCGCCGCCGTACTTCGTCGGCCCGCTCCGGGTCCGGTGGCTGAGGGGAAGGCATAGCTGGCTCGTGCCCCGTCACGTCGATCGATAGCGGTCGTCGCCGGATACCTGTTGCGTCCGCGGCGCGCGGTAGTGGTGGTACGCGTGATGCGCCCCGAATCCCATGCGCGCGTACAGCTCCCGTGCCCCGGTGTTGTCCGCCTCCACCTGGAGCCAGGCCGCCGAGGCGCCCTCGTCCAGGGCGCGGCGGGCCAGCGAGGCCATGACGGCGGTGGCGAGACCCTTGCGGCGGTGGGCCGGGTCGACCTCGACGGCGGCGAAACCGGCCCAGCGGCCGTCCACCACGCACCGTCCGATCGCGGCCGGAGCCGCGCCCTCGGCGCCGGGCACCGTCGCGAACCACACCGAGGGACCGCTGCCCAGCACCTTCAGGGCCACATCGCTCAGGCCCTTGCGCTGGTAGCGGCCGAGCCACGCCTCGTCGGCCGTGCGGGAGAGCAGGACCCCGGGTGCCTCCCGGTCCCCGATCGGCGCGAGCGCGCCGGTCCACAGTTCGGCCGTCACCTCACGCGCCCAGTCACGCGCCTCCAGCTCCGCGCACAGCAGCTCCTGCGCGCCCTCGGCGCCGGTCGCGGTCTGGACGTAGGCGGGCAGGCCGCGGGCCGCGTACCAGTCGCGTACGTAGGTCAGCGCCCGGTCGAGCGGCACGCCCGGGTCGCCCAGCGGCAGCACGGAATTGGCGCGCCGGGTGAACCCGCCCGCCGCCCGCAGCTCCCATGCGCCGAGCCGCTCGCTCTCCACCGGCCGCCAGGCCCGCGCGGCGACCCGCGCCAGCTCCTCGTACGAAGCGGCGGGCCCGCGCCGCCGGGCCGGGGCGGCCGGCACGACCTTGCCCGCGACCAGCGAGGATTCCGCGATCCGGACCCTCTCGCCGGTGCGTCGTGTGATCAGCAGCACACCTTTGTCCCACGATGTGAGAACTCCGACCGTATCGGTGAACTTCCCGCCCGTGTCTCCGTCGTCGATCACGCGTCGTACCGAGACACGTTTTCCCACGTCAGCAGCGGTGATACGGACCTCCAGGCGGCCGGATGCAGAGATTTCCACAGGTCAGTTCACCCCTCCTGTTCGGATCATGCCCAAGAACGGAGATACTAGGGGCGGGCATCGACGACGCCGCGCTCCCGCGCGCCAGGCGGCGGAGCCTACGGAGGCCCGCCAGCGCCCTATCGAGGAGGAACGACAGCGTGACCTACGTCATCGCGCAGCCTTGTGTCGACGTCAAGGACAAGGCGTGCATCGAGGAGTGCCCGGTCGACTGCATCTACGAGGGCTCCCGGTCCTTGTACATCCACCCGGACGAATGCGTCGACTGCGGAGCCTGTGAGCCGGTGTGCCCGGTCGAGGCGATCTTCTACGAGGACGACACTCCGGAAGAGTGGAAGGACTACTACAAGGCGAACGTCGAGTTCTTCGACGAGCTCGGCTCGCCCGGCGGCGCCAGCAAGCTCGGTCTGATCGAGCGCGACCACCCCTTCATCGCAGCGCTCCCGCCGCAGAACCAGTAAGCGGCCCGCTGGGGGTCCCTCCCAGCGGTAGCTGGGGGAGCGCCGCCTCGGTCCCGTACGGCCTGATCGCTCCGATCGCCTTACGGGACCGAGGCGTTTTGCCGTGTCAGCCCGTGCGGCATCCGTGCAGCAGCCCGTTTCCGCCTGTACGGGCCGTACGTACGAGAAAGTGAGCCCGATCCCGTGTCCGCAGTCTCCGACCGGCTTCCCACCTTCCCCTGGGACAAGCTGGAGCCCTACAAGGCGACCGCCGCCGCTCACCCGGGCGGCATCGTCGACCTGTCCGTCGGCACCCCGGTCGACCCGGTGCCCGAGCTGATCCAGAAAGCTCTGGTCGCGGCCGCGGACTCGCCCGGTTATCCCACGGTGTGGGGCACGCCCGAGCTGCGGGACGCGCTCACGGGCTGGGTGGAGCGACGGCTCGGCGCGCGGGACATCACCCACCGCCACGTCCTGCCGATCGTCGGCTCCAAGGAACTGGTCGCCTGGCTGCCGACCCAGCTCGGCCTCGGCCCCGGCGACAAGGTCGCGTACCCGCGCCTCGCGTACCCGACGTACGAGGTCGGAGCGCGGCTCGCGCGGGCGGACCACGTGGTCTACGACGACCCGACGGAGCTGGACCCGACGGGCCTGAAGCTGCTGTGGCTGAACTCCCCGTCCAACCCGACCGGCGAGGTCCTGTCCGCCGCGGAGCTCGCCCGGATCGTCGCCTGGGCCCGCGAGCACGGCGTCCTCGTCTTCTCCGACGAGTGCTACCTCGAGCTGGGCTGGGAGGCCGACCCGGTCTCGGTACTGCACCCGGACGTGTGCGGCGGCTCCTACGAGGGGATCGTCTCGGTCCACTCGCTCTCCAAGCGCTCGAACCTGGCCGGCTACCGTGCCGCGTTCATCGCGGGCGACCCCGCCGTCCTCGGCGAACTCCTCGCGATCCGCAAGCACGGCGGCATGATGACCTCCGCGCCGACCCAGGCCGCCGTGGTCGCCGCCCTCTCGGACGACACCCACGTCCGCGAACAGCGCGACCGCTACGCCGCCCGCCGCACCGCGCTGCGCGACGCCCTGCTGGACCACGGCTTCCGGATCGAGCACAGCGAGGCGAGCCTCTACCTCTGGGCCACCCGGGACGAGTCCTGCTGGTCCACGGTCGCCCACCTGGCCGACCTGGGCATCCTGGTGGCCCCCGGCGACTTCTACGGCGAGGCGGGAGAGAAGTTCGTCCGCGTCGCCCTCACCGCCTCGGACGAGCGCGTCGCGGCGGCGGTCGAACGCCTCCGGCAGACACCGTCGGCCCAGTAGTGCGAAACGGGGGTTCAGGGAATGCGTTTCCCCGGACCCCCGTCGCCGCCCGCGTACGCCGGGCCCCGCGTCCGGGGCGTCGGCGCTCCGGCGGTGCCCAGGGCCTAGCCCAGCGGCAGGCCCTTCAGCGGCAGCTGCTCCGTCGGCAGGCCGCCCCGGGTCACGGTGTCCGTCGGCAGGCCGCCGCCGGTCGCGGACTTCGTGGTGTCACCGAGGAGGCCACCGGCCTGCCCGGCAGCGTCCCCGGCCACCTTCTGCGCGGCCGGCGTCGCCTTCTTGGCGACCTTCCCACCGGTCTTGCCCGCGGCCGGCACGGACTTCTTGACCGCGTCGCCGCCGGACTTGCCGGCGATCCCGGCGACGTTCCGCGCCGCTCCGTCGACGGTGTTGCCGACGTTCGCCCCGTCCAGGGCGGTCAGCCCGCCGAGGCTGGGGGCCGGCAGTTCGGCCGCCGCGCAGGCGGAGCCGGCCGCACCGACCACGGGCGCCGCTCCGGCTGCGACGAGCAGCACGACACGGGCGATCCGGCGGGTCAGGGGGAGGGACATGTTGCTCCTTATGACGGGAGAGAACGGGGAAGTGTCCGACCGTGCCCGGGGCTGACCGGCTGGCTGCCGACCGACCGCGTCACCGTCCGCTGAGCCTCTGCGGTGATCGTTCCGGGCTCGGACGCAGTGACTACCGCTCGAAGTCCGCGAAGGTTGCGGTGGCCCGACGCAAAGAGTTGGCAATGCGTCGCATTATCGGTTGTGGATAAAAACGGGCAAACAATACCCGGCCGCGTATCCCGCCGAATCCCTGCGGCCCTTTGTTCTCAAGGGATTTCCCGGGTGCGGGAGTGGGTCGCGCAGGCCGGTGCCCGTCACCGGCCCGCCGAGGGTCGGTCCCTCTGACGAGTGAAGGTCCGTACTACTGAGCAGTGACGATACGGACCTCGGCCGCGGCCTTCCCTTCGGCCGCACCGCCCTTGTCGTCGGCCGTGTGCCACGAGCCCTCCGAGGTCCCCGCGGTCCACTCGCGCCCCGCGTACGACACCCGCTCGATGTGCAGGGCCGAGGAGTTGGCCACGGCCCAGTGCGCCAGCTCCCAGCCGCGGCGGACCACCCCGGCCCCGGCGGTGGAGTCCTCGCGCACGGGGACCGTCACGGTCCGGTCGACGGCCTTCGGGGAGGCCGGGGCGACGGGGGCCGGCGACGCGGAGGAACCCTTGGCGTCCACGGTGGCGCCCGCCTCCTGGAGCACATCGCGTCCGAAGTCCCGCGCGAGCGCGGCCCGCACCGGGGCGGCGCCGCCCGCCGGAGTCGCGTCCGGGCGCCCCTCGCAGGTCAGCGTGGCCGCCGCGCGACCGGTCAGGGCGGCGGCGAGCAGGGTGGCGTCCGGCTCGTGCTTCGCGTACGCCTGCGGATAGCCGCTGCGCTGCACGCGCTGCGCGGCGACGGTGAGGGGCAGCCGCGAATAGCCGGGCACCTTGGCCAGGTGCTCGTAGAAGATGCCCGCCGCGTACGTCGGGTCCATGATCTGCTTCGTCGTGCCCCAGCCCTGCGAGGGCCGCTGCTGGAACAGGCCGAGGGAGTCCCGGTCGCCGTGCTGGATGTTGCGCAGCCCCGACTCCTGGAGAGCCGTCGCGAGGGCGATGGCCACCGCGCGCTCGGGCATCCGGCGGGAGGTGCCGACCGCCGAGATCGTCGCCGCGTTCACCGCCTGCTCGGGTGTGAACTCGTACGACGCGCCGTCGCCCTTGCCGGAGACGACCTTGCACCGGGGCGCGCCGGTGCCGCCCGTGAGGTACTGCACGCCGAGATAGCCCGCGAGGGCGAGCAGGACCATGAAGGCCCCGCCGAAGCGGAGGAGGCGACCGCGGCGCCGGACAGGAGTGGGGGACGGCTCTGGCACGCGTACAAGGTACTGGAGACCGCTGTCGGCGGACTGTGGGGCTGTGGACAACGGGAGTGACGCCGGGGGATACGACCGCATCCGGCTGCTTTCGGGACCCCCCGGCCGGGCGCGCTAGGGTCGTCGGCATGGCCGACACCCCGCTTGACCTCACCCTGGACGCAGCCGAGCTCACCGCGCAGCTCGTCGACTTCCCCTCGGAGAGCGGCAACGAGAAGCCGCTCGCGGACGCCGTGGAGGCCGCCCTGCGCGCCCTGCCGCATCTGACGGTCGACCGGTACGGCAACAACGTCGTGGCACGCACGAACCTGGGCCGCGCCGAGCGGGTCGTCCTCGCCGGCCACATCGACACGGTGCCCATCGCGGACAACGTGCCCTCGCGCCTCGACGAGGACGGCGTGCTGTGGGGCTGCGGCACCTGCGACATGAAGTCGGGCGTCGCGGTCCAGCTCCGTATCGCGGCCACCGTCCCCGAACCCAACCGGGACCTCACCTTCGTCTTCTACGACAACGAAGAGGTCGCGGCCCACCTGAACGGGCTGAAGCATGTGTCCGAAGCCCACCCCGAATGGCTGCAGGGCGACTTCGCGGTCCTCCTGGAGCCCTCCGACGGGCAGGTCGAGGGCGGCTGCCAGGGCACGCTGCGGGTACTGCTGAAGACCAAGGGCGAGCGGGCCCACTCCGCCCGCAGCTGGATGGGTTCGAACGCGATCCACGCGGCCTCCCCGATCCTGGCCGCGCTGGCCGCGTACGAGCCGCGCTACCCGGTGATCGACGGCCTGGAGTACCGCGAGGGCCTGAACGCGGTGGGCATCTCGGGCGGTGTCGCGGGCAATGTCATCCCCGACGAGTGCGTCGTCACGGTCAATTTCCGCTACGCGCCCGACCGCACCGAGGAGGAGGCGATCGAGCACGTCCGCCAGGTCTTCGCCGACTGCGGCGTGGACGAGTTCGTCGTCGACGACCACAGCGGTGCCGCTCTTCCCGGCCTCTCCCACCCGGCCGCAGCCGCCTTCATCGAGGCGGTCGGGGGCACCCCGCAGCCCAAGTACGGCTGGACGGACGTCTCCCGTTTCAGCCGGCTCGGCGTTCCGGCGGTCAACTACGGCCCCGGGAATCCCCACTTGGCGCACAAGCGGGACGAAAGGGTGGAAACGTCCAAGATCCTCGCGGGTGAGGAGCGGCTGCGCGACTGGCTCACCGCCTGAGGCGTCCCGTTGGCGGTTCATGGCGGACATGCCCACGTCCCCCCGCCGTAACCAGCGGAGATCTACCCTGGGGCGGAACGACCTTCCCCCGCTCCGGCCTCGGCCGGGGCGGGGGAGATCCGTACGCGGAGGGAGTGGACATGGCTACTGGCAACCCGGAGGGCAAGAAGCGGCCACCGGAGGAGCAGCGGCTGGGCCCGGTGCTGCGCAGGCGGGATCAGGTGCAGGCGAGCACGACGGATCAGCGGCTGCTGGACGAGCGGGCCCCGTCGGACTGGGTGCACACCGACCCCTGGCGCGTTCTGCGCATCCAGTCGGAGTTCATCGAGGGCTTCGGCACCCTGGCCGAACTGCCGCCTGCCATCAGCGTGTTCGGCTCGGCCAGGACCAAGCCGGGCTCGCCGGAGTACGAGACGGGCGTACAGCTCGGCCGCATGCTCGTGGAGGCCGGCTGGGCCGTCATCACCGGCGGTGGGCCGGGCGCCATGGAGGCGGCGAACAAGGGCGCCTGCGAGGCCAAGGGCATCTCCGTCGGCCTCGGCATCGAGCTCCCCTTCGAGCAGGGGCTGAACCAGTACGTCGACATCGGCCTGAACTTCCGGTACTTCTTCGTCCGGAAAATGATGTTCGTGAAGTACGCGCAGGGCTTCGTGGTCCTGCCCGGCGGCCTCGGCACCCTCGACGAACTCTTCGAGGCGCTCACCCTGGTCCAGACCCAGAAAGTCACCCGCTTCCCCATCGTGCTGTTCGGCACGGAGTACTGGGGCGGCCTCGTCGACTGGCTCAAGAACACCCTGATCGCCCAGGGCAAGGCCTCGGAGAAGGACCTGCTCCTGTTCCACCTCACGGACGACGTGGACGAGGCGGTGGCGCTGGTGTCGAAGGAGGCCGGCCGCTAGCACCCGGTCCGGCCTCTCCTCGGCAGGGGAGCGGCCGCGGGCCGGGCAGGGACTGACGACGGGCGGCGGAGGGGCTGAGACGGCGGCCCCTCCGCTGCCCGTCCACGGGGGGGCTCATGGCGACCCGCGCACCGCCCCGGCGCCCTCGCGCGGTCCGTCCGCTACGCCAGCCCCCGCCGGGCCACCGCCGGCGGCCTGTGTCCGGCGATCGACGCCACCATGTCCAGCACCTGACGCGTCTCCGCGACCTCGTGGACGCGGTACACCTGCGCCCCCAGCCACGCCGAGACGGCGGTCGTCGCCAGGGTCCCGACGACCCGCTCCTTGACCGGCCTGTCGAGCGTCTCGCCCACGAAGTCCTTGTTGGAGAGGGAGACGAGAACCGGCCACCCCGTGGAGACCATCTCTCCCAGCCGCCGCGTCGCCTCCAGGCTGTGCCGGGTGTTCTTCCCGAAGTCGTGCCCGGGATCGATCAGCACCGACTCGCGGGGCACCCCCAGGGCGACCGCGCGCTCCGCCAGGCCGAGCGTGACCCGCAGGATGTCGGCCATCACGTCGTCGTACGCGACCCGGTGCGGGCGCGTCCGCGGCTCCGACTCCCCGGCGTGCGTGCACACCAGCCCCACCCGGTAGCGGGCGGCCACCTCCGCCAGGCGCGGATCGACCCCGCCCCAGGCGTCGTTGAGCAGATCGGCACCGGCCTCGCAGACCGCCTCGCCGACCTCGTGCCGCCAGGTGTCGACGCTGATGATCACGTCGGGGAAGCGGCGGCGCACCTCGGCGACGAAGCCGACCGTCCGGCGCGCCTCCTCCTCGGCCGTCACCTCTTCGCCCGGCCCGGCCTTGACCCCGCCGATGTCGATGATGGCGGCGCCCTCGGACACCGCCTGCTCCACGCGAGCGAGGGCGGGCTCGTCGCGGAAGGTGGCTCCTTGGTCGTAGAAGGAGTCCGGGGTCCGGTTCACGATCGCCATGATCACCGGTTCGTGCGCGTCGAATTCACGCCTGCCCAGCCTGAGCATCCCCTATGACCTCTCCCAGTAAGTGCCGCTGATGAGCCGCCTGCGACCCTAACTGTCAGACTCGCATGGCACGATCGGAGCCTGACACTTGCAGCGTCAGACCGCTTTCGTCAGCATCAGTACTTTCGCGCCGACGCGACCCGCGCCGGCACCAGAGCGTGGGGACCTCAGCGATGTTCATGTTCTTGTTCCTGGTCGTCGCGCTCGCCGTCGTGGTCGCCGCGGTCACCCTGTCCGTGGTGGGCGGCGGCGAGAGCACCCCCCTTCCCGACGCCGAGCCCGAGATCCTCCGGGATCCGCTGCCGTACGACCGCCCGGTGCAGCGCGGTGACGTGGACGCGCTGCGCTTCCCCGTCGCCGTGCGCGGCTACCGCATGGCGGACGTCGACGACGCCCTCGGCCGGCTCGGCGCCGAGATCGGCGAGCGGGACGCCCGGATCGCCGACCTGGAGACCGCGCTCGCCGGTGCCCGCGCGGCGAGCCACACCACCTCGCTGCGCAAGCACCCGGAGGACGGGCAGTGAGCGACGCGCTGGCCGGACCCGACGGCGCCCTGCGCTGCCCCTGGGCGCTGTCCACCGAGGACTACGTGGCCTACCACGACGAGGAGTGGGGCCGGGCCGTCCACGGCGACGACGCCCTCTACGAGCGCCTGTGCCTGGAGGCCTTCCAGTCGGGGCTGTCCTGGATCACCATCCTGCGCCGCCGGTCCGGCTTCCGCGCGGCCTTCGCGGACTTCGAGATCGCCAAGGTCGCGACCTTCACGGAGGCCGACGAGGAGCGCCTGCTCGCCGACCCGGGGATCATCCGCAACGGCGCCAAGATCCGCGCGACCGTCGCCAACGCGCGCGTGCTGGCCGACTGGTCACCGGGCGAGCTGGACGAGCTGATCTGGTCCTTCGCCCCCGACCCCGCCGCCCGTCCGGCGCCGACGAAGCTCTCGGACGTGCCGGCCGTCACCGACGGGTCGACCGCCCTCTCCAAGGCCCTCAAGAAGCGCGGCATCCGCTTCGTGGGCCCGACGACGGCGTACGCCCTGATGCAGGCGTGCGGCCTGGTGAACGACCATCTGGTGGACTGCGCGGTGCGCGACGCCCCGTGATCGGCGGCACCCTCCCGAGAACGCGGGGAGCGGCGCCGAGGGCCACGGGGACGCGCGGGGAGCGGCGCCCGGCCAGAGGGGCACAGGGGCGGTGCCGCGGGCCACGAGGGGCACAGGGAGCCGCGCCACCGGCCGCGGACGGCCGCGGCGCCCGCTCCCGGACCGTCAGCGTCCCAAGTACTTCGGCTTCTCCTTGTTCACGAACGCCTGGACCGCGATGGTGTGGTCCTCGGAGGCGCCGGCCCGCGCCTGGAGCTCGTCCTCCTTCTCCAGGGTCTCGTCCAGCGAGTGGGTGAGTCCGAACGCGAGGGACTCCTTCAGCGCGGCGTACGCCAGCGTCGGCCCCGAGGCCAGCGCCCGCGCCACCTTCTCCGCCTCGGCATGCAGTTCGGCGGACGGAACCAGCCGGTTCGCGATACCCAGCTCGTACGCCTCCTGCGCGCCGATGCTGCGCGGGAAGAGCAGCAGGTCGGCGGCGCGGCTCGGGCCGATGACCCGGGGCAGCGTCCAGGAGATCCCCGAGTCGGCGGTCAGCGCGACTCCGGCGAAGGACGTGTTGAAGGCGGCCGTGTCGGCGACGACGCGATAGTCCGCGGCGAGCGCGAAACCGAAGCCGGCCCCGGCCGCGACGCCGTTGACCCCGGCCACCACGGGCTTCGCGGCCCCGGTCAGCGCCCGCACGATGGGGTTGTAGTGCTCGCGCACGGTGCTCATCGTCCGGCCCGACCCCGACTGCTTGTCGGCGGCCAGCAGCCCGATGTGCTCCTTGAGGTCCTGCCCGACGCAGAACGCCCGGTCCCCGGCGGCGGTCAGCAGGATCGCCCGCACGGCGTCGTCCGACGCGGCCGCCTGCGCCGCGTCCCGGAAGGCGACCTTGGTCTCGGTGTTCATCGCGTTCATCGCCTCGGGGCGGTTCAGCGTGATGGTCGCGAGTCCGTCGCTCACCTCGTAGAGCACGGTGTCGGCCATGGTGGGTCCCCTCCGGTGTCGCGGCTCCGTCGTACCGGGCGGTACGTCCTGCGTCAGATGACAGCATGGCGGAGATCACCGGCGGTGGCGCGGGGCCGACATGTGACCTGCGTCAAAGAATTCCGAGCCGTGGAAGTCCATGCGGCGGCGCAGTATCGCAGCCACATCGCCGAATTGAGTGGTTTTGCTCAAGCGCGTTGCGCAAGCGATGCCGACTGATGTTGGTCATCGGGTCCTGAGATGCGGGATAATGGCCTGGAAGCAATGTGTTCGATGCCGGTGACGTGTGTCCTATGAGAGGACGTGCGTGCCCTCCGAGGGGGCCGTCGGCGACGATGAGCTGGTTTCAGGAAGGGGAACGAGCATGGCGGCCATGAAGCCGCGGACGGGCGATGGCCCGCTCGAGGTGACCAAGGAGGGGCGGGGCATCGTCATGCGCGTTCCGCTCGAAGGCGGCGGTCGGCTCGTCGTCGAGCTGACCCCTGACGAGGCGGACGCGCTCGGCGACGCCCTCAAGAAGGTCGTCGGCTGACGCGGAACGCGCCCATACCTCTTCGGCTTCCCCGGTACCGCACATGGTGCCGGGGAAGTTGTCTTTCCGGGGCGCGGGGACGGCCGCGCCGGTTGTCCGGCAGCCACCGGAAGGGGCGTACGGCCTGGTCAGCGGCGTGCGACGGGAAACGGTCCGGGCGGCCGGGTCAGCGCTTGACCGCGCACAGCAGGCCGTCGCCCACCGGCAGGAGCGAGGGCACCAGCTCCTGGCTCTCGCGCACCGCGCGCAGCAGTTCGCGCAGCCGGCTCACTTCCGCGGGCTGCGGTCCCGCGTCCACCGTGCGGCCGTCGGCGAAGACGCCCTCGAAGACGACGAGCCCGCCCGGACGCAGCAGGCGCAACGATTCAGCGAGGTAGTCCAGGCACTCCAGACGGTCGCCGTCGCAGAAGACGAGGTCGTAGCCGGCGTCGGCGAGACGGGGCAGGACGTCGAGCGCGCGGCCCGGGATGAAGCGGGCGCGATTGCTGGCGAAACCGGCGGCGCGGAAGGCCTGGCGGGCGAACTGCTGGCGCTCCGGCTCCGGATCCACCGTGGTCAGTACCCCGTCCGGCCGCATGCCGTGCAGAAGATGAATCCCGGAGACGCCGGTCCCGGTCCCGATCTCCGCGACCGCTTTCGCGTCCACGGTGGCGGCGAGCAGGCACAGCGCGGCGCCCGTGCCGGGCGACACCGAGCGCATGCCTGCCTCGCGGGCCCGGTCCCGGGCCCAGCGCACCGCCTCGTCCTCGGCGACAAAGGCGTCGGCGAACGCCCAGCTCGTCTGCCGGTTGCCGGTAATGACCCTCTCCTGTCCCCGTGGTTGCCTGGTCGTGACTGTATCCGTTGGTGCTGGGAACCCGCGGATGGGACCGGGCGTTTAGAGGGGTGGGGGAACCGAGCGGGGGGAAGTCGATGGACCAGTACACGGGACGGGAGCACGGGCAGGTGCTGACGCACCCATATGAGCCCGTATCAAATTCCCGTAAAACCGCTTATCCGGAGCTAACGGGCGAGGTGGCTATGGTAGGGGCTCCACTGGACACCACCAGAGCCGACAGGGGAGGTGCGGCTGCGCCTGTGGATCGGGGAGGGGTGCTGAGGCGCCTACTCAGATCAGCCGGTGAGCCGAAATCCGTGACCGACAACGCTGACCAGTCCCACGCCGCTGCCCCTGTGCAGACCGCGACGTTCACCACCGACGCGGAGTCGCAGCCGTGGACTCCGCCCACGTGGGAGGAGATCGTCAGCACCCACAGCGGCCGCGTCTACCGCCTCGCCTACCGCCTCACGGGCAACCAGCACGACGCCGAGGACCTCACCCAGGAAGTCTTCGTCCGCGTCTTCCGCTCGCTGTCGACGTACACACCCGGCACCTTCGAGGGCTGGCTGCACCGCATCACCACGAACCTCTTCCTCGACATGGTGCGGCGCAAGCAGCGCATCCGCTTCGACGCCCTCGGCGACGACGCGGCCGAGCGCCTGCCCAGCCGGGAGCCCTCCCCGCAGCAGGTCTTCAACGACGCGCACTTCGACGCCGACGTCCAGCAGGCGCTGGACACCCTCGCACCCGAGTTCCGTGCCGCCGTCGTCCTCTGCGACATCGAGGGACTGTCCTACGAGGAGATCGCCGCGACCCTGGG
The DNA here is from genome assembly GCF_026341855.1 of Streptomyces sp. NBC_00568. Classification (GTDB taxonomy): domain Bacteria; phylum Actinomycetota; class Actinomycetes; order Streptomycetales; family Streptomycetaceae; genus Streptomyces. The sequence goes on along the minus strand of NZ_JAPENW010000001.1, from coordinate 1,796,571 downwards.
CGTCAAGCTCGGCACGGTCCGCTCCCGGATCCACCGCGGCCGCTCCCAGCTGCGCAAAGCCCTGGCTCACCGGTCTCCCGAGGCCCGCGCCGAGCGACGCTCGTTCGCGGCCCGTGTGCCCGTGCTGGGGGGAGGGGGCGCGACCGCGTGAGTGGATCCCGTCCTACCCCTGCCGAGCAGCACCTCGGAGACCGGCTGTCCGCCCTGGTGGACGGAGAGCTCGGTCATGAGTCGCGCGACCGCGTCCTAGCCCACCTCGCCACCTGTGCGAAGTGCAAGGCCGAGGCCGACGCACAGCGCCGACTGAAGAACGTCTTCGCGGAAGTGGCCCCGCCGCCCCCCTCCGAAAGCTTCCTGGCCCGTCTCCAGGGGCTTCCCGGGGGAGGCGACTCCGACAGCTCGCGGCTCGGCGGAGGAAGCTTCGGCTCCGGACTTCCCGGCGGCTCCGCGGGCACCGGCCTGCCCGGCGTCTTCGGAATGCGGGGCGAACCCTTCGGGTACGTGCCGGCCGGACCGCACACCGATGTACTGCCGTCCTCACCGGGCCGCGGCTTCCGTATCCATGACGTCAGCCGTCACGAGGCCGAGCGGTCGGCCTCGCGCGGGCTGCGGTTCGCCTTCGCCGCGGCGGGCGCGGTGTCGCTGGCCGCCGTCGCGCTCGGCGGGGTGTCCACCGGAATGCCGGGGGACACCGCGGACGCCCGCGGTGGATCCGGCACCGGAAGCAATGTGACGCCGTCACGCTCCCAGGGCGCGGGGGCCGCCACGACTCCCGAGTCCCAGCGCCGCCGGTCCGTCGGACCGCTGCTCGCCCAGGGCGAGCGGGCGCTCGGCAATGGTCCGGTGGCGCCGACCGAGGTGTCCGCCCCGCTGCTGCCCGGAGTCCCCGCTCCGGCGGGCCGCGGCCAGGAGGCCATGCACGCGCTGACGACACCGGTGGTGGCCGGTGCCGCCGCGATGTCCCCACTCATACGTCCGCTCACCGACGCCCAGCCGCTCGCGCTGACCTCGTGGCCCGCCGACCAGGACGTCACGACTCCGGGGCTGCTCGCCGCCCCCGCCGCCACACCGTCCCCCACTTCCTCCTCGTCCCCCACCTCTCGTACCGCCCGCTGACCCCGCCCTCTGCGCTGCGGCCCGTGAACCTGGTTGAATCCGGGGTGGGCCGCGCCCGCGGGGGATCACGGGTGTGGGGTCGACAAGTCTGCGGTGACCGTCGGCGCGTTGTGCCGCGGGCCAGGTGTGGGGAGAGCATGGACGAGGGCAAGCCCACGAAGGCGAAGTGGTGGGGCCGGCCCCGGCCGCAGGGCACGGGAGCCGAATCCGGGCCCGGGGGCGGAGCTCCCGTTCCCGGGGAGGGTGACCGCGACCGGGACGGCGACGGGGACTTCGAGCTGGCCCGCCCCGCGGGGATTTCCGGTCCGGCCGAAGGCGCGGCCTCCACCTCTTCCGCGTCCGCTTCCCCCGTCGGCCTCGACAAGGATGCCGACGGCGGCGACGCGGACGACGGCGACTTCGAGCTGGAGCGGCCCGCCCCGCGGCGCCCCGAGCCCCTGCACGCCCCCGACCCCTACAGCACCCCGCCCTACGGCCGTCCAGGCCCCTGGGCGCCCGCCCCGCCGGTCCAGCACCCGGCGGCCGCCCTCACGCAGGACACGCGGGCGCAGGGCGCGCACGCGCCGGGTTCCCGGGCGGAGGCGGCCACCCCCGCCCACGGAACGCACCTCACCGGGGGAATCCCGCCCCAGAGCGCGCCCTTCGGCGCCGCGCCCCAGGACGCGCCGCCCCCGGCGCCCGCCGGACAGGGCTTCCCGCACGTAGCGGAGCCCGCCGCGTCCGCCGAGTCCGCCGCACCCGACCCCTGGCAGAACTACGACCCCTGGGCCGCGCCCGGACCCCTCCAGCAGAACGGGGTCGGCGTGCCCACCGCGGCGCAGCGGCGCAGGCGGACCCGGAAGGCCCTGGTGCTCGGCGCCCTCGCGCTCGCGCTGGTGTCCGGGGGAGTGGGCGGTGCCGCGGGGGCGTATCTGGAGCGCAACGGCGGGCTGACGGACGTCGAGCTGCCGCAGGCCGCCAAGGAGGCCCCGGGGCGCGCCCCGGACAGCGTCGCCGGGATCGCGGCGCACGCGCTGCCCAGCGTCGTCACCCTCCATGTGCGCGGAAGCGAGGAGGAGGGCACCGGCACCGGATTCGTGCTCGACGGCCAGGGACACATCCTCACCAACAACCACGTGATCGAACCGGCCGGCGGCAGCGGCGAGATATCCGTGACGTTCAGCGGCGGTGAGACCGCGAAGGCCGAGCTCGTCGGGCACGACAGCGGCTACGACCTCGCCGTGGTCAAGGTCTCGGGCGTCCGCGGTCTCTCTCCGATGCCGCTGGGCAACTCGGACAACGTCCAGGTCGGCGACCCCGTCGTCGCCATCGGCGCGCCCTTCGACCTCGCCAACACCGTCACCTCCGGGATCATCAGCGCCAAGGAGCGGCCCATCACGGCGGGCGGCGAGAAGGGCGACGGGACCGACGTCTCCTATGTGGACGCCCTGCAGACCGACGCGCCCATCAACCCCGGCAACTCGGGCGGGCCCCTGCTCGACACGCGGGCCCGCGTCATCGGCATCAACAGCGCCATCCGCTCCGCCGACAGCGGCTCCGGCCTGGGGAGCGGTCAGGCCGGTTCCATCGGGCTCGGCTTCGCCATCCCCGTCAACCAGGCCAAGCGCGTCGCCGAAGAACTGATCAACACCGGCAGGGCCACCCACCCTGTGATCGGTGTCACGCTCGACATGGAGTACGACGGCGACGGCGCGCGTGTCACCGCCAAGGCCGCCGGGGGCGGTCCGTCCGTCACCGCGGGCGGTCCCGGTGCGAAGGCGGGCATCAAGGCGGGCGACGTCATCACCGAGGTCGACGGCCGGCGCGTCCACTCCGGCGAGGAACTCATCGTGAAGACCCGCGCCCACCGTCCCGGCGACCGGCTCCGGCTGACGCTCCGGCGAGGCGGCGCGGAGAAGACGGTCACCCTGGTCCTCGGTTCCGCGAGCGGCGACTGAGCCGTGAGACACGGCCCAGGAGTGACACGAACCTCACAGCCGAGCGCGATGTCGCAGCTCCGGACGGCAAACAACGCGGAAAACCGGCCGTGCGGAGGAAGTCGGAAGCCCCGGGACAGGTCCGGGCCGGGTACCGTTGGACCCGGCCCGGACCACGGAAGACTCCCGAGGGCCGAGGACCGAGGACATCGCAAGGAGCTACCAGGTGTTCAATGACATAGGAATCTTCGAGCTGGTGACGCTCGTCGTCCTCGCCGTGCTCGTCTTCGGTCCCGAGAAGCTCCCGAAGATGATTCAGGACGTCACGCGCACGATTCGCAAGATCCGTGAGTTCTCGGAGAGCGCCAAGGCGGACATCCGCGATGAACTCGGCCCGGAGTTCAAGGACTTCGAGTTCGAGGACCTCAACCCCAAGACGTTCATCCGCAAGCAGCTGGACAATGACGAGCTGGGGCTCAAGGAGATCCGTAACGGCTTCGACCTGAAGAAGGAGATGGCCGAGGTCACGGACGCGGTGCACGGCCGCGAGTCCGACTCCTCCGCGTCCTCCACCGGCCCGGCCGGTGGCTCCGTCGACATGACGAAGAAGCGCGAGAAGCTCGCCGCGGACGAGCGCCCGCCCTACGACGCCGACGCCACCTGAGCCGTACGGCCCCCGCTGGGCCGTACGGAGTACCACGGCGGGCTGCCGCGCGAACCGTGCGCGGCCAGGGATCCACGGCCCACGCGGGTCGCGCGCGCCTGCCCGCGGGGGGCCCTCGGAACGCGGCCCCGCACGGCCTGAGAACGTGTTCGTCCGCGGTCTGCCGACCTGTCCGCGCGGCTCGAATCCGCCGCGCACACGCCCCACGCGCCGGGCGCTTTCGCGGCTGTTCGGAGCGGTATGGCTATGCTGCCCAGTTGTTGTGCGGACCGACAAGGACGCCCGAGGGGGGCGGGCCACCCGGTCCGACGAGAGCGAGGAGGCGTCCGGCAGATGGAGACGACAAGTCGGGTAGGCGCGCAGGCGCCGGCCGCGGAGGGCGGACAACAGGTCCCCTCCGCCCGGCGTACGGTCGACGGCTACCTGCTGGCGCCCTTCCCCTGGTACGGCCTCGACGAGGCCTTCACGGGGCCGCGGTGGCTGATGCAGGTGGGTACCTCGGCGGACGGTGCCGTCGAGCACGGTTCGATCGGGCACGGTGACGAGCCGACGGTGCGCGGTGAGTCGACCGAGGACAAGGAGCGGTTCGCGGTGGTGGTCACCGTCGCCGCCAGCCCGGTGCGCCGCAGCGCGGACGGCACGGGCCTGCTGGAGGCCACCTCGGTGTCCTCGGCGGCGTGGCTCGCCGGTGTGGGGCTGCTGTCCTTCACCTGGCCCGGCCAGATGGACCACGCCCGGCGCGACGACTGGCTGGACCAGCAGACCGAGACCGCGTGGGTGCTGGCCGACGACCTGAACGGTCCGGACTGGTCCACCCTGTCCCTCCCCGTGGACGGCGTCCCGACGACCTTCCACTACCGCGAGTCCGAGTTCGGCTGGGTCCTCGCGGGTTCCACCCAGGAAGGCGTCCACGTGGGCGCGTACGGCCGGGGAATGAGCGCGTACGGGCTGGGCTTCGCGATGATCAAGGACATCGCGACGTACGCCTAGGGGAGGCCCTGACAGGCGCTACGAGGAAGGGGGCGCCGTCCGCACGGACGGCGCCCCCTCCTTAGTACGGGAAGCGCGGGAACTTCGCGGGGAAGTCCTAGAACTTGTTGCGCGGGGTGATGCCCAGCGACATGCCCGACAGGCCGCGCTGGCGGCCGCCCAGCTTGCCCGCGATGGCGCGCAGGGCCGAGCCGGCGGGGGAGTCGGGGTCGGTCAGGACCACCGGCTTGCCCTCGTCGCCGCCCTCGCGGAGGCGGACGTCGATCGGGATGGAGCCGAGGACCGGGACGGTCGCCCCGGTGGTGCGGGTCAGCCCGTCGGCCACCGACTGGCCGCCGCCCGTGCCGAACACGTCGACCATCTCGCCGCAGTGCGGGCAGGGCAGCCCCGACATGTTCTCGACGACACCCACGATCTTCTGGTGGGTCTGCACGGCGATGGAGCCCGCGCGCTCGGCCACCTCGGCCGCCGCCTGCTGCGGGGTCGTGACGACCAGGATCTCGGCGTTCGGGACGAGCTGCGCGACGGAGATCGCGATGTCGCCCGTGCCCGGCGGGAGGTCGAGGAGCAGGACGTCCAGGTCGCCCCAGTACACGTCCGCCAGGAACTGCTGGAGGGCGCGGTGCAGCATCGGGCCGCGCCAGACCACCGGCGCGTTGCCCGGGGTGAACATGCCGATGGAGATGACCTTCACGCCGTGCGCGGACGGCGGCATGATCATGTTCTCGACCTGGGTCGGCTTGCCGTCCGCGCCGAGCATGCGCGGCACCGAGTGGCCGTAGATGTCGGCGTCCACGACACCGACCTTGAGCCCGTCGGCGGCCATCGCCGCCGCCAGGTTCACGGTGACCGAGGACTTGCCGACGCCGCCCTTGCCGGAGGCCACCGCGTACACGCGGGTCAGCGAGCCGGGCTGGGCGAAGGGCACCTCGCGCTCAGCCGTGCCGCCCTTCAGCGCGGTCGCCAGTTCGCGCCGCTGTTCGTCGCTCATCACGTCGAGCTCGACCTCGACCGCGGTGACGCCCTCGACCCGCGAGACCGCCTCTGTCACCCGCTGGGTGATCGTGTCGCGCATCGGGCAGCCGGAGACCGTCAGGTACACGGCGACCGCGACCACGCCATCCGCACCGATCTGCACCGATTTGACCATCCCCAGTTCGGTGATGGGTCGGTTGATCTCGGGGTCGTTCACCGTCGCCAGTGCTTCACGCACCGCGTCTTCCGTAGCCATAGGACGATGGTACGGCGCTCCCCAGGGGCCCCGGAAAGCCCCGTCACCGGTCGTCTACGTCACGTCCGTGCGACCGTTCCGCCGGGAATACGATCCGGTCGTCCCCGTGGCCGTCGGGATGACGGTCCTCCAGCTCCTTGAACAGGTCGTGGAGCTCGGAGCGGATCCAGTCGCGGGTGGCCACCTCGCCGAGGCCCATCCGCAGCGCGGCGATCTCGCGGGTGAGGTACTCGGTGTCGGCGATGGACCGCTCGTTCTGCTTGCGGTCCTGTTCGAGGTTGACCCGGTCGCGGTCGTCCTGCCGGTTCTGCGCCAGCAGGATCAGCGGGGCGGCGTAGGAGGCCTGGAGCGACAGCATCAGGGTCAGGAAGATGAACGGGTAGTTGTCGAAGCGCAGGTCGTGCGGCGCGAAGATGTTCCACACCACCCACAGGATGATGACGACCGTCATCCAGACGATGAACCGTCCGGTGCCGAGGAAGCGGGCGATGCGCTCCGAGAGCCGTCCGAAGGCCTCCGGGTCCCACTCGGGCAGCAGTCTGCGCCCCGGCAGCTTCGGCTGGTCCAGCCGGGTGCGCGGCCGGGAGGCCGCCGTCGCCCCACTGGCGACCCGCTCACGGGCCTCACGCTCAGGCGCCATGGCGTTCCTCTCCGCCCAGCGGGCCGTCCGGCCCCCGGCGGTCGTCCTCGTGGCCGTGGGAGTCCTCGTGGACCCCTTCACGGCCGTCCCCGTGGGTGCTCTCGTGCATGCTCTCGTGCACGCCCTCGTCCAGATGGAACTCCGTCTCCCGCCAGTCCTCGGGCAGCATGTGGTCCAGCACGTCGTCCACGGTCACCGCCCCGAGCAGCGAGCCGCTCTCGTCGACGACGGGAGCCGCGACCATGTCGTACGTCGCGAAGAACCCGGCCACCACGGGCAGCTCGTCCTCCGGGGCCAGTGGCTGGAGGTCGTCGTCGACGAGCGAGCCGACCAGGGTGAACGGCGGATCGCGCAGCAGCCGCTGGAAGTGCACCGCCCCCAGGTACTTGCCCGTCGGCGTCTCGTCCGGCGGGCGGCACACGTACACCTGGGCGGCGAGCGCGGGGGAGAGGTCGGGGTCGCGGACCCGGGCGAGCGCTTCGGCGACGGTCGCGTCGGCGCGCAGCACGATGGGCTCGGTGGTCATGAGTCCGCCCGCCGTCCGTTCCGCGTACGCCATCAGCCGCCGGACGTCCGCCGCCTCGCCGGGCCGCATCAGCGTCAGCAGCCGCTCCACGTCCTCGGTGGGCAGTTCGGCGAGCAGGTCGGCCGCGTCGTCCGGGTCCATCGCCTCCAGGACGTCGGCCGCGCGCTCCTCCTTGAGCTTGCCGAGGATCTCGATCTGGTCGTCCTCGGGCAGCTCCTCAAGGACGTCGGCGAGACGGTCGTCGTCGAGCGCCGCGGCCACCTCGCCGCGCCGCTTCGGCGACAGGTGGTGCAGCACGTTCGCGAGGTCGGCCGGGCGCAGCTGCTCGAAGGTGGCGAGCAGGCTCTCCGCGCCCTGTCCGTGCTCCTCCAGGGAGAACCCGGTGACGGAGGACCAGTCGACCGTCATCGTCTCGCCCTTGGAGCGCCGGAAGGTGCCGCTGCGCCCCTTGCGCACGAAGACGCGGCCGATCTCCCAGTCCCTGCGGGCCGGCAGCTGCTGGATCGACACGTCCAGGACGGTGACCTCCTCGCCGGTCTCGACGAGGGTGACGAGCCGGTCGAGCAGTTCGCCGAAGACGAGCCGTTCGGTGGGCCGCTGCTCGAAGCGGCGCACGTTCAGGACGCCGGTCGTGATGACCTGGCCGGACTCGATGCCGGTCACCCGGGTCATGGGCAGGAAGATCCGGCGGCGCGTGGACAGTTCGACGACGAGGCCGAGCAGCCGGGGAGGCCGCCGTCCGACGCGCAGCATGGCGACGAGGTCCCGCACCCGGCCCACCTGGTCGCCGTTCGGGTCGAAGACGGCGACACCGGCCAGGTGCGAGACGAAGATCCGGGGGGCGCCTGCGGCCATGCCCGCGCCTCCTTCGCTTCGAAGCGTTATGTGCCGGTCTGTCCGCTCGGGTGGGCTTCAGGCTAGCCCGTCCCGGTCGGATACGCCCTGGTGGGCGGTCCGGACGGACTGCCTCCGTCGGGAGGGGGCGGCACCGGTACGCTGCCGTACGCCGTTGAGGACCGCGCACGAGAGGCAGCCCCACCTGTGACTGCAATTCCCCAGGGCCGTACCCGCAGAGCCGTGATGGCGACCGCGATGTGCGCACTGGCCGTGACAGGGACGGGACTGACGGGGTGCGGCAGCGAGGACCCGGACGCGGGCACGAACGGGGTCGGCAAGCTGCCCGCCGCCACCATCCAGGCGAAGACGAAGAAGGCGGCCGACGACGCGAAGACCGTACGGCTGTCCGGGACCGTCGTCTCGAACGGGACCACGTACACCCTCGACATGCGTCTCAAGTCCGACGGCGGGACCGGCTCGGTCACCTCGAAGGGGGCCAGTTTCCGGCTGCTGCGGGTCGGTGAGCACCTCTTCCTCAAGGCGAACGCCGAGTTCTGGGCCCATCAGGACGGCAAGAGCGGCGGCAAGCCGTCGGACACCGCCGCGGCGGACAAGCTGGAGGGCATGTACGTGAAGGTGCCGACCGGCGACCCCGCGTACAAGCGCTTCAGTGGCTTCACCGACAAGGACGTCCTGCTCGACGGGCTGCTCAGTCTGCACGGCGACCTCGCCACGGACGGCCACCACGAGGAGTCCGGCGTCCGCACCATCCGCATCACCGGCGACAAGGGCTCGGGCGGCACCCTGGACGTCTCGTTGCAGGGGACCCCCTATCCGCTCCTCCTGTCGCGGGCGGGCAACGCCGGCACCCTCCGGCTGACCGACTGGGGCAAGGACTTCGCGCTGAAGGAGCCGTCCAAGAAGGAGACGGTCGACTACGGGCAGCAGCTGCCCACGTCGTAGCCCCGCGCGGCCTCTGGGCCCGGTGCGGTCCGCGGCGGCTCGGACCCCGCCACCATCCGTGGCGTGACCCGGACGACGGCCCCTAGCGGCCCTTGCGCTTCCTCTTCATCAGCAGGCGGGGCAGCGCCGCCGGAATCGGCAGGCGGGTGGTCGCCGGGGTCGGCACCGGCCGCTCGGCGAGCGAGCCGTCGGGCAGTTCGGCGGTCCCGCCCATCGGTTCGAGGCGCAGCACCCGGCACTCGCGCGCCCAGCGCTCCGGCATGGCCTCGCCGTCGTGGGCGTTCAGCCGCTTGCCCTTGAGTTCACCGACGGCGGCTTCCCACGCGGGGGTGTTCTCGGCGAGCTCCACGACCGCGGCGGACCAGGAGACGAGCCGTCCGCCCTTGTCCTTGCTGCGAACGGTGACCACCGCGAAGCCCCCGTCGATCAGGTCCGGCAGCGGCTGCTCGCCGGGCCCGTCGCCGACCACGCAGGCCGCGCCGTCGTGCCACACGTGCCACAGCGCCTGAGTGGGTCCCTCCTGAGCCGGACCGGGGAGCGCCGGCGTGACGGCGCCCCGCACCCAGATCAGCCCGGACTTCTTGGTGGCCTCCTCTACGAGGGCCTGGTCGAGCAGCTCTTGCGTCATGGGGCCAAGCCTATCCAGCCCGCCCTAGAGCCAGCCGTTGCGCTTCAGGATGCGGTGGATCGAGAGACAGAGGCCGACCGTGATGCCCATGACCACCGGGTAGCCGTAGCGTGCGTGCAGCTCGGGCATGTGCTCGAAGTTCATGCCGTACACGCCACAGACCATCGTCGGTACGGCGATGATCGCGGCCCACGAGGTGATCTTGCGCATGTCCTCGTTCTGCGCCACGGAGGCCTGCGCGAGGTTGGCCTGGAGGATCGAGTTGAGCAGTTCGTCGAAGCCGAGGACCTGCTCCTGCACGCGCGCGAGGTGGTCGGCGACGTCGCGGAAGTACTTCTGGATGTCGGGGTCGATGAGCCGCATCGGGCGCTCGCTGAGCAGCTGCATGGGGCGCAGCAGCGGCGACACCGCCCGCTTGAACTCGAGCACCTCACGCTTGAGCTGGTAGATCTGCCCGGCGTCCGTGCCGCGCGGGGTGCCCTTGCGGCCCGGCGAGAACACCTCGGTCTCGACCTCGTCGATGTCGTCCTGCACGGCGTCCGCGACCGCGATGTAGCCGTCGACGACATGGTCGGCGATCGCGTGCAGCACCGCCGAGGGGCCCTTGGCGAGCAGCTCGGGGTCGTCCTGCAGCCGGTGCCGCAGGGCGCGCAGCGAGCCCTGTCCGCCGTGCCGGACGGTGATGAAGAAGTCCCGTCCGGTGAAGCACATGACCTCGCCGGTCTCGACGATCTCGCTGGTCGCCGTCAGCCGGTCGTGCTCGACGTAGTGGATGGTCTTGAAGACGGTGAAGAGGGAGTCGTCGTAGCGCTCCAGCTTGGGCCGCTGGTGGGCCTGGACGGCGTCCTCGACGGCAAGCGGGTGCAGCCCGAACTCCCCGGCGATACCGGCGAATTCGTCCTCGGTGGGCTCGTGCAGGCCGATCCACACGAAGCCGCCGTCGCGCCGCACCTGGCGCATCGCCTCCTGCGGCGTGAGCGGCGTGCGCGTCTGGACACGGGCGCCGTCGCGGTAGACGGCGCAGTCGACCACGGCCGACGGGGTGCCGGGGTCACGGGTGGTGTCGTACGAGCCACTGTCCTTGCGCGGCGAGGGGCGGGGGCGGACCGCGGCGCGCAGGTCTCGGATCATCGACATGGCAGGCTCCTTTTCGCAACGGAGGCGGCCGGCGACGGTTGGAACTACCCGGAATGGGGACGTCCTGACTGCGGATGTTTGGCACGTCCACAAAGCGGGGAGCACCGCACCGTCGCGGTGGCAGCTTCGCTGTTGATTCAGATCGGACAGATCAGGGGTTCAGATCGGACAGATCAGGCGGAAACGAAGCGCTCTTCCGTGGTGCACCGGGCAACGCTGACACGTATGCACACGTTTGCGGGAGGCGGCAGCCGGCAAGGCTGAAAAACCAGCGGAACCAGCTACGAACTCAGCGACCGGAAGAGCGGGTGGTACTGCACGGTCGACTTCGGTCCATTGCAGCCCCACCTCCTCCGGTCGGTCCCCCATGAGGGACGATCCATCCCCCGAAGGGGAGTCTGTCTCCCTCCGAAGGGGAGTCAGATCAGTCTCAGTGCGTCGGAGCCCGGGAGCAACTCCCCCAGCGCCAAGAGGGCCTGGGTGGTGCCTCCACTGTGCGCTGCTCCGACCAGCGGCCAAGACTATCAGCGCACCGATACGTCAAGTCCCCGCTTTGCGCGTTGTTGACCAGGGTCCGGTGCGCCGTCGCGCAGTTGACGCGGCCTATGCTCGGCCCATGGCTGATGTTCTTCCTCTGGTCGAGGCCCGTTTGCGCTCCGCGCTGGGCGAACCCGACGCGCGGGCCGCGGTCACCTTCCTGGGCACCGATCGCATCGAGGTGCTGCGTTTCACCGAGGGCGACATCGTCCGCTACGCCACGCTCGGCATGTCCGCCCAGCCGATGGCGGACCCCACCGCCGTGCTCGCCGACCCGGTGAAGGGCCCGCGCGCCGAGTTGGTCCTCTCGGTCCGGCCGGGCGGCGCCGACACCGACAAGGTGCTCCGGCCGCTGGCCGTGCTCGGAGCCTCACCCCAGGTAGAGGGCCTGGTCGTGGCCCCCGGCGCCTCGCTCGACGTGGGCGAACCCCTGTGGCCCGGCGCGCCGTTCACCTCCGTCCTGGTCGCGGAGTCCGGCGGTCTGGTGGAGGACCTGGAACTGGACGAGCCCGCCGACCCCGTGCGGTTCCTGCCGCTGCTCCCCATGACGCCCAACGAGGCCGCCTGGAAGCGCGTGCACGGCGCCGCCGCGCTCCAGGAGCGCTGGCTGAACGGCGGTACGGACCTGCGCGATCCGCTGCGCAAGTCCGTACCGCTGGACTGACCGACCTCCGGAGTCCGGCCCGACAGGACGTCAGCTTCCGCTCCCGGCCGGTCAGTTGGCGAAGACGGTGACGCCGTCCTCGGTGGCGTGGGCCGGCTCCAGTCGCCCGGCCTCGGAGGTGAGCGCCTCGCGCCGTACGAAGACCACCGCCGCGCCCAGCAGCGCGGTGACCGCGGCGACCACGAACGGGACGTGGATGTCGCTCCACTCCTCGATCTTCGGCGCGAAGTACGGCGCCGCCGCGGCCGCGAACCAGCGCACGAAGTTGTAGCCGGCGCTCGCCACGGGCCGCGGTGCGTCCGAGACCCCGAGGGCCAGCTCCGTGTAGACGGTGTTGTTCACGCCGATGAAGGCGCCGGACAGGATCGTGCAGACGACGGCGGTGGTGTGGTCGCCGTACCCGAGGACGAGCACGTCGGCGGCGAGCAGCACCAGGGAGCCGCCCAGCACCTTCAGCGAGCCGAACCGGGCCTGCAGGCGCGGCGCCACGATCACCGAGAACACCGCGAGCAGTACGCCCCAGCAGAAGAACACCGCGCCGGACTTGTACGGCGTCATGTTCAGCACGAACGGGGTGAAGGCCAGCACGGTGAAGAACGTGTAGTTGTAGAAGAACGCGGACGTCGCGGCGGAGGCGAGGCCTCCGTGGCCGAGGGCGCGCAGCGGGTCCAGGAGCGAGGTCTTGCGCGCGGGCTTCGGCTGCTCCTTCAGGAACGCCGTGATGCACAGGAACCCGATCGCCATCAGGAACGCGGTGCCGAAGAACGGGTAGCGCCAGCTGGCGTCACCGAGCAGCGCTCCCAGCAGGGGCCCGCAGGCCATGCCGAGGCCCAGTGCGGACTCGTACAGCAGGATCGCCGCCGCGCTGCCGCCGGCCGCCGCGCCGACGATGACGGCGAGGGCGGTGGAGACGAACAGCGCGTTGCCGAGGCCCCAGCCCGCCCGGAAGCCGACGAGTTCGCCGACCGATCCCGAGGTGCCGGCGAGTCCGGCGAAGACCACGACGAGCGCGAGTCCGAGCAGCAGGGTCCTGCGGCCGCCGATCCGGCTGGAGACGAAGCCGGTCACCAGCATCGCGACGGCGGTGATCAGGAAGTACGAGGTGAAGAGCAGGGACACCTGGCTGGTCGTGGCGTCGAGCCCCTTGGCGATGGACGGCAGGATCGGGTCGACGAGCCCGATGCCCATGAAGGCGACGACGGACGCCCCCGCAGTCGCCCAGACGGCCCTCGGCTGGTGCAGGATGCCGCCCGCGCCCGCGTCGAACGTGTCCCCCTCCGCGGGGCCCTCCGTGTCGCTGATCATGCCTGCTCCTTCGCTGTGCACCGACTGGATCGTTGGCGTATACACACAATAAGTTAGATGAGCTAATTAATGCAAGGTACATCTAGTTTTTGGTGTGGCAGGCGCACGGCGGACGGGTGATCGTCCTTGACGCGGCGAAGGACGGGGAGGACCGTTGGGCCCTATGAGGGGCGAACCCAGTTGCCCGAAGTGTGGTGGCCGGGTCAGGGCTCCCGGCCTCTTTGCCGACTCCTGGCAGTGCGATGTGCACGGCACGGTGCATCCGCTGCAGCCCGTGATCCCGCCCAGCGTCGAGGCCCTCGGTGTGGTCGTGCACCGCGCCCGGGTACCGGTGTGGATGCCTTGGCCGCTGCCGGTCGGCTGGCTGTTCACCGGGGCGGCGTTCGCGGGGGACGACCGCAGTGGTGGCAGGGCCACCGTCATCGCCTGCTCGGGGCCCGGTCCGCTGGGCGGCATGGGTGAACTGATCCTGGTCGCCGAGGAACTCGGCGTCGGCCTCGGCGCCCGGTACGCGGGCATCGAGGGGCCCGATCCCGGCCCGTACATGAGCGTCGAGAAACCGCCTCAGGCGAAGGTCCTCGCGGCGGGCCGGCCCACCCCGCTCTGGCACGTCTCCAGCTCCCCCGACGATCGCGCCGTCTTCGCGGGCGAGGCGCGCGGACTGTGGCTGTGGGCCGTCGTCTGGCCCGAACAGACCGGACTGCTGATGTACGACGAACTGGTCCTGACGGATCTGCGCGACGCGGGCGCGGAGGTGGACCTGCTGCCGTGCGGCGCCTTGTCGCCGCGCATCCTGGAGCCGTAGGACCGCGCCGGCCAGTGACAGTCCCCGCTCCGCCGGGCTGAGACGGTCCCGCTCCGCCGGGCCCGGGATCAGGGCTCGGGCGGGTCTCGTCGCGTACGGACGCCCGGTTCCCGGAAGGCCGGGTCCGATGGGTGCCGGGGATGGGCGGATGCCGGGTCCGATGGGCGCCGGGATGGGCGGATGTCGGGCCTGGTGAATGCCAGGCTGGGTGGATGCCGGGTCTGGCGAATGCCGGGTGTGGTGAATGCCGGGGTTCGAGGGGTGTCGGGTTCGGTGGTGGCGGGTTCGAGGGCGCTGGGTCCTGGGAGTGCCTGGGGTGCCGGATGTCGGATACCGGGGGGTCTGGTGAATGCGGGGTACGGCGGGTGCCGGGGTCGGCGGCGGGATTCTGGAGTTCGGTCGTCGGCGGCTCTGCGGGATGTGTAGGGGGTGCTCGGGTGGTGCGGGTGTGACAGAGGGGTGTCGGATTCCCGTTATCCTTGAGCGTCCCCGTCCGTCCCGTCACCGCCTGGAGTCCGCGTAGTGCGCATCGACCTGCACGCCCACTCCACCGCATCCGACGGCACGGACACCCCGGCCGAGCTGGTGCGCAACGCCGCCTCCGCCGGTCTGGACGTCGTCGCGCTCACCGACCACGACACCACCCGCGGGTACGCCGAGGCGACCGCCGCGCTGCCCGAGGGGCTCACCCTCGTCACCGGCGCCGAACTCTCCTGCCGGATCGACGGCATCAGCATGCACATGCTGGCCTACCTCTTCGACCCCGAGGAGCCCGCGCTGCTCGCCGAGCGTGAGCTCGTGCGGGACGACCGGGTGCCGCGCGCCCAGGGCATGATCGCCAGGCTCCGGGAACTCGGCGTGCCGATCACCTGGGAACAGGTGGCGCGCATCGCGGGCGACGGATCGGTCGGACGCCCGCACGTCGCCTCCGCGCTGGTCGAGCTGGGTGTCGTCGACAGCGTCTCCGACGCCTTCACCGGGGAGTGGCTCGCCGACGGCGGTCGCGCCTACGTCCCCAAGCACGAGACCGACCCCTTCGAGGCGATCCGGCTGGTCAAGGGAGCCGGGGGCGTCACCGTCTTCGCGCACCCGGCCGCCGCCAAGCGGGGCCGTACCGTGCCGGAGTCGGCGATCGCGGAGCTCGCCGCCGCGGGACTCGACGGCATCGAGGTCGACCACATGGACCACGAGCCGGCCACCCGGGCACGGCTGCGCGGTCTGGCCTCCGAGCTGGGGCTGCTGGTCACGGGCTCGTCCGACTACCACGGCAGCCGCAAGACCTGTGTGCTCGGGGAGTTCACGACCGACCCCGAGGTCTACGGGGAGATCACCCGCCGGGCCACCGGGGCGTTCCCGGTGCCGGGCGCGGGCGGAGCCTGAATCCCCGGACGTTCCACGCCGGGCCGGTCTCGTCGGGCCTGTGCCGACGGGTCGGCGTCATGAGGCCTGTACGGGCCCGGTCCGTTTCGCCGGTGTCCGTGCCGCCGAGCTCCGTGCCGCCGGTCCCGCATCCGCCGGGTTCGCGCCATGAGGTCCGTACGGGCCGGGTCCGCGCCGTGAGGCCCGGGCCCGGCGCGCGGCGCGCGGACTGACGCCCGTGCCCGGTCGGGTCGGATGTCCTGGCCGGCCGTACGGGCGAGGACCGGCGCCATGCGTGCCGGGCCGCGCCCGGGCCGGTCGTACGGACCGGCGCGTACTCACCCGGGGGCGTACGTCCCGCCCCGCGCTCGGCCGGAACCGCGTTCACCGGCCCGTTCCCAGGCACCCGGCACCGCCGGTCGTGCCTCCCCGTTCCGTCCCGCGGAACCACTGCCCACAACGGTGGCCGGAAGACCCGCCCACCGCCTCTCACCACCTCGCAAGGCTTCCCTTCACCATGTTCGACGTCGCCGTCTTCGGCTCCCTCTTCCTCACGCTCTTCGTCATCATGGATCCCCCCGGGATCACCCCGATCTTCCTGGCGCTCACCGCCGGCCGCCCCGCCCGGGTGCAGCGGCGCATGGCCTTCCAGGCGGTCTGTGTCGCCGGTGGTGTCATCGTCGTCTTCGGGCTCCTCGGGCACCAGATCCTGGACTACCTGCACGTCTCCGTGCCCGCGCTGATGATCGCGGGCGGACTGCTGCTCCTGCTCATCGCCCTCGACCTGCTGACCGGCAAGACCGACGAGCCGAAGCAGACCAAGGACGTCAACGTCGCCCTCGTACCCCTGGGCATGCCGCTGCTCGCCGGGCCCGGCGCGATCGTGTCCGTGATCCTCGCGGTGCAGAAAGCCGACACCGTCGCCACGCAGGTCTCGGTGTGGACGGCCATCCTGGCGATCCACGTCGTGCTGTGGATCGTGATGCGCTACTCGCTGCTGATCATCCGCGTCATCAAGGACGGCGGCGTGGTGCTGGTGACCCGGCTCGCGGGCATGATGCTCTCCGCCATCGCGGTGCAGCAGATCATCAACGGCGTCACACAGGTGATCCAGGGGAGCTGACGGCTCCCCGGACACGCAGAGCCCCGTACGGCATGGATGCCGTACGGGGCTCTGAAGTCTGAAAAGCGTCCGCGTCCTGCAACGCCCCTGGGCGCTACGAGGCGGGTCCTCGTATTACGAAGCGGACGTATCGGCCGGGCGGATCCACAGTCGCTGCCCGATGGCGGCGGCCTGCTGAACGATCCGGTTGACGGAGGCGGCGTCCACGACAGTGCTGTCCACGGGCGTGCCGTCGACATCGTCGAGTCGCATGATTTCGAAGCGCATGGGCTTCTCCCTTCGTCTGGTCATCCTCCTGAGGAGAACTACTTGTGCGGAGAGCGAGTCATCGGTGTCTTGCCTCCGTAGGTAGCCAACGGGATGCGTGTTACAAACATTCCCTACGCTAAGGAAATTTTTCGAGAACCTAATTACTGACGGGTAAGCAGGTTGGCGGAGACTGAACGGCGCCAGTTGTGTTCGCAGCGTGACCGCCGGGACAATGGAATCGATGAACGACGACCACGCGGCCCTCGCCGCCCGCATCGACCGCACGAACGAGCTGCTCCAGCGCATGCTCGCCGAGGTCGCGAAGACACCCTCCACCCATGCGATCTTCGTCGACGCCGGATATCTGTACGCGGCCGCGGGACGGCTCGTCGCCGGCACGGAGGACCGCCGTTCGTTCGACCTGGACACCGAGGGCCTCATCGAGGCGCTCATCGACCGGGCCCGCACGATCTTCGCGGACAGCCGGCTGCTGCGCGTCTACTGGTACGACGGTGCGCGGCGCCGTATCCACACCGCGGAGCAGCAGTCGATCGCCGAACTCCCGGACGTGAAGGTCCGGTTGGGCAACCTGAACGCCAACAACCAGCAAAAGGGCGTCGATTCGCTCATCAGGTCCGACCTGGAGTCCCTCGCCCGGCACCGCGCCATCAGCGACGCGGCACTGCTCGGCGGTGACGAGGACCTCGTCTCCGCGGTCGAGGCGG
Organism: Streptomyces sp. NBC_00568; assembly: GCF_026341855.1. Taxonomy (GTDB): domain Bacteria; phylum Actinomycetota; class Actinomycetes; order Streptomycetales; family Streptomycetaceae; genus Streptomyces. The sequence continues at coordinate 1,779,156 of NZ_JAPENW010000001.1, read as the reverse complement.
CGCAGGGCTACGGCGCCCGGGTCCACCTCTGGGGCATCGAGGCGCCCGAGGGCCGCAACCAGGCCGAACCGCTGCTCTGGGAGGTCGACAGCCAGCGGACGTTCGACCTCGACTTCTTCAAGCCGTATGTGGCCAGGCGGACCGCCCAGTCGTACGACCCGACGGCGGCGGCCCGGCCCACCCGGGAGGACGTACGTTTCGTGGGCGCGCAGATCGCCGCCAAGTGGCTGGCCGCACGGGGCAGGGAATCCCTGGTGGAGCTGCTGCCGGGGCACCCGTACCTCCCCGGCTCGGTCGACCAGGACCTGCTGGTCGAGGCCGAGGGGCTGCTCCAGTACTCCCTGCGCGGCCAGTCGGACCTGCGCCGCGCCCTGCGGGACGGCTTCTGGGAGCACCTGCAGGCGCAGTACTAGCGATCCGGCAGCTCTGGCGGTCGCAGGAGTCCCCGGCTGTCCTGGCCGGTCTGAGGAGGTCCGGCAGGCCTGGCAGCCCCGGCAGTCCTGGCGCTCCTGTCAGCCGTGGCGTTCCTGGTACTACGTTCCTGGTCCTACGTTCCTGGTACTAGCGGGCTGTGCTGTCCCAGAACCCGGCCAGAGCGCGGGCGGTCTCCAGTGGCTGGTCGGCATTGGGGGAGTGCTCCGCGCCCTCGACGACCGTGCGGTGGGCGTCGAGCCGTACGGCCATCGTGTCCAGCAGGGACACCGGCCAGGTGTCGTCGCGCTCGCCGGAGATGACGTGCTTCGGGAGGGGGACGGTGGCCAGTTCGGCCACGCGGTCCGGCTCGACGCACAGCTGACGGCCCGTGGCGACGAGCTGGGCGGGGCTGTTGCCGAGCCAGCGGCGGCGCAGGTCGGCGAGGTCGTCGAGCCCCGCGTCCAGCCCGCCCGTGTCGGTCTCCTCGGGTGGCTCCATCGCCCGTATCGCCTCCCAGACCTCGGCCATGCTCATCACGGCGAGCGCGTCCCGCAGCAGCTTGACGCGCTGCTGCTGGGGCGTGGAGATCTGGGCGGGGCCGGAGGCCATGAGCGTCAGCGAGACGAACGGCGAGGGGTCGACCAGCACCGCCGCGCGGGCGATCTGGCCGCCGAGCGAGTGCCCCACGAGGTGCACCGGGGTGCCGACCGCGGCGGCCTGCGCGAGCACGTCCTGCGCCAACTCGCTCTGCGCGTAAGCAGTTTCGTCGTCCCGAGGGCCTTCGGTCTCGAACTGTCCGCGCCCGTCCACGGCCACCGTCCGGTATCCCGCCGAGGCCAGGGGAGCGTGCAGCGCGATGAAGTCCTCCTTGCTCCCGGTGAACCCCGGCAGCAGCAACGCGGTGCCCTTGGGCTGCCCGTCCGGGGCGCCGTCGAGCACGGCGAACTCGCCGCGCGAGGTCGACAGACGGTAGGCGCGGACGCCGGCGGGCGGGACGAACGTGTAGGGCCTGCTCATGCGGAGGAGGCTATCGGGAGGGGAAGACGGACGCTCGGCGGGTGGGGCGGTCCGGGGGGCCACGGGGGGACCACTGCCTGGTGGGGGATGCCGGGATCCGGCAGGGGGGGAGGGGCCGCCGGGGCCGGCCCCTGGGTGCCGGGGAGCGGGGGCTCGGGGACGGTGTTCCGGGAGGCGGGCCAGGCAGGTGCTGCCCGGGTGCGGGCGGCCGCAACCGGCTCGCCTCCCGCCGGGGCAGACCCCGGCGCGGCGAGACCGGGACGGCCTTGCCCCAGGTCAGACCCTGCCCTACCGCCGGGTCAGGCCCCTGGGGACGGGCCTCGCCCGCCCCGGGACACGCCCCGCCGCTCGCCGGAACGGGCAGGGCCGGGAGCGGGTGGGAACGCCGATGGCCCGGCCCCACCGGAGTGGGACCGGGCCATCGGACGGGAGATCAGCTCTCCGAGGGCTCCGCGGCGACGGCCTTGCGGGTGCGTCGGCGGGTGGCGGGCTTCGCCTCGCCCTCCTCGGCGGCCTGGGCCGGGATGTCGGCGTCGGCGACGGCCTTGCGGGTCCGGCGGCGGACGGGCTTGGCCTCGGTCGCCTCGGCGGTCTCGGCCGTGTCCGTGACGGTGCTCGCGGCCTTGGCCCGGGTACGCCGCGGCTTGGTCTCGGCGACCGCCTCGGCGACCTCGGTGGCGGCGGCCTCGACCGTGTCGACCACGGCCTCCGCGGCCTTGCGGGTGCGTCGGCGGGTGGCGGGCTTCGCCTCGCCCTCCTCGGCGGCCTGGGCCGGGATGTCGGCGTCGGCGACGGCCTTGCGGGTCCGGCGGCGGACGGGCTTGGCCTCGGTCGCCTCGGCGGTCTCGGCCGTGTCCGTGACGGTGCTCGCGGCCTTGGCCCGGGTACGCCGCGGCTTGGTCTCGGCGACCGCCTCGGCGACCTCGGTGGCGGCGGCCTCGACCGTGTCGACCACGGCCTCCGCGGCCTTACGGGTCCGGCGCCGCACGGGCTTGGCCGGAGCCTCGGTGACCTCGGCGGCCTCGGCGACCGTCTCGGCCGCCGGCGCCGCCTCGACGGCCTTGCGGGTCCGACGGCGGGCCGGCTTGGCCGGAGCCTCGGCGGCGATCTCGGCGGCGACGTTCTCGACCACGGCCTCGGCAGCGGTCACCGCCGCCTCCGCCGGCTCGACGACGGTGTCGGCGGTCCTGCGGTTCCGGCGACGGCGCGGCTTGGCCGGCTCGTCGGTGACGCCCTCGGCCGTCGCCACGGCGACCTCGGCGGCCTCGGCCACCGGGGTGGCCACGGCAGCGGCCGCCACCGGCTCGGAGCCCGTTCCACCGCGCGTACGCCGACGGCGCCGAGGCGTGCGGGGCTCGGTGGCCTCTACGGACGCGGGAGCGTCCGTGGCGGCCTCGGGCGACGTGGACGGGGATGTGGACGTCTCGTCCAGCGGCGCACCGTTGCGCGTACGACGGCGCTGGCGCGGCGTGCGCGGCGAGCGCTCACGCTCGCGCTCGGGGGCCGACGGCGCCGCCGAACGGCCACCGCGGCCACGCGGACCGCCACGGCCACCGGTCTCGCCCAGGTCCTCGACCACTTCGGCCGAGAGGCCGGCGCGGGTGCGCTCGGATCGCGGCAGGACACCCTTGGTGCCGACCGGGATCTTCAGCTCCTCGAAGAGGTGCGGGGACGTGGAGTACGTCTCCGGCGGGTTGCCGAAGCCGAGGTCCAGCGCCTTGTTGATCAGCTGCCAGCGCGGGATGTCGTCCCAGTCGACGAGGGTGATCGCGATGCCCTTGGCGCCCGCGCGGCCGGTGCGGCCGATGCGGTGCAGGTACGTCTTCTCGTCCTCGGGGGACTGGTAGTTGATGACGTGGGTGACACCCTCGACGTCGATGCCGCGGGCGGCCACGTCGGTGCAGACCAGGACGTCGACCTTGCCGTTGCGGAAGGCGCGCAGCGCCTGCTCGCGGGCGCCCTGGCCGAGGTCGCCGTGGACCGCGCCGGAGGCGAAACCGCGCTGCTGGAGCTGGTCGGCGAGGTCGGCCGCCGTGCGCTTGGTGCGGCAGAAGACCATGGCCAGGCCCCGGCCGTCGGCCTGCAGTATGCGGGCGACCAGCTCGGGCTTGTCCATGTTGTGCGCGCGGTAGACGAACTGCGCGGTGTTGCGGACCGTCGCGCCCGAGTCGTCCGGCTCGGAGGCGCGGATGTGCGTGGGCTGCGACATGTAGCGGCGCGCGAGACCGATGACCGCGCCCGGCATGGTCGCCGAGAACAGCATCGTCTGACGGCGGGCCGGCAGCATGTTCATGATCTTCTCGACGTCGGGCAGGAAGCCCAGGTCGAGCATCTCGTCGGCCTCGTCGAGGACGAGCGCCTTGACGTGCTTGAGGTTGAGCTTCTTCTGGCCCGCGAGGTCCAGCAGTCGGCCCGGGGTGCCGACGATGACGTCGACGCCCTTCTTCAGGGCCTCCACCTGGGGCTCGTACGCCCGGCCGCCGTAGATGGCGAGAACGCGCACGTTGCGGACCTTGCCCGCGGTCAGCAGGTCGTTGGTCACCTGGGTGCACAGCTCGCGCGTCGGGACGACGACGAGGGCCTGCGGGGCGTCGGTGAGCTGCTCGGGCTTGGCCCGGCCCGCCTCGACGTCCGCGGGGACGGTGACGCGCTCCAGAAGCGGAAGGCCGAAGCCCAGCGTCTTGCCGGTGCCGGTCTTGGCCTGGCCGATGACGTCGCTGCCCGAAAGGGCGACGGGGAGCGTCATCTCCTGGATGGGGAACGGCGTGATGATGCCGACGGCCTCGAGGGCTTCGGCGGTCTCAGGAAGGATTCCGAGGTCTCGGAAAGTCGTAGTCAGGGTGCTGCCTCTTCTGTGTGCGCGGTGCGAGGCGAGCGCGGGGGTCGTGTCGGGACCGTGCCGGGGACGTCGGCCGCTCTTGACGGGCGGGCCGAGTGGCATGGGACCACTGCCGACGCTCGAGCTCTCGTGCCGCTGAGGGTTCCCTCCGGATGCCGTACGCAATGTGCCGTACCGACGAGGAGGGCTGTCGGGTCGGAGCCGATCGGGCCACCGACCGGGCATCCTCATTCGTGCGGCCCGTCGAATACTCGCCGGGCGCATTACCACCATACCCCGGAATCACGCACATGCGATGGCCGATTTGGTCACGTAGTCGTCGTCACACTGGTTGACCAGGGACTTCCCTCGTGCTGTGAGCGGGCTATTGTGCGCTTCATGACGACGCCTGACAACGCCGCTGAGAAGCCCGCCGAGGCCCCCGCCGACACCGCTCCCGCGGCCACCGGAGTAGCCGCGCAGGACTGGGACACGGCCTCGGCCGACCCGCAGTACCGTGCCGCGGTCGTGGACCTGCTCGGAGCGCTCGCGTACGGCGAGCTCGCGGCGTTCGAGCGGCTCGCGGAGGACGCCAAGCTGGCGCCCACGCTCAGCGACAAGGCGGAACTGGCGAAGATGGCGTCGGCCGAGTTCCACCACTTCGAGCAGCTGCGGGACCGGCTCGCCGCGGTCGGCGCGGAGCCGACGCAGGCCATGGAGCCGTTCGTCGCCGCGCTCGACGGCTTCCACAAGCAGACGGCACCCTCGGACTGGCTCGAAGGGCTCGTCAAGGCGTACGTCGGCGACTCGATCGCCAGTGACTTCTACCGTGAGGTCGCGGCCCGCCTCGACTCGGACACCCGCGGGCTCGTCCTCGGCGTCCTCGACGACACCGGTCACGCCGGCTTCGCCATCGAGAAGGTGCGCGCCGCGATCGACGCCGACCCGCGGGTGGGAGGCCGGCTCGCGCTGTGGGCGCGACGGCTGATGGGCGAGGCCCTGTCCCAGTCGCAGCGCGTGGTCGCCGACCGCGACGCCCTGTCGACGATGCTCGTGGGCGGCGTCGCGGACGGCTTCGATCTCGCGGAGGTGGGCCGGATGTTCTCCCGGATCACCGAGGCGCACACCAAGCGGATGGCCGCACTGGGCCTCGCGGCCTAGGACCCGCCTCGCGGCCAGGTCCTGCCTCGCGGCGCCCGGGCCCCGCTCCACGGCCCAGGATCTGCGCCACGGCCCAGGACCTGCCGGGGGCGGGGGGTGGGCCGTCGGGCGTGGTCCTCAGGGAGACGTGCTTACGTCCTAGCCGCGCGGTTGGCGGTCGTGGGGACGGGGTCTGCGGAACGGGCTACGCCGTCGCCGAGCGGCGTCGAAAACGTTCCTCCGGCCGGAGCAGCAGTGACAGCAGCGCCGCGGAGACGGCCGCCGCGCCGAGCAGGATGACCAGCCAGTGGCCGGAGCCCAGGGCCGTATGCGTCAGGAAGGCGCCGAACAGGGCTCCTGCCACGCCGGTCGACAGGACCAGGCTGCGGGCGGGCAACCGGTGGGGCAGGCGGTAGGCCGCCCCCCACGCCAGCGCGAGACCGAGCAGCGCTGAGCCGAGCGCTTCCAAGAACATGGTGAGGTTCCCTCCCGCACGGCCGGGCAAATCGGTCGTAGCCGCTCCTACCCGGGACGTGCGGAACGCAATCCTCCTCCGTGCTCGTCCTGTGCTCCGTCTGTGGACGTGACGCGGGGAGGCGCGGCCGGGCTGCGGCGGACGGGAGCGAGCGCGCAGTGGTACGCGAAGGGCCCGGTGACATCGTCACCGGGCCCTTCGCGTACCACTCCGTTGCCCTACAGAGCGCTGAATCCGACCTTGCGCTGCGTGGGCTCACCGAGCTCCACGTACGCCAGCCGGTCGGCCGGAACCAGGACCTTGCGGCCGTGGTCGTCCACGAGGCTCAGCAGCTGCGACTTGCCTGCCAGCGCCTCGGACACCGCGCGCTCGACCTCTTCCGGGGTCTGACCGCTCTCCAGAACGATCTCGCGGGGCGCGTGCTGCACGCCGATCTTGACCTCCACGGCTTTGTCCCTCCGACGGTCAGTCATGTGCGCGTTCGTACGCGCCGTACGCAGCACACATTAGCCCGGTGAGGGGAGGTGCACGCTCCGCCAGGGAACGCCAGGAGCGAACATCCGACGGGAACAAAGAAGCGGCCGAGGGGTACACCCCCGGCCGCCTCCTCCGTGTCAGTGGTGATCGGTGCTGTGCAGCGGGAAACCCGCGATGCCCCGCCACGCGAGCGAGGTCAGCAGCTGGACCGCCTGGTCGCGCGGGACACTGCGGTCGCTGTGCAGCCAGGAACGGGCCACCACCTGGGCCAGGCCGCCGAGGCCCGAGGCGAGAAGCATCGACTCGGCACGCGAGAGACCGGTGTCCTCCGCGATGACGTCGCAGATCGCCTCGGCGCACTCGTGCGTCACCTTGTCGACGCGCTCGCGCACCGCCGGCTCATTGGTCAGGTCCGACTCGAAGACCAGCCGGAAAGCTCCGCCGTCGTCCTCGACGTACGCGAAGTAGGCGTCCATCGTCGCGCGGACGCGCAGCGCGTTGTCCGTCGTCGACGCGAGCGCCGCCCGCACCGCGAGGAGCAGGGACTCGCAGTGCTGGTCCAGCAGGGCGAGGTACAGATCGAGCTTGCCCGGGAAGTGCTGGTAGAGAACCGGCTTGCTGACGCCCGCGCGCTCGGCGATGTCGTCCATGGCGGCCGAGTGATATCCCTGCGCAACGAATACTTCCTGGGCGGCGCCGAGGAGCTGGTTGCGTCGGGCACGGCGCGGCAGGCGAGTGCCCCGCGGGCGTGCTGCCTCTGTCTGCTCGATGGCTGTCACGCCGCCTCCCAAAATTGTCCACGTGCGGTGTGCGCCGCGCCGCCATCGTACTTTTCGGTAACCGTGCTGTGTGCGGTGCGAGCGCAGAATTTCACGGACCGGACGCCGACGGCGGCGGCGCACAGTGTGCCGAAGGGGACGAGCTGGGCACCAGGCCGTCCCGACGGCCTTGATCAGCGGTGTCGTGTCACCGGTAGTCGTCCTCGTTCAGCCGGACGACCCGGGCCTGCTCGGCGAGATCCGCCTCATCGGCGTTGAGGGGGTCGCCCGGGGGTTCCGGGTCGACATCGTCCGCGGGATCCAGCTCGGCGGACTGCTCGGCGGTGTCGGCCTCCGGGGCCTCCGCGCCGAGGATTTCCCGGAACTGGTCATCGAAAGTCCCGGGGTCTGTCGGGTCGACTGTCATGGTTCCTCTTCCCGAACGGGTACGAGTGCGCTCCTGATGTGCGTACGAGTGCCCTCGTTCGAAGCCTAGGAGACACGCGATCCGGACGCTATGCGATCCGCTCGCCATCTGTGACCGCGAACACATGAGCCCCCGCGTGATCGTCTCGTAACATTGCGGCATGTCTTCGACCGAACTCCCGTCCGCGCCGGCCGCGACCGTCCTGCCCAGGGTCGGCGCCGTCAGGGTCGCGGAAGGGGAGCGACTTCGATCGGTAGGGCTGCCCGGCATCACCCTGACGGTCCGGTCGAGACCGCCGTCGCGCGAGGGGCTGCCGGCCGCGCTGTACGTGCACGGCCTGGGCGGTTCCTCGCAGAACTGGTCGGCGCTGATGCCGCTGCTCGACGGGCTCGTGGACAGTGAGGCCCTCGATCTGCCGGGCTTCGGAGACTCGCCGCCACCGGACGACGGCGACTACTCGGTCACCGGACACGCCCGCGCGGTCATCCGCTATCTCGACGCGTCCGGGCGCGGGCCCGTGCACCTTTTCGGCAACTCGCTCGGTGGAGCGGTCACGACGCGCGTCGCGGCCGTCCGGCCGGATCTCGTCCGGACGCTCACCCTGGTCTCACCCGCGCTGCCCGAGATCCGCGCCCAGCGCACCGCGTTGCCGACCGCGCTGCTCGCGCTGCCCGGGGTGGCGGGACTGTTCACCAGGCTCACCAGGGACTGGAGCGCCGAGCAGCGTGTACGGGGGGTGACGGCTCTCTGTTACGGCGATCCCAGCATCGTGACGCCCGAGGGGTTCCGCCACGCGGTCGAGGAGATGGAACGGCGACTCGCCCTCCCCTATTTCTGGGACGCCATGGCACGCTCCGCGCGCGGGGTCGTGAACGCGTACACGCTGGGCGGACAGCACGGACTGTGGCGTCAGGCCGAGCGGGTGCTCGCCCCGACGCTGCTCGTCTACGGCGGCCGAGACCAACTCGTCGGCTACCGTATGGCGCAGCGCGCGGCCCGTGCCTTCCGTGACTCCCGGCTGTTGTCCCTGCCGGACGCGGGGCACGTCGCCATGATGGAGTATCCGGAAACGGTGGCCACCGCCTTCCGCGAACTCCTGGCGGACCTGGGAGAGTTGACCTCCTCGGCGGCAGTCGGCGCGGAGAGCTGAGGCAGGAAGTGGGACGACACAGTCGTCGGGGGCGGGCCGAGAAGCCGGACACCTCGCGTACGCGAGCGGTTCCGGCGGCGGAGGCGGCACCCGCCCCGGCGCCGGGCCCGGATCGCGCCCGCCGCGCGGCGGCACAGCCGACCGGCCCCCTGGGCCCGTATCCGCCCGCGGGCGGGTCCCCGCAGCGAAGCGCGCCGCGTTTCGACAAGGGGACGCCGGCCCACGGGTTCCCGCGGATGGCGGAGGGCACTCCCGCGCGGGGAGTGCCGCGTTTCGAGGACGGCACTCCGGCACGTGGCGTGCCGCGTCTGCCGGACGGGACGCCGGCGCACGGGTTCCCGCGGATGGCGGAGGGCACTCCCGCACGCGGGGTGCCTCGATTCACGGACGGGACTCCCGCACAAGGCGTCCCGCGGTATGACGACGGCACCCCGGCACATGGGGTGCCGCGTTTTTTCGACGGGACTCCGGCCCATGGGATGCCGCGACTTCCCGACGGGACTCCGGCGCACGGGATGCCGCGACTTCCCGACGGGACCCCCGCTCACGGGATGCCCCGGGTGCGGGGCGGGCATCCCGAGCAGCGTGAACCGGGCGGTGGCTGGGGGGAGTCCAGGGCCGGTGGGGCTCCTCAGGGCGCGCCTCCCGGACCGCGCGTCCCCCGGCAGCGCCAGGAGCACGTGGCGGCTCCCCGGCAGGCCTACGTCGACGCGTTCGACCTCGGAGCGGAGGAGAGCGACGCCCACTTCGCGTCGGGCGGCGTCGCTCCCGGGCGGACGGCGAATCCCCGGGCCGCCGACCCCTACGGCTCCGTCACCGACTGGGACACCGGGTCGTTCGAGACCGGTGAGCCCTCGCTGCCGGAGACCGAGGAACAGGCCGACGGCAAGGCCCGCAAGGGGTGGGCGTTCACCGGGATCGCGGCGGCCGCCGTCACCACCGTGCTGGCCGTCGTCGTGGCCGGACAGGTCGCCTCGGGACAGCACGACGCCGGTGCGCGGACGCAGGCAGCCGAGGACGGCGGCGGCCGGGCGACCCAGGACTCCGCCTCGCGCGGGGACGACCGGCCGACCCAGTCGGGGGCACCGAACGTGGCCGCGGCGCCCCTGACGTACGACCAGCAGATGGCCAGGACGTACCCCCTCGGCGCGAAGCTCAAGGCGTCGGGGAAGTTCGACGCGGTACCCGGAGTCGCCGAGGCGCCGGGCAAGGGGCGCAAGTACACCTACCGCGTCGACATCGAGAAGGGCCTCGGCCTCGACGGTGAGCTCTTCGCCGAGGCCGTGCAGAAGACCCTGAACGACCAGCGGAGTTGGGCCCACGGCGGCGCCCGCACCTTCGAGCGGATCCACTCCGGGAAACCGGACTTCGTCATCACGCTGGCGAGCCCGGGCACCACCGCCGAGTGGTGCGCCAAGTCGGGGCTCGACACCACGGAGGACAACGTGTCGTGCGACTCGGCGTCCACCGAGCGCGTCATGATCAACGCCTACCGCTGGGCCCAGGGCTCGACGACCTACGGTGACAAGATTCACGCCTACCGGCAGATGCTGATCAACCACGAGGTCGGCCACCGGCTCGGATTCGGGCACGTCACCTGTGACAAGGACGGCGAGCTCGCCCCGGTCATGCAGCAGCAGACCAAGTTCCTCGACCACGACGGAATCCACTGCCTCGCCAACCCCTGGGCCTATCCCGGGAGTTGACAGGGAGCGCCTGGGCCACGTTGACATGCGCCGAAAGATCGTTCATATTTTTCCGCATGTCGCCCCGTCACGCCTCCGCACGCGCCGCCCTTGAGCTGGCGCTCATCGGCGTGACCGCGCTCTGCGTGGCCGACATTCACTGTCGCTGACGCCCGCCCCCGGCGAGTGCGTCGCTTTCCTCCCGTCTTGTTCCGTGCGCCCCTGAATCTCCGATTCGGCGCGCCGGTGCCTCTTTCGGTCCGGTCGGACACCGACGCCTGACGCCCTGGGCGAGCTCCGCGCTCTTCCGTCTCACCCCGCGTCAATCCGTCTCAGTATTCGAGCCATTCCGAGAGGTCGTCTTCCGATGCGTCAACCGTCCCTCATAGCGCGCCGCGTGGCCGCGGCATCCGTCAGCCTGGTCGTGGCAGCGGGCGCCGCCGCCTGCGGCCCGGAGGACAACGATGCCAAGAGCTCCGGTGGCGACTCCCGGCCCCACAAGGGCGGCACGCTCACCGTCCTGAACTCCAATCCGCAGTCGGACTTCGACCCCGCGCGGCTCTACACCTCCGGCGGCGGCAACGTGCCCTCGCTCGTCTTCCGTACGCTCACCACCCGCAACCGCGAGAACGGGGCCGCCGGCGCCGAGGTCGTGCCGGACCTCGCCACCGACACCGGCCGCCCGAGCAAGAACGCGACCGTGTGGACGTACACCCTGAAGAAGGGCCTCAAGTTCGAGGACGGCACGCCGATCACCTCCGCCGACATCAAGTACGGCATCGAGCGTTCCTTCGCCGCCGAACTCTCCGGCGGCGCGCCCTATCTGCGCGACTGGCTGATCGGCGGGGCCGACTACCAGGGCCCCTACAAGGACAAGAAGGGCCTCGACTCGATCGAGACGCCGGACGAGCTGACCATCGTCTTCCACCTGAACAAGCCCGAGGGCGAGTTCCCCTACCTGGCCACGCAGACGCAGTTCACTCCCGTCCCGAAGGCCAAGGACAAGGGCACGAAGTACGAGGAGCACCCGGTCTCCTCGGGTCCGTACAAGGTCGTCAAGAACGAGAACGACGGCGAGCGACTCACCCTGGAGCGCAACACGTACTGGTCCGCGTCGACCGACGCCGAGCGCAAGGCCTACCCGGACACCATCGACGTACGGTCCGGCCTGGACTCGTCGGTGATCAACCAGCGGCTGTCCTCCTCCCAGGGCGCGGACACCACCGCCGTCACCACGGACACCAACCTCGGCCCCGCCGAGCTGGCGAAGGTGACGGGGGACAAGGAGCTGGCCTCGCGTGTCGGCACCGGGCACTTCGGCTACACCAACTACATCGCCTTCAACCCGAAGGTGAAGCCGTTCGACGACCCGAAGGTGCGCCAGGCGATCTCCTACGCCATCGACCGCAGCTCGGTGATCAACGCGGCGGGCGGCTCGTCGCTCGCCGAGCCCGCGACGACGTACCTGCCGAACCAGAAGTCCTTCGGCTACACGCCCTACGACCTCTTCCCGGCGGGCAAGTCCGGCAACGCGGCCAAGGCCAAGGAGCTGCTGGCCGAGGCGGGCCACAAGAACGGCCTGACCGTCACGCTCACCCACTCCAACAGCAAGGACTTCGAGACCAGCCCGGAGATCGCGACCGCCATCCAGGACGCGCTCAAGAAGGCCGGCATCACGGTCAAGCTCCAGGGCCTCGAGGACAACGACTACAGCGACAAGATCCACAGCGCCAAGACCGAGCCGGGCTTCTTCCTCGCCCACTGGGGTGCCGACTGGCCCTCCGGCGGTCCGTTCCTGGCCCCGATCTTCGACGGCCGGCAGATCGTCAAGGACGGCGCCAACTTCAACTCCGGCTTCCTCAACGACAAGTCGGTCAATGACGAGATCGACGCGATCAACAAGCTGACCGACCTCGACGAGGCCGCCAAGCGCTGGGGTGCGCTGGACAAGAAGATCGGTGAGCAGGCGCTGACCGTGCCGCTGTTCCACCCCGTCTACAAGCGCCTGTACGGCAAGAGCGTCAAGAACATCGTGATCAGCGACTGGACCGGCGTTCTGGACATCTCCCAGGTCGCGGTGAAGTAGCACCGTGAGCGAGGCACTTCTCGCCTCCCCGGCCCCCGCGGCGGACTCGTCCGCCGCGGGGGCCTCGGGGGCCCGTCAGTTCTGGCGGCGGCTGCGTGCGCAGCGCGCCGCCCTCGTCGCGGCGGCCGTCGTCGCGCTGCTCGTCCTGGTCGCGCTCGCCGCACCGCTGCTCACGGCCATCGAGGGCCAGGACCCCACCACCTACCACCCCTCGCTGGTGGACTCCGCGCGCGGCGGCGTCCCCGTCGGCCCGCTCGGCGGCATCGGCGCCGACCACTGGCTCGGCGTCGAACCCCAGACCGGCCGCGACCTCTTCGCACGCCTCGTCTACGGTGCCCGGGTCTCCCTCGGCGTCGCGCTCGCGGCGACCCTGGTGCAGGTCCTCATCGCCGTCGTGGTGGGCGTGGCGGCCGCGCTCGGGAACCGATGGGTCGATCAACTGCTGAGCCGCGTCACCGAGATCATCGTCGCGATGCCCCTGATGATCATGTCGTTGGCGCTGCTGGCGATCGTGCCCAGCAGCTTCCCGCGTCCCGTCCTGGTCGCCCTCGTCATCGGGCTGATCGCCTGGGGCACCCTCGCGAAGATCGTGCGCGCGCAGACGCTCACGCTCAAGCAGCTGGACTACGTCTCGGCGGCCCGTCTCAGCGGCTGGGGCACCTGGCGCATCGCCCGACGCGAGCTGCTGCCGGGCCTCGCCGCCCCGCTCATCACGTACTCCGCGCTCCTCGTGCCGATGAACATCGGTGTCGAGGCGGCCCTGTCGTTCCTCGGCGTCGGCGTGAAGCCCCCGACGCCGTCCTGGGGACAGATGCTGACCGCCGCCGACGTCTGGTACCAGGCCGCGCCGCAGTACCTGCTGCTGCCCGCGGGCGCCCTGTTCGTCACCGTCCTCTCCCTCACCGTCCTGGGCGACGGCGTGCGCACCGCCCTCGACCCGCGCGCGGCTTCACGTCTGCGCGTCGGCACGGGGCGCAGGGGCGAGGCCAAGGCGGACGCGGGCGGGACCGCCGCGGGAGCCGCCGTGCCCCAGGCCGGCGCGGGCGTGGCCCTGCCCGGGCAGGGCGCGGGTCCGGACCGGCCGGGCGCGCCGTCCTCCGAGGCCGAGGAGGCCAAGGCATGAGCGGCTTCGGCGGTTTCGTCCTGCGTCGTGCCCTCGGCACCGCGATCACCCTCTTCGCCATCTCGGTGATCATCTACGTCGTCTTCTACGCCACACCCGGCAACGTCGCCCAGATCACCTGTGGCCCGCGCTGCTCACCCCTCCAAGTGCACCAGGTCGCCGAGCAGTTGCATCTCGGAGACCCGCTGTACGCGCGGTACTGGCACTTCCTGGAGGGCCTCTTCGTCGGTCAGGACTACTCGACGGGCACCTCCGTCCAGCACTGCTCGGCACCCTGCCTCGGGCTGTCGTACCAGACCGACCAGCAGGTCACGCAGCTGATCCTGACGAAGCTGCCGGTCAGCCTGTCGCTGGTGTTCGGCGCGATGGTCGTCTGGCTCGTGCTCGGCGTCGGCACCGGCGTCCTCTCGGCGTGGCGGCGCGGCCGGCTCAGCGAGCGGGTGCTGACCGGCATCACGCTGGCCGGGACGGCGACGCCCGTCTTCGTCATCGGCCTGATCCTGATGATCGTGGTCTGCGGCCAGCTGCAACTGCTGCCCTTCCCGCAGTACGTGAACTTCTCCGACGACCCCGAGCAGTGGGCGTGGAACCTGTTGCTCCCCTGGCTCTCGCTCGCCCTCGTCGAAGCCGCCGCGTTCGCCCGGCTGACCAGGGCCTCGATGCTGGAGACACTGGCCGAGGACCACATCCGGACCTTCCGGGCGTACGGCGTCGGTGAGCGGTCGATCATCGGACGGCACGCCGTACGGGGAGCGCTCGCCTCGATCATCGCGCTGAACGCCAACACCTTCGGGTCGGCGGTCGGCGGCGCGGTGCTCACCGAGACGCTCTTCGGACTGCCCGGCATCGGGCAGGAGCTGGTGCACGCGGTGAACGTCGTGGACCTTCCCGTGGTCGTCGGCATGGTCCTGGTCATCGGCTTCTTCGTGGTCATCGCCAACGCCGTCGCGGACGTGCTCTACGCGGTGGCCGACCGACGGGTGGTGCTGGCATGAGCAACTCCTCCAAGACCCCTTCCACCGCCCCGTCACGGGCCTCTTCATCACCCCCTTCCACCGCCCCCGCGGCGACCTCCTCGCCGGCTTCTCTGGTCGAAGTGAGCGATCTCGTCGTCGACTTCGGGGGCCTGCGGGCCGTCGACGGGCTCTCCTTCCGGCTGGAGAAGGGCGCCGCCCTGGGCCTGGTCGGCGAGTCCGGCTCGGGCAAGTCCACCGTGGCATCCGCCCTGTTGGCGCTGCACCGGGGCACCGGAGCGCGCGTCGGCGGCACGGTCCGCGTGGCCGGTGTGGACGTACAGCGGGCATCCGACGACGAACTGCGTCGGCTGCGCGGCGGAAAGGCCGCCATGGTCTTCCAGGACCCGCTGTCGTCCCTCGACCCGTACTACGCGGTCGGCGACCAGATCGCCGAGGTGTACCGGGTGCACACCAAGGCGTCCCGGCGAGCGGCACGCGCGCGTGCGGTGCGGGTACTGGACCGCGTCGGCATCCCCGACGCGGCCCGCCGGTCCCGTTCGCGCCCGCACGAGTTCAGCGGCGGTATGCGCCAGCGCGCCCTCATCGCCATGGCCCTGGCCTGCGAACCCGAGCTCCTGATCGCCGACGAGCCGACCACGGCCCTCGACGTGACCGTCCAGGCCCAGATCCTCGACCTTCTGCACACCCTGCGGCAGGAGACCGGGACGGGACTGCTGCTGGTCACCCATGACGTCGGGGTCGCGGCCGAGAGCGTCGACGAGATCCTGGTGATGCGTCACGGACGCGCGGTCGAGCACGGGAAGGTCGACGCCGTTCTCGGCGCGCCCCGGGAGCCGTACACCCGGGAACTCCTCGGCGCCGTCCCCCGCGTGGACACACCTCGCGCGGCCGGGCGCGGCGGGAGCACGAACGCGGCCGAGGGGGCAGGTCCGGCCGAGGGCCTCCCTTCGGACGACGTCGTTCTCGAAGCGGTCGGGCTCCGGCGGGAGTTCGGGCGCGGGAAGCAGCGGTTCGCGGCCGTCGACGACGTGTCGCTGACCGTCCGCCGGGGCGAGACCCTCGGCATCGTCGGCGAGAGCGGCAGCGGGAAGACGACCCTGGGAAGGATGCTGGTGGGGCTCCTGGAGCCGACGACCGGTGTGGTCCGCCACGAGGGACGCGAGCAGTCCGGCGTCCGTCCCTCGGTGCAGATGGTCTTCCAGGACCCGGTGTCCTCCCTCAACCCCCGCCGCAGCGTGGGCGAGTCCATCGCCGATCCGCTGCGGGCGCGCGGCGAGAAGGACGAGAAACGCATTCGCGGGCGGGTACGGGAGCTGCTGGAGCGCGTGGGGCTCGAAGGGGCGCACTACGACCGCTACCCGCACGAGTTCAGCGGCGGACAGCGCCAGCGGGTCGGCATCGCGCGGGCGCTCGCCGCCGAGCCGCGCGCCATCGTGTGCGACGAGCCGGTCTCCGCGCTCGACGTCACCACACAGGCCCAAGTGGTCGCCCTGCTGGGCGAGTTGCAGCGGGAACTCGGACTCGCGCTGGTCTTCGTGGCCCACGACCTCGCGGTCGTGCGCCAGGTCAGCGACCGGGTGGCGGTGATGCGGCGCGGCCGGCTCGTCGAGTACGGTCCCGCCGACGAGGTGTACGAGAACCCGCGGGACCCGTACACCCGGCAGCTGCTGGCCGCCGTGCCGGCACTCGATCCGGCGGTCGCGGCGCGACGCCGGGCGGAACGCGAGGAACTGTCCCTGGCGTGACCCGATCGAGGGCCCGAGCCCAGCGAAACGTGACCGCTTGAACTCGTAGCGCGACAAAACGCGGTCTGCGCGGGAAAGTTACGACCGTTCACCCCTTTTGGTGGTGCGATGGACAACCGTCCGTCGCACCACCGCCTTGTCCGCATACGTTCGTCCCGCTGCGAGCCGCCGGGTCAACGGCGGCTCCTCATACGGGAGATCGGGGGTGTGGTCGTGCGCATCGGACTGCTGACGGAGGGTGGCTATCCGTATGTGAGCGGTGACGCCAGGCTCTGGTGCGACCGGCTCGTACGAGGGCTCGGGCAGCACGAGTTCGACGTCTACGCGCTCAGCCGCACCGAACGCCAGGAGGACGAGGGCTGGATCCGGCTGCCGCCCCAGGTCGGCCGCGTACGCACGGCACCGCTGTGGACGGCGCAGAGCGACGGGGTGGTGTACGGGCGACGGGCGCGGCGCCGGTTCGCCGAGGCGTACGGGGAACTGGCGGCGGCGGTGTGCGCGGGGCCGGAGGCCGGAGGCGCGGAGGTGCCGGGGGAGGGGGCGGCTTCCGCCGCTGTCGTGGCGGACCGTTTCGCCAGCGCGCTGTACGGGCTGGCCGAACTCGCCCGGGACGAGGCCGGACTGGTCGGCGCCCTGCGCTCCGAGAGCGCCGTGCGTGCCCTGGAACGCGCCTGTCGTGCGCCCGGCGCACTCCGCGCCGCCCGCACCGCGCGCGTACCCGATCTGCTCACCGTCGCCGCGCACATCGAGCGCGCCCTGCGCCCCCTCTCGCTGGACTGGTACGGGGACGACGGGCTCGGCTCGGTCGACCTCTGCCACGCCGCGTCCGGCGGAACCGCCGCCCTGCCCGGCCTCCTCACCCGGCACTTCTTCGGCGTCCCCCTGCTGGTCACCGAGTACGGCGTGCAGCTGCGGGCGCACTACCTGGCCGCCGCGACCGTCGAAGAGGCCCCCGCCGTCCGGGCGCTGCTCGCCGCGTTCCACGGCGGGCTCGCCTCCGAGGTCTACCGCGCGGCCGCGCTCATCACGCCCGGAAACGCGCACGCCCGCCGCTGGCAGGAGCGCTGCGGCGCCGACCGCGCCAAGCTGCGCACCGTCTACCCCGGCATGGAGGCCGAGCGCTTCGCGGACGTCGGGGAGGGCGTGGAGGGCAGCCGGTGCGCGGACCCCGACACGCTGGTGTGGGTCGGCCGCATCGAACCGGCCAAGGACCTGATCTCCCTGCTGCACTCCTTCGCCGAGATCCGCAAGGAGGAGCCGAAGACCCGCTTGCGGATCGTCGGCGCCCCCGCCGACGGCCCGGACGGCGCGACCTATCTGGCCCACTGCAAGGCCCTGGCCGCGCAGCTCTTCCCCGACGAGGCGGAGGGCGCGCACGCGGTCGGCGACAACCCGGTGTCCTTCGAGGAGATCGGCGGTCCGGAGATCCCGAGCCTCGCGGAGGCCTACGCCTCCGGTGCCCTGGTCGTCCTCTCCAGCGTCGTCGAGGGCTTCCCGATCAGCCTCGTCGAGGCCATGTTCTGCGGCCGGGCCACCGTCTCCACGGATGTGGGCGCGGTCGTCGAGGTCATCGGCGGCACAGGACTGGTGGTGCCGCCGCGCAATCCGCGGGCGCTCGCGGAGGCGTGCGTCGCCCTGCTGCGCGACCCGGAGCGCCGTGAGCGTCTGGGTGCGGCCGCCCGGGCACGCGCTCTCGAACTCTTCACCGTCGAGCAGAACATCACGGCATTTCACGGCATTTACCTCGAGATCGTCTCGCACTCCCCGGTGAGTCGGGTACTGGTGGACGACGAGGGGGAGCCGTTGCCCTTCGGCGTCCCCGCCGAGGCCCACGTGCCCGGCTGCTGGACCGAGTCCCGCCTCATGACCGCGGACCGAACGCGCTGGGCGGAGGGCGCACCGGTACGAGCCACGGTGCCCGTGCCCGTTGCCGTTTCTGTGGGGGAGGGCGCGTGACCATCGACAGCGGCGGACCCGGTGCCCTGAGCGGGCTCGACGACCTGGGTGAACCGGACCGGCCCGCGACACCGACGGGCTCCCGCATCTGGGACGAGCGGTCCGAGACGTGGCTGGTGGCGGAGGAGACGGACGGACGGGCCGCGGGCGCGGGGGAGGGGACTGCCGTCGGGACCGGAACGGACCTGGCGGACCTGGCGGATCTGGCGGGTGACTCCCTCGCGACGGACGGGCCGGGCCCCGACGCCGGCCCCGAACGTCTCCGTGGCGCGGGTCGCGGAGTCGGCCCCGGCTCCGGTGCGGCTGCCGGAGGCGCCCGCCCCGGTCCCGGTGCGGCTGAGGGAGGCGGCGACCGCGCCGACGGCTCGCACGGTGCGCGCAGGCCCGCCGGACGCCGCGGCGCGGCGGACCCCGTGAAGGCGCTGATACACCGGCACCGCGAGCTCTGCGAGCGGGCCGTGGACCCGCTGGAGATCGCGGCGGGACTGGAGGCGCACGGGGTGACCGACCGGACAGCCGCCCGCTTCCGGCACCGGGACGTCTTCTCGCTCGCCGAGGAGATGTTCGCGCGCGTTCCGCGCGACGGGGAGTCCACGCCCCGCACCGAGACCCCGGGACGCCCCGGCACACGTGCCTACTGGGCGGCGCTCGCCCTGGTGCCGGGCGCCCTCGGCGCGGCCGTCGTCGCCGGGGTGCGGCTCACCGACGGGCAGCCGCGCCTCGCCGTCGCCGCGTTCGGCACCCTGGCCATGACGCTGGGCCTGCATGCCGCCCTCCGGCGGGGTCCCCTGAGCACCCGGCACCGCACGACGAGCGCCACCCGCGGATGGACGTGCTGGCTCATCGCGTACGCCCTCGTCGGTGACGGACTGCTGAGCGCCGGCCTCGACGGCGGCCCGGACGGCCCCTGGCCCCTGGCCGTCGCGCCCGTGCTGGCCCTCGCCCTGGCCTGCGCCCCGGCGGCCTGGTGCGCCCAGCTCTTCGTCGCCCGCGCCCGCCTCCGGCTCAACGCCAGCCGTGGCCTGGAGGAGTTCGCCTCCTCCGTACGACCCCTGCTCCTCGGAGCGTTCGGCCTGTTCCTGTGCGCACTGGGCGGGCTGCTCGCGCTGTGCGGGACGGCACTGAACGAGTCGCCCGGCTACGCCGGAGCCGGTGCCCTCGGCGCCCTGCTCCTGCTCGCCCGGCTGCTGACCGTGCGCGGCTTCACCCAGGCCCCGGCCGTCGCGCTCGCCGCTGCGGGCGCGGCCGAGGCCACCGCCCTCGCCACGGTCCTCGCCGCCCGCCTGCCCGGCTGCTCCTTCCTGGCCGTCCCCGTCGACCGTCTCGTCGGCGCGGGAGGACCCGGCGCCGTACCGGCCCTGGCGTGCGGGGCGGGCGCCCTCGTCCTCCTCGTCCACGCGACCCGCGCCCTGACCCGCGCCTCGGCCCACGCCCTGCCCTGCGAGGCCCCATGAGCCGCGATCCGCGCCCCGGCGCACCGAACACGGCGGCCCGGTCGACCGGGGCCGCCCGAAACCGGCCCACGACGCCCCCACCGCCGTGAGCCCTCCCCGGCGTCCGGGACAGCCTCCCGGATCCGGGCCCCCTTCTCCCGCGGGGCCGACACCGCGGGCCCTCTCCCCTACCCACGGCATCACCCCGAAGGAGACAGTCAGATGATCACCTCCCGAACCGGAGAATCCGCCCCGGGAGCCGCCCGATGAGGGTCCTGCTGATCGGAGCCAACGGTTACCTCGGCCGCTTCGTCGCCGACAGG
Source organism: Streptomyces sp. NBC_00568 (assembly GCF_026341855.1). Classification (GTDB taxonomy): domain Bacteria; phylum Actinomycetota; class Actinomycetes; order Streptomycetales; family Streptomycetaceae; genus Streptomyces. Next base: position 1,759,152 of record NZ_JAPENW010000001.1, on the reverse strand, counting down.
CTGCTGGCCGACCCGGCCGTGCAGCTCACCGCGCTCGGCCGGGGCGACGACGCCGACGTACGGTTCGACCTCGCCTCGGGCAGCCCCGGCGCGCTCACCCGCTTCCTGGACGCGGTGCACCCCGGAGTCGTCATCAACTGCGCGGGCGCCACCCGCGGCGGCGCCCGCGAACTGACCCGGCACAACACCGTCGCCGTCGCCACCGTCTGCGAGGCCCTGCGGCGCAGCGGCTGCGGGGCCCGGCTCGTGCAGATCGGCTGCGGCGCCGAGTACGGGCCCAGCCAGCCCGGCTCCTCCACCGCGGAGGACGCCGTGCCGCGCCCGGGCGGCCCGTACGGCGTGAGCAAACTCGCCGCGACCGAACTCGTCCTCGGCTCCGGCCTGGACGCCGTGGTGCTCCGCGTCTTCTCACCCGCGGGCCCCGGCACCCCCGCCGGATCCCCGCTCGGCCGGCTCGCCGAGGCGCTGCGCCGCGCCATGCAGGCCAGCGACGGCGAGCTCAAGCTCGGCGGTCTGGGCGTCCAGCGCGACTTCATCGACGTCCGTGACGTCGCCCGCGCCGTCCACGCCGCCTCCCTCTCCGCCGCACAGGGCGTGATCAACATCGGCTCGGGCCGTGCCGTGCGCCTCCGTGACGCCGCCGCCGTCCTCGCGCGCGTGGCCGGCTACAGCGGCACCCTGCACGAACTCGACGGCCCGCCCGGCCCGTCCATGCGGGCGTCCATCGGTCACCCCCGCCCCGAACCCGACCACGCGGCCCCGGTCGCGTACCCCTACCCGGACGGCTGCGGCAGCTGGCAGCAGGCCGATGTGCGCACCGCACGCGACCGGCTCGGCTGGCGGCCCCGGATCAACCTCGAGGAATCCCTCGCGGACATCTGGATGGAGGCGGCATGTCGTATCTGACCAGCACCGCGACCGGCAGTGCGAGCACCGATCTGGGACTCGGCTTCGGCATCCCCGGCTATGCGCACCCCCTCGTCGCTTCCGTGGAATGGGACGAACTCACCCGCCCCGGCACCCCCTTGCACTGGGTCGTCCTGAACGTGGACAACGGTCCCGGCGCACGCCCCGACCCGCGCTGCCTGGAAGCCTCGGGACGGCTGCGCAACGCGGGTGTCCGGGTGCTGGGGCTCCTGGACACCACCTACGGAGCACGCACCTTCGCCGAGGTGATGTCCGATGCGCGGCGCTACCTCGACTGGTATCAGGCCGACGGATTCCTCCTCGGCCGCTGCCCCGGTGAGCGCGCCGCGCTTCCCGAGATCCGCCGCACGGTCGGCGCGCTCCGCGCGCTCCGTGACGGTGCCCACATCGTGCTCGGCCACGGCACCCACCCGCACCCGGGATACGCCGAGAACGCCGACCAGCTGGTGACCTTCTCGGGCCCCTGGACCGACTACCGCTGGTCGCAGGTCGCCGAGTGGACAGCCGACCATCCCCCGGAGCGCTTCTGTCACTTCGTGCACGGTGTGCCGCGCGGGCACCTGGACGAGGCGCTGCGCATCGCCCGCTGGCAGGGCGCCTCGACGATCTACTTCACCGACCGCTCGGATCACGGAGGGACGGCCGACCCCTGGGAGACGATGCCCGGCTACTGGGACGAGATCGTCTCGCGGATCGGAACGGGTGTCTCGGAATGAAGAAGGGCGTGGCAGTGTTACGGGGAGAACAACTGTAGTGATTGACCGACCAACGGAGTCCCCGTGTCGCTGCCACCCCTGGTCGAGCCAGCCTCTGAGCTCACCGTAGACGAGGTCCGCAGGTACTCCCGCCACCTGATCATCCCCGATGTGGGCATGGACGGGCAGAAGCGGCTGAAGAACGCCAAGGTGCTGTGTGTGGGCGCCGGCGGCCTCGGATCGCCGGCGCTGATGTACCTGGCCGCGGCCGGCGTCGGCACGCTCGGCATCGTGGAGTTCGACGAGGTCGACGAGTCGAACCTGCAGCGCCAGATCATCCACAGCCAGGCTGACATCGGCCGTTCCAAGGCCGCGTCGGCGCGCGATTCCGTACTGGGCATCAACCCGTACGTGAACGTGGTCCTTCACGAAGAGCGGCTCGAGGCCGAGAACGTGATGGACATCTTCAGCCAGTACGACCTGATCGTCGACGGCACGGACAACTTCGCGACCCGCTACCTGGTCAACGACGCGTGCGTGCTGCTCAACAAGCCGTACGTGTGGGGCTCGATCTACCGCTTCGACGGCCAGGCCTCCGTGTTCTGGTCCGAGCACGGACCCTGCTACCGCTGCCTCTACCCGGAGCCCCCGCCGCCGGGCATGGTCCCCTCCTGCGCCGAGGGCGGTGTCCTCGGCGTGCTGTGCGCGTCGATCGGCTCCATCCAGGTCAACGAGGCGATCAAGCTCCTCGCCGGCATCGGTGAGCCGCTCGTCGGCCGCCTGATGATCTACGACGCCCTGGAGATGACGTACCGCCAGGTGAAGGTCCGCAAGGACCCGAACTGCGCGGTCTGCGGTGAGAACCCGACCGTCACCGAACTCATCGACTACGAGGCCTTCTGCGGCGTCGTGTCCGAGGAGGCGCAGGAGGCGGCCGCCGGCTCGACGATCACTCCCAAGCAGCTCAAGGAGTGGATCGACGACGGCGAGAACATCGAGATCATCGACGTCCGCGAGATCAACGAGTACGAGATCGTCTCGATCCCCGGCGCCAAGCTGATCCCGAAGAACGAGTTCCTCATGGGCACCGCCCTGGCGACCCTGCCGCAGGACAAGAAGATCGTCCTGCACTGCAAGACGGGTGTCCGCAGCGCGGAGGTCCTCGCCGTCCTGAAGTCCGCCGGTTTCTCCGACGCCGTGCACGTCGGCGGCGGTGTGATCGGCTGGGTCCACCAGATCGAGCCCGAGAAGCCGGTGTACTGACCGACCGCTCGGCCCGCTCTTTCGATGGCGGGGGTTTCGCGAACCGGGTGTTCGCGAAACCCCCGCCGTCGTCATGAACAGACCTTGCCGTCCTTCGGCACCGTCCCGTCCAGCAGATAGCGGTTCACGGTCGAGTCGACGCAGTCGCTCCCGCTCCCGTAGGCGCCATGGCCCTCGCCCTTCCAGGTGAGCTCCACGCCCACACCCTTGCCGAGCTCGTCCGCCATCCTGCGGGCGCCCTCGTAGGGCGTCGCCGGGTCCCCGGTGTTGCCGACGATCAGGACGGGTTCGGCTCCCGGCGCACTGACCTCGGGGGTGTCGTACTGACCGGCCACCGGCCATTCGTGGCACCAGCCCGCCGTGTCCCAGCCCATGAAATCGCCGAAGACGGGCGAGATCTTCTCGAACTCGGGCAGCCGCTTCTTCGTCTCCTCGGGAGTCGGGCGCTGCTTGTCGTCCAAGCACGATATGACCCGTTGGGAATGCGTCGTCGTGCCGTAGTGCCCCGAGGCGTCGCGTTCGTTGTAGCCGTCGGCGAGCGTCAGCAGCTCCGAACCGTCCCCGTTCCCGGCCGCCTTGAGGGCGCTGGTGAGGCTCGGCCAGCCCTGCTTGCTGTACAGCGGCAGCACGATGCCGGTGAGGGCCAGGGACTGGCTGAGCTTGCGCCCGCTGCTGGTGGGCAGCGGCTTCGCGTCGATCCGCTTCAGCAGGTCCGCGATCTTCCGGGAGCCCTGCTTCGGGTCCTGGCCGGTGGACTTGAGGTAGTCGTCCAGGGCGCGCTGGAAGCCCAGCGTCTGGTTCCTGGCGTGGCCCACGGTGTCGGCGCTCGGGTCGACGACCGCGTCGAGCACCAGGCGGCCCACGTTCTTCGGGAACAAGTGGGCGTACACACCGCCCAGTTCGGTGCCGTAGGAGATGCCGAAGTAGTGCATCCGGCGGTCGCCGAGGACCTGGCGCATCAGGTCCATGTCGCGGGCCGTGTCGGTCGTCGAGACGTGGGCCATCAGCTTGCTGGCCGCCTTCTCGCAGCCCTTGCCGAAGTCCGCGGCGTCCTTGAAGTACGCCGCTTCCTCGGCCGCGTCGTCCGGTGTGGCGTCCAGCGACTCCGAGGCCTGGATGGCCTTGTCGCCACGGCATCGCACGCCTTCGCTGGCGGCCACCCCGCGCGGGTCCCAGCTCACCAGGTCGTACCGGTCGTGGAGCGAGCCGACGACGCTTTCGTAGGACGGCAGCGTGGAGACGCCCGAGCCGCCGGGGCCGCCGAAGTTGAACAGGAGGGAGCCGATGCGCCTGCCCTGGGCGCCGGTCGCCTTCGAGCGGACGAGCGCGAGGCCGATCGTCTCGCCGCCCGGCTTCGCGTAGTCCAGCGGCACCTTGAGCGTCGCGCACTGCCAACCGCCCCCGGGCGCGGGGGAGTCCGAAGTGGCTTTGCAACGGCCCCAGTCGAGCTCCTGCGAGGTGAGCGAGGCCGGCAGTCCGGGCGACCCGCCGGAAGTCGGCGCGGTGGCCGACGGTGGTCCGTCGCCGTTCTTGCCCTCGTCCTCGCCGTCGCCGGACGAGCCCCCGCTGCAGCCGGCCACCAGCAACGCGGCGGCGGCAGCGGCCGTCCACCGTGCGAAACGTGTCATGAGCGTCCCCCCTTGCCCGTGGTCCGCCCGAAGTCGCGGATCACATGCAGGCAATAGTAGGCGGCGGCCGCCGACCGCCGCGGAGACCTGTGGATAACGCTCTGACCTGCACTTTTCTAGGAACAGACGGTGCCGGTCGACGGCACCTCGCCCTGCAGCAGATAGCCGTTCACCGCGCCCTGCACGCACTTGTTCTTGCTGTCGTACGCTCCGTGCCCCTGACCTTTGTATGTCAGCTCGACACCGACGCCCTTACCGAGCGCGCCCACCATCGCACGGGCGCCCTCGTACGGCGTGGCGGGGTCGCCGGTGTTGCCGACCACGAGGATCGGTGCCGAGCCGGGGGCGCTGACGTCCGGGTGGTCGGCCGCTCCCGCCACGGCCCAGTCGGTGCAACTGACCATGCCCCAGGCCAGATAGTCCCCGAACAGGGGGGAGGCGGCCCGGAACTCCGGAACCTTGGACTGCACGTAGTCCGCGGTGTAACGCGGCTTGTCGTCGGCACAGTTGATGGAGACGTTCGCCGCGGCGATGTTGCTGTACTGGCCGTTCTCGCTGCGCCCGTTCATCGAGTCCGACAGCAGCATCAGCACTCTGCCGTCGCCGTCGTACGCCTGCTGAAGTCCCTCCGTCAGGTACTCCCAGAAGTCCTTGGAGTACAGCGACTGCGCGATGCCGCTGGTCGCGGCGGTCTGGGTGAGTTCGCGCGGGAAGACGCCGGGGATCGGCTTGGTCTCGAGGTCCTTCAGCAGTCTGGCGATGCGGTCCTTGACGTCCTGCGCGGTGTCGCCGATGGGGCAGTCCTCCACCTTCGAGGTGCAGTCCTCGGCGAAGTTGTCGAGCGCGAGCTGGAAGCCTCTGGCCTGTCCGAGGGAGCTCTGTTCCGGGTTCTGGGTCGGGTCGACGACCCCGTCGAAGACGGCGCGGCCCACGTTCTTGGGGAACAAGTGGGCGTAGACCCCGCCCAGTTCGGTGCCGTACGAGATGCCGAAGTAGTGCAGCTTGTCGTCGCCGAGCACCTGCCGCATCAGGTCCATGTCGCGGGCCGCGTCCGTGGTGCGCACATGGGGGAGGACCTTGCCCGAGTTCTTCTCGCACGCCCCGTTGAAGGTCCTTGTGTTCCCCAGGAGCTCCTGCTGTTCGGCGGTGTCGTCCGGAGTGGCGTCCTGCTGGAAGTACTCGTCGAGCTCCCGGTCGTTCTCGCACTTCACGCCCGCGCTGCGGCCGACACCGCGCGGGTCGAAACTCACCAGGTCGTAGCGGGTGCGCAGGGCGGCGTAGTCCTTTCCGAAGGCGGGCAGGGTGGTGACGCCCGAGCCGCCGGGGCCGCCGAAGTTGAAGATGAGCGAGCCGATGCGCTTGCTCGCCGCGCCGCTCGTCCTCGCCCGGATCAGCGCGAGCCCGATCGTGTCGCCCTTGGGCTCGGCCCAGTCGAGGGGCACCTTCAAGGTGGCGCACTGCCACTCCGTACCGCCCGGCAGGGGAGAGGGGGCGCTGCCTCCGCCCTCTGCCTCGGACGGTGCCGGGCACTCCTTCCAGTTCAGCTTCTGCGCCGTCAGATCCTCGTCCTTGGACTCACCGCTGCAGCCGGACACGCACGAGGTCAGCAGGACGGCGGTGGCGGTCAGGGCAGCGGCGCGCAGCTGGGGCGGGTTCGGCATGTTCCCCATCCTGCGGGCGCTCGGGGTGGGGCGCTCGGGGCGCGAGCCGTGTGGGTGAGGGCGCGCCGCGGGGCCCGTACGCGGTGGGACGGGGCAGGTACGAGGCGGTCCGGTCGGCGTTGGGCCGGGTGGGCACGCGGTGGGCCGAGCCGCGGACGAGGCGGTCCCGCGCGGTGGGCCGAGCCGCGGACGGCCGGTCCTCGCGCGGACCGCTAGAGCGCGCCCTTGCGTGTCAGATGGTTGAAGTACAGCCATCCGGGCAGCACCGGAATCCACAGCGTCAGCAGCCGGTACAGCAGCACCGCGGGCGCCGCGACCTCCTTCGGGAGCCCGACGGCGATCAGGCCGACGGTGAGGGTCGCCTCGACCGCGCCGATACCACCGGGGGTCGGCGCCGCCGAACCCAGCGCGTTGCCGGCGAGGAAGACGACGGCGACACTGGCGAGGCTGAGGGAGGTCGTCTCCTCGTTGCCGAACGCGCGGATCGACGCGTCGAGGCACATCACGAAGCAGGCCGTCAGCAGCAGCATGCCGCCGATGCCGGTGATGAGCTTCTGCGGCCGCTGCAGCACGTCGAGCATGCGCGGTACGACGCCCGCGAACAGCGACCGCACGCGCGTGGAGACGAACTTGCGCAGCAGCGGCACCGACGTCACCACGAGGACGAGTACCGCGACGGTCAGCAGACCCGCGATGACCGTACGGGACGGCGACAGGGACGGTGTCTTCTCGGTACCGGTCAGATAGCCGAAGGAGAGCAGCATCAGGATGTGACAGCCGAGCCCGAACAGCTGCGACGCGCCGACGCTCGCCACCGCGAGTCCGGGCCGCACACCGGCACGCTGCAGGAAGCGTGTGTTGAGGGCGACGCCGCCGACCGCGGCGGGCGCCACGATCTTCACGAACGAACCGGCGACCTGCGCGGCCACGGTCCGAAGGAAAGGCACCCGCTCCGGTACGAAGCCCAGCAGGCTCATCGCCGCCGCGAAGTAGCTCAACGCCGAGAACAGCACCGCCGCGGCGACCCAGCCCCATTCGGCGTTGTCGAAAAGCGTGCCGAACGGGGTGTGGGTGAGCTGCGTGAGCAGGAAGTACGCGCCGATGGCGCCGGCGATGAAACTGATCAGTGTGCGCGGCCGGATGCGCTCCAGGCGGGCCGGTTCGACCGGGGCCTGCGGTCTGATCAGCAGCACCTGGTGGCGGATCTGGGTGAGCAGATCCTCCTCGCGCGCTTCCTCCAGGGCGTCGTCGATCGCCCGTTTCTCGGCTCGCTGCTCGGCGCGTACGGCCTTCTTGCCGGGCTTCTCCGGCGCGGGCGCCGCGGCTTCCCGCGCCTCCTCGGCGCGGGCGAGCTTGGCCTGATGCGAGGCCTCCAGCACCGCGTCGCGTTCGCGTTGCGAGCGCTCCCGGGCGAGTTTGCGCAGCGTCGCGCGCGTGGAGCGCGTCAACGCGATCGGCTGGAGCAGGGGCAGACAGTCCGCGACCGCGTCCGGGCCGAGCACGCCGACCGCCGACGCCACCGCCCGCTCGGCGCCCACGCGCAGCCCGAGGGTGGTCAGCAACTGGGCGATGTCCATGCGCAGCAGCAGATCGCCCGCCGCGATCTCGCCGCCGCGCAGGTCGGTGAGGATCACCGTGCCGGAACGATCCACCAGAATCGCGTCGCCCGCGAGCCTGCGGTGCGCGATGCGCCGGGACTGGAGCGCCTGCACCTGGTGCCAGGTGTCGCGCAGCAGATCGTCGGTGATGAGCTCGTCGGGCAGCGAGTCGAGGGTGCGGCCGCCGGTGTGCTCGTACACGAGCATCACTGCGTCGGGGCCCAGCTCGGAGGTCGCGATCAGCTTGGGCGCGTTGGCGCCGGCCGCGATGGCCGCGTACGCGAGCAGGGCTTCCTGCTCCAGGGCCTGGCGCAGTGACTGGAGGCTGCGGCGGGTGGTGATGCCGCGCAGCGTCAGACGGCGCCAGACGCGGTAGAAGAACCCCTGTGCCTGCTGTTCGCGGTCGACGACCGTGACGTCCAGCGGTGGACCGTCCTCCAGGGTGACGAAGTAGCGTCGGCCCCGGTCGCCGCTCTCCGCGGTCTCCGGAGCCTCTTCGCGGGCCGCGCTGACCGGGTGGAAGCCGACGTGCCGAAGACCCGCCATCAGCGTCCGTCCGGTGGGCCGCACGTTCGGTGAGCCGACCGCGTACAGCGTCCCGTAGGCGACGGTCCAGCCGATCAGCACCGTCAGGATGATCGAGAACGGGGTCGTGTAGCCGGTCACCAGCATGGAGAAGGCGTCGAGGAGCAGGACGACCCAGAGCACCCCGCGCCAGCGCGGTCTGCGGGACATGCCGACGGCCGTCATGTAGGCGATGACCGGTGCCAGATAGCCGTGCACCGGGTCGGTCAGGGCGTGGATGTCACCCGGCGACGGCTGGGTGAGCGCCTCCTGGATGGAGTCCGGGGCGCCCTTCGCGACCCAGAGGTCCGTGGCGAGTGTCACTCCGTGCGCGAGGACCGCGGCGAGGACGCCGTCGGCGATGCGCAGTCCGTCCCGCTTGATCAGTCGCTCGATGGCGAAAGCAACCGGTACGAGAAGGATCGCGATGCTCGAGGCCAGCCCCGCGATCTTGATCAGCAGATCGGGTGCCTGCCCGGTGCCCTTGTTGATGTCCTGTTCGAGGCCCGAGGTGGTGCCGTGCGCGAACGCGGCGATGGCGAGCAGCACCACGATCGCGAGAACGCCGACCAGGAGCCGCATCAGGTCGGACGGGCGGTGCACGCGCGCGGGGAGCAGCGGTTCGTCGCCTTCGACCTCGTCGGCGTGCGCCTCGTCGGCGCAGTCGGCGTCCCGCTTGACCTGCCGCTTGTCGTCCCCGTACGCCCGAGACGCTGTCTCGTGGGTCCTAGGAGGGGATCCCTCGCCCTCGTCGGCAGCGGTTTCGTTCGGATCGGCGGCGGACTCGTTCGTCCCGCCGTCCGGGTCCTTCTCGTCGACGCTGCCGGTGTCCGGGCGTGACGAGGCAGCGGAGGTGCCCTCCGCGTCTTCGGGGTGCACGCCCTGCTGCCTCATAGTCTCTTCTTGATCTCGTATCACCAGTCACCGCCCGCACGATGGTGGCATGCCCGACCGACACACGGGGGCATCAGGGTGCAAATGCGGGGCGCGCAGTCTGCCCCGGGCGTCGCTCCGGGGCGGGGGATACGCACAGTCGCCGCCGCGTCACGTTGTCGGTGGGGTGGGGCAGGATGGGGCGGATGAGCGAGGAGAGCCTTCCGGCGGATGCCCTGCCGGAGTACGCGGAGCGGGTCCTTGAGGTCGCCGAGCTGATCCCGCCCGGGCGCGTCATGACGTACGGAGACGTCGCCGAATGGCTGGAAGAGGGCGGGCCGCGCCAGGTGGGCAGGGTGATGGCCCTCTACGGAGGAGCGGTTCCGTGGTGGCGTGTCATACGCGCCGACGGTGTGCTGCTCCCCGGCCACGAGCTGGACGCGCTGGCCCACTACCGCGCCGAGGGCACGCCTCTGAGGGAGGCGAGCCGGGCCTCCGAGGGGCATCTGCCACGCGTCGACATGAGACGGGCGCGATGGGACGGCGGCGAACGCGCGGAAGGTCACACCTGACAGCTTCCGGCATTCACGGGGCGGAAGGGGAAACTGGAGCCCGTACGAGGGAAACGAGGCACATCCGTGACATGCCGTACGTTCGTGAAGCGGGGGACGCACGTGGCGTGAGGGAAGAACCGGAAGCCCTCCTTCCGCGAACCGTACCGGCGTAGCGTCGTCGGCGCGCGTCCCTCTCACCCCGCGGTCACCGCCCTCCACGCGCGGCAGTCCGCCAACCAGTACGACCACCAGGACCGGCGAACCACGTGAGCTCCACTTCTTCCACCAGACGCCCGACGCACCCCCCGGTGCGTCAGGGGGCCCGTGGCGCGTACCGGCTGGTGCGCACTCCGCCGGCCCGGGTGGATCCCCCTCGTCTTGACGCAGGACAGCGCGCGGTGGTTGACCACGGGAGCGGTCCGCTGCTGGTGCTCGCCGGGCCCGGTACGGGCAAGACGACCACGCTCGTCGAATCCGTGGCCGCCCGGATCGCACGCGACGGCGACCCGGAACGCATCCTGGTGCTCACCTTCAGCCGGAAGGCTGCCGTCGAGCTGCGCGACCGCATGGCGCTCCGCATAGGGGCCGCCCGGGCACCTCAGGCCACCACGTTCCACTCCTTCTGCTACGCACTGGTCCGCGCCCACCAGGACAGCGACCTGTTCGTGGAGCCGCTGCGACTGCTGTCCGGCCCCGAGCAGGACGTGGCCGTACGCGGGCTGCTCGCGGGCCAGCCCGACCTGGAGCGGCTGGGGCTCGCCCATGTGCGCTGGCCGGACGAACTGCGCGCCTCCCTCACCACGCGCGGCTTCGCCGACGAGGTCCGCGCGGTCCTCGCCCGCAGCCGGGAACTCGGGCTCGGCCCCGACGCCCTGGAGGCCTTCGCGCGGCGCATCGGCCGCCCGGACTGGGGCGCGGCGGCCGCGTTCCTCGCCGAGTACCTCGACGTCCTCGACATGCAGGGAGTCCTCGACTACGCGGAACTGGTCCACCGCGCGGTGCTCCTCGCCCGGCGCCCCGAGGTCGCCGAGCGGCTCGCGGCGCAGTACGACGCCGTCTACGTGGACGAGTACCAGGACACCGACCCCGCGCAGGTGCGGCTGCTGCGCGCCCTCGCCGGCGGCGGGCGCACCCTCGTCGCCTTCGGCGATCCCGACCAGTCGATCTACACCTTCCGGGGCGCCGACGTGAACGGCATCCTGGACTTCCCCGACGCCTTCCCGCGCGCGAACGGCCGTCCGGCTCCGGTCGAGGTCCTCGGAACGTCCCGCCGCTCGGGGGCCGTCCTGCTGGCCGCCACCCGCCTGCTCACCCAGCGCATGCCGCTGACCCGGCTGCCTGCGGAGAAGGTGCGCGCCCACCGCGAACTGTCCGCGGTGCGGGACGGGGGACACGCCGAGGTCTACACGTACCCGACGTCCGGCACGGAGCTCGCCAACATCGCGGACATCCTGCGCCGCGCCCACCTGGAGGACGGCGTTCCCTGGGGCGAGATGGCCGTCCTGGTGCGCGCCGGTTCCCGGACGATCCCCACGATCCGGCGGGCGCTCACGTCCGCGGGCGTGCCCCTCGACATCGACGGCGACGACCTGCCCCTGCGGCACGAACCCGCGGTCGCGCCGCTGCTGACGGCGCTGCGGGCGGTGGCCCGGGCCGAGTCGGGCGCGGACGGGATGTCCGGTGCCGCCGCCGAGACGCGTGCCGATGCGCCCGACGACGCTGATGCGCCGGAGGTCTCCGAGGGCTCCGAGGGCTCCGAGGTCTCCGAGGCCACTGAGGCCACTGAGGCCACCGAGGGCACCGAGGGCACCGAGGGCGAGGATGCGCCGGAGGCTGCCGCAGTTCCCGAAGTCGCCGCAGTTCCCGAGACCGCCGAGGTTCCCGAGGCTCTCGATGAGCTGGGGGCCACCGGGGTCACCGGGGTCACCGCGGTCTCCGGGGTCTCCGGGGTCTCCGGGGTGATCGGGGTCTCCGACGGTGCCGGTGAGCCGGAGGGCGTCGGCGCCACCGAGGACCCCGAAAGCGTCGGCCTGCGGCAGGGCGGCGACCCACGTGAGGGCACCGCCGACGCGCACGACGCGTGCTGGCTCGACACCGAGACCGCGCTCACCCTCCTCGCCTCACCGCTCGCGAGCATGGACGCCGCCGACCTGAGGCGCCTGGGACGGGCGCTGCGCGAGGAGGAGCGCGCCGCCGGAAACCTCGTACCGCCGCCGTCCGACGACCTGCTCGCCCGCGCGCTGGCCGAGCCGGAGCGGCTCGTCGCGCACGATCCGGCGTACGCCCGGGGGGCCCAGCGCCTCGGCGCGCTGCTGCGCAAGGCGCGTGAGCGTCTCGCGGGCGGCGGGACGGCCGAGGAGGCCCTCTGGGACCTGTGGGAGGGCACACCGTGGCCGCAGCGCCTGGAGCGGGCCGCCCGGCGCGGCGGCGCGGCCGGACGCAACGCCGACCGGGACCTCGACGCCGTGTGCGCGCTGTTCGCGACCGCCGGGCGCGCGGAGGAGCGCACGGGAGGCCGTGGCGCCCTGAACTTCCTGGAGCAGATCGACGCCGAGGACATCGCGGCGGACACGCTCACCCGCAGGGCCGTCCGCCCCGATGCCGTACGCCTGATGACGGCGCACCGCTCCAAGGGCCTGGAGTGGCGCCTCGTCGTCGTGGCGGGCGTCCAGGAGGGCCTGTGGCCGGACCTGCGCCGCCGCGGTTCCCTGCTGGAGGCCGACCGCATCGGGCGGGACGGGCTGGCCGAGCCCCTCACACCCGGGGCCCTCCTTTCCGAAGAGCGCCGGCTGTTCTACGTGGCCGCCACGCGCGCGCGTGAACGCCTCGTCGTGACCGCCGTGAAGGCGCCCGCCGACGACGGCGACCAGCCCTCCCGCTTCCTCACCGAACTCGGCGTCGAACCCAAGGACGTGACCGGCCGGCCGCGCCGCCCCCTGTCCGTCGCCGCCCTGGTCGCCGAGCTGCGCGCCACCACGGTCGACCCGCGCGTCTCGGAGAGCCTCAGGCAGGCCGCGGCGGTCCGCCTCGCCCGGCTCGCCGCGCTCGCCGACGAGGACGGCCGCCCGCTGGTCCCCTCCGCGCACCCCTACCGCTGGTGGGGCATGTACGAACCGACGGAGAGCAAGATCCCGCTGCGCGACCGCGACCAGCCCGTCGTGCTCTCCGGAAGCGCTCTCGACCAACTCGCCAACACCTGTGCCCTGCAGTGGTTCCTCGGGCGGGAGGTGAAGGCCGACGCGCCCGCGACAGCCGCCCAGGGCTTCGGCAACGTGGTGCACGTCCTCGCCGACGAGGTCGCGTCCGGACGTACTCCCGCCGACCTCGCCGTCCTCATGGAGCGCCTCGACTCCGTGTGGAACGCGCTCGCCTTCGACGCACCCTGGAAGTCCGCGCAGGAGAAGGAGCACGCGCGCGTGGCGCTCGAACGCTTCCTGAAGTGGCACGTGATGGACCGCACCGGCCGTACGCCGGTGGCCAGCGAGCACGACTTCGACGTGACCCTCGAAGCGGGCTCCTACGAAGTGCGCATCCGCGGCTCCATGGACCGTGTCGAGGCGGACTCCGAGGGCCGCGCCTACGTGGTCGACTTCAAGACCGGCAAACAGGCGCCGAGCGCCGCCGAGGTGACCCACCACCCGCAGCTCGCCGTCTATCAGCTCGCCGTCGGGGAAGGCGCGGTCGACGACGTCTTCGACGGCGTACGCCCCGAACCTGGCGGCGCCGAACTCGTCCAGCTCCGCCAGGGAGCCGCCAAGAAGAACGGCGGCGAGACCCTCCCCAAGGTGCAGGCGCAGGAGCCGCTGGAGGGCGAGTGGGTCGGCGATCTCCTGGCGAACGCCGCCGGCAAGGTCCTCGACGAACGCTTCTCGCCGACGACGGGACAGCACTGCACGCACTGCTCGTTCCAGGCGTCCTGCAGTGCCCGGCCGGAAGGACGGCAGGTAGTCGAGTGACAGGTCCCGGAGCGGGTACCGGGCGGGGCCGGTCTCCGGGGCCCGTGCCGGTGCCGTTCGCCGGGCCGCCGGTCCGGGCGGGCCGGAGGGCGTGACGTCACCCGACGTGACGTACGGCACCACCCGTGCTGACCAGCGGTTCTTCCGCCCCGGACGCCGATGTGGCCACCGCTGTCAGCGGGCGCCGCTAGCCTCTGCGACATGCCCGCCCGTATCTCCGACCCCGAGCAGCTCAAGGAGCTCCTCGGTATCCCGTTCACCCCGGAGCAGACGGAGTGCATCACCGCACCGCCCGCCCCGCAGGTGATCGTGGCCGGAGCCGGTTCGGGCAAGACCACGGTGATGGCGGCACGCGTGGTGTGGCTGGTCGGCACCGGACAGGTCGCCCCCGAGCAGGTCCTCGGCCTGACGTTCACCAACAAGGCGGCGGGCGAACTCGCCGAGCGCGTCCGCAAGGCGCTGGTCAAGGCGGGCGTCACTGACCCGGACGTCATCGACCCCGACAACCCGCCGGGCGAACCGGTCATCTCCACGTACCACGCCTTCGCGGGCCGCCTGCTCACCGACCACGGCCTGCGCATCGGGCTCGAACCGACCTCCCGGCTGCTCGCCGACGCCACCCGCTACCAGCTCGCCGCCCGGGTGCTGCGTGAGGCCCCGGGCCCGTATCCGGCGCTGACCCGCTCCTTCCCGGACCTGGTCGGCGACCTCCTGACACTCGACTCCGAGCTCTCCGAACACCTCGTACGGGCAGAGGACCTGCGCGCCTACGACGCCGAACTGCTCCGCACCCTGGAGAGCGCCAAACTCACCAACGCGGACCTGCGCAAGGTCCCCGAGGCCGCCGCCGCCCGGCGTGAACTCGCCGAGCTGGTGGGCCGCTACCGCGCGGCCAAACGCGAACGCGACCTCCTCGACTTCGGCGACCAGATCGCCCTCTCCGCCACCCTGGCCCGCACCCGTCCCGAGGTCGGGGAGATCCTGCGCGACGAGTTCCGGGTCGTCCTGCTGGACGAGTACCAGGACACGTCGGTGGCCCAGCGCGTCCTGCTCGCCGGACTGTTCGGCGGCGGCACGGGGCACCCCGTGACCGCGGTGGGCGACCCCTGCCAGGCGATCTACGGCTGGCGCGGCGCCTCCGTGGCCAACCTCGACGACTTCCCCGAGCACTTCGCGCGCCCCGACGGCCGCCCCGCGACCCGCCAGTCGCTCAGTGAGAACCGCCGCAGCGGCGGCCGCCTCCTCGACCTCGCCAACGGCCTCGCGGAGCCGCTGCGCGCCATGCACGCGGGCGTGGAGGCCCTGCGGCCCGCCCCCGGAGCCGAGCGGGACGGCCTGGTGCGCTGCGCGCTGCTGCGCACCCACGCCGAGGAGATCGACTGGCTCGCCGACTCGATCGCCCATCTCGTACGCACCGGAAAGGCACCCGCCGAGATCGCCGTCCTGTGCCGCACCGCCACCGACTTCGCCGAGATCCAGGGCGCACTCGTCGCCCGCGACATCCCCGTGGAGGTGGTGGGTCTCTCCGGTCTGCTGCACCTGCCCGAGGTGGCCGACCTCGTCGCCGTCTGCGAGGTCCTCCAGGACCCCGGGGCGAACGCCTCCCTCGTCCGGCTGCTCACCGGGCCCCGCTGGCGGATCGGCCCGCGCGATCTCGCCCTCCTCGGGCGCCGCGCACGTCTGCTCGTGTCCCACGCGCGCGTGGGGTCCGACGACGACCCGGACCGCCGGCTCGCCGCGGCCGTCGAGGGGGTCGACCCGGCCGAGGTGATATCGCTCGCGGACGCCCTCGACACCTTCCTGGAGACGCCCATCGAGGCCGCCGGGGACGACGACGGGCTGCCCTTCTCGCCGGACGCGCGGGTGCGCTTCGCCCGGCTCGCCGCCGAGCTGCGCGACCTGCGCCGCTCGCTCGCCGACCCCCTGATGGACGTCCTGCACCGGGTGCTCGCCGTCACCGGACTGGAGGTCGAGCTCTCGGCGTCCCCGCACGCCCTGGCCGCCCGCCGCCGCGAGACCCTGTCGAACTTCCTGGACGTCGCCGCGTCCTTCGCCTCCGGCGACGGCGAGGCGAGCCTGCTGGCCTTCCTCGGCTTCCTGCGCACCGCCGCGCAGTACGAGAAGGGTCTGGACAACGCCCTGCCCGGCGGCGAGAACACCGTCAAGGTGCTCACCGCGCACAAGTCCAAGGGCCTGGAATGGGATGTGGTCGCCGTCCCCGGCCTCGTCAACGGCACCTTTCCCAGCAGTCAGGGCCGCGAGAAATGGACCGCCCAGGGCAAGGTCCTGCCGCACGAACTGCGCGGCGACGCCGACACGCTGCCCGACATCGACGCCTGGGACGCGAGGGGCGTCAAGGCCTTCCACGAGGCCATGAAGGAGCACCAGCACACCGAGGAACTGCGCCTCGGCTACGTCACGTTCACCCGCCCCCGCTCGCTCCTGCTCGGCTCCGGCCACTGGTGGGGCCCCTCCCAGAAGCGTTCGCGCGGCCCCTCGGCCTTCCTGCACGCCCTGTACGACCACTGCGCGGCCGGACACGGCGAGATCGAGGTCTGGGCGGACGAACCGGCGGAGGACGAGGAGAACCCGGCCCTGCACGAGGCGGCCGCCGACCACGCCTGGCCGCTCCCGCTCGACGACACGTCCCTCGCCCGGCGTCGCGCGGCGGCGGAGACCGTACTCGCCCACCTGGAGCGGGTCGCCTCTCACGACGAGGTCCACCCGGGGGCCGGCAGCCGCCGGCCCGCCGCCCACGACCCCGCCGCGTACGACGACCCGGAATGGCCGCCTCCTCCGGAGGACGACGTCCCGCCCTACGACGAGGACGACCTCCCCGAAGACGACTTCTCCGAAGGTGACTATCCCGAGGACGCGTTCCCGGAGGGCGACTTCGCGGAGACCGCCCTCGCCGGGGGCGATGACTCGGACTCCGACTGGGACTCCTGGACGACGGACCGACCGGGGGACCGCCCGGCCGATCGCCGGAGCGGACGTCCGACGGTCCCGCACCAGGCCCAGGGCCCGGCCCCTGCCGACCGGCCGCACCCCCGGGAGACCGGGAGCGGTCGCCTCACGCCCGAAGAGGCACGCACCCTCGCCTCCTGGGACCGTGACCTGGACGCGCTGACCGGAGAGCTCCTGCGCGCCCGCGCGAGCGTCACCGACGTACCCCTGCCCGCGTCGCTCACCGCCTCCCAGTTGCTGCGCCTGGCCGACGACCCGGACGGCTTCGCACAGGAGCTCGCCCGCCCCATGCCGCGCCCCCCGCAGCCCGCCGCGCGCCGGGGCACGCGCTTCCACGCCTGGGTGGAGTCCCGCTTCGAAGAGCTGCGGCTGCCGATGCTCGAGCCCGAGGAGCTGCCGGGCGGCGAGGCGGAGATCGCCGACGAGCGGGACCTGGAGGCCCTGAAGGACGCCTTCGAACGCTCTCCCTACGCGCACCGCACTCCGTACCGCGTCGAGGCACCCTTCCAGCTCGCGATCGCCGGCAGGGTCGTCCGCGGCCGGATCGACGCCGTCTACAGGAAGGACGACGGCGACGGGACGACGTACGAGATCGTCGACTGGAAGACCAGCCACACGCGCACCGCCGACCCTCTGCAGCTCGCGCTGTACCGACTGGCCTGGGCCGAGCAGCAGGGCGTGCCCCTGGAATCCGTCACGGCCGCGTTCCTGTACGTCCGCGGTGGCGAGGTCGTACGACCGGACGGGCTTCCGGACCGCGCCGCACTGGAGCGGCTGCTCACGGAGGACCCGGCGGGCCCGCGGGACGGGGCTCCCGGTGAACCGCCGGACGAACGCGTCTCTGTGGGCGGATAGGCTCATGAACATGAGCAAGCCCGTTGACAACGCCGTCAGCACCGTCCGCGCATACATCGAGACCCACCGGGCCGCCTTCCTCGACGACCTCGCCGAGTGGCTGCGCATCCCGTCGGTCTCCGCTCAGCCCGACCACGCGGCGGACGTGGCACGCAGCGCCGACTGGCTCGCCGCCGAACTCCGGGCCACCGGCTTCCCGACCAGCGAGGTCTGGCCGACCGCGGGCGCCCCGGCCGTCTTCGCCGAGTGGCCCTCCGAGGACCCCGACGCGCCCACGGTCCTCGTCTACGGGCACCACGACGTGCAGCCGGCCGCCCGCGAGGACGGCTGGGACACGGAGCCCTTCGAGCCGGTGATCCGCGGCAATCGCCTCCACGCGCGCGGGGCAGCCGACGACAAGGGCCAGGTGCTCTTTCACACACTCGGTGTCCGGGCCCACCTCGCCGCCACCGGGCGCACCACCCCGGCCGTGCACCTCAAGCTGCTGATCGAGGGCGAGGAGGAGTCAGGCTCCCCGCACTTCCGCGACCTCGTCGAACAGCACGCTGAGCGGCTCGCGGCCGACGCCGTGATCGTCTCCGACACCGGCATGTGGTCCGAGGACACCCCCACGGTCTGCACCGGCATGCGCGGCCTCGCCGAATGCGAGATCGAGCTCCACGGGCCCGACCAGGACATCCACTCCGGATCGTTCGGCGGCGCCGTGCCCAACCCGGCCACCGCGGCCGCCCGCCTGGTCGCCGCCCTGCACGACGAGCACGCGCGCGTGGCTGTCCCCGGCTTCTACGAAGGCATCACCGAACTCACCGACCGCGAGCGCGAACTCTTCGCCGAGCTGCCCTTCGACGAGGAGCGGTGGCTGCGCACGGCCAGGTCGACCGCCACCCACGGAGAGGCCGGGCACACCACCCTCGAGCGCGTCTGGGCCCGCCCGACCGCGGAGGTCAACGGCATCGGCGGCGGCTACCAGGGTCCCGGCAGCAAGACGATCATCCCGTCCTCGGCCCTGGTGAAGCTCTCCTTCCGGCTGGTCGCCGGACAGGACCCGGATCACATCGAGAAGGCCGTACGCGCCTGGGCGGCCGAGCAGGTACCCGACGGCATCCGGCACGAGATCACGTTCGGCGCGGCCACGCGCCCGTGCCTGACGCCACTGGACCACCCCGCCCTGCAGTCCGTCGTACGCGCCATGGGCCGCGCCTTCGAGCAGCCGATCCGCTTCACCCGCGAAGGCGGCTCGGGACCGGCGGCCGACCTCCAGGAAGTCCTCGGCGCCCCGGTGCTCTTCCTGGGCATTTCCGTTCCCTCCGACGGCTGGCACGCCCCCAACGAGAAGGTCGAACTCGATCTCCTCATGAAGGGCGTCGAAACGACCGCCCACCTGTGGGGCGACCTGGCCGAGAACTGGCGCGAGACACACTGAACAAGCCGATCGACACCCTCAACAGCGCACCGCACGCCCGTCCTGCCGAACCGCCCGCCGAAATAACCGTTCCACCGGGGGAGTTGGAAGCACCCGTGACCACCTGGACCGACCACAGCGCCGACCGTCCCATCTCGCTCACCGCGCCGAGCGGAATCGACCGGGCCGCCCACCACCGGCTCGACGAGGCCTGGCTCGCGGCGGCGTGGAGCCACCCCACGACCCGCGTCTTCGTGGTCTCCGGCGGTCAGGTGCTCATCGACGAGACGGCCGACGGCGCCACCGAACTGCTGATGACGCCCTCGTTCGAGGCCCCGCTCACCGAGGCGCACCGGTATTTCCTGGGCACGGACGACGACGGGGTGAGCTATTTCGCGCTCCAGAAGGACGCGCTCCCCGGCCGCATCGACCAGTCCGCCCGTCCCGCGGGCCTGCGCGAGGCCGGTCTCCTGCTGTCCCCGCGCGACGCCGGCCTGATGGTGCACGCGGTCGCGCTGGAGAACTGGCAGCGATTGCACCGCTTCTGCTCCCGATGCGGTGAGCGCACGGTCATCGCGGCCGCCGGTCACATCCGCCGCTGCCCCGCCTGCGGTGCCGAGCACTACCCGCGCACCGACCCGGCCGTGATCATGGCCGTCACCGACGACGAGGACCGCATCCTGCTCGGCCGCCAGGTGCACTGGCCCGAGGGCCGCTTCTCCACGCTCGCGGGCTTCGTCGAGCCCGGGGAGTCGATCGAGCAGTCCGTGCGCCGAGAGGTCTTCGAGGAGGCGGGCGTCACGGTCGGCGAGGTCGACTACGTCGCCAGCCAGCCCTGGCCGTTCCCCTCCAGCCTCATGCTGGGCTTCAGGGCCCGCGCCACCTCGTCGGAGATCGACGTCGACGGCGAGGAGATCGAGGAAGCCCGCTGGTTCTCCCGGGACGACCTGCGGGCCGCATTCGAGTCCGGGGAGGTGCTGCCTCCCTACGGAATCTCGATCGCGGCCCGCCTGATCGAACTCTGGTACGGCAAGCCCCTGCCGACGCGGGGGCACATCGCCTGACGTCGGTCAGACGCTGATCTTCTGCTTGACCTGCGCGAGCGAAGGGTTCGTGAGCGTCGAACCGTCCGGGAAGAGAACGGTGGGAACCGTCTGGTTCCCGCCGTTCGCCTTCTCGACGAACGCCGCGGACTGCGGGTCCTGCTCGATGTTGATCTCGTTGTACGTGATGCCCTCGCGGTCCATCTGGCTCTTGAGCCGACGGCAGTAACCGCACCACGTGGTGCTGTACATCGTCACAGTGCCCTGCATGTCTAATGCGCTCCTTCACGGCTTCGGGTGCGTGGTCGCTGCCAGTGGAACGCAGGTCACCCGGTCGCCATTCCCGTGGGGGGTATCGGACGCGCCCGCCAGGGACGTGACGCTCGCCGCTCCGCACCGCATCGCAGGCGGGACGGCCGCCGCAGGGGATCGGCGCGACACCCGGGGATGGCCGAGATGCGACCCCCGTCGCACGCGGGCGGACGTGACGCTTGTCGCACGGAGGCGTGGTGCTCGCCGCACCGAGGCCTGACGCTTGCCGCATTGATACGACTGCAGGCGCCTCCCTGTGGACAACCGGCTCATCCGTCTCCGCAGACCTGGCAGCATGGCGGGGTGACAGCAGCAACGCACTCCACCCTCTTCCCGCAGGTTCCGGACACGGCCGACGCGGTGCTCGACGGGCTCGACCCCGAGCAGCGCGAGGTCGCCACCGCCCTGCACGGTCCGGTGTGTGTGCTGGCCGGCGCCGGTACGGGCAAGACGCGCGCGATCACCCACCGCATCGCCTACGGAGTGCGCGCGGGGATCCTCCAGCCCTCCAGCGTGCTCGCGGTCACCTTCACCAACCGGGCCGCGGGCGAGATGCGCGGCCGCCTGCGCCAGCTCGGCGCCGGAGGAGTCCAGGCCCGCACCTTCCACTCCGCCGCGCTGCGCCAGCTTCAGTACTTCTGGCCGAAAGCCGTCGGTGGCAGTCTGCCCCGGCTCGTGGACCGCAAGATCCAGCTCGTCGCGGACGCGGCGGCCGCCTGCCGCATCCGCCTCGACCGCGGGGAGCTGCGGGACGTCACCGGCGAGATCGAGTGGTCCAAGGTCACCCAGACGATCCCCGCCGACTACTTCGCGGCCGCCGCCCGGGCCGGCCGCGAAGCCCCCCGGGACCCGGCCGAGATCGCCCAGATCTACTCGGCCTACGAGGACCTCAAGCGCGACCGCGGGGTCATCGACTTCGAGGACGTCCTGCTGCTGACGGTCGCCGTCCTGCAGGACCGCCACGACATCGCCGAGCAGGTCCGCTCCCAGTACCAGCACTTCGTGGTCGACGAGTACCAGGACGTCAGCCCGCTGCAGCAACGGCTCCTGGAGCTGTGGCTCGGCGAGCGGGACAGCCTCTGCGTGGTCGGTGACGCCAGCCAGACGATCTACTCGTTCACCGGTGCAACTCCGGACCACCTTCTCGACTTCCGCACCCGCCATCCCGGAGCCACCGTCGTCAAGCTCGTCCGCGACTACCGCTCCTCGCCCCAGGTCGTCCACCTCGCCAACGGGCTGCTCTCCCAGGCCCGCGGACGCGCCGCCGACCACCGCCTGGAACTGATCTCCCAGCGTCCCTCGGGCGCCGAGCCCGTCTACGCCGAGTACACGGACGAGCCCGCCGAGGCCGAGGGCGCCGCCCGCCGCATCCGTGACCTCGTCGCCTCGGGCGTCCCCGCCGGTGAGATCGCGATCCTGTTCCGCACGAACTCCCAGTCCGAGATCTACGAGCAGGCCCTCGCCGACGCCGGTGTGCCCTACCAGCTCCGCGGCGCCGAGCGGTTCTTCGACCGTCCCGAGGTGCGCAAGGCGGGCGCGGCCCTGCGTGCCGCGGCCCGCTTCGGCGGCAACGACTCGCTGCTCGACGATGTCGTCGACCTGCCCTCGCAGGTCCGAGCGGTGCTCTCGGGCGAAGGCTGGACCAGCAAGCCCCCGGCCGGCTCCGGCGCGGTCAGAGAGCGCTGGGAATCGCTGGCCGCCCTGGTGAACCTCGCGCAGGACTTCGCGACCGCCAAGCCCGGCGCGACGCTCGGTGACCTGATCGCCGAGCTCGACGAACGCGCGAGCGCCCAGCACGCGCCGACGGTGCAGGGTGTCACCCTCGCCTCCCTGCACTCCGCCAAGGGCCTGGAGTGGGACGTCGTCTTCCTGGTCGGTGTGGCCGAGGGCATGATGCCGATCACCTACGCAAAGACCGACGAGCAGATCGAGGAGGAACGCCGTCTCCTCTACGTCGGTGTCACCCGCGCCAGAGAGCACCTCTTCGTCTCCTGGGCCCTGTCCCGCTCGCCCGGCGGACGCGCGGGCCGACGCCCCAGCCGGTTCCTGGACGGTCTGCGTCCCGGCTCCGTCGCCACGGCGGGCCGCGGCGGTGGCGGCGCCTCGGGAGGCATCGAGCGCGGCGCCGGAAGCAGCGGCGTCACCGCCGTCCGGCGCACCAGCCGGACCCCGGCGCGCTGCCGGGTCTGCGGCCGAACGCTCACCGACGCGGGTGAGATGAAGCTGATGCGCTGCGAGGGCTGCCCCTCCGACATGGACGAGGGTCTCTACGAGCGGTTGCGCGAGTGGCGCGCGGTGCAGGCGCGGCGCAGCGGGCAGCCCGCGTTCTGCGTCTTCACCGACAAGACGCTGATGGCGATCGCGGAGACCGCGCCGGACGACGAGGGCGAGCTCGCACGGATCCCCGGGGTCGGCGTGCGCAAACTCAACCGCTTCGGAGCCGATGTTCTGGCCATCTGCGCAGGTGGCGAGGTCGAGGGAGACGGCGAGGGCGATTGATTCAAACTCGTCGAAAAAATAGTTTGCGCATGCCCCAGCAATCCCCATAGGTTCTTAACCACGGCAGCAGCGGCCTTCTCCAAGGCCCTGGTTCCGTGCTGTACTTAATAACCGTCGGACCGGCTCGCACCGGTCCCCCAAGACGCCGAGAGGAGGCGATTCCAGTGATCAGCATCAACACCAGCTTCATCAACACCGTGAAAATGACCGATCGCTCGGTCGTCGTCTCCACGTGCATGCTCGGCGTCTCGAACCTGGGCACCGGTCTGTCCGGCATTCCTGCCGTCCGGCCGGCGTCCTCCGTGTCTCTCGCGGGTCTTCCCATCCGTGAGCGCAATGAGCGACCGACCCAGGCACTGGAAGCGGCAGTAGTGGCAGAGGCCCATGCCTATGCCTTTGCGGCAGCCGGTGCCGGATCCCTGAAGCAGACGAAGCAGCAGCACACGATGTGGGCCTTCCGTGGGCCTGAACCCTGGAGTGATCCAGCCTGATTCTCGATCAGGCCGGCGCCTTCAGGGCCGCGGAACCCCACCCGGGATCCGCGGCCCTTCTGTTTGTCCCCGACCGGGGACAGCGGAGCGAAGGGGCCTCGGGACAAGAAAAGAACCCGGTACCAGCCGCCAACCGGCCAACCCGGCCGGCACGACCAGACGAGGAAGACGAACCGTGCAACTCGAAGCGCACGCCCCGTCCGTACCGCCTTCCGAAACGATCCCCCCGCCCGGCCTCACGGAGGACTCCACCTTGATCCCGCTCACTGCGCTCACCGCGCTCGACGACGCCATCGAGAACCTCGGCGTACCCGTCCCCTGCCGTTCCTACGACCCGGAGGTCTTCTTCGCCGAGTCGCCGGCCGACGTCGAGTACGCCAAGTCCCTCTGCCGTACCTGCCCGCTGATGGAGGCCTGCCTCGCCGGCGCCAAGGAGCGGCGTGAGCCCTGGGGCGTCTGGGGTGGCGAGCTCTTCGTCCAGGGTGTTGTCGTGGCCCGCAAGCGGCCGCGTGGCCGCCCGCGCAAGAACCCGGTTGCGGCATGAACATCCGAGGAACGATCGACCGTCCCCTGACGCACGACCCCAAGAAGCAGGCCCCGATGAAGCCGTCCACGAGCGAACCCGCAGGTTCCGCGACCCCAGACTTCACCTCCACCGGCGCGAACGACTCGCGTCAGAACAGGACCCGAGAGATGCAACTCATCCCAGAAGCCTTGGCTCGTGCGCATATGCACGAGCGACTGCACCAGGCCGAGCAGGAACGCCGGGCCGTGCGCCTGGCGACCGCTCGCCGCATGCAGCGCAGGGCCGAGCGCGCTTCGATGCGAGCCCGGCGCGCGCTGGCCATGGCGGTCATGCAGTAGTCGACGCATGTCGTCTCAGCAGCCGTAGCAGTCGCAGACATGGAATCCCGCGGGGGTCGGTCCGTTCGGACCGGCCCCCGCGGTGCGTTGTGCCGGGCGAACCGCCGATCGCGGCGATATCGTCGCCCGAGTGACGAGTCTTCCCGAAGACAGTGACAGCACCGGTTCCCCACCGCGGTCCGACGCGGGCGAAGCCCGGAAGATCGTGTGCGCCCACTGCGGCACCCAGGCCGATGGCCCCCTGCCGACGTGGACCTGCTCCGTCGAGAACGGCACCCGCCGCTACTTCTGCGACAACTGCGCCCGCAGCAACCTCAGAGCGATCGAGGGCCGTCTCGACTCGGCCTGGTGGTAGTCCCGCCCCGAGGAAGGGGGTCCTCCGGCGATCCGGTGCGACAACTGCCCGCCCGTGGACCGCGTCCGCGGCGTGAACTCACGCCTCGGCGGCCGCCACCTCTTCGTCCAGGTCCTCGTCCTCCAGCTCCTCCTCCGGCACGAACCCCGGCAGCCATTCCTCCAGTTCGTCGCGCAGGCGGACCGTCGCGCCGAGCTGGCACAGCACACCGATGGTGCTGAGGGTCACACGGTGTATGAGGAGGTACGCCGGCGGCAGATTCAGCTGCCGGCCCAACTGGTGGGCGGGGGAGCGGGGGTCGGCGATGCGGGCGGCCTGGCTGCGCATCCAGCCCCGGGTGAAGGTGAACTCGTCGGCCTGGGCCGGTTCGATGATCGGCAGCAGGTAGTCCAGGACCGCGTCGGGTTCGAGGTCTATCGACTCCTTGACGAAGCCTTCCTCGCAGAGCAGTTCGTAGACCGACTCGGCGTCACCGTCCAGGGTCATGCGGAGGGAATCGCCTATCGGCTGGGGCAGGCCGCCGGGAAGCCGGTCCACGGTGCCGAAGTCCAGGACGCCCAGGCGCCAGCCGCTCTTCTCGTCCGGCAGGAGACGGAAGTTGCCCGGGTGCGGATCCGCGTGCAGCAGGCCGGTGCGGGCGGGGCCCGAGAAGAGGAAGCGGGCCAGCAACTGCCCGGCGCGGTTCCGCTGCTCCGGCGTGCCGTCGGTGATCACCTCCGACAGCGGTATCCCGTCGAACCACTCGGTCACCAGGACCTGCTCGCACTGGTGGACCACCGCCGGCACCATGACGTCCGGGTCGTCCGCGAACTCCTCGGCGTGCGCCGCCTGGGCCTGCGCCTCCAGGCCGTAGTCGAGCTCCTCGGAGACCCGGTCACGCAGCTCCGTGATGAGCGGCTTGATGTCCATTCCGGGGATCAGGGGACCGAGGAGCCGGGCGAACCGGCCGAGTTGGGTTAGATCGGACAGGAGGGCCTCGCCCGCCCCCGGATACTGCACCTTGACGGCGACCTCACGCCCGTCGTGCCACACCGCCCGGTGCACCTGGCCGATCGAGGCCGCCGCGGACGGCTTGTCCTCGAACTCCGTGAACAGCTCGGTCCAGTCCGCGCCGAGCCTCTCCTCCAGCACGGAGTGGACCGTGCGGGTCGGCATGGGGGGCGCGGCTTCCTGGAGCTTCGTCAGCGCCGCCCGATAGGGGCCCGCGACCTCCTCCGGCAGTGCCGACTCGAAGACGGACATCGCCTGCCCGAACTTCATCGCACCGCCCTTCAGCTCCCCGAGCACCTTGAAGAGTTGCTCGGCCGTCCGCTGCTGAAGCTCGCGGCCCACGATCTCGGCCGACTTTCCGCCGATCCGCTTACCGAGTCCCCAGGTCGCCCGCCCGGCGAAGCCGAGCGGTAGCGCGGCCAGTTTGGCAGTACGGGTGACTGCCTTCCGGGGAAGATCAGACATGCGCCCTCCAGGTCCCAGCAAGCCGTGTCGCGTGCGGCTGTTGCCCGGCCATTGTCTCGTGCCCTTCGCCGTCCTCGGGGGTCCGCTCCCCTTTTGTTTTCTCCTCGGTCCCGCAGGGACATCCGGGATGAGCCCGGACCGGCTTCGCGTGCCAGTCGCATCCGGGGAGCGAGGCCTCCCAGCGGGCCCCCGCGCTGGAGGGCTGATCTCCGTCCAGGAAGACGAGCGCGTGGCTCGCGGCGAGTGCGGCGACCGCCGAGGCCAGGGCGAGATCGCATGCGGCCACTCGGCGCTGCTGCCCTGAGCGCCACTGCGCGACCAGACGTGGCCAGGTCGGATCCCGGTCGGTGCGCTGCCGGTCCAGACAGCCGGCGCAGCCGGTGTCGCCCGGCAGGACCAAAGGGCCCACGATCCCGGTCGCCTCGACAACGCCCGCGTAGAGGTGGGGCGTCCCCGAGGCGATCAGGCTTTCGGCCGACACCGGGTCCGGCGCGTGGACGCCGAGGCCGTCCCGGGGAGTGATGACCACCAGGGACAGTCCGCGGGTCTCCTCGCCCTGCCTATCCTGCCTCTCCTTGGAGGAGGCCCGGGGCGGACGGTCCGGGGCCGCTCGGCGCACCGCCCGCCGCGCGGCGTCCTCCCTGCGCTCACCGATGGACTCGACGGGAAGGCCGCCCGGCGCCACGTCCCACGGCTCGACGCGGCCGAGGTCACGCACCTCGACCTCGCCCACACCGGCGCCCGCGAGCAGCGCTGCCAGGACGACCCCCACCCGGCCGGCGCCCCGCACCTGCACGCGCAGACAGCGGCGGGCGGCCAGACGCTCGACGGCCCCGCCCGGCCGGCGAGCTACGAGGGAGATCGAGGCGAGGTCGGATCGCAGCCGGTCCATGACCTCCTTCTTCTCGCGCAACGCGTCCGCGGCCGGGCCGCCTCCGGTCGCGTCGTCCAGCAGACCCGACCGGGCCAGCCGGTCCACCAGTCCGTCGACATGGCCGTCCGGCAGCCCCATCTCGCGGCCCTGCTCGCGCAGCAGCGGCATTCCGCGTGTCCCGTCGAGCAGCTCGAGGAAGCTGCCTGTCGCCGTGTCCATCGGGCCCAGCACCATCGCGTGCGCCGGTGCCATTCCGAACTGCACGGTGTTGAGATCCCGCCAGCCGCGCCGCAGCGCGGGCTTCACGATCGGATGCATGACCTACCCCCGTAGACCGTAGAACGTCCCCGTATGTCCGCGGTGCGACTGCCGCACGGCGGACCGATCGCCAGCATGCCCGTCCGCGTCGAGCCCCGCCGAAAGTTGTCCACAGGCGGCACCGTTCGTCGCACAAATCAAACGCGCGGAGTGCGGATCGGCATCGAACCGTCCCGGGGGCGGGACTTCCCCCATGTGCAGCGGGTAACGTCGGGGCGTGCCCGCCGACCCACTGCACAGCGCCGCAAAAACCAAGCGCAGCACGACGAGCCCGCCGCCGAGCGGTTCGGGGGCGAGCGCGATCGAGGTCCGCAGGAGCGCCCGACGGCGCAGAACAGTCTCCGCGTACCGAGAGGGCGATCGCACCGTCGTGCTCATCCCCGCCCGCATGTCCGAGGCGGAGGAGCAGCGCTGGGTGACCGTCATGCTCGACAAACTGGCCGCCCAGGAAAGCAAACGGGTGCTCGGCGACACCGAGCTGGCCGAGCGTGCCGAGCGGCTGTCGGCCCATTACTTCGAGGGCCGAGCGCGGCCCTCGTCGGTGCGCTGGGTCACCAACCAGAACACCCGCTGGGGCTCGTGCACCCCCTCCGAGGGCAGCATCCGTCTGTCGCACCGGCTGCAGGGCATGCCCGAGTACGTCGTCGACTACGTCCTCCTCCACGAGCTCGCCCATCTGCTCGTACCCGGGCACGGGCCGCGTTTCTGGCGGCTCCTCGAGGCCTATCCGCGTACCGAACGGGCTCGCGGATATCTCGAAGGCGTCGTCGCCGCCGACCGGCTGCCCCACCTCCCGGCCTCGCGCGACGAGTAGGGGCGGGCCCGCCCCGCCGCGGACGCGATTGTGTACCGGGTCTGTACCGGCTTCGTCCACTTCCGGACTTTGCCGTTAGCCTGACGCGACGCACTCGCATCGGGATGGGGGACGGTCGTTACGCATGGCCAGGGAATTCCAACGCGGCCACAAGGCCAAGATCAGTGACCTCACCGCGGGCACCGATCTGTACGTAGGTGTGCAGATCACCGGCCCCGGGCTGACCTTCGACATCAGTTGCTTCGGTCTGGACGCCGACGAACGGCTTTCGGACGACCGGTACTTCGTCTTCTTCAACCAGCCGAAGTCCCCCGAGGAGTCCATTCAGCTGCTCGGCGCGCAGTCGGGTGACACGGAGTCCTTCCGGATCACCCTCGACCGGATTCCGGCGCAGATCCAGAAGCTGTCCTTCACGGCGACGCTCGACGGTGCCGGACAGATGTCTCAGATCGCCCCCGGATATCTCCGTGTCGTCGCGGGCGGCGAGGAGGTGGCCCGGTACGCCTTCAGCGGCGCGGAGTTCTCCACCGAACGTGCCGTGATGCTGGGCGACTTCTACCTCAAGGACGTCTGGCGGTTCGCCGCCGTGGGGCAGGGCTTCGACGGCGGCCTCGACGCGCTCCTGAAGAACTTCGGCGGCGAGGTCGCCGAAGAGGAGCCCGCCGCTCCGCAGCCGCAGTCCGGCGCGGCGCCGTCCTTCGCGCCGCCGGCCCAGGCCACCGCGCCGCCCACGTTCGGCGCTCCGGCGGCACCCGCCCCGGCCCCCGCCGCTCAGGGCTTCGCGCCGCCGCCCGGTGCCACTCCGCCCGCTCACGCGCCCTCCGTGCACGCCGCCCCCACCATCGTGGGGCCGCTGCACACCCCGCCGGGCGGCACCGTCCCGCCGCCGGGCCCCGCGCCGTACGCGCAGCCGCCCGGTCCGCCCGGTCCGCCCGGTCCGCCGCCCGGCTACGGCCAGCAGCCGCCCGGCCAGACAGCCCCGATGCCGCCCGGCTACGGGCAGCAGGCGCCGACGGCACCTCCCGGATACGGTCAGCAGCCCCCGACGGCACCCCCCGGCTACGGTCAGCAGCCGCAGTTCGGGCAGGTCCCGGGCCAGGCACCCGGGCCGTACCCGGGGCAGCCCGGTGCCCCCTCCCCGTACGGCGCGCCCCAGGGTGCGCCGCAGGGCGGGGCCGGTGTGGCCGCCGCACTGGGTGCCTTCAAGGAGACGCCCACCGGTCAGCGGTGGACTCCGCAGAACAAGAAGCTCATCCGCGTCGATCTCGGCATCGGCGGTCAGCCCGTACTGGCCCGGCAGGGCAGCATGGTGCTGTACCAGGGCAAGGTCGACTTCAGCTACAAGGGCGCCGGGTTCGCCGGCCGGATCGTGGGCAACGCGACCGGCCAGGAGATGCAGCTGATGCGCTGTACCGGCCAGGGCCAGGTGTTCTTTGCCGAGAACGCCACCCATGTGCACCCGATCGAACTCCAGGGTGACGCGATCTGCGTCTCCGCGGAGAACGTCCTCGCCTTCGACGAGTCCCTTCAGTACGAGGTCCGCCGCATCGAGGGGCACGGCATCCCCGGGGGCGCGCTGTTCACGATGCAGTTCCAGGGGACCGGCACCATCGTCGTCAAGACGAACGGCGCTCCTGTCGTGCTTCCGGTGACACCCACGACGTTCGCCGACTGCAACGCCGTCGTCGCCTGGTCCGCCGCCGCGCAGGTGATCGTGTCCAGCCAGGTCAGGATGCGCCGGAACGCCTACCCCGGCGACACCGGCGAGAGCGTGAACCTCCAGTTCCGTGCCGCGCCGGGCAATTTCGTCGTCGTCCAGCCGTACGAGGTCTGAGGGAGCCCGTCATGAACCAGCCATTCGCGGGCTTTGCCCCGACACCCGTCACCACGCGCATGGAGAACCACGGCAATCACATGCTGAAGGTCGCCATGCAGACCGGGAACGACCTCCTCGCGCGCGTGGGGTCGATGGTCGCCTACGAAGGGTTCGTCCAGTACGAGCCCAACCCGCCCGCCGTCCGTCAGATCGCACGCGACTGGATGACCGGCGAGGGCGCGCCCCTCATGAAGTGCTCCGGCGACGGCCTGCTCTACCTCGCCGACTACGGGGCGAACGTCGTCGTCATCAACCTCAACGGGGACGCGATCTCCGTCAACGCGACGAATCTGCTCGCCTTCGACGCTCACCTCACCTGGGGCGTCGAGCGGGTGAAGGGGCTCGCCAAGTTCGCCGGACAGGGTCTGTGGAACACCAAGATCTCCGGTCAGGGCTGGGTCGCGCTGACGTCCCGGGGCAAGCCGATCGTCGTCGACTGCGGCGGCGGTGAGGACGAGACGTACGTCGACCCGGACGCGCTCGTCGCCTGGTCCCCGAACCTCAAGGTGAAGGGCAAGCGCAGCTTCAAGGCGCAGTCGCTGATCGGACGCGGCAGCGGCGAGGCGTACCAGATGGCGTTCTCCGGGCAGGGCATCGTCGTCGTCCAGCCCAGCGAGGACAGCACCGACCGCCTCCGAGTCCGGGGCTGAGGGGGAGCAGGACACCATGCAGAGCCCGCTTTTCGGCTACAACGAGCAGCAGTCCCAGGACCGCTACAGCCTGCAGAACTCGCAGATGCTGCGCGTCGTCCTGGAGGGTCACGACGACATCCTGGCCCGCAAGGGCACCATGGTCGCGTACCAGGGTCTCGTCGAGTTCGACGCCGAGTACCAGAACAACGGCCAGCGCCGCTCGCGTGCGCAAACCGGCGAGGGCCTCGACCTGATGCGCTGCCACGGGCAGGGCACGGTCTACCTCGCCAACCTCGGCCAGCACGTGCACGTGGTCGACGTGGATCAGGACGGCCTCACCGTCGACAGCAGCTATGTGCTGGCGATGGACTCCGGTCTGCACCACGACGTCATCGCCGTGGACAGCCAGTACGGCATCTCCGGCTCCGGCAAGTACCAGCTCAACATCACGGGACGCGGCAAGGTCGCGCTGATGACCTCCGGGATGCCGCTGATGATGCAGGTCACACCGGACAAATACGTCAACTGCGACGCCGACGCGATCGTCGCGTGGTCCACCGGCCTGCGCGTGCAGATGCAGGCCCAGACCCACTCCTCCGGAGTGTGGCGGCGCCGCGGCAACACCGGTGAGGGCTGGGAGCTCAGCTTCATGGGCACCGGCTACGCGCTCATCCAGCCCAGCGAACTCCTGCCGCCGCAGAACGCGGTGATCGGCCAGGGAGTGCGCGCCCAGTACGGCATGGGCCAGCAAGGCGCCCACGCGCAGAACCAGGGCAACGTCTGGAGCTGACCGTACGGCCGTTCGGGAAACGACGGTCCGCGAGCAGACGTAAGGGGCGACCGCCCATGGCGGTCGCCCCTTACACGTCGGTCGGTCGCCCGCGGGGCGGTCACAGCCGTGCGCGGGTCCCTTCCAGGAGACGTACGACCGAATCGTCGGCCACCTCGGCGACCTCGTCGTAAGCGAACCAGCGCAGGTCGAGGGACTCGTCGCTGATGGCTTCGACGGCGTCGGCCGGGGCGAGGGCGGCGTACTGGACGTCCAGATGCCAGTGGCACGGCGCCGGGATGGCGTGCCGGTCCAGGGTCACGGGTCCGCCCGGGGCCAGGGTCAGACCCTGGATGCCCGACTCCTCGGTCGCCTCGCGCAGGGCCGCGTCGGCCAGGGTCGAGTCGCCCGGCTCGCAGTGCCCGCCCATCTGGAGCCACATCTGGAGCTTGCGGTGCAGCGTCAGGAGAACGCGGCCCCGCACCGGGTCGACCACCAGAGCGCTCGCCGTGACGTGCCCGGCGTGGCACGACTTCCACATGCCGTCCGGATGCTCGGACAGGTGATCGAGATAGACCTGGCGCAGCTCGTCCTGGCCCTCGTGGCTCTTCAGCACGAGGACCGCGTCGTCGTACAGGCTCACTCGGTGCCGTCGCCCTTGTCGGTGTCCTCGGAGTCGTCGTCCTTCTTCAGGTTCGGCTTCTCGGTGGCGGCGCCGCTCGCGGCCTCGCCGAGCATCTTGTCGAGCTCGGAGAAGTCCAGGTGCTCGCGGTGGACGAAGCCGTCCGGGTCGTCCAGGTCGGACGCGGTCGGCAGCATGTCCGGGTGGGCCCACAGGCCGTCCCGGCCGTCCACACCGCGCGCGTCGGTGAGGGAGGCCCACAGGCGCGAGGCGTCCCGCAGCCGGCGCGGGCGCAGCTGCAGGCCGATCAGCGTGGCGAACGTCTGCTCGGCGGGACCGCCCGTGGCGCGGCGGCGGCGCAGTGTCTCGCGCAGCGCGTCGGCCGACGAGAGCCGCGGCTTGGCCGCCGAGTGGACGACCGCGTCCACCCAGCCCTCGACCAGTGCGAGCGCCGTCTCCAGGCGGGCCAGCGCGGCCTTCTGCTCCGGCGTGTCCTCCGGCTGGAACATGCCCTGCTGGAGTGCCTGCTGCAGCTCCTCCGGGTTCTGCGGGTCGAACTGGCCGACCACGTCCTCCAGCTTCGCGGTGTCGACCTTGATCCCGCGCGCGTACCCCTCGACAGCGCCGAACAGGTGGGAGCGCAGCCACGGCACGTGCGCGAAGAGGCGCTGGTGGGCGGCCTCGCGCAGGGCGAGGTAGAGCCGCACCTCCTCCTGGGGGACGCTCAGGTCCTTGCCGAACGACTCGATGTTCAGCGGCAGCAGCGCGGCCTTGCCGGCCGGGCCGAGCGGCAGACCGATGTCGGACGAGCCGACGACCTCGCCCGCGAGCACGCCCACGGCCTGTCCGATCTGCGTGCCGAACATGGCGCCGCCCATGGAGCGCATCATGCCGATGAGCGGGCCCGCCATGGCCTGCATCTCTTCCGGCAGGACGTCGCCCATGGCCGCGCCGACACGCTCGGCGACCGGGTCGACGAGCTCCTTCCACACGGGCAGGGTCGCCTCGACCCACTCCGCCCGGCTCCACGCCAGCGCGGAGCCCGCGCCGGAGGGCAGGGAGGTCGCGTCGTCCAGCCACAGATCGGCCAGCCGCACGGCCTCCTCGACCGCCAGCCGCTCGGCGGGGCCGACGCTCGCGTCCTTGGTGCCGTCAGAAGTGCCCTGGGAGACCGTCTGGCGGGCGATCTGCTTGGCCATGTCCCAATTCACCGGACCACCCTCGTACGAGAGCATCTGGCCCAGTTGCTGGAACGCGGCGCCCAGGTCGTTGGGGTTCATGGAACCGAACATGGCTGCGAGCGGATTGTCGGCTCCGGGGCCACCGGCTCCGGGCAGCCCGAAACCGAACGGTCCCTGACCACCACCGCCCTGCTGGTCCTTCTTCTTGCCCTCGTCGCCGTTCTCCGGCTCCTCCGGCGGAAGGCCGAATCCGAATGGGGTGTCACTCACGGGATTCCTCGGCTGGTAAGGCCGCCGGTTCGTTCCGACGGCGGCTGCCCACAACACCACCCAGCGTAGACACCTGAACCCGATCGGGCCTCGGTGCTTCGCCGACTCGTCGCCTGCGGCAGGATGGATGCCACCTGGTACGGGCGCGTCACGCGCGTCCATACTGAAGACAACCGCTGGAGACGCCCGGTGAGTTCCCCAGATCCGCAGGTTCGCGCAGCGCGAAACCACTCAACCAGCCCAGCCTCGCGCGGCCCCGTCGTCGCGGTCACCGGCGCCGCGGCCGGTGTGGGCGCGCTGCTCACCGAGCGGCTGGCCGCCAGCGAGGAGATCAAGCAGGTCGTCGCGATCGACGAGCGGCGCGGCGAGTGCGCCGACGCCCAGTGGCACATCCTGGACGTCCGCGACCCGGCGATCGCCGAGAAGCTGCGCGGCGCCGACGTCGTGGTGCATCTCGCGCTCGACCTCGATCTGGAGACGGACGCGGCCGCCCGGACGGCGTACAACGTCCGGGGGACGCAGACCGTGCTCACCGCCGCCGCGGCCGCCGGGGTCCACCGTGTCGTGCTGTGCACCTCGGCGATGGTCTACGGGGCGCTGCCCGACAACGAGCTGCCCCTCGCCGAGGACGCCGAACTGCGGGCGACGGCCGAGGCGACGGGGGTTGGTGACCTCCTGGAGATCGAGCGGCTCGCGCGTCGCGCCCCGCGCGCGCACCCGGGCCTGAACGTGACCGTCGTACGGCCCGGGGTGCTGGTCGGCGGCGGCACCGATACCGCGCTGACCAGGTACTTCGAGTCTCCCCGGCTGCTGGTCGTGGCGGGGTCGAGGCCCGCCTGGCAGTTCTGCCACGTCGAGGATCTGTGCAGCGCGCTGGAGTACGCGGTCGTCGAGAAGGTGGAGGGCGAGCTGGCCGTCGGCTGCGACGGATGGCTGGAGCAGGAGGAGGTGGAGGAGCTGAGCGGGATCCGGCGGATGGAACTGCCGTCCGCGGTCGCGCTGGGCGCCGCCGCCCGGCTTCACCGGATCGGGCTCACTCCCTCGCCCGCGGGGGACCTCGCCTACACGATGTACCCCTGGGTGGTGAGCGGGAGCCGACTGCACGACGCCGGATGGCGGCCGCAGTGGACCAACGAGGAGGTCCTGGCGGAGCTGCTGGAGGAGGTTGCCGGGCGGCACACGGTGGCGGGCCGGCGGCTGGGACGCAAGGACGCGACCGCGGCGGGCGCGGCGGGCGCGACGGTGGCCCTGCTGGGCGCGGCCGCGGTGGTCCGGCGCGCGCGGAAGGCCCGTCGCCGGATCTGAGGCGGCCACGGCCGCGCGATGCCGTGCCGTGGGTGGTCCGTGGTCTGACGCGGTGCGGCGTGCCGCGGCGGGACGTGCGGGAGGTGACGGCGTGGCAGGGCGTGCGGCGGAACGTGCGGGAGGGTGACGGCGCTGCGGGGCCGCACGGTCCGGGGCCGCGGGCCGGTTCCGGGCGGCCGTGCCGTGGGGTCGGCCCGCCCTGTGGGCCGGGCGTGGCCGGGCTGGGGAGCCGAGTCCGTCGGAACGGACACGGACCGGTCTGCGCGGTTGGGCCTTGTGGGTGTCGGAACCGGTCCGGATCGGGTGATCCCGTCCCGTGGGCCGGTGCCGGACCGCGCTGCGAAGGCCGGCCCGCCCTGGGGCCGGGCAGGGACCGGCTCGTGAGGCCGGGGGCCGCCGGCCGTTGTCGGGCCGGGCGTGAAGGTGGGCGTCGTGCGCGTCACGGACGGGCTCGTGGAGTGGGGGCCGGCCGCCCTGTAGGAGGCTCCAAAGCCGTACGCGTGAGTGCCGGGTGAAAACCGTATTCCACGGTGTCGGCGGGGTGCGGCACGATGGAGCCATGGCACCTACCTATGACCATCCCGGTGAGCAGGCCGCGCAGGATCCGATCCGGCTGCTCGCGATCCGCGACGAACCGCTCTCCCTGGACGAGGTCTTCAAGGCCGTGGGGGACGACGCCGCCGGGGGGACCGCGTTGTTCGTGGGGACCGTGCGCAATCACGACGGAGGCGCGGACGTCGACGAGCTCGGGTACTCGTGCCACCCCAGTGCCGAGGCGGAGATGCGGCGGGTCGCGGAGAAGGTGGTCGCCGCGTATCCGGTGCGGGCGCTGGCCGCCGTTCACCGGGTGGGTGACCTGGCCGTCGGGGACCTGGCCGTCGTCGTCGCCGTGTCGTGCGCGCACCGGGGCGAGGCCTTCGAGGCCTGCCGCAAGCTCATCGACGACCTCAAGCACGAAGTGCCGATCTGGAAGCACCAGACGTTCTCCGACGGGTCGCAGGAGTGGGTCGGCGCCTGCTGAGACGGGCGGGATTCTCCGCCGCTGAGGACCGACCTGTTTCGCGCCCCTCTTCCGGTTGCGTAACCGGGGCCCTGCCGTGAGCGTTAACACTGCGGATGGTTAATCTGCTGATCAGTCAGTTGCGGTCGCTCATGGGGTTGGGAGGTCGACATGGCGGCGCTTGCCTGGTTGCTGATTCCGTTTATGGCCGCGATCGGTGCCGGACTGTGGGGCAGTTGGGCCGGCCGGAATCGCAAGGCCGCGGGAGACGGTGTCGAGCTCGCCGGATACACGCGCTTCCGTGAGGCCATGGAACGGTCCGACACCCGGGAGAAGTCCCCCTCCGACGCGGTGTGAGACCCCGGTCCGCCTCCGCGCGATGCCCGTGGGTGCGCGGCCGAGGCGGTCCGAGGATCCCGGCCCGCTCCGGGCATCGCGCGGAACGCAGCGGACCACCGCCGGAAAGCGGGCGATCGTGCCTCGGGGGCGGGCTCGGGCAGCACCACGTACGGACGGCCCCGACGGTGCGCTTACAGCACCGTCCCGTACTGTCGTTCCATGCCACGCCGCACCGCGACGATGCTCGCCTCCACTCTGATCCTGATCGCGCTCCTGTGCGCGGGAGTGTTCATCAAAGTGCCGTACTCGGAGATGTCGCCGGGTCCCACCGTGAACACACTGGGTGACCACGAGGGCGAGCCGGTGCTGCAGATCTCCGGGCGCAAGACGTATCCGACGACCGGGCACCTGAACATGACCACGGTCCGGGTCACCAGCGCCGACTACAACATGAACCTCGTCGAGGCCGTGTACGGATGGCTGGCGCACGACAACAAGATCGTGCCGCACGACACCCTCTACCCGGACGGCAAGACCGAGGAGCAGTCGACGCAGGAGAACGCCGAGGAGTTCAGCCAGTCCCAGGAGAGCGCCAAGGTGGCCGCTCTGAAGGAACTGGACATCCCGGTGAAGTCCTGGGTGATCGTCTCCACCGTCCTCAAGGGCTCGCCGGCCGAAGGACGGCTGCACGCCGGTGACGTGATCAAGGCTGTCGACGGTACGGCGGTGAAGGCGCCCGACGACGTCGCGAAGCTGGTCACCAAGCACAAGCCCGGCGACAAGGTCGTGTTCACGATCGTGCCCGCCAAGGAGCAGGCCGCCGCCGAGAAGGAGAACCGGACGGCGACCGGGACCAAGGACGTGACGATCACCACGGCCAAGTCCGACGACGACGGCAGCGACCGTGCCATCGTCGGGATCTCGGCCGGGACCGACCACACGTTCCCGTTCACCGTCGACATCAAGCTCGCCGACGTCGGCGGTCCGAGCGCGGGTCTGATGTTCGCGCTCGGCATCGTGGACAAGCTCACTCCGGGGAACCTCACCGGAGGCAAGTTCGTGGCGGGCACCGGCACCATCGACGACGACGGCAAGGTCGGCCCCATCGGCGGCATCGAGATGAAGACCGTCGGCGCGCGCGACAAGGGCGCCCAGTACTTCCTGACGCCCAAGGACAACTGCGCCGCCGCGGCCAAGGACACCCCCAGCGGGCTCACGCTCGTCAAGGTCGACACCATCGACGACGCGATGGGCGCCCTCAAGGACATCAGCGCGGGCCGGACCTCCGACCTGCCGAAGTGCACCACCAAGGGCTGACCGACACCACCGGCCCGCACGGTACCGCTGCCGCGTGAGAGGGGGCGCCCCGGAACTCCGGGGCGCCCCCTCTCACGTCGTCGCTCCGCGGATCGGTCCGCGAACGTCTCAGTCCGCGAACGTCGCCGACAGCGCCTCCGCGAGGCCCGGCACCAGGCCGCCTCCCGTCAGCACCTCCGTCGGCGCGTCCTTCTCGCGCAGCCGCAGCGCCGAGTCACGGGTGCCGTCACGCAGGACGCCGACCGTCATCCGTACCTCCTGACGGTCCGGGTGCGCGGCGACCCACTGCGTGAGCTTCTTGCCGCTGAGACCCTCCGGGACCGAGGCCTCCGCGGACGGCGGCAGCATCAGCCGCTCCACCGTGAGCGCGCAGCCGACCACGGCGTCGGGCCAGGCGATCGTGCCGAGGAACTCGTCCAGCGGCTTTCCGGCAGGGATCTCGTCCTGCTCGATGGGGGTGAGACCGATGGTCGCCTGCTCGTCCTCCAGGCCGAGCTGGGCGGCGAGGCCGGGTTCCTGGACCCGCAGCCGTGCGGTGTCTACGAGGGCGAAGAGGCGAGCGGGCTGGTCCCAGCCGAGGCCGGAGGCGTACTCGTCGATCTCGAGTACGGCCCGGGTGAGCGGGTTCGCTGCCATGGGAGTGTTGGACATGGTCACAATCCTGCCTCGTTCGTACCCGGAACCGGGAACCGAGTAAAGCGTGAGTAAGTTGCATAGATGAGGCTCCTCGATCACGGAGCCTTACGGACGGCCACCGACACGGGGGCCTGACGGATCAACAGCGACTTCGAGGTGCGCACCTTGGCTTTCCAGATGCCGGACCGCGGCGGAGGCCCGTCGGGGCCACGGATCAGAGTGGGCCGACCGTCCCGGCGTGTCCGGACCCTGCTCATGACACTGGGCGTGCTGGCCGTGCTGGCCATGACGTTCGTCATGTTCGCGGGGTTCTGGACGGACTGGCTCTGGTACCGATCGGTTCATTACTCGTCGGTCTTCACCACCACCCTGTGGACCAAGATAGGGCTCTTCTTCGTCTTCGGTCTGCTGATGGCGGCCGCGGTGGGCTTCAACATCTGGCTGGCGCACCGGCTGCGCCCGCCGCTGAGCGCCATGTCGATGGAGCAGCAGAGCCTCGACCGGTACCGCATGGGCATCGCGCCCTACAAGAGGTGGCTGCTGCTCGCGATCACGTCCCTGGTGGGGCTGATCGCCGGCGCGTCCGCCTCGGGCCAGTGGCGCACGTGGCTGATGTGGGTGAACGGAGTGCCCTTCCACCAGAAGGACCCCCAGTTCCACCTCGACGTCTCGTTCTACGCCTTCGACCTGCCCTGGTACCGCTTCCTGCTCGGCTTCGGCTTCGCCGCCGCCGTGCTCTCGCTGATCGCCGCCGCGCTCACGCACTACCTGTACGGCGGTCTGCGGATCACCAGCCCGGGAGCGCGTGCCACGGCCGCGGCCACCGGGCACCTCTCGGTGCTCCTCGGCATCTTCGTCGCCCTGAAGGCGGTCGCCTACTGGCTCGACCGGTACGGGCTCGCGGTGAAGTCCAGTGACTTCAAGGCGACCGGAAACTGGACGGGCCTGAGGTACGTCGACGCGAACGCCTATCTGCCGGCCAAGACGATCCTGTTCTGCATCGCCGTCATCTGCGCGCTGCTCTTCTTCGCCACGCTGTGGCGGCGCACCTGGCAGCTGCCCGTGATCGGCTTCGGTCTGATGGTGCTCTCGGCGATCCTCATCGGCGGTCTGTACCCGGCGATCGTCCAGAAGTTCCAGGTCCAGCCGAACGAGCAGGCCAAGGAATCGCCGTACGTCGAGAAGAACCTCAAGGCGACCCGCGAGGCGTACGGGATCGACGGCACCGACGTGCAGAACTACCCGGGGCTGAGCGACACCAAGGACAAGGCCAAGCTCCGCGACGACGCCGACACCGCCGCCAGCATCCGGCTGATGGACCCGAACATCGTGTCGCCGACCTTCCAGCAGCTCCAGCAGGTGCGGAACTACTACGGCTTCCCGTCGAACCTGGACGTCGACCGGTACACCAAGGACGGCAAGGACCAGGACACGGTCATCGGTCTGCGCGAGCTGAACCTCGCGGGCATCCCGAAGAACAACTGGATCAACGACCACTTCCGGTACACGCACGGATACGGCGCCGTCGCGGCCAAGGGCACCACGGGCGACGACGAGGGCCGGCCGGTCTTCACCGAGTACGACCTGCCGTCCAAGGGCGACCTGGGCTCGTACCAGCAGCAGATCTACTACGGCGAGAAGACCACCCAGTACTCGATCGTCGGCGGTCCCCAGAAGGAGATCGACTACTCCGACGACAGCGGTGAGAAGACCACCAGCTACAAGGGCAAGAGCGGCATCAGCCTCTCCAGTCCGGTCAACCGCGCCGCGTACGCGGTGGCGTTCGGCGAGCCGCAGATCCTGTACTCGGGCGCGATCGGCGAGGGTTCGCGGATTCTCTACAACCGCACGCCCAAGGAGCGGGTCGAGGCGGTGGCCCCCTGGCTGACCATCGACGGTGACGCCTATCCGGCGGTCGTCGACGGAAAGATCCAGTGGATCGTCGACGCGTACACCACCACCAACGGCTATCCGTACGCCTCGCGCACCACGCTCGGCGACACCACGGCGGACTCGCTGACGGCGGCCAACAACCAGCGTGCGGTGGTGGCCCAGCAGAACCAGGTCAACTACATCCGCAACTCGGTGAAGGCGACCGTCGACGCGTACACGGGCGACGTCAAGCTCTACCAGTGGGACACCAAGGACCCGGTCCTGAAGACCTGGATGAAGGCGTTCCCGAACACGGTGAAGTCGAAGAGTTCGATCTCGCCGGCGCTGATGGCTCATCTGCGGTATCCGCAGGACCTGTTCAAGGTCCAGCGTGAACTGCTCACCCGCTACCACGTGAAGGACGCCCAGACGTTCCTGAGCGGCAGCGAGGTGTGGCAGGTCCCGGACGACCCGACCAACAAGTCGGGCAGCGCGGTGCCGCCGTACTACCTGAGCATGCAGCTGCCGGGGAAGACGTCGCAGGCGTTCTCACTGACGACGACGATGACACCGAACGGCCGTGACAACCTGAGCGCCTTCGTGTCGGTCAACGCCGAGGCGGGGACACCCGGTTACGGCAAGATCAACATTCTGAAACTGCCGACCGGCAGAACGGTCGACGGACCGAAACGGGTGCAGAGCCAGTTCAACTCCGAGCCGTCCATCGCCGAGTCCATCAGGCTCCTCAGAGGCGGCGACTCGGAGGTCGAGTACGGCAACCTGCTGACCGTGCCGCTCGACGACGGACTGCTCTACGTGGAACCGGTCTACGTCCGCGGTGGCGATCTCAAGTACCCACTGCTGCGCAAGGTGTTGGTGACCTACGGCGGCAGCACCGCGTTCGAGGACACGTTGGACAAGGCGCTCAACGTGGTCTTCGGGGCGGAGAGTTCGACCACGCCGCCACCGGACGAGGGCACCAAGAATCCGCCCACGTCCAGCAATCCGACGGTCCAGGACGCGCTCGACGACGCCCAGAAGGCCTTCGACCAGGGGCAGGAAGCCCTCAAGAAGGGCGACTGGAAGGCGTACGGCGAGGCGCAGAAGGACCTTGAGGACGCGCTGAAGCGGGCCGAGGACGCACAGGCCAAGGCCGGCGCGGGCGCCGACAAGACGACCGACAAGACGACGGACAAGAACGCCGACAAGAGCGGTGGTCCGAGCAGCAGCCCCAGCGGCACCCCGAGCAGCGACAAGAGCCCAGGAAGCGGCTGATCAGGAGCCACCCCGCGCCGTGGTACGGTTGCAACACAACGGCGCGGGGTGGAGCAGCTCGGTAGCTCGCTGGGCTCATAACCCAGAGGTCGCAGGTTCAAATCCTGTCCCCGCTACTGAAGTCGAAGGCCCGGATCCAGATCATGGATCCGGGCCTTCGACGTGTGTGACGCCACGCCGGGGCGCCCCTGGTGACCTGGCGACTCGTGTGAAGTGCCGCGACATGCGAGGGGAGTTGGGCGATCTGTGTTTGACTTGTCTCTCTGTGGGCATGTCGACAAAACGCTGAAGTGACCTCACTGGCTGCGGTATACCAGGTGTACCCAGGTTGCAGGTGGTGCGACGATGGACGTTATGGGGGACAAGGCAACTCTGTTGGATACAGGGCGGTTTGCGCAGCCTGCCGACTTTGTGCAGCCTGCGGATCTCACGCAGCCTTCCGACCGGGACGAGACCGGCGAGGCTGCCGAGGAGGCGCGCCAGTGGTCGGCCGCCGAAGCCGGCGACGTCGAGGCGATGAGCGTCCTCGGAGCCATGCTGCTGCGCCGCGGCGATCTCGACGCAGCCGAATCCCACCTGCGCGCGGCCACCGCCGCCGGTGACCGCGCGGCCGCCAACAATCTGGGTGTCCTCCTGCACCAGCGCGGATACCCGGAGGAGGCCGCCGGGTGGTGGCGGATCGCCGCCGTCGCCGGTAGCGCGGCCGCCGCGCACGCGCTCGGCCGGTACCACCGCGAGCGCGGCGACGAGCCCGCCGCCGAGTACTGGCTGCGCCAGTCCGCCGAGCAGGGCCACGCCCTCGGCGCGTACGCGCTCGCCGATCTGCTGGAGCACCGCAGTGATGTGGGTGCCGAGCAGTGGATGCGGGCCGCCGCCGAGCGAGGGCACCGCGAGGCCGCGTACCGGCTGGCGCGAACGCTTGATCGCAAGGCCCTGGACTCGGGTGAGGCCGTAGGTGACAACGGTGTCATCGGTGCCGCGGGTGAGGATGCCGAGCAGTGGTACCGGCAGGCGGCCGCGCGCGGGCACCGGAGGGCCGCGCTGCACCTCGGGGCGATCCTGGAGAAGCGGGGCGACCTCAAGGAGGCCGGGCGCTGGTATCTGACGTCCGCCAAGGACGGGGAGGCGCGTGCCGCTTGCGCCCTCGGGTTCCTGCTGCGCGACGCCGGGGACCCCGAGAGCGCCGCCGTCTGGTGGCTGCGGGCCGCGCAGGACGGGGACGGGAACGCCGCCAACGCGCTGGGCGCCCAGCACGCCGAGCGCGGTGAGACGCAGACCGCCGAGCGGTGGTACCGGGCCGCGATGGACGCGGGGGATGTGAACGGCGCGTACAACCTCGGACTGCTCTGCGCCGAGCAGGGGCGGACCGCGCAGGCCGAGCAGTGGTACCGCAGGGCCGCGTACGCCGGTCATCGGGAGGCCGCGAACGCTCTGGCGATCCTGCTGCTCCAGGTCGGCGACGCGGCCGGAGCCGAGCCGTGGTTCTCCAAGGCGGCGGAGGCCGGGAGTGTGGACGCCGCGTTCAACCTCGGCATCCTGCACGCCGGACGCGCCACCGACAGCGATGACGCCGCCGCGCTGCGGTGGTACGAGCGGGCGGCCGCCGCCGGGCACACGGAGGCGGCGCTCCAGGTCGCCATCGCCCGGCTGCGGGAGGGCGACGAGCCTGCGGCGGAGCGGCATCTGCGGTGCGCCGCGGGAGGCGGCAGCGCCGAGGCCGCCTACCGGCTGGCCGCCGTGCTCGACGCCCGGCGCCCGCCGGCGCCCGCGCACGAACTCGGGGAGCCCGCGCAGGAGAAGAGCGAGTGCGAGGAGTGGTACGAGCGGGCGGCGTCCCAGGGGCACCGGCGTGCGCAGGTGCGGGTCGGGATGCTGGCCGCGGCGCGGGGCGACGTGGTGGAGGCGGCCCGTTGGTACCGCGAGGCCGCCGAGGCCGGGTCGCGCAACGGCGCCTTCAATCTCGGGTTGCTCCTGGCCCGCGAGGGGAGCGAGCCGGAGGCGGCGCTGTGGTGGACCCGCGCGGCCGACGCGGGGCACGGGCGGGCGGCCCTTCGGCTGGCGCTCGTGTACGCGCGGAGCGGGGAGCTGGCGGAGGGGCAGCGCTGGGCCGACCGGGCCGTGTCCCTGGGGCCGGCGGAGGTCTCCGAACGGGCGGCGCGGCTGCGGGACGCTCTGCGGGAGGAGCTGTCCGCGTGAGGTGCGGCGGGCGGCCGGGTCGCGAGGCTCGGCCAGGGCCCCTGTCCGGCCTGAGACCCGCGCCGGGCTCCGTTCCGAGGTGAGCGGGTCCGCCTTGCCCTGGCTTGAGCGTCCCCGGCCCTGGCCTGAGCGTCCCGAGCTCCGCCTGAGCGTCCCGAGCCCCGGCCTGAGCGTCCCGGACCCCGACCTGGGCGTGCGGGGTCCCGGATCGGCCTCAGCGTGTGGGTGCGCCCTTGGCTGGGCAAGGCCGGGGCCTGTTTCGGGTTGAGCGTGCGGGGCTCCCCTTCGGCTCGCTCCGGCGTGCCGGCGGCCGTCCCGCCCGGGGCAGAACAGGGCCTCAAGAGCTGCCTGCGGAGTGTTCGATCAAGGGATTTGCGCTGGCCACAGAGTTGACGTACTGTTCAGTTCATCGACGCGGGGTGGAGCAGCTCGGTAGCTCGCTGGGCTCATAACCCAGAGGTCGCAGGTTCAAATCCTGTCCCCGCTACTGAAGGCCGAGGGCCGGAATCCGAAAGGGTTCCGGCCCTCGGTGTGTTCCCGGGCCGTGGAGCGGAAGCGCTCCGCCGAACGCCGAACGCCGAACGCCGAACGCCGAACGCCGAACGCCGAACGCCGAACGCCGAACGCCGAACGCCGAACGCCGAACGCCGAACGCCGAACGCCGAACGCCGAACGCCGAACGCCGAACGCCGAACGGCGGGCAGAGGGCAGCGGAAAGCCCCGGCGCGCGTCGCGTGCCGGGGCTTTCGTGTGCGTGCTTCTATGCCGCCGTTGCCGCCGCGCAGTTCGGGCAGACGCCGCGGTACGTCACCTCGACGTCCGAGACCGTGAAGCCGAAGCGCTCCGAGTCGGGGAGGTCGGTCAGCGGGTTGCCGATCGGGTGGACGTCGCGGATCGCGCCGCACTGGGCGCAGACCAGATGGTGGTGCGGCCGGTGCGCGTTCGGGTCGTACCGCTTGGCGCGCTTGTCCGTGGCGACTTCCAGCACCTCGCCGAGCGAGACCAGCTCACCCAGCGTGTTGTAGACGGTCGCCCGGGAGATCTCGGGCAGCTTGGCCACGGCCCGGGCGTGCACCTCGTCGGCCGTCAGATGGACGTGATCGCCGTCGAGGACCTCGGCCACGACACGTCGCTGCGCGGTCATCCGCCATCCACGTCCGCGCAGTCGTTCCAACAGGTCACTCATACAGGTCAGCGTAACAGCAGGTGAACCAGATCCCGAACAGGTGTGACTTTAGAAGCTGAATTGACTTAGACATTGTCTAATGTAAGGTCAGGGTTCGGTAGTGGCCAAGGGGGCCGGACCGGCCTGGATGACGCTGGAGGCGCACGTGACGCAGGGACCGCTTACGACGGAGGCCGGTGCGCCGGTCGCCGACAATCAGAACAGCGAGACCGCGGGCGTCGGCGGGCCCGTCCTCGTACAGGACCAGCTCCTGCTGGAGAAGCTCGCGCACTTCAACCGGGAGCGCATTCCGGAGCGTGTCGTCCACGCGCGCGGTGCCGCCGCGTACGGCACCTTCACGCTGACCCGTGATGTCTCGCGGTGGACCCGCGCCGCGTTCCTCTCCGAGGTCGGCAAGCGGACCGAGACCTTCCTGCGGTTCTCGACGGTGGCCGGGAACCTCGGATCCGCGGACGCCGTGCG
This sequence comes from Streptomyces sp. NBC_00568, assembly GCF_026341855.1. Classification (GTDB taxonomy): domain Bacteria; phylum Actinomycetota; class Actinomycetes; order Streptomycetales; family Streptomycetaceae; genus Streptomyces. The sequence continues at coordinate 1,714,246 of NZ_JAPENW010000001.1, read as the reverse complement.
GGACCCCCGCGGCTTCGCGCTGAAGTTCTACACCGAGGAGGGCAACTACGACCTCGTCGGCAACAACACCCCGGTGTTCTTCATCAAGGACGCCATCAAGTTCCCCGACTTCATCCACACGCAGAAGCGCGACCCGTACACGGGCTCCCAGGAGGCCGACAACGTGTGGGACTTCTGGGGCCTGAGCCCGGAGAGCACCCACCAGGTGACCTGGCTCTTCGGCGACCGGGGAATCCCCGCCTCCTACCGGCACCTCAACGGGTACGGCTCGCACACCTACCAGTGGAACAACGAGGCCGGCGAGGTCTTCTGGGTCAAGTACCACTTCAAGACCGACCAGGGCATCAAGAACCTCACCCAGGCCGAGGCCGGCCGGCTCGCCGGTGAGGATCCCGACTCCCACCAGCGCGACCTGCGCGAGGCCATCGAGCGCGGTGACTTCCCGTCCTGGACCGTGCAGGTGCAGATCATGCCCGCGGCCGAGGCGGCGACGTACCGCTTCAACCCGTTCGACCTCACCAAGGTGTGGCCGCACGAGGACTACCCGCCGATCGAGATCGGCAGGCTGGAGCTCGACCGCAACCCGGAGAACATCTTCGCCGAGGTCGAGCAGAGCATCTTCTCCCCGGCGCACTTCGTTCCGGGGATCGGGCCCTCGCCCGACAAGATGCTCCAGGGGCGGCTGTTCGCGTACGGGGACGCGCACCGCTACCGGGTCGGGATCAACGCCGACCATCTGCCGGTGAACCGCCCGCACGCCACCGAGGCGCGCACCCACGCGCGCGACGGTTTCCTGTACGACGGCCGCCACAAGGGCGCGAAGAACTACGAGCCGAACAGCTTCGGCGGCCCCTTCCAGACGGACCGGCCGCTGTGGCAGCCGGTCGCGGTCACCGGTGGCACCGGTGCCACGGCGGCCCCGGTCCACTCCGAGGACGACGACTTCGTGCAGGCGGGCAACCTCTACCGCCTGATGTCCGAGGACGAGAAGGGCCGGCTGATCGAGAACCTGGCGGGCTTCATCGCCAAGGTCTCCCGTGACGACATCGCCGAGCGCGCGATCGACAACTTCCGTCGGGCTGACGGTGACTTCGGCAAGCGACTGGAAGCCGCCGTCCGGGCCCTGCGGGGCTGACCGCGGGCGACGGGTGTGACGGGTGCGCCTGTCTACGGTGGGCGAGCGGGCCGGAGTCCCGGGTTCACCCCGGGACTCCGGCCCGCTCGTGTGCTCAGGCCGGTACGTTCTGCCGCGCGGGCGCCCAGCAGCGGATGATGTCGCGCACCGAGACGATGCCGACCGGGCCGCTGCCGTCGAGCACGATCAGGTGCCGGAAGCCGCCGTGCGACATCGCGGACGCGGCCTCCTCCAAGGTCCAGGAGGATGCCGCGAAGACGACGTCGGTGGTGGTGTGGCTGCCTGCGGTCTCGGAGTCCGGGTTCTGGCCGTGGGCGAGGGAGTTGAGGATGTCGCGCTCGGTGAGGATGCCGAGGCCGGAGGAGTCCTCGTCGAGGACCACCGCCGCGCCGACGCGGCGTGCGGACATCAGACGGGCCGCCTGGCGGAGCGTGTGTGCCGGGCCGATGGTGAGGACCACCGTGCTCATGGCGTCGCGAACGAGCATGGGCTGGAGCCACCTCCTTGGTGATCCGCCGGCTCCTCGGCTCCTTGGTGGAGCGCAAAGAGAAGCGGTTCACAAGTTCACAAGTGGGGGAGCTCTCAGGGTCGCAGTTAAAGGGAGGGTCAACAAGGGGGCGTGTGCCGTGAGTTCGGGGGCGCCCGGGGGTTACTCAGCAGTCCCGGGCCGGCCGGGGCTGCTCACGCGTCGCGCCGGTACCGCCGGTGCCGACTGCTCCGGCCGCTGAGGTGCGGCACCTCTTCGCGTGCCGGGCCGGCATGCGCAACGCACCCGCGAGGCCGGATTCCGATCACGCCATGCCGAACTTCACGACCAGGCTTCCGGTCCGCGCCTCCTCGTTCGTGATCCTCTTCTTCGCGTGCCAACCGACCTGCACCGTGTACGAGTTCGATCCGCCCGGCACGCCCCGCACGGCGATCGGGAAGGCGCACCTCGCGAAGGCGTCGTAGGCGCCGCTTCCGAGTGACCCGGTCGCGACGACCCGGCCCGCCGAGTCGAAGACGGTCACCGGCGCACCCTTGTCGAGGTCACCGAACTCCTGATCGCCGCTGCAAGGCCCCGAGGCTCCTGAGCTGCCCCCGATCTGCACCTGCCCCACCAGCGTGAACGCCTGGCCGTCCCCGGACCCGGAGAGATTCCACGCCAGGGCGACGGCACCCGAACCGATCACGAGCCCGGCCGCCGCCGACGCCGCCACGACGCCCCACCACCGATGCCCCCGCGCAGGCTCTGCCGGTGCCGGTGCCGACAGCGACGTGGCCGGAATGGCTCTCTCGGCGAGCGATTCATCAGACATATCCGCAGCATGGCATCGAGCGGCAACGCGGTGCGTCACAGTCACATCACGGCTACGTACGTCCGTCCCCCGGCCTTGCGGGACCTGACCGACGCGTCGTGCGCCGGTCAGGTCGGCTGCAGTCGGCCTTCTCGCGGCGGCCTGCCGGGAAGAACGCCAGACAACGCGGAACGGCCGGGCCCGGGTTGACCGGACGTCACTAGTACCGCTGGTATTGATCTGACTGTCCGGCAGGGTGCGGCATCGTTCTGCACCCGGCCGGAGATCTGCATTTTGTGGTCGTCGTTGGTGGCTGTTGCAGGTCCCCGTCGGACGGCCCACGGGCGGCCCAGCGTCAGGGGTAGAAGGCCTTGCTCATGCGGCGGCGCAAATCTGCCGATCGGTAGATTTACGGTGGGTCGAACGCGAAGTCGCTGACATCCGCCCCAACATGACTCGGGCCCACGTCACGTGGATGAGGCTGCCTGCTTCTCGTCGTTCGGCGTGGCCTTCGAGTCGGCTGCTATTGCCAGCACGAGCGCTCCCGGCACTTCCGACCGTTTCCCGTCGTCCAAGCTGTCGTCTCGCAGTAATCGCTCCGCAGCCAAGCGCCGCGAAAGCGCCAGAGGCTGATCGAAGTACGCCCGCAAATGGCTGGCGGCTGTCTCCTGTGATTTTACGAACGTCCGGCTCACATAGAACGAGCAGGCTTGGCCTAAGCGCCGCCAGTAGACCCGCTTCGAGCACTTCCTTCAGTGGCGTGGGTATCGCCCTGCGGCGTGACGGAGACTGCACGACCGTTGTCGCCTATCGTTGCGGCTTGCTGCACACGGTCGTAGTTGCGCGCCGTTGTTAGCCGGTCAGTACAACTGGCCTTCGGTTGTGGTTCTGAATCGGCGTTTCTGGGGAAAACGTTCTTGCTCTGGGTCAAGGAAATCGATCAAGTCCATCAAGGCAACCTGCAGGTCAACCAGGCGCGGATGCCGTCCCGGAATTGAAGCCAATTCTGTGACACTGGCGGATAGGCGTGCGAACCAGTCGGCGAACTCTGGATCCGATTCTAGTCGTGTGCAGAACTCTGCATATCCCATGCAGTGATCTTTATCATCCGCTATTACGAGTTCCCCGATGGCTCTCTGGTCGCTGCGAAACAACTGGAAGTGCCGATCTGGGTAGCCGTCGCTGTTCAGGACGGCGCCGATACGGGTAGACAGGGCTACAAGCTGACGATTGGCTTCTTTGTTGCCGAGATCAAGGAAATAGATACGGTGCCTGAGGATCTCGACCCATCCAAGGTATTCGGCAAGTACATGCAGGGTGCTGCGGATTGCGTACTGTCGGTCGCGGGATTCTGTGAAGTGAATTCGCAGAAAGTACCCATTGACAATATTGAAGAGGCGGGACTGAAAGTCGAAGGCGGCCCAGAGTAGTGGGTCGCGAAAACGGCTCATCACGTCCTGTCGCTCCAGCGCGCGACGGTGCTCGACCTTCTGTCGCTCCAAGTCGTTTGCGAGAAGCGAATTCTTCCTGTTCGCTTGAGTGCTGTAGGCCGCGCTCACCAGGGCGACAATCCCGGAAAGGGTTGCCACGAGCAGTTCCGTATTCATGGAATTGCCACCACACTAAGGAGAATTAGGCAAAAAGCGTGAGATTCTGTTCACCAAGACTCCTGACTACCCAAGGTAGCCATCGGCGCAAACAGGCTTTGCGCCGAACGAAGTGCTCGGTTTCCGGCTCACGCTCATGCGCCGCCGGCGCCGTGACTGTCGGTCGACGGCTCTCTGGTCAGCGCCCAACGCGCTGACGCTGCTCGCGGCCCCATGACGGCCCAGTGACTCTGAGGGAGGAGGGAACACCCAGGTCAGGCCGTAATCGGCCTTAGTACCGCTGGTTGAGATAGCCCAGCATCTCGTCGTGGAGCAGGCCGTTCGACGCGGCCGCGTTGCCGCTGTGCGGGCCGGGGCGTCCGTCGAGGCCGGTGAAGGAGCCGCCCGCCTCGGTCACCACGATCGCGGTCGCCGCCATGTCCCAGAGCGACAGCTCGGGTTCGGCGCAGATGTCCACCGAGCCCTCGGCGACCATCATGTAGGGCCAGAAGTCGCCGTAACCGCGAGTGCGCCAGACCGCCTTCGTGAGGTCGAGGAAGCCGTCGAGGCGGCCCTGGTCCTCCCAGCCGGACAGCGAGGAGTACGCGAAGGACGCATCGGCCATCCGCGAGACGCTGGAGACCCGCAGACGGCTCGCCGAGGACAGGCTGCGGCCGGTGAAGGCGCCGTGCCCCTTCGCCGCCCACCAGCGACGGCCGAGCGCGGGGGCGGAGACGACGCCGACGACCGGCTGGTAGCCGCCCTCGCCCGCCTCCATCAGGGAGATCAGCGTGGCCCAGACGGGGACACCGCGGACGTAGTTCTTGGTGCCGTCGATCGGGTCGATGACCCAGCGGCGCGGGCCCGTGCCCTCGATGCCGTACTCCTCGCCGAGGATCGCGTCGCGCGGCCTGGCCCGCTGGAGCTGGCCGCGGATGAGTTCTTCGGCGGCCTTGTCCGCCTCGCTCACCGGCGTCATGTCCGGCTTGGTCTCGACCTTCAGGTCGAGCGCCTTGAACCGGTCCATCGTCGCGGCGTCGGCGGCGTCCGCCAGGACATGGGCGAGGCGCAGGTCATCGCGATAGTCGGGCATGGGTGAACCGTATCTGCCCGCGTCGGGACGGGGCTACACAGGACGGGGATCATCGCGGGGGCAGGGGCAGGGGCAGGGGCAGGGGCAGGGGCGGGGGCCGGGGCCGGGGGTCGGGCCGGGGGACCGGTGGCGGGCCGGGGTGCTGCCGCCGGGGACGGTGGCGGGGGCTCGTGTCCGGGGCCCGGATGCGTGCGGGTCCGTACGCGCGCCCCTCGGAGCCGCCGCGAACCCTTGACAGTGCTTCAGTACGCGTCAAATCTGGCTGCAGAGTCGCTCGCCCCAGGGAGGCGATGATGCCCGCAGCGCGAGAATCCCTCTTGGACGCCGCCTATACGGCGCTGGTGCGCCGGGCGTGGTCCGCGGTGCGGATGGTCGATGTGGCCGCCGTGGCCGGGGTGTCACGCCAGACGCTGTACAACGAGTTCGGGAGCAAGGACGGGCTCGCGCGTGCCCTCGTACGGCGGGAGGCCGATGCGTATCTCGCCGGGGTCGACCGGGCCCTGGCCGCCCATACGGACGCGCGGGAGCGGTTGGTCGCGGCCGCCGAGTGGACCGCCTCGGCGGCGCGCAGCAACGCGCTGGTGCGGGCGATGCTGACCGGGTGCTGGGGCGAGCGGCTGCCCTCGCCCGCGTTGTCCGCCGTGCCCTCGTCGTCGGCGGTGCCCGCGCAGCGGCGGGCCGACGGGCCGTTGCCCTCGCCCACCGACTTCGTGGCGCTGGTCCGTGACCGCGCGGTCACCGCCCTGGCCCTGTCCAGGGCGGACACCCCCGAGGTCACGCGGGCGTGCGAACTGGTGGTCCGGCTCGCGCTGTCGTGGGTCGTGGCGCCGCCCGCCCAGGGAGGGGTCACGGAGCTGGTCAAGGCCGCGCTGGCGCCGTCGCAGCGGCTCGGGGTCTGAGCGCCCCGGTGCGCGTGAATCAGTGCTCGGTGCACCCATCCCGACAGCGCGTGATCAGTGCGCCGACCCCGACAGCTGGAGCCCGATGACGCCGATGATGACCAGGCTGATCGAGACGATCTTGAGGACGGAGACCAGGTCGTCGAGGAAAATCATGCCGTAGATGGCGGTGCCCGCCGCGCCGATGCCGGTCCACACCGCGTACGCCGGACCGACGTCGAGCTTCTTCAGGGAGAGCGTCAGCAGACCGAAGCTGCCGAGGGCGAAGACGCAGAAGGCGACGGTGGGCCAGAGTCTGGTGAAGCCGTGCGAGAGCTTCAGGCAGACGGCGAAGCCGGTTTCGAGCAGTCCCGCCACAACGACCAGCAGCCACGCCATGTCGTGTCCTCCCTCATCCGCACGTCGACTGCTTCGGCTGGCCCGGATCCGGCTCGGTGCGATTATGCATTCACCGGCCGGGAGAAGCCCTTACCGACGGCGGGCGCACGCAAACACGGGAGACGTCAGTCGCCCTCGCGGCGTTCCCGTGTGGCCAGCAGCCGGCGCAGCGAGTACAGCCGTTGCGGGTCCGCGTGGCCGTCCGCCACCCACTGGTCGAGCGCGCAGTCCGGCTCGTCGTGACTGCACGCGCGGGGGCAGCCCTCGGTGCCGGGTACGAGGTCGGGGAAGGCGTGGATGACCCGGGACGGGTCGACGTGGTTCAGGCCGAAGGACCGGACACCGGGGGTGTCGACGAGCCACCCGCCGGCACTGCCCGCCAGCGGCAGGGCGAGCGCCGAGGTGGTGGTGTGCCGGCCGCGGCCGGTGACCGCGTTGACATGACCGGTCGTCCGGCGCTGCTCCGGCGGCACCAGCGCGTTCACCAGGGTCGTCTTGCCGACGCCCGAGTGACCGACGAACGCCGTGATCCTGCCGACCAGTTGCTCACGCACCAGGTCGGCGGCGGCCTCGCTCTGCAGCTCGTCGCGGCTGGTCACCACGTACGGGATGTCCAGCGCGCCGTACAGCTCCAGGAACTTGTCCGGCGGGGCCAGGTCCGACTTCGTCAGGACGAGGAGCGGGGTGAGACCGCCGTCGAAGGCCGCCACCAGACAGCGGTCGATCAGGCGGGGGCGCGGCTCGGGGTCGGCGAGGGCGGTGACGATGGCGAGCTGGTCGGCGTTGGCGACGACCACGCGCTCGTACGGATCGTCGTCGTCGGCCGTGCGGCGCAGTACCGAACCGCGCGGCTCGATGCGGACGATGCGGGCGAGGGTGTCCTTCTCGCCGGACAGATCGCCGACGATGGCCACCCGGTCGCCGACGACGGCGGCCTTGCGGCCCAGTTCGCGGGCCTTCATCGCCATCACGACGCGGTCCTCGACCAGGCAGGTCAGACGGCCCCGGTCGACCGTGAGGACCATGCCCTCGACGGCTTCCTCGTGCTTGGGGCGGATGTTCGTACGCGGACGGTTGCCCTTGCGGTTCGGCCGCTGGCGGATGTCGTCCTCGTCGGTGTTCTTGTTGTAGCGGCGCATGATCCAGGTCCGCCCGTCAGTTCCCGAGCATTCCGGTCCACAGGTCGGGGAAGTCCGGCAGGGTCTTCGCCGTCGTCGCCACGTTCTCGATCTGGACGCCTTCCACCGCCAGCCCGAGGATCGCGCCGGCCGTGGCCATGCGGTGGTCGTCGTACGTGTGGAAGATGCCGCCGTGCAGTCGGCGCGGCCGGATGTGCAGGCCGTCGGCGGTCTCGGTGACGTCGCCGCCGAGTTCGTTGATCTCTTTGGTGAGCGCGGCCAGCCGGTCCGTCTCGTGCAGCCGCAGATGGGCCACGCCGCGGAGCGTGGAGGGGGAGTCGGCGAGCGCCGCGACCGCCGCGATGCCCGGGGTCAGCTCACCGACCTCGCCGAGGTCCACGTCGATACCGTGAATCGCACCCGAACCGGTGAACTCCAGTCCGCTCTCGGTCAGTTGGCAGGAACCACCCATCTCGGTGAAGATCTCCCGCAGCCGGTCGCCGGGCTGGGTGGTGTGCGCGGGCCAGTCGGGGACGACGACCGTGCCGCCGGTCACCAGCGCCGCCGCCAGGAACGGCTGGGCGTTCGACAGGTCCGGCTCGATGATCAGGTCGCGGCCGAGCAGCGCGCCCGGCGTCACCCGCCAGACGTTCGGCTCGCCGCCCGACTCCGGGGTGTCCACCTGGGCACCGACCGCGCGCAGCATGTCCACGGTCATCCGGATGTGCGGCATGGACGGGAGTGTCGAGCCGGTGTGCCGGACCTCGACGCCCTGGTTGAAGCGCGGGCCGGAGAGCAGCAGGGCGGACACGAACTGGGACGACGACGACGCGTCGATCTCCACCGGGCCGCCGTCCAGGGCGCCACCGCCGTGCACCGTCAGCGGCAGCGCGCCGCGGGCGTCGTCGTCGATGCGGGCGCCGAGCAGGCGCAGCGCGTCGATCACGCCGTTCAGCGGACGCTCGTACGACCTCGGGTCGCCGTCGAACCGGATGGGGCCGTCCGCGAGCGCGGCGACCGGGGGCAGGAAGCGCATCACGGTGCCCGCGTTGCCGACGTCGACGGTGGCCGGGCCGCGCAGGCCCGAGGGGATGACCCGCCAGGCCTCGCCGGAGGCGTCCGGGCCCGCCGCGACCGTCGAGCTGGAGGCGACCGTCTCCTCGATGCCCACGCCCATCGCGCGCAGCGCGCCGGCCATCAGCAGGGTGTCGCGGGAACGGAGCGGGCGGCGCAGCCAGCCCGGCTCGGAGGCCAGCGCGGCGAGCACGAGAGCGCGGTTGGTGACCGACTTGGACCCCGGCACGTGGACCGTCGCGTCGACGGCTCCGCTTGCGTGCGGGGCTGGCCAGAGGGCGGTGTGGGCGGGGTTCACGGTCATGCGCCCCACTTTAGTGGCAGGGCGCCGGGCAGCCGCGGGTCCGTCACGCCCGGCGGCGCCCGCGCAGGGTGGTCCGGCGCGGCGCGTCCCCGCAGGCCCGCCGACGGCTGCGGCCCAGCTCAAGGACCCTCGGCCGTCGTGCGCGCTCACACCTCGAGGAGCCAGCGCCCGCCGCCCATCAGCGAGCACAGCGACACGGCGTGGAAGAGGAACAGCCAGAGCCCGGCGGGTACGTGGGTCAGCCGCGACAACTGGTCGGCGTCCGAGTCGCCCGCGTTGCCCCGCATCCGCTTGGCCTGGAGTTCGAAGGCCGGGCGGACGCCGCCGAGGAGCAGGAACCACACCACGGCGTACGCGAACGCGGCCTGCACCTGGGGTCCGGCGAGCCAGGACACCAGCAGGAAGGTGCCGCCGGTGAGGATCACGGTGAGCGCGCCGTACGCGTTGCGGATCATCACCAGCATGGCTATCAGCAGGACCGTGGCCAGCCACAGCAGCAGGGTGATGTGGCCCGCGCCGAGCAGCGCGGCGCCGCCGAGGCCGAGCAGCGGGGGAGCGGTGTAGCCCGCCGCCGCCGTGAGGATCATGCCGAGGCCGGTCGGCTTGCCGCGGCTGACCGTGAGGCCGCTGGTGTCGGAGTGCAGCCGGATGCCGCTGAGGCTGCGCCCGGTGAGCAGGGCGACCAGGCCGTGGCCACCCTCGTGCGCGATGGTGATGGCGTTGCGGGAGAGGCGCCAGACGCCGTGCGGGACGATCACCGCGAGGGCCGCGACCATGGTGGCGATCACCACCCACAGATCGGGGTCCGGCTGAGTGCCGAAGACCTCGTCCCAGAGGGAGGCGAGCGAGGCCAGCGAGGTGGATGCGGTGCTGTCCATTGTCGGCGGTGGCTCCCTCTCGTAACGCGGAATCTGGCAGTGTTGCACGTATGTGCGGACGGTATGCAGCCAGTCGTGGACCCGAGGATCTCGCAGGAGTCTTTGAGATCGAGAAGAGGGAGCCCGAGGAGGCCCTGGCACCCGACTACAACGTGGCCCCGACGAAGGAGGTCTACGCCGTACTCGACCGTCCTGTGAAGGACGCGGACAGCCCGAGGCCGGTTCGCCAGCTCCGGAGACTCAAGTGGGGACTCGTCCCGTCCTGGGCCAAGACACCCGAGGGCGGCGCCCGGATGATCAACGCCCGCGCGGAGACGGTGCACGAGAAGCCCTCGTACCGCCGGGCCTTCACCTCCCGGCGCTGCATCATCCCCGCCGACGGCTACTACGAGTGGGTCACCGGCAGCGCCGAACGCGATCTGGAGGTCGAGGGCAGGAGGAAGCGGCCGCGCAAGCAGCCGTACTTCGTGACGCCCGCGGACGGCTCGGTCTTCGCGATGGCGGGACTGTACGAGTTCTGGCGGGACCGGACGCTCCCGGACGAGCATCCGCTGGCCTGGTGGGTGACCTGCTCGGTCATCACGACCGAGGCGGAGACGACCCCGCTCGCGGCAGCCCCCGCCGAGGGCCCGCACGCGCTGGCCGACATCCACCCCCGGATGCCCCTGATGCTCACGCCCGACCGCTGGGACAGCTGGCTCGACCCGGCCGGCACGGACCCGGACGCCCTCCGTGACCTGCTCGCGCCGCCGCCCGCCGGTCTGTTGCGCGCCTACCCCGTCTCGACCGCGGTCAGCAATGTCCGCAACAACGGACCGGAGCTGCTGAAGGAGCTGGAAGGGCCCGAGGAAGGCACACTCTTCTGACGTGACCGAGATCAGCAACGCGAGCGAGACGATCGAGACGGACGCCGGTACGGCGCGCGTCACCTGGCACCGGGCGCGGCGGGCGCGGCTCGTCCTCGCCGCGAGCCACGGCGCGGGCGGCGGCATCGACGCCCGGGACCTGCGGGCGCTCGCCGAGGTGCTGCCCGCCCACGGGGTGAGCGTCGCGCTCGTCGAGCAGCCCTGGCGGGTGGCCGGGAAGAAGGTGGCGCCCGCGCCCAGGACGCTGGACGTGGGATGGCGGGGCGTGTGGCCGGCGCTGGCGAAGCCGGGGCTCCCCGTGGTCTCCGGCGGCCGCAGCGCGGGAGCCCGCGTCGCGTGCAGGACCGCGGCCGAACTCGGGGCCGCCGCCGTTCTCGCGCTCAGCTTCCCGCTGCACCCGCCGGGCAAGCCCGAGAAGTCCCGCGCCGGCGAGCTGCTCGGCGCGGGGGTACCCACGCTCGTCGTCCAGGGCGGCAACGACCCCTTCGGGAAGCCGGAGGAGTTCCCGCCGGGCTCGTACGAGCTGATCGAGGTGCCCTTCGGCGATCACGGCTTCGCCGTCCCGAAGCGGGCTCCGATCGGCCAGGAGGAGGCCCTGAAGGTCGTCACGGACGGTGTCGTGCGGTGGGCCGCGTCACTCGGGTGACGGCCGGGAATGCAGAGTGACGGACTTCTGTTGTGCCGATCAGACAGCACGGAGCGTGCTGGACCGTTCGTACGAGAGGAAGTCCGCCGCATGGGTTCGACCTTCTGCCCGAGCCGCAGCAGCCGCGCTGACCTGGACTGGACGGTGCTGCACGCGGGCAAGAACGCCCCGATTCGGGCGGCGGGCGGGCATGATGTTCGTCTATCCTCCGATTCCAGTGGGACCGGTCTCGGTGCCACTACATCGCTGGAGGAGGTGGGTCCGGTCACTGGGACCGACGCAGGGACCGAACACGGCCAGGCGGAGCAGCCCGAGGGCCAGGGCACGAGCACGGAGTCGTCCGCCGAGCGCACCGCGCGCTTCGAGCGGGACGCGCTCGAATTCCTCGACCAGATGTACTCGGCCGCCCTGCGCATGACGCGCAACCCGGCCGACGCCGAGGACCTGGTGCAGGAGACGTACGCCAAGGCGTACGCGTCCTTCCACCAGTTCCGCGAGGGCACCAACCTCAAGGCGTGGCTGTACCGCATTCTCACCAACACCTTCATCAACTCGTACCGCAAGAAGCAGCGCGAACCCCAGCGCAGTGCGGCCGAGGAGATCGAGGACTGGCAGCTGGCGCGTGCCGAGTCGCACATGTCGACGGGCCTCCGTTCCGCCGAGTCGCAGGCGCTCGACCACCTGCCCGATTCGGACGTCAAGGAAGCGCTGCAGGCGATCCCCGAGGAATTCCGCATCGCCGTCTATCTCGCGGACGTAGAGGGCTTTGCGTACAAGGAGATCGCGGACATCATGGGGACACCCATCGGTACGGTGATGTCCCGGCTGCACCGGGGTCGTCGCCAACTGCGCGGCATGCTGGAGGACTACGCCCGTGACCGCGGGCTGGTCCCCGCCGGCGCCGGAGAGTCGAACGAAGCGAAAGGCTCGGGCTCATGAGCTGCGGAGAGCCGCACGAGACGGATTGCAGTGAGGTACTCGATCATCTCTACGAGTTCCTCGATCATGAGATGCCGGACGCGGACTGCACCAAGTTCGAGGTCCACTTCGAAGAGTGCTCCCCGTGCCTGGAGAAGTACGGCCTCGAACAGGCCGTCAAGAAGCTGGTCAAGCGGTGCTGCGGCCATGACGACGTGCCCACCGATCTGCGGGCCAAGGTCATGGGCCGCATCGATCTGATCCGCTCCGGTCAGACCGTGCCCGAGCACGACGTGACCGCGACGGCCCAGGAGTCCTGACCTCCGGCTGACCCCGGCCCTCCGGCGCGAGCCGGCGCGAGGGCCGGTCTCCGTCTCCGGGAAGACCTCCGTTTATCACCCGAACGTGCTAATCCGCGGGCTCAGAGCCCGCGGATTCGTTCATACCCGTCCCCACCCCCTTCCTCCCGTCCTAGGCTCCGGAGCCTGAGATCAGGGGAGGTACGGGGGAGGTACGAGGATGGGTTCGGTTCCGGCGTGGGCCCGTGCGTACGTGGCCTGTGTCGTTCTCTTGGCGCTCGCCTGCCTCGCGCCCCTGCCGCACGTCCGCGTCTCCTGGTGGATCGTCGCGCTGCTCGCCGTGCTGTACGCGGGCTGCGAGCGCGTCACGCTGCCGCCCCGGCCGCGTGGCGCCGGTGCGCCCGGCGGCGAGTCCTTCCAGGGGATGGGCACCTTCCTCCCCGTGCTGCTGGCCGGTGCCTTTCTGCTGCCGCCGCCCGCAGCCGCCCTCGTCGCGCTGCCCGGCGCGTTGCTCGCCCGGGTCGAACAGCGGCCGCGCGGCCCGCGCCGGGTCTGGCGCGCGGCCCAGCTCGCCGTCGCCGTCTGGGCGGCCTCCCGGGTGCACGGGGCGCTCGGCGGCCGGGAGGCGGTGGCCACGCCCCACTTCCCCTACGCGCTGGTGCCCGCCGGGGCCGCGGTGCTCACCTTCTGCGCCGTGCTCACCGTCCTCGACGGCGGGATCCTGGCGCTGGCCGAGCGGGCGCCGGCACGCGGTGCCTGGCGCGGCCTCTTCGCGCGCTCGCTGGCACCCGTCGCCGTGCACGGGCTCGCCGGGCTGATGATGGCGGTGCTGTGGCGCAGCCCCTACGGACCCGTCGCCGCGCTGCTCGTCCTGCTGCCGATGTACGTGTCCTGCTGGGTCTTCGCCCAGTACCACCGCGAACGGGCCGCCCACCAGGCCACCATCCGCGCCCTCGTCCAGGCCGTCGACATCAAGGACGGTTACACCCGCGGGCACAGCGAGCGGGTCGGCCAGGCGTCCGTCATGATCGCCCGTGAGCTGGGCATGGACGACGAGCGTGTCGAGGGGCTCCGGTTCGCCGGGATCCTGCACGACGTCGGCAAACTCGGCGTCCCCACGCGGCTGCTGCGCAAGGACGGACCGCTGACCCCCGCGGAGCGCCGGGTCATCGAACTGCATCCCGAGTACGGGCACGAGATGGTCCGGGGCATCGGGTTCCTCGGCGAGGCCCGCTCGGCGATCCTGCACCACCACGAGCGGCTGGACGGGAGCGGCTATCCGTACGGGCTGGCGGGGTCGCAGATCCCCGAGTTCGCCCGGGTGGTGGCCGTCGCCGACGCGTTCGACGCGATGACGTCGACCCGGTCCTACAGCAGGGCCCGGCCCGTACCGGTGGCACTCGAAGAGCTCGAGCGGTGCGCGGGGGCGCAGTTCGACCCCCGGATGGTGGGGGCGCTGGTGCGGGCGCTCGGCCGGCACGGCTGGCATCCCGCGGTCACCGCGGACGTCGGCCCGTCCGTCCTGCCCGGCCCCGGCACGCCGCCGACGCGTCCGTCCGGCACCGTCGGGCGGAGGGCGCCGTGAGCACCGCCGCCCCGCGGCACGGACTCTCCGCCCGCGCCGCCCGTCTCCCGTCGGCCGGAAGAACGCCCGCCGCGCTCACCGCGGTGCGCGCGCTCGCCCTCCTCCTCGCGGTTCTCGCCCTCGGGGCCACCCTCTGGGACGGACTCGACGAACGCGGCACCGCGCTGGCCTTCGGCGTTCTCATCGCCGTCGGCGAGCTCGCCCGGTGGAGCGGGACCGAGGAACGGGAGTCGGCGCCCCTCGGGGCCGCCGGAGCCCTCGCGTACGCGCTGCTCGGCGAGAACGCCGGGCACCGCACCGACCACGGCGTCCTCCAGGTCGTCGCCGTCGTCGTGGCGGCGGCGCTGATCGGCTGCATTCCGCATGTGGCGCGGGGACGCGGGCCCACGGTCGACCACCTCGCGCGCCGCGTCCTCACCGTCGCCTTCGCCGCCGTCTGCTTCCAACCCCTCTACAACCAGGGCAGGTTGCTGGAGTGGGGCGGCCCGGCCCACGCTCTGCTGCTGGTCGCGCTGCTCGTGCTCACCACCCTGTGGGACGCCGTGCTCGCGGCGGCGACGGCCCATGTGCGGACCCGGTGGCCGTTCGGGCCGCTGCTGCGCGACGAACTGCGGGCCACGCTCGGGATCGGGTCGGCCGTGTGCGCGACCGGGGCCGTCATGTCGCTCGCGGTCGCGGTGGTCGGGCTGTGGGCGCTGCCCGTCTTCTCGCTGCCGCTGCTGCTCACCCAGCTGTCCTTCCGGCGGTACGCCGCGGTGCGGGTCACCTACCGGCAGACGATCGCCTCCCTCGCGCGCGCGACCGAGATCGCCGGGTACACACCGGCCGGGCACGCCCGGCGCGTGGCCGCGCTCAGCCGGGCCGTCGGCCGGGAGCTGCGCCTTTCCGAGCCCGACCTCACCGTCCTGGAGTACGCGGCGCTGATGCACGACATCGGACAGCTCAGCCTGGTCGACCCCGTGCCGGCCGGCGCCACCGCCGTGCTCCCGGCGGACGAGCAGCGGAGGATCGCGCTGCTCGGCGGCGCCGTCGTACGGCAGACCGGGGTGGACGCCGAGGTCGCCGTGGTGGTGGAGCGGCAGGCGGACCCCTACCGGGAGCAGCCCGTCACCGCGCGCATCGTCCGGGCCGTGAACGCATACGAGGAGATGGCCCGGGAAGCAGGGCCCGGAGGGCCGCTGACAGCCCTGGAGAAGCTGCGGCTGGCCACCGCCCACGACTATCAGCCAGAGGTCGTGGAGTCGCTCGCCCGGGTCCTGTCCCGACCCGGTCTGACCTTGCCCTGGGCTGGGTAACCCATGGGTAATGAGCGGCCGTCCGACGGTCCGTGGTTGGATGCGAGGAAGAGGGTGTTCGGGGGCATGGGCCAGCCCGGGGCTGCACTGTCTTCAAGGGACTCTTCAAAGGACCGGCAGGCGGGAAACGCAAGGAACTGGCAGGCGGGAATCGTGAGGATCTTCGGCAAGGGACGACACCGGCCCTCCGCCTCATGGCGGCAGGCCACCGACCGTGCGTTCACGCTGATCGGCGACGGCCGGTACGAGGACGCGGGAGCGCTGCTGACGCGTGCCGCGGACCTGGAGCCCTGGCTGTCCGAGTCCTGGTTCAACCTGGCGCTGCTGCACAAGTTCCGGCACGACTGGGAGCAGGCGCGGGCGGCGGGCCTGCGGGCCGTCGCTCTGCTCGACCGGGAGACCGGCGCACCTGACTGGTGGAACGTGGGGATCGCGGCCACCGCCCTCCAGGACTGGCCGCTGGCCCGCCGTTCCTGGCAGGCGTACGGACTGCGGGTGCCCGGAGGCGCGGCCGTCTCCGGTGAGCCGGTGGGCATGGACCTCGGCAGCGCGGCCGTCCGGCTGTCGCCGGAGGGCGAGGCCGAGGTGGTGTGGGGGCGCAGGCTGGACCCCGCCCGCGTCGAGGTGCTGTCGATCCCGCTGCCGTCCTCCGGACGCCGCTGGGGCGAGGTCGTGCTGCACGACGGTGTCCCGCACGGCGAGCGGACCACCGCCGCGGGGCACGCCTACCCGGTCTTCGACGAGATCGAGCTGTGGGCCCCCTCCCCGGTGCCCACCTGGGTCGTCCTGCTCGAGGCGGCCACCGAGGACGACCGGGACGCGCTGGAGCAGCTCGCCGCCGACGCCGGCTTCGCCGCGGAGGACTGGTCGTCGTCCGTACGGCTGCTGTGCCGGATGTGCTCCGAGTCCCGGATGCCGTCCGACGAGGGCGACGAGGAACACCTCGACCCGCACGACCACAGTGAGCCGGGGCACCCGGGTCCGCTCGGTCATCGCACCGACGGGCAGCTCTGGGTCCCGGAGCGGGAGTGCGGCCTCGCGGCGCCCGCCTCGCTGGTGCGCGGCCTGCTCGACGGCTGGGTCGCGGACAGCCCGGACTCCCGTGACTGGCGGGATCTGGAAGAGGTCTGCTGAGTACACCTTTAGGCTGTACTCGCAGAATTTACCGAGGTCTGAGGAAGGCGTACGTCGTCATGGCGCAGCAGGACACCGATCAGCAGCACGTGGGCGTGCTCCCCGTGGACGACGACGGCTTCGTCATCGACACCGAGGACGCCGAGGAGCGCGAGGCCGCCTACCGCGAGCGCGGCACCTCGCGGCCGATCACGGTGGTCGGGAACCCGGTTCTGCACAAGGAGTGCAAGGACGTCACCGACTTCGGGGACGAGCTGGAGCAGCTGGTCGCCGACATGTTCGCGAGCCAGCGCACCGCCGAGGGCGTGGGCCTGGCCGCCAATCAGATCGGCGTCGACCTGAAGGTCTTCGTCTACGACTGCCAGGACGACCAGGGCACCCGGCACGTCGGTGTGGTCTGCAACCCGAAGCTCGTCGACCTGCCCGCCGACCAGCGCCAGCTGGACGAGAGCAACGAGGGCTGCCTCTCCGTGCCGACCGCGTACGCGCCGCTCGCCCGCCCCGACTACGCCGAGGTCACCGGGCAGGACGAGAAGGGCAACCCGATCAGGGTGCGCGGCACGGGCTACTTCGCGCGCTGCCTCCAGCACGAGACGGACCACCTGTACGGCTACCTGTACATCGACCGGCTCTCCAAGCGCGAGCGCAAGGACGCGCTGCGGCAGATGGCCGAGAACGAGCCGCGCTACGCGACCGTGGCGAACGACTGAACCATCACGTCGCCGGTCGTCCCGGACGGCTGTGACGCATTTTGACAGGCGGGACGCACGACCCCTCGTGGGTCTGCTCGAACGGTGCCTGGTCGGGTGAACGCCCTGACCAGGCACCGTTCGCATGTACGTCGCACGTTCGATCCCTTGTGCTCCTTCAATGATCCGGATTCAGTCACACAAGGGGAGATTCTCGGCATGCTGAGGTAGTCAGTGGGCCAAATCCGTTCCCAGAACGGTCAGTTGTAGGGCTGAATGGGAAGTGCGGGGATACGCAACGGCGCACGCCCGGCACAGCTGGAGGGGTGTGGCGTCAACAGGCGGCTGAGAGGGGTTTGTTCGTGCATGCTTTCTCATACGGCTCTTCATCGACAGCGATCGCGGTACCACCGGCGCTCTCTCTCCCGGTGATCGAGTCCGAGTTTCCCCGTCAACTGCACCCGTATTGGCCCAAGCTCCAGGAGAAGACCCGGATCTGGCTCCTGGAAAAACGACTGATGTCCGCGGACAAGGTCGAGGAATATGCCGACGGCCTGTGCTACACGGACCTCATGGCGGGCTACTACATTGGCGCCCCCGACGAGGTCATGCAGGCGATAGCGGACTACAGCGCGTGGTTCTTCGTCTGGGACGACCGGCACGACCGCGATGTCATCCACG
The DNA here is from genome assembly GCF_026341855.1 of Streptomyces sp. NBC_00568. Classification (GTDB taxonomy): domain Bacteria; phylum Actinomycetota; class Actinomycetes; order Streptomycetales; family Streptomycetaceae; genus Streptomyces. The sequence continues at coordinate 1,696,391 of NZ_JAPENW010000001.1, read as the reverse complement.
GCCGGGTGGACGCCTGGCGGAGGCTCAGGGTGCAGCTTCACGCGGCCCTCGACGCCCCCAGGGACCATCTGCATCACCAGGATCCCCTGGTGGCGGGGTTCGCGGACAGCATGGTGCGGCTGTACTCGTTCCTCGGCGAGAACTGGAACAAGCGGTTCGCGCTCCACTTCCACGCGGTGATCGAGGCGTACGACCGGGAGTTCCGGAACCGTACCTCCGGCACCGTCCCCACGGTCGGGGAATACCTCGAACTCCGCCGGCTCACCTTTGCGCACTGGATCTGGACCGACCTTCTGGAACCGAGTGCGGGACAGGAAATCCCCAACAAGGTGCGGCTGCATCCGGCATTTCACCGGGCGGCACTGCTCAGTCAGGAATTCGCCGCCTGGTACAACGACCTCTGTTCACTGCCCAAGGAAATAGCGGGTGACGAGGTCCACAATCTCGGAATCAGTCTCATTCATCATCAGGGGCTGACGCTCGAAGAATCCGTCACCGAAGTGAGACGACGGATCGAAGAATGCATCGAACAATTCCTCATCGCCGAGCAGGACGTATTGAGGCTCGCCGACACACTCGCGGACGGCACCGTGCAAGGAAAAGAGACCAGTGTCGCCGTGAGGGCGTGCCTCGGAAACATGCGGAACTGGTTCAGCTCCGTGTACTGGTTCCACCACGAGTCGGGCAGGTACATGGTCGACAACTGGGACGACCGCTCCACACCCCCGTACGTCAACAACGAAGCGGCAGGTGAGAAATGACCGTCGAGTCGGTACGACCCGAGGTGCCCGAGGTGCGGGAGCTGTCCGTCCCGCCCATCGCCGGAGGCGGGGTGCCCGGTCTCGGGCACGGCTGGAAGCTGGTACGCGACCCGCTGGGCTTCCTCGCCCAGCTGCGTGACCACGGCGATGTCGTGCGGCTCAGGATGGGCCCCAAGACGGTGTACGCCGTCACCACCCCCGCGCTCACCGGGGAGCTGGCGCTCAGCCCCGACTACGAGATCGGCGGCCCCCTGTGGGAGTCGCTCGAAGGGCTGCTGGGCAAGCAGGGTGTGGCCACGGCCAACGGGCCGCAGCACCGGCGCCAGCGGCGGACCATTCAGCCCGCGTTCCGGCTCGACATCATCCCCGAGTACGGCCCGATCATGGAGGAGGAGGCGCGCGCGTTCGCGGCGCGCTGGGAGCCGGGGACGGCCGTCGACTGCACCTCCGAGTCGTTCCGGGTCGCCGTCCGCGTCGCCGCCCGCTGTCTGCTGCGCGGCCGGTTCATGGACGAGCGTGCCGAGCGGCTGAGCCTCGCCCTCGCCACCGTGTTCCGTGGCATGTACCGGCGCATGGTCATACCCGCGGGGCCGCTCTATCGGCTTCCGCTTCCTTCGATGCGCGCATTCGACCGGGCATTGGCCGATTTGCATGCGCTCGTCGACGAGATCATCGACGAGCGACGGGCATCTGGTCAAAAGCCGGACGATTTGCTGACGGCATTGCTGGAAGCGAAGAACGACGACGGCGACCCCATCGACGAACAGGAGATCCACGACCAAGTCGTCGCGATACTCACTCCCGGCAGCGAAACCATCGCCTCCACGATCATGTGGCTGCTCCAAGTCCTGACGGAACATCCGGAACAGGCGGACAAGGTGGCCGAAGAGGTCCGATCCATCGCCGGAGACCGGCCCGTCGGATTCGACGACGTCCGGAAGCTGTCGCATACGAACAATGTCGTCGTCGAGGCGATGCGTTTGCGCCCCGCCGTATGGATATTGACGCGGCGCGCGGTGACCGAAACCGAGCTGGGTGGCTATCGCATTCCGGCCGGTGCCGACATCATCTACAGTCCGTACGCGATCCAGCGCGACCCGCGGTCGTACCAGGAGCATCTGGATTTCGATCCCGACCGCTGGCTTCCGGAACGCTCCAAGGACATCCCGAAGTACGCGATGCGCCCCTTCAGTGTCGGCAACCGCAAGTGCCCGAGTGACCACTTCTCGATGGCGCTGCTCAGCCTGATCACCGCGACCGTGGCGTCCCGGTGGCGCTTCGAGCCGGTGTCCGGGTCCAGCGACACGACCCGCGTCGGCATCACCCTGCGGCCCGACGAGCTGCGGCTGAAGGCCCGTCCCCGCTGAGGCGGTCGGGTGCCCGGCCGGTGTCCGGCCCGCATGTCCACCGGCGCACGTTCAGGCCGCCTTCGGGCCCCTGAACGTGCGCCGGTACGCCTGCGGAGTCGTCCCCAGACTCCGTACGAACTGATGGCGCAGCGCCGCCGCGTTGCCGAAGCCGGCGCGGCCCGCGATCGCGTCCATCGTCTCGTCCGTGGCCTCCAGCAACTCCTGTGCCAGCAGGACCCGTTGACGCAGGATCCAGCGGTACGGCGTGGTCCCCGTCTCCTGCTGGAAGCGGCGTGCGAAGGTGCGCGGCGCCATATGGGCACGGGCCGCGAGCTGTTCGACGGTCGTCTCCTCGTCAAGGTGTTGCTGCATCCACACCAGCACCTCGCCGACCGTGTCGCACCGTGAGCGGGGCAGGGGCCGCTCGATGTACTGGGCCTGGCCGCCGTCGCGGTGCGGCGGCACCACCATGCGGCGGGCGATGGAGTTGGCCACCTCGGGACCCTGCTCCTTGCGGACGATGTGCAGGCAGGCGTCGATCCCGGCGGCCGTGCCGGCCGAGGTGATCACCGGGTCCTCGTCCACGTACAGGACGTCCGGCTCGATGATCGCCCGCGGGTACTGCCGGGCCAGCCCGTCGACGTGCTGCCAGTGCACGGCGCAGCGCCGGCCGTCCAGGAGCCCGGCCGCGCCGAGCGCGAAGACCCCGGAGCAGACGCTGAGCACCCGGGCCCCGCGGTCCACCACGCGGCGCAGCGACGCGAGCAGTTCGGGCGGATAGCCGCGCACGGCGTACGTGTCCCCGGCGGGCACGACCACCAGATCGGCCTCGTCCAGCCGGTCCAGGCCGTACGGGGTGGAGACGGTGAACCCGGCGACATGGGTGCCGAGCGTCGGCCCTTCGGCGGAGACGACCGCGAAGTCGTAGACGGGCAGGCCCTCGTCGCTGCGGTCGAGGCCGAACACCTCGCAGACGACGCCGAGTTCGAAGGGATGCACGCCGTCGAGCAGGACGGCCGCCACGTTGTTCAGCATGTCCCCAGTGTGCCGTGGAAGTGGCAGTAATTCGAGGGTGTGCGGCAGTTCTGCCACTGACCGTAAGGAGTCATCGACGCGACACTAGTGTCCATGAACTCAGTGATGGACAACCTCGTCGGAATCCTGGCCGTTCTCGGGATCTTCGCGGTCGTGGCGCTCCCCTCCCTGATCGGGCTCGCGCGCGAGCGGCGCGTGGACCGTCAGCTCAGGGCGGCCGCCGGCCCCCGCCAGGAGACCGGGCGGCCGCCGCGGCCTCACTCCTTCGTCACCACCACGGTGACCGCCCACTCCTGAAGCCCGTCGCAGGAGACCCGGGCCGGATCACTCGGACACATCGGCCGGGACGACGTCAGCCGGACCGTTCCCGGCGAGACCGCCTTGTAGGCGGCGGACGCGTCGCCCGGCTGGAGGACGATGCCGCTGTTGGTGGCCTCCAGCGCGCTGCCGGCGGCCTTGACGGGCGCCCAGGGTTTGCGTGTGGTGCCGTCCAGCGAGACACGGATCGTCTCGCCGGGCGCCAGACAGTACGTGTCGCCGGTGTCGGCGGCGCCGAGCTCCGCCTTCGCCGTGGCGCAGTCCCGGGTGGACGGGGTGGACGGGGTGGGCGACGGCGACACGGTGCCGCTGCCGCCCGCGTCGCCTCCGCTCTGCGTGCCGCAGCCCGCGAGGAGCAGGATCAGGGCGGTGAGGGCGATGGTCCGGGTGGGGGTCGTTCGACGCATGGGGTGGCCTCCTTGCGGGTTGGACGTGCCACCGGCGGATCAGGATCCCCCTCCGCGCGACAGGGCCCCGGCCGCCCATGGCGGCCGGGGCCCTGTCATCTGTCACCCGGTCGTCGCGGCGGTGCCGGCCGAGGCCGGACCGTCCGGAGGGCGAGCGGTCAGAAGTCCTCGTCGAGGTCGACCGTGCCCTCCACCGCGACCTGGTACGCGGACGGCCGGCGCTCGAAGAAGTTGGTCAGCTCCTGGACGCCCTGGAGCTCCATGAAGGAGAACGGGTTCTCTGAGCCGTACACCGGCGCGAAGCCCAGCCGCTGGAGGCGCTGGTCGGCGACGCACTCCAGGTACTGCCGCATCGAGTCGGTGTTCATGCCCGGCAGACCCTCACCGCACAGATCGCGCCCGAACTGCAGCTCCGCCTCGACGGCCTCGCGCAGCATGTCGGTCACCTGCTCCTGGAGCCGGTCGTCGAAGAGCTCCGGCTCCTCCTTGCGGACGGTGTCGACGACCTCGAAGGCGAAGCTCATGTGCATCGTCTCGTCGCGGAACACCCAGTTGGTGCCGGTCGCCAGGCCGTGCAGCAGACCCCGGCTGCGGAACCAGTAGACGTACGCGAAGGCCCCGTAGAAGAAGAGCCCCTCGATGCACGCGGCGAAGCAGATGAGGTTGAGCAGGAAGCGGCGGCGGTCGGCCTGGGTCTCCAGCCGGTCCAGCTTCTCCACCGAGTCCATCCACTTGAAGCAGAACTGCGCCTTCTCGCGGATGGAGGGGATGCTCTCGACGGCCGCGAAGGCCGCGGTGCGGTCCTCGGGGTCGGGCAGATAGGTGTCGAGCAGCGTCAGATAGAACTGGACGTGCACCGCCTCCTCGAAGAGCTGACGGCTCAGGTAGAGCCGCGCCTCGGGGGAGTTGATGTGCTTGTACAGCGTCAGCACCAGGTTGTTCGACACGATCGAGTCGCCCGTCGCGAAGAACGCGACCAGCCGGCCGATCATGTGCTGCTCACCCGGCGTCAGCTTCGCGAGGTCCGCGACGTCCGAGTGGAGGTCGACCTCCTCGACGGTCCAGGTGTTCTTGATGGCGTCCCGGTAGCGCTCGTAGAAGTCCGGGTAGCGCATGGGACGCAGGGTGAGTTCGAAGCCCGGGTCGAGGAGGTTTTTCTCGGACGCGGCCTTCTCGGTGCTGGTGTCGCTCATTACTGGCAGGCCTCGCAGGACTCGGGGTTTTCCAGGGAGCAGGCGACGGCGTCGGGGTCGGCGACCTGCTGGACGGGGATGGTCTTCTCGGGCTGCGCCTGGGCCTGGGCCGCGCGGGCGATGCGCGTCGCGGGACGGGACCGCAGGTAGTACGTCGTCTTCAGGCCCGACTTCCAGGCGTAGGAGTACATCGAGGAGAGCTTGCCGATGGTCGGCGTCTCCAGGAACAGGTTCAGCGACTGGGCCTGGTCCAGGAACGGGGTCCGCGCGGCGGCCATGTCGATCAGGCCGCGCTGCGGGATCTCCCACGCCGTGCGGTACAGGTCGCGGACGTCCTGCGGGACCCAGGTGAAGCCCTGCACCGAGCCGCTGGACTCGCGCAGCGCCTCACGGGTCTGCGCGTCCCAGACGCCGAGCTTCTTCAGCTCGGCCACCAGGTAGGAGTTGACCTGGAGGAACTCGCCGGAGAGCGTCTCGCGCTTGAACAGGTTCGACACCTGCGGCTCGATGCACTCGTACACGCCCGCGATGGACGCGATGGTGGCGGTCGGCGCGATGGCGAGGAGCAGCGAGTTGCGCATGCCGACCGAGGCGATCCGCTGCCGCAGCGCGGCCCAGCGCTCCGGCCAGTTCAGCTCGACGTCGAAGTGGTCCGGGTGCAGCACTCCACGGGCGGTACGGGTCTTCTCCCAGGCGGGGAGCGGGCCGTTGCGCTCGGCGAGGTCCGCGGAGGCCTCGTAGGAGGCGAGCATGATGCGCTCGGCGATCCGGGTGGACAGGGCGCGGGCCTCGGGCGAGTCGAAGGGCAGGCGCAGCTTGAAGAAGACGTCCTGGAGGCCCATCGCGCCGAGGCCGACCGGACGCCACTTGGCGTTGGAGCGGCCCGCCTGCTCGGTCGGGTAGAAGTTGATGTCCACGACACGGTCGAGGAAGGTCACCGCGGTGCGCACGGTCTCGTCGAGCCGCTCCCAGTCGATGTCCTGACCGACCACGAACGCGCCCAGGTTGACCGAGCCCAGGTTGCAGACCGCCGTCTCCCCGTCGTCCGTGACCTCGAGGATCTCGGTGCACAGGTTCGAGGAGTGGACGGTGTGGCCCGGCTCCGCCGTCTGGTTGGCGGTGCGGTTGGCGGCGTCCTTGAAGGTCATCCAGCCGTTGCCGGTCTGCGCGAGGGTGCGCATCATGCGGCCGTACAGGTCGCGGGCCGGGATGGTCTTCTTGGCGAGACCCGCCTCCTCGGCCTTGCGGTAGGCCGCGTCGAACGCGTCGCCCCACAGGTCGACCAGTTCCGGCACGTCGGCGGGGGAGAAGAGCGACCAGACGCCGTCCTCGTTCACCCGGCGCATGAACTCGTCCGGGATCCAGTGCGCGAGGTTCAGGTTGTGCGTACGCCGGGCGTCCTCACCGGTGTTGTCGCGCAGCTCCAGGAACTCCTCGATGTCGGAGTGCCAGGTCTCCAGGTACACCGCGGCCGCGCCCTTGCGCCGGCCGCCCTGGTTCACCGCGGCGACCGAGGCGTCGAGCGTCTTGAGGAACGGGACGATGCCGTTGGAGTGCCCGTTGGTGCCGCGGATCAGCGAACCGCGCGAGCGGATGCGGGAGTAGGACAGGCCGATGCCTCCAGCGTGCTTCGACAGGCGCGCCACCTGGTGGTAGCGGTCGTAGATGGAGTCCAGCTCGTCCAGCGGGGAGTCGAGGAGGTAGCAGGACGACATCTGCGGGTGCCGCGTACCGGAGTTGAAGAGCGTGGGGGAGGAGGGGAGGTAGTCCAGGCGGCTCATGAGCCGGTAGAGCGCGGCGACTTCGTCCACCGAGCGGACCGTGTCGTCCTCGGCGAGGCCGGAGGCCACCCGCAGCATGAAGTGCTGGGGCGTCTCGACGACGCTGCGGGTGATCGGGTGCCGGAGCAGATAGCGGCTGTGCAGCGTACGCAGCCCGAAGTAGCCGAAGCGGTCGTCGCCCTCGACGTCGATGAGCGCGTCGAGGCGGACCGTGTGCAGCCGGACGAACTCGGCCGTACGGTCGGCGATCAGGCCCTCGCGGTGGCCGACGGCGACCGACTCGGAGAAGGTCGTGACGCCCTGTGAGGCGGCCTCCGCGGCGATGCTGATCGTGAGCAGCCGGGCGGCCAGCCGCGAGTACGCGGGGTCCTCGGAGATGAGCCCTGCGGCCGCCTCGGTGGCCAGTTCGCGCAGCTCGGCCTCGTCGGCGCGGGCGGACCGGCCGCGCAGCGCCGCGGCGGCGACCCGGCCGGGGTCGGCGTCGGGGAGGTCGGCGGTGAGATCCGTCAGGGTCCGCAGCAGCGCGGCTCCGGGACCGTCGGTCTCCACCGGGGCCTGCTGCGCGGTCACTGAAGCCGGATCGGCTGGCGCGATGGTCACGTGGGGCTCTCCCTCGCTCGGCACGGGGCCTTGCGGGGAGGCACGGGGCACACGGGAGCGCTTCTGGGCAGCAGCGCACCGCGTCCACCGGCCCATTCCGCGAGGCCCGGACGTCGTCGGCACCCGGGCCGGACGGCCGGGGCGCGCTGTCGGCAGGTCCTCGGACTGACGCGAGCGCGGTCGCGTGGGTACGCGAACACACACAAGTACACCGTTGCGGGACAGTTCCGGATTCGCACCGGATTCCCCTGCGGTGACAGCGACCATGAGCATACATCTTGTGCCGGGCTCCGGGAGTACCCCCACATGTTGTGTCGGGTAGGCATCGGAGAGCGCTACGGAGTGTGCTGGAGCGTCAACTCGTAGGTGAGCGGCCGGAGGTCGTCGGGCCGCGTGCGAGGGCCTCGCCGTGCCCGCCCGCCCGGCACGGCGACGGGCCGCCGGTTTCCCTCCCGGCGGCCCGTCGTCCGTGGTGCGTGACCTGTGGCTAGTGGCTCGCGCCCGCCGTGGCCGGGGGGAGCTCCGTCTCGACCCCGGGGTCCCCCGCGTCGGCCGTGTAGTCCCCGGGCGACGTCTCGTCGATGCCGTCGGGGGCCTTGAACGCCCGCAGGGCGAAGGTGAGGACGACGGACACGGCCACGTTCAGGAGGAACGCCGTCAGGCCGATGTAGCCGATCTCCCCGATGCCGGGGATCTCCTTCGAGCTGCCGCCGAAGTGCTTCTGGGTCGGCGAGGCCACCCCGTAGGCGGCGATCGTGCCGTAGAGCATGCCGACCGCCCAGCCGCCGAGCAGCGCCCAGCGGTGGAACCAGCGGGTGAACAGGCCACCGACCAGCGCAGGGAACGTCTGCAGGATCCAGATGCCGCCGAGCAGCTGGAAGTTGATCGCGACGGTCTTGTCCATGGTCAGGACGAAGACCAGCGCGCCCACCTTCACCAGGAGCGAGACCAGCTTGGAGACCTGGGTCTCCTGCCGCGGGGTCGCGTCCGGCTTGATGAAGTCCTTGTAGATGTTGCGGGTGAAGAGGTTCGCGGCCGCGATGGACATGATGGCCGCCGGGACGAGTGCCCCGATGCCGATGGCGGCGAAGGCCACGCCCGCGAACCAGGCCGGGAACATGGTCTCGAAGAGCTGGGGGATCGCCAGCTGCCCGTTCTGCACCTTCACGCCGGCCGCGATCGCCATGAACCCGAGCAGGGCGAGCAGGCCCAGCATCAGCGAGTACAGCGGCAGGATCGTGGTGTTGCGCCGGATCACCTCCCGGCTGCGGCTGGACAGCGTCGCGGTGATCGAGTGCGGATACATGAACAGCGCCAGCGCGGAGCCGAGCGCGAGGGTGGCGTACGTCCACTGGCCCGCCTCGGCGGGGACGAGCCCGCCGGCGCCCGCGGCCGTGTACTTGTCGCTCGCCGCCTTGAAGATCTCGTCGAAGCCGCCCAGCTTGATCGGGATGTAGATGATGGCCACCGCGATCACGATGTAGATCAGGGTGTCTTTCACGAACGCGATCAGGGCGGGGGCCCGCAGCCCCGAGGAGTAGGTGTACGCGGCCAGCACGCCGAAGGCGATGAGGAGCGGCAGGTCCTTGACGAACCAGTTGGTGCTCTCGCCGCCGCCCACGCCCATCACGTCGAGGACGGCCTGGATGCCGACCAGCTGGAGCGCGATGTACGGCATGGTCGCCAGGATGCCGGTGACGGCCACGGCGAGGGACAGGCCCTTGGAGCCGAAGCGGCCGCGCACGAAGTCCGAGGTCGTCACATAGCCGTGCTTGTGGGAGACCGACCAGAGGCGGGGCAGGAAGGTGAAGATCAGCGGGTAGACCAGGATCGTGTACGGCACGGCGAAGAAGCCGGCCGCGCCCGCCGCGTAGATCGCCGCCGGTACGGCGACGAAGGTGTACGCCGTGTAGAGGTCGCCGCCGAGCAGGAACCAGGTCACCCAGGTGCCGAAGGACCGGCCGCCCAGGCCCCATTCGTCGAGGCTGTGTTCGTTGTCGGCCCTGCGCCAGCGCGCGGCCAGGAAGCCCATGACCGTGACGGCCAGGAAGAAGAAGACGAAGACGCCGAGGGCGACGCCGTTCACACCGTCGTTCATGCTCCGGCACCTCCCTTCGCGGAGGCGCGGGCCCGCTGGTCACGCTTCCACAGCTGGTACGCGGTCACCGTCAGCGCCGTGGAGAGGACCACCCACAGCATCTGGTACCAGTAGAAGAACGGGATGCCGATGAAGGCCGGGTCGGTCTTGGCGTAGGAGCCGACCCACAGCATCGCGACGAACGGCGCGAGCAGACAGAGGGCGATCACCGCACGGACCGGTGTGACCACCGGTGGTTTCACTTCGGGCAGGTCTGACATGGGTCGGCTCCGTCCCCTCATCGATCACCTGGGTAACGCGCAGGCAATCTAGGCGACGGTTCCGCTTTAGGGAACCCCTCGCCGGACGGCGGGTGTGGAGGGTTCGTGAGGGTGCGCGCGGGGCCCCTCATCAGGAGCGGAACCCCTCGGAGGGGTACCGGTCCTGACGGCCAGTCCGGGCCCGCGCGCCATCCCGCGTGGCTCAGTCCTGCGGGCGCTTGAGGCGGGCGACGAACTTGTACCGGTCTCCCCGGTACACCGACCGCACCCACTCCACCGGCTCGCCCTGCCGGTCGATCGAGTGGCGGGAGAGCATCAGCATGGGCAGACCCACATCGGTGCCGAGCAGTCCGGCCTCGCGCGGGGTCGCCAGCGAGGTCTCGATGGTCTCCTCGGCCTCGGCGAGATGGACGTCGTAGACCTCGGCGAGCGCGGTGTAGAGAGAGGTGTACTTGACGAGCGACCTGCGCAGGGCAGGGAAGCGCTTGGCGGAGAGGTGGGTCGTCTCGATGGCCATCGGCTCGCCGCTCGCGAGGCGCAGCCGCTCGATGCGCAGCACCCGGCCGCCGGACGAGATGTCGAGCAGGCCGGCGAGGGTCTCGTCCGCGGTGATGTAGCCGATATCCAGCAGCTGCGAGGTGGGTTCGAGGCCCTGGGCGCGCATGTCCTCGGTGTACGAGGTCAGTTGGAGCGCCTGGGAGACCTTCGGTTTGGCGACGAAGGTGCCCTTGCCCTGGATGCGTTCGAGGCGGCCCTCGACGACCAGCTCCTGAAGGGCCTGCCGCACCGTGGTGCGCGAGGTGTCGAACTCGGCGGCGAGGGTCCGCTCGGGCGGTACCGGCGTACCGGGCGGCAGTGTCTCCGTCATGTCGAGCAGGTGCTTCTTGAGGCGGTAGTACTTGGGCACGCGCGCGGTACGGATGGGCGCCCCACCCTCGTTCTCCGCACTGCTGACGTCGGTGCTCATGCTCTGCCTTCCCGGCTCCGGATGCCGAAGCGACCGACCTACCGTCGGCCACGGCTCACATCGTGGCACGGCTTGACGTGCGAGTGTCCCCCGCACGCTCCGTGATCCCCTCTATATACCGTCGGCGTACTCGTTGGTCTAGTCCATCACGCGCAGACGGCCGTGCGCGCGACTCCGCGGGCGGCCCTTTCGCGGGCCCTGAACAGCCCCGCTGTTTATGCCGCTTACCTACTTAAAGGTCCTTGCATATGTAGGTCCCATAACGGACGACTGGACGGGCTTACGCACCCTTGACACCCCCCTAGGTCTAGGCCAAGCTCCCCGTACTGGTCTACACCATTGGTCCAGTCCCGGCCCCACGGGCGGTACACGGCGTTATGTCACCGCGGGGAGCAGGGGGGTTTGTGGCATCCCTGAGGAGGGTGGCGTGAAGCGCAAGCTGATAGCCGCGATCGGTATCGCGGGCATGATGTTCTCCATCGCGGCGTGCGGGAACGACGACAAGTCCGGGGGGTCGGACAAGGGCGCGGACGCCAAAGAGCTGACCGTCTGGCTCACGGTCGACGCCCAGAACAACTGGCCCGAGCTGGTCAAGGCGGCCGACGCGGCGATCAAGGCGAAGCACCCCGGCATCAAGATCAACCACGAGTACTACGGCTGGCCGGACAAGAACACCAAGCTCGACGCCGTCCTCGCCACCGACAAGGCGCCCGACGTGGTCGAGATGGGCAACACCGAGATGCTCGGCTACATGGTCAAGGGCGCCTTCGCTCCCCTGGACACGGCCAAGTTCGAGAACTCGGACGCCTGGCTGGACGGCCTCAAGGCCTCCGTGACCTACGACGGCAAGACCTACGGTGTGCCGTACTACGCCGGTGGCCGCGTCGGCAACTGGCGCAAGGACCTCGCCGCCTCCGTCGGCGTGAAGACCCCGCCGAAGACGTACAAGGAGCTCACCTCCGCCCTGGACAAGATCCAGAAGAAGCAGGGTGACAAGTTCAGCGCCTGGTACCAGCCCACCCGCGACTGGTACGCGGCGATGTCCTTCGTCTACGACGCCGGCGGCTCCATCGCGAAGGAGGAGGGCGGCCAGTGGAAGGCCAACCTCTCCTCGCCCGAGTCGGTCAAGGGCCTCACCGAGTTCAAGAACGTCGTCGACACGTACATGCACGGCGACAAGACCAAGGACGAGTCCGACCGCTACATCGTCTACGGCCAGGGCAAGTCCGGCATGATCTTCGGCGCCGCCTGGGAGGGCGCGACCGCCGAGGACCCGAAGAGCGACAAGACCGGCAAGCTCAAGGGCAACCTCGAGAACTTCGTGATGCCCGGCCCGTCCGGCAAGAACCTCCCGGTCTTCCTGGGCGGCTCCGACCTCGCCGTCCCGGTGAAGTCGAAGGCGCAGGCCGTCGCCGCCGAGTGGATCAACGCGTTCACCGGCGCCAAGGGCCAGAAGGGCCTGATGGGCAAGGGCAACCTGCCCAACAACAAGACCGACCTCGCCACCCTGAAGAACGACCCGGCGACGGTCGTCCCGGCCACCGCGGCCGAGTCCAACTGGTTCGTCCCGATGGCGCCGGGCTGGGGCCAGGTCGAGAAGGCCCAGGTCCTGCAGACCATGCTGCAGAGCATCGGCACCGGCAAGAAGTCGGTCGAGGACGCCGCGAAGGAAGCGGACGCCAAGATCGACAAGGTCATCAACACCAAGTGACCTGATTGCGGGGCCCCGTCGGTCCTCCTTCGCGGAGGGGCGGGGCCCTGCCTCCCGTACGGCCCGGCCCGGGGCTCGTCCCCGCGGCGCCCGGCCGTGCGGGCCTTCGCTTTCGTACGACCTGAGGGACCGCTGAGGAGCGCGCGATGAGTGCCGCAGACACGACCACCCCCGCCAAGGTGCCGCCTCCGCGGCAGGCACCGCCACCGGCCGTCCCCAAGGCGCCACGCGTCAAGCGGACCTCGGGCACGACGGCGGCCCCCTGGGCCCTGCTCGCCCCGTGCCTGCTGATCCTCGCGCTGGTCCTCGGCTATCCGCTGGTGCGCCTGGTCACGCTCTCCTTCCAGAAGTTCGGGCAGTCCCAGCTCTGGGGCTTCCAGCCGGCCGAGTCGGTCGGCTTCGACAACTTCTCCAAGGTGCTCGGGGACGGCGAGTTCTGGGCGGTGGTCGTCCGGACGATCGTCTTCGCCGGCGGGGCCGTCGTCTTCACGATGGTCATCGGCATGCTGATCGCGCTGCTCCTCCAGCGGGTCTCGGGCTGGGTGAAGACGCTCATCAACATCGTGCTGGTGGCCAGCTGGGGCATGCCGATCATCGTGGCCACCACGGTCTTCAAGTGGCTCTTCGACTCCGACTACGGCGTCCTCAACGCGCTGCTCAGCAAGCTCCCCGGCGTCGACATGATCGGCCACAACTGGTTCGCGAGCGGTCCGCAGGGCCTGACCGTGATCATGCTCCTGGTCGTCTGGGGCGCGGTGCCGTTCGTCGTCATCACGCTCAGCGCGGGACTCACCCAGGTGCCCGCGGAGCTGGAGGAGGCCGCACGGCTCGACGGCGCGGGCGCCTGGGGCGTCTTCCGCTATGTGACGCTGCCGATCCTCAAGCCGATCATCGTGATGCTCACGACCCTCTCCGTCATCTGGGACATGGGTGTCTTCCCGCAGGTCTTCGTCATGCGCAACGGACACCCCGAGGCCGAGTTCCAACTGCTCACCACGTACTCGTACGACCGCGCCTTCGTCGTCAACGACTACGCGCAGGGATCGGCGATCGCCCTGCTGACCGTGCTGCTGCTCCTGGGCGTGGTCGCCGTGTACATGCGTCAGATGCTGAAGATCGGAGAGGTCGAATGAGCGCCGTCGCCACGCCCGGGCGCACATCCGCCGCGGGGCGGAAGTCCTCCGGGCCCCGCAAGTCCAAGCTCGGCTGGAACCTGCTCGGCCTGCTGGTCTTCCTCACCGCGGGCTTCCCCGTCTACTGGATGTTCAACACGGCCTTCAAGCCGGCCAAGGACGCCATCGACCCCGACCCGAGCCTGTTCCCCACGGGGCTGACGCTCGACAACTTCCGCCGCGCGCTGGACATCGCCGACTTCTGGGGCCCGGTGGGCCGCAGCCTCGTCGTGTCGCTCGCCGTGGTCGTGATCGGCATCGTGGTGGGGATGCTGGCCGCGCTGGCCATCTCCCGCTTCGCCTTCCGCGGCCGCAAGGTCGTGATCGTCGGCATCCTCGCGGTCCAGATGGTCCCGCTGGTCGCCATGATCATCCCGGTCTTCCTGCTGCTGAACGACCTCGACCAGTACGACAGGCTCTCCGGTCTGATCATCACGTATCTGACCTTCATCCTCCCCTTCACGGTGTGGACGCTGCGCGGCTTCATCGTCAACATCCCGAAGGAGCTGGAGGAGGCGGCGATGGTCGACGGGTGCAGCCGCACGGGCGCCTTCATCCGCGTGGTCTTCCCGCTGCTGGCTCCCGGCATGGTCGCGACGTCCGTCTACGCCTTCATCCAGGCGTGGAACGAATACCTGTACGCCCTGATGCTGATGAGCCAGAAGAACCAGACCGCCACCGTCTGGCTCGGCAATTTCACCACCAAGCACGGCACCGAGTACGCCCCGATGATGGCCGGATCCACCATGATGGCCGTGCCGATCGTCGTCCTGTTCCTCCTTGTCCAGCGCAAGATGGCCGCGGGTCTGACCGCGGGCGCCGTGAAGGGATAACGCCTCCCGATGACGACATTCGCCAGTGGTACCACTGCGTCCAATTCAAAGGATGGCCTGACGCGCGACGCCCTCACCGTGCTCCAGCCCGGATTCACCGGGACCACGGCGCCGGACTGGCTGCTCCGCCGCCTCGGTGAAGGCCTCGCCTCCGTCGGCCTGTTCGGCCGCAACATCGCCTCGCCCGATCAACTGGCCGCCCTGACAGCCCAGTTGCGCGTCGAACGCGACGATGTCCTCGTCGCCATCGACGAGGAGGGCGGCGACGTCACCCGCCTGGAGGTGCGCACCGGTTCGTCCTTCCCGGGCAACCACGCGCTGGGCGCCGTCGACGACGTGTCGCTCACCGAGGACGTCGCCCGTGAACTCGGCCGCCGGCTGGCCGCGTGCGGGGTGAACCTCAACTGGGCGCCGTCCGCCGACGTGAACTCCAACCCCTCCAACCCGGTCATCGGCGTACGGTCCTTCGGCGCCGACACCGACCTGGTGGCCCGGCACACGGCCGCCTACGTCACCGGCCTCCAGGCCGCCGGCGTGGCCGCCTGCACCAAGCACTTCCCGGGCCACGGGGACACCGCGGTGGACTCCCACCACGCCCTGCCCCGCATCGACGCGGACCTGTCGGTCCTCCAGTCGCGCGAGCTCGTCCCGTTCCGGGCCGCCATCGCCGCGGGCAGCCGTGCCGTGATGAGCGCGCACATCCTCGTCCCGGCGCTGGACCCGGACCGCCCGGCCACCCTCTCCCGCCGCATCCTCACGGGCCTGCTGCGCGAGGAACTCGGCTACGACGGTCTCATCGTCACCGACGGCATGGAGATGCAGGCCATCTCCGCGACGTACGGCATCGAGCGGGGCAGCGTGCTGGCCATCGCGGCCGGAGCGGACGCCATCTGCGTCGGCGGCGGACTGGCGGACGACGACACCGTGCGCCGTCTCCGCGACGCCCTGGTCTCCGCCGTCCGTGCCGGCGAACTCCCCGAGGAACGCCTCGCGGACGCGGCGAACCGGGTGCGGGCGCTGGCCGAGTGGACGGCCGCGGCCTCCGCGGCCTCCGGGACCGCCACGGCCGCCTCCGCCTCGGCGGCCGGGACCGCGGACGGAACCATCGCGGCCGCGCCGCGCGCCGTGGTGACCGGCGGGAGCGCCACCGCCCCCGGCGCGCACGACATGAATGGCTTGAACGGTTCGAACGCTTCGAACGCCACGGGTGGCTCGAACGGCACGGTCGGTTCGAACGCTTCGAACGGCTCGGGCGGCTCGCTCCGTACGGCCGGCTCGAACGGTACGGGCGGAGCCGTCGATGTCGGCCTGGTCGCCGCCCGGCGCGCGCTCACCGTGACCCGCTCGGCGTCGTACACCCCGCTCACCGGCGCCCCCTTCGTCGCCGCGCTCACCCCGGTCGCGAACATCGCCGTCGGTGACGAGACCCCCTGGGGTGTGGCCGCCGAGCTGGCCCGGCTGCTTCCCGGCACGGAGACCGGCAGCTTCACCGGCGAGGACGCGGGCTCCTCGGCCCTCGCCGCCGCGGGCGAGCGGCCCCTCGTCGCGGTCGTCCGCGACGAACACCGCCATCCCTGGATGGCGGCGGCCCTCGACACGCTTCTCGCGTCCCGCCCCGACACCGTGGTGGTCGAGATGGGTGTTCCCCAGTCGGCGCCCCGGGGCGCCCTGCACATCGCCACCCACGGCGCCGCGCGGGTGTGCGGCCAGGCGGCGGCGGAGGTCATCGCGGGGGAGTAGCGGACCGCCCGTCGGGCCACACGCACGGATGCCGGGCCTCCCTGGGGAGGCCCGGCATCCGTGCGTTCACCGCTCGGGGGCGCGCTCGCGGCGCCGGACCGTGACGCCGGACCGCGAGGCCCGGGCGCGATCAGTGCGGCCCGGCGCGGTCAGGGTGGCCCGGTGCGGCCCGGTGCGGCCCGGTGCGGACAGGGGCGGACAAGGGCGGACAGGGAGGCCGGGCGCGATCCGCGAAGCCCGGGCATGATCCGTGCGGCCGGCGCGGCCAGGGGGCCGGGCGCGGGCCGCGACCCTGGGCACGACCCGTGTGGCCCCGTGTGGCCCGGTGCGGCCCGCTGCGGCCCGGCGCCGCCAGGGAGGCGGGGCGCGGGCCGGGTGACCGCAGGGGCCAGGAGCTGTCCTAGATGCCCTGCCAGTCCGGCTTGGCGGCGAACGTGTGGCGGAAGTAGTCCCCGAGCTTCAGCTTGGACGCGGCGGCGTCGTCGACGACCACGGTCGCGTGCGGGTGCAACTGCAACGCCGACGCCGGGCAGATCGCCGCGACCGGCCCCTCGACCGTCGCCGCCACGGCGTCCGCCTTGCCCTCCCCGGTCGCGAGCAGCACCAGGTGCCGCGCCTCCAGGATCGTGCCGATGCCCTGCGTGATGACGTGGTGCGGGACCTGCTCGATGTCGCCGTCGAAGAACCGGGCGTTGTCCACGCGGGTCTGCTCGGTCAGCGTCTTGATCCGGGTCCGCGAGGCGAGCGAGGAGCACGGCTCGTTGAAGCCGATGTGCCCGTCCGTCCCGATCCCCAGCAACTGGAGGTCGACGCCGCCGGCGGCGGTCAGCGCCTTGTCGTACGCCTCGCACGCGGCCTGGACGTCCGTCGCGGTGCCGTCGGGCCCCATGAACGCGTCCATGCCGAGACCCAGCGGCTCCAGCACCTCACGGCGCAGCACGGAGCGGTAGGACTCGGGGTGCTCGGCCGGCAGCCCCACGTACTCGTCGAGCTGCGCGATGCGCGCCCCCGAGGCGTCCACGGCGCCGGAACCCACTCGGGCCGCCAGCGCCTCGTAGATGGGCAGCGGCGTCGAGCCGGTGGCCACGCCGAGCAGGGCGTCGGGCTTGCGCCTGAGCAGTTCCGCCATGGCCTCGGCGATCAGCTCGCCGCCCGCCTTGGCGTCCGGGACGATGACAACTTCCACGCTGGGCCTGCCGATCTGGAGAGGGGACTCAGGGGACTCAACTGGAACCCGAAGGGCATGTGGTATAGACCAATCTAGCAGAGCGTCACCCTTCCGTCGCCCCGGCGGGCCAGTGCGCGCTTCCATTGCACTCCCCGAGCAGGGGGCCCGCGCGTCCGGACCGCCCCGGACGCGCTCATCCGGCAACTCCGCCCGTTCAGGAACCGAAGCGGGATAGTCTGATGGGTGCTTCTGGTGTTGGATAAGCGGACAACAAAGAACACCAGCGGGCGCACGGGCTGCGGACACATGGACGCAGGACCGTGGTCTAGTCCACAATGCTTTGAGAAACTGAACAAGCCTCCGTCTTCCCCGCACAGGAAGGCGGACCGAGGAACCGGCGCTCTCTGCCCTGACTGCTCCGGCTCCTCTCTTCGGCCGACCGGGACCGCACACCCCACGGCCGATGTTGCTCCGGGCTGCGGTGCCGGGAGGGTTGAGGGTCCCTCCCAGGCGCCGCGGCCCGCGGGTGTTTCCGGCGCCCTGCGGCGCCCCTGGGGGACCCGCACGGGTGGCTGATTTCGGGACCTGTCGGATCCGCCGGGTACGCTCGCACACGTGCCCTCCATGAACGACCTCGTACGCCAGCACACCGCCCTCGGTGATTCCGATCTCGAGTGGCTGCATCTGCTGGTCTCGGAGTGGCAGTTGCTCTCCGACCTCTCCTTCGCCGACCTCGTGCTGTGGGTTCCCACGCGCGACGGCACCCGCTATGTCTCGGTCGCGCAGATGCGCCCCAACACGGGGCCCACCTCGTATCAGGACGACATGGTCGGCCATCTCGTCCCGCGCGGCCGCCGCCCCCTGCTGGACGCGGCGCTCGACGAGGGCCGGATCGTGCGCGAGGGCGACCCCGAGTGGCGCGAGGAGGTCCCGGTCCGGGTCGAGTCCATTCCCGTGCGCCGCGAGGGCCGTGTCCTCGGTGTCATCGCCCGCAACACCAACCTGCTCACGGTGCGCACCCCGAGCCGCCTCGAACTGACGTATCTGCAGAGCGCCTCCGACCTCGCGCAGATGATCGCCGCCGGCACCTTCCCGTTCCCCGACCAGCAGGTCGACATGGACGCCTCGCCGCGGGTCGGCGACGGACTGATCCGCCTCGACGCGGACGGCGTCGTCCAGTACGCCTCACCGAACGCGCTCTCCGCGTACCACCGGCTGGGCCTGGCCGCCGACCTGGTGGGCTGCAACCTCGGCTCCACGACCGCCGAACTCGCCCCGTCCCGGGGTCCGGTCGACGAGGCGCTGTCCAAGGTCGCCAGCGGCTGGGCGCCCCGCGAGTTCGAGATCGAGAGCGCCGAGGGCGTGATCCAGCTGCGCGCGATCCCGCTCAAGCCCAAGGGGACCCGGGTCGGTTCCCTGGTCCTGCTCCGTGACGTCACCGAACTGCGCCGCCGCGAGCGCGAGTTGATCACCAAGGACGCCACCATCCGGGAGATCCACCACCGGGTGAAGAACAACCTCCAGACGGTGGCGGCCCTGCTGCGGCTCCAGGCCCGCCGCATCGACTCGGACCGCGGCCGGGAAGCCCTGGAGGAAGCCGTGCGCCGGGTCGGTTCGATCGCGATCGTGCACGAGACGCTCTCCCAGAACCTGGACGAGCGGGTGGAGTTCGACGAGATCGCCGACCGGGTGCTCGCCATGGTCGCCGAGATCTCACCCGGCAAGGTCACCGGCCGGCGCACCGGACGCTTCGGCATCCTGGACGCCGAGGTCGCGACCCCGCTCTCCATGGTCCTCACCGAGATCCTCCAGAACGCGCTGGAGCACGGCTTCCGCGAGGGTGACCGGGGCACCGTCGAGGTCTCCGCGGTGCGCGGCGGCACCTCCAAGGACGCCCGCCTGCTGGTCACCGTCCAGGACGACGGGGTCGGACTGCCCGAGGGCTTCGACCCGCACCGCTCGGGCAACCTCGGCCTGCAGATCGTACGGACGCTGGTGGAGGGCGAGTTGGGCGGCACCTTCGACATGGTGGCCGCTCCGGAGCGCGGCACCCAGGTGCTCCTGGACATCCCGGTGGTCGTACCCAAGTAGCAGGCCCGGACAGGCATCCGGACAAATACCCGCACAAGTGGCCGACGGGCAGGGGCAGTCGATGCCCATGAGCGCCCGTCACTCTCCGTGACCGACGTCGGGCGCCAGGAGCGCCGGACACCGGACGCGAACAGCAATGAGCCCCGGACCACAGGTGGTCCGGGGCTGAAAGCTCGTTGCATCAAGCGCATCGGGGTACTGCGCGCTGCGGCTCGGGGGCGGGAGTTGCGTACTCGCTGTACGCGCCGCCAAGCTCAGGCTCGTGCGGGGTGGAACGTCAGGCGGTGGCCTGACGAGCTCGGTTGCGGGCGGCACGGCGCTTCATTGCGCGGCGCTCGTCCTCGCTGAGGCCACCCCAGACGCCGGAGTCCTGGCCGGACTCGAGCGCCCACTGCAGGCACTGCTCCATGACGGGGCAGCGGCGGCAGACGGCCTTGGCTTCCTCGATCTGCAGCAGCGCAGGACCGGTGTTGCCGATGGGGAAGAAGAGCTCGGGGTCTTCCTCGCGGCAAACGGCGTTGTGACGCCAGTCCATGGCTGCTACCTCTCCTTGGTATTACATGCACGTTGCTTGTGAATGTGAACGCTTTCACGAATCCCTCAACAAGTGAAGGGCCGACAACCAGACGGACTGGTGTGGTCCTGTGTTTTGAGGAGGGGTTCCGGTGCTCTGTGGGGCCGATGTTGCGGGCCGTCCCGAGCGCCACGTAGAGACTCGCAAACCTCAGCGGCGGATACAACCCCTTCCGGAAAGTTTTTTTTGATTCCTCGGTGTCGGCTGAGTCACAGCCGTACTTCCATGGGGTGGACCCTGGCCTAAACGTTCGAGTGAAAGGATTTTGGCCCCTTCCGCTCACACAATCACACGCAGTGCACGGCGTACGCCTGTGAACGTCACGCTAGTACGCAGTCCGAGATGGTCGCCGTCCATCTGAAGGGGCAGTGGCACCTTCGAATGCAAGGTGAAGTCCGTCAGGTCATGCAGGGAGACGGCGTGCTTGCCCTGGGGGCCGCGTTCGGGGGACGAAGTGAGCAACTGGGTGGCATACCGGGCAACCGAGGCCGTCGACATGCGGCTGAGGGCGAGTACGTCGAGTCCGGTATCGAACGAGGCCTTAGGCGCCGCGTACACCGGACGATTGCCGAGAAACGTCCACGGCGCGGTGTTGCAGATGATGGACAGGACCAGATCGGTGACCGGGTCCGCGCCGGGGCGCTCCAGGGTGATCGTTCCGTGCCGGCGGTGAGGTTCGTCCAAAAACTGGCGTACCACTTGGCGGAGATACAGCGCATGGGTGGAGCGCCGACCGCGTTCGCGCTGCTGCTCGACCCGCCCCACCACCCCCGCGTCGAAGCCGAGGCCGGCGCAGAAGGTGAACCAGCGGGAAGGTACGGCCCCGTCCTCCGTGCCGGGAGTCCCCGCGGCGAGGCCGAGGCCGACCGTGCGCTCGCGCTCCTCGCGCAGCGCGTCCAGCAGGGCGCCGGTCGCCTCCACGGCGTCGTTCGGCAGGCCGAGGGCGCGGGCGAAGACGTTGGTGGAACCGCCGGGGACCACGGCGAGGCGGGGCAGGCTTTCCGGGTCGGGGCCCCGGTGGAGAAGACCGTTCACGACCTCGTTGACCGTGCCGTCCCCGCCGAGGGCCACGACCAGGTCTATCTCGTCGCTGTCCGCGGCCTGTCTGGCGAGGTCCCGGGCGTGCCCGCGGTACTCGGTGGTGACCGCCTCGAGCTTCATCTCACTGGCCAGCGCGTGGATCAAGACGTCACGCGTCCGCGCACTTGTGGTGGTTGCTGCCGGATTGACCACGAGAAGTGCGCGCATGCGAAGCAGCGTACCTACTGGGTGGTACTCGGCCCAGACCGAGGTAGGGATCGAGTAAGAGGTCCGGGGTGAGCGGGGACGCGGCAAATGGATCGGCGCGAGCCCTGGGACCGGGCCGTACCCGGCCCCCGGGGCACCCGGCGGTCCGGAGCCGACGGCTACTCTTCAGGAGTGAGCCGTGAGCAGAATCCCACCCCCGACGCCCCCCTCGCCGAACCCCGTCCCGGGCGGCTGACCGCCGCGGCGGCGCTGGCCGCGCTGGAGGGGACCGCCCTCGTGGCGGGCGGCGTCTGCGTCCTCGTCCTCGGACTCACGGGCGACCCCGACAACCGGCAGCAGGCCGTCACCGGCGGCGTCACGCTGATCGTGCTCGCGCTGCTGCCGCTGCTCGCCGCGCGCGGACTGCTGCTGCGCCGCGGCTGGAGCCGGGGCCCGGCCCTCATCACCCAGATCATGGCGCTGCCGGTCGCCTACACCCTGCTCCAGGCCGACAGCGTCGCGATCCCCGCCGGCATCGCCCTCGCGGCCGTCGCGGTGGCGGCCCTGGTGCTGCTGCTGAACCCGGCAACGACACGGGCCCTCGGAATCCGAGGGCCCGGCGGTGACGTACAGGACGAGAAGTAGGCGGGTCTCACTCCTCGACGAGGAGCTTCTCCCGCAGCTGGGCCAGGGTGCGGGCCAGCAGCCGAGAGACATGCATCTGCGAGATGCCGACCTCCTGCGCGATCTGCGACTGCGTCATGTTGCCGAAGAAGCGAAGCAGCAGGATCCGCTTCTCCCGAGGAGGCAGGTCCTCCAGGAGCGGCTTCAGGGACTCCCGGTACTCGACGCCCTCCAGCGCCTCGTCCTCGGCGCCCAGGGTGTCCGCGACGGCCGGGGACTCGTCGTCCGTGTCGGGGACGTCCAGGGACAGCGTGGAGTACGCGTTGGCGGACTCCAGGCCCTCCAGGACCTCCTCCTCCGAGATGGCCAGCTTCTCGGCCAGCTCGTGGACCGTCGGTGAGCGGCCGTGCAGCTGGGAGAGCTCCGCGGTCGCCGTGGTCAGAGCCAGCCGCAGTTCCTGGAGGCGACGCGGGACGCGCACCGCCCAGCCCTTGTCCCGGAAGTGCCGCTTGATCTCGCCGACCACCGTCGGGGTCGCGTACGTCGAGAACTCGACGCCGCGCTCCGGGTCGAACCGGTCGACCGACTTGATCAGCCCGATCGTCGCGACCTGGGTGAGGTCGTCCAGCGGCTCACCGCGGTTGCGGAAGCGGCGCGCGAGGTGCTCGACGAGCGGCAGATGCATGCGGACCAGCTGATTGCGCAGCTCCGCGTACTCGGCGCTGCCGTCCTGCAGCTTGCGCAGCTCGATGAACATCGCCCGGGCCCCGCTGCGGTCCTGGGGATCGTGCTGGATGTGCTGGGCGCTCGGCCCGTGCTGGACCGGCTGGGCGCTCGGCCCGTGCTGGACCGGCTGGGCACTCGGCCCGTGCTGCGCGCCCTGCACGTTCTGCTCCGCGTTTCGCTCGTGCTCGCTCATAGTCCCGCCCGTCACCATTCCCCGAGCTCGCGGCTCTTCCCCCATGTCCTCGGCTGCGCTCGAACCGGGGGAACCTCCCCGGACGGGGGAGGAGACCCCCAGCTGCGCTGCGGCTGCCGAGGAGACGCCGTTCTCCGGATGCGGCCGGGCCTGTTCGGGGATGCCGTCGACGCCGTCCGCCGTGTGCCGCGGCCCGTCGAGGCCGTCGGCGCGCTCCGCGGGAGGCTCCCGTGTGCCGCGCTCTTCGTCCCGCACCGGCCCGTCCCCGTTCCTCACGCCGGCCCGGGTCCCGCGCCGCGCTGTTTGTAGAGGCTGATCGAAACGGTCTTGTCCTCGGCGACGGTGGAGTCGACCTTCCCCGCGAGGGCGGAAAGGACGGTCCACGCGAAAGTGTCACGTGACGGAGCGTGACCGTCCGTGGTCGGCGCCGAGACCGTGACCTCCAGTGAGTCGTCGATGAGCCGGAAGACACAACTGAGCACCGAACCGGGGACGGCCTGCTGCAGCAGGATCGCGCAGGCCTCGTCCACCGCGATGCGCAGGTCCTCGATCTCGTCGAGGGTGAAGTCCAAACGGGCTGCCAGCCCGGCCGTGGCCGTGCGCAGTACCGACAGGTAGGCACCCGCGGCCGGCAGCCGGACTTCCACGAAGTCCTTCGTCGCGGGCTCGCCTGCGATCTGGGACACCCTCACCTCCATGGTGGTACAAGCTCATTCGAGCTCTTTCGGGGCCGAGGGTCGCCCCCCGGGGTAACGCGCTACGTCGTTCAGCGGTGACGCTACCGCGCTCCCGACTTTCCTGTCCTGGGGACCCCGCCCCTTGCTGTCACTCATAGTAAGCCTATGAGTACGGACAGTGGCTAGGGGTCTGCGGCCCCAAATAGGAAGAGCGCGCGCCGGGTTGACGTACCCAGACGTCAGACGGTCGAACCGTCCGGATCCTGAGTCACACGCGCACGTGATCCACGGCTCAGACGAGTACGTGGTCCACGAAGCACCAACGCCAGTTCTCCCCCGGCTCGAACGTGCGCATGATCGGATGCCCCGTGTCCTTGTGGTGCTCGGTCGCGTGCCGCAGAGGTGAGGAGTCGCAACAGGCGAGATGCCCGCACTCCAGGCACAGCCGGAGCTGCACCGGGTGGGTGCCGGCCGCCACGCACTCCTGGCAGGTCTCGCTCCGGGGCTCGGGTTCGGGCTGCGGCAGCGCGTCGGCGTGCGTGCACTGTTTCATGATGGCCAGGTTACGTCGGGTGTGGCGGGATGCCGCGCGAAGAAGAGGGCGGGCGGAAGACGATGCACGTGTTGCCACTGTTGTTGCTGGTCGCGGGGAGCGCGGCGGTCGCCGGCGCCGCCCGCCGTACCCCGGTTCCGGCGCCTCTGCTGCTCGTCACCGTGGGCCTGATCGTCTCGTACATCCCCGGGGTGCCCCCGTACGAACTCGACCCCGAGGTCGTCCTCCCGCTGCTGCTGCCCCCGCTGCTGTACACGGCGGCCACCGACAGCTCCTACCTCGACCTGAGGGCCCAGTTGAGGCCCGTCGCGCTCCTGTCGGTGGGCTACGTCCTCTTCGCGACCCTCGTGGTCGGCTGGGTCGCCTATCTGCTCGTGCCGAGCCTGCCGCTGACCGCGGCCCTGGTGCTCGGCGCGGTCGTCGCGCCGCCGGACGCGGTGGCCGCGACGGCGGTGGCGCGCCGGGTGGGGCTGCCCTCACGGATCACCACGATCCTGCAGGGCGAGTCCCTGGTGAACGACGCGACCGCGATCACCGCCTACAAGGTGGCGCTCGCCGCGGCGGTCGGCGAGGGCGCGACCTGGGCGGGCGGCGTCCGCGAGTTCCTGCTCGCGGCGGTCGGCGGGGTGGTCGTCGGACTCGTCCTGATGATCCCCATCCACTGGCTGCGCACCCACATGAACGAAGCGCTCCTGCAGAACACCCTCTCCCTGCTGATCCCCTTCGTCGCCTACGGCGTCGCCGAACAGTTCAACGCCTCCGGGGTGCTCGCGGTCGTCGTCGTCGCGCTCTACCTCGGACACCGCTCCTGGGAGGTGGACTTCGCGACCCGGCTCCAGGAGGAGGCGGTCTGGAAAATGGTCGCGTTCATCCTGGAGTCCGCGGTGTTCGCGCTGATCGGACTGCAACTGCCGGTCGTCCTGAAGGGCCTCGGGGCGTACGAGGGCACGACCGCCGCCTGGTACGCGATCGCCCTCTTCCTCGTCGTCGTCGCGACCCGCTTCGTGTGGGTCTACCCCGCCACCTTCCTGCCCCGCATCCTCTCGGCGCGCATCCGGGAACGCGAGGCGAACCCCACCTGGAAGGCGCCGTTCGTCATCGGCTGGGCCGGCATGCGCGGCGTCGTCTCGCTCGCCATCGCCTTCTCCATCCCGCTCACCGTGCACGGCGGCGACGCCTTCCCCGACCGCAACCTGATCCTCTTCCTGACCTTCACCACCGTCATCGGCACCCTGGTCGTGCAGGGCCTGACGCTGCCCCCGCTGATCCGGATGCTGAAGCTGCCGGGACGCGACACCCAGGCCGAGACGCTCGCCGAGGCCAACGCCCAGGCACAGGCCTCCCGCGCCGCCGAGCAGCGCCTCGACGAACTCCTCGCCGACGAGCGCAACGCGCTGCCCCCGCCGCTCGCCGAACGCCTGCGCACCGTCCTGGAGCGGCGGCGGAACGCCGTCTGGGAGCGGCTCGGCGCGGTCAACCCGGTCACCGGCGAGACCGCCGACGACACCTACCGCCGCCTCTCCCGCGAGATGATCGGCGCCGAGCGCGAGGTCTTCGTCAAGTTGCGCGACTACCGCTACATCGACGACGAGATGCTCCGCACGCTGCTGCGCCGACTGGACCTGGAGGAGGCGGCGGCCTACCGGGAGGCGGCCTGAGGCGCGGCTCCCGCGGCGGGGAACGGCGCTCCGGTGATCACCGCCGCCACCGTCGTGCCGCCCGGGAACGCGCCCTCCTCGGCGAGGGCGACAAGTCCGTACAGCATCTTGGCGACATAGAGACGTTCGACCGGCAGCCCGTGGCGCTGCTCGAAGTCCTCCGCGAAGGCGTCGAGTTCGGGAGTGGTACGGGCGTAGCCGCCGAAGTGGAAGCGGTCGTCGAGGGACCAGGTTCCGCGCCGGGCGCCGAAGGCGGCCGTCTGCAGGGCCGTCGTGTCGGCGTCGAGGAACCCGCCTCTGAGGACCGGGACGCCGAGGGCGCGCTGGCCGGGTGCGAGGCCTGCGGCCAGGCCCGCGAGGGTGCCGCCCGTGCCGCAGGCGACGGCGGCCACATCGATGCCGCCGTGGTCCCGCAGTTCCTCGCCGAGCGCCCGGCAGCCGCGTACCGCGAGGGCGTTGCTGCCGCCCTCGGGCACCACGTACGCGTCCTCGGTGTCCGTCGAGCCCAGGATCCCGGCCAGCGTGCGCGGCTCCGTCTTGCGGCGATAGGTCGGCCTGTCGACGAAGTGCAGGCGCATGCCGTCGGCCGCGCAGCGGGCGAGCGAGGGGTTGAGGGGGCGGTCCGCCAGCTCCTGGCCGCGGACCACGCCGAGGGTGGGCAGGCCCAGCAGGCGGCCGGCCGCGGCGGTGGCGCGCAGATGGTTCGAGTACGCCCCGCCGAAGGTGACCAGGGTGCGGCCGGCCGCCGCTTCGAGGTTCGGCGTCAGCTTGCGCCACTTGTTGCCGATCAGCTCCGGGTGGATCAGATCGTCCCGCTTCAGCAGCAGACGGACGCCGTGGCGCGCGAATCGCGCGTCCACGGCCTCCCGCAGCGGCGACGGAAGCCGCGGCCGGGGGCCGGCCGGGCCGAGCGTGTCGGGCATGCCCGGCGCGCCGCGGGCGGCGGCGGGATCCGGGGCATCGGGGCTGGTCACGCTCTCATTGTCGGACACCTGTCCGGGGAGGGCCGGACACCGGGGTGACCCGCGGCGTCGGTGGCTCACGTCGGCCGCGCGGTTCAGCGCCGGGATTCGCCCCGGGGCCCAGCTCCGGGATTCGTTCCTGGCCCAGCCGGGATTCAGCGCCGCGGTTCAGGCTTGGGGATCCAGCCCCGGGGTTCGGCCTCGCGGCTCAGCAGTGAACCGGCCGCGCGGTTCAGCGCGGTTGCCGGGGCGCAGATGTCCGGCTGGACCTCCCGCTCCTCCCGGTCTTCCTCGGCAGGCCAGGGGGTCGCCCCGGGGAACCAGCCCCGGAGAACCAGCCCCGGGGTTCGGCCCCGGCATTCAGCCTCTGGGTGCGGTCCTGGGTTCGGTCCGCAGTGAGCCCCGGGAGCATTCGCTCACTTCAGCAGCTCGCGGACCCGCCCCCGCAGGAAGCTCATCGTGAATCCTCGCGGGTCCACCTTGCCGGGCTGCCATTCCAAGTGGCCGATGACCGAGCGTTCCGTCCATCCGTAGTGCCGGCAGATCGCGGCGGAGACCTTGGCGATGGCGTCCAGCTGCGCCTCGGGCCACGGGTCCTTGCCGTCGCCGAGGTTCTCGCACTCGAAGCCGTAGAAGTGGCGGTTGCCGTCGGTGTTCGCCTCGTTGTCGTGCGGGAGCGCCTTCTCGGCGATCACCGCGCGCAGCACGTCGTCGTCGCCGAGGCCCGCGTGATTGGCCCGGCCGTAGCCGACCAGGTGGAGGACGCCGTCCTTGGTGATGACGCCGTGGCACAGCGGCCCCGGCAGGTCCCCGTGGCCCTCGCGGCAGATCCCGACCGTTCGCTCGGTGCCCGAGGTCACCGTGTGGTGGATCATCACGCCGTGCACCGGCCCCCACGGGCCCTTGTGATTGCGGTTGTGATGCTTCCAGTCGCCGACCTCGACGACATGGACGCCTTCCTCCCTGATCCGGTCCAGGAAGCTGCCCGCGGACATGGGCGAGGCCATGGCCGCCTCCTTCGCGCTGCGCGTCGGCCACCTTGCGCGGCCGGCTCGTATCGCAGCTTGTATCGCCGACCTGGGCGCCGGACCCACTCGTTCGCACGGCGTGCGAGCCGATCCGGTCAGTCGCGGAGGAACCGGTCGGGACCGGGGGAAAGCGTCTCCGGGGGCGGCGTCACGGTTCTCGGGCGTCCGAAGAGGCCCGAGCCCGGGGATTCACCGGCCGGCGGGCGGCGACCGGTCGACAGAATCACCCTCTCTGCCCAGGTCCGGGGTGATCCATTCCCCCTCATTCGTGTAATAGCACCAGCACACTCCGTGATGGAAGGCTGGCTCTGCAAGATCAGTGCACGACCGGGAGGGCAATTTTCATGTCGGTAGGCGAAGAGGTCCGCGCGGAGCAGGACCGTCCGCAGCAGAGTCTCGGCACATCAGCCGCGCGGAACCTGGCCACCACCACCAAGTCCGCGCCACAGATGCAGGAGATCAGCTCGCGGTGGCTGCTGCGCATGCTTCCGTGGGTGAACGTGCAGGGTGGCACGTACCGCGTGAACCGGCGGCTCAGTTACTCCGTGGGCGACGGTCGCGTCACGTTCGTCAAGACCGGCGACCGTGTCCAGGTGATCCCCGCGGAGCTCGGAGAACTGTCCGTACTGCGGTCGTACGAGGATCTGGAAGTGCTGGGCGAGCTCGCCCAGCGGTGCCAGCAGCGGGAGTTCGCCCCGGGGGATGTGCTGGCCTCGTTCGGCAGCCAGGCCGACGAGGTGTTCCTGCTGGCGCACGGCAAGGTCGAGAAGATCGGCACCGGCCCCTACGGCGACGACGCGGTGCTCGGTGTCCTCGCCGACGGCGCGTACTTCGGCGAGCAGGCGCTCATCGACCCGGAGGCCATCTGGGAGTACACGGCCCGCGCGGTGACGGCGGTCACCGTGCTCGCGCTGCCCCGCCAGGACCTCGAACAGGTGGCGGAGCGCTCCGATTCACTGCGGGAGCATCTCCAGGAACTGCGCGCGATCCCCTCGCAGCGCACCAACAAGTACGGCGAGAAGGAGATCGACCTCGCGGCCGGCCACACCGGCGAACCGGATATCCCGGGCACCTTCGTGGACTACGAGGCCACCCCGCGCGAGTACGAACTGAGCATCGCCCAGACCGTCCTGCGCCTGCACACGCGTGTGGCCGACCTCTACAACCAGCCGATGAACCAGACCGAGCAGCAGTTGCGGCTCACCGTGGAGGCGTTGAAGGAGCGCCAGGAGCACGAGCTCATCAACAACCGCGAGTTCGGCATGCTCAACAACTGCGAGTACGACCAGCGGCTCCAGCCGCACGACGGTGTACCGAGTCCCGACGACATGGACGAGCTGCTCAGCCGCCGCCGCGGCACCAAGCTGTTCCTCGCCCACCCGCGCGCGATCTCCGCGTTCGGCCGCGAACTGAACAAGCGCGGACTCGTCCCCGAGACCATCGAGATGGGCGGCAACCGCATCCCGACCTGGCGCGGGGTGCCGATCTTCCCGTGCAACAAGATCCCGGTCAGCGACGCCCGTACGACCTCGATCATCGCCATGCGTACCGGCGAGGCCGAACAGGGCGTGGTCGGGCTCCAGCAGGCGGGGCTTCCGGACGAGATCGAGCCGAGCCTGTCGGTGCGCTTCATGGGCATCAACGAACAGGCGATCATCTCCTACCTGGTGACGGCGTACTACTCGGCCGCGGTGCTCGTGCCGGACGCCCTCGGCATCCTGGAGAACGTCGAGATCGGCCGCTGGCGGTGACGTTCCGCGAAGCGGAGCCCGTCGTGTTCCCCTCCCTCGGGGCGGGAACACGGCGGGGGTGCGCGCCCGGCGGCCGTTCGGAGGCGACCGTCGGCGGACCGTCCGGTGCGATCGCGCGGGTGACCGCATGACGACGGAGACGCGGCAGGGTCCGGCCGGAATTCCGAACGGGCGGCGCCCGGCCGGCCCTCCGGACAGGCGAAGTGCCGGCGGGAGACCCATGGGAAGGCAGGGAGGGCCGAACCCGCTCGACGCTCAGGAGGCGGCGGGCATCCTGGAGCGGGCCCGGGCGTCCGTCGACCCCGAACTGCGCGGGGCGATCGACTCGCTGCCGGGCTCGATGCGCAGGATCGCGCTGTACCACTTCGGCTGGGAGCAGGCGGACGGCACTCCGGCGGCGGGGAACGCCGGCAAGGCCATCCGGCCCGCGCTCGTGCTGACCGCGGTCCAGGCGCTCGGCGGACAGCACGCGACGGCCGTACGCGCGGCCGCCGCGGTGGAGCTGATCCACAACTTCACACTGCTGCACGACGACGTGATGGACCGGGACACCACCCGCAGACACCGCCCCACCGCGTGGACCGTGTTCGGCGACGCCGACGCGATCCTCGCCGGGGACGCCCTGCAGGCGCTGGCACAGCGGCTGCTCGCCGAGGACCCGCACCCCGCGTCCTCGGCGGCCGCCGCGCGGCTCGCGGGCTGCGTCGTCGAACTCTGCGCCGGACAGCACACGGACACGGCCATGGAGCGGCTCGGCCCCGGCGAGGTCACCCTCGACGCGTGCCTGGCCATGGCCGAGGCCAAGACGGGCGCCCTGCTCGGCAGCGCCTGTGCCATCGGGGGGTTGTACGCGGGGGCGGACGCCGAGGACGTCGAGGCGCTCGACGCGTTCGGCCGGGAGGCCGGGCTCGCCTTCCAGCTGATCGACGACGTGATCGGGATCTGGGGGGACCCGGGCCGCACCGGCAAACCGGCCGGGGCGGACCTCGTCGCCCGCAAGAAATCGCTGCCCGTGGTCGCCGCGCTCACCTCGGGCGGCCCGGCGGCCGCGGAGCTGGCCGAGTTGTACGCGGCGCCTTACCGGGAAGGAGACATGGAGCGCACGGTGCTCGCCGTCGAGCGGGCGGGCGGGCGCGACTGGGCACAGGTCCAGGCGGCCGACCGGATGTCCCGGGCGATGCACGAACTGTCCCGGGCGGTCCCCGACCCCGAGGCGGCGGGAGGTCTGCTCGCCCTCGCCGAGTTCGTCACCCGGCGCAGCAGCTGACCGGCCCGGCCGGTCGAGGACCCCGGAGCCCCGGGCACCGTACGGCACCTGACATCCGTACGGTGCCGGGCTCCGGAGAGCGGGCCCCGCACATCCCCACGGTGTGCGGGGCCCGCGCCTTCGCGCATGCCGGACCGCGCGGCCGCCCGGGTCCGCGCGCCGGACCGCACACCCCCCTGGGTCACGCGCATCCGGTCTCCCGGGCGCCGGACATCCGGCCGCCCCACCCCTCGGGCACCCGGGTCGGTCCGCCGGCTCCGGGGCGATTAGGCTCAACCGCCGTACGGTCAAGGCCGGTTGGGGTGAAGGGCGGGGCAGGTCATGGGTGTGGCGATACGGGTGGCGGGCGAGGCGGACCGGGAGCTGGTCGTCCGGCTGCTGGACAAGGCGTTCCAGGACGATCCGGTGAGCAACTGGGTCTTCCCGGACCCGGCGCACCGCCGTGCGACGCACCCCAAGCTGATGGCGGCGTTCACCGACGTGGTGCTCGCCGAGGGGCGTGTGGACCTGGCCGAGGACGGTTCGGCGTGCGCACTGTGGCTGTCCCTCCCCGACGGCGATCACGGGGACGCGACGGAGAGCGATGGTGAGGACGAGGACGGCCCCGCGCAGCTGCGCGCGGCCGTCGACCCGGACAACGAACGGGTCGAGCTGATCGGCCGGCTGACGGCGGACGTCCACCCCGTGGGGCGCGCCCACGCGTACCTGTGGATGATCGGGGTGGCGCCGGAGCGCCAGGGCGAGGGGCTGGGCAGCGCGCTCATCGAGTCGGTCCTCGAACGCTGCGACCGCGAGGGCCTGGCCGCGTATCTGGAGGCCAGCAACGACCGCAGCCGCGCCCTGTACGAACGGCTCGGTTTCGTGCTCTCGGGCCGTCCCCTCGACCTGCCGGACGGCCCGCGGATGTGGCCGATGTGGCGCGACCCGCGCCCCGGGCGCCGGCCCCAGCTCTAGCTCCCGGCCCGCCGCGCCCCGGTCGCCGGGCCGGCCCTCGATCCCGGCCCGCAGCGGTCGCCGGTTCCAGCTCTGGATCCCGGCCCGGCCCGCCCCGACCAGTCGCCGGGCCCAGCTCTGGATCCCGGCCCGGCCTGGTCGCTGGCCTCAGCCCTGGATCCCGGCCCGGCCCGGTCGCCGGGCCCTGCCCTGGACCCCGGCCGGTCCCGGCCCGGTCGTCGGCTCCAGTCCGCCCGGCGGCCTGGAGTCCCGGTCCCGGACTTCGTCCCGCCCCTCGTCCCGGAGGCCTAGGCCTCCGGGACGATCGTCATCACGATCCTTTCGAGCAGGGCGTCCGGTACGGCGACGCCCGGCAGGGTGTCGTCCAGTACCCCGGGCAGGGTCAGGTGCTCCAGGAGCAGCCCGAGCACCGCGAGGTAGAGGACGACCACGGTCTCGTCGCCGCCCGGCAGCCCCGCGTCCCGGTGGAACTCCATGCCCTGGTCCAGGTCGCCGCGCACCGACGCGGTGTACGAGGTGCGCAGGGCCGGGCGGCGGGTGGCCTCCAGGCGCATCTCGAAGAGGGCGAGATACCCCGTGCGGTCACGGGTCGCGCGGGCCAGCAGGTCGCGCATGAAGTCCAGGACCAGGGCCCGGTTCCGGGGGCCCTTCAGCAGATCGGCCAGGACCGCCGGGTCCGGGGCCAGGCGCTGGTGGAGGTGGGCGTCGATCTGGTTGAGCAGGTCGTCGCGGTCGGTGAAGTAGTTCGACGAGGTGCCCACCGGGACGGCGGCCTCGGCGTCCACCGCGCGGAACGTCAGCCCGCGGGCCCCCTCCCGCGCCAGCACCGCCACGGCGGCGTCGACGAGAGCGGCTCTGCGCTCGATGTTCCTTGCCATACGGGCCTCCTCCGCGTCGGCCGTCGGGACATTCTCCGGGTGGCCGGAAATCCCCCTTGCAACCACTACAGGTGAAGCACTATAACTGACGTGGTTCGGCGGAAGCCGTCCAGGAAGACGCTGCCTACGAGAAGAGACCCGCTTGCGCAAGCTCACCTATTTCGTCGCCTGCTCGATCGACGGCTTCATCGGCGACCCCGACGGAGACGCCAAGGCGTTCATGACGTTCGTCGACGAGGAGTTCCTCTCCTTCCTCAAGGCGGAGTACCCGGAGACCCTGGCGACGCACGGCCGCAGGGCCCTCGGCATCGACGACCTGGAGAACCAGGTGTTCGACACGGTCGTCCAGGGCCGTGCCAGCTACGACCTGGCGCTGGATATGGGAGTCACCAGCCCCTACGCGCATCTGCGCCAGTACGTCGCCTCCCGGAGCCTCGCCGAGTCGCCCGACCCGCAGGTGCGGATCGTCGCGGACGACATCCTGGGGGCGGTCCGCGAACTCAAGTCGGAGGACAGCGAGTTCGGCATCTACCTGTGCGGCGGCTCGCGGCTCGCGGGCGCGCTGATCGACGAGGTGGACGAACTGGTCATCAAGACGTACCCCGTGGTCCTCGGCTCCGGAATGCCCATGTTCGACTCCGGATTCGACATCACCGAGTTCACTCTCGACGTGGTTCGGGTGTTCGGGAACGGGGTGCTCGTGCGGACGTACCGCAGGAAGCGCTGAGTCCGCCGCCGCCCTACCCTGAAGGCATGGGCACCGATGAGCATGCATGTCCCGTCTGCGGGCAACCGGTCGCCACGGTGGTGCACCGGTACAAGACCCTGGGCGCCTGGGTCCCCAGATGGGGCCCCGGCCCCTGCCGGAACCCGGAGTGCGAGGCGTACACCGACGCGCCCGGGCACCGACACGTCCTGCCGGCGGAGCCCGGGCCCGGGCACGATCTGCCGGAAGAGCCCGCCGCGGAAGAATCCTGACGCGCCGGACGCCGCGGTGTAGAGAAGGGCGGACCGGCTCCGACGTCCCCAGTGAGAGCCGCCCGGCACGGGCGGTCCGAACCGAGGAAGCCGAAGGAGCGGACTCATGAAGTACCTGGTGATGGTGCAGGGCACGCAGGCCGACTACGAGAGCATGCGGGGCAAGGCGAGCGCCCAGTCACCGGCCTGGAGCGAGCAGGAACTGCAGGCCATGTACGCCTACATGGGCGCGATCAGCGACGACCTCTCCGAGTCGGGTGAACTGGTCGACGCGCAGGGGCTGGTCGAACCCGCGCAGACCCGCCTGGTGAGCAGGGGGCCCGACGGCAAGGCCGTGATCACCGACGGCCCGTACAGCGAGACCAAGGAGCTGATGGCCGGCTACTGGGTGGTCGACTGCGCGAGCCTGGAGCGGGTCACCGAGATCGCCGAACGCGTCACCCGCTGCCCGGGCCCCGAGGGCCTCACCGAATACCCGGTGGTCATCCGGCGCATCCAGGACGGTGCCGGGGACATCTGAGCGGGATGAGAGGCACGACCGAGGTCGAGGACCTGCTGCGCCGCCACGCGCCGCAGGTCCTCGGCGCGCTCGTCCGCCGCTACGGGCACTTCGACGCCGCCGAGGACGCCGTGCAGGAGGCGCTGCTCGCGGCCGCAGGCCAGTGGCCCGCGAAGGGCGTGCCGGACAACCCGCGCGGATGGCTGATCAAGGTCGCCTCGCGACGGCTCGTCGACGCCCTGCGCGCGGAGGAGGCGCGGCGGCGGCGGGAGGAGAAGGCGGCGGCGCTGACGCCCCGGGACGCCTTCACGGCACCGCCGCCGGGCGCGGGCCGGGCCCCGTCGGAGGACGACACGCTCTCCCTCCTCTTCCTGTGCTGCCACCCCGACCTGCCCCCGGCCGGGCAGATCGCGCTCACCCTGCGCGCGGTCGGCGGTCTGACCACGGCGGAGATCGCGCGGGCGTACCTGGTGCCCGAGGCGACCATGGCGCAACGGATCAGCCGGGCCAAGCAGCGGGTGCGGGGCATGGGTTTCGGCCGCCCCGACCACTGGGAGGAACGGCTGCCCGCCGTCCTCCACACCCTCTACCTGATCTTCAACGAGGGCTATACGGCGACCTCCGGAACCGCGCTCCAGCGGGCCGAACTCGCCCGCGAGGCCATCCGGTTGACCCGCACGGTGCACCGGCTGCTGCCCGAGGACGGCGAGGTGACCGGCCTGCTCGCCCTGATGCTGCTGACCGACGCCCGGCGCGCCGCGCGGACCGGACCGTACGGAGAGCTCGTTCCCCTCGACGAGCAGGACCGCGACCGCTGGGACAGGGCGGCGATCGGGGAGGGGGTGGCCCTGGTGACGGAGGCGCTGACACGGGGTCCGGCGGGCCCCTACGCGCTCCGGGCCGCGATCGCCGCGGTCCACGACGAGGCGCCCTCGGCCGAGGAGACGGACTGGGCCGAGATCCTCGGCCTCTACGACGTCCTCGTCCTCCGGGTCCCCGGCCCCGTCGAACGCCTCAACCGCACGGTCGCCGTGGCCATGGTGCACGGCCCGCGCGCCGCCCTCGCCGAGCTCGGCCGGCTGGAGGGGGTGTCGGCCGCGGGACACCGGCTGGACGCGGTCCGCGCCCATCTGCTGGAGCGCGCGGGTGACACGGCCGGCGCCCGGGCCGCCTACGCGTCGGCTGCCGGCCAGACCCTCAGCCTCCCCGAACGGCGTTATCTGGAGGCGCGGGCGGCCCGGCTGAGGCCATAGCGTTGGCCGTATGTCCGAACCCCTGTTGCACCTGACCGAGCGCTCCCTGTGGGACGCGGCCCGCGCGTCGGGCGCCTTCGAGATGTCAACCCGCGGCCGGACCCTCCAGGAGGAGGGCTTCATCCACTGCTCGCTGCGCCACCAACTCCCGGCCGTGGCCGCCATGGTGTACGGCTCCTACAGCGGACCCGACGAGCTCGTGGTCCTCGTCGTCGACGCCGAACGGCTGGACGTGCCCGTCCGGTTCGAGGCGATGGAGCCCGGCGGCGAGGAGTTCCCGCACATCTACGGGGCGATTCCGGTGGACGCCGTCGCGGACGTGGAGGTCTGGGACCAGGGCGGGGTGGCTTCGGCGTGACCGCGGCGGGGGGACGACGTCGAATATGGCGGTGGATTCTGGCGGTGTGGGCGGTCGTCGTGGTCGGGGGCGGCGTCCTCACGCTCTGGCTCCAGGACTCGGCGGAGCCGCCACCGCCCGCCGGCTGGTACACCTCCGAGGAGGACGGCCGCGACGCCCCGGCACCGCTGCTCTCCTCCGACGTCTCGGAGCCCTGCCCGGAGGCGGAGGACGGGCGGCCCGTCATCTGTGCGGTCATGACCGGGCCTGCGGAGAGCCCCTAGGGCAGGCTGCCCGTCCCGGGATCGCGGCCGGTCAGGCAGTAGACGCCCCCGACGGGGTCCCGCATCACCGTCCAGCGCGCACCCCGGCCGACCGGCGTGGCCCCGAGGTCCTCGTGGTGGGCACGGACCGCCTCGACGTCCGAGCAGGCGATATCGAGGTGCGCGGAGGTGGGGCGGCCGGTGCCGAGGCGTTGCAGCAGGATGCGGAGCGGCAGTCCGGCGGGCGGCTTGATCAGGTGGAACTCGGGGAGCGCGCCCGGGTGGGACTCCCACCCCGTGAGCTCGCTCCAGAAGGCGATCTCGGCGGCGTACACACCCGGTGCCAGGTCGATGCTCACCTGGTCGAGCCGGCTCGTCGCGCCGCCCGGTCCCTCGACCACGGGTGGCCGCGCGGACTCCCCCTGCCAGGGCACCGCGCAGAACAACTGCCCGCCGGGCGACCGGAGTACGGCCCACCCGTCATGGCCGGAGACCACCTCGGCACCCAGCCGCCGTGCCGACTCCACCAGCGCCGGTACGTCCTCGACGGCGAGGTCGAGATGCGCGCCCCCGGTCCCGTCCGCGACACCCTGCGCCTTCACGCACGCGTCGGCCCCGCCGGGCAGCAGCGTCACGAACTCGCCCTGGTCGCCGCGCGGTTCGGACAGCCTCGTCCCCGTGACCGAGGTCCAGAAGTCCAGCGCCGCACCGAAATCCCGGGCGGGCCGGTCGACGAAGGCGTAGGTCCACCGGACGGGTGGCGTGGTCATGGGTGATCTCCCTGTCGGACGGGCGGTACGGCTCGTACCGTCTCCTGCCCGAGCAGGGCGCGCAACGACGTTTTCATCCGCGAGACGAAGGCGTCCCGGACCTCGGGGGAGAGGAGGTCCAGCGAGAGATACGGGTTGAGGTCCTCCAGCTCGACGAGGAGCAGCTCACCGCCGGGGGCCCGGCAGGCGTCCACGCGCTGGATGCCGTACGCGATGTCGTTCCAGTCGACGAAGCGCTGCGCGAACTCCCGGTCCCCGGAGGTCGGTTCGTACGGCTCCAGGGCCCACCGCCGGTCCGGGTCGGGCGCGTACAGGGCGTACTGGAGGGTGTCGTCGACGAAGTAGAACGACACCTCGTAGCGGAAGTCGATGCGCGGCTGGACGAGGATGTCGCCGAACGGCAGCCCGGCGAGCCTCTCGCGCGGCACGAACTCCAGGCCGATGGAGTCCGCGCCCTGCTTCGGCTTCACCGCGTAGGTGTCGGCCTCGGGCAGCAGGTCCAGGTCCTGTGCGCTGTCGACGGTGGGGATGACCGGGAAGCCGGCGGCGGTCAGCTCCAGCAGATACCCCTTGCCGGCCATGTCCCCCTTGCCCGACAGCTGGTTGTAGACCCGGACACCGTCCGCGAGGGCCCGCTCCCGGAACGCGTCGTACGCGGCCTGGTAGTGCAGGACCGGACCGCTGTTGCGTACGACCACGGCGTCGAAGCCGGACATCAGCGCGGCCGCGTCCAGCGGGTGGCACACGGCGATGTCGAACTCCTCGCGCAGCCGCGAGGTCAAGGCGATGTCCTCGTCGCAGTACCGCCGCCCCTTGGCCGGATAGGCCAGGTCGCTGACGTACAGGATGCGGGAGCGCGCGGACGGCACGGGTGACTCCTCGTAGGCGCTCGTACGGTTCACCCCGCGGGAGAGCACTGGGCCCGCGGACCACATGGACGTAGTGTCCCTCCCGCGCGATTCCGGCCGCCCGGCACCCCGCGGGTGCCCGCGGCCACCCGAGAACGACGGACGGCACGGCGCCACCCGGCGCGGCGGCGAGCCGGCCGGACTGCCCGGGTCAGCCGGTGCGGTGCTTCTCCGCGAAGCGCAGGAGGTTGCCCGCCGGGTCGCGGAAGGCGCAGTCCCGCAGGCCGTAGGGCTGGTCCACGGGTTCCTGGATGACCTCGGCGCCCGAGGAGCGGACGCGCTCGAAGAGCTCGTCGCAGTCGGTGGTCGAGAAGATCACACCGCGCAGCATCCCCTTGGCCAGCAGCTCGGCCATGGCCTGCTTGTCCGCGGGAGAGGCGTCCGGGTCCGCGGCCGGGGGCTCCAGGACGATCTCCACGTCCGGCTGGAGCGGCGAGCCGACCGTGACCCACCGCATGCCCTCGAACCCGACGTCACCCCGGACCTCCAGGCCCAGCACGTCACGGTAGAAGGCGAGCGCCTTGTCGTGGTCGTCGACGGAGATGAAGCACTGGGAGAGTTTCAGATCCATGCGACCAACCTAGGCCTAGTCCGGCGGCTCATGCCCGGGACTCGCATGCCCGGGACTCGAGGGGCGACCCCGCTACTCCGCGGCGACCGATCCGCCCGGACACGCCCTAGAGGCGCGTGCCCGGTTCCGCTTCGGGGTTGCGGTGGCGGGCCGGGCGGGTCATGCGGCGCGCCACGCAGGACGGAATGGGGGCGCCGTGGTCGTGCGGGCGGGCGCGGTACGCGCTCGGGGTCTCGCCCACCAGCTCCGTGAACCGCGAGCTGAACGATCCGAGCGACGTACAGCCGACCGCGAAGCACACCTCGGTCACCGTCATGTCGCCTCGCCGCAGCAGGGCCTTGGCCCGCTCTATCCGGCGGGTCATCAGATAGGTGTACGGCGTCTCGCCGAAGGCCTCCCGGAAACTGCGCTGGAAGTGCCCGGGCGACATCAGCGCGGTGCGCGCGAGCGTGGCCATGTCCAACGGCTCCGCGTAGTCGCGGTTCATCCGGTCGCGGGCCTGGCGCAACCGGACCAGGTCTTCGAGGAGTCTGGGATTGCCCACAGCACCAGAATGGCACGCGCCACCGACAACAGGGCCCGGAACGCCCCGGACCCACGATCGACAGCGCGCCGTCCTCCGGGGGATCACTGACCCGGAGGACGGCGGCGGTCCTTCGTACGCGGGGTGTTCCAGCCGTCAGGCGGCGAGGACCTTGGCCTTGGCCGTCTCGAACTCCTCGGCCGTGATGTGGCCGTGGCTCTTGAGATCCGCGAGCTTGGCCAGTTCGTCGGCCTTCCCGGTGCCGGTGGTCCCGGCGGTCTCACGGATGTAGGAGTTCATGTCCTCCTGGTTCTTCTGGATGCGCTTCATCTCGCGCTCACCCATTCCGCGGCCCCGTGCGATCAGGTACACGAAGATGCCCAGGAAGGGCAGGATGACGACGAAGACGCACCAGCCCGACTTGCCCCAGCCGCTCAGCTCGTCGTCGCGGAAGATGTCTCCGATGATCCGGAAGAGCAGCATGAACCAGAGGATCCAGAGGAAGAACCACATCGTGGTCCAGAAGACGTTCAGCAGGGGGTAGTCCGCTGCCAGATTGAGCGAGCCGTTCATGGTCGAACTCCTGTCGGTTGTGCGACATCTCCGCGAGCGTTGCCTTGGTGCGGGTCGAACTGTCGCCGGGCGCCGGGTCGCGATCTCGGGGATTCCGCCCGGGCCCGTCCAGCGGGGGGTCACGGCCGTTCAGCAGGGCCTGGCGGATCGGTGCGCAGAGCGCGGTGGTGTGGCGGACGGTGCGGCGGAGTCCGCCGGCGGACAGATGCTCGAAGGCGGGGGGCGAGCGGGGCCGCCCGAACACACGGGGCGCGCCGTGAGGACGGCGTCCGGTGTGATCGGCGTGATCGGTGCGCCGTTCGGGACGTCGCCCGGGGGCGGCAGCGGCCGCATGGACGGCGCGGGCCGCGGGGCCCTCGCGGGCCACGACGGCGCGAAGGACGGTTCGGGGTCATTCGGGCCTCGGCGGACCGGCCCGGGGCGCGGCACGCCCGGCACGGGCCGGATCTGCCGCTGGATGCAGGCCATGAGCGGTGCCCTCTCTGACGCGAGACGTCTTGCTTCGGCTCCAGAGTGCGGTCACCCCCCGCATCGCCGCCTCACCCCCCGCGGGTGAGCTCTCGGATCCGTTGCCGCGGGCTCCCCGATGACCGGCCGGCCGGGCCCGGGGCTCCCGGTGACCGGCTCATCCTTCGTCCCGGCGCTCCTGCGCGAGGGCGTCCCGCAGCCGGGAGAAACGGGCGCCGAGCTCCTCGTCCACCCAGGTCAGCCGCCTGGTGAGCAGCGCTTCGTCACGGTCGTGCCCCGCGCTCCGCAGGTCCTCCAGGAGCGTCCGGAGGCGGATGAGGACCAACGGGGAGTTCCGGGCGGCCGGGATCACATCGTCCAGAGCGGTCCGCAGGAAGTCCTCCCAGCCCGGCAGCGGGACGACCACACGCAGGACGCCCGAGCGGTCGGCGACCTCGCGCGACCGGGCCCGCGCCGGGCGGCGCAGCAGATCCTCCATGGCGTCCAGCGCCTGCACCGCCGTGGCAGGGTCGTTGACCGCCGGGGACAGCGCCCTGAGCGCGATGTCGGCGAGCAGCCGGAAGGCGAGGCCGGGGTCTT
This sequence comes from Streptomyces sp. NBC_00568, assembly GCF_026341855.1. GTDB lineage: Bacteria > Actinomycetota > Actinomycetes > Streptomycetales > Streptomycetaceae > Streptomyces. The sequence goes on along the minus strand of NZ_JAPENW010000001.1, from coordinate 1,656,113 downwards.
GGTCGAAGACCCGTTCGGCACCGGTCTCCAGGCCGCGCAGGACGGCGGAGCCGGGCAGGTCGCCGTCGTACACCTCGGCGACGGTGGTGCCGTGCTGCATGGTGGTGCCGGGGGTCACCCGCAGCACGACGACCGCGTTCGCCGCCCGTGCCGCGCCCGCCAACAGGTCCACGTCCACGCGTTGCAGCACCGCGGCGGCCTTCGGCCAGCGGACCGCGGACCGGGGCCCGCCCGGATCTGCCGGACCTCTCGGACCACGGCCATCTCCCGCACCACGGCCATCTCCCGGACCACCGACATCTCCTGGACCTCCCGAGTGATCCGTATCTCCTGTATCTCCCGGACCTCCCGAGCCACGCGTATCTCCAGGGCCGCTCGTATACAGGACGTCGAGGTTGTGCCGGCCCTGTTCGGTGATGGAGCCGAGCACCGGGGCCAGCTGGATCGCGGCGACGGCCTTCAGCAGGAGGGTGCGCAGCAGTGTCAGCAGCAGGAGCAGCAGGACGCCCGCGCTGATCGGGACGACCACCGAGACCTCGTCACGGTTGGCGATGGTCAGGGCGGCGGTGGCGCAGAAGACGGTCAGCCCGACGGCGAAGGCGAACGTCCGCCACACGATCGGCGCGTCCCGGAACAGGGTGAGGCGTGGCGTGAACGTCGTGGCCGCCCACTGCACCACCAGGAAGAGCACGGAGAAGATGACGGTGGCCGCGCCCAGCACCCCGAAACCGGTCGCGAGCAGCATCTCCGCCACCGGGCGGGACGGCAGCACGGGTCCCCGGGTGAACTCCGGGACGGCGAGGCCGAGGCCCAGTCCGACGGCGATGAACACGAGCTGGAGGAGGCCCGCGCGCAAGCGCCGCCTCCGGCGGAAAGCGGAGTGGCCGGTGCGGACGGAGCCGCCGTGACCGGCGGAGCGGACCACCGTCACTCCCGGGGCGCCGGAGGACCTGGGGCCGGCTGCCCCGCGGGCGGTGCGCCCGAGTGAGGCGTTCGTGCGCGAGCCCCTGCGGCGTGCGGGGCGCCCGCGCCGGGGCCGGGGCGCGGAACGCGGCCGGCGGTTCGGGGCGACGGGTGACGGGTGACGGTCCGCCGTGCGCGGGGCGGCGCTGGTACGGCGGCGAGGCCACCCCGGTCGACGGGCGCGCGAGCGTTCATCGGACATCCTCCGGGGCGGTGCCGGGGCCGGCGGGGCGCGGGCCCGCGCCTCAAGGCTCGCCCTCGGAGCGAGCACCCGCATCACCCGCCGAAGGTGAGCCCCCCGCGCCGGGTGCCGCCCGCCGCCCGCTCACCCTTTTCGGGCGCGGTGGGTCCCGGAAGAGGCGGACCGGTGCGCATCGCACGGCCTGACGACGAAAGGCCGGCCGGATGGGGAGCAGGGTGCGCCGCGGCGCGGGTGGAGAGCGGACCACGCCGCGCGGGCGGAGAGTGGAGAGTGAGGGTGGTGAGCGCGGGCGGAGAGTGGAGTGTGGTGAGCGGGAGGGTCCTGAGGTGGGTGGATGTCGCCCGCACCGGGGGATGCGCCATCGGTGCCCGGGGGCAGACGATGGCAGGGGATTGCAGCGGACCCCGTGCCCCGGCCCCGAGGGAAGTGCTCGTATGCGCTACGAATTCCGCATCGCCGGCATCGTTTCGGACACGCTCGCCTCGGCCTTTTCCGAACTCGAGAAGGTGCGTACGAAGGAGCAGACCCTGTTCTTCGGCACCGTGATCGACGACGCCCATCTGTATGGACTGCTCACCCGGTTCCAGGCACTGGGCCTGCGAGTGATCGAGATGCGCCAGCTGCCCGTATGACAGCAGAACGCACCCGGTCCGCGGGACACCAAGTTCGGCGTCCCGCGGACCGGGTGCGGACAACTGGGCGACGCGACCCGCGAAAACACGGGTCGGACGGCCCTTATGAACGATCAGGCCTTCTTGGTCTCCCAGAAGATCTTGTCGATCTGGGCGATGTAGTCCAGCGCCTTCTGGCCCGTCGCCGGGTCGGTGGACGCCTTCGCGGCCGAGAGGGCCTTGAGCGCGTCGTTGACCAGCTGGTGCAGCTCCGGGTACTTCTCGAAGTGCGGGGGCTTGAAGTAGTCGCTCCAGAGCACCGACACGTGGTGCTTGGCGAGCTCGGCGCGCTGCTCCTTGATGACGGTGGCGCGAGCCTGGAAGTGAGGGTCGTCGTTACCGGCCATCTTTTCCTGGACGGCCTTCACCGACTCCGCCTCGATGCGGGCCTGGGCCGGGTCGTACACACCGCAGGGCAGGTCGCAGTGCGCGCTGACCTTGACCTTGGGGGCAAACAGGCGGGAGAGCATTTGAGCTGTCCTTCCTCGTGATCGTCTTCTCAGGTGGGACATTACTCCGTAGGAGACGGGTTTTCGCGAGTGCCCCCATGGGCTTAGGACAAAAGTCCAGGGTCAAACTGGGACTGGTGGAGGATAGGACCGGGGAGGTGCCGGTGATGCCGGAGCTGTCGCAGGAGACCGAGCGGGGGAGGGCCCTGCTGCCGTTCGGGGCGGCGGAGGTGACGGGCCCGTCCATGGTGCCCACCCTCCAGCACGGGGATCGGCTCGTCGTCCAGTGGGGGGCGCGGGTGGGGTTGGGTGACGTCGTCGTCCTGCGGCATCCGTTCCAGCAGGACCTGCTCGTCGTGAAGCGGATCGCGGAGCGGCGCGAAGGCGGCTGGTGGGTGCTCGGGGACAACGCGTTCGCGGGCGGGGACAGCACCGACTACGGAACCGTTCCCGAGGAACTCGTCCTCGGGAAGGTGCGGTTCCGCTACCGGCCGCCGAAGTCGGGTCAGCGTTCGCCGTTCGCCGTCGCCCGCTGGGTGCTGGTGGCCGCCAGGCCGGTGCTCTCCACCCGGTCCGCCTCAAGGCGCTTGCGGGCCCGGTAGGCCGCCACGTTCGCGCGGGTCGCGCAGCGGTCCGAGCAGTAGCGGCGGGAGCGGTTGGTCGAGGTGTCGAGGTAGGCGTTGCGGCACGGGGCGGCCTCGCACAGGCCGAGACGGTCCACGCCGTACTCGGTCAGATGGAAGGCCAGGCCCATCGCCGCGATCGCCGCGTAGCCCGCGGTCGCGTTCGAGGGGTGGTCCGCCAGATGCATGTGCCACAGGGGGCGGTCGTCGTCGTCACGGTGGTCGTGCCCCGAGATCTGCGGGCTCACCGGGAACTCGAGGAGCAGGGAGTTCAGCAGGTCCACCGCGAGGGTCTCCTCGCCGGTGTCCGCCGCCTCGAAGACCGCGCGCAGCCGCGCCCGTACGGAACGGAAGCGGGTGACGTCCGCCTCCGCGGCGCGGCGGGCCGCCGAGGCGTTGCCCCCGAACAGGTCACGGACGGCCTCGACCGAGGTCAGCACGTCCTTGCCCCGGGCCGGTTCCTCGGTGTTGACGAGACGGACGGCGTAGTCCGAGTAATAGGCCAGTTCCACTTGTAGTCCTTACGGAGGCGCTCTATCGTTGTGCCGGCGGTCGGGTAACAGATGATCGCGCTTACAGGGTATTACGTGGTCGCCTGGAGGAGGGTCTTTCATGGCCATCGGCACCGGAACCGACTGGCACGCCTGGCAGCGGAGCTGGGACCGGCAGCAGGAGTGGTACATGCCGGACCGCGAGGACCGCTTCCGGGTGATGCTCGACATGGTCGAGGCCCTCGTCGGACCCGAGCCCCGCGTCCTCGACCTCGCGTGCGGCACCGGCACCATCACCGACCGGCTGCTCACCCGCCTCCCCGGAGCCACCAGCACCGGCGTCGACCTCGACCCCGCCCTCCTCACCATCGCCGAGGGCACCTTCGCCGGCGACGACCGGGTCTCCTTCGTCACGGCCGACCTCACGGACCCGCGGTGGCGCGCCGAGCTCCCGTACGACACCTACGACGCCGTGCTGACCGCCACGGCCCTGCACTGGCTGCACAGCGAACCCCTCGCCGGCCTCTACGGCCAGATCGCCGAACTCGTCCGCGACGGCGGTGTGTTCATGAACGCGGACCACATGATCGACGAGTCGACGCCCCGGATCAACGCGGCCGAGCGCGCCCAGCGGCACGCCCGAATGGATCGGGTGAGGAAGGACGGCGCCCTCGACTGGGCCGAATGGTGGGAGGTGGCCGCCCAGGACCCCGTCCTCGCCGAGACCACCGCGCGCCGCTTCGAGATCTACGGCGAGCACGCCGACGGTGACACCCCGTCCGCCGACTGGCACGCGCGCGTACTGCGCGAGAAGGGCTTCGGGGAGGCCCGTACGGTGTGGCGCTCCCCCTCGGACGCGCTGGTCCTCGCGGTCAAGTAGATCCCTCGCGCGCTCTTGTCGAGGCGGTACGGGGGAAGTCCGTGGGTGGACGAGCCGCAGCACGCGGCACCGGCCGTGGGGCATGCGGAAGGGGCGGTACGGGAGACCCGTACCGCCCCTTTTCCCTGCGCTCAGGAGTGCCGACGTCCCGGTCAGAGGACCTTCGACAGGAACGACTTCGTCCGCTCGTGCTGCGGGTCCGTCAGGACGTCGCGCGGGTTGCCGGACTCGACCACCACACCGCCGTCCATGAAGACCAGGCTGTCGCCCACCTCGCGGGCGAAGCCCATCTCGTGCGTGACGACGATCATCGTCATGCCGGACTCGGCGAGGTCGCGCATGACGTCGAGGACGTCACCGACCAGCTCCGGGTCCAGGGCCGAGGTCGGCTCGTCGAAGAGCATCAGCTTCGGGTCCATCGCCAGCGCGCGGGCGATGGCCACACGCTGCTGCTGGCCGCCGGAGAGCTGCGAAGGGTAGCTCTTCGCCTTGTCGGACAGGCCGACGCGTTCGAGGAGCTCCAGCGCGCGGTCCCGGGCGTCCGACTTCTTGGCGCCCTTCACCTGGATCGGCGCTTCCATGATGTTCTCGACGGCCGTCATGTGCGGGAACAGGTTGAAGCGCTGGAAGACCATGCCGATGTCACGGCGCTTCAGAGCGACTTCGCTGTCCTTGAGCTCGTAGAGCTTGTCGCCCTTCTGGCGGTAGCCGACGAGCTCCCCGTCGACGGAGAGGCGACCGGCGGTGACCTTCTCCAGGTGGTTGATGCACCTGAGGAACGTGGACTTGCCGGAGCCGGAGGGGCCGATGAGGCAGAACACCTCGCCGGACTTCACCTCCAGGTCGATGCCCTTGAGGACCTCGATGGGGCCGAAGGACTTGTGGACGCCCTCGGACTTGACCATCGCCGTGGCGGAGTCCGCCTTGGTCACGTCGGCGGTCATGCCGCACCTCCGCTCGGACGGCCCAGCGACAGCATGTTGGCCTTGATCTTCTGGAACGGCGTGGGCGGGAGGCTGCGGCTGCTGCCCCGGGCGTAGTACCGCTCGAGGTAGTACTGGCCGACGCTGAACACCGACGTCAGCAGCAGGTACCAGGCGGCGGCGAGGAACAGCATCTCGACCGGGGCGCCCGAGGTCTGGCCGATGTCCTGGGTCACGCGGAACAGCTCGGAGTACTGGATCACGGCGACCAGCGAGGTCGTCTTCAGCATGTTGATGACTTCGTTGCCCGTGGGGGGCACGATCACCCGCATGGCCTGCGGGATGACGATCCGGCGCAGGGTCTTGCTGTGGCTCATGCCCAGGGCCTGCGAGGCCTCGGTCTGGCCCTCGTCGACCGAGAGAAGACCGGCCCGGCAGATCTCGGCCATGTACGCGGCCTCGTTCAGGCCCAGGCCCAGCAGCGCCGTCAGCAGCGGCGTCATGAAGCTGGACCAGTAGTCCTTGTAGATCGGACCGAGGTTGATGTACGTGAACACCAGGCCCAGGTTGAACCAGACCACCAGCTGCACGAGGACCGGCGTACCGCGGAAGAACCAGATGTAGAACCACGCGATGGACGAGGTCACCGGGTTCTTCGACAACCGCATCACGGCGAGCAGGATGCCGCCGCCGATGCCGATCACCATCGAGAGGAATGTCAGCAGCAACGTCTTGAGGACGCCGTCGATGACGCGCTGGTCGAAGAAGTAGTCGGGGATGGCTCCCCAGTTGATCTGGCCCTGGGAGAACGCGTAGACCACGGCGACCAGGAGCGCGATCGCGATGACCGCGGAGACGTACCGCCCGTAGTGCCGGACCGGGATCGCCCTGATGGCTTCCGGTCCGGCCGGGGGAGTGTCCTCCGGGCCCGCCGTCTTGTCGATGTCAACAGTCACGGGAGTTGTTGCCTTTCAGTGCCCGCTCGGTTCCGCGGTCACTTGCCGCCGTTGACCACGGCCGTCTTGACGGCGCCGGCGTCGACGCCCCACTTGGCGATGACCTTGTCGTACTCGCCGTTCTTGATGATGGCGTCCAGCGCGGCCTGGAGGGCGTCCCGCAGCTGCGTGTTGGACTTGGCGACCGCGATGCCGTACGGCGCCGCCTCGACCTGGTCGCCGACGATCTCGAAGTCCTTGCCGCCGCCCGAGGTCTTCACCGCGTACGCGGCGACCGGGAAGTCCGAGGAACCGGCGTCGGCGCCACCGCCGCGCAGCCGGGTCTGGGCCTGCTGGTCGTTGTCGTACGCCTCGATGGCGATCTTCTTGCCGCCCGTGCACTTCTTGGACTCGGACTTGGCGAGGTCCTCCGAGACCGTGCCGCGCTGCACCGCGATCTTCTTGCCGCACAGGTCGGCCCAGGTCTTGATGTTCTGCGTCTTGCCCTTGGGGGTGTAGATGGACACACCGGCGGTGAAGTAGTCGACGAAGTCGACACCCTCGCCGACCTTCTTGCCGGTGTCCGAGTCGATGCCCTCCTGGCGGTCCTTGGTGTCCGTCATGGCGGACATCGCCATGTCGTACCGCTTGGAGCGCAGACCCGTGAGCAGCGTGTCGAAGGTGCCGTTCTGGAAGTCGAACTTCACCCCGAGCTGCTTGCCCATCGCCGCGGCCAGGTCGGGGTCGATGCCGACGACCTTGCCGGAGCTGTCCTTGAACTCGACGGGCGCGTAGGCGATGTCCGAACCGACCTTGATGACGCCCGCGTCGCGGATGGCCTTGGGCAGCTTGTCGGCCAGCGGCGCCGAGCTGGTGCTCGCGGACGAGTCGCTCGAGTCGTTCTTGGTCTGGTCACCGCAGCCGGTGAGGATCAGCGCGCCGGCGACCGCGATCGCACCGACCGCTGCTATCCGGGACTGTGCGGCGGTGGTACGACGGGTGATGCGTGCGGTCATGAGGGTTCCTCCGGCGGATGAGGGAGTAGCCGATAGGTCGACGAGAACACACACCTTCGAGTGTCGCGACCTCGTGTAATGACGGCATCTTGCCATTCGGACTGCGGCATTCAGGGTGCCCGCTATGTCAAAATCGGATAACGGGTGACCCCCGAACGGCTACCGATCGGTACGACAAGGCCGGATGTTGTGCGGGAATCCCTCCTTCCGGCCGGAAGATCTTCGGTGCATCGCGCGATGCGGACGGCGGCTACGCCGCACTCGCGACCGAACGGTGACATGTCCTGATGTATCGATGGATCAAGGCATGAGTCATCTCACCGATGTGTGATCTTGGCGTTATGGACTCGTCCTCGACATGGTCCGTCGGGTAAGAAGGTTCTTTACACCCCTCATCCGGGGCTCAGGGCGCGTGTGCGGCGCGCCCGTCGCGCACCGCCCGTACGCAACCACGGCGGCAGGGCCTGCGCGGTGCCCGCCCACCCCTCAACCAGGAGTGGTCACCCTCAGACAATGAAGACTTAAGGGGTAAAACAAAGTGGCAGCGGAGATCGTCAATCCTCGCAGCGACAGCAGTACGGATCACGAAGGCGGGGCCGAGCCCCTCGATGCCTTCGACCCGGCTTTCGCGCTGCACCGCGGCGGCAAAATGGCTGTGCAAGCCACGGTGCCCGTCCGCGACAAGGACGACCTGTCCCTGGCGTACACGCCCGGCGTCGCGAAGGTGTGCAGCGCGATCGCCGAGCAGCCGGAACTCGTCCACGACTACACGTGGAAGTCGTCCGTGGTCGCTGTGGTGACCGACGGCACGGCAGTGCTCGGGCTCGGTGACATCGGCCCGGAGGCCTCGCTCCCCGTCATGGAGGGCAAGGCCATCCTGTTCAAGCAGTTCGGTGGCGTGGACGCGGTGCCGATCGCCCTCGCCTGCACCGGCGTCGACGAGATCGTCGAGACGGTGGTCCGGCTCGCTCCCTCCTTCGGCGGCATCAATCTGGAGGACATCTCGGCACCGCGGTGCTTCGAGATCGAGCGGAAGCTCCAGGAGCGACTGGACATTCCCGTCTTCCACGACGACCAGCACGGGACAGCTGTCGTCACCCTCGCGGCCCTGCGGAACGCCGCCAGGCTGACCGGGCGCTCGCTCGGCGACCTGCGCGCGGTGATCTCCGGCGCGGGCGCGGCCGGCATCGCCATCGCCAAGTTCCTGCTGGAAGCGGGCCTCGGCGATGTCGCGGTCGCCGACCGCAAGGGCGTCGTGTCGCGCGACCGGGACGACCTGACGGACGTCAAGCGGGAGCTGGCGGAGATCACCAACAGGGCCGGGATCTCCGGTTCGCTGGAGACGGCGCTCGCGGGCGCCGACGTCTTCATCGGTGTCTCCGGCGGTACGGTGCCGGAGCCGGCGGTCGCCTCGATGGCGGAGGGGGCCTTCGTTTTCGCGATGGCCAACCCGAACCCCGAGGTGCACCCCGACATCGCCCACAAGTACGCGGCCGTCGTCGCGACCGGGCGGTCGGACTTCCCGAACCAGATCAACAACGTGCTGGCCTTCCCGGGGATCTTCGCCGGTGCGCTCCAGGTCCGGGCCTCCCGGATCACCGAGGGCATGAAGATCGCCGCCGCCGACGCGCTGGCCGCGGTCGTCGGGGACGACCTCGCCGCGGACTACGTCATTCCCTCGCCGTTCGACGAGCGGGTGGCTCCGGCGGTGACCGCGGCGGTGGCCGCGGCCGCCCGTGCGGAGGGCGTCGCCCGCCGCTGACGTGGTGTTCTTGCTTGGCCCCGCCGGGAGGTCTCCGGCGGGGCCGGTTTTTTTACCCTCGGGAGCGTCCGGGTGGGTGGTTGCCCGCCCCCTCCGCCCCTGCCCGTCCGGTGCCCGGGAGCTGCGTCCCCGGACCCCCGCTTCGGCCTGGACGGCCTCGTCCTCGATCGCCGGACGGGCTGAAACCTTCCAGCGCCGGACGCGAAAAGTTCAGCCCCTCCGGCGATTGAGGAGCGGGGTCCGGGGCGGAGCCCCGGTACGGGACCGGCAAGGGCGGAGGGGCTGAACCTTGCGCGTCCGGCGATCGAGGCCGGCGCGTGACGGGGCTCGCACAGGGGCTGCGGGGCGTGTCACACGGAGAGGCGGTTCCCCCGGCCGGGGGCGGAGCCTATCGTCAAGGTCATGTTCGCTGCCTATGCCGCCCGAATCGACCGTGACCAGCCGCTGAACGGCCTGGAGTTGGGGGAGCGTCCGGCCCCCGACCAGAGGCCGGGCTGGACGACCGTGAACGTACGGGCCGCCTCCCTCAATCACCACGACCTGTGGTCACTGCGCGGCGTCGGCCTGGCCGAGGACAAGCTGCCGATGATCCTCGGCTGCGACGCCGCCGGGATCGACGAGGACGGCAACGAGGTCGTCCTGCACTCCGTCATCGGTCAGAGCGGGCACGGGGTCGGCCCCAAGGAGCCCCGGTCCATCCTCACCGAGCGCTACCAGGGCACCTTCGCCGAGCAGGTCTCCGTACCGGCGTGGAACGTCCTGCCGAAGCCCAAGGAGCTGTCCTTCGAGGAGGCCGCCTGTCTGCCGACCGCGTGGCTAACGGCCTACCGCATGCTGTTCACCAACGCCGGGGTACGGCCGGGCGACTCCGTGCTCGTGCAGGGCGCGGGCGGAGGTGTGGCCACCGCCGCGATCGTGCTCGGGAAGGCCGCCGGGCTGCGGGTCTTCGCCACCAGCCGTGACGAGGCCAAGCGGAAGCGGGCGCTCGAACTCGGTGCCGTCGAGGCGCTGGAGTCCGGGGCGCGGCTGCCGCAGCGGGTGGACGCCGTCATCGAGACGGTCGGCGCCGCCACCTGGTCGCACTCGGTCAAGTCGCTGCGTCCCGGCGGTACCGTCGTCATCTCGGGTGCCACCAGCGGCGACCGGCCCTCGCACGCCGAGCTGACGCGGATCTTCTTCCTCGAGCTCAAGGTGGTCGGCTCCACCATGGGGACGAAGGACGAGCTGGAGGATCTGCTGGCGTTCTGCGCGGCCACCGGTGTGCGGCCGGTCATCGACGAGGTGCTTCCGCTCGACCGGGCCCGTGAGGGGTTCGAACGGCTGGAGTCCGGCGACCAGTTCGGCAAGATCGTGCTGACCGCGGGCTGATGCCCCGGGCCGCGCGGACGCGCGGCCGACGCCCTGGGGCGAGTCCTTGGCCGGCCGGCTGAGGAGACGTGTCGTATCGCGGCGGGTCCGGATTTTCCGGGCCCGCCGCTTCGTGTGCTCTGGCGGTGGTGCGCGCCGGGCCAGGCACGGGTGTCAATGTTGGTTGACATGAAGAGACTGTCAACGTAAGTTGACATCATGACCGAAGCAACGGATCTTGCCGAGCGCGCGGGTGATCGCGATCCGCGGGTCGGGCTGCGAGCGGTCTCCGCGCTGCGGAGGCTGCTGGAGCAGTTGGAAGCGGTACAGGTGCGCAGTGCGCGCAATCAGGGCTGGTCGTGGCAGGAGATCGCCGCGGAACTCGGAGTGAGCAGGCAGGCCGTGCACAAGAAGTACGGGAGGCAGTGATGTTCGAACGCTTCACGAAGGATGCGCGTGCCGTCGTCGAGGAGGCGGCGTCGCACTCCGAGCGGGTCGGGGCCGAGTCCGTCGATGAGGAGCACCTGTTGCTGGCCCTCCTCGACCGGGAGGGCAGCCGGGGTTCCTTCGCCCTGACGTCGCTCGGGGCGGCGGGGGTCCGGGAGTCGCTGGAGCGGGACCTCGCCGAGGCGCGCCGCCGGGGCGGGCTGTCGCGCGCCGACGCGGACGCCCTCTCCGGGCTCGGTATCGACCTGTCCGAGATCGTCTCCCGGATCGAGGAGGCGCACGGGGAGGGGGCGCTGGAGTCGGGCAAGCGCGGCGGGAACGGCCGGCGGTCCTGGCGCCGGCCCTTCGGGCAGGGGGCGAAGGATGTCCTGACGCGGGCCCTGCGGGTCGCCCTCTCCCGGCGGGACCGCCACATCGGGGACGGGCACCTCCTGCTGGCGATCACCCTGCGGGGCGGGGTCGCGGGCGAGGTGCTGGCCGATCACGGCGTCACCTACCAGTCGGTGACCCGGGTCCTGTACGGGGAGGGCGGCGTGGCCGAGGCCGGGTGAGGCGAGGTCCCTGCCGCACGGCCGGCGCTGGTCCGCAAGGCCCGGCGAGGTGAGGCCTCTGCCCGTCGACGCTGTCCGTGGAGGTCGGCGGCAGCCGGCGAAAGCCGGTCTGCGCCGGTCTGCGCCGGGCGGTGCCTGAGGGGGCCGGCGGGGGCTGTGTCCGCAGTCCCCGCCGACGGCCCCCGGGGGAGCGCCGGAAGGGCTACGGCCGCCCGCTCCGCAGGGTCGATCCGATGTGGGCCGCCGCCGCGGACAAGTGACGGCGGATGTCCCGGAGTTGATCCTCCGAGACCCCGTGGTCACGGGACGCGTCACGGATGTCGTCGCGGAAGCGGTCCAGCAGGCGATCCAGATCGCGGCCGGGATTGCCGGTGGAGTCCTCGTGGGCCCAGGCCGGTTCGTACGCGGCGGGGAAGTCCTCCGGGGTGGTCGTGTGCTCCGGCTCCGCGGGCGCTCCGGAGGCGGTGCGGCCAAACCCGAACTCCTTGCCGAAGTCCTTCCCCAGGTCCTTGCCGAAGTTCTTCCCGAAGTCGCCGAACTCCTTGGCCAGTTCGGTCAGTCCCTCGCGGACGCCCGTCGGCCAGTCGCCTCGCGCGAAGTGGTCCTGGACCTGGTCCTGGACGCGCTTGGCCATGCGCTGCATCTCCGCCTGGGCCTGGGCGCGGGCCTTCTCCTGCGCCTCCTTGGCCTGGCGGCGGGCGCGCTGTGCCTCGTCGCGGGCGCGGCGGCTCTCGTCCTTCGCCCGGCGGGCCTGCTCCTTCCACTCCTGCCGGACGCGCCGCATCTCCTCCTTCGCCGCCCGCCACGACTCCTTGTCCTGGTAGTCGTCGGGGCCACCGGACTCGCCGGGCGAGGCGTCGTGTTGCTTCGCCCCGGCGCCGCCTTTGGAGCCGCGCCGGGCCTCCGTGGCCGCCGCCCGCATCTCGCGGCGCAGGTCACCGGCAGCACCCCGGACATCCGCGCGGATCTCCGCCGCGAGCTCCGCGACCGACTCGCGGATCTCCAGCTCCAGGTCGGCCAGCTCGCCGCTGCGGTCGGCCAGTTCGGCGCGGCCCGCGTCGGTGATCGCGTACACCTTGCGGCCGCCCTCGGAGGTGTGCGTGACCAGCCCCTCGGCCTCCAGCTTCGCCAGCCGGGGGTAGACGGTGCCCGCCGAGGGTGCGTACAGGCCCTGGAAACGCTCCTCCAGGAGGCGGATCACCTCGTACCCGTGGCGCGGCGCCTCGTCCAGCAGCTTGAGGAGATAGAGGCGCAGTCGGCCGTGGGCGAAGACGGGAGCCATGTCAGAGCACCTTCTTGTCGGTCGGGGTGTCGGCCGGCCGGCCTTCGGCGGCATCGTCTCCGACGGTGTCGCTCGCGACGGCACTCGGGGTGCCGCTCGGGGTGCCGCTCGTCGTGTCGCCGGTGGCGTGGCCCGCGGTGTCGACGGGGCCGGTCGGCGGGGCCGCTTCCCGGGGTTCCGGTGCCTCGTCGTACGTCTCGTCCTCCGCCGGGGGCCTGCGCAGCAGGGCGATGGAGCCCGAGACGGTCACCGCCTTCAGCCTGCCGTTGCCCGCGCCGAGACGGCCCGTGATCTTCTTGGCACCCCACTGGCCGTTGACCCGCAGGTCCTCGAAGGCGCTGGAGACGGTGCCGCTCGCGGTGTTGGCCTCCACCTCGGCGTCCGCCGGGTGGGGGAGCCGGATGGCGATCTCGCCCGAGACGTTCGACAGCTGGACGTCGGTGGGCGCGCCCGTCGCGTCCAGGTCCACGATCATCGAGCCGCTCACCGATTCGGCCCGCACGGAGGTGCCCGAGCCCTCGACGACGGTCAGGTCGCCGGAGACCGAGTGGAAGCGGAGGTCGCCGGTGACGGCCTGGGCCTCCAGGTTCCCGGAGACGGTGTCCACCCGAACGGGGCCGGCGACGCGGACGAGGGTCGTGTCGCCGGTGACGCCCTTCACCTCGACCCGCCCGTCCACCCCGGAGACCACGGCGGCGGCGCCGACGACGCCCACCTCGACGCGCGTGCCGGTCGGGACGGCCAGCGAGACCACCGCCGCACGGCGCCAGCCCTTGCGGTCCAGCCACTTGAGGAAGCCCTTCCAGGGAAGGTCCTCATAGGCCACCGTGAGCGTGCCGCCCTCCTGGGTCACCTGGAGCGGCGGGCCCTCCAGCTCGGACACCTCCAGCCGGGCGGAACCCTCGTCGGTCCCCACGACGTTCACTGTTCCGTTGACGACGCGCACGCGCAGCGTCGTCACGGGGTCGTCGAAGGAGAGCTTCTTCGGCTCTGCCACGGACCACTCGGACATGGTGCAGACCTCCTCGACCGGACCGGACCCGTACGCGAATCCGAACTCGACGCGCCATATCGCGTCTTCCGTTATTCACGATATATCGCGGATACGGAAAGTCAAGACACCCGTTCTGGGGATCATCAGTGCGTTGATATGGGCAAATCGCCCTAAAGTGGGGCTATGTCGACTGCCTCCGGCGAGTCCCGGGACGACCACCCGGTCCAGGCCCCCGGCGCCCTGCTCCTCTGCCGGGCCCGTCCCGAGTCGGTCGGTCCCGCCGCCCAGTTGCTGCGCGAGCGGATGCTGCTCGCCGGGGCGGGGCCCGAGTGGAGCGTGCTGGTCCCCGAGGGCAGGCCCTGGCAGCACGGCGAGGAACCCGTCGACCGGGTGCTCACCGGCTGGGCCGCGGCGCTCGCCGTCGGCGCTCCCTGGCCCGTCCTCGCCCTGTGGTGGGACACCGACCGCAGCGGCTTCACCCTGGCCTCGGGTTTCCGCCGCACCGTGGGCTACGAATGGCTGGCGAACGGCACCCCGGTCGGCGAGGACGAGGCGATGCGCACCTTCGCCGCACGCCTCGGCCTCGACCCGGTGCTCGACATGCAGTCCCTGGAACCGTTGACGCAGCCCGATCCGGCGGCCGACGCCCACGCGCGCGTGAGCGGGCTGCTCGGGGTCCTCACGCGCGCGGGGCTGGCCCTTCCGGCCGGGCTCGAGCCCGGCCGGTCCGCGGACCGGCTCCTCGACGCGGCCCGGATCCGGCCCGACGCCGAGCAGGTCGAGTGGACCGGCTGGCGTGCCGCCGTCGGCGCCGAACTCGACGTCGTGGAGAGCGGCGGCCTCGGGCCCTGGCTGCGCGGTCCGAGGGCGCGCACCCTCGCGGCGGCCCAGCTGGCCGTCGGCCTCCCGCTCACCGCCTGGGGCGTACGGCGCCACAGCGGCGGCTGGATCGTCGCCGGTGCGGTCCTGATGCTCCGCGGCGCCCTCGGCCTGGCGTACGACCGTCTGCGCGCCTTCGACTGACGCGACCGCAGTCCCCCTGGAGCCGGGCCCGCTTCCCCGGGGACCGGTCGCCCTTGCCGTGCACGCTCGGATGCCCTGCCACGCAGGCGCGATGCTCGGCCACGCAGGCGCGACGCTCGGCCACGCAGGCGCGGCGCCCTGTCGCACCGGCCCCCGGACGCCCCCGCCCGGAGAGGACCCGTCACCCCACCCCGAGGAGCGGCGCCGGAGTGTCTACTCCTCGTCCTCGTCCTCGTCGTCCAGCCGGGCCAGCCAGGTCGCCAGCCGCTCCACCGGTACCTCGAAGTCCGGGTTGAGGTCGACGAACGTACGCAGCTGCTCGGCGAGCCACTCGAAGGTGACCTCTTCCTCGCCGCGCCGCTTCTCAAGTTCCTCGATGCCGCGGTCGGTGAAGTACATGGCTGGTGCTCCGTCGGTGAAAGGGAAGGGAAACGCTGGACAAAAGGATAGGCGGGGGCCCGGAGCCCGGAGCCCGGAGCCCGGAGTGCGGGGTCCGGAGCCGGACCGGGCCCCCGGACAAACCGGAGACCCGGCCCCCTCGAGAGGGAACCGGGTCTCCGACGGCGTACAGGCGATGCGTACCGCCGTGCCGCGGCCTAGGCCTCGAACACCTCGCGCACCAGCTGCTCCTGCTCCGCCTGGTGCCGCTTCGCGGAACCGACGGCGGGCGAGGAGGAGTGCGGACGCGAGATGCGGCGCAGGCGCTCGGCGCCCGGGACGTCCGCGCCGACCGCCAGGTCCAGGTGGTCGATCAGGTTGAGCGCGATGAACGGCCAGGCACCCTGGTTCGCCGGCTCCTCCTGGGCCCACAGGTACTTCTCGGCGTTCGGGTACTTGGCGATCTCCGCCTGGAGCTCGGCACCCGGCAGCGGGTACAGGCGCTCGATACGGATGATCGCCGTGTCCGTGCTGCCGCGCTTCTTCCGCTCGGCCTCCAGGTCGTAGTACAGCTTGCCGGCGCAGAACACGACCTTGCGCACGGCGGCCGCGTCGACCGAGTCGTCGCCGATGACCGGGCGGAACTGACCCGACGTGAACTCCTCCGCCTTCGAGGCCGCCGCCTTGAGGCGCAGCATCGACTTCGGGGTGAAGACCACCAGCGGCTTGTGGTGCGGGTTGTGCACCTGCCACCGCAGGAGGTGGAAGTAGTTCGACGGCGACGTCGGCTGGGCGACCGTCATGTTGTTCTGCGCGCACAGCTGGAGGAAGCGCTCGATCCGGGCCGAGGAGTGGTCCGGGCCCTGGCCCTCGTAGCCGTGCGGGAGCAGCAGGGTGACGCCGGACGTCTGGCCCCACTTCTGCTCGGCGGCCGAGATGTACTCGTCGACGACCGTCTGGGCGCCGTTGACGAAGTCGCCGAACTGCGCCTCCCACATCACCAGCGCGTCCGGGCGGGCCAGCGAGTAGCCGTACTCGAAGCCCATGACCGCGTACTCGGAGAGCAGCGAGTCGTAGACGTTCAGGCGGGCCTGCTCGTCCGAGAGGTACTGGAGCGGGGTGTAGTCCTCGCCCGTGACCCGGTCGATCAGCACCGCGTGACGCTGGCCGAAGGTGCCGCGGCGCGAGTCCTGGCCGGACAGCCGGACCGGCGTGCCCTCCAGGAGCAGCGAACCGATGGCGAGGGTCTCGCCCATGCCCCAGTCGATCGTGCCGTCCTCGATCATCGACGCACGGCGCTGGAGCTGCGGGAGCAGCCGCGGGTGCACGGTGACGTTGTCCGGGATGTTGACCTGGGACTCGGCGATCCGCTTCACGATCTCCTGGGAGACCGCGGTGGACACGGCGACCGGGAACTCGGCCTGGACGTCCGGGACGTGAGCCTCGGGCGCCTGCGCGACGGCCTCGCGGACCTCGGTGAAGACCTTCTCCAGCTGGCCCTGGAAGTCCTGCAGCGCCTGCTCGGCCTCTTCGAGGGTGATGTCGCCGCGACCGATCAGGGACTCGGTGTAGAGCTTGCGCACCGAGCGCTTCTTGTCGATCAGGTCGTACATCAGCGGCTGCGTGAACGCCGGGTTGTCGGACTCGTTGTGTCCGCGGCGGCGGTAGCAGATGAGGTCGATCACGACGTCCTTGTTGAACGCCTGGCGGAACTCGAACGCCAGCCGCGCGACGCGGACGACGGCCTCGGGGTCGTCGCCGTTCACGTGGAAGATCGGCGCCTCGATCATGCGGGCCACGTCGGTGGCGTACATGGAGGAGCGCGACGACTCCGGGGCGGCGGTGAAGCCGACCTGGTTGTTGATGACGATGTGGACCGTGCCGCCCGTGCGGTAGCCGCGCAGCTGCGACATGTTGAGCGTCTCGGCGACCACACCCTGGCCGGCGAAGGCCGCGTCACCGTGCAGGGCGACGGGCAGGACGGTGAAGTCCGTGCCGCCCTTGTTGATGATGTCCTGCCGGGCGCGGACGATGCCCTCGATGACCGGGTCGACCGTCTCCAGGTGGGACGGGTTGGCGGCCAGCGCGACCTTGATCTGCTCGCCGTCCAGGCCGGTGAAGGTGCCCTGGGCGCCCAGGTGGTACTTCACGTCGCCGGAGCCGTGCATCGACTTCGGGTCGAGGTTGCCCTCGAACTCGCGGAAGATCTGCGCGTACGACTTGCCGACGATGTTCGCGAGGACGTTCAGGCGGCCGCGGTGGGCCATGCCGATGACGACCTCGTCCAGGCGGGACTCCGCGGCGCTGTCGATGACGGCGTCGAGGAGCGGGATGACGGACTCGCCGCCCTCCAGGGAGAAGCGCTTCTGGCCGACGTACTTCGTCTGCAGGAAGGTCTCGAAGGCCTCCGCCGCGTTCAGGCGGCGCAGGATGCGCAGCTGCTCCTCGCGCTCCGGCTTGGTGTGCGGGCGCTCGATGCGGTCCTGGATCCACTTGCGCTGCTTCGGGTCCTGGATGTGCATGAACTCGATGCCGGTGGTGCGGCAGTACGAGTCGCGCAGCACACCGAGGATGTCGCGCAGCTTCATCAGGGACTTGCCCGCGAAGCCGCCGACGGCGAACTCGCGCTCCAGGTCCCAGAGCGTGAGGCCGTGCTCGGTGATGTCCAGGTCGGGGTGCTTGCGCTGGCGGTACTCCAGCGGGTCGGTGTCGGCCATGACGTGGCCGCGGACCCGGTAGGAGTGGATCAGCTCGAAGACCCGGGCGGCCTTGGTGACGTCGTCGTCGTGGCTGGCGTCGATGTCCTTGAGCCAGCGGACCGGCTCGTAAGGAATGCGCAGGGCCTCGAAGATCTCGTCGTAGAAGCCGCTCTCGCCGAGCAGGAAGTTCGCGACGATGCGCAGGAACTCGCCCGAGGCCGCGCCCTGGATGACCCGGTGGTCGTAGGTCGACGTGAGCGTCATGACCTTGGCGATGCCGAGCTTGTTCAGGGTGTCCTGGGAGGTGCCCTGGAACTCCGCCGGGTAGTCCATCGAACCGACGCCCATGATGACCGACTGTCCGGGCATCAGACGCGGGACCGAGTGGACGGTGCCGAGACCGCCGGGGTTGGTCAGGGAGACCGTGACACCGGTGAAGTCGTCCATCGTCAGCTTGCCGTCACGGGCGCGGCGGACGATGTCCTCGTAGGCCTGCCAGAACTCGAAGAAGTTCAGCGTCTCGGCCTTCTTGATGCCCGCGACGACCAGCTGGCGGTCACCGTTGGGCTTCACCAGGTCGATGGCGAGGCCGAAGTTGACGTGCGGCGGCTTGACGAGGGTGGGCTTCCCGTCCTTGTCCGCGTAGTGCCAGTTCATCGACGGCATGGCCTTGATGGCCTGCACCATCGCGTAGCCGATGAGGTGGGTGAAGGAGATCTTCCCGCCCCGGGCGCGCTTCAGGTGGTTGTTGATGACGATGCGGTTGTCGAAGAGCAGCTTCACCGGGACCGCGCGCACGGACGTGGCCGTGGGCAGCTCCAGCGAGGCGTTCATGTTCTTCGCGACGGCACCGGCGGGGCCACGCAGGGTGACGTACTCGGGGCCCTCGGGCGCCTCTGTGGCCGGCGCGGCCTTCGGCTTCGCGGCGGCCGGAGCGGCCTTCGCGGGAGCCGGGGCGGCAGCGGCGGGCTTCGGTGCCGCGGGAGCGGCGGCCGGAGCGGGCGCGGGCGCGGCCTGGGGAGGAGCCTGGCGAGCCGCGGGCGCCACGGGGGCGGCCGACGCGGCAGGCGCGGACGTGGTGGTCCCTGCGGCCCCCGCGGCCGCAGTACCCGCCGGGCCCGAGGCGGCGGGTACTGCGGCCGCGCCGGGCTTGTAATCGGCGAAGAAGTCCCACCAGGCTCGGTCTACCGAATTCGGGTCCTGGAGGTACTGCTGATAGATCTCGTCGACGAGCCACTCGTTGGCACCGAAGGCGGCCGCGGGGTTCTTCCCGGCGGCTTGGTCATCGGTCGAGATACTCGAGTTACTGGGGGACTGTGGCGACACGGCGCTAACCGCCCTCTTCCGCTTCGCAAGGTGATGGACAGCGGGAATAAAGGCTACGCCTCCCTGGCCGAGAAGGTCAGGCCGGGCCCGTCCAACGTCGCGTAAGTCACATCGGAATCCGTGTTTCGCCCATGGAAATGGCGGGAAACAAGCGAAGTTCCGCTTCGGAATGGGTACGTCGACCGCGGGTCGCGGCGTGCTTCACGCGGCCCTGTGCCTGATCACACGTGTACGCACGCGGCGACAGTGGTGGATCTTGCGACTCCGGTTCGAACTTTACGTCAACTTGGCAGAGAAGGGAGTCCCGGAAGGATGACCTGGATCCGGCAGCCCCGCTGGGATTCGGCCACGCCGATGCGTCCGCCGTGCAGATCGACCGCCCAGCGGGCGATGGCCAGGCCCAGACCCGTACCGCCGTCGCTGCCCGGACCGTGCGGCGCGGGCACCCCGCCCCGGTTGAACCGCTCGAAGACGCGGTGCCACTCCGACTTCGGAATGCCGGGCCCCTCGTCCAGGACCTCCAGGGCCAGCGACTCGGGGTAGGCGCCGCGTCGCGCCTTCACCGTCACCCGGCCGTGCGGCGGGCTGTGCTTGACGGCGTTGTCGATGAGATTCGCCACGACCTGGTGGATCCGCTCCGGGTCCGCGTGCGCGGTCAGCTCCGGCGGGGACACGTCGAGGTGCAGATGGACGTCCGTGCGGGTGTGGCTGCCGGAACCCGAGGCGATGTCCGCGCGCGCGGAGGCGACCATGTTGGCCTCCTTCAGCACACCGGACAGATAGGGCCACACCTCGAAGCGGCGCCTGCGCAGCGGCACGACCCCGTTGTCCAGCCGGGACAGGTCGAGAAGGGTCTCCACCAGCCGCCCGAGCCGCTCCGTCTGCTTCAGCGCCGTGCGCATCGTCTCGGGGTCGGCCGCCGAGACACCGTCCACGACGTTCTCCAGGACCGCGCGCAGACCGGCGATGGGGGTGCGCAGCTCGTGCGAGACATTCGCCACGAGTTCCTTGCGCTGGCGGTCCTGGGCCTCCAGCTCGTCCGCCATGAGATTGATCGTCTGGGCCAGGTCGCCCAGCTCGTCCCGCCGGTCGTCACGCACCCGCCGGGTGTAGTCGCCGTGCGAGATGGAGCGGGCCACGGCGTTCATCTCGTCCAGCGGCGCGGTGAGCGAGTGCGCCACGAACTGCGTGATGAGCAGGGTGGCGATCATCGAGAAGACCGTGATGAAGCGGAGCTCCGTCTTGGTGTGCACCGCGATCATCGACAGACCCGTGGTGATGAGCACGGAGATGACGACCAGCGCGCCCAGCTTGGTCTTGATCGAGAAGGGCCGTACACCGCCCCAGGGGCCCGCGCTCCTGCGCTCCCCGGACGCGCGCTCGGCGAGCCCGCGTCCTCTCTCTCCGAGTCCGCTCATCACATCAGCCCCTCACGCAGGTCCCGATCACGCAGGTCCCGACGTTCCGACGGAGCCCCGGCTCAGGGAGTCGGGGTCTCGAGTGCGTAGCCCACGCCGTGCACCGTACGGATCCGCTCGGCACCGATCTTGCGACGCAGCGCCTTGATGTGGCTGTCGACGGTCCGGGTGCCGGAGGCGTCCGCCCAGTCCCACACCTCGGCGAGCAGCTGCTCGCGCGAGAGTACGGCACGCGGCGTGTTCGCGAGGCAGACGAGGAGGTCGAATTCCGTGGGAGTGAGGTGCACGTCCTCGCTGCGCACCCGCACCCGGCGCTGCGCGTGGTCGATCTCCAGCTCGCCGAGGCGCAGGATGCCGCTGCGCGGCGTGGAGGCAGCGACCACCGCGCGCTCGACCCTGCGGAGCAGGACGTGCACGCGAGCGGCCAGCTCACGCATCGAGAACGGCTTGGTCATGTAGTCGTCGGCGCCGACGCCGAGCCCGACCAGCATGTCGGTCTCGTCGTCGCGCGCGGTGAGCATCAGCACCGGCACCGGGCGGGCGGCCTGCACACGGCGGCAGACCTCCAGACCGTCGAAGCCGGGCAGCATGATGTCGAGGATCAGCAGATCGGGCTGCCAGGCCTCGGCGGTGTCGACGGCGGCCGGACCGTCGCCCGCGGTTTGCACGAGGAATCCCTCGGCTCTCAGGCGGGCCGCGATGGCGTCGACGATCGTCGGGTCGTCCTCGACGACCAATACCCGGCGCTGAGCGCCCTGGGTCGCCGCCGTGCCGTTCTGGGAGGTGTGTGTCTGCTCCATCGCCCGCCCCTGAAGTGTGCTTTCCGGAATCCGTGGGGTGATCCCATGACTGCGCTTGACGCTTGAATGATCCGCGTCAGGCAAGCAGGGTACGGGCAGTCACGGTGCCTCGGCTATCCAGGCCTTACCGCGAGGTGCACGACGTCGGGAACGCCCCGGGCAACAGGGATCTCTTCGGTACGGATCCGCTGGAATCCGGCATTCCGCAAGGATCCTTCAAATTCCGGAGAGGGCTGTGCCGACCACACGGCGAGCACGCCGCCCGGCTTCAACGTCCTTGCGCAGCCTGCCAGTCCGGACGTTCCGTACAGCCCCGCGTTGCCCTCGGTGACCGTCCAGCCGGGTCCGTTGTCGATGTCGAGGCACAGCGCGTCGAACGTGTCGGAGATCTCATTGACGTACTCGACGAGATCGGCCTCGACGATGTCCGTGCGCGGGTCGGCGAGCGCCCGGGCCGAGAGTCCGGCGAGGGGGCCGTCCCGGTGCCAGTCGATGATGGCCCGCTCGCGCTCGACCACCGTGATGCGCCCCCAGCGGGGGTCGGCGGCCGCGTGCGCGAGCGAGAATCCGACGCCGAGCCCGCCGATCAGCACACTCGGCTCCGGGCGCCCGTCCAGGGCGTCGCACGCCGCGTCCACGAGCAGTCGCTCGGAACGCCCGTCGGAGGTGTCCATCAGAAAGCACCCGTTGGCGATGATCTGCAGCAGCGCGCCGTGGCGCCGCAACACGACCTCGCCGTACGGGCCCTCGCGGCGGTCGATGACCACGGGGATGTCGTACGAGGCAGTCATGGCCGCCATCCTGGCAGTTTCACCGGAACGGGTGGCCGGAATTTCGCCGGGGTCCGGCTCCCACGGAAACGCCGGATCCCGGGTGCCGTCGGGCACGTCGGAAGCGACGCCCGCACCGCCGCCATCGGTCGCGGCAGGCCGGAGGGCGGCCGCCCTGGGCCGCGTCGCCCGCCCGAAGGCGACGTCGAGGAACGTCGCGTCGCTCGCGCCGAGGCCGGCGATCGGGGCGGCGGCCCGTTCGGCGATCCGGGGGAGGACCGCAGGCCGTTCGAGGTTGACGCACACCTGTACGGGCACCGCGTCCAGCAGCCGCCGGAGTGTCCTTCAGCCCGTCCTCGGCCTGTCCTCGGATGTCCTTCGGCCCGTCCTCGGATGTCCTTCGGCCCGTCCTCGGCCCGTCCTCGGCCCGTCCTCGGCCCGTCCTCGGGGAGGGCGAGCGAGCCGGCGTAGAAGAAGGACTCGAAGAGCCCGGGAGGCACCCCGGAGGACAGAGTGACCGCACCGCCTCCTGTCCCTTGAGAGTCGCGGGCGGGACCCGCTAGTTGGTGAGCGACCCGTTCTGGGCGTCGGACGCGGACTGCCAGGCCTGCATGCCCGCTCGGGACGCCTCCTTGGCCTGCTGCCACTTGATGGCCGCCTGCTGGGCCGGGGTCACATCCATGTCGCGGACCAGGCGCCGACCTGCGGAGAACACGGCGACGGCCGCGATGACCATGCCGGTGCACGCCACTACGGCACCGGTCACGGTGAGCACGGCGCCGGTGGTGACGAGCCGGCTGTCGATGTCGATCGTGTGCTGGGAGTGGTGATGGTTCATGACTCCACCTTCCAACGGCAGGCGGCCACCTCGCATCCCGATCATCAGCTCGAGCGGCCGGGCGACCCGCGTCGTGTGAGGTGCGGCCCCGGTGGCGGGCGAGGAGGTGACCGGCGGCCGGAGCCGCCGCCGACGTATGACGATCGTCCGTGCCACCCGCCGCGCGCCAGGTCGGCTCACCCATCCGAGCCCGGCCCTGGTCGCGGGGGAGACCCGCACCACCGACTCGTCTGTTCCGGAGGGACGTGCGTACGCCGTTCGAGGAATCCGGCGCTAGGACCGGTCCCCGACGAAGTGCCCGCTCAGCAGTGGCGCCTCCACCCGCCACCCCAGGGACTCGTACAGCGCCCGTCCCTCCGGTGTCCCCGCCAGGACTCCGGTCTCGGCGCCCTGGTCCGCGGCGGCCCGGGTGAGGGTCCGCATCACGAAGCGGCCGAGCCCGCGCCGCCGGTGCTCCGCCGACGTCTCTATCTGGTCGACGACCGCCGTCCCGCCCGTGGGGGCGATCTGGCCGCGGGCCGCCCAGGAGCCGTCCGACGCCGTGACCAGGGCGCGCGTGACGCCACCGCGGGTCCAGGTGCGCAGCCGGTAGCCGGAGGGAAGGGCGCTGTCCTGGGTGGCGCTGCCTGCGTCGGCCAGGGGCACGGACATCAGGTAGCCGGGCTCGGGGTCGATCCACCAGCCCGCGCCGAGCCAGGGCCGGACGTCCGAGGGTTCGGCGAAGACCTTGAGCCAGACTCCGGCCGCGGTCACCGCGTCCGCGACCTTGCGGACCGAGGCCTCCTCGACCTGGTCGTTCGTCGCCCCGAGGACATGGCGCGTCACGTGCCCCTTCTGTCCCACGTCGATCGTGTACCCCCATCCCTCGGCGACGGGCGGCGCCGCCCCGCGCGAGACGACCCATCCGTCCACCCAGGCCCGCACGATCCTGTCCACGTTGCCCCCTGCGCTCGCTTCCGGTTCATGTAATGGTCACTGCCTCAGGTGGCCCATTACCTGCCCGTGATGATGCCAGGGCGGACCGGCGTCGCGCCACCCCTTGAAGGGTGCTCGGGCGGCGGCTTCTCGCTCGACCGGATCCGGCCTCGCGGATCGCTGATGACCAGCGGTGATGCGTGCGGGGCCGCAGCCGATCGGAAGTGATCGCTCAGAGCGAACGGTCCCGGGGGAACATTGGGCGGCCTCCGTGCATTGAGTCGGCATAGCTCAACTTGACTGCCGAAGGGGAGATCATGGCTTCGACGTCCGCATCACTCACCCTGCCCGTGCTGCCGCTCGACGACGAGGTCGTGCTGCCCGGGATGGTGGTTCCGCTGGATCTGAACGACACCGATGTGCGTGCCGCGGTGGAGGCGGCCCAGGCCGCCGCCCGGTCAACGCCCGGCAAGCCTCAGGTACTCCTGGTGCCACGCATCGACGGGACCTACGCGAGCACCGGAGTGCTCGGCACCGTCGAACAGGTCGGCCGGCTGGCCGACGGCGACCCGGGCGCGCTGATCCGCGGGCGCGGGCGCGTGAAGGTCGGCGCGGGGACCACCGGTCCCGGTGCCGCGCTCTGGGTCGAGGGCACCCGGATCGAGGAGACCGTGCCCGACCCCCTGCCCGGCCGGGTCGCCGACCTGGTGAAGGAGTACAAGGCCCTGGCCACCAGCTGGCTGCGCAAGCGCGCCGCCTGGCAGGTCGTGGACAGGGTGCAGCAGATCGACGATGTTTCCGCCCTTGCCGACAATTCCGGTTACTCACCGTTCCTGACCGTCCAGCAGAAGGTCGAGCTGCTGGAGACCGCCGACCCCGTGGCCCGGCTGAAGCTCGCCACCGAGCAGCTCCGCGAGCACCTCGCCGAGCAGGATGTCGCCGAGTCCATCGCCAAGGACGTCCAGGAGGGCGTCGACAAGCAGCAGCGCGAGTTCCTGCTGCGGCGCCAGCTGGAAGCCGTACGCAAGGAGCTGCGCGACCTCAAGGGCGAGGACGGCGAGGACGAGTCCGACGACTACCGCGCCCGCGTCGAGGCCGCCGATCTTCCGGAGAACGTCCGCGAGGCCGCCCTCAAGGAGGTCGAGAAGCTGGAGCGGTCCAGTGACCAGTCGCCCGAGGGCAGCTGGATCAGGACGTGGCTCGACACCGTCCTGGAGCTGCCGTGGAACGAGCGGACCGAGGACGCGTACGACATCCAGGGCGCCCAGTCCGTGCTCGACGCCGAGCACGCCGGGCTGGAGGACGTGAAGGAGCGCATCACCGAGTACCTCGCCGTGCGCAAGCGGCGCTCCGAGCGCGGTCTCGGAGTCGTCGGCGGCCGGCGCGGCGGTGCCGTGCTCGCGCTCGTCGGCCCGCCCGGCGTCGGCAAGACCTCGCTCGGCGAGTCCGTCGCGCACGCCATGGGCCGCAAGTTCGTCCGTGTCGCCCTCGGCGGCGTACGGGACGAGGCCGAGATCCGCGGACACCGCCGTACGTACGTCGGCGCGCTGCCCGGCCGGATCGTCCGCGCCATCAAGGAGGCCGGGTCGATGAACCCGGTGGTCCTGCTCGACGAGATCGACAAGGTCGGCTCCGACTTCCGGGGCGACCCGGCGGCGGCGCTGCTCGAAGTCCTCGACCCGGCGCAGAACCACACCTTCCGCGACCACTACCTGGAGGTCGAGCTCGACCTCTCCGACGTCGTGTTCCTGGCCACGGCCAATGTGCTCGAAGCCATCCCGGAGGCCCTGCTCGACCGCATGGAGCTGGTCCGCCTCGACGGCTACACCGAGGACGAGAAGGTCGTCATCGCCCGGGACCACCTGCTGCCGCGTCAGCTGGAGCGGGCCGGTCTCGAGAAGGACGAGGTCGTCCTCGCGGAGAGCGCGCTGCGCAGGCTCGCCGGGGAGTACACCCGGGAAGCGGGCGTGCGCAATCTGGAGCGGGGCATCGCCCGGCTGCTGCGCAAGGTCGCGGCCCAGCACGAACTGGGCGAGCGGGAGCTGCCGTTCACGGTGACCGACGACGACCTGCGCGGGCTCATCGGGCGCCCGCACCATGTGCCCGAGTCCGCCCAGGACCCGGCCGAGCGCCGTACGGCGGTGCCCGGTGTCGCCACCGGTCTGGCCGTGACCGGCGCGGGCGGTGACGTCCTCTACGTGGAGGCGTCGCTGGCCGACCCGGAGACGGGCGCGGCGGGTCTGACCCTCACCGGTCAGCTGGGCGACGTGATGAAGGAGTCGGCGCAGATCGCGCTCTCCTTCCTGCGCTCGCACGGCGCGGAGCTCGAACTGCCCGTCGGCGACCTGAAGGACCGGGGAGCGCACATCCACTTCCCGGCGGGCGCCGTACCCAAGGACGGCCCGAGCGCGGGCGTCACGATGACGACCGCCCTGGCGTCGCTCCTGTCGGGCCGGCTGGTCCGCACCGATGTGGCCATGACCGGCGAGGTCTCCCTGACCGGCCGTGTCCTGCCCATCGGCGGCGTGAAGCAGAAGCTGCTCGCCGCGCACCGGGCGGGTGTCACGACCGTGATCATCCCGAAGCGCAACGAGGCCGACCTGGACGACGTCCCGGCCGAGGTCCTGGAGAAGCTCGACGTCCACGCCGTCACGGACGTCCGCCAGGTCCTGGAGCTGGCACTGGCGCCGGCGACGAACGGCGCCGTGCCGGAGGTTCCGGTGGCGGCGTGACGGACGCCCATCGGAGGGGAAGGCCCGGGTCCCGTGAGGGAGGCCCGGGCCTTCGCCGTGCGTCAGGCGCGTGCGCGGTACGTCAGGTGCCCGCGCACGCGCGTCCTGTGCGGGTCAGCCTTTGGCGAGGGCCACCACGCGGTCCAGGGCGCCGTTGAACTTGTCGTGGTCCCCGACCGTCGGGCCGGACGAGGTGTACTGCCACATCGTGTAGAACCCCCAGCCCGCGGGGAGCGTCCCCGGATCGGAGGCGTAGCGCGCGATCCACAGCGGGTTGGCGGAGGCGAAGCCGCCGTAGTTGCCGGTGCACTGGGTCCACCAGGTGGCGGCCGTGTAGATGACCGCGTCGCGCCCGGTGCGGGCCTTGTACTGGGTGAGGAAGCTGCTGATCCAACTGACCATCGCGCTCTGTGTCTTGCCGTAGCAGGCGGCCCCGTACGGATTCCACTCGATGTCGAGGACACCGGGCAGGGTCTTGCCGTCCCTGGACCAGCCGCCGCCGTGCTCGACGAAGTAGTTGGCCTGGGTGGCGCCGGTCGTGGTGTCCGGGGTCGCGAAGTGGTACGAGCCGCGGATCATGCCGACGTTGTACGCGCCGTTGTACTGCTGGGCGAAGTACGGGTTCGTGTAGTACGTCCCCTCGGTCGCCTTGGTGTAGGCCCACCTGACCCCACTGCTCCACAGCGTCGACCAGGCGACGTTGCCCTGGTGCCCGGAGACGTCCACGCCTTCCGTCTGGGTGGCGTCACCGGTGGACGGCGTGCCGTCCTGTCCGTCGTGGGCGATGACCCCGATGCCCATCCGGGCGGAACCCCGGGCGGGGGTGTCGGCGGCGGAGGAGGGGAGGGAGTACAGGAGGGAGAAGGCGGCGAGCAGGGTTCCTACCGCGAGCACGCGCAGGCGGTGGGCCGTTCCGGATCTGTGCACGGGCATGTGCGTGCCTCCGAAGGGCGATGGAACTCCGGAGGGGCTCGGGGGAGCTCGCCGGAGCTCGGTGGGGGGAGCGCGGGCACGCGTGCCGAAGGGGGGATCAGGCCGTCCTCGACCTGGGGTGGCGTGCGCATGCCAGCGAATAAGTGTCTGATAAAGAAGCTACGCACGTAGACGACGGCGTGGGAAGAGGGGCCGGAGGCTGCCGTTGGTCTACGCCTGCGAAATACTGGCGGAGCTGCGGCAACGGCGAGTTCTGGCAGAAACTTTCAGGATCGGGAAACCGGGTCAGGGGTGCTGACGTGCACGAGCACGGAAACGACGGCGGACGTCCGGTCGAATCCGACGTGTCGGGAAATGGTGTGGACCGGCCCGCGCCGCACGGCGGCGCGGAGCGCGAGTTCCTTTCCCTGGAACGCGAGTTGACCGTGTTCCTGCGCCGCGCCCGTGCCAACCAGGGGGAGATGGCCCGCGAGGTCCATCCGGACCTGGAGTCCGCCGCGTACGGACTGCTCGTCCGCCTCGAGGAGTGCGGCCGGCAGCGCGCCACGGAACTCGCCGCCTACATCGGCGTCGGCAAGGCCACCATGTCCCGGCAGCTGCGCGCCCTGGAGGAGTTGGGCCTCGTGGCACGCGAACCCGATCCCGCGGACGGCCGTGCCTGGCTCGTCCACCTCACCGAGGAGGGCCGCGGCCGCGTCACCAGCGTCCGCGAGGCCCGCCGTGCCCGCTACGTCAGCCAACTCGCCCACTGGGACCAGAACGAGGTCGCGGAACTCGCCCGGCTGCTGCACCAGCTGAACCTCGGCATGGAGAAGTAGCCCGCCGGCCGGCCGCCGTTACCGCCCTCCCGCAGCTCCCCGTATCTCCTCACAGGTCCACGAACACCACCGTCGCGTCGTCGTGCTTCTTGCCCCGCCGAGGACGCGACCCCTCCGGCGCGTCCGCGCGTTCCAGGCCCCGGACGCGCTCGACGAGGGCGGGGGCCCCCTCCTTGCGTACGAGGGCGAACAGATCGGCCCAGTCGCCCCTGTGGAACCGCTCCACCCAGCGGGTGGCGCCGTCCGTGAGGGCCGCCAGGGCGCGGACGGAGGCGCGCGGGAGTGTGCCCGTCACCGCGCGGGAGGCCACCGAGGGGTCCGCGGCCGCCGTGAAGAAGCCGCCCTCCCTGTTGCGGACGGTGGCGTCGGCGACGGCGTCCGTGGTGAGCGAGGCGCGGGGGAGACGGGAGAGGCGGTCGTCCAGCAGGGCGGTCACCTCACCGGTGGGCGATTCCACCAGCAGGGCCGAGTCCGAGAGCACCAGGTACTCGACGTCGGACGGGGACCACCGTGCGAGGACGACGGTTGCCTGGGGTGTGCGCGGGTGAGAAAGGTCACAGGTGCCGGCATGTGCTTCGGCCACCCGGCCGATCGCCCGCGACAGGACCTCCGGCAGGGGCAAATCCCCCTGCGAAACGGACAGTTCGGTCAGTGCCCCGCCGAGTCGCGCGGAGAACCAGGGGACCGAATGAACACAGCCGTAGCCGCCGCGAGGGGGTGTCACCCCGTCCAGCACCACCAGTGAACCGCCCTGTCCTGAAGCGGGAAGTCCGACCGATGCGAAGTCCTCATTGGGGCGGTCCGGGTCACCGGGCTCCGAGACGAGTTCAGTGCGCATCCCGTCAGTCTGCACGAGCCCTTCACAAGGTCCCCGAAACGGCGGCAACGGTCGCACGATCGCCCGGACCAGCAGCTCAGGCGCCAGGTTTGGCATGGAATGATCGACTCCGGCAACACGTGGCGGCGAATACTGCCAAAGCCCGTCCCCGACGTCCAACCGGCCCGCCGGGCAAGCCCCTCACGCGCGCCCCGGAAACTTGCCCGCCAACTCCCCTCCGATGTTCACTCCTTCGGGTGGCGGGTCAGATGATGCGGGACCACTGCCCACCGGCACTGGGAGGGTCGGGAGCCGTACCGGGCGTACGCCCCGATTGACGGGACGTCACCCGGGCCCCAAATGGGTACACGAGTCAGGAATGCGAGCACCGGTGCAGAAGACGCGGCCGAGGCGCACAGGCAAGAAGACGGCCTCCAACTCCACAGAGGGTGGCGCCGTCGGCGACGCCACCGACTCCACGGGCCGGGGCAGGACCGCCCACGTACGCAACCGGCTGATCGTGGCCGTGGCGGTCGTCGCGGCCGCCATCGCCGGAGCCGGCGCGCCCACGGTGCTGTCCGCCTCGCAACAACTGAACGACTCCCAGAACCTGGTGACGCTCTCCCAGCGGACCCAGCAGGCGCTGACCCTCGCGCACTCGCTGGCCGACGAGCGCGACGACGTCACCTCCTACGTCGCCGCCGGCCGGCCCAAGGCCAAGGCGCCCTCCGAACAGCGCAGCGCCCGGGTCGACCGGCAGGTCGACGAACTGCGCGCCGACGACGACGCCCCCGCCGCGCTGCTCAAGGACCTCGACGCCGTCGCGGCCCTCAGGCGAGCGGCGCTCACCGGGAAGAGCACCGCCCTCGAGACGCACCAGGCGTACTCCGAGGCCATCGCCGAACTCCACGCCCTCGCCGAGGACCTGGCCGACCGGACGCCGCTGCGCGCGGGCTCCGGCGCCCACGCCCTCGCCGAACTGGACACCGCCGTCCAGCAGTCCGCCGCCGCCCGCGGACTGCTCCTCGCGGCCCTCGGCATCCCGCGCACCACCCAGACCGTCATCGACCCCATCACCGGGCTGGCGACGACCACGAACACCTCGTCGGACGCCGACACCAAGCAGCGCGACGCACTGAGCGCCGCCGCCCAGCAGGCCCGCCTCCGCTCCGACGCGGCCATCGCCGACTTCCGCGAGACCGCGTCCAAGAAGGCCGTGGCTTCGTACGACTCCACCGTCACCGGCCCCGACGTCGCCTCCGCCGACAAGTACCTGGCGAGCCTCACCGGCCAGCCGAAGCTCTCCGGCTCCGCGCTCGACACCGGCACCAAGAAACTGGACGCCGCGCTGTCCGCCCGGATCGAGCTGATGCGCGGAGCCGAGGCCTCCCTCAACGACCACCGCACCAAGGACCTCGAACTGCTGCGGGACGACGACGTCACCGCGCTGGAGATCCGCATCACCGCCCTCGGCGTGCTGCTGCTCGTCGCGGTCGGTGTCGCGATGGCCATGGCCCGCACCCTCACCCGGCCGCTCGCCGTCCTGCGCCTCGGCTCGGCCCGGCTC
This sequence comes from Streptomyces sp. NBC_00568, assembly GCF_026341855.1. Classification (GTDB taxonomy): domain Bacteria; phylum Actinomycetota; class Actinomycetes; order Streptomycetales; family Streptomycetaceae; genus Streptomyces. The sequence goes on along the minus strand of NZ_JAPENW010000001.1, from coordinate 1,625,543 downwards.
GCCGCCGACCCGGGCTCCCAGGAACCGGTCAAGTTCACCGGCCGGAACGACGAGTTCGCCCAGGTAGTCCGCTCCGTCAACGCGCTGCACACGCACGCCGCCACGCTCCACGAGCGGATCGGCACCCTCGAAGGCGACCGCAAGCACCTCATCGGCCAGCGCCAGCTGATGGCCGACGAGCGCGACAAGCTGCGCGGCGAACTCGCCGAGGCGGCCACCCACTTGCAGCAGGTGCGCGGCACCATCCACAGCACCTTCGTCAACCTCGCGCTGCGCACCCTCGGCCTCGTCGAGCGCCAGCTCGGTGTCATCGAGGGTCTGGAGGACCGCGAGCAGGACCCGGACCGCCTCGCCACCCTCTTCAAGCTCGACCACTTCGCCACCGTCATGCGGCGGCACAGCGAGAACCTCCTCGTCCTCGCGGGCGCCGAGCACGTCCAGCACCACGCGGGCCCGGTCCCGCTCGTCGACGTCGTACGGGCCGCGGTCAGCGAGATCGAGCGCTATGAGCGGGTGCGGATCGCCGCGCTGCCGCCGCACGCGCACATCGCCGGATTCGCCGCAGACGACCTCAGCCACCTGGTGGCCGAACTCCTGGAGAACGCCACCTCGTTCTCGCCGCCCGACGTGCCCGTCGAGGTCTCCGGCTGGCTGCTGGAGAGCGGCGAGGTGATGCTCTCCGTGCAGGACGAGGGCATCGGCATGACCGACGAGCGGATGAGCCACCTCAACGCCCGCCTCGACGAGTTCGACCCGGAGGACACGTACGACCAGGAGAGCGGCGAGGGACTCGGGCTCGGCCTGTACGTGGTGGCCCGGCTCGCCCACCGGCACGGCGTACGGGCGCAGTTGCGCGAGCAGAAGCAGGGCGGTGTGGCCGCCGTGGTCGTCCTCCCGAAGGCACTGCTGGCAGCCGCGCCCGCGTCCACCGTCCCCGCCACCCCCCGGGTTGTCGGCGCGGCTCCCCAGGTTGCCCTGCCCGGCGCCGACGCCGAGGCCAACTCCAATGTCCTGCGCGGTCGTTCGGTCCTCGCCGCGTCGGCCCCGGCCGGTGACGAGGACCCGCTGATCGCGGCGGCCCAGGCGGCCGTACGGGACGCCGGCCCCGAGGCGGACCCGGCTCAGGCACCCGTGTCCGCGCCCGAGCGGGCCGCGCAGACCCCGGTCATCCCGGCGCCCCGCGAGCCCCAGCCGGCCGCCGAGCCGGAACCCGAACTCACGCCCGAGACCACGATGGAGCTGCTGCTCCCGGACCTCGCACCGGAAGCCCTGGCGCCGGACACCTCCGGCACGGCATCTCCCGCACCCGAGCCCCCGGCACCGGGATCCCCGGCATCTCCCGCACCTGAGTCCCCGGCACCGGGATCCTCGGCATCTCCCGCACCTGAGTCCCCGGCACCGGGATCTTCTGCGCCCGAGTCTCCGGCGCAGGGATTCTCGGCATCGGCATCTCCCGCACCCGAGCCCCCGGCACCGGGATCCTCGGCATCTCCCGCACCTGAGTCCCCGGCACCGGGATCTCCTGCGCCCGAGCCTCCGGCGCAGGGATTCTCGGCATCGGCATCTCCCGCACCCGAGCCCCCGGCACGGGACTTCGCGGCATCGGGATCCCTCGTACGTGAGTCCCCCGCACCGGAAGCCCCGGCGGCCGGGGCGCCCGCGGCGGAGCTTTTCGCACCGGACTCCACCGAGGCGGCGACCGCCACGGGGACGGCACCCCGACCCGACTCCGGGCCCGCGTCCGTACCCGCCCCCGGAGCCCCCGAGCCGGATCCCGGCCTCGCCGGACCCGCACCGGTCTCCCCCCAGGCGGCCGCGGACCTCGACGAGCCGGCTCCCGGCTTCGCCGTGGACGCCCCCGCCGAGGGCGGGACGGCCCCCGGTGCCGCCGAGCCCGCTCCGGTGCCCGCCCCGCGCGCGGAGGCCACCACCGACCCCTACGCCATCGGCCCCGACAGCCACGAGCGGGCGCCCGACGATCACCCCCGGCTCACCGACAAGGGCCTGCCCAAGCGGACGCCGAAGATCTCCGCCCCCGCCGCCGCCCCGCGGCCGCGCGTGGGCGGTGTGGACGCCGATGCCCTGCGCCGCAGGCTGGGCGGCTTCCACCGGGGTGCGATCGAGGGCCGTCGCGACGTGGAGGCCGAGATCGCCGACCGGACGGCGGAGACCCCCACGCCCGACGGACAGACACCGTCGGAACCCGTGGCCGCCGCACACGCTCCCGCAGGACCCGCGCCCACGGCGCACCGGCTCAACGCACAGGACGTAGAAGCATCGGGGGGCACAGTCGAGGAGGCAAGCAGTTGACCGCGACCAGTACCTTCGGCCTGAGCAGCGAAGCACGTAACCTGCACTGGCTGCTGACCAATCTCGTCGAGGAGGTGCCGGGCCTCCTGTCGGTCGCGGTCGTCTCCTCCGACGGCCTGCTGCTGCTGTCCTCCGACCCCGGCCGCAACGCCGAGGCGCGGACGGCCGACAGCACCAGGCCCACCGGCCCCAAGGGTTCCGCCGCGGACCTCGCCACCATCGTCTCCGGCATCGGCAGCCTCACCATCGGCGCCGCCAAGCTGATGGACGGCGGCGGCGTCAAGCAGACGATGGTCGCGATGGACGAGGGCAGCCTCTTCGTCATGGCGATCAGCGACGGCTCGCTCCTCGGAGTGCACGGCTCGCCGGACTGCGACATGAGCGTGGTGGCGTACCACATGGCGCTCTTCGTCGGCCGGGCCGGACACGTCCTGACCCCCGAGCTGCGCATCGAGCTCCGAAAATCCCTCGAGGCCGACGCGCTCGGGAGTACCCGATGACCGTGTCGAACGGCGTTTCGAGGCTCCCCGTCCGCGGCGGCGACCGCAAGCCCGCCCGGGTGCGCCCCTACTCGCTCACCGGCGGACGGACGCGCTTCGGCCACGTCCTGCTGGTGGAGACCTTCGTGGCCGCGCTGGAGGCCCCGGAGGCGCGCAAGGAACTCACCAACGGCTCGCTCACCCACCGGGTGATGCCCGAGATGCGGGCCATCGTCGAACTCTGCCGCCGGATGCGCACGGTGGCCGAGATCGCCGCCCTCCTCAGGATGCCGCTCGGAGTGGTCCGGGTGCTGCTGAGCGACCTGGCGGACCAGGGAAAGATCCGTGTGTACGGAACAGGTCACGGCCCGGGACAGCCGGACCGCGCTCTGCTGGAAAGGGTGCTGAGTGGACTCCGTCGTCTCTGACGCCGAACCTGGCGTCGCCCCCCTCCTCGACGACGAGGAGAATCTGCAGGCCTGGCAGACGGACCGCACGCGCGCGCCGATCGCCACGAAGATCGTGGTGGCGGGCGGCTTCGGTGTCGGCAAGACCACGCTCGTCACCTCCGTCTCGGAGATCACGCCTCTCCAGACGGAGGCGCTGATGACCCGGGCGAGCGAGGACACCGACGACCTCACGGGTACGCCGGAGAAGCTGACCACCACCGTGGCCATGGACTTCGGGCGCATCACGCTCGACGACGACCTGGTGCTCTACCTCTTCGGCACGCCGGGCCAGCAGCGGTTCTGGTTCATGTGGGACGACCTGGTGCGCGGCGCGATCGGTGCGGTGGTCCTCGCCGACACCCGCCGTCTCTCGGACTGCTTCCCGGCACTCGACTACTTCGAGAGCTGCGGACTGCCGTACGTCGTCGCCGTCAACCACTTCGACGGCAGCGACCGGTTCGAGCCGGACGACGTGCGCGAAGCCCTCACGGTTCCTCCGCACATACCTGTCATGATCATGGACGCGCGCCGCCGGATCTCGGTCGTCGAGACCCTGCTCGCCCTGGTCGGTCACGCGCTCGACGTCAGCCCCGAATAGGGACGCCCAAGTCCTAGGAGAAGCAACCCGCATGCGGAAGATACTCGTCGTCGGAGCCGGTCAGTCCGGACTCCAGCTCGCCCTCGGCCTCCAGTCGCAGGGGTACGAGGTCACCCTGATGTCGAACCGGACGGCGGACGAGATCCGGTCCGGCCGGGTCATGTCGACGCAGTGCATGTTCGACACGGCACTCCAGCACGAGCGCGATCTCCAGCTGAACTTCTGGGAGTCGCAGGCCCCGAAGATCGAAGGGCTCGGCGTCTCGGTCGCGGCCCCGGGCTCCTTCGACCCGGGCCCCTCGCAGCGCGCCATCGACTGGGTCGGCAAGCTCGACGGGTACGCGCAGTCGGTCGACCAGCGGGTCAAGATGGCCGGCTGGATGGAGACGTTCGCGCAGCGCGGCGGCCAGCTGGTCATCCACGGCGCGGCGGTCTCCGACCTCGACTACTTCTCCCGCGCGTACGACCTGGTGCTCGTCTCGGCGGGCAAGGGCGAACTCGTCTCGATGTTCGGCCGCGACGCCTCCCGCTCCCCGTACACCGAGCCGCAGCGCGCCCTCGCGGTGGCCTACGTGCACGGCCTCGGCCCGCGTCCGGAGCACCCCGACTACGACGCGGTCCGCTGCAACCTGGTGCCCGGTGTCGGTGAGCTCTTCATCATGCCGACCCTCACCACCTCGGGACGCGCCGACATCCTCTTCTGGGAGGGCATCCCGGGCGGCCCGCTCGACGTCTTCAACGGCGTGAAGGACCCCGCCGAGCACCTCTCCCTGACCCTGGAACTCATGGAGCGGTTCACGCCCTGGGAGTACGCGCGGGCCACCAACGTCGAACTGACCGACGCGGGCGGCACGTTGTCCGGGCGGTACGCCCCGACCGTCCGCAATCCGATCGGCCGCCTTCCCGGCGGCGGACTGGTCCTCGGTGTCGCCGACGTCGTCGTGGCCAACGACCCGATCACCGGCCAGGGCTCCAACTCGGCCTCCAAGTGCGCCGCCGCCTACCTGGCCTCGATCGTCGAGCAGGGCGACAAGCCCTTCGACGAGGAGTGGATGCAGGCGACGTTCGACCGCTACTGGGACACCGCGCAGCACGTCACCAAGTGGACCAACGCGATGCTGGGCGTCCCGCCGGAGCACGTCCTCAACCTGATCGGCGCCGCGGGCCAACTCCCGCCCGTCGCAGACCGTTTCGCCAACGGCTTCAACAACCCGGCCGACTTCGAGAACTTCTTCTTCGACCCGGAGAAGACGGGCGCGTACCTGGCGTCGGTCACCGGGGCCTGACGCCCCTCTGACCTGCGGTCCAGCCGTCGTCGCCTGTCGTTGTTTGTCGTCGTCGGTTCTTCTCGGACGGCCCACGGACGGCCCCAGGGTTACCCCTGGGGCCGTCCGTGGTTTCCGTTGCCAGACCCCCTCGATGCCGAACTATGGGCGGGGTGGTCGCTCAGGTCTGTGAACCCGGCCAGGGTGTATCACGCTGCCAAATCCGACCGAGGGCTGCTGTCAGTTGGCAGAGATGGCGCGAGCATCCTCGAACAGCGGTCGGTGTAGCGGCTTTGGCCGGGAGCCGCTTTGGCGCGAGTGATCATGGCCCCGTAAGCTTCCGGCGCGTCGGGCAGTCTGTGTACCTGGACGCGATCGCGTCCGTCTACGACAAGGCCCAATGCCCGGCCAGCCGGCCGCCGTGTCGGGCAAGGTGTATTACTGACTCGGATCTCTAAAGTAGTCTTCCTCTGCTACTGGAGGCTCCGTGGCAATTGCTTCACGGTAAGCCTGATCTGCGAGGTCGACGAATCGCAGTCCCAGGGTATCTCCCTCTTGAACCTCGGAGTGCGCGCGCCATTTCTCCCTTCCTTCAGCCCAGTGGGCGCGGGCCACTTCGCCTCGGAAATGTTCCCTGAGGTTGGCTAGGGTTGCTCCTTCGCCGGTTCTTCGCAACCGAAAGTCGGTAATCCATGCAGCCATGATCAGGTTGACGAAGAGAATCTTTTTGTAGCGCTCACGTGAAACGGGGATGCGTGGGGGCTCCCAGCAAGTAAGAAGTTCCGGGTCGCTCAATGACCAAAGAATCAGCTCTCTGTGCGCCGAGCGCTGCCCTTCCTGGTGCTCGATGCGAACTTGCCTCGCCTGGAATGAGATGGAGGCAATTACGCCTATCAAGGCGGCGGTCGAGATCAGGATTGATATGCCTCCGTAAGTTTGGCTGATGTTGCTGAGTTTTCCCCAATTTAGACCTGAGGGCGCCATCCAATTGAGAATGAATGGAGTGATCGCGACTAAGGCGGTGCTGCCGGCCGCAAGAGCGACCCAGGCCGCTATTCTCCGCAGCGCAACTCGTTCTATTGGCGCCACTTTGCCCCCTGTCATGTGCCCGAAGCCCCATGTTGGCCACCTCGTGTCCCGCCAGCAAGACCGCGTTAAGGGCCCGGCTCTCGGCAGCGCCGTGACGACGGGGAAGGCTCGCCCGTGTTTGCCTGATGGGGCGTCAAAACGCGGGATGCATCGCTTCCCGGCGCTGTGGCTGGCGTGCTTGGGCACAGCAACGCGGCCCTGCTGCTGACGATCTGTGCCCTCTCATGCCTAGCAGTCGGAGGCGGACGCGTAAGGCAAGCGCGACCGTTTACGGCAGGGCCAACGTCCGGCCTGACGGCCTACGGACGGCCCACCGCCCTCTATAGGTCCTCTGGTTGAGGAGAAGCCGCAGGTGAGGCGCCCGTGGGGCCGTGGGCTGGCTTCTCCGACCCGGAGAAGACGGGCGCGTACCTGGCGTCGGTCGCTGGAGCATGACCTGCGCCTGATCTGCTCCGCACGCCTGTGCGGTTCCGCGGCGCCGCTGCCGGGTAGGGCCTCCTCGGACGGATGACCGAGTGGCGGGGGCGCTGTATGGGACCGACGGGCCGGACATGGTCCTGGCGGGCGGTCGGCGGGCTCGCCGTGCTGTGGCTCGTGGGCTCTCTGGCCGTGGTCTGGCTGCTGTTCGGCGCCCGGCTGGCCGCGCTGACCGGCATCGCAGGTCCGACCGGCACCTTCGTGGTCGCCGGTTGCTACGCGGGGCCGGAGGACACCGACACCCAGTGCCGGGGCACGTACACGCCGTCCTCCGCGTCCTCGTCCGCCGGTGCGACGGCGGCGCGGCCGATCCTGCTCCGCTCCGCCTCCGGCGACCTCCGGCCGGGCACCCGGCGCGATGTCCGACTCGTCGGCGACGCGGTCTTCGAGCCCTCGCCGATCGCCACCTCCGAATACGTCACCTTCGCCGGCTGGACGGCGGTCACCCTCGGCCTGCCCGGCCACTGGCTGCTCACCTCCGCCCGCCGAGGGCGCCTCCTCAACGGCGAGAACTACGTCTTCGTCTGGCTCGCCTCTCTGATCGGCGCCATCGCCCTCGGCATCCTCACCCTCCCGGTGGCCTGGCTCCTGGCGATCTCCCGGGGGTAGGAGGAGCTCTAGTCGCAGCCGGGCGGGTTCTTCTTCGCCGGGACGAACTGGAGTGTGGGCATCCCGGCCGCGTCGAAGTTGGCGGTGTCCGGGCCGATCAGGGTCATGTAGCCGGCGAGCGTCTGGGTGTAACGCGGAGCACGTTCCCCCTTGACCTGCTCGACGCCGGGGAAGACCGTGTCGAGTGTCCACCAACGGCCCCCGAACTTGACCCACTTGATCCCGCAGTGCGTATAGATGTCGTACGGGTACGGCTTGTGCTGCACGGGCTTGGTCGGACCTTCCTTCCAGTGGCCCTCCTCGGGGGTGCGGGCGGGCAGGGTGGGGCCGTGGTACCCCTCGGCGGTCGGGGTGTCGGTCAGGGACGAGCAGCCGGTGAGCAACAGCCCGGCGCTCAGGAGCAGGGCGGCGGCTCGGTGCGATGTCTTCATGGTCCCAGGACGCCCGGGGTTCGTATTCCGTTCGGTCCCGCGGGCTTCCGGCCGTGCCTGTCCCGGGCGAGGCGGCCCCTAGCTCGTCCCGGTGGCCGGCGTGACAGAGGCGTAGCCCTCGTCGGATCCCTCTGTGGCACCCTCGGGGAGCTTCGGCGGCGTGAAGTGCCCCAGGGGCGACCCGTCCGGATCGGGACGCACCGCGCCCAGCAGCGGGTTCGCCGCGATGGGCGACACCTTGATCTTCGACCCGGGCCGCGGCGCCTGCACCACCATCCCGTCGCCCAGGTAGAGGGCGACGTGCGTGGCCTCGGGGAAGTAGATCACCAGATCGCCGGGACGCAGCTCGTTCAGCGGGATCTTCGGGAGCCGGGCCCACTGTTCCTGGCTGGTGCGGGGGATGGGCCGGCCAGCCCGCTCCCAGGCCTGTGACGTCAGTCCCGAGCAGTCGTAGGCCGCCGGGCCCTCGGCGCCCCACTCGTACGGCTTCCCGATCTGCTCGACGGCGTAGCGCAGCGCCTCCTCGCCCTCCCGCGACGGCGGCCGCACGCTGCTGAGCGCGCCGGACGCCATGATCTTCTTCTGGGCCGTGGCCGTCCCCGACTTCTCGAACCTCTCCAGTTCGGCGAGCTGCTCCGCGGTCAGTGAGGCGAGCAGCTGCTGGACGTCGTCGAGCCGCTCGCGCACCTCGTCCCGCTCCTTCTTCTGCCGTTCGGCGAGGGAGAGCTGACCGTCCAGCGCCTTCCTGGCCGCGCGCGCGAGCACGTCGATCCGCTGCTCGCTGCCCGTCACCCGCTGCACGGTCTCGGCCCGCTCCAGCGACAGCTGTCCGATCAGGTGCCCCTGGTCGAGGGCGTGCTGCGGATCCCGGGCGAGCAGCAGCCGTACGTACGTGGAGATCTCGCCGCTGCTCTGGTACTGCTGCCGGGCCAGCCGTCCCGCGGCGCCGCGGCTGTCGTGCAGCGAGAGGCGGGCTCTGGCGAGTCCGGCGTCGAGCCTGCCGACCTCCGCGCGCTTCTTCTTCAGCTTCTCGGCGGTTCCGTTGTACGTCTCGGTGGCGCGTTCGGCGTCCCGGTACAGCCGCTGAAGATCCGTCAGCAGTGAGGCGACGGACCGCTGGGCACCGGTCCCGGAACCCGGGCCGGGCTCCGGAACGGCCACCGCGGGCGCTGGCGACAGCAGCGCTCCGGCCGCGATCGCCCCCGTACAGACCAGACGCAGAAGTCTTGCTGACACGTCATCACCTCCGGTGCCGGGGTGGTCCGTCCACCACCCGTCTCGCACCGGCAGGATGGGGCGACCGCGTCCCGGGCGCGCGCCGGGTGACCGCTTCGGCCCAAGAAGGTCACTCGTCGGCGTTGCCGTCCGGCGTGGCGCCGCCCCTGCCCCGGCTGCCGTGCGTGCCCGAGGACCAGGGCCACTTGAACCGGCGTTCCGAGTCGCCCTCGGGGGCGTACTCGTACTTCCACCCCTGATGCAGCCCGAGTCGCTTGCTCGTCGCCGCCTGGACGCGCCGGTAGACCAGCACGGTGGGCTTCCCGCCGTCCGCGTCGGGCACCGGAACCCGGTACGTCTTCGGCGGGTGACCGGTGATCCCGAGCAGGACCGGCAGGACGCGCCCGTCCAGCGGGCCGCCGACAAAGGGGGTGTCTTCGCTCTTCACCGGACCAGTGTCACAGCAAGTGGGCCGCGTCCCCGACAACGGGCAGCACCCGGCGGACCAGGGCCCCCACGATGCCGTCCGGGCTCTCCATCGCGAGCGAGGCCCGGACCACCGCCGCGGTCTGCGGATCGCGCCCCGCACTCGCCGCGAGCGCGGCCACGAACTGCTCGACGAGCCAGTCCCGCAGCTCGTCCAGCGGCGGTTCCTTGTCCTCGTCGAGCCAGATCAGCGAGGCGGCCTCCACGGCCGTGATCCACATCCGTACGGTCATCCGCAGCCGGGGCCCGGGATCCTTCACCGCCAGATGATCGAGAATGTGCTCCGCCGCCGCCCTGCGGACCCCGTCGACTATGGCCGTGGTGCGCGAGGTCTCGATGACGCTCCCGCCCTGCAGCAGCGCGCTGAACCCGGCGTCGTGCTGGTCCACGAACGCGAGGTACCGGTCCAGGGCCCGGGAGAGCCGCTCGGTGAGCGGCCCCTCCGGAGGCTCCGCGAAGCAGTGCTCCAGTTCCTCGGCGGCGGACCGCAGGGCGGCCTCGTACAACTGCTGCTTGCCGCCCGGGAAGTACCGGTACACGAGCGGCCGCGACACCCCGGCCGCCTCCGCCACATCGTCCAGCGAGACCTCCTCGGGCACCCGCTGAGCGAACAGGGACAGCGCGGCTTCGAGCAGCTGACTGCGCCGCTCCTCGACGCTGAGCCGACGGTACGCGGGGGTGGGAGCCTGCGAGGTCATGTCGGGCAGCGTAACCGCCCACCGTGCGGGGCAGCCCGGCACCGACCTCCCGGGAAGCCGCTCAGGCCAGCAGCCCCGACGACTTCCACAGCCGCCGCCCGGCCCCCCGCAGCACCCCGATGTCGTCCAGGAAGTCCGTCAGCCGCTTGGCCCCGGTCTGCATCACTTCCCGCCGATGCCCGCTGGCCTTGACCTGGGCCAGGGCCTCGCGCCTGTCGAGGCCGACGTTCGTGTAGACCTCGGGGTTGACGAAGGCCACCGAGAAGATACGGGCGAACTCGCCCGACGTGATCCGGGTGAACTCCTGGGACCACCGCGGCGCCGTGACCATCTGCCGCCGCAGCTCCTCCCGGGCGTAGCGGACGTGCCGCGCCTCCTCCACGACGTGGATCCGTGTGACACCCCGGACGAGGGTCTGCACCCGCTCGTCCGGGAACGTGAGCCGCTGCATCCAGTCGAGGATCTCCTCGCCGAGCAGCGTCGCCGTGAAGGAACCCGGCGTGGTCGAGATGGTCTTGAAGAGCCGGCCCAGGTTGAGATGAGCCCGGCTCACCGGGTAGTACGGGGTGCCCCCGCGGGTGATCAGCCGGGCGAACATCTTCGAGTGCCGGCACTCGTCCTCGATCTCGGTCAGCGCGTACCGCACATGCGCGCTCGTCGCCGCCTTGTCGTAGATGTGCCGCACCAGCAGCTGCATCAGGATGATCTCGAACCAGATGCCCAGTGACGCCAGCGCGGCCGCCTCGTGCTGGGAGAGGGCGATCCGCTGCTCCTCGCTCATCCGCCGCCACAGCGGGGTGTCGTACAGCGACACCAGCTCGGGCGGCCAGAACCACTTGCCCTCCTCGAAGGGCGCGTCCCAGTCGAGCTCCTTGTCGGGGTCGAAGGAGTGCTTGGCGGACGAGTCGAGGAGGCGCTCGGCCACCTGCTCCCGGTCCTTGAGCAGACCGAGCGCGTCACGGAGCACATCGGCTTCGGGCACCGTCGTCATGGCTGTTCCCACCTCGTCGTACGGGATCGCTTCAGGGGTTACCGGCGGTCACCACTTATGAGACTGCTTGTCAGCAAGCTCGTCAATCCCCTGTGCCGGACTTGTTGACGACGCGTCTACCCCGTGTGAGCCTGCGAGGTATGCCGACGCATGAGCTGTACGCCACGGACTCGGGAGATCCCCTCTGGCAGGTACCGGCCTCGGGGGCGGCGCGCTTCAGCTGGGAGTACGACGACGGTCGTGACCGGCTGCTCGCCCTCTACCAGAAGGGCAAGGACAAACAGTGGGACGGTCAGAAGCGCATCGACTGGGGCCTGGAGGTCGACCCCCTTGATCCGCTCGGCACCCCCGACGAGGCCATGACCCTCTACGGCACCCCGCACTGGGCGAGGATGACCGAGCGGGACAAGGGCGAACTGCGCAAGCACTATGCCTCCTGGCAGTTCAGCCAGTTCCTGCACGGCGAACAGGGAGCCATGGTCTGCGCGGCGCGGATCGTCGAATCGGTCCCCGACCTGGACGCCAAGTTCTACTCGGCGACCCAGACCATGGACGAGGCCCGGCACGCGGAGGTCTACGCCCGCTTCCTGCACGAGAAGATCGGCATGCTCTACCCGATCAACGACAACCTCCAGGCCCTGCTCGGCGACACCCTGCGCGACTCCCGCTGGGACATGCCCTACCTGGGCATGCAGGTCCTGATCGAGGGCCTGGCCCTGGCCGCCTTCGGGATGATCAGGGACACCACCGACAAGCCGCTGCCGAAACAGATCCTGGCCTATGTGATGCAGGACGAGGCACGCCATGTCGCCTTCGGCCGCATGGCCCTGCGCGACTACTACAAACAGCTCTCCGACGCCGAGCTGCGTGAACGCGAGGAATTCGTCATCGAGGGCTGCTACTTGATGCGGGACCGGCTGCGCGGCGTCGAGGTCCTGGAGAACTTCGGCATCCCGAAGGCGGAGGCCGAGGAATACAGCGAGCAGTCCGAATTCCTGCACCTCTTCCGCCAGTTGCTCTTCAGTCGCATTGTCCCCTGCGTCAAGGACATCGGCCTGTGGGGCAAACGCCTCCAGCAGGCCTACGTCGACATGGGAGTCTTCGACATGGGCAACTCCAATCTGGACCTCCTGATGGCCCAGGACGAGGAGATCGCCGAACAGCTGGACGCGGAACGGTTCGCGGCGGAGGAACGGGAACGCGTCGCGGAGGTCGAGGAGATGATCGAGAAGGGGGCTCCGTAGAGACCCCGGAGCGGCCGAGGGCGCGGTGACCCGGACCGGGCGCACTGCCGCGGCCGCGCGTGCCGGGAAGCCGTCCGGAGACGGCTCCCCGGCACGGCACGGCACCGCGCCCGGCATCATCCCCGACCGGCTGCGCCGCTGGGCGATACCCGGGGTGCCTAGGGCATGGCCGGCGCCAGCGGCGGGAAGGTCGTCCGCAGGGTGAACGCATGCTGTGTGGGCCCGTGTTCACGCAGACGCAGCAGGCGCGACTCCGCCTCCGCGACCGTCGGGCGGTGGCCGGCCGGGACCCACCAGAGCACCGCCATGGCCTCCTCCAGCCGCTCGAACCACTCACGGCGCCGCGCCAGCAGCTCACGGTGCTGCCCCTGGTACATGAACGCCGTCAGCGCGTCCGTGTCGCGCCAGGTGGACATGTTGATGATCAGCCATTCGTCGCCGAGGACGGGAACGTCCGTGGCGTTGCCGGAGTCGCTCTGCAGACGCCAGACGAATCCGTCCGCCGCGTCTGCGACGGCGTTCACGGGGTCGAGGGCTTCCACGAAGTCCTTCAACAGGGGTGAGTCCAAAGGTGCTTTGAGGCGGCCGATGTTGACCTGGGCGAGCTCGTACGAGGCTGTCGGCAGAGTCATGACCGAACGTTAGGTCGGCCGGGGCGGCGGCCGCACCCCCCGTCTCACGCAGTGAGAGAACACCCACCCCGCGCACGCGCCCTCGCCACCCTTTCACCCACCCCCTGGCCATCCCCTCACCCCCGTTGTCGCGACCCCAGCACCGCCTCCATCACCGCCCGTGCGATCGGCCCCGCGAACCCGCCCCCGGTGATGTCCCCCCGGTGCGCCGCCGCGTCCTCCACGACGACCGCGACGGCCACCGCGGGCTCCATGGAGTCGTCGGCCCGCGCCCAGGAGATGAACCAGGCGTACGGGGTACCGGAGTTGCCGATGCCGTGCTGGGCGGTGCCGGTCTTCCCGCCGACGGTGGCGCCGGGGATGGCGGCGACGGTTCCCGTGCCGTCCTCCACCACGTCGGTCATCAGCTCGCGCATGCGCTGCGCCGTCGACGGGCTCATCGCCTGGTGGAGGGTCCGCGGTCCGGTCGTGGCCAGCGTTCCGCCGCCCCGTGTGGTCGTCCTCTCCACCAGGTAGGGCGTCTTGACCGTGCCGTCCCCCGCCACGGCCGCCGAGATCATCGCCATCTGCAGCGGAGTCGCGCGGGTGTCGAACTGGCCGATGGAGGAGAGCGCCAGCTGCGCCTTGTCGAGCCGCAGGTCGAAATTGCTGGGCGCCACCGAGAAGGGGATGCGCAGCTTGCGGTCGTTGAAGCCGAAGTCCGCCGCCGTCCTCGTCATGGCGTCGAGCCCTACGTCGACGCCCAGTTTCGCGAAGACCGTGTTGCAGGACCAGGTGAAGGCGTACCGCAGGGAGGCGTCCTCGCAGCCCTCGATCTCGTTCGTGAGCCTCGTCGTGGTGCCGGGGAGCCGGTAGGGATTCGGCGACCTGCTCGGCTCGTCCACGTCGCTCACCACGCCCGAGTCCAGCGCCGCCGCGGCGGTCACCACCTTGAACGTCGACCCTGGCGGATACGTCTGCCGGATCGCCCGGTTGAGCATCGGCTTGTCGTCCGCGCCGTTGAGCCGCGCCCAGGCCTTCGTCACGGCCGGCCCCGTCCCGGACAGCTCCGCGGGATCGTACGAGGGCGTGGAGACCAGTGCCAGGATCCGGCCGGTGGACGGCTCGATCGCGGCGACCGCCCCCCGCCGGGGGCCGAGCCCCTCGTAGGCCGCGCGCTGCGCCGCCGCGTCGAGGGTGGTGACGACTTCGCCGCCGGGGTTCCGCGCCCGGGTGACGTCGTTCAGCAGCGGAAACGGGGCGAGCATCGGGTCGGCGCCGGACAGGATGCCGTCCTCGGTGCTCTCCAGCAACGTCGTCCCGTACAGCTGCGAGGCGAAGCCGGTGACGGACGCGTACAACGGGCCGTCCCGGTAGGTCCGTTCGTAGCGGAGCTGCTCGCCGGTGTCCTTGGAGCCGGTGACCGTGCGGCCGCCGACGACGATGTCGCCGCGGGGCTGGCCGTAACGGGCGATCGCCTGACGGCGGTTGGCGGGGTTGTGGTCGTGCGACGGGGCCTGGACGACCTGGACGCGGGCGGCGTTCACGAGGAGGGCGACCAGCAGTACGGCGCACAGTCCCATGGCCCGGCGGATGTATTTGGTCATGGCGCCGGTGTCCCGTCGTACTGACCGCGGGCGCAGTCGCTGATCCGGATCAGCAGTGCCACGATGATCCAGTTGGTGACGACCGAGGAGCCGCCCTGGGCGAGGAAGGGCATCGCCATGCCGGTCAGCGGGATCAGCCCGGTCACGCCGCCCGCGATGACGAAGACCTGGAGGGCCACGATCGAGGCGAGGCCGATCGCGAGAAGCCGGCCGAAGGGGTCGCGCAGGGCGAGCCCCGCGCGGTAGCCGCGCTCCACGAGGAGGGCGTAGAGGAGGAAGATCGCGGACAGGCCGACCAGTCCGAGCTCCTCGCCCGCGGTCGCCAGGATGAAGTCGGACTTGGCGGCGAAGCCGATGAGGATCGAGTGGCCGAGCCCGAGGCCGGTGCCGAGCATCCCGCCGGCCGCGAACGCGAAGAGGGACTGGGCGAGTTGGTTGGGGCCCCGGCCCGCGGCGATCGACGCGAAGGGGTCCAGCCAGTCCTGCACCCGGCTGTGCACATGCGGCTCCAGCCGGCCGACGGCGACCGCGCCGACACAGGCCAGCAGCAGCCCCACCGCGATCCAGCCGGTGCGGCCGGTGGCGACGTACAGCAGGATCACGAACAGGCCGAAGAAGAGCAGCGAGGTCCCGAGGTCCCGCTCCAGGACCAGCACCAGCACGCTCAGCAGCCAGATCGCGACGATCGGGCCGAGGACACGGCCGGTGGGCAGCTGGAGCCGGCGGAACCGCCAGATCTGGCGGCCGCTGTAGGCGAGGGCGTTGCGGTTGGCGGCGAGGTAGCCGGCGAAGAAGACGGCGAGGAGCACCTTCGCGAACTCGCCCGGCTGGATGGAGAATCCGGCGATCCGGATCCAGATGCGGGCGCCGTTCACCGCCGGGAAGAAGATCGGCAGGACGAGCAGGGCGAGCGCGCAGACCACCGAGACGTAGGTGTAGCGCTGGAGGACGCGGTGGTCGCGCAGGAAGAGCACGGCGACGATGAAGAACGCGACGCCGAGCGTCGACCAGATGAGCTGGATGGGCGCCGCCTGGTCGGTCGGCGTCTCCAGATCGAGCCGGTAGATCAGCACCAGGCCGAGGCCGTTGAGGAGGACGGCGATGGGGAGCAGCAGCGGATCGGCGTGCGGGGCCCTCAGGCGGACGGCGACGTGGGCGAGCAGCGCGAGCACGCCGAGCCCGGCGCCGTAACCGGCGGCGCCGGGCGGGACGGTGCCGTTCTTGGCGAGACCGACAGCGCAGTAGCCGTACACGCAGAGCAGGACGGCGACGACGATGAGGGTGAATTCGATGCCACGGCGCCTGGGCAGGCGTTCGGCGGGAGGGGCCGGGTCCGCCGCCACGGCCGTTCCGGACATTCCGGGCTGGATCATGTCCGGAACGTAGCAAGCGGGCGACCCGATGTCCCGTTATGTGATGACGGACAGGCCGTTCCGGTTCGTCTTCGGGGGTGTCAGCACCAGCGGGGGGAGGGGCCGATGTTGTCGATGTAGCGAGCGGCGCCCCAGGCCCAGGTGCCGTCCGTGAGGAGGTACCAGAGGGGGTTGCCCTGGACGTTCTGGCCCGGGGTCTTGCAGTAGATGGAGACGATCTCGCCGTACCGCGCCACGCGGATCAGCTGGCTGCCGCGGGTCGGGGCGCTGTGCAGGGCCAGCCCGTCGCTGGCGGTGATCCTGCCCTTGTACAGGCGCGGGTCGTTCTGGCTGTTGCCGGTCGCCGGTTCGCGGCCGTCGCCGCCACCACCGCCGTTGTTCCAGGTCTGGCCGGTGCCGCCGTCGCCCCCGCCACCACCGTTGTTCCACGTCTGGCCGGTGCCGCCGTCGCCCCCGCCACCGGTGCCCTGTTGGGCGCCGTCACCGCCGGTGCCGCCGTTGGTCCAGGTCTGGCCGGTGCCGCCGTCGCCGCCGCCACCGCCGTTGTTCCACGTCTGGCCGGTGCCGCCGTCGCCCCCGCCACCGGTGCCCTGTTGGGCGCCGTCACCGCCGGTGCCGCCGTTGGTCCAGGTCTGGCCGGTGCCGGTGCCGGTGCCGCTGTCTCCGCCGCCGTTGCTCCACTGCTGGGTGCCACCGCTTCCGGAGCCCCCATCGCCGTCGGCGAGGGCGGGGGTGGCCGCGGCGAGGGCGACGAGGCTGCCGGCGGCGAGCGTTATGCCGATTCGGGTGTACGTGGATCGCAGGGACATGGGGGCTCCTCCGGAAAGGGGGTGAACCTGACTTATCGCCACATTAGGATCGGGAGCCGGAGAGCGCAGTTCACACTCCGCCATCGGAGACGCCGGGCTCCTCCCGCCCGCTCTGAGGGAGCGTCAGCGTCGCCACCGCTCCGCCGTCCGGGGCGTTGGCGAACGCCAGGCGCGCGCCCAGGACCTCCGCCTGGCCGAGCGCGATGGTCAGGCCGAGGCCATGGCCCTTGGAACCGCTCTCGGTGCGGAATCGCTGCGGCCCGTGCTCCACGAGGTAGTCCGGATAGCCGTCCCCGTGATCCCGGACGGTGACGACCGGGCCGTCCAGGGTCAGGACCACCGGCCCCCTGCCGTGCTTGTGGGCGTTGGCCACCAGATTCCCGAGCACCCGCTCCAGCCGGCGCCGGTCGGTCTCGACCCGCGCACCCCGCACCACCCGGACCGCGGTGTCGGTCCCCGACGCGCGCACCACCCGCTCGGCCAGCGGCACCAACGGCTCCGAGTCCAGCTCCAGACGCTCGCTGCGGGCGTCCAGACGGGAGATCTCCAGAAGGTCCTCGGTGAGGGTGCGCAGTGCGGCCACCCGGTCGCGCACCAGCTCCGTCGGCCGCCCCGGCGGGAGCAGTTCGGCCGCCGCGTGCAGCCCGGTCAGCGGAGTCCGCAGCTCGTGCGCCACGTCCGCGGTGAACCGCTGCTCGCTCAGCAGTTTGCCCTGCAACGACGACGCCATCGTGTCGAGCGCTCCGGCGACCGCGGCCACCTCGTCCTGCGGACGCGTCGGATCCTGGGCACGCGGGTCGTTGACGCGCGCGTCCAGGTCGCCTCCGCTGATCTGGCGCGCCACCCGCGCCGTCGAGTGCAGCCGACGGGTCACCCGTGTCACCGCGAACGCCCCCACCAGCAGCGTCACGCCGATCGCCAGCGCCGACGACCACACGATCGCCCGGTCCAGCGCGTCGATGGTGTGGGCGCCCTGGGCGTAGTCGTACTGGACGGCCAGCGCGCGTCCACCGTCGGCGGGCCCGGCCGCCCACATCGTGGGGTGCGAGTCGTGGTCGCCGACCATCGACCCGCGCTTCCCGTGCACCGCCAGCTCCCGCAGCCGCGCGGGCAGCCCCGGAGGGTCGACGCCCGCGCCCGGCGGCAGCCGGTCTCCCGCCTCGTAGGCCGCCGTGACGTCGGTGAGCCGGTCCAGCGCGCGGCCGCGCGCCTCGCCGACGGTCTGGTCGGTCACCGAGACATGCACGAGGACGCCCAGCAGGGCGGCGAGACCGCAGCACATCACCGCGATGAACGCGGCCGCCTTCCAGGTGAGGGTGGCGGTCCACTGCGGCAGGCGCAGGGGCCGCCTCTTGAGCCGCCTCATGAGCCGCTCGCGGACGGGGAGACCGTGGGGGAGGGGGCGAGGGGGGCGGAGGGGGAGAGGGAAGCGGAGGGGGCGGCCGACGGTGCCGGCGTGGGTCGGCCCGGCGGTGTCGGCGGTCCGACCCGCAGGATCTCGTCGCGGGCCGCCAGCATCGCGTTCTGGTGCGGGTCCCAGGACCAGACCGTACGGAACTCGTATCCCGGCAGGGTCGAGGGCGAGCGGATGATCACGTCACGGCCCGCGAGCTCCACGCTGACCACGCTGTCCGAGGTGCCCATGACCTGCACCAGCCGGTGGCGCAGGAACGCGTACACGCGTACCGCCAACTGGTGGGCGGGGAAGCGGATGCCGAGCACCATGTCGTCCTTCCCGTCGCCCGTCAGGTCGCGGTAGTACGCCTGGAGGACCGGGCACTTCCCGCCCCGTGCGCCCCGCTCCCCGCAGTCCTTGAGCCGCTGGACCGTCTGGGCGTACATCGCGTGCGGCCCGCTGTAGTCGTCCGGGTGGGCGGCGACCTCGGCGCGTACCACGGCCACCGGATCGACCCGGTGGATGTCGTCGCCGGGTGCCGTGACGCCCTTGACGGTCTCGGTGTCCGCCTCGCCGTAGTCGATCGCGGGTGTCGAGGCGGGCGGCAGCTGCGGCCAGAGTCTGGTCGGGCCGACGGCGGTGGGGGTCGCGCCCGCGCCGCGCGGAGCGCCGGAGTCGCCGCAGCCCGCCAGGGACGCCGCCAGCACGGCGGCGACGGCGGCGCCGAGGACGGCGCGTCGGGGTCCGCCCGTCCCGCGTGCGAGGCGGCTGTGGATCACTGCGCTCCTGTGTCCGGGCCGCCCCGTCCGCGGGCGCTGCCGCGCCGCTACCGCACGAGATCGGCGAAGGAAGTGCTGCCGTCGGCGCGGTGGCCGTCCACGAGGGCCCCGCGCCGGGCCATCGGGCACGGCTCAGGGACGGCCGGCAGTCGCCCCGTACACCTTATTCACGCAGAAGTCCTTTTTCTTCACCCGGGTCGTGGCCGTGCGCCCGAGCGCTCCTACTCCGCGAGTTCCTCGAGGAGGCGAGCCGTGGTGAGCCCGGCCCGCAGGTACTCCACGAAGAGTTCGTTGTGCAGCGCCCAGGGTGAGCGCCGGGCCCTGATCAGCTGTATCGCGTCGTCGGTGGTGTGCCCAGCGAGGACGAGCGCGTGCGCGACGACCAGCCCCGAGCGGTTGTAGCCGTGATAGCAGCGGACGAGCACCTGGCGCCCGTCCTCCAGCGCGTCGTCGGCGGCCCGCGCGAGCCGCATGACCCCCGTGAGCTGTGTACCGTCCAACGGTCCGTCCGGTATCGGCCACACATAGTGTTCGACCCCCGGGTCGGGCCCGTGCCCCGGCAGCCGCAGCAGCGACAGGACCAGGTCGAACTCATCGCGTACGACGGCGGATTCGGGCTGTCCCGAACGCCCCGCGAACTCGTGGCCGCCCATCCACAGGCCGGGCACGATCTCGCTCCACGGGCTGTCCGGGGACGGAACATCCGGATACTTCCTGCGAGTCCGCAACGGGGCCTCCCACCCAACTCCCCCAACTACTCACAAAGGTAACCGGGTTCTTGCCCCTGGAGCACCCCGCCTGTTCCCATGGTCGTGGGGTGATGGTGCATGAACCGACTGCGCGTCATACCGGCCTGGCGCCACGGACGGGAGCGCCTGTACGTGTGCCTGACCGACGGGAGGAACGTCGCCTGGTACGACCGTGAGGCGGCCCGGGTCAACCTGCTCAGCGAGGACCGGCGCGAGGACGTGCTCGATGCGCTGGGCCCGTTCCTGACCGGCCCGGTGACGGTCGGGCCGCCGCCCGTCCCCACCCCGGCCGAGCTGGCCCGGCTGACACTCCACCCGGACGACGATCTCGCGCCGAACCGGCCCGGCGAGGCCCTGCTGATCGCCCTCGACCGCGACCCGGGCCCGGCGCACCGGCTGCGCCCCGACCCGCGCCGCCGCGCACTCGCCGCCGAGCAGGCCGTCGGCGAGGCCCTGGACCGGCTGGAGGGGGGCGGCTGGCACACGCTGCACTCGATCCCGCTCCCGGGCGGAGACCGCGTCCATCACCTGGCGATCGGCCCCGCCGGCCTCTTCTGCGTCCACGCTCTGTACGCCCGCAAGCAGCGCGTCCGGGTCGCCCACCCGATGGTCGCCGTCGGGCGCCGCGAACCGCACCCGCTGCTCCGCCGGGTCCGCGCGGGCGCCGACCGCGCGTCCCATGCCCTGACGGCCGAGGTCCACGCCGTCCTCGCCGTGGTCGGCCCCGCCGGCCTCGACGCGCCGGCGCCACCGCGCGGGGTCCGCGTCCTGCCGGACACCGACCTCGCGGGCCTCGCCCGGCTCGGCGGGGTGCTCAAGCCGGCCGACGTGGAGGCCCTGCACGCGATGGCCCGGGACCGGCGCACCTGGCTGCGGGTGTGATCCGGACCCGTACGCTCCGTGAGCTCTCCGCCGGGGCGCTCAGGGCAGCGGGCTCGCGCGGTCCGGGTCGAACAGCGGGGCCAGCAGGTCGCCGAACTCCCGCACCCGGGACGCGATGTCCGGTGCCCGGAAGACCAGCCGGTCCGGTGTCCCGCACGCCTCGACCTCGTCCCAGGTCACGGGCGCCGAGACCGTCGGCTCCGCCCGCGCCCTGAGCGTGTAGGGGGTGGCCGTCGTCTTGCGGCCGGCGTTCTGGCTCCAGTCGACGAACACCTTCCCGGGCCGCAGGCTCCGCGTCATCCGGTGCACGACCTGCCGGGGCAGCGCCTTCTCCGCCTCCACGGCCAGTTCCTTCGCGTACGCGCTGACATCGGCGGAGGGGGTCGGCGCGACGGCGGCCAGCAGATGCAGCCCCTTCGAGCCGGACGACTTCGCGTACGCCTCGATCCCGTCGCCGGCCAGCCGCTCGCGCAGCCACAACGCCACCTCGCAGCACTCCACGACCGTCGCCGGCGCCCCCGGATCGAGGTCGAACACGATCCGGTCGGCGATCCCGGGTGTGCCGATCGTCCACTGCGGTGTGTGGAACTCGGTCACGAGGTTCGCCGCCCACATGAGCGAGGCCAGGTCCTGAACGAGGACCATACGCGCGGGCCCCTCGGTGCGCGGCACCTCGGCCGTTCTGACCCAGGCGGGCGTACCGGGCGGCACGTTCTTGGTGAAGAAGACCTGTCCGTCCGGCCCGTCGGGATAGCGGAGGAAGGAGACCGGTCGGTCACGCAGGTGGGGGAGCAGTACATCCGCCACGGTGGCGTAGTAGTGCAGCACCTCGCCCTTGGTGAAGCCGGTGGCCGGATGGAGGACCTTCTCCAGGTTGGTGAGCGTGAGTCTTCTGCCCTCCACCTCCGTGATCGGCGTCATACGATGAGAATCCCACGAAAAAGGCACAAAAACGGCTCAAAGTGATCGGAAGGGTGCTGCACGTGCGATCCATCTGGAACGGCGCCATCTCCTTCGGCCTGGTCAGCATCCCCATCAAGGTCGTGAACGCCACGGAGAGCCACTCGATCTCCTTCCGTCAGATCCACCTCGACGACGGCGGCCGCATCCGCTACCGCAAGGTCTGCGAACTGGAGGACAGCGAGGTCTCGACCGCGGAGATCGGCAAGGCCTACGAGGACGCGGACGGCACCCTGATCCCGATCACGGACGAGGATCTGGCCTCGCTCCCCATCCCGACCGCCCGGACGATCGAGATCGTGGCCTTTGTCCCGGCCGACCGGATCGACCCGCTCCAGATGGACACGGCGTACTACCTTTCCGCGAACGGCGTCCCGGCCGCCAAGCCGTACGTCCTGCTGCGCGAGGCCCTCAAGCGCAGCCAGAAGGTCGCCGTGGCGAAATTCGCGCTGCGCGGGCGGGAGCGGCTCGGCATGCTGCGCGTCGTCGGCGACGTGATCGCCATGCACGGCCTGCTCTGGCCGGACGAGATCCGGGCCACCGACGAGGTCGCCCCGGACGCCGACGTCACCGTCCGCGACAAGGAACTCGACCTGGCCGACGCCCTGATGGACACCCTCGGCGAGGTCGACCTCGCGGATCTGCACGACGACTACCGCGAGGCCGTCGAGGAACTCGTCACCGCCAAGGCCGAGGGCCACGAGGCACCCGCCGCCCCCTCCGGGGAGAAGTCCGGCGGCAAGGTGCTGGACCTGATGGCCGCCCTGGAGAAGAGCGTGCGCGCGGCCAAGGAATCGCGGGGCGAGGAGACCGAAGAGGCCGAGGAGACCACCGGGACCGGCGAGGACGCCGAGGTCACCCACCTGCCGGCCCGCAAGTCCGCCGCCCGAAGACCGGCCCGTACGGCGCCCAAGGAGGTCGGCGGCAAGAAGTCGACGTCCACGGCGAAGAAGGCGGCGGCCAAGAAGACCGCGGCGAAGAAGTCGACGGCGAAGAAGTCGACAGCGAGGAAGTCCACCGCCAAGACGACCGCCAAGACGACCGACGGTGCCACCGCCAAGTCGACCGGCGGCACGGCCGGCTCCCGG
Source organism: Streptomyces sp. NBC_00568 (assembly GCF_026341855.1). Lineage (GTDB taxonomy): Bacteria > Actinomycetota > Actinomycetes > Streptomycetales > Streptomycetaceae > Streptomyces. The sequence continues at coordinate 1,602,949 of NZ_JAPENW010000001.1, read as the reverse complement.
ACGTCGGCCAAGAAGACCGCCGCCAAGAAGACGACCACGAAGAAGACGGCACCGCGCAAGCGGGCATCCGCGTAACGCCCGGTGCCGGATTCCGGCGCTCGATGCCCGGTGCCGGACTCAGGCGATTGATGCCCGGTGCCGGACTCTGACGCTCAGGCGCTGGGGATGGGGCTCGGTGCCTTCCGCGGGCACAGGCCCCTGAGGCTGCCTCTTGCCGCTCCAGGAGGGTGCCCACTGCGGAGAAGGTCGCGAGGACGGGCCGCGCCGCGTTGTGCGGGGCGAAAGGGTCGCGCCATGCTGGAGGGCGAACGGGCCACGCCGTGCTGGGGGCGAACTGGTCGCGCCGTTCCGGTGGGGGCGAGCGGGTCGCGCCGTGCCGGGGGCGACCGGGTCACGCCATGCTGGAGGGCGACCGGGGGGTCACGCCGTGTTGCGGGGCGACCGGGCAAGGCACGCTGGAGGACGACCCGGCCACGCCACACTGGAGGGCGAACAGTGACAGAGCCGTCCGTGACCCTCGTCCGTGCCTGCCTGCGCGACGGCTCGGGCGGCAGCCCCACGGCGGTGGTGCTGGAGGAGGCGCCGCTGAGCCTCCGTGACGCGGAGCGGCGCCGGGTGCCGGCGGAGTCGGGTACGTCGCACGCCGTCTTCGTCCGCGTGCACCCCGGCGAGTCCCGCGAACCGATCGCGGACCTGCGATTCTTCACCGCGGAGGGGGAGTTGCAGGCCTGCGGACACGGAACGGTCGCCGCACTGGCGTACCTCGCGTCGCGCGACGGCGCCCCAGCGTCCCGCCGGGTCACCTTGCGGACATCGACGCGCGTCTTCGACGGCTGGTCCGAACCGCGCGGCGTCCACTTCGCCGCCGCCTTCGACCCCGGCCCGGTCGACCTGCGCGAACCGACCGAAGCCGAACGCACCCTGGCCTTGTCCGCCCTGGGTCTGGTGCCGGACGAGTCCGGCTCGGACATGCGTGTCGCGGGGTTGGGGAGAGAACGGCTCCTGGTGCCCGTTCCCGACCGAGCGGCCCTCGCCGCGCTGACCCCGGACCTCGACCGACTCCGCGACGCCTGCGACCGCTTCGGCCTGCTGGGCGCGTACGCCTACTCCCCGCCGTCGCCCTCCGGCTCCCTCGCGGCCCGTATGTTCGCACCGTCGATCGGCGTCCCGGAGGACATCGCCAACGCCAACAGCAGCGCCTGCCTCGCCGCACACCTGGCCGGACAGGGCACCGCCGAGCTCACCATCGACATGGGCGACGCACTCGGCAACCCCGCCACGATCAGCGCGACGGCATACTCGTCCGGCCACCGGGGACAGCGGATCCGACTGGGAGGAACGGCGCGGGTCGACCAGGAGCGGACGGTGTCCGGGGCCTAGCCACGCGGTTGGGGGCCGGTCGGGACCGACGGGTCGACTGGCGGGCTGGCGGGTCGACGGACCGGCGCACCGACGCTGTGTACCCGTCGGCCCGACGGCCCGACGGGTACGGAGCGCCCGGCCCGCGAGGGCGAAGTGGGTCCAGGAGACAGCCGCCCGCGGATTCAGAAGCCCTCGGGCGCCACTCAGGCGGCATCAGTCGTCATCGCCGCCGCCACCACCGCCACCGCTGCCGCGACCGCGCTTGCTGGAACGGCTCAGCACCTCGCCGGCCGCGATCGTCACGACCGCGACGACGTGGACCCATCGGGGGGCACCACCCCTGGCATCCCGGAACACGCACACGCATCCCGCGACGACGAGCAGCAGTACCCCGAGCAGCACAACGACGGTCATGGATCTCCCCCTGATGGTTCGCGCCTCGATCTTCTCAGTAGGAGGGGGCGCCGCGACCCGCGGTTGCAAGGGCCTCAGGATGCCTGCTCGTAGATCCGGCCGAGGCAGGTCCAACAGAGCCCGGCCCGAAGCCGAACTGCGCGTACGTATGGGACGAGCACGCGGCCCACGATCGATTCCCGGGTTGCCTCCGTACACTGACGGGCATGGCATGCCGCATCAGTGAGTTGGTCATCGACGCCGCCGACGCAGACCGGCTGGCCGCGTTCTGGAGCGAGGTCCTCGGCTACGTCGAACTCGGCCGGGAGGACGACGGAAGCATCGAGATCGGGCCGCCCGACGTCGGCTTCGGGGGCCTGCAGCCCACCCTCATCCTCAGCCCCAGCAACGCCCCGCGGACCGGGAAACTCCGACTGCACATCGACGTCAACGCCACCGACCGCGACCAGGACGCCGAGCTGGAACGGCTGCTCGCCCTCGGCGCCAGGCCCGCCGACGTCGGCCAGACCGGCACCGAGAGCTGGCACGTCCTGGCCGACCCGGAAGGCAACGAGTTCTGCCTCCTGCGCACCCGGCTCCAGCCGCTCTGACCCACACGCCCCACCACCGAGGCACCAGACCACCGACCTTCGAGCGAGGTGGCCGGGGCTCGCCCGTCACTGTCGGCATCCGAACTCGCGCTTGTTCTCGGCGTCTCAGTGGACAGTTCGTTCGGGGACCCTCGCAAGGACCTTCTCGGCGACGTCGAGGAGAGCGCTGTCGTTCGGGAGGGCTCCGGACTTGCTCCACACGGTGATGTCGCAGTAGCCGCCTCGGTCATCACGGTCCAGGGCCATGGACAGCGTCCTGGCCGGCGGGCCTTGTTCGACCGGTCCGCCGGATCCGCCACCACTCCCGAGATTGATCTCGATCTTCATGGTGTGATCCGAGAAGAGGACCGCGGGCCGGCCGAGAAGCGTGAGCGTCTTGATGTCCTGCTCGTCCCCGAACTTCATCAGCTTCACGTACTGGTCGGTCGTCAGCTGGTTGTAAGTGGCCGAGACATTCACGGTGTACGTGTCGAACGTGACCTCGGCCTCCGGCTGGGCGACCCTCCCATCAGTCAGAGGAGCGGTGTTGTTGGTGCTGGAGACAGAGGTCGCGGTCTCTCCGGGCGTTCCAAGGAGCTCGGCCAGATCCGGCCGGTTGAGCGCTTTGCACAGCTCTTCACCGGTCACAGGCCGGGGTGTGTCCTTGTAGGCCTTCGGAAGCTTCTCGTGCGCCCCGCCCGAACACGAGGCGGGCTGCGCGGCGTTGTCGTGGGACGGCACGAAGCGTGGGGACAGCCACAGCACGGCCGCGATTGCCCCGAACACGGCCACGGCCGCGACGGCCTGGCTCCATGCGTTGTGCTCCTTCTCCGGAGTCCTCGGGCCGGGCCGCGGCCCGGTTCCGGCCTGGGCCTGGGCCTGAGTGCGGGCCTCGGCCTGAGTGTGGGCGGCAGCAGCGACTCCCGCCCCGTCCGCGGAGGCTGCCGGACTCGGGTTCCGGCGTGCGCGCAGGGCCCGGATCACCACGTAGACGCGTATCGCGGTGAACACGAGGAACACCATGCCGAGACCGGCCGCGACCCGATCGTGATCGCGGAAGGCGAGATACATGATGCGTACGCCGAGGACCGACCCGACCGCGATGAGCAGGGGTTCGCGGACCCAGAAGGGCAGGAGACGGAGGAGGAAACCGAGCATCCGGCGATCCCATCAGGACAAGATCACATTCGCCATGACGGAAGCCACAGTTCCGGGCACGTGCAGGGACCGCCGAAGCAAGAGTTCTCCGGCCCGGTCCTCGGTGTGCCACCACCGCAGCACCTGCGCCGCCACACCCTCGTCCAAGGGCTCGCCGTCCTCCACGGGGCGTCAGCACCACGTTGGCCCGGTGGACGTTCGTGTGGAGCAGGACGAACGGGCGTCGGGTGAGGTCCGGCACCGACCGCGGGAATCGGTCCATGGCGTTCCGGGGCACTCCGACCGACTACACCACCCAGCGGAACACCATCTACGACCCGGGCTATTGCGGCCCTTGTAGGGGTATGCCACGCACGGCATGAACCATGGAGGCGTGGGTTGTGCGGTAGCGGCTTCATCAGCCACAGCCTCGCCGCGTTCGATTCCATGGGCGCCGACCGCATCGCCGAACGGGCCCGCACCGTGCTGGAAGCACTCCGCACCCATGGGTGGCGCGAGGTCAGCAAGCGGGACCTGATGGTCAAGCTCTCCCGCTCCGAGTTCCGCACCGCCAACGACCTCGATCCGGTGCTGGCTCTGCTGGAAGACCACGGCTACGTGCGCGCCCAAGCCGTCCACCGCACCGGAGGACGCGGCCGGCCACCCTCCCCCGCTACCTGGTTCACCCTCGCCTGATCGACCCGACCGCCTGACCCCCGCCACAGAAATCACAGAATCACAGAAATACCCCGGCAAGCCCCTGACCAGCACAGACGGCCCTGTCGGGGCCCGCGGTGCGCTGCCACAGAAACGAACCGAGAAGCCACAGAAATAGCCGGGTGTCGGCCGCACCGGTCCGGTCGCCTATTTCTGTGGAGCTTTCCGCGATTTCTGTGGCGACCCGCACCTTGCGGCATCGCCGCAGGTCAGGCCCGTAATCCAGGGATTCTGTGTATTTCGTGGTTTCTGTGGCGGCTCTCGGCTGGTCCCACCACCTTCCCTTGCTCTCTCGCCCAAGGAGGAGTCGTGGCCAAGCCCCGCGACGAGATGCTGACCATCCCCGAAGTGATCGAAGAGATAGGCGTACCGCGAGCGACGTTCTACCGCTGGCGGCAGTACAAGAAGGGCCCGAAGTCCATCAAGCGCCCGAACGGCGCGGTGCGAATCCGGCGGTCCGAACTGAGTCGGTGGCTCCAGACGTTGGAGGAGAGCGCGTGACGAAGGGCACCGACAGTGGGGCCGAGCTGAACAACCGCTCGGCCCCGGAGGGGTTTTCGCTCGATGCCCGCCTGTGGAAGGTGTCCAAGGCACAGAGCAAGACCCGTCCCTATCAACTCCGTTGGAAAGTTGGAGGGAAGGTAAGTAGTGCAACCTTTGCCACGGTGGCGCTCGCAGAGAGCCGCAGATCTGAACTGTGGCAGGCAATGCGCCGTGGCGAGGCATTCCGCATCACGGATGGTCTGCCTGAATCCGAGGTACGAGCCGAGGCCAGTGCGAAGCAAGCCCGTGAGGAACTGCCCTGGTTCGCTTTCTGTCGCGAGTACATGGCGATGCGCTGGCCGACCGCCGCAGCCAAGACCCGTCAGGGCATCGCCGATGGGCTCGCCGCGGTGACGCTGGCTCTGATGGAGCAGGAACAGAAAATTCCGTCGCCGGAAGAGCTGCGTCTCGCCTTCCGGTGGGCGGTCATTCCCAAGAACGCCGAACTTGACCCGCCGGATGGACTTGAAGACGCCTACGAGTGGATCTCCAATAAATCGCTTCGCGTCTCTTCGCTGGAAGACCCGAAGATTCTTCGCGATGTTCAGTATCGGATCTCCTTCAAACTGGACGGGACCCCCGCGGCGGGGGAGACCTCCCGTCGCCGTCGGCGCGCGCTCAACACCGCGGTTGAATATGCCATCGAGCGCAAGCTTCTGACGGAGAACCCACTCACCGCAATCAAGAAGGTGAAGAGCGCTTCATCGGACCGCGTGGACCCCCGCGTTCTCGTGAACAAGACGCAGGCTGCTCAACTCCTCGCCTCGGTCTCGTACGTCGGGACATGGGACCGCAAGAAGGGCCGGCGTCTGGTGGGCTTCTATGCGGTCATGTACTTCGCGGGGCTCCGTCCGAGTGAGGCTGTGGGCCTCAGCAAGGCTGATTGCTACCTTCCGGAGAAGGGGTGGGGCGTTCTGACGCTTCACGACACGCACCCCGTGTCGGGCAAACAGTGGACAGACAGCGGAGAGCGCCACGACAAGCGCGGCCTGAAGTCGAGGGAGGCAAAGGAAGACCGACCAGTCCCAATCCCTCCGCCGCTTGTGGCCATGCTCCGCGCCCACCTGAAGGAGTTCGGCACGGCCAAGGACGGACGGCTCTTCACGAACGAGCGGGGCGGTCTCGTAGGCAGCAGTACCTACTGGCGTGTATGGCGGGACGCTCGGGAGTACGCGCTCCCGCCTGACCTCCAGGTGTCCATCCTCGGGGGACGTCCGTACGACCTGCGGCACACCTGCATCACCACGTGGCTGAACGCTGGAGTACCCGTGGCCGAGGTTGCCCGCAGGGTCGGCAACTCGCCGGAAGTGATCCATCGTGTCTATGAAGGCTGTATCTATGGCCAAGAGCAAGCCATGAATGAGAAGATCGAAAAGGAACTCTCCTGGCCGTAGGGCATGGATGACGGCACTTGATCGTTAGTTCTGACTCGGCAGCTTGGGTTCCTGCGGGCTGTAGCGGCGGTGCATCGGGATGCAGATTCCCTGGTGCACCACCACAGGAGTGGGCATAATTAGCGCACTTGCGTAAACCATGGGGGAATCATGGCGGGTGCTGAAGTTGCTGTAGTAGCAAAGGCGGGGACCGCAGTCCTGAAGGGGGTCGCGAGTCAAGCCCTCGGGGCGCCCGCTTGGCCCAATCTGCATGCCGCATTGATGGAGCTGCACGAGATCTTGCGCGAATGGTGCGAAGCCGCGGAGCAAACGAGCGAGGCTGTCACACTCCTTGAGCAGCAGCGGCTAGATGAAGCTCGTGATGCCTACGATGTATCGAACGTAGTTTTGCGTTCAGTATTTCAGGGGCCTGTTGTGCAGATTGGTGGGTCCCGCAGCTATACGAACAGGGCGACGAGTGACATTGACTCGGTGCTGCAACCTTCGGCTCCGGTGATGCAGCGGTGGAGCGGCGCTAAGCGCCGGCAGGCTGCCAGGCGCTCCCTTCGCAGCCTGATGGGTATCTACTGTCCTGAGCTCTTGACCGAATTTGACGAGGCGGTCAGTTCTAGGTCTCGGTGGGTCGAAGAGCATCGTCGCACAGTGAGGAAGGGGCTCAAGAGCGGGCTCTCCGAGGGAGAGTTCCAGGCAATGGCTGCGGAGATGCAGGCCACGCTACAGAGCCTCAGGTTGGTGCGTCAGCGACTGCTTTCGCTCATCCAGCAGCGCTACCCGCTTGGGGGAGAGCCTGACTGAGGCGTGTCCCTCGTGTGCATCGACTGTCGATGCACGGCTGGAAGCGCCAGTCAGGAGGGGGGCGGCGTTGGGTCAGCTTCCGTGCCTGGTTGCGACGTCCTATCGCAGGTCTATCGCGATCAATGCGAACTAATGACAAAGAGCGGGACTCAGTGAGACTGAGCCCCGCTCTTCATGCTAGGCATCTGCGCTGGTCAACCGCATCATCATGCTGGTTGAGGCGAAGTGCCCCCGGCAGGATTCGAACCTGCGCACACGGCTCCGGAGCACAATCAGAGTTCGGCTTGCGAAGGGGCCCTGACCAGTAGGTTCTGTGATCCACAAAAGCGTGTGGTGTTCTCCTGTATCGCAGATAGTGCGAAGGCGGAAGTCGTCTCCGGCTCCTGCGCCTGTTGAACGCGGTCGGCTTCGCCGACGGGCTGCAACACCCGTGGGCTCGGCTGGATGTCGTCCCCGCTGGGATCAGGGCTCACTGCCGCGGATCGCATAGGCTTGCCGCGAAGCGCGTGGTACTAGGTCGGGTCCGAGCCTCAAGCGCACCTCACACAGCCCAGGATGCTGAAGCCATTCATTCCCAGCACTACGAAGCCGGATCGGACTGGCGAGCCGCAGGTGGCGGGACAAATCCATTCATCATGGAGTTGTCGTCCCGTGTCCTTCCTGTGGCTGTTCGCCGTTCCTCCCTTGCTGGTCACGATTGTCGTCGCGATCTGCGCTCTGTTCGCAGCGTTCACCTTTGACGACAGCAAGGCCCGACGGGCCATTGAGGTCGTCAAGCTGCTGCGCGGAAGTCTGCCGCGCATTCGTCGTTAACACGCGATACAGCAGCGTCCCTGACGGGCTGCAACCCCCCGGGTGTTGCAGCCCTCTGTGACCGGACAGCCCGGACAGCGGTTTCTCCAAGCTGTCCGGGCTGTTTGTGCAGGTGAGGGGCTCAACCGGACAGCCGGACAGCCCGGACACCTCCTGCGCGGTCCCGGCTCCGGAGGGCGCTCAGGGGCAAACGGCGTGCGGCAACTGCGCGGCCTGCATTCGTCGTTCGACCCTCAACTTTGAGCCCGCTGGCTCGAACAGCGCTCTACCCGCCCTTGCTTCCCGCGTTCACTCTGCCAAGTGCGACTAGCTCGACAACTGGCTGAGTGTGGGGAGCGCTTGGAGGGTTGCTGGTGGCCTACGTTCCAATTTTGAAGGGCAAGGCGGGCGAGTTTCTGGCGTTGGGGCACGCCTCGGTCGACGTGCAGGCTCAGCTCCGCCCTGTGATGGAGATCGTGCCTGACTTGGAGCTACGAGACTTGCTGGACACCTTTTGCGAGCATGCCATGGACAACGTGCCGGACGGCATGGTCCTCACGGTTGACTGCGGCGCATTGCCACCCGTCCGCGTGCTCAAGGGAGACGTCGGTGGGCCTGTAACGCGAGTTGGTGAGTCTTTGGGGCTACGTGGTGTTGTTATGTCCCCAGTCTTCAGATGTTCCGACCCTGATGACGTGTTGGGAGAGGTGGCAGGGGTAGCCGCGGCCCACCAGCAGGGAGCGTGCCTGCGAATCTCCACGGCCGCTGATTTCAGCGAATCGCTACCCAGCAGGGATCAGGTGCGCGACTTGCTTTGTGCAGTGCAGCTGGCTCCTGAGGAGGTCGACTTACTGGTTGATGCCGGTCCAGTGCACTCGGATCGGACTAGGGAAGTTCTGGCGGAAGAGGCCACCGAAGCACTGAGCCATCTCTCGCCCTGGGCCTGGAGACGCGTCTGTGTGGCGGCCGGCGCTTTCCCTGTCAACCTGAGCGGCTTCAGACGAGGCCAGGCCACGCCGGTTGTGAGGGAAGATGCACGGCTCTGGGCGAAGGTCGTCGAGAAGTGGGACGGGCCGCAGCCTGACTTCGGGGACTTCGGTGTGACGTACCCCCGCATGCTGCCCAAGAGCCGTGGGACCCCGGACCCCAACATGCGCTACACCACAGAGGAGAGCTGGCAGGTCTTCGTGTATCCGCGGGTTCGGCAAGGCAACGATGACTTCTTCACGCTCAGCCAGGACCTTGTCAATTCGCCTCACTGGCCTGTCACGGGGGCTGCCACATCTTGGGGCGACGCCCGCCTTCAGGAGTGCGCCCAACGCCTGCGTCAGAAAGCGGGAGGAGGCACTGAGTGGCGTGCCTGGGCAACCTCGCACCACCTAGCCGTCGTGACGTCTCAGCTGACAGCCACCGGCCACCCCTAGGGCTGAGTGGTGTCGGTGCAGGTGCGGACACGCTCTTAGACGTCCCGCTCCTCTCCCTGGTTTCGACTATCCCCTATTTGCTTCTCAATGTGATTCTGCATTGTATCGCCTAGCTCATCAAGTAGCATCAAAAATTCTTGAGGCCGCGTTCGAGATTCTGCCAGGTCGACTGAGATGGTTACCTCGATTCCCTCTTCTACGAGGGAAGCGGCGGCAAACGGGGATGATTTCGGAAAATCCTCCGGATAGGTGTAAGCGCATTGGAATACACGGCTTCCGCGGCGCACGCTCCCCCTCCATATGACTGTATCTCTTCGCGTATAGGGTTGCATGCCCGGGTGGATGGCTAGCCAAGCCTGGTCACGTGCCAGGGAATTTTGACCTTCGCTTGTATGGCGCCAATCAGTGTCGTTTGCATCGATCGTAGAAGTACCTCCGCCTGTTCTACTAGTTGTCCGACTGCGCAGGCTCTTTGCGTGCGCTTCGACTGCAGCGTGAATATCATTGCGGGTTCGCACGACTTGGATAGAGTCAGGGGCGATCTCGTAGTATTTTTCAGATCCGCGCGGAAACGCAAATGTCTTTCCTCCCAAAATCCCTGTATCGTCGATAGCTAGGGACGAGATCATGATTTCTTGATCATATCTTGGACTGTTCACTGTCCCCCAGTGTGCCTGTATGTCTCCTCGGCTCAGATTGGGAAACCCGTTTGGGTGATGGCTGTGCCATAGGCCTATGAATGCGAGGCCGGGAAACTCCCTCTCAATGCGCTGAAATAGCTCAAGTTGATATTCGGTATCAGGGTGATGGAATACGGCAGAGCGCGATGTCCCCGGACCGGAATCGAGATAATCGCATACTTCGACTTCCAGGTCAGCGAGCTTGGCTTTCCGGCGTCTGGTCACGGGGGAGGAGTTGCGAATGTAGCCAACAAACTTCCCCCCTACCTCAACATCTGGGTTCTTTTCGATTTCCAGCATCGCTCGATCGAGAACGCATTCATGTATGTGTAGCGGGATGTGTTTCATTGCTCAACCCGGCCATGGTCGGCCCCGCAAGCGAGGTAACACTCTTTCTGCGCCTTGATCAACAAACGGCTTATTTCGTAATGCTTAGAAAATACGCCCGGCTCGGGGCGGATACCCATAGTGAGCCAGTTAAAGTTAAGCTGTGGTACGTACGGTGAACGGTCACCCATGAGTGTGCTCCATGCCATGTGAGCGTGGAACGACGCTACCAGCGTGACGTCTATAGCTAGCCCCGAAGTGGCGAAGTCCGACTCGCCAAGCCCGTACCGATTTTTCTTCTCTTCGTCTGTGAGGTCGAAGGCGTCTTCGATATTCATGTCATTTCGATCGGCGACCAACTGCATGCAAGATAGGCAGCCGGTTTCCCCAGGAGCGTACAGGTAGACCTCTCCGCCGAGGCCTGTACGAATAACAGAACCTGTAATGCATGGACGTTGGATTTGTACACACTGGGTGTTAATCCAATTCCTTGAAGCCGGATCATCCACGGCCGATATGATCAAGTCAGATTCAGAAGCGGCCGACACGAAGGCAGAGGACTTGCGTACGTCTTCACTATACGCATTGACCTGGGCACCTGGGTTCCGGTCGTGTAGCCAGGTTTGCATTGCCTCAGCCTTAGGCATGCCTAGCTGACTACGCAACGCTGGATGCTTAATCAGGTTTACTGGTTCAAGAATGTCGGGATCGAATATGTCCCACTGCCGTATGCCGCACATGGCGAGCTGTTGGATTACCATTGCTCCACCGCTACCCAGTCCAGCTACGGTTATTCTCAGCCGGGCAACGTCTCGGTTGTCCACCAGGTGGTCTATGCGACTTGTGTCGAGTGCATTGGGGTGACTTGTTTGAGATGAACCGAATTCCATGAGTCGACTACCCGTCTGGTGATGACCGTTCTTGCCGAATCTCTAGTGCGCCTGTCCCTTTCCTGGCCAGTAGTTTTTGAACCTATAAACGTCGAATTTGTTCAGCCATATGGCGGTTCTCGTGACCATAAAGGCCACTGAATAAAATGGGCGCCATTGCTCGGACTTCATTACACAGAGATTTCCTGACGCGTAAATATGAGGCCCTCGGGCCTTCCATCCCACAGGTTCGATAGAAGGAATTTGGTTCGGAAAATATTCCGGCAGTGCGATGCGTATCTTATATGAGCTCCCCATCTTGGTTGTTAGGGAGCCGGAGAAGGAGAGTTTGTCGCCGAACCATGAGCGCTTCAGATGGAATTGCGGGTAATACCTCCTCATTTTCTCCTGCTCTGCATAGATTCGCTCTTTTTCTGGGTCTAGGATGAGTAGCCCCCGGGGAACTACGTGATCGGTGGAGGACATCTAGATTCTCGTCTCGCATGATCGGAATCGATACTCGCCTTTGGCGTCTCGTATTGCCACGCCGCGATCATTTTCTGTGGCTGGGTGGATGTTCCCATTTTCGTCCACCACGATCGGTTGATCCTCGGACTGCTTGTTTAGAATGCTTTCTGCGCGATTTATCTCGGCGGATGTTTCATTCGACATGACGTATCCCCCTAAGGTTGTGTTCGCGAGGATCTAGAGTCGTAGCGCGCAGGAAGAATTGTTCTAAGGTGCGGCGCCTACACCGAAACGAAGGCCGTACATCTCCAGGCTCCAACAGTGTGCGTCCATCGTCAATCGCAAGCCCTTGGGGGGGCGGATTTGCAGACGGGCTGAAACACCAGGGGGGTTCAGCCGGTCTGTGTCCGGACAGCGCGGACACCTTCAAGCGGGAGTCCGCCAGACCCGGACAGACTGTCCGGGTCTGCTCCTGTTCCAAGCTTCACGCTCAGTTTGGAGGGTGCTTGAGGTCGAGATCGCTTCCGGGCTCCCCGCCGCGTCGGTACCGTGAAAGACGCCCCTACTCAGCAGCGGGAGGCAACACCCCATGCGTGGTCTTGGAGATCACCTCAGCATCGGCGAGCGCATTGCGTTCTACCGCAAGCGCCGCGGCTATACGCAGGAGGTGCTGGCCGGCCTCGTCGGTCGTAGCACTGACTGGCTCGCGAAGATTGAGACCGGGCGCAGGAAGCCGCCGCGTATCGACATGCTTGCGGAGTTGTCCCGCATCCTGCGCGTCCAACTCGGGGATCTACTTGGGCAGACTGTCCTCATGGAGGATGAGCGGCAGCAGGATGACGTCCCCGCTGTTCGTGACGCACTCATGAGCCCACGGCGCCTCTCACGCCTGCTGTTTGGTCCCGATGCTGAGGCTCAGCTCCCGACTCCTGTCCCCGTGGCCGTGCGCGTGGAACAGGCGTGGAACGAATACCAGGGAGGACGGCTCGGCACTGTCGTAGCTGCGCTTCCTGCGTTGCTCCAGACGGCACAGGAATTGGAAGAGCGAGCAGCGCGCCACGGCGAAGAGCGCGGGGACTGCTGGGCCGTGTCGGCCCGTACACACCATCTCGCGGCTACAACACTGGCGAAGATCGGCGAATCAGACATCTCATGGCTCGCTGCCGAGCGTGCGATGCGAGCCGCTGACGAGTCGGACGACCCGCTCGTGCTGGCGTCCGCGGCACGGTCCGGCACCCATGCCCTACTCGCCAACGGGCGCTACGACGATGCCCTCGAACTGGGCAACGCGGCCGCAGCCTGGCTGGCCTCCCAGGTATCCGTGCACGATCCAGCGGCGCTCAGCCTACTTGGGATGATCCATCTCCGAGCGGCTGTCGCGGCAGCACGGCATCAAGACCGACCGACGGCTACGGGCCTGTTAGATCGTGCCGAAGAACTCGCAGGCGACCTCGGGTCGGATGAGAACTACTGGCAGACGGGCTTCGGGCCGACGAATGTCCTGCTCCATCGCTTGTCCATTGAGCTGGATCTCGACAATGTCTCGTACGTTGTGGAGCACGGCCGAATCAATGTGGACCACATGCCGCAGGAGCGCAGCGTCTCGCACCGCATCGACTACGCACGCGCTCTGTCGCTCGCCGGCCAGGGTGACGAAGCATTCACGGCGCTACGTTTGGCTGAGCGCACTTCGCCGCAGCTCGTGCGCAACAATCCAAGAGTGCGCGAGACGCTCAGGGACTTGATCAAGCAGTCCCCCGTGACCGGCGGATCGCGTTCATCCGAGGTGCTCGTGATGGCTCAGCGGTGCAGGGCGGTGCAGTGAGTTCAGGCAAGCGCGGGGTGCTCGGCGTGGTCGGATCGGCGGCTGGAGGTGTAGAGGCGCTGCGTACTGGCCTTGTCGAGCCAGCGATGGCGCGAGGTTGGCAGGTGGCTGTCACCCTGACGCCGACTGCTGGGCAGTGGCTGCGGATGAGCGGCGAGGTTGACCGGCTGGAAAAGCTCACCGGCCTGCCTGTACGTGACGAACCGCGTCTGCCTGGTGAGGCTCGATCACATCCAGCGGTCGACTGTTACGCGGTCGCTCCTGCTTCGGCCAACATGGTTGCCAAGCTCGCGGTCGGCCTGATGGACAACCAAGCTCTGACCCAGGTTGGTGAGGCTATCGGCACCCTCGGTCTACCAGTTGTCGTCTTCCCGCGCGTGAACGCGGCGCATGCTCGCCATCCCGCGTGGCAGGGTCACATTGACGTCCTCCTTGCCGGGGGAGTTCGTATCGTCTACGGCCCCGAGGTCTGGCCGTTGTACGAGCCAAGGGAAGCGCCGGCCGGGCGGGACCTGCCGTGGGCGGCCGTGCTGGACGCCGTGGATGTGGCCGCGCTCTGACGCTTCTTCAACCTTCTTGGCCTGTGCGAAAAAGAGGACCCGGACATTCTGTCCGGGTCCTCGCCTGTTGACGGCCGCATGCTCGTTGGCATGTCAGGGATTAATGATCGGATCGGCGAGTTAGGAGGCTTAACTCCTCCGGAACTTGCCGTGATCGAAGCGAGTTTGAGCAAGGCGCGCGCCATGGCAGAGCAGCTGGTGAGGCGTGCGGATGAGCTCACTGCGAGGGTGGAGTCTCGTCGCCGACAAGGTGTTCCAGGCGGTCCAGCCGCTCACCGAGCAGGCGAAGTGCGTCATGAATCGAGCTGAGCTCTGCCGCGAGGGCGGTGAACGCCGGACTGCTGCCTGGCTCGGTCCCGAGAGGCATCGATGGATCCCGGACGAACGTTCCGCGGCCCTGCTGGGTGAGCACCAGTCCCTCGTCACGGAGCTGGCCATACGCGCTCTGCACCGTCATGAGCTGTACGCCGAGGTCTTTGGCCAGTTTGCGAGCGGCGGGGAGCCGATCTCCCGGGTCGTATCCGGGGCGCGGTCCCGTGATCTTCTCGCGGAATTCCGCAGCGATCTCCTTGGCCGTGGGTGCCTGCCTGTGCGCGTCTGGGCTCTGCTCCATAGGTCCGAGAGTAGCTGGACCTAGGTCAATCTCCTGTTCTCGGGCCGACCCCATTGACAGTCAGATTGACATAGGTCAATCTGAAATCGCGGCGCTGGGACTCCCCAGCAAGGTCGCCCGGCGCCGCGGCCCTCCCTGCTCCTTCGACTCTGGAGAACGTCCATGCGCACATACGTTGGCCATCAACAGGCGGTTTCCGCCGATGACTTCGTAGAACTCGCCCTTGGCACCCCGGTTGAGCTGTGGCTCGGGGTGGAGGGCGAGACGGACGAAGAGCGCGCGGCTCGCTTGGATGCGGCGCGCGACATCCTCGCTGACAACCCGCATCTGCCCGACGACGTGAGCCGGATCGCCGCTGAGGCGATCGAGGCGTACGCGCCGGATCTGTTCAACGTCGTCCCGCTGGCCCGTCCCGCCGGCCGTCGGCCAGTGCGCAAGGGGGCGGCGGCATGAGCGAGGACCCGAACTTCCAGGACCGCATGTTCCTGGAGAGCGAGGCCGTCTATCAGCGCATCGTCGACGGCCAGGTGAGCGACGTGAAAGCCGAACTGATGGAGGCCCAGTTCCGGGCCTCGCAGGACGGTGAGAGCGCATGAGCGCGCTGGAGACCATCGAGCGTCCGGCCGTGCCACCGCTGACGACGCCGGAACTGTGGGTGTTAGGCGCGGTCGCCGTACTCGCGGCCGGGGTTGGCGGACTGGGCCTGGCCTCTTCCTTCGAGGCCGTGTCCGCGGCCGGGGCGCGCTGGGGCTTTGCTTCCCCGTGGATGCTGCCGGTTGGCATCGACACGGCGATCCCGGTGTTCACCGCGGCGTTCCTGCTGCTGATCCGTACAGACATGCCGCTGGGCTGGGTGCGGTTCGTACCGTGGGCGCTGACCGGGGTTACGTGCTGGCTGAATATCGCGGCTGGGCACTCGCTGTCCGCGAAGCTCGCGCACGGCACGATGCCGCTGCTGTGGGTGGTGCTGTCCGAGGTGGCCGCGCACGTCTACGCCTCCCGGATCGGCGCCGTCACGGGCCGTCGGATGGAGAAGATCCGCCGCTCTCGCTGGCTGCTCGCCCCCCTGTCGACGTTCGCCCTGTGGCGCCGCATGACGCTGTGGGAGGTCACCTCCTACTCCGATGCTTTGGGGCGGGAGCGGGAGAGGCAGTTGGCCCGCGCGGAGCTGCGTGAGCGGTTCGGTCGGCGGTGGCGTTCCAAGACGCCGCGGCCGGAGCGGGTGCTGTTGAAGTTGGGTGAGCTGGCCCCAGCCAGTGACGACCTGTCGTCCGTTCCGCCGCAGGACGCGGAGCCGCCGAGGCAGGAGACGCCCAAGCCGCCGCGCAAGCGCACCGCGAAGCCGAAAGTTAAGTCCGGTAAGGCGCCGCGGACCCCCGCTGAACTGCTCGCCGAAGCCCGCGAGGCCACGGCCGGGTGGGCGGACGACGCGATCAATGCCGAAGCGATTCGCACCACGCTGCACTGCTCGGCCGCGAACTCCCGCGTGTTGCGGGATCTGCTGCTCAGTGAGCGCGCGGACGGCCGGCGCTTGCACCCCATCGACAGCACCGACGACGGCGAGCGCGGCGAGGGGACGGCGGCATGAGCACCCCGGCGACCGTGCTGCTCTCCGCACTGGCCCCGGCCGCGGGTTGGGCTGTCCACGCCTGGAGGCTGTGGGCCCGTCTCGACACGGCACGGCGTGACCCGTTGACCGGCTTATGGACCCGTGACGGGTTCACCCGCCGCGCCACTGCCCTGCTCAAGGACCCGCGCGCGGTGGTGGTGCTGGCCGACGTGGACCGCTTCAAGCAGATCAACGACACGTTCGGGCATGCAGCCGGGGACGCGCTGTTGAAGGCGACCGCGGACCGGCTCACCCACCACGCCGGCTCGTCGGGCGTGGCCGGGCGGCTCGGGGGCGACGAGTTCGCAGCCGTCGTCATCGACAGCCACGGCACCGCGGGCGACCTGCTAGCCGTTCTGCACGGCGTGCTAGCCCGCCCGGTCGACAGCCAGGACCCGGCCATGCGAACCACGGTCTCGCTTGGCTGGGTGCGCGCCGCGGACTTCCCCGGCGACGATCTGTCGGGGCTGCTGCGGCGCGCTGATGAGGCGATGTACGCGGCCAAGCAGGCCCGTGCCGGAATGCGCCGGGCCGGGCTGGGCTGGCTGTTCGCCACCGTCATCGGTCGCCGTGCCGGCCGGACCGGCGCCCGCACCGACGCGCCGGTTGTCGGGGTGGGGGCCTGATGTCCACGGCCTTCAGTGAGTGCTACGACCCTAACGGCACCCGGTTCGGGGTTCCCACCTTCCCGTGGCGCTTTGCCCCGGACGGCTATGCCACTCGCCGTCAGCTCCGGGACCGCGGGCTGAGGCCCGGCGGACAGCCGATTGCGGCGCAGGTGATGCGCGGCCATCGGGGCCGGAAGTCCGGGGTGCAGGTCGCCTACCTCTACCGCGTCGACCGCGCCCGCCCGGTGCGGCCGATGACCTCCCGCAAGTGGGGAGCGCTCGCCCTGGCGATGCTCGCCCGCCGCACCTGCCCGCAGTGCCAGTTGGACGCCGGATACGTCATCCCGACCTCGCTCGGAACGTGCGTGTCCTGCGCCTACCCCGAGGAACAGCGCGCCGCATGACCCACGCGGCGGGCCCGACCGCCCACCTCCTACAGCGACGGCCGGGCCCGCCCTTTCCCTCCCGAGAGAAGGAACTGTCAGTGAAACACCCCGACGACGACAACGAACTCTTCAACCGGCTCGAAGTCGAAATGACCGACCCCGCGGCCCCGTCCGGGGGTGAGGTGGTCGACCTCGGCAAGGCCCGCACCGCGCGCGGCGAGTCGACCGACCCGGCTCCCGACCCGTCGGCCGACTCCGGTCCGTCGCAGTCGGCCGACCCGGAGCTGACCGAGTCGGCCGACGGGCGGCCGACGTTGGTCGACAGCACGGTGCCGACCGTGTCGGGGCCCGGCGTCATCGACCGGATCAAGAACTCCAAGCGGCTGGACGTCTTCCCGGCCTGGCTCAAGTCGGCCGCGGAGTTCCGGGAGGCACTCGGCTGGCTGGCCGGGCACGCCTGGCACACCGTCGCATTTCACGCGGTCCGCGTGCCGTTCGTCTACCTGCCCAAACTGATCTGGCGCGCCCCGCGCGGCGCACTCAACACCCTGGGCAAGGTGGGCCGCTGGTCCGTGGACGCCGAGGGCGAGGCCCTGCGGCAATACACGGCCACGAACGAGCAGGTCGACGAGTACCTCAAGCTCTCCCGGCAGCGCGACCGCCGCGTCCGCCTGCGGATGATCCTCACCGCCATGGGCGCCGTCGTCGCCCTCGTACTCACCCTGTTCCTGGTCTACGGCGCGGAGCCGATGACGCAGGTCATCGCCGCGACGGTGGCAGTGCTCGGCTTCGGGCTGGCCGGAGCGCCGGCGGATGCGCCGCTGGCAACGCGTGCGGTCATCAAGACCGAGGTGCAGAAGCTGACCAGCGACATCGTGGTCAAGGCCATGGCTTCCATCGGTATCGGCCAGATCACCTCCGCGGTCGCCAAGGGGCAGGACGGCATCAAGTTCGTCGCCCCGATCACCCGCGAGGGTCCGGGCTGGCGCGCTGACATTGACCTGCCGCTCGGTGTGACTCCGGCAGACGTGGCGGACCGGCGGGCCCGGCTCGCGTCCGGCCTGCGCCGCCCGCTGGGATGCGTGTGGCCGGACGCCGACCCCAACGAGCACGAGGGACGCCTGATCCTGTGGGTCGGGGACCGGGACCTGTCCAAGACCGGCATCGTCAAGTGGCAGCTCGCAGGCGCCCGCCGGCACGACGTCTTCAAGCGCGTGCCGTTCGGCATCGACCCGCGCGGCCGGGCTCAGGCGGTCCCGCTGATCCAGCACAACGTGCTGATCGGCTCGCAGCCCGGGCAGGGCAAGACCGCCTCCGTCCGGGTGCTGGCCTGCGGGGCGGCACTGGACCCGTCGGTGGAACTGTGGCTGCACGAGAACAAGGGCACCGGCGACCTGGACGAACTCGAATGCGTCTCGCACCGGTTCGTCTCCGGCATCCATGACGAAGCGATCGAGTATGCGGCCGACTCGCTCAAGCTGCTGCGCGCCGAGGTCATGCGCCGTGCGGCCGCGATCAAGAAGCTGCCGCGGGACCTGTGCCCGGACAAGCGCATCACCCGCGCCATCGCCGACAAGCGCTCGCTCAAGCTGTGGCCGCTGCTCGCCGTGTTCGACGAGTGCCAGAACCTGTTCGCCCACTCCAAGTACGGCAAACAGGCAGGTGAGGACGCCGAGTTCATCATCAAGCTGGGCCGTGCCCTCGGGGTGATCCTGGTCCTGGCCACCCAGCGCCCGGACAAGGATTCGCTGCCGACCGGGATCAGCGGCAACGTGTCGATCCGCTTCTGCCTCAGGGTGGCCGGGCAGGTCGAGAACGACATGATCCTCGGCACGAGCGCGTACAAGAACGGAGTGCGCGCCACCTCGTTCCGCCCGGAGATCGACGCCGGTAACGGTTACCTCGGAGGCGCCGGCGCGCTGCCGGTGGTGGTGCGCACCGCCTACCTGGACGACAACGCCACCCACGCGATCGCTCAGCGGGCGCTCGCGCTGCGCAAGGCCGAGGGCACGCTGTCCGGCGTCGCCGTCGGGGAGGAAGCCGAGAGCGGGGCCGGACCGTCGTACGACCTGCTCGCCGACGTCGCCGCGGTTGTGCCGACCTCGGAGAAGCGGGTGTGGAACGAGCGGATCGCCGCCCGGCTCGCGGAGCTGCGGCCGGAGGTCTACGGCGGATGGAAGGGCGAGAACGTCACCTCCGCGCTCAAGCCGCACGGCATCAAGACCACCGGTATCGCCGGGACCACCGACGACGGCGAGCGCACCACCCGCCGCGGAATCGTCCGCGACGACCTCACCACCGCGATTGCGGAGCGTGACGGAAACCGGGGTGCCGCCTAGCCCCGTACCACCGCTACCGGTAGCGGGCCCACCTGCTACCGGTAGCACCCCCGCTAGCACCCCAAACAGCATCCGATCAGGGATCTAGCGGGTAGCACCCCCACCTGCGAAAACCTCGGAAACCGGCCCGGAGGGACCCCGATGACCCCCATAGCCCTTGCTATGACATGCCTGCTCGTCATCACATTCTGTTACGGCTCTCTGTGTGCGGGGAGCCCGTTCGGCACCTGCCGCAAGTGCAACGGCTTCGGCTTCGCCACCACCACCGACCGCAAGGGACGCCCCAAGCGCGGCAAGCACTGCCGCCGCTGCAAGGGCCGCGGCAAACGCGTCCGCGTCGGCCGATGGATCTACAACCGCGCCTCACGGATCTACCGCGCAGGCACCCGCTGACACGAAAGGAGGCCACCCCCATGGCCGTGACCGTCTCTCTGGTTCTGCTCTTCGGACTCGTCCTGTTCTTCCTGCTCCGCTCCAAGTCCCTCGGCTACGGCGCCGCGTTCATCGCCGCGATGTTCGGGTTCTTCCTCGCCTCAACCGGCGCCGCCGGACCCATCAACGAACTCGCCCGCGCCGTCATCAACGCCATCCCCGACCTGTGACAGGAGTCCGGCCGTGAACGAACAGATCATCGCCCGGCACTGGCTCGCCCTCATCGCCCCCAAGGCCGCGCCCGCACTCGCCACCTCCACCGTGCTGATCCTGGCCCGCATCTGGAACGCCAACGGCGCCGAACACTCCATCGGCAACGCCGTGCTGATGACCGCGCTCTCGCTCGCCGCCGCGACGGCCGGCGTGTGCGCGAGCATCGGCCGCGCCGGAGACCCCGTGATCGCCGGAACCGCGTTCGCCGCCTCTGGCGGGCTCGCCCTCGCCGGGGTCGCAGGATACGCCGACGGGCTGTCCCTGCCGCTGCTGCTGTGGGTGCTCGCCACCGCCACCGCCTACGGGCTCGCCGCGCGGTACTGGCGCACCGACCGCCGCGAGCACCTGGCCCACGAGCGGCAGACCAGCGCGCGCCGCGAGGAACACGCCCACACCGAGCGCGTCGAAGCCCTGCGCGCCGGAGCACGGATCGAGGTGGCCCGCACCGGCGCTGCTTACGCCGAACAGCTCGCCCTCGCCCTCACCGCGCGCGCCGTCCTGCCCGGCTTCGACGTCAAGGCCGTCGAAGCCGCCGGACTGCCCGAACTCCCGTCCACCAGCACCGGCAAGGAGTACTGACCCATGTTCGAGATCCGCATCATCTGTGACCTGGCCGACAAGGACCGCGTCAGCGAGGCCCTGGCCGCCGCATTCAACACCGGTCCGGCGCGCCAGCACCCCACTCGCGACGGCCAGCGCACCCGCCTCTACCTCGCCGCCGACCACCGTCCCGAGCCGGAGCCCTGGCCCGCGCCTGAAGAGGCGTACGCGCTCGCCCCGAGCATCATCAGCGAGATCGGATGGACCGCCCGGACAGCAGCCGACAGGCCGTTCCTCGACGCGCTCAACCGGGAGTTCTGGCTCCGCAAGGCCGCGCTGCTGGACCGCATCGCGCTGAGCAACGAAACCGACAGCGTCACCAGCGACGCGGCAGACCTCGCCACCCGAGCCGCACAACGGCTGATGGAGCTGGACGACACGGCCGTCGTCAGCGACCCGCGCCACTACGTCCGCCAGCAGTACGCCCACTGGGCCAAGAACCAGTAGCAACGCCGCGGCGGCGGGACTCCCCAGCAAGGTCGCCCGCCGCCGCGGTTCTCCCTGCCCATCCGAAGACAGAACAGGAGCACCCCAGCATGCCGTACCCGGACGGCTCTGCCCAGCTCACCGCCGCGCTTGACGCAGCGTCCCGTGACTGGCGCGTCTTCCCCCTCGTCCCCGGCGACAAGCGCCCGGCCATCTCCGACTGGGAGACCCGAGCCACCACCGACCCGGACCGCATCACCCGTTCCTGGTCCGTCGCCGCCTACAACATCGGCATCTCCACCGGCCCCTCCGGCCTGATCGTCATCGACCTGGACAAGCCCAAGCACCCCGGCGACACCCCGCCAGCCGCTTGGGCCAAGCACGGCGTCACCGACGGCGCCGACGCCCTCGCCGTACTCTGCGAGAGCCACGGCCAGCCCGTCCCGGCTGACACGTACACCGTTCGCACCTGGAGCGGCGGCACCCACTTGTACTTCCTCGCCCCCGAGGGCGAGCCCCTGCGCAACACTGCCGGGGACAGCGCCCGCGGGCTGGGCTGGAAGGTCGACACCCGCGCATGGGGCGGACTCGTGGTCGGTGCAGGCAGCACCTTCGCCGGATACCCGTACGAGGTCACCCGCCACGACCCCGTGGCACCGCTGCCGAGTTGGCTCGCCGAACTCCTACGCCCCGCGCCACTGCCCCCGCAGACACCCATCACGGTTGCCCTCACCGGGCGCGGACGGCGTACCGCCTTCCTCCGGTCCGCCGTCAACGGCGAGGTGGAACGCGTCACCGGCTCCGCCGAGCACCAACACAACGACGCGCTCTTCATCGCCGCAGTCGCCCTCGGACAGCTCGTTGCCGGAGGCGAGTTGAGCGAAGCCGACGTCACAGGCTGGCTCCTCACAGCCGCGCTCCAAGTCGGACAGGGCGAGCGCGAGGCCCGGCGCACCATCGCTTCCGGCCTCAGGACCGGAGCACGGCGCCCCAGGACGGTCGCCGCATGAGCGCCAACCCCATCCCGCCCCTGCACCTGTATTCCGTGCCCAGCGACACCGAGGCGGTCTCGGTCCCGCCGCCGAAGCGGGAGCGCCCGCGGACCGCATGGACAGCCGATCAGCTCATGGCCGCCAACTTCCCCGAGCCGAAATGGGCCGTTCCCGGCATCCTGGCCGAGGGCGTCAGCCTGCTCGCCGGACCGCCCAAGGTCGGCAAGTCCTGGCTCTCCCTCGGGCTGGCGCTCGCGGTCGCCGCCGGAGGCCAGGCGTTCGACTCCGTGCCCGTCCAGGGCGGACCCGTGCTCTACCTCGCCCTGGAGGACACCCCGCGCCGCCTTCAGACCCGGATGGGCAAGCTCTTGGGCGGACAGCCGGCGCCCGCCGGGCTGACCCTGGTCACCGAATGCCCGCCCTTCCCCCAGGGCGGAACCGAGGCCATAGCCCAGTGGCTGGACCGCAACCTCGAGGCCCGCATGGTCGTCATTGACGTGTTCGCCAAGATGCGCGGACAGGCCCCGCAGGGCGTATCGGCGTACGACGCGGATTACGTCGCCGTCGGCTACGCGAAACGCCTCGCGGACTACTACGGCATCGCCGTCATCCTGGTCCACCACGTCCGCAAGGCAGGCTCGGACGACTTCCTGACTGAGGTCTCCGGGACCAACGGCATCGCGGGCGCGGCAGACGCCACCCTCGTACTGAAGCGGGCCCGCGGGCAGGCGGACGGCATCCTGCACGTCACCGGCCGCGACGTAGACGAAGCCGAGTACGCCCTCAGCTTCCAACCCGCCTCCGGAGCCTGGCACTTGCTGGACGGCCCGGCCACCGACCACACCGTCGGAGACACCCGAGCCGCGATCCTCCGCTACGTCCGTGCCCATCCCGGCGCGAAGCCCAAGGACATGGCAGGCGAGCTGCCGCACGTCGACCTGGACACGATCCGCCGGACCTGCGCCCGCATGGCCGAGGCGGGACAGCTCAACAGGGACGTCGGCGGCCGGTACTACCCGGACACCGAGACCCGGACACAGGGCGCCCCGGAGGTGTCCGCACTGTCCGACTGTCCGGTTAACCCCTCTGACCAGCACGAACGACCCGGACAGTCGGAATTGGAGCTGTCCGGGCTGTCCGGGTCGACCGAAGCCGAAGGGACGGCGGTATGAGCGCTCGCGCGCTGGACGAGAAGTTGACCGTCGCCGAGGTCATCACTGATCTGAAGGTGGCTCCGTCGACCTTCTACCGGTGGCGTCAACTCGGGAAGGGCCCGCGCTCGATCAAGCTGCCGAACGGCGACGTGCGCATCCGCAGGTCGGAATACGAACGGTGGCTTGCGGAGCGGGAGGACGCCGCGTGAGCATGACCGAAGACACCCCGGCTCTCCGCCCCCACGGGGCGGCCCGGTCGGGGTACTCCCTCGACGTCCGGCTGTGGAAGGTCACGAAGGTCGACCGCAAGGCACGCCCGTACCAACTCCGCTGGGTCGTGGGTGGGAAGGTGAGGAGCGCGACGTTCGCCACGTCGGCACTCGCCGAGAGTCGACGCTCGGAGCTCCGGCAGGCCATGCGGCGGGGTGAAGCGTTCGAGATCGCGAGCGGACAGCCTGAGTCCGAAGTCCGCGCCGCGGCTGAAGCGGCGGCATCGGCGGTTGAGGCCGAGCCATCGTTACGGTGGTTCGAGTTCTGCCGGAAGTACGTCGCCGGGCGGTGGCGCATGAGCGCCGCGAAGACGCGTGAAGGCATGGCGGACGGGCTCGCGGCCGTGGCGCTGGCCATGGTGAAGCGCGGGGACGACGCTCCTGACGACAAGTACCTGCGGTTGGCCTTCCGGTGGGGGATCGTCCCCGCGAACGCGGGGGAGGATCCGCCGGCCGAGCTGAAAGCCGCGTACAAGTGGCTCACGACGGAGGACAGGCCGGTCGTCGACCTGGTCGACCTTGAGGTGCTCGAGGACGTGGCCTATCGACTCAGCTATCGACTGGACGGCACCCCGGCGGCGGGGGAGACGCACAGACGGCGGCGGCGCGTCCTGAACACGGCCCTCGAACAAGCCGTCGCGGCCAAGGAACTCCCCGAGAACCCGCTCCAACGAGCCCGCGGGAAGCGCGTGGGCTCCGGTGGGGTGGTGGACCGCCGCGTGCTCGTGAATGCCGTACAGGGGCGCCAGTTGCTCGCTGCCGTCTCCTACGTCGGCTCGTGGGACCGCAGCCGCGGGCGGCGCCTAGTGGCGTTCTACGGGGTCCTTTACTACGCGGGGCTCAGGCCCGCTGAGGCAGTCGGGCTGAGGATCTCTGACTGCCACCTGCCAGAGGCAGGTTGGGGCACGCTGACGCTGCGGGAGACGCGTCCCGTCTCGGGTAAGCAGTGGACCGACTCCGGGGAGCGGCACGACCGCCGGGGCCTGAAGGCCCGCGAGTCCGATACTGACCGCCCGGTGCCCATCCCGCCCGTCCTGGTCACCATCATTCGGGCCCACCTGAAGGTGTTCGGGACCGCCAAGGAAGGGCGCGTGTTCGGGAACGAGCGCGGGGGAGTCGTCGGCTCATCCACGTACTGGCGTGTGTGGGAGGAGGCGCGACGGTTCGCCCTCCCGCCGGACCGCGTCGAATCGCCGCTCGCCGGGCGCCCGTACGACCTGCGGCACGCATGCATCACGCGGTGGCTGAATGCCGGGGTTCCGATCGCTGAGGTAGCCCGGCGGGTCGGCAACTCCCCGGAGGTGATTCACCGCCGCTACCACGGCTGCATCGACGGACACGAAGAAGCCGCCAACGCGAAGATCGCAAAGGCCCTAGAGGACGAGGGTGACGTGGCCTGAGGCCAAAGGTGGCAAGCAACTTCGTATGCGCGCTGGGTAGTCGATGGCTCACAATGTGCGGTGTGACTGTCGCTGAGATGGTGCTTGCTTACGTCAAGGTTCTTCTCTGGCCTGCGGTTGCCGCCATAGGTATCTGGCTGATACGTGATCGGCTGCCTGGCATATCGCGGGTTGAGACCCCTATGGGGGCAGTGGAGTTCGTGGCTACAGCGCAGCGGGCACACGAGCAGATCAACGAGGAGACAGAGCCAGCAGCCCGGCGCGTGGCGCACCAAGGGAGAGGGGATGCTTTCGACTTCGCCAGCGTTCTGGCGGAGGAACGTCCCCTGGAATCCATCGTCGCCGCTGGGTCGCTTGTGGAGGCTGCTTACTACTATGCGGCCGCCGCAGGTAGAACCGAAGGTGTGACGGTACCCGTGCTGGAGTCGCTGGCCCGGCTGCGCGTATTGCGCGAGAACGCATTACGTGAGCCGAACGTGGTGACCGCAGCCGGGGCCCGGGAGTTCGTACAAGCCAGCAAGCTCACGGCAGTGCACTTGGGGATCTCGTGGTTTCCCGGCGTGATCAATGTGCCAGGAACTTGATCTTGCGTGTCGGGGGTGTGGCCCGGTATCGCAGATAGGTGCGAACAGTGAGCGACAATGAGGGAGCGGGACTCGCTGCTTACCTGCGAGTCCAAGTCAAGGAACGTCGCTGGGGACCTCCTGACCTGGCGGGATGCGGCGCGGTAAACCGCGCCTGTGCATCACTCGTGAACCGGCCGACGCCTCGCCGAAAAGCTGTCGTCCGATCGATGAGGTCTTGCCATCGCTCCGCCTCATCTGGTGTGCGGCCTGCGCGGGCCGCACACCAGCGGTACAGGGCGTCTGTGGTTGAGGTCAAAGATTCTCTGACCCCCTTGGCACCTTCGGCGAGAGCTGAGGGCAGGCGGAGGCCAAGGGCGACCTCCTGCAACATGCACTCGTCCTGAAGGCCTCTCAGGCTTCTGATGATTTCATCGCGCGATTCGATGCCATAGACCGCGAGTGTTTCCGCTTGGCTGGCTTCAAGTTGACCGATGGAGACCACTTGACCGATCTTGAAGAGTGCCTGATTGCACCGGTCGATGTAGAGAGTGCAGGCGTCGACTTCCATCTGCCACAGAGCGTCTGCCCGTTGCCCTGCGAGTTGTAGCTCCACGCCCTCGACTGTGCCGCGAGCCTGCGCCTTGCCGCCGGCGTAGCCTCCCACGGCGCCCAGCGCCGCGCTGACAATGCTGATTATGGCTCCCAGCGCTACTGCCCAGGTCTGGTCCATGGTCGCGCCTTATCTGAGCAGTGGGTCTTCCGTCGTCCCTGCCCGACACTCTCGCGTGTCGGAGGTGTGTCGCGTGTATCGCAGATAGTGCGCGAACAGTGAGAGAGAACGAGAAAGAGCGGGAGCCAGTGAGACTGACTCCCGCTCTCTCGTCTGGGCATCCGCCCAGCTCAGCGCTTGATTCAGGCTGGCTGTGTGGCGAGTGCCCCCGGCAGGATTCGAACCTGCGCACACGGCTCCGGAGGCCGTTGCTCTATCCCCTGAGCTACGGGGGCGTGTCGGGCGCTTTGTGTGCGGCGACGGGTAGAACCCTACCAGCTCTTTCCGGGGTGATCGCCACGTGTTTTGGTCGCGGCGGGTGGCGTTGTGGGGAGTGGGGGAGTGCTCGGGGGAGTGGGGCTGTGGCTGCGGTGGGTGACGGGGTCCGCACGGGGTGGAAGTGGGGAAAACCCGGACGCGGCGGTGGGCGCGCACCTACTCTCGAGTTGTGCCAGGCGCGTCCGGCCGAGTGCTTGTTGTGGACGACAACAAGGTCATCCGGCAGCTGATCAGGGTCAATCTCGAGCTGGAGGGTCTCGAGGTCGTGACCGCGGCTGACGGTGCCGAGTGTCTGGACGTCGTCCATCAGGTTCGGCCCGATGTCGTCACACTCGACGTCGTGATGCCCCGGCTCGACGGACTGCGAACCGCCGCTCGGCTGCGTGCTGATCCCCGGACGCGGAGTCTTCCCATCGCCATCGTCAGCGCCTGTACTCAGTACGAGGTCGAGAGCGGGCTCGACGTCGGTGTCGACGCCTTTCTCGCCAAGCCCTTCGAGCCCTCCGAACTCGTGCGGCTCGTGAGGCAGTTGATGGAGCGGCGTGAGGTGGGCGGTGGTGTCGTGGGCGGTCCCGTCGAGGAGACCGAGGGTGCGGGACGCACCGGTCATTGAGTTCATTGAGTCCGACTCTGCGGGCTCGTCGTCGTGGCGCCCCGATCGGGTGCATCCGGCTGGCCCGACTCGTGTGGAGCAACCCGGTCGTCGGGCTGGGCCGGACCCGCTGATTGGTGAGACGCGCCCCTTCCTTTCCTTTGTCGCCGCTTTGTCGCCGAGGGTGTGCTCCCGGGCTTGGAGGGGGTTTCACCGTGGGCGCCTGGCCTCGGACCGTGGCGCCCCACCTGCCGAGTTGTGCCGGACCGGCTGATCGCTGAGATGCGCCCGCTCCCTCTTGAACCGAGGGGCGACCCCAGCAGGCGTGGGCGGCGTTCCCGTCAGCCCTCGTCTCGGAACGCGACCTTCCGGAGTCCGTCCGGCCCGAGTGCCCAGCGCCCGTCCCGTCGCCCGGAACCCGGCTTCGCGGAGTCAGCCGGCGAGTCCAGCGCACGCTCCCCTAAGCCTACGATCTGGCTTACGGCCTGGCCCACGGTCTATGCCGGGCCGCCGATCACGGTGATTGCGCCGCCCGTCCCCTCTATCGCCGAGGTCGGTCATAGGCGCGGCTGGCGTTCCGGGGCAGCGCCCGGCCTGGGAACTCAGCCCCAGAGTCCGGTCCCAGAACCGAGCCTCGGAGTCCGGCCCTCAACCGACCTAGGGGCTGTCGTTTGGATCAGGTCGCAGACGCGGGGCTTGGCACGCACGTCTGCCGCGTTGTCGACGGTCACCGACTCCCCCCACACTCGGCCTCGCTCGAGCGGGGGACCCCCAGCGTCGATTCCCTCCTCCGCCTCGCAGCCGCACGCACCAGACCCCGCTCGCCCCGCTCCCCCTGCCGACAAGGCGCCGTGCGTCTCCTGCAGCCCGATCCAAACGGCAGCCCTAGGAACCCCCGGTGAGCCCAACCCCGTCAGAGTCGGCCCCCCCCGGAGTCCACCCCGAAAAGCCCCCTGGCCCCCGCCCCGCCCGCCGCCCCTCCCGTCCACATCCCGGACCATCGGCCAAACCGGCTCGCTTACCCACCCCCCTCCTCCCCTAGGCTTGTCCCGTGACTCCCGTCGAGCTCTCCCGTACCGTGCTGCGCGCGGTGCGTCGTGCTGTCGACGTGGGGGAACTGTCCGTCTCCGTGCCCGCGAGCGTCGCGGTCACCCCGCCCGGGCCGGGCGGGTGCGGGGACTACGCGACGAACATCGCGCTGCGGCTGGCCGGTCCGGCCGGGCGACCGGCCCGGGAAGTCGCCGACGTCCTTCGGCCGCACATCGCGGATGCCCCCGGCGTCGCCGACGTGGCCGTCACCGGACCGGGTTTCCTCAACATCACCCTCGGGGGTGGAGCGTCCGCCGCCCTGGTGGAAGAGGTCCTGGGGCAGGGGACGCGTTACGGGCACGGTGACACCCTCGCCGGGCAGGTCGTCGAGCTGCGCGTGCCCTACGACACCCGGGCCGAGGTCGTCGCCGACACCCTCGTACGGATCGTCGCCACCCAGGGTGGACGCGCCGAGGTCCGCCACGCCGAGCCCGTGAACCTCCGGCCCGTGCCCGCGCCGGAGAACCCCGCCCCGCTCGGCCCCGACGCCGCCCGCTGGGCACTGCTTCACCCGGCGCCCCACGATCGGCCCCGGATCAGCGCCGATCACCTTCTCCAGCGAGAGAGCAACCCTCTCTTCCGCGTCCGCTACGCCCACGCCCGCACCCGGGCCCTCAGCCGTAACGCCGCCACCCTCGGCTTCACCAGTGCCCCGGCCCCGCTTGGGGCGCACCCTGTGGACGGCCTCGCGGACGGTCCCGTCGTCGACACCGGCGCCCCCACCGGCACCCTCACCGACGCTCGCCGTACGGACGCTTCCTCCGGGACCTCCGCCTCCGGGACCTCCGCCTCCGGGACCTCCGCCTCCGGGACCTCCGCCTCCGGGACCTCCGCCTCCGGGACCCTCACCCCCGCAACCCCTGCCTCCCGAACCCCCACCCCCGGAACCCCCACCCCTCCCCACGAAGCCGAGCTCCTCGTCGCTCTCGCCGAGTATCCGCATGTCCTGCGGGTCGCCGCGCGGGATCGGGGGCCTGATCGGGTGGCGCGGCATCTTGTCGTCACCGCGGACGCTCTTCTCGGTTTCCAGCACGTCGTGCTGCCGTTCGGTGACGAGAAACCCTCGGCCGCCCACCGCGCCCGGCTCGCGCTCGCCGAAGCCGCCGGGACGGTGCTGGCCGGCGGTCTGTCCCTGCTCGGCATCAGCGCACCCGAACATCTCTGACTCAGCAGATGACACAGCAGAAAGCCCTACAGACATGAGCCGTTCCGCACACCCCGCCGGGCCCCGTCACGCCGATGTCCTCACCGAGGGCCACTACAGCGCGCCGCCCGCCGACCTCAACGCCCTCGACCCGAAGGTGTGGGCGCACACCGTCAGCCGTACGGACGACGGTGTCGTGAGCGTCGGAGGGCTCGAAGTCACCGCGCTCGCCGAGGAGTTCGGCACGCCGGCGTACTTCGTCGACGAGACCGACTTCCGGGAGCGGGCGCGGGCCTGGCGCACCGCGTTCGGGCACGACGCCGACGTCTTCTACGCGGGCAAGGCCTTCCTGTCGCGCGCCGTCGTGCGGTGGCTGCACGAGGAGGGGCTCAACCTGGACGTGTGTTCCGGGGGTGAGCTGGCGACCGCCCTCTCCGCCGGGATGCCCGCCGACCGCATCGCCTTCCACGGCAACAACAAGTCCGAGAACGAGATCCGTACGGCCATCGAGACCGGTGTCGGGCGGATCGTGCTCGACTCCTTCCAGGAGATCGTGCGGGTGGCCCACATCGCGCAGTCCCTCGGCAAGCGGCAGCGGGTGCAGATCCGGGTGACGGTGGGCGTGGAGGCGCACACCCACGAGTTCATCGCCACGGCGCACGAGGACCAGAAGTTCGGGATCGCGCTCGCCGACGGGCAGGCCGCCGAGGCCGTACGGCGGGCGCTCGCGCTCGACGCGCTCGAAGTCGTGGGGATCCACTCGCACATCGGGTCGCAGATCTTCGACATGGCCGGGTTCGAGGTCGCCGCCCGACGGGTCGTCGCGCTGCTGGCCGCGGTGCGGGACGAGCACGGCGTCGAGCTGCCCGAGATCGACCTCGGCGGTGGCCTCGGTATCGCGTACACCAGCGACGACGACCCCCGCGAGCCGCACGAGATCGCCAAGGCGCTGAGCGAGATCGTGACGCGCGAGTGCGAGGCCGCGAAGCTGCGTACGCCGCGGATCTCCGTGGAGCCGGGGCGCGCCATCGTCGGCCCGACCGCGTTCACGCTGTACGAGGTCGGCACCATCAAGCCGCTCGACGGTCTGCGGACGTACGTCTCGGTGGACGGCGGCATGTCCGACAACATTCGCACCGCGCTGTACGACGCCGAGTACAGCGTCGCCCTCGTCTCGCGGACCTCGGACGCCGAGCCGATGCTGGTGCGCGTCGTCGGCAAGCACTGCGAGAGCGGTGACATCGTCGTGAAGGACGCCTTCCTGCCCGCCGATCTGGCCCCGGGCGACCTCATCGCCGTCCCGGCGACCGGTGCGTACTGCCGGTCCATGGCGAGCAACTACAACCACGCGCTGCGCCCGCCGGTCGTCGCGGTGAAGGACGGTGCGGCGCGGGTGATCGTCCGCCGCGAGACGGAGGAGGACCTTCTGCGTCTCGACGTGGGGTGAGAGTGAGGGGTGCGGGTGAGGGGTGAGGGGTGTGGCGGCGGGTGTCTCGGGTGTGATGCCGCCGATGACCTCGACGACGACGTCGATGAGCCCCGCTGGTGACGGCGGGTGCCCGGTGGTGACGGCGCCCGGTGGTGACGGCGGGTGCCCGCTGGTGACGGCGGGTGATCGGAGGTACCCGGGTCAATCGGGTGGAAGATCTCCTGTCGTCACCTAGCAGAAAAATGAAATAGACGTCTCACGATCCGGACGAAGGGTAGAAACTCCCGTCCGGTGAGTGAGACTGGTCCAACCGAAGACGGTATGAGGAAACGAGGTCGGATGATGCGTACGCGTCCGCTGAAGGTGGCGCTGCTGGGCTGCGGGGTTGTCGGCTCAGAGGTGGCGCGCATCATGACGACGCACGCCGACGACCTCGCGGCCAGGATCGGAGCCCCCGTCGAGCTGGCGGGCGTGGCCGTCCGCCGGCCCTCCCGGGTGCGCGAGGGCATCGACCCCGATCTCGTCACCACCGACGCCACCGCCCTCGTCAAGCGCGGGGACATCGACGTCGTCGTCGAGGTCATCGGCGGCATCGAGCCCGCCCGCACGCTGATCACCACCGCGTTCGAGCACGGCGCCTCCGTCGTCTCCGCGAACAAGGCGCTGCTCGCCCAGGACGGTGCCGCCCTGCACGCGGCGGCGCAGCAGCACGGCAGGGACCTCTATTACGAGGCCGCCGTCGCCGGCGCCATCCCGCTGATCCGGCCGCTGCGCGAGTCCCTCGCCGGCGACAAGATCAACCGGGTGATGGGCATCGTCAACGGCACCACCAACTTCATCCTCGACAAGATGGACTCCACGGGGGCGGGTTACCAGGAAGCCCTCGACGAGGCCACCGCGCTCGGGTACGCCGAGGCCGACCCGACCGCCGATGTCGAGGGCTTCGACGCCGCCGCCAAGGCCGCCATCCTCGCCGGGATCGCCTTCCACACGCGGGTGCGCCTCGACGACGTCTACCGCGAGGGCATGACCGAGGTCACCGCCGCCGACTTCGCCTCGGCGAAGGAGATGGGCTGCACCATCAAGCTGCTCGCCCTCTGTGAGCGGGCCGCCGACGGGGGATCGGTGACGGCGCGCGTGCATCCCGCGATGATTCCGCTGACCCATCCGCTGGCCTCCGTGCGCGGCGCGTACAACGCCGTGTTCGTCGAGTCGGACGCCGCCGGTCAGCTGATGTTCTACGGGCCGGGCGCGGGCGGCGCCCCGACCGCCTCCGCCGTCCTCGGCGACCTGGTGGCCGTCTGCCGCAACCGGCTCGGCGGTGCCACCGGGCCCGGCGACTCCGCGTACACCCAGCTGCCCGTCTCGCCCATGGGCGACGTCGTCACGCGGTACCACATCAGCCTCGACGTGGCCGACAAACCGGGCGTTCTCGCTCAGGTCGCCACCGTCTTCGCCGAGCACGGGGTGTCCATCGACACCGTGCGGCAGTCGGGCAAGGACGGCGAGGCCTCCCTCGTCGTCGTCACTCATCGTGCGTCCGACGCGTCCCTGGACGGGACCGTCGAGGCGCTGCGCAGCCTCGACACCGTGCGGGGTGTCGCCAGCATCATGCGGGTTGAAGGAGAGTAACCAGCAATGACCCACCAGTGGCGCGGAATCATCGAGGAGTACCGGGACCGGCTTCCGGTGTCCGACAGCACGCCGGTCGTGTCGCTCCGTGAGGGCGGCACGCCGCTCGTGCCCGCGCAGGTGCTCTCCGAGCGCACGGGCTGCGAGGTCCACCTCAAGGTGGAGGGTGCCAACCCGACCGGGTCCTTCAAGGACCGCGGTATGACCATGGCCATCACCCGGGCGAAGGAGGAGGGCGCGAAGGCCGTCATCTGCGCCTCCACCGGCAACACCTCGGCGAGCGCCGCCGCGTACGCCGTGCGCGCCGGGATGGTCTGTGCCGTCCTCGTGCCGCAGGGCAAGATCGCGCTCGGCAAGATGGGCCAGGCCCTCATCCACGGCGCCAAGATCCTCCAGGTCGACGGCAACTTCGACGACTGTCTGACGCTGGCGCGCTCGCTGTCCGACAACTATCCGGTGGCGCTGGTCAATTCGGTCAACCCGGTGCGTATCGAGGGCCAGAAGACCGCCGCCTTCGAGATCGTGGACATGCTCGGCGACGCGCCCGACATCCATGTCCTTCCGGTGGGCAACGCGGGCAACATCACCGCGTACTGGAAGGGGTACACGGAGTACGCCGCCGACGGCATCGCCCGTCAGACCCCGCGCATGTGGGGATTCCAGGCGTCCGGTTCGGCGCCGATCGTGCGCGGCGAGGTCGTCAAGGACCCGTCGACGATCGCCACCGCGATCCGGATCGGCAACCCGGCCTCGTGGAAGTTCGCGCTGGCCGCGCGGGACGAGTCGGGCGGCTTCATCGACGAGGTGACGGACCGTGAGATCCTGCGCGCCTACCGGCTGTTGGCCGCGCAGGAGGGCGTCTTCGTCGAGCCCGCGTCCGCCGCGTCCGTCGCCGGCTTGCTGAAGGCCGCCGAGCAGGGCAAGGTCGACCCGGGGCAGCGCATCGTCTGCACGGTCACCGGAAACGGTCTCAAGGACCCCGACTGGGCCGTCGCGGGCGCCCCGCAGCCGGTCACGGTCCCGGTGGACGCGGCGACGGCGGCGGAGCGGCTCGGACTGGCGTAAAACCGCCAGGCGTGAACCCGCCAGGCGGGGCCGGCCGGCCCCGGCGGAACGCGCCGGACGTGGCAGAACGCGCCGAAGGCGGGCGGAAAACCGTCGGAAAGCAGACGGAATCCGCCCGCCCTCCGGAGGGTTGCCCCTACGGCGACCCGTCGGGGGGTGCACGGGGGGCTTACGACACGCATCGTGCGCCTCCTGTGCGCCCTATGTCGCCACAGAACCTTCCTTCGATAGGCTGTACCGAACCCGCCCGCCGCATATGCCGCGGTGCCGCGCCGTCCCTGCGGCCTCCGGGTCCTGTTGCCCGTCTGTCGCAGTCAGTTCATGTCGCAGTTCTTCGAAAATCTCGTACATCACGCAGCTCAAGGAGAGTCATCGAGCGATGGCCGGTCCAGCGTTCCGCGCCGCCGCCGTCCGGGTGCGCGTCCCCGCCACCAGTGCCAACCTCGGCCCGGGCTTCGACGCCTTCGGCCTGTCACTGGGGCTGTACGACGACGTGGTCGTCCGGGTGGCCGACTCCGGGCTGCACATCGACATCGCGGGTGAGGGCAGCGAGACGCTGCCGCGCGACGAGAACCATCTCCTCGTACGTTCCCTGCGCACCGCCTTCGATCTGCTGGGCGGACAGCCGCGCGGCCTCGAGATCGTCTGCGCCAACCGCATTCCGCACGGCCGGGGTCTCGGCTCCTCCTCCGCCGCCATCTGCGCCGGCATCGTCGCCGCCCGCGCGGTGACGATAGGCGGGGACAGCAGGCTCGACGACACCGCGCTCCTCGAGCTCGCGACCGAGATCGAGGGGCACCCCGACAATGTCGCGGCCTGTCTGCTCGGCGGTTTCACGCTGTCCTGGATGGAGTCCGGCGCCGCGCGGGCGATCAGGATGGAGCCCGCCGATTCCATCGTTCCGGTGGTCTTCGTGCCCGGAAAGCCCGTGCTCACCGAGACCGCGCGCGGTCTGCTGCCGCGCACCGTTCCGCACGTCGACGCCGCCGCCAACGCGGGTCGCGCCGCACTGCTCGTCGAGGCCCTGACCCGGCGCCCCGAGCTGTTGCTGCCCGCGACGGAGGACCGGCTGCACCAGGAATACCGTGCTCCGGCGATGCCGGAGAGCGCGGCTCTCGTGGAGCGCCTGCGCGCCGACGGCATCCCGGCGGTGATCTCCGGCGCGGGACCCACGGTCCTCGCGCTGGCGGACCGCGCGTCGGCCGACAAGGTGGCCGATCTCGCAGGTCAGAGCTGGGCCGCCAACCGTCTTGACCTCGACGCCCAGGGGGCGTGCGTGCTGCCGCTCGCACCTGCCGGGGTCAGTTGACGACGCACGGTTGCCGGATTTGGAGAGGGGGAATGTTTGTTGGATCCGGTAGTGTTAACCTCAAGTCTGCACCCGACCCCACCATGGCGAGGTGCTTCGCGTCCCCGTCCGGGACACCCATTCTTCCGGGAGCCTCCCAAACTGCTTTGTGCCTTGCATTGGGTGCTATGCGCTGAGCAGTGCTGAGCACGCTCCGGAACCGGCGTGACCGAGCCGATGACACCGAACCTCAGTGCCACGGCTCCGGAATCGTCATCATCAGATATTTCTTCCGCCGCTTTGGCGGACCACCGCCCCGGCACGGTCCACATAGCAAGGACCAAAGCCGGACAGCACAACCGGTCGCCGAGCCAGACAGGCCGACGTCCGCTCCAGGGAAGGACCCTTCGTGAGCGACACCACCGATCTGATGGGCGCACGTGTCGAGGAGACCGCTGCCGCGCCCGCCACGGACGCCTCCGCGCCTGCCACCGGTGCCGGCTCCAGGCGACGCCGCGGTACCGGCCTCGAAGGCATGGTGCTGGCCGAGCTGCAGCAGGTCGCATCCGGCCTCGGAATCAGGGGCACCGCGCGTATGCGCAAGAGCCAGCTGATCGAGGTCATCAAGGAGGCGCAGGCGGGAGGGGGTGCTCCGGCCAAGTCGGCATCCGACGACGCCGCCGAGACCAAGCCGAAGCGCCGTGCCACCTCGAAGGCCCGCACGAGCGACGAGACCGCCGCCCCGGCCGAGACGAAGGCCGAGAAGGTCGCCGCCGAGAAGGCCGTGGCCCAGCAGCAGATCGAGATCCCCGGCCAGCCGGCCGGCGGCCCCTCCCGCACGAGCGAGGCCGAGCGTGGGGGAGACGACGCCCCCGCCGAGCGCCGCCGTCGCCGTGCCACCGCCGAGGCGGGCAGCCCCGAGACGGTCACCGCCGAGGCGAAGAGCGAGCCGAAGACCGAGGCGCAGCCGCAGGGCGACGCCGAGGGCGCCGACGGCCGCCGCGAGCGTCGTGAGCGCCGTGACCGCGACCGGGGCGGCCGCGACCGCGACCGCCGCGGCAACAAGGGCGACGAGCAGCAGGGCGGCCAGGGCGGCGGGCAGCAGCGCCCGGACCGTCAGGAGCGCCAGGACCGTCCGGACCGTCAGCAGCAGGGCGGCGGCCGTCAGGACCGCCAGCAGACGCGTGACAGCGGTCCGCGTGACAACGGCCCGCGCGACAACGGCCCGCAGGACGACGACGACTTCGAGGGCGGCCGCCGCGGCCGGCGCGGTCGTTACCGGGACCGCCGTGGGCGTCGTGGACGCGACGAGATCGCCGAGCCGCAGGTCGCCGACGACGACGTGCTGATCCCCGTCGCGGGCATCCTCGACATCCTCGACAACTACGCGTTCATCCGTACGTCGGGCTACCTGCCGGGTCCCAACGACGTGTACGTCTCCCTGGCCCAGGTCCGCAAGAACGGTCTGCGCAAGGGTGACCACGTCACCGGTGCGGTCCGTCAGCCCAAGGACGGCGAGCGCCGCGAGAAGTTCAACGCGCTGGTGCGCCTGGACTCGACCAACGGCATGGCCCCCGACTCCGGGCGCGGGCGACCGGAGTTCAACAAGCTGACGCCGCTCTACCCGCAGGACCGGCTCCGCCTCGAGACCGACCCGGGTGTGCTGACGACCCGGATCATCGACCTCGTCGCGCCGATCGGCAAGGGCCAGCGCGGCCTGATCGTGGCCCCGCCGAAGACCGGCAAGACCATGATCATGCAGGCGATCGCCAACGCGATCACGCACAACAACCCCGAGTGCCACCTGATGGTCGTCCTGGTCGACGAGCGTCCGGAAGAGGTCACCGACATGCAGCGGTCGGTCAAGGGCGAGGTCATCTCCTCGACCTTCGACCGTCCGGCCGAGGACCACACCACGGTCGCCGAGCTCGCCATCGAGCGTGCCAAGCGTCTGGTGGAGCTGGGCCACGACGTCGTCGTGCTGCTCGACTCGATCACGCGTCTGGGTCGTGCGTACAACCTCGCCGCCCCGGCCTCCGGCCGCATCCTGTCCGGTGGTGTCGACTCGACCGCGCTGTACCCGCCGAAGCGCTTCTTCGGTGCCGCGCGCAACATCGAGGACGGCGGCTCGCTGACCATCCTGGCCACCGCGCTCGTCGACACCGGCTCGCGCATGGACGAGGTCATCTTCGAGGAGTTCAAGGGCACCGGCAACGCCGAGCTCAAGCTCGACCGGAAGCTCGCCGACAAGCGTGTCTTCCCGGCGGTGGACGTCGACGCGTCCGGTACCCGTAAGGAAGAGCTGCTGCTCGGCAGCGACGAGCTCGCCATCACCTGGAAGCTGCGCCGCGTGCTCCACGCGCTCGACCAGCAGCAGGCGATCGAGCTGCTGCTCGACAAGATGAAGCAGAC
Organism: Streptomyces sp. NBC_00568; assembly: GCF_026341855.1. GTDB lineage: Bacteria > Actinomycetota > Actinomycetes > Streptomycetales > Streptomycetaceae > Streptomyces. The sequence goes on along the minus strand of NZ_JAPENW010000001.1, from coordinate 1,565,767 downwards.
GAAGTCGAACGCCGAGTTCCTGCTCCAGATCCAGAAGACGACGCCGTCGCCGGGCAACAGCAACGACTGAGTCCACAGGGCAAGAACCACAAAGGACCGCCCCCGTCACGCACGTGACGGGGGCGGTCCTTTGTGCTGCCCGGGACACGTGTACGATCGCGCCCTTGAACTTCTGCTGAAGCAGATCTGAACTCTTGACTCTGAGGGGGGACTTGAGTGGATACGTCCACGTCCGGAGGCGGTCGGCACAGACGCCGTATACGGATCGCCGTCCCGGTTGCCGCGGCCGGCCTCGCCGCCGCGGTCGCCGGTGCGCTTCTGATGTCGTCCGCGAACGCCGCGCCCAACACGACGCCACCCACTCCGACCGTGCGGCCCACCCACTCGACGCCGTCCCTGGCCGAGCTGGAGAAGCGTGTGGCGGGCGCCGTCGCCGGTGACGACATCGCGGGCCGGACGACCCAGAAGGCGTCGCTGAGCGCCGGTACGGACACGGCGAAGGTCGACCCGAAGATCATCGGCGGCACCACGACCACCATCAGCACGGCCCCGTTCATGGCCCAGCTCTGGTACTACGACGAGGCCAACGAGATCGGCTTCTTCTGCGGCGGCTCCGTCGTCTCGCCGACGAAGATCCTGACCGCCGCGCACTGCGTCAAGGGCTACGACTGGAAGGCCAACGGCGCCGTCATCACCGGCACCTCCCAGCTGGCGAGCGGCAGCGAGCTGCCGGCAGGTGCCACGGTCAGCGCTCCCTGGCGGCAGTGGAACCACCCGTCGTACAGCTCGACGACCATCGACAACGACATCGCGGTCATCACGCTGGCGAACCCGGTCTCCGCCAAGCCGATCCGCATGACGACGTCCGGTGACACCGCGTCGTACGCGTCCGGCACCACGGCGAAGCTCTTCGGCTGGGGCCGCACCAGCTCCACCACCGGCGACATCTCCGAGACGCTGAAGACGGCCACGCTGCCGATCAACTCGGACAGCACGTGCAACGCGGGCATGCAGTCGGTCCTCGGTGAGGACGCCTTCGTCGAGGGCCACATGGTCTGCGCGGGCACCAAGGCGACCGGCACCGACGCCGGCACCACCACCGCCTGCAACGGCGACTCCGGCGGCCCGCTGATCGTCAACGACCGCATCGTCGGTGTCGTCTCCTGGGGTGTCGAGGACTGCGTCAAGAAGGGCGCGTACAGCGTCTTCTCGAAGGTCAGCACCTACGTCGGCGCCGCCTACCCGCGCGTCGAGGACACCAACCTGAGCGGCGACCACAAGGCCGACCTGTGGGTCCGCAACGCGTCGACCAAGACGGGCTACTCGAAGGACTCCAAGGGCACCTCGTTCGCCGCGCGCGTGTCGTGGGGCGGCTGGGACGGCGTCAACGTCGTGCTCCAGACCGACCTGAACCGTGACGGCTACCAGGACCTCGTGGTGCGCGACAGCGCCAGCGGGGACGTCTACTGGATGCACTACCTGAGGTCGATCGACGACTGGGCCACCGACAAGATCTTCAGCAGCTGGGGTACCCGTCAGCGCATCATCGCGCCGGGCGACCTCAACGGCGACGGCCTGCCCGACATGCTCTCCGTCGACTCCTCCGGAGTCATGTGGCAGTACCCGGGCAAGGGCAACGGCACCTTCTCGTCGCGTGTCCAGGTCAGCACCGGCTGGAGCCAGTACAACTCGGTGCGCGGGCACGGCGACTTCACCGGCGACGGCAAGGCCGACCTGATCGCGCGCAGCAAGACCGGCTCGTACATCTACCTGTACAAGGGCACCGGCAAGACCGGCAGCGGAGCCTTCTCCAGCCGCATCAAGGTGCGCACCTGGAGCAGCTACAACGCCTTCGACGCCGTCGGTGACGTGACCGGCGACGGCAAGGCCGACTTCCTGGCCCGCACCTCCGGCGGCACGCTGTACCTGTACCCGGGTACCGGCAAGGCCACCAGCGAGATCTTCGCCACGCGGATCTCGGTCGGCACCGGTTTCCAGGAGTACGACATCTTCGGCTGACATCGCAGGTGAGCGGGTTCTTCCCGGTCTCACCGGCCACGCAACGTGCCCACCGCGCTACGCGGTGGGCACGCTGCGTTGTGCAACCCTTTGCCGAGTTTCCCAGTCTGACCGTACGGAGTGACCATGGAGCGGTACGCCTCGTCACGTCCAGCTGGGTCTAGCCCTGAAAGCAGGGGGTAACCGACCGCAAAGGAAACCGAGGAGCACATGCCTGCCGAGAGCACGCCGGAGCCCGCCATACCGGGCGACCCCGGCAACAGCACCCCGTCCCGGGCCAAGGGGCGTCGCCGCAAGACCCGCAGCACGCGGAGCAAGGCCCTGCTCGTCACGGCCTGGACCGCGGCGGGCATCGTGGTGCTCGGCGGCACCGGAGCCGGCTACCTGTACTTCAAGCTCAACGGCAACCTCAAGAACGTCGACATCAACCAGGCGCTCGGCAGCGAACGGCCCACGAAGGTCGACAACGGCTCCGAGAACATCCTGGTCCTCGGCTCCGACACCCGCTCCGGCGGCAACAAGAAGCTGGGCGGCGGCACCGACGACGGCAGCGCCCGCTCCGACACCGCGATGATCGTCCACGTGTACAAGGGCCACAAGAAGGCCAGCGTGGTCTCCATCCCCCGCGACACCCTCATCGAGCGGCCCTCCTGCGTCGACGCCGAGGGCACCCGCCACGACGCGGCCTCCGGCGTGATGTTCAACTCCGCCTACTCCACCGGCGGCGCCGCCTGCGCGGTGAAGACCGTCGAGTCCGTCACCGGCATCCGCATGGACCACTACATCGAGGTCGACTTCAGCGGCTTCCAGAAGCTGATCGACGACCTCGGCGGTGTCACGGTCACCACGACCAAGGACATCAAGGACCCCGAGAGCCATCTGAACCTGAAGGCCGGATCGCACGAGCTCAACGGCAAGCAGGCACTCGGCCTGGTCCGTACCCGGCACGGCGTCGGCGACGGCTCCGACCTCGGCCGCATCCAGCTCCAGCAGGCGTTCATGAAGGCGCTCGTCGACCAGGTCAAGCACATCGGGATCCTGTCCAGCCCGAAAAAGCTGTACGACCTCGCCGACACCGCGACCAAGGCGGTCACCACCGACTCCGACATCGGCAGTGTCACCGACCTCGCCTCCTTCGCGAGCGGCCTCAAGGGCATCAGCTCGTCCCACATGGCCATGGTGACGATGCCGGTCCAGTACGACAGCGCCGACGCCAACCGCGTCCTGGTCGACAAGGACAAGGCCGAGCTGGTCTGGAAGGCGCTGAAGGACGACCGGCCGATCCCGAAGGCGGCCACCAAGGGCACCGCCACCGGCACCGCGAAGGGCGTCGTCAGCCCCGGCTGACCCGCCCGCGGAGCCCCTGGGAATAGATCGTCGCGTCCCCCCGTTTTGGGGGATACGGCCAGTGCTGGCAGACTGGTACGTCGGCCCCGGTTCACGCACCCGCATCCCGCGGCGGCGACCCGGTGCCCTCCCGAATCTAGGAGACACCTTGAAGCGCGACATCCACCCCGAGTACGTCGAGACGCAGGTCAGCTGCACCTGTGGCGCGTCGTTCACCACGCGGAGCACGATCTCCAGCGGCGCCATCCGCGCCGAGGTCTGCTCCGAGTGCCACCCGTTCTACACGGGCAAGCAGAAGATCCTCGACACCGGTGGCCGTGTGGCCCGCTTCGAGGCCCGCTTCGGCAAGGCTGCAGCTGCCAACAAGTAGCGAGCCCACAGCGCCGGTCTTCGGTGTCCCCTGCACGGGGACGCCGGGACCGGCGCTTTGCGGTCCAGCCCTCTCCCCCCAGGCCCTCGAACCCGTTCGAGCAGGGGGACCCCCACGCCGTACCTACGTCCCCGAGCCCGTCACGGAGCTGGGGACAGTCCATTGGAGCCGGAGATGTTCGAGGCGGTCGAGGAACTGATCGGTGAGCACGCCGATCTGGAGAAGAAGCTCGCTGACCCGTCGGTGCACGCCGACCAGGCCAACGCGCGCAAGCTCAACAAGCGCTACGCCGAGCTGACCCCGATCGTCGCGACGTACCGCTCCTGGAAGCAGACCGGGGACGACATCGGCACGGCGAAGGAGTTCGCCGCCGACGACCCCGACTTCGCGGCCGAGGTCAAGGACCTGGAGAAGCAGCGCGAGGAGCTCACCGAGAAGCTCCGCCTGCTGCTGGTCCCGCGTGACCCGAGCGACGACAAGGACGTCATCCTGGAGATCAAGGCGGGCGCCGGAGGCGACGAGTCCGCCCTGTTCGCCGGTGACCTGCTGCGCATGTACCTGCGCTACGCCGAGCGCGTCGGCTGGAAGACCGAGCTCATCGACGCCACCGAATCCGAACTCGGCGGCTACAAGGACGTCCAGGTCGCGGTGAAGACCAAGGGCGGCCAGGGTGCCACCGAGCCCGGCCAGGGCGTCTGGGCCCGGCTGAAGTACGAGGGCGGTGTGCACCGCGTGCAGCGCGTGCCCTCGACCGAGTCGCAGGGCCGCATCCACACCTCCGCCGCCGGTGTCCTGGTCACGCCCGAGGCCGAGGAGGTCGACGTCGAGATCCACGCGAACGATCTCCGTATCGACGTCTACCGCTCCTCGGGCCCCGGCGGCCAGTCCGTCAACACCACCGACTCCGCGGTGCGCATCACGCACATTCCCACCGGAGTCGTCGCTTCCTGCCAGAACGAGAAGAGCCAGCTGCAGAACAAGGAGCAGGCGATGCGTATCCTGCGCTCCAGGCTCCTCGCGGCGGCGCAGGAGGAAGCGGAGCGGGAGGCCGCGGACGCCCGCCGCAGCCAGGTCCGCACCGTCGACCGCTCCGAGAAGATCCGTACGTACAACTTCCCGGAGAATCGCATCTCGGACCACCGCGTCGGCTTCAAGGCGTACAACTTGGACCAGGTCCTGGACGGCGAGCTCGACGCGGTCATCCAGGCCTGCGTCGACGCGGACTCGGCCGCCAAGCTCGCCAACGCGTAACAGCAAACGACAACAGCTCAGCCCCGGAGGACCAGCGTGAACCTGCTGCTCGCGGAAGTGGCCCAGGCCACCCAGCGGCTGGCCGACGCCGGCGTGCCCTCGCCGCGCAACGATGCGGAGGAGCTCGCCGCCTTCGTGCACGGCGTGAAGCGGGGCGAGCTGCACAGTGTCAAGGACGCGGACTTCGACGCCCGCTACTGGGAGGTGACCGCGCGCCGCGAGGCCCGCGAGCCGCTCCAGCACATCACCGGGCGCGCCTACTTCCGCTACCTCGAACTCCAGGTGGGGCCGGGCGTGTTCGTGCCCCGCCCGGAGACCGAGTCGGTCGTCGGCTGGGCCATAGACGCCGTCCGCGCGATGGACGTCGTCGAACCGCTGATCGTCGACCTGTGCACCGGATCGGGCGCCATCGCGCTCGCCCTCGCGCAGGAGGTCCCGCGCTCCCGTGTGCACGCAGTGGAGCTGTCCGAGGACGCCCTGCGGTGGACGCGCAAGAACGTCGAGGGGTCCAGGGTCGACCTGCGCCAGGGAGACGCCCTCGCGGCCTTCCCCGACCTCGACGGCCAGGTCGACCTGGTGATCTCCAACCCTCCGTACATCCCGCTCACCGAGTGGGAGTACGTGCAGCCGGAGGCCCGGGACTACGACCCCGAACTCGCCCTCTTCTCGGGGGAGGACGGACTCGACCTCATCCGCGGCATCGAGCGCACCGCGCACCGTCTGCTGCGCCCCGGCGGCGTCGTCGTCATCGAGCACGCCGACACCCAGGGCGGCCAGGTGCCGTGGATCTTCACCGAGGAGCGGGGCTGGGCCGACGCGGCCGACCACCCGGACCTCAACAACCGGCCGCGGTTCGCGACCGCCCGCAAGGCGATGCCGTGAGCACCGCCCAGGGTGTCCCGGCGCACCGCGCCGTCGTGTGCGCGCGCATCGCGTTTCCCCGCACCCCCAGCCAGCAGTACGTGTATGAGGAGGCCCGCTAAATGGCACGGCGATACGACACCAACGACGCGACCGACCGCACCACAGGTCTGCGTGAGGCAGCGTCCGCCGTCCGCCGTGGCGAACTGGTGGTCCTCCCGACGGACACCGTCTACGGCATCGGTGCCGACGCCTTCACCTCCGAGGCCGTCGCCGACCTGCTGGACGCCAAGGGCCGGGGCCGCAACATGCCCACCCCTGTCCTCATCGGCTCCCCGAACACCCTGCACGGCCTCGTCACGGACTTCTCCGAGATGGCCTGGGAGCTCGTCGACGCGTTCTGGCCGGGCGCCCTGACGCTCGTCGCCAAGCACCAGCCGTCCCTCCAGTGGGACCTCGGGGACACCCGCGGCACGGTGGCGATCCGGATGCCGCTGCACCCCGTCGCCATCGAGCTGCTCACGGAGGTCGGCCCGATGGCCGTCTCCTCCGCCAACCTCACGGGCCACCCCGCGCCGGAGGACTGCGACGCCGCGCAGGACATGCTCGGCGACTCCGTCTCGGTCTACCTGGACGGCGGTCCGACCCCGGGCAACGTGCCCTCCTCCATCGTCGACGTGACCGGCAAGGTGCCCGTGCTGCTGCGCGCGGGCGCACTGTCGGCGGAGGAGCTCCGGAAGGTCGTACCCGACCTCGAGGTGGCGAATTGACAGCCCCTGACGCGGGGCGTGGATGGATAGGCACGGGGATCACGGGGACCGGTGGGTCCCCCAGGGGGTCCTTCCGCATCCTCCACGTCAGCACCGGCAATGTGTGCCGCTCGCCGATCACCGAGCGGCTGACCCGGCATGCCCTGGCGGACCGGCTCGGCGACCCCCTGTGGGGCGGCCTCATCGTGGAGAGCGCCGGCACCTGGGGCCATGAGGGCGCGCCCATGGAGGCCAACGCCGAGACCGTCCTCGCCGACTTCGGCGCGGACCCCTCCGGCTTCGTCGGCCGCGAGCTGCTCGACGACCACGTCATCCGCGCCGACCTGGTCCTGACGGCCACCCGCGACCACCGCGCCCAGGTCATCTCCATGGGCCACTCGGCGGGCCTGCGCACCTTCACCCTGAAGGAGTTCACCCGCCTGGTCCGCGCCATAGACACGGCGACCCTGCCGCCCCTCCAGGACGGCGTGGTCGAACGCGCCGTCGCCCTGGTGCGGGCCGCCGCGGCTCTGCGCGGCTGGCTGCTGGCCCCGACCGCGGAGGCCGACGAGGTCTACGACCCCTACGGGGCGCCGCTGCCGTTCTTCCGGTCCATCGGGGACGAGATCAACGAGGCACTCGATCCGGTCGTCACCGCTCTGACAGGGGTACCCGCTCGGGCGTAACACCGGGCGTCCCACCGGTCCCGGTTCTACATTGGACGTAAGCGTCCCCCCGCCGAGGCCCGGAGTCCACCATGCCGGTCGCAACCACGCTCGAAGCGGATGTCCTGAGCCGTCAGGACCCCGAGCTCGCCGAGATCCTGCTCGGTGAGCTGGACCGGCAGTCGACCACGCTGCAGTTGATCGCGGCCGAGAACTTCACCTCGCCCGCCGTGCTGGCAGCGCTCGGCTCGCCGCTGGCGAACAAGTACGCCGAGGGATATCCCGGCGCCCGCCACCACGGCGGCTGCGAGATCGTCGACGTCGCCGAGCGGATCGCCATCGACCGCGCCAAAGCCCTCTTCGGCGCCGATCACGCCAACGTCCAGTCCCACTCGGGGAGTTCGGCTGTCCTCGCCGCGTACGCCGCCCTGCTGCGCCCCGGTGACACCGTGCTGGCGATGGGGTTGCCCTTCGGCGGTCATCTGACCCACGGGTCGCCCGCGAACTTCTCCGGCCGCTGGTTCGACTTCGTCGGCTACGGGGTCGAGGCCGACTCCGGGCTCATCGACTACGAGCAGGTGCGCACCCTGGCCCGCGCCCGTCGCCCCAAGGCCATCGTCTGCGGATCGATCTCCTACCCCCGGCACATCGACTACGCGCTCTTCCGGGAGATCGCCGACGAGGTCGGCGCGTATCTCATCGCGGACGCCGCCCACCCCATCGGGCTCGTCGCGGGGGGAGCGGCGCCCAATCCGGTGCCGTACGCCGATGTCGTGTGCGCGACGACCCACAAGGTGCTCCGCGGACCGCGCGGCGGCATGGTCCTGTGCGGCGGCGAGCTGGCCGAGCGCGTGGACCGGGCCGTCTTCCCGTTCACCCAGGGCGGCGCGCAGATGCACACCATCGCGGCCAAGGCCGTCGCGTTCGGCGAGGCGGCAACCCCGGCGTTCACGGAGTACGCCCATCAGGTGGTCGCGAACGCGCGGGTGCTGGCCGAGGGGCTGGCCGCGGAGGGACTCGTGATCACCACGGGCGGCACCGACACCCATCTGCTCGCCGCGGATCCGGCGCCGCTCGGTGTCGACGGGCGCACCGCGCGTGGCCGGCTCGCCGCCGCCGGTATGGTCCTCGACACCTGTGCGCTGCCTCACGGTGACGCCCGCGGTCTGCGGCTCGGCACCGCGGCGCTGACCACGCAGGGGATGGGCGAGGCACAGATGGCACGGGTCGCCGCACTGTTCGCGGGGGTGCTGCGGGAGGAGATCGACGGCAGGACCGCGCGTGAGGAAGTGCGGGAGCTGACGGGAAGATTTCCGCCTTATCCGGACTGATCGGGGGTACGCGTACCGGGCTGCACAGCCACTCGTGCAACCATCGTCGCTACCCGGAAGTCCTCAACCGTATGCGTGCATCGCTAGGGTGTGGGGCTGTGATGGCCAGCGAGACCTGTGGGGAAGCCCGTGCGTGAATACCTGCTGACGCTCTGCATCACGGCCGCGGTGACGTATCTGCTGACAGGGCCGGTACGTAAATTCGCGATCGTGGCCGGAGCCATGCCGGAAATCCGGGCGCGCGACGTGCACCGTGAACCCACGCCGAGGCTCGGCGGCATCGCGATGTTCTTCGGACTGTGCGCCGGCCTGCTGGTCGCCGATCACCTGACGAACCTCAACGCGGTCTTCTCGAACTCCAACGAACCGCGCGCCCTGCTCTCCGGAGCCGCCCTGATCTGGCTGATCGGCGTGCTGGACGACAAGTTCGAGATCGACGCCCTGATCAAGCTGGGCGGCCAGATGATCGCCGCGGGCGTGATGGTCGTCCAGGGTCTGACGATCCTGTGGCTGCCGATCCCGGGTGTCGGCCTGGTCGCGCTGACCCAGTGGCAGGGCACGCTGCTGACGGTGGCGCTCGTCGTCATCACCATCAACGCGGTCAACTTCGTGGACGGTCTCGACGGACTGGCCGCCGGCATGGTGTGCATCGCGTCCGCCGCGTTCTTCCTGTACGCCTACCGGATCTGGTACTCGTACGGCATCGAGGCGGCGGCCCCGGCGACGCTGTTCGCGGCGATCCTGATGGGCATGTGCCTGGGCTTCCTGCCGCACAACATGCACCCCGCGCGGATCTTCATGGGCGACTCCGGGTCGATGCTCATCGGGCTGGTGCTGGCCGCCGGCGCGATCTCCATCACCGGGCAGATCGACCCCGACGTGATGAACCTGTTCTCCGGTTCCGAGCGCAACACCGTGCACCAGACAGTGCCGGTGTTCATCCCGCTGCTGCTGCCTCTGACGATCATCGCGATCCCGGCCGCCGACCTGGTGCTCGCCATCGTGCGGCGCACCTGGCGCGGTCAGTCACCGTTCGCCGCCGACCGCGGGCATCTGCACCACCGCCTCCTGGAGGTCGGCCACTCGCACAGCCGTGCCGTCCTGATCATGTACTTCTGGTCGGCGCTGATCTCCTTCGGCGCCCTCGCGTACTCGGTCAACTCCGGGGCCATGTGGAGCGTGCTCGTCATCGCGGCGCTCAGCGCGGTCGGTCTCGTGCTGCTCCTGCTGCCGCGCTTCACGCCGCGCGCCCCGCGCTGGGCCGAGCACCTCGTGCCGCCGCGCTACCGCCGCCGCAGGGCCGCCGCGGCGGCCGTGGCGGGGGCGTCCGTCACCCACGAGGCGGCGGGGGCCGACGGGCCGGACGAGGCGCGTGAGCACAGTGCTCCGGTGGCCGCCGGAGTCGCAGGAGTCGCAGGAGTCAACGGAGCGACGGCGATTGGTACCCGTTCGCGACTCCTGGACCGGCGTGAGGCCGAGTCCTCGCGCTGACGCGAAGGTAAGAATCTGACTAACGCGTGACCAAACCGTGGGGTAGCAAAGCATCCCAATACCAGACAAGTTGGTTCTCGGGATGCACAGACGCGCGCCGTCACTCTCATGTGTGACAGTTGGCACACCACCAGGTAAAGACCTCATCAAATAGTTTGTGATACGGTTCACGAGAACCCAGGGCAGAGCCGAAGGACCCCAGTACGACGGTCCCTTGGCGTGAGGTTCTCTCTCGGCCCGGGTCTACGCTCGTCCATGACGACACGCCCCCCTTAGCAAGCGGAGTTGCCGCCATGCCGTCCAATGACGCCCGGATTCTCCTTCAGGCCGCTGTGCCCACAGCTGCCGTCGGCGCGATTGCAGCCGTCGTCAGTGGTGTGGTCGCCGGCGGCAAGGGAGCGATCGGGGCGGTCGTCGCGACGCTGGTCGTGCTCCTCTTCATGGGGCTCGGGCTCTACGTTCTGCAGCGCACTGCCAAATCGCTTCCGCACCTGTTCCAGGCGATGGGCCTCTTGCTCTACACGGCACAGATTCTTCTGCTGTTCATCTTTGTCGCCGCGTTCAAGAACACATCGCTGTTCAACCCCAAGGCCTTCGCGCTCACCCTGGTCGCCACCACACTCGTGTGGATCGGCGCACAGGCGCGTGCCCAGATGAAGGCCAGGATTCTTTACGTCGAACCGGACTCCTCGAAGGGCGACAAGCCCGAAAAGAAGGGCCACTCGTCGTGAGGGGTAGGGCCGGGATAAGTGGGCCGAAGAGATCCTGCTATCGTCCGGTGCCAACTGCGGCATCGCGGGCGCGGGCATCTGAGCTGACGCCTGCTCAATCGCGAGGCTTGATGCCCCACAGCCGCCCCCACATCCGTAACACCAGTCCAGTGCCGAACCGCGGCCGTGCGCCGCGCCGACACAACGAGGTTGCCGTACCTATGCGCCACGCTGAAGGAGCCCGCGGTGAGTGCTGACCCGACGCAGGTGCTCGCCTTCGAGACCGACTGCCACATCTTCGACGGCTGTGGCTTCCCGGCTCCCGGCCTGCACTCGTTCCTGTTCGAGCCCCTCTGGGGCGACGCGGACAGCAACCTGTACTTCAACAAGACGATGCTCCTGGCGCTGCTCGGCTCGCTTGTCGTCGTCGGCTTCTTCTGGGCCGCCTTCCGTAAGCCGAAGGTCGTCCCGGGCAAGCTGCAGATGGTCGCCGAGGCCGGCTACGACTTCATCCGCCGCGGTGTCGTCTACGAGACGATCGGCAAGAAGGAAGGCGAGAAGTACGTACCCCTGGTCGTCTCGCTGTTCTTCTTCATCTGGATGATGAACCTGTGGTCGATCATCCCGGTCGCTCAGTTCCCGGTCACGGCGATCATCGCCTACCCCGCGGTACTCGCCGGAATCGTCTACATCGTCTGGGTGTCCCTGACGTTCAAGCGCCACGGATTCGTCGGAGCGTTCAAGAACTTCAGCGGCTACGACAAGTCGCTGGGCCCGGTTCTCCCGCTGGCCATGTTCATCGAACTCCTCTCGAACCTGATCGTCCGGCCGTTCACGCACGCGGTGCGACTGTTCGCGAACATGTTCGCGGGTCACACCCTGCTGCTGCTGTTCACGATCGCTTCCTGGTACCTGCTCAACGGCTTCGGGATCGCCTATGCGGGCGTCTCGTTCGTCATGGTTATCGTCATGACGGCCTTCGAGCTGTTCATCCAGGCTCTGCAGGCGTACGTGTTCGTGCTGCTGACCTGCACCTTCATCCAGGGCGCGCTGGCCGAGCACCACTGAGCGCCCGTCCTCTCGACCCCGCAGTCGTCCGGTGGCCAACCCCCACCGGTCCGTAAAGAAAAGGAAGAACTGGCATGTCCCAGACCCTTGCCGCTGTCTCCGGCTCGCTCGGCTCGATCGGTTACGGCCTCGCGGCCATCGGCCCCGGCGTCGGCGTCGGCATCATCTTCGGTAACGGCACCCAGGCGCTCGCCCGTCAGCCTGAGGCCGCCGGTCTGATCCGCGCCAACCAGATCCTCGGCTTCGCCTTCTGTGAGGCGCTCGCCCTCATCGGTCTGGTCATGCCGTTCGTCTACGGCAAGTGATCTTCGGATCCACGACAGCCCACTAGACGAAAGGCACTGATATGAGCCAGCTGCTCATTCTGGCGGCCGAGGAAGCCGAAAACCCCCTCGTCCCGCCGATCCCCGAGCTTGTCATCGGCCTGATCGCCTTCGTCATCGTCTTCGGTTTCCTGGCCTGGAAGCTTCTCCCGAACATCAACAAGGTTCTGGAACAGCGTCGCGAGGCCATCGAGGGCGGTATCGAAAAGGCCGAGGCCGCGCAGACCGAGGCCCAGAGCGTTCTCGAGCAGTACAAGGCTCAGCTCGCCGAGGCCCGTCACGAGGCCGCGCGCCTGCGCCAGGAAGCCACGGAGCAGGGCGCCACGCTCATCGCCGAGATGCGCGCGGAAGGCCAGCGGCAGCGCGAGGAGATCGTCGCCGCCGGTCACACGCAGATCGAGGCCGACCGCAAGGCCGCCGCTCAGGCGCTGCGTCAGGACGTCGGCCACCTGGCCACCGACCTGGCCGGCAAGCTCGTCGGCGAGTCCCTCGAGGACCACGCCCGGCAGAGCCGTGTCATCGACCGTTTCCTCTCCGAGCTTGAGGAGAAGGCCGAGGCGGCTCGATGACAGCGCACGGAGCGAGCCGCGAGGCAACCGCAGCCGCACGTGAGCGTCTCGACGCGCTGACGGACTCGACGTCCGTGGACGCGGCGCAGCTCGCCGACGAGCTGGCCGCGGTCACCGCGCTGTTCCACCGCGAGGTGTCGCTGCGTCGGGTCCTCACCGACCCGGCGCAGCCCGGCGAGGCCAAGGCCGAACTGGTGCAGCGTCTGATCGGCGCCCAGGTGGGCGGCACCACCGCCGACCTGGTGTCCGGCATGGTGCGTTCCCGCTGGTCGCAGCCCCGCGACCTGGTGGACGCCCTCGAGGAGCTGACCGCCACCGCCGACCTCACGGCGGCGCAGCGGACGGGCGCGCTCGACAACGTCGAGGACGAGCTGTTCCGCTTCGGCCGGATCGTCGCCTCGAGCACCGAGCTGCGCGCCGCGCTGACCGACCGGGCCGCCTCCACGGCGGCCAAGAGCGAGCTGCTGCGCAGCCTGCTCGGCGGCCGGGCCGACGTGACGACCGAGCGTCTGGTGACGCGCCTTGTGACCGCGCCTCGCGGACGTAGCCTGGAAGCGGGACTCGAGTCCCTGTCCAGGCTCGCCGCCGAGCGCCGCAACCGCATGGTCGCCGTGGTCACCTCGGCGGTGCCGCTGAGTGACGGCCAGAAGCAGCGCCTCGGCGCCGCTCTGGCGAAGCTCTACGGCCGCCCGATGCACCTCAACCTCGACGTGGACCCCGATGTCCTCGGCGGGATCCGGGTGCAGGTCGGCGACGAGGTCATCAACGGTTCCCTCGCGGACCGTCTCGAGGACGCCGCCCGCCGCATGGCGAGCTAGTAATCCCATAAGCAGTACGCAATTACGGCCCATGTTGGGCCGTGCAGAGGATTCACCTCTCATAGGGGGGAGTCCCCATCCCCCCAAGTGAAACTTCGGGCCCAACAAGGAGAGCAGGGAACCCAGATGGCGGAGCTCACGATCCGGCCGGAGGAGATCCGGGACGCGCTGGAGAACTTTGTCCAGTCGTACCAGCCGGACGCGGCCTCGCGCGAGGAGGTCGGTACGGTCACCGTCGCCGGCGACGGTATCGCCAAGATCGAGGGTCTGCCCTCGGCCATGGCCAACGAGCTGCTGAAGTTCGAGGACGGCACCCTCGGCCTCGCGCTGAACCTGGAAGAGCGCGAGATCGGTGCGGTCGTCCTCGGCGAGTTCAGCGGTATTGAAGAGGGCCAGCCGGTGCAGCGCACCGGTGAGGTGCTGTCCGTCGCCGTGGGTGAGGGCTACCTCGGCCGCGTCGTCGACCCGCTCGGCAACCCGATCGACGGCCTCGGCGAGATCGAGACGTCCGGCCGCCGCGCCCTCGAGCTGCAGGCCCCGGGCGTCATGGTCCGCAAGTCGGTGCACGAGCCGATGGAGACCGGCTACAAGGCCGTCGACGCGATGACCCCGATCGGCCGTGGCCAGCGTCAGCTGGTCATCGGTGACCGTCAGACCGGCAAGACCGCGCTGGCCGTCGACACGATCATCAACCAGCGCGACAACTGGCGCTCGGGCGACACCAAGAAGCAGGTCCGCTGCATCTACGTCGCCATCGGTCAGAAGGGCTCGACCATCGCCTCCGTGCGTGGCGCCCTCGAAGAGGCCGGCGCGCTCGAGTACACGACCATCGTCGCCGCCCCGGCGTCCGACCCGGCCGGCTTCAAGTACCTGGCGCCGTACACCGGTTCGGCCATCGGTCAGCAGTGGATGTACGAGGGCAAGCACGTCCTCATCATCTTCGACGACCTCTCGAAGCAGGCCGACGCCTACCGCGCCGTGTCCCTGCTGCTCCGCCGTCCGCCGGGGCGCGAGGCCTACCCCGGTGACGTCTTCTACCTGCACTCCCGTCTGCTGGAGCGCTGCGCGAAGCTCTCCGACGACCTGGGCGCCGGTTCGATGACGGGTCTGCCGATCGTCGAGACCAAGGCGAACGACGTGTCGGCGTTCATCCCGACCAACGTCATCTCCATCACCGACGGCCAGTGCTTCCTGGAGTCCGACCTGTTCAACGCCGGTCAGCGTCCGGCCCTGAACGTCGGTATCTCGGTCTCCCGTGTCGGTGGCTCCGCCCAGCACAAGGCGATGAAGCAGGTCTCCGGCCGTCTTCGCCTCGACCTGGCCCAGTACCGTGAGCTGGAGGCGTTCGCCGCCTTCGGTTCCGACCTGGACGCCGCGTCGAAGTCGCAGCTGGAGCGCGGTCAGCGTCTGGTCGAGCTGCTCAAGCAGGCTCAGTACCAGCCGATGCCGACCGAGGACCAGGTCGTCTCCGTCTGGGCCGGCACCACCGGCAAGATGGACGACGTACCGGTCGCCGACATCCGCCGCTTCGAGAAGGAGCTCCTGGAGTACCTGCACCGCAAGGAGCAGGGCCTCATGACCTCCATCAAGGAGGGCGGCAAGATGTCGGACGACACGCTCACCGCCATCGCGGACGCCATCGTCGACTTCAAGAAGCAGTTCGAGACCTCGGACGGGAAGCTTCTCGGCGAGGACGCTCCGGCCGCTGCCAAGTGACGTAAGGAAGGGACCTGACTCATGGGAGCCCAGCTCCGGGTCTACAAGCGTCGCATCCGATCCGTCACCGCGACCAAGAAGATCACCAAGGCGATGGAGATGATCGCCGCCTCGCGCGTCGTCAAGGCGCAGCGCAAGGTGGCGGCCTCCGCGCCGTACGCGACCGAGCTCACCCGCGCGGTCACGGCGGTCGGCACCGGCTCGAACACCAAGCACCCGCTGACGACGGAGGCGGAGACGGCGACCCGTGCCGCGGTGCTGCTCCTCACGAGCGACCGCGGACTGGCCGGCGCCTTCAACTCCAACGCCATCAAGGCCGCCGAGCAGCTCACGGCGCGCCTCGAGGCGGAGGGCAAGCAGGTCGACACGTACATCGTCGGCCGCCGCGGTCTGGCCCACTACAACTTCCGCGAGCGCAAGGTCGCGGAGTCGTGGTCGGGCTTCACCGACGAGCCCACGTACGCGGACGCGAAGAAGGTGGCGGGTCCGCTCATCGAGGCCATCGAGAAGGAGACGGCGGACGGCGGCGTGGATGAACTCCACATCGTCTACACCGAGTTCGTCTCGATGATGACGCAGACGGCCATCGACGGCCGGCTGCTGCCGCTTCGCCTCGAAGAGGTGGCGGAAGAGGCGCCCAAGGGCGAGATCCTTCCGCTGTACGAGTTCGAGCCGTCGGCGGAGGACGTCCTTGACGCCCTTCTGCCGCGCTACGTCGAGAGCCGTATCTACAACGCGCTGCTCCAGTCGGCTGCCTCCAAGCACGCCGCCACGCGCCGCGCGATGAAGTCGGCGACCGACAACGCGGGAGACCTGATCACCACGCTCTCCCGACTTGCCAATGCGGCCCGCCAGGCCGAAATCACCCAGGAAATCAGCGAGATCGTCGGCGGCTCCGCAGCCCTTGCCGACGCGACCGCGGGGAGTGACAAGTAATGACGACGACTTCTGAGACGGCCGTTGCCACGGGCCGCGTCGCCCGGGTCATCGGCCCGGTCGTCGACGTGGAGTTCCCCGTCGACGCGATGCCGGACATCTACAACGCTCTTCACGTCGAGGTGGCCGACCCGGCCAACGCCGGCGAGCTGAAGACGCTGACCCTGGAAGTCGCCCAGCACCTGGGTGACGGCCTGGTCCGTACGATCTCCATGCAGCCCACCGACGGTCTGGTCCGCCAGGCCGCGGTCACCGACACCGGTGCCGGAATCTCGGTCCCCGTCGGTGACTTCACCAAGGGCAAGGTGTTCAACACCCTCGGTGAGGTGCTGAACAGCGACGAGAAGTACTCGGGCGAGCGCTGGTCCATCCACCGCAAGGCCCCGCGCTTCGACGAGCTCGAGTCGAAGACCGAGATGTTCGAGACCGGCGTCAAGGTCATCGACCTCCTCACCCCGTACGTCAAGGGTGGAAAGATCGGTCTGTTCGGTGGTGCCGGTGTCGGCAAGACGGTGCTCATCCAGGAGATGATCTACCGCGTCGCCAACAACCACGACGGTGTCTCCGTGTTCGCCGGTGTCGGCGAGCGCACGCGTGAGGGCAACGACCTCATCGAGGAGATGGCGGAGTCGGGCGTCATCGACAAGACCGCCCTTGTCTTCGGCCAGATGGACGAGCCCCCGGGCACCCGTCTGCGCGTGGCCCTCGCGGGTCTGACCATGGCGGAGTACTTCCGCGATGTGCAGAAGCAGGACGTGCTGTTCTTCATCGACAACATCTTCCGCTTCACGCAGGCCGGTTCCGAGGTCTCGACCCTGCTCGGCCGTATGCCCTCCGCGGTGGGTTACCAGCCGAACCTGGCCGACGAGATGGGTCTCCTCCAGGAGCGCATCACCTCGACCCGTGGTCACTCGATCACCTCGATGCAGGCGATCTACGTCCCCGCGGACGACCTGACCGACCCGGCCCCGGCCACCACGTTTGCCCACCTCGACGCGACGACGGTTCTCTCCCGTCCGATCTCCGAGAAGGGCATCTACCCGGCCGTGGACCCGCTGGACTCCACGTCCCGCATCCTGGACCCCCGCTACATCGCGGCGGACCACTACGCGGCCGCGATGCGCGTCAAGTCGGTTCTTCAGAAGTACAAGGACCTTCAGGACATCATCGCGATCCTCGGTATCGACGAGCTGGGCGAGGAGGACAAGCTCACCGTCCACCGTGCCCGTCGCGTGGAGCGCTTCCTGTCCCAGAACACCCACGTCGCCAAGCAGTTCACCGGCGTCGACGGGTCGGACGTCCCGCTGGACGAGTCGATCGTGGCCTTCAACGCGATCATCGACGGCGAGTACGACCACTTCCCGGAGCAGGCGTTCTTCCTGTGCGGTGGCATTGAGGACCTCAAGGCCAACGCCAAGGAGCTCGGCGTCTCCTGAACCTCGTGTTCTGAGTGAGGGGGGCGCGGCCGCGCCTCGCGGGGTGCGGTCCGTCCCCCTCCGTACGCCTACTAGACTTTGACCCAACACCCGGCAGCAACGCCGGGTGGTGACCCGAGGAGCCCACCTTGGCTGCTGAGCTGCACGTCGAGCTCGTCGCCGCGGACCGTAGTGTCTGGTCCGGCGAGGCCACCCTGGTCGTCGCGCGTACCACGTCCGGCGACATCGGCGTCATGCCCGGTCACCAGCCGCTGCTCGGTGTGCTGGAGTCGGGCCCGGTGACCATCCGTACGAGTGATGGTGAAACGGTCATCGCCGCGGTGCACGGCGGTTTCATCTCATTCGCTGACAACAAGCTGTCGCTGCTGGCCGAGATCGCCGAGCTGTCGGACGAGATCGATGTCCAGCGTGCGGAGCGGGCGCTCGAGCGCGCGAAGTCGGACGCCGACGCGTCGGCCGAGCGCCGCGCGGACGTCCGCCTGCGTGCGGTGGCGACCCGCTGACCATCGGTGCGGCCCCAGGCTTTTAGGCGCTGGGGGCGCACTGTGTGAAGCTTTGCCTCAGCCGCGGCTGGGACCGGATCACTCCGGCCCTGGCCGCGGCTGAGGCAAATCCGGAAGTTTTTCCTTTTCCGTTACCTAGGAGACGAGGAGGTCGGTGTCGATGGTCCTCGCTCTGACTGTGTGCGGAATCGTAGTGGCGCTCGTAGTGGTGGGGCTGTTCGTCTTCGGCCTCCGCCGCCGGCTGATCCAGCGTTCCGGTGGAACGTTCGACTGCAGTCTGCGCTGGGACGTCCCCGAGAAGGGCGACCCCAGCGGCAAGGGCTGGAGCTACGGCGTCGCCCGCTACAACGGTGACCGCATCGAGTGGTACCGCGTCTTCTCCTACGCCCCCCGCCCGCGCCGCGTCCTGGAACGCTCGGCGATCGAGGTGGCGGGCCGCCGTACCGCGGAGGGCGAGGAGGAGCTCGCGCTGCTCTCCGACGCGATCATCCTCGCCTGTCTCCATCGCGGTACGCGCCTCGAGCTGGCGATGAGCGAGGACGCGCTGACCGGATTCCTCGCCTGGCTGGAGGCGGCTCCGCCCGGACAACGGGTGAACGTCGCGTAGCGGCGTTCAGGGCCCCGTTGGGTGGGGGTCCCCCCGGCCGCGGAGCGGTTGGGGGAGGGTGAACGTCGCGTAGCGGCGTTCAGGGCCCCGTTGGGTGGGGGTCCCCCCGGCCGCGGAGCGGTTGGGGGAGGGTGAACGTCGCGTAGCGGCGTTCAGGGCCCCGTTGGGTGGGGGTCCCCCCGGCCGCGGAGCGGGTGGGGGAGGGTGAACGTCGCCTGATCCTCCCCCGGCCGTCGGGGCGTGCCGGGGGAGCCGAAAAGGACGCCGCGGACAGACCCGGAGGTCTGCCCGCGGCGGTCGTGCGGGGTGGTACGGGTCAGTTCAGGCCGCTGTTGATGGCGCTGACCAGTTCACCGTTGCTGGTGTCACCGCTGAACTCCCAGAAGAACGCGCCGCGGAGACCCTGGGTCTTGGCCCACGCCATCTTCGTTCCGATGGTGGTCGGGGTGTCGTACGACCACCAGTTGCTGCCGCAGTGGGCGTACGCCGTGCCGGCGATGGTGCCGGTGACGGGGCAGGACGTCTTGAGGACCTTGTAGTCCTCGTTGCCCGGCTCGTACGTTCCCGGCGCGGGACCGGTGGCGGTGCCGCCCGGGGCGTCCTGGGTGACGCCGGTCCAGCCGCGCCCGTAGAAGCCGATGCCGACCAGCAGCTTGCTGGCGGGCACGCCCTTGGACTTGAACTTGGCGATCGCGTCGGCCGTGGTGAACCCGGCCTGCGGGATGCCGCTGTACGAGGTGAGCGGGGAGTGCGGAGCGGTCGGACCGTCCGCGTCGAAGGCGCCGAAGAAGTCGTACGTCATCACGTTGTACCAGTCGACGTACTGCGCGGCGCCCGCGTAGTCGGCGGCGTCGACCTTTCCGCCCGAGGTGCCGTCGGCCGTGGTGGCGGCGGTGACCAGGTTGTTCGTGCCGAACTTGGCGCGCAGCGCCTGCATGAGGTTCTTGTAGGCCGCCGCACCGCTGGTGTCGCAGGTCAGGCCGCAGGCGTTCGGGTACTCCCAGTCGATGTCGATGCCGTCGAAGACATCGGCCCAGCGCGGGTCCTCGACCAGGTCGTAGCAGGACTGAGCGAAGGCCGCCGGGTTCTTGGCCGCCTCGCCGAAGCCGCCGGACCAGGTCCAGCCGCCGAAGGACCACAGCACCTTGATGTTCGGGTACTTGGCCTTCAGCTCACGCAGCTGGTTGAAGTTGCCGCGCAGCGGCTGGTCCCACGTGTCGGCGACGCCGCTGACCGCCTGGTCGGCGGTGAAGGCCTTGTCGTAGTCGGCGTAGGAGTCGCCGATCGCGCACTTGCCGCCGGTGACGTTGCCGAAGGCGTAGTTGATGTGCGTGATCTTCGAGGCCGAGCCGGACGTCACCAGGTTCTTGACGTTGTAGTTGCGGCCGTAGATGCCCCACTCGGTGAAGTAGCCGAGCTTGACGGTGTTGCCGGTGGGCGGCGGGTTGGTGCCGCCGCCGGTGGTGTGCACGGAGACCGCGCCGCTGACCGGACCGGTCTGGTCGGCGGTGTCACGGGCCTGGACCGTGTACGAGTAGTCGGTGCCGGCGGTCAGGCCGGTGTCCGTGTACGAGGTCGTCGTCACGGTCGCGACCTTGGAGCCGCCGCGCAGGACGTCGTAGTTCTTGACGCCCTTGTCGTCGGTGGCCGCGCTCCAGGAGAGCTTCACCGAGGTGTCGGTGATGGAGGAGGCGGTGGGGGTGCCGGGCGCGGAGGGCGCGTTGTCACCGGGGACGGTGGGGCCGCCGTCACAACTGCCGCCGTTCAGGGTGCAGTTGCTGGGGGAGCCGGAGCCCGCGCCGTTGAAGCCGAACGAGACGGAGGCGCCCGCGGCGAGGCTGCCGTTCCAGGACTTGTTCTTGGCGGTCCAGTGGGTGCCGGAGTTGGTGACGTCCGCGTCCCAGGCCGAGGTGACGGAGGTTCCGGAGGGGAAGTCCCACTCGATCGTCCACGAGCTGATGGCGGTGGTACCGGTGTTCTTGACGGTCCACTTGCCTTCGAAGCCGGTGCCCCAGTCCTGGGTCTTGGCGTACGTGGCGGTGGCGGTGGTGGCGGCCTGGGCGGGGCCCGCGAGGCCGACCAGGGCGGCGAGGGGGAGGAGCAGGGTGGTGAGCCCCGCCACGGTTCTGTGTCTGGCTCTCTGCCGGAAGCGCATGACGCCTCTCCTCTTTCGTCTGTTACCTCGGGGGTGCCGCAGGGGGTGGGGGACCGCGACCGTGCTCGGCCCGTGGGGGGCGTGCGCGCGCTCGCGCTCCGGCCGGCGACGCGCCCCCTGGGCTGGGGGTGTCGTGGGCATGTCTAAGCGCAGTGTGGCGAGAATAGAAAGGTCTGGACCACGGGTCAATAGGTCTGGACCAGTGCATCCAGTTCGACTCAGATCCCCAACTCCTGGGCGAGGACGGCCGCTTGGACCCGGCTGCGCAGTTCCAGCTTGCCCAGCAGTCGGCTGACGTGCGTCTTCACCGTCGCCTCCGCCATCTCGAGCCGCTTCGCGATCTCCGCGTTCGACAGCCCTTCACCCAGACAGGAAAGAACCTCGCGCTCGCGCCGGGTCAGCGCGTCCAGGACAGCCGGATCGGCGGTCGGCTCCCGTACGGGCTTCGCCGCGAACTCGGCGATCAGCCGGCGCGTGACGGCCGGCGCGATCAGACCCTCGCCGCGCGCCACCGTCCGGACCGCCTCCAGCAGAGACCGCGCGTCGGTGTTCTTCAGCAGGAAGCCGGACGCGCCCGCGCGCAGCGCCCCGAAGACGTACTCGTCGAGATCGAAGGTGGTCAGCACGAGGACGTCGGCGAGCCGGTCGGCGACCACCTGCCGAGTGGCGGAGACCCCGTCCAGACGCGGCATCTGCACATCCATCAGGACGAGATCCGGCCGCAGTTCGCGGGCGAGGGCCACCGCCCGCTCCCCGTCCGCCGCCTCACCGACCACCTCGATGTCGGGCGCGCTGCTCAGGATGAGGACGAGTCCGGCGCGTACCGCGGACTGGTCCTCGGCGACGAGGACACGGATCATGCTTCTTCTCCTCGGGTGACGGGTTCTCCCCGGGTGAGGGGCAGCGTGGCGCGCACGGTCCAGCTCCGGCCGGCGGAGGAGCCGCCGGGGCCCGCCTCGAAAGTGCCCCCGAGGAGCGCGGCCCGCTCCCGCATCCCGACGAGACCGGCTCCGGAACCGGGGGCGCGCGGACCGCCCCGGTCGCCGTACGGACTGGTGATCCGCACGGTCAGCGCGCCGTCCGCCCGGGTGAGCGCGACAGTCACCCGGCCCGGCGCGGCGTGCTTGAGGGCGTTGGTCAGGGACTCCTGGACGATCCGGTACGCGGCGAGCTCGACCGGCGCCGGCAGCCGCTCCCCGTGCGCGGCCTCCAGCGTCACGTCGAGTCCGTTGACGCGGGCGCCCGCGAGCAGCGCTTCGAGACCGTCGAGCGTGGGCGCCGCCGCTGGCTCCCGGTCGCCGCTGTCGTCGCGCAGGATGCCGATCAGCCGCCGCATCTCGGCGAGCCCCTCGACGCTGTTCTCCCGGATGACGGCGAGGGCGTCCTGCGAGGTCCTCGGGTCGTCGAGCGAGAGCGCTGCCGTGGAGTGGATGGCGATCGCCGAGAGATGGTTGGCGACCATGTCGTGCAACTCCCGTGCCATCCGGGCGCGTTCGGCCGTGACGGCCTGGGTCCGGTCGACCTCGGCGAGCAGGGCGGTCTGTTCGGCGCGCAGTCGCTCGGCGTCGGCGGTGTCACGGTGGTTGCGGACGATCCACCCGGTGGCGGCGGGGGTGAACGTCACCAGGCCGGTGAACGCCCCGATCAGCAGTCCCTCGGCTCTGTGCCAGGCGGCGACCGGCCACACCGTGGCGATCACCGTGACCAGCCCGGTGATCCGCGGGATGCGCCGGGCCGAACCGGGTGATCCGTACAGCACGGCCGCGTACACCAGGTCCGTGAACATCACGACGGTCGCGAGGTTGCCCCGCGTCAGCAGGTCCGCGACCAGGGCCAGGGTGCCGGTCAGCAGGGCGGTGCGCGGCCGGGAACGGCGGAACAGCTCGCAGCCGGACATCACGGCCAGCGGGACGAGCACCGCCCAGCCCTGGTCGACGCGCGCGAGCGCGTCGTCCGCCGTGCGGCTGTACAGGCCGACGCCCCACAGACAGAGTCCGCCGAGCAGCCCGCCTACGGCGATGCGGACGTCGTCGCGGTGCGGGCGGGGGAGTCGCGGGGCCATGAACCCATCCAACACGGCGGGCTGCGCCCCGGCCTCCCCGTCACGGGTGACCTGCCGCTGCATCGAAAGTCGCAGTCCGGCCTCGTCATCGCCGACGACGTAACGGGCGGCCGTGCCCGCGAGCCTGGAACGGTGAGCGAGAGGAGCGAACCGTGGTCGTCGGACTGATCATCGCCTGCGAGGTGGGCTTCTGGGTGCTGCTGGCGGCGGGCCTAGCCGTCCGTTACCTGCTGAAGTGGCGCCGTACGAGTGTCGCTCTGCTGCTGTGCGAGCCTCTCCTCGAACTGATCCTGTTCGCGGTGACGGCGGTCGATCTCAGAAACGGCGCCGAACCGGGCTGGGAACACGGCCTGGCCGCGCTGTACATCGGCTTCACCGTCGCCTACGGCCCGTACACGATCCGCCGGCTCGACGGCTACGCCGCCCACCGCCTCGCCGACGGCCCGCGCCCGCCGAAGCCACCCCGCCACAGCATGGCCCGCGCCGCCCACGAAGGCCGGCTCTGGCTGCGCACGGTACTCGCGGCCGCCGTCGCCTGCGCCCTGCTGGAGGGCGCCATCCGGTACGTCGGGGACGGTGACACCTCGTCCCTGCGCTCCTTTCAGTGGGTGTCGCTCAGGGCCGTCGTCATCCACGGCCTGGTCGCGCTGACCTACGTGATCTGGCCGAAGAAGGCGCCGACGGAGGCAGATGATATGGTCCGCCCTTGACATTTTGAACGCGTTCAACCGTGGGGGTGGGGTGCCGTGAGGAAGGTTTGGGTACTGGGCTGCTCCGCGGCGCCGGCCGCGCTCCTGGCGGGTCTCGTGGTCCTCGGCCACCTGTTCTCCGACGGGGCGGACCATCAGGAGGCGTCGTGCGAGGAGGCCCTCGCCTTCGCCGCGGCCCGCCTCCCCGCAGGGGCGAGCGACCAGGACTGCGAGTCGCACGGCGTGATGGACCGCGCCTACCGGGGCACGTTCCGCATGCCCCGCGCCGACGTCGCCGCCTGGGTGGCCGCCTCCTTCCCGGACCGGTCGGGCGCCGCCGACCCGGGGTGCGCGGCGGACCTCTGCGTGAACGTACGGCGGGACCCGATGGCGAAGACGACGAAAGGCGCCTACGGGATCGGGCTCGAAGTGACCTACGAGCCCGGCGCGGGCGCCCTCGTCAGCTTCGCCGCGTACGACTACTGAGCCGTCGGCGCTCCCCGGCCGGGGCGGCGTTTCTCAGCGTTCCCCACCGGGGACCCAGAGCACATCGCCCACTGCCTTGTTCGCCGTGCGTGCCAGGATGAACAGCAGGTCGGAGAGCCGGTTGAGGTAGGTGGCGGTGAGCGGGTTCATCGCCTCTCCGTGGACCTCCAGCGCCGCCCAGGTGGAGCGCTCGGCGCGGCGTACGACCGTGCACGCCTGGTGGAGGAGGGCCGCGCCGGTGGTGCCGCCGGGCAGGATGAAGGAGCGGAGCTTCTCCAGCCGCTCGTTGAAGAGGTCGCAGTCCGCCTCGAGCTTGTCGATGTAGAACTGCTCCACGCGCAGCGGCGGGTACTTCGGGTCCTCGACCACCGGCGTCGACAGATCCGCACCCACGTCGAACAGGTCGTTCTGGACGCGGGTGAGGACCTGGACGACCTCCGCCTCCAGGCCGCCCAGCGCGATCGCCGTACCGATCACCGCGTTCGCCTCGTTGGCGTCGGCGTACGCCGAGATCCGCAGATCGGTCTTGGCGACCCTGCTCATGTCACCGAGGGCGGTGGTGCCCTGGTCGCCGGTCCGGGTGTAGATGCGCGTCAGATTGACCATGGGGTCAGCCTAGTTAGGCCCCGGCCCTTCGGAAGACCCGTGTGCCCACCGTCACGGCGAGCGCGGCGAGGGAGAGAGCGACCAGCACGCCGTACAGCATGTGCGTGGTGGCGTACGAGCCGACGTAGGCGTCCCGCACCGCGTCCACCAGGTAGCGGAACGGCATCAGGTGCGAGAGGACGTCCAGCCAGCCGGGGGCCAGGGTCATCGGCAGCATCAGGCCGGACAGCAGCATGGACGGCATGGTCAGCGCGTTGACGGCCGGGCCGAACTCCTGGGGCGTACGGACCTTCAGGGCGAGGGCGTAGGACAGCGAGGCGAGCGAGACGGTCAGCAGGGCGACGAACGCGAAGCCGATCAGGACGCCCGCGAGCGGCGCGCGCAGACCCATCACGAGCGCCGCCAGGACGAGCAGTACCGCCTGGAGGACGAAGACGGCGGCGTCGCGCAGCACGCGCCCGAGCAGCAGCGCGAGGCGGCTCACGGGGGTGACCCGCATCCGCTCCACGATGCCCAGGTTCTTCTCGATGATGATCGTGAAGCCCGCGAACGCGGCGCCGAACAGGCCGAGTTGGAGCAGCAGCCCGGGGACCAGGACCTGCCAGGACGTGCCCCGGGCGCCGAGCGGCAGATCGGTGAGGAGCGGGCCGAAGAAGAGCAGGTAGAGCAGCGGCATCAGGACGCCGAAGAGCATCGCGAAGCGGGAACGCAGGGTCTGCCGGGCGTAACGCCCGCAGATCAGCGCGGTGTCGTGGAGAAGCATCGGTCGCTACGTCCTATACGGCTGAGGGGGCGGATCCGGCCGGCGTGGGGCGGCGGCCGGTGATGGTGAGGAACGTGTCCTGGAGGGTCGCGTCGAGGGAGCCGCCGTGGGCCAGCTTCAGCGCGGCGGGCGTGCCGTCGGCCACCACCACACCCCGGTCGACGATCACGAGCCGGTCGGCGAGCGCGTCGGCCTCGTCGAGGTAGTGGGTGGTCAGGAAGACCGTGGTGCCGTACGTGTCGCGCAGCCGGCGGACGAGGTCCCAGAGGTCGGCGCGGCTGCCGGGATCGAGGCCGGTCGTCGGTTCGTCGAGGAAGAGCACCTCGGGACGGTGGGTGAGGCCGAGCGCGATGTCGAGGCGTCGCCGCAGGCCCCCGGAGAGCGCGGCCGTTCGCCGGTCGAGCAGCTCGGTGAGGCCGAGCTCGTGCGCCAGCTCCTCGGCCCGCTCCACCGCCCGCGGCCTCGGCAGGCGGTAGAGCCGCCCCTGGGTGACGAGTTCCTCCCGCACCGTCACGTGCGGGTCGACGCCGCCCGACTGGGCCACGTAGCCGCAGGCGCGGCGCACTCCGGCCGGATCGCCGGCCAGGTCGCAGCCCGCGACGGTGGCCGCGCCGCCGGTGGGCGCGAGCAGGGTGGTGAGCATCCGGAGCGTGGTGGTCTTGCCCGCGCCGTTCGGGCCGAGGAAGCCGAGGATCTCACCGGGGCGCACCGTGAGGTCGATGCCGCGCACCGCCTCCACCGGGCCGCGCTTGGTCCGGAAGGTGCGGGCCAGACCGGCCGTGCTGATGATTGCCATGCCGTCCAGAAAAACAGAGTCCCTGTAATTTTGCAATGACTCCAAGATTTCAGGCGGTCCAGCGAAAGCTACGATGCGGACATGGCTGAGGGACTCAGGGAACGGAAGAAACGGCAGACCAGGCAGTACATCTCCGATGTCGCCACGGGACTGTTCCTGGAGCGGGGCTTCGACGCGGTGACGGTCGCGGAGGTCGCGGACGCCGCGAACGTCTCCGTGAACACCGTCTACAACTACTTCCCGGCCAAGGAGGACCTCTTCCTCGACCGCTCCAAGGGTCTCGTCGACCGGCTGGCCCGCTGGGTGCGCGGCCGCCCGAAGGGCGAGTCCGCCGCCGCCGCCGTCCTGCGCGAACTGCGCGAAGAGGTCGAGGCGGTTTCGCCCCGACTCGGCCTGATGGTGGATTATGCCCGCTTCATGCAGGTCATCCACGAGGCTCCCGCGCTCCGTTCGCGGCTGTGGGCGATCGGGCAGGAGATCCTCGTCAACCTGGAGGAGGCGCTGCGCGAGGAGACGGGCGCGCCGCCCGAGGACTCGCTGCCGGGCCTCGTGGCCGGCCAGATCAACTGGGTGCACCAGACCGTCATGTCGGCCATCGGCCGCGAGATGATGGCCGGTCGAAATCCGGACGAAGTGTCACGAGAGATCCTGGTGCTCCTCGACGACATGGAGGACCTGTTGAGCCGGAAGGTCCTCAACTACGCCGTACGGGCGGTCGAATGACCCGCGTCGGTGTGACGTCCGTCAGATGAGACGTGACGCGCATTACTTACCGGTCACACAGGCCCTCACGGACGCTAGGGTCCGCCGAAAGAGCCAACTCAAGCAGTGGATAAAGGGGAGTCGGAGTGGCACGGAAGCTCGCCGTCATCGGAGCCGGACTCATGGGGTCCGGTATTGCCCAGGTCTCCGCACAGGCGGGCTGGGACGTCGTCCTGCGCGATGTCACCGACGAGGCACTGAACCGAGGCCTCGACGGCATCAAGGCCTCGTACGACAAGTTCGTGAGCAAGGGCAAGCTGGAAGCCGCGGACGCGGAGGCGGCGCTCGCGCGCATCACGGCGACCACCGATCTGGACGCGGCCGCCGACGCGGACATCGTCGTCGAGGCGGTCTTCGAGAAGCTCGAGGTCAAGCACGAGATCTTCCAGGCCCTCGACAAGATCGTCCGCCCCGACACCGTGCTCGCCTCCAACACCTCCGCGATCCCGATCACCAAGATCGCGGCGGCCACCGAGCGCCCGGAGCGGGTCGTCGGCGTGCACTTCTTCTCGCCGGTGCCGATGATGCAGCTCGTCGAGCTGGTCCGCGGCTACAAGACGAGCGACGAAACGCTCGCCACCGCGCGGGAGTTCAGCGAGTCCGTCGGCAAGACCTGCATCGTCGTGAACCGTGACGTCGCCGGTTTCGTGACCACCCGTCTCATCTCGGCCCTCGTCGTCGAGGCGACGAAGCTGTACGAGTCGGGCGTGGCCACCGCCGAGGACATCGACCTCGCCTGCCGGCTGGGCTTCGGCCACGCCATGGGCCCCCTGGCCACCGCCGACCTCACGGGCGTCGACATCCTGCTGCACGCCACCGGCAACATCTACACCGAGACCCAGGACGAGAAGTTCGCGCCGCCGGAGCTGATGCGCCGGATGGTTGACGCCGGTGACATCGGGCGCAAGAGCGGGCAGGGCTTCTACAAGCACTGAATGATCACGCGGCGACCGGAAACCGGTCGCCGCATCCGTCACGGAAGCCGCACGCGCCTCTCGGGTGTCACCCCATGAGGTGAATTCGGTATCGGTTCGCTTACAGACGGCAACCTCTGCGGCCCTCAGGCAGTCAGACCATGCACAACATGCAGACGCGAAGACGCGGAAACAGACACACGCGGAGTTACGAGACGCATTCTCGGGGAGCGCATATGTACATCAGGGGCGACCACGCCGAGCTGGTCGTCGGGGGCCGCCTCGACGTACGCAGCGCGGCGGACGCCCGTACGGTCCTGCACTCGGCCGTCGACGACGGAGCCGGCGACCTGGTGCTGGACCTGTCCGAGCTGGACTCCTGGGACGCCACCGGCCTCGGTGTCATCATGGGGGCCCACCGACGCGCCGGGCGGTGCGGCCGACGGCTCGTGCTGCGCGGCGTACCACCACAGATGCAGCGCCTGCTGGTGGCCACCAGGCTGCACCGGATCCTGGCGATCGAGGGTGGTATCGGGGTCGAGTCCCTGCCCCGGGTGTGATCCGAGCGCGCCCTACTCGCTCCGCGTGTGCGACCGCGTACGCGCCCTGACCGGCGTACGAAGCGCACCACGTGCACAATCCTCACGAAGCTGTGACGGTTCGGACGGCGCGGTACCCCGCCTGTTCGGAGATACTGTGCGAAGGTTTAGGGTTCGGCTGCCCGCCGACCGAAACCCTACGAGCGGGCACCGGACCAGAAGCGACAGAGCGGTGTGCAGCAAGGCCGGGAGGGCATCGGCACACGACGCTTTTGGGGGGCTTGGAACATGGACCCGAACAACCGGGATTCCGAAGAGTACGGTCATGACGACGACGGCCAGGCGCCTCGCCCGCGCCCGCCGCGCGACCCACTGGCCGCCGACCTGAGCCAGCACAAGCCCGTGCTCGCCCGCACGGTCCAGCTCGTCACGGGCGACTTCCTGCTCACGGTCAACCCCGTCGACGGCAGCGAGATAGAGAACTGCCCGCCGCACGAGCGACCGCAGCCGCCGGTCAAGCACGGCGCCGCCGAACGCGCCGAACTGGCCCGCGCGGCCCGGCCGCCCGCTCCGGCCGGCCCGGCACAGCCCCGGCTGCCGCTCCTGGAACGCCAGGAGGAGCGCGAGCGGCTCGTACGCCTCCTCGCGCGCGGGCGCTCGGTGCGGCTCACCGGCCCGTCGGGCTCCGGCCGGACCGTCCTGCTCGACGCCGTCGCCGACGACTGCGCGGACCTCGCCCCCGACGGCGTGATCCGCCTCTCCGGCTACCGGCGCACGGCGAGCGACCTGCTGTACGACCTCTTCACCGCCGTCTACGAAGCCCCGCTGTACCGCCCGGACCGCGACGAACTGCTCCGGCTCGTCCACGAGATCGGCGCGGTCGTCGTCCTCGACGACGCGGAGATCGGCGGCAGCGCGCTCGACGAGCTGCTCGACGCCACCCCCGAGTGCGCCTTCGTGATCGCCGCCACCCCCGGCATACCGGCCCCGTCCGCCGACGCGGGCCTCGACGAGGTCGTTCTCGGCGGCCTCGACCGCAGCGGCGGTCTCGAACTGCTGGAGCGCGCCGTCGGGCGCGTCCTGACCGAGGACGAGTCGAACTGGGCGGGCGACCTCTGGTTCGAGTCCGAGGGACTGCCCCTGCGCTTCATGCAGGCCGGAGCGCTGCTGCGGCAGCGCGACCGGCTGCAGGCCAGCGAGGAGGCCTTCGACGAGTACGGCGTCTTCCAGGAGGCCCCGGTCGACGCGCCCTTCGAGGCCGGTGACGGCCACGACGTGCCGCTGCCCTCCCTCGCCGAAGGCGCCGCGCCCGCCGCGCTGCTCGCCTCCCGGCTGAGCGACTCGGCGCGCGCCACCCTGCGCTTCGCCGTCGCGCTCGGCGGCGAGGTGCCCCACCAGGCCCACCTGCCCGCGCTCGTGGGCGACACCCACGCCGACGCCGCGCTCGCCGAACTGGCGGGCAGCGCGCTGGTCTCCCCGGTCGGCTCCCGCTACCGGCTCGCCGCCGGAGTGCAGGCCCAACTGGAGGCGTCCGGATACGCGGACACCCTCGAGGACCAGGCGCTCGCCGCCGCCCAGCACTACACCTGGTGGGCCGGCCACCCCTCGGTCACCCCGGAGCGGGTCTGCGCCGAGGCCGACGCGCTGCTCGCCGCCCTGAACGTGCTCGTCCCGGTCACCACAGCCCCGCTGGACGAGCAGGACGAGACCGTCACCGTCCAGCTGGCCCGCACGGCCGCGCCCGCCTTCGCCGCGGGACAGCACTGGAGCGCCTGGGAGCGCGCCCTGCGCTTCGGCGCCGAGGCCTCCCAGCTGTCCGGCGAGGTCGGGGAACAGGCCTATTTCCACCACGAGTTGGGGATCCTCGCGCTCTGCGGCGGCCAGCTGGACCGGTCCCGCACCGATCTGGAGGCCGCCATCGCCCTGCGTGGCGCCCTCGCCGACAAGCGCGGCACCACCGCCGGCCGCCGCGCCCTCGCGCTGGTCGCCGACCGCTCCGGAACCCTGCACAGCGCCGGCGGGCGCACCCCGGCGGGCGAAGAGGTGCCCGACGCGCGCCACGAGGAGTCGATGTCGCCTCCCGGCGGTGTGCCGGCCGCCTTCCCCCGGACCGACCCGTCCGGCGACGGTGTGACGGTGCTCGCCTCCGGTCCCGGCACCCCCGGGACGAAGCGGCAGGGGGTCGCGGGCCGGCTGGTCACCGGCACCCGGCGCAATCTGGTGGCCGCGGGCGCGGGCGCGCTCCTGGTCGCCGTCCTGGGCACCGTGGTGACCCTCGGCGCGACCTCGGACCACAGCGACGACACCCCGTCCGAGAAGGTCGGCGTCAACCCGTCGGTCACCCAGGGCAGCCAGGACGACAGCCTGGGCGCGGACAAGGCGAAGAAGGGCGACGACTCCGCCACCGGCGCCGTGGCCACGCCCACCGACCCGGGGCCGGACGGAACGTACGGCACCTCGGACGATCCGACGCCCCCGGCCACGGCGGGCCAGGAGCCGTCCGCAGGTCCGAGCGGGACACACACCTCGGGCAAGCCCTCGAAGTCGCCGTCCAAGTCGCCCTCGAAGTCGCCGACGACCAAGCCGTCGTCGTCCCCCACGAGGTCGCCGAGCGGTTCGCCGTCCTCGTCCCCCACGAGGTCGCCGTCGGGTTCGCCGTCCACGTCTCCGTCGGCCAGCACCTCGACGAGCCCGTCCACCTCGGACGCCGCGAGCGGCCCGGTGTCGAGCAGCGCGCCGGCGAGCACGTCGGTGAGTGTGCCGGAGAACAGCGGGCCGGCGGGCAGCGACATCGCCACGTCGCCGGGCGGCGCGCTGATCTGACCGCCCGAGGGCGGTGATCCGACCGTACGGGACGAGAGAGGGCCGGGTCCGTCGTCGGACCCGGCCCTCTCCCGCGCCGGTCGTACGTGGTGCCGGAGCGGGTCCGGCGGCCGTCGTGCGGGCCGCGGAGCCCGCGGACCGTCGTGGGGTCAGAACAACCGGAGCTTGTCGTCCTCGATGCCGCGCAGGGCGTCGTAGTCCAGGACCGCGCAGCCGATGCCGCGGTCGGTGGCGAGGACGCGGGCCTGCGGCTTGATCTCCTGGGCGGCGAAGATGCCGCGGACCGGCGCGAGGTGCGGGTCGCGGTTCAACAGCTCCAGGTAGCGCGTGAGTTGCTCCACGCCGTCGATCTCGCCGCGTCGCTTGATCTCCACGGCGACGGTCCGGCCCTCGGCGTCCCGGCACAGGATGTCGACCGGGCCGATGGCCGTCATGTACTCACGGCGGATGAGGGAGTAGCCCTCGCCGAGCGTCTCGATGCGGTCGGCGAGCAGCTCCTGGAGGTGCGCTTCCACGCCGTCCTTGATCAGGCCGGGATCCACGCCGAGTTCGTGCGAGGAGTCGTGGAGGATCTCCTCCATCGTGATGATGAGCTTCTCGCCCGCCTTGTTGATGACGGTCCAGGTGCCTTCCTCGTCGCCGGCCCCCTCCTTCAGCGTGCAGGGCGGCGACATCCAGTTGAGGGGCTTGTAGGCCCGGTCGTCCGCGTGGATCGAGACGCTTCCGTCCGCCTTCACGAGGATGAGGCGAGGGGCCGACGGGAGATGGGCGGTGAGCCGGCCCGCGTAGTCCACGGAACAGCGGGCAATGACGAGACGCATGGTCGGCAACGCTACTCGACCGGCGGTGGTGCACGCGATTCTCCCGCCCGACCCGGTGGCCCCACCCGACGGAGAAGCCACGGTTCGCCCCTTTTGTGCTCCCGTCTCCCGTCTTGGCGCGCGACCGGTGTTTTCGCGGGTCACCCCATTGATCCTGAAGGTTCCCTGTTCGGTCGTGGCTGATTGTCGGCCTACTAGGCGTTCGCTATGTGCGCATTCTCCTGGTGCCGTTACCTGGCGATGCTTACCGTATGAACGGGAGGTCGCGATGCGTGTACTCAGCGTGTTCGATATCGCGAATTCCCCATCCCTGTCCGGCAACCCCCGAGGTATGGGGGTGCGAGAGGAGAACCCATGTCGCTCGACGTCTCACCGGCCCTACTCCAACAGGCCGAGCGAGGCGAGGTCGATGAAGCTGAATTCGTCGACTGCGTCCGGACCTCCCTGCCCTACGCATGGGAGATGATCAGCTCCCTGGTGGCCCAGCTGAAGGTGGACGGCGGCAACTTCGCCGACAACCAGACGCCCCCGCCGGACGAGCAGGCACGTGGCCAGCTGCTGCGTGCGCTCGCGAGTGACGCGATACGCGGCGCGCTGCAGCGGCACTTCGGAGTGCGGCTGGCCTTCCAGAACTGCCACCGGGTGGCGGTGTTCCCGCTGGACGACTCGGTGGACGACACGCTGGCACGCTTCACCTCGGTCCGCAGTCAGCTGCTGAACCAGTCCCCGGAATTCAGGGACTGCTGACGCACTGATGCCGCATTGCTTGCCGCTCCGTACGCGGGAGGTGCATTGGTACTGGGGCGGCAAGCTCCCCGCGTGCCCGGCCCGCTGGGCCGGACTTCGCGCG
The DNA here is from genome assembly GCF_026341855.1 of Streptomyces sp. NBC_00568. Taxonomy (GTDB): domain Bacteria; phylum Actinomycetota; class Actinomycetes; order Streptomycetales; family Streptomycetaceae; genus Streptomyces. The sequence goes on along the minus strand of NZ_JAPENW010000001.1, from coordinate 1,532,731 downwards.
GTCACCCGAGGTGGGGCAGCACCTCGGCCCCCAGCCGTCGTACGTTCTCCTCGGTCGCCGCCAGGTCGCCCGATCCCTCGACGAGCAGGGCGAAACGCGAGATGCCGGTCCGCTCCGAGGTCGCCGCGAGCCGGTCGGCGCACAGCCGCGGCGTGCCCACCGGATGCAGCCCGCAGAGCAGTTCGGTGTACGCCACCGGGTCCCGCATCGAGCGGGGGCGGCCGTCCACCGTCACATGGGCGTCCAGGCCCTGCCTCAGCCAGCCCGGCATCGCCTTGACGAGCGTCTCGACGGCGTCGGTGCGGCGGTCCGCGATCTGGCAGACACCGGCGGAGACATGGGCGGCCGCGAGGATCTCGTCCGTCGGGCGGCCCGCCGCGCGCGCGTGCTGCCGCCACAGCGCGACCATTTCGGCCTTCTCCTCGTCCCCCACGTGCATGCCGAGAAGCATCGGCAGCCCGCGCTCGGCGGCGAGCCGGACGCTCGCCGGTGAGGTGCACGCGACGACGACCTCGGGACCCGGGGCGCCGCTCAGCGCCTCCGACGGGCGCGGGACGACGGGGACTTCACGGAACGAGAACCGCTCGGAGGTGCCGGCGACGGACGGCTCGCGCAGCCATTGCATCAGCAGATCGAGCGATTCCGGGAACCCTTGTTCGTATGCGGCGAGGCCCGCGCCGAAAACCTCCAGATCGACCCAGGGGCCGCCGCGTCCCACGCCCAGCGAGAACCGTCCGCCGGACATCATGTGCAGCAGTGCGGCCTGCTCGCCGAGCGCCACGGGGTGCACGGTGGGCAGCACGCTGACCGCGGTGCCGACCCGGATCCGGCTGGTGCGGCCGAGCAGATACGCGGCGAGTGTGACGGCCGACGGGCATGTCCCGTACGGCACGAAGTGGTGCTCGGCCAGCCAGACGGTGTCGAGCCCGGCCTCCTCGGCGGCCTCGGCCGACCGCGCCGCGCGGTGCAGGGCCTCCCCCTGGCCCTGTCCAGGGAACTGGGCGGCCAGTACAAAGCTTCCAACGTGCATCGAACTTCCTGCTTCCTCGGCTCCGACACGGAGCTCCCCCGCCCGGCATAACCGCGTGACACGTGCCGAAGACACGGCCTTGCGGAGAGATTTGCGGATTGTCTGGGAATTGGGCTGTCCGATGGGGGATCTGCGCGGGTCGCTGGAGTACGCGTACCCCTGTGCCCGCCGCGTAGGCTGGACGTGATCCCTGCCCCCTGTATAGCTCCGTGAGGTGTCCCTTGTCCCCGCGTCGCAACCGTCCGAAGGACGCCGGATCGTCCGGCAGGAGCGGCGGGGAGGACCCGTCGGACCGTTACGGCGGCTGGCAGTCCACGGAGAGCTGGCAGGGCGAGGAGTGGAGCGTGCGCCATGTGGCGGGCGCGAGCGCACAGGGCAAGACCTACCGCTGCCCCGGCTGCGACCAGTTGATCCCGTCCGGGGTTCCGCACGTGGTGGCCTGGCCGGAGCACTCGGGCGTCGACGAGCGTCGGCACTGGCACAAGGCCTGCTGGAACGCGAAGGACCGCCGCACCTCGCGGGTGCAGCGGTCCCGTAACGCGCCCAGGTTCTAGGCGACTCAGGCGGTCCGGCCTCGTACCGTCCGGCCGGCGCGGTCGTCACACGTCCCGGCGCTCCAGGAGCACGAAGGCGCCGATGACCGCCGCCGCCGTCACTCCGGCGAGGAAGCCGAGCTGCGCTCCGCCGTTGCCGTTCTCGCTGTCCAGGCGGAAGACATGGGCGAGGGCGTTGGGGGCGGCGTACTCCTGCATCTTCTCGCCGATCGTGCGCAGGCTCTCGGACATCATCAGGAACGCGGGCATGATCGCGGGCAGCAGCACGACGCCGAGCATCGTGGTGATCGCGCCCGCCGAGTGACGCAGCATCGAGCCCACCGCGAGGGCGAGCACGCCGAGCAGCGAGACGTACAGCGCGCCCATCAAGACGGTGCCGCCCCAGGGGACCTCGGAAGCCTCGCCGGAGGCGTCGCTGTGCATTCCCTCGGTGAACAGGCCGACGAGCCCGATCGCGAAGGCCGAGACGGCGAACGCTACCGCGAAGAAGATGATCAGCTTCGCGGCGAGCACCCGGTGCCGCTGCGGCGAGGCCGTGAACGTCGTACGGATCATGCCCGTGCCGTACTCGGAGGAGACCACCAGCACGCCCAGCGTGATCAGGCAGATCTGTCCCAGCATCAGCCCGAAGAACGCGGGGATCGTGTACGGCGTGTCCCCGAAGTCCTCGTTCGTGGTCTGCGCGGCGACCAGGAAGCCGATGCCGATCACCAGGAGCAGGAAGGTGCCGAGCGTCCACATCGTGGAGCGCACCGACTTGATCTTCGTCCACTCGGAGTTGAGCGCGTGCCCGAGGTGGGTGCGGGTGACGGGGATCGGCGAGGTGTACGAAGCTCCGGGCGGCGCCTGCCAGTCGGGGGCAGCGGCGGCCTGCTGCGGCATCGGGGGCTGGGGCGTGCTCATCGGGCGTCCTCGGGCTTGGTCAGGTCGGCGGCGGGCGCGGGGGCGGGCGCGGCGGCGGTGGGCGCCGGGGGGCCCGCGGGGGCCTGGGGGGCCGCGTGTGCGTACGGGTTGGCGTCCGTGGCGCCGGGGGCGGCCGGAGCGCCGTACGGGCCCGGCAGGGCCGCGCCGGGGGCCGCGGGAGCGCCGTACGGACCGGCCTGCGGCTGGCCCTGCGGCATGGCGAAGGGCTGCCCGCCCTGCTGGGGCGGCGGCGGCGCGTACCAGCCCGGCTGGCCCTGGCCCGCCACCGGCAGCTGCGGCGGGGGCATGGCGCCCGGCGGCAGCTGCTGCTGGAGCCCGGCCTTCTGGTCGATGGTCGAGCGGTAGTCGACGGCGCCCTGCGTCATCCGCATGTACGCCTCCTCCAGCGAGGCCTGGTGCGGCGACAGCTCCCACAGGCGGACGTCGGCGGAGTGCGCGAGGTCGCTGATGCGGGAGAGCGGCAGCCCGGTGATGCGCAGCGCGCCGTCCTGCTCGGGCAGCACCTGACCGCCCGCCTCGGTCAGCGCGGCGGTCAGCTTCTCGCGCTGCTGCGGCTCGGTGTCCGGCGTGCGCACCCGGGCGAAGTCGGCCGAGTTGTGCGAGATGAATTCCTTGATGCTCTGGTCGGCGAGCAGCTGGCCGCGGCCGATCACGATCAGGTGGTCGGCGGTCAGCGCCATCTCGCTCATCAGGTGCGAGGAGACGAAGACCGTACGGCCCTCCGCCGCGAGGGACTTCATCAGGTTGCGCACCCAGAGGATGCCCTCGGGGTCGAGGCCGTTGACCGGCTCGTCGAAGAGCAGCACCTGGGGGTCGCCGAGGAGCGCGGCGGCGATGCCGAGGCGCTGGCCCATGCCGAGGGAGAAGCCCTTGGAGCGCTTTTTGGCCACGTCCTGGAGGCCCACGACGCCGAGCACCTCGTCCACGCGGCGGGCCGGGATGCCCGACAGCTGGGCCAGGCACAGCAGGTGGTTGCGGGCGTGCCGGCCACCGTGCACGGCCTTGGCGTCGAGGAGTGCGCCGACCTGGCGGGGTGCGTTCTGCAGCTTGCGGTACGGGAAGCCGCCGATCGTCACCCGCCCGGAGGTGGGGTTGTCGAGGCCGAGGATCATGCGCATCGTCGTCGACTTGCCCGAGCCGTTGGGCCCGAGGAAACCGGTGACGGCACCCGGCCGCACCTGGAAGGAAAGGTTGTACACGGCCGTCTTGGCGCCGTAGCGCTTCGTCAGGCCGACTGCCTCGATCATTCTCCGCACCCATCGAAAGGTTCAGGACGTCGGGGCGCACGCCCCCGTAAGGGTTAGGAGGATAACCGGGCGCTGACGGTTCCACTCAAGAGAGAGTAAAACCGCGCCCGGTCGGCCGGGGAAAGATCCAGTAAGGGGCGGTATTTCGCACGGGCGTCCTGTCAGGTACTCGTCGTCCCTGGTCAGGCCGGAAAGGGAATGGGCGCCCCCCTGATCACCGGGGAATTCTCAGGGCCGGTGCGGCAGGGAATCGTCGAGCGGCGGCAGGTCGTCGTACAGACGCAGTTCGGCCGACTCGTCGACGTACGGCAGGAAGTCGGTCTGCGGCAGCACCCAGCCCTCCTGGCCGAAGATCAGCGTGCCCTTCTCGCGCAGCGACCGGTCGGCCCCGGCGTCGCGCACCCACGCCGCGGGGTCGGGCCCGAGCAGCTCGCGCAGCCGTGCGGAGGCGGCGAGCAGGGAGGCGAGCAGCTCGGACTGGTCGCCGCCGCCCTGGCGGGGCCGCCCGGTCTCCGGCTCGGCGAGCACGCCGTGCGCGCTGAAGTAGATGTACGCGCCGCCGAGCCGTTCCCCGGAGGGCATCGTCATCGTGAACTCGTCGCCGGGGAGTATCGCCCGCCGGTAGTCCGGGAACTCGGTGTCGTCGACGGCCTTGAGCTGGGTCGAGTCCAGCCAGGTCACCACGAGCGTCGTCTCGGCGGTCCGGTCCACGTACGGCGTCCCGGCCACGTAGCCCGCCGGGCTGATGTGCCCCGAGCAGCCCACGGCGATCCCGCCCACCCGCACCGGAATCATCGGCACCGTCGCCGGGATGCCGAGCCGGGTCAGCTTGTGGGCGACCTGCCCGGGGGAGGCGTTCGAGCCGACGGCGATGACCGGGTGGCGCCGCCCGGTGCCGACCTGGCCCAGGTCGGCGAGGGCTTCGTCGAGACGCTGCTGTTCCTGGCGCTCCTCCACGTACCACTCGCCGAGCCGCAGCGGCCGGACGTCGAGCTGGAGGAGCTCACCGCCGGTCAGCAGGGACGGCTCGGTGGTGGGCCGGCCGGGGTAGGTGAGGGGCTTCTTCGCGGGCACGTCGTCCAGGCCCAGCGCCTCAAGGCTTCGGTCCTTCGTCGTCACGGTGACGCCCTTCGGGGGTGGTCGCGCGAATACGGGCACAGCCTTTCACGCGAGATGTACCCGGGGCGGGTCCCGGTCTCCCCCGGTCCAGCCGGGTTGGCCCGAACCGACACCGGGAATCATGCTCTCCCCATTGTACGAGTGGGGGCGAAGTCGGTTACGGGGGAAGTAAGTTGAGCTCAATGTGGCGCGGGACAGGGTGGGGCGGAGGACCGGGGCGGGGACGGACGCATCCGCGCTTTCGCACGTCCGTACGCTGGTGGATGGCGGGACGCACCGTCCACGCGCTGCTCCTGATGGCGCTGGGCGCGCTGGCCGGACTCTCGGTGGTCGTGGCGGCGGCGTGGACGCTGACCGAGCACTCGCCGCGTTCGATGGCGGAGCGGTTCTCGAACGAGGAGCGGCTCTTCGACCTCAGCCTGACCGTGCTGCGGGCCTGCGTCGGCACGGACAATCTCGAACCCGAACCGGACAGCACCGCTCACCAGCTGCTCGCCACGCTCGCCTCCGTCACCGGCTCGCTGGTGCCCGCGGTGCTGCTCGGCATCGTACTGATCAAGATGTTCGCGCTGCGGCCCTTCGTCTGGCGGCGGCGGGCCAGCATCTCGCACGCCTGGACCGCCGACTTCCCGGGCTACTCGCGGCAGCACGCGGACAGCGACGACGCCATCATCGCCGTCCGTTTCTACAACCGCTTCGACAACCTGTCGGTCGTCGACCTGCGGGCCCGCGCGCATCTGCGCTACCTGGAGCGCTCCCCGCACGACGGCAGCCTCGTCATCTACAAGCAGTGGCTGAGGGTCCTGGACGCGAAGGGCGAGCCGGCCGAGGAACGGAGCTGGCTCGCGGTCGAGCGCGGTGCCCCCTTCACGGTGTGGATACCGGTCGAGGCGCCGGTGGACGGCCTGCCGTTCCGCAGGATCCAGGGCAAGGACCTGTCCGGCTCGCACGGCGTGAAGCTGCTCGTCCGGCTGACCGCCCGGACCGTCGGGCTCGGCACCGAGGTCGCCGACGAGCGCTGGTTCGACCTGGAGGCCGGGGACTTCGAGCTCGGCCGTTTCGTGCCGCTCCAGCCGGACCTCGACAAGGACGTCTGGCGCTGGGAGGGCTGGACCGACTTCGACGGCCTGATCCCTCCCCGGCCGAACGGCGAAGACCCCGGCCAGGCGCCGGCGCCCCGGCCGCAGACTTAGGGGCTCCTCTTCGTGAGTAGACCTAGGCGTCCCTCTTCTTGAGCAGCGTGTAGCCGCCGATCAGGGCCAGGGCCACCCACAGCACCATGATTCCGAGGCCGCCCCAGGGACCGTACGGGGTGTCGTCCAGGGGAGTCACCACCCGCAGGATTCTGCTGCCGGCCTGGTCGGGGAGGTAGCGGCCGATCTTCTTCGTCGCGGACACCGCGCCCAGGATGTTGGAGATCAGGAAGAAGAACGGCATCAGGATGCCGAGCGAGAGCATCGGACTGCGCAGCATCGCCGCGACGCCCATCGAGAAGACGGCGATGAGGGTCATGTAGAGCCCCCCGCCGATCACCGCGCGCAGGACACCCGGATCGCTGATCGACGCCTTGTGCGTGCCGAGCACGGCCTGGCCCAGGAAGAACGTGATGAAGCTGGTGATCAGGCCGACGACGAGGGCGAGGCCGGCCGCCACCGCGACCTTGCTGAAGAGGAACGTGCCGCGCTGCGGGACCGCCGCGAGCGAGGTCCGGATCATGCCGGTGCTGTACTCGTTGCCCACCACCAGCACGCCGAAGACGATCATCGCGAGCTGGCCGAGGCTCATGCCCGCGAAGCTGATGTACGTCGGGTCGAAGGAGAGCTGGTCCCTCGTGCTCATCTTGTCCCACTCGTTCTTGGACAGGAGCGAGATGAGCAGGCCCAGGGCGATCGTGACGACCGCCGCGAGGCTCAGCGTCCACACCGTGGACGCCACGGAGCGGATCTTGGTCCACTCGGACTTGAGGACCTGGGTGGCCGCCATCGTCAGCCCTTCTTCCAGTCGCCGCCCCATTGCGGGGCGGTGGGCGGGCTCTGCGGACTCCGCGGGCCCTGGGGGTTCCGCGGACTCGGCGCGTCGGAATGCGCGTGATACTCCACCGACTCCGCGGTCAGCTGCATGAACGCCTCCTCCAGCGAGGCCTGCTGGGGGCTCAGCTCATGCAGCACGATCTGGTGCCGCGCGGCCAGCTCACCGATGTGCTCCGGCTTCCCGTCGTCCACCTCGAGCGCGCCGCTGCCCGTCTGCACGACGGTGATCCCCGCGCCCTGCAGCACGTCGAGCAGCCGCTCGCGCTGCGGGGAGCGGATACGGACGTACGAGCGCGAGTTCTGCTGGATGAAATCGGCCATCGAGGTGTCGGCGAGCAGCCTGCCCTGGCCGATGACGACGAGGTGGTCGGCGGTCAGCGCCATCTCGCTCATGAGGTGGGAGGAGACGAAGACCGTACGGCCCTGGGCCGCGAGGGACTTCATCAGATTGCGGATCCAGTGGATGCCCTCGGGGTCGAGGCCGTTGACCGGCTCGTCGAACATCAGGATCCGCGGATCGCCGAGGAGCGCGCCCGCGATGCCGAGCCGCTGGCCCATGCCCAGCGAGAACCCCTTCGCCTTCTTCCTCGCGACCGAGGTGAGGCCGACCGTGTCGAGGACCTCGTGCACGCGCGCCTTGGGGATGCCGTTGCTCTGGGCGAGGCAGAGGAGGTGGTTGAAGGCGCTGCGGCCGCCGTGCATGGCCTTCGCGTCCAGCAGGGCGCCGATGTACTTCAGCGGGTCCTTGAGGTGGTCGTAGTGCTCTCCGTCGATCCGTACGTCGCCCGACGTGGGACGGTCGAGCCCGAGCATCATCCGCATGGTCGTGGACTTCCCGGCGCCGTTGGGACCGAGGAAGCCGGTCACGATGCCCGGTCTGACGGCGCAGGTGAGGTTGTTGACCGCCACCTTCTCGCCGTACCGCTTGGTCAGCCCCTCGAGCTCGATCATGCGGCCACGCTAAGACGGCCCCCGGGGGCCTGCCACTTGAGCGGGAGACGGTCGAGAGGCTCCTCACCGGGGGCGCCGCACCGGCGCGGAGGCACCCCTCGGAAGGGGAGGCGGTGGTGCCGGACGGCACGACGGGGCGAGGTCCGGGCAGCGGGACCTGACGGTACGACAAGGCCCGCACCCTCCGAAGGGGGAGCGGGCCCTGGTGTCGGACTGCGCGGTTACCGGGACTGCTGTGCCGGAACCCCACGCGTGATCGGCTCGTCCTCGGCCGGGCCGGTGGCGGCGGCCACCGCGGCGCCCGTGAGCGTCGCGAGCATCTCGCGGACGTTCGTGAGCTGCGCGTTGATCGAGTCGCGGCGGTTGGTGAGGGCGGCCAGCTCGCGCTCGGATTCCGAGCGGATGCGGTCGGCCTTGGCGTTCGCGTCGGCCACGATGTCCTCGGCCTGCCGCTGAGCCGTCTCCACCGTCTGGCGGGCGCGGCGCTCGGCATCCGTGCGCAGCTTCTCGGCCTCCAGGCGGAGCTGCTCCGCGCGGTGCTCGATCTCCGCGAGGCGCTTCTCGGCCTTGGCCTGGCGCGACGCCAGGTCGCGCTCGGACTGCTCGCGGCGCTTGGCGAGGTTCGTCTCGAAGTCGGCGGCGGCCTGGGCGGCCTTGGCGCGGGTCTCCTCGAAGAGGGCGTCCGCCTCCTCGCGCTTGGACTGCGCGTCCTTCTGCGCCTCGGAGCGCAGCTGAGAGGCGTCGCTCTTGGCCTTCTCGACGATCCGGACGCCCTCGTCCTCCGCCTTGGACTTGCGGTCCGCAGCGAACGATTCTGCGTCGTTGCGCACCTGCTGGGCGGCCGACTCGGCCAGCTCACGGTGCTGCTCGGACGCGCGACGGGCCTCCTCGCGCAGGTCCTTGGCCTCCTCCTCGGCGAGGCGGAGGATCTTCTCGACGCGCGCGCCGAGACCGGCGTACGACGGCTCCGCGTCGCTGACCTGGGCCTGGGCGTTCTGCGTTTCGAGATGGAGTTCTTCGATGCGCTTTTCGAGGGCGGTGATACGGGCCAGAGCGCTGTCACGGTCGGAGACGAGCTTCGAAATGCGTTCGTCCACCTGAGCGCGGTCGTATCCACGCCGCACAAGCTCGAAGCCGTAGGGGGAAGTGTCGCTCATGGGGTTCCTGTCGAATGAGACCGGTGAGGTGATAGGTGGAATCCTAGGGGTCAATGCGGTGTGTCATCGAGCGGATACGTGTTTGATCTGGAGAATGACACTCCTTTTGGGTGGCTAGCTGCCGGATGGCTTGCCAGAGCCTGTGGCAAAGGTCCCTATTAGGCACGGAACCTGTGCATCTGGCTAGCCCTCCGACGCCTTGCCACCCGAACGGGTAGCACCCGCGGCGGCCCCCGCCTTCACCCCGCCGTCCTTGGCACCCGGCGGCGCCTCGAACGACTCCAACGCCTCCAGGACGTCCTGGACGCGGGAGATCTCCGCGTTGATGTCCTCGCGCCGGCGGACCAGCACCTCCAGATCGCGCTTGCCCTCCTCGACGGCGGCCTTCGCCTCCTGGATGGCCTCGGACCTGATCTTCTCGGCCTCGCCGATGACCGAGGACTTCTTCTGCTCGGCCTCCTTGAGGAGCCCCTCGGCCTTGCGCACGGCGGCGATACGGACCTTGCTCGCCTCGGAGTTCGCCTCCGACAGCAGGTCCTTGGCCTTCGCCTCGGCCTCGGCGAGCTGGTCCTCGGCGGCCTTGATGAGCGCGTCGCACCGGTCGCCCGCGTTCTTCATCGCCTCGGACGACTCACGGCGGGCCCGCTCGTGCAGATCCTCGATCTCCGAGGTGATGCGGTCCCGCAGCTCCTCGGCGCGCTCCCTGATCGCCGTGGCGTCCCGGCGCGCGCCGACCAGCAGCTCGTCCGCGTCCGTACGGGCCCGCTCCACGCGGGTGTTGCCCTCGACCGTCGCCTCCGAGACGAGCCGTTCGGCCTCGCCCCGCGCCACGCCGACCATCGTGTCGGCCTGCGACTCGGCGTCCGCCGTCGTCTTCTGGGCGCTCTGCTGCGCCTCGGAGAGCAGCTTGTCCGCCTCGGACGCCGTCTCGGAGATGAGCGTGTCGACCTGCTCGGCCGCCTCGGAGCGCCGCTTGTTGGCCTCCTTGCGGGCCTCGTCCAGCGTGCGCTCGGCCTCCTCGCGCGCCGACGACGTCAGCCGCTCGGCCTCCTCGGCCGCCCGCGTCCTGACGCGCTCGGCGTCGCTGCGGATCCGCTCGGCGTGCTGCTGCGCGGAGCCGACCGTCTCGGCGGCCTCGGCACGCAGCCGCTCCGCGTCACCGGTCGCGTCCGAGATGAGCTGCTCGGCCTTGGCCACGGCCTCGGCGCGTACCCGCTCGGCCTCGGCCGCGGTCTCGGTCCCGAGCCGCTCGGCCTCCGCCGTCGCCTCCGTGATGAGGGTGTCCACCTGCGCGGCCGCGTCCGAACGGATCCGGTTCGCGTCCTCCCGGGCGTCCGCACGGGTGCGCGAGGCGTCCTGGTCGGCGTTCGCGATCGCGTCCGACGCCTCGGTGCGCACCCGCTGGGCGTGGTCGGCCGCGTCCGAACGCAGCCGCTCCGACTCAGCGATCGCCTCGGCGACCGTGCGCTCCGCGAGGGAACTCGCGGCCTCCGTCTCCTCGGCCGCCTCCCGCCGCACACGCGACGCGTCCTCGGACGCCCGCTCGCGCTCGGCGTACGCGTCGGCGCGGACCCGGTCCGCCTCCTCCTGCGCCTCGGTCCGCGTACGGTCCGCCACGTGCTCGGCGGCCGAGCGCAGCCCGGTGATCTCCTCCTGCGCCTGCTCGTGCAGCCCCGCCACCGCGTCCCGCACCTGCTGCGCGGTCTGCTCGGCGTTGGAGACCATCTCGGTCGCGCGCCGGTCGGCCTCCTCGACCAGCCGTACGGCCTCGGTCTGGGCTTCCTCGACCCGCTTGCGCGCGGAGGCGAGAAGCTCCTCGCTCTGCTCGCGGGCCCGCTCACGCTCCTGGTCGGCCTCCTGGCGCGCCGAACCGAGGGTCTCCTCGGCCTCGCGGCGGCGCCGTGCGGCCTCCTCCTGGGCGGCGGCCAGCGTCTCGGCGCCCTCGGTCGCCAGACGCTCGGCCGCGGCCTGCGCCTCGCTCCGCACCCGGTCGGCGCTGTCCTGGGCCTCCGACTTCAGGCGCTCGGCCTCCGCCGCCGCCTCCGAACGCAGCCGTACGGCGATGGTCTCGCCCTCGGCGCGGGACGCCGCAGCGTCCGCCGCGGCCTCGTTGCGCAGCCGCTCGGCCTCCGTCTCGGCCTGGGCCCGGAGCGTACGGAGCCGCTCGGCGGCCTCCGAACGCAGCCGGTCGGTCTCCTCGGCGGCCTCGCGACGGATCCGCTCGGCTTCGGCGCGCGCGTCCGTCAGCGCCGTCTCGGCGGCGGTGAGACGCTCCTCGGCCTCCGTGTGCAGCCGGGCCAGTCCCTCGGCGGCCTCGGCCTGACGGGCCGCTATGGCCCGCTCGGTCTCCTCGCGCTGCCGCTCGGCGGCCCGCTCCGCGTCGGCCGCGATCGTCTCGGCCTGCTCGACGGCCTCCGCGCGGTGCCGCTCGGCCTCCGCGCGGGTCCGCTCCAGCGTCTCCTCGGCCTGCCTGCGCAGGGTCGTGGCGCGCTCGATGGCCTCGGTGCGGACCTTCTCGCTGTCCGCCGTGGCGGCCTGGCGCAGCTCGTCCGCGTCCGCCTTCGCCTTGGCGAGCAGCTCCTCGGCGGTCCGCGCCGCCTCCTCGATCTGCTGGACGGCCTCGCGCCGGGCCTCGGCGCGGATGCGCTCGCCCTCGGCGACCGCGTCCGAGCGCAGCTGCTCGGCGTCACCGCGCAGCCGGCGGGCCTCCTCCTGGAGCTCGACCGTCTTGGCGCGGTACTCCTTGGTGTCGTCCTTCGCCGTGCCCTTGAGCTGCTCGGCGATGTCGTGCGCCTCGGCGCGCAGCCGGTCGGCCTCGGTCTCCGCCTCGGTGCGGATCCGCTCGGCCTCCTCGGACGCCGCCTTGGTGGTCCGCTTGGCCTCCTCGGACGCCCGGTTCAGCACGTCCTCGGCGGTACGGGCGGCCTTGGAGAGCTGGGAGGCGGTCTCCTCGGCGGTGAGGCTTCGCGCGCTCTCCTCGGCCTCCGCGACGATCGTCTCGGCCTTGCTGCGGGCGTCCGCGACGATCTGCTCGGCCTCGGACTTGGTGGACTCGGCCTCCTTGGTGGCCTCGCTGACCAGCCGGGCGACCTGCTCCTTCGCCGTCCGCGTGCGCTGCTCGTTGACCGACTCGGCACCGGAGAGCGTCTTGGCCGCGGCTTCCTTGGCCTCGTTGAGGACCTTGTCCGCCTCGGCCTGCGCCTCGCGCAGCGCGGTCTCGGCGGCGCTCATCCGCTGCTCGGCGGACCGGCTCAGCTCGGTGGCCTGGCGCCGGGCGTTGTCCGACTCGTTCGCGGTGGAGCTGCGCAGCTGCTCGGCGTGGTCGGTGGCCTCCTGGGCCTGCGTCGACGCGGCGTTCAGCAGTCGCTCGGCGTCCGTACGGGCCCGGCGCAGCAGCGCCTCGGCCTCCGCGCGGGCCGACTCGGCGTCGTTGGTGAGCCGCTGGCGCGCCTCGGCGGCGACGCGCTCGGCCTCCGCGCGGGCCGCGGCCAGCGCCTGCTCGGCCTCGGCACGCGACTCCTCCAGGAGACGGCGGGCCTGCGACTCGGAGCGGGCGCGCAGCTGCTCCGCCCACGCCACGTTCTCGTTGACGTGCGATTCGACGGTCTGCCGGCGCTCGGCCAGCTCCTGGTCGAGCTGCTGGCGACGGGTGACCGCCTCCTGGTGCAGCTCCGCCTGGAGCCGGGCGGCCTGCTCGGCGTGCTCCTGGAGGATGCGCTGTGTCTGCGCCCGGGCCTGGCTGATCTCGCGCTCGGCGTCGGTGCGCAGCTGATCGGCCTGCATCTGGGCATTACGGAGCAGCTGCTCGGCCTGATAGCCGATGTCGGCCCCGTCGTAGGCAGGACGGGTCGCCAGACTGCGGCGCGCCTCATGCAGCTTGGCGCGCAGCACCTCGACCTGATAGCCGAGGTCCTCGGCGTGCTGGACGGCCTTCTCCCGCTCGGTCTTCAGCCGCTCCATCTCGGCCTCGAACCGAGAGAGGTGGTCGACGTCAGCCGCCGGCTCTCGCTCCTGGCGTTCGTAGCCCCGCACTGCGCGGTCCCATCCGTCCCCTGGTCGCAAGTAATTCCGAACGAGCACCGTCCATCCGCCGAACGGGGCCCCCGGGGAATGGTGTCAGATCAACGGCGGAGCACGGGCTGCTGCCCCGACGCTCGCCCCCCGAAACCTGGACCCCGGCCCTTGGTCCCGCTCGCCGGAAGGCGTCAGGACCGCGGCCGTCTCCCGCGAAAGGTGACGGCCGCCCCCAACCCTACCGGCCCAGATATACGGAGGTCAGTGCTCAGGTGACTCAACCGCCGCCGAAGTGACCAGTTCTGTCAGGACTCCGTGGCAATCCTTGGGGTGGAGGAAGGTGATCCGGGACCCCATGGACCCGATCCGGGGCTCGTCGTAGAGCACCCGGACGCCCTTGTTCCGGATGTCCGCGGCGTCACCGTCGACGTCCGCGGTGCCGAAGGCGATGTGGTGCACGCCCTCGCCGTTCTTGGCCAGCCACTTCCCGACGGCGGAGTCCTCGCGGGTGGGTTCGAGCAGCTGGAGGTAGGAGGCGCCGCCGTCGGACGTCTCGTTGATCTTGAGCATGGCCTCCCGGACACCCTGCTCCTCGTTGACCTCGGAGTGGAAGACTTCGAAGCCGTACGTCGCACGGTAGAACTCAACAGTCTTGTCGAGGTCGAAACAGGCGATCCCGATGTGGTCGATTCGCGTCAGCATTTAGTCAGTGCAGCGCTCCCGGCGTGGTTACGCAACGTGCGCGCGATCACACTGCGGGCCGGATGACGGGTGGCCTACCGCTCAGTACATTCTCAGTAAACCCTCGTTCACTCCTCGGCTGTGCAGCCGGTAAGGGGATCGCACCTCATGTCTGGAACGAACAGCAGTACCTCGGTGATCGTCGCGGGCGCCCGAACGCCCATGGGACGGTTGCTGGGCTCGCTGAAGTCCTTCTCCGGGGCCGACCTCGGAGGCTTCGCGATCAAGGCAGCCCTCGACCGTGCGGGCATCGGCGGTGACCAGGTGCAGTACGTGATCATGGGCCAGGTGCTCCAGGCCGGGGCAGGGCAGATCCCGGCACGCCAGGCCGCCGTCAAGGCGGGCATCCCGATGAGCGTCCCGGCCCTCACCATCAACAAGGTGTGTCTCTCCGGCCTCGACGCCATCGCCCTCGCGGACCAGCTGATCCGCGCCGGCGAGTTCGACATCGTGGTCGCCGGCGGCCAGGAGTCCATGACGAACGCCCCGCATCTGCTCCCGAAGTCCCGCGAGGGCTACAAGTACGGCGCGATCGAGATGCTCGACGCCATGGCGTACGACGGTCTGACGGACGCCTTCGAGGGCATCGCCATGGGCGAGTCCACGGAGAAGCACAACACCCGTCTCGGGATCCAGCGCCCGGCGCAGGACGAGATCGCCGCCCTCTCCCACCAGCGCGCGGCCGCCGCCCAGAAGAACGGCATCTTCGAGGCGGAGATCACACCCGTCGAGATCCCGCAGCGCAAGGGCGAGCCCGTCGTCTTCAGCAAGGACGAGGGCATCCGCGCCGAGACGACCGCCGAGTCGCTGGGCAAGCTGCGTCCCGCCTTCGCCAAGGACGGCACCATCACCGCCGGCACCTCGTCCCAGATCTCGGACGGCGCCGCCGCCGTGGTCGTGATGAGCAAGGCCAAGGCGCTGGAGCTGGGCCTGGAGTGGATCGCGGAGATCGGCGCGCACGGCAATGTGGCGGGGCCGGACAACTCGCTGCAGTCGCAGCCCTCGAACGCGATCCTGCACGCCCTGAAGAAGGAGGGCCTGGAGGTCGAGGACCTCGACCTGATCGAGATCAACGAGGCCTTCGCGGCGGTCGCGGTCCAGTCAATGAAGGACCTCGGGGTGTCCACGGAAAAGGTGAACGTCAACGGCGGCGCCATCGCCCTCGGCCACCCGATCGGCATGTCCGGCGCGCGGGTCGTCCTGCACCTCGCCCTCGAACTGAAGCGGCGCGGCGGCGGCGTGGGCGCGGCCGCCCTGTGCGGTGGCGGCGGTCAGGGCGACGCGCTGATCGTGCGGGTGGCCAGGGCCTGACCCGCGTTCGACCGAAGACCTCTCGTGAACGGAGCTGTGATGCAGGACGTCTCCTCGCTGGTGACCCAGGCCAGAGAAGGACGGCCGCGGGCCGTGGCCCGGCTGATCTCCCTGGTGGAGGGTGCGGCACCCCAGCTCCGTGAGGTCATGGCGGCGCTCGCGCCGCTGACCGGCAACGCGTACGTGGTGGGCCTCACCGGCTCGCCCGGCGTCGGCAAGTCGACCTCGACGTCTGCCCTGGTGACGGCCTACCGGCGCCAGGGCAAGCGGGTCGGTGTGCTGGCCGTCGACCCGTCCTCGCCCTTCTCCGGGGGCGCGCTCCTCGGCGACCGCGTCCGGATGTCCGACCACGCGTCGGACCCGGGCGTCTACATCCGCTCGATGGCGACGCGCGGCCACCTGGGCGGACTGGCCTGGTCGGCCCCCCAGGCGATCCGCGTCCTGGACGCGGCGGGCTGCGACGTGATCCTGGTGGAGACCGTGGGCGTCGGCCAGTCCGAGGTGGAGATCGCCTCCCAGGCGGACACCTCGGTGGTGCTGCTGGCCCCCGGCATGGGCGACGGCATCCAGGCGGCCAAGGCCGGAATCCTGGAGATCGGCGACGTGTACGTCGTCAACAAGGCCGACCGCGACGGCGCCGACGCCACCGCCCGCGAGCTCAACCACATGCTCGGCCTCGGTGAGTCCCGGGGGCCGGGGGACTGGCGCCCGCCGATCGTCAAGACGGTGGCCGCGCGCGGCGAGGGCATCGACGAGGTCGTCGAGGCCCTGGAGAAGCACCGGGCGTGGATGGAGGAGCACGGGGTGCTGGCCGAGCGCCGGCTCGCCCGGGCGTCCCAGGAGGTCGAGACGATCGCCGTCACCGCGCTGCGCCGGCGCATCGGCGACCTCCACGGAGACCGCCGTCTCAGCGCCCTCGCGGAGCGCATCGTGGCAGGCGAACTGGACCCCTACCGGGCCGCCGACTCGCTGGTCGAGGGCCTCACGGAGGCCTGAGCGACGCCGAACCCGGCAGCGCGTGCCACGCTCCGGCGCCGTGTCGCGTGGTGCGGCGCGGTGTCGCGTGGCGGGGCGCGGCGGGGTGCGGTGTCGCGTGGTGCGGTGCGGTGTCGCGTGGCGCCGTGCGGCGCGGTGTCGCGCGGCGGGGCGCGGTGTCGCGTGGTGGGGTGCGTGGTGCGTGTCGCGCGCTCCGGCGCGGCAACGCGTGGCGCTGTGTCGCGTGGTGCGCGCCCCGCTCCGGCGCGGCATCGCGTCGTGCGGCGCCGTGCCACGGCGTGCAGCGCGCTCCAGGGCTGATCCCGCACGGTTCTCGGCCGTCGTACGCGAAGGGCGCGCGCTGATCCGGCGCGGTTCTCGGCTGTCGTACGCGAAGGGCGCGCGCTGATCCGGCGCGGTTCTCGGCTGTCGTACGCGAAGGGCGCGCGCTGATCCGGCGCGGTTCTCGGCTGTCGTACGCGAAGGGCGGCCGTTCCCTCCCGGAACGGGCGCCCTTCGCGCCGCCCGCGGTGAACCGGGACCGGCCGGGCCGACCGTGCGGTGCGGAGCGCGGGGTCCGGGAAAACTCCTGGCCGGCTCCCCGCGCCCGCTGTTACGTTGAGCGGCATGTTCCTCCTCTTGGCATAGGGCCCGCCCAGGCCCGCGACGCACGGACGGCACTCCGGCCGTGGCGTCGCGGCACTCCGGCGACCCCTGTCCCGCCTCGCAGTTGAGGACTCCTTCCATGTCTGCGTCACCCTCGCGGCCGTCCTACGCCGCGCTCTTCCGCATTCCCCATGCCCGCCGCACCTTCGTCGCGGCCATGACCGGCCGGCTGTCGTACGGCGTCGTCCCGCTGGCCATGATGCTCACCACCGCCCGCGCCACCGGGTCGTACGCCGTGGCCGGCACGGTCATGGCGCTGTTCGGCGCGATGAGTGTGTTCCTGTCGCCCGCGCGAGCGGCGCTGATCGACCGGCACGGTGCCCGCCGTGCCCTGATCCCCATGGCCTCGCTCTACGCGGGCCTGCTCGCGGCCTTCGCGGCCACGGCCTGGCGGCCCGGCGCCCCGGCCGCGGCGATCGGCGCGCTGGCGGGCGCCGCGGGCGCCTGCACACCGCCGCTCGGCCCCACGATGCGTGCCGTGTGGGGCGAAGTGGTCCAGGACGAAAGGCTGTTGCAGCGTGCCTACAGCCTGGACGGTGTCGTGGAGGAGATCCTCTTCGTCTCCGGGCCGCTGCTCGTCGGCGCGGTCGTGCAGACGGCCCCGCCGGCCGCCGCGGTCGCGCTGAGCGCCCTGCTGGTGTGGTCGGGAACCCTGGCGTTCGTCCTCTCCCCGGTCGTGGCGGGCGTCCGTCCCGCCGCGGCGAAGGCGGCGCACGGCGGGCGCCGCCGGCGGGGCGGACGCGCCCTCGCCCAGCCCGTCGTCGTCGCGCTCGGCGTCGGCCTGTCCCTGGGCGCCGTCGACCTCCTGGTCATGGCGTTCGCCGAGCAACGTCACCACGGCGCGGGCGTGGTGGCCTGGGTGCTCGCCGCGCTGTCGCTGGGCAGCGCGCTGGGCGGCCTGCTGAACGGCGCGGTCGACTGGCCGATGCCCCCGGGCGTACGGCTGCCCGTGCTGGCCGCGGGCCTCGGCCTCGCCCTGCTCGCCGCCGCACTCGCCCCGGGCCTCGCCACCCTGACCCTGGCCATCGCCTGCGCCGGATTCTTCGTCGCCCCGGCCCTGACGACGTCCTACCTGATCGCCGACGCGGCCGCCCCGCCCGGCTTTCGCATCCAGGCCGGCGCCTGGGTCAACACCGCGGTGAACGCGGGGAGTTCCGGTGGCGCCGCCGGTGCGGGCCTGCTGGTGGGCCAGATGTCCCTGGGCTGGTGCTTCGCGCTCTCCGGCGCGGTGGCCCTGGCGGCGGGCCTGATCGCGCTGCGGACCACGCCCAGGGCGCCCGCACCGGCGGACGGGACCGCCCCGGCCGAGGCCGAGCCGAGCAGCATCTGACCGCCGCGGTCATCGCGGCCTCCTGCGGGGCCGCTCCCGCATACGGGTGCGGCCCTCGCGGACGCTGGGCAACACCGGCGGGGCGGGCAGTGCCCGTCGGTGGCCGCCCCCTGCCGGGGCGGGCCGAACCCGTGAGGAGGGCGGCGTCCGCGGGACCACACCCGGAGCACAGGCAGCACCGGCAGCCCCCCGCAGGGCGGAGCGGCGGGCCGGGCGCCGCACAATGTGCACAGACATCGTGCGCGCCCGGCCCGGTGGGTCCCCGGTGGGTCCCCGCTCGTCCGGTCAGTCGTCGTCCGACCCCCGCTCCGATCCGTCGTCCGACCCGTGCCCCGCGCCGTGGTGCGACGTGTGTCCGGCCCCGTCGTCCGACCCGTGCTCGGAACGGTCGTCCGAACCGTGCTCCGCCTGGTCGTCCGAACCGCTCGCCGTCCGGTCGTCGGACACGTCGTGCGACCCGTCGTCCGATCCGTGGTCCGGTGTGATGCGGCCCGTGCGGAGGTCGATCCGCCACTCCCGCTCGACGCCGTTCGGCGTCAGGGTCTCCACGTCCCAGGCGTGAGTCCCGTCGTCGTCGACGTCGATCGAGGTGACCGTGCCCTTGGCCGCGGCGGCCCGGGCGGCCTCGGCCAACGAGACGGACGTGCCCGTGAGCGTGGTCCGTACCCGGGCGGCGTCGTCCTCGTGCCCGGTCCGGGAGCCGAGGACCTTGCCGGTGGACGGGTCGACCCGGACGTCGCGCCAGGCGCCCGCAGGGTCGATGATCTCGACCTGCCAGATCACGGCACCGTGCTCGTCGTCGAGTTCGGCGCCGACGGCGGTGCCCGGCGTGTGCGCCAGCGCGCGGGTGACGGCGTCCTCTGCCGTCAGGGCCGTCAGGTCGGCCGCGCTCGTTCCCGTTCCCGTGGCCGTTCCCGTGGGCGAGGCCGTGGCCGTGGCCGTGGGCGAGGCCGTGCGTTCGGCCTCTGTGGTGTCCCGGGCGTCGTCCGTCCCCGGCTGTCCGCTCGACCGTTTCGCCGGTGCCGTCGCGTCGTTCCCCGTGACGGCGAGGGCCGTCGCCGTGCCTCCGGCGATCAGGGTCGCGGCCACGACTGTGGCGATGACGATGTTGCGCTTCATGGAGAGCCTCCCGTTGTCCACTGGTTCCCACTGCTTCGTCCGGAACGTTCCGCCGGTGCGGTTCGACGGGGACCAATCTGAGGGACGGACGCTGAAGGCAGCCTGAAGAAACCTGAAGGCGTCTTCAGGTTCGGTTTGCGACGCTGTGCTCATGCGCCTGTTGATCGTGGAGGACGAGAAGCGGCTCGCCCTGTCGCTCGCGAGGGGTCTGAGGGCCGAGGGCTACGCCGTGGACGTCGTGCACGACGGGCTCGAAGGCCTGCACCGGGCCTCCGAGGGACACCACGACCTCGTCGTCCTCGACATCATGCTGCCCGGCATGAACGGCTACCGCGTCTGCGCCGCGCTCCGTTCCGCCGGACACGACGTCCCGATCCTGATGCTCACCGCCAAGGACGGCGAGTACGACGAGGCCGAGGGGCTCGACACCGGCGCCGACGACTATCTGACGAAGCCCTTCTCCTATGTGGTGCTCGTCGCCCGCATCAAGGCGCTGCTGCGGCGGCGCGGGCAGGCCGGGGCCTCGCCCGTGCACGTCCTCGGCCGCATGGAGGTCGACACGGCCGCCCGGCGCGTGCTGCGCGACGGGGACGAAGTCGCGCTCACCACCAAGGAGTTCTCCGTCCTCGAACATCTGGTGCTGCGGGCCGGCGAGGTCGTCTCCAAGGCCGAGATCCTCGAACACGTCTGGGACTTCGCCTACGACGGCGACCCCAACATCGTCGAGGTCTACGTCAGCGCGCTGCGCCGCAAACTCGGCGCCGGGACGATCCGGACCGTGCGCGGGGCCGGCTACCGCCTGGACGCACGGTGAGGCGCCTGTTCGGGTCCGTACGGGCCAAGGCGAGCCTCGCCGCCACCGTCGTGGTCGCCGTCGCCCTCGTCGCCGCGGGCGCCGCCGTGCTCCTGTCGCTGCGAGCCGACCTCGTCGACCAGACGGACGCCCAGGCAGACTCGGCGGCCCGTCACGTGGCCTCGCAGCTGGCCGCGGGCATCGCCTACGGGGACCTGGAGCTCGGCGATGCCGAGGAGCACCCGGTGCAGGTGGCCGAGGAGGCGGGACGGCTGGTCGCCGCGAGCGAGGACCTGGAGAGCGTCGTAGGGACGGGGATCGCCGCGGTGCGGCCGGGCCCGGCCGCGAGCCGGAGTCCGAGCGCGAGCCCGGTCCCGTCCGCGACCGCCCAGGACGACGACGGCGGGGACGACGACGGCGAGGACGACAACCACGGCAGGCGGAGCGGCCGCGGCAGCGGCAGCGGGAAGAGCGGTGGCGGGGACGACGCCGCGCGGGACGACGACGATCCCGCGGTGGGACAGATCTCCGAGGACGTGCGCAACAGCCAGGGGACCGCCACGGTCGACGGCGACACCGCGGCGTACCGGTTCGCGGCGGTCGAGGTCACCACCCCCCAGGACGTCACCCTCACCGTGCACGCGGGCGCCCCGCTCGCCGCCGAACAGGGAGCCGTCCGGACCGCCCTGACGGCGATGCTGATCGGCCTGCCGCTCCTCCTGGCGACGGTGGCGGGGGTGACCTGGCGGGTGACCCGGCGCGCCCTGCGTCCCGTCGAGGGGATCCGCGGCGAGATGGCCGCCATCACCGCCTCGCAGAACCTCGCGCGGCGCGTGCCCGTTCCGGCCGCGCACGACGAGGTCGCCCGGCTGGCCCGGACCACGAACGAGACGCTGGCCGCGCTGGAGGCCTCGGTGGAGCGGCAGCGCCGGTTCGTCGCCGACGCCTCGCACGAGCTGCGCAGCCCCATCGCCTCGCTGCGGACCCAGCTCGAGGTGGGCGCCGCCCATCCGGAGCTGCTCGACGTGGCGGGCGCGGTCGAGGACACCGTACGGCTGCAGCGGCTGGCCGCGGACCTGCTGCTGCTCGCCCGGCTGGACGCGGGGGAGCGGCCGGTGGACGGACGTTTCGACCTGGGTGTCCTCGCGGCGGAGGAGGGCGGACGCAGGGCCGGGGTCGCGGTCGCGGCCGAGGACGCCCTGGAGGTGTCCGGGTCCCGGGGGCAGGTGGGGCGGCTGCTGGCCAATCTGCTGGACAACGCGCGGCGGCATGCCCGGGAGCGGGTCGAGGTGCGGGTGCGCGGCGACGGCGCGTGGGCGGTGCTGACCGTCGCCGACGACGGGGACGGGATCCCCGCGGGTCAGCGCGATCGGGTCTTCGAGCGGTTCGTACGGCTGGACGACGCCCGCAGCCGGGACGACGGCGGAGCCGGTCTCGGCCTCGCCATCGCCCGGGACGTAGCCGTCCGGCACGGCGGGACGCTCACGGTCGGTGAGGCGCCCGCCGGTGGAGCGCTCTTCGAGCTCCGGCTGCCACGCCGGGCTTCCTGAGCTTCCTGACGGGGGCTACGGTTTGCCGCGCTGTCCCAGCAGGTGCTCGGCGATCGGCCGCAGCGACTTGTGCAGGTCCTCCAGCGCCTCCGGTGACAGCAGGTCGATGAAGTGCCTCCGTACGGACGCCACATGATGCGGCGAGACCTTCTTCATCGTCTCCATGCCGTGCTCGGTGAGGACCGCGTACAGCCCTCGCCGGTCGGACTCGCAGTTCTCCCTGCGCACCAGATCCGCGTTCTCCATGCGCGTGATCTGGTGCGAGAGGCGGCTCTTGGACTGGAGGGTGGCGGAGGCGAGGTCGCTCATCCGCATGCGTACGCCCTCCGACTCGGAGAGGTTCACCAGAATCTCGTAGTCGTTCATCGTCAGCCCGAACGGCTGAAGATCCCTTTCGAGCTGGTACGTCAACAGCCTGTTGACCTCCAGGTGGGTGCGCCAGGCGCACTGCTCCGCATCGGTCAGCCAGCGCGTGGCCGTCTCGGTCTCCATATGTGAAGTCTACCTAAAATGTTGAAAGGCGAACTAGTGAGGGGTGGTGTGACTGCGCGCACGCGTTCGATGTCACACTCCGCAGACTACCGCTCACAGCCCGAAGCGACGCTGGAGGTCCCCCAGCTGTCCGGGAAGGCGCGGTGCGCCGGCCTGCTGACCGTGTTGACCGGGCACCCCTCCCGCGCCGGGCACTCCGGCCTGATGCGGGACCGCCCCCGTGGCCTGCTCCGCCATCAGGATCTCGGTGGACTGGAGCAGCACCGTGCCCGCCCCCACGAACTCGAACTGGTGCTCCTCCCCGGAAGCCCCTCCGAGGCCCGTCATCGCACGTAGACCGCCCATCACGCCGGTCATGTACCCATGGTCGTAGTGGTGGCACGGGGACGGGCAGTCCGCCCATCCGACCAGGGCCTGCGGGTCCACCCGGATCGGGGGTTCCATGAACACCACCGGACCGTTGGACGCGGCCACGAACTTGCCGGTTCCGATCAGTGTCAGAAACCCCGGCACGATCGATTGCTTGAGTGCCAGACTTGGCTGAAAAGCGAGCAAGTTGCCGGAGCGAATGGTCAGGTTGCCCTCGTCCAAGTCGTACGAATTCACGTCGAAGGCCCGGTCGGCGAGGAGCATCTTGCCCGAACCCTCCGCCACGACCCAGTCGCTCGCGTGCAGAGGCGAATGAAACGACGTACGGACAAGTCGGTCCAGACGGCCGTGCCCGATGCCGTTGAACTCCATCGACCCGTAGTAGGCGATCATCTTGCCCTTCTGCAGGAACCACTGGCTCCCCTTGAGCTCCACGCAGAAGGTGTAGTTGTTGACGTTGTCGTCGACCGGCAGCGACATCGGATCGTGGATCACCGGGCCGCCCGGGGCTCCGTACCCGCTCACAGCTTCTCCTCCGAGGCCTGGACGTACACCGAACCACTCCCGCTCAGCTCCAGCTGGAACGCCTCGCCCGAACCGCGGCCCACCATGTCGCGCCAGCCCAGCGCCGTGGACAGCTTGTTGCGCACGTCACCGTGGTGCGCCACGTACGCCTGCGGGTCGACGTGCACCGCCCGCTGCGGAGTGATCGGGACCTCGAAGACACCGCCGTGCGCCATGACGGCCACCGCGCCGTGCCCCTTGAGCGTGGTCGTGAAGAGCCCCTGGCCCGTCACCTGGCCCCGCACCATGCCCATCACGCCGCCCTGCGAGCCCAGGAACATCGTGCCCTGCTCCAGTGTCCCGTCGAAGGCCAGCAGCCGGTCCGCCTCGACGTACAAGGTGTCACCGGTGAGGCTGATCACCTGGACATGGTGACCGCCGTGCCCGAAGAGCACCGTGCCCGCACCCTCGACGGTCATCAGGGGAGTCGCCTCGTTGGCCAGCCGGCGGCCGATCATCGACATCACACCGCCCTGCCCGCCCTGCATGTTGGGCGTGAACGACACCTCACCCTTGTACGCGAGCATCGCCCCGCGCTGACTGAACAGCCGCTGGCCCGGCACCACCGTCGCCTCGACCATCTTCGAATTCACCTCGCGGAACGGCATGTCACACATCCCCCGCGATCGTGTTGCGCTCACTGGGCTGGACGTAGACGAGCCCGTCGCCCTCGAAGCGCATCTGGAACGCCTCGCCGCCGCCCTCGCCGATCAGCGTGCGGAACGTCACACCGGACTGCAGCGACTGCCGCACGTTGCCCTGATGCGCGATGTACGCCCCCGGATCGACCGTCAGCGGGTACTGGGAACTGACGCGCAGCACCACCGCGGGCCCGTCCGACATGATCGCCGCCTGGCCGTGGCCCTCGACGGTGGTCGTGAACAGACCGTTGCCCTGCGAGGCGCCGCGCAGCCCCGTGAACGTCGTACCCGTGCGCAGACCCGCGTCCGTCGCGAGCAGATTGCTCGACTCCACGTACAGCTTGTCCCCCTGAAGGCCCACCAGATTGATCTCCGAGGCCCGGTCCGCGAACCAGCACGTGCCGTGCCCCTTCACCTCCATCATCGTCATCTGCTCACCGGTGAGGCGCCGGGTCACCATCCCCCGTATCCCCTCACCGCCTCCGCTGAGCTTCTTGAAGGCCATCTGGCCGTCGTACGCGACCATGGAGCCGTTCTTCGCCTTCACGGCGTCCCCGGTCATGTCGACGGCCAGCACCTTGCTGCCTTGAAGTCGAAACATCGCCACGCTGTGAAGGTAGCCGCAGCGCCGGACCGCCGACAGAGCCTCCGGGCGGATGTCATCCCTGAGGCGACCCCGAGGGGCCCCGGACCCGGGATCCCGCTCTCCGGATGCCACAATGGCCGGGACGCTTGTGCTTGCGTTCACAAAGCAGCGTTCCCCCCGACAGCGAAACTCCCACCGAAGGTGACCCGTGGACATAAAGACCGCCACCGCACTCCGCCGCCTCCGCCTGGTCTCGGCCCCCGAAGCCGTTTCCTTCCTGCTGCTGCTCGTCTGCTCGGTGCTGAAGCGGACCACGGAGTTCAACGCCGTGCCCGTCATGGGCGCGATCCACGGTGTCCTGTTCATCCTGTACGTGATCTTCTGGGCGGACGCCTGGAACCGGGCCCGGTGGAGCGCCGGCACCGGCGTCCTCTACTTCGCCCTCTCCGTCCTGCCCACCGGCGGCTTCTTCGCCGAGCGCAAGCTCAAGCGCGAGGCCGAGGACGCGGTCATCGCCTCCCGCGCCCGCAAGGAAGGGGTCGTGAACGCGTGATCGTCGCCTTCTCCGTGACACCGCTCGGTGTCGGCGAGGACGTGGGGGAGTACGTCGCCGACGCCGTCCGGGTCGTCCGTGAATCGGGTCTGCCCAACCGCACCGACGCGATGTTCACCACGATCGAAGGTGACTGGGACGAAGTGATGGCCGTCGTCAAGCGCGCCGTCGCCGTCGTCGAGGAACGCGCGCCCCGCGTCTCGGTCGTCCTCAAGGCGGACATCCGCCCCGGCGTGACGGACGGTCTCACCTCCAAGGTCGAGACGGTGGAACGACACCTGTCGGCGTGATCCCCGGGCGCCGAGCCCACCCCCTGAACCCCGGTCCCCTGGACCGGGGTTTTGCGTGCCCGGACCGCCTCGGCGGCCGCGGTGACGGCGGTGACGGCGCCTCAGGGACGAAAGACCACCCGCCCGCACGCCCCGGGCACCCCTTCGGACGCGCCCCGTTCGCCACGCCGGGAAAACTCCACTTATGTGTGGGTACCAGCCAGAACGATCACCTGACACGTTCAACCACTGGAGGGCGATGTGCGGCCCGAGGGCTACGACTACGACACCTACAGCCGACTCGCCGGACCCCTGACCCAGCCTTCGTCCGGTACGGCCTACCGGGTGCAGTACACCAAGCTCCTGTCGCGCGAACCGCACCGAATACGAGCCGTCCTGCTGATGACGCTCGCGCCCCTTCTCACCGGCGCGCTCCTCGTCTATCTCGTCTGGCCCACCCACTGGGTGGAGCGCGAGGGCGGCGAGCGGTGGCTGATCGGCCTCGACGTCACCATGCTCATAGCCATCGGTCTGATCGAGCTGTTCATGGTCGTCAACGTCATGAGCATCGCCCACGCGACGATGGTCGCGAGCGACCCCGTTCCCGTCGTCCCCGCACAGGCGACCCGGGTCGCCTTCCTCACCACCTACGTCCCGGGAAAGGAACCCCTCGCCACGGTCCGCGCCACCCTCGAGGGCGCGGTCGGGATCACCCATACCGGCCCCCTCGACATCTGGCTCCTCGACGAGGGCGACGACGAGCGGGCCAGGGCCCTGTGCGCCGAACTCGGGGTGCGGCACTTCACCCGTAACGGGGTGCCCGAGTGGAACCGCCCCGACGGGAGGCACAAGGCCCGCACCAAGCACGGCAACTACAACGCGTGGCTCGCCCTCCACGGTCACGCGTACGACTTCCTCGCCTCGGTCGACACCGACCATGTCCCGCTGCCCGGCTTCCTCGAGCGCATGATGGGCTACTTCCGGGACCCCGACGTGGCGTTCGTCGTCGGCCCCCAGGTGTACGGGAACTACGAGAACCCCGTCACCAAGGCCGCCGAGTCCCAGCAGTTCCTCTTCCACGCCCTGATCCAGCGGGCCGGCAACCGCTACCGCGCGCCCATGTTCGTCGGCACCAACAACGTCGTGCGCATCGCGGCCCTCAAGCAGATCGGGGGGCTGTACGACTCCATCACCGAGGACATGGCCACCGGGTTCGAGCTGCACCTGCAGCGGAACCCGAGGACGGGCCGGCACTGGCGGTCCGTCTACACACCGGACGTCCTCGCCGTCGGTGAGGGACCTTCCTCCTGGACCGACTTCTTCACCCAGCAGCTGCGCTGGTCGCGCGGCACCTACGAGACCCTGTTCAAGCAGTACTGGAAGGCGCCGTTCACCATGCCCTCCGGCCGGCTGTTCTCGTACACCCTGATGCTCGTGTACTACCCGATGACGGCCGTCAACTGGCTGCTGGGCATCCTCAGCTGCGTCCTGTTCCTCTGGTTCGGGGCCTCCGGCACACAGGTCACGGCCTCCGTGTGGCTGATGCTCTACAGCGACGCCGCCGCCCTCCAGATCGGCCTGTACCTGTGGAACCGGCGCCACAACGTCTCGCCGCACGAGCCCGAGGGATCCGGCGGCCTGGCCGGCATGGCGATGTCGGCCCTGTCGGCCCCCGTCTATCTGAAGTCGCTGGGCGAGGCCCTGCTCCGGCGCCCCAGCCGTTTCGTCGTCACCCCCAAGGGCGGCGACGCCAGCCCCGACCGGCTCCAGACCTTCCGTATCCACCTCGGCTGGGCCGCGCTCCTCGCCGTCTCGCTCGGCGCGTCGGTGGTCCTCGGGCACACCCACGCGGCCATGCGGACCTGGGCGCTGCTGGCCATGGCGATCTCCCTCGCACCGGTCGCGGTGTGGGTCTGCACCCGCGCAGGGGAGCGCCGGACCCGGCCGGCAGGGCGCACCCCCGCCCGGGTTCCCGACAGCCACGAACCGGCGCCGGCCGCGGGCGGCACCTCCGTCACGGTCACCGGCTCCACGACAGGAGGCACCTAGACCATGGCGTACCGGCCCTCGAAGAAGACGAAGAAGACGGTGCTCGGCATCGCGGGAATCGCCGTCCTCGCGGGACTCAACGCCCCGGCGGCGCTCGGCTTCGCCGACGAGCAGTACTACGCGTACAAGATCTCCCGGCCCGCCTACAAGGCGAAGTACGGCTCCTGGAGCCGGACCGACATCCCCGAGCGGTACCGCACCAACGCGATCCACGCGGCCCTGCTGCACACCGGGAAGGTGCTCATCGTCGCCGGGTCGGGCAACGAACAGAAGAAGTTCGACAAGGGGTCCTTCGACACCGTCCTGTGGGATCCGAGGACGGACACCTTCAAGAAGGTCCCCACCCCGGACGACTTCTTCTGCTCCGGACACGCCCAGCTCCCCGACGGCCGCATGCTCGTGGCCGGCGGCACCGCCCGCTACGAACGGCTGGACGGCGAGGTCGGGCGGGCCGGCGGCGGCATGCGCGTGAAGAACGAGAACCCCGACAAGGCCGTCGTCCTCAAGAAGGGCACCGTCTTCCGCTCACCCGCCGGTGTCGACTACACCAGCAGGTTCGACGTGACGATCCCCAGGGCCAAACGGAACCAGATCATCACCTACGACCGGGCCGGCGTCATGCAGCCCTGGAAGACCAAGGTCACCGCCGGCGAGGCACGTGTCTTCGTGGAGGCCGAGGAGGAAGGACCGCGGTCGGTCACCGACCGGCAGGCCCAGTACGAGATCGTCGGTCTGCGCGGCGAGGACGCCGCCAACACGTACGGCCTCTCCGAGAGGATCACCCTGGAGAAGCAGGACTTCCAGGGCATCAGGGCCGCCTACGAGTTCGACCCGAAGGCCGAGAAGTACATCC
Organism: Streptomyces sp. NBC_00568; assembly: GCF_026341855.1. Lineage (GTDB taxonomy): Bacteria > Actinomycetota > Actinomycetes > Streptomycetales > Streptomycetaceae > Streptomyces. Next base: position 1,504,844 of record NZ_JAPENW010000001.1, on the reverse strand, counting down.
CCGTCGACCCGATGGACAAGGCCCGCTGGTACCCGACCCTCGTCGGACTCGACGACGGACGGGTCCTCGCCGTGTCCGGCCTCGACGACGTCGGGGTCATCGACCCCGGCGACAACGAAATCTACGACCCGAGGACCAAGAAGTGGAGTCCCGGGCCCCACCGCTACTTCCCCACCTACCCGGCGCTCTTCCTGACCAAGGGCGGCAAGCTCTTCTACCCGGCCTCCAACGCCGGATACGGACCCGCCGACCAGGGCCGCGAGGCGGGCCTGTGGGACCTGAGGACCAACACGTTCGAGAAGGTGCCCGGCCTGCGGGACGCCGACGAGACGGAGACCTCCGCCTCGCTCCTGCTCCCGCCCGCCCAGGACCAGAAAGTGATGATCCTCGGCGGCGGAGGCGTCGGCGAGTCGAAGAGATCCACCCGGCGCACCGCCGTGGTCGACCTCAAGAAGGACAGCCCGGCCTTCCAGGACGGACCCGATCTTCCCCAGGGCACGCGCTATCTGAACAGCGTGATCATGCCGGACGACTCCGTCTTCACGACCAACGGCTCCGAGGACTACCGGGGCCGCAGCGCCAGCAACATCCTCAAGGCGCAGTTCTACGACCCCAAGGGCAACGTCTTCCATGAGGCGGCGTCCCCGCGGGTGGGCCGCAACTACCACTCCGAGGCGCTGCTCCTGCCCGACGGCCGCGTCGCCACCTTCGGCTCCGACCCGCTCTTCGACGACCAGCGGAACACCAAACTGGGCCACTTCGAACAGCGCATGGAGGTCTTCACCCCGCCCGCCCTGCACAGGAACGGCAAGAACCGTCCGGTGCTGGGCCACGGCCCCGAAGTGCTCGACCGGAGCCACCGGGCGACCTTCGCCACCGACCACCCGGAACGGGTCGCCAGGGCCCGGCTGATGCGCCCCAGCGCCGTCACCCACACCACGGACGTCGAGCAGCGGTCGATCGAGCTGGGGCTGACGAAGACCGGGAACTCGGTCACCGTCGACGTGCCGAGGGACCCCACGCTGGTGCCCCCCGGCTGGTACATGCTCTTCGTGACGGACGGCCAGGGAACGCCGTCCGAGGCGAAGTGGATCCAGGTCACGTGACGGAGTTGCGCGCCAGCTCCAGGGCGTAGTCCGGCCACCACTGTCCTGCCGCCGGTCCGCCCCCGCACGCTCCGTCCGATTCGCCCGGCCGCTTGATCCACAGGTAGGCGTCGAGGGCCGGCTCTCCGGTGGCGGTGGTCGGCCGGGTGCCCAGTGCCCGGCCGGGCGGGTTGCACCAGGCACCCTCCAGCGGACCGTTGCCGTTGCGGCTGGTGTCGACGACGAAGTGCTTGCCGCCGAGTTGTCCGGAGAGGCCGAGACCGTACTGCTTGGCGGTGGCGTCCGTCTGGAAGTTGGCGACGTTGAGCGAGAAGCCGTCGGCGTTCGCGACACCGGCGCGTTCCAGGGGTTCGACCAGCTTCCCGGAATCGCGGATCCAGGCCGGGTTCCCGGCGTCCAGGTACACCCGGGTGCGCGGCTGGCGCTTCAGCCGCACGATCGCCTCGTTCAGCAACTGCTCGCGCTCGGCGTGGTACTCGACCGGCGTGCAGCCGTCCACGATGTGCGCGATCGCGTCCGGTTCCAGGATCACCAGGGCCCGGCTGTCGCCGAGGGCGTCGGCGAACAGGCCGATCCACTGCCGGTAGACGTCCGCGTCCGCCGCTCCGCCCGCCGAGTGCTGGCCGCAGTCCCGGTGCGGGATGTCGTACGCCACGAACAGCGCCGTTCGCCCTTCCCGGGTCGCGGACGCGGTCGCCGAGCGGATCGCCGGGCCCGGATCGGTCTCGCCGGCCGGCCACAGCGCGACGGGCTCGTCCGCGATCCGCTTCAGCAGAGCGGCGTCCTCGGTGCGGCCCTGCCGCCGCCACAGCTGGATCTGCCGCGCCGCGGGGCCGGTCGGGTCGACCCAGAAGGGGGAGCGGGCGGCGGTGCCCCTCTGCTGCGAGGCGGCGCCGACGACGGAGGCCTCGCCGACCTCGGGCGCGGGCGAGCAGCCCGCCGCGAGCCCGAGCACGGCGAGTGCCGCGAGGGTGTGGATCAGCCGGGGCATGCTGCTCCCTTGCGCGAAGGTGACGACCGGTCACCAATCGTTGCACAACGGGACATTGCGGAAGGGAAGCGGCGTGGCGTGGTGAGCCTCCCGGGGTCAGCCGCCGCCCGAGACCAGCGCGATCCCGAGCGGCGTCCGCTCGTACAGCACCTGGTGCCCGTACCGGCGCGAGACCAGCAGGCCCGCGTCGCGCAGGGCGGCGAGATGCGCGGAGACCGACGACGGCGCGAGACGCAGCCGGTGGGCGAGGGCCGTCGTGGTGCCCGGTTCGTCGAGCGAGGTGAGCACGGCGGCCCGGCCGCGCCCGAGCAGCCGTACGAGCGCGTCGGGGGTGCGGTCCGTCGGCTCGGCCCACAGACCGCCGATGCCGCGTGCCGGGTAGACGAGCGTCGGCTGCCAGGGGGGTTCGAAGCCGCTGATCACGTCCGGCCAGGAGAAGACGCTGGGCATCAGGACCAGGCCCTGTCCGGACAGGTGCCGTTCGTGCCGGCCCCCGACCTCGACGGTCAGGGTGTGGGAGCGCCAGCCGAACCGCCCGTCGATCTCCGGCAGCAGCCCGCCGAGGCCGACCTGCGCGAGCCGCCGCGAGTGGAAGGCGATGTCGGCCTCCAGCAGGGCGCGGAGCCGGGGCCAGTCCGGTTCGACGAGGGTGTGCCAGGCCAGTTCCAGCAGGTCGGTCAGTTCCCGCACCATGCGCACCGGGTCGGCCAGCAGGGCCCGGCCGCGCGGTGAGGTGAGCGCGCCCGGGGTGTCGGCGAGGGAGCGCGCGCTCTCCTCGCGGGCCACCGCGGGATCGGCCGTGCGCACCGCGGCGATCTCCTCCTCGAAGCTCGCCGCCGGGCCGAGCGGAGGCGGGCCGAGCCAGTCGGGGGAGTAGCCGCGCTGCGGCATCAGCAGCCAGAGCGGTGCGAGGTCGAGTCCGGCGGCCGCCGCGCGGATGCGGCGCAGCCAGTGCGCGTGATAGCCGTACCGGGCGGGCCGGTTGAGCGTGCGCACCGCCTCCTGCGTCTCCCACAGAGGCGACACCGCGAAGCGGCAGTTGAGGAGGTCGTCCTCCCCGAAGTGCAGCAGCGACGGCATGACACGACCCCAGAAGATTCGGCTGACACCGAAACTCTACGGCGCCCGGAGTGCGTCCGGGCACGCTGTCGCCCATGCCAGAAGCAGAGAAGAAGGGCGCGGCGACGGTGCCCGCGCCGGCGGGCCCAGCGGAGAACGCCCCGAAGAGCACCCCGGAGACAGCCCCGGCGCCCACCGGCTACGGCCCCGTCTTCGCCGTGCCCGAGTTCCGTGCCGTCTTCGCCGCGCACGCGTTCTCGCTGCTCGGACTCGTCGTCAGCGAGATCGCGCTCTCCGTCCTCGTCTACGACCTGACGGGCTCTCCGCTGCTGAGCGCCCTGACGTTCGCGCTCGGCTTCCTGCCCTACCTGATCGGCGGGACCCTGCTCGCGGGCGTCGCGGACCGCTTCCCGGCCCGCCGGGTCCTGGTGGTGTGCGATCTGGTGTGCGCGGGATGTGTGGCCGTGATGGTGGTGCCGGGCGCGCCCATCGCGGTGCTGCTCGCGATGCGGGCCGCGCTCGCCCTGGTCGCCCCGGTCTTCCAGGGGACACGGACGGCGACCCTCGCGGACGTCCTGGGCGACGGCGAACTGTTCGTGCTCGGCCGCTCCCTGCTGCGGATCGTGTCGCAGAGCGCGCTGCTGGCCGGATTCGGTACGGGCGGGCTGCTGCTCACCGTCGTGTCGCCCCGCCACGCGCTCCTCGTCACGGTCTGCACGTTCCTGGTCTCCGCCGTGCTGCTGCGGTTCGGCACCCGGCGGCGGCCCGCGCGGGCGTACCGGGGGCAGGCGCTCGTACGGGACTCCCTCCGTGGCGCCCGTCAGGTCCTCGCCGACCGCCGGATCCTCGTGCTGCTCCTGCTGTTCTGGGTGCCGCCGATGTTCGCCGTCGCCCCGGAGGCGCTGGCGGCGCCGTACGCCGACGGCATCGGGGCCGGTTCGACCGGGCTCGGTCTGCTGATGTGCGCGCTGCCGGTCGGCACGATCGCGGGGGAGCTGTTCGCGGGTGCGCGGCTGCGGCCGGCCACCCGGAACCGGCTCACGCTCCCGCTGGTCTGCGTGACGCTGCTGCCCTACGCCGGCTACGCGCTGCGGCCCGGCCTCGGCTGGTCGCTGGTCCTGCTGGTGCTCGCCGGTGCCGGATCGGCGTACACCCTCGGCCTGGACCAGTGGTTCGTGCGGGCGGTGCCGGACGAACTGCTCGGGCGCGCGATGACGTTGAACACAGCCGGTCTGATGACGGTTCAGGGCCTGGGGATGGCGTTGTCGGGGGTGGTGGCGGAGTTCGCCGGTGTGCGGGCGACGGTCGTCGGCGCTGGCGTGCTGGGGACCGCGGTCTGTGCGGGCCTGGCGGTGGCGGCGCGGCGTACCGAACGGGGGGAAGGGCGGGGCGCGGAGCGAGGCCGGGACGGTGCCGGGACCGGCCCGGCCCAGGGGGTCCCGATCCCGGCCCTCGCGGGGGCGGATACCGAAACGCGAGACGGGGCTGACCACGATGTGACCGGCCGGTAAGGTCTTTGGCGTGCCGAAGCCGCTCAGTCTTGCCTTCGATCCCATCGCCCGCGCCGACGAACACTGGAAGCAGCGCTGGGGTTCCGTGCCGTCCATGGCCGCGATCACCTCGATCATGCGCGCCCACCAGATCCTGCTGGCCGAGGTGGACGCGGTCGTCAAGCCGTACGGACTGACCTTCGCGCGCTACGAGGCGCTGGTGCTGCTCACCTTCTCCAAGGCGGGCGAGCTCCCGATGTCCAAGATCGGCGAGCGGCTCATGGTGCATCCGACGTCCGTCACCAACACGGTGGACCGGCTGGTGCGGTCGGGACTCGTCGAGAGGCGCCCGAACCCCAACGACGGGCGGGGCACCCTCGCCTCCATCACGGACAAGGGCCGCGAGGTCTGCGACGCGGCCACCCGCGACCTGATGGCGATGGACTTCGGGCTCGGGGTCTACGACGCCGAGGAGTGCGGGGAGATCTTCGCGATGCTGCGGCCGCTGCGCGTGGCCGCGCACGACTTCGACGGCGAGTAGTCCGACGCCCGGTGGCGCGACGCCGGGCGAGGGCGGGGCGAGGCGTGGGGGCGCGCGAAGATCGTGCAAAAGGGGTCGTTACCCTCGTAGCCATGAAGAAGAGCGTGCTGACCCGCTACCGCGTCATGGCCTACGTCACCGGCGTGCTGCTGGTCCTGCTGTGCCTGGGCATGATCGCCAAGTACGGCCTGGGCGTCGACGGCGCCGCGGACTTCACCCGTGTCGTCGCCATCGCGCACGGCTGGCTGTATGTCCTCTACCTGATTTTCGCCTTCGACCTGGGTTCCAAGGCGAAGTGGCCGGTCGGCAAGCAGCTCTGGGTGCTGCTGGCGGGCACGATCCCCACGGCCGCCTTCTTCGTGGAGCGCCGCATCAGCCAGGAGCTGGAGTCCAAGGTCGCGGAGGGTACTCCCGCGGTCGCCGAGGCCTGACCCGAAACCGCCGTACGGGACCGTACGGCGGTTTGCCATCGACATTTACTAGGACGTCCTAGTAAATTCGAGGGTATGGACGCTCACGCCATCGAGGAAGGCCGCCGACGCTGGCAGGCCCGCTACGACGCTTCGCGCAAGCGCGAGGCCGACTTCACCACGCTCTCCGGTGATCCCGTGGAGCCGGTGTACGGTCCCCGGCCCGGGGACAACTACGACGGCTTCGAGCGGATCGGCTGGCCCGGCGAGTACCCCTACACGCGCGGGCTCTATGCCACCGGCTACCGAGGGCGTACGTGGACCATCCGGCAGTTCGCCGGATTCGGCAACGCCGAGCAGACCAACGAGCGCTACAAGAAGATCCTCGCCAACGGCGGCGGGGGCCTCTCCGTGGCCTTCGACATGCCCACCCTGATGGGCCGCGACTCGGACGACAAGCGTTCGCTCGGCGAGGTCGGGCACTGCGGTGTCGCGATCGACTCGGCGGCCGACATGGAGGTCCTCTTCCAGGACATCCCGCTCGGTGACGTCACGACGTCGATGACGATCAGCGGGCCCGCGGTGCCGGTCTTCTGCATGTACCTGGTGGCCGCCGAGCGCCAGGGCATCGACCCCTCCGTGCTGAACGGCACCCTCCAGACCGACATCTTCAAGGAGTACATCGCCCAGAAGGAGTGGCTCTTCCAGCCCGAGCCGCACCTGCGCCTCATCGGCGACCTGATGGAGCACTGCGCCGAGAAGATCCCCGCGTACAAGCCGCTGTCCGTCTCCGGGTACCACATCCGCGAGGCCGGCTCCACGGCCGCGCAGGAGCTCGCCTACACGCTGGCGGACGGCTTCGGCTACGTGGAACTGGGCCTGTCCCGCGGGCTCGACGTGAACGTCTTCGCCCCCGGTCTCTCGTTCTTCTTCGACGCGCACGTCGACTTCTTCGAGGAGATCGCCAAGTTCCGCGCGGCCCGCCGCATCTGGGCCCGCTGGATGCGGGACGTCTACGGCGCCACCTCCGAGAAGGCGCAGTGGCTGCGTTTCCACACGCAGACCGCCGGAGTCTCGCTGACGGCCCAGCAGCCGTACAACAACGTCGTGCGTACCGCCGTCGAGGCGCTCGCCGCGGTCCTCGGCGGCACGAACTCGCTGCACACCAACGCGCTGGACGAGACGCTCGCCCTGCCGTCCGAGCAGGCCGCGGAGATCGCCCTGCGGACGCAGCAGGTGCTCATGGAGGAGACCGGCGTCGCCAACGTCGCCGACCCGCTGGGCGGTTCCTGGTACGTCGAGCAGCTCACGGACCGGATCGAGGCCGACGCGGAGAAGATCTTCGAGCAGATCAAGGAGCGCGGACTGCGGGCGCACCCGGACGGGAAGCACCCCATCGGTCCGATCACCTCCGGCATCCTGCGCGGGATCGAGGACGGGTGGTTCACCGGGGAGATCGCCGAGTCGGCGTTCCAGTACCAGCGGTCGGTCGAGAAGGGCGACAAGCGGGTCGTCGGCGTCAACGTCCACCACGGGTCCGTGACCGGCGACCTGGAGATCCTCCGGGTCAGCCACGAGGTGGAGCGCGAACAGGTCCGTGAACTGGCCTCGCGGAAGGAAGGCCGTGACGAGGCCGCCGTGCGCGGCGCGCTGGACGCCATGCTCGCCGCCGCCCGCGACGGCTCCAACATGATCGCCCCCATGCTGGAGGCGGTCCGCGCGGAGGCCACGCTGGGCGAGATCTGCGGTGTCCTGCGGGACGAGTGGGGGGTGTACACGGAGCCGGCGGGCTTCTGACCCACCCCGGGCAGCCCGGCGCCCCTGCCTGCCCGGCATCCGCGCCGGGCCCGGGGCTCCGGGCTCTCGCTCCGCCACCGAGGCCTGCCCGGCGCCAGGTGCCCTTTTCTCGCCCCCTCCGCCCCTACCCGTCCCGTACCCGGGGGCTCCGCCCCCGGACCCCCGCTCCTCAATCGCCGGAGGAGCTGGATTTCCCTGGCCGGGGCTGACACTTGCCGCGGCCACCACGATGCACCCGCAGTCGGCATCCGGTGCGAGGGGACGTGCCGGTACATCGATGCCCGTCGCCACCGACGGTCACGCCTCGTCCGACAGCGACGGGCTGATGCACCGGCGCGGCCCCGGCCCACGACGTTCCCGGCCGCCCTGTCAGACTCAGGCCGGGCCCTCCGTCGAGGGAGGCGCCGGTTCGTCGGCTGCCGCTCCGGTCAGGCCGAAGAGCAGGATCCGGGTGAACGAGCGCACCCACTCCTCGTCCGCGGGTTCCGCGCTGACCAGGGTGCGATGGACCACCGCTCCGGCGACCACGTCGAAGATCAGGTCGGCGGTGCGGGCGGCGGCCGCCGGGTCCGTCTCCGGGGGGAGTTCGCCCCGGGCCTGGGCGCGAGAGCGGCCCTCCATGACCAGGCGCTTCTGGCGGTCGACGATGGACGTGCGGATGCGTTCGCGCAGCGGTTCGTCGCGGGTGGACTCCGCCACCACGGCCATCAGCGCCGTCTTCGCCTCCGGGCGGTCCAGGATCGCCGCGAACTGGAGCACCACACCCTCGATGTCGGCGGCCAGACTGCCCCGGTCGGGGAGTTCCAGCTCGTCGAAGAGGACGGCCACCGCGTCGACGACGAGCTCGTTCTTGCCCGCCCAGCGGCGGTAGAGGGTCGTTTTGGCCACCCCGGCGAGGGTCGCCACGTACCCCAACGTCAGTTTGGACCAGCCCAGTTCGACGAGCGCGGCGCGTGTCGCCTCCAGGATCGCGGCGTCCGCGGCGGCGCTGCGGGGGCGGCCCGTGCGGGCGGCCGAGGAGCGGCATTGCATGTCAGTGACCATATCCGGCCCCTTCACCGGCGATATCCGGCGGTTCTGTGGAGCCGTGAGGGAGATCACCGGAAGACGGCACACGGGCAGGTCTCCGTACAGTTACGCTACGACTCGTAGCGAAAGCTCGACCGCGGCGACAACCGCACAGGCGTCAGGTGGGGACCCGGCGCCGAACAGGCCTGACACGGCTTGGCTTTCACAACGCTTTTCACACGTGCGCGAGGAAGGGGGAGGATGTACTCATGCAGCCACGGAACATGTCCATGAGCGGAGTCGTCGACCTCGCCGCGGTGAAGGCGGCCCAGGAGGCCAAGTCGAAGGCGGAGCAGTCGCGCGCCGAAGCGGCCAGGCAGGGCGGCGGAGGCGGGGCCGTGACTCCCGCGAGCCTTGTCATCGACGTCGACGAGGCGGGATTCGAGCAGGATGTCCTGCAGCGCTCCACCGAAGTGCCGGTCGTCATCGACTTCTGGGCCGAGTGGTGCGAGCCCTGCAAGCAGCTGAGCCCGGTCCTGGAGCGGCTGGCCGTCGAGTACAACGGGCGGTTCGTGCTCGCCAAGATCGACGTCGACGCCAATCAGATGCTGATGCAGCAGTTCGGGGTCCAGGGGATTCCGGCCGTTTTCGCGGTGGTGGCCGGTCAGGCCCTGCCGCTCTTCCAGGGGGCCGCCGCCGAGGCGCAGATCCGCGGGACCCTCGACCAGCTCGTGCAGGTCGCCGAGCAGCGCTTCGGCCTGACCGGCCTGACGGTCGAGGGGGACGCCGAGCCGGTCGGGGCCACCGAGCCCGAGATGCCGGCCGGACCGTACGACGCGCTGCTGGAGGCCGCCGTGCAGGCGCTGGACGCGGGCGACTTCGGCGGTGCCGTCCAGGCCTACAAGAACGTCCTGGCCGACGACCCGGGCAACACGGAGGCCAAACTGGGCCTGGCTCAGGCCGAGTTGCTCCATCGGGTGCAGGGTCTCGATCCGCAGCAGGTGCGCAAGGACGCCGCCGAGAAGCCCGGTGACGTGCGGGCGCAGATCGCGGGAGCCGACCTGGACCTGGTCGGAGGCCATGTCGAGGACGCCTTCGGGCGGCTCATCGACACGGTGCGGCGCACGGCGGGCGACGACCGGGACGCCGTACGGCTCCGGCTGTTGGAGCTCTTCGAGGTGGTCGGGGCCGACGACCCGCGCGTTGTCGCGGCGCGCAGGGCACTGGCCAGGGCGCTGTTCTGACCTGTCCCTAAACGCCAGGGCCTGTGATGCCCAGGTGAAAGATTGGCTGACAGAGGGGCAAGTGGCCGCGCTTTACCAAAACTTGGTAAACGCGGCCGCTGTTACTCGTAGTAAGTCGAGGGCGTTGAACTGTCTGGTTCCGTCCGGCATTCATCCGTTGTGTCACCCCTCGTGGCACCACCCTGCGTCGCCACCCGATACCGGCGGGTCGTAGTTCGGTTATCCCGCCGTTACTAGCCAGTAACGAACCCCCTTGTGCGCGCGGCGAGAATGCACCACGATCGGCGACGCTCGGTCCATTCCCGCACCCCCGACAGCCAATCGGGTCGGCGGACTTTCTGGGTCCCCACCGAGTAGGGCCGACGGCAGTGCGGTCGGTTCTTGGACAGGGGGGTCTTTGCCGTCCGGCAGAGCCTGTCCAGCAGGTTGTGCGTGATGTGTGTCAGGCGCGACCAGTGGTTGTCGCTCGGGGGTGATCGCCGGTGATTCAGGTGCAATCGCACTTTTGGGTACAGGCGCTCTCCTTCCCGAGGACGTAGCACTTCTCCCATCCCTGCCCGGCTGAGCCGCCGCAACGTGGCAGTCAGGGCCAGGAGATGTACGTCCGAGAAGGAGGAAATATGGAGTCCCAGGTGCGTGGCGGAACCAGATGGAAGCGGTTCGCGGTCGTGATGGTGCCCAGCGTGGCCGCGACGGCTGCGATAGGTGTCGCCCTCGCGCAGGGCGCTCTGGCCGCGTCGTTCAGCGTCTCGGGCCAGTCGTTCAAGGTGTCGGCGGACAAGCTCGACGGTACTGGCTTCTCCCAGTACGGGGCGATCGACACCGGTTACACCCTCAAGGGTGACAAGACGGCTCACCCCGTCGCGGTCTCGGCGTTCAAGAGCGCCAAGATCACCAACATGTGTCAGTCGGTCGTCACCCCGGACGTCCCGTTCTTCGGTTCCGTCAGCCTCGTGCTGAAGGCCGGCGGCAACGGTACGCCGGTCGAGGCTGACAACCTGTACATCGACGTCGAGGACCTCGAGGCCAACGCGACGTTCCGCGGCATCGACATCGGTGTCGCCGCCAAGGACACCACCAAGGGTCCGGGCATGAAGGGCGGCGGCGAGCAGGCCAACCCCTACGGGTTCGCCCAGCAGGCCGAGTCGGCCACGCTGACCGACGTGAAGCAGACGGCGTGGGCGACCACCGCCGGCACGTTCAAGCTCAGCGGTCTGAAGATGTCGGTCAAGGCCGGCGTCAAGGAGTGCTACTAAGCACCCCTGGGGCGGGCGAGGAGGCTCAGGCCGCTTCGCCCGCCCCGCTCCGCACGCCGTACGCGGAGCACTCAACGCGTACTTCTCACAGCAAAGCCGTTCCAGGGAGCTGTTTCCATGAGCGCCGAGACTCCTGCCGCGCCCGGCCAGAACGATGAGCACTATCTTCAGGTGTTCCGGCGGAACTTCCGCAACTGGAGGAGCGACCGCCCGTTCTGGGCCGGTCTGTTCATCGTGTTCGGCGGTTTTCCGATCGCCTACTTCCCGTACGCGAACCTTCAGCTCGGTCACCTGACGCTGGCGATGTCCACCACCGCCGGCGCCGGTTCCCTGATCATCGGCGTACTCCTCATCGTCCTCGGGATCAGCCTCTGGTTCCAGAAGCACGTACGGACGTTCGCGGGTGTCGCGGCGATCCTCCTCGCTCTGGTGTCCCTCCCGGTGTCCAACCTGGGCGGATTCCTGGTCGGCTTCCTGTTCGCCATGATCGGCGGAGCCATGGCGGTCTCCTGGGTTCCGGGCGAGCCCGCCGAGGAGCTCGTCGCGCCGGAGTCTCTCGACGAGGGAGACGAGCCGGCCGACCCGGCGGCTCAGCCCGTCGACTTCGGCAAGCCGGCGGACGCTGTGGGCGACCCGAACGATCTGTCAGGAACGAGCCCGACCAACGGGGCGAACGGGAGGCACAGTGCCGGCTGACGAGGTGACCCACGGGACTGATGTGGACGAGTCCCGTGTGAGAACCGGGCCGCGACACGCGGCCCCCAGGAAGCCGCTGTTCACCAGGTTCCAGATGCCTGCCGGCAAGGCGATAGCCATAGCGGCGATGCCGACGGCGGTGCTCATGGGAATGGGCCTCACCCCGACACTCGCCCAGGCCGAGGACCACTCCACGTCCAGGAGTCTCACGGCCGACGAGTACCAGGCGTGCGTCGAGGCCGTGACCGGCTCCGAGGACGACAAGGACGCGTCGGACACGGCGTCGCCCTCCGCCTCGGCGAGCGCGAGCGAGTCGTCCGACGAGGCCACACCGACTCCTTCCGCGTCGTCGGCCTCCGCGGAGCCGGGCAAGGACTCTTCGCCGGATTCAGGTTCCGACGACAAGGCCGAGCCCACCCCCTCCGCGTCGTCCTCCTCCGCGAGCACGTCGGACAAGGCGGCGGACAGCGCGGCCACACCGGCCCCCTCGGCGTCGGAGAGCAGCAAGAACCCGCTCGACCCGCTGGGCGTCGGCGACGCCATCAAGGACATCCTCACGCCCGACGAGACGGCGAGCGCCACACCCACGCCGTCCGCCTCGGCGAGCGCGAGCGAGGACACGGCCGCGTCCGACGGCGAGAGCGCCTCGGACACCGTCAAGGACACGACCGACAAGGCCGTCGACACCGTCGAGAAGACCGTCAAGGACACCACCGACGCGGCCTCGAAGGCGGCCTCGGACACCACCGAGACGGTCAAGGAGGCGGCGGCCGACGCGGTCACCGCCACGCCCAGCCCCTCCGCGAGCGCCACCACGGACGCCTCGGACTGCCCGGTCGCGACCGACGACGAGGGCGGCGTCGACAACCCGGTCACCCTGCCCGACGACCCCTGGTACCTCAACGCCAGCTCCCTGCTCCTCAAGGGCGCCGACTACCAGGGCATCGTCAAGGTGAAGACGGCCAACGGCACCGTCAAGAAGGTGCTGAAGTACGTCATCTCCGACGGCACCGACATCGGGGACCTGCACCAGACGGTGGACGACAAGCAGGCCGGCAAGACCTACCACGTGCAGGCCGGCGCGGGCACGACGTCCACCATCCGTGACGGCAAGACGATCATGTACACGGAGAGCATCTCCGGGAACCTGCTCGGGCTCATCCCGGTCACGTTCGACCCGGAGAACCCGCCGCCGCTGAACATTCCGCTGATCTACTTCACCAAGGTGAAGGTCGTTCAGGCCGGTCAGTTCGGCGGCACCCTGACCGTCCCCGGACTGCACCAGTACACGACCGGCTGAGTCGTCCAGATCCCGTCCGGGAGCCGCACAAGACGCTGAGGGCGCCCCCTGTTCACAGGGGGCGCCCTCAGCGGCGTACGGCAGGGGGATCAGGCGCGGTCGGCCTCGCCCAGGTGGTGCACCCGGACCATGTTGGTGGTGCCGGGGACCCCGGGGGGCGAACCGGCGGTCATCACGACGACATCGCCCTCGTTGAACCGCTTGAGCTTCTGCAGCTCGTGGTCGACCAGTTCGACCATCTCGTCGGTGCTGTTCACGAACGGCACGACGTGCGACTCGACGCCCCAGCTCAGCGTGAGCTGGTTGCGGGTGCCCTCGTCCGTGGTGAACGCCAGGATCGGCTGCGAGGCGCGGTAGCGGGAGAGCCGGCGGGCGGTGTCACCGGACTTGGTGAAGGCCACCAGACCCTTGCCGCCGAGGAAGTCGGCGATCTCGCAGGCGGCACGGGCGACCGAACCGCCCTGCGTGCGCGGCTTCTTGCCCGGGACCAGCGGCTGCAGGCCCTTGGAGAGGAGCTCCTCCTCGGCCGCGACGACGATCTTCGACATCGTCTTCACGGTCTCGATCGGGTACGCGCCCACGCTGGACTCGGCCGACAGCATGACCGCGTCCGCACCGTCCAGGATCGCGTTGGCCACGTCGGAGGCCTCGGCGCGCGTCGGACGGGAGTTGGTGATCATCGACTCCATCATCTGGGTCGCGACGATCACCGGCTTGGCGTTGCGGCGGCACAGCTCCACGAGGCGCTTCTGCACCATCGGGACCCGCTCCAGCGGGTACTCGACGGCGAGGTCGCCACGGGCCACCATGACGGCGTCGAACGCCGCGACGACGCCCTCCATGTTGTCGACCGCCTGCGGCTTCTCCACCTTGGCGATGACGGGGACGCGGCGGCCCTCCTCGTCCATCACCTTGTGGACGTCGTTCACGTCGTTGGCGTCGCGCACGAAGGACAGCGCCACCATGTCGCAGCCCATCCGCAGGGCGAAGCGCAGGTCCTCGACGTCCTTCTCCGACAGCGCCGGCACGTTCACGGCCGCGCCGGGCAGGTTGATGCCCTTGTGGTCGGAGATCACGCCGCCCTCGATGACGACCGTCTTGACTCGCGGGCCGTCGATCTCGACGACGCGCAGCTCGACGTTGCCGTCGTTGATGAGGATCTGGTCGCCCTTGGAGACGTCACCGGGCAGACCCTTGTAGGTCGTGCCACAGATCTGCTTGTCACCCGGCACGTCCTCGGCCGTGATGACGAACTCGTCGCCACGCTCCAGCTCGACGGGGCCTTCGGCGAAGGTCTCCAGGCGGATCTTCGGGCCCTGCAGGTCGGCGAGCACACCGATGGCGACACCGGTCTCGGCCGAGGCGGCCCGGACACGGTCGTAACGGCCCTGGTGCTCGGCGTGGGAACCGTGGCTGAAATTGAAACGAGCCACATTCATGCCAGCCTGGATCAGGGCGACCAGCTTCTCGTGGGAGTCGACCGCGGGGCCGAGAGTACAGACGATTTTCGAACGGCGCATGGGGCGATCCTATCGGTTTGTTTCGCTACGGAATATTCCGTCTGGTGGAAGATACAAATGGGCGGGCGGCCGCTCAGGCGTGGCTCTCCGGCCCGCTCAGCCGGTGCCCTTTCCGACCAGCGCATACGTCTGTGTGGCGATCTCCAGTTCCTCGTCCGTCGGCACCACGGCGACCGCGACCCGCGCGTACGGCGGTGAGATGAGCCGGGGCTCACCGCCGCGCACGGCGTTCAGGTCGCCGTCGACCGCGAGCCCCAGTTCCTCCAGGCCCGCGATCGCGGCCTCGCGCACCGGGGCGGCGTTCTCGCCCACTCCGGCGGTGAAGGCGACGGCGTCCACCCGGCCGAGGACCGCGTAGTAGGCGCCGATGTACTTCTTCAGGCGGTGGATGTAGATGTCGAAGGCGAGCCGGGCCCGCTCGTCGCCCTCGTCGACACGGCGGCGGATCTCCCGCATGTCGTTGTCGCCGCACAGACCGATCAGACCGCTCTTCTTGTTGAGCAGAGTGTCGATCTCGTCCGTGGACATTTTGCCAACGCGCTCCAAATGGAAGATGACGGCCGGATCCACGTCGCCGGAGCGTGTTCCCATCACCAGCCCCTCCAGAGGTGTGAGTCCCATCGAGGTGTCCACGCACCGCCCGCCCCTGACCGCCGACGCCGAGGCCCCGTTGCCCAGGTGCAGGACGATGACGTTGACCTCCTCGGGCGCCTTGCCGAGGAGCTCGGCGGTCGCGCGGGAGACATAGGCGTGCGAGGTGCCGTGGAAGCCGTACCGGCGGATGCGGTGCTCGTCGGCGGTCGCCACGTCGATCGCGTAGCGCGCGGCCGACTCCGGCATCGTCGTGTGGAACGCGGTGTCGAAGACCGCCACCTGGGGGAGGTCGGGGCGCAGCACCATCGCGGTGCGGATGCCGGTGAGGTTCGCCGGGTTGTGCAGCGGCGCCACCGGGATCAGCCGCTCGATCTCGGCGAGGACCGTCTCGTCGATCACCGTCGGTTCGGTGAAGGACCTCCCGCCGTGCACCACCCGGTGGCCGATCGCGGCCAGCTCGGGGGAGTCCAGGCCGAGTCCGTCCACCGCCAGCTCCGCGGCCACCGCCTTCAGCGCGGCCTCGTGGTCGGCGAACTCGGCGTCCCTCTCGCGGGTCTCACCCGTCGTCAGCGCGGTGTGCCGCAGCAGAGAGGTTCCCTCACCGATGCGCTCCACCAGACCGACGGCGAGCCGTGAGCTGTCGCGCATGTCGAGCAGCTGGTACTTCACCGACGAGGAACCGGAGTTGAGGACGAGGACACGCGTGGCCTGCGGGGAGCCGGGCTCGTCCGGCAGGGCGGTGGCGGGGGACGGGTGGGCGCTCACTGCTGGGAAGCCTTCTGGTCGGGGGTCTGGGACTGGATCGCCGTGATGGCGACCGTGTTGACGATGTCCTGGACGAGCGCGCCGCGGGACAGGTCGTTGACGGGCTTGCGCAGCCCCTGGAGCACCGGGCCGACGGCGATCGCGCCGGCCGAACGCTGCACGGCCTTGTACGTGTTGTTGCCGGTGTTGAGGTCGGGGAAGATCAGCACGGACGCCTGTCCGGCGACCTCCGACCCCGGCAGCTTGGTCGCCGCGACCGAGGGCTCGACGGCGGCGTCGTACTGGATGGGCCCCTCGATCCGCAGGTCGCCGCGGCGCAGCCGCACCAGCTCGGTCGCCTCGCGCACCTTGTCGACGTCGGCGCCCGAACCCGAGGTGCCCGTGGAGTACGACAGCATCGCGATCCGCGGCTCCACGCCGAACTGCTCCGCGGTGGCGGCCGACTGGATGGCGATGTCGCAGAGCTGCTCGGCGTTCGGGTCCGGGTTCACCGCGCAGTCGCCGTAGACCAGGACCTTGTCGGCCAGGCACATGAAGAAGACGGACGAGACGATCTTCGAGTCCGGCCGGGTCTTGATGATCTCGAACGCGGGCCGGATGGTCGCGGCCGTGGAGTGCACGGCCCCCGACACCATGCCGTCGGCCAGGCCCTCCTGCACCATGAGCGTCCCGAAGTAGTTCACGTCCGCGACGACGTCGTAGGCCAGCTCGACCGTGACTCCCTTGTGGGCGCGGAGCTGGGCGTACTGCTCGGCGAAGGAGTCCCGCAGCGGGGAGGTCTGCGGGTCGACGATCTGGGTGGCGCTGATGTCGATACCGAGGTCGGCGGCCTTCTTGCGGATCTGGTCGACCGGGCCGAGCAGGGTCAGATCGCAGACACCCCGGCGCAGCAGCACCTCGGCGGCGTGCAGGACGCGCTCCTCGGTGCCCTCGGGCAGCACGACACGGCGCCGGTCGGAGCGGGCCTGCTCCAGCAGCTTGTGCTCGAACATCATCGGGGTGAGCCGGTCGCTGCTCGGCGCGGAGACCCGCTTCAGCAGGTCGCTGGTGTCCACATGCCGCTCGAAGAGGCCGAGCGCGGTCTCCGCCTTGCGGGGCGTCGCCGCGTTCAGCTTGCCCTCCATGGCGAACAGCGCGGTCGCCGTGGGGAAGGAGTTCCCGGCCACCGAGACGACCGGGGTGCCGGGCGCGAGGCGGGCCGCCAGCGTCAGGATCTCGCTGCTGGGCCGCTCGTCCAGGGTGAGCAGGATGCCGGCTATGGGCGGGGTGCCGGCGCTGTGCGCGGCGAGCGTGCCGATCACCAGGTCGGCGCGGTCCCCCGGGGTGACCACGAGACATCCCGGGGTCAGCGCCCGCAGGAAGTTCGGCAGCATCGCGCCGCCGAAGACGAAGTCGAGCGCGTCACGGGCGAGCCCCGCGTCGTCGCCGAGGAGCACCTCGCCGCCGAGCGCGTGGGTGATCTGCGCGACGGTGGGAGCGGAGAGCGCGGGCTCGTCCGGCAGGACGTAACAGGGCACCGGGAGACGGGAGTCGAGCCGCTCCAGGATCTCCGTCCGGTCCTCCGGGGCCACCCGGTTCACCACCATGGCGAGGACGTCGCACCCCAGCCCGTCGTAGGCGCGGTAGGCGTTGCGCGTCTCGGAGCGCACCGACTCGGCATTCTGGCCCCGGCCGCCGACCACTGGGATCACGGACGCGGCGAACTCGTTCGCCAGGCGGGCGTTGAGCGCCAGCTCGTCGGGGACCTGGGTGCCGGCGAAGTCGGTGCCGAGGACAAGGACGACGTCGTAGTCGCGGGCGACCAGGTGGAACCGGTCGACGAGCGTGGACACCAGTTCGTCGGTGCCCTGCTCGGCCTGGAGCGCGGACGCCTCGTGGAAGTCCATGCCGTACACCGTCGCCGGGTCCTGCGTCAGCCGGTAGCGGGCCCGCAGCAGCTCGAAGAGCCGGTCCGGACCGTCGTGCACGAGCGGACGGAACACCCCCACCCGGTCGACCTGGCGGGTCAGGAGCTCCATGACCCCCAGCTCGACGACCTGGCGGCCGTCACCTCGGTCGATCCCGGTCACGTACACGCTGCGCGTCACGCGTGCTCTCCATCCGTCTCGTCGCCAGGCGGTTTTCTGGGCTCGGAAAAGGGCCCACCAACGTGAGCAGAACCCTCTTGACAATACCTCCGGCGCTGGCTAGGACGCCCGCCAGGGCAAACCTCCTGGTCGGGCGGGAGCGGCGTTCCGGCCCGCCCGGCGGACGCCCGGCGGAGGGAATCGGCGGGCCACCTCGGGCCATGAAACAATCGGACTGGCTCACACGAATCAGCAGGGAGCAGGAGACACAGCACGATGCGCATCGGAGTTCTCACCGCAGGCGGCGACTGCCCTGGCCTGAACGCAGTGATCCGGTCGGTCGTGCACCGAGCGGTCACCAACTTCGGGGACGAGGTCATCGGCTTCGAGGACGGCTACGCCGGGCTCCTCGACGGCCACTACCGCACCCTCGACCTCAACGCCGTCAGCGGCATCCTCGCCCGCGGCGGCACCATCCTCGGCTCCTCCCGGCTGCAGCGCGACCGGCTCCGCGAGGCCTGCGACAACGCGCAGGACATGGCCCGCGAGTTCGGCATCGACGTACTCATCCCGATCGGCGGCGAGGGCACGCTCACGGCGGCCCGGATGCTGGCGGATGCGGGCCTGCCCGTGGTCGGCGTGCCGAAGACCATCGACAACGACATCTCCGCGACGGACCGCACCTTCGGCTTCGACACCGCCGTCGGCGTCGCCACGGAGGCCATGGACCGTCTGAAGACCACGGCCGAGTCGCACCAGCGTGTGATGGTCGTCGAGGTCATGGGCCGGCACGCGGGCTGGATCGCCCTGGAGTCCGGCATGGCGGCCGGCGCCCACGGCATCTGCCTGCCCGAGCGTCCCTTCGACCCCGCCGATCTCGTCGCGATGGTCGAGGAGCGCTTCGCGCGCGGCAAGCGGTTCGCCGTCATCTGCGTCGCCGAGGGCGCCCACCCCGCCGAGGGCACCATGGACTACGGCCACGGCGCGATCGACCAGTTCGGCCACGAGCGCTTCCAGGGCATCGGCACCGCCCTCGCCTACGAGCTGGAGCGCCGCCTCGGCAAGGAGGCCAAGCCGGTCATTCTCGGCCACGTCCAGCGCGGCGGCTCCCCGACCGCGTACGACCGTGTCCTCGCCACCCGCTTCGGCTGGCACGCCGTCGAGGCCGCGCACCGCGGCGACTTCGGCAGGATGACCGCGCTGCGCGGCACGGACATCGAGATGGTGCCGCTCGCGGACGCGACCACCGAGCTGAAGACGGTGCCGAAGGACCGGATGGACGAGGCGGAGTCGGTCTTCTAGTCCCCTCGGGGGCGAGGCCCCGGCCGGACGCCGTGGCCGTGGTCCGACGCCCGGCCGGGCGTCGGACCACGGGCCCCGCGCTCAGTACGTACTTCTGTGGACCGTCGACCAGAAGTGGTCGACGACCCGGTCGAGGTACTCCCGGCCGGACTCGCCGGAACCGGTCGCGGCCGAACCGCCGCCCCAGTTCAGCGTCGCCACCATCTGCCCCTGGTAGTCGGTGTGCATCTCCTCCAGCGCGGTCTCCAGGAGGTTCCGGTCCAGGGGCACCACCTTCGAGACCGGGCGCACATAGGCCTGCCAGCGCGTCGTCACGGCACTGCGCAGCAGGTCGCCGAGCCGCGCGTCGCGGCCCGTCACGGTGATGAAGTCGGGCAGCGAGAGTTCGAGAACATCGGCGAGCGCGGTGGACTGCCGCTCGTTGCCGCGCCAGGTTCCGGCCTCCTCCATCCGCTGGTAGGCGAGGAGTTCGAGCCCGACTGCGCGTGCCACGTCCTCCTGAGCGAGATCGCGGGCGACGCGGTGTTCGCGCAAGGTGCGCGGGGCGCCTATGAGTTCACCCGGTGAGCACCACAACACGCCTGCGAGGGCAGTGAGTTCAGGGCTGCTCGGCGCGGTGACGCCGCGCTCCCAGGCGGTGACGAGATCGGGTGTGACGTACGGCAGCCCGTACGAGGCTCTCAGTCCGTACGCGACATGCTCGGGCCCCATTCCGAGCGCTGCCCGCAGTCTCCGGGCGGCGGGGGCGTTGAACGGCGGGGTGGGCTGTTGGGCTTGCGGTCGGTGCACGCGCACAAAGTATGGGTCCGGGGCAGCGGTGACTACGGTCTGTTCGGCCACAATCACAGATTGTAGGAACATACGGTTTCGGCCTCGGCCCTGAATTCGCCCTGCCGGAAACGGTGCTCACCCCTTGACGGCCCCGCCGAGGGCGAACCCCCCGCCCAGCCGCCGGGCCACCAGCACGTACAGCAGGATCACAGGCGTCGAGTAGATCACCGAGAACGCCGCCAGCTGCCCGTAGACCACCGATCCCCGGTTCCCGAAGAACTCGTTGATGCTCACCGACGCCGGCATCTGGTCCGGGGTGAGCAGCAGCATGAACGGGACGAAGAAGTTCCCCCACATCATCACGAAGGAGAAGACCGTCACCACGGCCACGCCCGGGCCCATCAGCGGCAGCACGATCCGTACCAGGGACTGCAGCGACGACGCCCCGTCCGTCCAGGCCGCCTCCTCCAGCTCCTTCGGTACGCCGTCCATGAAGTTCTTCATCAGCCAGATGGCGAAGGGCAGTTGAGAGGCGGCGAAGAAGAAGACCGTGCCCTGCACGGTGTCGATCAGATTCACCCGCACGAACAGGGCGTACACCGGCACCATGATCGCCGTGATCGGCAGGCTCGTCGCGAAGAGGATCGTCAGCAGGAAGGGGCGGTTCAATCGCGACCGGAAGCGGGAGAGGGGATAGGCCGCGAGGGCCGCGCACACCACCGTCAGGGCGGTGCCGCCGCCGCACAGGATCAGACTGTTCAGCAGGGGCGTGAAGGTGATGTCCGGTTTCAGTACGGCGTCGAAGTTCGACAGCGTCACCCCGTCCGGCACCTTCACCCTCAGGTCCGCGTGCGCGTCCAGGGAGGACAGGACCACCCAGGCCAGCGGGAGCACGAACGCCGCCGCCACCGCCAGCAGGCCCGCGTCCGCGGCCAGGCGCCGTCCCGAGCGGCGGGACCGGAGCGTCGCGCCGCGTGTCGGTACGGCCATCTCACACCTCCGTCCGCAGCAGCCGCATGTACACCAGCGAGAACAGCGAGCCGACCACCAGGAGCAGCAGCGCCACCGCCGTCCCGTACCCGATCATGCTGTTCTGGAAGGCCTGTTCGTACATGAACAGGGGCAGGGTCTGGCTGCGGCCTCCCGGACCGCCCCGCGTCATCACCCAGATCAGCCCGAACACCGACAGCGTCTGCAGGGTGTTGAGCATCAGGTTGGTGCCGATCGAGCGGCGGATCATCGGCAGCGTGATGTGCCACATCCGCCGCCAGCCGCCCGCCCCGTCCACTTCCGCCGCCTCGGTGATCTCCTTCGGGATCTCGCCCAGCGCCGCCGAGTACACCAGCATCGAGAAGGCCGTGCCCCGCCACACGTTCGCGAACGACACCGCCAGGATCGGCAGCGTGAACATCCAGTTCTGGGAGGGGAGACGCAGCCATTCCAGGATGGCGTTCAGGGTCCCTTCGCGGCGGAAGAAGGCGTACAGCAGGAAGCCCGCGACGACCTCCGGCAGCACCCACGCCGTGATGACGACCGCGCCGACCAGGGTGCGCACCGGCTTCGACGCCCGCTGCATCAGCGCGGCCAGGGCGAGACCCAGGGTGTTCTGGCCGATCAGCGACGACAGCACCGTGAACACCAGCGTCAGCCATACGGCGTTGATGAAGGCGTCGTCCCTGAACGCCCTGCGGAAGTTGTCGAAGCCGACGAACGACGCGTGCGCCTGGCCCGTCAACTGGAGGTCGGTGAAGGCGATGTAGGCGCAGTAGACGATCGGGCCCGCGAGGAAGAGGAGCAGGAGGACGACGGCGGGGGCGAGGGGGAGGGTCCGCGTGAGAGAGCGCAGGAGGCCTCCCCGGCGCGGGGAGGCGGTCCTGGTCCTCGGCGCCCGGACCCGCGAGGACGCCGTCTTGGCGGTGACACTCACTTGCGGATCACCTTGTTGCCGGTGGCCGTCCTCAGTTCCTCGTCGTAGTCGGCGGCCGCCTTGTCGACGGAGCTGTCGCCCGTCGTCACGCTCTCCATCGCCTCCTGGATGGCGGTCGAGACCCTCGGGTACGCCGGGTAGGCGGGCCGGTAGTGCGTGCTGGCCACCAGGTCCGTGAAGAACTCGATGCCGGGCTGCGCCTTCACGTACGCCGGGTCGGCCGCGACGTCCTTGCGGACCGCGATACCGGAGTTGGCGATGTACCACTTCTGGGCGTTCGCCTTCGTCTGCATGGTCTTGACGAAGGTGAAGGCCAGGTCGGGGTTGGACGCCTTGGAGGGGATCGACCAGGTCCAGCCGCCGGACATGCTGACCTTGCCGGGGGCCTGGCCGTGCTGGGTGGGCATGGGGGCGAGACCGAGCTTCTGCGACCACTGGGGCCACTCGTGACCCGAGCCCTTCAGCCAGTCCTGCGGGAGCCAGCTGCCGTCGAGGTCGATGCCGAGCTTGCCCTCGGGCAGCAGCTCACCGCGGACACTGGTCGCGAAGTTCGGGTCGAGGGCGTCGGCGACGTCGGGGCCGAGCTTCTCCTTGTAGACCGTCTCCACGAAGGCGAGGGCGTCCTTGAAGCCCTGCCCGCCGGCGATCCACTTCTTGGACGCGGAGTCGTACAGCGGATCCGCCGTGCCGTCGCCGGTCCCGTACAGCAGCATCTCGAAGCCCTGCATGGTGGCGGCCTCGCCCGCGGGTTTGCCCGTGTACACGTTCAGGGGGGTGACGCCGGGCACCTTCTTCTTGATGGTGCGGGCGGCCGTGAGGACGTCGTCCCAGGTCTTCGGCCGCCAGTCGGCCGGCAGTCCCGCCTTGGCGAAGATGCCCTTGTCGAACCAGAGTCCGCGGGTGTCCGTCCCGTCCGGGACGCCGTACGTCTTCCCGTCCTGCGCCTTGGCCGCCGCCTTCGCGGTGTCGATGAACTGGCCCCAGTCGGACCACTTGTCCAGATACGGGTCGAGCGGCTTCAAGTACCCGCTCGTGATGTCCGAGTTGATGAGGAACGTGTCCTCGTAGACCAGGTCGGGCGCCGTCTTGGCCGACCTCAGCATCTGCTGGAGCTTGGTGTAGTACTCGGAGTCCGGGGCCTTGATCGGGACGAGTTCGACCTTCTTCCCCGGGTTCGCCTTCTCGAACTGCTTCTTCATCTCGCCCAGGTAGGTGTCCATCACCCGGACCGAGTTGTCCGTGGACTGCTTGAACGACACCTTCACGGTGTCCGGATCGCTTCCGGATCCGGAGCCGCACGCGGTGAGCGTGGTGGCCGTGAGCAGTGTCGCGAGGAGAAGTGGGGCGGCGGTGGGGCGCACGGGCAGGACCTCCTACGGACCGACATCGTTGTCGTTCGAGCCGAGTTGTCTGCCCGCCGAACGTTAGAGATGTGCGGATGTCAGGTCAATGACTGTGCAGCGGCTTTGAGTTGGGCGCCCTGACGGGGCTCCCGCGGCGAGCTGATCGAGGTCCTCTCAGCCCCTCGCGGGTCAGCCCTTCACCCAGCGGTACTGCAACTCCGGGCGCCCGACCGTCCCGTACTGCGGAGCGCGCGCCGCCCGGCCCGCCTCGACCAGGTGCTCCAGATAGCGCCGGGCGGTGATCCGGGAGATGCCGACGGCCTCGGCGACCTTGGCCGCCGTCAGGCCGTCGGCGCAGTCCCGGAGGGTGACGGTCACGCGTTCCAGGGTCGGCGCGCTCAGGCCCTTGGGCAGCGCGGCCGGTCCCGGAGCGCGCAGGGTCGCCAGCGCGCGGTCCACCTCGTCCTGGCCGCTCGCCTCGCCGGCCGCCGCGCGGAACTCGGCGTACCGGATCAGCCGGTCGCGCAGGGTGGCGAAGGTGAACGGCTTCAGCACGTACTGGACGACCCCGAGCGACACCCCCTCCCGTACCACCGCCAGGTCCCGCGCGGACGTCACGGCTATGACGTCCGCGTGATAGCCGGCGGCGCGCAGGGAGCGGGCGAGCTGGAGTCCGTGCACGTCCGGCAGATGCAGATCGAGCAGCAGCAGGTCCACCGGCGTACGGTCCAGCGCGCGGCGCGCCTCCGCACCCGTGCGGGCCTTGCCGACCGCCGTGAAGCCGGGTACCCGGCCGACGTACATGACGTGCGCGTCTGCGGCGACGGGGTCGTCCTCGACGACGAGCACGCGGATCGGATCGGTCATACGGCGCCTCCAGGCACAGCGGACTCGGACGGCGGGGCGGACCGGCCGGGCGGGACGGTCGAGGGCAACGGCAGGCGCACCTCGAACTCCGCCCCGCCGTCGACTCCTTCGCGGACCTCCAGCGTGCCCGCGTGACGGTTCACGGTCTGGCGGGCGAGGGCCAGACCGAGGCCGCGGCCGCCGGGGCCCGCCGGTTTCGTGGACCAGCCGCGCTGGAAGACCTGCTCCGCGTGGGCGGGGTCCACCCCGGAGCCGGTGTCGGCGACCCGCAGGACCAGGACGGATGCGTCGGTGAACGCCGTCACCGTGACCCGTGCGCCCGCCGTGCCCTGCGCCGCGTCCATCGCGTTGTCGATCAGATTGCCGAGGACGGTGACCAGGTCGCGCGCGGAGAGCGAGGCCGGGAGCAGACCGTCGTCGATGCCGCTGTCCTCGGAGACCACGAGTTCCACACCGCGCTCGTTCGCCTGCGCCGCCTTGCCCAGCAGCAGCGCGGCGAGGACCGGTTCGCTGACCGCGGAGATCACCTCGTCGGTGAGGGTCTGCGCCAGTTCCAGCTCCGCGGTGGCGAAGCCGACGGCCTCCTCGGCGCGGCCCAGCTCGATGAGGGAGACCATCGTGTGCAGGCGGTTCGCCGCCTCGTGCGCCTGCGAGCGCAGCGCCTGGGTGAAGCCGCGCTCCGAGTCCAGCTCGCCGGTCAGCGCCTGGAGTTCGGTCACATCGCGCAGGGTGACGACCGTGCCGCGGCGTTCGCCGCCGGACACCGGGGTGGTGTTCACGACCAGCACCCGCGCGTCCGTCAGATGGACCTCGTCCACACGGGGCTCCGCCGACAGCAGCGCGCCCGTCAGCGGCGCGGGCAGCCCGAGTTCGGCCACCGAACGGCCGACCACGTCGTCCGTGACGCCGAGCAGTTCCCGCCCGCCGTCGTTCATCAGGGCCACCCGGAACTGCCCGTCCAGCATCAGCAGCCCCTCGCGCACGGCGTGCAGCGCGGCCTGGTGGTAGTCGTGCATACGGCTCAGCTCGGCCGCGTTCATGCCGTGGGTGGAGCGGCGCAGCCGGGCGTTGATGACGTAGGTGCCGATACCGCCCAGCAGCAGCGCGCCCGCCGCGACCCCGATCAGGGCCGTCACCTGGTCCTGGACGCGTTTGGTGATCGCCTCGACCTTGATGCCGGCGCTGACCAGGCCGATGGTCCGGCCGTCGACCCGGATCGGGGTGACGGCGCGCACGGAGGGGCCGAGGCTGCCCGTGTACGTCTCCGTGAAGGACCTGCCCTCCAGAGCGGGGCCGATGTTCCCGAGGAAGTGCTTGCCTATCAGCTCCTCCTCGGGGTGCGTCCAGCGGATGCCCCGCGGATTCATGATCGTCACGAAGTCGACCCCGGTGTCCCGCTGCACCCGCAGGGCGTACGGCTGGAGGTCCTCGGTGGGGTTCGCGGTGCCGATGGCCTCGTGGACGGACGGGGCGTCCGCGACCGAGCGGGTGACCGCCATCGCCTGACGGCCGGCCGCCTCCTCGACCTGGCCGCGGTCGCTGATGTAGCTGAACAGCGCGTACCCGGCGACGAGGACCGCGATCAGTACCGCCTGCATGCCGAAGAGCTGGCCGGCGAGGCTGCGGGGTCGCGGGACACGGGGGAGGCGCATGCCGTTCAGTGTGCCTCCCCCGGGCGGGAGCTCTTCCGGGGGTGCGTGAACTCAATGAACGGAAGGGTGACCGCCCTCACACGCCGGGAGATAGTCCCCTCATCCCCGGGAGCCCACGCCTCCCGGATCCCCCGGGACGCGAGCCGCACTCCGGGGTTCCGCCGGACGTGAGCCGCACGCCGGATGATGCCGATGACGTCGTCAAGGAGGGCAGCCGTGGCCAGCACGCCGCAAACGGCACCTGCCGCACCCGCCGCCAAGCGGGACCGCACGCACTATCTGTACATCGCCGTGATCGGCGCCGTGATCCTCGGTATCGCCGTGGGTCTGATCGCCCCCGACTTCGCGGTCGAGCTGAAGCCCATCGGTACGGGCTTCGTGAACCTGATCAAGATGATGATCTCCCCGATCATCTTCTGCACGATCGTGCTGGGCATCGGCTCGGTCCGCAAGGCCGCCAAGGTCGGAGCCGTCGGCGGTATCGCGCTCGGCTACTTCCTGGTGATGTCGCTGGTCGCGCTGGCGATCGGCCTGGTCGTCGGAAACATCCTGGAGCCGGGCAGCAGCCTGGCGATGACCGACGCGGTCAAGGAGGCCGGTCAGGGGCAGGTGTCGGCGGAGGCGCTGCCGCCGGTCGACTTCGTGCTCTCGATCATCCCGACCACGATGGTCTCGGCGTTCACCGAGGGCCAGGTCCTGCAGACCCTGCTCGTCGCGCTGCTCACCGGGTTCGCGCTCCAGGCCATGGGGTCGGCCGGGCAGCCGGTCCTGCGCGGGGTGGAGCACATCCAGCGGCTCGTCTTCCGGGTCCTCGCCATGGTCATGTGGGCGGCCCCGCTCGGTGCCTTCGGTGCCATCGCCGCCGTCACCGGTTCCGCCGGCCTGGACGCGCTCAAGAGCCTCGCCGTGCTGATGCTCGGCTTCTACGTCACCTGCTTCCTCTTCGTCTTCGTCGTGCTCGGCACGCTGCTGCGCGTGGTGACGGGCCTGAACATCCTGACGTTCCTGAAGTACCTGGGCCGGGAGTTCCTGCTGATCCTGTCCACCTCCTCCTCCGAGTCCGCCCTGCCGCGGCTCATCGCGAAGATGGAGCACCTGGGCGTCGGTAAGCCCGTGGTCGGCATCACCGTCCCGACCGGCTACTCCTTCAACCTCGACGGCACGATGATCTACATGACGATGGCCTCGCTCTACATCGCCGACGCGATGGGCACGCCGATGTCGATCGGGGAGCAGATCCCGCTCCTGCTCTTCCTCCTCGTCGCGTCCAAGGGCGCGGCGGGCGTCAGCGGTGCGGGCCTCGCCACCCTGGCCGGCGGCCTCCAGTCGCACAAGCCCGCCCTGGTGGACGGCGTCGGCCTCATCGTCGGCATCGACCGCTTCATGAGTGAGGCGCGCGCCCTGACGAACTTCGCGGGCAACGCCGTGGCCACGGTCCTGATCGGCACCTGGACGAAGGAGATCGACCGGGAGCGGGTGGCCAAGGTCCTCGCCGGACAGCTGCCCTTCGACGAGAAGACCCTGCTGGACGACGCCGACACCGCCGACGTCCACGCGGACGTGCCGGAACAGGGCGGCGAGAAGGAGCCGGTGAAGGCGTAGGAGCGTCGGCCCCGTGTGGGGCCGGCGGTGCGGCGGGCACCGGATGCGCGGTGCGTACGGTACGCGGAGCGGGTCCTTGAGGTCGCCGAGCTGATCCCGCCGGGGCGCGTCATGACGTGCGGAGACGTCGCCGAATGGCACCGGCTCCCTGCGGCCGGGCGGCGCTCGGTTCCTGCGGCCGGACGGCGGCCCGTGCCCTGCGGCCGGACGACGCCCGTTCCTTCGCCGGGCGAAGCTCCCTTCCCGCCCCGCAGGGCGCTCGCTTCGCGCGTCGGACGAAGCTCGCTTCCTTCGCCGGACGCGCTCGCTTTCTGCGGCCGCGTGACGCACCCCCCCGAGACGCCGGGCGGTCGGGCTTCCCCCACGGGCCTGGCCGTCCGGTGCACCGCTGAAGGCGACCGGGTTCGCGGAGGCCCTGACCCCTCCGGGGACTCAGTTGCTCAGCTTCGCCACCAGTGCGGTGGCGTGCGAGGCGGGTACGCCCGCCGCGGTCAGCATGGTGACCGCGGCGGAGCGGCCCGCCTCCTCCGCTGCCAGGAGCCCGTCGTTCACCGCCTCCATCAGGGCGAACAGGGTCTGCTCGTGCACGTACGCCAGTGCCCGCGGGGGCAGCGGGGACGCGAAGACGCCCTGTTCGAGGCCGCGCCGAAGGATCTCCGCGCAGGCCTCCCGGACCGGTGTGAGGCGCTCGCGGATGCCCTGCATGGTGACGCTGCGCTGGGCGAGGGCGACCAGCAGCCGGTAACGGTCGGCGATCTCCCAGACGGCGAGGGTCGAGCGGGCCAGGGACTCGGCCGGGTCCGCGACCCCTGCGCGGCCCGCCGCGTGCGCCGCCGCGACCGCCGCCACGGCCTCGTCGGTCAGGGTGCCGATCAGTGCCTCGCGGCTGGGGAAGTGCCCGTACACCGTGCGCCGTACGACCCCCGCCGCTCGGGCGATCTGGTCCATGGACGCGTCGGGATCGCGCAGCAGTTCGGCGAGTGCGACGTCGAGGATGCGGCGGCGGTTCACATCGGCGCGGCTCGGGCTACCCGTGGTCATGGCTGCCATTCTGCCCGCCCCTCGGGCGGCCACCCGTCCCGCGGTCATGGGCCTCCACCTCCCTCGTCATGGGTCTCCACCTCTCCACCTCCTGCATTTGCACAGCGCTGTGCAATCTCGTACATTGCACAGGGTTGTGCAATTGCACTCCGTTGTGCAAGTTCTGGTGCGGACGGATCTCCGTACCCGTCGATCGAGGAAGGCGGCCGCAGCCATGCGTCTCGTCATGAACGAGCCGGTCGAGAGGATGGACCGGCCCTACGCCCGGCGCTGGTGGGCGCTGCTGGTGCTCTGCCTGAGCCTGCTGATCATCGTCATGGCGAACACCGCCCTCACGGTCGCGGCTCCCGACATGACCCAGGACCTCGGCCTGTCCAGCGCCGACCTGCAATGGGTCATCGACGGATACACCGTCCCGTACGCCGCGCTGATGCTGCTGCTCGGCGCCATCGGCGACAAGTACAGCCGCCGCGGCGCGCTCATCCTCGGACTCGTCGTCTTCGGCGGCGGCGCGGTCGCCGGATCGCTCGTCGACAGCTCCACCGGGGTCATCGCGGCCCGCGCCGTCATGGGCGTCGGTGCCGCGCTGATCATGCCGGCCACGCTCTCCCTGCTCGCCGCGACCTTCCCGCGCGCCGAACGGGCCAAGGCGATCGTCCTGTGGACCGCCACCGCCGGCCTTGCGATCGCCGCCGGGCCGCTGGTCGCGGGCGCCCTCCTGGAGCACCACGGCTGGTCGTCCACGTTCCTGATCAACGTGCCGATCGCCGCCCTCGCCATCGTCGGCACGCTCGTCCTCGTACCGCCGTCCAAGGCCGCGCACCACAACCGCATCGACTACGTCGGCGGGCTGCTCTCCGTCGTCTGGATCGGCTCGCTGGTCTACATGATCATCGAAGGCCCGCACTTCGGGTGGGGCGCGAAGGCCGTGACCGCCGCGGTGGCCGCCGGCGCCGGACTGGTCCTCTTCGTCCTGTGGGAGCTGCGCCACCCGCGCCCGGTCGTCGACGTACGACGCTTCGCCCACCGTCGCTTCGCCGGTTCGAACCTCGCCGTCGCCCTCTTCTTCCTGGCCGTCTTCGGCGCCTTCTACTACCTCACCCAGCACCTCCAGTTCGTCCTCGGCTACGACGCGCTGGACACCGGCGTACGGATGCTGCCGCTCGCCGGCGCCGTCTTCGTGGGCTCGGCGCTCACCGGGTACCTCACCCCGCGCATCGGCATGAAGTTCACGGTGACCGCGGGCATGGTCGGCGGCACGGTGGCGCTGGCGCTCCTCACCCGGGTGGACGCCTCCTCGGCGTACGGCGACCTCGTCCTGCCCCTCGTCATCCTCGGCCTCGCCATCGGGCTCGCGCTCTCGCCCTGCACGGACGCCATCATGGGCGCGTTCCCCGAGGCCGAACTGGGCGTCGGCGGCGCGGTCAACGACACCTCGCTGGAGCTCGGCGGCTCGCTCGGCATCGCCATCCTCGGCTCGGTGCTGGCCGGTTCGTACTCCTCGCACCTGGCGGACGCGACCGCGGGCAGCAAGCTCCCGGCGGGCGCCCTGACCACGGCCCAGGACTCGGTGGGCGCCGGATACGCCGTCGCCCAGGGCATCGGCGACAAGGCCCGCGCGCTCGGCGAACAGGCCGCGCAGACGGCGAACGCCGAGCAGGCGGCCCAGTTGAAGGCGCAGGCCGGTCAACTCGCCGACGGAGCACGGCAGATGGCGGACGCGGTCGGTTCGTCCTTCTCGGACGCGGTGGCACACACCAGCCTCGTCGGAGCGGTGATCCTGGGGGTGGGCACGGTGCTGGTGGCCGTGCTGCTGCCGCGCAAGGGGCGCACGGAGTCCGAGGCCGCGGCCGAGCGCGAATCGGAGAACGGCGCCGCGAAGCGGGCCGGCGGCGAGGCCGAGGGCCGGACCCGTGATCAGTCCGGCAGCGGGACCGGGGATGAGACCGGGGCCGGGACCGGTGGCGAGACCGGGGCCGGTGCCGATACCGGGACCAGGGCCGAGACCGGGGCCGGGACCAGGACTGGGGCCGAGACCGAGACCGAGACCGAGACCGGGACCGGGGCCGAAGGTGGCGCCGGGGCGGGGGCGGAAGGCGCTGCCGGTACGGGGACGCGCGCCGCGGTCGGTGCGGACGCCCCGGTGGACGCCGAGGTGTCGTCGGAGGAGACCGTGTCCGCGGGAAAGACGACCCGCTGACCCCTGACCCACCCCGCCGCCCGGCCGCTCGGCCGGGCGGCGTCCAGGCCGCCCGGAACCGTGACCCGCGGGCCGCCGTCTCGTAGAACATGTGCACTACCGTGCCGTGCCGGACCGACCGGCACGGCACGACACGTTCTGCGGAGGACACCGAGCATGAAGATCGACTGGGACCGGCGTACGTGCGCCCGGCGCGGCCATGTGACGTACGCGCCCGACGAGCGGGTGCTGCGGGAGCGGCTGCGCGCCGAGACGGGTCTCGGCGAGGCCTGGCGCTGTCTGCGCTGCGGCGACTTCGCGCTGGGCGATCCGCACGGCACGGGCCCCGCCGGCGAAGCGCCGCTCGTGCCCCGCGGCAAGGTGCTCCGCGATCTGTTCATCCTGCGCTTCCTGGCGATCGAGCGGGCTGTGCGCGGGGTGTTCATCGTGCTGGTCGCGGCCGCCGTGTGGAAGTTCAGCAACAGCCAGGACGCGGTGCGCCGCCTCTTCGACGAATACCTCGACGTCCTCCGCCCCGTCTTCCGGCACTTCCACTACGACCTCGACCACTCGCCCGTGGTCGGCACCATCCAGAAGACCTTCGGCTACAAGCACTCCACGCTGCTGCTGGTCGCCGTCCTGCTGCTGGTGTACGCGCTGATCGAGATCGTCGAGGCGGTCGGGCTCTGGTACGCCAAGCGCTGGGCGGAGTACCTCACGGTCGTCGCCACCGCGGCGTTCCTTCCGCTGGAGATCTACGAACTCACCGAGCACATCAGCTGGTTGAAGATCGCCACGCTGGTCCTGAATATTCTCGCCGTCCTCTACATCGCCCTCACCAAGCGGCTGTTCGGCCTGCGTGGCGGGCACAAGGCGTTCGAGGCGGAGCGGCAGAGCGCGTCGCTCCTGGAGGTGGAGGAGTCGGCCGGGGTCCTGGTGTGACCCTTCTGGCCGACGCCCGGCTCAGGGGCCGGTGAGGGGCGGACGCCGGTGGTCCGTCGCCGTGTCCAGGCGGGCCAGGTCCGCCGCGCTCAGCAGCAGGTCAGCGGCCCCCGCCGAGTCCCGGGCGGTCTCCGGGCGGCTGGCGCCCGGGATCGGGATCACGGTGGGGGAGCGGGCCGACAGCCAGGCGAGAGCGACCTGTTGAGGGCTCACGCCCTGCTCCCGGGCCACCGCGTGGAACGCTTCGAGCCCCTCCCGGGGACCGTCCGCGGAGCCGGTGCCGGACGGGCCGTCCAGGGAACTGCGGGAGATGCCGCCCAGCGGACTCCACGGCAGGAAGGCGAGACCCAGCTCGGCGCAGAGGAGCAGTTCGGCGTCGCTGTCCCGTACCGCGGGGGAGTACCGGTTCTGGACGGAGACCAGACGGTCGCCGAGGATCGCGTGGGCCCGGCGGATCTGGTCGGCGGTGGTGTTGGAGACGCCGGCCAGCCGGATCGTGCCCGCGTCGAGAAGGTCGCGCAGGGCGCCGACCGAGTCCTCGAAGGGGACGGCGGGGTCGGGCTTGTGCAGCTGATAGAGCCCGATCGCCTCCAGGCCCAGCCGCTTCAGCGAGGCCTCGGCCGCCGTCTTGAGGTGCCCCGGGGAGCCGTCGACGGTCCAGGTGCCGTCGGCCGGCCTGCCGCGGCCGCCCTTGGTGGTCACCAGGACGCCAGCGGTGTCGCCGCCGTAGGTCGCCAGGGCGCGGGCAACGAGCCGTTCGTTGTGGCCGGGCTCGTCGCCGGGCAGATGGTAGGAGTCCGCCGTGTCGAGGAGCGTGACGCCCGCGTCGAGGGCGGCGTGCACCGTGGCCAGCGCCCGCGCCTCGTCCGGACGGCCCTCGATGGACAGCGGCATCACGCCGAGCCCCACGGCACTCACGCGCAGCCCGCCAAGTGTGCGGTGACGCATGTCAGTCGTCCTTTCCGAGGGTCTCGGCCACGGCGCGCGGCAGCCACGTCCGGGCGTCACCGAAGGAGAAACCGAGCCGGGTGGCCCGGGAGTTGTCCATGCCGTAGGAACGGCTGAAGGAGAAGGGGGAGACCTCACCCACGTCGACGGCCCGCAGGAGCGTCCTGCCGTCCGGGAGGTGCGCGGTGATCGCCTCGCACAGCTCTTCCGTGGTCAGGGTCCCGTGGGAGGCCGCGTTGACCGGGCCGGTGAAGTCCTCGCCCACCGTCCAGAACAGGAAGTCGGCGATCTCCTCGACGTGGATGTACGTCGCCGGGTGGTTCACCGGGGGCACGGCGATCGGCTCGCCGGCGCGGATACGGTCGGCGTAGTGCTGCACACGCCCGGTGAAGTCGTCGTCCCCGCCCAGCACATGGGCGACACGCACGGCCACGTACGGGAGGCCGGGCTCGGCCGCGAACACCGCCTCGGCCTGCCGCTTGCCCTCCCCGTAGTGCGCGTCGAGGAACTCCGTGTCGTCCCAAGGGAGGCCGGGATCGACGGCGACCGTACGAGCATCCACGGCTCCCTCGCCGACCGGCGCCGCCGCGTCCTCGTACTCGTACACCTCGACGGTGGACGTCATCACATACCGGCGGGTGCGCCCCGCGAAGGCCCGGCGCGCGATCTCCGCCTGCCGCGGTGAGTAGCAGACCTGGTCGACGACGACGTCGAAGGTCCGTGAACCCAGCGCCTTTTCCAGCGAGTTCTCGTCATTGCGGTCGGCGATCAGATGAATGGTCCCGGCGGGCGGCGCCGACGAGCCGCGATTGATGACGGTGACCCGGTCCCCCGCGGCCGTCAACCGGTCGATGAGACGCTTTCCGAAATACCGGTTTCCGCCGATCACGCAGATCTCTCGCACATCGCCCTCCCCTATTCCCGCGCACCCGCCACCGATCACCGGGCGTTCACGGTTCCTCGGCCTGTGGTCATAATTCTCCCGTCGCAAGGGACAGGTCTGAAGGGGGAGACATGGGAGATCCGGCCGTCGCACCGAAAGAACCACGGCAGCCGCGCGCCGTCTCCGGCGAAACGCCGGTGGCCTTCGACGCGCTGGACCGGCAGATCCTGGAGCTGCTCCAGAGCGACGGCCGCATCAAGCTCAGCGAGCTGGGCCGCCGGGTCCGGCTGAGCCCGGCGGCGGTGGCGGAGCGGGTGCGGCGGCTGGAGACGACGGGCGCGATCACCGGCTACGGCGCCCGGGTGTCGGCACCCCGTCTCGGCTACGGCATCCAGGCCTTCATCCGCGTCAATCCGCACGGCGGCTACACGCTCAAGCACCCGCGGACCCTGGAACTGCTGGCCCGCCCCGAGATCACCGAGGTCCACCACGTCGTCGGCGAGGACTGCTGGATCCTCAAGGTCGCCGTCGAGGACACGATCCATCTGGAGGACGTCCTGGAGCAGACCTCCGCGCTGGGGCGGACGACGACATCGATCGTGCTGTCGTCTCCGGTGGAGCGGAAGCCGCTGCTGCCGCGCACCGTCCGCTGAACCGGCCGGCCGCGGACGCTTGCCTTGACGTCGGCGTCAAGGATTACCGTCGAGGCATGCGAATCGGCGAGCTGGCGGAACGAGCCGGGACGACCACGCGGACTCTGCGCTACTACGAGTCGCGGGGGCTGCTGCCCGCGCGGCGGGGCGAGAACGGGTACCGGACGTACGACGAGCACGACCTGCGGCTGCTGCGGCAGATCAGGACGTTGCAGGACTTCGGGTTCGACCTGGAGGAGACACGGCCCTTCGTGGAGTGTCTGCGGGCCGGGCATCCCGAGGGCGACTCGTGCCCGGCGTCCCTCGACGTCTACCGCCGCAAGCTCGGCGAGCTCGACGGGCTGATCGACGAGCTGCGGTCGGTGCGCGCGCAGGTCGGC
Organism: Streptomyces sp. NBC_00568; assembly: GCF_026341855.1. Taxonomy (GTDB): domain Bacteria; phylum Actinomycetota; class Actinomycetes; order Streptomycetales; family Streptomycetaceae; genus Streptomyces. The sequence continues at coordinate 1,470,511 of NZ_JAPENW010000001.1, read as the reverse complement.
GAGCAGCTGGCGCGGGCCGAACGGGCGCGCGACGAGCTGGCGGCCGACGCGGAGGTTCCGGGCGGTCCGGAACCCGTATGCGAACTGGGAGGGCGGACGCGGTGATCAAGGCGGCAGGTGTGGCCGAGGTGACGGACGCGGACTTCGGAGCGGAGGTGATCGGGGCGGATCTGCCCGTGCTGGTGGAGTTCACGGCCGACTGGTGCCCGCCGTGCCGGCAGATGGGGCCGGTGCTCAGCGAGCTGGCCTTCGAGGAGGCCGACCGATTCAAGGTGGTCCAGCTGGACGTGGACACCAATCCGGAGACGACGCTGGCGTACGGCGTGCTCTCGATGCCGACGTTCATGGTTTTCCGCGACGGTGAGCCCGTGAAGTCGATGGTGGGCGCGCGGCCCAAGCGTCGGCTGCTCCAGGAGCTGTCCGACGTGCTCTGATCCCACCCGGCATACAAAAATCCCCTGGGCAATTGCGCCCGGGGGATTTCTTTGCGTATATTCGATGATTCGCGACTTCGAGGGGATCGAGTCGCAAAGAAGTTCAGTAGGCAGAGTATATCTGGGCGGGAGCGGAATTGTCAAACAAGGGATCGCACACAGAATTCCCCGACGATGAACTGCGGAGCGAGCAGGAATTCATCGACGGGTTGTACACGCGGGTGGACGCCCTGCGCGGTGTCACCGAGGCCTCTGTCGAGGATGCGCTCGCCCAGGGCAACACACCCATGCAGGCACGGCTCGAACGGGACGTCCTGGTCGCCGAACGCTCGGGGCTGCTGGCCGCGCTGAACGCCGTGGACGGGTCGCTCTGCTTCGGCCGTATCGATCTGGCCCCGGTGGAATCCCCCGCGGAAGGGGCACCCTCCGCCGGTCTCACCCACCACATCGGCCGGATCGGCATCCGCGCCGACGACACCGAGCGCACCCCGATCCTCGTCGACTGGCGGGCCCCGGTCGCCCGCCCCTTCTACCTGGCCACCGGCCACACCCCGATGGGCCTGCGCCGTCGCCGGCACATCACCACCGAGGGCCGGCACGTCACCGCCCTGCACGACGAGATCCTCGACCTCGGTGACCGCGAACGCACCGGTCACGAGGACCCGACCGGCGACGCCGTGCTGCTCGCCGCGCTCAACTCGGCCCGCACCGGCCGGATGGGCGACATCGTGCAGACCATCCAGGCCGAACAGGACCGGATCATCCGCGCGCCGCACCGGGGCATCATGGTCGTCGAAGGCGGCCCCGGCACCGGCAAGACCGCCGTCGCCCTGCACCGCGCCGCGTATCTGCTGTACGAACACCGGGAACTGCTCGCCAAGCGGGCCGTCCTGATCGTCGGCCCGAACCCGGCCTTCCTCGGCTACATCGGCGAGGTGCTGCCCTCGCTCGGCGAGACCGGTGTGCTGCTCTCGACCGTCGGCGAACTCTTCCCCGGCGTCCACGCCACGGCACTCGACACGCCCGAGGCGGCCGCCGTGAAGGGGCGCGCCGAGATGGCCGAGGTCCTCGCCGAGGTCGTCCGTGACCGCCAGGCCCTTCCCGACCCGGTGATCGCGATCGAGCACGACCGGGACATCCTGATGCTCGACGCGGGCCTCGTCCAGGTCGCCCGGGACCGCACCCGCGCGGCCGACCTGCCCCACAACGTCGCCCGCGAGCACTTCGAGGGCCACATCCTCAACACCCTCACCGACATGCTCGCCGAACGCATCGGCACGGACCCCTTCGACGGCTCCAACCTCCTCGACCCGAGCGACATCACCCAGATCCGCGACGAACTCGCCGAGAACCCCGAAGTCTGGTCCGCCGTAGACCAGTTGTGGCCGAGGCTGACCCCGCAGCGACTGGTCGCAGACTTCCTGGCGGACCCGCGGGGCTACCTACCGGACGAGGACGCGGCGGTCGTCCGCCGCCCGCTGACCCGAGCCGGGGACTGGACCGGCGCGGACGTGCCCCTCCTCGACGAGGCCGCCGAACTGCTGGGCGAGGACGACCGGGTCGCCCGGGCGCTCGCCGACCAGGAACGCCACACCCAGATCGCGTACGCGCAGGGAGTGCTGGACGTCTCCTACGCCTCGCGGACGTACGAGTTCGAGGACAAGGACGAGGAGGACTCCGAGATCCTGTCCGCGCACAACATCATCGACGCCGAGCGGATGGCCGAACGGCACGAGGAGGACGATCACCGCAGCGCCGCCGAGCGCGCCGCCGCCGACCGCACGTGGGCCTTCGGTCACATCATCGTCGACGAGGCGCAGGAGCTGTCGCCGATGGCGTGGCGGCTGCTGATGCGCCGCACCCCGACGCGTTCCATGACGCTCGTCGGCGACCCCGCGCAGACGGCGGAGGCGGCGGGGGTCGGATCGTGGGAGGAGATCCTCTCCCCGTACGTCGAGGACCGCTGGGAGCACACACGGCTCGGCGTCAACTACCGCACCCCGTCCGAGATCATGGACGTCGCCGCCGGTGTGGTGCGGGCCGAGCGCCCCGGCTTCGAGCCGCCGCGCTCCGTCCGCTCCACCGGGGTGCGCCCCTGGGCGCGGGACGCCGGGGACGACCTGCCCGGCACGGTCGCCAAGGCCGTCGCCGAGCTGACCCCGGCCGAGGGGCGGCTCGCGGTCATCGCGCCGCGTGCCCTGCACGGCGCGCTCGCCGCCCGGCTGGACGGGGTGACGGCGGGCCAGGAGCCGGACCTCACCCGCACGGTGGTGCTCCTCGACCCCCGGCAGGCCAAGGGGCTGGAATTCGACTCCGTGCTGGTGGTCGAGCCCGCGTCGTACGGGACCAGCGACCTGTACGTGGCGCTGACCCGGGCCACCCAGACCCTGGGACTCGTGCACACCGGGGAACTGCCCGCGTCGCTGCGGGGCGCCGGGCTGGAGTGACGGGGTCCCGCCGACCCGGCCTTCCCCGTGGTTCAGCCCCGGGAAGGCCGGGACCCTGCGTGGACAGGCGCTAGGCGGGGCGCAGCCACACCGTCGCGAGCGGCGGCAGGGTCAGCTGGATGCTGGCCGGACGGCCGTGCCAGCCCTGGGGTTCCGGTTTGACGGGGTCGGGGTTGGTGATGTCGCCGCCGCCGTAGCGGAGGTTGTCGGTGTTGAGGATCTCGTGCCAGGCGGGGATGTCCTCGGGGACGCCGAGGCGGTAGTTGTGCCGGACGGCGGGGGAGAAGTGGGAGACGGCGAGCAGGGGGGTGCCGTCGGCGGCGTGGCGCAGGAACGCGAAGACGTTGTCGTCGGCGGAGTCCCCGGTGATCCAGGCGAAGCCGGCGGGGTCGGTGTCGCGTTCCCAGAGCGCGGCTTCGTGCCGGTAGGTGGTGTTGAGGTCGCGGACGAGGTCGCGGACGCCGCGGTGGTCGGGTTCGGCGCCGTAGGCGGGGTCGAGGAGCCACCAGTCCGGGCCGTGGGCCTCCGACCATTCGGCGCCCTGGGCGAACTCCTGGCCCATGAAGAGGAGTTGTTTACCGGGGTGGGCCCACATGAAGGCGAGGTAGGCGCGCAGGTTGGCGCGCTGCTGCCACCAGTCGCCGGGCATCTTGGAGACCAGTGAGCGTTTGCCGTGCACGACCTCGTCGTGGGAGATCGGCAGGACGTAGTTCTCGCTGTAGGCGTACACCATCGAGAACGTCATCTCGTCGTGGTGGTACTTGCGGTGGACCGGCTCGTGGGACACGTAGTCCAGCGAGTCGTGCATCCACCCCATGTTCCACTTCAGCCCGAAACCCAGACCGCCGAAGCCTCCGGGACCGATGTGATGAGTGGCCCGGGTGACGCCGTCCCAGGCGGTGGACTCCTCGGCGATGGTGACGACGCCGGGGTTGCGGCGGTAGACGGTGGCGTTCATCTCCTGGAGGAACGCGACGGCGTCGAGGTTCTCCCGGCCCCCGTGTTCGTTGGGGACCCACTGGCCGGGTTCGCGGGAGTAGTCGAGGTAGAGCATGGAGGCGACGGCGTCGACGCGCAGGCCGTCGATGTGGAACTCCTCGCACCAGTAGGTGGCGTTGGCGACGAGGAAGTTGCGGACCTCGCGGCGGCCGTAGTCGAACTCGAGGGTGCCCCAGTCGGGGTGGTCGGCGCGGAGCGGGTCGGCGTGCTCATACAGGGGGCGTCCATCGAATTCGGCGAGGGCCCAGTCGTCGCGGGGGAAGTGGGCGGGGACCCAGTCCATGAGGACGCCGACGCCGGCCCGGTGGAGCGCGTCGACGAGGTGCTTGAAGTCGTCGGGCGTGCCCAGGCGCGCGGTCGGGGCGTAGAAGCCGGTGACCTGGTATCCCCAGGAGCCCCCGAAGGGGTGCTCGGCGACCGGCATCAGCTCGACGTGGGTGAAGCCGAGGTCGGAGACGTAGGCGGGGAGCTGGTCGGCAAGCTGACGGTAGGTCAGGCCGGGTCGCCAGGACGGCAGATGGACCTCGTACACCGAGAACGGCGCCTCGTGGGCGGGCCGGGCGGCCCTCTTCGCCATCCAGTCCGCGTCCTGCCACACATGGTGGGAGGCGTGGACGATCGAGGACGTGCTGGGCGGAGCCTCGGTACGGCGGGCCATCGGATCGGCGCGCTGCGTGCGGGAACCGTCGGGCCGCGTGATGTCGAACTTGTAGAGCTCGCCCTCGCCTATCGCGGGCACGAACAGCTCCCACACCCCTGAGGAGCCGAGCGACCGCATCGGATATCCCGTGCTGTCCCAGAAGTTGAAGGTGCCGGCCAGCCGGACACCCAGCGCGTTGGGGGCCCACACGGTGAAGCGCGTTCCGGCGACGCCCTGTCGCTCCATCGGTTCGGCGCCGAGCGCCCGCCACAGCTCCTCGTGCCGGCCCTCACCGAGCAGATGCAGGTCCAAGTCACCGAGCGTCGGCAGGAAGCGGTAGGCGTCCTCGGTCTCCAGCACCTTCCCCTCGTACGCCACGAGCAGCCGGTACGACTCCGGGACCGCGCGCAGCGGCAGCAGCCCGGAGAAGAAGCCGTCCCCGTCGTCGCGCAGTTCGGCACGCAGGTCGTCCGTGACGACGGTGACCCCGAGCGCGTACGGGCGGAAGGCCCGGAAGGCGACGCCGCCCGGCACCGGATGGGCGCCCAGCACTCCGTGCGGATCGTGGTGCGTACCGTCGAGCAGCCGCTGCCGGTCCGCCGGGCCGACACCGGCGAAGACGGGAGCCTCGAAGCCGGCGGGGGGACTGCTCTCGGCCGGTGCGGGACCTGTCCCGGTCGGTACGGGACTGCTCCCGGTCGGTACGGGACCGTTCCCGGACGGTATGGGATTCTCGCCGACCGCGGGAGCGTTCTCGCCGACGGCGGGCTCCGGGATCTTCGCCACGGCCGTCACCGCCTTCCTCGTGGCCTTCTTCGGGGCCTTCTTCGCGGCGGACTTCTTGCCGGCCGTGGTCTTCTCGGCCGCCGGTTTCCCCTCGGCCGCCTTCTTGACCGCTGCCTTCTCGGCCGGCGTCTTCTTGGCGGCGGCCGGATTCTTCGCGCCGTTCTTCTTCGGACTGTCGGACGGGGGGCGGGGCGTCACGGGCAGGGCCTCCTCGGGAGGGTGAGCTGGGGAACGGCAGGGGGAGATCAGAGCGACGCGGCCAGCCGCCGTACCGCCGCCAGGGGAACCGGCAGCCAGTCCGGGCGGTGCCGGGCCTCGTACACGACCTCGTACACCGCCTTGTCCGTCTCGAAGGCGCGCAGCAGGACAGGGTCCGTGCGCGGGTCGAGGCCGCTGACCTCGGCGTATCCGGTGCAGTACGCGGCCCGGCAGGTGTCGGCCCAGCCGGGCACCAGCGGGACGGGGGTCCCCCCTGCCCGCGTGGAGCCGGGAGATCCGGGGACGGAGTGGGCCGCGTAGTCGAAGGAGCGGAGCATGCCCGCGATGTCACGCGCCGGGGGCTGGGGCATACGGCGCTCGGCGAGCGGCTTCGACGGCTCGCCCTCGAAGTCGATGAGCGACCATTCCCCGTCGGGAGAGCGCAGGCACTGGCCGAGATGCAGATCGCCGTGGATGCGCTGAGCCGTCCAGGTATGCCCCTCGGCGGCCAGATCGCCCAGCGCCTCGAACGCGGTGCGCAGGGCGCGGGCGTGGGGCCGTAACGCGGGCACCGCCTGTGCGGCGGCGTCCAGCCGCTCGGTCATGCCGTCGACGAGAGGCCGCATCTGCGTGTGGCCCAGCGTGACCGTGGGCAGCGACCGGGCGAGCGCCGTGTGCACCTCGGCGGTGGCCCGGCCCAGCGCCCGCGCCTCGGCGGAGAAGTCCTCGCCCTTGGCCAGCTCGCGCAGCGCCAGTTCCCAGCCGTCGGCCGCGCCCTGCACGAACGGCTGGAGCACGCCGAGTACATAGGTCTCCGCGTCGAGGTCCGCGAGCATCCAGGCCGCGGGGGCCGGGACCCGCGCGCAGCCCTCCCGGGCCAGCGTCAGCGGAAGCTCCAGATCGGGGTTGACCCCGGGGACGACCCGGCGCAGCACCTTCAGGATGAACGTATCTCCGTAGACGATCGACGAGTTGGACTGCTCCGCCGTCACCAGGCGCGGTACCAGGTCCTTCCGTATCTCCTGGCGCCGGTCGTGCTCGAAGCGCAGGTCACCGACGCGGGCCCCGCTGCGCAGGGCTTCCAGGAGGACACCGGCGGGGCGCGGGTCGTACAGCGCCTCGTACACCGTCCGGCCGGCGAGCGGCCCCTCCTTGGGATGCCCGATCAGCGCGGGCGCGAGCCGTGGCGGCAGCGCCTCGCGCACACCGATCAGCAGCTGGTAGCAGTCGCCGGGACGGGAGGGGGCGCCCTGCGTCGGCGTGCGCGGCTGATGGGCGCGTACGAGCAGATGGATCAGGCCCAACGGGGCTGTGGGCGGCAGCAGTTCCACCGCGGCCACCAGTGAGAATCCGGTCACCGGACGCCCTTTGCCCGCGAACCAGCGCTGCCGGGGCAGCCATTCCCGCAGCAGTGGATCGAGTGACGCGAGCAACTCGGGGCGTGCGACCGGGGCCGTGGCAGAGTGGGTTACGGCTTCCGACATGGCGTCGCGTCCTTTCCCCAGTGACCCGGGGTCCCGGATACCGGGCGAGTCGGGGTGCTAGTGATGCGTGCCCAGGGCGGGGCGGGGGAAACCGCCCCGCCGCCAGGGTTCTAGACGGCGTCCTTGCGGAGCCGGAACCAGTAGAAGCCGTGACCGGCGAGGGTCAGCAAGTACGGCAGTTCCCCGATGGCCGGGAATCGCACGCCGCCGATCAGCTCGACCGGGTGTCTGTCGTTGAACTCGCGAAGATCCAGCTCGGTGGGCTGCGCGAAACGGGAGAAGTTGTGCACACACAGGACGAGATCGTCGTCCCCCTCGCCCTCGCTCGAAGGCGCCTCGCGCAGGAAGGCGAGGACGGCGGGGTTGGAGGAGGGGAGTTCGGTGTAGGAGCCGAGTCCGAAGGCCTTGTTCTGTTTGCGGATCTCGATCATGCGGCGGGTCCAGTGCAGCAGCGAGGAGGGCGACGACATGGACGCCTCGACGTTGGTGACCTGGTAGCCGTAGACGGGGTCCATGATCGTGGGGAGGAAGAGGCGGCCGGGGTCGCTGGAGGAGAATCCGGCGTTGCGGTCGGGGGTCCACTGCATGGGGGTGCGCACCGCGTCGCGGTCGCCGAGCCAGATGTTGTCGCCCATGCCGATCTCGTCGCCGTAGTAGAGGATCGGGCTGCCGGGCAGGGACAGGAGCAGGGCGGTGAAGAGTTCGATCTGGTTGCGGTCGTTGTCGAGGAGGGGGGCGAGGCGGCGGCGGATGCCGATGTTGGCGCGCATGCGCGGGTCTTTGGCGTATTCCGCGTACATGTAGTCGCGTTCTTCGTCGGTGACCATTTCGAGGGTGAGCTCGTCGTGGTTGCGCAGGAAGATGCCCCATTGGCAGTTCGACGGGATGGCCGGGGTTTTCGCGAGGATCTCGGAGACGGGGTAGCGGGATTCGCGGCGGACGGCCATGAAGATGCGGGGCATGACGGGGAAGTGGAAGGCCATGTGGCATTCGTCGCCGCCGGAGGGGAAGTCGCCGAAGTAGTCGACGACGTCCTCGGGCCACTGGTTCGCCTCGGCCAGCAGGACCGTGTCCGGATAGTGCGTGTCGATCTCCTTGCGCACCCGCTTGAGGAACTCGTGGGTGGCAGGAAGGTTTTCGCAGTTTGTTCCCTCGACCTGGTACAGATACGGCACCGCGTCCAGCCGGAAGCCGTCGATCCCCAGGTCGAGCCAGAACCGCAGCGCGGAGACGATCTCCTCCTGGACGGCGGGGTTCTCGTAGTTGAGGTCGGGCTGGTGGGAGAAGAAGCGGTGCCAGTAGTACTGCTTGCGGACCGGGTCGAAGGTCCAGTTGGAGGCCTCGGTGTCGACGAAGATGATCCGGGCGTCCTGGTACTGCTTGTCGTCGTCGGCCCAGACGTAGTAGTCGCCGTAGGGTCCGTCGGGGTTGGCGCGGGACTCCTGGAACCACGGGTGCTGGTCGCTGGTGTGGTTCATGACGAAGTCGATGATGACGCGCATGCCGCGCTGGTGGGCGGCGTCGACGAACTCGACGAAGTCGGCGAGGTCGCCGAACTCGGGCAGGACGGCGGTGTAGTCGGAGACGTCGTAGCCGCCGTCGCGGAGCGGTGACTTGAAGAACGGGGGCAGCCACAGGCAGTCGACGCCGAGCCATTGGAGGTAGTCGAGCTTCGCGGTCAGGCCCTTGAGGTCGCCGATGCCGTCGCCGTTGCTGTCCTGGAAGGAGCGGACCAGGACCTCGTAGAAGACGGCGCGTTTGAACCACTCGGGATCGCGGTCCTTGGCCGGGGTGTCCTCGAACGTATCCGGGACGGGCTCATTGACGATCATGTGGTGGGTGACCCTCCGATCTGCGGTGAGGACGGTCGCAGGACGGTGAGGATGTGCGCGGGCCGGTGTCCCGGCTCCAGTCGCACATAGTTGGTCCTGCCCCAGGTGTAGGTCTCGCCGGTGAGCTCGTCGCGCACCGGTACGGACTCGTGCCAGTCCAGGCCGAGTTGCGGCATGTCCAACGAGACCGTGGCCTCCTGGGTGTGGTGGGGGTCGAGGTTGACCACCACCACAACCGTGTTCGAACCGCGCGCGTCCGTGACGGACTTCGAGTAGGCGATCACCGCCTCCTGGTCGGCGTGGTGGAAGTGCAGATCACGCAGTTGGCGCAGTGCGGGACTGCGCCGCCTGACCGCGTTGAGCGCGCTCACCAACGGCGCGATGCTCCGGCCGTCACACTCCGCCGACTCCCAGTCCCGTGGCCGTAGTTGGTACTTCTCGGAGTGCAGATACTCCTCGCTGCCCTCGCGCAGCGGGACGTTCTCGCAGAGTTCGAAGCCGCTGTAGATGCCCCAGGTGGGGGAGAGGGTGGCGGCGAGCACCGCGCGCAGCTCGAAGGCGGGCCGACCGCCCTGCTGGAGGAACTCGTGCAGGATGTCGGGGGTGTTGACGAAGAAGTTGGGCCGCATGCAGGCGGCCGCCTCGCCGGACAGCTCGGTGAGGTACTCCGTCAGTTCCTGCTTGGTGTTGCGCCAGGTGAAATACGTGTACGACTGCTGGAAGCCGACCGCCCCCAGCGTGTGCATCATCGCCGGGCGGGTGAAGGCCTCCGCGAGGAAGATCACGTCGGGGTCGGTCCCGTTGATCTCCGCGATGACCTGTTCCCAGAAGACGACCGGTTTGGTGTGCGGGTTGTCGACGCGGAAGATGCGGACGCCGTGGTCCATCCAGAAGCGGAGCACCCGGACGGTCTCGCGGACCAGGCCGGGCATGTCCTTGTCGAAGGCGATGGGGTAGATGTCCTGGTACTTCTTGGGCGGGTTCTCGGCGTAGGCGATCGTGCCGTCGGGGCGGTGGTGGAACCACTCGGGGTGCTTCTCCACCCAGGGGTGGTCGGGGGAGCACTGGAGCGCGAAGTCGAGCGCGATCTCCAGCTTCAGCGAGGCGGCCCGGCGGACGAAGGCGTCGAAGTCGTCGAGGGTGCCGAGGTCGGGGTGGATCGCGTCGTGGCCGCCCTCGGGGGAGCCGATGGCCCAGGGCACCCCGACGTCCTCGGGTGTGGCCGACAGGGTGTTGTCCGGTCCCTTGCGGTAGGTGGTGCCGATGGGGTGGATCGGCGGGAGGTAGACGACGTCGAAGCCCATCTCCGCGATCGCGGGCAGGCGTTCGGCGGCGGTACGGAACGTTCCGTGCGCCGGTGGATCCAGCTGCCCGCTCTCCGAACGCGGGAAGAACTCGTACCAGGCGCCGTACAGCGCCCGCTCCCGCTCCACCAGCAGCGGCAACGGCTCGGACGACGTCACCAGGTCGCGCAGCGGGTGCCGCGCCAGCACCTCGTCCACCTCGGGGGTGAGGGCGGCGGCGAGCCGGGAGGCGACGGGACGGCCGGTGTCGCGCAACGCGTCGACGGCACCGAGGACCGTGTCCCTGAGGCGCTTGCTCCTTTGCCCCTTCGGCAGGGCGGCGACCGCCCGCTCGTACAGCAGGGCGCCCTCCTCCAGCACCAGTTCCGTGTCCATCCCGGCCGGGATCTTGATCCCCGCGTGATGCCGCCAGGTGGCGATCGGGTCCCCCCACGCCTCCACCGTGTACGTCCAGCGGCCTTCCTTGCCGGCGCTCACCGTGGCGCCCCAGCGGTCGGTGCCGGGGGCGAGCTCGCGCATCGGCGCCCACGGGCCGGGGTGGCCGTCCGGGTCGCGCAGGACGACATTCGCGGCGACCGCGTCATGGCCCTCGCGGAAGACCGTGGCCGAGACCTCGAACTCCTCGTCCACCACCGCCTTCGCGGGACGGCGCCCGTGCTGCACGACCGGGCGGACGTCGAGGACGGGGATGCGCCCGACGGCCGTCGCCGCGGTGACGGCGGAGGCGGCCGGGGTATCGGCAGTGCGCGTGGCGGGGACGGCGGCCCTGCTCTTCTTGGGCGCGGCCCTGCCTGCCTTCGGAACGGACCCGCCTGTCTTGGTCTTGGCCTTGGGCTTGGGAGCGGCGGCGCGGGGGGCCGACGTGCCGGGATCGGACGTGCCGGGGTCGGACGTGGCGGGAGCGGAGGTGCCGGTGCCCGGGGCGGTGGTGGCCGCCGCCGCGTCGGCGGCGGCCGGGCTGCCGCCGCCGGGGGCGGCGGAGGGTTTCTCCGGGGTACGGGGACCGGCATCGGCCTTGCGTGTTCGGGGGGTCTCGGGGGTGGTCGTCGTGGGTGGCGACGTGTGGTGCGTGGCGGGCATGACCGCTCCTGTCCGCGTCAACGTGGGTGGGCGGATGAGGGTGTGGGGAGGTGGGGCCTGCGGGTGTACCGGGGGAGCCTTCCCACCCTATGCGGGTGAGCATTCCGGCACTTTGTTAACTACTCACGCGTATGTCTACACACAAGACCGGCCTCGTCCCGGGCAGGCGAGGCCGGTGCGGTGTGGCCGAATCACCCTGGTTGTACCAGCGTTCCACCTGGGTCAGCCGACCCGCAGGAGTTTGTTCGGTGAACCCGGGCCGACGCCCGACACCTTTCCCGAGGCCGCCCGCTTCACCAGCGCTTTCGCCACCTGGGCCGGTGTGGCCCGCGGATGACCCGCCAGATACAGCGCGGCCGCGCCGGCGGCGTGCGGGCTCGCCATCGACGTGCCGGAGTACGTCGCTTTCGCCGTGTCGCCGGTGTACGAAGTCGACGTGATCGCGACCCCCGGCGCGAAGAGGTCGAGCGCCGACCCGGTGTTCGAGAAGCTCGCCCGCGCGTCGGTCCGGTCGCTCGCGCCCACCGTGACGGCCTGGGCGACCCGGGCCGGGGAGTAGAGCGAGGCCGGCAGACCGTCGTTGCCGGCCGCGACCGTGTAGGTCACACCGGAGGCGATGGAGTTGCGGACGGCCGCGTCCAGCTGGGTGTTGGCGTACCCGCCCAGACTGAGGTTGGCCACGGCCGGCTTCCTCGCGTGCCGGGTGACCCAGTCGATGCCGGCGATGACCTGGGCGGTGGAACCGGCCCCCTGGTCGTCGAGGACACGGACGCCGACGACCCTGGCCTTCTTGGCGACGCCGTACGCGGTGCCCGCGACGGTTCCGGCCACATGGGTGCCGTGGCCGTTGCCGTCCCGCGCGGTCCTGTCGTCGTCGACGAAGTCCCAGCCGTCGGCCGCCCGGCCCCCGAAGTCCCGGTGGGTGACGCGGATGCCGGTGTCGATGACGTACACGGTCACCCCCGAGCCCGCCGATCCCGGCGCCGTGTAGCGCTTGTCGAGCGGCCGGCCCGGCTGGTCGATCCGGTCCAGGCCCCACGAGGGCGGGTTTCTCTGGACACCGTCGAGCGCCACCCGGGTGTCCTGGACGACCGAGGCCACGCGGGGGTCCGCGGCGAGCCGTCTGGCCTGTCTCTCCTCGGCCCGCACGGCGAAGCCGTTGAGGGCCGTTCCGTACGTGTGGCTGATTCTCGCCCCGTACCGCTCGGCGATGCCCGTGCCCGCCGGAGACGGAGCCCGCGTACCCCCTTTGAGCGTCACGATGTAGCTCCCGCCGACGGAGCCCGGGAGACCGGCTCCGCGTATCTGCCCCTCCGGGGCCGCCTGCGCGGGCGGGGCGATGGCCGAAAGCACCGCGGCCGTCGTGACCGCGGTGAGACCCGCCGCCCAGCGCAGACGCCACTTCCTCGTCCGTGCCATGACTGGAGTTCCCCTCCTCAAGTCGACGTACGCAGGCCGGAGCCGGCCGTTCTGGGCAGGGCCCGGCCGTACGTCACCTGGCAGCCTCTCGTGCGGCGCGAAGCACCACAAGGCCGCCCAGGAGGGCGGAATCGGCCATACCGCCCACGGGTGTGTCCATGGCTGTCCGTGAAGGTTGCGTCGATTTCTCGCCGACGTAACCCGGCTTCTCGCCGATGTAACACGCCTTCCCGCCGATGTCACCCGGTCGATCCGATCCGGGGGTCGTGCCGCGATGCGCCGTGTCGCGAAGGCACCCTCGCCGCTACCGTCGTGGGTGACGAAGGCCGCACAACGCCGTGCGTCCCTCTGCCGCGTACGTCCTCCGTGAAGGTGGAACTCGTGAAGGCGATCCGCAGATTCACCGTCCGACCCGTTCTCCCCGAAGTCCTTCACCCGCTCAGTGACCTGGCACGCAACCTCCGCTGGTCCTGGCATGCCGAGACCCGCGACCTCTTCCAGTCCGTCGACCCGGAGCGCTGGACCGCGTCCGGCGGCGACCCCGTACGCCTGCTCGGCAGCGTGTCGGCCGGACGGCTCACGGAGCTCACGCAGGACAGCCGGTTCCTTCGCCGCCTCGGCGAGGTCTCCGACGACCTGCGCGAGTACGTGACCGGTGACCGCTGGTACCAGACACAGACCTCCGACCTGCCCGCCGCCATCGCCTACTTCTCGCCCGAGTTCGGCATCACCGCCGCGCTGCCGCAGTACTCCGGGGGCCTCGGCATCCTCGCCGGCGACCATCTCAAGGCGGCCAGCGACCTCGGTGCCCCGCTGATCGGCGTGGGCCTGCTCTACCGGCACGGCTACTTCCGCCAGTCCCTGTCCCGCGACGGCTGGCAGCAGGAGCACTATCCGGTCCTCGACCCCAACGAACTGCCCGTGGTGCCCCTGCGCGACGACGACGGCACGCCCGCCCAGGTCTCCCTCGCCCTGCCCGGCGGCCGCGCGCTGCACGCCCGGGTCTGGCTGGCCCAGGTCGGCCGCGTCCCGCTGCTCATGCTCGACTCCGACGTCGAGGAGAACGACCTCGGCGAACGCGGAGTCACCGACCGGCTGTACGGCGGCGGCAGCGAGCACCGGCTGCTCCAGGAGATGCTGCTCGGTATAGGAGGGGTGCGCGCGGTCCGGACGTACTGCCGTCTGACCGGGCATCCGCAGCCCGAGGTGTTCCACACCAACGAGGGGCACGCGGGGTTCCTCGGCCTGGAGCGGATCGCCGAACTCGCCGACGAGGGGCTGGACTTCGCGTCCTCGCTGGAGGCGGTCAGGGCCGGCACGGTCTTCACCACCCACACCCCGGTACCCGCCGGCATCGACCGCTTCGACCGGGAACTGGTCGCCCGCCACTTCGGCCCCGACGCCGAACTCCCGCGCATCGACGTGGGGCGCATCCTCGCCCTCGGCATGGAGACCTACGCCGGAGGCGAGCCGAACCTCTTCAACATGGCCGTGATGGGCCTGCGGCTCGGCCAGCGGGCGAACGGGGTCTCGCTGCTGCACGGCCAGGTCAGCCGGGAGATGTTCTCCGGGCTCTGGCCGGGCTTCGACCCCGAGGAGGTGCCGATCACCTCGGTCACCAACGGCGTCCACGCGCCGACCTGGGTGGCGCCCGAGGTCTTCCGCCTCGGTGCCCGGCAGATCGGCGCGCAGCGCACCGAGGACGCGCTGACCGTCGGCGGCTCGGACCGGTGGGACGCGGTGGCCGAGATCGCCGACCAGGAGATCTGGGACCTGCGACGGGTGCTGCGGGAACAGCTGGTGCTGGAGGTGAGGGACCGACTCCGGGCCTCCTGGCGCCAGCGGGGCGCCGGCACCGCCGAACTCGGCTGGATCGACGGGGTGCTGGACCCCGACGTGCTCACCATCGGCTTCGCGCGCCGGGTCCCCTCGTACAAACGGCTGACCCTCATGCTGCGCGACCGCGACCGGCTCATGGATCTGCTGCTGCACACCGAGCGGCCGGTCCAGATCGTGGTGGCGGGCAAGGCCCACCCCGCCGACGACGGCGGGAAGCGGCTGATCCAGGAGCTGGTCAAATTCGCCGACGACCCCCGGGTGCGTCACCGGATCGTCTTCCTGCCCGACTACGGCATGGCGATGGCACAGAAGCTGTATCCGGGCTGCGACATCTGGCTCAACAATCCGCTGCGCCCGCTGGAGGCGTGCGGCACGAGCGGTATGAAGGCGGCGCTCAACGGCTGCCTCAACCTCTCCGTCCTGGACGGCTGGTGGGACGAGTGGTTCCAGCCCGACTTCGGCTGGGCGATCCCGACCGCGGACGGCACCGCGACCGACGACGACCGCCGTGACGAGCTGGAGGCCGGGGCCCTCTACGACCTCCTCGAACAGCGGGTGGCCCCCCGCTTCTACGACCGGGGGCAGCACGGTCTGCCCGACCGCTGGATCGAGATGGTCCGCCAGACGCTGACCCACCTCGGCCCGAAGGTCCTGGCCGGCCGGATGGTGCGTGAGTACGTGGAGCGCCTGTACGCCCCCGCCGCCCAGGCCCACCGGTCCCTCACCGCCGAGACGGCCCGCGAACTGGCCACGTGGAAGTCACGTGTCCGCGCCGCCTGGCCGCATGTCACCGTCGACCATGTCGAGGCGTCCTCGGCCACCACGACCGCCGAACTCGGCACCACCCTGTCGCTGCGCGTGCGCGTCGGCCTCGGCGACCTCGCCCCCGACGACGTGGAGGTCCAGGCGGTCGCGGGCCGCGTCGACACCGACGACCGCATCGGCGACGCGGTCTGCGTCCCGCTGAAACCGGCCGGCGGCCCCGACCTCGAGGGCCGCTGGGTGTACGAGGGCCCGCTGTCCCTCGACCGCACGGGCCCCTTCGGCTACACGGTCCGCATCCTGCCGACCCACCGCCTACTGGCCTCCGGCGCGGAACTCGGCCTGCTGGCGGTGCCGTCGGAGGAGATGGGGGAGGGGGCGGGTCTGCTGATGCGGTGAGGCGCGGGCGGGACACCGCCGGGGGCGAGCCGCACGCCACGGCTCGCCTTCGGGCCGCCCGACGCCGGGCCGTCCCCGGCACACCCGTCCGGCATCGGTCACATCGGTCACCCCGCCGGAATCACTCCGGCGTCCGCCGCCCCGCGGGGCTGTGCACACCTGCCTCCGGGTTCAGCTGTCCAGCCCCGCGCACAACCTCCGCAGCACCTTCCCGCACCGCTGGGCGTACGCGTGCTGGAGTCCTCTCGTCGCGGCGCCGCCCGCGCGGGCGTACCACTTGACCGCGCGGCTGAAGGCCGTGATCGTCAGCCAGACGGTGCCGTCGCCGGTACGGGAGACGACGAAGGCTTCCTCGCCGCACTCGGGGTGGCCGGACAGCGTTCCGTAGGCCCAGGCGGTGCGCCGGGGTTCCTCCGCCGTCCAGACCACGCGGCAGGGGGCCTTGATCGGGCCGAGACCGACGGTGACGTCGACGCCCGGAGCCGCCTTGTCGGCGTCGGAGACCATGCCGATACCCATGGCACGGTGCAGCTCCCAGGTCATCAGGGCTTCGGAGGCGCGCCGGAAGACGGCCTCGCCCTCGCCGATCCGGAAGCGGACATGCAGTCGGTGGAAGCCCGGCGGGCAGCGATCCTCGCGGGTCGCGCCCACGTCCTCGTACGTGTAGGGCATGGGGGCAAGAGTAAGGCGGCACCCGGGACTGTCCTTCCCCGGGTGCCGCCTCTGTTCGGCTACGCGCTCGCTAGGCGACGTTGACCGCGGACCAGGCGGCGGCCACCGTCTTGTACTCCGTGCTCGTGGAGCCGTACAGGGCCGACGCCGCGGAGAGCGTGGCCGTGCGGGCGCCCGCGTACTTGGTCGTCGACGTCATGTAGGTCGTCAGCGCCTTGTACCAGATCTGCAGCGCCTTGGCCCGGCCGATGCCGGTGACCGTGGTGCCGTTGGACGTCGGGGAGTTGTAGCTGACCCCGTTGATCGTCTTCGAACCGCTGCCCTCCGAGAGGAGGTAGAAGAAGTGGTTCGCGACGCCGGACGAGTAGTGCACGTCCAGGTTGCCGAGGGTGGAGGACCAGGAGTCCTTGGAACCGCCGTCCTTGCTGGGCTTGTCCATGTAGCGCAGCGGGGTGCCGTCACCGTTGATGTTGATCTTCTCGCCGATGAGGTAGTCACCCACGTCGGAGGAGTTCGCCGCGGCGAACTCGACGCCGGTGCCGAAGATGTCGGAGGTCGCCTCGTTCAGACCGCCGGACTCGCCCGAGTAGTTCAGGCCCGCGGTGTTGGCGGTGACGCCGTGGCTCATCTCGTGGCCGGCCACGTCCAGCGAGGTCAGCGGGTGCGTGTTGCCCGAGCCGTCGCCGTACGTCATGCAGAAGCAGCTGTCGTCCCAGAACGCGTTGACGTACGCGTTGCCGTAGTGGACGCGGGAGTAGGCCGCGACACCGTTGTTCTTGATACCGCTGCGGCCGAAGGTGTTCTTGTAGAAGTCCCAGGTCGCCTGCGCGCCGTAGGCGGCGTCGACGGCCGCGGTCTGGTCGGTGGTCGAGCTGGAGGCCGCGCCGGTGCCCCACACGTCGTCCGCGTCGGTGAACAGCGTGCCCGCGGAGGAGCTGGTGGTGTGCGACTTGTTGTACGTCTTGTGGCTGCCGCGGGTGCCGTCGGTCAGCTGGTACGTCGAGCCCGACAGGGTCGTGTTGAGGGTGACCGTGCCCGAGTAGAGGCTCTTGCCGGTGCCGGTCTCGATGCCCTGGTACTCGTAGAGCTTCTTGCCGGTGGCGGCGTCGGTGATGACGTGCAGCTCGTTGGGGGTGCCGTCGTCCTGGAGGCCGCCGACGACGGTCTCGTAGGCGAGGGTCGGCTTGCCGCTCGCGGCCCAGATCACCTTGCGGGGCGCCTTGTCGGCGGTCGTCTTCTCCGAGCCGGCGGTCTTGGCCGCGGTGAGCGCCTGCTTCTCGGCCTTCGCGGTCGTGACCAGCGGCTTGAGCGAGGCGACCTTGATGGCCGTCTTCGTCGCCTTCGTCACGCCCTCGGTCTTGCCGGCCTTGGTCTCGTGGACGACGAGGTCGCCGCCGAGGACCGGAAGCCCGTTGTAGGTGCGTTCGTAGCGGGTGTGGACGGTGCCGTCGGCGTCCTTGACGACGTCTCTGACGACCAGCTTCTCCTTGGCACCGAGGCCTATCTGCTGGGCCGTCTCCGCCGTGGCGGCGTCGGCCTTCTGGATGAGCGCGGTGCGCGCGGAGTTGGAGAGCAGGACGGGCGAACCGGCGAGGGGGGTGGTCTTGCCGGACGAGACCGCCGCGGTCTGGGCGGCGGCACCGGTGGTCAGACCGGTGGTGAGCAGGGCTCCGGCCGCGACTGCGGTGGCGATGGCCAGAGTGGTGCGCTTGTGACGCGCGTAGAGGGGAGTCACGCAAGCTCCTTCTTGTGGGGGCGTCCGTACGGCGTGGGGTGGCCGGAGGGACGATGGTGAAGTTGCGGTGCGGGTGAGCCGTGCGGTGGAAGCGTGCCATCCCAGGCGCGTACATGTCAGGAGTCCATAAAGACCTTGGCTGAAAATCGTCGATCAGGTGAACAGTCGGGTGGCCGGGCGCCTTGTCGGTCGCCGTCAAGGAAGGGTCAAAGCAAACCTCCTTGAGGGCAAAGGAGGGCGCCGCCCCGGAGAGTCGAATCTCCGGGACGGCGCCCTGGGGTTCTGCCTTCGCGCAGGCTTCCGCCGCGGTCTACGGGAAGGTCAGTTTCCAGCTGTTGATGTAGCCGGTGTCCTGGGCCGCCTGGTCCTGGACCTTCAGTTTCCAGGTGCCGTTGGCCACTTCGGAGGACGCGTTGACCGTGTAGGTCGCGTTCACGTTGTCCGCCGAGTCGGACGAGCTGAAGTTCTTCAGGCGGTACGTCGAGCCGTCGGGGGCCACCAGATCGATCACCAGGTCACCGCGCCAGGTGTGCACGATGTCCACGGCGACCGCGAGGTTCGACGGGGCGTTGCCGGTACGGCCGCTGACCGTGACCGACGAGGTGACCGCCGCGCCGTTGTCCGGAATCGATACGTCGGCCGTGTTCTCGAACGACGTACCGCCACCGCCGCCACCGCCCGGACGTGAACCGACGTTCACGGCCGCCCAGGCGTTCTGCACCGCCGTGTACTCGGCGCTCGTCGTGCCGTACAGCTCACCCGCCGCCGCGAGCGTGCCGGTGCGGGCCGCCGCGTAGTTGGTGGTCGACACGAACTTGGTGGTGAGCGCGCGGTACCAGATCTGCAGGGCCTTGTCGCGGCCGATGCCGGTGACCGGAAGCCCGTCGGAGGTGGGCGAGTTGTAGCTGACGCCGTTGATGACCTTGGCGCCGCTGCCTTCGCTCAGCAGGTAGAAGAAGTGGTTCGCGACGCCGGACGAGTAGTGCACGTCGACGTTGCCGACACCGGAGTACCAGGAGTCCTTGGAGCCGCCGTCCTTGCTGGGCTTGTCCATGTAGCGCAGCGGGGTGCCGTCGCCGTTGATGTCGATCTTCTCGCCGATGAGGTAGTCGCCCACGTCGGAGGAGTTGTTGGCGTAGAACTCGACGCCGGTGCCGAAGATGTCGGAGGTCGCCTCGTTCAGACCGCCGGACTCGCCCGAGTAGTTCAGGCCCGCGGTGTTGGAGGTGACGCCGTGGCTCATCTCGTGGCCGGCCACGTCCAGCGAGGTCAGCGGGTCGGCGTTCCCGGACCCGTCGCCGTAGGTCATGCAGAAGCAGCTGTCGTCCCAGAACGCGTTGACGTACGCGTTGCCGTAGTGGACGCGCGAGTACGCTCCCACGCCGTTGTTCTTGATGCCGCTGCGACCGAAGGTGTTCTTGTAGAAGTCCCAGGTCTCCGCGGCGCCGTAGTGGGCGTCGGCGCCGGCCGTCGCGGCGTTCGACGTGGTGCCGTTGCCCCAGGTGTCGCTCGTCTGCGAGAACAGCGTGCCGGTGCCCGACGTGCCGCGGTTCAGGTTGTACGTCTTGTGGGCGCCGCGCGCACCGTCGTTCAGCGTGTAGGTGGAGCCCGACTGCGTGGTCGTCAGGGTCACCTGGCCGCTGTACTGGGTGTTGCCGATGCCGTTCTTGATGCCCTGCCACGAGTAGAGCTTCTTGCCGGTGACGGCGTCGGTGATGACGTGCAGCTCGTTCGGGGTGCCGTCGTCCTGGAAGCCGCCGACGACGGTCTCGTAGGCGAGGGTCGGCTTGCCGCTCGCCGCCCAGATCACCTTGCGGGGCGCGCGGTCGGCGTCGGTGCGCTTCGAACCGGCGGCCTTGGCGGCGGACAGGGCCTGCTTCTCCGCCGTGGCGGCGGCGACCGTCGGCTTGAGGGTGGCGACCTTGAGGGCGGCCTTGGTGGCCTTGTAGACGTGCCCGGTCTTCCCGGACTTGGCGGTGTCGACGACCAGGTCGCCGCCGAGGACCGGCAGTCCTTCGTACGTCCGCTCGTAGCGGGTGTGGACGGTGCCGTCGTGGTCCTTGATGACGTCACGGGCGACGAGGCTCTCGCCGGCGGCGAGGCCCAGGTCCTTGGCGGTGGCCGCCTTGGCCGTGTCGGCGTCGCGTATCAGCTCGGCGCGCTGCGAGGCGGTGAGCTTCATGGCGACGGCGCCCGGGTTGATCCTGCCCGCCCGGGGAGCCTGCTCCGGGGCGGCGCTCGCGGCGCCCGACTGGACGGCCGCGGCCAGCAGGGCGGAGACGCCGACGAGGGCGACACCGGCGATGCGGCGCTTGGTGATGTGGGAGGTGCGTCTGTGGGGAGAACTGCTGCTCAACACTGACTCCTTCTGCATGGCCGCGGGTCGCGCGGCCAGGGGAGACCGGACGATGGGTGACCCGTCCGGGCAGAACTGGGCGTACGCGGAACCAGGTGCATGGGGTCGTTCGGCACGACACAGCGGACGTAGCTGTGAGGTTGCTGTGAAGTAGCCGAGGGAAGAGTGGCAGGAGACGACGCTTTCTGTCAGGACCGCGTCAGCACATTGGCCGGAAACGGTTCGTTGACCGGGGCGCCATGTTCGGTAAACGAACTGTCCTCCGGGCGGTGTGCCGGTCTTCCGTCGGATGTGAGGAGGAATTCGTTCCTCGGACACGCGCCGGGAACCGCGCCGCAACGGTCGGACCCCTCGCGGAGGGAGTCCGCGAGGGGACCGGATCCCCGCCGACCTGCGGGGAGTCGAGGACCCGTGGCGCGCGTGCCGCGCCGGCCGCCCGGCCGGCGGCAGGGCTCACACCGTGACGACGACCTTCGCCCGGGCGTGCTCCACTTCCAGGTAGCGGATCGCTTCCGGCACCTCGGCCAGGGACGCGTACGTCCGGTCGACGACCGGGGCGACCTTTCCGGATTCGACCAGTTCCCGCAGGGTTGCGAGGTTCTCCCCGGACTGCGTAGCGGAGAAGGTGAGGATCCGATGGCCGACGAAGCGCGACAGCGCCGGGCCCCTCAGGAGGAGCCCCATCGGCCCGAAGAGGCTGCCGCCCTCGGACACCCCGCCGCCGGACAGCACGAGCGTGCCCGTGGGTGTCAGCGCGCGCCGGAACGCGGTCAGGGAGCGGTTGCCCACCAGGTCGAACACGACGTCGTAACGCCGCCCCTCACGGGTGAAGTCCACCGCGGCGTAGTCGATCACGCGGTCCGCGCCGAGCGACCGCACCAGGTCCGCGTTCCGCGCGCTGCACACGCCGGTCACCTCCGCGCCGTACGCCTTGGCGATCTGCACGGCGAAGGTGCCGACGCCGCCCGACGCGCCGTTGACGAGCACCCGCAGCCCGGGCCGCAGCGGAGCCACGTCGCGCAGCCCGACGAGAGCGGTGTTCCCCGCCAGCGGCAGCGCGGCGGCCTGCTCGAAGGTCAGACCCGCCGGCTTCGTCTCCACCACGTCCTCCGGCGCGCACACGTACTCGGCGAACGCCCCCTCGGCCTCACCGAACACATCGTCCCCGGGACGCAGCCGCTTCACGTCGGCGCCCACCGCTTCCACCCGGCCCGCGAAGTCCCGCCCCAGGACCCGCTGCTTGGGCCGGCGGACACCGAACGTCAGCCGGGCCAGATATGGATCGCCGCGCAGGTGGTGCCAGTCGTACGCGTTGAGGGAGACCGCCTCCACCCGCACCAGCACCTGGTTCCCGGCCGGCACGGGCTTGTCGACCTCCCGCAGCTCAAGGGCGTCGGGAGAGCCGTACCGGTCCTGGGCGATCGCTTTCATCGGAACTCCGTAAAGCACCCCTGAGGTGCGGAAGTTGATCGGCTGGCCGGAGGAGCGCCACTGCTTGCGAGGCTAGCCGGGGACCCGGTTCACGGGAATCGGGGACAAGCCCTAGGGGGCACCGGGCAAACGGGGGCGGCGTCCCCCGTTCAGCCGTCGGCGGGCCGTCGCTCCCCGTGCCACGAGCGCCACAGCGCCGCGTAGGCGCCGTCGGCCGCCACCAGGTCCTCGTGCGTGCCCAGTTCGGTCAGACGGCCGTCCTCCATCACCGCCACCCGGTCGGCGTCGTGCGCGGTGTGCAGCCGGTGGGCGATGGCGATGACGGTGCGGCCTTCGAGGACGGCGGCAAGGGCGCGCTCCGTGTGCCGGGCGGTCGTCGGGTCGAGGAGCGCCGTGGCCTCGTCGAGGATCAGGGTGTGCGGGTCCGCCAGCACCACCCGGGCCAGCGCCAGTTGCTGGGCGCGTGAGCCGTCGACGGGGAGGGCCTCGGGACCCAGCTCGGTGTCCAGCCCGTCCGGGAGCTCCGCCGCCCAGTCGTCGGCGCCGACCGCCGCGAGCGCGGCCCGCAACTCGGCGTCCTCGGCGGCGGGTTCGGCGATGAGCAGGTTGTCGCGGACGGTGCCGAGGAACACATGGTGCTCCTGGGTGACGAGGACGACCTGCCGGCGCAGCTGTTCGGGGTCGAGGTCGACGACCGGCACCCCTCCGACCGTCACCGTCCCGCTGCCCGGAGCGTCGACCCCCGCCAGCAGTCTGCTCAGGGTGGTCTTCCCGGCGCCGGAGGGCCCCACGACGGCCAGTCGCTCCCCGGGCCGCACCGTCAGGTCGACCCCGCGCAGCACCTCACCGCCGCGGTCGTACGCGTACCGGACGCCAGTGACGTCGATGCGGTCGTCCTCCGGCGCGGGCGAACCGGCCGGGACGGCGCGCGGTGCGCGGGCCAGGCCCTCCACGCGGGCGAACGAGGCTCCGCTGCTCTGCAGTTGCTCGACCTGGTTCAGGATCTGGTCGAGCGGCTCGGCGAGCCGGTGCAGATAGAGCGTCGCGGCGACCACCGTGCCGAGGCTCAGCGTGCCCCGGGCGTGCAGCGCGCCGCCCACCAGGAGCACGGTGACCACCGGGACGATGTACGAGATGTCCACGGCCGGGAAGAACACACTGCGCAGGAACAGGGTCCGCATCCGGCTCACCCGGGAGACCTCCAGCGCGTCCCGGCTCGCCCCGATCCGGCGCCCGCCCAGCCCGAACGCCTCCACCGTGCGGGCGCCGGACGCGGTGGCCGCGAGGATCTCGGCGACCTCCGAAGTGGCGGCGCCCTCGGCGAGATAGGCCGTGCGCGCCCGGCGCAGATACCAGCGCAGCGCGAACCCGATACCGGCCAGGCCCAGCACCCCGCAGCCGCCGAGCATCGGATCGATGGCGAAGACGGCGACGAGGACGAACAGGGCCTGCGCGCCGGAGATCATCAGCTGGGGGCCCGCGTCGCGCAGCATGTTGCCCACCACGGTGACGTCCGCGGTGCCGCGCGCCGTCAGATCGCCGGTGCCCGCCCGCTCCACGATCGACGCGGGCAGCGTCAGCGTCCGCTCCACGAACTCCTCCCGCACCCGCGCGAGCGTCCGCTCCCCGAACCGGTGCCCCACGTAGCGGGCCCAGCGTGCCAGCAGCAGCTGGGCCACCGCGGACACGAGGATGACGAGCGCGGGCCCGTCCACCGCCTCCACCCCGGCGCCGCTCCGTACGTCGTCGATCATCCGGCCGAGCAGCCAGGGGCCGACCAGACCGGCCGCGGCGGCCAGCGCGTTGAGACCGAGCACGGCGGCGAACACCCGCCCGTCCGCCCGGATCAGCCGTACGGCCGCCCGCCGCACCTCGGCCCGCCCGGCGACCGGCAGACGGCCGCTCACGACATGACCTCCTCGTCCGCGTCCGCCGCCGGGCCCGCGCCGCCCGCCGGACCGGCGTCGGCCGCCGGGCCCGCGTCGGCCGTCGTTCCGGCGTCCGCCACCGGACGGGTGTCCGTCTCCATGCCTGTCTCCGCGTCCGGGTCCGCCGCCGGGCCCGCGTCGGTGTCCGGCTCCATGTCACGGGCCACCAGGGCCCGGTAACCCGGTTCCGTTCTGAGGAGTTCGCGGTGGGTGCCCATCGCCGCGGTCTTGCCGTCGACCAGGAAGCAGACGGTGTCCGCGCGGTCCAGCACGAGCGGCGACGTGCTGGTCACGACGGTCGTACGGCCCGAGCGCGCGGCGCGCAGCCGGGTCGCGACGGCCGCCTCGGTGTGGGCGTCGAGCGCGGAGGTCGGTTCGAGGGCGAGCAGCACCTCCGGGTCGGCGAGCAGCGCGCGCACGAGCCGCACCCGCTGCCGCTGCCCGCCGGACAGGCTGCGGCCCTGCGCGTCGACGGGCGAGTCGAGACCGCCCGGCAGGCCGAGGACGATGTCGTCGGCGGCGGCCGTGCGCACGGCCCGGGCCAGGGTCTCCTCATCAGGGTCCCGGCGTCCTCGGACAAGCTCGCGCAGGGTGCCCGCGAACAGGTCGGCCTCGTTGTCGGCGACCAGGATCCGTTCGCGGACCTGGGGCAGGGCGACCTCGTCCAGGCGTACGCCGCCCCAGGTCACGTCCGACGCGGCGTACCGGCCGAGACGGTCGACCACGGCCTCGGACTCCGCGGGGCGGGCCCCGGCCAGCGCGGTCAGCTTCCCCGGGACCACCCGGACCCCGGACTCCGGATCGTGCAGCACGGCCGGGAACCCCGGGCCGTCCAGCGCCTTTGACGGTCCGGTGACGGGCTCCAGCGACAGGAACCGTACGACGCGCCGGGCCGCGACCACGGCCCGGGAGAGTTCGTAGGCGCAGTCGATGAAGAAGTACACCGGCAGGACGAGGACCGCGACATAGCCGTACACGGAGACCAACTCGCCGATGGTGATGGCTCCTTGGGCGGCCAGCCGGGCCGCGATCCAGGTCACCACGGCCAGGAAGAGGGTCGGCAGTCCCATGCCCAGCGACTGGATCCAGCTGGTGACCGCGCCGACGCGGTACCCCTGTTCCCGCAGCTCCTGCGAGTCGCGGCGGAACGCGTCCGCGAACAGCCCCTTGCCGCCGAGCCCGTTCAGGACGCGCAGGCCGGCCGCGAGATCGCCGATCCGGGCCGTCAGCACGGCCTGCCGTTCGCGGTACCCCGTCTCGGTCCCCTGGAGCCGGCCCATCAGCGGCCCGACGAGAACGGCGATCAGCGGCACCCCGAGCAGGATCACCAGGGACAGCGTCACCGAGACCGGCAGCAGCAGCGCGGCGACCACGGCGTAGGTGACGACCGCGGCCAGACCGGGCCCGACGACGGTCAGCGACGTGCTGATCGTCTGCACGTCACCGACGCCGACCGTGACGACCTCCCCGGCCCCGATCTGCCGCGAGAGCGCCGCGCCGAGCCGGGCCGCGTGCTCGACCACGACCTTGACCGTACGGAAGTTGGCGTCCATCCGGACCTTGGTCATCGTGCGGTGCCGTACGACGCCGAGCCAGGCGTTGAACACGCCCGCACCCAGCACGGCGGCCGTCCAGCCGGCCAGCGCCGTCCCGTCGCCCGGCTCCAGACCGTCGTCGATCGCCCGGGACAGCAGATACGGCGTCAGCGCCGTGAGCCCCATCCACACGGTGGCGACCACCGCGCCCGTCAGTGAGCGGCCCGCCTGCCGGGTGACCAGCCACCACAGGAACCGCCAGCCGCCCCGGCGGTCCGGTGTTCCCGGATCCGCGTACGCGTCGATCATCCGTCCCCTTCGCCTGCCGGACCGCCGTTCAGCCGGACCGCCGTTCAGCCGGTCCGCCGTCATACGAGGCTGTCGCGCCATGCCCGGTGCAGGTCCGCGAACCGCCCGGTGCCCGCGATGAGTTCGGCGGGCGTTCCGTCCTCGACGATCCGCCCGTGCTCCATCACCAGCACCCGGTCGGCGATCTCCACCGTCGACAGCCGGTGCGCGATGACCACCGCCGTACGGCCCCGCAGCACCGTCGACATCGCGCGCTGCACGGCCCGTTCACCCGGGATGTCCAGCGAACTGGTCGCCTCGTCGAGGATCAGGACGGCCGGGTCGGCCAGCAACGCCCGTGCGAAGGCGACCAGTTGGCGCTGACCGGCGGAGATCCGGCCGCCGCGCTTGCGGACGTCCGTGTCGTAGCCGTCGGGCAGGGCGTTGATGAAGTCGTGCGCGCCGATCGCCTTCGCGGCCTGCTCGATCTCCTCGCGGGACGCCTCGGGACGGCCGATCGCGATGTTCTCGGCGACCGTGCCCGAGAACAGGAAGGCCTCCTGGGTCACCATCACCACCCCGCGCCGCAGCTCGGGCACCGACAGCTCGCGCAGATCGACGCCGTCGAGCAGGACCCGTCCGTCGGAGGGGTCGTAGAACCGGGCGAGGAGCTTGGCCAGCGTCGACTTGCCGGCGCCGGTCGAGCCGACCACGGCCACCGTCTGTCCGGCGGGCAGCGTGAGCGAGAAGGCCGGCAGGACCTCCCCGCCGGTGCGGTACGTGAAGCGGACCTCGTCGAAGACGACCTCGCGGCCGGGGTGTTCGGAGGCGAGCGCCGGCAGTCGCCGCGGCACGGAAGGCTCCGGCACGGACGGCGTCTGGGCCAGCAGACCGGCGATCTTCTCCAGCGAGGCCGCCGCGGACTGGTAGGAGTTCAGGAACATGCCGAGACGGTCGATCGGGTCGTACAGCCGGCGCAGATAGAGGACCGCCGCCGCGAGCACTCCGAGCGCCAGCGAACCCGACGCCACCCGGTAGGAGCCCCACAGCACCATGCCCGCGACCGCCGTGTTGGCGACGAGACGGGAGCCGACGACATAGCGGGCCATCTCCAGCAGGGCGTCGCCGTTCGTCTTCTCGTGCCGCCGGTTGAGCACCCGGAAGTCCGCTTCGTTGGCGGCCTCCCGGCGGAACGCGCGCACCGGCCGGATGCCGTTCATCGTCTCCGCGAACTTCACGATCACCGCGGCGATCGTCGTCGAGCGGACGGCGAAGATCCGGCCCGCCCGGTGCTGGTAGCGGCGGATGAGCAGATACAGCGGCACGAAGGACACCACCGCGACCGCGCCCATGCTGGCGTCGAGCCAGAGCAGCATCGCCGAGATGTAGACGAAGGACAGGATGACCGTGACGAGTTCCTGGAGGCCCTCGCTGAGCAGTTCGCGCAGCGACTCGACGTCCGTCGTGGACCGGGAGATCAGCCGGCCCGAGGTGTAGCGCTCGTGGAAGTCGATGCTGAGCGCCTGGGCGTGCCGGAAGATCCGGCCGCGCAGGTCGAGCAGCACGTCCTGGTTGACCCGGGCCGAGGCGGTGATGAACGCGTACTGAAGACCGCCCGAGGCCGCCGAGCACAGCAGATAGGCGACACCGACGGCGATCAGCGGCCCGTGGTCGTCCTGCCGGAACGCGGGCACGGCGCGGTCGATGGCGTACGCCACCAGCAGCGGACCCACCTGCACCGCGGCCTGCTGGAGCAGCAGCAGGACGGTGGTCACGGCCACCCGGGTCCTGAGCGGGGCGAGCAGCGAGCGCAGCAGTGCCGCGGTCGCGCCCGGGGGAGTGGGGAGGGCGTCGCGGTCGAAGGGGTCCTGGTGCGGCTCGGGTTCCCCGGCCGCCCGGTCCTTCCCCCGCCCTCCGCCCGGTTCTTCCTCCGGGCGCTCGTCCTGTCTCCCGGTCGATCCCCCGTACGGTTCCTCGTTCGGGTCCTTGCCCGGCGCGGTGGTCGTGGGCGCCGCCGTCATCGGCCGTCCTCCTCTGCACCCGACATCAGATGGGCGTACTCGGCGTGCGTGCGCAGCAGTTCGTGGTGGGTGCCGACCGCCGCGACACGGCCGCCGGAGAGCAGGGCCACACGGTCGGCCAGCAGGACGGTGGACGGGCGGTGCGCCACGATCAGCGCGGTCGTCTCCGCCAGCACCCGGCGCAGGGCGGCTTCGACCGCCGCCTCGGTGTGCACGTCCAGCGCCGACAGCGGGTCGTCGAGCACCAGGAAGCGGGGCCGGCCGACCACCGCGCGGGCCAGCGCGAGCCGCTGCCGCTGGCCGCCGGAGAGGCTGAGACCCTGCTCGCCGACCTGCGTCGCCGTGCCCTGGGGCAGCGCGTGCGCGAAGTCGGCCTGCGCGACGGCGAGGGCACGGTCCAGCTCCGCCCGGCCGGCGGTGTCCGCCGCGCCCATGAGGACGTTCTCGCCGACGGTGGCCGAGAAGAGGGTGGGCTCCTCGAAGGCGACGGCGACGAGCTCACGCAGCTCCTCGCGCGGCATCCCGGTGATGTCCCGGCCGTCCAGGGTGATCCGGCCGGACGTCACCTCGTGCAGGCGGGGGACGAGCGCGGTGAGCGTGGTCTTGCCGGTGCCGGTGGCGCCGACCAGGGCCATGCTCTCGCCGGGGCGGATGTGCAGATCGATGTGGACCAGGACGGGCGGCGTGTCCGCGGGGGCGTCGGGGTAGCGGAACTCGACGCCGTGGAACCGCAGTCCGCCGTCGGCCTCCGGTGCACCGCCACCCGCCGCGGACGCCGGTCCGGCCAGGGGCGCGCCGGCGGCGGCCGTCACGGGGACCGGCTCGCGATCCGTTGTGGCGGTGGTGGCCGGTGACGGTTCCTGGGCGGGTGCGGACGTGACGGCCGGTGCCGGTGACGGTTCCCGGGAGGGGGCCGGGACGACGGCCGACTCCGGGGCCGCGTCCATGACCTCGAAGTACCGCTCCGTGGCCGTCGCCGCCTCCTGGCTCATCGCGAGGAGGAAGCCGATGGAGTCCACGGGCCAGCGCAGGGCGAGCGCGGTCGACAGGAACGCGACCAGCGTGCCGGCGGAGAGGTGGCCGTCGGCGACCTGGACCGTGCCGAGGACGAGGGCGGCGCCGATGGCGAATTCGGGCAGCGTGACGATGACGGCCCAGATGGAGGCGAGCAGCCGGGCCTTGACGAGCTCTGTGCCGCGCAGCGTCCGGGACAGGTCGCGGAAGGCGCGTGCCTGGCTGCGATGGCGTCCGAACCCCTTGATGATCCGGATGCCGAGCACGCTCTCCTCGACCACCGTCGTGAGGTCACCGACCTGGTCCTGCGCCCGCCGTGCCACGTCCGAGTAGCGCCGCTCGAAGAGCCAGCAGACGATCATGACGGGGATGGCGGGGGCGAGCAGCACCAGCCCGAGGGTCCATTCCTGGGCCAGCATGATGGCGATGCCCGCGGAGATCGTCACGGCGTTCACCAGCAGGAAGGTCAGCGGGAACGCCAGGAACATGCGGACCAGCATCAGATCGGTGGTTCCCCGGGACAGCAGCTGGCCCGAGGCCCAGCGGTCGTGGAAGGCGACCGGCAGGCGTTGCAGATGCCGGTACAGATCGGCCCGCATCGCCGCCTCGACCCCGGCCAGCGGCCGTGCCACCAGCCACCGGCGCAGCCCGAACAGCCCGGCCTCGGCGATGCCGAGCAGCAGCAGGTACAGCGCCCCGAGCCATACGCCCGCCGGATCGTGCCCGGCGACCGGACCGTCCACCATCCACTTCAGGATCAGCGGGAACACCAGCGCCATGCAGGACGCGACCACCGCGACGAACGCCGCGCCGAACAGCCGCGCCCGCACCGGCCGTACATACGGCCACAGGCGCAGCAGGCTGCGTACGGTCGAACGGTCGGGGTGGTCCTGGGCGGCTGCATCTGGTGATGTGGGCATCAGGGGCGAGCCTACGTTTCACCACTGACAGTGCCCACCGAGTTTTCGGCGCACCTGCATCCTTCGAGGGCCCGCGACCGGCCCGCGCCCGGCACCCGGCCGGGCGTTCGAGGGATCCGCCCGGACCGCCCGGACCGCCCTCAGCAGACCTTCAGCAGCAGCACGGACCGCGGCGGCACCGTGATCGACGTCCCCGCCCGGTGCACGACCCCGGGTGCCTCGGACTGTTCCTCCCGCGAGGTGTCCACGACCACCTCGTAGCGGGCGGCCCAGGGAGCGCCCGGCAGGTCGAAGGAGGCCGGCCGGTCCCCGGCGTGCAGCACGGCGAGGAAGCTGTCGTCGACGACCGGTGTGCCCCGCGCGTCCCGGCCGGGGATGTCGCGGCCGGACAGATACATGCCGAGGGTCGCGGCGGGCGCGTACCAGTCCCGTTCCGTCATCTCGGTGCCCCGCGCGGTGAACCAGGCCAGGTCCCGCAGTCCGTCGGCCGAATGGGCCCGTCCGGAGAAGAACGCCCGGCGGCGCAGCACGGGATGCTCGTGCCGCAGCGCGATCAGGCGCGACGTCAGCTCGAACAGCGCCCGCCAGCCCGGGTCGTCCATCAGCGACCAGTCGACCCAGCTGATCTCGTTGTCCTGGCAGTAGGCGTTGTTGTTGCCCCGCTGGGTCCGCCCGAACTCGTCCCCGGCGACCAGCATCGGCACCCCGGTCGACAGCAGCAGCGTCGTCAGCAGATTCCTCAACTGGCGCCGCCGCAGAGCCTGTACGCGCTCGTCCTCGCTCTCGCCCTCCGTCCCGCCGTTCCACGCCCGGTTGTCGTCGGTGCCGTCCCGGTTGCCCTCGCCGTTCGCCTCGTTGTGCTTGCGCTCGTAGGACACGAGGTCCCGCAGGGTGAAGCCGTCGTGCGCGGTCACGAAGTTGACGGAGGCGTACGGGCGCCGTCCGCCCCAGGCGTACAGGTCGCTCGACCCGGACAGGCGGTAGCCCAGGTCCCGTACGTCGGGCAGCGCACCGCGCCAGAAGTCCCGGACGGCGTTGCGGTAGCGGTCGTTCCACTCGGTCCACAGGGGCGGGAACGCACCCACCTGGTAGCCGCCGGAGCCGACGTCCCACGGCTCGGCGATCAGCTTGACCCGGCGCAGAACGGGATCCTGGGCGATGACGGCGAGGAACGGCGACAGCATGTCGACGTCGTGCATGGACCGGGCGAGCGCGGCCGCCAGGTCGAAGCGGAAGCCGTCGACGCCCATCTCGGTGACCCAGTAGCGCAGCGAGTCCGTGATCAGCCGCAGCACCTGCGGCTGCACGACGTGCAGGGTGTTGCCGCACCCCGTGTAGTCCGCGTAGCGGCGGGCGTCGGACTGGAGCCGGTAGTACCCCCGGTTGTCGATGCCGCGCAGCGACAGCATCGGGCCCAGCTCGCCCGCCTCCGCGGTGTGGTTGTAGACCACGTCGAGGATGACCTCGATCCCGGCCGCGTGCAGCGCGCGCACCATCCGTTTGAACTCGCCGACCTGCTGGCCGGTCGTGCCGGAGGCGGCGTAGCCGGCGTGCGGGGCGAAGTAGCCGATCGAGTTGTAGCCCCAGTAGTTCTTCAGGCCCCGGCGCAGCAGATGGTCCTCGTGGGCGAACTGGTGCACCGGCAGCAGCTCCACCGCCGTCACCCCGAGGTTCACCAGGTGCTCGACCGCGGCCGGGTGCGCCAGCCCCGCGTACGTGCCGCGCAGGTCCTCGGGGATCCCGGGGTGCAGACGGGTGAATCCCCGGACGTGCAGTTCGTAGATCACCGAGTCCGCCCACGGGGTCTTGGGGCGGTGGTCGTCCGACCAGTCGTCGTCGTCCTGGACGACGACGCCCTTGGGGACGAAGGGCGCCGAGTCGCGGTCGTCGCGCACGGTGTCGGCGACCTGCTGCTGGGGCCAGTCCCGGACGTGTCCGTACACCTCCGGCGGCAGGGTGAAGTCGCCGTCCACGGCACGGGCGTACGGGTCGAGGAGCAGCTTCGCCGGGTTCCAGCGGGCGCCGGTCCACGGGTCCCAGCGGCCGTGCACCCGGAAGCCGTAGCGGCGGCCGGGGAGCACTCCGGGGACGAAGCCGTGCCAGATCTCGTGGGTGAGTTCGGTGAGCGGGACGCGCGTCTCGGCGCCTGTCTCGTCGAAGAGGCACAGGTCGACGGCCTCCGCGCCGCCCGCCCACAGTGCGAAGTTGGTGCCCGTGGTGCCGTCGGGCCCGACCCGGAAGCGTGCTCCGAGCGGAGTCGGGGCACCCGGCCACGCGGAGACGGGGGGCGCCGCCGGGCGCCGTGCGCCGTTCAGCGCGGGAGCGGCCGGCTGCGCCGCCGGCTCTGTTGCCGGCGGTGCGGCGGCGGACTGCCCCACCGGGTCCGCGGCGGTCTGCGCGGGCAGCCCGCCGCCCGCGGCGCGTCCCTCGTGGACCGCCTCCTGCTCGGGTGCGCTCGACACCGGTCAGCCTCCCACGGCTCGTGGAACGACAGGAAAAAGGGTGCACGGCGTCCCGGCCGCAGCTCCTTGTCGCGTCGTCCTCCCCACTGTTCTGCCCAGAGCGTGGCTCGCACTCACGTTTCCCCGGAGGGGCGGCGTCGTTGGGTCCCTTGTGAAGCACGTACAGACGCGCGCGCGGCGCGCAGGGGCCGCGCTGGCCGCCGTACTGACCTGGGCCGGCCTGCTGGCCGGAGCCTCCGGCTGTACCTCCGACGGGATCTCGAAAGGGATCGGTGAGGCGTTCGGCAAACCACGGTCGCCCGAGGACGTCATCCACGTCTCGCCCGACGACAAGACCAAGGGCGTACGCCCGCAGGAGACGATGCGCGTACGGGTGCCCAGCGGGCGCCTGGAGTCCGTGAAGGTCGTCAAGTCCCAGGACGCGCAGGAGTCCCCGGTGCCGGGGCACATCACCGCCGACGGGCTGACGTGGAAGCCGGACGACGCGCGGCTCGCGCTGGCCGCCAAGTACACGGTCGACGCGGTGGCCCTGGACGGGCAGGGGCGGCGCTCGGCACGGCACACCACGTTCACCACGGCCGTCCCCGACGAGCGGTTCATCGGATACGTCACGCCGGAGAACCGGTCCACCGTCGGCACCGGCATGATCGTCTCCCTCGAGTTCAACCGCGAGATCGAGAACCGGGCCGCCGTCGAGCGCGCCATCCACGTCCGGGCCCGGCCGGCGGTCGCGATCCGCGCGCACTGGTTCGGCAACGGCCGCGTCGACTTCCGTCCCGAGGCGTACTGGAAGCCGGGCACGAAGGTCACCGTGGCGCTGCGGCTGCGCGACGTCGAAGCGGCACCGGGCGTGTACGGACTCCAGTCCAAGACCTTCTCCTTCACGGTCGGCCGCAGCCAGCATTCCCTCGTCGACGCCCGCGCGCACACCATGGAGGTACGCCGTGACGGCAACCTCCTCGCCACGGTGCCGATCACGGCCGGGGCGCCCAAGACGACGACGTACAACGGGAAGATGGTCGTCACGGAGATGCTCGAGGTGACCCGGATGAACAGCCGCACGGTCGGTTTCGGCGGCGAGTACAACATCCCGGACGTGCCGCACGCGATGCGCCTGACCGACTCCGGGACCTTCCTGCACGGCAACTACTGGGCGCCGGACGCCTTCGGCAACACCAATGTGAGCCACGGCTGCGTGGGTCTGCGGGACGTGAAGGGCGGCAGCTCGGCCACCCCGGCCGGCTGGTTCTTCGACCGCAGCCTCATCGGGGACGTCATCGAGGTCGTCCACAGCAAGGACAAGAAGGTCGCCGCCGACAACGGACTCGGCGGCTGGAACATGGGCTGGAAAGCATGGAAAGCGGGTGGGGCGGTGAAGTAACCCGATATACGGGTATGCGCACTATGGACTCCAGTCGCGCCCCGTACGGCCGAAGTTGGGACTGAACGGTGACCTTCCCGGGGATCCATCGCTCCAGGTCGTGTGATTAATTAGCGCGATACGCGCGTGGGACGCGCTGGAGTGCGGGCCTGATCAGGCCGTGCGAGGGGAGAACGACTTTGAACGGGCGACCGATATCGGGGGCGTCGGTTGGCGCGCGGACACACAAGAGCAAGGGAATTCTGGCACTGCTGCTGGGAGTTCTGCTGCTCGCCGTGACCGCCTGCGGCGGGGGAGGGAGTTCGGACCAGGAGTCCGGCTCGGGTGACGGCAAGGGCAAGGGTTCCAGCGCCACGGCGGACACCAAGTCCTCGCAGGCCGTGGTGACCATCGCTCCGAAGGACGGCGCCGCCGACGTGAAGACCAGCGGTGCCCTCAAGGTCACCGCCGCCAAGGGCAAATTGACCGAGGTCGAGGTCAAGGACACCAAGGGCAACGCGGTCGAGGGCAGCATCACGGACGGGGGCGCCACCTGGACGCCCTCCACCCACCTCGCGGCGGCCACCAAGTACAAGGTGCACGCGGTGGCCAAGGACTCCGGCGGTCGTGAGGCCGCCGAGGAGTCCGCGTTCACCACGCTGACCCCGAAGAACACCTTCGTCGGCATCTACACGCCCGAGGACGGTTCCAAGGTCGGTGTCGGGATGCCGTTCTCGATCCACTTCACCCGGGGCATCACGCACCCCGAGGACGTCGAGAAGGCCATCACCTTCAAGACCGAGCCGGCCGTCGACGTCCAGGGGCACTGGTTCGGCAACGACCGCCTCGACTTCCGCCCCGAGGAGTACTGGGCGGCCGGCACGAAGGTCACCGTCTCCTTCAACCTCGACGGCGTCGAGGGCCGTCCGGGCGTCTACGGCAAGCAGGCCAGGACGGTGAAGTTCACGATCGGCCGCAGCCAGGTCAGCACCGTCGACGCCAAGAAGCACAAGATGGTCGTCAAGCGTGACGGCAAGGTCCTCAAGACCATCCCGATCACCACGGGCAAGCCGGGCTACGACACCTGGAACGGCCAGATGGTCATCAGCGAGCGCCTCAAGGTGACCCGCATGAACGGCGAGACGGTCGGCTACGGCGGCGAGTACGACATCAAGGACGTGCCGCACGCCCAGCGCCTGACCAACTCGGGCACGTTCATCCACGGCAACTACTGGGGTGGCGGCGCCTTCGGCAACTACAACGCCAGCCACGGCTGCATCGGCCTGCGCGATGTGCGCGGCGGCTACGACGGCAAGGTGCCGTCGGCCTGGTTCTTCGACAACTCGATGATCGGCGACGTGGTGGTCGTCAAGAACTCCAACGACAAGACGGTCGCCCCGGACAACGGCTTCAACGGCTGGAACATGTCCTGGTCGGACTGGACCAAGTAACCGGTCTTCGCGAGGGTCCTCGGCGGGCCGGGTGTGCTGTGACTCAGCACACCCGGCCCGTTGGCGTTAACGGCCACTAACCTGCTCCCATGACTGTGCATCTCGAAGTGGCCGAAGGCGTGGGAACCATCCGCCTGGACCGCCCTCCCATGAACGCCCTGGACGTCGCGACGCAGGACCGGCTCAAGGAGCTCGCCGAGGAGGCCACGGCCCGGCCGGACGTCCGCGCCGTGGTGCTGTACGGCGGGGAGAAGGTGTTCGCGGCAGGCGCGGACATCAAGGAGATGCAGGCCATGGACCACGCGGCGATGGTCGTGCGGTCCCGGGCCCTGCAGGAGTCCTTCACCGCCGTCGCCCGCATCCCCAAGCCGGTCGTCGCCGCCGTCACCGGATACGCGCTCGGCGGAGGCTGCGAACTGGCCCTCTGCGCCGACTTCCGCATCGCCGCGGACAACGCCAAGCTGGGCCAGCCGGAGATCCTGCTCGGCCTGATCCCCGGAGCGGGCGGCACCCAGCGGCTGTCCCGGCTGGTCGGCCCCTCCAAGGCCAAGGACCTCATCTTCACCGGCCGTATGGTCAAGGCCGACGAGGCCCTCACGCTCGGCCTGGTCGACCGGGTCGTCCCCGCCGCCGAGGTGTACACCGCCGCGCACGCCTGGGCCGCCCGGCTCGCGCAGGGCCCGGCGATCGCGCTGCGCGCCGCGAAGGAATCGATCGACGCGGGCCTGGAGACGGACATCGAGACCGGACTGACCATCGAGCGGAACTGGTTCGCGGGCCTGTTCGCGACGGAGGACCGGGAGCGGGGCATGCGGAGCTTCGTGGAGGAGGGGCCCGGCAAGGCGAAGTTCCTCTGACCCCTCCGCCGCGCCGGTGAGGGACACGGCCTCCCGGCGCCCCCGGGCCGGCGGACGGCTGCCGATCCGGCGGACGTCCCCCCGTCATTTCCGCTGATCCACTTGCAGTTGACGCGATGTCTTACCCGGCGTCCCCCGATGGGACGGTTTATGCCAGCCTTAAGGCAGCCTTAAGCGCACCTTGTCGGGGGGCGGTGGCGATTGCCCTGGACCGACCTGTTCCGGCAGGTCGGAAGGGCTCTCGCCGACTCCGAACTGCCTCCGGCATATGCCGATCGGATGGTGCGGAATGTCGTGTTCCGGGGGGCGTATTCCTCCGGAACGGCCCCGAAGCGGGCTCTTGGCGGCCATGATGGGGGGCATGGCGGGGCTGGAGGGTATCGAACAGCCGCGGCGGCACGGAAGTGCGACCGCGGCGCGCTGGACGCCTGCGGTCGAGGATGAACGGGCGCTCAAGGCACTGGAGTTGTTCGGCAATCCCGCCGAGGGAGAGGTGCCGTTGCCGTCCCGCCCGGAGTCGGCGGCCACCGCGCGGCGGCTCACCCAGGTCGTGGTGCTGCGGAACTGGGGCCTGTCCCCGAAGATGACGGAGGACGTGGTCTTACTCGTCTCCGAACTCGTCGGCAACGCCGTACGTCATACCGGCGCCCGCGTCTTCGGACTCCGTATGCGCCGCCGCCGCGGCTGGATCCGTATCGAGGTCCGTGACCCCTCCCGCGGCCTTCCCTGTCTCATGCCGGTCCAGGAGATGGACCTGAGCGGCCGGGGTCTCTTCCTCGTCGACAAGCTCTCCGACCGCTGGGGAGTCGACCTGCTGCCCCGCGGCAAGACCACCTGGTTCGAGATGCGCGTCGCCGACCGCTGAACCCTCTCGCCGACCCGCTGAACCCTCTCACCGACCGCTGAACTCTCTCGCCGTACACGGAAACCCCGGCCGCGTGGCAGCCGGGGCTTCTGGGGTGTCGCGGAACGAATTGGGGTGTGAACCGCGCCACCGGCGACAACCAGGGCCCGGGTCAATGGGTGGAGGTCGCATCGTCGACTATCGCAGACCCGGCCGACTGATCCAAAAGCGGGGGATCTTGCTCCCCTCGCGGGCCCCGCCCGGACTCGCGCGCCCCGCGCCTGAGGTCACAGAGCGACCCGCACCACCACCCAGCCGGACCAATCGCCGGTTTTCCGGCCGATTCACCCTTAAATGGTCCGGTGACCACGCCCGCCGAAGACCACGCAGCCCCCGCCCCGCCCCGGCGCGCGGCCCTGCTCACGGGACTCGCGCTCACCGCAGGAACGCTCACCGCCGGAGTCACCGCAGGCTGCTCCGCTCCTCGAGCCACCCACCCCCGCCCCCTCACCCCACCCCCGGCCGCACCCAGCGCACCCTCGGCCGCCGCGACCGGCGGAGCC
Organism: Streptomyces sp. NBC_00568; assembly: GCF_026341855.1. GTDB lineage: Bacteria > Actinomycetota > Actinomycetes > Streptomycetales > Streptomycetaceae > Streptomyces. Next base: position 1,433,451 of record NZ_JAPENW010000001.1, on the reverse strand, counting down.
CCCGCACTCGCCCCCGCCCCGCGCCACTACCCCGACCGGCCCGCCGACATCACCCACGGCTCCCGCACCCGGCCGTCCAGAGTGGCCCTCACCTTCCACGGTCAGGGCGACCCCGCCGTCGCCAACTCGCTGCTCGGCGAGGCCGAGAAGGCCGGCGCCCGGGTCACCGTCCTCGCCGTCGGCACCTGGCTGGACGAGCACCCGGGCCTCGCCCGCCGCATCCTCGACGGCGGCCACGACCTCGGCAATCACACCCTCCGCCATCTCGACATCAACGCCATGTCACGGACGGACGCGGCGGCGGAGATCCAGGGCTGCGCGGACCGCCTCAAGCGGCTCACCGGCTCGATCGGCACCTGGTTCCGGCCGTCCCGCAGCCCCCGGGCCTCCCCGCTGGTCGCGCGCCTCGCCCGCGAAGCGGGCTACCCGCACACGCTCTCCTACGACGTCGACTCCCTCGACTACACCTCGCCGGGAGCCACCGCCGTCACCCGCAACGTCCTGGCCGGAGTCGGCCCGGGCTCCATCGTGAGCCTGCACTTCGGCTACGCCGACACGGTCGCCGCCCTCCCCGCCCTCCTGCACGAACTCGACCGCCGCGGCCTGCGCGCGGTCACCACCACGGAGCTGCTGAGCTGATGCTGACGCCACCCTCCCCCCTGCACCGCGTCCTGACCGCCGGCGCCGCCCTCACCACGCTCGTCGTCCTCGCGGGCTGCGGCGGCCCCTCCCGGGACCATGCCGACGAAGCCCTCGGCAGCAAGGCCGCCGTGCAGCCCGCACCGGCGAAGAAGAAGACGGTCCAGGGCCTGCCCGGCATGCCCCCGTTGCTGGACCCGACGGACGTCTACGCCGCCGACCGGCCGAACCGGCTCTCCCCGGTGGTCAAGGACTTCCCGTCCCGCGTCTACGTGCCCAACACCAACTCCAACACGGTCTCGGTGATCGACCCGAAGACGTACCGGGTCATCGAGACGATCCCGGTCGGCGCCCAGCCCCAACACGTCGTCCCCTCCTGGGACATGAAGACCCTGTGGGTCAACAACGACAAGGGCAACACCCTCACGCCCATCGACCCGAAGACCGGCAAGGCGGGCAAGCCGGTCGACGTGCACGACCCGTACAACCTCTACTTCACGCCCAACGGCAAGTACGCCGTCGTGATGGCCTCCCTCGACCGCGAACTGGTCTTCCGCGACGCGCACACCATGAAGCGCGTCAAGACGGAACCGGTGAGCTGCTACGGCGTCAACCACGCCGACTTCTCCCCGGACGGCCGCTACTTCATCGTGTCCTGCGAGTTCAGCGGCGAACTCCTCAAGGTGGACACCGAGCGGATGAAGGTGATCGGCCAGCAGAAGCTGCCGTACCACGGAGCGATGCCGCAGGACGTGAAGATCTCCCCGGACGGCAAGAAGTTCTACATCGCCGACATGATGGCCGACGGCGTGTGGGTGCTGGACGGCGACAAGTTCACCAGGCCGACCCTGCTGCACACGGGCAAGGGCTGCCACGGCCTGTACGTCAGCCGGGACTCGCGCGAGATGTACATCTCCAACCGCGGCGAAGGCACCATCTCCATCTTCGACTTCACCGAGGACCGTCTCACCAAGAAGTGGCGCCTGCCCGCCGGCGGCAGCCCCGACATGGGCGGCGTCTCGGCGGACGGCAAGGTCCTGTGGCTCTCCGGCCGCTACAACGCGGAGGTGTACGCCATCGACACCCGCACCGGCGTCCAGCTCGCCCGTATCCCCGTCGGCAGCGGCCCCCACGGCCTCGCCGTGTACCCCCAGCCCGGCCGCTACTCGCTGGGCCACACCGGCATCTTCCGCTAGGACGGAGCCTGTTGAATGCCACGGCTGACACGCCGTCGTACGGGTGATGGTCCATGGCCCGTCGCCGCGGAACCGCGATCGTGCTCCCCATGATCACAACTCGCCCGCGGCGGCGGGCCGCTGCCGTCGCCCTGTCCCTCGCGGCCGCTCTCGCGACGACCGCCGCGACGCCCGCCGCTCCGGCCGCTCCCGCCGCCGGGGCGGCCGCGCCCGTCTGCCCCCAGTTCGCCGACCCGCTCAAGGCCGCCGCAGACCGTCGCGTGGACGTCGACCGCATCACGCCGCAACCGGTCTGGCGCAAGACCTGCGGCACCCTGTACCGCGCCGACACCCGCGGCCCGGCGACCGTCTTCGAGCAGGGCTTCTACCCGAAGGACGTCGTCGCCGGGCAGTACGACATCGAGAACCACGTCCTGGCCGACCAGCCCTCGCCGTACGTGTCGACGACGTACGACCACGACCTCTACAAGACCTCGGGCACGTCCGGCTTCCACTACTACATCGACGCTCCCGGCGGTGTGGACGTCGACAAGACCATCGGCGACACGCACCGCCGGGCCGGCCAGGCCGAGGTCGCGTTCCCCGGCGGAATCGCGCGCCAGTACGTCATCGGCGTCTGTCCGGTCGACACCAGGACCAGGACCGAGGTCATGAGCGAGTGCGTGAGCAACCCGAACTACGAGCCCTGGCACTGACGGTCCGGCACGGGCACGGAGCCGTCGGCACGTGCCGAGGTCAGTACGCGCTGAGCAGCGCCTCCGCTCCGACGGGACGGTAACCGGCCGACTGGAACGCCCGCAGACTGCGGGCGTTCCCCGGCGCCACCTGCGCCCAGACCGGCTCGTCGGCGAGGTGGAGCGCCGCCGACGCGAGCGCCCGGCCCAGCCCCCGGTGCCGTACGTCCTCGTCCACCTCGACCGCGATCTCCAGGCGGTCCCCGATCCCGCGCCCGAGGACGAGGACCCCGCCGTCCGCGGCCCACGCCCGCACGCCGTCGCGCCGCTTGCGGGACCCGGCGACCCGGGGATGACCGGGGTCCGCGAGCTCCGTGAGCGCGAGGGCCGGCGGACCGGGGAGCGGAGTGCCGACGGACAGCAGGTCGATCGTGTCGTTCGACCGCCCCGTCCGTTCCATGAACGCGGCGAGGAACCGGGGATTCATGGTCGCGGCGAGCGGGTCGCACGGGACGGCCTCCAGCGCCGCGCGCACCCACCCCTCGTCCTCGTCGGTGAAGACGACGGAGTGCGCGGTGAAGGCGAGGACCCCGGCGTCGCGGGGCGAGTGCTGGGGTACGACGGTGGTGGCGCCGTCGGGCGGAGGGAAGACGCCACGGGCCGCCGCGTCCAGAAAGTCGCGCAGAGTGCCGGGCATGACCGTCCCCCACCGCTTGAGTCTCCACCGACTGGAAGGCCCAGACTCGCAGACATGATCGAAGACGGCACCGGCCTTTTCACCATCGGGCGCCTGGCCCGCAGCACCGGCCTGTCCGTCCGCACCATCCGCTACTGGTCGGACGAGGGCGCGCTGCCCCCGGTGGCCCGGTCCGCGGGCGGCTACCGCCTGTACGACGCCGGGTCCGTGGCCCGCCTGGAGCTGATCCGCACCCTGCGCGAGCTCGGACTGGGGCTCGACGACGTGCGCAGGGTGCTGGCGGGCGAGACGACGGTGGCGGAGGTGGCGGCCGCGCACGTGGCCGCGCTGGACGCGCAGATCAGGTCGCTGAAGGTGACCCGGGCGGTGCTGTCGACCGTGGCGCGACGCGGCTCGACCGCGGAGGAGATGACACTCATGAACAAGCTGGCGCGGCTCTCGGCCGCCGAACGCGGGCGCATCATCGACGACTTCATGGAGGAGACCTTCGGAGGCCTGGACACCGCGGACCCCGACATCCGTACCCGGATGCGCTTCAGCATCGGCGATCTGCCGGACGACCCGGCCCCCGAGCAGGTGGACGCCTGGGTGGAGCTGGCCGAGCTGATCCAGGACCGGGGCTTCCGCGCCCGGATGCGCGAGATGATCGAGTTCAACGCGGCGGACCGGGGGCCGGACGTGGCACCGGGCACGTCCCTGTGGTTCATGAGCCGGCTGGTGCAGCTGGCGGGCGAGGCGCTGGAGCGGGGCGTCGACCCCGCGTCGCCGGAGGCGGACACGGTGCTGAGCGGGCTTCTCGGCGACGCCGACCGGGCCGCCGTGCTGGCGCGCATGGAGTCCGCGGCGCACGCCGAGATGGCTCGCTTCCGGGAGCTGAGCGCGCTGGTCCGCGGCATGGACCCGCTCTCGGCGCACCGCGAGGAGTTCGCCTGGGTGGTCGCCGCACTGCGCGCTCGCACGGACCGTTAATGTGACCTCCGTACACAAGGCAGCAACGCACGCAGTGATGCACGACGAAGGGGCGGATCGGTGGCCGACATCGAGGAAGCACGCAAGCAGTTCGAGCGGATCGATACGGACGGTGACGGGTTCATCACCGCAGCCGAGTTCAAGTCCGCTCTCGCCCAGGGCGGCGACTGGAACGTCACCGATTCGGTGGCGGAGGCCGTCATCGCCAGCCGCGACCTCAACGGCGACAAGCTCCTCTCGTTCGACGAGTTCTGGGCCCACCTGAACAAGTGACGTCTGCCGAAGGGGCGTCCACCGGTCTTCCGGCGGGCGCCCCTTCGGCGTGCCGGAACCCGTCGGCGGGCCCGGAGGCCCGGCGGTCCGGGCCCGGTGTCCGTGGTCCGGCGATTCCGGTGACGGTCACCCGGATGCGGCACGTCCCGGAATAGCGCGTCCGCCCCCGGGGTTGGTGATGCCCATCAGGAGCATCAACCCCGGAAGGGTCTGTCTCTCATGAAGATCGGCATCATCGGCGCGGGCAACATCGGCGGCAACCTCACCCGGCGGCTCACCGCCGTCGGTCACGACGTCTCCGTCGCCAACTCCCGCGGCCCCCAGACGCTCACCGAGCTCGCCGAAGAGACCGGGGCGACCCCCGTCACGGTCGAGGAGGCGGCACGGGGCGCCGACGTCGTGATCGTCACGATCCCGCTCAAGGCCGTGCCGAACCTGCCGGACGGCATCCTGGACGGAGCCGCCGAGGGCGCCGCCGTCATCGACACCGGCAACTACTACCCCCAGCAGCGGGACGGCAGGATCGGCGGGATCGAGGACGACGGCCTCACCGAGAGCCGCTGGACCGCCCGGCAGATCGGCCACACGGTGGTCAAGGCCTTCAACGGCACCTACGCCCAGGACATCCTGGACCGCGCCCGTCCGGCCGGTGCCCCCGACCGCATGGCCCTCCCGGTGGCCGGCGACGACGAGGCGGCGAAGCGGCGCGTGCGCGACCTGATCGACGAGATCGGCTTCGACACCGTCGACGCCGGCGGCCTGGACGACTCCTGGCGCCAGCAGCCCGGCACCCCCGTCTACGGTCTCCAGGAAGGCGTCGACGCGGTGACGAAGGCGCTGGCGGAGGCGTCCCCGGAGCGCACGCCGGACTTCCGCGGATAGCCGCTGCGGCCGTACGGCTGCCGACCCCGTACACAGGCCGGCAGCCGTGGGGAGGTCAGACGATCTCCAGGGGCCGGTGCGGCCCGTCCGGAAGTTCCACCGCCACGCCATCGCCGGGCCGCACCACTCCGCCGACGAGGACGACACTCATGATCCCGGACCTGAACCGGGCCTTCCCGTCCTCGCCCCGTCCGACGACCTGCTTCAGGAGCCCCTTCTCGAAGGTGTCGATCTGGGCGCAGGGGTTCCGCAGCCCGGTCACCTCGACGACGGCCGCCGCCCCGAGGTGCAGCCGCGTCCCCGTGGGCAGCCCCAGCAGGTCTATCCCCCGGGTGGTGACGTTCTCCCCGAGCTGACCCGCCGCGACCTCGAAACCGGCCTCCCGCACCTCGGCGAACAGCTCCTCGTGGATGAGGTGCACCTGCCGCAGGTTCACCTGGGTCGGGTCCTTCTCCATCCGGAAGCGGTGCTTGACCGTCGTCCCGGCGTGCACGTCACCCTCCACGCCGAGTCCGGCGAGCAGGGTGACGCTCTCCCGGTTCGGCTTGGTGAACGAGTACGTCCCGCTGCTGCTGACCGCCGTGACCGTCCCACCCATGTGATCGCTCCCCGTTCGCCCGGCGGCTGGTCGCGCCGGTGACCAGCGGAATCGTAGAGCCTGTCCCCGGGGCCTGTCTCAGGGGCGGGGACGCGGGCGCTCCCGATGGTCCCTAGGCCGCTGAGACCGGCTGGGCCGCCGGGATCTCGGGAGCGTGGGGGTAGGCGGCCGACCGGTGCTGGAAGGAGAGGATCTTCGGGTTCTGGACGACCCCGTCGCGGATCTCGATGGCCTTGGCGACCGTGACGTCGGCGTCCCATGCCGCGGGGCCGCTCATGACCTTGCGCAGGTAGGGAAGGAGCGCCTCGCTGATCTCCCAGGTGGCGGAGTTCCACAGGTGGGACGGGCTGTGATCCACCGCGTAGTAGTGGCAGCCCGAGCCCACCATGGGCATGGGGTCGCCGAAGGTGGTCGGGCGGGCCCACGCGAAGCCCATGCCCTCGTCGCAGGCGACGTCGATGAAGAAGGTCCCCGGCCGGAACAGGGCGAGTTCCTCGTCGGTGACGAACATGAGCGGCGCGTCGGTGTCCTGCAGGACGCAGTTGACGATGATGTCGAACCCGGCCAGGTACTCCGCCAGCGGCACGGAACCGGCCGAGGTGACCGCCTGCAGGCGCGACGGATCGTCCTCCTGCTCCTGGAAGTGCGCCATCACGACCGAGGGCATCGGCGAGGCCACCGCCGCGGCGGCGCGCTGGGTGAGCACCGTGACGTCGGAGACGCCCATGGCGCCCAGACCCGTGACCGCTCCACGCGCCGTGGCGCCGAAGCTGATGACCGCCGCGCGCAGGCGGCGTCCGTAGCTGCCGGTCAGCCCGCCGAGCTGCAGGGCGTGCAGCACCGAGCAGTAGCCCGCGAGCTCATTGTTCTTGTGGAACACATGGACGCTGAAGGCGCCCGTGGAGGTCCAGTGGTTCATGGCTTCCCAGGCGATCAGGGTCAGCCGCCGGTCGATGCCGATCTGCGTCATCTTCTCGTCCTGCACGCAGTGCGGCCATCCCCACAGCACCTGACCCTCGCGCAGCTCGGCGATGTCGTCGTGCATGGGCTTGGGCAGCAGCATGATGTCGCACTCGGCGACGAGCTGCTCGCGGGTGCGCAGGCCGGCCACGAGTGGTCTCAGCGCGTCGTCGGCCACGCCGAACCGTTGGCCGTAGCCGTGTTCGAGGAAGATCTTCTCGCGGACGTCCGGGGCTATCCGGTCGAGGTGGCGAGGGTGCAGGGGCAGGCGGAACTCGTTCTCCTTGCGGGAGGAGGCGAGTACTCCGAGACTCATCAGACTCATGTGGGGCGGCTCATCTCTGGCCGGACGCGATGTGCTCCGGCCTTGCCGTTCCCCGAGGGCGACGCCGAAATGGATGACGGCGTGCGAGGTGCGCTCGGTACGGCCCACCGTACTCCGGTCCCGGCCGCGGATCGCCCGGCGTCCGTCCGGGCCCGACGGGTCCGGACGGACGCCGGGACCGGGGCGCTCCCGCGGCCTCCGGCGTCGACGACCTCTAGGCGCTGCCGGCCCACGCGCGCAGCGCCGCCTTGCTCGTGAAGTCCGCGACGTCCTTGTCCACCGGCTCGTCGGTGTACTGGTGGAATCGCCACTTCGCCCTGACCCGGGGTTCGCCCGCGGTGACGTAGTCGGCGATCCAGAGGCCGTCGCCGGCGTACGCGGTGGTGTCGATGTTCAGCCAGAAGTTGCGGTTGGCGTAGAGCAGCACGCGGTGGTCCGGGCGGAGCTCCTTCACCTTGCGGATGAAGCGGTCCTTCTCCGCGTTGCTCGCGTGGGTTCCGTCGCCCGTGGTCTCCCAGTCGACGGCGAGCAGGTCGCCCGCCTTCTCGGGGGCCTTGCTCAGGAAGTACGCGGCCTGGGCGGTGATGTTGCCCGGCCACAGGAAGTGGTAGAAGCCCACCACACAGCCCGCGTCGCGGGCCGTCTTCACCTGCGCGGTGAGCTTCGGATTGACGTACGAGCGGCCTTCCGTCGCCTTGACGAAGACGAAGGAGAGGCCGGCGGTGCTGTACGCGGACGACTGGTAGGCGCTGACGTCGATGCCTCGCAGCATGGATGGAGCCTCCGTGCGTGGGGGACGGCCGTGCGGGGTGATGGCCGGTGTCCGTGGGGGAACAACCACCTTTCAACTTCCCGCACTTCGCCCGCTCCACCCTCGCACGGGTGTCCGGCGCGCACGCCCCGCTCCTCCCGGGGCCGGGCCGCCGAGGAGGCGGCCGGCACCCTGTGGGCCGGGTCAGGGCCTGTTCGTCAGCACTCGATGATGTTGACCGCGAGCCCGCCCCGGGCCGTCTCCTTGTACTTCACGCTCATGTCGGCGCCGGTCTCCTTCATGGTCTTGATGACCTTGTCGAGGGAGACCATGTGGGAGCCGTCGCCGCGCATGGACATCCTGGCCGCCGTGACGGCCTTCACCGCGGCCATGCCGTTGCGCTCGATGCAGGGGATCTGGACCAGGCCGCCGACCGGGTCGCAGGTCAGGCCGAGGTTGTGCTCCATGCCGATCTCGGCGGCGTTCTCGACCTGCTCGGGGCTTCCGCCGAGGACCTCGGCGAGCGCGCCGGCCGCCATCGAGCAGGCCGAGCCGACCTCGCCCTGACAGCCGACCTCGGCGCCCGAGATGGAGGCGTTCTCCTTGAACAGCATGCCGATGGCCCCGGCCGCGAGCAGGAACCGTACGACACCCTCCTCGTCGGCGCCCGGCACGAAGTTGATGTAGTAGTGCAGGACCGCCGGGATGATGCCCGCCGCGCCGTTGGTGGGGGCGGTGACCACGCGTCCGCCGGCCGCGTTCTCCTCGTTGACCGCCATCGCGTAGAGGGTGATCCACTCCATCGCGTGGGCCAGCGGGTCGCCCTCGGCGCGCAGCTGGCGGGCCGAGTGGGCGGCGCGGCGGCGGACCCTGAGGCCGCCCGGCAGGATGCCCTCGCGGGCCATGCCACGCGAGACGCACGCCTGCATCACGCGCCAGATGCCGAGGAGGCCCTCGCGGATCTCGTCCTCGGTGCGCCAGGCCCGCTCGTTCTCCAGCATCAGGGCGGAGATCGACAGGCCGGTCTCCTTCGTGAGCCGCAGCAGCTCGTCGCCCGTGCGGAACGGGTACTTCAGGACCGTGTCGTCGAGCTTGATGCGGTCCTCGCCGACCGCGTCCTCGTCGACCACGAAGCCGCCGCCGACCGAGTAGTACGTCTTCTCCAGGACGAGCTCGCCCGAGGCGTCGTACGCGAAGATCGTCATGCCGTTCGCGTGGTACGGCAGGGTCTTGCGGCGGTGCAGGATCAGGTCGTCGTCGAAGGAGAAGTCGATCTCGTGCTCGCCGAGCAGGTTGATCCGCCCCGAGGACTTGATCCGCTCGACGCGCTCGTCGGCGCCCTCCACGTCCACCGTCCGGGGCGAGGCGCCCTCCAGACCGAGCAGCACCGCCTTGGGGGTGCCGTGGCCGTGGCCGGTCGCGCCCAGGGAGCCGTACAGCTCGGCGCGTATCGCCGTGACCGGGGCCAGCAGTTCTTCGTTGCGCAGCCGCCGGGCGAACATGCGCGCGGCGCGCATCGGGCCCACCGTGTGGGAGCTGGACGGGCCGATGCCGATCGAGAACAGGTCGAAGACCGAGATGGCCACGGGAACTCCTTGCTGGTTTCGCCGGACGCCGTTGTCCGACGGAGGTGGTGCGGGACTGCATGGAACGGGGCACCGCGCGCTGCTTCCAGTGTGCGCGGTGCCCCGGACGTCCGTACGAAAAGTACCGTACGAACGAAAACGTACGACTAATAGCGTACGAAACTACTTCAGGCCGGGGTACAACGGGTGCTTGTCGGCCAGAGCGGACACCCGGCTCTTCAGGGACTCCTCGTCGTACGACGGCTTCAGCGCCTCGGCGATGATGTCCGCGACCTCGGTGAAGTCCTCGGCCGTGAAGCCGCGGGTGGCGAGGGCGGGCGTGCCGATGCGCAGGCCGGAGGTGACCATCGGCGGGCGGGGGTCGTTCGGGATGGCGTTGCGGTTGACCGTGATGCCGACCTCGTGGAGGCGGTCCTCGGCCTGCTGCCCGTCCAGCGCGGAGTTGCGCAGGTCGACCAGGACCAGGTGCACGTCCGTGCCGCCGGACAGGACGTCCACGCCCACGGCCTTCACGTCCTCCTGGACCAGGCGCTCGGCCAGGATGCGCGCGCCGTCCAGCGTGCGCTGCTGGCGCTCCTTGAAGTCGTCGGAGGCGGCGACCTTGAAGGAGACGGCCTTGGCGGCGATCACGTGCTCCAGCGGACCGCCCTGCTGACCCGGGAAGACCGCGGAGTTGATCTTCTTGGCCAGCTCGGCCGTCGAGAGGATCACGCCACCGCGGGGACCGCCGAGGGTCTTGTGGGTGGTCGTCGTGACGACGTGGGCGTGCGGCACCGGGTTCGGGTGCAGCCCCGCGGCCACCAGGCCCGCGAAGTGCGCCATGTCGACCATGAGGTACGCGCCGACCTCGTCGGCGATGCGGCGGAACTCGGCGAAGTCCAGCTGCCGCGGGTAGGCGGACCAGCCGGCCACGATCAGCTTCGGCCGGGACTCCTTGGCGAGGCGCTCGACCTCGGCCATGTCGACCTGACCGGTCTCGTCGCTCACGTGGTACGCGACCACGTTGTAGAGCTTGCCGGAGAAGTTGATCTTCATGCCGTGGGTGAGGTGCCCGCCGTGCGCGAGGTTCAGACCCATGATCGTGTCGCCCGGCTTGAGCAGCGCGAACATCGCGGCCGCGTTGGCCTGGGCGCCCGAGTGCGGCTGCACGTTGGCGTGCTCGGCGCCGAACAGCGCCTTGACGCGGTCGATGGCGATCTGCTCGACCACGTCGACGTGCTCGCAGCCGCCGTAGTAGCGGCGGCCCGGGTAGCCCTCGGCGTACTTGTTGGTCAGGACCGAGCCCTGGGCCTCCATGACCGCGACCGGAGCGAAGTTCTCCGAGGCGATCATCTCCAGGGTGGACTGCTGACGGTGCAGCTCGGCGTCGACTGCGGCGGCGACGTCCGGGTCCAGCTCGTGAAGCGGGGTGTTCAGAAGCGACATGCGGTGACTCCTCAGCCGGCGGTGAAGGCGGTGTACTCGTCGGCGGACATCAGGTCCTCGGGCTGGTCCGCGACGCGGACCTTGAACAGCCAGCCGCCCTCGAAGGGCGCGGAGTTCACCAGCGACGGGTCGTCCACCACGTCCTGGTTGGCCTCGACGACCTCGCCATTGACCGGGGAGTACAGGTCGCTGACCGACTTGGTCGACTCCAGCTCGCCGCAGGACTCGCCCGCGGTGACCGTGTCACCGACCTCCGGGAGCTGGGCGTAGACGACATCGCCGAGCGCGTTGGCCGCGAACTCGGTGATGCCGACCGTCGCGACGCCGTCCTCGGCGACGGACAGCCACTCGTGCTCCTTGCTGTAGCGCAGCTGCTGGGGGTTGCTCATGGCCTGAATTCTCCTGTACGCGGGGGAGTGCTGATGAAGGGAAGCGTGGGTGACCCGGGCAGATGTGCGCAGGGTCACTTCGGACGCGCGACGGGGCCGACGGTTACGGCCGGCGCCCGACGGGCGTCCGTGTCATGTCCGGTCTTTGCGGACCAGTGTCACTTCTGGCGCTTGTAGAACGGCAGCGCCACGACCTCGTACGGTTCGTGACTGCCCCGGATGTCCACGCCGACACCGGCGGTGCCCGGCGCCGCGTGCGCGGCGTCGACGTACGCCATCGCGATCGGCTTGCCCAGCGTGGGGGAGGGGGCGCCGGAGGTGATCTCGCCGATCACCTTGCCGTCGGCGACGACGGGATACCCGGCGCGCGGCACGCGACGGCCCTCGGCGATCAGCCCGACCAGCACGCGCGGCGGCTCGGAGGCGGCACGCTCGGCGGCCGCGGTCAGGGCCTCGCGCCCCACGAAGTCGCCGTCCTTCTCGAACTTCACGACCCGGCCGAGGCCCGCGTCGAAGGGGGTCAGCGAGGTGGTCAGCTCGTGCCCGTACAGCGGCATGCCCGCCTCCAGGCGCAGCGTGTCGCGGCACGACAGTCCGCAGGGGACCAGACCGGCCGGGGTGCCCGCGTCGGTCAGCGCCTGCCACACCTTCTCGGCGTCGGCGGGGGCCACGAACAGTTCGAAGCCGTCCTCGCCGGTGTAGCCGGTGCGGGCGATCAGGGCCGGAACGCCGGCCACCGTGCCCGGCAGGCCCGCGTAGTACTTCAGGCCGTCGAGGTCCGCGTCGGTGACCGCCTTGAGGATGCCGGGGGACTCGGGGCCCTGCACGGCGATCAGCGCGTACGCGTCACGGTCGTCGCGCACGACGGCGTCGAAACCGGCGGCACGCCCGGTCAGCGCGTCCAGCACCACCTGGGCGTTGGAGGCGTTCGCGACGACCATGTATTCGTGCTCGGCGAGGCGGTAGACGATCAGGTCGTCCAGGATGCCGCCGTCCTCCTGGCAGATCATGGTGTAGCGGGCGCGGCCGACGCCGACGGTGGCGATGTTGCCGACCAGCGCGTGGTTCAGGAGGGCCGCGGCCTCGGGGCCGGTGACGGTGATCTCGCCCATGTGGGAGAGGTCGAAGAGACCGGCCTTCGTGCGGACGGCGACGTGCTCGTCACGCTCCGAGCCGTAGCGCAGGGGCATGTCCCAGCCCGCGAAGTCGGTCATGGTCGCGCCGAGCGAGCGATGCAGGGCATCGAGCGCGGTGTGACGGGGTGCGTTGCTGCTCATCGGTCTGGCTCCCAAGGCATGACGGCGAGGTCGTTCCTCCCCATCTGTCATCGGAACCTGAGAGGTTCATCAGTACCCCACGAAATGGTGGTCCTGACTTGCACCTTGGGTGGAGCCACTGGTCAGCGGCCCGCTTTTCAGATGTGCCTCGCCCGCGCGGTAACGGGGCCTGAGAGATTCAAGGGAGGGACTTGCTCCTTCGGCGCCCGGGTACACGTACCCAGGACTCTCCCGCGCGGATTCAAGCGGCCGGTATGCAGTTGGCGCGGCCATCATTGCACGCGCTGTCCGATCACGGCAGTCCGCCATCTGTAACCGGCCTGTGGCAGTCCGCGCACTGAAACAGGAAGCGCCGGGCATTACCTTCTCTTTACACTCGACGGGGATGGGACTCCACATCCATGGGGAGGACGGTCACGGTGAACAGGACCAGGGCGTATGCGACGACCTCGGGTCTCGCGCTGCCGGAGCAGCACGGCGCGACGGCCAGGGAGGCGTGCGGCCCGCTTCCGGCGGTCGTCGTCCGCGACCTCCGAGACCGGGCGGGCCACAGCCCGCACGGTCTCCGCTTCGGGGCGGAAGACCTCGTCGTGGTCACGGGACTGCCCGGCAGCGGCAAGTCGACGCTGATGCGGCGGGCCGTGAAGGGCGCGCGCGTCGACTCGCAGGACACCCGCGACCGCTGGGACGGCCGGATGGCCCGCCTGCTGCCCTACGCGGTCTACCGCCCCCTCGTCCGCCTCTCGCACTACGCCGGCCTGCGCCGCGCGCTGCGCGGCGGCGGCGGAGTCGTCGTGCACGACTGCGGCACGCAGGCCTGGGTGCGCCGCTGGCTCGCCCGCGAGGCCCGGCGCCGGGGCGGCGCACTGCACCTGCTGCTGCTCGACGTCACGCCGGACACCGCGCTGGACGGCCAGCGCGAGCGCGGCCGCGGCGTCTCGCGCTACGCCTTCGCGCGCCATCGCGGCGCGATCACCCGGCTGCTGCGTTCCGTCGAGAAGGGCGGCCTGCCCGAGGGCTGCGGTTCGGCGGTGCTCATCGACCGGGACGCGGCGGACGTGCTGCGAAGGATCGACTTCGGCCACTGACCGGTCACGGTGGCCCATTAACCTTTCCAGCCGGAACAGTGGTTCGAAGCAGGCGGTAGACAGATGGACTTCCCGGCACAGGCGCACCCCCACCCGCACGGCGGTTGGCCCGGCAACGAGCTGGAGGAGGTGCTGTCCGCCTCCATCGGCGTACCCGCGGGGCCCTCGTCGGGCGCCCGCATCGTCGAGGTGCTCGGCCGCAGCTTCGTCTGGGTGCCGCTGCCCAGCGGCGGCGGCCCGCAGAGCGGCCCGCTCGATCTGCCCACGATGGAACTCGAGGGCCAGGTGTACGTCCCCGTCTTCAGCTCCGAGGAGCAGTTCCGCCAGGTCACCGGCGGACACATGTCGTACACGATCGCGCCCGCCGTGGAGTTCGCCCGCGGACTTCCGCCGCAGGTCGGCATCGCGGTCAACCCGGACGGCGTGGTCGGTGTACCGCTGCCGCCGATGGCCGTCGCCGAGCTGTGCCGGGCCGGGCGGACGCCGCTCGACGGGCCGGCCAGCGGTGGCCGGGTGCGGCTCTTCGAGCCCGACTGGCAGGAGGACCCGGTGGACTTCCTGGCCGCGGCCTCGGCCGAGTTCGCCGGGACCGGCGTCGTCCTGAGTGCCCGTCGCTGCCTGGCCAGCATCGAGGGTGACGATCCGGTCATGTTCATCGGCGTCGAACTCTCGTTGTGGGAGGGCGAGGCCCGCACGCTTCCCCTCGACGCCCTCGGCCGTGCCCTCGGTCGCGTCCCGATGAACATTCCGGTGAACCTGGTTCTCCTCGACGTGACGCAGGACCCGGTGGGCGACTGGATGCGGGCCCAGGTGCGCCCCTTCTACCAGCACGGTCACTGAACGACACCGTCCCGAGGGCGCGCGGGGGGACCGTGCGCCCGGCCGTCGGCGGCCCGCGGCTTCCCCCGCGTGGTGCGTCTCGGCTCTCGGCTGCTCCCCCGGCGGAGCGCGTTCGCCGCATAAGCTGGTTTCATGGCCCGGTCGAGGTGTTGACGCACGTTCGTAACCGGTGCCTCGGGCCTAATGGATGAGTTCGTCGTGAATTGTTCGCGAAGGGGCGGTTGAGGGTGAGCGCGTCGGGCACGGCCGCGGCCGGGCAGGTCGAGCACATGCTGCGCCAGGTGACGCCCGGGCGTTACGACGCCTACGAGGCGCTCCTTCGCGTGCTCGCGGCGCCGTCGTCCGGCCAGGTATGGATGCTCCTGTGGCACGGCCAGGCCGGTTCCCCGGACGCCCAGTACGGGAACATGCAGGTGGACGGCTTCGGGTACGCGCCGTGCGTCACCTCCGCCCAGGAGCTCTCGGCCAGCGGCTGGAACCGCTCGTACGAGGTGGTGGACGGGCTGGACGTCGCCCGCACCCTGTACCCCGACCACTTCGGCCTCTGGCTCAACCCGCACGCCCCCGGCGGCGGCCTCGGCATCCCCTGGCTGGATCTGCGCCGGATCGCCACGGGCCTGGAGCGGCAGCCCGCCGGCCCGCTCCGGCTCTCCGAACCCGGCATCGAGATCCCGCAGTTCTACGCCCTGCTCACCCAGAACGCCCATCTCACCCCGGCCGTACGCTCGTTGCGCCGTGCCTGGGTCCAGCCCACGCTCGGGGCGCCGTACCTCGCCATCGGCCTTGACGTGTACGACACTTCGCCGCCCGCCGTCGACTCGGTGCGGGCGATGATGCAGCAGTCCATCGGCGCTGTTCCGGACGGGCTGCCGGTCTCCACCGTGGCGATGTCGGACGAGTTCGACCCGGTGGCGATGTGGCTGCGCGCCAACGCCCGGCCGTTCTACGACCGTGAGGCGCACGCGGCGCCCGCGCAGGCCCCTGTGGCGGGCGGCTACGGCTATCCCCCGGCCCGCGGCGGCTACTGAGAGCGTCCCGTATCCCGGACCTGTGGAACGGCCGTGCGAGCGCGGCTGGCATCATGACCTTGCGCATTACCCTTCTGTGTCGTACGCACCATGCTGCTGACCTGCGGGGGAGCAGGCGCATGGGTTGATTGTCCCATTTGATGCTGCTTCGCACTTAATGGGCCTCAATGAGTCTTTCCGGCCCAATTGCCTGTCGTCCGGCTCGCGTTACCCACTGTTCGGATAACGGAATCCCCCAACAAGCATCACGGTTGCGCATACTTTCTCCACGAGGCCTGGCACGTGATCGTGGCGGCACTGAAGACTCGCCCATCAGACACGGGGTCATCGATCCTGTGAGCGAGTGCAAGTCGAATCATCAGCCGGGTCATCGGACCGCACCATCTGCGGTCAACTTCCCGGCGAGCAAGTGAACCAAGCCGCAGACAGCGGCAGGCGTAGGCCGGTCACCACCGGCGAGAGGGGTCGGGTCACTGTGACCGCACCGATCGAGACCACCGCGGCGGCGACGGAAGCACAGCCAGAGGCTGTGCTTGCCGGAGCCGGCAAGGGGCGGATCGAGGGCCGTTCCCTGGGGCAGATCGCCTGGACGCGCTTCAAGCGCGACAGGGTGGCGGTCGTCGGCGGTGTACTCGTCGTCCTGCTCGTCCTGCTGGCCATCCTCGCCCGGCCACTCCAGGCGATGCTGGGGCTGGACCCGAACGCCTTCAACCAGGACCTGATCGACCCCAACACCTCGCTGCCCAATGGCGGGTTGGGCGGCATGAGCGCGGATCACCCGCTCGGTGTCGACCCGAAGTTCGGGCGCGACCTGGCCACCCGCCTCCTGGAGGGCTCCTGGGTGTCGCTGGTCGTCGCCTTCGGCGCGACCATCCTGTCGAACGTGATCGGCGCGATCCTCGGCGTCGTCGCGGGCTTCTACGGCGGGCGGGTCGACGCGATCATCAGCCGCCTGATGGACACCTTCCTCGCCTTCCCCCTCCTGCTCTTCGCGATCGCCATCTCCGCCACCCTGCAGGGCGGCGCGTTCGGCCTCGAAGGGCTCCCGCTCCACCTGAGCGTCCTGATCTTCGTGATCGGCTTCTTCAACTGGCCCTACCTGGGCCGGATCGTCCGAGGCCAGACCCTCGCCCTGCGCGAGCGGGAATTCGTGGACGCCTCCCGGGGCATGGGCGCCAAGGGCCCGTACATCCTGTTCCGGGAGCTGCTGCCCAACCTGGTCGGCCCGATCATCGTCTACTCGACGCTGCTCATCCCGACCAACATCCTCTTCGAGGCTTCCCTCAGCTTCCTCGGGGTCGGCATCCAGCCCCCGCAGGCATCCTGGGGCGGCATGCTCCGTGAAGCGGTCACCTACTACGAGGTCGACCCGCAGTTCATGATCGTGCCCGGCCTCGCCATCTTCGTGACCGTCCTCGCCTTCAACCTGCTGGGCGACGGTCTCCGCGATGCTCTCGACCCGCGCAGCCGCTGATGCCTGACGGACACCGAGAGACCACCAAGTTTCCGACAATGGAGGGGAACCCGCCCATCATGCGAAGGTCAGCGCTGGCCGCAATTGCGGCCATCGGCTCCGCGAGTCTGCTCGTTGCAGGCTGCAGCAAGGCCGATGACAACAAGAATGACGAAACCACGAAGTCAGCTGGGGCCAACGCAGCGACCAAGGACGTCGTCAACGCCTCCACGAAGAAGGGGGGCACGGTTACGTACGAGTACTCCGATGTCCCGGACTCCTTCGACCCGGGCAACACGTACTACGCGTACATGTACAACCTCAGCCGGCTGTACGCCCGCCCGCTGATGACGTTCCAGCCCGGCGCCGGCGAGAAGGGCAACACCCTTGTCCCGGACCTCGCGGCCAGCGCGGGTGTCCCGAGCGACGGCGGCAAGACCTGGACGTACAAGCTGCGTACGGGCCTGAAGTACCAGGACGGCACCGCGATCACGTCCAAGGACGTCAAGTACGCGGTCGAGCGCTCCAACTTCGCGCGTGACGTGCTCTCCCTCGGCCCGAACTACTTCCAGCAGTTCCTCGTGGGCGGCGACAAGTACAAGGGTCCCTACAAGGACAAGAGCGGCAAGGGCCTCTCCTCCATCGAGACCCCGGACGACACCACGGTCGTCTTCCACCTGAAGACCGCCTTCCAGGAGTTCGACTACCTGGTCGCCTCGCCGCAGACGGCGCCGGTCCCGCAGGCCAAGGACAACGGCGTCGACTACGTCAAGAACATCGTGTCCTCGGGCTCGTACAAGTTCGAGAGCTACGCCGACGGCAAGCAGGCCGTCCTCGTGCGCAACGAGAACTGGGACGCGAAGTCCGACCCGCTGCGCAAGCAGTACCCGGACAAGATCGTCGTCAACCTGAAGGTTGCCGCCGAGACGATCGACAAGGACGTTCTCGCGGGCAAGGCGATCGACCTCGGTGGTGGCGGTGTCCAGGCTGCGACCCAGGCGCAGCTGCTCACCTCGGCCGACAAGAAGGCCAACACGGACAACACCTACGGTGGCCGTCTCGTCTACATGGCGATCAACACCAAGGTGAAGCCGTTCAACAACGTCGCGTGCCGCAAGGCCGTGCAGTTCGCGATCGACAAGGTCTCGGTGCAGACCGCCGAGGGCGGCCCGATCCGTGGCGACATCGCCTCCACGGTTCTCCCGCCGGACATCCCGGGCTACGCCAAGTCGGACGTCTACGCCTCGACCGACAGCAAGGGTGACGCGGCCAAGGCCAAGGACCAGCTGAAGGCCTGCGGCAAGTCGACGATCAGCACCAACATCTCGGCGCGCAGCGACCGTCCGCAGGAGATCGACGCTGCCACGGCGATCATCGCGTCGCTGAAGAAGGCCGGCATCAACGCCACCCTGAAGCAGTACCCGTCGGGCAAGTACTTCACCGACTACGCGGGTGTCCCGAAGTTCACCGAGAAGCAGAACATCGGCCTGATCATGATGCAGTGGGGTGCCGACTGGCCCTCCGGCTACGGCTTCCTGCAGCAGATCCTGAACGGCTCCGCGATCGGCGACTCGGGTAACACCAACCTGTCGCAGTACGACAACAAGGACGTCAACGCCCTCCTCGAGAAGGCGATCGGTACGCAGGACAACGCCGCGCGCAACGGCCTGTACACCGAGATCGACAAGAAGACCATGGACGACGCCGTCCTCGTGCCGCTGACCTACTTCAAGGTTCTGCTGGCCCGCCCGCAGTACGCGACCAACCTGGTCTCCACGGCGGCCTTCAGCGGTCAGTACGACTACCTCAACATCGGCACCACGAAGAAGTAGCAGCCCCGGAAGGCAGGTGAAGGCATTGGTGCCCGCGGGCCTAACGGCCCGCGGGCACCAGCGCCGATCCCCGTGATCTCGTACATCCTCCGTCGGACGGCAGCGGCAGTGATCCTGCTCCTGGTCGTCTCCGCGGTCACCTTCGCCATCTTCTTCCTGCTGCCAAGAATGGTCGGCCAGTCCGCCGACCAGCTCGCGCAGCAGTACATCGGGAAGAGCCCGACGAAGGCCGACATCCTCGCGGTCAAGCACAACCTCGGTCTGGACCAGCCCGTCTACGTCCAGTACTGGCACTTCATCAAGGGGATCGTGGTCGGCGCCTCCTATGATCTGGGTCCCACCACGGCGCACTGTGACGCGCCGTGCTTCGGGTACTCCTTCAAGACCCACCAGGCGGTCTGGCCGGAGCTCACCTCCCGGATCCCGGTGACCCTCTCGCTCGCCGCGGGGGCCGCCGTGCTGTGGCTGGTGTCCGGTGTGGCGGTCGGTGTGATCTCCGCGCTCAAGCCGCGCTCGCTCTTCGACCGCGCCTTCATGGGCGTCGCGCTCGCCGGTGTCTCGCTGCCCATGTTCTTCACGGGCAGCCTGGCGATCCTGCTCTTCAGGTACAAGATCCCGATCTTCGGGGACACCTACGTCCCGTTCACCGAGAATCCCGCGCAGTGGGCCAACACCCTCTTCCCCGCGTGGTGTTCTCTCGCGCTCCTGTACTCCGCCATCTACGCGCGGCTCACCCGCTCGGGCATGATGGAGACGATGAACGAGGACTTCATCCGCACGGCCCGTGCCAAGGGCCTGCGCGAGGGCAAGGTCGTGGTCCGGCACGGACTGCGCGCCGCTCTCACCCCGATCATCACCGTCTTCGGCATGGACCTCGGTCTGCTGCTCGGCGGTGCGGTGATCACCGAGCACGTGTTCTCTCTGCATGGCGTCGGCGCGTACGCGGTGCAGGGCATTACCGACAACGACCTGCCGTTGATCCTCGGCGTGACCCTCCTCGCCGCGTTCTTCGTCGTCGTAGCAAATCTCCTGGTGGACCTGTTGTATGCCGCCGCTGACCCGCGGGTGAGGCTCTCGTGACCGAACTGTCCAAGACCGGCGCCGCGGTCGGCGAACCCGTCTCCTCGCCCTCGAACGCCCCCAAGTCGTTCCTCGACGTGCGCGACCTCAAGGTGCACTTCCCGACCGATGACGGTCTGGTCAAGTCCGTCGACGGGCTCACCTTCTCGGTGGAGAAGGGCAAGACCCTCTGCATCGTGGGCGAGTCGGGCTCCGGCAAGTCCGTCACCTCGCTGGCCGTCATGGGCCTGCACCGGCTCGGCGCGCGCGGCAAGAACGTCCAGATGTCGGGCGAGATCTGGCTGGACGGCAAGGAACTGGTGAACGCCGACCCGGACGAGGTGCGCAAGCTCCGCGGCCGTGAGATGGCGATGATCTTCCAGGACCCGCTGTCCGCGATGCACCCGTACTACACGATCGGCAACCAGATCGTGGAGGCGTACCGCGTCCACCACAAGGTCAGCAAGAAGGTCGCCCGCACCCGGGCGATCGAGATGCTCGACCGTGTGGGCATCCCCGAGCCGGCCAAGCGCGCCGACAGCTACCCGCACGAGTTCTCCGGCGGTATGCGGCAGCGCGCGATGATCGCCATGGCGCTCGTCAACAACCCCGAGCTGCTCATCGCGGACGAGCCGACGACCGCCCTCGACGTCACCGTCCAGGCGCAGATCCTCGACCTCATCCGCGATCTGCAGAAGGAGTTCGGCTCCGCGGTCGTCCTCATCACCCACGACCTGGGTGTGGTGGCCGAGATCGCCGACGAGGTGCTGGTGATGTACGGCGGCCGGTGCGTGGAGCGCGGCTCCGTCGACCGGGTCTTCGAGCAGCCGCAGCACCCCTACACCTGGGGTCTGCTCGGCTCGATGCCGCGTATCGACCGTGAGACCTCCGACCGGCTCATCCCGGTCAAGGGCCAGCCGCCGAGCCTCATCAACGTCCCCTCGGGCTGCGCCTTCCACCCGCGCTGCCCGTACGCGGACCTGCCCAAGGGCGATGTCACCCGTACCGTGCGCCCCGAACTGCAGCTGATCGGCAGCGGCCACTACACCGCCTGCCACCTCTCGCAGGAGGACCGCACGCGGATCTGGACCGAAGAGATTGCGCCGAAGCTGTGAGTGAGACGAACAAGACGGACGGCGGGGGCGCGGTGATCCCGCAGCAGGCGGGGGCTCCCGAGCACCGCGCGAAGTCCTCGGAGAACCGCGAGGTCCTGCTCCGGGTCCAGGGGCTGCAGAAGCACTTCCCCATCCGGAAGGGCGTCCTGCAGCGCCAGGTCGGCGCGGTCAAAGCCGTCGACGGCATCGACTTCGAGGTCCGCAAGGGCGAGACGCTCGGCGTCGTCGGCGAGTCCGGCTGCGGCAAGTCGACCATGGGCCGGGTCATCACCCGTCTCCAGGACCCGACCGGCGGCAGCATCGAGTTCGAGGGCCAGGACATCACCCGGCTCAGCGCCTCGAAGATGCGTCCGCTGCGCCGCGACATCCAGATGATCTTCCAGGACCCGTACGGGTCGCTGAACCCCCGTCACACCATCGGCTCGATCGTCTCGGCGCCGTTCCGGCTCCAGGGCGTGGAGCCCGAGGGCGGTGTGAAGAAGGAGGTCCAGCGGCTCCTGGAGCTGGTGGGTCTGAGCCCCGAGCACTACAACCGCTACCCGCACGAGTTCTCCGGCGGTCAGCGCCAGCGCATCGGCATCGCCCGCGCGCTCGCCCTGAAGCCGAAGCTCGTCGTGGCGGACGAGCCGGTCTCGGCGCTCGACGTGTCGATCCAGGCGCAGGTCGTGAACCTGATGGACGACCTGCAGTCCGAGCTCGGTCTGACGTACGTGATCATCGCCCACGACCTCTCGGTCGTGCGCCATGTCTCGGACCGCATCGCGGTGATGTACCTCGGCAAGATCGTCGAGCTCGCCGACCGCACCTCGCTGTACGAGGCGCCGATGCACCCGTACACCAAGGCCCTGATGTCGGCCGTGCCGGTGCCGGACCCCAAGCGCCGGGGCAACAAGAGCGAGCGGATCCTGCTCAAGGGTGACGTTCCCTCGCCGATCGCTCCGCCGAGCGGCTGCCGCTTCCACACCCGGTGCTGGAAGGCCACGCAGATCTGCAAGACGACCGAGCCGCCGCTCATCGAGCTGAAGCCCGGTCAGCAGGTCGCCTGCCACCACCCGGAGAACGCCGCGGACCAGGCGCCGCAGGACGTCGTCCTGCTGTCGGCCGCGCGGGAGGCGGTGGAGCTGGTGTCCGCCGTGGACTCCGCCGAGGTGTCGGGCAAGGCCCCGGCCGAGGTCGCAGCCACCGGTGAGGAGACCGGCGAGGCCGGCTCCGCTTCGGACGCCGCGGGTGCGGAAGCCGATCGTCAGGAGTCAACCGGCAAGTAGGCCGTGACGACTTGGCAAAGTCATGAGCATGCTCGAACGGGAGAGTGCAGAGTCCTGCGTGTCCGTCTGATCGGAAACGATCGGCACACGTACGAAAGGGACGCTGATGGCACTCTCCCGTTCGGCACGTTTAGGGGCTCTCGCGACCGCGGTTGCCTCCTTCCTCCTCATCGCCGCCTCCCCCGCCCCCACCCCGGGCGCCGACGGCATCGGTGACGCCTACTTCCCGCAGCTCGGCAACGGCGGCTTCGACGCCCGCCACTACGCCCTCGACGTGGCGTACAACCCCGACACCGACCGCCTCGACGGCCGTACGACCCTCACCGCCCGCGCCACCCAGAACCTCTCCGCGTTCGACCTGGACCTCCAGAAGCTGGACGTCACGAAGGTCGAAGTGAACGGCAGACGAGCCCACTTCACGCGGGAGGGCGACGAGATCCACATCACCCCGCGCGGTGTGCTGGCCAAGGGCAGGACCTTCACGGTCACCGTCACCTACGGCGGAGTCCCCGAAGCGCTGAGCGGCCCGATCGTGTTCGGCTCCGACTACGGGTGGATGAAGACCGCCGACGGCGTCTTCGTCGCCTGCGAACCCAACGCCGCATCCACCTGGTTCCCCTCCAGCGACCACCCGTCCGACAAGGCGACTTACGACATCCGCATCACGGCGCCCAAGGGCCTGACGGCGGTCTCCAACGGGCGCCTGATATCGACCCGGAACAGGGGTGGCAGCACGGTCGCGCACTGGCGTGAGAGCAGGCCCATGGCCACCTACCTCGCCACGGCGACCATCGGGAAGTTCGACGTGAAGACCGGCAGGACCCCCGCCGGGACACCGATCTACGTCGCCGTCGACCCGGTGCTCGCCAACAGCAACAGCGTCGACGTGTACGGCGTCACCGCCGAGGCCACCGACTACTGGTCGCAGGTCTTCGGCCCGTACCCGTTCGAGGAGACCGGTGCGATCGTCGACGACATGCCGCAGGCCGGCTTCTCGCTGGAGGTGCAGTCGAAGCCCGCGTACTCGGCGGTGCGCTCGGAGTCGACCATCGTGCACGAGCTGGCCCACCAGTGGTTCGGCGACTCCGTCTCGGTGGACCACTGGAAGGACATCTGGCTGAACGAGGGCTTCGCGACCTACGCCCAGTGGCTGTGGTCCGAGCACAAGGGCATCCGCTCGGCGCACGACTCGTTCATCGCCGGGTACAGCGCGCGGCCCGCGGACTCCGCCTTCTGGCAGATCACGGTCGCCGATCCGCAGCGGGACACGATGTTCGCCTCGGCGGTCTACCAGCGCGGCGCGATGACCCTCCAGATGCTGCGTGAACGCATCGGCGACACCGCCTTCTTCAAGCTGCTCCCCGCCTGGACGAAGCTGCACCGGTACGGCAACGCCAGTACCGCCGACTTCATCGCCCTCGCCGAGCGGATCTCCGGCCGCCAGCTCGACGACCTCTTCCAGACCTGGCTGTTCACCACAGGCAAGCCCGCCGTCTAGACCTTCCTTCGTAAGGCGCACACCCCGCGACAGGTGAGAATGTGGGGGTGTTCCAGCATCTGTTCAGTCCCTCCGTCCAGCACACGCTCGATCTGATCGGCATCTTCGTCTTCGCGATCTCCGGCGCTCTGCTGGCCGTCCGCAAGAACTTCGACGTCTTCGGCATAGCCGTTCTCGCGGAGATCACCGCGCTGGGCGGAGGGCTGCTGCGCGACATCATCATCGGCGCGGTACCCCCTGCGGCCTTCACGGACCTGGGGTACTTCACCACGCCGATCGTCGCCGCCCTGCTCGTGTTCTTCCTGCACCCTCAGGTGGAGCGCATCCAGGCCGGCGTGAACGTCTTCGACGCGGCCGGGCTCGGACTGTTCTGCGTCACCGGCACGGTGAAGGCGTACGACTACGGGCTCGGTCTGACCGCCTCCGCCGCCCTCGGCCTCGCGACGGCCGTGGGCGGCGGTGTGCTGCGGGACGTCCTCGCCAACGAAGTGCCCTCGCTGCTGCGCTGGGACCGCGACCTCTACGCGGTGCCCGCGATCGTCGGCGCCACGATGGTCGTGCTCTGCATCCGCTACGACGCGCTCACCCCGTTCACCAGCGGCCTCGCCATCGTCACGGCCTTCGTGCTGCGCCTGCTCGCGATGCGGTACCACTGGCGGGCTCCGCGCGCATGGAACCGCCGCTCGACGGTGAGCGAGGAAGGGACCCCCTGACCCGGTCGGCCGTGCCGAACGGGTCTGCCGTGTCCACCAGGCCGGACTTTCCCGGGGTGCCGGCCGGGCCTGCCGTCTCGTCCGGGTCGACGGTGGCGTCGGCGTCGGTGTCCGTGCCGGTGCGGGTGTCCGTGCCGGTGTCCGTGATGAACCGCTGGGTCAGCCAGCGGAACACCTCCGGCAGCTGCGGCCGCCACAGCCCCATGTCGTGACCGCCCGCGCTGCGCGGCAGCAGCACCACGTCCACGCTCGTCGGCGGCTTCGCGATCGCCTGGACCTGGGCGCCCGCCTCGTAGCCGTCGCCGGACTCGCCGGAGAAGTAGAGCGCGATCCGGGGCGGGACGCGGTCGGCGCGCAGCAGCAGCAGGGGATCGTTCCGCACGCGCAGCTCGGCGCTCCGCCCGGCGAGTGAACTGCGTTCGCCCTTCGGGTCGTTGTAGCCGGACATGCTCACCGCGGCCCGGTAGCGGTCGGGGTGGGCGACGGCCAGCTTGGTGGCGCAGTGCGCCCCTGCCGAGTATCCGGCCGTCGCCCAGCCGTCCGGGGCGGCCTCGGCGCGGAAGTTGTCCGTGACCATCCTCGGCACGTCGATGCTGAGCCAGCTCTCCGCGTTCACCGTGCCCGGGATGTTCGCGCAGCCCGTGTCCGCCCGGGCCAGCAGGTTGGTGCGCGGCGCGACCAGGATGAACGGCGCGACCCGGCCTGCGCGCATCATCGGCAGCAGCTGCTCGTGCACCTTGAGCGATCCGAACCACGCCTTCGCGGAGCCCGGATAGCCCGGCAGCAGTTCCACCACGGGGAACTTCCGGTGGCGGTAGGCGGGTTCGTCGTACTGCGGCGGCAGCCAGACGTAGACCTCGGCGTGCACCCCCGACACCCGCCCCCTCAGGTCGGTGACGCGTACTCCGCCGGCCTGCCCCATCCGCCGTCCGTCGGCCTGCCGGAAGGTCTGCCGCACCTTGGGCAGGCTCTCCGGCGCGATCCCTCCGGTGCCGTCCGGCCCGAGGTCGGCGGCCCGCTCGACGTGGTCGCCGGTCCCGAGGAGGTCGGCCCAGTCGTCGTACAGGCTGTTGGCGTTGTTCACGAGGACGAAGACCAGGCTGATCGCCGTGCCCTGGACGAACAGCAGCATCAGGAGCCGGGCCGCGCCGCGCACGGGCGCCGGCCCGGGGATCCGGGACCACAGGGCCAGGGGCAGCGCGAGGGCGACGGCACACAGCGCGACCGCGGTCAGGAGGAACGGAGTCCCGGTGAGGCTCATGTCCTTTCAGAGGAGAAGTCGGACCGATTGGTCACGGGTGATTGCGGACACTTGACGAGAAATGGCCGAATACTCACCCGGTTGGGCGGGGCGGCGGGCGTTCATGCGCCGGAAACAAGTGAAAGCTACCGCTTAGTAATTTCCTGTTGTACCGTTCATGTATGCCAGAAGCAGCTTCGGTACAGGCCGTACGGGCCACGATCGGCGACAGCGAGTTCGACCGGGACACCGCCGTCACCCTGCGCGAGGCGGGCGTCTACGACGTCGACCTCTCCGCCGGGTGGACGATCATCAGCGCCGTCAACGGCGGCTACCTGCTGGCCGTCCTCGGCCGCGCGCTCGCCGACGCCCTCCCGCACTCCGATCCGTTCACGATCTCCGCGCACTATCTGACCGCGTCCCAGCCGGGCCCCGCGGTCATCCGCACGGACGTCGTACGCACCGGCCGGACGCTGTCGACCGGACAGGCGTCCCTCCTCCAGTACGACGACGAGGGCCGCGAGATCGAGCGGATCCGCGTGCTCGCCTCGTACGGCGATCTCGACACCCTGCCCGACGACGTCCGGACGACCGCGCTGCCGCCCGCGATCCCGCCGATGGACCAGTGCTTCGGTCCGCAGGACGCGCCCGCCCCGATCCCCGGCAGCTCGGCGATCACCGACCGGCTGTTCCTCAAGCTCGACCCCGCGACCCTGGGCTGGGCGCTCGGCGCGCCGTCCGGGAAGGGCGAGATGCGCTCGTGGTTCGGACTCGCCGACGGCCGCGACGCGGACCCGCTGTCGCTGCTCCTCGCGGTCGACGCGCTGCCGCCGACGGCCTTCGAGATCGGGCTGTCCGGCTGGGTGCCGACCGTCGAGCTGACCGTGCACGTACGTTCCCGCCCCGCGCCCGGCCCGCTGCGGGTCTCGATCACCACCCGCAACCTCGCCGGGGGCTTCCTGGAGGAGGACGCGGAGGTGTGGGACAGCTCCGACCGACTGGTCGCGCAGTCCCGCCAGCTCGCGCGAGCACGTCTCCGCTGACTGCCGCGCGCCCGTGGCCCGGCCGCGCCTCACCGGTCGGGGTGAGGCGCGGCCGTACGACGCGGACGGCCACCGCCTGTCAGGGGGCCGGCGTCCACCGTGTGTCAGGGGCCGGCGTCCACCGTGTGTCCGTGTCCCGCGATCACCGCGTGCCCGGTCCGGCCGTGACCACGTGTCCGGCAGCGGCTCCGCCGCCCGTGGCCCGTCACGCCCCCACCGGCGAAGCCCCGGCCCGTCAGACGGTCACCAGCGGCCGACGGCCCGTCCAGGCCGCCAGCCGCTCGTAGACGTCGGCCCCTCCGGGGGCCCGCACCACCGCGCCGAAGGGCAGCTCGGGGTCCTCGCGCCCCTCGTCGGGCAGTACACGGCCGGCGATCGCGAGCGCGAACTCGGCCAGTTCCGGATCGAGTTCGAGCGGCCGGCCGAGGGCCTCGGAGAGGTCCCAGGTGTGGGTGACGGCCTCCATCACGTATCCCGCGAGGGCGATACGCCCGGGGGCCTCGCCCCAGGGCACCAGCACCAGCGCGTCCAGCCGGGCGTCGTCCGCCCATGCCCCGGCGACCTCCGCCGCGGCCTCGTCGTACGCGGCGCGCCAGCCGTCGTCCGGCACTCCGTCGGCGAACGGCCGCACCGCCAGCCCGTCGCCGCCCGCCCCGATCACGGCGATCCGCCGGGTGCCGCCCACCATGTGCGACAGCAACACGCGTACGTCGAACTCGGCGCACGGGGTGGCCCCGGCCAGCTGCTCCGTCCGGACGGTCCCGATCAGTGACGCGATCTGCTCGGCGGCGCGGGTGTACAGGGGGCGGGGGTCCATGGCGTTCATGACTGACCTCTTCCGTGTCTCGGTGTGCCCTCACCCTCGCCGCATAACCTGACAGTCTCCGTCAACATTTGCGGCGGCCCTCGGCGGGCGCGATCCTGGGCGCGTGAAGTCCGACCGACTGCTCTCGATCCTCCTGCTGCTCCAGACCCGCGGCCGCGTCCCGGCGCACGAGCTCGCCGGCCGGCTGGAGGTGTCGGTGCGCACCATCTACCGGGACATCGAGGCGCTGTCCGCCTCCGGCGTCCCGGTCTACGCCGAGCGCGGGCGGCACGGCGGCATCGAGCTGCTCGCCGGATTCCGCACGGACGTCACGGGACTGACCGCGGACGAGTCCCGTGCGCTGTTCATCCTGGCCGCGCAGGGCGCGCACGCGGCTCTCGGCCTCGACAAGGCGCTCGGCTCCGCGCTGCGCAAGGTGATGGCCGCGCTGCCCGCGCCCTTCCGGCCGGCCGCCGAGGTCACCAGCAGGCGCGTCCTCGTCGACGCCACCCGGTGGAAGGGCGGGCCCCGGCGAGCCGTCGACCTCGACGTGTTGCAGGACGCGGTCTTCACCGACCGCCGGCTGCGGCTGCGCTACCGGCACGGCGGGGAGACCGAACCGCGCACGTACACCGTCGACCCGTACGGGCTCGTCTCCAAGGCCGGAATCTGGTACCTGGTCGCCGACCGGCGCGGCAGTCCGCACCTGTTCCGCGCCGACCGGGTCCGCGCGGCCACCCTCCTGCCGGAGCCGGTGCGGCGCCGGCCGGGCGTCGAACTCGCCGACGCCTGGGAGGTGTTGCGCCGTCAGGTCGAGGAGCGGCCGGGGGCTCTCGACGTCACGGTCCGGGTACGGCGTTCCCGCCTCGACATGTTCGTGCGCCTCAACGCGGCCACCCTCGCGGAGCTGCCCGAGGACGACGGCGCGAGCGAGTGGGTGACCGCGCGCCTCTCCCACGGCTCGGTCCGTGAGGCCCGCACGCTGCTGGCCTTCGGGGACGCGGTGGAGGTCCTCGCGCCCGCCGAGGTGCGGCAGGAACTGGCGGCGACGGCGGCGGCCATCAGCTCGGTGTACGAGGGGGGTTGAGCCCGGCGCGCGGAAGGGCGCCGCACAGCGAAGCACAGCTGCGGCACAGCGCGGCCCTACGTGGATCTGGTGCTCTGGCCCCCGCTCGTCCGGCTTTCCTCAGCCGGTTCACGTGACCTGACCGGGAGTTGCCCCATGAACCGTCGTGCACGACTCGTCCCCGTTGTCGCCCTCCTCGCGCTCTCGCCCCTGCTGGCGGCCTGCGGCTCCGGCGACTCGTCGTCCTCGGACAGCAAGACCTCCGACGGCCAGAACTGCACGCGTCCCTCCGGGATGCCGGGCGGTGCCTCCGGGCGCCCGAGCGGCGCGCCCTCGGGCATGCCCTCGCGTTCCGGCGCCCCGTCGGGCATGCCCACCGGGAAGGCGCCCTCCGGCAACCGCTCGGGCATGCCGAGCGGCGCTCCCGGCGGCGGCATGGACGGCGGCCAGGGCGGCTGCGGCGGTCCCGGCGGCGGCCAGATGGGACAGGAGCAGGGGCAGTCGCCCGCGCAGGGCTGACGCATCGGGAGTCCGGCCTTTGAGAGTCCGGCTTTTGGGAGGCTGGCGTTCGGGAGTCCGGCCTTCGGGAGGCTGGCCTTTGGGCGTCCGGCTTTTGGGGGTCCGGGCCTCGGGGGTCCGGGCCTCGGGAGTCCGGCCTTCGGGTGGCGGTCGCCGGGGTGGTGGGGCCGGGAGAGGCGAGGCGGTGCGGCTCGGTTCGGCGTCGCGCCGCCCCGGCCGGCCGTCGCGGTCAGCCGAGCCAGTGACGGCGGCCGATGCTGATCAGCCGCATCTGACGGCTCGCCACCCGGGCCACCCGCTCGCGCTCCGCCTCGGAGCCGTCCAGCGCCTCCAGGAACGCCGAGGCCGCCATCAGCATGTGGTCGACGTACAGCCCCGCGAGCATCAGCAGATCGTCGTCGTTCCACCCCAGCGACTCGGGGTGCTCGGCCAGCGCGTCCTTCACTTCCTCGGCGAACCGGGCCAGTTGCTCGCGGATCGCGTCCCGCACCGGCTGGACCCCGCCGTGCCGCTCGCGTGCGATGAAGCGGACGTGCGCCGGGTGCGTCCCGACGTGATGGGCGATCAGTTCCACCGCGCGGGCGATGCGTTCGTCGCTGTCGCCGGCCGCGGACACCGTGTCCTCGATCATCGGGTGCAGGCTGCCGAGCGCCTCCTCGACCAGGGCCACCCCGAGATCCGCCGTCGAGCGGAAGTGCCGGTAGAAGGCGGTGGGGGCGACTCCGACGGCACGGGTGACCTCGCGCAGACCCAGGCTGCTCAGGCTCTGGTCCTCCAGAAGCGTCAACGCGGCGTCCAGCAGCGCCTGTCGGGTCTTCTGCTTCTGCGCCTGGCGGATGCCGAGAGTGTGACTCATGCCATGCAGTTAACAACTGTTCTCTGGAATTTTAAAGCCGTCGGACGCGCTAGACTCAGAAGTCAGTGAACAACTGTTACTACAACCGTTCACTGAGTCGTCAAGTCCCGGAAACATCCGTGCCTCACCGTCGAGGCACCGGACAGTCCGGGACCGGACTACGAGACTTCTTCGAGAGGCACCTCATGCTGTTCCTCGTCGCCGCACTCCTGCTGCTCGGCGTCGTCATGGGCTCCGTGGCGCACGCGCCGCTGCCCGTGACCCTCGTCGCGGCGGCCGTCATCGGCGTCTGGCTGGTCGTCTTCGCGCTGCGTGAGCGCAACACCCGCCGACGCCACCCCTCCACCAACTGACCGTTGGTCCCGCAGCATTGCCGACCGGCCGTTGGTCCCACCCCTTCACCGACTGACCGTTGGGAGCTGACTCACGTCATGGAACTCACCACGCGCACCACCGGCACGAATCGCACCGCTCGACCCGCTCGCACCACGGGAACCGCCCGCCCCGCCGAGGCCGCCCGCGCCACGCGCCGGACCGCCGTCCGGGACGCGGACGGCATGGCCGTGGCCGCCTTCATCCTCGGCCTCCTCGGCCTCCTGGTGCTGAACGTCTTCCTCGGCCCCATCGCCATCGCCCTCGCCTCCGTCGCCCTGTGGCGCGGCACGGCCCGCCGCGGCCGCGCCTTCCTCGGCCTCGGTCTGGGCGTCGCCGACCTGGTCGTCCTGGTCGCCTTCATGCAGTTCGACAGCACGGTGTCCTGGAGCTTCTGAGGCCGGAGCCGACGACCGCACGGACGCGGTCGCCTGCGCGGCGGAGCCGGATGTGCCGCGTAGGCCGGGTTCACCCCGTGCGCTGATCGAGGGCCCGCGCGGAGCCGGGAGGCGCGCCGCGAACCCGTCCGCGAGCCGGGGCGGGACGTCACGCCGGTGGGGGCCGAGGCAGGGGGAGAGCGGGCCCGTAGAATCGGGCCCACCATGGCTTACCTCGATCACGCCGCGACCACCCCGATGCTCCCCGAGGCGGTAGAGGCTCTGACCGCCCGACTGAGCGTCACGGGCAACGCCTCCTCCCTCCACGCCGCCGGCCGCTCTGCCCGGCGGACGGTCGAGGAAGCCCGTGAGACCCTGGCGGACGCCCTCGGCGCCCGCCCCAGCGAGGTGGTCTTCACCTCCGGCGGTACCGAGGCCGACAACCTCGCGGTGAAGGGCCTGTACTGGTCCCGCAGAGACGCCGACCCGGCCCGTACCCGTGTCCTCGCGAGCCCCGTCGAGCACCACGCCGTCCTCGACGCGGTCCACTGGCTCGGCGAGCACGAGGGCGCCACGGTCGAGTACCTGCCCGTCGACGCGTACGGCCGCGTCCACCCCGACGCCCTGCGCGAGGCCATCGCCCGCAACCCCGACGACGTCGCCCTCGCCACCGTCATGTGGGCCAACAACGAGATCGGCACCATCATGCCGGTCCGTGAACTGGCCGATGTCGCGGCCGAGTTCGGCGTCCCGCTGCACGCCGACGCCGTCCAGGCCTTCGGTCAGATCCCCGTCGACTTCGCAGACTCGGGCCTCGCCGCGATGACGGTGTCCGGCCACAAGATCGGCGGTCCCTACGGGATCGGCGCGCTGCTTCTCGGCCGCGAGTACAGCCCCGTACCCGTGCTGCACGGCGGCGGCCAGGAGCGCCATGTCCGCTCCGGCACGCTCGACGTGCCCGCGATCGCCTCCTTCGCGGTCGCCGGGCGGCTGGCCGCCGAGCAGCGTGAGTGGTTCGCCCGCGAGATCGGCGCCCTGCGCGACGTCCTGGTCGACGCCGTCCGCAAGGCCGTGCCCGACGTGATCCTCGGCGGCGACCCGGCACCGGGAGGCCGGCTGCCCGCCAACGCGCACTTCACGTTCCCGGGCTGTGAGGGCGACTCGCTGCTCCTGCTGCTCGACGCGCAGGGCATCGAGTGCTCCACCGGCTCGGCGTGCACGGCGGGCGTGGCCCAGCCGAGCCATGTCCTGCTCGCCACCGGCACCGACCCGGACCTCGCCCGGGGCACCCTGCGCTTCTCGCTCGGCCACACCTCCACGGAGGCGGACGTCGCGGCGGTGACGCGCGTGATCGGCCCGGCGGTGGAGCGGGCGCGCACGGCGGGCCTCACCTGACACCTGCCGAGGGGCCTCACCTGACACCCGCCGCCGACGCCGCTGACGGTCCTTGCCTGACACCCGCCGATGACACCGTCGGCGGGCCTCACCTGACACCACCCGCCGATGACACCGCCGACGGGCCTTGCCTGACACCCGTGGTGCCGGGGGCCTGAAGCCCGAGTCCCTCGGACCTCCGGCAGCCGTCAGACCCCCGGCAGCCGACGGGCCGGTGCCCTCAGTCCCGGGACCCTCGGACCTTCGTCAGGCGGACGCCGTCCGGGCCTGTCGTACGAGCCGCAGATACCGGTCCCAGTCCCAGAGCCGTCCGGGATCCGTGTGATCCGTGCCCGGTACTTCCACGTGTCCGATGATGTGATCGCGGTCGACGGGGATGTCGTAGCGCCCGCATATCCCGGCCGTCAGCCGTGCCGAGGCCGTGTACATCGCGTCCGTGAACGACGAGGCCCGATCGACGAAGCCCTCGTGCTCGATGCCGACACTGCGCTCGTTGTACTCGCGGTTCCCCGCGTGGAACGCCACGTCGAGCTCGCGGATCATCTGCGTGACATGACCGTCCTTGCGGACGATGTAGTGCGCGGCCGCTCCGTGCCCCGGGTCCTGGAAGACCTTCACCGCGCTCGCGAAGCTGCCCTGGGTGACATGGATGACCACCCGGTCTATCGAGTAGTCGTCGGGACGGTCGGCCCGCCGCCAGTTCGCCGCCGACGCCGCCACCCACTGCGCGCCGCGGAAGTCCACCGCCCCCGCGACCCGCGACTTCTCCACACCCGGCAGCCGCCACCACACGTGCGACAGCTTCTCCCGGGCGAGCCCGGCGGCGCTCACGGCGGCCGCCGCACCGCCGATGAGCAGCACCCGGCGCCCGACCGGCCGGTCCGCGTCCTTGGCTCCCGCCCCGGACCCACGGCCCTGTGGCTTCCCCTTTTTCTCCCCCATGCGATCTTCAACGGATACTCGGGGGCTCCGGTTCCCGCGGCCCCGTACTCTGGAGGGGTTATGACTGACACCTCGCAGCGCCCCCTCCGCGTCCTCGCCGCCATGTCGGGCGGAGTGGACTCCGCCGTAGCCGCCGCCCGCGCCGTCGAGGCCGGGCACGACGTGACGGGCGTGCACCTCGCCCTCTCGGCGAACCCGCAATCGTTCCGGACCGGCGCGCGTGGCTGTTGCACCATCGAGGACTCGCGCGACGCCCGCCGCGCGGCCGACGTCATCGGCATCCCCTTCTACGTCTGGGACCTCGCCGAGCGCTTCCGCGAGGACGTGGTCGAGGACTTCATCGCCGAGTACGAGGCGGGCCGCACCCCGAACCCGTGTCTGCGCTGCAACGAGAAGATCAAGTTCGCCGCCCTGCTCGACAAGGCGCTCGCGCTCGGCTTCGACGCGGTCTGCACCGGCCACTACGCGCAGGTGATCGTCCGCGAGGACGGCACGCGCGAGCTGCACCGCGCCTCCGACATGGCCAAGGACCAGTCGTACGTCCTCGGGGTCCTGGACGACCGCCAGCTCGCCCACGCGGTGTTCCCGCTCGGCGACACGGTCACCACCAAGGACGAGATCCGCGCCGAGGCCGAGCGCCGCGGCCTGGCCGTCGCCAAGAAGCCGGACTCGCACGACATCTGCTTCATCGCCGACGGCGACACCCAGGGCTTCCTGGCGAACCGCCTGGGCAAGGCGGAGGGCGACATCGTCGACGAGGCCGGAGCGGTCATCGGCTCCCACGAGGGTGCGTTCGGCTTCACGATCGGCCAGCGCAAGGGGCTGCGCATCGGCACCCCGGCCGCCGACGGCAAGCCGCGCTACGTCCTCGACATCTCGCCGGTGAACAACACGGTGACGGTCGGCCCGGCCGCCTCCCTGGACGTGTCCGCCCTGACCGCGGTCAAGCCCCGCTGGTGCGGCGCGGCCCCGACCGGTCCCGGCGTCTACACCGCCCAGCTCCGCGCCCACGGCGGCGAGACCGAGGTGCGCGCCGAGCTGGTCGACGGCTCCCTGGAGGTCCGCTTCACCGAGCCGGTCCGCGGCGTGGCCCCGGGCCAGGCGATCGTGCTGTACGAGGGCACCCGCGTGGTCGGTTCGGCGACGATCGCGGCGACCACGCGCGCGACGGCGGACGTCTAGGACCAGGTCCGGCGGCCAGTACGTCCAGGACCAGGACCTACCAGGACCAGGTCCGGCGGCCAAGGGCTGTCGTCCGGATCACCGCGGACCGGGGTGATCCGAACGGCGTCCCCTAGCCCTTCGTCCCGAAGAACTCGGCCAGCACCGGCGCGAGCACCAGCGGGTCCACCATGTGGGTCTGCCCCGCCAGCGTGCGGTACGAGCCGTCCGGCGCCGCCTCCGCGACGGTCCGCGCCGCCGCGCGCATCCACTCGGGGCTCGCGTCGCCCGCGATCGACAGCACCGGGACGGTGACGGCGGCCAGCCGCTCATGGGGCACCCGGCTGTCGCCCATCGCGGCGTTGTCGTACGCCAGGGTCGGTGCGATGGCCTCCATGCCGGGCCAGGCGTGGGACATGCGCACTCCGGAGATCATCTCCGGGGGTGTGCCGACGAGGGTCATGAACAGCTCGACGGCGTCGCCCCGCCGGTCCTGGCCGAGCAGCTCGGTCAGCCGCTCGGTGTACTCGGCACGGCCTTTGGCGCCCCCTTCGTCGACGGCGAACGGCGTCTCGTAGACCGCGACTTCGCGGACGGGCAGCCCGCTCGCCGTCGCCTCCAGGGCCAGCGCGCCGCCCGACGAGATGCCGTAGAGCGCCGCGCTGCCCCCGAAGGCGTCGATCAGTGCCGCGATGTCCTCGACCTCGCGGTCCACCGCGAAGGGCGCGGTGTCGCCGCTGTCGCCGCGGCCCCGCCGGTCGTAGGTGACGGCGCCGAAGCGGTCCGAGAGGGCCTGGGCGAGGGGTGCCAGCGTGGCACCCGTGCACATGGCGCCGCCGACCAGGACGACCGTCGGGCCGTCACCGTAGCGTTCGTACGCGATGGGGGTCCCGTCGCGCGAGATGGTCTTCTTGTCCATGCCTGTAGAGACTGCCGGGCGACCGGGAACTCATCGCGTCACCACGCCCGCGTGCGCCCCGAACTCAGGACACGTCCACTTCGTAGAAGCAGAGGTGGTCCTTGATCCCGGCGACATCGGGCTTGGGGTCGGGGTAGGCCCAGACGAGATCGGCCGCGTCGGGTCGCGACCAGTAGGACGCGGTGCCCTTGAAGGGGCAGAACGTGTGGGTGTCGGAGGGCGTCAGCAGATCCAGCCGGACGTCCTCGGGCGGGAGGTAGTAACGCACCGGACAGCCGGTCTCGCGCAGCACCAGGGGGCGGTCGCTCTCCGCCAGGACCTGGCCGCCGTGCACGACGCGGACATGCTGGGTGCCCTGCTCGATGGTGATCGTGTGTCCTTCAGCCATACCGGAAAAGCGCTCGCGGGCCCCGAATCGTTCCCGCGTACGGTGAAAGCATGAACATCTGTGTCTTCCTCTCCGCCGCCGACCTCGACGACCGCTACACGCGCCCCGCACGGGAGTTCGCCGAACTCCTCGGCAAGGGCGGCCACACCCTGGTGTGGGGAGGTTCCGACGTCGGGCTGATGAAGGTGGTCGCCGACGGCGTGCAGGAGGCGGGCGGGCGCCTGGTGGGTGTCTCCGTGGACTTCCTGGCCGCCAAGGCCCGTACGGGCGCGGACGAGATGGTCGTCGCCCGCGACCTGTCCGAGCGCAAGGCACTGCTTCTGGCGAAGGCCGACGCGGTGGTCGTCATGGTCGGCGGCACCGGGACCCTCGACGAGGCGACCGAGATCCTGGAGCTGAAGAAGCACGGGAAGACCGAGAAGCCCGTGGTCCTGCTCAACACGGCGGGCTTCTACGACGGCCTCAAGGAGCAGTTCCGCCGTATGGACGCCGAAGGCTTCCTGCCGCGACCGCTCACCGACCTGGTGTTCTTCGCCGAGGAGCCGGTGGGGGCACTGGCGTACCTGGAGGAGAGCTTCGGCACCCGGTGAGGCGTCGGCACCCGGTGAGGCCTCGGCACCGGTTCGGGGTCGGCATCCGGTTCGGGGTCGGCATCCGGTGATGCGAGCATGGCGTCCATGCCTACACATGTGATCACCGGGGCCGGTTCCGGCATCGGCGCGGCCGTCGCCCGCCGTCTGCACGCGCGCGGGGACGAACTCGTGCTCCACGCGCGCGACGCCGGCCGCGCCAAGGAACTGGCCGCCGCGTTCCCCGGGGCGAAGACCCTGGTCGGCGACCTGGCGGACCCCGACAAGCTCTCCTGGGCGTTCTCGCACCAGTCGCTCCCCGGCCGCGTCGACTCCCTGCTGCACATCGCGGGCGTGGTCGACCTCGGGCCGGTCGGCGAGCTGACCCCGAAGTCCTGGCGCCACCAGCTCAACGTCAACCTGATCGCCCCCGCCGAGCTGACCCGCCACTTTCTGCCCCAGCTCCGCATGGCCCAGGGACACGCGGTCTTCGTGAACTCCGGCGCCGGCCTGAACGCCCACGCCGACTGGTCCGCCTACGCCGCCTCCAAGCACGGGCTGAAGGCCCTCGCCGACTCCCTGCGGCACGAGGAGCACGGGAACGGTGTCCGGGTGACCTCCGTCTACCCCGGCCGCACCGCCAGCCCCATGCAGGCCAAGGTCCACCAGCAGGAGGGCAAGGAGTACGACGCGGCGAAGTGGATCGACCCCGAGTCGGTGGCGACGACCATCCTGATGGCGCTCGATCTGCCCCGGGACGCCGAGGTCAACGATCTGACGGTGCGCCCGGGCGGCTGACCTGCCCGAGGGATTCCGTAGGCTTCCGGGGTGAGCGAAAACAGCGAGTTCAGGTTCGGTTCCGCCACCGGGGTCGGGTCCATGCCGGGCGGTGACGCGCGGGAGGCCGCGAAGACCGTCACCGGCTCCCTCGACGACTTCCCGTTCCTCGCCGAACTGCCCGCGCGGGGGCCCGGGGCGGACATGATCGGCCGGACCGCGGGGATGCTCGTCGAGCTGTACGCGCGCGTGGAGCCCAGCGGCTGGCGGTTCGGGGACCGGCCGGGCCGGGACACCAAGCGGGCCAGGTCATGGCTGGGCGAGGACCTCGACGCCCTCGAGGAGTTCACCCAGGGGTACGAGGGCACGCTGAAGGTGCAGGCGGTCGGTCCCTGGACCCTGGCCGCCGCACTGGAGCTGAGGAACGGCGAGTCCGCCCTCTCCGACCCGGGTGCCTGCCGCGACCTCGCGGGATCACTCGCCGAGGGACTGCGCCTCCACCTCGAAGACGTAGGCCGCCGGGTTCCCGGGGCCGAGATCGTCCTGCAGCTCGACGAACCCTCCCTGGTCGCGGTGCTCCGCGGCCAGGTGCCGACCGCCAGCGGCTACCGCACCCACCGCGCCGTGGACCGCCAGGTCGCCGAGGCGACGCTCCGGGACGTCGTCGGCGTGCACGGGGGCGGACCTGTCGTGGTCCACTCCTGCGCGCCGGACGTCCCCTTCGCGCTGCTGCGCCGGGCGGGCGTGGCGGCGATCTCCTTCGACTTCTCGCTCCTCACCGAGCGTGACGACGATGTCATCGGCGAGGCGGTCGAAGCGGGTACGCGTCTGTTCGCCGGTGTCATCCCCGGCGTGGACGTCCCATTGTCGGACCCTGCCGGTAGCGTCATGGGTGTCAGGACGCTGTGGCGCAGGCTGGGGCTGCGGCCGGGTCTTCTCGCGGAGGCGGTCACGCTCACTCCGTCGTGCGGGCTCGCGGGGGCTTCTCCCGACTTCGCGCGCAGGGCGCTGGCCCACTGCGTCCGGGCGGCGAGATCCCTCGCGGACAACCCTGAGTAACGGGAGGACACAACGGTGGCCGGCGAACAGCACGCAGAGCCCACATCGGTACCCGCCGAGGCACGGCAGAGGCACGCGCAGCTCGCCGAGCAGATCGAGGAGCACCGCGTCCGGTACTACGCGAAGGACGCTCCCGTCATCAGCGACGCGGAGTTCGACACGCTCATGCGCTCCCTGGAGGCGCTGGAGGACGAGTACCCCGAGCTGCGCACACCGGACTCGCCGACCCAGAAGGTCGCCGTCGAGTACGAGACCGACCTCGACGAGGTGGAGCACCGCGAGCGCATGCTCTCCCTCGACAACGTCTTCGACGACATGGGGCTCGCCGCCTGGGCCGGCCGTGTGGCCAAGGACGTGGGCTCGACCGGCTACCACTTCCTGTGCGAGCTCAAGGTCGACGGTCTCGCCGTGAACCTGACGTACGAGGACGGCAGGCTCACCCGCGCGGCCACCCGGGGCACCGGCCGGACCGGCGAGGACATCACCCCCAATGTCAGGACGATCGCGGAGATTCCGCACCGCCTGAAGGGCGATCACGTCCCGGCGCTCGTCGAGATCCGCGGCGAGGTCTACTTCCCGATGGACGCGTTCGAGGGCCTCAACGCACGGCGCGTGGCGGCGGGGGAGAAGCCGTACGCCAACCCCCGGAACTCCGCCGCCGGTTCGCTGCGCCAGAAGGATCCCAGGGTCACGGCGACGCTGCCGCTCCACATGGTCGTCCACGGCATCGGTGCCCTGGAGGGCTTCGAGGGCCTAGGCCGCCTCTCCGAGGCCTACGGCCTGCTGCACAGCTGGGGGCTGCCGACCACGCGGTACGCCAAGGTGGTCGACGACCTCGACGGCGTACGGGAGTTCATCGCGTACTACGGGGAGAACCGCCACGCCGTGGAGCACGAGATCGACGGGGTGGTCGTCAAGCTCGACGAGATCCCCCTCCAGGGCCGGCTCGGCTCCACCGCGCGCGCACCGCGCTGGGCGATCGCCTGGAAGTACGCGCCCGAAGAGGTCAACACCAAGCTCGTCAACATCCGCGTCGGCGTGGGCCGTACGGGCCGGGTCACGCCGTACGCGCAGGTCGAGCCGGTCACGGTCGCGGGCTCCGAGGTCGAGTTCGCCACCCTGCACAACCAGGACGTGGTGAAGGCCAAGGGCGTCCTCATCGGGGACACGGTGGTGCTGCGCAAGGCCGGTGACGTCATCCCGGAGATCCTCGGCCCGGTCGCCGACCTGCGCGACGGCAGCGAGCGGGAGTTCGTGATGCCGGCCGAGTGCCCCGAGTGCGGGACGGCGCTGCGGCCCATGAAGGAGGGCGACGTCGACCTGCGCTGCCCGAACGCGCGTACGTGCCCGGCCCAGTTGAGAGAGCGCGTCTCCTACCTCGCGGGCCGGGAGTGCCTGGACATCGAGCACTTCGGCGACGTGGCGGCGGCCGCGCTCACCCGCCCGCTGGGGCCGGCCGACCCGCCCCTGGCCGACGAGGGCGACCTGTTCGGCCTGACGGTGGAGAAGCTGCTGCCGATCAAGGCGTACGTCCTCGACCAGGACAGCGGTCTGCCCAAGCGCGACCCGAAGACCGGCGAGGAGAAGGTCGTCACGGTCTTCGCCAACCAGAAGGGCGAGCCCAAGAAGAACACCCTCTCCCTGCTGGAGAACATCGAGGCCGCCAAGCAGCGCCCGCTGGCGCGCTTCCTCAACGGAATGTCCATCCGGCATGTCGGCCCGGTCGCGGCCGAGGCGCTGGCTCGCGAGTTCCGCTCCGTGGACCGGATCGAGCAGGCCACCGAGGAGGAGCTCGCCACCACCGCCGGCGTCGGGCCGATCATCGCCGCCTCGCTCAAGGAGTGGTTCGCCGAGGACTGGCACCGCGAGATCATCCGCAAGTGGAAGGCCGCCGGAGTCCGGATGGAGGACGAGGGCGCGGGCGAGGACGAGGGGCCCCGTCCGCTCGAAGGGCTGACCGTCGTCGTCACGGGAACGCTCGAACACCACACGCGGGACGTGGCGAAGGAGGAACTCCAGAGCCGTGGAGCAAAAGTGACCGGTTCTGTTTCGAAGAAGACATCCTTCGTCGTAGTGGGCGACAATCCTGGCTCGAAGTTCGACAAGGCGATGCAGTTGAAGGTTCCGGTCCTCAACGAGGAGGGCTTCGCCGTCCTGCTCGGACAAGGACCGGACGCCGCGGCGGAAGTCGCGCTTCCGATCGAGGAATAGCGGTTGAAGGCCACCCGTTCGGCGCATATCAGTTGCATACGGGTGGCCAGGTCGCATTCGGGCAACCGTCGCCGACCGCTGCCCGTGGAAGCCTTCCGCGGCCTACTGTTGAGGTGTGCGCCTACCGTGCCCGGCTGCG
The DNA here is from genome assembly GCF_026341855.1 of Streptomyces sp. NBC_00568. GTDB lineage: Bacteria > Actinomycetota > Actinomycetes > Streptomycetales > Streptomycetaceae > Streptomyces. Next base: position 1,393,081 of record NZ_JAPENW010000001.1, on the reverse strand, counting down.
GTTGGCGCATCCCCTGCTCCGCACGAGCCAGGGGAAGGGTTTTTCGACGCGGCACCGTTGGCAGTTGTCGCCGGCAACGGACCGCGTGGCGTGGGCACCGCCGGCAGTGAGAGGGACGGGAATGGAACCGACCGAGAGCGCCGCCCCCGAACCACGGCTGCGCCTGCGCCGGATGACCGGCGCGTGGCTGGCGGGCCTGCGGACGGGACGGCCTTCGGAGCGCCCCGCCCCGAGCGGGCTCGGTGCCGCGCCGCTCGCCGCCCCCACCCTCGCCGGCGTCGGCCGGCTCACCGCCGAGCGCGGCACCGGACTGCCCGGCCAGGACCCCGAACGCCACATGTCCTGGCCCGCACTGCCGTCGGCGGTCGTGGTCACCGCCGCGTTCGTCCTGGGCGCCGGTTTCTACCGGGCGTTCAGCGGCCACCACGCGCTCTTCCCGTGCGGCGCCGTCGGCTGGTCGCTGGCGCTGCTGACCGGGATCATCGTCGGCCACCTGGTCGCCCTCGGCCGCGCCCGCTGGTGGGGCGGCACCGGCTCCGGCGCGGCCCTCACCCTCGCGGTCCTGCTGCTCTACGGCTGGGTCCCCGCCGGCATGGTCAGCCTGACCGTCGTCGTCCTGGTCGGCATGGCCCGCCGCAACCGCTGGCGGCAGGGCGTACTGCACGGCGCGGTCGACATCCTCGGCATCGGCGCCGGAGCCCTGGTCCTCGCGTCGTTCGGGCGGTTCCCGAGCGTCGAGGCGCCCTGGGACCCCGAGACCTGGACCTTCTACGCCGCCCCTCAGGTGGTCCTGGTCGCGGGCGCCTATCTCGCCGTCACCCGCGCCCTGCTCTGGTACCTGCACGCGCCGCGTGGCGGCGGCCTGCCCACCGTCGCCCGTACGGCCCTGGTCAGACAAGGGCTCGTCGCCGTGGCGCTGCTCGGCATCGCGCCGCTCGTCTGTGTCGTCGCGATGGCCCAGCCGATGCTGCTGCCCCTGTTCTCGATCCCGCTGATCGCCCTCGACTCCACCCTGTGGATCGCCCGCGCAAGGGCCGAGGAACAACTGCGCGACCCGCTGACCGGGCTGCCCAACCGTCAGTGGCTGCTGGAGCGCACCTGGACGGCCCTGGACGACGCCGAGCGCATCGGCGCCCGCTCCGCCCTCATGCTGATCGACCTGGACCGCTTCCGTTCGGTGAACGACACCCTGGGGCATCTCGCCGGCGACCGGCTGCTCCTCCAGATAGCCGACAGGCTGCGGCTCGCACTGCCGCGCGGGGCGGAGGCCGCGCGGCTCGGCGGGGACGAGTTCGCCGTCTTACTGCCGGTCGCGGACTCCACCACATCGGCCACGCGGGTCGCCCGCAATCTGGTCGCCGCCCTCGGCTCGCCGCTCGACCTCGACGGACTCACCCTCGTCCTGGAGGCCAGCGCCGGGCTCGCCGTCTTCCCCGACCACGCGCTCGACGCGGAGGGGCTGCTGCGCCGGGCGGACGTCGCGATGTACCAGGCGAAGCGGGACCGCACGGGCGTGGAGGTGTACGAGTCCAAGCGGGACTCCAACACCCCCGACCGGCTCGGCCTGCTGGGCGACCTGCGCCGGGCCCTGGACGCCGGCGACGTCGAACTGCACTATCAGCCCAAGGTCCGCTTCGACGGACAGGTGGCCGGACTCGAGGCACTGGTCCGCTGGGTGCACCCCGAGCGCGGCAAGGTACCGCCGGACGAGTTCATCGCCATCGCCGAGTCGTCCGGGCTGATGCCGCACCTCACCGAGTACGTCCTGGAGACGGCCCTCGCGCAGGTCGCGCGCTGGCGGGCCCAGGGCCTCTTCGTTCCGGTCGCGGTGAACGTGTCGCCGCGTGACGTCCACACGCCGGGGTTCGCCGGATCCGTCGCCGCGCGTCTGGCCCGGCACGGAGTTCCCGCGGGAGCGCTCCAACTGGAGATAACGGAGCACGTGCTCCTGGAGGACCCCCAGCGCGCCGCCGACACCCTTGCGGCTCTCACCGGGCACGGCGTGAAGATGTCGCTGGACGACTTCGGCACCGGCTACTCCTCCCTGGTCCATCTGCGCAGGCTCCCGGTCAGCGAGCTGAAGATCGACCGCTCGTTCGTCGCACGGCTCGCCGTGGACACCGAGGACGCCGAGATCGTGCGCTGCACCGTCGACCTCGCGCATTCGCTGGGTCTTCTCGTCGTGGCGGAGGGCGTCGAGGACGACGAGACGTGGGAGCGGCTGCGTGACCTGGGCTGCGACGCCGTGCAGGGCTGGCTGGTCGCCGCCGCGATGCCGCCCGACGAGGCCACGGCGTGGCTGCTCGCCCGGGGGTCCCGTGGCTGGCAGCGGCCGCGGGCCGCCCTTCCGGCCGCGGAGTAGCCCCTACGGTTCCCGCGGGGTGCCGCCTCGCCGGCCTCCGGCCGGGTGTCTCCCACCCCCGCACCACCCGTGGCTGTCACCCGACAAGCCGGGCCCTCCCGTGGTGCTCGCCCGCCGTCGGCGTCCGCCCGTCGTCCGTACTTCTCGCCGGCCTCCGGCCGGGTGTCTCCCACCCCCGCACCACCCGTGGCTGTCACCCGACAAGCCGGGCTCTCCCGTGGTGCTCGCCCGCCGTCGGCGTCCGCCCGCCGTCCGTACTTCTCGCCGGCCTCCGGCCGGGTGTCTCCTACCCCCGCACCACCCGTGGCTGTCACCCGACAAGCCGGGCTCTCCCGTGGTGCTCGCCCGCCGTCGGCGTCCGCCCGCCGTCCGCGCTCCTCGCCGGCCTCCGGCCGTCGGCCCCGTCGCGCCCGTCTCGCCCCTCGCGCGTGGCCGTCACCCGGACGGTCCGACCTCTCCTGCCGAACCGGCCCGGCCTCGGTCTCCGGTCGTTCGTGGTCGCCTGTGTCCGTGGGCCGTCCGTGGCCGGTCGCGGGGTTGCCCGCGCCGCTTCGGGGCCCGAACCCTCGCCCGGGTGGTGGTTCGGAGCGCGCCGGGGGGAAACCCGGGCGCGGGCACCTCGCCCCGCCCCATAGGATTGGGCCAAACCACACACACTCACCCCAGAGGATCGCTGCATGCCTGGCATCACGCGCGAGGAGGTCGCCCACCTCGCACGGCTGGCGCGTCTGGAGCTGAAGGGCGAAGAGCTCGACCACTTCGCCGGCCAGCTCGACGACATCATCGGCGCGGTCGCCCGCGTCAGCGAGGTCGCCGACCAAGACGTACCGCCGACCTCTCATCCGCTGCCGCTGACGAACGTCATGCGCGTGGACGAGGTCCGTCCGTCGCTCACCCCCGAGCAGGCGCTCTCCGGCGCCCCGGCCCAGGAGCAGCGGCGTTTCAAGGTGCCGCAGATCCTGGGGGAGGACTAATCACCATGACGGACACCAACGTCAACATCATCAAGCTCACCGCGGCCGAGATCGCCGGGAAGATCGCGGCGGGCGAACTGACCGCCGTCGAGGTCACCGAGGCCCACCTGGCCCGGATCGAGGCCGTCGACGAGAAGGTGCACGCCTTCCTGCACGTCGACCGTGAGGGCGCCCTCGCCCAGGCGCGTGCCGTGGACGCCAAGCGGGAGGCCGGCGAGAAGCTCGGCCCGCTCGCCGGCGTACCGCTCGCGCTCAAGGACATCTTCACCACCGAGGGCATCCCGACCACGGTCGGTTCCAAGATCCTCGAAGGCTGGATCCCGCCGTACGACGCGACCCTCACCAAGCGCCTGAAGGCCGCCGACGTCGTCATCCTCGGCAAGACCAACATGGACGAGTTCGCCATGGGGTCCTCCACCGAGAACAGCGCGTACGGTCCGACCGGCAACCCGTGGGACCTCACCCGCATCCCCGGCGGCTCCGGCGGCGGCTCCTCCGCGGCCCTCGCCTCCTACCAGGCGCCCCTCGCCATCGGCACCGACACCGGCGGCTCCATCCGCCAGCCGGCCGCCGTCACCGGCACGGTCGGCGTCAAGCCGACCTACGGCGCGGTCTCCCGCTACGGCATGGTCGCCTTCTCGTCCTCCCTCGACCAGGGCGGCCCCTGCGCCCGTACGGTCCTGGACGCGGCCCTGCTCCACGAGGTCATCGCCGGGCACGACCCGCTCGACTCGACCTCCATCGACGCGCCGGTCCCGCCGGTCGTCGAGGCCGCCCGCAACGGCAGCGTGACGGGCATGCGCGTCGGCGTCGTCAAGCAGTTCCGCGGCGAGGGCTACCAGGCCGGTGTCGTGCAGCGCTTCGACGAGGCCGTCGCCGTGCTCAAGGAGCTCGGCGCCGAGATCGTCGAACTGGACTGCCCGTCCTTCGACCTGGCGCTCTCCGCGTACTACCTGATCGCCCCGTCCGAGTGCTCGAGCAACCTCGCCCGCTTCGACGGCCTGCGCTACGGCCTCCGTACGGGTGACGACGGCACGCACTCCGCCGAGGAGGTCACCGCCCTCACCCGTGAGGCCGGCTTCGGCCCCGAGGTCAAGCGCCGCATCATGCTCGGCACGTACGCGCTCAGCTCCGGCTACTACGACGCGTACTACGGCAGCGCCCAGAAGGTCCGTACGCTCATCACGCGCGACTTCGAGAAGGCGTTCGAGCAGGTCGACGTGATCGTCTCCCCGACCACGCCCACCACCGCCTTCCCGATCGGCGAGCGCGCCGACGACCCGATGGCGATGTACCTCGCGGACCTGTGCACCATCCCGACCAACCTGGCCGGCAACTCCGCCATGTCGCTGCCCTGCGGTCTCGCGCCGGAGGACAACCTCCCGGTCGGTCTGCAGATCATCGCCCCGGCACTGAAGGACGACCGTCTTTACAAGGTCGGCGCCGCCGTCGAGGCCGCCTTCGTGGAAAAGTGGGGGCACCCGCTGCTTGAGGAGGCTCCGTCGTTGTGAGCAAGGCAATGTCCAAGGCCAAGGGTTTCAAGAAGTCCAAGTCCGGCACGTATCTGTCCATCGCCGGCACGGCATTCGGTGCGTTCGGTGTCGCGAAGCAGGTCAAGAAGGCCCGCCTGGAAAACGACACGCTGCGCCTCATCGACGCGGCCGTGTCCGCCGCCGCCATCGTCACCGGCCTCGCCATCCTCTACCGGGAGCTCAAGCGCCTGGGCGACGACGACGTCCTGCTGGGCTGAGAGGGAAGTTTTCACCGTGACCACCACGATCGACCTGGTGTCGTACGAGGACGCACTCGCTTCCTACGACCCCGTCATGGGCCTCGAAGTCCATGTCGAACTCGGCACCAAGACGAAGATGTTCTGCGGCTGTTCGACCGAGCTGGGCGCCGAGCCCAACTCGCAGACCTGCCCGACCTGCCTCGGCATGCCCGGCGCCCTCCCGGTCGTCAACGCGACCGGTGTCGAGTCCGCCATCAAGATCGGCCTCGCGCTGCACTGCGAGATCGCCGAGTGGTGCCGATTCGCCCGGAAGAACTACTTCTATCCGGACATGCCGAAGAACTTCCAGACCTCCCAGTACGACGAGCCGATCGCCTTCAACGGCTATCTGGACGTCCAGCTGGAGGACGGCGAGGTCTTCCGCGTGCAGATCGAGCGCGCCCACATGGAGGAGGACACCGGCAAGTCGCTGCACGTCGGCGGCGCCACCGGCCGTATCCACGGCGCGTCCCACTCGCTGCTCGACTACAACCGCGCGGGCATCCCCCTCATCGAGATCGTCACCAAGCCGATCGAGGGCGCGGGCGAGCGGGCCCCCGAGGTCGCCAAGGCGTACGTCGCCGAGCTGCGCGAGCTCATCAAGGCGCTCGGTGTCTCCGAGGCCCGCATGGAGCAGGGTCAGATGCGCTGCGACGTGAACCTGTCGCTGCGCCCGCACGGCCGTGAGAAGTTCGGCACGCGCTCCGAGACGAAGAACGTCAACTCCCTGCGTTCCGTCGAGCGTGCCGCCCGCTTCGAGATCCAGCGCCACGCCGCGGTGCTGAACTCCGGCGGCACGATCATCCAGGAGACCCGCCACTTCCACGAGGACACCGGGTCCACGACCTCGGGCCGCGTGAAGGAGGAGGCCGAGGACTACCGGTACTTCCCGGAGCCCGACCTCGTCCCCGTCGCCCCGTCCCGTGAGTGGGTCGAGGAACTGCGCGCGGGGCTGCCCGAGCAGCCGCTGGCCCGCCGCAACCGGCTGCGCGAGGAGTGGGGCGTGAACGCCCACGACATGCAGTCGATCCTCAACGCCGGTGCCATCGACTCGATCGTCGCGACGATCGAGGCCGGTGCCGACTCCACCTCCGCCCGCAAGTGGTGGATGGGGGAGCTGGCACGCAGCGCCAACGAGTCGGGCAAGTCCCTGGAGGACCTGCCGATCACCCCGGCGCAGGTCGCCCGGGTGGCCGAGCTGGTCACCGCGGGCGATCTGAACGACAAGCTCGCCCGTCAGGTCATCGAAGGCGTCCTCGCCGGCGAGGGCACCCCGGACGAGGTCGTCGACAAGCGCGGCCTGAAGGTCGTCTCGGACGAGGGTGCGCTGACCGCCGCCGTCGACGAGGCCATCGCCGGGAACCCGGGCATCGCCGACAAGATCCGCGGCGGCAAGGTCCAGGCCGTCGGCGCGCTCGTCGGCGCGGTCATGAAGGCCACCCGCGGCCAGGCCGACGCGGCTCGCGTCAAGGAGCTCATCCTGGAGAAGCTGGGCGTCAGCGAAGGCTGAGGTCCGGGTTTTCCCACACCCCAGGGGGTGCATCGCAACCGATGCACCCCCTGGGGTCTGTGTCGGCACTCTCAGGCGCACGCGCTACGCTCCCGCGCCATGAGTGGAACCACTGACTCCGAGACGCGCGACCACCAGGACCAGCACCAGGACCATGACCAGGGCATGGACCGGGACCAGGGCGAGGATCAGGTCCAGGGTGAGGACCGCGACGAAGATCAGGTCCAGGGCGCGGACCGCGACGAGGACGAGGGCGAGCGCGCGGACCACGACGAGGTCCAGGGCCAGGGCCACGACGAGGACGAGGGCCAGGGCCACGACGAGGACGAGGGCCAGGACCAGGAGGTCCGGCGGGCCCGCTGGACGGCGGTCGGGACGGGAGCGCTGCTGACCGTCGCGGGGCTCGCGGCGTCGGTGCTGCGCTCGACCGGTTCGGGGACCGCCCTCATAGCCGTCTCCTACGCCTCAGGGGCCGCCGTGTGCGCCGTCGCGTCGCTCCTGGGGGCCCGGGGCCGCACCCGGCGCGCCCTGTGGCTGATGATCGCGGGTGTGATGGTCATGGCTGTGGGTGACCAGTTCGACTGAGCGACGACGGGCGGGGCGACAGAGTCCACGGGAATGTCCTGTGAGGTGAGTCGCAGTCCTGTGAGTAAGCCCACGAATGCGACAAAGGATCATTTCCGGCTGTAAGAGTGATGACGCATTAGTCATGCGTTCTTTGCGGGCAGTTCCCGATAAAGATCCACAAATCCCCCAGGGAGCTCGTCCGTGGCAGCCCTCGCACGCTGGTGTGTTCAGCACCGCCTCGTCGCCGTTCTGCTCTGGCTCGCGGCCTTCGGCGGTGTGAGCGCCGCCGCCGTCGTGACGGGCTCCGCGTACTCCAACGACTACGAGGCCCCCGGCACCGAATCGGGCCGCGCCACCCAGCTCCTGGCGGAGGGTTTCCCCGGCCTCGGCGGCGACAGCGACACCGTTGTCTGGCACACCAGCCCCGGCACGGTGCGCTCCGCGGACGTCGAGCAGTCGATGACCCGCGCCCTGGACAAGATCGAGAAGCTCCCCGGAGTGGCCTCCGTCGACAGCCCGTACCAGCGCCAGGGGTCGGAGGGGATCAGCGCGGACGGCCGGACGGCGTACGCGACCGTCACCTTCGCCGACCGGGCCGAGAACCTCGACAAGGGCGAGGTCCAGGCCGTCGTCGACACGGCGAAGGCCGCAGAGGCCAAGGGACTCGACGTGGAGCTGGGCGGCACCGCCATCGCCCTCACCAAATCGTCCGGCGGACATGTCGCCGAGATCGTCGGTGTGGCCGTCGCCGCCGTGGTCCTCTTCCTGGCGTTCGGCTCCCTCGCCGCCTCCATGCTGCCCATCGCCACCGCCCTGATCGGCGTGGGCACGGCGTACGCCGGAATCGTGCTCCTCGGCCACGCCATGACCGTCGCCGACTTCGCCCCCATGCTCGGCATGCTGGTCGGGCTCGGCGTCGGCATCGACTACGCGCTGTTCATCGTGACCCGGCACCGGCGCGGCCTCAAACGCGGACTGCCGGTGGCCGAGGCGGCGCAGAACGCCGTCGCCACCACCGGACGGGCGGTCGTCTTCGCCGGCGCCACGGTCTGTATCGCCCTGCTCGGCATGCTCATCCTGCGGCTCGGCTTCCTCAACGGCGTCGCGATCGCGGCCTCCCTGACCGTCGTCCTCACCGTCGCGGCCTCCGTGACCCTGCTGCCCGCGCTGCTCTCCTTCATCGGTCCACGCGCGCTGAGCCGACGGGAGCGGCGGCGACTGGAGGAGCACGGACCCGCGCCGGAGGTGGCCACCGGGTTCGCCGCCCGCTGGTCCGCCTTCGTGGAACGCCACCCCAAGCTGCTCGGTGCCGTGGCCGTCGTCGTGATGGCCCTGCTCGCCCTGCCCACGTTCTCGCTCCACCTGGGCACCTCCGACCAGGGCAACGACCCGAAGGCGGCGACCACACGGCAGGCCTACGACCTCATCGGGGAGGGCTTCGGACCCGGCGTGAACGGGCCCCTGACCCTCGTCACCAAGGTCGGCGGCGCCGAGGACCGGCTCGCCCTGGACAACCTGGACGCCACGCTCCGGGCCACCGAGGGCGTCGCCTCGGCGGACCCGGTGACGTACAACTCCGCCGGTGACACCGCCTTCCTCACCGTCGTCCCGACCTCCGCGCCGCAGTCCCAGAAGACCAGCGACCTCGTCGACCGGCTGCGCACCGACGTCCTGCCGCGCGCCGAGTCGGGCACCTCCCTCGATGTACAGGTCGGCGGGGTGACGGCGAGCTACGACGACTTCGCGGACGTCATCGTCGGCAAGCTCCCGCTCTTCGTCGGCGTCGTGATCAGCCTCGGCTGTGTCCTGCTGCTGCTCGCGTTCCGTTCGATCGGCATCCCCCTCAAGGCCGCGGTCATGAACATCGCCGCCGTGGCCGCCGCCTTCGGAGTCGTCGTCGCGATCTTCCAGTGGGGCTGGGGGAGCGAACTGCTCGGCCTCGGCCGCGCGGGCCCGATCGAGCCCTTCCTGCCCGTGATCATGGTGTCGGTGCTCTTCGGGCTCTCGATGGACTACCAGGTGTTCCTGGTCAGCCGGATGTACGAGGAGTGGCTGGAGACCGGTGACAACCGGCGTGCCGTCCGGGTCGGCCTCGCCGAGACCAGCCGGGTGATCAACTCCGCCGCCGTCATCATGATCTCGGTCTTCCTCGCCTTCGTGCTCAGCGGCGACCGTGTCATCGCGATGTTCGGCATCGCCCTCGCCGCCGCCGTCGCCCTCGACGCCTTCATCCTGCGGACGCTCCTGGTCCCCGCCCTCATGCACCTGCTCGGCGGCGCCAACTGGTGGCTGCCCGGCTGGCTCGACCGCCGGCTGCCCCGCATCAGCATCGAACCGCCCGAGTGCCGTGCCGCGCATGAGAGGCTGGCCGAGGCGACGGACGCCGAGGCGGCGGACGTCCTGGACGGCGCGGACGCGGCGAACGCCGAGGTGGCGGACGTACTGGCGAAGGAGCGGTAGAGGGATGTACGCGATATCTCTGGGCGACGACGGAGCGGAACTGCGGCCGCTGGAGCCGTGGCACGCCGAGGAGTTCCTCGCACACCTGGACCGGGGGCGCGAGTTCATCGGGCAGTTCATCCCCTTCGGGTCCCAGTCCACGGACGTGCCGTCCGCGCGGGGACACCTCCAGAGGTACGCCGACATGCGCGCCGCCGACACCGGGTCCCTGCACGGACTGTGGCTGGACGGGAAGCTCGTCGGCGGGGTGCTCTTCCTGAACTTCGACGCGGAGCAAGCCAACTGCGAGGTCGGCTGCTGGCTGGAACCCGCCGCCTCCGGGCGCGGTCTGGTCACGCGCGCGATGCGGGTGCTCATCGACTGGGCAGTCGAGCAGCGCGGAATCCACCGCGTGGAGTGGGTCGCCGCGGCCGGGAACGTCCCGAGCCTGAACGTGGCCCGGCGGCTCGGCATGAGCCAGGACGGCGTGCTCCGGGAGAAGCACCCCTATCGCGGGGTCCGGCACGACCTCGAAGTGTGGTCCGTACTCGCGCCCGAATGGCGTGCGGCACGCGAGCGTGCCGCTCACAAGGACCATTAAGGAACTTCTCAGAGAGCGTCCGTACGGTGCGGGTCATGGGAACCAAGACAGTTGACGAGGCCGGGGCCGAGACCGGCACCGAGGCGAAGCGCGACGAGCAGACGGTGGACGTCACCAAGACCGGGACGTCCGCCGACAACGGGACCGAGACCGAGGCCTACGCCACGGAGCCGGCCGAGGAGCAGGACGAGGACGACGAGACCCCCGCGGACGGCGACGACACCGCCGAGGCCGGTCAGGCCGCCGGTGTCGGCCAGGGTGCCGCCGCCGTGGTGTCCGCCGGACTCGGTGTGGTGTCGCTGACCGGCAGCTGGGTCGCCACCGTCGCCGCCGCGCGCGAGACCCTGGTCGGCCAGCTCCAGACCTCGTCGAACGCGAGCGTCGCCACGCAGGTCAAGGAGGTCTACGGCGATGCCTGGGCGACCACCGCGCTGATCGGCGGCCTCTTCGCACTGGCCGCGCTGATCGTCGGCGTCGTCGTCCTCGTCCGGCCCGCGTTCGGTGCCCCCGGCAAGCCGCAGGCCGCCTGGATCAAGTCGGTCGCCTGGGCGGGCGTCTCGCTCGGCGTCGTCGGCCTGGTCCTCGCCGTCGCCAAGTACTCCGACATCATCCTCGGACTGCCCTCCACCAGCTGAATCCCGAGAACTCTGAGGGGCCTTAGGGCCGGCGTAAGTTCCTTACCGCCGCCCTAAGGCCCTTCGCGTGCGCAAGATGCGGAACTCTCCCGATGTGGCGCACCCCCCTTGGAGACGAAGGTTGAGGCATCGCGAACAAGCGAGGCCGAAACCGACTCTTCACGAGGGGTACGAGATGTTCGAGTACGAGCTTCAGCAGATCCGGTCCGCGGAACTCATCCGCGAGGCCCAGAACTACCGGCTCGCCAAGGAGGCCCTGCGCGGCCGCCGAGCGGCCCGGCGCGCGGACGCCCGCCGGTCCGCGCACAACGACACGGAGGGGCAGGGCCATACCCACCGTCCCCGCCGGCACCGGTTCGCCCGCGCCGCGTGAGCGCCGGGGCATCTGTGGACGGCCGCACGGCACCCGGCCGTCCACAGGCTGTGCGGGAAGGCGGCCGCACGGGGGTCGGCCGCCTCCTTCCCGCCGGTCGGCCGGCCGGCGGGGCACTGATCGCCCTCCCGATAACCGGTGCCGCACCGTCGGACCCCTGTGCCATGCTCGGGCCCGTGGAGACCAGGTCCGTCAGCCCGGTGTTCGTCGGACGCGCCGACGAACTCGGAGTGCTGAGCGGCGCGCTCGCCCGGGCCGCCGAGGGAGAGCCACAGGCGTTGCTGCTCGGCGGCGAGGCCGGAGTCGGGAAGACCCGTCTCCTGGAGGAGTTCGCCACCGCCGCCGCCCGCGAGGGCGCCGTCGTCGCCTGCGGCGGCTGCGTCGAGATCGGCGCCGACGGTCTCCCCTTCGCACCGTTCTCCACGGCCCTGCGCGCCCTGCGCCGCACCCTCCCCGACGAACTCGCCACCGCGTCCGCCGGACAGGAGGAGGAACTCGCCCGCCTGCTGCCCGAGCTCGCGGAGACGGCCCGGGGACGGCAGTACGAGGAAGAGGGCATGGCCCGTCTCTTCGAGCTCACCGCCCGCCTCCTGGAACGGATCGCCGCGGACCGCACGGTCGTCGTCGTCCTCGAAGACCTGCACTGGGCCGACGCCTCCACCCGCCATCTGCTCGCCTACCTCTTCCGCACGCTCCGCACCGGCCGCCTCGTGGTGATCGCCACCTACCGCGCCGACGACATCCACCGCCGCCACCCGCTGCGCCCGCTGCTCGCCGAACTCGACCGCCTCCGCACGGTCCGCCGCATCGACCTGGGCCGCTTCAGCCGGGCCGAGGTCGGCCGCCAGATCGCCGGAATCCTCGCCCGCGAGCCCGACCCCGCCCAGGTCGACGAGATCTTCGCCCGCTCCGACGGCAACGCGTTCTTCGTCGAGGAACTCGCCGTCGCCACCCACGAAGGCAGTCGTACGGGGCTCACGGACTCCCTGCGCGACCTGCTCCTCGTCCGCGTCGAAGGGCTGCCGGAGAGCGCCCAGCGGGTCGCCCGGATCGTCGCCGAGGGCGGCTGCACCGTCGAGTACCCGCTGCTCGCCGCCGTGGCACAGCTCGCCGAGGACGACCTCATCGAGGCACTGCGGGCCTGCGTCGGTGCCAACATCCTGCTCGCCTCGCCCGGCGGCGACGGCTACCGCTTCCGCCACTCCCTGGTCCGCGAGGCGGTCAGCGACGACCTGCTGCCCGGTGAGCGCTCCCGCTTCAACCGCCGCTACGCCGAGGCCCTGGAGGCCGACCCGGCACTCGTACCGGCCGACGAACGCGTCACCCGCCTGGCCAGCTACTGGTACCACGCCCACGACGCCGCCAAGGCCCTGCCCGCCGTCCTCGACGCCTCCGTCGAAGCCCGCCGCCGGCACGCCCACTCCGAGCAACTGCGGCTCCTGGAGCGGGCGATGGAGCTCTGGGAGGTGGCCCCCGACGCCGTACGGGCCGAACTGCGCCCCATCGACTACGTGGAGGCCTATCCTCCGGTCGGCTGCGACCCAGAGACCGCGCCCCTGCACTACCTCGACCTGATGGCCGAGGCCGCCGTCGCCGGCCGGCTCTGCGGGGAGCGCGAACGCGCCCTGAAGACGACCAAGCGGGCGCTGCATCTCCTGGAGGACGAGGGCGACCCGCTGCGCGCCGCGTGGTTCTGGATCCAGCGTTCCCGGCTCGTCCAGGCCCAGGTCCGCGGCGACGGCTGGAAAGAACTCGCCACCGCACAGGACCTGGTGCGCGGTCTGCCGCCCTCCGAGGTGCACGCCGAGGTGCTGTCCATGGTCGCCGCCTGGTGCATGCTGCACGAACCGGGCCACGGCGCCCTCTCCGCGGCCGAACGCGCCGTGGAGTACGCACGCATGGTGGGCGCCCGGGACACGGAGCTGAACGCCCGGCTCACCCTCGGCGGCCTGATGGTCGACGCGGGGGACGTCGAGGCGGGGCTCGCGGAGATGTACCAGGTCAGGGAACGGGCGAACCGGAAGGGCGCCGCCTACGTCGTGGGCCGTCTGCACATCAACCTGCCCTCCCATCTGGAGTCGGTCGGCCGCTCCCGCGAGGCCGTCGCGATCCTGCGCGACGGTGTCGAACTCGCCTGCAGGAACGGCCTTCTGGACACCCAGGCCTGGGTCTGGGGCAACCTCTCCGAATCGCTGTTCGCGCTCGGCCAGTGGGACGACGCCGTCGAAGCAGCGCGCAACGCGCTGGGCATCGGACTCAGCGGCAAGTCCTCCGGCGTGGGCGCGGCCCGCCTCGCGCCCGTCGCCCTCGCCCGCGGCGACCTCATCGAGGCGGGACGCCAACTGGCCGCCGCACGCGGCCACTTCGGCACCCACGATCCGATGCCCCAGCATTCCCTGCCGCTGCTGGGCACCACCATCGGCCTCGCCGCCGACGAGGGCCGCCTCCTCGACGCCCGCAACGCCCTGGAGCAGGCCCTGGACGCGGGCTTCCCGCCCGGCACCCAGCGCTACGCCTGGCCGCTGCTCCTGGCCGCCGCCACCGCGGAGGCCGATGCCCGCGGTCTGCCCGCCGCCGGACCCGGCCGCGCCCCGACCCTGGAACGCATCCGCACGGCCGCGAAGACCCTGGCCACGGGAGCGCCCATCTGGGTCGCCCACGCCGACTGGGTGCGCGCCGAACTCCAGCGGGCGGAGGGCGTGAGCACCCCGGAGCAGTGGTTCGAGGTGGTCAGCGACCTCGAACCCCTGGAGCGCCCCTACGACCTCGCCCGGGTCCGCCTCCGCCTCGCCGAGGCCCTGCTCCTCACCGGCGCGGACGACGACGAGCGCGTCCGCGCCACGGAACTCCTCCGGCTGGCCCGCGCCGCCGCCGACCACCTCGGCGCCCGCCCGCTCGCCGACGCCGTCGCCCTGCTCGCCCAGCGCGCCCGCCTCACGCTGGAACACGCCCCCGAACGGTCCGGCGCCGCATCCGCCGACCCCGCGGTCGCGCTCGGCCTCACCAGCCGCGAGCGCGACGTCCTGCGCCTCGTCGCCGCCGGCCGCAGCAACCGCCAGATCGCCGAGGAGCTCTTCATCTCCCCGAAGACGGCCAGCGTCCACGTCTCGAACATTCTGGCCAAGCTGGACGTCTCAGGACGGGGGGAGGCGGCGGCCCTGGCCCACAGGCTGCGGCTCTTCCCACCGGAGACCCCCGCTGCCCGGGCGGCGGGCTGAGGTCTACGCTGCGAGGGATCCCGGGAAGAGGGGAGGCGTCGTGTTCAACATGTTCGAGGAGCTCTTCGCGCCAGGCCGCAAGCACACGAACGACGAACGCAAGCGGCTGGAACTGTCCCGCGTGGACGTGAACGACGGCGACCCGGGCCGCGGCCCGATAGACCTCGCCTCGGGCAAGGTCGTCGTACGGGTACCGAGCCAGGAGAACCGGCCTGCTGATCAGCCGGAGCCGGAGCCGGAGCTCGACCCGGATTCCCGCGTCGATCCCGAGCTCGAAACCGAGCCTGAATCGGATACCCAGCCGGAGCCGGAGCCGGAGCCGGAGCCGGAGCCGGAGCAGGGCCCGGCGCCCACGCCGGCCCCGTAGCGCTTCCGCTGCCTCTCCCTTACTTCACCTGCACCTCCAGAAGCAGGTCGTCGCCCTTCGTGGGGCTGCCGCGGCCGTCGGTCTCGCTCGTGGTCAGCCAGAGTCTGTCGCCGCCCGCGGAGACGACCGTGCGGAGGCGGCCGTACTTGCCGTTCAGGAAGGCCTCGGGGTCCGCGGACTTCTTGGTGCCGTTCAACGGGATGCGCCACAGGCGCTCGCCCTTGAGACCCGCCATCCACAGGGACCCCTCGGCGTAGGCGATCCCGCTCGGAGAGGCGTCGTCGGTGTGCCACTGGGCGACCGGGTTGTGGTACTTGGCGTTGTCGCCGATGCCTTCGACCACCGGCCAGCCGTAGTCGTCGCCAGGCTTGATCTGGTTCAGCTCGTCCCAGGTGTCCTGGCCGAACTCGGAGGCCCACAGCCGCTGTTTGCCGTCCCAGGCGAGGCCCTGGACATTGCGATGCCCGTACGAGTACACGACCGAGTCGCCGAACGGATTGCCCGGCGCGGGCTCGCCCTCCGGCGTCATCCGCAGGATCTTGCCGCCGAGGGCCTTCTTGTCCTGGGCCTGACCCCGGTCACCCGTCTCGCCGGCTCCCGCGTACAGCATCTTGTCCGGGCCGAACGCGATCCGGCCGCCGTTGTGGATGATTCCCTTGGGGATGCCCTTGAATATCGTGTCCGGTGCGCCCAGCTGCTCGCCGGACGGCTTCCGCTCGTCGTACAGCATGCGGACGATGCGGTTGTCGGACGCTGTGGTCAGGTAGGCGTAGATCATGTGGTCGGAGGCGTAGTCGGGGGAGAGCGCGATGCCCAGGAGGCCGCCCTCGCCGGCGGCGGCCACCCCGGGGACCTCGCCCAGTACCGTCTTCTTGCCGGTCTTCTCGTCGATCCGGGTGATCGTCCCCTTGTCGCGCGAGGAGACCAGCAGACCGCCCTCGGCCAGCGGCGCGAGGCCCCAGGGGGAGTCCAGATCCTCGGTGACGGTGCGCAGGACCTTCACCGAGCCCTTCGCGGGCGGTGTCGCCTCGGGGGAGGCGCTCCGGGAGGACGACGACTGCGGCGGCGTACTCCCGAGGCCCGGGAACGCGCCCGAGCCGTCCGAGCCACCTTCGTCGCCGGAGGAACAGCCTGCCGTCATCAGAAGCGCTGCCGTGGCCAACACGGCTGTCACTGCTCGAACCTGCACCATCAGTGTCCCTTCGACGCGGCGGTCCTACAGTTCATACACCGCTCGCGTTCCACGGGTTCCCGATCACGGACGGGCAATCCGCGCCGGGATCCGGAGGCGGAGACACGGAACCGCCGCTCAGTCCCAGGATCCCAGCGCCCCAGGCAGCCCCGCCACCTCCGCGAGGTCCTCCGCCGTCAGCCGCAGCCCGGCCGCCCCCGCGTTCTCGGTGACCCAGCGCTCCCGCTTGGCCCCCGGCACCGGGACCACGTGCGGCCCCTGCGCCAGGACCCACGCGAGCGCCACCTGCGCGGGCGTGACGGGACGGCCGCCGCCCCCGTGACGCCGGGCGATGCGCCGCAGACCCACGACGACGGGCTGGTTCGCGGCCATCATCTCGGCGGTGAAGCGGGGATGGCGGGCCCGAACGTCGTCGGGCTCGAAGCCCTCACCGGGGGTCAGCGTGCCGGTCAGGAATCCGTTGCCGAGCGGCATCGCGGCGAGGAACCCGACGCCGCGCGCCGCACACCACGGCAGCAGCGCGTCCAGCGCCTCCGTCGACCACACCGACAGCTCGGCCTGTACGGCGCTCACCGGGAAGACCTGCTGCACCCGCTCCAGCTGCCGGATCGTTCCGTCGTGCAGCCGCGCCCCCGAGCGGCGGGCGGACCGGGCGCCCACCGCGCACAGCCCGAGCGAGCGCACCTTTCCGGCCGAGACGAGTTCGGCCATCGCGCCCCAGGTCTCCTCGACCGGTACCTCCGGGTCCGCGCGGTGCAGCTGATAGAGATCGATCACGTCAGTCTGGAGCCGGCGCAGCGACGCGTCGCACGCGCGCTTCACATAGCCGGGGCGGCCGTTGGCCACAATGTGCTGGTCGCCCACCAGCAGGCCGACCTTGGTCGACACGAAGGCCTCGGAGCGCCGCTCCTTGAGCACCCGCCCGAGGAGCAGTTCATTGGTGAAGGGGCCGTACATGTCGGCCGTGTCGAGCAGCGTCGAGCCCCGGTCGAGCGCCGCGTGCACCGCACGCAGCGACTCCTCGCCGCGCTGCCGCGACCCGGTGTAAGCCCAGCTCATCGGCATGCATCCGAGCCCGACCGCCCCGACATCGAGTGCCGCGGCCCCGATCGTTCTGCGCTCCACCTGGCCGTAATCCTCCTTCTGCTGGCACCCCAACCTAACCTCTGCGCGCATGGGCACCTGGCATAGCCTCCTGACCATGACTTCCGATGTGTGGCTTCCCTTTCACGCCGACGAGATCGACGGACTCCCCGAAGGCCTCAACTACCGCTTCTGGGACGGCGACCAGGAGTTTCCCGCGGATCCGGCCGACTGCGCGTTCTACGCCGTGCCGTACATGAAGCCGCCCGCCGTCTCGCAGCGTCCGATGTCCGAAATGACGTCGGTCCGGGTCGTGCAGACGCTCTCCGCCGGGGTCGACCACGTCCTGCCGAGCCTCAAGTCCCTTCGTCCCGGCGTGGTGTTGTGCAACGCGCGCGGGGTGCACGAGGCGAGCACGGGAGAACTCACCCTCGCCCTGATCCTCGCCTCGCTGCGCGGGATCCCCGACTTCGTGCGGGGCCAGGACAAGGAGGAGTGGCGCTCGGGGTTCCGTCCCTCGCTGGCCGACAAGTCCGTCCTCATCGTGGGCTACGGGTCGATCGGGTCCGCCATCGAGGACCGGCTCGCGCCGTTCGAGCTCGCGCGGGTGGAGCGCGTCGCGCGCTCCGCTCGCGCCACGGAGCGCGGTCCCGTGCGCCCCCTCACGGAACTGCCTTCCCTGCTCCCCGAATTCGACATCGTCGTGCTGTCCACACCGCTCACGGAGAGCACCCGTGGCCTGGTGAACGCCGGCTTCCTGTCCCGGATGAAGGACGGCGCGCTCCTCGTGAACGTGGCCCGCGGCCCCGTCGTCGACACCAAGGCGCTCCTCGCCGAGCTGGAGAGCGGGCGCATCACCGCGGCCCTCGACGTCACCGACCCCGAACCGCTGCCCCAGGGGCACCCGTTGTGGCACGCGCCCGGCGTGCTCATCAGCCCCCATGTCGGCGGCCCCACCTCGGCGTTCTGGCCGCGCGCCAAGCGGCTGCTGGCGGACCAGCTGACTCTCTTCGTGAACCGGGAGCCGCTGCGGAACGTGGTCCTTACCACCGGCACTTGAGCAACGCCCCGTTCGCTCTCCGTCCGCTTCGGGCACCCTCCGCAGTTCCCCGAATGCGGGCAGTACCGGCATAGTCCCTGGTCGTCACGGAGCGTAGAGGAACTATGTCCCTGAGTGACGAGACTGGTGTATCGTCCCGACAGGGGCTGCGCCGCGCACCGTTCGGCGCCGGGGACGGACATTGAGACTGCGAGGGGGGCGACGGGCGATGCACGGCCTATGGACCAACGATCCGACGCGGCGGGGCCGCCGCCGACGACCCTGGCGCGCGACCACGCACGGACACGGCCACGGCGGCCATCACCACCGCAGGCACGGAGGCCGCCGGAGGCATGCGCACCCGGCGCACCGGGATCAGCGGGACCCCGGGGTACGGACCGGGTGGGCCCGGTGAGCTCCCCAGGGGCGCTGCTGGCCCGTCGGCCGGTCTTCGACGGCGGGACGGGCCTGTTCTCGCAACTCGTGCTGGCCCTGATGTGCGCGGGATACGCCGTCGGTTCCGCGCTCGGCTGGGGCTCCGCGAGTCTCGCGCTGGTCATGGGCGACTTCGGGCTGAGCGTCGCGGCGGCCACCGCGGCGGTCTCCTGCTTCCTCTACGCCCGTCATCGCCGCAGCCGCTTTCGACCCGCGTGGCTGCTCTTCGCGCTCTCCTCGGCGATGGCCTCGCTCGGGAATCTGGTCTGGGGGTGGTACGAGGTCGTCCTCGACCGCCCTGTTCCCAGCCCGAGTTACGCCGACCTGTTCTTCCTCTGCTTCGCGCCGCCCGCCATCGTGGGACTGCTGGTGCTCGCCAAGAGGCCTGTAACCAAGGCGGGTTGGGTGTGCCTCGCGCTGGACGCCTGGCTGATCGGCGGCTCGCTGCTCACCCTGTCCTGGAGCCTGGCGCTCGCCCAGGCCGCGAAGTTCGACGGGCCGAGCGTCGCGCACACCGCGCTGTCGCTGGCGTACCCGCTGCTGGACATCGCGCTGGTCAGCATGGTGCTCGCGCTGCACTTCCGCCGTTCGTCGGTGAACAGGTCGGCGGTGAACACCGCGATCGGGGCGCTGGCCCTGACCGTCATGTGCGACGCCCTGTTCACCTCGCCCCTCCTGCACAACAACTACCGCTCGGGTCAGCTCCTCGACGCGGGCTGGTTCGCCGGCTCGCTGCTTCTCGCGTACGCCCCCTGGGTCGTCACCCGGCACGGGCACCCGGACCCGGACACCGACGAGCACGGCCCGGACGGGCACGCGCGCGTCGTGTACGAGCACATCCCCGGACAGCGCCAGGAGGACCGGCACGGCCCCCCGGGGAGTCACGCGCCGCACGAACCCCAGGAGCCTCGGGCGCCGCACGGATCACCGGGGGGTCCGCAGGGCCCCGGGTCCCGCGAACGCCAGGGGGAGCACGGGCCGGAGGAACATCCGTACGAGCGACAGCCGGGCGGGCACGTGCACGCGAACCCCCAGGGGCCGGGGCAGCGCCGATACCCGGCGACGCGTCCCATCAGCGGTTCACTGGCCGCGCTGACGCCCTATCTGGCCGCCGCCGTCTGCACGTTGGGGATCCTCTACAACATCCTGAACGGGCGCAATGTGGACCGCGTGGTGCTGGTCACCGCCGGCCTCGTCGTGCTCGCCCTCGTGGTGCGCCAGGGCATCATGCTGCTCGACAACATCACCCTCACCCAGGAGCTGGCCCAGAAGGAGAACCACTTCCGCTCCCTGGTGCAGGGCTCCAGCGACGTCATCATGATCGCCGCCCCGAACGGCATCCTGAGGTACGTCAGCCCGGCCGCCGCCGGGGTCTACGGCCGCGACGCCGAGGAACTCGTCGGCTCCGAGCTCGCCTCCCTCATCCACCCCGAGGACCTCGGCTGCGTGGTCCACGAAGTACGGCGGTTCCTCGCGGCCAGTCACGTCGAGGAGCCCACCACCCGCATCGAGTGCCGTTTCCGGTCCGGCGACGGCGGCTGGCTCAACGTGGAGTCCACCGTCAACCGGCACCACGGCGGTCTCATCTTCAACAGCCGTGACGTGACCGAACGCGTGCGGCTCCAGGCGCAGTTGCAGCACAACGCCGAACACGACCCGCTCACCGACCTGCCCAACCGCGCGCTGTTCACCCGGCGCGTCCAGCAGGCCCTGTCCGGGCGCCGCTCCTCAGACCGGGGCACCGCCGTCCTCTTCATCGACCTCGACGGCTTCAAGGCCGTCAACGACACGATCGGGCACCAGGCCGGCGACGAACTGCTCGTCCAGGCCGCCCGCAGACTTCAGGACTCGGTGCGGCACGGCGACACCGCCGCCCGGCTGGGCGGGGACGAGTTCGCGGCCCTCATCGTCGGCGACGGCGGCCGTGACCGTACCGCCCGTGAGCAGCAGATACTGGAGCTCGCCGACCGTCTGCGGATCAGGCTCTCCCAGCCGTACTGCATCGACGGCAACGATGTCCGGGTCGCCGCGTCCATCGGCGTCGGCTTCGCCGAACCCGGACTGGGCGCGGGGGAGCTGCTGCGCAACGCCGACCTCGCCATGTACCGCGCCAAGGCGGCCGGAAAGGGCCGCGTCGAGCTGTACGCACCCCAGATGCAGCAGGACGTGGTCCGCAAGGCGGAACTGGCGACCCGGCTGCGCTCCGCGCTCCATGACGGCGAGTTCGCCCTGCTGCACCAGCCCGTGGTGTCGCTGGAGAACGGCCGGATCGCCTCGGTCACCGCCCAGGCGCGCTGGCGTTCCTCCCAGGGAGTGCTTTTCACGCCCGCCGAGTTCCTGCGCGTCGCCGAGGACAGCGACAGGACCGCCGAACTGGGCCGCTGGATGCTCGACGAGGCCGTCGAGCAGGCCGCCGAGCGCACCGCCGCGGGCATCGCGGTGCCGGTCGCGGTCCGGATGACCGCCCGGCGCCTGCTGGACCGCTCGATGCCGCTGGGCTCCGTGGAGTCCCTGCTCACCCGGCACGGGCTCGCCTCGGGCGGCCTGATCATCGAACTGTCCGACACCGACCCCCGCGTCTCCCTGGACGAGCTGGAGCGCCGTCTGAACGCGCTCAGGCGCCTGGGTGTGCGGATCGCCCTGGACGGCTTCGGCAGCGGCTACGCGGCGATCACGGCGCTCCGGCGGCTCCCCGTCGACGTACTGCGGCTCGACAGGAGTCTTGTCGAGGGAGTCGTCGAGTCCGCCCGGCTGCACAAGATCACCAGTGGGCTGCTGCGGATCGCCACCGACCTGGGGCTGCAGTCCGTGGCCGACGGGGTGGATCTTCCGGAGCAGGTCGTCGCTCTGCGCGCCATGGGATGCACCCATGGGCAGGGCATGGCGTTCTCCGGGCCGCTGGACGAGTACCGGCTGCGCAGAGCGCTCTCTTCCGGCCACTATCCGGTGCCGAACGGACCCGCCGAGCCCGTGTTCGCCGGTGGTGGCGGCGCGGGGGTGTATACGAGTGGTGTGCCCGTTGTTCTGGGGGGTGGAACAGCCCTCCGCTCACATAATGAGACTCCCGTCCCACCCACTTGACAGTCGGTGCGTGCCGGGGGGAGGGTCAATGCCATGCGCACCCGAATTCTCGTACTTGGAAAGCGCGTCGGCTGAAGCTAGGTGGTCACCGGAAAGGTCCGGAACACCCAGCGACCGCACCCGGCGCGCTCCCCTCGCTTGCCTCACGGCACGAGGGGTTTTTTGTTGCACAGGCACCAGTCGTACATCGCACAAAAGTCGCAAAAACCCTCAGCATCGAGAAGAGAATGCCGATGACCGAGCAGGCCACCGGGGCCCACCATCCGCAGCCGCGGCCCCGTTCCGGAGGACACCAGTCCGCCCCCGAGCACGTCACGGGTGCGCAGTCCCTCATCCGCTCGCTCGAGGAGGTCGGGGCCGAGACGGTATTCGGTATCCCCGGCGGTGCGATCCTTCCGGCGTACGACCCGCTGATGGACTCCCGCCGTGTGCGGCACGTGCTCGTGCGGCACGAGCAGGGCGCCGGCCACGCGGCCACCGGATACGCCCAGGCCACCGGCAAGGTCGGCGTCTGCATGGCGACCAGCGGCCCCGGCGCGACCAACCTGGTCACGCCGATCGCCGACGCGCACATGGACTCGGTGCCGCTCGTGGCGATCACCGGGCAGGTCGCGTCCAAGGCGATCGGCACGGACGCCTTCCAGGAGGCGGACATCGTCGGCATCACGATGCCGATCACCAAGCACAACTTCCTGGTCACCAAGGCCGAGGACATCCCGCGGACGATCGCGGAAGCCTTCCACATCGCCTCCACCGGCCGTCCCGGCCCGGTCCTCGTCGACATCGCCAAGGACGCCCTCCAGGCGCGGACCACCTTCCAGTGGCCGCCCACCCAGGACCTGCCCGGCTACCGCCCGGTGACCAAGCCGCACGCCAAGCAGATCCGCGAGGCCGCCAAGCTGCTCACCCAGGCCAAGCGGCCCGTGCTGTACGTCGGCGGCGGCGTCCTCAAGGCGAGCGCCACCGCCGAGCTGAAGGTCCTCGCGGAACTCACCGGAGCGCCCGTCACCACCACCCTGATGGCGCTCGGCGCATTCCCCGACAGCCACCCGCTGCACGTGGGAATGCCGGGCATGCACGGTTCGGTCACCGCCGTCACCGCGCTGCAGAAGGCCGACCTGATCGTCGCCCTCGGAGCCCGCTTCGATGACCGCGTCACCGGCAAGCTGGACAGCTTCGCCCCCTTCGCCAAGATCGTCCACGCCGACATCGACCCGGCCGAGATCGGCAAGAACCGAGCCGCCGACGTGCCGATCGTCGGAGACGCCCGCGAGGTCATCGCCGACCTGGTCCAGGCGGTGCAGAAGGAGCACAGCGAGGGCAACACCGGCGACTACACCGCCTGGTGGAACGACCTCAACCGCTGGCGCGAGACGTACCCGCTCGGCTACGAGCAGCCCGACAACGGCTCGCTGTCGCCGCAGCAGGTCATCGAGCGCATCGGGCAGCTCGCCCCGGAGGGCACGATCTTCGCTGCGGGCGTCGGCCAGCACCAGATGTGGGCCGCGCACTACATCCAGTACGAGCAGCCCTCGACCTGGCTGAACTCCGGCGGCGCCGGAACGATGGGCTACGCGGTCCCGGCCGCGATGGGCGCCAAGGCGGGGCAGCCGGACCGCACGGTCTGGGCGGTCGACGGCGACGGCTGCTTCCAGATGACCAATCAGGAACTCACCACCTGCGCCCTGAACAACATCCCGATCAAGGTCGCCATCATCAACAACGGCGCCCTCGGGATGGTCCGCCAGTGGCAGACCCTCTTCTACAACCAGCGCTACTCCAACACCGTGCTGCACAGCGGTCCGGACGCCGACGGCAAGCAGCCGAGCGCCGGCACCCGCGTCCCCGACTTCGTCAAGCTGTCGGAGGCCATGGGCTGCTACGCCATCCGCTGCGAGTCCCCGGACGACCTCGACAAGGTGATCGAGGAGGCGAACTCGATCAACGACCGTCCGGTCGTGGTCGACTTCATCGTCCACGAGGACGCGATGGTGTGGCCGATGGTCGCCGCCGGCACCTCCAACGACGAGGTCATGTTCGCCCGGGACGTCCGCCCCGACTTCGGCGACAACGAAGACGACTGAGAGAGAGCCGAGTCAGACCCATGAGCAAGCACACCCTCTCCGTCCTCGTCGAGAACAAGCCCGGTGTCCTCGCCCGGATCACCGCCCTGTTCTCCCGGCGCGGCTTCAACATCGACTCCCTCGCCGTCGGTGTCACCGAGCACCCCGAGATCTCCCGCATCACCATCGTGGTGAACGTGATCGAGGCACTCCCGCTCGAACAGGTCACCAAGCAGCTCAACAAGCTGGTCAACGTCCTCAAGATCGTCGAGCTGGAGCCCGGTTCGGCCGTTCAGCGGGAACTCGTTCTGGTGAAGGTGCGCGCCGACAACGAGACGCGCTCCCAGATCGTCGAGATCGTCCAGCTGTTCCGCGCCAAGACGGTCGACGTCTCCCCGGAGGCCGTCACCATCGAGGCCACCGGCGGCGCCGACAAGCTGGAGGCCATGCTCAAGATGCTGGAGCCGTTCGGCATCAAGGAGCTCGTCCAGTCCGGCACGATCGCGATCGGACGCGGGGCACGTTCGATCACGGACCGGTCGCTGCGCGCACTGGACCGGTCGGCCTAAGTCAGGAAAGCGCCGGTACACGGGCGGGCGGCGAGCACCGTCCGCCCGTATACCGAGACCCGAAAACTTCCCTTCCCCCGCCCGCCGTACGGTGGGACGCAACACCGGAAATACCGGAAAACAAGGAGAACCCCAGTGGCCGAGCTGTTCTACGACGACGACGCCGACCTGTCCATCATCCAGGGCCGCAAGGTCGCGGTCATCGGCTACGGCAGCCAGGGCCACGCCCACGCGCTGTCGCTGCGCGACTCGGGTGTCGACGTCCGCGTCGGTCTGCACGAGGGCTCCAAGTCCAAGGCGAAGGCCGAGGAGCAGGGCCTGCGCGTGGTGACGCCGTCGGAGGCCGCGGCCGAGGCCGACGTCATCATGATCCTGGTGCCGGACCCCATCCAGTCCCAGGTCTACGAGGAGTCCATCAAGGACAACCTCAACGACGGCGACGCGCTGTTCTTCGGCCACGGCCTGAACATCCGCTACGGCTTCATCAAGCCCCCGGCCGGCATCGACGTCTGCATGGTCGCCCCCAAGGGCCCGGGTCACCTCGTGCGCCGCCAGTACGAGGAGGGTCGCGGCGTCCCCTGCATCGCGGCCGTCGAGCAGGACGCGACCGGCAACGCCTTCGCCCTCACCCTGTCGTACGCCAAGGCCATCGGCGGCACCCGCGCCGGCGTCATCAAGACGACCTTCACCGAGGAGACCGAGACCGACCTGTTCGGTGAGCAGGCCGTCCTCTGCGGTGGCACCGCCGCCCTGGTCAAGGCCGGTTTCGAGACGCTGACCGAGGCCGGCTACCAGCCGGAGATCGCGTACTTCGAGTGCCTGCACGAGCTGAAGCTCATCGTCGACCTCATGTACGAGGGCGGCCTGGAGAAGATGCGCTGGTCCGTCTCCGAGACCGCCGAGTGGGGCGACTACATCACCGGCCCGCGCATCATCACGGACGCCACCAAGGCCGAGATGAAGCAGGTCCTCGCCGAGATCCAGGACGGCACCTTCGCCCGTAACTGGATGGACGAGTACCACTCGGGTCTGAAGAAGTACAACGAGTACAAGACCCAGGACGAGAACCACCTCCTGGAGACCACCGGCAAGGAGCTGCGCAAGCTCATGTCGTGGGTGAACGACGACGAGGCGTAAGCCGTACGACGGGGGGCCGGGGCGGCACGCTCCGGCCCCTTCGTCGAACCGCGGGTAACGCCCGTGGACACGGTGTTGGACATCCCGTCCAGCCACGGACGGGTGATCCTTCCGCGGAGGCGCAGGACGACCTCGGCGGCGCCACTACACTGCTGCACATCAACAACGCGTCAGGCCCACAGCGTCGTGCGTCTTCCACGCGGCTCAAGCGACCCCCCAAGAAGTGCAGGCACGCCCCGGGGCCGCTACAAACCCTCCACCGCCTGCGGCCGTCGGGACGGCCGTCCGCATTGGACTTGTGAGGACTCACGTGAGCTCGAAACCTGTCGTACTCATCGCTGAAGAGCTGTCGCCCGCGACCGTAGACGCCCTGGGCCCGGACTTCGAGATCCGGCACGCGAACGGCGCCGACCGCGCCGAGCTGCTGCCCGCCATCGCCGACGTCGACGCCATTCTGATCCGCTCGGCCACCAAGGTCGACGCCGAGGCCGTCGCCGCCGCCAAGAAGCTGAAGGTCGTCGCACGAGCCGGCGTCGGCCTGGACAACGTCGACGTCTCCGCCGCCACCAAGGCCGGCGTGATGGTCGTCAACGCCCCCACCTCCAACATCGTGACCGCGGCCGAGCTGGCCTGCGGCCTCCTCCTCGCCACCGCGCGCCACATCCCGCAGGCCAACACGGCGCTGAAGAACGGCGAGTGGAAGCGCAGCAAGTACACCGGTGTCGAGCTCGCCGAGAAGACCCTCGGCGTCGTCGGCCTCGGCCGCATCGGCGCGCTCGTCGCGCAGCGCATGTCCGCGTTCGGCATGAAGGTCGTCGCCTACGACCCGTACATCCAGCCCGCGCGGGCCGCGCAGATGGGTGTCAAGATCCTCACCCTCGACGAGCTGCTCGAGGTCTCGGACTTCATCACCGTGCACCTGCCCAAGACCCCCGAGACTCTCGGTCTCATCGGTCACGAGGCGCTGCACAAGGTCAAGCCGACGGTGCGCATCGTCAACGCCGCGCGCGGCGGGATCGTCGACGAGGAGGCGCTGTACGCGGCGCTCAAGGAGGGCCGCGTCGCCGGCGCCGGCCTCGACGTGTACGCGAAGGAGCCCTGCACGGACTCCCCGCTCTTCGAGCTCGA
The DNA here is from genome assembly GCF_026341855.1 of Streptomyces sp. NBC_00568. Classification (GTDB taxonomy): domain Bacteria; phylum Actinomycetota; class Actinomycetes; order Streptomycetales; family Streptomycetaceae; genus Streptomyces. The sequence continues at coordinate 1,366,537 of NZ_JAPENW010000001.1, read as the reverse complement.
CGAGGTCGTCTGCACCCCGCACCTCGGCGCCTCCACGGACGAGGCGCAGGAGAAGGCGGGCATCTCCGTTGCCCGCTCGGTGCGTCTCGCCCTCGCCGGTGAGCTCGTCCCCGACGCGGTCAACGTCCAGGGCGGCGTCATCGCCGAGGACGTCAAGCCCGGTCTGCCGCTCGCCGAGAAGCTCGGCCGCATCTTCACCGCCCTCGCGGGCGAGGTCGCGGCCCGCCTCGACGTCGAGGTGTACGGCGAGATCACCCAGCACGACGTCAAGGTGCTCGAACTCTCCGCGCTCAAGGGCGTGTTCGAGGACGTCGTCGACGAGACCGTGTCGTACGTCAACGCCCCGCTGTTCGCGCAGGAGCGCGGCGTCGAGGTCCGGCTGACCACGAGCTCGGAGTCCCCCGACCACCGCAACGTGGTCACCGTGCGCGGCACGCTCAGCGACGGCCAGGAGATCGCGGTCTCCGGCACGCTCGCCGGCCCGAAGCACCTGCAGAAGATCGTCGCCGTCGGTGAGTACGACGTGGACCTCGCGCTCGCCGACCACATGGTCGTGCTGAGCTACGAGGACCGTCCCGGTGTCGTCGGCACCGTCGGCCGCATCCTCGGCGAGTCCGGCATCAACATCGCCGGCATGCAGGTCGCCCGCGCGGCCGTCGGCGGCGAGGCCCTCGCGGTCCTCACCGTCGACGACACGGTGCCGCAGAGCGTCCTCACCGAGCTCTCCGAGGAGATCGGCGCGACGTCGGCGCGGTCGGTGAACCTCGTCTGAGGTTCTCCCGCGACGCTTCCGTCACGTGAGCACAGGGCCGGGACACCCGAGGGTGTCCCGGCCCTCGCGCGTTCCGCGGCGCCTCACGCGGACGGTGTCGTCTCCGGCTCGATCAGGCCCTCGCGGTAGGCGATGGCCACGGCCTCGGTGCGGCTCGCCGCGCCCAGCTTGGCCAGGATGTTCGAGACGTGGACGCTCGCCGTCTTGCCGCTGATGAACAGCTCCTCGCCGATCTGGCGGTTGGTGCGCCCCCGGCCGAGCAGCCGCAGCACATCGCTCTCCCGGGCGGTGAGCGCGGCGATGCGCTCCCCGGCGGCGGGTGACTCGGCGAGGCGACCGCGCCGGACGAGCGCGTCCAGGGCCTCGCGCAGCGGCACCGCACCGAGGCGCAGGGCGGTCTCACGGGCCGCGCGGGCCTGTTCGGCGGCCTCCTCCCGGCGGCCGGCCGCGAGGAGCGCTTCCGCGAGCCGCCTTCTGCTGCGAGCCAGCTCGTACGGATCGCCGTAGCCGAACGCCGTCACGGCCCGCTCCCAGGCCGCGACGTCCGGACCGGTGCGGGCGCGCAGCCCTTCCGCCTCGGCGCGGGCGAGCCAGGCCAGTCCCTCGGGCCCCTGCTCGGTGGTGTCACCGCTCTGGGCCGCCGTGCCCCGGACCAGCTCCACCAGTTCGGCCGCGGTGTCCGCCCAGCGGTCGGCGCCCGCCGGGTCGCCGGACCGGCGGGACTCCTCGGCCGTGTCCGCGACCGCGGACAGGGCGAGCGCGGCGAGCCGCACCACGACGGGGGGCCGGTCGGTGCCCGAGACGTCCGTGAGGGCCTCGGTCGCGGTGTGCAGCCGCCGTACGGACTCCTCGGCGTCGCCGCGCAGCGCCGCCGCGTCGGTCAGCACGATGCTCGCGACGAGCGTCGCCATCCAGTCGAACGGCCGGTCGAGCAGTGCGCGGGCCCCGGTGACGGCCGCGTCGTGCTCGCCGCGGGCCAGGGCGACGTACAGGGCGGGGCCGGTCGCGAACCCGCCCGCCGACGGGAGCAGTTCGGCGTCGTCGGCGGCGGCTCGCGCGCACTCGTCCCAGCGGCCCAGCGTGTAGAGCACCAGGGACTGGAGGTAACGCAGTTCCAGGGCGTACGGCGAGGAGAGGAGGCCGGCGCTGCGGGCACGGCCGAGGCCGTCGCCCAGCCAGGTCAGGCACTCGTCCAGGTCGCCGGATTCGTAGCACCCGATGGCCAGGTTGAACAGCGCCCGCATCTCCACCGGGAGGTTCCCCGCGCCGCGGGCCAGTTCGCGGGCCCGGCTCAGCCGGTCGCGGCCCTTCGGGGTGCGCCGGTTGTGCGCTTCCATACCGACCAGGGAGATCGACAGGTCGGCCTGCGCGTCGGCCAGTCCGAGCCGCTCGGCGGTGGCCAGCGCCTGCCGGGCGACCCGCTCCGCGTCCTCGTCCCGCCCCACATAGCGGGCGGCCATGACATGGGTCGCGGCCGCCCACACCCAGGTGTACGAGGGCGGCTCGGCGGGGATCATCGCGAGCGCCTCGCTGCTGTACGTGAACGCGGCCTTCAGGCTGTCGATCCGCATCAGATGGCCCGCGAGGGTGTACCGCACCCGGGCGGCGAGCTCGGAGTCGGCGTCCGAGCCGGCCCGGGCGAGCGCGTCGCGGGTGAGGTGGACCGCGCGATGGGACTCGCCGGCGCGTGCGGCGGCCGCCGAGGCGCGCAGGGTGAGGGCGACCGTGCCGCCGCCCTCGGGGCGGGCGGCGGCGTCCACCGCGGGCCACAGTTCGAGTGCGGTCTCCAGATGGCGCAGCTCCTCGGCGGGCGCGCCGACGCCCTGGGCGTGGTCGGCGGCTTCGAGGGAGGCGGCGAGCGCGTCGGCCAGGTCGTGGCTCTCGCGTGAGTGATGGGCGCGCTCCGCCGCGTTCTTCGCCGAACGGGCTTGCCCGGCGAGGAGTTTGGCGAACAGTCCGTGCAGCCGGACCCGCTCGCCGGGCAGCAGGTCCGCGTACACGGCCTCCCGGGTGAGCGCGTGCCGGAACGAGTACGTCGCGTCGCCACCGGGCAGCAGCAGCTGGTGGCCGACGGCCTCGCGCAGCGCCGACTCCAGCTCGTCCTGCGGCAGTTGTACGGCGTCACGCAGCAGCTCGTGCTCGACGCGGCGCCCCGCGACGGCCGCCGTGCGCAGCACCTGCTGGGCGGTCTCGGAGAGTTGCTCGATGCGGATGAGGAGGACGTCGGCCAGCCCGCTGGGCATGGCTGGGGAGACGGGGTCGTCGTCACCGGGCAGCGCGGCGAGCAACTCCTCGGCGTAGAAGGCGTTGCCCTCGGCGCGGTCGACGATGCGGCGGACCGTGGTGTCGGAGACGGGGCCGGTGCGCAGCGCGCGCACGAGCCGGGCCACGTCGGCGTCGGCCATCGGCCGCAGCTCCAGCCGGTCGACGGCGGGCAGCCGGATCAGCTCGGCGAGCAGGGGGCGCAGGGGGTGGCGGCGGTGCAGGTCGTCCGCGCGGTACGAGGCGAAGACCGCCAGGCGGCGGGCCGGGCCGCCGGGCGCGGGCCGCTGGAGGACACCCCGGCTGAGCAGGAAGCGGAGCAGGTCGCGGGAGGACTGGTCCGCCCAGTGGAGGTCTTCGAGGATCAGCAGGAGCGGCGTGACATCGGACAGGTCGGCGAGGAGACCCGCGATGCCCTCGAAGAGCTGGAGGCGGCTGCCGGGGTCCGGTGCGGAGCCGGTGCCCGATCCGCCGCCGGTCAGCCGGTGCACCGCCGGGTGGGCCGCGAGGGCCGGGGCGAAGCGGTCGTCGGCGGCCAGGGCGCCGAGGATCTCCGTGAACGGGAGGTACGGCAGGCCCACGTCGCCGAGGTCCACGCAGTGGCCGGTCAGGACCGTCATCCCGGCGGCGGCTGCGTGTGCCGCGGCTTCCGTGAGTGTGCGGGTCTTGCCGACGCCGGCGTCTCCGGCCACCAGGACGGCACGGGGGTCGCCGTCCCTGGCCCGCTCCAGCACGCCGGTGAGCCGGGCGAGTTCGTCCCCCCGGCCGATGAACGGCGTACCGAATGTCTGTGCCACGACACCCATCCTGGCACGCTCCGCCGACAACTCCCCGGCGCCGGCCTCCCGGGGACCCGGCTCCGCACTCGCCCCTCGGTCAAGTCCGCGCCCGCGACGCCCCGACGCACCCTGACGCACAGCGACGCGCGGACGCTCGGACGCCGAGCGGTGCCGCGCGCCGCACACGCGCCGATGCGGGCCGGACCGGAACGCTCCCGCTCCGCGCGCGAACCCAGGCCCGCCGGGCCGACGGGCCGGAATGCGGACCCGTACTCCCCGCGTGCGTGCGTGCCGAGATTGGCGGCCGGAGTTCCGGCGCGTGCCGATGCCGGGCGGGCCGGTGTCGTCCGGCCCGCCCGGCGGGTGGGGGCTCGGGCGTCGGCCGCCCGGCGGGTGGGTGTCAGGCCGTCGCCTGCTCGGGGGCCACCGCTTCCGGTGCCCCCTCGGTCTCGCGCACCGGCACCTTGCGCAGGGTGGCGGTGGCGAGCGCCGCGGCGCCCAGCAGGAGGACCAGGCCCGCGACCGCCGCCGCCTGCATGCCGTTGGTGAATGCCTCCCGTGCGGCCCGCGCCAGGGCCTGACCCGCGTCGCCCGGCAGCTGTCCGGCCACGGCGAGCGCGCCGCCCAGCGTCTCGTGGGCCGCGGTGGGGACACCGGCCGGGATGTCCTGGCGGTAGACCGCCGTACCGATGGAGCCCAGGACGGCCATGCCGAGGGCGCCGCCGAACTCTGCACCGGTCTCCAGCAGGGAGGAGGCCGAGCCCGCGTTGCCGACGGGGACGGTGCCGAGTGCCAGGTCCATCATCTGCGACATCACGGTGACGATTCCGGCGGCGAGGACGCCCGCGCCGGCCAGTACGAGCCACAGGGAGTCGGTGCCGGCGAGGGCCAGCAGGCCGTAACCGCAGGCGGCGGTCACGAAGCCGCCGGAGACGACATGGGCGCGGTCCACGCCCTTCTGCACGAGCTGCGCGGAGACCGGCGCGGCCACTCCGACCAGGACCGTGGGGAGCAGGGCCCACAGGGCGGCCTCCATGGAGCTCTTGCCGAGCACCGACTGGAGGTACTGGGTGGTGAAGTACGCCGACCCCAGCATGCCGAACGAGGCGATCAGGTTGAGCACCACGGCGGGCGCGAAGCCGCGGCCGCGGAACAGGGCGGGGGAGATCAGCGGGGACTTCGCGGTGCGCTGACGGTGCACGAACAGGGCGGCGAAGACCAGGCCGACGAGGACCGAGACGACGTACTCGGTCTTCCAGCCCTCGGACGGGATCTCCTTGATGCCGTAGATCACGGGCAGCACGGCGGCCATGGACAGCGGCACGCTGAGCAGGTCGAAGCGGCCGGGCTCCGGGTTCCTGGACTCGGGGAGCAGGATCGGGCCGAGGACCAGCAGCAGCACCATCGCGGGCAGGTTGACGAGGAAGACCGAGCCCCACCAGAAGTACTGGACCAGGACACCGCTCATCACCGAACCGAGCGCGATACCACCGGTCATGACGCCGGACCACATGCCGATGGCCTTCGCACGCTGGCCGGGGTCGGTGAACATCGTGCGGATGATCGCCATCGTCGACGGCATCAGGGTCGCGCCGCCGATGCCGAGGACCGCGCGGGCCGCGATCAGCATCTCGGCACTGTTCGCGTAGGCGGCCAGCACCGAGGCGGTGCCGAAGGCGGCGGCGCCGAACAGGAGCAGCTTGCGGCGCCCGATGCGGTCACCGAGCGACCCCATCGTCATCAGCAGACCTGCGAGCACGAACGCGTAGATGTCGAAGATCCACAGCTGCTGGGTCCCGCTCGGCTCCAGGTCCGCGCTGATCGAGGGGATCGCGAAGTAGAGGACCGAGACGTCCATCGAGACCAGCAGCAGCGGAAGCATCAGCACGCCGAGGGCGGTCCATTCACGGCGGCCGGCCAGGGCGCCGGAGGCGCCGGAGGAGGGTGTCGTGCTCGTCGGGTTCGTCATGGCAGGGACTGTACGCACGTATTAAACGCTTGTCTAGTACGGGCGTTTAATACGTCCGTCCTTGACGTTCGTATGGGACGGTTGTCTGAATTCCGGGTACGCTGGCCGGCATGGGACACCGTGAGGATCTGCTCGAAGGCGCCAAGCGCTGCCTGCTGGAGAAGGGCTTCGTGCGCACCACGGCGCGCGACATCGTCAAGGAGTCGGGGACGAATCTGGCGTCCATCGGCTACCACTACGGGTCGAAGGACGCGCTGCTCACGCAGGCCTTCGTGGAGCTGATCCAGGAGTGGGGCGAGAAGTTCGCCCCGGCGTCGGCGCGCGAGGTCGAGCCCGGGGGCTCCGTGGAGCGCTTCCACAGCGTGTGGGCGCGGATGCTGGAGTCCTTCGAGGACTTCCGGCCCCTGTGGGCGGCCAGCATGGAGATCGCGACGCAGGGGGACCGGGTGCCGGAGCTGCGGGATCTGATGGCGAAGGCCCAGATCGAGGGACGGTCCGGGCTGGTCGCGATGTTCACCGGGCAGGACGAGGAGACGCTCGACGACGCGACGGTGAAGTCGCTCGGCGGCTTCTATCAGGCGCTGCTCAACGGCCTGATGGTGCAGTGGCTCTTCGACCCGGCGAGCGCGTCCACGGCGGACGAACTCACCGACGGGCTGCGCCGCGTGATCGACGGGGCGCGCGAGGCGAAGTGAGCCCGGCCGGCCGCGCGGCGCGCCTCCGCCCGACGTGGCGGGCCTCCGTCCGGCGTGGGGGGCCTCCGCTCGGTGGTCTTCCGTCCGGCCGCCGCTGCTCGTCCGGCCGCCGTTCGTCCGTGAGCCGTCAGCCCGAGCCGTGAGCCGTGAGCCGTGAGCCGTGAGCGGGACCGTGAGCCGTGAGCCGTGAGCCGTGAGCCGTGAGCCGTCCGCTCGACCGCGGGACGCCCGTCCGCCGGCCGCGCGCCACTCGGTGGTCGCCCGCCACTCCGTGGTCGTGGGCCCGATCGTTGTTCGCCCGGCGGACCGGCCGGTCACCCCTTGGGCGCGGGGGTGCGCAGGTCGCGGACGGCCGGGACCAGCGCCACCAGCATCAACGCGCCCGTGATGGCGAAGGCGGCCGCGTAGCCCGCCGGTCCGGCCAGGGTGCCGAAGCCGACCGCGCCGACGCCCATGCCACCGTCGTACGCCAGATTCCACAGCGCGCTGACCGTGCCGTAGCCGGAGGCCGGGACCCGTGCGTACATCAGGGTCAGGGTCGCGTTCTGGGCGATGCCGAAGCCGACGCCGAAGACGGCCACCCCGGCCACGACGGCGACCGGGCTCCCGGTGAACGCGGTGATCAGCATGCCGCCGGCCGACAGGAGCAGGCTCGGCAGCACGAGCCGCGCCGGTCCGTGCCGGTCGCCGTACCGGCCCGCCGCCCAACGGGCCGCGGTCGACGCGGCGGGCTGCGTGAAGAGGGCCACCGCGACGACTCCGGACGCGGCGGCGGGGACCGCCAGCGGCAGGAAGGTGACGATGATCCCGGTCGCCAGGGCGGTGGTCGCGAAGACGATCGCGGGCCGGGCCAGGGCGCCGGTCCGCAGGGCGGCCACCATCCCCACCGGCTTCTCCGACGTCGCCTCCCGGTCGGGCAGACCCGGCACCGACGCGACGGCGGCCAGCGCGGCCACGCCCGCGGCGACGGCGACCGGGGTGCAGCCCACGTGCGCGGCCAGCCACACGCCCAGGGGCAGGGCGATCAGCGACGGTACGCCGGAGACCACGCCCACCAGCGCCAGACCCTCACCCCGCCGTTCGGCCGGGATCAGCGATGCGGTGAGCGCGCCGCCCGCCACCAGCGTGAGCGCGAAACCGAGGCCGCGGACCAGGCAGATCAGCACGATCCACGCCAGCGAGTGCGAGACGGTGAGGACGAGGGCGGGTGCGCCGAGCAGGGAGAGGCCGGCGATCAGTGCCACGCGGTATCCGTAGCGCGCTACGAAGCGGGGAGCGGCGAGTTCGCCGAGGACCGTGGACAGCATCAGGGCGCCGGTGGCCGGGCCCGCGCCCGACGCCGTGGCGTAGGCGGGGACGACCGAGAGCAGCAGGAAGAAGCTCACCGAGGCGCCGATCATGCTCACGAAGCGGAGCATCAGGGGCCGGGTGAGCAGCGGCGGCCGGGCGGCGGACCCGGAGGCCGGAGCAGTCGCCGCCGTCGGAGCCGTCGGAACGCAAACCTGATCCGGCGGACCGGGCATGGCGGGCATGGCGGGCGTGGCAGGAGCGGCAGAAGTGGTCGGCGCGGGCGCGGGCGCCGGGGCCGGTGAGGGCGTCTCGGCCCCACCCACAGTCCCACCCGCAGCCGGGCTGGGAGCCGGACCCGCAGCCGGACCCGCAGTCCCACGCGCAGCCGGGCTGGGAGCCGGACCCGCAGTCCCACGCGCAGCCCCTCCCGCAGCCGGACCTTCAGTCGGACCCCGACCCGGAGCCCCACCCGCAGCCGGACCCGCAGTCGGGCTCGGAGTCGTCGGAGTCGTCGGAGTTGTCCGGGGCGTCTGCGGCGTCTGCGGCGTCGGGGGAGTCGTCATGGGAACGACGTTAGATTTCGACCGGACCGTCGGTAAGCTCCAATTTCATGCCTCCGCAGTGGGCCGGTCTGTCGCCCGAGCTGCTGCTGTCCGTCGACCGGGACAGCGGCGAGCAGCTGCGCGCCCAGCTGGAGCGGCAGGTGCGCGAAGCGATCCGCACCGGCCGCCTCGGCGCCGGTGAACGTCTTCCGTCCTCCCGTGAACTCGCCCGCGGGCTCGGTCTGTCGCGCGGCCTCGTCCAGGACTGCTACGCCCAACTCCAGGCGGAGGGCTACCTGGTGACCCGTGTCGGTTCCGCCACGCGGGTCGCGGCGGGAGCCCATGTGCCGCCCGCGCCCGTCTCCCCGGACCCGGCCGCCGCACGCCTGATCGCGGACTTCCGGCACGGCGTACCGGACTTGGGAAGCTTCCCGCTCGCCGACTGGCTCTGGGCGACGCGCGAGGCGGGCCGTGCCATGCCGACGGCGGATCTGGACTACGGCGACCCGCGCGGGAGTTCGGTGCTGCGCGAGGTGCTGGCCGGATATCTGCGCCGGGTGCGGGCGGCCGCGGCCGACCCCGAGCGGATCGTCGTCTGCTCCGGCTACGCGCAGGGGCTCGGGCTGACGCTGCGCAGCCTGGCGCTCGCCGGTGTGCGTGTGGTGGCGTACGAGGATCCCGGCGGCCCCGCCACCGCGTCGGCCGCCGCCGGTGCCGCGGGACTGACGGCCGTGCCCGTGCCGGTCGACGAGGACGGCGTCGACGTACGGGCCCTCGACGCGACCGCAGCCCGCGCCGTCATCGTCACCCCGGCGCACCAGTGGCCCACCGGGGTCGTCCTCGCCCCCGCGCGCCGGCTCGCCCTCATCGAGTGGGCGATGCGGCGGGACGCGTACGTCATCGAGGACGACTACGACGCCGAGTTCCGCTACGACCGGGAGCCGGTGGGCGCGCTCCAGGGGCTGGCCGCGGACCGGGTGGTCTCGATCGGCACCGTCAGCAAGTCGCTCGCCCCGGCGCTGCGCATCGGCTGGCTGCTCTGCCCGCCCGCGCTCGCCGTCCCGGTCACGGAGGCCAAGCGGTTCACCGACCGCGGCTCCCCGACCCTCGACCAGCTCGCCCTCGCGAAGCTGATCGAGTCCGGCCGCTACGACCGCCACCTGCGCCGGATGCGCACCGTATACGCCGCCCGGCGCACGGCCCTGGTCACCGCGCTCGCCACGCACGCTCCGGAGGTCCGGCTCACCGGACTGGCCGCCGGGTTCCACGCGGTCCTGCACCTGGCGGCGGCGGCCGACGAGCGGTTCGTCGTCGCCGCGGCCCGGGAACGCTCCGTCGGCCTGTACGGCATGAGCTCCTGCCGCTCCGGTCACGCGTCGACGCCGGCCCAACTGGTCCTCGGCTTCGGCGACGTGGGGGAGCGGGCGATCGCCGAGGGGGTGGCGGCGGTCGGCGATCTGCTGACACCGGACGCGAGGCCGTCGAGCCGGCCGTGAGGCCGACGCCGGACGCGAGCCTGCCCGGCCGGTCCTGAGGATGGGGCAGGGGACGGGCCCGAGCCGGTCCGGAGATCGAGGGACCCCGAGAGCTAGAGCCGCGCCAGAGCTAGAGCCGCGCCCCCTTCAGCGCCATGTGAAGCAGGAGCCGGTCCTCGCCGTCGTCCAGGTCGAGGCCGGTGAGCTGTTCCACGCGGGACAGGCGGTAATAGAGCGTCTGTCGGTGGATGCCCAACTCGGCCGCCGTGCGGCCGGCCTGGCCCGCCCGGTCGAGGAACACCTCGGCGGTGCGCGCGAGTTCGCGGTGTGCCGGTGCCAACAGGTCGCGTACGACAGGGTCGTGGGCGACCTCCCGAGGGAGCGCTGTGAGCAGCCGGAAGGGGCCGATGGCCCCCCACTCGGCGACCGGGCCGAGCCGGGGTTCGGCCAGCACCGCACGCGCGGCGGCGGCCGCCTCGTGCCAGGCGGCCCCCAGTTCCCCGAGCCCCACCCGGGCCCCGGCGATCCCGGCTGCCGCCGTCCCGCCGGGGGAGGCGGCTCCCGGGGCGCCGTGGGAGGAAGCGGCAGCCACCGTCCCGCCAGAGGCTCCGGAGATGCCTGAGGCACCTGCGCCGCCGGGGGACGCGGACGCCGAAGCGCCGCCTCTCCGGGCCGGTCCCGCTGGACCGCCCGGACGGCCGGACCCGGTGGCCCCGGCCTCGCCGCGGACTCCCGCCGCCTCCCGTACAAACCGGGTGGCCGCCGTCAGCGCGGGCGTCAGTACGTCCGGCGAACGCAGCCGGACCAGCAGGGCGAGGCTCTGGCCGGTGGCGCCCCACGGGATGGTGCACAGCGCGGTCGCCCCCGGCACCGTACGGGCGGAAGGGGAGTCGTCCGGGTCGGCCGAGGGCCACGGCGCCACGCACACCACCGTGTGCAGGCCGTCGCCGCGCGGGCCGAGTGCCGTGCGCAGCTCGGCCACCGCCATGTCGCGCTGCCAGCCGCGCTCGGCGGTCAGGACGGCGCGCAGCTCGCGGGTGAGATCCGCACCGGCCTGGGCCTCGTCCGCGAGCAGGGCGCCGATGCGGGAGGCCACCTGCATGGCGGCGGTCAGCTGGGCGTCCGTGGGACCCGGGTCGTCGTCCAGCAGCCAGACATAGCCGAGGACGATGCCCCGATGGCGCACCGGGAGACAGATCCGCCCTCGGTAGACGCCGGCTTCCGGGGTCGGCGGGATACGGACGGGCCCGGTGGCGCGGGTGATGCCGAAGCCCTCGAACCAGGTGCGGACCGCCGTGGTGGAGCGGCGGGTGAGGATCGAGCGGGTGCGCACGGGGTCGAGGGCGGAGGGATCGAGGTCGCCCTCGCTGTCGTACGCGCCGAAGGCGATCAGCTCGAAATCACGGTTCTCCAGCGTCGCGGGGACGCCGAGGAGCGCCGAGATCTCGTCGACCAGCTCTTGGTAGTCGCCTCTGTATTCACCGCTCACCCGGGCATTCTCGCGCATTTCCGCGAGCCCTTCATACATATGTCTGAGATCCGGGGCACGGATGCGTGACAGCTGTCGATGGCCGAGGATCGGAGAGATCCTTAGGTTTCACGGTGGTTCTCCGTGCCGTACCCGAATCGTCGGGATTCGGCCTCCTACTGGCTTCGTTGTGGAGGTGCCCCGTGCTGGGTCCCGTGATTCTCGCCGCCTCGCGCAGCGACAAGATGCGCCGTCTGATCTCGGCAGCCCCGGTGACCAAGCCGGTCGTCGACCGGTTCATCCCCGGTGAGACCGTCGACCAGGTCGTCCCGATCATCAAGGACCTCACGGGCAAGGGCCTGGAAGTCACGATGGACGTCGTCGGCGAGGACATCACGACCCCCGAGCAGTCGTACGCCGCCCGTGACGCGTACCTGGAGCTGATCGGCCGTCTCCAGGAGCTCGGCCTCGGCACCAAGGCCGAGATGTCGATCAAGCTGTCGATGTTCGGACAGGCGCTGGAGGGCGGTCACGAGCTGGCCCTCGCCAACGTCCGCCCGGTCGTCGAGGCCGCCGCCGCCATCGGCACCACGGTCACGCTGGACGCCGAGGACCACACCACCCTCGACTCGATGTTCGCCATCCACGAGGAGCTGCGGAAGGACTTCCCGCAGACCGGCTGTGTGATCCAGGCCTACCTGTTCCGCACCGAGGCCGACGCCCGCCGCCTCGCCGGGAGCGGCAGCCGCGTCCGTCTGGTGAAGGGCGCCTACAAGGAGCCCGCCGAGGTCGCGTACCAGCAGAAGGCCGAGACCGACAAGGCGTACGTCCGCATCCTGAAGATCCTGATGGAGGGCGAGGGGTACCCGATGATCGGGTCCCACGACCCGCGCCTCATCTCCATCGCGCAGGAGCTCGCCCGCACGGCCGGGCGCAAACTGGACGAGTACGAGTTCCAGATGCTCTACGGCATCCGCAGCGACGAGCACCTGCGGCTCGCCGCCGAGGGCCACCGCATGCGCGTCTACACCGCGTACGGCACCGACTGGTACGGCTACTTCATGCGCCGCCTGGCGGAGAAGCCGGCCAACCTCGTGTTCTTCCTGCGAAGCATGATCACACGTGGCTGATTCCACTTGGCTGTGCCGCGGCTTCGGCCGAGGGTCCGGGGGTTGTCCCCCGGGCAGGCACAGCGCCCGCTCGATCCTCACCAAGGGCTGAGACCGAACCACCCGCTCGACTCAAGGAGTTACGGAAAAAATGGACGCTGTGACCCAGGTCCCCACCCCCGTCAACGAGCCGGTGCACGGCTACGCCCCCGGCTCGGCCGAGCGCGTCCGCCTCGAGGCCAAGCTCAAGGAGCTGGCCGAGAACCCGATCGACCTGCCGATGACCATCGGCGGCGAGCGGCGCATGGGCGGCGGTGACCGAATCGACGTCGTGCAGCCGCACAACCACAAGGCGCGCATCGGCACCTACGCCAACGCCACGCAGCAGGACGCCCAGGACGCCGTCGACGCGGCCCTCGCCGCCGCTCCCGCCTGGCGCGCGATGGCCTTCGACGACCGAGCGGCGATCATCCTGCGTGCCGCCGAGCTGCTGGCCGGTCCCTGGCGCGAGACGCTGGCCGCCTCCACCATGCTCGGCCAGTCGAAGACCGCCCAGCAGGCCGAGATCGACACCCCCTGCGAGCTCGTCGACTTCTGGCGCTTCAACGTCCACTACGCCCGCCAGATCCTCGCCGAGCAGCCGCCGGCGAACTCCCCGGGCGTGTGGAACCGCATGGACCACCGTCCGCTGGAGGGCTTCGTCTACGCGATCACGCCCTTCAACTTCACCGCGATCGCGGGCAACCTGCCCACCGCTCCGGCGCTCATGGGCAACGTCGTCGTCTGGAAGCCGTCCCCGACGCAGACCCACGCCGCCGTGCTGCTGATGCAGCTCCTGGAGGAGGCGGGCCTGCCCAAGGGCGTCATCAACCTCGTCACCGGCGACGGCATCGAGGTCTCCAAGGTCGCCCTGGAGCACCGCGACCTCGCCGGCATCCACTTCACCGGCTCGACCAAGACCTTCCAGTACCTGTGGAAGACGGTCGGCAACAACATCGAGAAGTACCGCTCCTACCCGCGTCTGGTCGGCGAGACCGGCGGCAAGGACTTCGTGGTCGCCCACCCGTCGGCCGACCGCGCGGTCCTCAAGACCGCCCTGACCCGCGGTTCCTTCGAGTACCAGGGCCAGAAGTGCTCGGCGAGCTCCCGCGCCTACATCCCGGCCTCCATCTGGAACTCCGGTTTCAAGGAGGACTTCGCGGCCGAGGTCGACTACCTGACCATGGGTGACGTCACCGACCTGTCGAACTTCATGGGCGCGGTCATCGACGAGCGGTCCTTCGCCAAGAACAAGGCGGCCATCGACCGCGCGAAGACCGACCCGACCTGCACGATCGTCGCGGGCGGCTCGTACGACGACTCCGTCGGCTACTTCGTGCGCCCGACCGTCGTCGAGTGCTCGGACCCGGAGAACGAGGTCTTCACGACCGAGTACTTCGGTCCCTTCCTCGCCGTGCACGTCTACGAGGACGACAAGTACGACGAGATGCTGACCCAGATGGAGTCGGCGTCCGACTACGCGCTCACCGGCGCGGTCATCTCCGGCGACCGCGCGGCGGCCGCGTACACGATGGAGAAGCTCCGCTACGCGGCGGGCAACTTCTACATCAACGACAAGTCGACCGGCGCCGTCGTCGGCCAGCAGCCCTTCGGCGGCGGCCGTGCCTCCGGCACCAACGACAAGGCGGGCGCCCCGCAGAACCTGATGCGCTGGACGCTGACCCGCGCCATCAAGGAGACGCTGGTTCCGCCGACCGACTACGGCTACCCGCACATGGGCTGACAGCCCAACGCGGCCGTCGGCCCCCGGGCCGGCCGCCCGTCACCCACTCCGCCCCCGCCCCACGGTCTCCCCCGTCCGTGGAGCGGGGGCGGTTCCCATTCCGGGCCCCGCGGAGCTATCCGGGCAACTCCGTCCGCTCCCACCACTCGTACACGGGCAGCCGGCCCTCCGGCGAGTCCGCGTGACGTGGGGTCGGCCTGAAGTGTTCGTATCCACCGCGCAGCTCGATCTTCACGTCCGATCCGGGGTCCGGGGCGGGGACGATCCGTTCGGACAGGTCGTCCGGGCCGCCCTCGAGCAGTGCTTTCGTCGTGTCGCTCATGCCGTCACCGTTCCCTCTGCCGGGCCCGATGTGGCATGCCCGGCCGAGGATCAGTCGTGCGGGTGACCCGACTGCCGGTCGTCGGCCGTTGCCCTCCGGCCGAGGAAGCCCCTGACGAGGGCCGCGATCTGTGCCGCGTGCGTCTCCAGGGCGAAGTGGCCCGTGGGGAGCAGATGGATCTCCGCGTCCGGGAGGTCGCGGCGGAAGGCGAGGGCGCCCTCCGGGACGAAGATCTCGTCGTGACTGCCCCAGACCGCCAGGAGCGGGACCCGGCTGGTGCGGAAGTACTCCTGGAAGGCCGGGTAGAGCGCGAAGTTGGAGCCGTAGTCGGAGATCAGGTCGAGCTGGATCTCCGGCTGGCCGGGGCGGGCCATCAGAGCCGCGTCGTGCTCGTAGGCGTCGGGGCTGACCAGCGTCGGGTCCGGCACGCCGGTCAGGTACTGCCACTGGATGCCGTCGGGGCTGCTGATGGCCCGGACCGGCGCCTCCGTCTCGGGTGTGCGCTCCGCGATCAGCGCCAGCACCGGAGCCCAGGCCTCGGCGCCCAGCCCCTCCTCGTACGCGTTGCCGTTCTGCGTGATGATCGCGGTCACCCGCTCGGGGTGCGCGAGCGCGAGGCGCAGGCCGATCGGGGCGCCGTAGTCCTGGATGTAGAGCGCGTACTCCTTGAGGCCGAGCTGCTCGGTGAACTCTTCGGTGATCTCGGCCAGCCGGTCGAAGGAGTAGGGGAAGTCGGTGGCCGCCGGGGCGGCCGAGCGGCCGAAGCCGAGATGGTCGGGGGCGACCAGGTGGTAGCGGTCGGCGAGCAGCGGCAGCAGGTCCCGGAACATGTGCGAGCTGCTCGGGAAGCCGTGCAGCAGGAGCAGGACGGGCGCGTCCGCGGGGCCGGCCTCGCGGTAGGCGATCCGGTGGCCGCGGACGGTGGTGGTGCGGTGGTGGACCGGGTGGCTGCTCATGATCGGATCCCCTAACCCCTGAAAGCATCTTTGGTGGTGAGAGCAGTTCACCATGCACGGATCTAACCAGTCAATGGGTTTTTAAAGGTTAGATGCCGCCCGTGTGTGGTCGCCGCCGCCCCGGGTCGGCGCGGTGAGAGGGCTGGGATTCCTGTCTCCCGTGTGAATACTGGCCGGATGGCCACCCGACTGCGGATCGCCCACACCGCGGACCTCGCCCCCGCCGAACTCCGCGCCGCCCGTGCCCTGTTGGAGGACGCCTTCGACGGGGACTTCAGGGACGAGGACTGGGACCACGGACTCGGCGGCATGCACGTCCTGGTCCATGACGGCCGGGGCCTCGCGGCGCACGGCTCGGTGATCCAGCGGCGCGTCCTGCACCGCGGCCGCTCACTGCGCGTCGGATACGTGGAGGCGGTCGGCGTTCGCGCGGACGTGCGGCGCACGGGGCTCGGCGGGCGCGTGATGGCGGAACTGGAACGGATCATCGAGAGTGCCTACGGGCTCGGCGCGCTCTCCGCGAGCGAGGAGGGGGCCGCCCTGTACACGGTCCGGGGCTGGCGGCTCTGGCCGGGCCAGGTCTGTGTCCTGGCGCCGGACGGTGCCGTCCGCCGCCTGCCCGAGGAGGAGGGAACCACCTTCGTCCGTCCCGGCGCGGCCGTGGGTCCCCTCGACCCGGCGTACGGGCTGGTCTTCGACTGGCGGGACGGCGACGTGCTCTGACCGGAACGGGTGCCGGCGGAGCGCCCGCCGTACCGGTCGGTCGACCGGGGTAGGCCGGCGGCGCGGTAAGCCGGCGGCGCGGTAGGCGGCCGAGCCAAGTCGGCCGCGCTAGCTCGGCCGCGCTGGGTCGGCCGCGCTGGGTCGGCCGCGCTGGGTCGGCCGCGCTGGGTCGGCCGCGCTGGGTCGGCCGCGCAGCGGTCAGCCGGTCGCGGGGGCCGCGTCCACGGCGGGGCCGAACTCCCCGGCCACGCGGGTGAGTGCCCCGCGGAGCCACCGGTGCGCCGGATCGGTGTCCAGTCGCACGTGCCACGCCTGCGCCGACACCACCTCCGGCAGGTCCAGCGGAATCTCCAGGGTCACGAGCGGCATCGCCCGGCACGCCTCGGTCGCGACCTCCGAGGGGACCAGGGCCAGTGCGTCGGTGCGCAGGGCGAAGAAGCAGGCCGCGCCGTAGGTGGGGGCGGTGGCCAGGACGTCACGGCTCAGGCCGAGTTCGGCGAGACGTTCGTCCACCACGCTGTGCGTGCGGCCGCGCCGGGTGACCGTGATGTGGGGCAGCGCGGCGAAGCGGGCGGCGGTCAACGGGCCGTGCGCGAAGGGGGCGTCGGCGCGCGCGACGGCCATGTACCGGTGCACCCGGAGGGCGGCGCTGCGCACGTCGTGCGGCAGTTCCTCCGGCAACTCGCCGACGTCCAGGTCGACATGGGTGCGCAGGTCCGCCGGGTCCTCGTCGCCCTCCGGCAACAGCCGCAGTCGCACGCCGGGTGCCTCCCGCGCCGCCAGCTCCAGCAGCGGAGAGCCCAGGGACATCGCGACCCCGTCGTTCGTGCGGATCCTGAACTCCCTTCGCAGGGAGGCAAGTTCGATGTCGCGGGGCGGGTGGAGGGCGGCCACGGCGGCCGCGAGCGCCGCCTGCACCCCGGGCTGCATCTCCCGCGCGCGGGGCGTGAGGGTCAGGCCCCGGCCCGACGGGACGAGGAGCGGGTCGCCGACGACCCGGCGCAGCCGGCCCAGGGTGCGGCTCATCGCCGAGGGGGACACGCTCAGTTCGGCCGCGGCGCCCGCGACGCCGCCCGCGCGCAGAAGGGCGTCGAGAGCGGGGAGCAGGTTCATGTCCGGGAGGGGGGACGCCCCGTCCCGTGCGGGGGACCGTGAATGCTGCATGGGACGCAATGCTACGTGAAGCAATCGGACCTTGTGTGCAGTAATGGTCCGCCCCGAACCTGGACCCATGATGGATTCGCGTCAGCGCGGCACCGCGCTCCTGGTCGCGGGCTGCTTCTTCATGGAGATGCTGGACGGCACGATCGTGTCGACCGCCGCCCCGCAGATAGCCGCCGACCTGCACACCACACCCGCCTCGGTCGGCCTGGTCGTGACGGCCTACCTCGTCACCCTCGCCGTCCTCGTCCCCCTCTCCGGCTGGCTCACCGCCCGGTTCGGTCCACGCCGCGTCCTCCTCGCCGCGATCACGGTCTTCACCCTCGCCTCGCTGGCCTGCGCCCTCGCGCCCGGCCTCGGCGTCCTCGTCGTGACCCGGGTCCTCCAGGGCGCGGGCGGCGCGATGATGGTGCCGGTCGGCCGGCTCGTCGTGGTCGCCGGGATCGCC
The DNA here is from genome assembly GCF_026341855.1 of Streptomyces sp. NBC_00568. Lineage (GTDB taxonomy): Bacteria > Actinomycetota > Actinomycetes > Streptomycetales > Streptomycetaceae > Streptomyces. Next base: position 1,348,783 of record NZ_JAPENW010000001.1, on the reverse strand, counting down.
AAGCGGGACCTCCCGCGCGCGGTCGCCTACATCGTGTGGCCGGGCCTCGCCGCCCCGGTCGTCGCGCCGCTGCTCGGCGGCGTGATCACCACGTACGCCTCCTGGCACTGGATCTTCCTCCTGAACGTGCCGCTCGGGGTGGTCGCCCTGCTCGTCGCCCGCCGGCTCATCGCGCCGGGCACGCCGGGCGGGGCGCCGCCGCTCGATGTGCCCGGCATGCTGCTCACCTGCGTCGGTCTCGCCGCCCTGACCTGGACCGCGCATCTGGTGTCCGGGGACCGGAGCGGCCCGGCGGAGACGGCCGTGACCGGTGCCGTCGCGGTCGTGGCCCTGGCGGCGGCCGTACGCCATCTGCTGCGCACCGCGCATCCGCTGGTCAACCTGCGCACCCTGGACGTCCCGTCCTTCCGGGCCGCGGCGCTCGACGGCTCCCTCTACATGGCGGTCGTCTCGGCTCTCCCCTTCCTGCTGCCCCTGCTCTTCCAGGAGACCTTCGGGTGGAGCGCGGTGAAGTCGGGTGCCGTGGTCCTGTTCGTCTTCGCGGGCAACATCGGCATCAAGCCGGCGACGACGTATCTGATCAACCGGTTCGGATTCCGGCCGCTGCTGGTCGTCTCCACCCTGGGGCTCGCGGTCACCACCGCGGGCTGCGCGCTGTTCACGGCGTCGACGCCGGTCGCGGTGATCGCGATCGTCGTGGCCGCCGGCGGTGTCGCCCGTTCGGTCGGACTCAGCGGCTACGCGACGATCGCGTTCAGCGAGACGGGGGAGGAGCGGCTGCGCGACGCGAACGCCCTCTTCGCGACCTCGCACCAACTGGCCGCGGGGCTCGGGATCGCGATCGCCACGGTCGCGCTGCGCGGGGGCGAGGCCCTGACCGGCGGAGCGCGGTCGGCGTACGCCGTCGCGTTCGTGGTGCTGGGCGCGCTGTGCCTGCTGCCGACGGTGGGAGCCCTGCGGCTGCACCCCGGGGCGGGTGATGCCGTCCGGACCGTCGTCCCTGGTCGGAGCGGTGTGACGCGATCCGCCGTCTCAGATAGTAGGAAGTCCGAGTAATTGTGGAGACAGATGCCCGGTCCTCGCCTAGTTTTGTAGGAGCCGAACGTCTCGCTCGACCAAGCGAATGGCGGTCGTGAGCCGGAGCCCCTGGCAGGCAACCCCTGCGGCACCGCTCCCCGCCCCTTCCGGCGTCTCGTAAATCCCTCACCGCACTTCCGGCCGCCCGTGTGGGCTCCGCCGGAGGCAAGGAGTCGATTCATCATGGCCGAGACGACCGTCCGCCGAGTCCGTCACCTCTCCCGTACGAACAGCGAGTCCGACCGCAAGAACGCCGCCGCGGCGCTCCAGCGTGCCCTGGACCGCAGGGACAACGGCGGCGCGACGGGCCACTGAGGCCCGGCGCCTCTTCTGACCGGGAGCCGCACCCGCAGGGGTGCGGCGCGGGGCCACGCCCCGCGCCGCACCTCGAAGTGCTGAGCCGCGCCGTGCTCAGCTCCCGCGCCGCACCTCGAAGTGGTCGATGCGCTCGCCGCTCTGGGCCAGCGCCGACACCTTGAGCCGGGGTGAGGAGCCGGCCTCCGCCTCCACCGAGAGGAAGGAGAAGCCGGTGTACCGCACCCGCGACCACTCCACGGTGTCCGCCTTCTGCCGCTGCGACTTCGTCCAGTGGAAGGTCTCGATGGACTCGCGGCGCGTGACCTTCCCCTCGAAGCTGTCCCTGACCCCGGTGGGGAACCGGTAGAGGCTCTTGCCCGCCCCGCCCGCCGTGACGTACACGATCCCGTCCCGGGTCGGATCGGTAGAGGCGCCCACCGGCACCTGCTTGCCCACCCTGCCGCCCTTGATGGCGTCGGTACGCTCGTACACATGGTTGTGTCCGTTGATCACCAGGTCCACCTGGTGCTTGGCGAACAGCGGCACCCAGGCGTCGCGCACACCGCCGTCGGAGGCGTGCGTCGACGTCGAGTAGGCGCAGTGGTGGAAGAAGACGACGATGAAGTCGACCTGCCCGCGCAGCTCCCCGAGCCGCTTGTCGAGCCAGGCCGTCTGCCTGCCGCCCGAGTAGCCCTTGTTGGCGGGGATCTCGTACGACACGTCGTTGGCGTCCAGGGCGACGACGCCGACGTTGCCGTAGACGAAGGAGTAGACGCCCGGCGCGTGCTCGGAGTCGAAGCCGTTGCCGGGTAGCGTCCAGCGCGCGGACTGGCCGCCGTAGCCGTTCGGCGAGTACCAGGCCTCCATGTCGTGGTTGCCGGTCGTCACCATCCACGGCACCGACTTCGCGACCGTCTCGGTCTGCCTGAGGAACAGGTCCCAGGCCCCCGGGTCGTAGATGTCCGAGTCCTCGCCGTGCCCGGTCCCGTCCGCGTAGCAGATGTCGCCCGCGTGCAGGTGGAAGGCCGGGCCGCGGCCGAGGAGCACCTTGTCGTTGGCGAGCGCGTCGGGCGTGACGCCCTGGTCGCCGAAGGCGGTGAACACGAACTTCTCGGGGTGCGCCGGCGCCGTGCGGAAGTGGCCGATCGTGGAGTGCCGCGCCTTGCTCGCCGGGTCGAAGCCCTCGTGGCCGACGCCGTAGTAGTACGTCGTCCCGGGGCGCAGCCGGTCGAGGGCCGCGTGCACGTAGTACTGGTCCAGCGCCATCCGCTGTCCGGCGATTCCCGGTGTGCGCAGGTGGCGGACCTCGGCCTCGATCCTGCGGCTCAGCGACCAGGGCGTCGGGCCCACCCGGATGAACGGCTTCCTGACCGCGAACGGCACCTGCCAGGAGATCCGCATCTGGGTCTTCGGATCCGCGCCGAAGGCGAGGTGGCGGCCGAACGGCGTGACGGCGGAGCCGGACACCCGGCCGGTGGCCGGGTGCGGCGACGAGCCGGCCGCCGTCCGTGCGGGGGCCTCGGCGCCCGAGGCGCAGCCGGTCAGCAGCCCGCCGCCCGCGAACGCGCTCGCCGCCACGAGCGCGCGGCGCCGTGTGAGCTTCGTCCGCAGGTAGTCGTACTGCTCGGCCATGCTCATGTCGCGTGCGAGCTCGTGCGGAATGCCGACGTCGGGGACGGGGAGTCCGGGGGGAGTCCCCCTGGAGGCAGCGGTCATGTCTGGAAAGTTCCCAGCGTGCGCCGACAGCCGTCGTACGTACGAGTGAACATGGGCCGAAGGGTAGGGGTTCTCCGGCACCGACCTGTCCGGATGGCGGACATAGCGTGTCATCCCATGGGACGAGGAGTACGGTGCCGTCATGTCTCGCAGCATCGATCTCGCAGTGATCCCCGGTGACGGCATCGGCCAGGAAGTCGTGGCCCAGGGGCTCAAAGTCCTCTCCGCCGTCCTTCCACAGGACGTGAAGCTGGAGACCAAGGAGTTCGACTTCGGCGCCCGGCGCTACCACGCCACCGGTGAGACCCTCACCGACGCCGACCTCGACGCCCTGAAGCCGCACGACGCCATCCTGCTCGGTGCGATCGGTGACCCCTCGGTCCCGTCGGGCGTTCTGGAGCGCGGCTTCCTGCTCAAGCTCCGCTTCGCCTTCGACCACCACGTCAACCTGCGTCCCTCGAAGCTCCTTCCGGGTGTCGAGACCCCGCTCGCGGGCCAGCCCGAGATCGACTTCGTGGTGGTCCGTGAGGGCACCGAGGGTCCGTACACCGGCAACGGCGGCACCATCCGCAAGGGCACCCCGCACGAGGTCGCCACCGAGGTCTCCGTCAACACGGCGTTCGGTGTCGAGCGTGTCGTCCGTGACGCCTTCGCCCGTGCGCAGGCCCGTCCGCGCAAGAAGCTGACGCTGGTCCACAAGAACAACGTGCTGACCTTCGCGGGCCACCTGTGGACGAACGTCTTCAACAAGGTGGCCGAGGAGTTCCCCGAGGTCACCACCGACTACGTCCACGTGGACGCGGCGACGATCTACCTCGTCACGCAGCCCGAGCGCTTCGACGTGATCGTCACCGACAACCTCTTCGGCGACATCATCACCGACCTCGCCGCGGCCGTCTCCGGCGGCATCGGCGTCGCCGCCTCCGGCAACATCAACCCGAGCGGCGAGTTCCCCTCGATGTTCGAGCCCGTGCACGGCTCGGCGCCCGACATCGCGGGCCAGGGCAAGGCCGACCCCAGCGCCACCGTCCTGTCCGTCGCCCTTCTGCTGCGTCACCTCGGCTACGAGGCCGAGGCCGCCCGCATCGAGGACGCCGTGTCCGCCGATCTCGCCGAGCGGGTCGGCAAGCCCGCCCGCAGCACCGATGAAATCGGCGACGCGCTGGCCCTGCGAGTAGCCGGCTGACCCGCCGCTCCGTCTACGTTCCGTAGCAGCCGCCGGGTCGCTTCCGCACCCGGCGGCTTTGCTATGCCCTCGCCGGGTGCCACCATCAACTCCTGGGCAATCCCCTGGGCCGTATTCACACCGTTTCGTCCACGGTCCTCCGCGCGCGATAATCGAACGCGGAGCCGCGGAATGAGGGAATGCTCGGACGTCCTATCACTGGCCACTGGCAGTGCGGGCGTGAGCGCGGCCCGTCACACACAACCGGTGAAGGACAAAACCACTCATGACGCAGCCCACGATCGAGCTCAAGCCGTCCGCCAGCCCGCTCTCCGCCGCCGAGCGCGAGGCGATCCTGGTCAACCCCGGGTTCGGCCGGCACTTCACCGATCACATGGTGACCATCAAGTGGACGGAGGGCCGCGGCTGGCACGACGGCCAGCTCGTTCCGTACGGCCCGCTCTCCCTCGACCCGGCGAACATGACCCTGCACTACGCGCAGGAGATCTTCGAGGGGCTCAAGGCCTACCGCCGGCCCGACGGCACCGTCGCCACCTTCCGGCCCGACAAGAACGCCAAGCGCTTCCAGGCCTCCGCCCGCCGGCTCGGCATGCCGGAGCTGCCGGTGGAGACCTTCATCGAGGCCTGTGACGCGCTGGTCCGCCAGGACCGCGACTGGGTCCCGGCGCACGGCGGCGAGGAGTCCCTCTACCTGCGCCCGTTCATGATCGCGACCGAGGTCGGCCTCGGCGTGAAGCCCGCCAACGAGTACCTCTTCCTCGTCATCGCCTCGCCCGCCGGTGCCTACTTCGCGGGTGGCGTGAAGCCGGTCTCGATCTGGCTCTCCGAGGACCGCGTGCGCGCCGTTCCCGGTGGCATGGGCGACGCGAAGACGGGCGGCAACTACGCCGCCTCGCTCCTCGCCCAGAAGGAGGCCGCCGCCAAGGGCTGCGACCAGGTCTGCTACCTCGACGCGGTCGAGCACAAGTGGATCGAGGAACTCGGCGGCATGAACCTGTACTTCGTGTACGGCGACAGGATCGTCACCCCGTCCCTCACCGGCTCCATCCTGGAGGGCGTCACCCGTGACTCCCTGCTGACCGTCGCCCGCGACCTCGGCTACACCGCCGAGGAGGGCCGCGTCTCCATCGACCAGTGGCAGACCGACGCGGAGAACGGCACCCTCACCGAGGTCTTCGCCTGCGGCACCGCCGCCGTCATCACCCCCGTGGGCAACGTCAAGCGCGCCGGCACCGAGTGGCACCAGTCCGGCGGCGAGCCCGGCAAGGTCACCCTCCGCCTCCGTGAGGCCCTGCTCGACATCCAGCGCGGCATCACCGAGGACAAGCACGGCTGGATGCACCCGCTGGGCTAGTACACCGACGCGTGACCGGTCCCCGCTCGCCAACCGGCGTGCGGGGACCGGCCGTTCTTCGCCGCGTACGACGAGCGGGCCATCTGGTTCGGCGACCTCAGACCCCGCTTTCGGCGTGAGCGGGTTCCTGCCCGGTCTCGACCCGGTGGGACACCCGCTCGGGTGAGAGCGCCAGATACACGATGCCTCCGACCCGCCCGGACAGGATGAAACTGCAGTCCACCCCGCCCGTCAGGGACAGCAGCGGCCCCTCGTACGACGGCAGCGAGACGGCCAGGAGGCCGACGAGGGCGCCCAGGGCCCAGGCCGCCGTGGCCCGGAGGTTCCAGCCCGCCCGGTACCAGTAGACGCCGCCGCGGGAGCGGCGGTTGAAGACCTGGAGGGCGTCGGGGTCGTAGACGCCGCGGCAGCGGACGAAGCCGATCAGGGTGATGACCGCCCACGGGGTGCCGATCGCGGTCAGCAGCAGGACGAAGGACGTCATCGCGGACTGGGCGTTCCAGGCGGTGGGGGTACCTCAGTACCTCCCTGTTCGAGCGAAGCCGAGAGCTCGGGGGAGGCCGACGAAGACGCAGAGCATGGCGACGACGGCGACCGCGCAGGTGGCGCGGGCGCGCGAGGCGCGGGGCAGGATCGCGTCGAGGTCGAGGCAGATGGCCGCCTGCCTCCGGGAGCGCCGCGGTGGTGAAGTGCGGGGCGTACGCGATCACGCCGACCACCAGCAGGGCCGTCATGCCGACCGCGAGGGCGCGGGACATGGCGAGCAGCACGCGGTAGCCGTAGACGGCGCCCGCGACGGTGGCGGCGGCCAGCAGTGCGTACACGACGGCGTACGACAGTCCGCTCGCCTCCAGACCGAAGAGGCGGCCGAGGACGCTCACCATCACGTCGCCGCCGATCCACACGGTCAGCGCGGTGTAGCCGAGCGCGAGAAGCAGGCCGACGACCGAGCCGGCCAGCCGTCCCCGTACGCCGAACTGCGCGCCGGAGGAGGTGGAGAGGTTCGTGCCCGTCCGCAGTGACACCAGGGCCAGCGGCGCGGTGAGCGCGGTGCCGACGACCGTGCCTGCCACGATCGCGCTGACCGAGGACCACCAGTCGAGTCCGAAGGAGGGCGGCAGCCAGCCGAAGATGATCACTCCGAGGCACAGGTTGGAGCCGAGCAGGATCGACACCAGGTTGCGCGGTCCGCTGGTGCGTTCCCCGTCGGGGATGGTGTCGACTCCGCGCTGTTCGATCGGCATGGCTGGTCTTCTTTGACGGCCGCCTGGGAATGGTGCGGGAAGCACCAGGAGTTAGAGCGACGTTCAATGTGGCGTCTCCAACGGTTGCCCGTCAATGTTTCCCATCCATGAATCCGGCGTTTAGAGTGATGCTCTAAATGGAGGAAGGCGAGGAGGTGTCGTGGCGTGAGACTGACCCCCACGGAGCGTGACCGGCTGCTGCTGTTCTCGGCCGCCGAGCTGGCCCGGGCCCGCAAGGCGCGCGGATTGCGGCTCAACGTGCCGGAGGCCACGGCCCTGATCGCGGACACGGTCTGCGAGGCCGCCCGCGACGGCAGGCGGCTGGCGGAGGCCATCGAGGCCGCCCGGTCCGTCCTGGGCCCCGACGACGTCCTGCCCGGCGTCGCGGACGTCGTCACCGAGGTGCACGTCGAGGCCGTCTTCGACGACGGCTCCCGGCTCGCCGTCGTCTCCGGCCCCATCGGCGGCGGACTCGGCGACCGCGCCCCGGGCGCGCTGCTGCCGGCGCCCGCGCACACCGAGCCCGCCGCGGTTCTGCGGCTGACGGTCACCAACACCGCGGCCGTGCCCGTCTCCGTCACCTCCCACTTCCACTTCTTCGAGGCCAACCCGCGGCTCGACTTCGACCGTGCCGCCGCCTACGGGATGCGGCTCGCCGTGCCCGCGGGGTCCTCCGTCCGCTTCGGTCCCGGCGAGAGCGCCGAGGTCGGATTCGTGCCGATCGGGGGCGAACGGATCGCGATCGGCTTCGCCGGTCTGGTCGACGGACCCCTGGACGCGCCAGGAGCCAAGGAAGAGGCCCTGCGCAGGGCCGCCGCCTGCGGATACCTCGGAGCCGAAGGCGCCGACGGACACCCCGGAGCCGAAGGAGCCGGCCGATGAGCGTCGACCCGCACGCCTACGCCGCCACCCACGGCCCCCGGGCCGGCGACCGGCTCCGGCTCGGCGACTCCGGGCTGACCATCCGTGTCGAGTCCGACGCCCAGCTCCCCGGCGACGAGTTCCTCGCCGGATTCGGCAAGACCGCCCGCGACGGACTGCACCTCAAGGCCGCCGCCGTCCGGGACACCTGCGACGTCGTCATCAGCAACGTGGTGGTGATCGACGCCGTCCAGGGCATCCGCAAGGTGTCCATCGGCATCCGCGAGGGCCGGATCTGCTCGATCGGGCGGGCCGGCAACCCCGACACCCTCGACGGCGTCGACGTCGTGGTCGGCACCGGCACGTCCATCGTCTCCGGCGAGGGCCTCATCGCCACCGCCGGAGCCGTCGACACCCACGTCCACCTGCTCTCGCCGCGCATCATGGAGGCCTCACTGGCCTCCGGCGTGACGACGGTCATCGGCCAGGAGTTCGGGCCGGTGTGGGGCGTCGGCGTCAACTCGCCCTGGGCGCTGCGGCACGCCTTCGGCGCCTTCGACGCCTGGCCGGTCAACATCGGCTTCCTGGGCCGGGGTTCGTCCTCCGACGGCGCACCGCTGATCGAGGCGCTCGCCGAGGGCGGCGCGAGCGGCTTCAAGGTCCACGAGGACATGGGCGCCCACACCCGCGCACTCGACACCGCGCTGCGCGTCGCCGAGGAGCACGACGTCCAAGTCGCCCTGCACAGCGACGGGTTGAACGAATGCCTGTCCGTCGAGGACACGCTCAGGGTGCTCGAAGGCCGCACCATCCACGCCTTCCACATCGAGGGCTGCGGCGGCGGACACGTGCCCAACGTCCTGAAGATGGCGGGCGTCCCGAACGTCATCGGCTCGTCCACCAACCCGACCCTGCCCTTCGGCCGGGACGCGGTCGCCGAGCACTACGGCATGATCGTCTCCGTCCACGACCTGAAGACCGATCTGCCCGGCGACGCCGCCATGGCCCGCGACCGTATCCGCGCCGGGACCATGGGCGCCGAGGACGTGCTGCACGACCTGGGCGCGATCGGCATCACCTCCTCGGACGCGCAGGGCATGGGCCGCGCCGGCGAGACGGTGCGCCGCACCTTCGCCATGGCCGGGAAGATGAAGGCCCAGTTCGGCGCGCCCGAGGACCACGACAACGAACGCGTGCTGCGCTACATGGCCAAGCTGACCATCAACCCGGCCATCGCCCACGGCCTCGCCCACGAGGTCGGCTCCATCGAGACCGGCAAGCTCGCCGACATCGTGCTGTGGCGCCCCGAGTACTTCGGCGCCAAACCGCAGCTCGTGCTGAAGTCCGGCTTCCCGGCGTACGGCGTCGTCGGCGACCCGAACGCCGCCACCGACACCTGCGAACCTCTGGTCCTCGGGCCGCAGTTCGGGGCGCACGGCGCGACCCCCGCCGAGATCTCGGTGGCCTTCGTGGCACAGGCGGCGCTCGACCAGGGCAACGACACCATGCCGACGCGCCGCCGCCGTGTGGCGGTTCGCGGCACCCGCGGCATCGGCCCCGCCGACCTGCGCCTCAACTCCCGTACCGGAGCGGTCGACGTGGACCAGCGCACCGGCCTGGTCACGCTCGACGGCGACCCGCTGCGCTCCGGGCCGGCCGACTCGGTCTCCCTCAACCGCCTGTACTTCTTGTAATCGACACAGCCCGTAAGGATCACCCATGTCTGCTGCCTCCGACGGCTTCCGCATGCCGGCCGAATGGACCCCGCACGAGCGCACCTGGATGGCGTGGCCGGGCCCCAACCCCACCTTCGACAACCCGGAGGACCTCGCCGAGTCGCGCGCGGCCTGGGCGGCGGTGGCCCGCGCGGTCCGCCGCTTCGAACCGGTCACCGTGGTGTGCGGCCCGGGCCAGTCCGCGCCAGCCGCCGAACTCCTCGGCCCCGGCATCGACACCGTCGAGCGGGCACTCGACGACGCCTGGATGCGCGACATCGGTCCCACCTTCCTGACCGACGGACGGGGCCAACTCGCCGCCGTTGACTGGACGTTCAACGGCTGGGGTGCCCAGGCCTGGGCCCGCTGGGAGCACGACGCGAAGATCGGCCGCGAGGTCGCGGACCTCGCAGGGGCGAAGACGTACGCCTCACGGCTGGTCAACGAGGGCGGCGCGATCCACGTCGACGGCGAGGGCACCGTGCTGCTCACCGAGACCGTGCAGCTCGGCCCGGAGCGCAACCCCGGCTGGACCCGCGAGCAGGTCGAGACGGAGATCCACGCCCAGCTCGGCACCAGCAAGGCGATCTGGCTGCCGCGCGGCCTCACCGGCGACTACCCCCCGTACGGATTCGGCACGCTCGGCCATGTCGACATCGTCGCCGCGTTCGCCCGGCCCGGCGTGATCGTCGCGCACTCCCAGCAGGACCCGGCGCACCCCGACCACGAGGTCGGCCGAGAGGTCATCGGGCTGCTCAAGGCGCAGACCGACGCCCGCGGCCGCCGCATCGAGGTCGTCGAGGTCCCGGCCCCGACGGCCCTGGAGGCCGACGGCCACTGGGCCGACTACTCCTACATCAACCACTACCTCTGCAACGGCGGCGTCGTCCTGTGCGGCTTCGACGATCCGCGCGACGAGATCGCGGCGGGCATCTTCCGCCGGCTCTTTCCCGAGCGGACCGTGACGCTGGTGGACGCACGTACGATCTTCGCGGGCGGCGGTGGCATCCACTGCATCACCCAGCAGCAGCCGAAGGTCTGAAAACGGGAGTCACGGATGGCCGGTGCGCGGAAGAACGCGCCACCGCGCGAGGAGGTCCTCGCCGTCGCCATGGAGATGATCGCCGAGCGCGGTCTGGAGAAGCTCACCATGGCGGCACTCGGCCGTGAGGTCGGCATGAGCAGCGGCCATCTCCTCTACTACTTCCGCTCCAAGGACGAGCTGCTGCTGCGCACCCTGGAGTGGAGCGAGGGCCGCCTCGGCGCCGAGCGCGGCCGGCTGCTCGCCGCGCGCGGAACGGCCCGCGAGCGGCTCGACGCCTACGTCGACCTGTACGTCCCCGACGGCCACCGCGACCCGCACTGGACGCTCTGGCTGGAGGTCTGGAACCGCTCGCAGAACGCGGACGACGACGCCCGGGAACGGCAGGTCGCCATCGAGGGCGCCTGGCACCGGGATCTCGTCGCACTGCTGGCCGAGGGCGTCTCGCGCGGCGAGTTCCGCGCCGTCGACCCGGACCGCTTCGGCGCCCGGCTGCGCGCCCTGCTCGACGGCTTCTCCATCCATGTGGCGATCGGCCTCCGGGGCACCGGCCGCGACCAAGTCCTCTCCCACGTAAGAGAGTTCCTCGACGCGTCGCTGGGCTGAACGGCGTTCGGGGACAGCCGGCCGGACGCCTGGGCAGCTCGGCGGGGGCGAGTGCCGTGCCGGGCGCGACGGCCCGGTACGGCCGTGCCGTCGTCCTCTCCTCCACCGCCCGGCATCCGCTGCCCGGCGGCACCGACGGGGTCGCGGACGTGTTCGTCGTACATCCGCGCTGACCACGTAGCCCAGTGCTCGCATCCTGAGACACCCCGTGAGCACGGGGGCGGTATGTGCCAGACTGCCCCCGTGCTCTCGTTCGCCACGATTATTGGCAGCAGGCGCGCCGGTCCGCAGTGACCGCCACGTACGACCAGGTACGGGCGGACACCGTCGTTCTCGACCCGCGCGCAGACCTCTCGCACCCGCGAGGGGTTTTTCGCATTTCTGGCCCACCTTCAGCCGGGAGCGCAGCGCGAGGGATCATTGGAGGACGGTGGAGCCGGTCATTCCGGTAGACCGAGATTCAATACAGGAGCCTTGAGACCATGACGGATACCAGCGAGCTCGACGATGCTTTCCACGTCTTCGACACGACGCTGCGCGACGGCGCGCAGCGCGAGGGCATCAACCTCACCGTGGCGGACAAGCTGGCCATCACGCGGCACCTGGACGACTTCGGGGTGGGCTTCATCGAGGGAGGGTGGCCCGGCGCCAACCCCCGCGACACCGAGTTCTTCGCCCGCGCCCGGCAGGAGATCGACTTCAAGCACGCCCAGCTCGTGGCCTTCGGAGCGACCCGCCGCGCCGGTGGCAAGGCCTCGGAGGACCCGCAGGTCAAGGCACTCCTGGACTCGGGGGCCGCGGTGATCACCCTGGTCGCCAAGTCCCACGACCGGCACGTCGAGCTCGCCCTGCGCACCACGCTCGACGAGAACCTGGAGATGGTCCGCGACACCGTCTCCTACCTGCGCTCCCAGGGCCGCCGCGTCTTCGTCGACTGCGAGCACTTCTTCGACGGCTACCGCGCGAACCCCGGGTACGCCAAGGCGGTCGTCAGCGCCGCCGCGGAGGCCGGCGCCGACGTCGTGGTCCTGTGCGACACCAACGGGGGCATGCTCCCGGCACAGGTCCAGGCCGTGGTCGCCACCGTCCTAGCGGACACCGGCGCCCGGCTCGGCATCCACGCCCAGGACGACACGGGCTGCGCCGTCGCCAACACCCTGGCGGCGGTCGACGCGGGCGCCACCCACGTCCAGTGCACGGCCAACGGCTACGGCGAGCGGGTCGGCAACTCCAACCTGTTCCCCGTCGTCGCCGCCCTGGAGCTGAAGTACGGCAAGAAGGTGCTCCCCGAGGGCGCGCTGCGGGAGATGACCAGGATCTCGCACGCGATCGCGGAGGTCGTCAACCTCACGCCCTCCACCCATCAGCCGTACGTGGGAGTGTCGGCCTTCGCCCACAAGGCGGGTCTGCACGCCTCGGCGATCAAGGTCGACCCGGACCTGTACCAGCACATCGACCCCGAGCAGGTCGGCAACACCATGCGGATGCTGGTCTCCGACATGGCGGGCCGGGCCTCGATCGAGCTCAAGGGCAAGGAACTGGGCGTCGACATCAGCGACGACCGCGAACTCGTCGGCCGCGTCGTCGAGCGGGTCAAGGAGCGTGAGCTGAAGGGCTACACGTACGAGGCCGCCGACGCGAGCTTCGAACTCCTGCTGCGCGCCGAGGCCGAGGGCAAGGCCCGTACGTACTTCGAGGTCGAGTCCTGGCGGGCCATCGTCGAGGACCGCCCCGACGGCAGCCACGCCAACGAGGCCACGGTCAAGCTCTTCGCCAAGGGCGAGCGCATCGTCGCCACCGCCGAGGGCAACGGCCCGGTCAACGCCCTCGACCGCGCTCTGCGGGTGGCCCTGGAGACGATCTACCCCCAGCTCGCCAAGCTGGAGCTGGTCGACTACAAGGTCCGCATCCTGGAGGGCAAGCACGGCACGTCCTCCACCACCCGCGTCCTCATCTCCACCTCGGACGGCACGGGGGAGTGGTCCACGGTCGGCGTGGCGGAGAACGTCATCGCCGCGTCCTGGCAGGCACTGGAGGACGCCTACACCTTCGGGCTGCTGCGCGCGGGCGTCGAACCGGCCGCGTAGGTCCGCCTCAGCAGGAGTCCTCGGCGAGCCTCTCGAACTCGCCGAGGCTCATCGCCCGGCCGTCGGCCCACACCTGGCCGGGCTTCAGCGCGGCGAGGTCCGCCGCGCGGAAGGTGACGGTGCCGGTGTACTCGTAGTTGAACTCGGCTTTCCCGAAGCCGAGTCGGTACGTGTAGTCCGGCACCAGCCGCTGCTGTCCCGAGGCGCGGGCCCGCCACGCGGACGGCGGTGAGAAGAGCGGGAACTCGGCGCCGGTGCCGTGCCGCTTGCCCGGCACCTTCCAGCCGGAACGGTTCCGGCCGGAGTCCGTGCCGGCCGGCGCCCCGACGAGCGAGAGCCCCCGGATCAGGTCGTCACCGCAGGGCCGCAGGACCGCCCGCGGTGCCCCTTCCGTATCCAGGCGTACGGCGGCCAGCGGCCGTATCTCCGGCCCGCACCCGCCGAGCAGCAGACACCCGGCCACCACACCCACAACCGCCACTACGGCACGTTTCATGTCCCGCCCCCGGTCGAGGGCGGGACACGACCCGCCCTACTGCAAGTGCCACTTCTGGTTGGCAGCCCCCGTGCACGACCAGATCTGTGCCCGCGCACCGTTCGCCGACGAGTTGTCCGTGACGTCCAGGCACTTGCCGGCCACCGTATTCACCACATCACCGGTGGCGGAGTTGTACGACCACCGTTGTGCGGCGGTTCCATTGCAGTCGTACAACTGCACCTTCGCGCCGTCGGCCGTCGACCCCGACGTGACATCGAGGCACTTCCCGAGCGAGCGCACTGATCCGTCCGCCTGCACCGACCAGGCCTGCGCGGCCGACCCGTTGCAGTCGTAGAGCTGCACCGCCGCGCCGTTGGCGCTCGAACCGCCCGCCACGTCAAGGCACTTGCCCGCCAGACCGACGAACGCGCCCGACTGGCCGCCGCCGCCCGACTGGGTCCCGGACCAGGTGAACGTCGCCGACGTCTTGCCCGGCAGCGAGTAAGTGGCGTGCTGGGAGCCCCAGTTGATCGTGACCGACTTCGCGGCCGACCCGCCGTTGTAGGCGATCAGCGCCTTCGACCCGTCCGGGTTGCGCCAGGCGACGTTCGGGACGGCCGACGACGCCGTGGAGGCGATCCGCTGCGCCCCGGGCCGGACGAATTTCGTCAGATGGCCCATCGTGTAGTACTCGACCGTGTAGTCCACGGTCCCGCTCGCCCCGTCTCCGTTGTGCACGGTGATGAGCCCCGAGCAGGTTCCGCAGCCGCCGTTGTGCGGTCCCCGGTTCTGGTCCACGGCGAGCGACCACTTGGTCACCGACTTCGCCCAGTTCCGGGTGTAGTCGACGATGTTGAGCATGTCCTCGCGCTGCTGGTCGGCGATCCAGGTGCCGCCGGAGTGCTCGGTTCCGAAGGCGTCGAGGCCCGGGTACTGGTTGTGCACGCTCGTCTGCTTGGCGATGTCGCCGCCGTACCCGTGCCAGGCGATCCCGCCGAAGTTCGGGTGCGAGCGGACCGCCGCGTCGTCGACGGTCTGCGCGGCGTAGGAGTCGTACACGTCCCAGTTCCAGTCGTGGGCGAGCACCTTGGTGGACAGGCCGGCCGCCTGGAGCTTGGGCAGCAGCTCGCTCTTGGTGAAGTAGGCGAGCCCCGAGCCGTTCCAGCTCATCGACGGGTAGCCCGAACAGCAGGTCGGCTCGTTCTGCGCGGTGACGTACGAGACGGGGACGCCCTGATCCCGGTACGCCTGAAGGTACTTCACGAAGTACGAGGCGTACGCGCCGTAGTTCTCCGCCTTCAGCCAGCCGCCGTTGAGCTGCCCGCTGTCCTTCATCCAGGCCGGGGCCGTCCACGGCGAGGCCATCACCGTCAGGGAGGGGTTGAGCTGGAGCGCCTGCTTGGTCAGCGGCACCACGTCGGCCAGGTCGTGCGCGATGGAGAACCGCGTGAGGTTCGGGTCGCTCTGCCCGGCCGGTACGTCGTCGTAGGTGTAGCCGAAGCGCGCGAGGTCCGAGGCACCCATCGGATTGCGCAGGAAGGACAGCCCGATCCCGTCGGTCGGAGAGAACAGCTTGCGCATCGTCGCGTCGCGCGTGCTCTGCGAGAGCGCGCCGCTGCTGTTCATCAGCCAGGCCGCGGTGTCGGTGAAGGAGGCGCCCCCGCCGGTGAAGGTCTGGTACCGGGTGTTCTCGTCGACGGTGATGTTCTCGCCGCTGCCGCCGCTGCCCGACTGGAAGGCGAACGGAGCCTGGGCCTGGAGGCCGCGCACGACATGGCGTCCGCCGGCGTCGTCCGTCGTCGTCAGATAGGCGGTGACCTGTTCGCCCGCGGCGTGCGCAGGCGCCGCCGCCGTGAATCCCGCGGTGGTGAGCAGCCCGGCGACGATCAGCCGGACCGCCCGAGTGGATCTCCTGGTGGATCTCCTCATGGAGCGCCGCCCTTCTGGAGGTGGGGGTGGGAGGCGTGCGAGGCGTGAGTAAATGACGGCCACGGACCCGCGTCAAGGGGTTGCGCGTTCACAGGCTGAAGGAACAACTGCCCTGATCCGGCCGTGACTTGGGTGTGTACCGGTTCTGACGTGAAGTCTTGACGGGTTGCCGGGGCGCCAGTTAACTCACGCCGTGATCTAAGTCGTAAGACGTCATGAGTCGTCAGAAGTCACGTGAGAGTCGAGGGGGGACCCCATGACCAGGCTCGATCGGAATTCCGTACGAAGAACCGCTCTGCTGGCCGGTGCCGCGCTGATCGCCGGACTGCTTCCGCTCGCGTCGGCGGGAACGGCGGCGGCCGACGATCCCGCACCCGTCCCGGTCGACCGCTTCGAGGGCGAGGTGCCCTTCGCGAACCAGCCCGCCGAGGGCCTCTTCACCTGGGGCGGCGACAGTGACGACCCGCCCCGGCTGGCCCTGACCGAACGGACCGACGCACCCGAGGGGGCCAAGGTCCTCACCGGTGACTACGACATCAGCGGGTACGGCGGCTTCACCCACGACTACGCGGCCGACCAGCCGGCCCACGACTGGTCCGCTCACAAGGGCATCCGCTTCTGGTGGGACGGCCGCGACAACGCCAAGAAGATCGCCTTCGAGATCAAGGACGGCGGAGCCAACGGCGAGGCCTCCGAGCTGTGGACGACCTCCTTCACCGACGACTTCACCGGCTGGAAACAGATCGAGATCCCCTTCACCGACTTCGCCTATCGCACGGACTACCAGCCCGTCGGCGGCATCGACCAGGTCCTCGGCCTGAACCAGATGTGGGGATACGCCGTCACCCTCCCGGTCGGCGTCCAGGGGCGGTTCGCCATGGACGACGTCGAGCTGTACGGCAGGGCCGACCAGTCCCTGCGCGCCTCCGTCACCACCGACGCCGCCGTCCACACGGTGAAGGAGGGCTCCGCGGCCGCCGTGAAGGTCTCCGTGGCCACCACCGGCGCCGCCCCGATCGACGAGCCCGTGACCGTCGGCTACGAGAGCGCGGGCGGCTCCGCCGAGCCGGGCAAGGACTACACCCCGGTCAAGGGCGAGGTCACCTTCCCCGCGGGCACGGCGTCCGGCACGAGCCGCACCATCACGATCCCGACCCTGCGCGACCGGTCCGCCGAAGCGGCCGAGACGATCCCCCTCAAGCTCACGGTGACCGGCGCCAAGGCCCCCACCGAGACCCCGCAGGTCGTCATCGACGCCCACGGACTCCCGTACCTGGATCCGAAACTGCCCGTGAAGAAGCGGGTCGCCGACCTCGTCTCCCGGATGTCCCTGGAGGAGAAGGCCGGGCAGATGACCCAGGCGGAGCGCGGAGCGATCGGCACGGGCGGCGACATCGCCACCTACGACCTCGGCTCGCTGCTCTCCGGCGGCGGCTCCACGCCGACCCCCAACACCGCCGCGGCCTGGGCGAAGATGATCGACGGCTACCAACTCCGGTCGCAGGCCACGCGGTTCCAGATCCCGCTGATCTACGGCGTGGACGCGGTGCACGGCCACAACAACCTCACCGGCGCCACGGTCATGCCCCACAACATCGGCATCGGCGCCACCCGCGACCCCCGGATCGCGGAGCGGACCGGCGCGGTGACCGCCGCCGAGGTCCGCGCCACCGGCATCCCCTGGGACTTCGCCCCCTGCCTGTGCGTGACCCGCGACGAGCGCTGGGGCCGTTCCTACGAGTCCTTCGGCGAGGACCCGGCGCTCGTCGAGTCCATGGAGACGGTCGTCCGGGGTCTCCAGGGCGCCGCCGACGGCAAGGACCTGAAGGACGACGACAAGGTCCTCGCCACCGCCAAGCACTTCGTCGGCGACGGCGGCACCGGGTACGGCACGTCCACGACGGGCTCGTACACCATCGACCAGGGCGTCACCAAGGTCACCCGGCAGCAGCTGGAGGCCGTGCACCTGGCCCCGTACCAGTCGGCGGTCGACCGCGGCGTCGGCTCGGTCATGCCGTCCTACTCCTCGCTGGACATCGTCGGCGACGGCCAGGGCCCGGTGAAGATGCACGCCCGCGCCGACATGATCAACGGCGTGCTCAAGGGCCGGATGGGCTTCGACGGCTTCGTGATCAGTGACTGGAACGCCATCGACCAGCTCCCCGGCGACTACGCGTCCCACGTCCGCAGCTCGGTCAACGCGGGTGTGGACATGATGATGGTGCCGTACTCGTACAAGGACTTCCGCACCACGCTCATGGACGAGGCGAAGGCCGGTCGCGTCAGCGAGCGGCGGATCGACGACGCCGTGGCGCGCATCCTCACGCAGAAGTTCAAGCTGGGCCTCTTCGAGAAGCCGTACGCGGACACGAGCGGCGCTTCGGAGATCGGCTCGGCCGCGCACCGGGCCGTGGCGCGGCAGGCGGCGGCCGAGTCCCAGGTCCTGCTGAAGAACGCGGACGGCGTACTGCCGCTGAGGAAGTCGCAGAAGGTGTACGTCGCGGGTTCCAACGCCGACGACATCGGCAACCAGACCGGCGGCTGGACCATCACCTGGCAGGGCTCGTCCGGGAACATCACCCAGGGCACGACGATCCTCCAGGGCATGCGCAAGGCCGGCGGTGACGTCACGTACTCGAAGGACGCCTCCGCCCCGACCGGCGGCTACGACGTCGGTGTGGTCGTCGTCGGCGAGACCCCGTACGCGGAGGGCGTCGGAGACGTCGGCAACGGCAACGACCTGGAGCTGACCGCGGCCGACAAGGCGGCCGTCGACAAGGTGTGCGCGGCCATGAAGTGCGCGGTGCTGATCGTCTCGGGCCGTCCGCAGCTCATCGGCGACCGCCTCGGCGCCGTCGACGCGCTCGTCGCCTCCTGGCTGCCGGGCACGGAGGGCGACGGCGTCGCGGACGTCCTCTACGGACGGCGCGCCTTCACCGGGCAGCTTCCGGTCACCTGGCCCAGGACGGAGTCCCAGCTGCCGATCAACGTCGGTGACGCGTCCTACGACCCGCAGTTCCCGTACGGGTGGGGTCTGACGACGCTCACGAAGGCACCGGGCGGTGGCACCGCCACCCTCCGGACGCTCGCCCTGGTCGCCTCGGCGGCGGAGCGGTCCGGCGCCGACGGGGTCGCGCGCACGGCCGTGACGAAGGCCCGTCTGCTCGTCCAGCAGAAGATCGGCTCATCGGTCACCGCGGCGGCCGCGAAGCCCTTCGCGGACGCGGACCATCTCCTGCTGACCGGCCACTACGCGCAGGCGGTGGCCAAGCTGACGGAGGCGTACCGGGCCGGGTGAGGCACCCGGGACAGTGAAGCGCAGGCCGGGCTGAGCAGCAGCCCCGGCCTGCGCGCGTTCCGGTCCTCGGTCCCCACGGGGCGGCCGGTGCGGCGCCCTGGCCCAGGAGAAGGTTGATGTCAGCACATGCTGCGATGGAGGCCGTGATTCCGGTATGCGGAATCGGGTCGTTGCGGGAAGCGAACCGGGCGCGGCCACCGGGCACCCCGTCGCGACAGTGAACCGGCCCCGCGCCGAAGGCTCGACCGGGCCCCGCCCGCAGCAGGCCGTCACCTTCCCGATGCCCAGTTTTGTTCTGTTTCGGGTAGCTTCGAAGGCATGAGGGTCGCACGCACCCGAGGACTTCCGGGCCTGTTGGTCGCACTGGCGCTCGCGGCCCTGGCGGCGCTGTGGTTCCCGGCGCCCCGGGCCCACGCGGCCACCGACGTCTCCACCGTCGCGGCGGCCCTTCGCGAGAGCCCCGTCTATGTGGACCCGGCCGCCTCCGCCCAGCTCTCGGCGCCGGAGGCCGACGCTCTCGCCGACAAGATCAAGAAGGCGGACAAGCCCGTCTTCGTCGCCGTGCTCCCCGCGGACTTCCCCACCCAGAACCTCTTCCAGAACCTGCGCACCGCCACCGGGATCACCGGCCTCTACGAGGTCAGGCTCGGCGACCGCTTCGACGCCCGCGCCGACTCCGCGGTGATGTCCCGCTCCGCCGTGCAGAACCTCGTCACCAGCGTCCAGGGCGTGAAGGACGCGAACACCCAGCTGAACGACTTCACGGACCGCGCGCTCACCAACATCCATGGTTCGGCCCCCGCGAGCTGGGGCGGCGGCACGGGCGACGGAGGCGTCTCCACGGGGGCGCTGGTCGCGGTCGGCGCGGTGGCCCTCGTCGGCGGCGCGGGCGCGTACACGGTCGTACGCCGCAACCGGCGCCGCAAGGAGGAGGAGCAGCGGGCCGCGCTCGACAGGCTCCGCGTGGTCGTGGACGAGGACATCACCGCCTTCGGCGAGGAACTGGACCGTCTCGACTTCCACCCCGCGGAGGCGGGCGCCGACGACGCGATGCGCGCCGACTACGAACGCGCGCTGGACGCCTACGAGCAGGCGAAGTCCTTCATGGGCGCGGCCCAGCGCCCCGAGGACGTACGCGCTGTCACCCAGTCCCTGGAGGAGGGCCGCTTCTCCCTCGCCGTGCTGGCCGCGCGCCGCGAGGGCCGTCCGGTCCCCGAACGCCGCGCACCCTGCTTCTTCGACCCCCGGCACGGCCCGTCCGTCGCCGACGCGGCCTGGACGCCCGCCGGGGGCGCGTCCCGCGAGGTCCCGGTCTGCAAGGCGGACTGGATCCGTCTCGCCGACGGCGAGGACCCGGCGGTCCGCGAGGTCGAGACGGACCACGGCCGCCGCCCGTACTGGGACGCGGGCCCGGCGTACGGCCCCTGGGCGGGCGGCTACTTCGGCGGCGGCCTGCTGCCCGGCCTCCTCGTCGGCACCCTGCTCGGCAGCATGATGGCGAGCCCCTCGTACGGGGCCGCTTACGGCACCGGATACGGGGACTTCGGCGGCGGTTACGACGGCGGTGACGTCTCCGGTGCCGACTTCGACGCGGGCGACTTCGGCGGCGGCTTCGGGGACGGCGGGGGCGGCGACTTCGGTGGCGGCGGAGACTTCGGCGGGGGCTTCTGAGGGCCTTCCGAGGGGCCTTCCGAGCAGGTGGGGAGCCCGCCCGCCCCGGTCCCGGGAAGGTGTCCGCTCCAGCCGCCCGGGGGAGGCGTCAGGATCCAGACCTCTAGTTCCAGACCCCTGGTTCCAGACCTCGGCTCTACGCGTCCGGCAGCGCCAGCCAGTCGTGCCAGGACAGATCGCGGCCGATGAACCGAGGCCGCTGGAAGGGCCACTCCTCGGCGATCCACCGGGGCACGAGCAGATCCAGGTCCCGTTCCAGCGCCGTACCGACCCGCTCGTCCACCACCCACCACGAGATCTCGGCGTCGGCGCCCGCCTTCTCCGGCGGGTCGATGTAGACACAGCCGTACTCGGTGGTGCCGGCGGCGTCGAACAGCACGTAGTTGAAGGACTGGTGGGCGGCGATCTCGGCCTCGTGCCGTTCCAGGTCCTTCAGATTCGCCTCGTACGTCATCGTCGCCGCGGGCCACCCCCACGCCTCGCCGAAGATCGACCACAGCCGCTCCCGCGAACCCATGACGGTCGGATAGTCGACGGCGGCGTCGGCCCCGGTGATCGGACGCAGATGGCATCCGCCGGGCACCTCGACGCGTGAGGGATGGACGAAATCGGTGGGCAGCCAGGTCATACCCGGAGGCTAACGACCGGACGGTCGCCGCGCACCGGATTATCGCGGCCCGTGGACGCCCCGGCGCCGGATTCCCGTGTGCGGGGAACTCGACGCCGGGGAAGGGTACTTGGCCGTGCGGCGGCGCTACTTGGCGGCGCGCTGCCGGTGGCCCGTCACCTTGGCGATCCAGGCGAGGAACTCGCCCGGGTCGATGTTCGAGCCGTGGCCCTCGTCCCAGTAGTAGAGGTGGTCGACGTCGTCGCCCAGGTTCCGCGCGGCGGCCGCGAGGTTCGCCGAGACCGTCAGCGAGGTGTCGGAGTCCTTGGTGCCGAGACGGATCCACCAGTGCCTGGAGCGGCCCGGGTTGTCCCGCTGGAGGTGGTACATCGGATTCATCAGGTCCAGCTTCTCGGGGATATCGCTCTCGAGCCGCTTGCCGGTCACGCCGGTGGTGTCGTTCTTCAGGCTGTACGCCGTGAAATGACGGGCCTCGACCTTGGCCTTGCCGAACTCGTTGTTCTCGCCCGCGGAGAGGTCGAAGGCGTCGAAGGCCGGTGTCGTCTTCTTGCGGGCGCCCACGTGGGTCAGGAAGTCCTCCCACGTGAACGTCGCTTTGCCGCCGGACCAGGTGATGAACGGGTTCGCGGCCAGGTAGCTCGCGCGGTCCGCGTCCGAAAGGTCCGTGAGGTACTTGCCGGCCGAGGGCTCCAGATACGTCGTGACCAGGTACGCGTCGAGGTTGCGGGCGTTCAGCGGACCGAAGCCGTTCAGGCCGCGCAGCTTCAGGCCGGCCTGGTACTCGGCGAACTGCGACCGGAGCGCCTTGGAGACGGCCTGGTCGACGACCTTGCCGGTGCTCGCGGTGACGTTGGTGCCCCAGTTCCACTCGTAGGCGCCGTCGGCGTGCTCCAGGTCGGTGATCGGGCACCAGGCACCGGTCGCGAAGATCGCGTCGCTCGCGTCGGCGGCGCCGAGCTCCTTCAGGTAGGAGTCGTAGACGCGGCTGTCGCCGGACGCGCCCAGCAGCGACGACAGAGCGCCGCCCGCGCTGGTGCCGGTGGAGACGATCCGGTCGGTGTCGCCGGGGATGACGCCCTTGTTGGCGCGGACGTAGCGCACCGCGGCCTTGAGGTCGACGATCGCGGCGGGCGCGGTGCCGTAGTAGGCGCCGTCCTCGTCGGTGAGCGTACGGCCGCGGGCGCCCGGCTCCACGACGACGTAGCCCGCCGCGAGACCCAGCTTGCCGAGGTTGACCATGCCGCCCTGGGCGTTCACCATCGCGTTGCCGCCGGACTGGACCTCGCCGGTCCCGCCGCTCGCCGAGGCCGGGGCGCTCGCGGGGGCCGAGGCGCCGGCGGAGGGGCCGCCGGCGGAGGGGCCGCCGGCGCCGCCGCCGGGTCCGCCGGTCATGCCCGCGCCGCCCACACCGGTGGCGTCCGCCACGGACGAGGGCATGTAGCCGCCCACCGAGTTGGCGAAGACGATGGGCGCGCCGGTCGCGTCCACGGCGGTGCCGTCGATCGAGACGGGGACGCTGACGTTCAGGCTCTGGTACTTCGCGTCCACCGGGCGGGCGACATAGGTGACGGCCTTCCAGAAGTGGTAGACCACCTCGCGGTCCTTGCCGCCGGCATCCGTGATGGTCGTCGTCAGCTCGGTGTAGGCGTCCTTGTCGAAGACCAGGGTGCCCGCCGATTTCGCGGTGGACGTGCCGGTCGCGTTCGCGTTCAGGGCGAAGCCGCCGGCCGCCGCGGCTCCCGCGGTCGCTCCGATGCCCATGACCACGGTCCTGCGCTTCACTGCCCTGTGCTTCACTGAGATTTCTCCCCTTCGCGGCACATTCGATCTGCCGACGCCCTGTTCGTTCTTGTTCCGCGAACGTAATTCGCTGTCCACAAAAGTGTCAACAATTCTGTTGATTTCATTGTGAACACTCATGAATTCTCAGCGGGCTCACAGAGAACGCGGCGGAATTCGAGCCCCTTCAGGACTGGAATCGACCCGAGGAAGTCCTAGCGTTCCTCCATGGCCAACCTCGATGGGGCAGAGAGCGCGTCAGGGATCGAGACCTTCGCGGACGCGGACCGGCTGGACGCGTGGCTGACCGCCCACGCGGGGCACCGCTCCGCCGTGTGGGTGAAGGTCGCGAAGAAGGGGACCGGCCTGGTCTCCGTGAGCGCTGCGGACGTCAACGACGTGGCGCTCTGCCACGGCTGGATCACCGGTCACCGCAAGGGCTACGACGACGCGTACTTCCTCCAGCGGATCACCCCACGCCGGCCGGGCAGCCTGTGGTCGACGGTGAACGTGCGGCGGGTCGAGGAACTCACCGCGGCCGGGCGCATGCGGCCCGGCGGCCTGGCGGAGGTCGAGGCCGCGCGGGCGGACGGCAGATGGGCGGCCGCGTACGCGTCGCAGAAGGAGGCCACGGTGCCCGACGATCTCGCCGCGGCGCTGCGGGAGAACCCGAGGGCCCGGCGGTTCTTCGACGGCCTCGGCAAGACCGATCGGTACCTGGCCGTGGTGGGCCTGCTGAGGGCGCGCACGCCGGAGACCAGAGCCGCGCGCCTGCGGGCCGTGATCGTTGAACTGGAGGCGGGGCGTCGGGTGAAGTGAGGACGCGCGGACGGTGGAGCGCCGGCTGTCGGGGCCGCGGACACCCGGCGTACCCGCCCTCGTGTGCCGAGACGCCGGAGCGCCCGCCCTCTCCGTAAGGGGAGCAGGAGGGCGGGCGCGCTCGGGGTGTCGCCGGGGCGAACGGTTCGGCCGGTGCGGGCCGGCGGGAGCCGACGGCTCAGCCGGCGTTCTTGATCGCCGAGATGTCGAAGTTCAGCTTGATCTTGTCGGAGACGAGGACGCCACCGGTCTCCAGGGCGGCGTTCCAGGTGAGGCCCCACTCGGAGCGCAGGATCTCGGCCTTGCCCTCGAAACCCACGCGCTCGTTGCCGAACGGGTCCTTCGCGGCGCCGTTGAACTCCAGGTCGATGGAGATCTGCTTGGTGGTGCCGAGGATCTCCAGGTCGCCGGTGATCCGGTAGTCGTCGCCGCCCAGGGCCTCCGCCTTGACGGAGCGGAAGGTCATCGCCGGGAACTCCTCGGTCTTGAAGAAGTCGGCGCTCTTCAGGTGACCGTCGCGGTCCGCGGACCCGGTGTCGATGCTGTCCATCTTGACGTCGAGGGTGGCCGTCGACCTGGCCGGGTCGCCGCCGTCCAGGCGCAGCGTGCCCTCGAAGTCGTTGAACTTGCCCTTGACGTTGGTGACCATCGCGTGCCGCGCCACGAAGCCGATCGTCGAGTGCGACGGGTCGATGGTGTAGTCGCCGGTCAGCGCGGCCAGGTCCGGGTTGACGGCGGTGGCCGTCGCGGTGGCCGAGGACTCGGCGGTGTCGGTGGTCTTGCGGCCGAAGATGCCCATGACGTGCTCCTTGGGGGGACGAGCCGCGGTTCGGGTCCGAGCCACGGCGTCAATCTGTTGAATGTTCAACGAGCTCAACAAGGGCAACCGTAGACCTATTCCGTTCAAGTTTCAACATCATCCGGAGCGTGCTTCCGGCGTCACGGTGGGTCATCTCCGTCCGCCCTCTGGCGGACGCGCGTAGAACTCGGGCACCATCTGCGTGCACCCCCTGCACAGCCGCCCCACAGGAAGCACGGCCGTACGTCCGTACGGCCGCCCGACGGTCCTCCGCAGGAAAGGTCCCCCCATATGAAGTTCAGGTCCGCGCTGACCGCCCTCGCCCTCGTCGTGGCCCCCGGTATCGCCGTCGTCGGCACCGCCACCGACGCCTTCGCCGTCACCAAGATCAGTCACGCCACCGCGACCTCGATGTTCCGCCAGGTCGGCGTCACCTGGTCCTCCTCCGGTGGCTGCTCCGACCGCAACAACTCCACCTGTACGTCGTTCGAGCAGCTCAACCTCGCCACCGCGCAGGGCGCCCAGACGCTCAAGGGGTCCAGCGGCTGCGCGCTCAACATCACCGGCGGTACCGAGACCGGCCACGCCAGCGGTACGTACTCGCACTGGAACGGCTACAAGCTCGACTACGGCAAGAACACCTGCGTCACCGCCTACATCAAGAACAACTTCACCTACATAGGCCTGCGCGGCGACGGCGCCCCGCAGTACAAGTCCGGCGCCGGCAACATCTACGCCGACGAGGGCAACCACTGGGACGTCCTCTACTACAACTGCGGCGGCTGCTGATCCCTCGCCACGGGTGCGCGGACCCTCGAACGGCGGTCCGCGTCACCCTGGCGACGGCATGTGCCCCGCGTGAATGTGAGGTGGCTCTCGGCCGAAGAGTTTGTGTGATCTCTACAAGCTGAGGCCCCTCTGAGCAGTCAGATCGCCTGCATGTGATGGCGGTTCTGTTCAGGGGTACCAGGAAAACGGTCCGGAGACTGTGCAGAGTCGACGGGCCTCTTTCCTTGGTGGACTTCGTAAGGTCACTACATGACCGTTTTGGACGAGGCCGACACCGCAAGCTCCACGAGCCCCACAGTCGAACCGACGGACGCGCGCGGACGTGTGGCGGAACTGCACGCCATCCGTGCGGAGGCGCTGCGGGGTCCCAGCGAGAAGGCGACCGCGGCGCAGCACGCCAAGGGCAAGCTGACCGCCCGGGAGCGCATCGAGCTGCTGCTGGACGCGGGCTCGTTCCAGGAGGTCGAGCAGCTGCGCCGGCACCGGGCGACCGGGTTCGGCCTGGAGGCCAAGAAGCCGTACACCGACGGTGTCATCACCGGCTGGGGCACGGTCGAGGGCCGCACGGTCTTCGTGTACGCGCACGACTTCCGTATCTTCGGCGGCGCGCTGGGCGAGGCCCACGCCACGAAGATCCACAAGATCATGGACATGGCCATCGCGGCCGGTGCGCCGCTGGTGTCGCTGAACGACGGCGCGGGTGCCCGTATCCAGGAGGGCGTCTCCGCCCTCGCCGGGTACGGCGGCATCTTCCAGCGCAACACCAAGGCCTCCGGTGTCATCCCGCAGATCTCGGTGATGCTCGGCCCGTGCGCGGGCGGCGCGGCCTACAGCCCGGCGCTGACCGACTTCGTCTTCATGGTCCGCGAGACCTCGCAGATGTTCATCACCGGCCCGGACGTGGTCAAGGCGGTGACGGGCGAGGAGATCACCCAGAACGGCCTGGGCGGCGCCGACGTCCACGCGGAGACCTCCGGCGTCTGCCACTTCGCGTACGACGACGAGGAGACCTGCATCGCCGAGGTGCGCTACCTCCTGTCGATGCTCCCGCAGAACAACCGCGAGAACCCGCCGCGCGCCGAGTCCGCCGACGCGGCCGACCGCCGCAGCGAGGTGCTGCTGGACCTGGTCCCGGCCGACGGCAACCGCCCGTACGACATGACCAAGGTCATCGAGGAGCTCGTCGACGACGGCGACTACCTGGAGGTCCACGAGCGCTGGGCCCGCAACATCATCTGCGCGCTGGCCCGTCTCGACGGCATGGTCGTCGGCATCGTGGCCAACCAGCCGCAGAGCCTCGCGGGCGTGCTCGACATCGAGGCATCCGAAAAAGCTGCACGCTTTGTCCAGATGTGTGACGCTTTCAATATCCCGATCATCACGTTGCTGGACGTGCCTGGGTTCCTCCCGGGCGTCGACCAGGAGCACGGCGGGATCATCCGGCACGGCGCGAAGCTGCTGTACGCGTACTGCAACGCGACGGTGCCGCGGATCTCTCTCATCCTGCGCAAGGCGTACGGAGGTGCCTACATCGTCATGGACAGCCAGTCCATCGGGGCCGACCTCACCTACGCCTGGCCGACGAACGAGATCGCCGTGATGGGCGCCGAAGGTGCCGCCAACGTCATCTTCCGCCGTCAGATCGCCGATGCCGCCGATCCCGAGGCGATGCGCGTCCGCATGGTCAAGGAGTACAAGGCCGAGCTGATGCACCCGTACTACGCCGCGGAGCGCGGTCTGGTCGACGACGTCATCGACCCCGCGGAGACCCGCGAGGTCCTGATCAAGTCGCTCGCGATGCTGCACACCAAGCACGCGGACCTGCCCTCCCGCAAGCACGGCAACCCCCCGCAGTAACCCTGCGGACCCTCCGCGGTACCCCCGCGGAAACCTCTCTCATGGAGACTGAAACCTATGAGCACCCCTGACATCCGCGTCGAGAAGGGCCACGCCGAGCCCGAGGAGGTCGCCGCGATCACGGCCATCCTCCTGGCCCGTGCCGCCGCTGCTCCCACTGATGCCGCTCCCGCCCACCGTGCCCACCGCAAGGCAGGCTGGCGCCGCCTGGAGCGCGAGCCCGGCTTCCGGGCCCCGCACAGCTGGCACTGAGTGTTCTGACGCCCACAGCCCCGTCCTCCTGATGGAGGGCGGGGCTGAGGTGTGTCCGGAGGGCACCGCGGCCCTACGGCGCGAACAGGGGGCGTTCCGGCGGGCGTCCGGGGACAGGGGGCCACCCGGCCGCTCAACGCGGCCGTACGGGGCAGGAGTTCGCTCGGGGCTCGATCGGAGCCCACCCGTCGCGGCGTACCGGGCGGGAACGGTGCCGGCGCGGCCCTTCTCGACGCGGGGGAGACGGACAACGGCCCCCGCATCTCCGGCAGGAGAAGCGGGGGCCGTTGCCTCGGAGGCGGTATGCGCTAGCGCAGGCGCGCCATCAGCGCGTGCTCGACCAGCGTGATCAGCGCCGACTTCGCGTCCGCGCGGTGTCGGGCGTCCGTCGTGATGATCGGGGCGTCCGGACCGATCTGGAGGGCCTCGCGTACTTCCTCGGGGTTGTACGGCTGGTTGCCGTCGAAGCCGTTGAGGGCGATGACGAACGGCAGGCCGCTGTTCTCGAAGTAGTCGACCGCGGGGAAGCAGTCGGCGAGACGCCGGGTGTCGACCAGGACGATCGCGCCGATGGCGCCGCGGACCAGGTCGTCCCACATGAACCAGAAGCGGTCCTGGCCCGGCGTACCGAAGAGGTACAGGATCAGGTCCTGGTCGAGGGTGATGCGGCCGAAGTCCATGGCGACGGTCGTCGTCGTCTTGTCTCCGGTGTGCGTGAGGTCGTCGATGCCCGCCGAGGCGGACGTCATGACGGCCTCGGTACGCAGCGGGTTGATCTCCGAGACGGCGCCGACGAACGTGGTCTTGCCCACGCCGAAGCCGCCCGCCACCACGATCTTCGCGGACGTGGTGGAGCGGGAAGGCCCTCCGCTAGAGCTTGCGAAGTCCACTGAGCACCCTTTCGAGCAATGTCACGGCTGGCTGGCCGCCGGCGCTCTCGTCGCCGCCGGGCTGATGAATGGCGACCAGGCCCGCTTCCGCCAAGTCGGCGACGAGGATCCTGGCAACACCGAGAGGGATGGTCAGCAGGGCCGAGATCTCGGCCACCGACTTGATCTCCCGGCAGAGGTTGCAGATGCGCTGATGCTCGGGCAACTGGCCCTGCATCTGGTGCGGCTGCGCGGTGGTGTGCACCAGTGCCTCGATGGCGAGCTGGTAGCGGGGCCTGGTGCGGCCGCCCGTCATGGCGTACGGACGCACCAGGGGGTTGTTCGACGAGCCCGCGGGCGACGGCTCGGGTGAGCGCCGCTGCGGTTGAACGGGCTGGATACGCGGTGCCGACGGCTGGTCGTACGGCGACGGCCCGGGGCCCTGCGGACCCTGGGGCGGGTACTGCGGCCGTCGCTGGCTGGGCGCGGAGGGAAAGTTGTACCGGTTCGGGTCCTGCGGACCGTCGCCCTGGCCGCCCTGTCCCTGGCCGGGGCCGTACGACCAGTTGCCCGATGACGAACCGCCTGGGGGTGTTACCACTTTCTCCTCCTCCGACTGTGCCGGGCACCCATCACTGTGGGACCGCGTCCCGAAACCTTACGGCCACGGGACGCGAATTCGCACCGTCTGTCTATTAGTTGAGAAGGCCGCCCTGGAGCTCCGCACGGAGATCCGGAGTAAGGACCGTGCCCGCGCGGTCCACCAGAAGGGCCATCTCGTACCCAATGAGACCGATGTCCGCCTCGGGGTGTGCAAGTACCGCGAGTGACGAACCATCGGAAACGGACATGAGGAAGAGGAATCCTCGCTCCATCTCCACAACCGTCTGGTTCACATGGCCGCCCTCGAAGATACGGGAAGCGCCCGCGGTCAACGAGGTCAGACCGGACGCGACGGCCGCCAGCTGGTCGGCGCGGTCGCGGGGAAAGCCTTCGGACATAGCCAGAAGGAGTCCGTCGGCGGAGACCACCACCGTGTGCGACACCCCGGGGGTGTTGTCCACGAAATTGGTGATCAACCAGTTCAGGTTCTGTGCCGCCTGGCTCATCGGGCTCACACTAACGCTCCTGGTTGTAGGTGCTGTCAGAACCGAAGCCCTGACCGTTCGTCTCAGTACCTGCATTGCGTCCCCGCTCCACGCCGCGGCGCAGGTTGCTCAGCCTGCCCCGGACGTCCTCAGGAGCGCGGGAGACCTGGGGGCCGCCCTGGGGGGTCGATTCCGCGGTTCCCTCGACCAGGTTGGCCTTGGGCACCCGCCGCGGCAGACCGGACGAGGTGACCCCGCCCGCCTTGGGCTTCTTGAGCGACTCGGCGCGCTGCCACCGGTCGTCGTTGGACGAGCGCCAGTCGCCGCCCGTGTTCCCGGGGGAAGCCGGCGCAGCCTGCTCCCTCGCCTGCTCCACGGAGCGTCCGCCGTTGCCGTTGCCGCCCGCGGTGGATCCGCGGCGGGGCAGTCCGGCGTCGGTCAGCGTGTGGGGGGCCGAGGCGGCCGGTCCCGGACGGTTGAAGCCTACGCGGTCCTGCTCACTCACGTCAGCGGCCTGCGATGATTCCGGTTCCGGAGCGTACTCGGATCGATACGCACCCTGGTACGCGTCCTGCTGCGGCCAGTCGTCCTGGTAGGACGGCTCTTCGAAGTTCGACCGCGTCTCCGGGGCCCCACCGCCCATGCCCGCGCGGTCCTGCTGGACCGGCTCCGCATAGGAGGGTTCAGGGTAGCCGCCGTTGGACGGGAAGTACGCCTCGTCATACGCAGCCTGCTGCGGCTCCTCGTACGACGTCTGCTGGTCGTACGTGGTCTGCTGCTCCTCGTGCACGCCCTGTCCGCCGTCGTACGCCGCCGGGCCGCCGTTGAAGGACGGCTGTCCGTTGTCGTAGGCGGGCTGCTGGGCGTCGAAGCCGTCCGCGTAGCCCTGGGGGCCCTCGATGGCCTCCATGCCCTGCGCCTGGGCCTCCAGGGCCGCACGGCGCTCCTCGCGCATCAGCGAGCGGCCCACGGGGTCGAGGTCGCGGATGTCGTCCGGAACCTCGTAGCGGCTGTCGTCGAAGCCGAGGTCCGCGGCGGTCAGCACAGGCTGCTGCTGCGGAACCCCGAAGTCCTCGCCCTGGAACGAGTGCTGCTCGGGAATGATCTGGGACACAGTGAACTCGTCGCGCATCGGCTGGTGCTCGCCGCCGCCACCGTGGGTGATCGCGTCGGGAAGCATGACCAGTGAAGTGGTGCCGGCCTGCTCGCCGGAGGGGCGCAGCTGGACACGGACGCCGTGCCGGTCGGACAGCCGGCCGACCACGAAGAGGCCCATGCGCTGCGAGATCGCGGCGTCCACGGTCGGCGGGTTGGCCAGCTTGTGGTTGATGTCCGCGAAGTCCTCGGCGGTGAGGCCGATGCCCTTGTCGTGGATCTCGACCATGATGCGGCCGTCGGGGAGACGGGTCGCGGTGACGCGGACCTTGGTCTGCGGGGAGGAGAACGTGGTCGCGTTCTCCAGGAGCTCGGCGAGCAGGTGCACGAGGTCGGTCACGGCGCGGCCGTGGATCTCGGCCTCCGGGACGCCCGAGAGCTCGATGCGCTCGTACTGCTCCACCTCGGAGGAGGCGGCGCGCAGTACGTCGACCAGCGGGACCGGCTGGTCCCAGCGGCGGCCGGGCTCCTCGCCCGCGAGGACCAGGAGGTTCTCGCCGTTGCGGCGCATACGGGTCGCGAGGTGGTCCAGGCGGAAGAGGTTCTCCAGCTGGTCCGGGTCGGCCTCGTTGTTCTCCAGGTCGGTGATCAGGGTCAGCTGGCCCTCGATCAGCGACTGGTTGCGGCGCGACAGGTTGGTG
Source organism: Streptomyces sp. NBC_00568 (assembly GCF_026341855.1). Lineage (GTDB taxonomy): Bacteria > Actinomycetota > Actinomycetes > Streptomycetales > Streptomycetaceae > Streptomyces. The sequence goes on along the minus strand of NZ_JAPENW010000001.1, from coordinate 1,317,546 downwards.
AAGATCGCGTTGATGTTGCCTCGCAGGAGGGCCTGCTCGGCGGCCAGTCGTACGGCCTCGCGGTGGACCTGGTCGAAGGCGCGGGCGACTTCGCCGATCTCGTCCGTGGTGGTGATCGGGATGGGCTGCACGCGGGTGTCGACCCGGCCGGGGTCGGTGCGCGAGAGCTGGTCGACCAGCATCGGCAGGCGCTGCTCGGCGACGTTGAAGGCCGCGTTGCGCAGCTGGCGCATCGCGCGGCTCATCTGGCGGGCCACCATGCCGGCCAGGATGAACGCGGCGAGCAGGGCGACCACGACGATGGCGCCGGTGATGAAGGCGTCGGTCTGGGCGGCGTCGGCGATGTCCGAGGCCTCGGCCACCGCCTTGTCGGAGAGGTCCGACTCGATCTGACGGTAGGCGTCGTACTTGGCGGTGTTGACCGCCCACCAGTTCTGCGCTGTGACGCCCTTCGCGGTGAGCGCGGCGCGGTCGGTCTCCGCCGGGGACCTGAGCTTCGCGAGCTCGGTGACCATGGCGGTGTTGCCCGCCGGCGGCGGCACGTAGTTCGGGTCCGCGGACGCGGCCTGCTTGGCCTGGTCCGTCAGGTCGGCCTTGACCTTCGCCTGGGCCGCGCCGAGCTTCGTGGCGTCGTCCTCGGTGCCACCACCGAGGTACTCCTCGATCGCGATGCCTTCGAGGTAGGCGTACGAGGAGAGGGCGACCCGCTGGCTGGCGAGGCTGCTCAGACCGGGGCCCGGCTTGACCAGCATGTGCATGCCGATGGACCGCTCCAGCGACAGCGCGGCCTTGGACAGCGAGATCGCGTAGACCGTACGGCCGTAGCTGGTGATGTTTCCGGTGCCCAGACCGAGCTCGTTGGCGAACTCCATCAGCGGGTGCTGGATCTGGAGGTAGCCCTCTTCGGTCTTCACACCGGTGAGCTTGGTGGAGTACGCGAGCTTGCGCAGGGTCACCAGGCCGGGCTCGACCTTGCGGAAGACGTCGAGGCGTCGCTCCAGGCCGGCCGTCTTCGGCATGTTCTGGGCGGCCTCGTCGAAGGCGTCGGCCGCCTCGTCCGTCTGCCTGCGCGCCTTGATGACGTCGGGGTCCTTCTCGCCCTTGCCGGCCAGCATCGGGGCCGCGCTGACGTCCCGCTCGACGAACAGCTTGTCGCCGTACGTCAGGGCCGCCTGGACCAGGCGCGCCGTCTTCTCGGCGTCCTGGGCCTCCTGCCAGGTGTCGATCGAGCTCTTCACCTGGAAGCCGCCCATGACCAGGCCGACGATCACGGGTATGAGCAGGATCGCGTTCAGCCTCGTCGGCACGCGCCAGTTGCGCGGGGAGAGACGGCCGCCGCTCGGCGCGGGCGCCGGCATGGGCTCCGGGCCGGGCACTTGTGCGGGCGCCGCTCCGCGCGGCGGCGGGGTGAAGTTGCCCCGTGCCGACGGCTCGGGACCGTTCATGCTTCGCCTCACTCGACCAACAACCTCTCGGCGTCGGCACCTACGTTGTGCCGCGGTATCTACCAGCGCCCTTGACTACTGGGCAGTTCAGCGCATTCCAGCACGTCAGGCGGCGCCCTTCCAAACACTCGGAATCGAGGATTCCGAGTGGCACCGACCACAGATAAAACGGTCATAAAGAGCGAGCCCCGCCAAAAGGCGGGGCTTTCATGAGCGCAGCGGCATCGGGTGACCGCGATGCGTGGCGGGGTCGGTGAAATTCTCTGTCGAAACGTTATGAACACTGTGGCCGACCGTGTCAAATGACACAGCCGGCTCCAATGCGTCTACGACAACTTCCATAGGGAGCCGTCGACTTGGCCGCTAACGCAGCCGGGCCATCAGGGCGTGCTCGACCAGCGTGATCAGAGCGCTCTTCGCATCTGCACGGTGTCGGGCGTCCGTCGTGATGATCGGGGCGTCCGGACCGATCTGAAGAGCCTCGCGTACTTCCTCGGGGTTGTACGGCTGGTGACCGTCGAAGCCGTTGAGGGCGATGACGAACGGCAGGCCGCTGTTCTCGAAGTAGTCGACCGCGGGGAAGCAGTCGGCGAGACGCCGGGTGTCGACCAGGACCACCGCGCCGATGGCGCCGCGGACCAGGTCGTCCCACATGAACCAGAAGCGGTCCTGACCCGGCGTACCGAAGAGGTACAGGATCAGGTCCTGGTCGAGGGTGATACGGCCGAAGTCCATGGCCACCGTGGTGGTGGTCTTGTCCCCGGTGTGGGTGAGGTCGTCGATCCCCGCCGAGGCGGAGGTCATGACGGCCTCGGTACGCAGCGGGTTGATCTCCGAGACGGCACCCACGAACGTGGTCTTGCCGACACCGAAGCCACCCGCTACGACGATCTTCGCGGAGGTGGTCGCCCGGCCTCCGTCAGAGCTTGCGAAGTCCACTGAGCACCCTTTCGAGCAAAGTCACGTCCGGCGCGCCGCCGTTGTTCTCATCGCCGCCAGGCTGGTGAATGGCGACGAGTCCGGCCTCCGCGAGGTCCGCGACGAGGATCCTGGCCACACCGAGAGGCATGGACAGGAGGGCCGAAACCTCGGCCACCGACTTCACTTCCCGGCACAGGTGGCAGATGCGCTGGTGTTCGGGGAGCAGCCCCATCAGCTGGGCCGGATCGGCCGTGGTGCTGATCAGTGCCTCTATGGCGAGTTGGTACCGCGGCCGGGTCCGGCCGCCGGTCATCGCGTACGGACGTACCAGCGGCTGGTCGCCCTCGTCCCCGTACGCATCGGCGTACGGATCATGAGAGGCGGTAGGCGGGGTCATGAATCCTCCGGGCGGGACAGCAAGTCGGTCAGTCGTGCCGTCTGTTGGGGCCGGTGGGGGGATTGTGGCGGCCGGACGGTGATTTCGTGCGGTGTCTGGATCCGGCGGCGGTCAGTGAAGCAGACTGCCTTGTAGTTCGGCGCGCAGGTCCGGCGTGAGGACGGCGCCCGCACGGTCGACGAGCAGTGCCATCTCGTAGCCGACGAGACCGATGTCGCACTCCGGGTGGGAGAGGACCGCGAGGGACGATCCGTCCGAGACGGACATCAGGAAGAGGAAGCCGCGCTCCATCTCCACGACCGTCTGGGCCACCGCTCCGCCCTCGAAGATCCGGGAAGCCCCGGCGGTCAGCGAGGTGAGTCCGGAGGCCACGGCCGCCAGTTGGTCGGCGCGGTCGCGGGGGAAGCCTTCGGACATTGCCAGAAGGAGTCCGTCGGCGGACACGACGACGGTGTGGGACACCCCGGGGGTGTTGTCCACAAAGTTGGTGATCAACCAGTTTAGGTTCTGTGCCGCCTGGCTCATCGGGCTCAACTAACGCTCCTGCTGGTGAGTGGGGCTGGGGAAGCTGCCGGTCTGGCCGTTGGGAGCGGCCTGTCGACCTTGCTGAATGCCCCTACGGAGGTTGGTCAGCCGGCCTCGTACGTCATCGGGTGCACGAGAGACCTGCGGACCGCTTTGGTGCTGTTGCTGCTGTGCCGTACCCGCGACGAGGTTGGCTCGCGGGACGCGGCGCGGCAGGCCGGAGGTGGTGACCCCGCCCGCCGACGGTTTACGGGCGCGCTCTGCCTGCTTGACGAGATCGTCGTTAGGAGAGCTGCGCCACGAGGCAGTGGCCGGTGCGGCGGCCGGCCGCTGCTGCGGAGCAGGAGGAGTCTGCGGCTGCTGGGGGACAACCTGCGAGGAAACCTGCGAACCGTTGTTCTGGGGAACACCGTTGGCGGGAGCACCACCGTCCGCCTGACCGTGGAACCAGTTGGTCTCCAGCGTGTCGAACAGCGGGGTGCGGCCGTCACCGGGACCCGAGGCCGGCGGAAGCGTCTCGGGCTCCTGCGGGCGGACGGGCGGCTGCGGGGTGCTCGGCCGCTCGTACTGCCCGGTGGACGAAGAGTCCTGGCCGTTGCCGTAGCCGGGCGTCGCGAACTGCCCGGTGGACGTGGGGTCCTGGGAAGTTCCGTAGCCCGGCCTGGCGAACTGGCCGGTGGACGACGGGTCCTGGGAGGCGCCGTAGCCCTGGGTCGTGAACTGCCCCGTGCCGGCCGGGTTGTGGCCGACGGAGGACGGGTTGCCGGGACCGTAACTGTCCGGGCGCTGGTACTGGCCGGTGTGCTGGCCGTTGTTCTGCGGCGCACTCGCGCCGGGGCGCGGGGCGTCGAAGTCGGGACGGGCGAACTCCGAAGTGGAGGCGGGGCCCTGGCGGTCGTCGATCCGCGGCATCCGCGAGGTGGCGTCGGGGTCCTCGTGACCGCGCGGGGTGTCGAGGGCCGAACGCGGCACCGGCGGCTGAGCGTTCTCGTCGCTCCAGCTCGGCGTGCGGGAACCGTTGTTGCCACCGGGCAGCTCGGCACGCGCACCACCGCGTCCCGGAAGCTGCGGCCGGCGACGGCTGCCCTTGCCGCTCGTCGGTGCCTGCGGCGGCGTGGCGGCCGCGGGGCCGCTGTCGCCGAAGGCGTTCTGACGGGCGCCGGACGTGTCACCGAAGGTGTTCTGGGAGCCGGATCCGTTGCCGAAGCCCTGCTGCGGCGAGCCGTTCTGGCCCTGGTAGCCCTGCGGGCTCTGCCCGAAGGCACCCGCACCGGCACCGGCCGGAGCGGGCCTGCCCTGCTGACCGGCACCCGGACCACCCTGCGGACCACGCGCACCGCCGGGAGCACCCGGGCGACCGCCCTGGTTGCTCGTGGGCAGTGCGGCCCGCGGACCCTGGCCCGCGCCGACCTGCCCGCGCTGCGGCGGGGCACCGAGCGGTCCACCGGGGGCGGCGGGGGCACCGGCGCCGAGCGAGGGACCGCCCTGCGGGCCGTTCCCCCGGCGGGCCGCGGCCACACCGGCCGAAGCCTGCGCGGCGGCGGGGCCGCCGACGCTCGGAGCACCCTGGCCCGGCTTGTTCGGCATGGGCTTCTTGCCGCCCTGGGCGACGTCCACGGGCAGCATGACCAGCGCGGTCGTACCACCGGAGTCGGACGGGCGCAGCTGGATGCGGATGCCGTGACGCTGCGACAGACGACCGACCACGAACAGACCCATGCGGCGGGAGACCGAGACGTCCACGGTGGGCGGTGCGGCGAGCCGCTCGTTGATCGCGGCGAGGTCCTCGGGGGACAGACCGATACCGGTGTCGTGGATCTCGATCAGCACCCGGCCGTCGGGCAGGGCGTGACCGGTGACCTTGACCTTGGTCTGCGGGGAGGAGAACGAGGTGGCGTTCTCGAGCAGCTCCGCGAGCAGGTGCACGAGGTCGTTGACCACGCGGCCGGCGACCTCGGTCGTCGGGACCGAGGAGAGCTCGATGCGCTCGTACTGCTCCACCTCGGAGGCGGCGGCGCGGAGGACGTCGACCAGCGGGACCGGACGGGTCCAGCGGCGGCCGGGCTCTTCACCGGCGAGGACCAGGAGGTTCTCACCGTTACGGCGCATGCGGGTCGCGAGGTGGTCGAGCTTGAACAGCGAGGAGAGCTGGTCGGGGTCGGCCTCGCGGGACTCCAGCTCGGATATGAGCGAGAGCTGACGCTGGATAAGACCCTGGGAACGGCGCGAGAGGTTGGTGAACATCGCGTTGACGTTGCCTCGCAGAAGGGCCTGCTCGGCGGCGAGGCGGACGGCCTCGCGGTGCACGTCGTCGAAGGCCGCGGCCACCTGGCCGATCTCGTCCCGGGAGTGCACACCGACCGACTCGACGGAGGTGTCGACGTCCTGCGGGTCCGACTCCGAGAGCTGCTTGACCAGCTCGGGCAGGCGTTCCTGGGCGACCTTGGTCGCGGTGTCCTGCAGGCGGCGCAGCGAGCGGATCATGGACCGGGCCACGACGAAGGCGCCGACGAGCGAGACACCGAGGACGAGCAGGATCAGCACACCGGAGACGATGGCTTCACTCTGGGACTCGTTGCGCAGCTGACGGGCCTTCTGCTCCATCTCGCCGAGCAGCGTGGTCTCGATCGTCGACATCTTGTCGATCTTGGCCGAGTCGTCGTCGATCCAGTCCTTGTAGGACTGCTTGTCCTGCGTCTTCAGACCGTCCCGGCTGCCCAGCACGCGAACGGCGTACTTGTCGGTGGCCTGGATGGTCGGGTTGTCGACCTCGATGGGCTTGAGCAGGTCCGCGCTGCCGTCGCCGTAGATGTTCTTGAAACCGCTGACCTCGGACTGCTGGCTAGCCAGCGCCGACTGCGCGTACAGCTGGTCGTTCTTGGAGAGCGTTCCGAAGACGGTCGGGCGCTCGGGCAGCGCGGCGGCGATGACGGCGCGCTGGACGGACGCGTACTCCTTGGCGGAGGAGAAGGCCGCCAGCGCGCGGGTGCGCTGGATCATCTCCGGGTTGCTGGTCGCCTCGGCCATGTCCTGGGAGAGCGCGAGGAGTCCGGTGATCAGGCGGTGGTACGCCTCGACCGTCTGCGTCGAGTTCTCGGGGTCGTTGTAGGCCTCGTTGCGGATGCTGGAGAGCTTGTTCAGCTGCTCCGCGATACCGACGAGGCTGTCGCGGACACCGGACAGCTGGCCGTTGGCCGTGGCGTCGTCGATGTCCTGCGTGCCCTGAAGGAAGTGCTTCTTGGCGAGGTCGGTGTCATCGCGCACACCCTTGACCGTGTAGTCGTTGGCCGGGGCGCCGTGCGCCAGCGGGCCGGCCGACTGGTCACGCTCCTCCTGGAGCGCGACCGCGAGCTCGGTCGCCTGCTTGGTCATCTCGGTCAGCAGCTTCATGTTGTCGAGCTGCTGGATGTCGTCCATCGACTGGTTGATGCGGAGCGCACCCAGCGAGGTCGCGGCGACCACGGGGAGAGCCAGCAGCGAGACCAGTCGCGTCGAGATGCGCCAGTTCCGCAGAGCTACGCGCGAGCCGTGGCTCGGGGTGCTCGTCGGCTTGGCGGCCGGTGTGGTGGCGGGAGCCTTGGGCTTCGCGCCGGGGCGAGCGGAGTGTTCACCGCTGCCGCCGACCTCTGCCGGTCCCGGGTTCTGGGCGTGCTGGGGCGAGGAACCGCGGTCGGTCCCGCCGCGCGGCTCCGGCTCCGCCGAAGCGCTGCCATCCCTCTTGAAACGTCCCTGCACTAGCGTCGCAACCTCTGGACCAGGCGCCCCTCCGCTGGAACGGCGGGACGGTGTCGGCGTTGTACAAAGGCGCAGTCGCGCCTTTTTGATGTGGTCTGAGTGACCGGCGCAGGTTCCCCCTTCCCGCCGCCACTCGGCGCTGCGTTGCGCCCCTGCGCGCCGGATCGTGATTCCGCGGCGGTCCGTGGAATTCCAGCACAGTGCAGGATCTCCAACAAGGGCCGAGTACCAGGCTGTGACCTCCGTGACACCATGTGAGGGGGGCGTCACGAGGTGTGTAAGGGGATCTCGTACATATCGGGCGTATGCCAACGAGCCGATGGTGTATATACCCTGTCCCAGTCGCCATGATCAGGAGCGGAATGATTGCTTCAGTGGAGCAATGTCCGTTTGGTCGGCCGGGGTTGGGGGTCACAGTTGACCGTTTTGTCCCTCGGTGAGTGAGGAAACTCACACGTCGATCATGGCGTCTTCACGGCATCGCCCGGGAATTGCATGTTTAGCCTGACGCTTTACAGGGATGGCGAATCCGACAACCCGCGCCTATCCGGGGCTCTTCATGCTCCACCGGGCGCCCAGGACGACAAGGTCGAGTACAACGGTGAAGACGACGATGATGTTCCGCAACATAGCCAACCCGCGACGCACGACGCTGGCGCACCTCGAGGACGCCGACGCCCTGCAGACGCCGGAGCGGCCGGAGCACTCGGTCGACCTTCCCCTCCAGACCGCCAACCCCCGCCGCACCGTCCTGATCGACATCCCGGTCGCGGTCGCGGCCGCGGAGTAGACACGGTGGCCGGGGCGGGGCCGCGCCCGGCGCGCGGCCCCGCCCCGTCATTCACGGCCCCGGACAGGGGCCCCGACGCCCACCGCGCCCGACCGGCGCGCCGCCGCTCACCGTCCCGGCCTATATGCGCGAAGCTCGCGCCCCTTGCCGCGTTAGCCTGGAGCGTCAGACTCCAGCCGGCTCAGTGAGGGGCGCCAGGATCCCGTGCGCATCGCCAGATTCTCCATCGACGGCAACGTCGCTTTCGGCGCGGTCGAAGGCGACAAGCCGGACGAGCTCGTCCTCGACATCATCAAGGGCATCCCGTTCGCGGACTTCGAGCTCTCCGGCACGAAGGTCCCGCTGAGCAAGGTCAGGCTGCTGCCGCCGGTGCTCCCCAACAAGGTCGTGGCCTTCGGCCGCAACTACGCGGAGCACGCCAAGGAACTCGGCAACGAGGTGCCCGACGCCCCGTTCGCCTTCTTCAAGCCGTCGACCTCCGTGGTCGGCCCCGGCGACCCGATCCAGTACCCCTCCTTCTCCAGCGAGCTGCACCACGAGGCCGAGCTCGCGGTCGTCATCGGCCGCATGTGCCGCGAGGTTCCGCGCGAGCGCGTCAAGGACGTCATCCTCGGCTACACCTGCGCCAACGACGTCACCGCCCGCGACGTCCAGAAGCGCGAGAAGCAGTGGGCCCGGGCCAAGGGCTTCGACAGCTCCTGCCCGCTCGGCCCCTGGGTGGAGACGGACCTGGACCCCGCCGACCTCACCATCCAGTGCACGGTCAACGGGCAGCAGCGGCAGCTCGGCCGCACCAGCGAGATGATCCACTCCATCGAGGACCTGATCGTCAACATCACCGAGGCCATGACGCTGCTCCCGGGCGACGTCATCCTCACCGGCACCCCGGCTGGGGTCGGCCCCCTGAACGTCGGCGACGAGGTCGCCGTCACCATCGAAGGCATCGGCACTCTCACCAACAAGGTGATCAAGCGTGGCTAACGCGACCGTCCGCGTACGTTTCTGTCCGTCCCCGACCGGCAACCCCCATGTGGGACTGGTCCGCACCGCCCTGTTCAACTGGGCGTTCGCCCGGCACCACGAAGGCACCCTGGTCTTCCGCATCGAGGACACCGACGCGGCCCGCGACTCCGAGGAGTCGTACAACCAGCTGCTCGACTCGATGCGCTGGCTGGGCTTCGACTGGGACGAGGGCCCCGAGATCGGCGGCCCGCACGCGCCGTACCGCCAGTCGCAGCGCATGGACATCTACCGGGATGTCGCCGGCAAGCTGCTGGACGCGGGCCGCGCGTACCACTGCTACTGCTCGACCGAGGAGCTGGACACCCGCCGCGACGCCGCCCGCGCCGCCGGCAAGCCCTCCGGCTACGACGGCCACTGCCGCGACCTCTCCGCCGAGCAGAAGGCCGCCTACGAGGCCGAGGGCCGTACGCCCATCGTCCGCTTCCGGATGCCCGACGAGGCGATCACGTTCGACGACCTGGTCCGCGGCGAGATCACGTACCTCCCCGAGAACGTCCCGGACTACGGCATCGTCCGCGCGAACGGCGCTCCGCTGTACACGCTGGTCAACCCCGTGGACGACGCCCTGATGGAGATCACCCACGTCCTGCGCGGCGAGGACCTGCTCTCCTCCACCCCGCGGCAGATCGCCCTCTACAAGGCGCTGACCGAGCTGGGCATCGCCAAGGCGACCCCGGCCTTCGGCCACCTCCCGTACGTCATGGGGGAGGGCAACAAGAAGCTCTCCAAGCGCGACCCGGAGTCCTCGCTCAACCTCTACAGGGAGCGCGGGTTCCTCCCGGAGGGCCTGCTGAACTACCTCTCCCTGCTCGGCTGGTCGCTCGCGGCGGACCGCGACATCTTCTCCATCGACGAGATGGTCGCCGCCTTCGACGTCACGGACGTCAACCCGAACCCGGCCCGGTTCGACCTGAAGAAGTGCGAGGCGATCAACGCCGACCACATCCGCATGCTCGATGTGAAGGACTTCACCGAGCGCTGCGCCCCGTGGCTGCGCGCCCCCTTCGCGCCCTGGGCGCCGGAGGACTTCGACGAGGCGAAGTGGCAGGCGATCGCCCCGCACGCCCAGTCGCGGATGAAGGTCCTCTCCGAGATCACGGACAACGTCGACTTCCTGTTCCTGCCGGAGCCGGCCGTCGACGAGGCCTCCTGGACGAAGGCCATGAAGGAGGGCAGCGACGCGCTGCTCCGCACGGCCCGCGAGAAGCTGGACGCGGCCGACTGGTCCTCCCCGGAGTCCCTCAAGGAGGCCGTCCTGGCCGCCGGTGAGGAGCACGGACTCAAGCTCGGCAAGGCCCAGGCGCCGGTCCGCGTCGCCGTCACCGGCCGCACGGTCGGCCTCCCGCTCTTCGAGTCCCTGGAGATCCTGGGCAAGGAGGAGACGCTGGCCCGCGTCGACGCCGCGCTGGAGCGGCTCGCCGCGTAGCCACAAGGCGTACGCGCACAGGGGGCGGTGTCCGGTTCGGGCACCGCCCCTCGGCGTGCGCCGACCGGTCACCCGGAGTACCCGCCCACCCCGGCCGGCGGCGCCCTCGCCAAGGCCGGACCGCCGAGCGCCGGCCGGCACGTCACCCGCACCTGGCAGGTCACCGCGGACCCGGGCGGCGGCGAAGGGCCCGTCCTCACGCCGACCGGTACGACCACGAGCGTCCTAGGGACAGCTCACCGGGCCCGGGGATACGGTCGGTCCATGAGCATCGACGCCGTGGTCTGGGACATCGACGACACGATCTTCGACTACACAGCCGCCGACCGTGCGGGCATGCGGGACCACCTCGTGGCCGAGGGCCTGCTCGACGGACACCCCTCCGTCGAGCAGGCCCTCGCGCGCTGGCGGGAGATCACCGACGCGCAGTGGGCGAGGTTCTCGGCCGGTGAGACGGACTGGCAGGGCCAGCGCCGGGAGCGCGTCAGGGTGTTCCTGGGGGAGCCGCTGAGCGACAGCGAGGCCGACGCGTGGTTCGACAGGTACGTCACCCACTACGAATGCGCCTGGACCCTCTTCCCTGACGTCCTGCCCGTCCTGGACAGCCTCGTGGTCAGCCACCGGCACGCGGTCCTGTCCAACTCCAGCCTCCTCGTGCAGGACCGCAAGCTGCGCGTCCTCGGTGTGCGCGACCGCTTCGAGGCGATCCTGTGCGCCGTCGAACTCGGCGTCTCCAAGCCCGCCGCGGCCGCCTTCCACGCGGCCTGCGAGGCCCTGGACCTGCCACCGCACCGGGTCGCCTACGTCGGCGACCACCCGGAGATCGACGGACGGGGCGCCGCCGAGGCGGGCCTGCTCTCCGTCTGGATCGACCGGGACGGCGCGCACCTCGCGTCAGACGGTCCGCCGACGGGTCCGCACCGCATCTCGTCGCTGACCGAACTCCCCGCGTTGCTCGGCACCGATACCCGTTTTGGAGCGTGGTCCACCTTCGGGTAATGTTCTTTCTGCGCCGCCGGGAGCGGGCCGAAAGGCCGGAGCCCGGAGGTGCTAGCTAAAACAAAATCCCCGAGTGGGGTTGCGTTTCAGTGGCCTATGGTGTAATTGGCAACACTACGGTTTCTGGTACCGTCATTCTAGGTTCGAGTCCTGGTAGGCCAGCTCGCAGAGCTCATCTGCACACGCGGAGATCCAGATCCGCAACGCCCCCGTTGTGTAGCGGCCCAGCACGCTGCCCTCTCACGGCAGTAGCGCCGGTTCGAATCCGGTCGGGGGTACAGATCCTTCCCAGGGAGACAGCTCGGGTCGCACCCGCTGACTCTCATGCAGGATCGCTAGGGCCCCCGTTGTGTAGCGGCCTAGCACGCCGCCCTCTCAAGGCGGTAGCGCCGGTTCGAATCCGGTCGGGGGTACTGGTCTAAACCACCATGGGCTATGGTGTAATTGGCAACACTACGGTTTCTGGTACCGTCATTCTAGGTTCGAGTCCTGGTAGCCCAGCTCGGGTCTGCGGAAACGCAAGATCCAAGGCCCCCGTTGTGTAGCGGCCTAGCACGCCGCCCTCTCAAGGCGGTAGCGCCGGTTCGAATCCGGTCGGGGGTACGCAGTTCGAAAGGGTCTCCACTCCGGTGGGGGCCCTTTCGGCGTTCCGGGATCAACTCGGCGTCCTGCGCCATGAGTTCGGTCACGCCGGAAAAAGGCGCGGGGTGCGCGGGCCTCGGGGCCGGCACACCCCGCGTACGGGACGGTGCGCATCGGGGAGGGCCTGCCGCGGCGTTGAGGCCGGCCCGTCCCGTCGCGCGGGAGTGGAGAGAAGGTCAGCCCGTGCGGCGCAGGGCCTCGGAGAGACGGCCGGCGGCGTCGATGACCGCCTGGGCGTGCATCCGGCCCGGGTGACGGGTCAGGCGCTCGATCGGTCCGGAGACCGACACGGCGGCCACGACACGGTTCGAGGGCCCGCGGACCGGCGCGGAGACGGACGCCACGCCCGGCTCGCGCTCACCGATCGACTGGGCCCAGCCCCGACGCCGTACTCCCGACAGGGCGGTGGCGGTGAAGCGGGCGCCCTGCAGACCGCGGTGCAGCCGCTCCGGCTCTTCCCAGGCCATCAGGATCTGGGCGGAGGAACCGGCCTTCATGGTGAGGGTCGAGCCGACCGGGACGGTGTCCCGCAGGCCGGACAGCCGCTCGGCCGCGGCGACGCAGATACGCATGTCGCCCTGGCGGCGGTAGAGCTGCGCGCTCTCGCCCGTGATGTCCCGCAGATGCGTGAGCACCGGCCCCGCCGTCGCGAGGAGACGATCCTCACCCGCGGCCGCGGCCAGCTCGGCGAGGCGGGGCCCGAGAATGAAACGGCCCTGCATGTCGCGCGCCACCATGCGGTGGTGTTCAAGTGCCACGGCGAGGCGATGTGCCGTGGGTCGTGCCAGTCCGGTCGCCGCGACCAGGCCCGCGAGGGTGGCCGGACCGGACTCCAGAGCGCTCAGGACAAGGGCTGCCTTGTCCAGAACGCCGACGCCGCTACTGTTGTCCATGAAACGATACTCGCGTCTCACTCTGTGAAACGCAAGTTCAATTTCCGGTGGAACGCGCCACCCTTGTAGACACAGCGGCCCGCGAACCAACGGGTCCGGCGGACGACGTCCGGTACGAGGGGTACGAACGTCCACCGCCCCGGAAATCTCTAGTTGGGCCGGCGCCACACAAGCCGGCCGGAGGGAAAGCGATGGGTAGGACACTCGCGGAGAAGGTCTGGGACGACCATGTCGTCCGGCGCGCCGAGGGCGAGCCCGACCTCCTCTTCATCGATCTGCACCTGCTGCACGAGGTGACCAGCCCGCAGGCCTTCGACGGTCTGCGTCAGGCGGGGCGCCCGGTGCGCCGCCTCGACCTCACCATCGCCACCGAGGATCACAACACCCCGACCCTCGACATCGACAAGCCCATCGCGGACCCGGTCTCCCGGGTCCAGCTGGAGACGCTGCGCAAGAACGCCGCCGAGTTCGGCGTACGACTGCACTCGCTGGGCGACGTCGAGCAGGGCGTGGTGCACGTGGTGGGACCGCAGCTGGGTCTGACCCAGCCGGGCACCACCGTGGTCTGCGGTGACTCGCACACCTCCACGCACGGAGCCTTCGGCGCCCTGGCGTTCGGCATCGGCACCTCGCAGGTCGAGCATGTGCTGGCCACCCAGACGCTGCCGCTGGCCCGCCCGAAGACCATGGCCATCACCGTCGACGGCGAGCTGCCCGACGGCGTCAGCGCCAAGGACCTGATCCTGGCGATCATCGCCAAGATCGGTACGGGTGGCGGCCAGGGCTACATCCTGGAATACCGCGGCTCCGCCATCGAGAAGCTCTCGATGGAGGCCCGGATGACCATCTGCAACATGTCGATCGAGGCCGGCGCCCGCGCGGGCATGATCGCCCCCGACGAGACCGCCTTCGCGTACCTCAAGGGCCGCGCCCACGCCCCCGAGGGCGAGGAGTGGGACGCCGCTGTCGCGTACTGGAAGACCCTGAAGTCCGATGACGACGCCGAATTCGACGCGGAGGTCGTCATCGACGCCGCCTCCCTGTCGCCGTTCGTCACCTGGGGCACCAACCCCGGCCAGGGCGCGCCGCTTTCGGCGAACGTCCCCGACCCGGCTTCGTACGAAGACGCTTCGGAGCGCCACGCCGCCGAAAAGGCCCTGGAATACATGGGGTTGACCGCCGGGCAGCCGCTGCGCGACATCAAGGTCGACACCGTCTTCGTAGGTTCGTGCACCAACGGCCGTATCGAGGACCTGCGGGCGGCCGCCGAGATCGTCGAGGGCCGCAAAGTCGCCGACGGCGTACGGATGCTGGTCGTCCCCGGCTCCGCGCGGGTCGGTCTCCAGGCCGTCTCCGAGGGCCTGGACGTGGTCTTCAAGGAGGCCGGCGCCGAATGGCGGCACGCGGGCTGCTCGATGTGCCTGGGCATGAACCCCGACCAGCTGGCCCCCGGTGAGCGCTCCGCGTCCACCTCCAACCGCAACTTCGAGGGCAGGCAGGGCAAGGGCGGCCGTACGCACCTGGTCTCGCCGCAGGTCGCCGCCGCGTCGGCGGTCCTCGGCCACCTGGCCTCCCCGGCCGACCTGTCCGACGCCCCTGTGCCCGCTGGAGTCTGAGAGCCATGGAAGCATTCACCACGCACACCGGCCGGGCCGTCCCGCTGCGCCGCAGCAACGTCGACACCGACCAGATCATCCCCGCCCACTGGCTCAAGAAGGTGACCAGGGACGGCTTCGAGGACGGTCTCTTCGAGGCCTGGCGCAAGGACCCGTCCTTCATCCTCAACCAGCCCGAGCGCAAGGGCGCCACGGTGCTGGTGGCGGGTCCCGACTTCGGTACGGGCTCCTCCCGCGAGCACGCCGTCTGGGCGCTCCAGAACTACGGCTTCAAGACCGTGATCTCGTCCCGGTTCGCGGATATCTTCCGCGGCAACTCGCTCAAGAACGGCCTGCTCACGGTGGTTCTGGAGCAGAAGATCGTGGACGCGCTCCAGGAGCTGTCGGAGAAGGACCCGCAGGCCGAGATCACGGTCGACCTGGAGGCCCGTGAGGTGCGCGCCGAGGGCGTCACCGCCGCCTTCGAGCTCGACGAGAACGCCCGCTGGCGGCTGCTGAACGGGCTGGACGACATCTCCATCACCCTCCAGAACGAGGGCGACATCGCGGCGTACGAGAGCAAGCGGCCGTCGCACAAGCCGAAGACGCTGCAGGTCTGACGCGCGGGCCGCGACGCGGCCGTGGCAAGACTGATTTCAGCCACCGCAACACCCCTCTGTACCCCCAATCGTGGACGGTTGGGGGTACAGCTGTGTCTGCCCCCGGACGGCTCCAGGGCACCCCGGAGATGACTGTCAACTCCCCTAGTTACAGGGGATGTTGCCTGGGTACACGCATGTGGGCGCCGCTTCCGGCCGGGGTGCTCAGCAGGCCTTCGGGGTACGGCAGTTACCCCCTGCGCAGGCGACAACTCGCCCCAGATGGCACAATCTGTGCATGGAACACGACGGCCAACTCGAGCTCTACGTGGCAGTCGCGGCCCAACTCAAGGAAGCGCACACAAGAGTGCGCGCACTGCAAGTCCCGGAGGGCGTACGGATGGCGCTGACCCGGAAGCTGCTGGTCATTACGGCCGTGGCCAAGCACGATCTCGCCGACGCGACAAGGCGGCTGGAGCGGTTCACCACCGACCTCGACGAGGGTCGATTCCTCGAAGGGGAACGCTGAGGAACTCCGCTGCGGCCCGAGTTCGTTGCGGCACAAGGGTGATTAGCCCGTTTCGTGTTTGATTTGCGGTATATATCTGCCTAACGTGCGAAAAAGCTTGAACGCATTCGTTCGGGCAATGTCTCCGAAGGGGAAGACGTGAACAAGGCGCAGCTCGTAGAAGCGATTGCCGACAAGGTCGGCGGGCGTCAGCAGGCCGCCGACGCGGTCGACGCGGTACTGGACGCCATCGTCCGTGCGGTTGTCGGCGGAGACCGGGTCTCGGTCACCGGCTTCGGTTCCTTCGAGAAGGTTGACCGTCCCGCTCGTTACGCCCGCAACCCGCAGACGGGTGAGCGTGTCCGGGTCAAGAAGACCTCCGTCCCCCGCTTCCGCGCGGGCCAGGGCTTCAAGGACCTGGTGAGCGGCTCGAAGAAGCTCCCGAAGAACGATGTCGCGGTCAAGAAGGCCCCGAAGGGCAGCCTCTCCGGCGGAGCTTCGGCCACGGTGAAGAAGGCCGCGGCCAAGAAGGCCACCACCGCCAAGAAGGCGACCGCCAGGAAGACCGCGGTGGCGAAGAAGACGGTCGCGAAGAAGACCACCGCCGCCGCGAAGAAGACCACGGCGAAGAAGACGACCGCGAAGAAGACCACCGCGGCCGCCAAGAAGACCGCGGCGAAGACGACCGCGGCCAAGAAGACCACGGCCAAGAAGGCCCCGGCGAAGAAGGCCACCGCCAAGAAGGCCCCCGCCAAGAAGTCGACGGCTCGCAAGACCACCGCCAAGAAGGCCACCGCCCGCTAGAAGCCGGGCGCAGCGGTACCTCACGCGCCGGGCCGGGCTCCCACCGGGAGCCCGGCCCGCGGCGTGTTCAGAACGTCTGCAGGGTGATCAGGGTGATCCGGCGCCCCTCACCCTCCCCCTCGGTCTCGATCCGCACGCGCTGCCCGGGCCGCAGCAGCCGCAGCCCGCCGGCTTCGAACGCCGCCCCGTCGAAGGGCACCGGGGTGCCGTCGTCGAGCAGCACCTGTCCGCTGCGGGTCTCGGGGTCGTACGTGTACGAGGTCGCCTGCATGGGGGCAGCCTACTGACCCCGCCGCGCCGAGCGCCGGGCGAGGGACGCGGTGACGCCGGGCCTCGCGGCGGGTCAGGAAGTGCCGGAAGCGAAGTGCCGGAAGTGAAGTGCCGGAAGTGCCGGGAAGTCCCGGCCGGCCACGGACGGCCCAACGGCGGGACATCGGCACACGGTCAGGACATCGGTCCGCGGCCGGGGAACCCGCCCCCCCGGCTAACCGGACCCCTTCGGGGAACCCGATCGCTCCGGCGAACCCGACCGCTCCGGTGAACCGGCCCGCTCTCGGTGAACCGGCGTCCCGCCCGGGAACCTACTGCCCGGGAATCAGCAGCCGCGCAGCCGCCGCGGCCGTGCGCGGCCCCACGCCGAGTGTCAGCGCCGCCCGCAGATCGTCCCGGGTGTCCACGTCCTGGCGTACCGAATCCACCGCGTCGAGACGCAGTTCCGCGGCTCCCGACGCGCGATGGCGGGCGCGGGAATCGCCGCCGAAAGCGGGGAGCAATTCCAGGCCCGGGGAAGCGGCCAGGAGAGTGGTGCCGATTGCAGCCGCATCGGCCAGAAAAGCGCGCGGGAATTCGGCGGCGGCGGCCAGCACCCGGGCCAATTCCAAAGGCCGCAGAGCGGGCAGATCGGCGTTCAGGGCCGCAACGGAACTTTCGGGATCCCGGGACCGTACGACCGCCGCGCCGTGCGCCAGCGCCGCGTTGAGGCCGCCTCCCGGTTCGTCCGCGACGATGCGCGCGCCCAGCGCGGACAGCTCCCGCCCGGCCAGGGCGTCACCCGTGACGACCGCCACATCCCGGACCGCGGCGCAGGCCAGTGCCGCTGCCACGGTGTCCTGCGCGAACGCGAGGGCGAGGCCGGGGCGCAGGACGTCCGAGGCCGTGTCCGCCAGCCTGCTCTTGGCCCGGGCCAAAGGTTTGAGGGGTACGACCACAGTCCACCGCACGAGCGCTCCGCCCTCTCCAGTCACGCCTTATTGTGACCCGGTCACCCTGGCGGTCCGGACGCCGGGGCGTACGGTGTTCTCGACAGACAGGCGGCCTGGAGCGACACTTGTGCGGCCCCCCAGGCTCTAGAGGAAGGTGGCCGCGTGCCCCGCCGCAGAATCGGCTTCTGGTACCGCTTCGCAGCGGTTCTCTGCAAACCGCCGCTGGTGCTTCTGATCAAGCGGGACTGGCGCGGAATGGAGAACATTCCGGCCGAGGGCGGATTTATCACCGCGGTGAACCACAATTCCCACGTGGACCCGTTCGCGTATGCGCACTACCAGTACAACACCGGGCGTGTTCCGCGCTTCCTGGCGAAGGCCGGTCTTTTCAAGAAGGGATTCGTCGGTGCCGCGATGCGCGGCACCGGACAGATTCCCGTCTACCGCGAGAGCACCGACGCGCTGAGCGCCTTCCGGGCCGCGATCGACGCCGTGGAACGCGGTGAGTGCGTCGCGTTCTACCCCGAGGGCACGCTCACCCGGGACCCCGACGGCTGGCCGATGACCGGCAAGACCGGTGCGGCGAGGGTCGCCCTGGAGACCAAGTGCCCGGTGATTCCGGTCGCCCAGTGGGGCGCCAACGAACTGCTGGCCCCGTACGCCAAGAAGCCCGACATCCTTCCGCGCAAGACCCACCGCGTGCTCGCGGGCCCGCCGGTGGACCTCTCGCGCTTCTACGACCGGGAGATGAGTCCGGACCTCCTGAAGGAGGCCACCGAGGTCATCATGGCCGCCGTCACCGCGCAGCTGGAGCTGATCCGCGGCGAGAAGGCGCCCGAGAACGTGTACGACCCGCGCGAGGTGCGGATCGCGCAGCGCCGCAGGGCCGCGGCCAAGTCGAAAGCACAGCAGGAAGAAGGGCAGGGCACGTGAGCAAGCCGGTCAAGGCGGCCGTCTTCGGGACCGGATCGTGGGGTACGGCCTTCGGCATGGTGCTGGCCGACGCGGGGTGCGACGTCACTCTGTGGGCGCGCCGTCCCGAACTCGCCGACGCGGTCAACTCCACGCGGATGAACCCGGACTACCTCCCGGGCATCGAACTGCCCGAGAACCTGCGGGCCACCGCCGACCCGGCCGAGGCCGCGCGCGGCGCCGACTTCACCGTGCTCGCCGTGCCCTCCCAGACGCTGCGCGGGAACCTCGCGGAGTGGGTGCCGCTGCTCGCCCCGGACACGGTGCTCGTCTCGCTCATGAAGGGCGTCGAACTCGGCACCGTGAAGCGGATGAGCGAGGTGATCGAGGAGGTCGCCAAGGTCTCCGCGGACCGCGTCGCCGTCGTCACGGGGCCCAACCTCGCCAAGGAGGTCGCCCAGCGGATGCCGGCGGCCGGCGTCGTCGCCTGCCGCGACGAGGCGGTGGCCCGGCGCATCCAGGCCGCCTGCCACACGCCGTACTTCCGCCCGTACACGAACACCGACGTGGTGGGCTGCGAACTCGGCGGCGCCGTCAAGAACGTGATCGGTCTCGCCGTCGGCATCGCCGACGGCATGGGCCTGGGCGACAACGCCAAGGGCTCGCTCATCACCCGCGGCCTCGCCGAGACCACCCGGCTCGGACTCGTCATGGGCGCGGACCCGATGACGTTCTCCGGCCTCGCGGGCCTCGGCGACCTCGCCGCGACCTGCTCCTCGCCGCTCTCCCGCAACCACACCTTCGGCATCAACCTCGGCAGGGGCATGACCCTCCAGGAGACCATCGCGGTCACCCGGCAGACCGCTGAGGGCGTCAAGTCCTGCGAGTCCGTGCTGGATCTGGCCCGCAGGCACGGTGTCGACATGCCGATCACGGAGACCGTCGTCAGCATCGTCCACGAGGGCAAGCCCCCGGTGGTCGCCCTCAAGGAGCTGATGTCGCGCAGCGCGAAGCCCGAACGCCGCTGATCCGGCCCCGCCGGAGGGCAGGGTGGGCGACGCTCCGCAACGGTGCGTACGACGCTGAGCAACGGCCGCCGTGGGGCGCT
The DNA here is from genome assembly GCF_026341855.1 of Streptomyces sp. NBC_00568. Lineage (GTDB taxonomy): Bacteria > Actinomycetota > Actinomycetes > Streptomycetales > Streptomycetaceae > Streptomyces. Next base: position 1,298,022 of record NZ_JAPENW010000001.1, on the reverse strand, counting down.
GACTCACCGCCGTACCACCGGGTACTCTCAACGCGATATGAGCACCGAGAACCTCCCCCAGAGCCCTGAGCAGCCGCCTCGCAAGCCGCGCGTGGCCGTCGTCTTCGGCGGCCGCAGCTCCGAACACGGGATCTCCGTGGTCACGGCCGGCGCCGTCCTCAGCGCGATCGACCGTACGAAGTACGACGTACTGCCGATCGGCATCACCCAGGACGGCCGTTGGGCGCTCACCGCGGACGAGCCGGAACGCATGGCGATCATCGACCGCAAGCAGCCCAGCGTCGACCAGCTCGCCGAGTCCAGCGAGGGCGGCGTGGTGCTCCCCGTCGACCCCGCCAACCGCGAAGTCGTCTACAGCGAGCCCGGTTCGGTTCCCAAGGCGCTCGGCGAGGTCGACGTCGTCTTCCCGATGCTGCACGGCCCGTACGGCGAGGACGGCACCCTCCAGGGCCTGCTGGAACTGTCCGGGGTCCCCTACGTCGGCTCGGGCGTGCTCGCCTCGGCCGTCGGCCAGGACAAGGACTACATGAAGCGGGTGTTCACCTCGTTCGGCCTGAAGGTGGGCCCGTACGTGGTGATCCGGCCGCGCGAGTGGCAGCAGGACGAGTCCGCCGCCCGCAAGAAGATCGTCGACTTCGCGGGCGAGCACGGCTGGCCGCTGTTCGTGAAGCCCGCGCGCGCGGGTTCCTCCTTCGGCATCACCAAGGTCGACGACCTCTCGGGTCTCGACGAGGCGATCGCGGAGGCCCAGCGGCACGACCCGAAGATCATCGTGGAGGCGCTGCTGCGCGGCCGCGAGATCGAGTGCGGTGTCCTGGAGTTCGAGGACGGGCCGCGCGCCTCGGTGCCCGCGGAGATCCCGCCCGTGCAGGCGCACGCCTTCTACGACTTCGAGGCCAAGTACATCGACTCGGCCGACGGGATCGTGCCCGCGCCGCTCACCGAGGAGCAGACCGCCGAGGTCCGCCGCCTGGCCGTCGAGGCCTTCGAGGCCGCGTCCTGCGAGGGCCTGGTCCGCGCGGACTTCTTCCTCACCGAGGACGGCGAGTTCGTGATCAACGAGATCAACACGATGCCGGGCTTCACGCCGATCTCCATGTACCCGCGGATGTGGCAGGAGACGGGCGTCGGCTACTCGGAGCTCGTCGACCGCCTGGTGCAGGCGGCGCTGCGACGCTCCACGGGGCTGCGCTGAGCATCCCGCGGGACACTGCTGTCAGGAGGCGATCCCCTCGGGGATCGCCTTCTTGACGGAGGCGGCGAGATCGACGAGCACCCCGGAGACATCGTCGCTCCTGGGCACCGTCACCTGGACGTAGGCCAGACGCGAAGCGGTGGTGAGGCGGGTCATTCCGTCGTCCTGCTTCTCCATCAGCCAGTCGACGCCGTTCACACCGCCGCCGACCGCTTTCGGGTCGTCGCCCTTCGCCACCTTCGGGTCGACCATCTTCGGAGGCCGCTCGACACCGCAGCGCAGTATGATCGCCGGGCTTCCCCAGCCCGCGGTCAGCGCGGAACGGGGCTCCGGGTCCTCGCGGCTGTGGCCGTCCAACGTCCGCGGCAGCGCCTTGTCCAGGTTCTGGCACAGCTCGGTGACCTTCGTGTCCGGACTCGGAACCGCGACGGACGCGCTGTCGTCTGCTGAGGAGCAGCCCGCGATCGCGATCAGCGTCGCGAGAGCGGGCAGCCCGAGGAGAGCGGTGCGCCGGTGACGGAAGATGTTCACCGGCCAAGGGTAGACGGGGGCTACAGGTGCACGACCGGGCAGGTCAGGGTGCGGGTGATGCCGTCCACTTGCTGGACCTTGGCGACCACCATGCGACCGAGGTCGTCGACCGTGTCGGCCTGGGCGCGCACGATGACGTCGTACGGTCCTGTCACGTCCTCGGCCTGGATCACCCCCGGGATCTTGCTGATCGTCTCGGCGACGGTCGACGCTTTGCCGACCTCCGTCTGGATCAGGATGTACGCCTGTACCACGGAACCTCCAGGGCGGCCACGAGGATCATGTGGGGAAAAGGAACGCCACGGTATCGCGTTGCCGCTCGCCGCGGGGAGACCCGCGGTGACTGGGGCTTGCGCGCCGGGGTGGACGGACTGCACAAGTTGACGGTCAACTCGACCGTACCGACTACGGAGACGGCTCGCGACCGGGCACGAGCAGCGACAGAGGGAGCACGACGATCATGAAGGGCACCGTGGGCGAGTTGGGGGAGTTCGGGCTCATCCGAGAGCTCACCTCGCGTCTCACCACCACCCCGGCGGTCCGGGTCGGTCCCGGCGACGACGCCGCGGTGGTGGCCGCGCCGGACCGCAGGGTCGTGGCGAGCACCGACATCCTCCTCGAGGGACGGCACTTCCGCCGAGACTGGTCCACGGCGTACGACGTCGGACGCAAGGCGGCCGCGCAGAACCTCGCGGACATCGCCGCGATGGGCGCCGTACCGACCGCGCTGCTGCTCGGCCTGGTCGTACCCGCCGAGCTCCCGGCCACCTGGCCCTCCGAGCTGATGGACGGGCTGCGCGACGAGTGCCAGGTCGCGGGCGCGGCCGTGGTCGGCGGGGATGTCGTACGGGGCGAGACCATCACGATCGCGATCACCGCGCTCGGCGATCTGCGCAACCACGAGCCGGTCACCCGGGCCGGAGCGCAGCCCGGTGACGTCGTCGCCGTGACCGGCTGGCTGGGCTGGTCCGCGGCCGGGTTCGCGGTGCTCTCCCGGGGCTTCCGCTCGCCGCGCGCCTTCGTGGAGGCCCACCGCCGTCCCGAACCGCCGTACCACGCCGGTCCGGCCGCCGCCGGGCTCGGCGCGACCTCGATGACGGACGTCAGCGACGGGCTGATCGCCGACCTCGGCCACATCGCCGAGGCGAGCAAGGTGCGCATCGACGTCCGCTCCGGGGACATCGACATCCCCTCCCAGATGAACGACATCGGTCAGGCCGTCGGCGTCGACCCCATCCAGTGGGTGCTCACCGGCGGCGAGGACCACGCGATCGTCGCGACGTTCCCGCCGGACGTGAAGCTCCCCGCGCGCTGGAAGGTGATCGGCGAGGTCCTCAACCCGTCGGCGCTGCCCCAGGTCACCGTGGACGGCGCCCCCTGGACGAGCAAGGGCGGCTGGGACCACTTCGGGGACATCGAGTCCTGAGGCCGTCGCGCGGGTGGGCCGCCGGTGGCCAACGTGCCGTCCGGCGGACGTACTTCGGGGTCCGGAGGGCGAAATGACGGCGCCCGTCGGCCCGGTGGGCCGTTCGCGGCGGAATGCCGACGGGGAGTGGCCGAGTTGTCCGCGGCCGCCGGGCCCGCACGGGTGGGGCCCGGCCCGCGAAGGACCCGCGCCCGTGGCTCACGGACGCGGATAGTCCCGCAGCTCGATGCCGGTCGCGGCCTTCTCGGTGAGCTTCTTGAAGAAGCCCGCGAGCAGCCGTGAGCTCAGCAGCCGGTACATCAGGTCGCGGCTGCGGATCCTGCGCTCGGTCGCCGGCGCGAAGAAGGGGCCCGCGTTCCCGGAGATCTTCTGGCAGCCCTTGGCGAAGTCCCGGATCCGTGCCTCGTACTCGGCGAACGCGGTGCGGTGGTCGCCGTCCGCCAGCGCCAGTTCACCGGCCAGGACGTACGCCGCCACGATCGCGACGCCGGTCCCCATGCCGCCCATGGTGGCGCCGTACCCGGCGTCCCCGAGCAGCGCCACCCGCCCCCGGGTCAGCCGGTCGACGTGGATCTGGGCGATGGCGTCGAAGTACAGGGTGTCGGTCTCCTCCAGCGCCTTGAGAACACGCGGGGCCTCCCAGCCCATCCCGGCGAACCGCTCGGCCAGGATCCGCTTCTGGGCGGCCACGTCACGCCGGTCGAACTCCAGCTTCTCGGACCGGAAGACGAGCAGCGCGCCCGCCCGGTCCGGATCGCCGTCGTAGTTGCCGATGGCGACCGCCCGGCCCGGCTCGCTGTACAGCCGGCCGGCACGGTCCAGGCCCAGGTCGTTCGGGACGCCGAACCCCGCCACGTAGTGGTCCAGGAAGCGCAGGTGGCGGGACTCGTCGCCGAACACCAGACGTCGGGTGAGGGAGTGCAGTCCGTCGGCGCCCACGACGAGGTCGAAGCGGCGGGGCGCGCCGCGTTCGAAGGTCACGTCGACGCCCTCGGGGGACTCGTCGAGCGTGGCGATCGAGTCGCCGAAGACGTACTCGACGCGGTCCGCGGTGCGCTCGTACATGATCCGGGCCAGATCGCCGCGGAGGATCTCCACGTCACCGCTCATCATCTCGGCCGGCAGAGCGACCCGCGGGGTGCCGTCCGCGTCGACGACGGTCTGCCCGCCCATGCGGGTCTGCCGGGCGTGGATCTCGTCCCAGATCCCCATCGAGGTCAGCACGGTCCGGTGCACATGGCCCCGGAAGTCGACCGCGAACCCGCCCTCACGCAGATCGGGCGCCTTCTCGACGACGGTGACACGGGCGCCGTACCGGGCGAGACCGAGGGCGAGGGCGGGTCCGGCGATGCTGGCGCCGGAGATCAGGACGTGCAGGTGGGCGAGCCTGCCCGTGGGGCTGTCCTTCGGGTTCTTCGTCATGGCCAGGACCTTCGCCTGCGGCGCTGACCGTGCCCCTACCGTTCGCTGACCGCCGCCGCCCCGAGCTTTCGTCCCTCCCGGAAGGCCTTGCCGTACGCCTCCGGGGAGAGCCGCTTTCGTACGCCGTCCGTCGTACGGACGATCTCCGGGTCTCCGTCGGCCGCGCAGCCCCGCAGGACGACGGCCGCGCCAAGCAGGACGGCCGCCCGGGCGGGAGACCCGGCGACGGCGGCCGACGCCTCGGCGACGTCCGCGAGTTCGAGCCCCCCGTGCACCTCGTGGGCGAGGGTGCCGGCCTGGGCGAACCAGTCACGGGCCTCGCCCGCGCGCCCCTCGGCGAGGGCGGTGCGGCCCAGCCCGATGAGGATCCGCACGGACTCGCCGACGCTGAACCAGTTCCCCGCGCACGCCTCCAGGGCGCTTTCGTAGTGCACGCGCGCGTGTGCCGTCTCCCCGCGGAGCCTGGCCGTGTCGCCGAGGCCGCGACGGGCGGCCGCGACCTTGTCCGCCGCACCTGCCGTACGGGCCAGGGAGGCGGCGCGGGTGTAGTGCGCGGCCGCCCCTTCGAGGTCCCCGAGATGCAGCAGGACGGTGGCCCGGCGCTGCAACAGGTCACCGGTCTCCTCCGACGCCGCCAGCGCCCGTACGTAGGTCAGGGCCTCGTCGATCAGCCCCAGGGCACGCCGGTGCTCGCCGCGCACGTCGGCCAGCAGGGCCAGCCAGTCGAGACAGCTGGCCAGGCCCCAGCGGCACCCGGTGGCCCGGAATCCGGTCAGCCCCCGGGCGAAGGCCGCCTCGGCCGCCTCGGGCCGCCCGGCGAACATCTGCTGGAGGCCGTCGCCGAGCTCCAGCAGGGCCAGCCCCCAGGGGGCGTCGCCGACCTGCCGGCGTACCTGGTCGCCGGTGACCCGGCGCGGCCCGTCCGCGACGGACCACAGCACGAGGGCGAAGGGCAGGCGCAGCGGCCCGGTCAGGGTGCCGAGCAGGACGGCGGCCCGGTCCAGGCGCTCCTGCGCGCGGGGATCCTCGCCGTCGCCGGAGACCGTGTTGATCAGGCACAGGACGTACTCCTCCGTCAGCCCCCGCGGAGGAGAGTCGCCGAGGGCCGTCAGCAGCGCGTGGGCGAGCGGCACCTGCTCGCCGTGCAGCCCGCGCAGGCGCCAGAACCAGGACAGGGCGGCCATGAGGAGCAGCGCCCGTCGCGGGTCGGCGCTGACGAGATGGCGCAGGGCCGCGTCCAGGTTTCCGAGCTCCGCGCTCAGCCGGCCCAGCCAGGGGAGCTGTCCGCCGCCCCGCAGACGCGGTTCCGCCTCTTCGGCCAGGCCGAGGAAGTACCCGGCGTGCGCGTCCCGCAGCCGGTCCTCCTCCCCGGCGCTCACCAGGTGTTCGGCGGCGAACGCGCGGATGGTCTCCAGCATCCGGTAGCGCCCGTCGACGGACTCCAGCAGCGACTTCTCCACCAAGGAGGCGAGCAGGTCCTCGGGATACGGCACGGCGCACACGGCCTCCACCGCCGCGAGGGTGGCGCCACCGGAGAACACCGTCAGCCGCCGGGCCAGCTGCCGTTCCTCGTCGTCCAGCAGGTCCCAGCTCCACTCCACGACCGCCCGCAGCGTGCGATGCCGGGGCGCCTTGGTCCGGTCGCCCCGCGAGAGCACGCGGAAGCGGTCGCCGAGACGGTCGGCCAGTTCGTCGGGGGTGAGGGTGCGCAGCCGGGCCGCGGCCAGTTCGACGGCCAGCGGCAGTCCGTCGAGCGCGGCACAGATACCGGCGACGCGCGCGTGCCCCCCGAAGCCGGGCCGCACGGCCGCCGCCCGGTCGAGGAACAGCCGCTCCGCGGCCTCCGGCGGCAGCGCCGGCACCGGGCACAGCAGCTCTCCCGTGATCCCCAGCGACTCCCGGCTGGTCGCGAGGATCCGCACGCCGGGGCACGCGCCGAGCAGCAGGGCGGCCACCCGGGCCACCTCCTCGACCAGGTGCTCGCAGTTGTCCAGCACCAGCAGCAGTTCCCGGTCCTCCAGCGCCGCGAGGAGCCGCGGCGTGGTGTCGCTCGCGGGCGTACGGAATCCCTCGCGGACGCCGAGTGCGGTGAGCACGGCGTACGGGATCCGGGAGCCGTCGGTGAGGTCGGTCAGCTCGACGACGCACACGTCCGCGTACGTGCCGGTGCTCGCCGCCTCGATCGCGAGGCGGGTCTTTCCGGCTCCGCCCGGTCCGGTGAGCGTCACCAGGCGGTCCTGCGCGAGGAGAGTCCGGACCCGCCGGAGTTCCGCGTCGCGGCCGATGAACCGGGTGAGCTGGGCCGGCACGCGCCGCCGAGCCGGCTCCGCGCCCTGGAGCAGCTCCAGGTGGAGTGCGGACAATTCGGGCGAGGGGTCGGTGCCGAGCTCGTCGGCGAGGATGCGTCGGGCCTCCTCGTACACCGTGAGTGCCTCGGCGGGCCGCCCGCCGGCGTGCAGGGCCCGCATCAGCTGTCCGTAGAGACGCTCGCTCAGCGGATGTGACGTGATCCTCTCGCGCAGCTCGGGTACGAGCTCCGGGCCGCCGCCGAGCGCGAGGTCGGCGTCGACGCGGTCCAGGAACGCGGTGAGCCGCAGTTCGTCGAGCCGGGCGACCTGGGCGTGCGCGTCGGGGAGATCGGCGAGGGCGGGGCCCCGCCACAGGGCGAGCGCTTCCCGGAGCAGGTCCGCCGCGGTCATGTGATCGCCGGCCGTGAGGGCGGTGCGCCCTTCGCGGGCCAGGCGCTCGAAGCGGTGGGCGTCCACGGAGTCGGGGGAGACGTCGATGCGGTAACCGGTCGGGGTGGCCCGGATCTCCGGAGGGGTGCCGAGCCGCTTGCGCAGCCGGGAGATCTGGGACTGGAGGGCGTTGGCGGCTCCGGCCGGCGGCTCGGCACCGTACAGGCCGTCGGTCAGGCGCTCCGTGGAGACCGTCCGCCCCGCGTGGAGGAGCAGCAGGGTCAGCAGGGCACGGGGCCGCGGCCCGCCGGGGTCCAGCGGGCCGCCGTCCTCGGTACGGATGTCGAGGGGGCCCAGGATGCCGAAGCGCATTGGGCAGATTCTGGCAGCCGGCGGAACGCCCCTGCCACAGGGAGAGCGGGAGAGCCGCGGCGGATGAAGGCGGCGTGCGAGGGCGGCGTACGAGCGCGGCGCATGAGGGCGGCGTAAGAGGGCAGCAAAAAACCCGCCCACCGTGAGGTGGACGGGCTCAGTGCAAACGAACCAGCAGTGGCCGCGCGCTAGCGGTTGTCAGCGCGTGACCTTGCCGGCCTTGATGCACGAGGTGCAAGCGTTCACGCGCTTCGGCGTCCCGCCCACCACGGTACGGACGCGCTGGATGTTGGGGTTCCAGCGACGCGGTGTACGGCGGTGCGAGTGCGAGATGTTGTTGCCGAAGCCCGGCCCCTTGCCGCAGACGTCGCAGTTGGCAGCCACGGGTCACTCCAAAGACTTCAGATGCACTTACGGTTGATCCCGGCATGCCGAGAATCAAGATCTAGGATCTGAGTGGCGGTGCCAGGAGGATGGCCCGATCGGATCGGGCAACTGGAGCAGCATACAACGACTGCGTCCGGAGAACGAAACTACCATGACCGGCCGGGCTGCCACGCTGCCCTCCTCGGGGCCCCCTACCGGCAGTAACCCCTTCTGGGTCTACGCTGCGTCCCACGTCCGGCAGCTCAAGGGAGGCGCAGGTGCCGCAGGTACCGCAGACATTCGATGCTCTCGCGGTGCGCACCTGGTGCGGGCTCGCGCTGGAGGCCCTGGGCCGCGCGCGCGAGGAGATCGACGCGATCAATGTCTATCCGGTCGCCGACGGGGACACCGGGACGAATCTCTATCTGACGGTGGAGTCCGCGGCGGCGGCGGTCGAGGCGGTGTTCGCGGGGTACGAGGCGGTGGACCGGGACGGGACGTCCGTGGCGGTGACCGGACGGCCCTCGCTGGCCGATGCCGCGCGGGCGATGGCGCACGGAGCGCTGATCGGGGCCCGGGGGAACTCCGGAACCATCCTCGCGCAGCTGCTGCGCGGCATGGCACAGGTCCTCGCCGCCGACGGCGAGACCGCTCACACCGACGGCCGGGGCATGCGCCTGGCCCTGCGGAACGCCGCCGACTCCGCGCGCAAGGCCGTCGCGCACCCGGTCGAGGGCACGGTCCTCACCGTCGCCTCGGCCGCCGCCGACGCGGCCTCCGGCGCCGAGGGGGACTGCGGCACGGTCGCGCGCGTGGCCTACGAGGGAGCGTGCGTGGCGCTCACCGCGACCACCGGGCAGCTCGCCGTCCTGGAGAGCGCCGGTGTGGTCGACGCGGGCGGGCGGGGACTGGTGGCGGTGCTCGCGGCGCTGGTGGAGACGTTCACGGGAGAGGCGCCGAGGGCCGACGGCCGCTGGCAGGAGACCGTTCCCGGGGGCACGGGAGCGGTCGGCACGGCGGGCGCCCCTGGGGCCGCGACCGTCGACATCCCGGACGCTCTCACCGGAGTCACCGGAGTCACCGGAGTCACCGGAGTCACCGGAGTCACCGAGGCGGCACCGGGTGGGAGTCCCGGTCCGCATGGGCGCGGGGCCGAAGAGCGGGACGTGGCGACCGGCGACGGGGCGGACGCCTGCGTGAACGGGGCGGCGGAGGAAGGCCATCCCGCCTTCGAGGTGATCTACCTCCTGGAGGCCGAGGACGCCGCCGTGGACCGGCTGCGGGAGCGGCTCGACGGACTCGGCGACTCCCTCGTCGTGGTCGGCGGCGACGGACTGTGGAACGTCCATGTGCACGTGGACGACGCGGGCGCCGCCGTCGAGGCGGGAGTCGAGGCGGGACGGCCGTACCGCATCCGGATCACCCACTTCGGGCTCGGTGACGTCCACACCGGAGCCGGCGCGGGGCGTCCGCCCCGGGAGCGGGCCCAGCGCGCCGTCGTGGCCGTCGTACCCGGCGAGGGCCTGGCCGGGCTGTACACGGAGGCCGGAGCGACCACCGTGCTGGCGCGGCCGGGGGAGCCGCCCGCCAGCGGGGAGCTCGTGGAGGCGGTACGGCGTGCCCACGCGCGTGAGGTGGTGCTGCTGCCCAACGACGCCGACCTGCGGCACACCGCGGCGGCGGCCGCCGAACAGGCCCGCGCCGAGGGCGTCCGGGTCGCGCTGATCCCGACCCGCTCCGCCGTGCAGGGCATCGCGGCGCTGGCCGTGCACGAACCGGAGCGCCGCTTCGACGAGGACGTCGTCGCGATGACCTCGGCGGCGGGCGCCACGCGCTATGCCGAGGTCGCCGTCGCCGAGCGGCAGTCCTGGACCATGGCCGGCATCTGCCAGGCCGGGGACGTCCTCGGCCTCATCGACGGGGATGTCGCCGTCATCGGCGCCGACCTGACCGCCACGGCCGAGACCGTCCTCGACCGCATGCTCGCCGCCGGTGGCGAGATGGTCACGCTCGTCCTCGGCGACGAGGCCCCCGACACCATCGCCGCGCACCTCGAATCCCGCGTACGGGAGTCGTATCTCGCGGTGGACACCGTGGTGTACCGGGGCGGGCGCCAGGGCGCGCTGCTGCTGATCGGGGTCGAGTAGCGGTCGAGTAGCGGCTGCGGGACGCCGCCCGGCGGCCGGTGACCGGAGCCGGTCTCCGTCGTGCCGGCCACGAGACGCCGGGCGGGCTGATCAGACGCTCGCGGGGGCCGGGGTCCGGTGGGGGACCTCCTTGGTCCCGGCGGTCCGGTGGGCGCGTTCGACGGCCTGCCCCCAGTAGGTTCCGGCGACCATGAGCGCGGCACCGAGAGCGGTGAGGACCGTGAGGTGTTCGCCGCCCAGACCGATGCCGACCGCGACGGCCCAGACCGGTTCGGTGCCCAGCAGCAGACTGGCCCGGCTGGCGGAACCGCGCTGCACCGCCCAGGTCTGGGCGAGGAAGGCGAACACGCTGCAGAACAGGGCGAGATAGAGGAGCTGCGACCAGCCCGCCGCGTCGATCCCGCCCAGTGCCGGCAGGATGCCGGCGACGGGCACCGCGAACAGGACGGTGCCGACGACCGTCTGCACCGTCGTGACGTGCAACGGCCGTACGGAGCGACGGGCGGTGAGCCGTCCCACGAGGGCGACGTGGGCCGCGCGGACCAGTGCGGCGGCGAGCATCAGCAGGTCACCGATCCGGGGCGAGTGGAAGCCGCTGCCGGACATCAGGAGTCCGACGGCCACGAGACACAGGCCGGTGGCGGCGAAGTAGCGCGGGGGCAGCCCCCTCCCACCGGCCGTGCGGTCCAGCAGCGGGGTGATGACGACGGTGAGGCTGATGATCAGGCCCGCGTTCGCCGCGCTGGTGTGCGCGACACCGTACGTCTCCAGCACCAGGACGGCTGCCTGCGTGACGCCCAGTACCGCCCCCACACCGAGCTCGTCGCGCGTGAAGCGCCGGGTTCGGCGCCGGGCGGCGACGAGGGCGAGGCAGGCGACGGCCGAGATGCCGTACCGCGCGAACAGGACGAGCAGGACGGGGAGCGCCGAAGTGGCGGTCTTCGCGGCCAGATAGCTGGAACCCCAGACGGCGGCGACAAGGAGGAGCACTGCGTCAGTGCTGCGGACTCGGGACACGCCCCACACGCTTCCCCACATCGACCGTGAAGCCCAGAGCGAAGTTCTTCAACAGCTTTTAAGCATCACTACAATGACCAGGTGAACGAGCGGCAGCTACGGATCTTGCGGGAACTCGGTGAGCTGGGAAGTGTCACCGCCGTGGCGGAGGCGCTGCTGATGACACCCTCGGCGATCTCGCAGCAACTCCGGCTGCTGCAGCGCTCGATCCCCGTCCCGCTCACCGAACGCGACGGACGGCGGCTGGCGCTGACCGACGCCGGGCGGGCGCTGGCCGGTGCGGCGATCGAGGTGGAGACCGCCCTCGCCCGGGCACGGCACACCGTCGACGAGTTCGTCGACGAGCCGGCCGGAGACGTGTCGGTGGCGGCCTTCCACAGCGCGGCCTCCACGTTCTTCCCGGTCCTGCTGCGCGGCCGGGCCGCCGGGGACCCGCGGCTCCTGCTCGCCGACGAGGACGTCGCGCAGGACCACTTCCCCCGGCTGACGCGGGACTACGACCTCGTACTCGCCCATCACCTCGCGCAGGCGCCGCCCTGGCCGCGCACCGTCACCGCCACCACGCTGCTGCGCGAACCGCTCGACGTCGCCATGCCCGCCGACCACCCGCTGGCCCGGCACGAGCGCCTGACCCCGCGTGATGTCGCGGACCGGCCCTGGATCACCGTGCACGACGGCTTCCCGCTGATGGCCACCATCGACGCCATCGCGACCGCCGCGAACCGGCGGCTCGACATCGTCCACCGCATCAACGAATTCGCGGTCGTCGCGGAGACGGTCGCCGCGGGAGGCGGGCTCGCCCTGATGCCCCGCTGGACCACGCGCCCGCATCCCGCCCTGGTCCTCAGACCGCTCAGCGGGGTCCACGCCGTACGGCGCATCGACGTGCTCCACCGCCCCGAACGCGTGGCACGGAAGGCCGTACGGACGGTGCTCGACGAACTGCGCCGCGCCGCCGAGACGATCCGCGGCGGCGACGAGGACGCCGACACCACCGGGACTTCCGCCACCGGCCCGCCATAGGCCTGCCCCCGAGGCCCGTGATCCCGAAACAGCGGACACCGGCGTCAGCGCCGGCGGCGTGCCATTCGGCGCGACCGGGGTCTCCGCCGCCGGTGGGCCGTGAGACTCGGGACCGAGGGCCGTGGTTGCGGGAAGGCGCGGAGGTGGTCGGTAGGGGTGGGCTGCGGATTCGTGGTTTTCGGCGTGGCCGGGGCCTCTGCCGGCGATGGGCCTTGAGGCTTGGGACCGAGGTTCGTGGTTGTGGGAAGGCGCGGAGGGTCGGTAGGGGTGGGGCTGCGATTCTTGGAGTTCGGTGCGGCAGGGGTCTTGCCAGCGGTGGGCCGTGAGGCTGGGACCGAGGGCCGTGACCTCGGAGACGTGCGGACCTGGCCGGCCGGGGTGGCGATGTGGATTCCGGCGCCGTCGGGACCTCCGCGCCGTGCACTCCGATGGCGGGGGCGCGGAGACTCCGCGCCCCCGCACCTCAGGCCTTGCCGGCCCTCTCCATGAGCTCCAGCATCCGCTCGGCCTCGGTCCGCCGCGCCTCCGCGGCCTCCCCGTCGAGCCGTGCGCACGCGGCGAGCACAGCTCGTGCGCGCGCCGCCGCGGCCTCGTGCCGTCCCAGGTCGGCCTCCAGCCAGCCGGCCGCCAGCTCGGCACCCGTCCGGGCGTCGAGCAGGGCGTCCCCGAGGGAGCCGAACACGGGGATCGCCCGGGTGACGTGCCCGAGGGCCTCCTCGAACGCGTCCCGCGCGGCGGCCTCCTCCGCGTCGTCCGGCACGGAGCGGGCCACCAGATCCCCGAACTGGCGGTGGGTGTGCCCGAGTTCGGCGACGATACGGCGACGCGTGTCCTCGCCCTCGTCCCCGGTCTCGTCCCCGGCCTCGCGCCCGTGTCCGTGCTCGTCCCTGATCTCCGGCCCGGCCCCGGTCCCGGTCCCGTCCTCGTCCCTGGCCTCGGGCGAGTCGTCCGGTGAGCCCGCGGCGGACACCCGGGCCTCCACCGCCGACTCGCACTCCAGGACCGCCGCTCCCATCAGCTCCCGCGCCCCGTCGAGCCCCTCGTCCAGCCGGGCCGCGGCCCAAGCGCGTGCCCGGAGCGCCCGGACCAGGCCGTGGACGTTGCCCAGCTCGCGCCAGAGATCGCCCGCACGGGCGTACGCCTGATCCGCCTGGGCGGTCAGTCCTGCATGCCCGAGGGCCTCGGCCGCGAGGTGCGCCAGCATCGCGTGGTCGCGCTGCTCGGGCCAGTGCCGGGCGATGTCCGCGGCGCGCAGCCAGTGCTCGGCCGCCTCGCGGTGTTCGCCGAGCTCGGTGAGGCAGTCGCCGAGCCACCAGCGCGTCTGCACGATCGCGCCGTCGCCGTGCATCTCACCGGTCAGATCGGGCAGAGCCGACTCCAGGATCTCGGCGGCCTCCGCCCACCGCCCCTGGCGGAGCAGGAAGCCACCGAGCTGGTGACGGGCCCAGGCCCCGAGCGTGGCGGCCTCGCCCGCTTCGTCGGCCCAGTGCGCGGACTCAAGGGCGTGCTCCGAGGCGGGGCCGAACCGTCCGGTGGAGGCGAGGATCTCGGCGAGCCGGAGATGCAACTGGGCATGGCCGGTCGGCTCCAGGTAAGAACCTCCGTGCTCCAGCGCGGCCCGCGCCGACCGCTCCGCCGCCTCCATGTCGCCGAGGTGCATCGCGATCCCGGCGAGCCGGGAGTCGTACTCGACGGCGAACCACGGCAGCCCCGCCGCCACGAACCCCTCGACGGCGCGCGAGAGCAGTTCGGCGGCCGCCTCGGCGTCGTCGGCGCGCGCCGCGAGCTCCCCGAGCATCGCGTACGCCTCGGCCGCCCGCGAGGCCAGTGCCACGTCGTCCCCGGCATGCGGCTCCGCGAGGGCCAGCAGCTCCCGCGCGGCCTCCTCCGCGACGACCATGACGTCGCCCTCCGAGTCGGTGGCGGTGCCGGGGCCCGAGAGGGGCTCGCTCTCCGCCCCGGCCTCCACCTCGTCCACCCGGTGCATCAGCGTCCGCGCCCGTCCCACCAGGACGGACGCCGTCTGCGACACCTCCGTCCCGCCCTCCGCGAAGAGGACCAGCACCCGTTCGCGCAGCTCGGCGACGGTGTCCAGGGCTCCCGCGGCCCCGCCGGACAGCGCGTGGACGTACGCGGCGCGGGCGCGGGCCGCCAGCGCCTCGCCGGGGTCGCCCGCCTCGGCGTACAGCTCGGCGGCCCGGTGGAACAGGTCGACGCCCTGCGGCCCCCGGCCCATCGCCGCGTGATCGGCGATCTCCGCGCGGTCGCGGACGTCCAGCTCGTGGCCCTCGGAGGCGCGCGAGACCGCCGCCCACGCCTCCACCGCGTCCGGGCTCCGGCGCGCCGAGAGCCGCCGGGCCTCGACGAGCAGCTCGGACAGGCCGGGCCCGGCGGCCCCGGCCGACTCGGCGCCTGCCTGCGGCAGGGGAGCGGCGGCCGTCGACGGTGCGTGACGCGCGGTGCCCCGCGGGCGCGCTGAGCGCACACCCAGGGGCAGCCGGTCGACGAGCGGCGTCTGATCCATGCGCGCACGGGCGCGCTCGCTGACGTACGACGTGCCGTTGCGGGCGTCGAACCGCCCGGCCAGCGCGAGCGCCTCCCCGCGCGCGTGCACGGCGAGTTCCCCCGCGGTCCACACGCGACCGGTGGGCCCGGGAACCGTCTGCCCGCCGAGCCCGAGGGCGGTCAGGCGGGCCGTCGTGAGCGCCACGACGGCCATGAAGTCCAGCTTGCTGCGCGGGTCCCCGGAGTCCGTGAAGTAGGCCGGGCGCTCCGCGAGCAGTTCCAGGGCGCGTGCCTCGTTGCCGGTGAGGGCGCAGAACTCCACATGGTCCGCGTACGCGCCGCGCATGCTCTCCATGGCGCGCACCAGCCGGAAACCCCGCAGATGGTGGGCGCGCGCCTCGTCGGCACGCCCCAGGCGCAGCAGCGGCAGCAGGGAGGACGCGAGGACGGTGTGCGGCTCATGGGCGCAGGTGTACTCGCCCTCCAGGACCGGCGCCCACAGCTCCAGTGCCTCCGGGTCCGCGCCGCGCACAGCCCGCCACCACCCCTGCCCGTGCAGCTCGCACGCGTGGCAGTCGGCCATGGAGTCGCGGTCCGCGGCCAGCCAGGCGGTGTACGCCCGCTCGGCGCGCTCCACGTCGCCCAGGTGGGCGGCGACACTGAACTCGGCGCTGCGCACGGCCCGTTCGGAGTGGCCGGCGAGACGGTAGCGGTGCTCCATCTCGCCGAGCCACTTCTCTATGGAGGCGAGCGGAACGTGCGGCTGGTCGAGCATGCCCGCCGACATCCACTTGAAGACCCAGTGCAGGGAGTGGATCTCGAACTCGTCGAAGTCCTCGGGCCGTTCGTCCCACATGCGCAGCAGCCGCGCGAAGGGGACGAACATCTTCCCCTTCTCGGAGCTGTAGTTGTAGACCTTCAGCTGGTGCCCGAGCGCCTCGATGACGGCGAGCGGGATGTTCAGCTTCTCGGCCTCCACGAGCAGCTGCTCCGCGCGCGCGTTGCGGCCCGGCCCCTCCGGCTGCTCGTAGTTGTCCGCCATCGCCCGGCGCAGCGTGTCGAAGTCCATGGCCGGGTTCATCGGCGGTCGTCCCTTCCGGGGTCGGGGTGGGTGGCCCACTCCAGGAGGCCGATGAAGGCGCGGTTGAGGAGCGCCGAGTCCGCGGGCCGCAGCGGGCGCTGGGCCATCAGCAGGGCCTGTCCGTACAGCGACTCGGTGGCGGTGCCGATCAGGTCCGGATCACTGAGCGAACTGATCCTGCGGATCAGCGGGTTGAGATGGTTGAGGACCAGCCGCGCGCGCGGGGTGCTGCCGCGCAGCGAGCCGAGAATGCCCGCCCACAGGTCGTCCGCCTGCTCCTCGGCTTCCGCGCGCGCCTGCTCGTGGCGGGCCGCCCGGTCGTCCAGATGCAGGGCGGGCACCGACAAGGGGTGGAAGGCGCGCAGGACCACATCGCAGTTCAGCGGGTCGAGCCGGGCCCGCGCGGCCCCCAGGAAGGCCGACAGGGCCAGCTCCTCGGCCGGGTCCACGGTGTCCAGGTGAGCCGTCACGGTGTCCGCGTCCAGCTCCGAGACGACCGTCCCCGGGCGCACGGCCGGCAACGCCTCGATCAGCTCGCTGTCGTACGTGTAGCCGCCGTTGACGACCCCGACGCCCTGCGCGGAGGCGATCGGCGCGACCTGCCGGTACTCCTCCACGGTCCGCGTGAAGTGCACCACCGGGTGCCGCTGCGCGAACTCCTCCAGGGACAGGCGTCCGTCGGTCGTCTCGAAGGGCAGCCACGGCAGCATCGTGCGCAGCATCTCCGCGTCGTGCCGCGCCAGCGACTTCACGCCCAGGTGGTGCACCGACAGGAACGCGGCCAGCCGCTCCGGATCGCCCGCCGCGAGGCCCGTCAGCCATGATCGGATGCGCTCGCCCAGTGCCTCCCGTACGGCGGCGAGGGTCTCGTCCTCGTACAGCGACTCGCGCGAGGCGGTGGGCCGCAGACTGTCCGTGTCGAGGACGCAGCGCACGAAGAACGCCCAGTCGGGCAGCAGCTGTTCGGCCCGCTCGGTGAGCAGCATGCCCTTCAGGTGCACGCGATGGCTCGCGCGCTGGGCGGGACTGACCGCCGACGGCAGGACGTAGGCCACGCCCCGGACGCCGGCGAGCGGCACGTCCAGGTCGATCGAGTCCAGCGGAGTGAAGCCGAACAGGTCGTGGCAGTGCCGGGCCAGGGCGACCCTTCGGCCGGCGGGACTCGGATAGGGCCGGTCCCAGGGCGCGGGAAGGTCCGCGATCGGTTCGTCGCCGACCCGCACGTCGTACGGCAGCAGCGCGCCGAAGTCGCGCGCCAGCGACCGGACCCGCTCCTCGCTCAGCCACTCGGCGGCCCCGGCGCGCGCCACCAGGTGCACGGTGGTGCCGGGTTCGGCGCGCGCCTCGTGCGGCAGGGTGCGCACGGTGTACGAGCCGTCGTCGGCCGCCGTCCACTCGACGGGCGCCGCGTCGGGCGTCCGCGCGCTGCGGCTGACCACCCGGATGCGCTCGGCGACGACGAAACACGCCAGCAACCCGATGCCGAACTGGCCGAGGAAGTCCGAACGCGCCGACTCCAGGCCGTCGTTCCGCTTGGAACTGCGGCCGATCGTGGCCAGCAGGCTGTGCACGTCGGACTCGGTGAGCCCGACGCCGGAGTCCTCCACGCGCAGGGCGCCGCCCTCGGCGCACAGGCGCACCGTGGCAGGGGCGTCCGGCTGCTCGGCGCGCCGCGCGGTGATCGCGTCGACGGCGTTCTGCAGCAGTTCGCGCAGATAGACCTTGGGGCTGGAGTAGAGGTGATGGGAGAGCAGGTCGACCAGACCGCGCAGGTCGACCTGGAACGTATGGGGTGGCGGGGAGGCCTGGGACGGCTGTGAGGTCTGGGAGTCCATCGTCGCTGCGCCGGTGGGTGGGGGGACGGGCGACGGCGCGGGGTCGGGCGGTCCCGGGGGACGGTGACCGCGAAGAGGGCCGGAGCGCGTCATCCTAGGCCCGGAACGAGCCGTCTGACCAGCGGATTTGCAGGACGTATACGGCAATGTCAGTGCTGTGGTGTGCAATGGATCTCGTGCCCGTGCTCGAAGAACCACTGAAGAAGGCGCTCGGTCCCGCCACCGCGAAGGTGATGGCCGAGCATCTCGGCCTGCACACCGTCGGCGACCTGCTGCACCACTATCCCCGCAGATACGAGGAGCGCGGGCAGCTCACGCACCTAGCCGACCTGCCGATGGACGAGCACGTGACGGTGGTCGCCCAGGTCGCCGACGCGCGCCTGCACACCTTCGCCTCCTCCAAGGCGCCCCGCGGCAAGGGCCAGCGCCTCGAAGTCACCATCACGGACGGCAGCGGCCGCCTCCAGCTGGTCTTCTTCGGGCATGGCGTGCACAAGCCCCACAAGGACCTGCTGCCCGGCACCCGCGCGATGTTCTCCGGCAAGGTCTCCGTCTTCAACCGCCGCCTCCAGCTCGCCCACCCGGCCTACGAACTGCTGCGCGGCGAGGGCGACGAGGCCGCGGAGAGCGTCGACAGCTGGGCGGGCGCCCTCATCCCGATCTACCCGGCCACCGCCAAGCTGGAGTCCTGGAAGATCGCCAAGTCCGTGCAGACGGTGCTGCCGAACGCCCAGGAGGCGGTCGACCCCCTCCCGGACTCGCTGCGGGACGGCCGCGGCCTGGTCACGCTCCCCGAGGCCCTCCTCAAGATCCACCGTCCGCACACCAAGGCGGACATCCACGACGCCCGCGCACGCCTCAAGTGGGACGAGGCCTTCGTCCTCCAGGTCGCCCTGGCCCGCCGCCGCCACGCCGACGCCCAGCTCCCCGCCGTCGCCCGCGTCCCCCGCCCCGACGGCCTGCTGACGGCCTTCGACGCCAAGCTCCCCTTCACCCTCACCGAGGGCCAGCGGAAGGTCTCCAAGGAGATCTTCGACGGCCTCGCCACCGAGCACCCGATGCACCGGCTGCTCCAGGGAGAGGTCGGAAGCGGGAAGACAATGGTGGCCCTGCGCGCCATGCTCGCCGTGGTCGACGCCGGTGGGCAGGCCGCGATGCTCGCGCCCACCGAAGTGCTCGCCCAGCAGCACCACCGGTCGGTCACCGAGATGATGGGCGAGCTGGCCGAGGGCGGCATGCTCGGCGGGGCCGAGCACTCGACGAAGGTCGTGCTGCTCACCGGCTCCATGGGGGCGGCGGGCCGACGGCAGGCGCTGCTCGACCTGGTCACCGGCGAGGCCGGGATCGTGATCGGCACGCACGCGCTGATCGAGGACAAGGTGCAGTTCCACGACCTGGGCCTGGTCGTGGTCGACGAGCAGCACCGCTTCGGTGTCGAGCAGCGCGACGCCCTGCGCGGCAAGGGCAAGCAGCCCCCGCACCTGCTGGTCATGACCGCGACGCCCATCCCGCGCACGGTCGCCATGACGGTCTTCGGCGACCTGGAGACCTCCGTGCTCGACCAGCTCCCCGCGGGGCGCTCCCCGATCGCCAGCCATGTCGTCCCGGCCGCGGACAAACCGCACTTCCTCACGCGCGCCTGGGAGCGCGTGCGCGAGGAAGTGGAGAACGGCCATCAGGCGTACGTGGTCTGCCCCCGCATCGGTGACGAGGACGACGACCCGAAGAAGGGCGCCAAGAAGAAGTCCCCCGAGGACGAGGCCGAGAAGCGTCCGCCGCTGGCCGTCCTCGACGTCGCCGCCCAGCTCGCCAAGGGCCCCCTGCAGGGGCTCAAGATCGAAGTCCTGCACGGCCGTATGCATCCCGACGACAAGGACGCCGTCATGCGCCGCTTCGCCGCGGGCGAGACGCACGTCCTGGTCGCGACGACCGTGATCGAGGTCGGGGTGAACGTCCCGAACGCCACCGCCATGGTGATCATGGACGCCGACCGGTTCGGCGTCTCCCAGCTCCACCAGCTGCGCGGCCGCGTCGGACGCGGCTCCGCCGCCGGACTCTGCCTCCTGGTCTCCGAGATGCCCGAGGCGAGTCCGGCCCGCCAGCGGCTGAACGCGGTGGCCTCGACCCTGGACGGCTTCGAGCTCTCCCGCATCGACCTCGAACAGCGCCGCGAGGGCGACGTCCTCGGCCAGGCCCAGTCCGGCGTCCGCTCCTCCCTGCGCATGCTCGCCGTCATCGACGACGAGGAGATCATTGCGGAGGCCCGCGAGGAGGCCACCGCGGTCGTCGCCGCGGACCCGGACCTCCAGGGTCT
The DNA here is from genome assembly GCF_026341855.1 of Streptomyces sp. NBC_00568. Classification (GTDB taxonomy): domain Bacteria; phylum Actinomycetota; class Actinomycetes; order Streptomycetales; family Streptomycetaceae; genus Streptomyces. Next base: position 1,278,110 of record NZ_JAPENW010000001.1, on the reverse strand, counting down.
CCCCGGTCTGCGCACCGCCCTGGACGCCCTCCTGGACGAGGAACGCGAGCAGTACCTGGACAAGGGCTGAGCGGCGGAGCCCGGCCGGCGGCTGAGAGACTGGGAGGAACCGACACACCCCCAGCGCAAAGGACCCTCATGACCCGCGTGATCGCCGGCCGCGCCGGCGGACGCCGTCTGGCCGTCCCGCCGGGCACCGGCACCCGCCCCACCTCCGACCGGGCGCGCGAGGGCCTCTTCTCCACCTGGCAGTCCCTGCTCGGCGGCCCGCTGGAGGGCGAGCGCGTGCTCGACCTCTACGCCGGCTCGGGCGCCGTCGGTCTGGAGGCGCTCAGCCGCGGCGCCGGACACACCCTGCTCGTCGAGGCGGACGCCCGCGCGGCCAAGGTCATCCGCGACAACGTGAAGTCGCTCGGCCTGCCGGGCGCCGAGGTCAGATCGGGCAAAGCGGAGCAGATCGTCCGGACGGCGGCGCCCCAGGCACCGTACGACCTGGTCTTCCTGGACCCTCCGTACGCCGTCTCGGACGACGATCTTCGCGAGATTCTGCTCACACTCCGGACCGGGGGCTGGCTCGCGGACGATGCGCTCGTCACCGTGGAGCGCAGCACCAGAGGCGGTGAATTCGGCTGGCCGGACGGTTTCGAGGCCGTCAGGGCCCGTCGTTACGGCGAGGGCACGTTTTGGTACGGTCGCGCCGCCTCAACGTGCGAAGACGCACGATGACCGGACCGGAGAGCGAGGGACAACTGTTGCGCCGCGCCGTCTGTCCGGGGTCATTCGACCCCATCACCAATGGACATCTCGACATCATCGCCCGCGCCTCCCGGCTGTACGACGTCGTGCACGTCGTGGTGATGATCAACCAGTCGAAGAAGGGCCTGTTCACGGTCGACGAGCGGATCGAGCTGATCCGCGAGGTCACGGCCGAGTTCGGCAACGTCCAGGTCGAGGCCTACCACGGCCTCCTCGTCGACTACTGCAAGCAGCGGGACATCCCGGCCATCGTCAAGGGCCTGCGCGCGGTCAGCGACTTCGACTACGAACTCCAGATGGCCCAGATGAACAACGGCCTCTCGGGTGTCGAGACCCTGTTCATCCCGACCAGCCCCACCTACAGCTTCCTCTCCTCCTCCCTGGTGAAGGAAGTCGCGACATGGGGCGGCGACATCTCCCACCTGGTGCCGCCGGTGGTGCTGGAGTCGCTCAAGGAGCGGCTGGGCCAGGACTGAACCCCTGACAGCCCGTCACCCGGTGTCGGGCGGGGCAGGAGTGGTCGTACAGTCGACCCGTCCGTCTCCATCACAGCTGTAGAGAGTGGCGAGCACACGGTGGACGTGCAGAAGAAGCTCGACGAGATCGTCGCTACGGTCGGCGGTGCCCGTTCCATGCCCATGTCGGCCTCGTGCGTGGTCAACCGCGCCGAGCTGCTCTCGATGCTGGAAGAGGTACGCCAGGCGCTGCCCGGATCCCTCGCCCAGGCGCAGGAGCTGATCGGCGGCCGCGAGCAGATGGTCGAGCAGGCCCGTCAGGAGGCCGAGCGGATCATCGAGACCGCGCACGCCGAGCGCGGCTCCCTGATCTCCGACACCGAGGTCGCCCGCCGCTCGCAGAACGAGGCGGACCGCATCCTCGCCGAGTCCCGCCAGGAGGCCGAGGAGATCCGCGCGGAGGCCGACGACTACGTCGACTCCAAGCTCGCCAACTTCGAGGTCGTCCTCACCAAGACCCTCGGCTCCGTAGGCCGCGGCCGCGAGAAGCTCCTCGGCACCGGCCCGGGCGTCGACGAGCAGGGGTACGAGGACGAGGACGCCCCCGAGCGCAGCCACGACCCGGAGACCCTGCGCCGCAACGCCGACGAATACGTCGACGTGAAGCTCGGCGCCTTCGAGGCGGTGCTCGCCAAGACCCTGGAGGCCGTCGGCCGCGGCCGGCAGAAGCTGCACGGCCGGATCGCCAGCGACGACCTCGGCGACCTGAGCGCGTTCGGGGACGACGGAACGCCCGGCATGCACACCAGCGACTCCGACTATCTGGCCGGCCTCGCGGAGCTCGCCGAAGCCCCGGAGCAGCCCACCCAGGCCCCGGAGGCGGCGCCTCAGCCGTCCTACGGACAGCAGCAGGAGGCGTACGCCTACCAGCAGCAGGCCGATCCGTACGGCTACCAGCAGCAGTACGCCCAGCAGCAGGCCGATCCGTACGGCTACCAGCAGGCCGACCCGTACGCGGCCTATCAGCAGCAGGGCTACGACCAGCAGCCGGCGTACGACCAGAACCAGCAGCAGGCCTACGCCCAGCAGCAGGCCCACGCCATGGACCAGCAGGGGCAGTCCCTCGACGAGACCAGCCTCTTCGACACCAGCATGATCAGCGCGGAGCAGCTGAGGGCGTACGAGCAGGGGCGCGGCGGCCACTGACCACGGGGTCAGGAGGGGCGCGCATCCGCGGGCGGGACCGGGGGCGCGCACCGGATTGGGCCGTGAGCGAAAGGTCCAGTATCCTGGCTCTTCGGTCGCGTGTACGTCCGCGATCAGCGCTGCCCGAGGGAGACCGAGGGCGGCGTCCCTTGAGTTCGAAGATCGAAAGCAGGAATGGCTCTGAACGCCCGCCTCGACCACCGCAATCCTCTCGTGTTCGACACACACGAGCTGGGGCGGCGTCCTGGCGCGCTCCAGCGCCTGACCCGCACGATCGACGCTCCGAGGGATCTCGGTATCCAGGGTGTCATCGGAGTGCCGGAAGGCGCCCCGGTGGAGCTCGAACTCCGCCTGGAGTCGGTCATGGACGGGGTGCTTGTCACAGGCACCGCCCGTGCATCGGCCAAGGGGGAGTGCGTAAGGTGTCTGGAGCCGCTTGAGCAGGTGCTCGACGCGGACTTCCAGGAGATGTTCTCGTACCCTGACGCCGACGACCGGGGCCGCCCCAAGGCGGAGCCGGTCGACGACGCCGAGGAAGACGAGGACACTCTCTTTCTCGAGGACGGCTTGTTCGACCTCGAACCCGTGCTGCGTGACGCGGTGGTGCTTTCACTGCCGATGCAGCCGGTGTGCCAGGACGACTGCCCCGGCCTGTGCTCCCAGTGCGGAGCCCGGCTCGCGGACGACCCGGACCACCACCATGACGCCGTCGACATCCGTTGGGCGGCACTGCAGGGACTCGCCGGTTCACTCGAAGATGGCGAGAAGGACGATATGGGCGGCGGCGCGCTTCCATCAGCGCACGCCGACGAGAAGCAGGAGAAGTAGCCGTGGCTGTTCCGAAGCGGAAGATGTCGCGCAGCAACACGCGCCACCGCCGGTCGCAGTGGAAGGCTGCGGTCCCCACCCTGGTTGCGTGCGAGCGCTGCCACGAGCCCAAGCTGCAGCACATCGCGTGCCCGGCTTGCGGCACCTATAACAAGCGCCAGGTCCTCGAGGTCTGAGCGGCTGGTGAGAGGTCTGATGTCTGACGCCAAGGCGGATACAAACGCCAAGAAAAAGGCGGACAACACAGCCTCGTCCCACACGCTTCTGGAAGGGCGGCTCGGCTACAAGCTCGAGTCCGCCCTTCTGGTGCGTGCGCTGACCCATCGTTCCTACGCGTACGAGAACGGCGGTCTGCCGACCAACGAGCGTCTGGAGTTCCTCGGGGACTCCGTATTGGGCCTCGTGGTCACGGACACGCTGTACCGCACCCACCCCGACCTGCCCGAAGGCCAGCTGGCCAAGTTGCGGGCCGCGGTGGTCAATTCTCGTGCGCTGGCGGAAGTGGGCCGCGGCCTCGAACTCGGCTCCTTCATCCGGCTCGGCCGGGGCGAGGAAGGCACGGGAGGCCGGGACAAGGCGTCCATCCTCGCCGACACCCTTGAAGCGGTGATCGGCGCCGTCTATCTCGACCAGGGTCTGGAAGCGGCGGGCGAACTCGTCCACCGGCTCTTCGATCCGCTGATCGAGAAGTCCTCGAATCTGGGTGCCGGCCTGGACTGGAAGACCAGTCTCCAGGAACTCACGGCGACCGAGGGGCTCGGAGTACCCGAGTACCTGGTCTCGGAGACCGGACCGGACCACGAGAAGACCTTTACTGCTGCCGCCCGCGTCGGAGGCGTCTCGTACGGCACCGGCACCGGCCGCAGCAAGAAGGAGGCTGAGCAGCAGGCCGCGGAGTCCGCGTGGCGTGCCATCCGCTCAGCCGCGGACGAACGCGCGAAGTCGGCCCAGGCCGCCGAACAGGCGGCTCGTGCCGCCCAGCAGGCGGCTCAGGACGTCGAGGGGACCGCCGACACCCCCTCGACGCCGACCACCGACACGGCCACGGCCTGAATCCTTCACCCGAAGTACCGCGGTACCGGACCCCGTCGCAGCGCACCCGCGCCGCGGCGGGGTCCGCGCGTTGCCGCGGACCCGGCGGGACGGGACCGGACTCGGGACCGGACTCGGGACCGGGCCGGACTGGGGACCGGACCGTACTCGGGGAGGGGGAACTCATCGGCCGCGGAGCCCTCTTCGAGCGATGTACCCTTCCCGCATCGCCCCCTCAGCCCGCCCCTCCGGAGGAGTCCCGTGCCCGAGTTGCCCGAGGTCGAAGTCGTGCGGCGGGGCCTGGAGCGCTGGGTCACCGGGCGGGTCGTGAAGACCGTCGAGGTGCGCCATCCGCGGGCCGTGCGGCGGCACTTGGCGGGACCGGACGGCTTCGCGAAGTCGCTGGCCGGGCAGCGGATCGGTGAGGCGATGCGCCGCGGCAAGTACCTGTGGCTGCCGCTCGACGACTCCCCGTACTCCGTGCTCGCGCACCTCGGCATGAGCGGCCAGCTCCTCGTGCAGCCGGAGGACGCCACGGACGAGAAGCACCTGCGCATCCGTATCCGCTTCGAGGACGCCCTGGGCACCGAGCTGCGCTTCGTCGACCAGCGCACCTTCGGCGGGCTGTCACTGCACGAGAACACCCCGGACGGCCTTCCCGACGTCATCGCGCACATCGCCCGCGACCCGCTCGACCCCCTCTTCGACGACGCCGCGTTCCACACGGCCCTGCGCGCCCGCCGTACGACGGTCAAACGCGCGCTGCTCGACCAGTCGCTGATCAGCGGCGTCGGAAACATCTACGCGGACGAGGCGCTCTGGCGCTCCAAGCTGCACTACGAACGCCCGACCGGGACCATGACCCGGCCGCGCACCGCCGAACTCCTCGGCCACATCCGCGACGTCATGAACGACGCGCTCTCCGCGGGCGGCACGAGTTTCGACAGCCTGTACGTCAACGTCAACGGTGAGTCGGGCTACTTCGACCGCTCGCTCGACGCCTACGGGCGCGAGGGCGAGCCCTGCCGTCGCTGCGGGACGCCGATGCGCCGACGGGCCTGGATGAACCGCTCCAGCTACTTCTGCCCGCGCTGCCAGCGGGCCCCCCGCCCGGGAGTCTGACCGCCCAGGCCCCGCGGGAGTCCCACTCCCTAGACCTCGCGTTGCGCCTCGCGCGTCTCGTCGTAGCGCCCGCGGGCCTCCAGGACGTCGTCCATGTGGCCCTCGACGAACGAGATGAGGGTCCGCAGCCGCTCGGCGACCTCGCGGCCGAGCGGCGTGAGGGTGTAGTCGACGCGCGGCGGGTTCGTGGGCTGTGCGTCGCGGTGGACCAGACCGTCGCGCTCCAGCGCGTGCAGGGTCTGGGACAGCATCTTCTCGCTGACGCCGTCGACCCGGCGGCGCAGTTCGTTGAACCGGAACGTGCCGTCGTACAGCGCTCCCAGCGTGAGCGAGCCCCAGCGACCGGTGACGTGCTCCAGCGTGCCCCGGGAGGGGCAGCTGCGGGCGAACACGTTGTACGCGAGGTCCTTGCCGCCGACGCACGCGGTGTTCTCGTCGCGGTCGGCGCGCTCCGTGGTCCGTACGGGGGATTCCATACGAACAGCATACTCAGGCGCAGCGCTACCCGGGAGGTTGCGCTAACTTCTGGTTAGTGCTTTCCTTTCGGTATCGCCGGTGAGCAGTGCATACGTCGCTGCCCCGTTTCCGTCTCCTGAGGAGTACGTACCGTGACGACCCCTGTTGTCTCCATCGCCTACCACTCCGGCTACGGCCACACCGCGGTTCTCGCGGAGGCCGTGCGCTCCGGTGCGCTCGATGCAGGTGCCCAGGTGCACCTGATCAAGGTCGACGAGATCACCGACGCGCAGTGGGAGCAGCTCGACGCCTCGGACGCCGTCGTCTTCGGTTCGCCGACGTACATGGGCACCGCGTCCGGTGCCTTCCATGTCTTCGCCGAGGCGTCCTCGAAGCGCTGGTTCGGGCAGGACTGGAAGGACAAGCTCGCCGCCGGCTTCACCAACTCCGGTTCCAAGAGCGGCGACAAGCTGCACACCCTCCAGTTCTTCCAGATCCTCGCCGCGCAGCACGGCATGAACTGGGTCAACCTCGGTCTGCACCCGGGCTGGAACAACAGCGCCGGCTCCGAGCACGACCTCAACCGCCTCGGCGTCTTCGCCGGTGCCGCCGCCCAGACCAACGTCGACGAGGGTCCCGAGGCCGTCCACAAGGCCGACATCGCCACCGCCGAGCACCTCGGCCGCCGGATCGCGGAGGCGGCCCGGGTCTTCGCCCTGGGGCGCGCGGCCGTGGCCCAGGTGGCCGCGTAGAGGTCCGCTGCGCGGTCACCGGCCCCGCACGCGCCGACCGGGCGCCGTCGCGCACCCTCGCGAACGACGACAGAGCCGCGGCCACCGATTCCCGGTGACCGCGGCTCTGCCGTCGCCTCGACGCGCGGGCCGCCCGGCCCCCGGACCGGCGTTCCGCTCGATGGCCCGGCTCTGATTCTGAGTACGCGTACCCATGTGCGGCACCCGCGGAGTCGGCATGCTGGGCCGCGTGCGATCGGCGGACCGGCGACCGCGGACCTAACGGGGTGGGTATGGAGCGCGGGAATGAACCGTCGACAGGCGAGCAGGTGATGATCAGCGTGCTGCTGCCCGGCGTCGACCTGTTGGTCATCGCCTGGCTGCTGTACGGCTGGGCCGGTCTCTGACAAGCGGCTGCGTAAGCGATCAACGCTGCGCTGCGACCTGCGAATCAGCCGTCGATGGTTGTCGGCGTTGGCCGTCGTTGCGTACCTTCCGACGGCCTCAAGACGGCCCGGAGGATGCTCGACGAGCGGAAAGGTGACGGCCCCTCGGCGCCAGAGCCCCGCTTTCGGAGCGAGGTTGGGCGGTCCGTTCTGGGGCCCGTCGATGATCAGTGGTCGAACGTCGGCTTCTTGAGGTATCCGAGGGTGATGAGTCCCGCTCCGATGAGTGCGACTGTCCTGGAGGAGAACACGGCGGCTACCAGCAATAGAGCGCCGGCCCCCCAGACCCTCGGGTTCTCGACATTGCGCTGTAGCCATCGGCCGGGTACTCGTCCGAGTGCTAGCGCGTACATGCCGATGGTGGTGCCCAAGACCAGGAGCACAATCCCCGCGCACCACAAACCCAGCACTATGATCAACATAGCCAGTGCCACGTTCTTTCCCCCTCACAAGGCCGCGCCCTGACGGCCGGAGGCAGTGTGACACAGGGGCGAAAGGCTGACGGCGTGAGCCCTGCGGAAACGCGATGACTTAGCCGCCCCAGCAGGTCCGCAGCCGTAGGCCCGCGAAGGCCCTGGTCGACGTCCCGTACGGAATCCGGCTCGACCGCACGCTGTCTCACGATGCGCGCGAATACGCCCACGCCGGATCTCGGTCTCCGACGTGTGGCCGTACAGTCGATCAGCGCTGCAACCTGCGCCTCACCCGCTGACGGTTGTCGGTGTCGGCTTCTCGAGGAGCGTGAACGACTTGGGCTCACCGCCCGGCTGCGGCTTGCCTGCCTTGCTCCCGACGACCCGGTAGCCGGCGTCCAAGTAGTAGGCGTTCAGGCGCGCGTTGCCGGCCAGACAGTCCAGGCGCACAACCCCTCTACCCGCCGCAGCGACGCGGCGCTCCGCAGCACCCAGCAGAAGCCGCCCCGTCCCCGGCTGGGCGCGGTTGCGGTCCACCATCAGCCGATGCACATAGCCGGCCACCGGCGGCTGCGGTCCCCAGGCTTCCTCGTCCTGCCACCACAGCTCCCAAGCCCCGGCCACGCGGCCGTCGGCCTCGGCAAGCCAGACCTCACCACTGGCCATGGTCCGCCGGAAGTGGTCCTCGTCCAACTGGCCGGGCTGCCACTGGCCGGTGATGCCGTGGGCGAGCATCCAGCGGGCAGCGTCGTCGCGCAGACGAACCAGAGTGTCAAGGTCGGCCTCGTCGGCGAGGCGGAAGCGTAGATCATTCACGTCGCGATACTCGCACGCGCGCAGAGGCGCTCGGGGCCCGCCGGCGTCGACTTGCGCCGCGACCTCCAATGCCAGTCCTGCATCGCCAAGTTCGACGGCGGTGCTCATCGCGGCCGGATGCGGCCTGCGGCAAGGGGAGGTCTTCGGGCTGGCTGTGGAGGAAGTGGACTTCCTCGGGGGGAGTGGTGCACCTCGTAAGGCAGGTGAAGTTACTGAGGCTGCATCGTCCGGTGTTCGCCCCGCCGAAGGGCGGCAAGGAACGTGACGTGCCTCTGCCGGAGTCCGTCGCCTTCGCACTGGCCAAGCGCCTCAAGCGGGACGCGGCAGTCAGGATCACGCTGCCGTGGAAGACCTTGGACGGTCCGCCCGTCACTGCATCGCTGATCTTCGCCGGGCCCATGGGGCTGTCGCTGGACCGGAACCGCTTCAACGACCGCGCATGGCGGCCGGCGCTTCGAGCCGCCGGCGTCGAGACCGGGCGGGACAGCGGCATGCACGCGCTGCGGCACTTCTACGCCTCGGTCCTGTTGGACGCGGGGGAGAGCATCAAGGCCGTCACGTCAGGGAGTATCGGGGTCACCACGATCCCGGCTTCACGGTGCGGACGTACACGCACCTGATGCCGTCGAGCGGGACTCGGACCCGGGCCGCCGTGGATGGAATCTTCACGGATGAAGATTCCACGCAGGACGGCCCGGACACGGCCCAGGAGGGCGCCTAGCCCTCTGACCTGCGGTTGGTTCAGTAGCCGAAGTCCTGCGTCCACCAGGGGCCGCCCGAGCCGAAGTGGGCTCCGACGCCGAGGGTCTTGAAGTCGCAGTTCAGGATGTTGGCCTTGTGGCCGGGGCTGTTCATCCAGGCTTCCATGACGGCGGCTGCGTCGGCCTGGCCGCGGGCTATGTTCTCGCCGCCGAGGCTGGTGATCCCGGCCTTCGCCGCACGGTCCCAGGGGCTGAGCCCGCTCGGGTCGGTGTGGTCGAAGAAGTCCCGCGACGCCATGTCCTCGCTGAACGTCTGGGCCAGGTCCGACAGGGAGCTGTTCGCGGCCACGGGGCTGCAGCCGACCTTGGCGCGCTCGTCGTTGACGAGCTTGAGCACCTCGGCCTCGGCGGCGGCCTCCGCGGAGACGGTCACCGGTGCCTTGTCCGAGGGCGCCTTGGTGGCGTTCTTGGACGGCTTCGGAGCCTTCGGCGCCTTCGTCTTGCCGTTGGCGTTGCCGTTGCCGTTGTTCTTGGTGGGCTCGGCGCTCGGCTCCTCCGACGGCTCCGTCGTGGTCGGCGCGGCCGACGGCGACGTCGTCGAGGGGGCGGCCGAGGGCGTGCCGGCGCGATCGGCGTCGCGGCTCGTCGACGTGTCCTTGCGGGAGTCGGCGCTGCCCGAGGTGCCGCCCTGCTGGGTGTCCACACTGGACGGCGAGCTCGCGGCCTGCACGTTGTCGGACTTGTTGCCGCCACCGCCGAGCGCGTAGTTGTCGCTGCCGGGCAGTACACCGGCCGCGACGGCGACGGTGCCGAGGGCCACGGCCGCCGAGACGCCGAGCAGGCCCGAGCGGACGGGGGTCGCACCCTTCCTCTTGCGGTGCGAGCGGGCGGATGCCGCGGACGGGAGATCGGCGACGGCCGCGTAGCCGTACAGGTTCTCCGGGCCGTAGCTCTCCGTGTGGGCCCCGTTCGTATCTGTGACCCCGGTGGCGCGCCCTGTGGCGGCGCGGCCGGCGTCGGAGCGTCGGTGGCGTCCCATCTCTTGGGCCTTCCTCGATCTTGCGTCAGCGATCCTCAAGCGAACCTCACCCGAAAGAGTGAGTTTCCTATGAGACTCATTGGGTCGGGACGGTACCCCATGGCGCAAGGGGAGGAAGTGCTCCGCGAGACATTGTCCGGTTAGCGTGCACCCATGAACGAGGTTGCACGGCTGGTCGTCTGGGTGCGCGGACGCGTCCAAGGTGTGGGTTTCCGCTGGTTTACGCGGGCCAAGGTGCTGGAGATCGGCGGGCTGAGTGGTTTTGCTCTCAATTTGGACGACGGACGCGTCCAGGTGGTCGCGGAGGGCCCCCGCGCCGACTGTCAGGGACTGCTCGACTGGCTCCAGGGTGACGACACGCCCGGCCGGGTGGACGGAGTCACTGAGATCTGGGACACGCCCCGGGGAAGCTACGACGGCTTCGCCATCCGGTGACGGTGACCGCCGCGATGCCCCGGGCCGACGCCATGGCGTATGCCACCGGCACCCCTCAGTAGCGGATATGGCCTGGTGGTTGCCAAGAACGGCTCGAAGTGGCAGGCTCCCGAGGTAACGATGATCTCGACGCCCTGAGGGTCCCGCAGGAGTCGCAGCGCCCCGTCCCCGGAGCCGCGCGACAGTGGGTTGCCCACCGATACGGGGCGTGATCGTGTTGACCGTCAAACTTTTTGGTGAGACGCTGAAAGCCCCGCGCACCCTAGCTGTTTGGCATGTGGAACGGCAGCAGGACATCAGCAGTGTCAAGCATCGCGGGTGCGATTCCCTCACGACCCACACCGCTTCGGTCGGTCACTCAGTGTGGAGGACCATCCATCATGGCAAAGGCGCTTCTCGGTTACGTCGGCGGTTCCGACCCGCGACTCATCGCCGAGATGCGACGGCTCCAGCAGCGCGTACAGGACCTCGAATCCGAGCTCGTACGGATTCAGGCCGAGAACGACGCGCTCGCGGCTGCCGCTTCTCACGACTCGCTTCTCGAGAGCATCGACGTACCCCAGGCGGAGCCTGCGCTCACCTGATCACTGCACCGCACTACGACAGCAGTGGTTGGGCGGCCCTAATCAACCGCTAAGTTGTCAGATTTGCAAGGGACGCCCTCAGGCGTCCCTTCTTTCTTTCCCCCGCGCATTCCCCCGCGCACCCTTCCGCTCTCTTTAACGTCTGGTCTGCCCTGCGCGTTCATGGGCGAAACCGCGCGTTCATGGAGTGAGACCGGCCCGAAAGGTAGAGTCCAGCGGCGTGCACCTCAAGGCCCTGACCCTGCGCGGGTTCAAGTCGTTCGCCTCGGCGACCACGCTGCGGTTCGAGCCGGGCATCACCTGTGTCGTGGGCCCCAACGGTTCGGGCAAGTCCAACGTCGTGGACGCGCTCAGCTGGGTCATGGGCGAGCAGGGGGCCAAGTCCCTGCGCGGCGGCAAGATGGAGGACGTCATCTTCGCCGGCACCACCGGGCGCCCGCCGCTCGGCCGTGCCGAGGTCTCCCTCACCATCGACAACTCCGACGGCGCCCTGCCCATCGAGTACGCCGAGGTCACCATCACGCGGATCATGTTCCGCAACGGCGGCAGCGAGTACCAGATCAACGGCGACACCTGCCGGCTGCTCGACATCCAGGAGCTGTTGTCCGACTCCGGCATCGGCCGCGAGATGCACGTCATCGTCGGACAGGGCCAGCTCGACTCCGTCCTGCACGCCGACCCGATGGGCCGCCGCGCCTTCATCGAGGAGGCGGCGGGCGTCCTCAAGCACCGCAAGCGCAAGGAGAAGGCGCTCCGGAAGCTGGACGCCATGAAGGCGAACCTCGCCCGCGTCCAGGACCTCACCGACGAACTGCGGCGCCAGCTGAAGCCGCTCGGCCGGCAGGCCGCGGTGGCACGCCGCGCCGCCGTCATCCAGGCCGACCTGCGCGACGCCCGGCTGCGGCTCCTCGCCGACGACCTCGTACGACTGCGCGGGGCACTCCAGTCCGAGATCGCCGACGAGGCCGCGCTCAAGCAGCGCAAGGAATCCGCCGAGGCCGAGCTGAAGAAGGCGCTCCAGCGGGAGGCCCTGCTGGAGGACGAGGTACGGCAGCTGACGCCGCGCCTCCAGCGCGCCCAGCAGACCTGGTACGAACTCTCCCAGCTCGCCGAGCGGGTGCGCGGCACGATCTCGCTGGCGGACGCGCGCGTGAAGAGCGCCACCTCGGTGCCCGCCGAGGAACGCCGCGGACGCGACCCCGAGGACATGGAGCGCGAGGCCGCCCGCATCCGTGAGCAGGAGGCCGAACTCGAAGCGGCTCTGGAGGCGGCCGAGCGGGCCCTTGAGGACACCGTCGCGCACCGCGCCGAGCTGGAGCGCGAGCTCACCGTCGAGGAGCGCCGCCTCAAGGACGTCGCCCGCGCCATCGCCGACCGCCGCGAGGGCCTCGCCCGTCTCAACGGCCAGGTCAGCGCCGCCCGTTCGCGCGCCGCCTCGGCGCAGGCCGAGATCGACCGGCTCGCCGCCTCCCGCGACGAGGCCCAGGAACGCGCGGTCACGGCCCAGGAGGAGTACGAGCAGCTGAAGGCGGAGGTCGACGGCCTCGACGCGGGCGACGCCGAGCTCGCCGAACAGCATGAGACGGCCAAGCGGGCCCTGTCCGACGCGGAGGCCGCGCTGAGCGCGGCCCGCGAGGCGGCCACCTCGGCCGAACGCAGGCGGGCGGCCACCCAGGCCCGCCACGAGGCCCTGGCCCTCGGTCTGCGGCGCAAGGACGGCACGGGAGTGCTGCTCGGTGCCAAGGACCGGCTCACCGGGGTGCTGGGTCCCGCCGCCGAACTGCTGTCGGTCACCCCGGGCTTCGAGGTCGCGCTCGCCGCCGCGTTCGGCGCGGCCGCGGACGCCATCGCGGTCACCACGCCCGCCTCGGCGGCCGAGGCCATCCGCCTGCTGCGCAAGCAGGACGCGGGCCGGGCGTCGCTGTTGCTCGCCGGAGCACCCGAAGAGTCTCCCGCCGGCGCCGGACCGGCGGGCGATGCCTCCGTCGGCGTACCCCGGCAGGACCGGGATCGGGACCGGGGCCAGGACCGTCACGAGGACCAGGACCACGGCCGGTACCAGGACCGTGACCAGGACCAGGACCGTGACCGGAACCGGGGCCACGGGCCTCCGTATGCCGCCGATCTTGTCCGGGGGCCCGCCGAGCTGATGCCCGCCGTGCGGCGGCTGCTGCGCGGGATCGTCGTCGTCGGGACCCTCGAGGACGCCGAGGATCTCGTCTACGCGCGGCCCGGGCTCACCGCGGTGACCGCCGAGGGCGACCTGCTCGGGGCGCATTTCGCGCACGGTGGGTCCGCCGGGGCGCCCAGCCTGCTCGAGGTGCAGGCCTCCGTGGACGAGGCGGCGGCCGAACTCGAGGAACTGGCCGTACGCTGCGATGAGTTGACCGAGGCGCAGGGGCTGGCGACGGAGCTGCGCACGGAGCGGGCCGCGCTCGTCGAGGAGCTGGGGGAGCGCCGCCGGGCCGCCGAGCGGGAGAAGTCGTCGGTCGCCCAGCAGCTCGGGCGGCTGGCCGGGCAGGCGCGGGGCGCCGCGGGCGAGGCGGAGCGGAGCACCGCGGCCGCCGCCCGCGCGCAGGACGCGCTCGACCGGGCCGTGCTGGAGGCCGAGGAACTGGCCGAACGGCTCGCCGTGGCCGAGGAGATGCCCGTCGAGGAGGAACCCGACACCTCGGTACGGGACCGGCTCGCCGCCGACGGCGCCAACGCGCGCCAGACGGAGATGGAGGCCCGGCTCCAGGTGCGGACGCACGAGGAGCGGGTCAAGGGACTCGCCGGACGGGCCGACTCGCTCGACCGGGGCGCCCGTGCCGAACGCGAGGCGCGCGCGCGTGCCGAACAGCGCCGGGCACGGCTCCGCCACGAGGCGGCCGTCGCCGAGGCCGTCGCCTCCGGCGCGCGGCAGCTGCTCGCGCATGTCGAGGTCTCGCTAGCCCGGGCCGACGAGGAGCGCACCGCCGCCGACAGCGCCAAGGCCCGCCGTGAGCAGGAGCTCGTGGCCGCGCGGGGCCAGGGTCGTGATCTCAAGGCCGAACTCGACAAGCTCACGGACTCGGTGCACCGGGGCGAGGTGCTCGGCGCGGAGAAGCGGCTGCGCATAGAGCAGCTCGAGGCGAAGGCGCTGGACGAACACGGCGTCGAACCGGCGGGACTCGTCGCGGACTACGGCCCCGATCAGCTCGTACCGCCCTCGCTGCCCGCCGAGGGCGAGGAGCTGCCCGAGGACCCGGAGCATCCGCGCAACCAGCCCCGGCAGTTCCACCGCGCCGAGCAGGAGAAGCGGCTCAAGTCGGCCGAACGGGCGTACCAGCAGCTCGGCAAGGTCAATCCGCTCGCCCTGGAGGAGTTCGCCGCGCTGGAGGAGCGCCACAAGTTCCTCAGCGAGCAGCTGGAGGACCTCAAGAAGACGCGCACCGACCTCCTCCAGGTGATCAAGGAGGTCGACGAGCGCGTCGAGCAGGTCTTCACCGAGGCGTACCGGGACACCGCCCGCGAGTTCGAAGGGGTCTTCAGCCGGCTGTTCCCGGGAGGGGACGGGCGGCTCATCCTGACCGATCCCGACAACATGCTCACCACCGGTGTCGACGTGGAGGCCAGGCCGCCGGGCAAGAAGGTCAAGCGGCTCAGTCTGCTCTCCGGCGGCGAGCGGTCGCTGACCGCCGTCGCGCTGCTCGTGTCGATCTTCAAGGCGCGACCCAGCCCGTTCTATGTGATGGACGAGGTCGAGGCGGCGCTCGACGACACCAACCTCCAGCGGCTGATCAGGATCATGCAGGAGCTGCAGGAGGCCTCCCAGCTGATCGTGATCACTCACCAGAAGCGCACGATGGAGGTCGCCGACGCGCTGTACGGCGTCTCCATGCAGGGCGACGGCGTCTCGAAGGTCATCAGCCAGCGCCTGCGCTGACACCCCGGGCCCTGCCCGCAAGTCCTACGGGTCCCGCAAGTCCTACGGGTCCTGCAAGTCCTACGGGTCCGACGGTCCTGCAAGTCCTACGGGTCCTAGGGTCCGACGGGTTCTCAAGGCTCCTCCGGCTCCGGGAGGCCCTCGCCCACGCCCTCGTCGGCGAGTTCGGCGATCACCTCGGCGTGGCAGCGCTCGGGGACGCACCAGCAGCCGAGCCGGTGGCCGCGCAGGGCGGGGAGGCGGGCCAGCAGCTCCGGACGGGCCAGGAGATACGCGCGGTACATCTCGACGACCTCGTCCCGGGTGCCGTCGTGGCCCGGGCGGAAGGGGCTCGCCAGCGGGGAGCCGGCCAGGTGCCAGCCGCCCCGGTGCATGGCGCGGCCGACGTACACGACGGCGGCGTACGCGGGATCGTCGCGGTGGCCCTTGAGATTGACGACCGTCGTGGGCGGCATGCTCGGATACTCGCCGCTCGCGCGGGTACCGGCAAGGCGAACACGGCGTACGGCGCGCTCCCGCGAGCCGTCCTCCGTGTTCCGCGTGTCACACCAGGGTGCCCCGTCCGGGATCCGCGGGCCGGGACAGCCGTCACGGTCGGCGCCCGTGCCGGACCTCTCGGTGGCCCCGGTGGCCCGCGCGGCCGGTTCACGAAAACACCAACACGCTGCGGATTCCGCGGAGTCGGCGCATCGGAGGGACGACGGGACGTGGAGCGCAGAGTGACCTTGACTAGGCCGTTCGGTCATACGACGTTCAAGACTTGAACACAACTACGTCACATCGGAGGCAGAAACTCACAGCAAACAAATTATTGACTTCGAAACTTGAAGGCATAGTCTCTCCAGCGTTGCTTTTACCTTCAGGTGGTGGGCGGCGTGAACATGTGCGCCACTGGTACCACCAGCGAAGGGTTTCGCCCCCCACCCCCGGCAGCGAGGCCGGTGGCCCGAGGAGTTTTACGTGACCAGCGCATCGCAGGCACCTAAGTCAGAAGCCAAGTTGGCTCACCCCGAACATCTCGGGCATGTCATCTTCATCGCGGCGGCGGCCGCGATGGGCGGCTTCCTGTTCGGCTACGACAGTGCCGTGATCAACGGCGCCGTCGAGGCCATCCGGAGCCGCTACGACATCGGCTCCGCGGCCCTGGCCCAGGTCATCGCCATCGCGCTGATCGGCTGCGCCGTCGGCGCCGCGACCGCCGGCCGCATGGCCGACCGCATCGGCCGCATCCGCTGCATGCAGATCTCCGCGACGCTCTTCACCATCAGTGCCGTCGGCTCGGCGCTGCCCTTCGCGCTGTGGGACCTCGCCTTCTGGCGCATCGTCGGCGGATTCGCCATCGGCATGGCGTCCGTCATCGGCCCCGCCTACATCGCCGAGGTCTCCCCGGCCGCGTACCGCGGGCGGCTCGGCTCGTTCCAGCAGGCCGCGATCGTCGTCGGCATCGCCATCTCGCAGCTCGTCAACTACGCCATCCTGAACGCCGCCGACGGCGATCAGCGGGGCGAGCTCCTGGGCGTGGAAGCCTGGCAGGTCATGCTCGGCGTCATGGTCGTCCCGGCCGTCCTCTACGGTCTGCTCTCCTTCGCCATCCCCGAGTCGCCGCGCTTCCTGCTCGAGGTCGGCCGCAGGGACCGTGCCCGTGAGGTGCTCAAGGAGGTCGAGGGCGACAAGATCGACCTGGACGCCCGTGTCGCCGAGATCGAGCACGCCATGAAGCGCGAGCACAAGTCGACCTTCAAGGACCTGCTCGGCGGCGGTTTCCTCTTCCTGCCGATCGTCTGGGTCGGTATCGGCCTCTCGGTCTTCCAGCAGTTCGTCGGCATCAACATCGCGTTCTACTACTCCGCGACGCTGTGGCAGTCGGTCGGCGTCGACCCGACGGACTCGTTCTTCTACTCGTTCACCACGTCGATCATCAACATCATCGGCACCGTGATCGCCATGATCTTCGTGGACCGCATCGGCCGTAAGCCGCTCGCCCTCATCGGCTCGGTGGGTATGGCCATCGGTCTCGGGCTGGAGGCCTGGGCCTTCTCGTTCGACCTGGTCGACGGCAAGCTGCCGGCCACCCAGGGCTGGGTCGCCCTGATCGCCGCCCACGTCTTCGTCCTCTTCTTCGCCCTCTCCTGGGGCGTCGTGGTCTGGGTCTTCCTGGGCGAGATGTTCCCGAACCACATCCGCGCCGCCGCGCTCGGTGTCGCCGCCTCCGCGCAGTGGATCGCCAACTGGGCCATCACCGCGAGCTTCCCGTCGCTGGCCGACTGGAACCTGTCCGGCACCTATGTGATCTACACGTGCTTCGCCGTGCTCTCCATCCCGTTCGTGCTCAAGTTCGTCAAGGAGACGAAGGGCAAGACCCTGGAGGAGATGGGCTGACCGCCCGTGCCACCGGCGGCTCCCCACGGGCCCCGGTGGCTCCCCGGAACTCGGGGAGAGGGGCCAAGTCCCCGCTGCCCCTCTCCCCGTACTCGTCAAGAGGGCGTGCTGCCCCGGCTCGGACCGTGAGGTCGGTCGAGCCGGGGCAGCACGCTTTCGCAGAACAGCTGCAGACTGCGCCAGCCCTCGTCGACGGGCATCCCGCCGGACAGCGGATGCAGGACGAGGTTGCCGAGGCCCTGCGCCACGCACTGGTCGGGCGTGAGGATGCGGTAGACGCCCTCGGCGCGCAGCTCCTCGACGGTCGTGGCCGCCGACTTCACCGCCGAGCGGATCTCCCCCGACTGCCAGGACGCGTACGTCCGCGCCTCGTGCAGGAAGTGGGAACCGTACTCGGCCCAGGCCCGGTCCGGGTCCTCGGCGATGTGCAGCAGCGGCGTCTCGGCGCCGGGCATCATCGTCCAGCCCTCGGTGCCGTACTCGATGAGCCGCTCCTTGTAGTAAGCCTCCAGCTCGGGCAGGTGCGCGCTGGGGAAGAACGGCAGCCCGAGCCGGGCGGCGCGCCTGGCCGCGGCCCGGGAGGAGCCGCCCACCAGCAGCAGGGGGTGCGGATCCGAGAACGGACGCGGGGTGACCCGTACCGTGCGGCCCCGATACGTGAAGTCCTCGCCGGTCCACGCCTTCAGCACCGTCTCCAGGAGCTCGTCCTGGAGTTTGCCGCGGCGCTTCCAGTCCACGTCGAACAGCGCGTACTCCTCGGGCCGGTAGCCGATGCCGGCCACGGTCACCAGTCGCCCGCCGCTGAGCAGGTCGAGTACGGCGATGTCCTCGGCGAGCCGCAGCGGGTCGTGCAGCGGGCCGATGACCGCCGAGACGGTGACCGCGATGTGCCGGGTCGCCCCGAAGACCGCGCCCGCGAACGTGAACGGCGAGGGCAGCCAGTTGTTGGCGACGCCGTGGTGCTCCTCGGTCTGCACGGTGGTGATCCCGCGGTCGTCGGCGTACGTGGCCATCTCGACGGCCGCCTTGTAGCGGGCGCTCAGCGAGGCGGGGGTGGCGTCGGGTTCGACGAGGTTGAAGCGCACGACCGTTACGGGCATGGGGAGCCCCCCTTCGTGTGTGGAGGGGGACGGTAGCTGACGGTGCGTCAGACATCCAGAGCCGCGGAACCTTTCGCGGGCCGTGCCAGGGGGCCCGGCGGGCCGGGGCGGCACCATGTGGCGGCGAGGGTGCGCCACGGCCGACGTGCATGGGCCGTGTGCACCCTGGGTACGCGCGCACCCACACGCACCCTTTGTGCTCGAGCGACGCCGGGGAGTGCGGTGACTCCGCCCTCGAGGCTTCCCGCGGACGCGTGGCCGGGCGGCTGACCGGCCCGGCCCGCGGGGCACACGGCCCCGCCCGGCCAACGGCTGGCCGGACGCGAGGTCACGCATACTGGACGGGTTATGGAAACCATCATCCTTGCTGTAGTCATCGCCTTGGTGGTGATCGGCGCGCTCGGTGGGCTCGTCGTCGGCAGTCGCAAGCGGAAGCAGCTGCCCCCGCCGCCCCCGGCCGCCCCCGACATCACCGCCCCTCCGGCCGAACCGCACGTCGGCGACGAGGCCGAGACGCCGCGCGACGAACCACGCCGCACGATCGAGGAGGTGGATCTTCCCGATCGCTCGGCCGCCACGCCGGTCGTCGTCGAGGAACCGCCCGCCCCCGCGATCGAGATCCCGGAACCGACCGCCGGCCGCCTGGTGCGCCTGCGTACCCGGCTCTCCCGCTCGCAGAACGCGCTCGGCAAGGGGCTGCTCACGCTGCTCTCGCGTGAGCACCTCGACGAGGAGACCTGGGAGGAGATCGAGGACACGCTGCTCGTCGCCGACGTCGGCGTGCAGCCCACCCAGGAGCTGGTCGAGCGGCTGCGCGAGCGCGTGAAGGTGCTCGGCACGCGGACGCCGGACGAGCTGCGCGGTCTGCTGCGCGAAGAGCTGCTCGTACTGCTCGTCCCGGAGTTCGACCGCGAGGTCAAGACCGACTCGAACCTCGACACCCCGGGCATCGTGATGGTGGTCGGTGTCAACGGCACCGGCAAGACCACCACCACCGGCAAGCTCGCGCGCGTGCTCGTCGCCGACGGCAAGAACGTCGTGCTGGGCGCCGCCGACACCTTCCGCGCCGCCGCCGCCGACCAGCTCCAGACCTGGGGCGAGCGCGTGGGTGCCCGTACCGTCCGTGGCCCCGAGGGCGGCGACCCCGCCTCGATCGCGTTCGACGCGGTCAAGGAGGGCATCGAGGAGGGCGCGGACGTCGTCCTCATCGACACCGCCGGCCGGCTCCACACCAAGACCGGCCTCATGGACGAGCTCGGCAAGGTCAAGCGCGTCGTCGAGAAGCACGCGCCGCTCGACGAGGTGCTGCTCGTCCTCGACGCGACCACCGGCCAGAACGGTCTGGTCCAGGCGCGTGTGTTCGCCGAGGTCGTGGAGATCACCGGCATCGTGCTGACCAAGCTCGACGGTACGGCGAAGGGCGGCATCGTCATCGCGGTGCAGCGTGAGCTGGGCGTCCCGGTCAAGCTGGTGGGGCTCGGCGAGGGCGCGGACGACCTGGCGCCGTTCGAGCCGGAGGCGTTCGTTGACGCCCTTATCGGAGAGTGACCACCCGCGTGAACGCGTAGGTGCCCGAAGAAGCGCCCGTCCCCACGACACTGTCGGGGACGGGCGCTTCTTCATGTGGCGCTCTTGGCGCTCGTGGCGTCGACGCCGTCGGCCCCGTGAGGCGGCGGGCGGGGTGCCGGACGGACCGGTGCGGCGCGGCTCAGGCCCGTGAGCGGTGGGCCACGTAGGCGAGCGTGCCCAGCAGCAGCCGGGCCGGCGGCGGCTTCGTCGCGGAGTCGAGGGCGGGGGAGCGCAGCCAGCGGACCGGGCCGAGTCCCGCGCGGTCGGAGGGCGGGGCGGTGATGAACGAACCGGGACCCAGGCCGTGCAGGTCCAGAGACGGGTCGTCCCAGCCCATCCGGTAGAGCAGCTCGGAGAGTTCGGCGGCGGACCCGGGGGAGACGAAGAAGTGGGCGCGGCCGTCGGCGGTGGCCGTGACCGGACCGAGGGGGAGGCCCATGCGCTCCAGGCGGACCAGCGCGCGGCGCCCGGCGGGCTCGGCGACCTCGATCACGTCGAACGCCCGGCCGACCGGCAGCATCACCGCGGCGCCCGGGAACTCGGACCAGATGCCGGTCGCCTCGTTCAAGGTCGCGCCGGCCGGGATCGTCGGGGCGAAGCTCAGGGGGTGCGCACCCGGTGCCGCGCAGTCGCTCCTGCCGCACGAGCACACCCCCGCGGCGGCCCTGGCGCCCGGGACCACGTCCCATCCCCAGAGTCCGGTGAATTCTGCGACGGCCGTGCTCTCCGACGAGCGGCCGCGGCGACGAGTGCCGGTCCGGATGTCGCGCATCGCCCGACTGCTGCCGATCGTGAAGCCCATGCCCCCTCCAACGGGTCCGATGCGCCGGTGGTTACGTGACGAAACCGGATCGTCACCCTCTGTTCCTGACTGCCCGGTTTCGCGCGATCCAGGCGGCGCCTTGTGGTGCACCGGGTGGTGCGCTCGGCTCCGTGCGCCCCGGCGTACACCGTTCCGCCCATCACCGGCCCTCCTGTGTCAAGTCAATCGCGAGCAGGGCGACCGGAGTTCATTCGAAGGGGTGGCGAATGGTGGCGTTTCACGGATCGCCATGGCTGGAGGCGTGATCGTAGGATTACTTTGAGTACACGAGTCCTGGGGCTGTATGTACTCGTGGGTATGCCAAGGGCAAGTCGGCTTACCGTTCGAAGGGTGGGAACTGCCGGACGCGCGGCCGTATTTACCGGCATTCTGATAGGGCTTGGCGCAGAGCGGCGGCAAGTGGTCTCAGAGAGTGGGGGCGTTCCAGTGGGCGGCAACGGCGGAGGCGGGACGAACGCTGACAAGCGCCCCAACGAGCTGCTCGGCTCGTGGTTCGTGCGCAGCGGCTGGTCGAAGGGCGAACTCGCGCGCCAAGTTAACCGCCGGGCCCGCCAGTTGGGGGCCAACCACATTTCCACGGACACCTCGCGGGTGCGCCGCTGGCTGGACGGCGAGAACCCGCGCGAGCCGATCCCGCGGATCCTGTCCGAGCTGTTCTCCGAGCGGTTCGGCTGCGTCGTCGCCGTGGAGGACCTCGGTCTGCGCGCCGCCCACCAGGCACCCTCCGTGTCGGGTATCGACCTGCCGTGGACGGGCCCCCAGACCGTCGCGCTGATCAGTGAATACTCGCGCAGCGACCTGATGCTGGCGCGGCGCGGCTTCCTCGGCAGCTCGCTGGCCCTCGCCGCGGGTCCCGCCCTCGTCGAGCCCATGCAGCGCTGGCTCGTCCCCGCGCCGCTGGCGCCACAGGAGGAGCCCGAACCCCCGGCCTCGGCGCGCCGCGCTGGCCGGCTCTCCAAGCCGGAGCTGGACCTCCTGGAGTCCACCACCGCGATGTTCCGTCAGTGGGACGCCCAGTGCGGCGGCGGACTGCGCCGCAAGGCGGTCGTCGGCCAGTTGCACGAGGTGACGGACCTGCTCCAGGAGCCGCAGCCCGCCGCCACCGGCAAGCTCCTGTTCAAGGTCGCCGCCGAACTGGCCGAGCTGGCAGGCTGGATGAGCTACGACGTGGGCCTCCAGCCCACCGCGCAGAAGTACTTCGTGCTCGCCCTCCACGCCTCGAAGGAGGCCGGCGACAAGCCGCTCGGCTCGTACATCCTGTCCAGCATGAGCCGCCAGATGATTCATCTCGGGCGGCCCGACGACGCGTTGGAACTGATCCATCTCGCGCAGTACGGCAGCCGTGACTGCGCGAGCCCGCGCACCCAGTCGATGCTGTATGCGATGGAGGCCCGCGCCTACGCCAACATGGGCCAGCCCGGAAAGTGCAAGCGGGCCGTCCGGATGGCCGAGGACACCTTCGCCGACGTGCACGAGTGGGACGACCCGGACCCCGACTGGATCCGCTTCTTCTCCAAGGCCGAGCTGTACGGCGAGAACTCGCACTCCTACCGTGACCTCGCCTATGTCGCCGGGCGCAGCCCCACGTACGCCTCCATGGCCGAGCCCCTGATGCAGGAGGCCGTCGACCGTTTCGGCAAGGATCCCGAGCACCAGCGTTCGTACGCACTCAACCTCATCGGCATGGCCACCGTGCACCTGCTTCAGCGTGAGCCCGAGCGGAGTGCGGCCCTGGCCAAGGAAGCGCTGAGGATCGGCAAGAAGGTGCGCTCGGAGCGCGTCAACACTCGTATCCGAAAGACCGTCGACACCGCCGTCCGCGATTTCGGGGACCTCGCCGAGGTCATCGACCTCACCGACCAGCTGGCCGTCGACCTGCCCGAGACCGCGGAAGCGGTCTGACCCGGGGCCGCGAAGGCGTCCCTGCCCCATGCCCCGGCCGCGGCCGGTCGTCCCGAACTGCCCGACTCGGCTCCCCCATGCCAGGTCATCGGACGACCAGCCGCGGCCGGCTCCGTTGTGTGCCCTCTCGGCCGGTGCCGCTCGCGAGGACGTGGCTGGTCAATGCGGGGACGGCTCACCCGGTGGCCGCGGTCGTGCGCGCCCGGGGCGCCGCGACGGCCCCAGCCGATGATTGCGTCACGATAACGATCGGTTCGACCACTATCCGGCAGTTCATGAACGCGTAACACACAGAGCGCCTTCGTCACTGGTGCGAAACATCGAGGGGCTTCCACGGAAACGGCGCTGCGCCAATCTCATGGCGCATAACCGGCCCACCCCTCACGACCACTCAGGCTTCGCCCGCACGGGGCCGTACCAACGACGAGGAGACGCCGATGGCACCAGCCATCACCCTTGCCGCAGAGGCACCCAAGCTTTCTGCCGCCAACACAGGGTTCATGCTCATCTGTTCCGCCCTGGTGCTCATCATGACGCCCGGCCTCGCCTTCTTCTACGGAGGCATGGTCCGCGTCAAGAGCACCCTCAACATGCTGATGATGAGTTTCATCAGCATGGGGATCGTCACCATCCTGTGGGTGCTGTACGGCTTCTCCCTCGCCTTCGGCACGGACAAGGGATCGTTCATCGGCTGGACCTCTGACTGGGTCGGCCTCAGTAACATCGGCCTGACGGAGCTGTGGGACGGGTACACGATCCCGGTCTTCGTCTTCATGGTCTTCCAGCTCATGTTCGCGATCATCACGCCCGCGCTGATAAGCGGTGCTCTCGCGGACCGGGTGAAGTTCACCGCGTGGTCGCTCTTCATCGCGCTGTGGGCCACGGTCGTCTACTTCCCGGTCGCCCACTGGGTGTGGGGCGCGGGCGGCTGGGCCTTCGAGCTCGGTGTGATCGACTTCGCCGGTGGTACGGCGGTCCACATCAACGCGGGCGCCGCGGCGCTCGGCGTGATCCTGGTCATCGGCAAGCGCGTCGGCTTCAAGAAGGACCCGATGCGCCCGCACAGCCTCCCGCTGGTGATGCTCGGCTCCGGTCTGCTGTGGTTCGGCTGGTTCGGATTCAACGCCGGCTCGTGGCTCGGCAACGACGACGGCGTCGGCGCGCTGATGTTCGTCAACACGCAGATCGCCACCGCGGCCGCCATGCTGGCCTGGCTCGCCTACGAGAAGATCCGGCACGGCGCGTTCACCACGCTGGGCGCCGCCTCCGGCGCGGTCGCCGGTCTGGTCGCCATCACCCCGTCCGGCGGTGCGGTCTCCCCGCTCGGCGCGATCGCGGTCGGTGTCATCGCCGGTGTCCTGTGCGCCATGGCCGTGGGCCTGAAGTACAAGCTCGGCTACGACGACTCCCTGGACGTCGTCGGAGTCCACCTGGTCGGCGGTGTCGTCGGCTCCCTGCTGATCGGCTTCTTCGCCAGCGGCAAGGGCCAGTCCACGGTCGAGGGCCTCTTCTACGGCGGCGGCCTGACCCAGTTCTGGAAGCAGTGCGCGGGCGTCTTCGCCGTCCTCGGCTACTCCCTCGTCGTCTCCGCCATCCTCGCCTTCCTCATCGACAAGACCATGGGCATGCGGGTCACCGAGGACGAGGAGATCGCCGGCATCGACCAGGCCGAGCACGCCGAGACCGCATACGACTTCAGCGGTGCCGGCGGCGGCTCCGCCCGGACCGCCGTGCCCGCCCCGGCCGACACGGATGCCAAGAAGGTGGACGCATGAAGCTCATCACCGCCGTCGTGAAGCCTCACCGGCTCGACGAGATCAAGGAGGCCCTGCAGGCCTTCGGGGTTCACGGACTGACGGTCACCGAAGCCAGCGGCTACGGTCGGCAGCGGGGACACACCGAGGTCTACCGCGGTGCCGAGTACACGGTCGACCTCGTCCCCAAGATCCGCATCGAGGTGCTGGTCGAGGACGACGACGCCGAACAGCTCATCGACGTCGTCGTGAAGGCGGCCCGTACCGGCAAGATCGGTGACGGCAAGGTGTGGTCCATCCCGGTCGATACGGCCGTCCGGGTCCGGACCGGCGAGCGCGGCCCGGACGCACTCTGACCGGATCGGCCCGCAGAAGAAGAAAGACAGGAGTCGCTGGGTGACGAGTACGGACACGCGAGTGGATGCAGAGGACTCGGGACCCAGCGGCTACGCGGCGGCCCGGCTGCGCCTCCTCCAGGAGGGGGCGCGGTCCGGGCCGCCGCGCCGTGCGGCCCTCGCCGAACTGACGGACGACTGGCTGACCGGCCTGTTCACCGCCGGATCCGAGGGCATGCGCGGGGTCTCCCTCGTCGCCGTCGGCGGCTACGGCCGCGGTGAGCTCTCCCCCCGCAGCGACCTCGACCTGCTCCTCCTGCACGACGGCGGCGACTCCGGCGCCGTCGCCTCCCTCGCCGATCGCATCTGGTATCCCGTCTGGGACCTGGGCCTCGACCTCGACCACTCGGTGCGCACACCCGCGGAGGCCCGCAAGACCGCCGCCGACGACCTCAAGGCCCAGCTCGGCCTCCTCGACGCCCGCCACCTCGCGGGCGATCTCGGTCTCACCGCCGGATTGCGTACGGCCGTCCTCGCCGACTGGCGCAACCAGGCACCGAAGCGTCTGCCCGAACTTCAGGAGCTGTGCGCGGAGCGCGCCGAGCGCCAGGGCGAACTCCAGTACCTCCTCGAACCGGACCTGAAGGAGGCGCGCGGCGGCCTGCGCGACGCCACCGCACTGCGCGCCGTCGCCGCGTCCTGGCTCGCGGACGCGCCCCGCGAAGGCCTGACCGACGCCCGCCGCAGGCTCCTCGACGTCCGAGACGCCCTGCACCTCGCCACCGGACGCGCCACCGACCGCCTCGCGCTCCAGGAGCAGGACCAGGTCGCCGCCGAACTCGGTCTGCTGGACGCCGACACGCTGCTGCGCCAGGTCTACGAGGCCGCGCGCGTCGTGTCGTACGCCAGTGACGTCACCTGGCGCGAAGTGGGGCGTGTCCTGCGATCGCGTGCCGTACGTCCGCGGCTGCGCGCCATGCTGGGCGGCGGCAAGCCGGTCGGCGAGCGATCCCCCCTCGCCGAGGGCGTGGTCGAGCAGGACGGCGAGGTGGTGCTCGCCCGCGCCGCCCGTCCCGAGCGCGACCCCGTGCTGCCGTTGCGCGCGGCGGCGGCGGCCGCGCAGGCGGATCTCCCCCTGTCCCTGCACGCTGTACGGCGCATGGCCGCTGTCGCGCGCCCCCTCCCCACGCCCTGGCCGGCCGAGGCGCGCCAGCAGCTCGTCACCCTCCTCGGCTCGGGCCGCCCGACCATCGAGGTCTGGGAGGCGCTGGAGGCGGAAGGGCTGATCACCCGGCTGCTGCCCGACTGGGAGCGGGTGCGCTGCCGGCCGCAGCGCAACGCCGTCCACATCTGGACCGTCGACCGCCACCTCATCGAGACGGCCGTCCGTGCCTCGGAACTGACCCGCCGCGTGGGCCGTCCCGACCTCCTCCTCGTCGCGGCCCTGCTGCACGACATCGGCAAGGGCTGGCCCGGCGACCACTCCGTGGCCGGCGAGATCATCGCCCGTGACGTGGCCGCCCGGATCGGCTTCGACCGCGCGGACGTGGCGGTGCTCGCCACGCTCGTACGCCACCATCTGCTGCTCATCGACACCGCGACCCGGCGTGACCTGGAGGACCCGGCCACCGTCCGCTCGGTCGCCGAGGCCGTCGGATCGCAGGGCAGCCTGGAACTGCTGCACGCGCTCACCGAGGCGGACGCGCTGGCCACCGGGCCCGCGGCCTGGTCCTCCTGGCGCGGTTCGCTCGTCGCCGACCTGGTCAAACGGGTCTCCGCCGTGCTCGCCGGGGATACCCCCGAGGAGCCCGAGGCCGCCGCCCCGACCGCCGAGCAGGAACGGCTCGCGATCGAGGCGTTCCGCACGGGCGGTCCCGTCCTGGCGCTGCGCGCGCAGACCGAGCCGGTCGACGCCGAGGCCGACGCCGTCCCGGAGGACCCGGAGCCGCTCGGTGTGGAACTTCTCATCGCCGTACCGGACCAGCCCGGCGTGCTCCCCGCGGTGGCCGGCGTCCTCGCCATGCACCGGCTGACCGTCCGCACCGCCGAGCTGCGCGCCCTGGACCTGCCCGACGGCGTCGAGGGCTCGGTCCTGCTGCTCAACTGGCGGGTCGCCGCCGAGTACGGCTCCCTGCCGCAGGCCGCCCGCCTGCGTGCCGACCTCGTACGCGCCCTCGACGGTTCCCTCGACATCGCGGCGCGCCTCGCCGAACGCGACGCCGCGTACCCGCGCCGCCGCGGAACGATCGCGCCGCCGCCGCGGGTGACGGTGGCCCCGGCCGCCTCGCGGCACGCCACGGTCATCGAGGTCCGCGCCCATGACGCCCCGGGCCTGCTGCACCGCATCGGGCGGGCCCTGGAGAAGGCGCACGTCCGGGTACGGAGCATGCATGTCTCCACGCTCGGCGCGAACGCCGTGGACGCCTTCTACGTGACGGGCACGAAGGGGGCGCCCCTGCCGGGCGCCGAGGCGGCCTCGCTGGCCCGTGCGCTGGAGGAGACGCTGCGGGAATGAGGCGGTGCCGACCGTCCCGTACACCTGGCCAGAGGGTGCCATAGGTCTCTCGTATGAACGGGGTGGAGACCCCACCGCACGCGGCCAGATACCCTGGAGGGCGATTCCCATCGCCCCCGACCCCTGAGGACCGACGAGCGCCGTGTTCGATACTCTCTCCGATCGCCTCTCAGCGACGTTCAAGAACCTGCGGGGCAAGGGCCGACTGTCCGAAGCCGACATCGACGCCACCGCACGCGAGATCCGTATCGCGCTCCTCGAAGCCGACGTGGCCCTTCCGGTCGTGCGGACCTTCATCAAGAACGTCAAGGAGCGCGCACTCGGTGTCGAGGTCTCCAAGGCGCTGAACCCCGCCCAGCAGGTTCTGAAGATCGTGAACGACGAGCTCGTCACGATCCTCGGCGGCGAGACCCGCCGCCTCCGCTTCGCCAAGAACCCGCCCACCGTGATCATGCTCGCGGGCCTCCAGGGTGCGGGCAAGACCACGCTCGCCGGAAAGCTCGGCAAGTGGCTCAAGGACCAGGGGCACTCCCCGCTCCTCGTCGCCGCCGACCTCCAGCGCCCGAACGCGGTGAACCAGCTCAGCGTGGTCGCCGAGCGCGCGGGCGTCGCCGTCTACGCCCCCGAGCCGGGCAACGGCGTCGGCGACCCGGTCAAGGTCGCCAAGGACTCCATGGAGTTCGCGAAGACCAAGGTCCACGACATCGTGATCGTGGACACCGCCGGCCGCCTGGGTATCGACCAGGAGCTGATGCAGCAGGCCGCGGACATCCGCGACGCCGTCAGCCCCGACGAGATCCTCTTCGTCGTCGACGCGATGATCGGCCAGGACGCGGTCAACACGGCCGAGTCCTTCCGTGACGGCGTCGGCTTCGACGGCGTGGTGCTCTCCAAGCTCGACGGTGACGCCCGCGGTGGTGCGGCCCTGTCGATCGCCTCGGTCACCGGCAAGCCGATCATGTTCGCGTCGAACGGCGAGAAGCTCGACGACTTCGACGCCTTCCACCCGGACCGGATGGCCTCCCGCATCCTCGACATGGGTGACCTGCTCACCCTGATCGAGCAGGCGGAGAAGACGTTCAGCCAAGAAGAGGCCGAGAAGATGGCCTCCAAGCTGGCGTCCAAGAAGGGCCAGGACTTCACCCTGGACGACTTCCTGGCCCAGATGGAGCAGGTCCGGAAGATGGGCAGCATCAGCAAGCTGCTCGGCATGCTCCCGGGCATGGGCCAGATCAAGGACCAGATCAATAATCTCGACGAGCGCGACGTCGACCGCACGGCCGCCATCATCAAGTCGATGACGCCGGCCGAGCGCCAGGAGCCGACGATCATCAACGGCTCGCGCCGCGCCCGTATCGCCAAGGGTTCCGGTGTCGAGGTCAGCGCGGTCAAGGGCCTGGTCGAGCGGTTCTTCGAGGCCCGCAAGATGATGTCCCGCATGGCCCAGGGCGGCGGGATGCCGGGCATGCCCGGGATGCCGGGCATGGGTGGCGGCCCCGGCCGCACCAAGAAGAAGCAGAAGCAGGCCAAGGGCAAGCAGCGCTCCGGAAACCCGATGAAGCGCAAGCTGCAGGAGGAAGAGGAGGCTGCCCGTCGCGAGGCGGGTGCCCAGGGCGGCAACGCCTTCGGCCTCCCTCAGCAGGGCGCCCAGGAAGACTTCGAGCTGCCGGACGAGTTCAAGAAGTTCATGGGCTGACAGCCCCTCCCGTACGGGAGTGCTTCAGCGACGCCCACTGGGGGCGCCCCTCACCGGAGGGGCGCCCCAGTGGCGTGAGCGCGGGTGCCGCTGTCCGCCATATGTCGTAACGTCGCCATATGGGCAACCCCGTACCGCCGCGCAAGGCACCTGATCAGCCGTGGCGTACCGAGGGCACGCCACCCGAGGCGACACCGCCTTCGGGCGGCCGGCGGAAGCTGCCCGGCGGCTGGTGGAGCCTGGCCCTGGCCGCTCTTGTCGTGTTCCTGGTCGCGAACCTGGTGCTGTCCTTCTACAACAAGGGCGACGAGCCGACGATCTCGTACACGGAGTTCAGCAGACAGGTGACCGACGGCAACGTCACCAAGATCTACTCCAAGGGCGACGCGATCCAGGGACAGCTCAAGAACTCCCAGGAGAACCCCGACGGCGACGGGAAGTACACCAAGTTCAAGACCCAGCGCCCGGTCTTCGCGGACGACAAGCTCTGGGAGAACCTGCAGGCGCACGACGTCACGGTGACCGCCTCGCCGGTCGTCCAGGAGCGCAGCTTCCTCTTCAATCTGCTGATCTCGCTCGCCCCGATGGCCCTGCTCATCGTCCTGTGGATCTTCATCGCCCGGCGGATGGGCTCCGGCATGGGCGGCGCGGGCGGCATGCTCGGCCGCAAGACGCCCCCGAAACCGGTCGAACTCGTGCCCGGCGGCAAGCGCACCACGTTCGCGGACGTGGCCGGCATCGACGAGGTGGCCGGCGAAGTCGACGACGTCGTGGACTTCCTCAAGAACCCCGACGCGTACCGCAGGATGGGCGCGAAGATGCCGCGCGGCGTGCTGCTGGCGGGCCCGCCCGGCACGGGAAAGACCCTGCTCGCGCGGGCGGTCGCGGGGGAGGCGGGGGTCCCGTTCTTCTCCGCCTCCGCCTCCGAGTTCATCGAGATGATCGTGGGCGTCGGAGCCTCGCGCGTGCGCGAGCTGTTCGCCGAGGCCCGCAAAGTGGCCCCGTCCATCATCTTCATCGACGAGATCGACACCATCGGACGGTCACGGTCGGGCGGCTCCGGCATGGGCGGCCACGACGAGCGCGAGCAGACGCTGAACCAGATCCTCACCGAGATGGACGGCTTCTCCGGCTCCGAGGGCGTCATCGTCATCGCCGCCACCAACCGCGCGGACATCCTGGACCCGGCGCTCACCCGCCCCGGCCGCTTCGACCGCGTCGTCAACGTCTCGCCCCCCGACCGCAGCGGCCGTGAGGCGATCCTGGAGATCCACACCCGCGACATCCCGCTCGCCCCCGGCGTCGACCTGACCCAGGTGGCCCGTACGACTCCGGGCATGACCGGCGCGGACCTCGCCAACCTCGCCAACGAGGCGGCCCTCCTCGCCGTCAAGCGCAAGCAGGAGGAGGTGACCCAGGGCGACCTGTCCGAAGCGCTCGAAAAGGTCCAGCTCGGCGCCGAACGCTCCCTGGTCATGCCCTACGAGGAACGCCGCCGCACCGCGTACCACGAGAGCGGCCACGCCCTCCTCGGCATGCTGCGGCCCGGCGCCGACCCGGTCCGCAAGATCACCATCGTCCCGCGCGGCCGCGCCCTCGGCGTCACCCTCTCGACGCCGGACGCGGACCGGTACGCCTACACCGAGGAGTACCTGCGCGGCCGCATCATCGGCGCCCTCGGCGGAATGGCCGCCGAACACGTCGTCTACGACGTCATCACGACGGGCTCGGAGAACGACCTGGAACAGGTCACGAACATCGTCCGTGGCATGGTCGCCCGCTGGGGCATGAGCGAACGCGTCGGCCGGCTGTCCGCGCTGCCCAGCGACGCCCAGCAGGCCTACGGTCTCTCGGCCGCACCGGGCACCCTCGACTCGATCGACCACGAGATGCGCCGCATCGTCGACGAGTGCTACGAGGAGGCCTGCCAGAAACTCCGCGAGCACAGAGGACAGCTGGACGCCCTGGCCGAGGCACTCCTCGCCGACGAGACGCTGGAGGAGGCGGAGGCGTACCGGATCGCCGGGGTGCCCCGTACGGCGAAGGAAGCGTGACCCCTCAGACCGTCCGGGCGATCAGATACCGGAACACGTTCGGCATCCAGACCGTCCCGTCCCGCCGCAGATGCGGATGCAGCGCCTCGGCCACTTCCTTGTCGACCTGGGCCTGATCGGTGGCGTCGACCGCGGCGTCGAAGAGCCCCGTGGACAGCAGCCCGCGCACGGCACTGTCCACATCGGCGT
Source organism: Streptomyces sp. NBC_00568 (assembly GCF_026341855.1). Classification (GTDB taxonomy): domain Bacteria; phylum Actinomycetota; class Actinomycetes; order Streptomycetales; family Streptomycetaceae; genus Streptomyces. The sequence goes on along the minus strand of NZ_JAPENW010000001.1, from coordinate 1,246,867 downwards.
ACCCGAACGGGCAGGCCACCCGCCCCGAGCCGTCCGGCCGCAGCCCGGCCCGCTGGGCCACCTCCTCCAGGTCGTCCCGGCGGGCGGCGCGCAAGGCCGCCGCCCCGCGCAGGGGATCGGCCAGTTTGGTGGCCACCCGCAGCACGGCCGAGGTGCTGCACCGTTCCGGTGGCCCCCACCCGACCAGCACCACGGGCGTTCCGCGGCCGGTGAGCGGCGCCGCCTCCGCGAGCAGCGAACCGAGTCCCTCGGAGTCTCCGGCCACGCACCCGATCGGCTCGAACGCGGTCACCAGGTTGTGGGTCGGCGCGCCCGCCACGGCCGCGTCCCCGGGGGAGCCGGCCACGAGCCGGTGGTCGCCCGGGCGTGTGCCCCGGCCCTCCGGCAGCAGACGCTCCCGAGCGAGGGCCAGCCGTTCGGGCGACGAGGAGTCGACACCCGTGACCGCGGCGCCGCGGGAGGCCGCCATGAGCAGGGCGAGCCCCGCCCCGCAGCCGAGCCCGAGCAGCCGCGTCCCGCCGCCCACTTCGAGCCGCTCGTAGACGGCCTCGTAGAGCGGCACCAGCATCCGCTCCTGGATCTCGGCCCAGTCACGCGCGCGTGCACCCCGGTCCGCGCGGGGCGCTGGACCCGCATGAGGAAGGTGCTGCCGCACGAGCGTAGGTGTCATCGAAAGTGCCCCAATCCGCCGAGAGTTGCCGCCGGGCCCGTTCCTTCGCCCCCGCGCACGAGGCCCGCACTCCCCCCGTATGTCAGGTAACTCCGCACTCGACGTGCCGTCCAGGGGTTGCGGGGGCCCGTTTGTGCGGGGGCCGCAAAGGGCGCGAGAATTCACATTCCGGCAACGTGGGCCCGTACGATCGCCGCATGGCAAAGGCACCCGTTCTCACGCCCCAGGCGGACGACTTCCCGCGCTGGTACCAGGACTTGATCAACAAGGCCGAGCTCGCCGACAACGGGCCGGTGCGCGGAACCATGGTCATCCGGCCGTACGGGTACGGGCTGTGGGAGCGGATGCAGCAGGAGATGGACGCCCGTATCAAGGAAGCCGGCGCCCAGAACGCCTACTTCCCGCTGTTCATCCCGCAGTCGTACCTGACCCGGGAGGCGGAGCACGTCGAGGGGTTCGCCCCCGAGCTCGCGGTGGTCACGCACGGCGGCGGCAAGGAACTGGAGGAGCCGGTCGTCGTCCGCCCCACCTCCGAGACGATCGTCAACGAGTACTTCTCCAAGTGGGTGCAGAGCTACCGCGATCTGCCGCTGCTGATCAACCAGTGGGCGAACGTGGTCCGTTGGGAGATGCGCCCGCGGGTGTTCCTCCGAACGACTGAATTTCTCTGGCAGGAGGGCCACACCGCCCACGCCACCTACGAGGACGCCCGGGACTACGCCGCGCACATCCACAAGGAGGTGTACGCCGACTTCATGGCCAACGTCCTCGGCATCGACGTCGTCCTTGGCCGGAAGACGGCGAGCGAGCGGTTCGCGGGTGCCATCAACACCCTCACCCTCGAAGCCATGATGGGCGACGGCAAGGCGCTCCAGATGGGCACCAGCCACGAGCTGGGGCAGAACTTCGCGAAGGCGTTCAACACCCAGTACCTGTCCAAGGACGGCAGACAGGAGCTCGTCTGGCAGACCTCCTGGGGGTCCTCGACCCGCATGGTGGGTGGCCTGATCATGTCGCACGGTGATGACAATGGGTTGCGGGTGCCGCCCCGGCTCGCCCCGGTACAGGTCGTCGTCCTCGCGATCAAGGGGGACGAAGCGGTTCTGGCCAAGGTCCGTGAGATCGGCGACCGGCTGAAGGCGGCGGGTGTACGGGTCCAGGTCGACGACCGTACGGACACCCCCTTCGGGCGCCGCGCCGTCGACTGGGAACTCAAGGGCGTCCCCGTGCGCGTCGAGGTCGGCCCCCGTGACCTGGAGAGCGGCACCGCGATGCTGGTCCGCCGCATCCCCGGGGGCAAGGAGCCCGTCGCCGTCGACGCGCTGGCGGGACTGCTCCCCGCGATCCTGGAGGAGGACCAGGCGCTGCTCCTGCGGCAGTCGCGCGAGCGCCGCGAGTCCCGCACGTCCGAGGTCTCGACGATCGACGCGGCCGTGGAGGCCGCCGTGGCGGGCGGCTGGGCGCGCATTCCGTGGGCCGACCTCGGCGAAGAGGGCGAGGCCAGGCTCGCCGAGCACGCGGTGACCGTACGCTGTCTGGTCGCGGAGGACGGGTCGGTGCCCGGCACCGACGACGCACCCGGTAACGTCGCCGTCGTCGCCCGCGCCTACTGAGCGGGCCCGAGGGCGGCCGAAACACCCCTTGCGCATCTGCCGACCACAGGCGCCCCGGAGTGCGGAGACCGTCTACGCGCCGGGGCGTACGTGTGCCTACGTACCGCCTTGGTAGGAGCTGTGACGCTTCTCCGCAGATCAGCGCACCCGCCCTCGTCAGGACGCATCAGCGGCAACTGACGGGTACGTGCAAATTATTTGGGATGCCCCGGAATAGGAACACAGAGGCACCCCCGCTCGTTGTCATTACGTGAGCACGACACCACCTGTTCTCGCCGCAGAGCTGGCAGGGGCGTGGGCCGACATTCAGCGGCACCACCCCGAGCTGCCCGATCTTGCCGCGCCAGAGTCCCTGATCGGAGAATCGTCGTCCGCCTGCGGACACGAACTCTCCTTCGAACGACTGCTTCACGAAGCAGTCCACGGCATCGCCGCCGCCCGCGGAGTCCGCGACACCTCGCGCGCCGGCCGGTATCACAACCGCAGGTTCCTCGCGATCGCCGAGGAGATGGGCCTCGACCACCCCGAGGAGCCGCATCCCAGCAGTGGCTTCTCGCTGGTCACGCTCAACCCCGAGGCGAAGCGCCGCTACCGCCCGACGATCGAGCGGCTCCAGCGCGCGCTGAAGGCCCACTCGGCCGCCACCGCCGCCGACACCGCCCGCTCGTTCCGCGGCCCGGCCGCCCGCCACGGCTCCTCCGGGGGAGGCGTCCGCGTCAAGGCCGTCTGCGACTGCGGGCGCAATGTGCGCGTGGTCCCCTCGGTCCTCGCGCAGGCGCCGATCGTGTGCGGAGGGTGCGGCAAGCCCTTCCGTATTCCGGAGGTGGTCGGGGCGGCCGCGGGCTGAGGTGCGTGCGACACCGGCGTCTCGTGGGTGCCGGACGAGCACGCGCGGCCCGTGAGCAGTCGTGCCTCCCCCACCTCCTCCGGGGCGGTGGGGGATTTCAGGAAGCACGAGTGCGCGCGGGCCACACCTCGCCGGCGCCCCTGCGCCGCCGGTCCACACGGGCCCATGGCTGACGGGCACCCGGAACGCCGGGTGCCCGTCAGCCATGGGCCCGCGCACCCTCGGTCCGGCCGGTCCGCAGGATGTGGCAGAATGGCTAGCTGTACTCGCAGCCGCACAGGACCCCTCTCTCCTCCGGCTGACGCGTCCATCGGACACTCGGGTACCGCAACCCCACGCGGCCATCTCGTCGTGTCCAACCCCGTCAAGACCAGGAGACACCACTTCCGTGGCAGTCAAGATCAAGCTGAAGCGTCTGGGCAAGATCCGTTCGCCTCACTACCGCATCGTCGTCGCCGACTCCCGTACCCGCCGTGACGGCAGGGCCATCGAGGAGATCGGTCTGTACCACCCGGTGCAGAACCCTTCGCGCATCGAGGTCGACTCGGACCGTGCGCAGTACTGGCTGGGTGTCGGCGCGCAGCCGACCGAGCCCGTGCTCGCCATCCTGAAGCTGACCGGCGACTGGCAGAAGTTCAAGGGCCTGCCGGCCCCGGCTCCGCTGCTCGTTGCCGAGCCGAAGGCCGCGCGCCCGCTGTTCGACGCCCTCGGTGGCGACGACGCGAGCAAGGGTGAGGCCATCACCCAGAAGAAGAAGGCTGAGAAGAAGGACGAGGCTCCGGCCGAGTCCGAGTCGACCGAGGCCTGAGCATGCTCGAGGAGGCTCTCGAGCACCTCGTGAAGGGCATCGTCGACAACCCCGACGACGTGCAGGTCGCTTCGCGTGACCTGCGCCGCGGGCGCGTTCTCGAGGTCCGGGTCCATCCCGACGACCTCGGTAAGGTGATCGGCCGCAACGGCCGCACCGCACGCGCTCTGCGCACCGTCGTGGGCGCCATCGGCGGCCGCGGTGTCCGCGTCGACCTCGTCGACGTGGATCACGTCCGCTGACGTAACAGGCAGCACCGGCTCGGGCCGGGGAGGGCTTACGAGCCGTCCCCGGCCCGCAGTCGTCTGCGAACCCTCGCAGGCGGCCACGGACCGCGTGGATCCCTGCGCACCCGTGGGCGTTCGCGCACCCGCAGTCGTCCATGAAGCATGGCCGTCGGCACACGACAGGAGATCAAGCACAGTGCAGCTGGTAGTCGCTCGCGTCGGCCGCGCCCACGGCATCAAGGGCGAGGTCACCGTGGAGGTCCGCACCGACGAGCCGGAGCTCAGGCTCGGGCCCGGTGCCGTCCTGCTCACCGATCCGGCCTCCACCGGACCGTTGACCATCGAGACGGGCCGCGTCCACAGCGGCCGTCTTCTGCTGCGCTTCGCAGGCGTACGGGACCGCAACGCCGCCGAGGCGCTGCGCAACACCCTGCTGATCGCCGAGGTCGACCCGGACGTGACCCCGGAGGACCCGGACGAGTACTACGACCACCAGCTGATGGACCTGGACGTGGTCACCAAGGACGGCGCCGAGGTCGGACGCATCACCGAGATCTCGCACCTGCCGTCCCAGGACCTGTTCGTGGTGGAGCGCGCGGACGGGACCGAGGTGCTGATCCCGTTCGTGGAGGAGATCGTCGTCGAGATCGACCTCGAAAAGCAGCGGGCCGTCATCGACCCGCCGCCCGGGCTGATCGACGACCAGGCGGAGATCGTCTCCTCCAGGGACGAGGAGAACGGTTCCTCCGGGAGCGACGAGGACGCCGCGGGGGCCGACGCCTGATGCGGCTCGACGTGGTCACGATCTTCCCCGAGTACCTGGAACCCCTGAACGTCTCGCTCGTCGGCAAGGCACGCGCGCGTGGACAGCTGAACGTGCACGTGCACGATCTCCGGGAATGGACGTACGACCGTCACAACACGGTCGACGACACCCCCTACGGCGGCGGCCCCGGCATGGTCATGAAGACCGAGCCCTGGGGCGACGCCCTGGACTCCGCCCTGGCGGACGGCTACGAGACGGGCTCCCACGGGCCCGCCCTGGTGGTCCCCACTCCCAGCGGACGCCCCTTCACCCAGGAACTCGCCGTCGAGCTCTCCGAGCGCCCCTGGCTGGTCTTCGCGCCCGCGCGCTACGAGGGCATCGACCGCCGGGTCATCGACGAGTACGCGACGAGGATGCCCGTCTACGAGGTGTCCATCGGCGACTACGTCCTCGCCGGCGGTGAGGCGGCCGTCCTCGTCGTCACCGAGGCCGTGGCCCGGCTGCTGCCGGGTGTCCTCGGCAACGCCGAGTCGCACCGGGACGACTCCTTCGCCCCCGGGGCCATGGCCAACCTCCTGGAGGGCCCGGTGTACACCAAGCCCCCGCAGTGGCGCGGCCGTGAGATCCCCGAGGTGCTGGTCAGCGGCCACCATGGGAAGATCGCCCGATGGCGGCGCGACGAGGCCCTGCGCCGCACGACGGCGAACCGACCCGACCTCATCGAGCGCTGCGACCCCTCCGCCTTCGACAAGAAGGACCGCGAGATGCTCTCGATCCTGGGCTGGCAGCCGGGCCCCGACGGCCGATTTTGGCGCAGGCCCGAGGCCGTGGAAGAATAGGCCGCTGCTCTACGTCGTCCGGCGTGCGCCCCTGCCACAGGGGGACACGACGCCCGTCCCGACGAGGCAGCATCATCTTCGAACCCTCTCCCGTTGATGACCTGTGGCATCAGCGAAGAAAGCAGACAAAATGTCTCACCTGCTCGACACTGTCGACAGCGCGTCGCTGCGCACCGACGTCCCGGCCTTCCGTCCGGGTGACACCGTCAACGTCCACGTCCGCGTCATCGAGGGCAACCGCTCCCGTGTGCAGCAGTTCAAGGGCGTAGTCATCCGTCGCCAGGGTGCCGGTGTCCGCGAGACCTTCACGGTCCGCAAGGTCTCGTTCTCCGTCGGCGTCGAGCGCACCTTCCCGGTGCACACCCCGATCGTCGAGAAGATCGAGCTCGTCACCCGCGGTGACGTGCGTCGCGCCAAGCTGTACTACCTCCGTGAGCTGCGCGGCAAGGCCGCGAAGATCAAGGAGAAGCGCGACAACTGACCTCGCGCCGCCGCGGTGATCCGCCGGCGACCGAGCCAGTAAGAAGGCGTCACATGGAGGCCGGATAGCATCTGGCCCCGATGGACACCGAAGCACAGCATGTGGAGCGCGACCGCGCCTCCAGCCCTTCCGCTTCCGAGGAGATCTCGGACACAGCGGGGCCGGAGGGGCGGTCGCGTTCTGCGTTCGCCGACCACGTCGCCGAGTGGCTCCCCGGGGGCCGGATCACCCTGACCGTGCTGGGCTGTCTGGTATTTCTGCTGCTGGTCAGCCGCTTTGTGATGCAGCCGTTCGAAATTCCCAGCGGCTCCATGGAGTCAGGATTGAGGATCGGGGACCGCGTTCTCGTAAATAAGTTGGCGTACCGTTTCGGTTCCGAGCCGCAGCGGGGCGATGTCGTCGTGTTCGACGGCACTGGTTATTTCGGGAACGCGGACTACGTCAAACGCGTCGTCGGGGTAGGGGGAGACCACGTGGTCTGCTGCGACAAGGAGGGGAGACTCGAAGTGAACGGCCGATCGGTCGACGAGTCGACATTTCTCCATCGGGGTGACAGCCCGTCCGACGCGCCCTTCGACATCGTGGTGCCCGAGGGGTCCCTCTTCCTGCTGGGCGACCACCGCAGCCGTTCCCGCGACTCCCGTGACCATCTGGGCTCGCCCGGCGGCGGCATGGTCCCCGTCGGTGATGTCATCGGCAGGGCCGACTGGATCGCCTGGCCCGCGGGCCACTGGACCCGGCTGACGCGTCCCGACTCCTACGCGCGGGTGCCCGCCGCGGGGGGTGCCCATGGGTAACCGCGGACGACCGCGCGGAGTCTCCAGCAGCGCCGCCGACAACCTGCTGCCCACCGGCTCCCGGCGCGCCTCCGGAGGCGCCGCCCGGCCCAGCCGGGTCGAGCGGCGCAAGCTCGCCCGCAAGATCAAGCGGCGCAGGCGGCGCTCGACCGTCAAGGAGATACCCCTCCTCGTCGGCGTGGCCGTGCTGATAGCCCTGGTCCTCAAGACCTTCCTCGTGCAGGCCTTCGTGATCCCGTCGGGCTCCATGGAGAACACGATCCAGATCGGCGACCGCGTCCTGGTGGACAAGTTCACGCCCTGGTTCGGCTCCGAGCCCAAGCGCGGTGACGTCGTCGTCTTCAAGGACCCCGGAGGCTGGCTCACCGCCGAGGAGACCAAGAAGAAGGACGACCCCGTGGTCGTCAAGCAGTTCAAGCAGGGGCTGACCTTCATCGGCCTGCTGCCGTCCGACGACGAGAAGGACCTGATCAAGCGGGTCGTCGGAGTCGGCGGCGACACGGTCAAGTGCTGCGACGCACAGGGCCGGGTGACCGTGAACGGCACACCCCTGACCGAGCCGTACATCTACGCCGGCGACAAACCGTCGGACTTCTCCTTCGAGGTGAAGGTGCCCGAGGGCCGCCTGTTCGTGCTGGGCGACCACCGGGGCAACTCCGCCGACTCCCGTTACCACCGGACCGACAAGTTCAGCGGCACCGTCTCCCAGGAGTCGATCGTGGGCCGGGCCATGATCATCGGATGGCCCATCGGTCACTGGACCCGTCTGCAGGAGCCGAGCACCTTCTCGACGGTGGCCGACGCGCCTGGAGGGTCGACCTCCGCTCTGTCTCTGTCGCATAGGGTGGCCCCTGCGGATCCAGACGGATTGATCCCGCTCCCGAGCCCTGCGGAACTCCCGCTCGTTATGGGAGTGGTGGGCCTGCGCCGAATACGGCGTGGGCGGCGGCACGGAGTGAGGAGTGGATGTGGGGGATGTGGCGGTCGGCGCACGGTCCGGACACGAAGGTCCAGAAGGTCAGCCGGAGCGACCCGACGATGCGGCTGCCCCTGCCGTAGAGGACGGTTCGGGTTCCGGGAGTGGCTCCGAGGACGGAGCCGCCTCGACCGGGCGCGCCGAGCGGAACCCGAAATCCTCGAAGCAGCGCTCGTTCTGGAAGGAACTGCCGATCCTGATCGGCATCGCCCTGGTGCTCGCGCTGATCATCAAGACGTTCCTGGTGCAGGCGTTCTCGATCCCCTCGGACTCGATGCAGAACACCCTCCAGCAGGGTGACCGCGTCCTGGTCGACAAGCTGACCCCGTGGTTCGGCTCGGAGCCGGAGCGCGGCGAGGTCGTCGTCTTCCACGACCCGGACAACTGGCTGGCGGGCGAGCCCACGGCCAACCCGAACGCCCTGCAGACGTTCCTCAGCTGGATCGGCCTGATGCCGTCCGCCGAGGAGAAGGACCTCATCAAGCGGGTCATCGGCGTCGGCGGCGACACGGTCCAGTGCAAGGGCACCGGCCCGCTGACCGTCAACGGCAAGGCCCTGAACGAGGACGCGTACGTCTACGCCGGCAACACCCCGTGCAGCCAGGACGAGGACGGCGGCCAGTTCAAGGTCAAGGTTCCCGAGGGCATGATCTGGGTGATGGGCGACCACCGCCAGAACTCGCGGGACTCGCGCTACAACCAGGCGGACAAGCACCACGGCATGGTTCCGGTGAACGAGGTCGTCGGCCGTGCCATCGTCAAGGCCTGGCCCATCAACCGCTGGGGCACCCTGCCGGTCCCGGACACCTTCGACCAGCCCGGCCTGAACGCCAAGGCGGCCGCGGCGGTCAACTCGCCGGGTGCCGTGGCCCTCGTGGGCGCGGTGCCGCTGGTGCTGGTGCGACGCAAGCGCAAGGCGTCCAAGGACGACTGAGACGCCTCTCGGCCTTCGGGGCCGGCCGGTCCGGATTCCTCCGGACCGGCCGGCCCCGCTCGTTTCCGGGAGCGCGGGCGTTCGGACGGGCGGACGGCTGGACGGACGGGATGGGCAGACGGCTGGACGGACGGGCGGCACAAGTCCCGCACATTCCGTTCCCGGGCGGTGATCGCGATCCGGGCCATGGGCTGACCCCGGACCGTACCCCCGGGTAAGGTGCGGACCCATGGGTGGCGAGAGCGCAATACGTACGGCCCCGCGCAGCGGTGGCGCAGGCAAGGGCCCGGTGGGCAGCAAGGCCGGACAGCGGTTGTCCGGACTGGCCGTCGCGCTGGGCCTGGTGCTGTTCCTCGGCGGATTCGCCTGGGGTGCGGTGGTCTATCTGCCTTACACCGTCCCCACGAGTTCGATGTCGCCGACGATCAACGTGGGCGATCGCGTGCTGGCCCAGCGCGTCGACGGGAGCGACATCCGCCGGGGTGACGTCGTCGTCTTCAAGGACAAGACCTGGGTCACCGGCGCGTCGGTGGTCAAGCGCGTGGTCGCCGTCGGCGGAGACACGGTCTCCTGCTGCACCAAGGGCAAGCTGACCGTCAACGGCAAGCAGATCGACGAACCGTATCTGCCCGAGGGAAGCCTCGCGGAGATCACGGACTTCCCGGCCGTGAAGGTCCCGAAGGGGCGGCTGTTCCTGCTCGGTGACGAGCGGCAGGGCTCCCTGGACTCCACCGCTCATCTCACGGACGCGGCCGGCGGCACCGTGGCGGTCGGCGCGGTGACGGCCCGGGTCGACGCCGTCGCCTGGCCGATGAACGGCATGCTCGAGCGCCCCACCGGCTTCGAGACGCTCGGCGCCCTGTCCCAGCCGGGACCGCTCCGCGCGAACGTCGCCCTGGTGATCGCCGGCGCCGTGCTCGTGCTGGGCGGCGCGGCCTATGGGCCCGTCGCCAAGAGGGTCGGCCGTTCTCGTACGGGCACGGAGTCCGCCGGTGCCCGCTGAGGCGGCGGACGGGGGCGAGGACGCGTACCGAGGCGGGCTGCGCAAGGTCGCCCGGGTCGTACTCCTCGACCCGCGGGACCGCGTCCTGCTGCTGCACGGCCACGAGCCGGACGATCCCTCGGACGACTGGTGGTTCACGCCGGGCGGCGGTCTGGAGGGCGACGAGACCCGGGAGCAGGCCGCTCTGCGGGAACTCGTGGAGGAGACCGGTATCACAGAGGTCGAACTGGGCCCGGTGCTGTGGCGGCGGATCTGCTCGTTCCCGTTCGCGGGGCGGCGCTGGGACCAGGACGAGTGGTACTTCCTCGCCCGTACCACCCAGACGGCCACGGCCGCCACGGGGCTGACGGACCTGGAGCGGCGCAGCGTCGCCGGAGCGCGCTGGTGGACGTGCCGGGAACTGACCGAGGCACATGAGACGGTGTATCCGACCAAGCTCGCCGAGCTGCTGCGCAGGGTGCTCGACGAGGGCCCCCCGGCCACGCCCGAGGTCCTCGACACGGAAATCGTCTAGGGGCTCTCGGGGCTGGCGCACAATAGGGGGACGCACGGCTGAAGGGGAACATGCCATGAGCGCCGAGGACCTCGAGAAGTACGAGACCGAGATGGAGCTGAAGCTCTATCGGGAGTACCGCGATGTCGTCGGTCTGTTCAAATATGTGATCGAGACCGAACGGCGCTTCTACCTCACCAACGACTACGAGATGCAGGTGCACTCGGTCCAGGGTGAGGTGTTTTTCGAGGTGTCCATGGCGGACGCCTGGGTGTGGGACATGTACCGGCCCGCTCGCTTCGTGAAACAGGTACGCGTCCTGACATTCAAGGACGTGAACATCGAGGAACTGAACAAGAGCGATCTGGAACTGCCGGGCGGCTGAAGTCCGGACGGCCGGACCGCGGGCTGAGGGGTTCAGGGAGGGGCAGGGGTCCCCGGCCGGCGGCTTCCCCCGGCGGCCGATGACGAGCGGTGATCGCGTGAGGGCGCGAGCGGGTGACGGAGATTTCCACAATCACCCGCTCGTCCACCAAGATCCAACAGCTGGGTGACATGGCCTCAGTGTCGGTGCCGGAGGTGGTGCCGACATGAAGACATCCGAGGCACGCAAAGCACTGGGCGCCTACGGCGAGGACCTGGCCGCACGACGCCTGACCGAGGCCGGCATGACGGTCCTGGCGCGCAACTGGCGCTGTGGCAGGACCGGCGAGATCGACATCGTGGCCCGGGACGGCGACGCGCTGGTCGTCTGCGAGGTCAAGACCCGCAGGGCGGGCGCGTTCCAGCATCCGATGGCGGCCGTCACACCGGCGAAGGCCCAGCGGCTGCGCGGCCTGGCCGAACGCTGGCTCCAGGAACACGGCGGAGCCCCACCGGGCGGTGTCCGCATCGACCTGATCGGCGTCGTCCTCCCCGAGCGCGGCGCGCCCCTGGTCGAGCACGCGCGGGGGGTGGCCTGATGGGGTTCGCGCGTACGTGTTCGGTCGCCCTGGTGGGCGTGGAGGGCGTCGTCGTCGAGGTCCAGGCGGACCTGGAGCCGGGCATCGCTGCCTTCACGCTGGTGGGGCTCCCCGACAAGAGCCTGACGGAGAGCCGCGACCGGGTCCGTGCCGCGGTGGTCAATTCCGGTGCGTCCTGGCCGCAGAAGAAGCTGACGGTGGGGCTGAGTCCGGCCTCCGTGCCCAAGGGCGGTTCGGGCTTCGACCTCGCCGTGGCCTGCGCGGTGCTGGGCGCCTCCGAGCGGATCGATCCCCGTGTGCTCGCCGACATCGTGATGATCGGGGAGCTCGGGCTCGACGGCAGGGTGCGGCCGGTCCGGGGCATCCTGCCGGCCGTGCTCGCCGCGGCGGACGCCGGATACGAGCAGGTGGTGGTGCCGGAGTGCGCGGCGGCCGAGGCCTCACTGGTGCCGGGCGTCTCGGTGCTCGGGGTCCGCAGCCTGCGTCAGCTGATCGCGGTGCTCGCGGACGAACCAGTGCCCGAGGAGGATCCGGACGAGCAGGGCCGCCCGGACCCCCTGCTGGCCGGCCTGCGCGTGCCCGGTACGGGCGAGGCCACCGGCCTGTGCGGCATCGCCGTGCCGGAGCACGACCGGGACCACGACCTCGGCGACGTGGTCGGCCAGCTGTCGGCACGCACCGCGATGGAGGTCGCGGCGGCGGGAGGCCATCACGTCTTCCTCCAAGGACCGCCCGGCGCGGGCAAGACGATGCTGGCCGAGCGGATGCCGTCGCTCATGCCCAGGCTGTCCCGGCAGGAATCCCTGGAGGTGACGGCGATCCACTCCGTCGCCGGCCTGCTGCCACCGGGGAAACCGATGGTGGACATCGCGCCCTACTGCGCACCCCACCATTCCGCGACCATGCAGTCGCTCGTCGGCGGCGGCAAGGGACTCGCACGGCCCGGCGCGGTGTCCCTGGCGCATCGCGGGGTGCTCTTCCTCGACGAGGCACCGGAATTCAGCGGCTTCGCGCTGGACGCCCTGCGGCAGCCGCTGGAAGCCGGGCACGTGGTGATCGCGCGCAGCGCCGGTGTCGTACGGTTCCCCGCGAAGTTCCTGATGGTGCTGGCCGCCAACCCCTGCCCCTGCGGCCGCTTCAGCACGACGAACGACTACTGCGAGTGCCCGCCCTCCGCCATCCGTCGCTACCAGGCGAGGCTCTCCGGACCGCTGCTCGACCGGGTCGATCTGCGCGTCGAGGTCGAGCCGGTCACCCGAGCCGAACTCACCGCACGCGGCGCGCGGGGCGAGTCGACCAAGACGGTCGCGGACCGGGTTCGAGCCGCCCGCGAGCGAGCCGCCGCGCGCCTGACCGGAACCCCCTGGCTCACCAACAGCGAGGTGCCCGGACGCGAGCTGCGCGGCCGCTGGCAGGCACGGTCGGGAGCCATGGACGAGGCCGAGCGAGGCCTGGAGCGCGGGCTGCTGACGGCCCGCGGGCTGGACAGGGTGCTCCGCGTCGCGTGGACGGTCGCGGACCTGTCGGGCCACGACCGGCCCGACGCCGGGGACGTCGCCCTGGCCCTCCAGCTGCGCACCGGAATCCCGCGCGGGGTACCGATGGCGATCGGCTCGCCGGCATGACGGACGACGAGCGCAGGGCCCGCGTCACGCTCTCCCGGGTCGTCGAACCGGGCGACGAGGTCTGCGGGCGCTGGCTCCGGGAGGTCGGGGCCCGGGAGGCGGTCCGGTGGCTGTACGGAGACGAGGGGCAGCCTCGGGGAATGACCGACAAGCGGTGGTCGGGGCTGAGGGCCCGGGCGGGGCGTGCCGACCCGGAGCGGGACCTCGCCCTCGCCCGGGACGCCGGGGTGCGGTTCGTCTGTCCCGGTGAATCCGAATGGCCCGCGCAGCTCGACGACCTGGGGGACGCCCGGCCCGTCGGACTGTGGGTGCGGGGGCGGGCCGCCCTGCGGATATGGGCGCTGCGGTCCGTCGCCGTCGTCGGCGCCCGGGCCTGCACCGAGTACGGCGCGCACATGGCGGCCACCCTCGGCGCCGGGCTCGCGGAGCGGGGCTGGGTGGTGGTGTCCGGCGGTGCGTACGGCATCGACGGTGCCGCGCACCGGGGCGCCCTCGGGGCGGGCGGCGCCACCGTCGCCGTGCTCGCCTGCGGTGTCGACCGGCCCTACCCGCGCGGACACACCCAGTTGATCACCAGGATCGCGGAACAGGGACTCGTGGTGGGGGAGTTGCCGCCCGGCGAGCATCCGACGCCGAGCAGATTCATCCTCAGGAACCGGGTCATCGCGGCGCTCACCCGGGGCACCGTGGTCGTCGAGGCGGCGTACCGCAGCGGAGCGCTGGTCACGGCCCGCTCGGCGCAGCGTCTGGGGCGGTTCACGATGGGCGTGCCGGGACCCGCCACCAGCGGACTCTCCGCGGGGGTGCACGAACTGCTGCGCGGGGAAGCCGTCCTGGTCTCCGACGCCGCGGAAGTCGCCGAACTGGTCGGTGACATGGGCGAGCTGGCGCCGGACCGGCGCGGACCCGTGCTGCCGCGCGACCTGCTGCACCCGGGTGCCGGACGTGTCCTGGCCGCCCTGCCGGCGCGGGGTTCCGCGGAGGCCCCGGAGATCGCCCGGAGAGCGGCGACCAGCACGGACGACGCGGTCGGGAGACTGTACGAACTCCGAGCACTTGGTTTCGTCGAACGACACGGCGACGGCTGGAAGTTGACACGCCAGGCGATGACCTCCGTCCGCGGTGATCGGGAGCGATGCTGACCGAGCGTGTTCGGCCGTCCGGGGGAACGCCGACACCCTTGGGAATACCTGCAGTTGGCGGCCCCCGGCGGTCACGCAGGGCAACCGTCACGACTCCGCGGAACGCGCCGGGGAAAGTCTTCGCGTGCGGGTGACAGCCCGCCCTTCGCGCACTGCGACTGCCCAGTCACGCTACGCTCACAAGGATCCGAAGCAGGCACGCGATCTCGGCATGACGCCGACAGGACACCCAGTCACTCCACAGTTCACGGCAGAACGGCACAAGGCGACGCATGCCCCAGCACACCTCCGGGTCCGACCGGACGGCGATCCCGCCAGCCGCCCGCGACGGCGGCAGCGTGCGCCCGCCCGCGCCCTCGACGCTCGACGAGTTGTGGCGGTCGTACAAGTCGACCGGTGACGAGCGGCTGCGGGAGCAGCTGATCCTGCATTACTCGCCGTTGGTGAAGTACGTCGCGGGCCGGGTCAGTGTGGGTCTGCCGGCCAACGTGGAACAGGCGGACTTCGTCTCGTCGGGGGTTTTCGGGCTGATCGACGCGATCGAGAAGTTCGACATCGAGCGGGAGATCAAGTTCGAGACGTACGCGATCACCCGGATCCGGGGCGCGATGATCGACGAGCTGCGGGCGCTGGACTGGATTCCCCGGTCGGTGCGGCAGAAGGCGCGCAATGTGGAGCGTGCCTACGCGACGCTGGAGGCCCGGTTGCGGCGCACGCCCTCGGAGGGTGAGGTGGCCGCGGAGATGGGCATCGGTGTGGAGGAACTCCATGCGGTGTTCAGTCAGTTGTCGCTGGCCAACGTGGTGGCGCTGGAGGAGCTGCTGCACGTGGGCGGCGAGGGCGGCGACCGGCTGAGTCTGATGGACACGCTGGAGGACACCGCCGCCGACAATCCGGTCGAGGTGGCGGAGGACCGGGAGCTGCGCAGGCTTCTGGCGCGGGCGATCAACACGCTGCCCGACCGGGAGAAGACCGTGGTCACGCTCTACTACTACGAGGGACTCACCCTCGCGGAGATCGGCAATGTGCTCGGGGTGACCGAGAGCCGGGTGAGTCAGATCCACACCAAGTCGGTGCTCCAGCTCCGCGCCAAGCTGGCCAGTTTCGGGCGCTGAGCCGGGTGGTGCCGCGGCGCAGGGCCGCCCTGGTGTCGCGGCCCCGGAGACGGCGCCACCGCGGTCGGCTGGGTCGAGTGGCTCCCGTCCGAGGCGGCGCGTCCGTACAGTGGTTGACGTGCCAAGGATTCGAGCGGCCTCCGTGGCCGAGCACCGGTCGATGCAGCGAGCCGCCCTGCTGGACGCTGCGCGGTCCCTGTTGTCCGAGGGCGGGACGGAAGCGCTGACCTTCCCGGCGCTCGCGGAGCGCACGGGGCTCGCGCGTTCCTCCGTGTACGAGTACTTCCGGTCCAGGGCGGCCGTCGTCGAGGAGCTGTGCGAGGTCGACTTTCCCGTCTGGGCGGCCGAGGTGTCGGCTGCGATGGCGGCGGCCGACGGCCCCGAGGGGAAGGTCGAGGCGTACGTACGCCGGCAGCTCGCCCTGGTCGGGGACCGGCGGCACCGGGCCGTGGTCGCCATCTCCGCGAGCGAACTCGACGCGGGTGCCCGGGACAAGATCCGGGCCGCGCACGGCGGGCTGGTCACGATGATCGGCGAGGCGCTCGGCGCGCTGGGACACGCCGAGCCGCGGCTGGCCGCGATGCTCCTGCAGGGCGTGGTGGACGCCGCGGTGCGGCGCATCGAACTGGGGGCCGCCGAGGACCCCTCGGCGATCACGGAGGCGGCCGTCGTGATGGCCCTGCGAGGCGTCCGGGGCTGAGTCCCGCCGCTGGTGTGCGCGGCTGGGCCCCGCCGGGCCGGAGCGCCCCTCCCGGCTCTCCGGTCCGAGTCCGTGGCGCTCACGGAGTAGTGGCCCTGTTCCTGGCGCTCACGGCGTCCTGGTCCGCGTTCGCGGCCTTCCCGCCCCCGGCGTGTGTTCGTGGACCCGACGGGTTCCGGCGCGGATTCGTGGTCCTCATGCCCCTCTGGCCTCGTGTCCGTTGCCCTCGGCTCCCGGGCCGTGGGTCAGGGCCGCGCGTCGCTCTCGTCGAGCGGGAGCAGGCGGGACGGGCCCGCGCTCAGGAGCCACGGCGGGAGCAGGGACAGCGGGTTCAGGTAGGTCCCGCCTCTGAGCAGCCCCCAGTGCAGACAGGCGGTCGGCCCGCAGTGGGCGTCCGTCTTCTCCAAGGCGCCCAGTGCCTCGCCCGCGAGGACCTCGTCGCCCTTGCGCACCGACGCCCGCACCGGACCGTACGTGGTCCGCAGCGGGGGCGTTCCCGTGTCCGACAGCTCCACCGAGACCACCCCGCGGCCCGCGACCCGGCCGGCGAAGGAGACCCGGCCGGGTGCGACGGCACGCACCGGAGTGCCGGGTTCGGCCGCGAGGTCGACACCGCGATGACCCCGGGAGTAGGCCGTCGCCGGGGGTTCCCAGCCCCGTACGACGGACGGGCGGACCCCCACGGGCCAGGCGCGGGCGACCGCCGGGACGGAGGGGTCCGCCGCCGGCGGAACGGCTGAGTCGGTCGCCGCCGGGAGGGTCGATCCGGCTCCCGGCGGAAGGGCGGCGTCCGCTGGGGGCGGGTCGGTGGAGCCGGCGCCCGGCACGGCGGCTGGGGGCGGGGGTGCGGGCGGGGGTGCGGGGCCGCTCCCATGGGCCAGGGCCGGGTGGGCCAGGGCCGAGGGAGGCAGGGCGCCCAGGACGGTCAGGGTCAGGCCCAGGAGCAGGCCCGGCCAGGTACGCGCACATCGGTTCACTCGCATGCGAGAACCGTCCCGCATCGAGCGGATCATGACCGGGATCTGTGGAGTACCGGCCGGTTGTGGACAGCGGCGTCACCCGGCCCCTCTCGGGTCCCGTACACTTCTGATGGCGATTCGGGTCACCGAGTCGACTTCGCACGCCCCGGCACCTGGTCGTCACCGACCGGTGTCAGCGCCTCTCGGTCCTTTGTGGCAAGGCGCATCGCGGGCGTCAGGCGCGAGTGCCGTCCGGCACACGCGGTACAACCGAGAACACCGAGGAGAACGGCCATGGCCGTCGTCACGATGCGGGAGCTGCTGGAAAGCGGCGTCCACTTCGGTCACCAGACCCGTCGTTGGAACCCGAAGATGAAGCGCTTCATCTTCACGGAGCGCAACGGCATCTACATCATCGACCTGCTCCAGTCGCTGTCGTACATCGACCGCGCCTACGAGTTCGTCAAGGAGACCGTCGCCCACGGCGGCACGGTCATGTTCGTCGGCACGAAGAAGCAGGCGCAGGAGGCCATCGCCGAGCAGGCCACCCGCGTCGGCATGCCCTACGTCAACCAGCGCTGGCTGGGCGGCATGCTCACCAACTTCTCGACCGTCTACAAGCGTCTGCAGCGCCTCAAGGAGCTCGAGCAGATCGACTTCGAGGACGTCGCCGCCTCCGGTCTCACCAAGAAGGAGCTTCTCGTGCTCTCGCGCGAGAAGGCCAAGCTGGAGAAGACCCTCGGTGGTATCCGCGAGATGCAGAAGGTGCCCAGCGCCGTCTGGATCGTGGACACCAAGAAGGAGCACATCGCGGTCGGCGAGGCCCGGAAGCTCAACATCCCGGTCGTCGCCATCCTCGACACCAACTGTGACCCCGACGAGGTCGACTACAAGATCCCGGGCAACGACGACGCGATCCGCTCCGTCACCCTGCTCACCCGCGTGATCGCCGACGCCGTCGCCGAGGGCCTCATCTCCCGCTCCGGTGCCGGTAAGGCCGCGGGTGACAAGGCCGCGGGCGAGCCGCTCGCCGCGTGGGAGCGCGACCTGCTCGAGGGCGAGAAGAAGGCCGACGAGCCCGAGGTCCAGACCTCCGCCGAGACGGAGAAGGTCGCCGACGCCGAGCAGGCCGAGGTTCCGGCCGCCGAGGCCGAGGCTGTCGAGGCGCCCGCCGCCGAGGCCCCCGCCGCGGAGGCCCCCGCCGCCGAGGCGCCGGCCACGGACGCCGAGCAGGCCTGACCCCTCACCCTTTCGGGTTTGTGAACGGCGGGGGCCCACAAAGCCCCCGCCGTTCGTCCCGTAGATCTTCAGACTTCGAGAGAGATTCCAGGAATCATGGCGAACTACACCGCCGCCGACGTCAAGAAGCTCCGTGAGCTCACCGGCGCCGGCATGATGGACTGCAAGAAGGCGCTGGACGAGGCCGAGGGCAGCGTCGACAAGGCCGTCGAGGCTCTGCGCATCAAGGGCCAGAAGGGCGTCGCTAAGCGCGAGGGCCGCTCCGCCGAGAACGGCGCCGTGGTCTCCATCATCGCTGACGACAACACCTCCGGTGTCCTGGTCGAGCTGAAGTGCGAGACGGACTTCGTCGCCAAGGGCGAGAAGTTCCAGGCCGTCGCCAACCAGATCGCCCAGCACGTCGCCGCCACCTCCCCGGCGGACATCGCCGCGCTCCTCGGCTCCGAGATCGAGCCGGGCAAGACGGTTCAGGCGTTCGTCGACGAGGCCAACGCCAACCTGGGCGAGAAGATCGTCCTGGACCGCTTCGCCCAGTTCTCCGGCGCCTTCGTGTCCGCGTACATGCACCGCACCATGCCCGACCTGCCCCCGCAGATCGGTGTTCTGGTCGAGCTGGACAAGGCCGACGCCGACCTCGCCAAGGGCATCGCGCAGCACATCGCCGCCTTCGCGCCGAAGTACCTCTCCCGTGAGGACGTCCCGGCCGAGGTCGTCGAGACCGAGCGTCGCGTCGCCGAGGAGACCACCCGCGCCGAGGGCAAGCCCGAGGCCGCCCTCCCCAAGATCGTCGAGGGTCGCGTCAACGGCTTCTTCAAGGAGGCCACCCTCCTCGGTCAGCCGTACGCGCTCGACAACAAGAAGTCCGTCCAGAAGGTTCTGGACGAGGCCGGTGTCACCCTGAAGCGCTTCTCGCGCATCAAGGTCGGCATCTGAGTCCGTACGGCGATCGACGCGCGACCCCGATAGGGTCGACAGCAGTCGTCCGCGTACGCCGGCACCCACGCGCGGGTGCCGGACGACAGCAGATCTGACGAGGAGGCCATTGCCGAGCATGGGATGCGAACAACACCCCACCGGCAATGGCCTTCTTCGTATGTGCACCATGAGGAGATCTCCATGACCACCACCCAGGCCGGCAAGGGCGATAAGACCGACGACGGCAAAGGCGCGGGACGCTTTCTGCTGAAGCTTTCCGGCGAGGCGTTCGCCGGTGGCGGCGGACTGGGCGTCGATCCCGACGTGGTGCACAAGATCGCCCGCGAGATCGCGGCCGTCGTGCGCGGCGGTGCCCAGATCGCCGTCGTCATCGGCGGCGGCAACTTCTTCCGCGGGGCCGAACTCCAGCAGCGCGGCATGGACCGGGCGCGCTCCGACTACATGGGCATGCTCGGCACGGTCATGAACTGCCTCGCTCTCCAGGACTTCCTGGAGAAGGAGGGCATCGACAGCCGCGTCCAGACCGCCATCACCATGGGCCAGGTCGCGGAGCCGTACATCCCGCTGCGCGGCGTGCGGCACCTGGAGAAGGGCCGTGTGGTCATCTTCGGCGCCGGCATGGGCATGCCGTACTTCTCCACCGACACCACGGCCGCCCAGCGCGCCCTGGAGATCGACGCCGAGGCGCTCCTCATGGGCAAGAACGGCGTGGACGGTGTCTACGACTCCGACCCGAAGACCAACCCCGAGGCCGTCAAGTTCGATTCGCTCAGCTACGGCGAGGTCATCACCCGGGACCTCAAGGTCGCCGACATGACCGCCATCACGCTGTGCCGGGACAACAAGCTGCCGATCCTGGTCTTCGAGCTCCTGGCGGAGGGCAATATCGCGCGGGCGGTCAAGGGTGAGAAGATCGGCACACTCGTGGGCGACCAGAGCGGCCGCGCCTGACGGGGAACGCTCCGGACCGGGCACCAGTCCCGGTCCAGGACGGACCCTGGCCGGGGGATGGACAATGTCCTGCCGGTCCGGAACCGTGCAGTAATAAGACGCGACGCAGCCGGCTGCCGACCCCGACGAGGAAACAGCTGCCGGGCCTACTCAAGACACGCAGGAGCAAGTGGTGATCGAAGAGACCCTCCTCGAGGCCGAGGAGAAGATGGAGAAGGCCGTCGTGGTCGCCAAGGAGGACTTCGCCGCGATCCGCACCGGCCGTGCGCACCCGGCGATGTTCAACAAGATCGTGGCCGACTACTACGGCGCGCTGACGCCGATCAACCAGCTGGCCTCGTTCTCGGTGCCGGAGCCGCGCATGGCCGTGGTGACGCCGTTCGACAAGAGCGCGCTGCGCAACATCGAGCAGGCGATCCGTGACTCCGACCTGGGCGTCAACCCCAGCAACGACGGCAACATCATCCGGGTGACGTTCCCCGAGCTGACGGAAGAGCGTCGCAAGGAGTACATCAAGGTCGCGCGGACCAAGGGCGAGGACGCCAAGGTCTCGATCCGCGCCGTGCGCCGCAAGGCGAAGGACGCTCTCGACAAGCTCGTCAAGGACAAGGAGTCCGGCGAGGACGAGGTCCGCCGCGCGGAGAAGGAGCTCGACGACACCACGGCGAAGTACGTCGCCCAGGTGGACGAGCTCCTGAAGCACAAGGAAGCGGAGCTGCTCGAGGTCTGATGAACGACTCTTCCTGGGGGGCGCCGCCACAAGCCGGGTACTGGGGGCCGTCCGAGCAGGGACCTGTCCAGGGGGCAACCCCGGCGGGTCCCACGTACGATGCGCATGACGCGCAGCACACTCGGCCCATGCCCACCGTGCCCGACGTACCCGCACATGGCGGAGACCAGGATGACGACAGGGGGGCCGCTCGGCTGAGCGGCCCTTCGGTCCGCGACGAGACACCCACGACGGCGCCCTACGGGGATCCGTCACACAACCCGCAGATTTCGCAGGAGCCCATGCCCAGCGCCGCCCCCCAGCCCGCCCCCGCACCTCAGAAGAAGAGTGCGGGACGCGACTTGGGCGCGGCCATAGGAGTGGGCGTCGGTCTCGGTGCGGTGATCGTCGCGTCGTTGTTCGTCGTCAAGGCCGTCTTCGTCGGGGTGATAGCGGTCGCCGTGGTGGTGGGACTCTGGGAGCTCACCTCACGGCTGGAGGAGCGCAAGGGCATCAAGGCGCCTCTCGTGCCGCTGGCAGTCGGCGGGGCCGCCATGGTCGTCGCCGGATATGTGCGCGGTGCCGAGGGCGCGTGGGTCGCCATGGCGCTCACCGCACTGGCCGTTCTGGTCTGGCGGATGACGGAACCGCCCGAGGGCTACCTCAAGGACGTCACGGCGGGGGTCTTCGCGGCCTTCTACGTGCCGTTCCTGGCGACCTTCGTGGCCATGATGCTCACGGCCGACGACGGCCCGCGCCGCGTGCTGACCTTCCTGCTCCTGACGGTCGTCAGCGACACCGGCGCGTACGCCGTCGGCTGGCGCTTCGGCAAGCACAAGCTGGCACCGCGGATCAGCCCCGGAAAGACCCGTGAGGGTCTGTTCGGAGCGGTCACCTTCGCGATGGCGGCGGGTGCGCTGTGCATGCAGTACCTGATCGACGACGGCACCTGGTGGCAGGGTCTGATCCTCGGCCTCGCGGTCGCGGCCAGCGCCACGCTGGGTGACCTCGGCGAGTCCATGATCAAGCGGGACCTCGGCATCAAGGACATGGGCACCCTGCTGCCGGGCCACGGCGGCATCATGGACCGTCTGGACTCCTTGCTCCCGACGGCTCCGGTGGTCTGGCTGCTGCTCGTGCTCTTCGTCGGTTCCGGCTGATCGGCGCCTTCCCGCACCCAGCCACTTCGCGCACAGCCACCTCGCACGCCGCTATTCCGCACGCAGCTATTCCGCGCACAGCTGCTCCGTGCGCAGCTACGACACCACCCCTTCGGGTCATCTGATCACCGCACCGTGATCCATGTGACCGGGAGGGGTGGTGTCGTATTCGTGCGGCCGGCCGTCCTGCCATTCCACCCAGCGCGGATCGTCCAGGAGGTCCCCCGCGTCCGGGAGTCCCGCGCGGCGCAGGAACTCGACCAGATCGGCGTCGCTGTGGGCGATGCCGGCGTTCCGGGCGCGGATCGTCACCCGGCGGCCGCCGGTTCCCGTCGCGCGCTGGACGACGATGGGTGCGCCGCACCCGTCCTCGGGCTGTGCGTTTTCGTGGTTCACAGGACACCCAGATCCGTGTCGGGGCGGCAGTACGGGCATGCCGTGACGCCGTCTTCGGTGAGCGCCCTGAGGGCCTGCTCGCGTGCCAGTGGTTTCGTGTTCTTTCCCGCCATGCCGCAGTCGCCCGTGTGGACGGCGTCGGGGGTGGCCTTGCCGTCGCCCGCACGCCGCATCGCGAGCTTCCATCCGCGCGGCGGTGGGGGCAAGGTGCGGGCGGCGCGGGTGGCCATGACTTCCTGCCGCTCCAGTTCGGCGATGGTGTCGTCGGTGCGGCGCAGTTGCCAGAGCAGCCATGCGCGGACGCTGCGCAGGTGCTCCAGGCGGGACACTGATTCGTACACGTATTCGATTCTAGGGCTTGGCGTGACCTCGCGGCAGCACCCTGCCCGTGTCGCTGTCCCTGCCGGGGTGCCAGTGGGGGCGTTGTCGAGGTCGGAGCCGGGGTCGGAGCCGGGGTCCAGTTCGGTGCAGGTCGGAGTGAGGGCCGGAACCGGGGCGAGGTCGTAGCCGTGGCAGTGGCCCCAGCGTGAGCCTGACGTCGACGGCGGCGGACCTGGAACGCGTGGAGTGGAGCTCCCTCGCCGCGGCGAGGGAGGGAGACGCAGGTCACATTCAGTCGTGTCACATCGTGGGGAGTCGTTCCGTCGAAGAGGTGTAACCACGAACGACGACACAGGAGAGCATCATGGAAGCTCGGTTGAACCTCTTCGCCAGCCCGGTCGCGGCCAAGTTCACCAGGCACATCGTCGCTGCGGGCAAGGCGCTCGACGACTCGGGTCTGCCGGCCGCGACGCAGGAACTGGTGAAGCTGCGCGCCAGCCAGATCAATGGCTGCGGGTTCTGCACCGACATGCACACCAAGGACGCCACCGCCGCGGGTGAGACCTCGGTGCGTCTCAACCTGGTCGCGGCCTGGCGGGAGGCCACGGTGTTCACCGACGCCGAGCGCGCCGCCCTGGAGCTGACGGAGCAGGGCACCCGTATCGCCGACGCGGCCGGCGGGGTCACGGACGAGTGCTGGGCGAACGCCGCCAAGTACTACGACGAGGAGCAGCTCGCCGCGCTGGTGTGCTGCATCGCCATCATCAACGCGTTCAACCGCGGGAACGTCATCGTCCAGCAGCCCGCCGGCGGCTACCAGCCCGGCCAGTTCGCGTAACCCGCGACCGCTCGGGCCGTCCGGGGCTGCTCGGGACCGCCGGGGGGACCCGTCCGGGCCGTCGACGGTGGCCGCGGCCGCACGCGCTCCGGGCGTCCCTCTCGCGGGGGCTCGGGGCGGCGGCCGACGCTGCTTGATCCCGCGTCGGCGGCTGTACGGCGCGCCGGGCTGCCCGCCGTCCGGAGGTCGTCCGGCGGACTGCCCCTCGCGTGGCGACGGTCCAGCGCGGGGCGCCGTGCGCAGTCGCGGTCGTCGCGCTCGCGGTCCCGGAGAACCAGGACGTACGGCCGCGCGCGGGACGCACCGCGACGGTCCGCGCCAGGTCGCGGGCGGCGCCCGTCGGCTCCGCCTCCCCGTTCAGGCTCTGCCGGCTTCGTGGAAGCTGTCCGCCCCGAACCCTTCCCAGTCGACGGTCATGGCGTCCGCCGTCAGCCCGTACACCCGCCCCACCGTCCGGTCGGTGTTGCCGTCAGCGCACTTGAGTCTGACGACATACAGTCCGTCCTCTTTGGACACCTTGCCCCGGCAGTGGTGCTTGCCGGTCACTTCGGCCCGCCAGCCATCGTCGATGCTGAGCCTGACTCTGTCTTCGGCGAACCCGTAGGTGAGAGAGATCCAGATGCCGGGGAGTGGGACATCGGCGTTGTCGCCGGTGTCCTCCCTGCCGGGCCGGTCGGCCGCGCTGTCGGAGCCCGCCGTCGCCGTCGGCGTAGGCCTCGAGGAGGACTTCGCTCCCTCGGACTCCGTACCGCCGCATCCGGACAAGGCGACGCCTGCCGCCAGGACCACCCCGGCGGCCTTGTGTATCCGCTTGACCACGTCACCCCTTCGAAGAACCAGCCGTACGACCCGCCCCAGGGCGACTGCGCTGGTCAGGGCGCGCTGAGGCTATCAACACGCCACGCGCCGCATCGGCGTCGGAGACCTCGGCGAACACCGGGGGAGGCTTCCGGTACGTACAGGTCCGCTTCCTGCGGCTCGGGTCCCACCCGCGTACGTGATCTTCCGGGCTGGGGCCGGCCGTCCACGGCCGTCCACGGCCGTCCATGTGAGGCCGGAATGCCGTCGCCCGCAGGGGCGGGAAAAGTGGTCGATGCCGCTGGGCCGCCCAGGACGGCAGCCCCGGCGCCGCCGGCTGAGACCTCATACCTCCGGCCGGTTCACGCGGATGAGCGTCTGCTGTCCGTTGGCGACGAGCTTGAGTGTGCCGTCGCTCTGGATGCCGAAGACCTCCAACTGGCACACGGTCAGGGTCCGGCCGGATTTCAGTACGGTCCCGACTGCCTCGATGTGGTCACCGGTGGCGGGTGCGAGAAGGTTGATCTTGTACTCGACGGTGAGGACCTCGGCGTTCTCGGGGAACAACGTGTAGGCCGCGTAGCCGCCGGCGCTGTCCGCGATGGCGCTGGTCGCCCCGGCGTGGAAGTAGCCGTGCTGCTGGGTCAGTTCGGGGCGCGCGGGAAGCGTGATCTGGACGCGACCCGGAGCGATGTGGCTCAGCCGTGCGCCGAGGTGGGTCATCAGCCCCTGGCGGTCGAAGCTGTCCTGGACGCGCTTCCGCACCTCGGGGCTCGCCTGGTCCTGCTCCGTCCGGCGTTCCATGTGCTCTCCTTCGACGGACATCGCGGCGTCGTCAGGGGTGGGGCGGGTCCGTCAGCCGACCAGACGCTCCACCAGCAGGAACCCGCCGATGGCGATCATCATGGCACCGGAGACGCGGGTCACCGCCCGGGCGGCCGACGGCCGCGTCTTCAGTACGGTGCGGGCGAGGACGCCGACGGCGAGGTAGACCAGGGCGCAGGCGGTCATGTGGAGCGTGCCGAGCAGTCCGGTCTGCGCGGCAACGGGCCAGCTCGCGGCGGAGTCGATGAACTGCGGGAACAGCGAGAAGTACAGCAGGAGCGCCTTCGGGTTCAGGCCGCTGATCCCGGCGCCCCTGAGTGCGATCTGCCGGCGCGAGGGGTCCATGGTCCGTGTGGACGCAGTCAACGCGCTGGGCCGTCGCAGTACGCCCGAGCCCAGCCACATCAGGTAGGCGGCTCCGGTGACGGTCAGCGCCGTGAGTACGGTCGGCGAGCTCGCCACGATCACCACTAGGCCCGCCACGGCGAGCAGGGTGTATCCCGCGTATCCGGCTATCAGCCCCGCGACCGCCGGGACGACCGATCGCTCCCGCAGCCCTGCCGAGATCGCGTAGGCCCAGTCCGCACCCGGGGTGAACACCAGCAGCAGATCCACTGCCAGAAACGCCGCCACCGTCGTCGTGTCCATTGATCGATCCCTCTCCATCCTTGCTCCGAGAGGGAAGATTAGGTGCAATTGCGCAGAAGGTGTTTCTGTCTTTACCTCATGATCTCGACTTGAGGGGGAGAATCTTCTCCATGGACGCCCTTGACCGGAAGATTCTTACCGAGCTCCAGCAGGACGGACGCCTGACCGTCACCGAGCTCGCCGCCCGCGTGCGGCTGAGCGTCTCGCCCTGCCACCGCCGGCTGCGCGACCTCGAACGCGGGGGAGCCATCCGCGGCTACCGCGCCGTCGTCGATCCGGCCGCCGTCGGCCTGGACTTCGAGACCCTCGTCTTCGCCACCCTGCGCTGGGAGGACCCCGACACCGTCACCGCCTTCGAGGAAGCCGTGACCGCCATCCCGCACGTCATCCAGGCCCAGCGACTCTTCGGCGAACCCGACTATCTCCTGCGCATCGCGACCACCGACCTGGCCGCCTACCAGCAGCTCTACGACCAGCAGCTGGCCAGGCTGCCCGGCGTCCAGCGACTGACCTCCACCCTTGTCATGAAGAACGTCATCGACGACCGCCCTCTGCCTGAGCTGCGGTGATGAGCCGCCGCCCGGAGAAGGGGCGCTCCGCTGCGCCCGTCACGGCGGCACGATGGCGCGGCGGGCAAGGAGAGCGAGGCCCTCGTCCTCTGGGCCGCCCCGGGGCCGTCCGAGGGGACCGCCGATGACAGCGGGCGCCCGCGGGTGACCGGCCCGTACCCCGCTCCGGCCTGGGCCACCCGAGTCGATCTGCGACACTGGAAGGGTTATGCCTGCACCCGGAGAACTCACCTTTGTAGCGCCGCGCGGAGCCAAGAAGCCGCCGCGGCACCTTGCCGATCTCACGCCTGCCGAGCGCAAAGAGGCGGTTGCCGCGATCGGGGAGAAGCCGTTTCGCGCCAAGCAGCTCTCGCAGCACTACTTCGCCCGGTACGCGCACGACCCCGCCGAGTGGACGGACATCCCGGCCGCCTCGCGCGGCAAGCTCCAGGAGGCGCTGCTTCCCGAGCTGATGACGGTCGTACGGCATCTGTCGACCGACCAGGACACCACGCGCAAGACCCTGTGGCGGCTCTTCGACGGCACGCTCGTCGAGTCCGTGCTGATGCGCTACCCGGACCGGGTGACCATGTGCATCAGCTCGCAGGCGGGCTGCGGAATGAACTGCCCGTTCTGCGCCACCGGGCAGGCCGGCCTCGACCGGAACCTGTCGACCGGCGAGATCGTGCACCAGATCGTCGACGGTATGCGGGCGCTGCGCGACGGCGAGATCCCCGGGGGTCCCGCGCGGCTGAGCAACATCGTCTTCATGGGCATGGGTGAGCCGCTCGCCAACTACAAGCGCGTGGTCGGAGCGATCCGGGCCCTCACCGACCCCGAGCCGGACGGGGTCGGGCTCTCGCAGCGCGGTATCACCGTGTCGACGGTCGGGCTGGTCCCCGCCATCAACCGGTTCTCCGACGAGGGCTTCAAGTGCCGGCTCGCGATCTCGCTGCACGCCCCGGACGACGAGCTGCGCGACACCCTCGTCCCCGTGAACACACGGTGGAAGGTGCGTGAGGTGCTGGACGCCGGATGGGAGTACGCGGACAGGTCCGGGCGGCGCCTGTCCATCGAGTACGCGCTGATCCGGGACATCAACGATCAGGCATGGCGTGGTGACCGGCTCGGGCGGATGCTCAAGGGCAGGCCCGTGCATGTCAACCTCATCCCGCTGAACCCGACCCCGGGTTCGAAGTGGACCGCCTCGCGGCCCGAGGACGAGAAGGCGTTCGTCGAGGCGATCGCCGCCCATGGTGTGACGGTGACCGTCCGGGACACCCGTGGCCAGGAGATCGACGGAGCGTGTGGTCAGCTCGCCGCGACCGAGCGGTAGTCTGAGCCGAGTCAGTATCTCTTCGTATTCCGACATCTTCATATTCCGACAGGGGAGCGCCACAGCGCTGAGAGTGCGGGACAGCCCGCAGACCCTCTGAACCTTGCCCAGGTCATTCTGGGTAGGAAGTTCGGTCGTTACTCAAGCTGTTGCGCCCTGCCCGGGACCGTCAGAGGTCCCGGGCAGGGCCGCGTCTCTTCCTGGTCACCCAGGAGGAATCAGTGAGCATCACCAACAGGCGGTTCGCGGCCCTGGCCGTCGGGCTCGGCCTCGTCACGCTGCCGGCACTGTCCGCGTGCGACTCGTCCGACGCCGCCGGCTCGGGCGATCCGAAGACGATCACGCTCGTCAGCCACGACTCGTTCGTCGTGTCGAAGAGCGTGCTCAAGGACTTCGAGAAGCAGTCCGGGTACAAGGTCAGGGTCCTCAAGGACGGCGACGCCGGGCAGGCCGTCAACAAGGCCATCCTGACCAAGGACAACCCGCAGGGCGACGTCTTCTTCGGCGTCGACAACACCCTGCTCTCCCGCGCGCTCGACAACGGGCTGTTCCAGCCGTACGTGGCCAAGGGCGCGGATCTGGTCCTGCCCGAGTACCGGACCGACCAGGACAAGCACCGGGTCACGCCCATCGACTCGGGCGACATCTGCGTCAACTACGACAAGGCCTACTTCAGCGAGCACAAGCTGAAGCCTCCGCAGTCCTTCGACGACCTGGTCAAGCCCGCGTACAAGGACCTCCTCGTCACCGAGAACGCCTCCACGTCCTCGCCCGGCCTCGGCTTCCTGCTCGGGTCCGCCGCGCACTACGGCGACAAGGGCTGGGAGGGCTACTGGAAGAAGCTCAAGGCCAACGGCGTGAAGGTCGTGGACGGCTGGGAGCAGGCCTACAACGAGGAGTTCTCGGGGTCCGCCGGCGGCAAGAAGGCCAAGGGCGACCGGCCGCTCGTCGTCTCGTACGCCTCCTCGCCGCCCGCCGAGGTCATCTACGCCGACCCGAAGCCCACCACCGCCCCGACCGGTGTCGCGACCGGTACCTGCTTCCGGCAGGTCGAGTACGCGGGTCTGCTCAGCAACGCCAAGAACGCCAAGGGCGGCAAGGCGCTCCTCGACTTCATGCTCACCAAGGAGTTCCAGGACGACATGCCGCTCAACATGTTCGTCTACCCGGTGCGCGAGGCGGCGCAGGTGCCGCCGGAGTTCACGCGGTACGGTCCGCCGGCCAAGGACCCCGAGACCCTGGCCCCCGAGAAGATCGCCGCCGAACGCGACCAGTGGGTCAAGTCGTGGACCTCGCTCGTACTGAAGTAGCCGAGGGAGCGGGCCGAGCCGACGGGACCGGCGGAGCTCCGCGAAAGGCCCGTGGGCGGAACGCGGCGCGGCTCGGCCTGATGGCCCTGCCCGTCGCGTTCCTCGCCGTCTTCTTCGCCTACCCCGTCGTCGCGATCGTCTCGCGCGGACTCCACACGGACGGCGGCTGGCAGCTGGACCGGATCTGGGAGGTGCCGGCCCAGTCCGACATCCGGCACGTGCTGTGGTTCACCACCTGGCAGGCGCTCGCCTCGACGGTGCTCACGCTGCTGGTCGCGCTCCCCGGCGCGTATGTCTTCGCACGCTTCGATTTCCGGGGCAAGCAGGTCCTCCGGGCCGTGGTGACCGTGCCCTTCGTGTTGCCCACCGTGGTCGTCGGCACGGCGTTCCTCGCGCTGGTCGGCCGCGGCGGGCTGCTCGACGAGCTGTGGGGTGTGCGCCT
This sequence comes from Streptomyces sp. NBC_00568, assembly GCF_026341855.1. Classification (GTDB taxonomy): domain Bacteria; phylum Actinomycetota; class Actinomycetes; order Streptomycetales; family Streptomycetaceae; genus Streptomyces. Next base: position 1,217,453 of record NZ_JAPENW010000001.1, on the reverse strand, counting down.
CGACACCACGGTGTGGGCGATCCTGCTGGCGCACGTCTTCTTCAACTACGCGGTCGTCGTACGGACCGTCGGCGGACTCTGGTCGCAGCTCGACCCGCGCCAGGAGGAGGCCGCGCGCGTGCTCGGCGCCTCGCGCTTCGCGGCGTGGCGCAAGGTGACGCTGCCGGCGCTCGGGCCGGCCGTGGCCGCGGCGGCCCTCATGGTCTTCCTCTTCACCTTCACCTCGTTCGGCGTGGTGCAGATCCTCGGCGGCCCCACCTTCTCGACCCTCGAGGTCGAGATCTACCGGCAGACGTCCGAGATCTTCGACCTCGCGACGGCGGCGGTGCTGACGATCGTCCAGTTCGTGGCGGTGGGCGCGATCCTCGCCGTACACGCCGCGACCGTACGCCGACGGGAGACCGCCCTGCGCCTGGTGGCCCCGGAGACGACCGCGCGCCGGCCGCGCGGGGCCGGGCAGTGGGCGCTGCTCGCGGGGGTGCTGGCAAGCATCGGCGTCCTCCTCGTGCTGCCGCTCGCGGTTCTCGTCCAGCGCTCCCTCGACGCCCCGGGACTCGGCTACTACCGGGCGCTGGGCGACGACGACGGAGGCGTCTTCCTCGTCGCCCCGATCGAGGCGATCGGCAACTCGCTGGAGTACGCGCTCGCCGCCACCGCCATCGCCGTGGTGATCGGCGGTCTGGCGGCGGCGGCCCTCACCCGGCGCGCCGGCCGCCTCATGCGGGGCTTCGACGCGCTGCTCATGCTGCCGCTCGGCGTCTCCGCGGTGACCGTGGGTTTCGGGTTCCTGATCGCGCTGGACGAGCCGCCCCTGGATCTGCGCGGCAGCTGGATCCTGGTTCCGCTGGCGCAGGCGCTCGTGGGTGTCCCCTTCGTCGTGCGGACGATGCTGCCGGTGCTGCGCGCGGTGGACGGGCGGCTGCGGGAGGCCGCGGCCGTGCTCGGGGCGTCGCCGTGGCGGGTGTGGCGCGAGGTCGATCTGCCGATGGTGCGGCGGGCGCTGCTGATCGCGGCCGGATTCGCCTTCGCCGTCTCCCTCGGGGAGTTCGGGGCGACGGTCTTCATCGCGCGGCCCGACAACCCGACGCTGCCGGTCGCCGTGGCCCGGCTGCTCGGGCGGGCGGGCGATCTCAACTACGGCCAGGCGATGGCCCTTTCGACGATTCTGATGGTCGTGTGCGCGGTGGCGCTGCTGCTGTTGGAGCGGATGCGGACCGACCGGACCGGGGAGTTCTAGATGCTGCTGAGCCTGCAGGGCGCGACCGTACGCTTCGGCGGCCGGGCCGTGCTCGACGCCGTCGACCTCGATGTCGCCGAGCACGAGATCGTGTGCGTGCTCGGGCCGAGCGGCAGCGGCAAGTCCACGCTGCTGCGGACGGTGGCCGGACTGCAGGCCCTGGACGCGGGCCGTGTGCTGCTGGACGGACAGGACCAGGCGGGCGTCCCCGCGCACAAGCGGGGCGTCGGCCTGATGTTCCAGGACCATCAGCTCTTCCCGCAGCGGGACGTGGGCGGCAACGTGGCCTTCGGACTGCGGATGCACGGCACGTCGAGGAGCGGACAGGCCGCCCGGGTGGGGGAGTTGCTGGACCTGGTCGGACTGCCCGGAGCCCGCGACCGCGCCGTCGCCTCCCTCTCCGGGGGCGAGCAGCAGCGCGTCGCGCTGGCCCGCGCCCTGGCGCCCCGCCCCCGCCTGCTGATGCTCGACGAACCGCTCGGCCAGCTGGACCGCTCGCTGCGCGAACGGCTGGTCGTCGAACTCCGTGATCTCTTCGGCGAGTTGGGGACCACGGTGCTCGCCGTCACCCACGACCAGGGCGAGGCCTTCGCACTCGCCGACCGGGTCGTGGTGATGTGCGACGGGCGGATCGCCCAGTCCGGTACGCCACTTGAGGTCTGGCAGCGTCCCGCGGACGAGTTCGTGGCCCGCTTCCTCGGCTTCGACAACGTGGTCGAGGCGACGGTGAGCGCGGCGGCCGCCGACACTCCGTGGGGCAAGGTCCCGGTGCCCGAGGGTGCCCCCCAGGGGCCGGGCACGCTCCTCGTACGGCCCGCCGGTGTACGGCTCGTGGCCCCGGCGGACGGGCTGCGCTGCACGGTCGCCGCACGCACCTTCCGGGGCACCCACGTCGCCGTACAGCTCCAGCCGCGGGACGCGCCACGGCTGGAGGCGGCGTGCGCGCTGCGGGACGCGCCGGAGCCCGGGGACGTGGTCGGGGTGGAGTTCGACGCCGCCGAGATCGTCGTGCTCGGGGAGTAGTACGCCGAGACCGTCGTGCCGGGGGGAAGGGCGCCGGGCAGGGCGATCGGCCGTCCGGCCGGAGGCGCTGTCCGGCCGCTGTGCCCGGACAGCCGTGTGGCCCGCCCCCGTTGAGGAGGCGGGCCACACGGTCGTACAGGATGCGGGTCAGCTGGCCTTCGAGGCGCCACGGCGGCGCATGCCGAAGAAGACCGCTCCGCCACCGACGACGACGAGCGCACCGGCGATACCGGCGATCATCGGGGTGTTGGAGCTCGCACCGGTCTCGGCGAGGTTGGACTCACCGGCCGCCGCGGACGGCTGGTTGTCGCCCGGCGTCGCCGGGGCGGCGCTGCTCTCCGAGTCGGACGGGGTCGCCGAGTCCGAGGGGGTGTCCGAGGCGGACTCCGACGGCTCCGGGCTCGCCGACGGGGACGGCGACTCCGACTTCGGCGCGCAGGCCTCGTCCTTCGTCACCAGGTTCGGAGAGATGTCCTTGTCCACGAGGTTCGGGACGCTGACGTGGATCCGGTACTCGGCCTTGGGCGCCCAGTCCTCCGCGAAGGAGATCGTGGCACCGGCCTTGCTGCCGGTGACCTTCTGGGCGGTCCCGACCTGGTGGTCGTCGGCGCCGTTGCGCTCGAGGAAGACCGTGATGGTGGCTTCCTTGGCGGAGGCGTCCGTGTCGGTCACGGTGATGATGCCCTTCCCGTCGCCGTCGCAGGAAGCGGCGGCCGAGAAGTCACGGATGTTGCAAGCGAGCGCGTTGCCGGCGACGCCGAGCGCGAGCGCGGCAGAGGCGGAAGCAACGCCGAGGATTCGCACGGTACGTGCGGTGCGTCGAGATATGGACACGATTGCCCTTCACAGGTTGCGCAACTGCGGGGGGTGTCGGGGGATTTGCTGCGAATCATTCCGTGGCAACAGCACCCCCAGGAGTTTCACAGGTTTATAAGCGCCACCTAAGTGCTGTCAATGCATATGCCCAGCCTCGCCGTTGGCTTTGCCGAGTCATTAACCACCGAGGTGTTTGAGTGCCTCCGGAGCGTCATCAACGCGGTCGACGAGCGCGATCCGCGACTCCATCGCACGCTCCCGCGCCAACGCCCTGAGCAGCGGCCAGGCCGGATACCTCTCGGTCCAGTGCGCACGGTCCACCAGGACCATGGGGGTCGGCTCGCCCCTCGACCCGTAGTAGTTCGGGGTCGCGTTGTCGAAGATCTCCTGTACGGTCCCGGCGGCGCCCGGCAGGAAGACGACACCCGCGTTCGAGCGGGCCAGCAGCCCGTCCTCACGGGTCGCGTTGGCGAAGTACTTCGCTAGGTGCGCGGCGAAGGCGTTCGGCGGCTCGTGCCCGTAGAACCAGGTGGGGATGCCGACCGAGGGGCCACCCGACGGCCAGCGTTCCCGCACCTCGAACGCCGCGCGCGCCCAGTCGGTGACGGAGGGGGTGAACGAGGGGACGGCCGCCAGGATGCGCAGCGCCTCGTCGAGCATGCCGTCGTCGAAGGGAGCCGCGTACGCGCCGAGGTTCGCCGCCTCCATGGCACCCGGACCGCCGCCGGTGGCGACCGTGAGACCGGAGCGCGCGAGCTCCCGGCCGAGCCGCGCGGCCCCCGCGTACGCCTCCGTGCCGCGTGCCATCGCGTGGCCGCCCATCACGCCGACCACCCGTGCGCCGACGAGGAGTTCGTCGAGCGCGTCCGACACGGAGTCGTCGTGCACGGCGCGCACCATCGACGCGAAGATGTCGCCGTCGGCCTTGGTCCGCTGGAACCAGGCGTACGCACGGGCGTCGGGCGTCGCCTCGTACCCCGCGTCGAGCGAGGCGAAGAGCTCGTCGGGGGAGTAGAGATGGCCCCGGTAGGGATCGAGGGGCAGCCCCGGGACGGGCGGGAAGACGAGGGCGCCCGAGGACCGGATGCCGGCGGCGGCCTCGGCCTCCATCGGGCAGCCCAGGAACACGGCACCCGTGGTGTCCACGGAGAGCAGTTCCTTCGTACGGCCCGTCAGGTCGACCGCCTGGACACGGAACCGGGCGAGCGTGCCGCCCGTCGAGACGACCTCGTCGAACTCGGTGAGGGATTCGATCTCACGGTCATGGGATGCGTGGAGAGGTGTCGGCTGCACGCGGCCATGCTAGGGGCTGCCCTTCGCAGGACACCCGGGGTTCGCGGTACCCGGCACGGCACCGCGCGGTGATGTCGCATCAGCCGGGCGCACCCGCCACGCGGGTGACATCGTGCCGGGCGACGCACGGGAAGCCGGGACCGGGCGAGGGCCCGGGCCGGGCTCCCGGGGGCCGACGTCACGAGGCCGGTGCGCGGACCCCCGTACCGCGCACCGGCCCCGGGACGTGAACCGGGACGGCCGGACTCAGCCCTGGACCGCCGCCGGGTCCATCCACATGACCTCCCAGGTGTGGCCGTCCGGGTCGTCGAAGGCGCGGCCGTACATGAAGCCCTGGTCCTGCGTGTCGCCGGTCGCCGAGCCGCCCGCGGCGATCGCGCCGTCGACCAGCTCGTCGACCTTCTCGCGGCTCTCGGCGCTCAGACACAGCAGCACCTCGCTGGTCTTGGTCGCGTCCGCGATCTGCTTCTTGGTGAAGTCCGCGTAGCGCTGCTTGCTGAGCATCATCGCGATGATCGTGTCGCTGATCACCACACAGGCGCAGTCGTCGGTGGAGAACTGCGGGTTGATCGTGTAGCCGAGCTCCGTGAAGAACTTCTTCGAGGTGTCCACGTCGGACACCGGCAGGTTCACGAAGATCATCTGCTGGTACATGTGAGGGTCTCCCGTCAGTGTTGTGCCGTTCGCAGGGATAGACCGGGGGTCCGCCCGGAACTCATCGCCCGGCACGGACTTTTTCCTCCGCGATCGCGTGGACCGGTCCGTGGAAGGATCAGCGGGTCAGAGGAAGCGCGGCAAGCTCGGCGACCGCCCAGGTCAGCGGGGCGAACACGGCGAACAGCGCGCCGACGCGCAGGGCCGCGGCACCGCGCAGCGTCGCGGTGGGCGCACCCAGCCGCAGCAGGGCCGCCGTGGTGTCCGCCCGCTCCTGCTTCGCCTCGACGGCGGCGGTCGCCAGCGTCAGCAGCGTGCACCCGGCGACCAGCAGGGTCCCGAGGGTGGTCAGCGGACCGAAGGCGGGCCGGGAACCGGTGTACAGCGTCGTCATGGCGAACCCGCCCGACGCCACCGCGCACACCACACCCAGCGGCTGCCCGATGCGCCGCGCCTCCGCCTGGAGCACCCGTCCGGCCAGCAGGCGCAGCGCGCCGGGGCGTACGGCCTGGAGCAGCCGCCCGCACAGATAGGTGATCGCGGGCCCCGCGAGGGCCAGGCCGAGCGCCGTCAGCACCCAGCCGAGCAGCACCCCGGCCGGACCGCCGACGAAACCGCCGGGCAGCGCGAGCGCGGGCGCGGGTCCCGACCGGCTCGCGTACGTCTCCACGGCCAGCCCGGCCGCCAGCGTGGCCGCGCCCCAGGGGAGCCCGTTCGGGGAGGTCTCCGGCGGCGGCAGCCGATGGGGGTCGGCCTCGGCGACCGGCCGCCGGTCCCGGTGTGCCTGCGCCCGGTCGGCACCCTCGTACGAGGCGGGTGTCCCGGCGTGCCCGTGGGTGACGGCGGCCGAACGGTCCTGCGCACCCACCCGCTGAGCGCTCCGAGCGGTGTTTCCCTGAGCGGTGTTCCCGCCGGCCTCCCGGAGCGTGTCCTCGCCGGCGTACGCCTCGGCCGTCCAGTGGAAGTCGGGGCCGTCGGCGTCCGCGGCGGCGTCCGGGGTACGGGGGTCGGGCTGCGGCGGGGCCGCGTCCCCGGCGTCCACCCCGGCGTCCGCCACCGCGTCCTCGAATCCCTGGACCGTGCCGGTTCCGGCGTAGGCGGCGGGCGCGCCGCGCCGGCCGCCCGCGGGCTGTCCACCCCGCGCGGTCCCGCGCGCCGGAGCGGTCGCGACCGCGTTCTGCCGTGCCGACATCCAGGTGCGGCCGTACGACCAGGGCGTGCGCTGCGGTCCGCCGCGCCGGGGGCGCAGGACCAGGGCGGCCGCGCCGGAGGCCGCGATCGGCACCAGGACGAGCAGCGTCAGGGCCGCCGGCAGGGGCAGGGAGTGGCCGGCGGCCAGGAACTCCGCCGCCGCGCCGTCGAACGGGATGCCGGTCAGGTCGCCGCGCAGGTGGAGGAAGAGGAGCAGGGCGAGCAGCGAACCGCTGAGCGTGGACAGGGCCGTGGTGGCGGCGGAGATCGCCATCAGCCGGCCCGGGCCGAGGCCGATGGCGGAGAGGCCGGCCCGGGGGCGCGTGCCGGGGTCGGTGCGGGCCACCGCGACGGCGAAATAGACCGTGGCGGCGAGGGGGGCGACGCACCAGGCCAGGCGCAACGCGCCGGCGGCCGAGGCGTCCGGGTGGCTCATCGCGTATCCCAGCGTGCACAGCAGCAGGAACCCGGTGCCCGCGGAGGCGGCGGCGACCAGGAGCCGGCGGAGCTGGACGAGGGGGTTGCCCCCGCGGGCTAGACGGAGAGCGAGCACGCGGCCCGGCCTTCCGCCTCGGCGACCGGGGGCAGGTGGACGGTGTTCACACGCCGTCCGTCGAGCAGCGACACCGTGCGGTCGGCGAGCGCCGCCGTGTCCGCGTCGTGGGTGGCGAGGACGACGGTGATGCCGTGCGAGCGGGCCGCCGTGGTGAGCGTACGCAGCACATGGGCGCGGTCGGCGCGGTGCAGCGGGGCCGTCGGCTCGTCGGCGAACAGGACGGTGGGGGAGGGGGCGAGGGCGCGGGCGATGGCGACGCGCTGCCGCTCGGCCTGGAGCAGGGCGTGCGGGCGTTTGCGGGCGCAGCCGCCGATGTCGAGGCGCTCCAGCCACTCCAGGGCGGCGGTCTTGGCGGCCCGGCGGGCGCAGCCGCGCAGCATCAGCGGGAGGGCGGCGTTCTCCCAGGCGTTCAGCTCGGGGACCAGGGACGGGACCGGATCGATCCAGGCGAACCGGTCGCGGCGCAGCCGCTCGCGGGTGAGCGGGCCCATGGTGTGGACGGGCGAGCTGTTGAACCAGACCTCGCCCTGCTGCGGCAGCAACTGGCCGGACAGGCACTGCAGGAGGGTCGTCTTGCCGCTGCCGCGCGGGCCGCCGACGGCGAGGATCTCGCCCTCACGGACGCCGAGCGAGACACCGCTGAGCGCGGGCGAGCCGTTGTGCTTGACGTGCAGGGCGCGTGCCCAGAGCACGTCGTTGTCAGGCGGGGCCACCATCGCGTACACCTCGTTCAGATCTGATGTGCCGTGCCCGGCGACCTCTTCGAGGTCGCTCGGTCCCCCGGACGGGGGAACGAAGGCAGGGCCGATCGGTCACTGGGCACGCTAGGGAGTCGGGGCCGGGAGGCCGGACAGCACGCGGCCCCGGGCCGCCCATTCTCACTCGAACGGGCGCCACCGGGGCCGGTGTTGATCAGTCCCGCGGAAGGCCGGAGCCCGCCGACGGGAGATCGGCGGAGCAGGGCCCGCGGCTGAGGATCCGAGGTGCGGGATCAGCGGCGCGGGATCAGGGGTGCGGGATCAGAGCTTGGTCCACGCCTCCGTCAGGACCTGACGGACGATCCCCTCGATCTCGTCGAAGGTCGACTGGTCGGAGATCAGCGGCGGCGACAGCTGGATGACCGGGTCACCGCGGTCGTCGGCGCGGCAGTAGAGGCCGTACTCGAAGAGCTTCTTGGAGACGAAGCCGTAGAGCACGCGCTCCGACTCCTCGTCCGTGAAGGTCTCCTTGGTGGCCTTGTCCTTCACCAGCTCGATGCCGTAGAAGAAGCCGTTGCCGCGGACGTCACCGACGATCGGCAGGTCGTGCAGCTTCTGCAGGGTCTGCAGGAAGTTGGCCTCGTTGTCCAGCACGTGCTGGTTCAGGCCCTCACGCTCGAAGATGTCGAGGTTGGTGAGCGCCACGGCCGCGGAGACCGGGTGGCCGCCGAAGGTGTAGCCGTGCAGGAAGGTGTTGTCGCCCTTGTAGAACGGCTCGGCGATGCGGTCGGAGACGATGCACGCGCCGATCGGGGAGTAGCCCGAGGTCATGCCCTTGGCGCAGGTGATCATGTCCGGTACGTAGCCGAACTTGTCGCAGCCGAACATCGTGCCGAGGCGGCCGAAGGCGCAGATGACCTCGTCCGAGACCAGCAGCACGTCGTACTGGTCGCAGATCTCGCGCACGCGCTGGAAGTAGCCGGGCGGCGGCGGGAAGCAGCCACCGGCGTTCTGCACCGGCTCCAGGAAGACCGCGGCGACGGTCTCCGGGCCCTCGAAGAGGATCTCCTGCTCGATCTGGTCGGCGGCCCAGCGGCCGTAGGCCTCGGGGTCGTCGCCGAAGAGCGGGGCGCGGTAGATGTTGGTGTTGGGGACCTTGTGGGCACCCGGGACCAGCGGCTCGAAGGGGGCCTTCAGGGCCGGCAGGCCGGTGATGGACAGGGCGCCCTGAGGGGTGCCGTGGTAGGCGACCGCACGCGAGATGACCTTGTACTTGGTCGGCTTGCCCTGCAGCTTGAAGTACTGCTTGGCGAGCTTCCACGCGGTCTCGACGGCCTCGCCGCCACCGGTGGTGAAGAACACCTTGTTCAGGTCGCCCGGCGCGTGGTGCGCGAGGCGCTCGGCCAGCTCGATGGCCTTGGGGTGGGCGTAGGACCACACCGGGAAGAAGGCCAGCTCCTGGGCCTGCTTGAAGGCCGTCTCGGCCAGCTCGGTGCGGCCGTGGCCGGCCTGGACCACGAACAGGCCCGCGAGACCGTCGAGGTAGCGCTTGCCCTTGTCGTCGTAGATGTAGGTGCCCTCACCACGGACGATGGTGGGAACGGGCGCGTTCTCGTACGAGGACATGCGGGTGAAGTGCATCCACAGGTGGTCGTACGCGGTCTTGCTGAGGTCCTTGGTGCTCACGGCTATCGGGTTCCCCACATGTAGGTCTGCTTCTTGAGCTTCAGGTAGACGAAGCTCTCGGTGGAGCGCACCCCGGGCAGCGCCCGGATGCGTTTGTTGATGACGTCCAGCAGGTGGTCGTCGTCCTCGCAGACGATCTCGGCGAGGATGTCGAACGAGCCCGCGGTCATCACCACGTACTCGACTTCCGACATGGCAGTCAGTGCTTCGGCCACCGGGTCGAGGTCACCCTCCACGTTGACGCCGACCATCGCCTGCCTGCGGAATCCCACAGTCAGCGGGTCCGTGACGGCGACGATCTGCATGACGCCCTGGTCGAGCAGCTTCTGGACGCGCTGGCGCACCGCCGCCTCGGAGAGGCCCACGGCCTTGCCGATCGCGGCGTACGGGCGGCGTCCGTCCTGTTGGAGCTGCTCGATGATGGCGAGGGAGACGGCGTCCAACTGGGGACTGCCGTTCCTGGACTCGCGGGAGTCCCTTGGTTCCGCGCTTCGACTGGCCACGAGCTCACTCTGCACGACGTCTCGATAGTTCCGCAAGCATGCGGCGATGAAATTCGTTGTTTACGAGTACGTGTCTTGCGGATTTCGCAGTTCTGGGCCGCGCGGGGGTGTTGAAAACGTCGAGCCACGGATTAGGGTGGGGTCTCAGGCATCTCAGGTACTGGACACCTGGGACGTTGGACATCCGACAGGAGGGCCGGGCAGTGAGCACCGAGCTGCGTCGTCTGCGCAATTACATCGACGGAGAGTTCCGCGATGCCGCCGATGGACGGACCACAGAGGTGGTCAACCCCGCGAACGGCGAGGCGTACGCGACCGCGCCGCTCTCCGGCCAGGCGGACGTCGACGCCGCGATGGCGGCCGCCGCCGCGGCCTTCCCGGCCTGGCGCGACCAGACCCCCTCCGAGCGCCAGAAGGCCCTCCTGAAGATCGCGGACGCGTTCGAGGAGCGGGCCGAGGAGCTCATCGCGGCCGAGGTGGAGAACACCGGCAAGCCGATCGGACTGACCCGGTCCGAGGAGATCCCGCCGATGGTCGACCAGATCCGCTTCTTCGCGGGTGCCGCCCGTATGCTCGAGGGCCGCTCGGCCGGCGAGTACATGGAGGGCATGACCTCGATCATCCGCCGCGAGCCGATCGGCGTCTGCGCCCAGGTCGCGCCGTGGAACTACCCGATGATGATGGCGGTGTGGAAGTTCGCCCCGGCCCTCGCCGCGGGCAACACGGTCGTCCTGAAGCCGTCGGACACCACCCCCGCCTCCACCGTCCTGATCGCCGACATCATCGGCGGCATCCTGCCCAAGGGCGTCTTCAACGTCCTCTGCGGCGACCGCGACACCGGCCGCGCGATGGTCGAGCACCCGACCCCGGCGATGGCGTCCATCACCGGCTCGGTCCGCGCGGGCATCTCGGTCGCCGAGTCCGCGTCCAAGGACGTCAAGCGCGTCCACCTGGAGCTGGGCGGCAAGGCCCCGGTCGTCGTCTTCGAGGACACCGACATCGCGAAGGCCGTCGAGGACATCTCGGTCGCGGGCTTCTTCAACGCCGGCCAGGACTGTACGGCCGCCACCCGCGTCCTCGTCCAGGAGTCCATCCACGACGAGTTCGTCACCGCGCTCGCCAAGGCCGCCGCCGAGACGAAGACCGGGCAGCCGGACGACGAGGACGTGCTCTACGGCCCGCTGAACAACCCGAACCAGCTCAAGCAGGTCGCCGGGTTCATCGAGCGCCTGCCCGCGCACGCCAAGGTCGAGGCGGGCGGCAAGCAGGTCGGCGACAAGGGCTACTTCTACGCCGCGACCGTCGTCTCCGGCCTCAAGCAGGACGACGAGATCATCCAGAACGAGGTCTTCGGCCCGGTCATCACCGTCCAGTCCTTCTCGGACGAGGCCCAGGCCATCGAGTGGGCCAACGGCGTCGACTTCGCCCTCGCCTCCTCGGTGTGGACCAAGGACCACGGCCGCGCGATGCGTCTGTCCAAGTCCCTCGACTTCGGCTGCGTGTGGATCAACACCCACATCCCGCTGGTCGCGGAGATGCCGCACGGCGGCTTCAAGAAGTCCGGCTACGGCAAGGATCTGTCGGCGTACGGCTTCGACGACTACACACGCATCAAGCACGTGATGACGTCGCTGGACGGCTGACCGCCGGCCGATCGAGCGGCGTTCGCGCTCCGCTCGTACGCACCACGTGGCCCCGGACGGGAGTTGATCCCGGCCGGGGCCACGGTGTTCCCCCCTGTGCGGGCTCAGGCGCTCTCGGTCACGCTGGAGAGCGTGGGTCCGTCGGGTACGCCCGCCTTCCCGTTCCCCTTCTCCGTGTGGAAGCCGGGCAGCTCGCCGGAGCCTCCGATGGAGCCGCCGACAGAGCCTCCGCCGGATCCGGTGCCGGGCTTGCCGGGCTTGCCCGGAACAGGCAGCGGAGGCAGACCGGCGCCCGACGAGAAGGTGATGCCGGCCTTCTTCAGGATCGGCGCGCACGCCTTCACGGCGGCGCGGTAGCTCTTCGACGTCGGGTCGAACCCGTTGCTCGCCTTCATCCTCACGTCGAACCGGATGTGGCCCTGCTTGTCCTTCGAGGCGTGGAACGCCGGGAAGACCTTCTGGCCGTGGCCGCGCATACACGCCGCGAACGCGTCGTTGGCGGTGTTCACGTCGCCGGGCGCGTGCGAGGTCGGCCGGTAACCGATGGCCGGCATGGCTCCTCCGGGCGGCAGACTGCCCTTCGGCGGCTCGCCGGTCGCGTGCTGCGTGAGCCGGGCGGACGCGGCGGTCCACGCCGTCGCCGTGGTCACGGTGGAACTGTCAGAGGCCGAAGCCGCCGACGCGCTGACGGTCCCGAGCGTGGCGGCCGAGATCAAGGCGCAGGCCAGGGCGAGTCGTTGTGGCCGAGTGGCCAGTGCACGCATGGGTTTCCTCCATGGGGCGGGCGGCGGTGCCGCCGGGTCGGATGCGTTGGCGCACGGTGGCGCACCGCCGCGCCGTCACATGTCGTGGCTCGACCGTCAGGGCGGGGTGCGTCGGTTCCGTGTTGTGCTCCAGCCAAGCCCGGGGGCGGTTACGGCACGGGAACGGCCGTCCTTATCGCGAACCGACGGCGAGCCGGAGGCGCACGCCGGGACGGCCGGGCCCGGCCGGGGCGCGCGGGCCCGGCCGGATGCGCGGGGTTCGCACAGGGGACGCTTATCCCCGTGTAACCGTCGGACCGCCACACTGACCGCCATGCGTGTGCTGGTGGTCGAGGACCATGAAGAGCTCGCCGAGACCGTGGCCGCCGGGCTGCGCCGCGAGGGCATGGCGGTCGATCTCGCGCTGGACGGGCCCACGGCGCTGGAACGCGCCGATGTCAACGGTTACGACGTCGTCGTGCTCGACCGCGATCTGCCCGGCGTCCACGGCGACCAGGTGTGCCGGACGCTGGCGGCGGGCGGCAGCCGGGCGAGGGTGCTGATGCTCACCGCGTCCGGCACGGTGGCCGACCGCGTCATGGGGCTCGGCCTCGGAGCCGACGACTATCTGCCCAAGCCGTTCGCCTTCGCCGAACTCGTCGCGCGTGTACGGGCATTGGCGCGGCGGGCGCAGCCCGCGCTGCCTCCTGTCCTGGTCCGCGGAGAGCTACGGCTCGACCCGGCGCGACGCCAGGCGACCCGGGGCGGTTCGGGGCTCGCCCTCAGTCCGAAGGAGTTCGCCGTGCTCGAACTCCTGCTGGCCGCGCAGGGCGCCGTGGTCTCCACCGAGGAACTCCTCGAGCGGGCCTGGGACGAGGCGGCCGACCCCTTCAGCCAGACCGTGAAGGTCACCGTCAGCCGCCTGCGCCGCAAACTGGGGGAGCCGCCGCTGATCGCGACGGTGGACCGGGCGGGGTATCGGATCGCATGACGGACCGGTCCGGCGGCCCGAACCGGCCGGCCCCGTACGGCGTGCCCCCGCGACCGGCCGCGCGGGGTATTCACCCGCGACCGGCGCCGGACGGTCACCGCTGGTGGCAGCCGCCGTCCCACGGCCGACGCCGGTGGCGGGTGCTCCTCGGGCACCGCCGGTGGCCGGGGCCACGGGACGGCCGTCGGCGAGCGGCCCCAGGCGGTCCGCGTCGGCCGCCGGCCCCGAACGGCGTGCGATGGCAGCTGGCCCCGCGCAGTATTCGCTGGCGGCTGACCCTGCTCTACAGCGCGCTGTTCATGCTGGCGGGGGCGGCCCTGCTCGGCTTCACCTACCTGCTCGCGTCACGGTCCAAGCCGTCGACGGCCGTCGGCTCGAGCGTGGGGCCGGGGCTGCCGGCGGGCAGCGGCTTCCCCAGCCCCGATCCGCCGACGCTGACGATGTACGCCGAGGCCCTGCGCGCCGATCAACTGCACCAGTTGCTGGTCGAGGCGGGCATCGCGCTCGCCGTGATGACGGTCGCCTCCGTGGCCCTCGGTCGGCTGATGGCCGGACGGGTCCTCGCGCCGCTGCGCACGATGACCGCCGCCGCCCGGCGTATCTCCGCCGACAACCTCCGGCAGCGGCTGGCGGTGCCGGGCCCCGAGGACGAGCTCAAGGCGATGGCGGACACCTTCGACGACGTACTGGGGCGACTGGAGGGCGCGTTCGAGGCGCAGAAGCAGTTCGTGGCCAACGCCTCCCACGAACTGCGCACTCCGCTCACGCTCCAGCAGGCGATCGTGGACGTCGCGCTCGCCGACCCCGGGGCGTCCGTGGAGAGTCTGCGGGCCGCGTGCCTTCGGGTGCGCGCGGCCGGACAGGAGCAGGCGCGGCTCATCGACGCCCTGCTGACACTCGCGCGCAGTCAACGGGGGCTTCAGCGGAGCGAGTTCGTCGACCTCGCGGAGGTGGTGCGGGGGCGGTTGCCGGACGGTGCGGTGGTGGCCGGCGGCTCCGCCGACGGCGAGGTGTCGTCCGGCGGGGTCGAGGGTGGTGAGGTGTCGTCCGGTGGGACCGGGAACGGTGAAATGCCGTGCGGTGGGGTCGAGGGTGGTGAGGTGTCGTTCGGTGGGACCGGGAACGGTGGGGTGTCGTGCGGTGGGACCGGGAACGGTGAAGTGGCGTCGTGTGGGACCGAGGACGGTGAGGTGCGGTCGCGTGGGGTCGAGGACGGCGGGGTTTCGTCCGGTGGGGTCGAGGACCGTGGGCCGCGGGTGCGGGCCGACCTCGGCTCCGCGCCCGTCCTGGGCGATCCGCAGCTGATCGAGCGGCTGGTCGTCAACCTCACGGACAACGCCGTACGGCACAACAGCCCGGAAAACGGGGAGAGCTGGGTTCGTCTGTGGACCGGGACGGAGGCGGGGCGGCCCGTGCTGCGGATCGACAACACCGGCCCGGTGATCCCGCGTGACCAGGTGGCCGGACTCTTCCAGCCGTTCCGGCGACTGGGCGCGGAACGGACCCACGCGCACCCGCGGCCCCGCTCGCGAGGGAAAGGCCACCAGCGGGACGGCCTGGGCCTCGGCCTGTCCATCGTCACGGCCGTCGCCACCGCTCACGGCGGCACGGTCGAGGCGTGGCCCCGCCCGCAGGGCGGCCTGACGGTGAGGGTCACGTTCCCGCCGTGCGCACCGCCCGTCTCCCGGCCGGGGCCGGCCGACGGGCACGCGCCTCGGCCGGGGCCGGCCGACGGGCACGCGCCTCGGCCGGGGCCGGCCGACGGACCCGCGTCCCGGCCGGGGCCGGTCGACGGTCCGGCGTCCCGTGTGCGGCCGGCCGACAGGAGTGCTCCCCGTACGCGGTCGGCCGACGGACCCGCTTCCTCCGCGAGCCCGGACGGCGCGCACACGCCCGGGGCCCTCGGAACGCCCGGGAACTGATCGACAGGGTGTCGGGTCGGCGGGCGAGCGCTCGACGCAGCGTCCATTGTCCGGACCCGGCGCCGGTAGGCATGCTTCGCGCGTGCCAGTGAATCGGAAGACCTCGCCCCTGTCCCGCCGGTCCCTGCTGCGCGCGCTGGGCGGCGGTGCGGCGCTCGGAGCCCTGGCGGGGTGCGGGGTGCCGGCGGCGTACGTGGGACCCGGCGACCGGGCCGGAGCCGACGTCTCCGCCACGGACAAGCGGCTGACCTGGGCGAACTGGCCGCTGTACATCGACACCGATGACGACGACACGACCAGCCGGCCGACGCTGGAGGCCTTCGAGAAGCGCACCGGGATCTCCGTCGACTACATCGAGGAGATCAACGACAACGACGAGTTCTTCGGCAAGATCAGCCCGTCCCTGATGAACCATCAGCGGACGGGCCGGGACCTCATCGTCATCAGCGACTGGATGTGCGCCCGTTTCGTCCGGCTCGGCTGGGTCCAGGAGATGGACCGGGCCAAGCAGCCGAACGTCACGAAGTACCTGGACCCACTGCTGAGTTCGCCCGCCTTCGACCCCGGCCGCAAGTCGTCGGTGCCCTGGCAGTCGGGGATCACCGGCATCGCGTACAACCGCCGCAAGGTCGGCCGCGAGATCAAGCACGTGTCCGACCTGTGGGCCGACGACCTCAAGGGCCGGGTCACGCTGCTCTCCGGCCTGGACGAGGCGTTCGCGCTGCTCATGCAGGGCAACGGGGTCGACATCACGAAGTGGCGGGCGGACGACTTCCACCAGGTGTGCGATCAGGTCGAGAAGCATGTGCGCAGCGGTCAGATCCGCCGCTTCACCGGCAACGACTACATCAAGGACCTCTCCAGTGGGGACGTCCTGGCCTGCCAGGCGTACTCGGGCGACGTGATCCAGCTCCAGGCCGACGATCCCGACATCCGTTTCGTCGTCCCGGAGGAGGGCGCCGAGTTGTGGGCCGAGTCGCTGATGATCCCCAACCTGGCCCGGCACAAGGCCAACGCGGAGAAGCTCGTCGACTACTACTACGAGCCCGAGGTCGCCGCCGAGCTGGCCGCCTGGGTCAACTACGTCTGTCCGGTGCCCGCCGCGCAGGACGTCCTCGCCTCCTCGAAGGACAAGGACACCGCCGCCCTGGCCGAGGACCCCCTGATCTTCCCCGACGCGACCATGCGCAAGCGCCTCGCGATCGCCCGCGACATCACCTCCACCGAACGCACGGAGTTCGCCAAGCGCTGGAACGCGATCGCGGGGCTGTGATCGGCGCTGTCGCTGACCTCAGCGGCGGGGACTCGCAGGGGAGGGCAGGCCCACGGCCGACTTCCCGGCGGCCGGAGCCGCAGGTGCGGTCGGTGCCGCGTTCCGCCGTGTCATCGCCACGCCCAGGAGGACCACGGCCATGCCCAGCACCACCCGGACGCTGAGGTGTTCGCCCAGGACGATCACGCCGAGGAGGACGGAGACCACCGGCAGCAGGTAGCCGACCACCGCCGCGCTGGTGGCGCCCTCGTCGTTGATGATCCGGTAGGTGAGGTGGAACGTGATCGCGGTGCAGAAGACGCTGAGAACGACGGCCGCGACCACGACGGTCGCACTGGGGTCGATCGACTGCAGGCCGCCGACCGGCATCGTGACGGCGGTCAGTCCGCTCGCGGCGACGAGCTGGGCCGCGGAGAGGGAGATGGTGGGGGTGCCCTTACGGACCAGGGTGCGACCCATGTACGTGAACGCGACGGCGTAGCTGGCCGCCGCGCCGAGGATGGCGAGGGCGCCCCAGCCGATGGCCCCGGTCGTCTGCCAGGGGGCGAAGATGACGATCGTGCCGGCGAAACCGAGCAGCAGGCCCGTCAGACGGACGGGGCGGAGTCCGCGTTCCGAGCCGAGGGCGAGACCGAGGGCGATCGACCAGATCGGGGTCGTGGAGTTCAGGACTCCGGCGAGACCCGAGTCGACGGTCTGCTGGCCCAGGCTGAACAGCGCGAACGGGAGCGCGTTGCAGAAGAAGGCCGCGACGACGATGTGGCGCCAGACGGTGACGCCCCGGGGCATGCTCCGGCCCGTCGCGTAGCAGGCGACGGTGAGGACGAGCGCGCCGAGGACACAGCGGATGAACGTGACCTGGAGCGGGGAGAGCCCGCGCAGCGCCAGTTCGATCCAGAGGAAGGTCGAGCCCCACAGCAGAGCGAGCACGGCCACCCGCATGCCGCCCCGCAGACTCCGTGTACCGCTGCTCACGATGGCTTTCCTCGATTCGGTCGATGTTTCGCTCGGTGGTCGGTCCGTGGTCGGTCCGCGGTCGGTCCAGCGGGCTCCCTCGGTCCCGGTCCTTCGAAGGTGCCCCAATCAAGCTTTGAGGACAAGCGAATGGTTCTACCCATTCTGTTAAGCTGCGCTACATGCTTGATGTGAGGCGACTGCAGGTCCTGCGCGCGGTGGTCACCAGCGGCACGGTCACCGCTGCCGCGGCCCACCTCGGCTACACGCCGTCCGCCGTCAGTCAGCAGGTGGCGGCGCTGGAGAAGCAGGCCGGCACGGCGCTGCTCGAACGGGTGGGCCGCGGGGTGCGGCCCACCGCCGCCGGCCTGCTGCTCACCGAGCACGCGGCCCTGATCGGCTCGGCGGTCGCCCAGGCGGAGACCGCCCTCGCCGACCTCCGCGCCGGACGCACCGGACGCTTGGCGGTCCGCTACTTCGCCACAGCGGGGTCCACGTTGGTGGCCCCCGCCCTGGCCCGGCTGCGCGCCGAGCACCCCGGCGTCCGCGTCGACCTTCAACTCACCGACCCGGAGGACCCGTTCCAGGAAGTGGCACGGGGCCGGGCCGACCTGGCCGTGGTCGTCCAGGCGAGCGACCGCGTCGGCGACGGCTTCCGGCTCGTCCACCTCCTCGACGACCCCTATGCCGCCGTGCTGCCTCTCGGTCATCCGCTCGCCGGCGAGGAGACCATCGACCTGAGCGCGCTGTCCGGCGAGCAGTGGGTCGGCAGCGAGCCGCCCGGGCCCTGCCTGGAACCGGTGATCGACTCCTGTGCGGCGGCCGGCTTCAGCCCCGACTTCGTCATCCAGAGCGAGGACTACGCCACCGCTCAGGGCTTTGTCGCGGCCGGCCTCGGTGTCGGCCTGATGCCGCGGCTGGGGCTGCGCAACCGGCACCCCGGCGTCGTCGTGCGCCCGGTCCGCAACCCCGAGCCGGTCCGGGTGATCTGGGCGGCCGCACGGGAGATCGCCTTCCAACAGCCCGCCCTGCGCGGTCTGCTGGACGCGCTGCGGGACGCGGCCACCACCGCCGACCCGCCCGATGGACCCGGGGCGGCCTGACCCCGTCCGGGGTGGCGCGGGCCCGCGGCAGGAGCGGCGGGGCAGATGTCAGGCGCGGTCGGCATGGCGGCGGAAACGGCGTCCGGAGTCACGAGGCCGGAGAAGATCTCCCGGTCGCTGCCGGTCGCTGCCGGGCGCTGATCAGGACCCGGCCAGGGCTGCCTGGCGCGCAGTCTCGCTGAGCGGGAGCGGGTCGTGCGGGCCCAGACGGCTGACGTGGAACGGGTCGGCGGCGGGCCATGCGGCCGTGGCTGTGAAGGTGTCGGGCCCGGTTCGCGTGTCGCGTCGGCTCAGGGGCTCTCACTCGACGGCTGCCACCGCGTCCGTGCCTCGGAGCGGACTGCTACGCCTCGCGCAGCAGAGCCCGTGCCCGTGCCGCCCGGCGGGCCCCGGCCGGATACGGCAGCACCCCGGCCAGTGACTCGGCCCGCTTCAGTTCCTCCACGCCCTCCCGGGTTCGCGCGAGCCGGGACAGGGACGTCCCGAGGGCGATCCGCGCCTCCACCTCGGCGAGCCGTTCCCCGGTGCGCTGGGTCCGGGCCACCTCGGTGCCGGCGATCCGCAGCGCGGCCTCGGCCCGCCCCGACAGGAGTTCCGCCCAGGCCACCAGCACGGGCGCGTCGTCGGTATGTCCGTCCAGGGCGTTCAGCGCCTCGTCCGGACGGCGGGCGTGCAGCGCGAGTTCGGCACGGGCCGTGCGTACCTCGTGCTCGGCCTGCCGGTCCCCGAGCGCGGTGGCGACCGCTTCGGCGCGGTCCAGGAGGGCCACGGCCTCCGCCGTCTCGTCCAGGAACACCCGCACGCGCGCCAGGGTCGTGAGGGCGTACGGAAGGCACCAGGCGTCGTACGCCTCCGCGCCCGACACGGCTTGTTCGGCGAGGGCGCGGGCAGGCTCGGGCTCTTCGAGCAGCAGCCGCAGTTCGGCGAGGTTCCCCCGCTCGAACGCGGCGGCCGTCGGATCACCGGACCGTTCGGCGAGGCCGAGCGCGCGGGTCCCGATCTCGACGGCCTCGCCCAACCGGCCGGCCCGCCGCGCGTTCTCGCGCAGCGTCGACAGGACCGAGCCGAGCAGCGTCGGATCCCCGTACGCCTCGGCCGGTGCCAGAGCCTGGTCGCCGGCTTCGCGTGCCTGGTCGAAGCGGCCGGCGAGTCCGAGGTTGGTGGCCCGGAGGGCGAAGGCGCGCGCCGCGAGCCCCTGCCCCCGCAGGCCCGGCACGTTCCGTGCGGCGGTCAGGGCGTGCCGGGCGGCCTCGGCGCCGGCCGCGTAGCGTCCTTGGACGCAGCGGATGAGGGACAGGGCGAGGAAGTGGACGGCGGCCGGTTCCGGTGAGGTCTCCGCGGTCACCGGGTGTTCCCGCAGCGCTCGGCGGCCGGATCCCGGGACGCTTGTCTTGACGAGGGTCTCGGCGAGCAGCGCCGCGGCGAGGACCGCGTCGTCGTGGTCGCCGCGCCGCTCGAACTCGGCCAGGGCGAGCCGCAGAGCGTCGGCCGCCTGCTCGAAGTGGCCCATTCTCCGCAGGACATGGGCGTGCGCGAGCCGGGCGCGGGCCGCGTCGACGTCCAGCCGGGCCACCAGGTCCCGGTAGTAGCGGTCGGCGGTGTCGTTGGCGTACAGGGCCGCGGCCCGTTCGGCCGCCCGGCGCAGGTACTCGGCCGCGCGCGGGTCATCGGCGCGCGCGAAATGGGAGGCGAGCGCGTCGACGGCATCGGGCCGGCGCCGCCGCACCGCCTGGGCGAACGCGGCGTGCAGCTGTCTGCGGCGGACCACGGCCAGCTGTTCGTAGCAGGTCAGCCGGACCAGCGGATGCCGGAAGGCCACCCCTTCCTCGGGCCGCCCGGCCACCACGACGTGCCGTTCCTCGACGAGCGAGGCCGCGATGGCCTGCTCCAGGGCATCGGCCGCCGCGGCGCCGGACACCGGTGGGTGCAGGCCGTGTTCGGCGACGTCGAGCAGCTCGGACAGCGCGGCGTCGCCCCCGGCCACGGAGAGCGCCTCGACGATGCGGCGTGCGTCCGGGGCGAGCCGTACGAGCCGATCGGCCACGAGTTCCCGTACGCCCTCGGGGGCGTGGTCGCCCGCGGCGCCGTCGGCCGGGCCGCGAGCGAGTTCGAGGGCGAACAGCGGGTTGCCGAGGGAGAGTTCCCACACGCGATGGATCCGGTGGTCGCCCGGCGCGTCCGCGGCCGCGTCGCGCACCACCGCCAGGCACGCCTCTTTGTCGAGCCGACCCAACTCCTGCCGTACGGCAAGGTGTTGGCGCAGCAGTGATGCCATGACCGACCGGCGCGTATCGCCGTCGGGGAGTTCTTCCTCCCGGTACGTCGCCAGGAATCGCAGCGCCGTCCCCCGCTCCGCGGCCCGTCGGGCCAGATGGCTGAGCAGTTGGTAGGAGCCCGCGTCGGCGGCGTGCAGATCGTCGAGGACCACCAGCACCGGGCGCACCGCGGCCAGGTCGCCGAGCAGCGCCGCGCTCGCCCGGAACAGCCGGTCCCGCTCCTCCTCGGGACTGCGCTCGCCGGTCGCTCCCACCTGCCCCAGCGACGGCAGGAACGAGGCCAGTTCGGGATATTCGGCGCCGACCCGGGCGCGCTCGGCCGCACTGTGCTCGGCGAGCCATCCCTCCAGCGCCTCCGCGAAGGCCCCGTACGGTGTGTGTCCCTCCGCGTCCCGGCCGCCGCCCCACAGCACGGCGGTACCGGCCGAGGTGGCCCGCCGTGCCACCTCGCCGACCAGCCGGGTCTTGCCCACGCCCGCCTCGCCGGTGAGGAGCGTGACCGGCGGGCCGTCCGCCGAGAGGAGCCGTTCGAGCACGGCGTCGCGGCCCCGCAGCACGGGCGCGCCGCGGCCGGTCCGCAGCGGGGCCGGGAGCAGGGGCGTGGCGGGGACGGGGGCGGGGGCCGCGGCCAGCGCGAGCCGGTGCAGCCGCTCCGTCTCCGGCCCCGGCCGCACGCCGAGTTCGGTGTCGAGCGTGTCGCGGCACACGTGGTACTGGTGCACGGCTCGCCGGCGCAGCCCCTGGCGCAGCCAGGCGTCGATGAGGAAGCGGTGGGCCATCTCCTCGGCTGGGCTGGCCGCGAGGACCTGCTCGGCGAAGGCGGCCGCGTCGGCCGGGGCACCCCGTTCCAGGTGCTCGCCGGCGAGCCGGAGCAGCAGTTGTTCGCGCAGCAGCGTGAGCCGGGCGCGCCGGTCGTCGGCCCAGCGCGCGTAGCGGTCCTCCGGGAGCATCTCACCGGTGAACCGTTCGAGGGCTCCGGTCAGTTCGTCGATCCCGCCGTCGGCGAGGGCCGCGCGGGCCGACGTCTCGGCCTCGTCGGCGTCGATCCACACGGTCGCGGGGTCGAAGCGGAGGAGCCCTCCGTCGGAGATGAGGTACGAGGAGGAGGCACGCGGGGCGAGTTCGGGTTCGAGGGCGTGGCGCGCGGCGTGCAGGGCGACCCGCAGACTGCCCGCGGCGGCCTGCGGATCGGCGTCGGGCCAGCAGACGCTCATCGCCTGTTCGCGGTGCAGACGGTGCGCGGGCGACACGGCGAGGAGTTTGACCAGGGCCCGGGCGCTGGGCCGGGGCCACCGTTCGGCGAGTGCGGGGCCGCCGTCCCGGGTGGCCCGAAAACCGTTGAAAAGGTGCAGCCGGAGCAGGGGGGCGGACGGGGTCGTGCGGTGGGGCGGCTGCTGCGGACTCATCAGGGCGCCACTGTAGCCGAGCGTGCCGAGGCCCCCCCGGGCGTGTCCCGGGGGGTCCTCGGTCGAGCCGAACCGAGCCGAACCGAACCGATCCGGCAGGTTCAGGTCCGGTCAGGCTCAGGTCAGGTCAAGCAGGTTCCGTACGACCTCAGGAGAGCTTGTACGTGGTGACCTGGTGGATGGCGTTGTTCGGCAGGTAGTAGCGGCCGCCGAACTCCTCGGCCATCCGGTCGACGCCGTTGTAGTCGCCCGTGAGCGAGAGCGCCTCGTCGACCCCGTCGCCGTCCAGGTCGGCGGCCAGGTAGTCGCGCGCGCCCATGAGGGTCGCGCTGCCGACGCCGTTCGCCCAGGTGTCGGCGGACTCGAAGATGCTCGGGTCCCACAGGTAGAGGCCGCCCTCGACACCGGCGACCAGCAGCTTGCGGCCGCCGGGACCGGTCAGGAAGCCGCCGCCGTAGGACTGCGGCAGCACCCCGGCCTTGGAGTCCACGCCGTCGGCCTCGTACCGCCGGAACGACGCCGTGCCTCCCTCGTACAGCACACCCTTGTCGGCGAAGTAGCTGAAGTGCGTCCACAGGCCGCCCGCGTAGCCGGAGTGCAGCACCTCACCGGTGCGGCCGTCGCGGATCTCGAAGTAGTTCCGCGGGCTGAGGGATTCGGCGCCGTTGATCTCGAGCGGGGCGGTGACGTTCCACTGGTAGACGACCGCGTGTCCGTCCGCGTACGGGATGTCCTCGGACGCGAGGACGCCGTCGTTCGGGGTGGCGGTGCGGACGCCGCCGACCGCCTCCGCCGGTGCCTTCGGCGCGACGTCCCAGCGGACCTTGCCGTTCCTGGCGCCGAGCGCGACGGCGTCGGTCACGGCGTCGGTCCGCTGGTACGCGTCGAGACTGGCGTAGGCCGCGTAGACCTTGCCGTCGTTCACGGACGGGTCGGTGAAGCGCACGTCGCCGGCGCTCTTGGGCGCGCTGTACGTCCACAGCGCGTGGCCGTCGCCGTAGTAGGCGCGCAGGGCGTCGGTCGGGACGAGGATGTCCAGCTCGCCGTCCCCGTTCAGGTCGGCCAGCTTCGCGGAGCGCACGTACTGGCCCGCGCCGCCCTCGATGGTGGCGAGGGTCCTGCCCGTCCTGCCGTCGAGGACGACCACGGCGGTGTCGGCCGCGACGACGATCTCCGGCCTGCCGTCGCCGTCGACGTCACCGGTCTCGATGTCGTGCACCGAGCCGGGCACGGTGGCCTGCCACAGCTTCTCGGGCTTGCCGCCCACCAGCGACGGACCCGAGTAGGCCCACACGCCGTCGGACGAGCCGGCCATGACGACGTCGTTCCTGCCGTCCTTGTCCAGGTCGGCGGCCCGGGCGTACGCGATGTCGCCCATCAGCGGCGTCACGTCCTCGGCCTTGCCGCTGCCGAGCTTGAACGTGCGGATGTTCTCCGCCTGGTCGACGACCCGCACGTGTGTGCCCCGGTCGTCGCTGAAGACGTCCTGGTACATCGGGGCGGCGGCGACGCCCTTCTGCTGCCACTTGATGTCGCCCTTGGCGGAGTAGACCGTCAGAGACGCGTACCGTCCGCCGCCGGGGTTGTTCGCCCCGTTGATCTCGCGGTCGTCCTGGGCGGAGGTGACCAGCTTGCCGTCGGCCACCTGCAGCCGCCAGACGCTCGCCGCGTCCTTGCCGTTGTCGGCGTCACGCTTGACCGTGCTCGACCACAGAAGGGTGTCCGGGTCGGTGCCGTCGAGCACGCGCACGGTGCTGGCGTTGACCCAGTAGCCCTCGTCGAGCGAGGACTCCGCGACCGCGTACTCGGCGCCGTCCTTCGCGGTCAGGTCACCGACCGTCAGCGCGGTGGGCAGGACGTTGTCCCGGGTCTCCAGCGTGGCGCGGTGACCGGTTTTCAGATCGTAGGAGGCGACCTCGTAGCGCACGGCGTCCGTCGCGTCCTGCTGCTCCAGCGCGACGATCCGCTCGCGGCCCGCGTCCAGGCGCAGCTGACGGCCGTAGAGCACGCTGTCGGTCTGCCAGTCCACCGAGCCGTCCGCCGTGTCGAGCACGAGGGTGCGGCCGCGCGCGTCGACACCGGTGGCCTTGGCCAGGTTCCAGTTGATGGCGACCTTGCCCTTGCCCAGGTCCTGGATGTCGCCCCAGTTGCCCTTGCGGGCCTCCCCGGTGTCGTACGTCCAGGTCTGCGCCGGGGTCAGCACGCCGTCCGCGGAGGAGAAGCGGATGCCGGTCAGGGTCATCGTGGCGGCGGCCGGGACCTTGGAGTCGCCGCTCATGCGCGGCGCGTCGGCGACCAGCAGGGTGCCGTCGACGATTTTCACCATGGAGGCGCGGTTGTACAGCTTCGACCACACCGTCCTGCCGGTCTTGCCGTCGAGGACGGTGACGAACGTGCCCGTGGTCAGCGACGAGCCCGGCGAGGTGAACGGACGCGGGTACGGCGTCGTGCCGACCTGCGCCGAGAAGACCACGTCCGGGACGCCGTCGCCGGTCAGGTCCCCGGTGGAGTAGCCGTTGTCCGAGTTGGCGGAGAACGGCGAGACCGCGTTGTAGCCCATCAGGATCTGCGCCGGGTACGGCTCGGCCCGCCAGACCTGGGTCGGCTTGACCTGCCAGTCCGTGTAGAAGGAGCTGCTGGTGCGCGCCCACACCTCACTGCCCTCGGCCGTGTGCCGCTGCACATAGCCCATGCTGTTGAAGGTGAAGTAGTCGCCGTTCTTGCCGACGGGCACGGTGGCGCCCATACCGCGCACGCCTTCCAGCGTGGAGGCACCGGTGAGCGTGACCTTGGTGGTCGGGTCGACGTCGGCGGAGGCGCCGTCGAGCTGGGAGCTGCTGCCGGTGTCCGTGCCGGAGCCGGAGCCGGTGTCCGTGCCGTCGTCGGCGGGCTTCGGGGCGTCGGCGGACTTCGGGCTGACCGTGCTCGTGCCGGTGGCGTCGGCGTACGGGTCGAGGCCGACGTGGGCGGCCAGCGTCTCGGCCTCGGCGCTGGTCAGCTTCATGGCCGAGCCGCTGTCGTCGGCGGCCAGGGCCTGCGGGCTCGCGCTCAGGCACAGGCCCGCCGCGACCAGGGCGGAGGCGAGCCGCAGGGCCCGCCGGGACTGGGGGGCTCTCATCACTTGGCTCCCTGCGCGAAGCGGACGGCGGTGCCGTCGGCGATCACGGACTGGTTGTAGGAGTACTGGAGGGCGTCGGTGCCGGACTGGTTCGCGATGCCGACGGTGGCGCCCGCGCCCTTGTCGGCGACCGACTGGTACTGGACGGTCACGGCGCCGGTCGCCTCGTCGAAGACGACCTCGAAGGAGGAGCGTCCCGAAGTGCCGTTGGCGTAGGCGGCGTTGTTCCAGACGACGGCGAACGTGCGGCTGCCCTTGGTGCCGGTCGTGGCGGTCTGCACCGACGACTTCTTGTCGAGGGTCAGGTCGTCCCACAGCGGGGCGATGACACCCTTCACGCCGTTCGCGCCGGTCGTCGGCAGCGCGGTGTTGCCGTAGTCGCCGACGCGCGAGGACAGGAAGTTGACCAGGCCGTCGGTGGTGACGGAGGCGGAGGAGTACGAGACCCCGTACAGGCTCACCGGGAAGGGCAGCGCGACGCTCGCGGAGTCCTCGTCACCGGTCAGCGCGACCTTCTTGGAGCCGGCGATCCAGGAGTACGCGGCCGGGGCGCAGCTGTTGCCGGAGCTGTCGGTGCGGGCCGGGACCCGGACGTCCTTGGCCAGGTCGGCGGAGGCGACGGTGGCGGTGCCGGTGTAGACGCCGTTGCACAGGACGGGCGCCGCGGGCTTCACCGTCAGGCCGTAGGTGCCCTCGGCGACCTTCGCGAAGCTGTACGTGCCCTTGGCGTCGGTGGTGACGGCGGCGACCGGGGAGCCGGTCAACTCGACCGTGGCGCCCGCGAGCGCCTTTCCGGAGACGTCGAGCACGGTGCCGCCGACCTTGTGCGAGGCCACCGCGGTCAGCGCGATGTCCTGGGTGAGGGCCTGGTTCTCGGTGACCGTGACGCCGGTGGCCGAGCCGGTCGCGTAGCCGTAACCGCTGTACGCGAAGGCGTACGTGCCGGCCGGCAGGGCGATGCGGTACGTGCCGTCGGCGGCGGTGGTGACCGTGCGGACGTCGCCGCCGGTACCGGTGGCCGAGACGGTGATGTTGGCGAGGGCCGCGCCGGTCGCCTTGTCGGTGGCCTTGCCGGTGACGGTGGCCGCGGTGTGCGGGGCCAGGTCCACGGAGGCGAGGATGTCGAGCTTGCCCTCGCCCCACACGTTGTTCATGCCGGCGGTGCCGCCGCAGTGGGTGTCGTCGACGTCGCGTGCGCCCTGGTCGAGCAGCGCACGGGTCTCGTCGATCCTGCCGATCAGCGAGGGGGCCGCCGACCACAGCAGCGCGACGGCGCCCGCGACGTGCGGTGTCGCCATCGACGTACCGGATATGGAGTTGTACGACGAACCGGGCCACGTGGACCGGACGTTGACGCCCGGCGCCGAGATGTTCGGCTTCATCGAGCCGTCGACCAGAGACGGGCCGAAGCCGGAGAACGAGGCGATCGTGCCGGCGGAGTCGTAGGCGCCGACTCCGTAGGACGGGGCCTGCGAGCCGGGGGCGTGCGCGGTGGAGCAGGTCTTGCCGTCACCATCGTTGCCGGCCGCGAACGCCTCGAAGATCCCGGCGGCGTTCCAGGCCTCGACGATGTCCTGGTAGAACGTCGTGTCGCCGCCGCCCCAGGAGTTGTTGACGATGTTCGGCGCGAGGTCCGGGCGCGGGTTCTGGCCGTTGTGGTCGGTCGGCGCGAGGATCCACTGTCCGGCCGCGAGCAGCGACGCGTCCGAGCAGGAGGAGGACTCGCAGCCCTTGGCGGCTATCCACTTGGCGTTCGGCGCGACACCGATGCCGTTCTTGCCGACCATCGTGCCCATCGTGTGGGTGCCGTGGCCGTTGTTGTCGCAGGGGACGCCGCCGGCGCCGCACTGGCCGGTCGGGTCGTACCAGTTGTAGTCGTGCGTGAAGGAGCCGTCGCCGTTGTTGCCGCGGTACTGGGCGACCAGGTCGGGGTGGTTGTACTGCACGCCCGAGTCGACGTTGGCGATGACGATGCCCTCGCCGCGGTCGTCGTACTGCTTCCACACGTCGTCGGCGCCGATGTCGGTGACACCCCATTCGGGGGTGTCGTCTCCGCCGGCCGAGGAGTCCGTGCGCGACGTGGTGATCTTGCTGTCGGCCGTCTCGATGTCATCGAGCTTGTAGTGGTGCTCCTTGACGATGGACGCGACGTCCGAACGCTTCGCCAGCTCGTTCACGAGGTCCTGGTCACCGGTGACCTGGATCGCGTTCGCGATCCAGTAGTCCTGGTGGCCGATCCTCTTCTTGTCCAGGAAGGACGTGAGGGAGGCCTGGCTGTCCGCGGCGTTCGCGCGCAGCACCTTGAAGGCGGCCCTGGCCCTCGCGGCGTGCGTCTTCTGCTTCTTGGCGCCGGACAGGTCCGCCTGGTCCTTCAGGACGACGAAGAACGTCGCGTCACCGCCCTTGGCCACGGCGGCGGTGAGCGTGGAGTCGACCTCGGCCGACGGGGCGGTGCCGGCGGCGAGCGCGGGTGTCGACGCGGTCAGCAGGGCGGTCGCGGTGAAGGCGGCCGCCGCCCAGACGGCGCGTCTGCGCCGGGGCGGTTGGGGCAGGTGCATCTGGGGTGCTCCTCCAGGAACGGTACGGGGGAGCTCGGACGCTAGGCAGACGCCGTTACTCGGGCATTACAGGGTTCGGCCCGGCCGTACAACGGCCCGCTTTCCAGGGCGAAATAGGTCACGTGCTCCCATACGGTCGCGTCAACACCGCAGGCGAACGGGGGAGATTGGCACCAGGACGGACGCGGACGGCCGCCGGTGCGGCCGAGTTCCCGCACGGCGCGGCTTCCGCACCGCGGCTTTGCCGTCTCTTTACAACCCCGTCCGTCGCCGCCTCGTCTCTCCGCTCGATCCGTAACGCAGCCCGCCGTGCCAACGGGCGGGCGGACCGACGAAAGAGAGCGACTCATGCGCCGAACCGTCTTCAGTGCCACGGCACTCGCGTGCACCGCCGTGCTGGTGGGCACGGTGCCCGCGTTCGCCGACGGGACGTCCCCGAGCCCCACGAGCCGTCCGAGTGTCACGGCCGCGCCGGCCCCGGCGAGCTCCGCCGCGACCCGCACGCCCACCGCCGCCCCGAGCGCCGTACCGACGCGGGTGCCGTCCCCGGGGCAGGTCTCCGTGCGGCCGAGCGGAGCGCCCGACACCGGTGTGGCGCCGACGGCGGCGAACTCCGCCGGGCAGGGCGGGCTGATCGGCGGGAGTGCCGCGGCGGTGTTCGCCGTCGGAGGCGCGGCGGTTCTCGTCGTACGCCGCCGGCGGGCGACCGGGGCATGACGCCCTTCTCCAGGCGCGCGTTCGTCACCGCGGCGGCGGCCGGGCTGCTCGTCGGGTGCGGCGGCCACCCGGCCGGCCGGGGCGCGACCGCGCGGTCCGGGAGCACGCCGCCGGCTTCGCCTTCCGTCGCGAAGCCGGCGCATCCACGGGGGCGTTCGGTCCCGGTCCGGCTCCGGATACCGGCCATCGGGGTCGACACCCCGGTCATGCGGCTCGGGCTGGCCCCGGACGGCAGCGTGCAGGTGCCCCCGATCGCGGCCCACGACCGGGCCGGCTGGTACCGGCACTCGCCGACCCCGGGGCAGACCGGTCCGTCGGTGATCCTCGGTCATGTCACGGTCGGCGCGTACGGGGACGGCGTCTTCCGTCACCTCGCGCGCCTGCGCCTCGGGGACCGGATCGTGGTGCGCCTGGAGAACGGCGGGTCGGCGGAGTTCGCCGTCGGCGCCGTACGCACGGTCGCCAAGGCCGACTTCCCGGCCGACGCGGTCTACGGCGACGTGGACCGCCCGGAGCTGCGGCTCATCACCTGCGGCGGTGCCCGTTCCGGAGGCGGCTACCTCGACAACGTGATCGTGTTCGCGGCGCTGAGCTCCGCGAGCCCCTGACGCGCGGCCGGCGGGGCGCCGGGCGCCGGGCGGCCGGTCCGCCCGCGCGACCGCCGCGTTCCCCGTCGCAGCCTCCGGGTCCCCCGCGGACGCGGAGGCGGGATCCTGGGCCGATGGACCGTACGCCCGCGGCCCGGGATCCTTCCCTTCGAGTCCTGTCACGACCATGGAGAGTGTTGAAAGGGTCCCGTGAGAAGGCGGCGTCCGAGCTGTTCGCCGCCCTCTATCCGCGCCTCGCCGGCTGGTGCCGCCGTCTCGTCGACGACGACGAGACGGCCCACGAGATCGCCTCGGAGGCGTTCACCCGGCTCTGGGCCCGCTGGACCTCCGTGGCCGAGCCGCGGGGGTTCCTCTACGTCACCGCGGCCAACCTCGTCCGGGACCACTGGCGCAAGCTGGAGCGGGAGCGACGGGCCGTGCACCGGGCGACCGCCGAGGCCGCCGTCCGCCCGCGGAACGAACAGGCCGATCCGTCGGTACGTCTGCTCGTGCAGTCGCTGCCCGAACGGCTGCGCGTCCCGATCCTGCTGCACTACTACGCTGACATGCCGATCCGGGAGGTGTCCGTGCTGACCGGGCGCAAGGAAGGCACCGTCAAGGCCGATCTCCACGCGGCCCGCGAACTGCTCCGCGCCCACCTGAGGAGAAGTCTTGATCACACACTCTGACGATGGTCCGGACTTCGACGCGGAGGACCCGCTCGCCGTCATCATGCGGCCCCCCTCCGACTACCTGGGTCCACCGCCCGGCCGCTACGAGGCGATCCGCCGGGGTGCCGCCCGCCGCCGGCTGCTGCGTGCCGCGGCCGGAGCCGGCCTGGCCTGTGCCGTCGGTGCCCTGGTCGCGCTGCCGCTCCGGTCGGCGGCACCGGAGTCGCCCGTGTCCCCGGTGGTTCCGCTGGCCCCGCCGTCCGCGAGCAGTCCGTCGGCCGAGCCCACGCCGTCGGTGTCGCCCGGGCGCGTCAGCCCCCGCCCCAGCGCGCCCCGCGGCTCCGACCGGACCTCGGCCCCGAGCACCGCGCCCGGCTCCGCCGGGTCGACCCGCTCGCCCACGCGCACCGGGCCGCCGTCGGCGACGCCCACCTCCGCGTCCGTCGAGCCGTCCGCCGTCCGGACCGGGGCGAACCCCACCCCTTCGAGGGCGGTCCAGCGGTAGGCGGGTGGAGCGGGCGGCAAGGCCTCCGGCCGGTTTTTCCGGCCACCCATAAAGCGGACCTTGATCACCCATAAGTCAGCCTTATGAGGTCATAGCCCCGACCCGCCTACTGACTTAGGTTTGCCTCAGTTTAGGCTTCCCGTCGAGTCCTCTGCCCCTGCTCGAAGGGAATCTGATCATGCCTCGCCCTCTGCGGGTAGCCATTGTCGGAGCCGGCCCCGCCGGAATCTACGCCGCCGACGCGCTGCTGAAATCCGCAGTGGCCGTCGAGCCCGGTGTCTCCATCGACCTGTTCGAGCGGATGCCGGCCCCGTTCGGTCTCATCCGGTACGGCGTCGCCCCCGATCATCCCCGGATCAAGGGCATCATCACCGCCCTGCACCAGGTGCTCGACAAGCCGCAGATCCGCCTCTTCGGCAACGTCGACTACCCGAGGGACATCAACCTCGACGATCTGCGCGCCTTCTACGACGCGGTGATCTTCTCCACGGGCGCCACGGCCGACCGGGCCCTCGACATTCCCGGCATCGAACTCGACGGCTCGTACGGCGCGGCGGACTTCGTCTCCTGGTACGACGGTCACCCGGACGTCCCGCGCACCTGGCCGCTGGAGGCGGAGAAGGTCGCCGTCCTCGGTGTCGGCAATGTGGCGCTGGACGTGGCCCGCATCCTCGCCAAGACCGCGGACGAGCTGCTGCCCACCGAGATCCCGCCGAACGTCCACGAGGGCCTCAAGGCCAACAAGGCGCTCGAGGTCCATGTCTTCGGCCGCCGCGGTCCGGCGCAGGCGAAGTTCAGCCCGATGGAGCTGCGCGAGCTGGACCACTCGCCGAACATCGAGGTCATCGTCGACCCCGAGGACATCGACTACGACGAGGGTTCGATCGCCACCCGGCGCGGCAACAAGCAGGCCGACATGGTCGCCAAGACCCTGGAGAACTGGGCCATCCGCGACGCGGGCGACCGCCCGCACAAGCTGTTCCTGCACTTCTTCGAGTCGCCGACCGAGATCCTCGGCGAGAACGGCGAGGTCGTCGGCCTGCGCACCGAGCGCACCGCCCTCGACGGCACCGGGAACGTCAAGG
Source organism: Streptomyces sp. NBC_00568 (assembly GCF_026341855.1). Taxonomy (GTDB): domain Bacteria; phylum Actinomycetota; class Actinomycetes; order Streptomycetales; family Streptomycetaceae; genus Streptomyces. The sequence goes on along the minus strand of NZ_JAPENW010000001.1, from coordinate 1,186,244 downwards.
GCACCGGCGAGTTCAAGGACTGGGACGTCACCGCGGTCTACCGCGCCGTGGGCTACCTCTCCGACAGCCTGCCCAAGCTGCCCTGGGACGTCGACTCGGGCACGGTGCCGGACGCGGCCGGCCGTGTGCTGGAGGACTCCGGCGAGCACCTGCGGTCCACGTATGTCACCGGCTGGATCCGGCGTGGTCCCATCGGTCTGATCGGTCACACCAAGGGCGACGCCAACGAGACGGTCGCCAGCCTGCTCGACGACCACGCCAACGGCCGTCTGCTCGCCCCCTCTTCGCCCGAGCCGGCCGCCGTGGACGCCTTCCTCGGCGAGCGGGACGTGCGCTTCACCACGTGGGACGGCTGGTACCGGCTGGACGCCGCGGAGAAGGCGCTGGGCGAACCGCAGGGCCGCGAGCGCGTGAAGATCGTCGAGCGCGAGGACATGCTGCGCGAGAGCGGCGCCTGAGTCGTCGGAGCCCCGGGCGGGGGCGGTTTTGAACACGTTCAAGTCGGGGCGTACGCTCCAGGCATGAGCGACAGAGCCGCCCTGCTCAAGGGCATCCGTGCGTGGCTTGTCTTTTTCGTCGTCAGCCTGGTGCTCAGTGGCGCCACGGCCTTCCCGCTGGTGCACGAACTCCACTGGACCGAGGACCTGTTGCGGTCCCTGTCCGTGCCGGAGCACCTGCCCGCCCTGATGGACTGGATCGTGCGGGTGCGGCACGGCCTCGACGACGCCGACTCCCAGTACCCGTTCCTGCTCTACGGAACGGACTGGCTGGCGTTCGCCCACCTGGTGATCGCGGTCGCCTTCTACGGTCCGTACCGCGATCCGGTCCGCAACATCTGGGTCGTCGAGTTCGGGATGATCGCCTGTGCCGGCATCGTCCCGCTGGCCCTGATCTGCGGACCGATCCGCGGAATTCCCTTCTGGTGGACGGTCGTCGACATGTCCTTCGGGATCTTCGGGGTGATCCCCCTGTACGTCGTACGGAAGAGGATCAAGCGTCTGGAGGCGCTCACCCCGGACCGGGCGGGCGCTCCGGCGCCCGCTGTCTGAGCGCGGTCGGCGCGAACTCCGGTCCTTTCGCCATCGCCATCGCCGTCGCCTGCGCGGGCCTGTCCGTCCTCCGGCTCAGTCCCTGCGCAGGGCGGTCAGCGCGTCGATGCGGTTGGTCGTGATCGAGTCGACCCCCATGTCGAGCAGCCGGCGCATCGAGCGACGGGTGTCCGGGGTCCACGCGGAGAGCAGGTGGCCGTCGCGGTGGACGCGGGCCGCGAGATCCCGGTTCACCAGACTGAAGCGGTAGTTGAGCCAGCGCGGCCGTACGGCGTCGAGCAGCGCCGGGCGCGGCGGTGCCAGGGTCGTCCAGGTCAGCGCGATCTCCGCGGACGGGTCGACGGCCCGCACCGCGAGCATGGCGGGTGCCGCGGCGCAGTAGTACACACGCTCCTCCGCCCCGCACGCCCGCACCACGTCCACGACCTCGCGTACGGCCCCCGCGTCCACCGGTCCCGGCAGATCGACCATGACCCGTGTGTCGCCGGTCGCCCCCAGGGCCTCCGCCAGCGTCGGCACCCCGCCCGCCGTGAGCCCGCGCACCTCGTCCCAGGAGAGCGAGCCCAGCGGCCGGTCGTGGTCCCACAGGCGCTTGAGCGTCTCGTCGTGCAGCAGTACGGGTACGCGGTCGCGGGTCAGCCGTACGTCGATCTCGACGGCGTCCGCGCCCTGGTGGAGCGCGGAACGCAACGAGTCGATGGTGTTCTCGCGGGCGCGGTAGGGGTCGCCGCGGTGGGCGACTGCGGTCACGGTGCGCATGTGCCCATTGTGCTGGGTGGGATGTGCCGGGTCAGAGCGCGAGCCAGGTCGCGGTGTAGGTGTCGATCTCCGCGGCGAGTTTCGCCTTGCCGGCCTCGTCGAGGAACGAGGCCCGCACCGCGTTCCCGGCGAGCGCCGCGAGACCCTGCTCGTCGAGGCCGAGGAGGCGGGCGGTGACCGCGTACTCGGAGTTGAGGTTGGTGCCGAACATCGGCGGGTCGTCGGAGTTGACGGTGACCGTCACCCCGGCCGCCACGAAGTCCTTGAGAGGGTGCTCTTCGAGGGTGCGCACCGCGCGGGTGGCGATGTTCGAGGTCGGGCAGACCTCCAGGGCGATGCCGCGCTCGGCGAGATGGGCGAGCAGTTTCGGGTCCCCGGCGGAGCTGGTGCCGTGGCCGATGCGCTCGGCGCCCAGGAAGTTCAGCGCGTCCCAGACCGTCTCCGGGCCCGTCGTCTCACCGGCGTGCGGCACCGATCGCAGTCCGGCGGCGCGGGCACGGTCGAAGTACGGCTTGAACTGCGGCCTCGGCACGCCGACTTCGGGTCCGCCGAGTCCGAAGGAGACGAGTCCCTCCGGCCGCAGCCGGTCGTCGGTCGCGAGCCGCACGGTCTCCTCGGCCGCCTCGAGTCCGGCCTCGCCCGGAATGTCGAAGCACCAGCGCAGGACGACACCTAGTTCCGTCTCGGCGGCCTTGCGGGCGTCCTCGATCGCGTCCATGAAGGCGAGCTCGTCGATCCCGCGCCGCGTGGAGGACCACGGAGTGATCGTCAGTTCGGCGTAGCGCACCTGCTGGCGCGCCATGTCCCGCGCGACCTCGTACGTCAGCAGCCGTACGTCCTCGGGGGTGCGGATGAGGTCGACGACGGACAGGTACACCTGGATGAAGTGGGCGAAGTCCGTGAACGTGAAGTAGTCCGCGAGCGCCTCGGGGTCGGTCGGCACCCGGGAGTCGGGGTGGCGGGCGGCGAGAGCGGACACGATGCGCGGGGAGGCGGAACCGACGTGGTGGACGTGCAGTTCGGCCTTGGGCAGCCCGGCGATGAAGGAGTGCAGGTCGCGGGCTTCGTCGCGTGCGGTGATGTGCTCGGTCAAGGGGTTCCTCCCCGGAACGGCGTCGCCGGGCCGTACTCGGCGGGACGCGGGTGATCGGCTGATCGATGACTCGGGGATCATCGTAGGCGGCCCACCGCCGTGCGGGCCCGGTGTGTCCGGCGTGGGCCGTCGTGCCGGGCACCGGCACGGAAGAGTCCGTACACGCCGAAGCCGAGGAAGAGTACGGAGATCCGCCGGCCGCACCCGGGTCGTAGCATGACCGAACGTACGACAGAGGGGACCTCGCGCATGTCCGACGACGCCCAGAGGCCGAATGCGCCACGCGACGCGGGCGCGTGGGCTCCGCCGGGCGAGGGGGACGCGTCGACCGCGCCGGGCGACGGGAACCCGACGCCCGCACGGAACGGGCCCTCCGTGGCGGACGCCGCGCCGGGTGCGGAGCCCAGGGACGCGATACCCGAATCCACCGACGCGATACCTGAGCCCACGGACGCGACACCCGAACCCACCGACGCGATACCCGAGCCCACGGACGCGATACCCGGAGCGGACAGTGCACCGGCCGACGCCCCGGACCCCGCGGCGCCTCCGGTGGCCGGTGGTCCGGATTCCGCGCCGGAGGAGAGCGCGCGGTGGGTGGACAGCGCGTTCGGTGACGGGCCGAAGGGTGGTGACGTGCCGAAGGGTTCCGTGCCCGGGCAGGGCACCCCGCCCCGTTCGGCCCCTGCGGCTTCTGCCGTCGCCCCCGAAGCCCGGGTCTCCCTCGGGAAGCCCGCCGTCGGCCGGGACTCCGAGCCCAACCCCTGGGCGCCGCCCGAGGAGGAGCCCAACCCCTGGGCGCCGCCCGCGGAGGAGCCCCGTCCCTGGGCGCCGCCCGAAGTGATCGCTTCGTCCACGGGGAGTGCGCTGGGGAGTGCCACGCCTCCTCCGGTGTACGGCCTGCCGACGATCACCTCGTTCCCCGGCGCACCGGTGCCGCCCGGCCCGGGAAGCCTCGGCGGCCCCTCCATGGACAGCCCCTTCGCACCGCCGGGGGCCCACACCCCGTACCCGCAGCCCGCTCCCGGCGAGCACGTCCCCCCGCCGCCGATCGCCCCCGACGGCCCGGGTCGGCTCCCGTACGGCTACGGCTATCCCCAGTACGGCGCGGCCCGTCCGGGTTTCGCCCACCCGGGCGCACCGGGCTACGGCTGGCCCATGATGCAGCCCATGCCGAGCAATGGGATGGGGACCGCCGGTCTGGTGCTGGGCATCATCGCGGCGGTGCTGTTCTGCGCGTGGCCGCTGGCGATCGTGCTGGGCATCCTCGCCGTGATCTTCGGTCTGATCGGCCGGGGGAAGGCACGCCGGGGTGAGGCGACGAATCCGGGGCAGGCGCTGGCCGGGGTCATCTGCGGAGCCGTCGGCATCGTCCTCGCCGTCGCCCTGCTCGTCATCATCATCGTCGCGCCGGACGACAACGGCAGCGAGGACCCGGGCGGCGACTACGGCTTCTCCACCTCGCTGGTGACGCACCGGCGATGAGCCGCCGCGGCTGTGCCGGGAGGGCGTGTCAGGCGGCTGCCGGGGGTTCGTCGCCCGCGGCCGCCTTTCCCCGGTCTCCGGGGTGGCGCAGGGCGCAGAGGAACCCGACGGCCAGCGCGACGGACATGGCGTAGAAGACCCATTGGTTGGCCTCGGCGAAGTCCATCCGCACGCTCGGCATCGCCTCGCGCATGACCTCGGCGGTGCGGCCGCCGCCGGTGGGCTGCTGCGCGTCGGCGTTGCCCGTGACCGCCTCGGCGATGCCGTTGGCCACTCCGTGGGCCTCGGCCGACGTCAGGCCGCGGGACCGGAGCGTCGACACGACGTTGTCCGTCATGTTGTGGGCGAGGATGGTCCCGAAGACGGCCAGGCCCACACTCGCCGCGTAGTTGCGCACGGTCTGCGTGATCCCGGTGACCTCGCCGTACGAGGCTCCGATGGACCGGTTGACGGCATCCGTGGACGCGGGAGCCAGGATGAAACCGATGCCCGCGCCCGCGAGGGCCACGTAGGGCCACTGGTCGTGCATGGACAGGTCGGTCAGCTTGCCGGCCCAGAGGGCGAATCCGACGGCGCCCAGGGCGGTGCCGATCTTCATGGCCGGCCGTGCGCCCCGCTTGTCCAGCATCCGGCCGCCCCACTGGGAGGCGATCGCGAAGCCCGCGAAGAAGTACAGCAGGTAGAGGGCCGCCTGGTTGGGCGAGGCGCTGAGGGAGACCTGTGCGTACACCGAGGCGAAGAAGAAGACCGGCACGAAGGCGAGCATGGCGAAGAAGAGCACCAGGGAGTCCACGGTGAACGCCTTGTCCCGGAAGACCGCCAGGTTGACCAGCGGGTGGCGCCTGCCTCCCTCGTAGCGCCAGAAGAGGACCAGTACCGCCAGGCCGCCCGCGATGCAGCCCCAGGTCGCCGGGCTGTCCCAGCCCCAGGCCGCGGCCTGCTGGAAACCGAGCACGCTCAGACCCATGCCCACCGCGATCAGCAGGGCCCCGACGCGGTCCAGCGACTCGTCGCGCCGCCGGTCGGGGATACGCGCCATCACGGTCAGGATCAGGGCCACGACGGCGACGGGCACGTTGACCCAGAAGATCGCTCTCCAGGTCCATGCCGTGAGCCAGCCGCCCAGCAGCGGGCCGATGGCCGTCAGCGCCCCGGACAGCCCGAAGAACAAGGCCAGCGCCCGGCCACGCCGGTCCACCGGGAACACGGCCACGACCACGGCGAGTGCCGCGGGGAAGAGGAGAGCGGCCCCCAAGCCCTGTGTCGCCCGGAAAATGATCAGCCAGGTCTGTGCGAAGTCCCCCTCGGGCACGCATCCGCAGAGCACCGACGAGATGACGAACACCAGGGTCCCGGCCACGACGACACGGCGTGGTCCCAGCAGGTCCGCCAGACGCCCGCCGAGGGCGAAGAACGCGGCCAGCGACAGCAGGTAGGCGTTGACCACCCATTGCATTCCGGAGGCCGACAGTCCCAGCTCGCGGACGATGTCCGGCGCCGCGATGGACACGATCGTCTGGTCGATGAACGTCATCGCCACCGCGAAGAGCATGGCCGCGAGGGCCAGCGACTGGCGCGGGGCGCGGGGCGCCGGGGGCGCGGCTTCGTTCCGTGCTGCGAAGGTGCGACTCACACGGACAGTTTCAGTTGGTCAAGGCGCCGACGCATCCGCAGAGCGGCGCACCCGGCGACTGCCCCGCCGGGAGCCGGGGACCGGCCCCCGGGACAGCCCTCCTGCCGCCGGCCGACCGGCTGTCGGTGGGAGTCGCTGTCCGGTCCCCCCGTCCGCGGACTCGCGGCAGGGCCGCTGTCGCCGGACTACCGCCGACCGTGCTCCGCCGCCGGCGGCGGTAGCGTGCACGGCCGTCCGGGGCGCGCGCGAGCGTCATCCCCGCCCCCAGGCCCCCGGCTCCGGCCGTCACCGCGGCTACCGCAGTCGGTCGCGGGCCTCCATCAGGGCGAAGCCCAGGAGATTGGGTCCCTGCCAGCGGCGGGGGTCCGAAGCCCCGTCGTCGGTCGCGGCGAGGCCGATGCCCCATATCCGGTCCATGGGGCTCGCCTCCACCAGTACGCGTCCGCCCGTGCCCAGCAGGAACGCCCGCAGTCCGGGGTGGGCGCCGAACTTGTGGACGCTGCCCTCGACGACGATCTCGAACCGCTCGCGCTCCCACACGGCGTTGTCGAAGTCGCGCACCAGACGCCCGGCCTTCTTGGCGAGCGCGGGGTTCGGAGCCTCGATCGCCTGCCGCTCGGCCTCGGCGTCGCCGAAGAGGCGTGCCTTGGACGCCATCATCCAGTGCTCCGCCGTCGCGTAGGTGACACCTTCGACCACGAAGGGTGACGGCCACCACTGGCTGAGACAGCTCGACCCCAGCCGGCCGTCCGGCCGCGGGCGGTGACCCCAGAAGTGCAGGTACTTCACCGGCGTCCCCGACTGAACCGCACTGACCAGTGCTTCCCGCGTATCGATCTTCCCCATGCACGCCACTGTGGCACGCACCACTGACATTCCGTCCCGCCTTTTTCTGAACGACTCGACACCTGGTCGAAGGATTCCGTCGCGTAACCAAAAGGCAACAACGGAATCACTTGTTGGAGTCCCTTTGCTCTGTCAGGATCGGCACTCAAATCGAGCTGGAGCTACGCCCACCCCCGTCCCGACGGGGAGGACGGCGGAGGAGAGCGACATGCACAATCCGGGCCATCGCTTCCAGGCGCAGGACCGCCTCGCGGACGGCGCGCAGTACATCGGAGGCCGCCTGACCAAGGGGACCTCCGGCCGCACGCACGCGGTCGTGAACCCCGCCACCGGCGAAGAGGTGTACACGTACGAGCTGGCGAGCACCGCCGACGTGGACGCGGCCGTCGCGGCCGCCCGCGAGGCGTTCCCCGGCTGGGCGGGCACCACCCCCGGCGAGCGCTCCGACGCCCTGCACCGCTTCGCCGCCGTGCTCGCGGAGCGCGCCGAGGAGTTCGCCCAGGCGGAGTCGCTGCAGTGCGGAAAGCCCCTCAAGCTGACCCGCGAGTTCGACGTGCCGGGGACCATCGACAACACCGCCTTCTTCGCGGGCGCCGCCCGGCATCTGCAGGGCCAGTCGGCCGGTGAGTACTCCGGCGACCACACCTCGTACGTACGCCGGGAACCCATCGGTGTCGTCGGGTCCATCGCGCCCTGGAACTACCCGCTCCAGATGGCCGCCTGGAAGATCCTCCCGGCGATCGCGGCCGGCAACACGATCGTGCTGAAGCCCGCGGAGCTGACCCCGCTCACCTCCCTGCTGTTCGCCGAGGCGGCCACGCACGCGGGAATCCCGGACGGGGTCATCAACATCGTCACGGGTCTGGGCAAGGAGGCCGGTGAGCATCTCGTCGGGCACCCCGACGTCGCCATGACCTCCTTCACCGGATCGACCGCCGTCGGCAAGCGCGTCGCGGAGATCGCCACCTCGACCGTCAAGCGCCTCCACCTGGAGCTCGGCGGCAAGGCACCCTTCCTCGTCTTCGACGACGCGGATCTGGAGGCCGCCGTGCACGGCGCGGTCGCCGGTTCGCTCATCAACACCGGCCAGGACTGCACGGCCGCCACGCGCGCGTACGTGCAGCGGCCGCTCTACGAGGCGTTCGTGGAGCGCACTGGCGCCCTGATGGCGAGTGTCCGCGTGGGCGACCCGTTCGCGCCGGACACCGACCTCGGCCCGCTGATCTCGCACGCCCAGCGCGACCGCGTCGCCGGATTCGTCGACCGGGCCCGTGGCTACGCGCGCGTGGTCACCGGCGGAGAAGCCCCACAGGGGGAGCTCAAGAGCGGCGCGTACTATGCGCCCACGCTCGTCGCCGACGCCGGGCAGGACAGCGAGATCGTGCAGGCCGAGATCTTCGGCCCGGTGCTCGTCGTGCTCCCCTTCGACACCGACGACGAGGGCATCGCGCTGGCCAACGACACCCCGTACGGACTCGCGGCCTCTGCCTGGAGCCGCGACGTCTACCGCGCCAACCGCGCGACCCGCGAGATCAAGGCGGGCTGCGTCTGGGTCAACGATCACATTCCGATCATCAGCGAGATGCCGCACGGCGGCTACAAGGCGTCCGGCTTCGGCAAGGACATGTCCGCCTACTCCTTCGAGGAGTACACGCAGATCAAGCACGTCATGTTCGACAACACCGCGGTCGCCAGGAAGGACTGGCACCGCACGGTCTTCGGGGACCGGCCGTAGCCGATCGACCGGCTACGGCCCTGTGGCAGACCAGGCCGCGACCACGGCCGCGACCCTTCCGAAAGGGCACCAGAGCATGGAGCAGTACGAGCCCGAACGCCTGTCCCCGGTTCAACTGGCCGCTTTGCGGCGCAGCTTCCGGAACGGCAGGGCCTCCCTCACCCGTCGGTCGCTGCTGCGCGCCTCGGCGGGCGGCGCGCTCGCCGTCGGCGGCCTCGGGACGCTGAGCGCCTGCGGTATCCCCGCGGCCGGCAAGCCCCAGGGCAGCGTCTCGTCCGAGGACCACTCGGCCAAGGAGAAGACGATCAACTTCTCCAACTGGACCGAGTACATGGACGTCGACGACAGCGAGAAGCACCACCCCACGCTGGACACGTTCACCGAGCGGACCGGCATCAAGATCAAGTACACCGAGGACATCAACGACAACGTCGAGTTCTTCGGCAAGATCAAGCCGCAGCTCGCGGCGGGCCAGGACACCGGGCGCGACATGATCGTCGTGACCGACTGGCTGGCCGCGCGGCTGATCCGCTTCGGCTGGGTGCAGAAGCTCGACCCGGCGAACCTCCCGCACGCGTACACCAACCTGTCCGCCCAGTTCCGCAACCCCGACTGGGACCCCGGCCGTGCCTACTCCTATCCCTGGCAGGGCATCTCGACCGTCATCGCCTACAACAAGAAGGCGCTCGACGGGGTCGAGGTCAGGTCGGTCTCCGATCTGCTCGACAACCCCAAGCTCAAGGGGCGCGTCGGCTTCCTCTCGGAGATGCGCGACAGCATCGGCATGACGCTGCTCGACATGGGCAAGGACCCGGCGAAGTTCACCGACGACGACTTCGACGCGGCGATAGCCCGCCTCCAGAAGGCCGTCGACAAGGGCCAGATACGCCGCTTCACCGGCAACGACTACACGTCCGACCTCACCAAGGGCGACCTCGCGGCCTGTCTCGCCTGGGCCGGCGACGTCGTCCAGCTCAAGGCGGACAGCCCGGACGTCGACTTCCTCATCCCGGACAGCGGCTACCTGACGTCCACGGACAACATGCTGGTCCCCAACAAGGCCCGTCACAAGACGAACGCCGAGCGGCTCATGGACTACTACTACGAGCCCGAGCCCGCCGCGGAACTCGCCGCCTACATCAACTACGTCTGCCCGGTCGACGGGGTGAAGCCCTACCTCGCGAAGATCGACAACGACGCGGCGACCAATCCGCTGATCATTCCTGACAAGGCCATGGCCGCGAAGTCCCACGCCTTCCGCTCGTTGAGCCAGAAGGAAGAGACGGCCTACGAAGAGAAGTTCGCGAAGCTCACAGGGGCGTGACCACCATGACGAACGAAAACAGCGGCGACGTCCGCCTCTCCGGGATCAGCAAGACGTACGGCGCCTTCACGGCCGTGCACCCTCTCGACCTGACCGTGCCGCAGGGCTCGTTCTTCGCCCTCCTCGGGGCGTCGGGCTGCGGCAAGACCACCACCCTGCGGATGATCGCCGGCCTGGAGGAGCCCACCTCGGGCACCGTCTCGCTCGGCGAGCAGGACGTGACGAACCTGCCGCCCTACAAGCGGCCGGTGAACACGGTCTTCCAGTCGTACGCCCTCTTCCCGCACCTCGACATCTTCGAGAACGTCGCCTTCGGCCTGCGCCGGCGCGGCATCAAGTCGGTGAAGAAGCAGGTCGGGGACATGCTCGACCTCGTACAGCTCGGTGAGCAGGCGCGGAAGAAACCGCACCAGCTCTCCGGCGGCCAGCAGCAGCGTGTCGCCGTGGCCCGCGCGCTGATCAACCACCCCAAGGTGCTGCTCCTCGACGAGCCGCTCGGCGCCCTCGACCTCAAGCTGCGCCGCCAGATGCAGCTGGAGCTCAAGCGCATCCAGACCGAGGTCGGCATCACCTTCGTCCATGTCACGCACGACCAGGAGGAGGCCATGACCATGGCCGACACGGTCGCCGTGATGAACGCGGGCCGCGTCGAGCAGCTCGGCGCGCCCGCCGACCTCTACGAGAACCCGAACACCACCTTCGTCGCCAACTTCCTCGGCACCTCGAACCTCATCGAGGCCGAGGTCGACTCCAGGAGCGGCGACGACATCGTGCTCAAGGCGGGCGGCGGCAAGCTGGTGCTCCCCGGGGCGCGCTGCTCCGCGCCCGCCACGACCGGCGGCAAGGTCCTGGTCGGTGTCCGCCCGGAGAAGATCTCCCTCACGCACGCCGACGACGCGGGCGAGATACCCGCCGGCCGCAACCGGATCACCGGCAAGATCGCCGACTCCAGCTTCATCGGCGTCTCCACGCAGTACGTCATCGACAGCGCCGTCTGTCCCGAGTTCGAGGTCTACGCCCAGAACATCGACCGGGACTCCCGGCTCGTCCCCGGTGCGGACGTCGTCCTGCACTGGAGCCCGGAGCACACCTTCGGCCTCGACGCCGCCCAGGACATCGACGCGGGCGTCGAAACGGCCGAGGAGGAGGCCGCCTGATGGCCACCGTCACCGAGGTGGAGGCGCCACCGATCGCGCCCCGGCCCGCCGAGAAGCCGCCCAGAAAGCGCGGCCGTCTCGTCCCGTACTGGCTGCTGCTGCCCGGCCTCCTGTGGCTGGTCGTCTTCTTCGCGCTGCCGATGGTCTACCAGGCCTCCACGTCCGTGCAGACGGGCTCGCTGGAGGAGGGCTTCAAGGTCACCTGGCACTTCCAGACGTACTGGGACGCGCTCACCGACTACTGGCCGCAGTTCCTGCGCTCCGTGCTCTACGCCGGCGCCGCGACGGTCCTGTGTCTGGTGCTCGGGTACCCGCTCGCGTATCTGATCGCGTTCCGCGCGGGCCGCTGGCGGAACCTGATCATGATCCTGGTGATCGCGCCGTTCTTCACCAGCTTCCTGATCCGCACGCTCGCCTGGAAGACGATCCTCGCGGACGGCGGCCCGGTCGTCGGCGCGCTGAACTCGCTGCACGTCCTGGACGTCACCAGCTGGCTCGGCTTCACCTCCGGGGACCGCGTCCTCGCCACCCCGCTCGCGGTGGTCTGCGGACTCACGTACAACTTCCTGCCGTTCATGGTCCTGCCGCTCTACACCTCGCTGGAGCGGATCGACGGACGGCTGCACGAGGCGGCGGGAGACCTGTACGCGCGGCCGATCACCACCTTCCGCAAGGTGACGTTCCCGCTGTCGATGCCCGGTGTGGTCTCGGGAACGCTGCTGACCTTCATCCCCGCCAGCGGTGACTACGTGAACGCCGACCTGCTCGGCTCCACGGACACCCGGATGGTCGGCAACGTCATCCAGACCCAGTTCCTGCGGATTCTCGACTATCCGACGGCCGCGGCGCTCTCGTTCATTCTCATGGCCGCGATCCTCATCATGGTCACGCTCTACATCCGCAAGTCCGGGACGGAGGATCTGGTTTAAATGGCCTTCGTGAACTGGCTCAAGCGCCATCTCGTCGTCATCGCCGGTCTGGTGACGCTCGGATATCTGCTGCTGCCCAACATCGTCGTCACGGTGTTCTCCTTCAACAAACCGAAGGGGCGCTTCAATTACGAGTGGCAGCAGTTCTCGACGGACGCCTGGCGCGATCCGTGCGGGGTCGCCGACATGTGCGGCTCGCTCTCGCTCAGCCTCCAGATCGCCCTCTGGGCGACCGTCGGGGCCACCGTCCTCGGCACGATGATCGCCTTCGCGCTGGTCCGCTACCGCTTCCGCGCGCGCGGCACCGTGAACTCGCTGATCTTCCTGCCGATGGCGATGCCCGAGGTCGTCATGGCCGCCTCGCTGCTCACCCTGTTCCTCAACATGGGTGCTCAGCTCGGCTTCTGGACGATCCTGATCGCCCACATCATGTTCTGCCTCAGCTTCGTCGTGACGGCCGTCAAGGCGCGCGTCATGTCGATGGACCCGCGGCTGGAACAGGCGGCCCAGGACCTGTACGCCGGTCCCGCGCAGACCTTCCTGCGTGTGACCCTGCCCATCGCGGCCCCCGGAATCGCCGCGGGCGCGCTGCTCGCCTTCGCGCTCTCCTTCGACGATTTCATCATCACCAATTTCAACGCGGGTTCGACCGTCACGTTCCCCATGTTCGTCTGGGGTTCGGCGCAGCGCGGAACACCCGTTCAGATCAACGTCATCGGTACGGCCATGTTCCTCGTCGCCGTACTGTTCGTCCTGGCCGGAATGGTCGTCGGAAATCGCCGGAACAGGCAAAAGGCATAACGCTCGTCACCCTTGTAGGGAGTTGAAATCATGGCCCCAAGCGCCATGACCCGTGGTAATCAGTGGATGAATTCTCTCTCCGACGCCCAGCCGGTCTCGTACTGGCTGGACGACCCCGGCAAACCCCGCCCCGAGCCCGCGCTCACCGGCGCCGAGACCTGCGACCTGCTCGTCGTCGGCGGCGGATACAGCGGACTGTGGACCGCGCTGATCGCCAAGGAGCGCGATCCCGGGCGGGATGTCGTCCTGGTGGAGGGCCGTGAGGTGGGCTGGGCCGCCTCCGGCCGCAACGGCGGCTTCTGCGCCGCCTCCCTCACCCACGGTCTGTCCAACGGGCTCACCCGCTGGCCGGACGAGATCAGGAAGCTGGAGGAGCTGGGCGCCCGCAACCTCGACGAGATCGAGGCGGCCGTCGCCCGCTACTCCCTCGACTGCGACTTCGAGCGCAGCGGTGAGATCGACGTCGCCACCGAGCCGCACCAGGCGGCCGAACTGCGCGACTGGCACCAGGAGCTGGAGCGCGAGGGCCTCGCCGAGGGCATCGAGTTCCTCGACACCGAGGCCGTACGGGAACAGGTCGACTCGCCGACCTTCCTGGCCGGGCTGCACGACCGCCGCGGTGTCGCCATGCTCCATCCGGCCAAGCTGGCCTGGGGCCTGAAGCGGGCGTGCGTGGAGCTCGGGGTACGGGTGTACGAGCACACGCCCGCCCTCGCGCTGAAGCCGTCCGGCGCCGGCATGGCCGTCCGCACGCCGTACGGATCGGTCCGTGCCCGCCGGGTGGCCCTTGGCACCAACATCTTCCCGAACCTGGTCAAGCGCGTCCGCCCGTACACCGTCCCGGTCTACGACTACGCGCTGATGACCGAGCCGCTCACCGCGGACCAGCTGGCGTCCGTCGGCTGGAAGAACCGCCAGGGTCTCGGCGACTCGGCCAACCAGTTCCACTACTTCCGGCTGTCGGCCGACAACCGCATCCTGTGGGGCGGTTACGACGCGATCTACCCCTACGGCGGCCGGATGCGCGCCGAGTACGACGACCGCCCCGAGACCTACGCCAAGCTCGCCGGACATTTCTTCACCTGCTTCCCGCAGCTGGAGGGCGTCCGTTTCTCCCACGCCTGGGGCGGCGCGATCGACACCTGCTCGCGGTTCTCGGCGTTCTTCGGCAGCGCGCACGGGGGCAAAGTCGCTTACGCGGCGGGCTATACGGGCCTCGGCGTGGGTGCCACCCGGTTCGGCGCCGATGTGATGCTCGACCTGCTGGCGGGGGAGCGCACCGAACGCACCGAACTGGAGATGGTCCGCCGCAAGCCGCTGCCGTTCCCGCCCGAGCCCTTCGCCTGGACCGGCATCGCGCTCACCAAGTGGTCGCTGGCACGGGCGGACACGCACGGCGGCCGGCGCAATCTGTGGCTGAAGACGATGGACCGGCTGGGCCTCGGCTTCGACAGCTGAGGGCGTGTGATCCCGGACCTGATCCACGGGCGTACGCCCACCTCCGCCGGTGTGACCCGGTCCACTGCCAACTGGTGGCCCGAACCCGCGTAATGCCCGGCCCGAACCTCCCTCTCCTCTGTGACGCGACCAGCGTCGACACGAGAGGGAGGTTCCGTCATGACAGGGCCCAAGGCGGCGGTCGAGTGGCTGACATCCGTGGCTCCGGATCCGGAAGCCTGCCGCTGGGAGTGGGAGCGCAATCCCAGCGGGATCGCGCTGCTGCCGGCGGGGAGGGCCTGGGACGTACTCATCCTGCCGGGCGAGCTCGGCTATCCGACGCTCGACGTGCTGACCCGGGTGATCGACCAACCCGGGCCGGTACTCGTCGACTTCGGCGACGCCCGGATGGGGTTCTTCGTGCCCGCGGGCACCGCGGCCCGGTGGCTCGGGACGGGGGTGCGCACCGCGGGCCACGGCACCTGGATCGTGGTGCCCTACCCGGGACGGTCGACCGGCGGGGTCCGGTGGCTGGTTCCGCCGGACGGCTCGGGCACGCTCACGGACCCGGCCCTGCTCGAACTGGCCATGCACGAGGCCGCGGCGGGCATCGCCGGGAACGAGGGCCGACAGCGGTGAGGGGCCGGGTCCGGCGGCCGTCCGGAGCCGGTTGCCTGCCAGAGGTCTTGACAAGCGAATTGGTCTGGACCAAGTTGGGCGCGCTCCACCCTCCCATCCCCCCATGCCCGGAGGCAGTTGTGGACCGGACCGGACTCAACAGACCGTTCGCCCGCCGTCATCGAAGGCTTCTCGCCGTGGGCACGGCCACCGCCCTGGCCCTGCCCGGCCTCGTCACGCTCTCGTCGGCCGCCCGTGCGGCCGACGCGGACCTCGCCAGGAACGGCGGGTTCGAGTCGGGCCTGGACGGCTGGACCTGCACGGCGGGCAGCACCGTCAACTCCCCGGTGCACAGTGGCGGTTCGGCACTCAAGGCGACCCCGGCCGGCAACGACTTCGCGCAGTGCTCCCAGACCGTGACCGTGAGACCCGACGCGCAGTACACCCTCTCCGGACACGTCCGCGGCAGCTACGTCTACCTCGGCGCGACCGGCACCGGTACGACCGACGTCAGCACCTGGACCCAGTCCGCGGCCGACTGGCAGCAGCTGAGCACCACCTTCCGCACCGGCGCCGCCACCACGAAGGTCACGATCTACACGCACGGCTGGTACGGCACCGGCACCTACTACGCCGACGACCTCTCGCTGACCGGCCCCGGCGTCGACGCGGGGCAGCCGCCGGCCGCGCCCACCGGACTGAAGGCCGGCACGGTCACCTCCTCCTCTGTCGCCCTGTCCTGGACGGCCGTCCCCGGTGCCACCGGCTACGCCGTCTACCGCGACGGAGCGAAGGTCCAGACGGCCACCGGCACCTCGACGACCGTGAGCGGTCTGTCGGCCTCCACGGCGTACTCCTTCCAGGTCACGGCGACGAACGACGCGGGCGAGTCGGCCAAGTCGGCCACGGTCACCGCGACGACATCGGCGGGTTCGGGCGGCGGCGGTTCCCCGGACCTCCCCACCCACGCCCTCGTCGGCTACCTCCACGCGAGTTTCGCCAACGGCGCGGGCTACACACGCATGGCAGACGTGCCGGACAGCTGGGACGTCATCGACCTGGCCTTCGGCGAGCCGACCTCGGTCACCTCGGGCGACATCCGCTTCAACCGCTGCCCGGTCACCGAGTGCCCCACGGTGGAGAGCGATGCCGACTTCAAGGCCGCGATCAAGGCCAAGCAGGCCGCCGGCAAGAAGGTGCTGATCTCGATCGGCGGCCAGAACGGACAGGTCCAGCTCGCCACCGCGGCCGCCCGCGACACCTTCGTCTCCTCGGTCTCGAAGATCATCGACACCTATGGCCTGGACGGCCTGGACATCGACTTCGAGGGCCACTCGCTCTCCCTCGACGCGAGCGACACGAACTTCAAGAGCCCGACCACCCCCGTGATCGTCAACCTCATCTCGGCCCTGAAGACCCTGAAGGCCAAGTACGGTTCGAAGTTCGTCCTGAGCATGGCCCCGGAGACGTTCTTCGTCCAGCTCGGGTACCAGTACTACGGCACGGGCAAGTGGGGCGGCCAGGACCCGCGCGCCGGCGCCTACCTCCCCGTGATCCACGCCCTGCGCGACGACCTGACCCTGCTGCACGTCCAGGACTACAACTCCGGCTCGATCATGGGCCTCGACAACCAGTACCACTCCATGGGCGGCGCCGACTTCCACATCGCGATGACCGACATGCTCCTGACGGGCTTCCCGGTCGCGGGCGACGCGGGCAACATCTTCCCGCCCCTGCGCCCCGACCAGATAGCCATCGGCATGCCCGCCACCACCAACGCCGGCAACGGCCATGTGTCCCCGGCCGAGGTCACCAAGACGCTCGACTGCCTCACGAAGAAGACCAACTGCGGTTCGTACGCCACCCACGGCACCTGGCCGGGCCTGCGCGGCCTCATGACCTGGTCGGTCAACTGGGACCGGTTCGGCGGCTGGGAGTTCTCGCGGACCTTCGACGGGTACTTCGGCTGAGGAAGAGCCACAGGGAGTACAGCAGCACCGCGCAGAGGCACCAACTGGCCACCACGTCCAGCGGCCAGTGGTAGCCGCGCCGGACCAGCCCGAAGGCCACGCACGCGTTCAGGGTCACGCAGACGGCCAGCACCGCGCGGCGGACGCCCGCGGTGCCGAGCAGAGGGAGGAGGAGCAACGCCGCGGCGCCGTACGCGATGGCGGCGGTGGCGGTGTGCCCCGAGGGATAGAAGCCGGTGCCGGGCCCCATGACCGGGGGGCCCGGCCGGGCGACGAGTTCCTTCAGCGGCACGATCAGCGCCGGGACGAGGGCCATCAGCACCGCGGCGGCGGCCGGCGGCAGCCACCACCGGTCCAGACCGGCGGTGCGCCGCCGCCAAGCGACGTGACCGAGCGTCAGGGCGAGTACCGGAACCGCCACTTGGATGTTGCCCAGGTCGGCGAGCAACTCGGAGAACCGGTCCGGGTGGACGAGTGCGCCGCTCAGTCGTTCGTCCAGGCCCAGGAGCGGGCCGTCCGCCACGACCTGCCAGGTGATGAGCACGAAGCAGAGGGCGAGCAGGCCGAACAGGAGGGGCACGGGTGGCATGGGGGACAGCCTGTCAGACCGGGTCCGGCCACCGGATACGGGCTGCGCGCCTCTGAGGTGCGGCGGGTCCGCAGCGGAACAAGGAGAAGAAGAAGGAAGAAGGAGGGTCGGCCGCCCCGGAACAGGGGGGGGTGGTTCCGAGGCGGCCGTCCGGACCGGAATGCCGCGCGCCCCGGGGGGTTTGGGGCGGGCGACTGTCCGATCGGTGAGGAGAACCGAAGCCGGAAGCTCCGGGTGTGTGCGCGAGGGCACGACCAGGGCGAAGCTGGGGAAGCCTCGACCCGGTGCCACCCACAGTCCCCTGTGGGCGAGGTGTATCTCTGATCTGGTTAGAACCTACGGCAGGGGGTGCGGCTCCGACAGGCGGAATCGCGTCCCGTCATGCACCTCGCACACCTTCTTCACACGCTCCGACCCGGAACGCCGCAGCACCGGAACCAAGCGGAATCCGCCGTGGGCGGTGTCCCGGGTTCCGGTGCTGCGGCGACGCGGATGTCAGATGCGGGAGAAGGCCTGCTCGATGATGTCGAGGCCCTCGTTGAGGAGGTCCTCGCCGATGACCAGCGGCGGCAGGAAGCGGAGGACGTTGCCGTAGGTGCCACAGGTCAGGACCAGCAGGCCCTCCTGGTGGCAGGCCTTGGCGAGCGCGCCGGCCGCCTCCGGGTTCGGCTCCTTGGTGGCGGCGTCCTTGACCAGCTCGATCGCGATCATGGCGCCACGTCCGCGGACCTCGCCGATGATGTCGAACTTCTCGGCCATGGCGCCGAGGCGGGTCTTCATGACCGACTCGATGTGCTTCGCCTTGGCGTTGAGGTCGAGCTCCTTCATCGTCTCGATCGCGCCGAGCGCGCCGGCGCAGGCCACCGGGTTGCCGCCGTAGGTGCCGCCCAGGCCGCCCGCGTGCGCGGCGTCCATGATCTCGGCGCGGCCCGTCACGGCGGCGAGCGGCAGACCGCCCGCGATGCCCTTGGCGGTGGTGATCAGGTCCGGGACGATGCCCTCGTCCTCGCAGGCGAACCACTGGCCGGTGCGGCAGAAGCCGGACTGGATCTCGTCCGCGACGAAGACGATGCCGTTGTCCTTGGCGAACTGGCTGATGGCCGGCAGGAAGCCCTTCGCGGGCTCGATGAAGCCGCCCTCGCCGAGCAGCGGCTCGATGATGATCGCGGCGACGTTGTCGGCGCCGATCTGCTTGTTGATCATGTCGATGGCCTGGGCGGACGCCTCGGCACCGGCGTTCTCCGGGCCCGTCAGCCAGCGGTAGCCGTAGGCGACCGGCACGCGGTAGACCTCGGGCGCGAACGGGCCGAAGCCGTTCTTGTACGGCATGTTCTTGGCGGTCAGCGCCATCGTGAGGTTCGTCCGGCCGTGGTAGCCGTGGTCGAAGACGACGACGGCCTGGCGCTTGGTGTACGCACGGGCGATCTTGACGGCGTTCTCGACGGCCTCGGCGCCCGAGTTGAACAGCGCGGACTTCTTGGCGTGGTCGCCCGGGGTCAGCTCGGCGAGCGCCTCGGCGACGGCGACGTAGCCCTCGTACGGCGTGACCATGAAACAGGTGTGGGTGAAGTCCTGGAGCTGCGCGGAGGCGCGGCGCACGACGGCCTCGGCGCTCGCGCCGACCGACGTCACGGCGATCCCGGAGCCGAAGTCGATGAGCCGGTTGCCGTCGACGTCCTCGATGATGCCGCCGCCGGCGCGCGTGGTGAAGACAGGGAGCACCGACCCCACACCGGCCGCGACCACGGCGGTGCGTCGGGCCTGCAGCTCCTGCGACTTCGGGCCGGGGATGGCGGTGACGACGCGGCGCTCCTGCGGAAGTGCGGTCATGAGGGGCTCCCTGATGATCTTGCGAACCGGACGGTCCCCGGCGACGCGGGGTGGTCCGGGCGGGGGTGTTTTCGGACGCTTGCCTTCTTTCTTCGCAGGCTAGGGCCGAGGACGGGGGGTCGGCATGCTCCATGTGGGCGTTGTCGGGGGAATCGGTTGTCCGCGATGGACATAGAGGGGCGGAGGCAGCCCGCTCCGGCCCCGGAGCGGGCCCGGCCGTGTAAACGGTGAACTCGCCCCGCAGGGGCACTAGATTGGCTCGCGGACGACGCACGGATCGGCTGGTCAGGGGGCAAGGGCGATGGACAGCGACGGGACCCAGGACGCGCGGGGCACACATGCCAATCCTGTGCCGCGTCCGGCGGGGCCGCCGGACGGGGCGGCGGCGCCGGGAATGCCGTCCGCTCCGCCCCGGCCCGCACGGGCGCCCGGGGTGCCTCCGCTGCCCGACGGGTCGGCGTTCGTGGACTGGGTGCGCGCGCCCCGGCCGGACGCGGCACTCGGCGTATGGCGGTTCGGGCACCGGCCGCGGCCGGAGGAGGAGCCCGAGCGGATTCCGGCCCGGCAGCTGCTGAGCGGTGCCGTGGTCGCCTTCCTCGTGGGATGGCTGATCTGGTCGCTGCTCTGGAACGGCTACCTGGGGGGCTGGTGGGTCCTGCCCCTCGAACTGTTCACCCCGGACTCCTGGCGGCACAGCGACGACCGTGTCGGAAGCGCGTTCTTCCTCTGGTACGGCTACTACACGCTGATCGCCCTGATCATCATGATCGGCGTCGGGCGGCTGGGCCGATGGAGTGAGGTCTGGCGCCGCTACGGGTTTCCCGCGTGGCGGCGGGCCGCGCCGGTGAGCGAGCGCCCGCCCGCCCCCGAGGACGATCCCGTCCAGTGGAACCAGCTCCGCGCGGCCGGTGGCGTCGACGCCGCCGACCGGCTCGCCGCCGAGGCCCGCTCCGGGCTGATGCGCGACGTCGACCACGCCCGGATCGCGCGGGCCTGGCAGGGCGTACGCAGCGGCCGGCACAGCCTCGCCACCTTCACCGGGGCGGTGCTGAAGGACGGCTCCGCCGCCTGTCTGCACCCTTCCGGGGAGCGCGACCTGCCCGGGCGGCTCGCCCGCCACGACCTCGTCACCGGGCAGGTGCGGCTCGGCACGACCGCCGACGACGCGCGCAATCCCTACGCCTACCGCGGCACCGGACTCGCCCTCGGACCCGAACTGCTGGGCACCTCGCTGCTCGCCGTCGGGCCCCCCGGATCCGGCAAGACCGGCAGCGTCGTCTGGCCGCTCGCCGAGTCGCTGTGCCTGCACGCCCTCGCCGGGCGGGCCGCCGTGGTCGTGGTCGGTGCGGCGGGCGCCGGGCTCGGGCCCGTCGACGCGTACGACGTCGTCGTACGGATCGGGAATCCCGAGTCCGTGTACGACCTCGACCTGTACGGCGGTACCACCGACCCCGACGAGGCCGCGGCGGTGCTCGCCGAGGCGCTCGTCGGTGATCTCGCCGACCCCCACCCCGGAGGCGACAGCCGGCGGTCCACCACCGTGCTCGCCCAGCTGCTCGGGCCCTTCCAGGCCGTCCACGGCAGGTTCCCGTCCGTGCCCGAGCTGCGGCAGCTGCTCGACGGGGCCCCCGGACCCCTCGGCGCGCTCCGCAACGGTCTCGAGGACACCGGACAGGAGGCGCTGCTGCGGGAACTAGACGCCCGCGAGCGGCAGTTGGGGCATCCGGGGGACGTCGGAGGGGTGCTCGCCGACCGGGTCGCGCTGCTCGACCGGCCCGCGTTCGCCGGCTTCTTCGACACCTCGGGGCAGTCGCGGCCCTTCTCGCTGCGTGCCCTGGACCATCCGGTGCGGGTCCGGATCGATCTGCCGGCCCGCGGCCACGCCGACGCCTCCCGGATTCTCGCGCGGCTGGTGCTCGCGCAGTTCACGGCCAGCGTCGCGGTACGCGAGGACCGGTCGCTGTTCGCCTGCCTCGTCCTCGACGACGCGAGCGGCGTCGTCACCCCCGAGGCCGTACGCGGCATCCAGCGGCTGCGGTCCGGCAACGCGGGAGCGGTCCTGACGCTGCGCACCCTCGACGACGCCCCCCGGCCGCTGCGCAGCCCGCTGCTCGGGGCCATCGGCTGCCGGATGGCCCTGTCCGGCCTCACCCCCTGGGACGGGCAGGACTTCGCCGAGGTCTGGGGCAAGGAGTGGATCGAGGCGCGTGACGTCACCGACCGGCAGATCATCGCCGAGACGCCCGCCGGCAAGGCCGTGCACATGCTGCGCCGGGTGATCACCGGCAACGCCCCGACCGCGCGGGCCGTCACCGTGCGTCAGGTCGAGCGGGAGCGCTGGTCCGCGTCCGAACTGGCCCACGGGGTGCCGCCGGGGCACGCGGTGCTGTCGCTGACCAGCGTGAAGGGCGAGCATGCGCCTCCGCTGCTGGTGGACCTGCGGGGCTGAACGGAGCCGGTCGAAACGCGCCGCCGGGCGGTCGGCCCTGCGGCGCAGAGGGACCAGCGACCGGAGCGAGACGGCGACGGCGAGGAAGATCGCTTGGCGCCCCATCGGAAGGCCCGGGGCTCGGCGGCGGGACGCCTGGACGCCGGGACCCGCTGACCAGGGCGTATGGACAGGACCACACGCGGCGACCGTACGGTGAGGCAGAATCGACACAGGCCGTTCATACGCGGCGGACAAAAGATCACAGAGATCACACAGACCTGAAGGCCTCATGCCCCCCACGCTCGCCTCGCTCGTCCACCACTCCGCGCTCAAGCTCACGGTGCGCGCGGGCGAGGACCGCCTGGACGTGCCCGTCCGCTGGGCACACGTCAGCGAGCTCGCCGACCCCGTGCCGTACATGGAGGGCGGGGAACTGCTGCTGATCACCGCGCTCAAGCTGGACGCGGACGATCCCGACGTCATGCGGCGCTACGTGAAGCGGCTGGCCGGTGCCGGAGTCGTCGGGCTCGGCTTCGCCGTCGGGGTCAACTACGAGGAGATCCCGAAGGCGCTCGTCGACGCGGCCGGGGAGGAGGGGCTGCCGCTCCTCGAAGTGCCCCGGCGCACCCCCTTCCTCGCCATCAGCAAGGCCGTGTCCGCCGCCATCGCGGCGGATCAGTACCGGGCCGTCACCGCCGGATTCGCGGCACAGCGCGAACTCACCAAGCAGGCGCTGAGCGGCGGGCCGGAGGGACTGCTCACCGCGCTCGCCGGACAGGTCGACGGATGGGCGGCGCTCTACGACGCGTCCGGCGCCGTCGTCGCCACCGCGCCGGACTGGGCGGGCCGCCGCGCCGCGCGGCTCACCCCGGACGTGGAACGGCTGCGGGAGCGGCCGGCGCCCGCGAGCTCGGTGGTGGGCGGGGAGGACCGCGTCGAACTGCACTCCCTCGGAACGGGACGCAGGCCGCGCGCCGCGCTCGCCGTCGGGACCGCCGGAGCCCTCGGCACCGCCGAGCGCTACGCCGTGCACTCGGCGATCGCCCTGCTGACGCTCACCACCGAGCGGTCGCGATCCCTGCACGCCGCCGAGCAGCGGATCGGGGCGGCCGTGCTCGGGATGCTGCTCGCCGGGGAATCCGACCACGCCCGGGCCGTCGCCGGTGACCTCTACGGCGAACTGCTCGACGCGCCCTTCCGGCTGATCATCGCCGAGTCGGTGTCCGCCTCGGCCGGGCGGGCGCACGCCGACGGGCACGCGCGCGTGGGAGCCGCCGCGCCCGCGAAGACCCCGGTCGCCGTGCCCGACGTCAGCGGCGATCCGCTGGGCGGCCTCGCCGAGGTCGTCGAATCCGCCGCCGCGCGTGCCGGGGAGTCCGTGCTCGTCGTGCCCGACGGGGAGCGGCTGGTCGTCCTCGCCGTGGACGGGGGCGCCGCGGTCGCCGCCTGCGGGGACTACGCCGTGGTGCTGGAGGCGGCGCGGACCGCCCCGCGTGAGCAGCCCGCCGGGGCCACCGGGGACGAGGACGAACTCGTCGTCGGGCTCTCGGCACCCGCCGGTCCGATCGCCACCCGTGCCGCCTACAAGCAGGCCGAACAGGCCCTGTCCGTCGCCCGGCGCCGGGGCCGGTTCCTCGTCGAGCACGAGGAGCTGGCCGCCGGGTCCGTGCTGCCGCTGCTCGCGGACGACGCGGTGCGGGCCTTCGCGGACGGGCTCCTGCGGGCGCTCCACGAACACGACGCCACCGGGCGCGGAGACCTGGTCGCCTCGCTGCGGGCCTGGCTGTCGCGTCACGGCCAGTGGGACGCGGCGGCCGCCGACCTGGGGGTGCACCGGCACACCCTGCGCTACCGGATGCGCAGGGTCGAGGAGATCCTCGGACGCTCACTCGACGACGCGGACGTCCGCATGGAACTCTGGCTGGCCCTGAAGGCCACGACCGCACCGGGGGAGTGAGCCGGCTCCCGCCGCGGACGCATTCTTGAACCCCGGCCGGCGGTGTGACGGCCGAGGCGCTCGACGCGGCGATCGGTGACCTCGGCGGCCCGCGGGTACGGGTCGCCGGGCGATCAGGCCAAACCGGCGCACCCCGCACCCCGACTGCTACGCGCCGGACAAACGACCGGCGATGGTCCCGGCCCTACCGTGGACGGGAAAGCGCAAGACCACCAGAAACACCCCTCGACATGGAAGGGCCGGGACTCGCACATGACTTCCCCCCACGCCTTCTGGCTCGCCGGCCGCCAGGCCACCGGTGAGACCACGTTCGACGTCACCTCGCCGTGGGACGGCCGGGTCGTCGGTCAGGTCAGTGTGCCCACCGAGGCGCAGGTCGAGGAGGCCGTGGCCGCGGCCCACGCCGTGCGGGACGAGTTCGCCGCCACGCCGGCCCACGTGCGCGCCGCCGCCCTCGACCACGTCTCGCGCCGCCTCGCCGAGCGCACCGAGGAGATCGCGCAGCTCATCTCCGCCGAGAACGGCAAGCCGATCAAGTGGGCCCGCGGCGAGGTCGGCCGCGCGGTGTCCGTGTTCCGGTTCGCCGCGGAGGAGGCCCGCCGCTTCAACGGCGGCGACGCCCAGCGCCTCGACACCGACGCGGGCGGTCAGGGCCGGCTCGCCCTCACCCGCCGCTTCCCCAAGGGTGTCGTCCTCGGTATCGCGCCGTTCAACTTCCCGCTGAACCTGTGCGCCCACAAGGTCGCCCCGGCCATCGCCGCGGGTGCCCCGATCATCCTGAAGCCGGCGCCCGCGACCCCGCTCTCCGGCCTGATCATCGGTGACCTGCTGGCGGAGACCGGCCTTCCGGCCGGTTCGTGGAGCATCCTGCCCGTCGCCAACGAGCGGATGCCCGCCCTGGTCCAGGACGAGCGACTTCCGGTCATCTCCTTCACCGGGTCCGAGACGGTCGGTTACGCGATCATGGACTCGGTGCCGCGCAAGCACTGCACCCTGGAGCTGGGCGGCAACGGCGCGGCCGTCGTCCTCGCCGACTTCGCGAGCGACGCGGACCTGGACTGGGCCGCGACCCGCATCGCGACCTTCTCCAACTACCAGGGCGGCCAGTCCTGCATCTCGGTGCAGCGCGTGATCGCGGACGCGTCGGTGTACGAGCGGCTGCTGCCGCGCATCGTCGCCGCCGTCGAGGCGCAGGTCACCGGCGACCCGTCCGACGACACCACGGATGTCGGCCCGCTGGTCAGCGAGGCCGCCGCCCAGCGCGTCGAGTCGTGGGTGGACGAGGCCGTCGCGGCCGGCGCCACGCTGCTCACCGGCGGCAAGCGGGACGGTGCCTCCTACGCGCCGACCGTGCTCGCCGACGTGCCGTCCGACGTCACCATCTCCTGCGAGGAGGTCTTCGGACCGGTCCTCACCGTGCAGAAGGTGGAGGGCGAGGCCGCCGCGTTCGCCGCCGCCAACAACTCCAAGTACGGCCTGCAGACCGGTGTGTTCACGCACGACCTGCAGACCGCGTTCCGCGCCCACCGCGCGCTGGAGGTGGGCGGCGTCGTGATCGGCGACGTGCCGTCCTACCGTGCCGACCAGATGCCGTACGGCGGGGCTAAGCAGTCCGGTGTCGGCCGCGAGGGCGTCAAGTTCGCGATGGACGACTACACCTACGAGCGTGTGCTGGTGCTGACGGGTCTCGCCCTCTGACGGCAGACCTTCCCGAAGCCGACGGCCCGAGCCCGCTGTGCGGGGGCTCGGGCCGTCGGCGTATCGGGACCTGAACCCGTCGCGGGAGGGCCCCGGCCGTGTGGCCACGGCAAGGCCCCGGCCGTCTGGCCACGGCAAGGCCCCGGCTGTGTGGCCACGGCAAGGCTTCGGCCGTCGGCATGCCGGGACGTGACCGAAAACGGCATGTCTAGTGACAATCGTTTTCAGATACCGTCACCGATGAAGGGGCCCGGCACCGATGCCTTCCGGTGCCGGACCCCTGCGCCGGCCCCTCCGGACCCTCAGCCGGAGAAGCCGACGTGCGCGAGCCGTACGGGGCCGCGCAGTCTGAGGCGGACGTCGTGCACACCGTCGGCGGTGAACGCCGTGGCGACGGTGCGGTAGTCGTAGGCCCCCCGCGTCGCGACCCGAGGGAGTTCGGCGGCCTGCGGGCCGCCGTCCAGGGAGAGTTCGACGACACCCTCGCCCGCCGCTTCGACGGTGATCCGCGTGGCGCCCTCTCCGAAGTCGCAGCGCCGGTAGACGAGTTCGCCCGTGCCGCCGTCCACCGGGGTCACCGCGTCGCCCGCCGCCCTCGTACGGTCGACGATGGCGGTGTCCCGCTGTTCGTCGAAGTCGGCTGCGTCCAGGCCGCGTTCGAGGACCGGGCGGGGCCCAGCCGGCTCGCCCTCCAGCTCGACGGTCGCGCTGAGCCGGATGTCCTCGCTGGACGCGCCGACCAGCAGCTCGTACGCGCCGGGCTCCAGACGGCGGCGGCCGTGCGCCACGTCCCAGAACGCGAGCGCCGGGAGAGGGAGTTCGAACGAGATCGTCGTCGAGACGCCCGGAGCGAGCCGGAACCTGCGGTGGCCCGCCAGCTCGCGGCGCGGGCGGGGCACGGACGGGGCGACCGCGCGGGTGTAGAGCTGGGCCACCTCGTCGGCGGTCACCGCCGAGGTGTTGGTGACGGTGCAGGAGACCACCAACGCGTCGGCGTTCCGCCCGACCTGGAGATCCGCGTAGGCGAACGAGGCGTAGGACAGGCCGTGTCCGAAGGGGAACAGGGGAGTGCCCTCGAAGTAGAGATAGGTCTGCCGGCCGCCGATCACGTCGTAGTCGAGCAGGCCGGGCAGGTCGTCGTCCCCGGCGTACCAGGTCTGCGGGAGGCGGCCCGCGGGGGAGAAGTCACCGGAGAGGACGCGGGCCAGCGCGGTGCCGGCCGCCTGGCCGCCGTGCGCGGTCCACAGCACGGCGGGCAGCTCGGCGTGGTCGACCGCGTACGGGTAGGCGGAGACCAGGGCCAGCGCCGTGTCCGGGTTCGCCGCGCGGGCGGCGCGCAGCAACCGCTCCTGATGGGCGGGCAGCCGCAGCGTCGTACGGTCCTCGGTCTCACGGCCGTTGATGTGCGGGTCGTTGCCCGCGACGACGACGACCACGTCGGCCGAGGCGGCGGCGCGGGCCACCGCGTCCTCGCCGCGCTCGCCGAACTCCAGCGCGAAGATCTCGGCGTTCCCGGGCTCCTCCCCGGCAACCTTCACGCCGTCGGCGGCGACAGAGACGTACCTGCCCGTCCCCAGATGCTTCAGGAGGTGGCCGTTCTCATGGGATGCGGAGGGTTCCAGGCGGAAGGTCTCCTGGACGACCCAGCCGCCCGGCTGGTCGGCGGAGGCACGGACGAAGCCGTCGTCGGCGACCGAGAGGAACCGGCCGTCGGGAGCCCGCAGGGTGAGGATGCCCTCGCCCCAGTCGATCAGCGCCAGTTCGGTGCCCACGGCGTCGGCCGTCAGCGGGGGCAGGTCCGTCCGGCCCGCGAGCAGCGCCGGGTCGAGGGCCCCTTCGGCTCCGCGCGTCTCGTCGGACCCGCCGTCGCCGGCGGGCACCGCGAGATACCGGCCGGACGACGTCCGCAGGCGTACGCGGTCCACGCCCTCGGCGAAGTCCACGCGCTCGGCGCCGAAGCGCTCGTACAGGCCCTCCAGCGGGGTCGAGCGGTGGATCAGTGTGCCGCTGTACCAGTCGAGCTTGCACTCGTCGGCGAGCAGGCCGACGACCGCGACGCGGATGCCGGGGCCGAGCGGCAGCAGGCCGTCGTTCTTGAGGAGGACGACCGCCTGCTCCGCGGCCTCCCGGGCGAGTGCGCGGTGGGCGGGCGTGTCGAAGTCCTTGGTGTCGGCGTACGGGTCGAGGCGCGGGTCGAACTCGCCCAGCCGGAAGCGCACGGAGAGCTGGCGGCGGACCGCCGCGTCGATGTCCGACTCGCTCAGCAGGCCCCGGGCCAGGGCGCCCCGGACGCGCTCGGCGATCCGCGAGCCGTCCGTGCCGTGGTCGGTGAAGCTGTCGACGCCGGCGAGGAGCGCCGCGGCGGTGGCTTCCTCGTGGGTGTCGAAATAGTGCTCGGAGTCGACCAGGTTGGAGGGCGCGCCCGCGTCCGAGCAGACCAGCATCTCCTGGTCGGTCCAGGTGCGCAGGTGCTCGCGCAGATACGGCGAGACGTGGTTGGGGCGGCCGTTGACCAGGTTGTACGCGGGCATCACGCCGGCGACCGCGCCGGCCTCGACGGTCTCGCGGAAGGCGCGCAGATCGTACTCGTGCAGCACGCGCGGGCGGACGGACGAGGACGAAGTGTCCCTGCTCGTCTCGTTGTTGTGCGCGAGCCAGTGCTTGAGGACCGGCGCCGTGCGCCAATAGGCCGGATGGTCGCCGCGCAGCCCACGGGTGTACGCGGTGGCGATGGCGGAGGTGAGCCCCGGGTCCTCCGAGTAGCCCTCCTCGTTGCGGCCCCACAGCGGGTGGCGCAGCAGATTGACCGTGGGGGACCAGACGTTGAGGCCCACCCGGTCGTCGTGGGCGCGCATCGCGCGGACCTCCGCGGAGACGGCCTCCCCGATCCGGCGCACGAGATCCTCGTTCCAGGTCGCGCCGAGCCCGACGGCCTGCGGGAACACCGTCGCCGGCCCCATCCAGGCGACCCCGTGCAGCGCCTCCTGGCCGGTGCGGAAGGCCCGCACACCGAGTCGCTCGACGGCGGGCGCGAACTGGTGCAGGAACGCGATCCGTTCGTCGAGGGTGAGCCGCGCCAGCAGGTCGTCGATGCGCTTCGCGAACGGCAGGCTCGCGTCACGGAAGGGCGGCATGGGTGGCGTCTGTGCGGTCACGTGGCGATCCCTTTGCGATGGAGCGGCGAGGCGCTTTCGAAGCGCTTCGATGCTCGATCGAACGAGGGGTGGGTGTCAAGACGCCCGGGCGCAACAACTCCGTTTCCGGGCGATGATGTCAAGTGCCAGGCGGAGCCGCTCTGTTGCGCGACACCTCCGAGGAATCTTGGGATCGACCCTTGTGCACCCCCAGGCGTTCACTTAACCTCGCAGCAACATCGAAGCGCTTCGACTGTCGGGCTTCCCTCCCCGGAGGGCACAGTCCTCCGATGACCGCTTCAGCTCAGCCAGATCCACTCAAGACACCGCAGCCGACGGCTCCACCGCCGGGTGTCCTGCTGTGCGCCATGAAGGGTTGACGCAATGACGCCGAACTCCGCCACCTCCGCCCCCAGCCGGAGAAGCTTCCTCGCCTCCACGGCGGTCGCAGCGGCCGCCGTGGCCGGCGGAATGCCGCTGCTCGCCGCCTGCGGCGGCGGACAGGACGGCAAGAAGGACGGCACCACCTCGGGGAAGGACGCCCAGAAGATCCTTCCGACGTTCGTGGCGTCGAGCGTCGTCACGCCCGACCTTCCGTCGAAGAACGGATCGGCGGCGGGGTTCACCCGGGCGATCGACCTGAACGCGCTGAAGACGTCCGTCCCGAAGAAGCTGGGCGCGGGCGGCGACCTGAAGATCATGTCGCCGTTCTGGGGCAGCCCGCCGGCCGACGGCAACGCGTACTACACCGCCATGAACGAGGCCATCGGCGTCAAGGTGACCTGGCAGAACCAGGACGGCAACACCTACGACGAGAAGCTGGGCGCGATCCTCGCCTCCAGCGACATCCCGGACGTGGTGGTCGTCCCGGGCTGGAACCTGAACGGCAAGATACCCAGCGCCATCAACGCCAAGTTCGCCGACCTCGGGCCGTACCTGTCCGGCGACAAGGTCAAGGACTACCCGAACCTCGCGGCCGTACCGACCGACGCCTGGCAGCGCTCCATCTTCGGCGGGCAGTTGCGCGCGATCCCGATGCCGGCCTCGTACGTCACGAACATCGCGCCCTTCTACCGCAAGGACATCTTCGCCAAGGAGGGCTACACCCTGCCCAAGTCGCCCGACGAGTTCCTGTCCTGGGCGAAGGAGGCCACCGACGCCAAGGCCAAGGTGTGGGCCTGCGACGACCTCAAATGGACGGCCTTCAACATCTACGGCGTCCTCAACGGCAGTGACAAGGCGCTGTGGTGGGACCTGAGGGACGGCAAGCTGGTCAACCGCATCGAGACCGACGAGTACCTCGAAGCCCTGGAGTGGACGCGCAAGCTGTACGCGGCGGGCGTCGTCCACCCCGACGCCAAGGCCGTCAAGGGTGACGCGTCCAACCGCTTCACCGCGGGCCAGTCCCTCGTCTTCAACGGCGACCTGTCCTACTGGTACGGCTCGACGGCCGAACAGCGCACCCAGAAGACGGACTTCGAGATGGGCGCGTTCGACATCTTCGGCCCCGACGGCGGCGACCCCACGCTCTGGGCGACCCAGCCCGCGGGCATCTTCACCTTCGTCAGCAGGAAGGCGTCCAAGCAGCAGATCAAGGACTTCCTCGCGCTCGCCGACTTCTGCGCGGCGCCGTACGGCACCAAGGAGTACATGCTCACGGTGTACGGCGTCGAAGGCACCGACTACACGCTCAAGGACGGCCTGCCCACCAAGACCACCAAGGGCACCAACGAGGTCAACGGCGCCTACGACTACACCGGTGACCCGGCCGCCTACCTCGCCCACCCCGATCTGCCGGAGATCGCCAAGCTCCAGGTCGAGTGGCAGCAGCGCATGGGCGCCTTCACCAAGAAGTCCTCCTTCTACGGACTGACGATCACCGAGCCCAACCGGTGGACCAACCTCGCCAACGACTTCGAGCAGCTGGAGGACGACATCGTCCGGGGCCGCAAGAAGATCGGCGACATGCAGCAGGCCGTCGCCGACTGGAAGCAGAAGGGCGGCGACGACCTGCGCGCCTGGTACAAGAAGCTGCTCGACGACAACGGCTCCGCGGCCAAGTGACCCAGGGCTGAGGCAAGGAGAAGGCCGTGTCGAACAGCACGGTGCCTCGGAGCAGGGCCGGGGCGAAGACGGGCAAGAGGAAACCGGACGGGAGTCCGCCGGGCGGCGACGCCGGGCGCGCCGCCGGGCGACGGGCCGGCCGGAGGGCCGGGCAGGGTGCCGGAAAGCTGAGCTTCCGGCTGCGGTTCCGGCGCGACCGCACCCTGATCCTGATGGCCCTGCCGGCTGTCGCGTTGGTCCTCGTCTTCACCTACATACCGGTCCTGGGCAATGTCGTCGCCTTCCAGGACTACGACCCGTATCTGAGCGACAACGGCTTCGTCGCGATGTTCGAGAGCCCCTGGACCGGCCTGGAGAACTTCCAGCGGATCTTCGCGGACTCGGCCTTCTGGCACGCCGTCCAGAACACCTTCGTGCTGTTCTTCCTCCAGCTGGTGCTGTACTTCCCGATCCCGGTCCTGCTCGCGCTGCTCATCAACAGCGTGGTCAGGCCCCGGGTCCGGGCGGTCGCCCAGGCGGTCATGTACCTCCCGCACTTCTTCTCCTGGGTCCTCGTCGTCACCGTCTTCCAGCAGATCTTCGGCGGGGCGGGCATCATCGCGCAGACCCTGCGCCGACACGGACACCAGGGCATCGACCTGATGACCGACCCGGGGATCTTCAAGTTCCTGGTGACGGCCGAGGGCGTCTGGAAGGACGCGGGCTGGGGCATCATCGTGTTCCTCGCGGCCCTGTCGGCCGTCTCGCCCGACCTGTACGAGGCCGCCGCCATGGACGGAGCCGGCCGCTGGCGCCGGATGTGGCACGTCACGCTGCCCGCCCTGCGTCCGGTGATCGCCCTGCTCCTGGTGCTGCGCGTCGGCGACGCGCTCACCGTCGGCTTCGAGCAACTCCTGCTCCAGCGCGACTCGGTGGGCCCCGGCGCCTCCGAAGTCCTCGACACCTACGTGTGGTGGAACGGCATCCGCAACCAGGACTTCGGATACGCGGCCGCCGCCGGGCTCGTCAAGGGTGTCGTCGGGCTGGGACTCGTCCTGACCGCCAACAAGGTCGCCCATCTCATGGGTGAGCAGGGGGTGTACAAGAAATGACCGCCGTGACGTACGAACCGCGCGACAAG
Source organism: Streptomyces sp. NBC_00568 (assembly GCF_026341855.1). Taxonomy (GTDB): domain Bacteria; phylum Actinomycetota; class Actinomycetes; order Streptomycetales; family Streptomycetaceae; genus Streptomyces. The sequence continues at coordinate 1,154,585 of NZ_JAPENW010000001.1, read as the reverse complement.
CCCGGCCGCTGGGCGGCGCCGCCCCGGCCGCCCTGGGAGGAGGAGCCGTCGAAGGCCGGCCTCGCGGGCAAGGGGCTCATCCTCACCCTGGCCGCCCTGGCGATCCTCTTCCCGCTCTGGATCGTCATCGTCACCAGCCTCCAGTCGAAGAAGACCATCGACGCGGCGGGCGGCCTGGTGGTCATCCCCAAGGGCGTCACCTTCGTCGCCTACCAGGAGCTGCTCACCGGCGGGCAGGTGCAGCGGGCCGCGCTCGTCAGCGTCGGCGTGACCCTGGTCGGCACCCTGTTCAGCATGGTGGTCTCGGTCCTCTGCGCCTACGGACTCTCGCGCATCGGGTCGCTCGGCCACCGCTCGTTCCTGATGCTGCTGCTCGCCACGATGTTCTTCGGCGCCGGACTCATCCCCACCTATCTGCTGGTGCAGGCCCTCGGCCTCACCGACAGCTACCTCGCGCTGATCCTCCCCAGCGCGGTCAGCGTCTTCAACATCCTGGTGCTGCGCGCGTTCTTCATGGGCATCTCGCCCGAACTCGTCGACAGCGCCCGCATCGACGGCGCCGGCGACTGGCGCATCCTGTGGCAGATCGTGATGCCGCTCTCCCGCGCGGTCCTCGCGGTGATCTCGCTGTTCTACGCGGTCGGCTACTGGAGCGCCTGGTTCAACGCCTCCATCTACCTGACCGACCAGGACATGATGCCGCTGCAGAACGTCATGATCCAGCTGGTGCAGAAGCAGGAGCGTCCCGTCGGGCTCGCCACGCAGATCAACACCGGCCAGCTGTCGCCGCTCGCCATCCAGATGGCCGTCATGGTGATGGCGCTGCTGCCGGTGGCGGTCCTCTCGCCCTTCGTCCAGCGGCACTTCAAGAAGGGCATGCTCACCGGGGCCGTCAAGGGCTGACCCCGGTCGGCGGCCTCCGCACCCCCCACCCCCCACCCCGCACCCGCGTACCCCCGCGTCCGCCCCACGGCCTCTGCTCCGCCGCCCCCTGCTCGCCGCGGCCGACCTGCTCCTGACCAGCGGTCGGCCGCGGCGGTCCACTCTCCCCGATCGAGGTAGGTCATGCGCACGCCCCGCGGAACCGGTCCTGAGTCCGGGCGGCCGAGTCTGAGCGACGCCACCCGGGGCCGCATCCTCTTCGGAGGCGACTACAACCCCGAGCAGTGGCCCGAGGAGACCTGGCACGAGGACGTCCGCCTCATGAAGGAGGCCGGCGTCAACTCCGTCACCCTCGGTGTCTTCTCGTGGGCCAAGGTGGAACCACGCCCGGGAGCCCGGGAGTTCGGCTGGCTGGACCGGCTGATGGACCTGATGCACGAGCACGGCATCGGTGTCGTGCTCGCCACCCCCACCTCCTCGCCGCCCCCCTGGATGGGCCGGCTGCACCCCGAGACGCTGCCCCGGGACGAGGACGGCCGCACCGAATGGTGGGGCTCCCGGCAGCACTTCTCGCACTCCAGCGCCGTCTACCGCCGCTGCGCCGCCGCCATCACCGAGGACCTGGCCGCCCGCTACGCGAACCACCCCGCTCTCACGATGTGGCACATCAACAACGAGTACTGCACCTTCGACTACGGCGACGAGGCGGCCGCCGCCTTCCGTCGCTGGCTCCAGGACCGGTACGGCACCCTCGAAGCCCTCAACACGGCCTGGGGAACGGCCTTCTGGAGCCAGGGCTACGACAGCTGGCACGAGGTGCTGCCGCCGCGTCACGCGCACTACATGAAGAACCCGACCCATGTGCTCGACTTCAAGCGGTTCACCTCCGACATGCTCCTGGAGTGTTACGTCGCCGAGCGGGACATCGTCCGCCGCCACAGCCCGAACACCCCGGTGACCAGCAACTTCATGCCGATGTGGGTCGGCCAGGACGCCTGGCGGTGGGCCGCCGAGGAGGACGTCGTCTCGGTCGACCTCTATCCGGACCCGCGCGACCCCCTCGGCGCGCAGAACGGCGCGCTCGTCCAGGACATGACGCGTTCCCAGGCCGGGGGCGGACCCTGGATGCTCATGGAACAGGCGGCCGGAGCGGTCAACTGGCGCGGTGTGAACCACCCCAAGCCGCGCGGCCTGAACCGTCTGTGGTCGCTCCAGGCCGTGGCGCGCGGCGCCGACGCCGTCTGCTACTTCCAGTGGCGGCAGTCCCGGCAGGGCGCGGAGAAGTTCCACTCGGGGATGATCGGCCATGCGGGGGAGCGCGGCCGTACCTTCCAGGAGATCAAGGAGATCGGCGCCGAACTCGCCCGGATCAGCCCTGAGGTGACGGGTGGTCATGTCCTCTCGGACATCGCGATCCTGCACGACTGGAACTCCTGGTGGGCGGGAGCGCAGGACGGCCGGCCGTCCTCGGAGGCCGACTGCGCCGAGATCGTCCGGGCCTGGCACCGCGCCCTGTGGGAGGCCCACCTCACCACCGCGTTCGCGCATCCCGAGCACGACCTCGCCGCCTACCGGATGGTCGTCGTGCCCCAGCTGTATCTGCTCACGGACGCGGCGATCGACAACCTCCTCGCCTATGTGCGATCGGGCGGGACGCTCGTCTGCGGCTTCCTCACCGGCGTCGCCGACGAGGACGACCGGGTACGGCCGGGCGGCATGGACGAGCGGCTGCGCGAGCTGTTCGGCATCCGCACGCTGCACGAGTGGTGGCCGCTGGACGCGGGGGAGACCGTGACGTGCGACGGCTTCCCGGGCACGCTCTGGTCCGAGGAGATCGAGCCGGACGGGACAGCGGTCGTCGAGACCCGCTACCGGGGCGGCGAACTGGACGGACTGCCCGCCGTGCTCCGCAAGGGCACCGCCCGGTACCTCTCCACCCTTCCCGAACCGGCGGCCCTGCGCGAACTGCTGGCCGGGGCGGCGCACGACGCGGGCGTCCGGCCGGTGCTCGACGGACTGCCCGAACGTGTCGAGGCCGTGCGGCGCGGCGATCTGCTCTTCCTGCTCAACCATGGGCGCGACGCGGTGACCGTCGAGGTCCCGGGCAGCCACCGCGACCTGCTCGGCGGAACGTCCTTCACCGACTCCGTACGACTGGAGCGCCACGGAGCGGTGGTGCTCGCACCATGACGGACCACGCGCACGCCGACGGTGCCCCCCGCGCCGGCGCCCGAAGCGAGGACGCTCCCACCGTGGGCACCCGAACGGACGGCGCCCGTACCGCCGCCCCCGTCCACGGGACCTGGGAACCACGGCCCGCCGCCCGCTGGGAGGACGCCTTCCTGAGCGGGAACGGCACACACGGCGCCATGGTGTTCGGCGATCCGAACGACGATCGGGTGATCGTCAACCATCACCGCCTGATCCGTCCGAACGGCAGCGCTGACGCCCGCCCGCCCCAGCTCGCCGACCGCCTCACCGACGTACAGGACCGGCTGCTGGCCGGAGACGTGACCGCCGGGGAGGACTTCACCGACGGACGGCCGCTGCTGTGGGTGCAGCCCTTCCACCCCGCCTTCCAGGTGCGGCTGCGCCGCCCGGCCGCGCGGTGGCGCGCCTACCGGCGGGAGGCCGACTTCACCACCGGCGTCGTCCGCGCCCAGTGCGACGACCGGCGCGGCGAGGTCTTCGTCTCGCGCGCCGACGACGTGATCGCGCAGTACGTGACCGCCCCCGGCCTCACCCTCGACGTGACGCTGGACCACCGGCTGCCGGGCGCGCCCGCCGACCTCGCGGTGGGGCACGGAGCCGTCCTCACCCCCGAGGGTGCCGTCCTCACGCTGCGCGCCCGCTATCCGGGCAGCGACCTGGCGTACACCGGGGTCACGCTCCTCGTCACCGACGGCCGGACCCGTCCCGCCCTTCCCGGCGTACGGGTGGAGGGCGCCCGCTCGATGCTGCTGCTCACCCGGGTGCGCCGGCACCCGGGCGAAGCGGACGCGCTCGTCGAGGTCCGCGCACTGCGGGACCTGCTGCCCGACGCCGGCCACGGCGAGGAGGACATCGAGCGCGCGTACGCCCGCCTGCTCTCCCGCCACACCGCTCTGCACCGCGCCGCCTACCTCCGGGTCACCCTCGACCTGCACGCGGACCCCTCCGAACGGGCCCTTCCCGGCTCGGAACTGGTCCGGCGCCCGAAGAGCCCCGCCCTCCTGGAACGGCTCTTCGCGGCCGGCCGCCACCACCTGCTGTCCGCGGCCGGGACGCTGCCGCCCCGGCTGACCGGGCTCTGGACCGGCGACTGGGACACCGCCTGGTCCGGGGCGTTCACCACGGACGCCAACCTCAATCTGCAGACCGCCTCGGCCGCCGCGGCCGCGCTCCCCGAGGTCACCGAGGCTCATGCCGCCCTGATCCAGGCCCAGTTGCCGCACTGGCGGGACAACGCCCGGGCGGTCTTCGGCGCACGCGGTGTCGTGGCGCCCGCCCACACCGACGGAGAGTCCGGCCACATCTACCACCTCAGCCGCGCGTACCCGCTGCACGTGTGGACCGCGGGCGCCGACTGGCTGCTCAAGCCCCTCGTGGACCACGACGAGACCCGGGGCGAACGCGATCCGCGCCTCGCCGCCGCACTCGCCGAAGTGGCCCGCTTCTACGAGGACTTCCTCACCCGGACCGACGACGACGGACACCTGGTGATCGTGCCGTCGTACTCCCCGGAGAACCGTCCGGCGAACGCCGGATGGATCACCGTCAACGCCGCCATGGACCTCTCGGCGGCCCGGCACGCCCTGCGCACGGCGGGGGCGTACCACCCGGGACCCGACGCGGAGCGCTGGCGCGCGCTCGCCGACCGGCTGCCGCCGCACCGGATCAACGCCGAGGGCGCGCTGGCCGAGTGGGCCAGGCCCGGCCTCGACGACAGCTACGACCACCGGCACCTCAGCCACCTCTACGGGGTCTGGCCGCTCGACGAGATCAACCCGTACGACACCCCCGAGCTCGCCGCGGCGGCCCGTCGCGCCCTCGAACTGCGGGGCGCCGAGAACGACTCGGCGCACGGCCACCTCCACCACGCCCTGGTGGCCGCCCGGCTCGGGGACGCGGAACGCGTGGCGGGCGCCCTCGACAACGTCCTGGCCGGTGACTTCTTCCACGTCTCCCTGATCAGCGGCCACTACCCGAACCGGCACGTCTACAACGCCGACGCCGCCCACACCCTGCCCGCCGTGCTCATCGAAGCGCTGATCCACTCCACGCCGGAGCGGCTCGTCCTGCTCCCCGCGCTGCCGGCCGCCCTCCCGAGCGGCGAACTCCGCGGTATCCGGACGAGGTTCGGCGCGGAGGTCGACCTCACCTGGACCCCCGACGGTGCCACGGCCGTGCTGCGGCCGGGCCGCGCCTGCCGCATCGATCTGCAGACTTCCGCCGGCGCGCGACCGCTCTCACTGAGCGCCGGAGAAGACCGCGTCCTCGCCCTGGGGCCGCGGTAGACCCCGTACTTCCCCCCACCCATGGAAGGGACACCCATGGCACTTCGGACACTGCACAGGATCACCAAGGCCCTCGTCGCCCCCGCGCTCGCGCTCGGCGCGACGATCGGCCTCGCCTCGGCCCCCGCCCAGGCCGCCGTCTGGTCCTCCTGCGACCAGTGGGGCAACACCACCCTCAACGGGTACACGCTCTACAACAACATCTGGGGCTCCGGCGCGGGCAGCCAGTGCGTCTGGGCCAACTCCGGCACCAACTGGGGAGTCTGGGCCAACCACCCGAACACCGGCGGTATCAAGTCCTACCCCAACTCCAAGAAGTACGTCGGCAAGACGATCTCGGGGCTGTCCTCCCTCACCAGCACCTACAACGTCACCGTCCCGTCCTCCGGCGCGTACAACACCTCGTACGACATCTGGGACACCGACTACGACTACGAGATCATGCTGTGGGTCAACTACAACGGCGCCGTCGGCGCGCTCGGCACCTCACAGGGCACGCTCACCCTGAACGGCAACACCTGGACCGTCTACAAGGGCAACAACGGCGCGAACGACGTCTTCTCGTTCCTGCGCACCTCGGACTCCACGTCCGGCACCATCAACATCCTCCCGATCCTGAAGTGGATCGCGAACACCAAGGGCTGGATGTCGAGCGCTGAGACCATCGGCGACGTGCAGTTCGGCTTCGAGATCACCTCGTCCGCGGGCGGCCTCGACTTCGCCGCCAACAACCTGACGGTCAGCAGCGGTTGATCGCCGAGTGACAGTGCGGCCGGCCCCTCCCGGGACCGGCCGCACCCGGCTACTCGGCCACCGGCAGGCTCGCCCCGTCCCGCAGGAAGAGCGGGATGCGGTCCAGCGGCGCGTCGACCGTCACGGCCGCGCCTCCCTCGTACGTCTTCCCGGTCCACGCGTCCGTCCAGCGGGCGCCCGCCGGGAGGTACGCCGTACGGGCCGTCGCGCCCGCGGTCAGGACCGGCGCGACGAGCAGATCGGGTCCGAAGAGATAGGCGTCGTCCACCGACCAGGCCGCCTGATCGCCCGGGAACTCCAGGAGCAGCGGGCGCATCACCGGCAGCCCCTCCTCGTGGGCCTCCCTCATGACGTCCAGCACGTACGGCTTCAGGCGCTCGCGCAGCCGCAGGTACTTCTCCATGATCGCGCCGGCCTCCTCGCCGTACGACCAGACCTCGTTCGGGCCCCCGGTCATGTCGGGACCGAGCGGCAGGCCCGGGTCACGGAAGCCGTGCAGCCGCATCAGCGGGGACAGCGCGCCGAACTGGAACCAGCGGACCATGACTTCGCGGTACGCCGGATCGTCCGGGTCGCCTCCGTGGAAGCCGCCGATGTCGGTGTTCCACCAGGGGATGCCGGACAGCGCGGTGTTGAGGCCCGCGGCGATCTGGCGGCGCAGCGTCGCGAAGTCGGTCCCGATGTCGCCGGACCACAGGGCGGCCCCGTACCGCTGACTGCCCGCCCAGGCCGAACGGTTGAGGGAGACGATCTCGGTCTCCCCGGCCGCGAGCAGGCCCTCGTAGAAGGTGCGGGCGTTCTCGCGCGGGTAGAGGTTGCCGACTTCGAGACCCGGGCCCGCGTGGTAGCGCAGGTTCTCGGAGAAGCCCGGCTTCAGCTCCGGCTCGCAGGCGTCCAGCCAGAAGGCCGAGATGCCGTACGGATCAAGGTAGTTGTCCTTGACCCGCGACCACAGGAAGTCGCGTGCCTCGGGGTTCGTGGCGTCGTAGAAGGCCACCTGGACGGTGGAGGCGACCTGCTTGTCCGGCCAGTCGGCGTGCGCCATCGGGCCGTACTCGGTGCCGATGAAGTAGCCCCGCTGCTCCATGAGCTGGTGGTTCTCGGAGAGCGGGGAGACCGACGGCCAGACGGACACGACCAGCTTGACGCCGAGTGCGGCGAGTTCGGCCTGCAGGGCGGCCGGGTCGGGCCACTCGGCCGGGTCGAACTTCCAGTCGCCGAGGTGGGTCCAGTGGAAGAAGTCGCAGACGATGACGGACAGCGGCAGGCCCCGGCGCTTGTACTCCCGTGCCACGTCGAGGAGTTCGTCCTGGGTGCGGTAGCGCAGCTTGCACTGCCAGAATCCGGCCGCCCACGCGGGCAGCATCGGCGTTCGGCCGGTCGCCGCGCTGTAGCGGCGCTGGGCGTCGGCCGGAGTGCCCGCGGTGATCCAGTAGTCGATCTGGCGGGCCGAGTCGGCGACCCAGCGGGTGCCGTTGCCCGCGAGCTCCACCCGCCCGATGGCCGGGCTGTTCCACAGGAGGGTGTAGCCACGGCTGGAGGTGAGGACTGGAATGGTGACCTCGGCGTTGCGCTGGATCAGGTCCAGGACCGCGCCCTTCTGGTCGAACAGACCGTGCTGGTGCTGCCCGAGGCCGTACAGCTTCTCGCCGTCGTAGGCGGCGAAGCGCTGCTCCAGACGGTGGTGGCCGTTGCCGGTCGGGGTGTACAGCCGCGGGCCGGGCCACCAGAAGTGGGCGCGCTCCTCGGCGAGGAGCTCACCGCCGTCGTCGGTGCGGGTGAAGCGGACGAGCCCCTCGGCGCTCACCTCGACGGTCAGCGCGCCGACCGTCAACCGGCCCGCGCCGCCGCGGAGTCCGACCGTGCTCTCGGTGGCCTGCCGTTCGTCGAGCAGGGCTCCGGGCAGGCCTTCGAGCACGGGACCGCCGAGACGGGCGCGGACGCGGACCGCGTCGGGGCCCCAGGGCTCGATCCGGAGGGTCTCGGTGCGGCCGCTCCACTCCAGCGCGCCGTCCCGCTCACGGAACGTGCCGACGATCGGGGAGGACTGCGCGAGGCTGACCTGGGGCTGGTTTTCGGCAGGCTGATTCACGTGGTGTGCTCCTGAAGGAGTGCAGACATGAAGGAGTGCGGACAGGGAGGTGCCCTGGAAGGGGCGCGGCGCGAAGGGGCGAGGAAAGTCCCCGGGCAGGGGACGCGAAGGAGGAAGAGGGAGCCGCGGTCAGGGCGCCCAGGAGAGGTCCTGGGCCGGGAAGAGGGGACTGGTCAGGGAGCGGGGGGACTGCTCAGGGAGCGGCCGGGGCCGGCCCCGTGCTCGCCCGAACGGTCAACTCCGGCGCGATCAGCACGACTTCGTCCTTGCCGTGCCCTTCGAGCTTGGCGATCAGATGCTCGACGGCGTGCCGGCCCATCTCCTGCGCGGGGATGGCGACCGAGGTCAGCCGCACCGAGGCCTGGGTGGCGACCTGGTCCGGGCAGATCGCGATCACCGACACGTCCTCGGGCACGGCACGGCCCTTCTGGCGCAGCAGCGCCAGCAGCGGTTCGACCGCCGACTCGTTCTGGACGACGAAGCCCGTGGTGCCCGGGCGCTCGTCGAGGATGCGGGCGAGGGTGAGGGCCATCGCGTCGTAGCCGCCGTCGCAGGGGCGGTGCAGCACGCGCAGGCCCAGCTCCCGCGAACGGGAACGGAGTCCGTCGAGCGTGCGTTCGGCGAAGCCGGTGTGCCGCTCGTAGACGGCGGGCGCCTCGCCGATGACAGCGATGTCACGGTGACCGAGCAGCGCCAGGTGCTCGGCGCACAGCGCGCCCGTCGCTCCGAAGTCGAGGTCGACACAGGTCAGGCCCGTGGTGACGGCGGGGAGACCGATGAGTACGGACGGCTGGTCCGTCTCGCGCAGCAACGGCAGCCGCTCGTCGTCGAGTTCGACGTCCATCAGGATCATCGCGTCGGCGAGCCCGCTGCCCGTGACCCGGCGTACCGCGTCGGGCCCCTCCTCGCCGGTGAGCAGCAGGACGTCGTACCCGTGGGTCCGGGCGTTCGTGGCCACCGCGATGGCGATCTCCATCATCACGGGTACGTACATGTCGGTGCGGAGCGGAACCATCAGCGCGATGATGTTGGACCGGCTGCTCGCCAGGGCCCGGGCGCCCGCGTTCGGGTGGTAGCCGAGCTCCTGGATGCTCCGCTCGACCCGCTGCCGGGTGCCCGCGGAGATGGACCGCTTGCCGCTGAGGACATAGCTCACCGTGCTCGCCGAGACTCCGGCGTGCTGGGCGACCTCGGCGAGGGTGACCATCCAGCTCTCCAAGCTTTGTGAAGCGCTTCGACAGTGCGCGTGGTGCGGATAGGGGCGAGTGGGGGTGGCTCGACATTAGCCCGGTGGAGGAGGCGTGTCCATAGGTTGTCGAAGCGCTTCGACAGCGAAACTCCTGAACCCGGTTCGGCACCCTCGTGAGCGTGCGGCGGCCCCCTGACCGGCGTACACAGACCGTCCCCTGGAAACGACCTTTGGCGCAATACCGCCGACGTGCCCGTCCGGGAAGGCGGGGCTGGTGAGGACCCGGGCGAGGGGGGTGGTGCCCGGCCCGCGCTCCGGCGGGCGCCCATTGGGCCGAACGCTGCGCGAGGACTGGTGGGGTCACCCGGAATCAGGTAAATACGATCGAGTAGAACCGGTCGGTAACGAACAGCCCCATGATCCCTATTCGCGGCGAGGTGAGCCTCATGTCCGCAACACCCCACCAGCCCACAGTCACCGAACGCGAGGCCCGGCAGGTCGCCGAGGCCGCGCGCGAACAGGACTGGCAGAAGCCCAGCTTCGCCAAAGAGCTGTTCCTCGGCCGCTTCCGGCTCGACCTGATCCACCCGCACCCGCTCCCGCCCGACGAGGACACCCAGCGCGGCGAGGAGTTCCTGGCCAAACTGCGCGACTTCTGCGAGACGAAGATCGACTCGGCCCGGATCGAGCGCGAGGCACGCATTCCTGACGAGACCGTCAACGGGCTCAAGGAACTCGGCGCCCTCGGCATGAAGATCGACACCAAATACGGGGGGCTCGGCCTCACCCAGGTGTACTACAACAAGGCCCTCGCCCTGGTCGGCTCCGTGAACCCGGCGATCGGCGCGCTGCTCTCCGCCCATCAGTCGATCGGCGTACCGCAGCCGCTGAAACTCTTCGGCACCCAGGAGCAGCGGGACACCTTCCTGCCGCGCTGCGCCCGCACCGACATCTCCGCCTTCCTGCTCACCGAGCCGGACGTCGGCTCCGACCCGGCGCGGCTCGCCACGACCGCCGTGCCCGAGGGCGACGACTACATCCTCGACGGGGTGAAGCTGTGGACGACCAACGGCGTCGTCGCGGACCTCCTCGTCGTCATGGCGCGCGTCCCGAAGTCCGAGGGCCACAAGGGCGGCATCACGGCCTTCGTGGTGGAGGCCGCCTCGGAGGGTGTGACGGTCGAGCACCGCAACGCGTTCATGGGCCTGCGCGGCCTGGAGAACGGCGTCACGCGCTTCCACCAGGTGCGGGTGCCGGCCGCGAACCGCATCGGACCCGAGGGGGCGGGCCTGAAGATCGCCCTCACCACCCTCAACACCGGCCGCCTCTCGCTGCCCGCCATGTGCGTGGGCGCGGGCAAGTGGTGCCTGAAGATCGCCCGCGAGTGGTCGGCGGCGCGCGAGCAGTGGGGCAAGCCGGTCGCCTTCCACGAAGCCGTCGGCACCAAGATCTCCTTCATCGCGGCCACCACCTTCGCCCTCGAAGCCGTCCTCGACCTGTCGTCGCAGATGGCCGACGAGAACCGCAACGACATCCGCATCGAGGCCGCCCTCGCCAAGCTGTACGGCTCCGAGATGGCCTGCCTGATGGCCGACGAACTGGTCCAGATCCGCGGCGGCCGCGGATTCGAGACGGCCGCGTCGCTGGCGGCCCGCGGTGAGCGCGCCGTCCCCGCCGAACAGGTCCTGCGCGACCTGCGCATCAACCGCATCTTCGAGGGCTCCACGGAGATCATGCATCTGCTGATCGCCCGGGAGGCCGTCGACGCCCACCTCAAGGTGGCCGGTGACCTCATCGACCCCGACAAGACGCTCTCGGACAAGGCGAAGGCGGGCGCGAACGCCGGTGTCTTCTACGCCAAGTGGCTGCCGAAACTGGTCGCCGGAGCCGGTCAACTCCCGCGCTCGTTCAACGAGTTCCACCACGAAGTGGACCTCTCCCCGCACCTGCGGTACGTCGAACGCAGCGCACGCAAGCTCGCCAGGTCCACCTTCTACGCGATGTCGCGCTGGCAGGGCCGGATGGAGACCAAGCAGGGATTCCTCGGCCGGGTCGTCGACATCGGCGCCGAGCTCTTCGCGATGAGCGCGGCCTGCGTACGGGCCGAACTCCTGCGCACCACAGGGGAACACGGCCGCGAGGCCTACCAGCTCGCCGACGCCTTCTGCCGCCAGTCCCGCATCCGCGTCGAGGAACTCTTCGGACGCCTGTGGACCAACACCGACGACGTCGACGCCAAGGTGGTCAAGGGCGTTCTCTCGGGCACCTACACCTGGCTGGAGGAAGGCGTCATCGACCCGTCCGGTGAGGGCCCCTGGATCGCCGACGCGACCCCCGGCCCGAGCAAACTGGAGAACGTCCACCGGCCCATCCGCTGACCTTTTCCCCAGGAGCGCACAACGGTCCCGTTCGCCCTTCCGCTGCTTGCCGCACCGGAGCCGTGCGTCAACAATGAAAGGAACGGCGAACGGGGACGGCGGATGCGCCGAGGCGGCGGGGAAGAACACCGCCACGGCACGTCCGTACAGCTCGCGCGTCAGCAGAGCGACCGTATTCTCCAGCGGGCCGATCCCCGGCCGGGATGCTCGTGGACGCCGTTCGGCCGCGCCGAACGCGAGGTGATTCCCATGCCAGGAAAAGGTCTCGACGCCATCACCGGCAGGATCATGCGGGCGGGCGAGGGCCGGATGCTGCACCGCCTCGAACGTCTCGCCGCGCAGGTCGGCTCCCTGGAAGAGGAGTTCACGGCGCTGACCGACGAGGAACTCCAGGCGCTCACACCGGAGTTCAAGGAGCGCCACGCCTCCGGTGAGAGCCTCGACGACCTGCTGCCGGAGGCCTTCGCCGCGATGCGCGAGGCGTCCCGCCGCACCCTCGGCATGCGCCACTTCGACGTACAGATCATGGGCGGAGCCGCGCTCCACCTCGGCAACATCGCCGAGATGCAGACCGGCGAGGGAAAGACCCTCGTCGGCACCCTCCCGGTCTATCTGAACGCCCTCACCGGCAAAGGCGTCCACCTCGTCACGGTCAACGACTACCTGGCCCGGCGCGACGCCGAGTGGATGGGGCGCGCGTACCGCTTCCTGGGACTGACCGTCGGCGTCGTCAGGACGGAATCGACCCCCGCCGAACGGCGCGCCCAGTACGCCTGCGACATCACCTACGGCACCAACACCGAGTTCGGCTTCGACTACCTCCGCGACAACATGGCCTGGTCCAAGGACGAAATCGTCCAGCGTGGCCACCACTTCGCGATCGTCGACGAGGCCGACTCGATCCTCATCGACGAGGCGCGCACCCCGCTGATCATCTCCGGCCCGGCCGACCAGCCGACGCACTGGTACGAGGCCTTCGCCGCGTTCGCGCGGCACATGAAGGGCGTACGGGTGCAGGAGGAGCAGTTCACCACGCCGTCCGACAAGGACCGCCTCGCCGGACTGCGGATGCGCCACGACTACGAGTACGACCCGAAGAAGCGCACGGTGGCGATCCTGGACCCCGGTGTCGACTACCTCCAGGACCAGCTCGGCATCGACAGCCTCTACGAGTCCGACCACACCCCGCTGATCGGGCACCTCAACAACGCCCTCAAGGCCAAGGAGCACTTCAAGAAGGACAAGGACTACGTCGTCGTGGACGGCGAGGTGCTGATCGTCGACGAGCACACCGGCCGCATCCTCGCCGGCCGCCGCTACAACGAAGGCCTGCACCAGGCCATCGAGGCCAAGGAAGGCGTCACGATCAAGGACGAGAACCAGACCCTCGCCACGATCACCCTCCAGAACTTCTTCCGCCTCTACGGCAAACTCGCCGGCATGACCGGCACCGCCATGACCGAGGCGGCCGAGTTCCACCAGATCTACCAGCTGCACGTCGTGCCGATCCCCACCAACCGGCCAATGGTCCGGCGCGACGACCCCGACCAGATCTACCGCACCGAGGAGGCGAAGTACGCCGCGATCCTCGCCGACATCGCCGAGAAGCACGAGCTCGGCCAGCCGGTCCTGGTCGGCACCACCTCGGTCGAGAAGTCGGAGGTGCTCTCCGCGCGGCTCCGGAGGCAGGGGATACGGCACGAGGTCCTCAACGCCAAGAACCACCGGCGCGAGGCCCAGATCGTCGCCCAGGCGGGACGCCGGGGCGCCGTCACCGTCGCCACCAACATGGCCGGCCGCGGCACGGACATCATGCTCGGCGGCAACCCGGAGGCCATGGCCCTGGCCGAGGCCGGGGAGGACGCGGACCCGCAGGTGAGCCGCGACGTGCTCGCCCGGATCACCACCGCGGTCGAGGCCGAGCACGAGGCGGTCAAGGAACTCGGCGGGCTCTACGTGCTGGGCACCGAACGCCATGAGTCACGGCGCATCGACAACCAGCTCCGCGGCCGCTCGGGCCGGCAGGGCGACCCCGGTGCCTCCCGCTTCTACCTCTCGCTGGAGGACGACCTGATGCGGCTCTTCCGGGCCAACGTCGTCGACCGCGTCATGGCCATGGCGAACGTCCCCGACGACGTACCCATCGAGAACAAGATGGTCACCCGCGCCATCGCCTCCGCCCAGGCACAGCTGGAGCAGCAGCACTTCGAGTCCCGCAAGGACGTCCTCAAGTTCGACGAGGTCCTCAACCGGCAGCGCACGCTCATCTACGCCGAACGCCGCCGCGTCCTCGACGGCGAGGACCTGCGCGAGAAGATCGTCCACTTCATGGAGGGCACCGTCCGGGAGTACATCGAGCAGGAGACCGGCGAGGGCTTCGCGGAGGAGTGGGATCTGCAGCGGCTGTGGAGCGCGCTCAAGCAGCTGTACCCCGTCGGGATCACCGTCCAGGAGCTGGAGGACCGCGAGGGCGGCCGCGACAACCTGACCACCGAGCTGATCGTCGAGACGGTCACCGACGACATCCGCACCCGCTACGAGGAGCGCGAGGCGGAACTCGGCTCCGAGACCCTGCGCAACCTGGAGCGCCTCGTCGTCCTCTCCGTCCTCGACCGCAAGTGGCGCGAGCACCTCTACGAGATGGACTACCTGCGCGACGGCATCGGCCTGCGCTGGACACTCGGCCGCGAGCCGATCGTCGAGTACGAGCGCGAGGGCTTCGACATGTACGGGGCCATGACCGACGCCATCAAGGAGGAGTCCGTCGGCTACGTCTTCAACCTCGACGCCGCGGCCCCGGCCACCGGGGCCCTCGAACGCCGCGACCGCGCCGACGGCCTCACCTTCACCGCGCCGACGCTCGACACGGCGAACGGCGTGGTCGAGGGCGCGTTCGCCCGAACAGAGGAATCCGCGACCCCGCCGACCGCCCCCGGACCCGCCGCCGGCCCGCCCGCCCGGAACCGTGCCCGGCCGCAGCGGTCCAGAGCCAGGCGCCGCCGCAAGCGCTGACCTGCGGATCAGTACGGCGCCCGGCCACGCCGCGACCCCCGCCGATGCGCACCCGCCCGCCGCCGCCCGCGCGGAGCGTGGACCCCTCGTGCGAGCCCCTCGGCACGGCCGGGCTCCAGGAATCGGGGGCGCGGCGGCGGGAATGAGGGACGCCCTGTCCTTCCGCGTACCCGATGCGGCCACAATGGGGGGATGAGCGACAGTCCAGCCCCCCTCGCTGATCCGCATCTTGTCTTCGATCCCGTGGACGGAGTCCGGGATGTGGTGATTCTCGGATCCACCGGCTCGATCGGCACCCAGGCCATCGACCTCGTGCTGCGCAACCCCGACCGGTTCCGGGTCACCGCGCTCTCCGCCGCCGGCGGCAGGGTCGCCCTGCTCGCCGAGCAGGCCCACCGGCTGCGGGTGCGGACGGTCGCCGTCGCGCGCGAGGACGCCGTCCCGGCGCTGAGGGAGGCCCTCGCGGACCAGTACGGTCCCGGCGAGCCCCTTCCCGACATCCTCGCCGGAGCCGAGGCGGCCACCCAGGTCGCCGCCTCCGACTGCCACACCGTCCTGAACGGCATCACCGGTTCCATCGGCCTCGCGCCCACCCTCGCCGCCCTGGAGGCGGGCCGCACCCTCGCGCTCGCCAACAAGGAGTCGCTCATCGTCGGCGGGCCGCTGGTGAAGGCACTGGCCAAGCCGGGCCAGATCATCCCCGTCGACTCCGAGCACGCCGCCCTGTTCCAGGCGCTGGCCTCCGGCACCCGCGCGGACGTGCGCAAACTCGTCGTGACCGCCTCCGGGGGCCCGTTCCGCGGCCGTACGAAGGCCGAACTGGCGGACGTGGCACCCGCCGACGCCCTCGCCCACCCCACCTGGGCCATGGGCCCGGTCATCACGATCAACTCCGCGACCCTGGTCAACAAGGGACTGGAAGTCATCGAGGCGCACCTCCTCTACGACATTCCCTTCGAACGGATTGAGGTGGTCGTGCACCCGCAGTCGTATGTCCACTCGATGGTGGAATTCACGGACGGCTCGACGATCGCCCAGGCGACGCCCCCGGACATGCGGGGGCCGATCGCCATCGGGCTCGGCTGGCCCGAGCGCGTCCCGGACGCGGCGCCCGCCTTCGACTGGACGAAGGCGTCGAACTGGGAGTTCTTCCCGCTCGACACCGACGCGTTCCCGTCGGTGGGGCTCGCCCGGCACGTGGGGCAGCTCGCGGGTACGGCCCCGGCGGTGTTCAATGCCGCCAACGAGGAGTGCGTGGACGCGTTCCTGAACGGCACCCTGCCGTTCAACGGGATCATGGAGACCGTCACCCGGGTCGTCGAGGAACACGGCACACCGCGTACGGGAACTTCTCTGACCGTCACGGACGTCCTCGAAGCGGAGACCTGGGCGCGCGCCCGGGCCCGTGAACTCACAGCACAGACGACAACCGCGGAGGCTCGTGCATGACGACCTTGATGATGATCCTCGGCATAGTCGTCTTCGTGGTCGGCCTGCTCATCTCGATCGCGTGGCACGAGCTGGGACATCTGTCGACGGCCAAGCTCTTCGGTATCCGGGTGCCGCAGTACATGGTCGGCTTCGGCCCGACCATCTGGTCACGCAAGAAGGGCGAAACCGAGTACGGCATCAAGGCCGTCCCGCTGGGCGGCTACATCCGCATGATCGGCATGTTCCCGCCCGGCCCGGACGGCCGCATCGAGGCCCGCTCGACGTCCCCCTTCCGGGGCATGGTCGAGGACGCCCGGTCGGCCGCCTTCGAAGAGCTGAAGCCCGGCGACGAGACGCGCCTCTTCTACACGCGCAAGCCGTGGAAGCGCGTGATCGTGATGTTCGCCGGTCCCTTCATGAATCTCATCCTGGCTGTCGCGATCTTCCTCGGCGTGATGATGACGTTCGGCGTCCAGGCCCAGACCACCACGGTCGGCAAGGTCTCGGACTGTGTCATCGAGCAGAGCGAGAACCGGTCGAAGTGCGCGAAGGGCGACGAGGCCGCGCCCGCCAAGGCCGCGGGCCTCAAGGGCGGCGACAAGATCGTCGCGTTCGACGGCAAGGCGGTCGCGGACTGGGCGGTCCTCCAGGACGACATCCGGGCCAACCCCGGCAAGGACGTCACGATCACCGTCGAGCGCAAGGGGCAGCAGGTCGACCTGAAGGCCCACCTGATCAAGAACCAGGTGAGCAAGACCGACGGCAACGGCGGCTACGTCGAGGGCAAGTACGTGTACGCCGGCTTCCTCGGCTTCACGCCCGCCACCGGCATCGTCCAGCAGTCCTTCGGACAGTCCGTGGAACGCATGGGCGACATGATGCAGAACGGCGTCGAGTCCCTGGTGGCGCTGCCCGCCAAGGTCCCCGACCTGTGGGACGCGGCCTTCGGTGACGGCCCGCGCAAGGCCGACTCCCCGATGGGCGTGGTCGGCGCGGCCCGCATCGGCGGCGATGTCTTCACGCTGGACATCCCGGCATCGCAGCAGGTCGCGATGATGCTGCTGCTGGTCGCCGGGTTCAACCTCTCCCTGTTCCTGTTCAACATGCTCCCGCTGCTCCCGCTCGACGGCGGGCACATCGCGGGCGCGCTGTGGGAGTCGCTGCGGCGGAACACGGCGAAGGTCCTGAAGCGACCCGACCCGGGCCCCTTCGACGTGGCGAAGCTGATGCCGGTGGCCTACGTGGTGGCCGGAATCTTCGTCTGCTTCACCTTGCTGGTCCTCGTGGCAGACGTCGTCAATCCGGTGAAACTCTCCTAGCGGGACGGCGTTGGCGGCGGCCGGGCACCCTGGGTGTCCGGCCGCCTTCCATCGAGTGGGTTTAGGGGCGGGGGCGTGATGTGCTCCCCTGTGCGCCCGTACCGTAATCTCGAAGCCTGGAGCCCACGATTCCGGGACCTTGATCCACAACTTGGGGTTGCACAGCAGATGACTGCGATTTCTCTCGGCATGCCGTCCGTTCCGACCAAGCTGGCCGAGCGCCGCAAGACCCGGCAGATCCAGGTCGGGACCGTGGCCGTGGGTGGAGACGCACCCGTCTCGGTGCAGTCGATGACGACCACGCGTACGTCGGACATCGGCGCCACGCTTCAGCAGATCGCCGAGCTGACCGCGTCCGGCTGCCAGATCGTGCGCGTCGCCTGTCCCACCCAGGACGACGCCGACGCACTCGCCACGATCGCCAAGAAGTCCCAGATCCCGGTCATCGCGGACATTCACTTCCAGCCGAAGTACGTCTTCGCCGCGATCAACGCCGGCTGTGCGGCCGTCCGCGTCAACCCCGGCAACATCAAGCAGTTCGACGACCAGGTCAAGGAGATCGCGCGGGCCGCGAACGACACCGGCACCCCGATCCGGATCGGCGTCAACGCGGGCTCGCTCGACAAGCGCCTGCTCCAGAAGTACGGCAAGGCGACGCCCGAGGCGCTCGTCGAGTCCGCGCTCTGGGAGGCCTCCCTCTTCGAGGAGCACGACTTCCGGGACATCAAGATCTCGGTCAAGCACAACGACCCCGTCGTCATGGTCAACGCCTACCGCCAGCTGGCCGCCGCCTGCGACTACCCGCTGCACCTGGGCGTGACCGAGGCCGGCCCCGCCTTCCAGGGCACCATCAAGTCGGCCGTCGCCTTCGGCGCCCTGCTCTCCGAGGGCATCGGCGACACCATCCGCGTCTCCCTTTCGGCCCCGCCGGTCGAGGAGGTCAAGGTCGGCCTGCAGATCCTGGAGTCGCTGAACCTCAAGCAGCGCGGCCTGGAGATCGTCTCCTGCCCGTCCTGCGGACGCGCCCAGGTCGACGTCTACAAGCTGGCCGAGGAAGTCACCGCCGGTCTTACCGGCATGGAGGTCCCGCTGCGCGTCGCCGTCATGGGCTGCGTCGTGAACGGCCCGGGCGAGGCCCGCGAGGCCGACCTCGGTGTCGCCTCCGGCAACGGCAAGGGCCAGATCTTCGTCAAGGGCGAGGTCATCAAGACCGTCCCCGAGTCGAAGATCGTGGAGACCCTGATCGAAGAGGCGATGAAGCTCGCCGAGCAGATGGAGGCCGAGGGCATCGCCTCCGGCGAACCCACGATCTCGGTAGCGGGCTGACCCCACCGGAACCCCGCCCCTCGACTCCACCCAGCTGGAGCCGAGGAGCGCGGGGAACCGCGCGAGCAACCCCGCCCCCGGCCAGGTGGCCCGGCGCCGGGGGCGGTGAAGCTGCCCTGTGTTGGAACCCGGCCCGAGCTACCGGGGGCGCGGGGAACGGCGCGAGCAACCCCCGCCCGCCTGCGGTCGGTCGACTGCGCACGCTCCCGGCCCGGGCGGGACGGCAATGCGGCCGCCTGTCAGCACTGCGGCCGGCCCGAGCTACCGGGGGCGCGGGGAACGGCGCGAGCAACCCCCGCCCGCCTGCGGTCGGGCGACTGCGGACGCCTCCGGCCCGGTGGCCCGGGCGGGACGGCAATGCGGCCGCCTGTCAGCACTCCGGCCGGCCCGAGCTACCGGGGGCGCGGGGAACGGCGCGAGCAACCCCCGCCCGCCCGCGGCCGGTCGACTGCGCACGGGCCCGGTGGCCCGGGCGGGACGGCAATGCGGCCGCCTGTCAGCACTGCGGCCGGCCCGAGCTACCGGGGGCGCGGGGAACGGCGCGAGCAACCCCCACGCACCCGCAGCCGGGCGACTGCGCACGGCCCCGGCCGTCCACCGGGCCGCCGTGCAAGGGGCGGCGGGGCACAACCTCTCCAGGTACAGTGCGGAGATCAGCAGACCCCAGGGTGAGGCCCCCGCACGTGTTGACCCAGACCACCACCAGGGTCCTCGAACCGAGTGACCTGGACGCCGCGCTCGCCGTCCTCGGCCGCGAGCCGGTGGCGAACGCTTTCGTCGCCTCCCGCGTACACGTAGCGGGGCTCGACCCATGGCGGCTCGGCGGCGAGATGTGGGGCTGGTACGAGGACGGCATGCTGCAGTCCCTCTGCTACGCGGGCGCCAATCTCGTCCCGATCTGCGCCACCCCGCGCGCCGTGCGCGGCTTCGCCGACCGGGCCCGCCGGGGTGGCCGCCGCTGCTCCTCGATCGTCGGCCCCGCCGAACCCACCGCCCAGCTGTGGCGGCTGCTCGAACCGAGCTGGGGCCCCGCCCGCGAGGTCCGCGCCCACCAGCCTCTGATGGTCACCGACCGGCTGCCCGCCGACATCACCCCGGATCCGTTCGTCCGCCGCATCCGCAAGGACGAGATGGACACGATCATGCCGGCGTGCGTGGCGATGTTCACCGAGGAGGTCGGCATCTCGCCGATGGCCGGTGACGGCGGTCTGATCTACCAGGCCCGGGTGGCCGAACTCGTCGGTTCGGGCCGGTCCTTCGCCCGCCTCGACCAGGACGGCAAGGTCGTCTTCAAGGCCGAGATCGGCGCCGCGACGGCCCACGCCTGCCAGATCCAGGGGGTGTGGGTGGCCCCCGAATACCGCGGCCGGGGAGTCGCGGCCCCCGGCATGGCGGCGGTCCTGCGCTACGCCCTCGCCGATGTCGCCCCGGTCGTCAGCCTCTACGTCAACGACTTCAACACGGCGGCGCGCGCGACGTACCGCCGGGTCGGGTTCAAGGAGGTCGGCGCGTTCATGAGTGTCCTGTTCTGACGCCCGGCGCAGGCCCCGCGGGACCTCACATGTCCCGCTGTCCGCCAGGTAGTCTCCCGGCATGCTGCGCTTCCCCGGTCACGGCCACCGCGACTCCGACGACGTGGTCATCGGCCCGCTGGATCTCGCCGCGCGCGTCGACGAGGCGCTCGCCGTGCAGGCGCTCGCCTTCGGGCTCGGCGCCGACGAGATCGCCGTACGACGCCAGATCGTGCTGCGCCACCTCACCTACCCGGGAGCCCACGCGCTCGGCGCGACCACCGTCGACGGACGGCTCGTCGGCTTCGTCTACGGCATGCCCAACGACCGCGCGCACTGGTGGTCCACCGTCGTCGAACCGTATCTGCGCGGCCAGGGCCACGACGGCTGGCTCGACAACTCCTTCGTGATCACCGAACTGCACGTCCACCCCCGCTTCCAGAACCGGGGTGTCGGCCGCGCCCTGATCACCGCCATCACCGACACCGCGGCCGAACCCCGCTCGATCCTCTCCGCGATCGACTTCGACAGCCCGGCCCGCGGCCTCTACCGCTCCCTCGGCTACGAGGACCTCGCACGGCAGGTCCTGTTCCCCAGCGCGCCCAAGCCGTACGCCGTGATGGGCGCGCCGCTCCCGCTGCGCCACCGCTAATGGATTTCCGGGGACGGGTGCTGCCCGGCTAACCTCCTGGCATCACCCTTACGCAGCAGGAGTCGAGAATCATGGCCCAGGTCCAGCGCATGTCCCGTTTGATGGTCAAGACATTGCGTGACGACCCCGCGGATGCCGAGACGCTCAGCCACAAGCTGCTCGTCCGCGCCGGGTACGTGCGGCGCAACGCCGCGGGCATCTGGACCTGGTTGCCGCTCGGCAAGAAGGTCCTCGACAACATCTCCCGGGTGGTCCGCGAGGAGATGGACGCGATCGGCGCCCAGGAGGTCCTCCTGCCGGCCCTGCTGCCCAAGGAGCCCTACGAGGCCTCGGCCCGCTGGGAGGAGTACGGCGACCTCCTTTTCCGTCTCAAGGACCGCAAGGGCGCGGAGTACCTGCTCGGCCCGACGCACGAGGAGATCTTCACCCTGGTGGTGAAGGACCAGGTGGCGTCGTACAAGGACCTGCCGGTCATGCTGTACCAGATCCAGACGAAGTACCGCGACGAGGCCCGTCCGCGCTCCGGCGTGCTGCGCGGCCGCGAGTTCCAGATGAAGGACTCGTACTCCTTCGACATCACGGACGAGGGCCTCGCCGAGTCCTACGGCCTGCACCGCGAGGCCTACCAGAAGATCTTCGCGCGCATCGGCCTCGACTACCGCATCGTGTCCGCCGTCTCCGGCGCCATGGGCGGCTCGGCCTCCGAGGAGTTCCTCGCGCCCGCCGCCGCCGGTGAGGACACCTTCGTGGACTGCCCGGCCTGCGACTACGCCGCCAACACGGAGGCCGTGACCTTCAAGCTCACGCCCGTCTCCGAGGAGCACGGCGCCGTCGAGGAGCTGGACACCCCCGACACCCCGACCATCGAGACGCTCGCCGAGCACCTCGGCGTGCCCGCCTCGGCGACCCTGAAGAACCTGCTGGTCAAGGTCGACGGCGAGATCGTGGCCGTGGGGGTCCCCGGCGACCGCGAGGTCGACCTCGGCAAGCTGGGCGAGCACCTCGCCCCGGCCGTCGTCGAGCTCGTCACGGCCGAGGACTTCGAGGGCCGGGAGGATCTCGTACGCGGCTACGTCGGCCCGCAGGGCCTGGAGAAGGTCCGCTACATCGCCGACCCGCGCGTCGCCCCCGGCACGGCCTGGATCACCGGCGCCAACAAGATCAACACGCATGCGAAGAACGTCGTGGCCGGCCGAGACTTCGAGGTCGACGACTACCTCGACGTCGTCGTGGTGGAGGAGGGCGACCCCTGCCCGGCGTGCGGCACCGGCCTCAAGATGGACCGCGCCATCGAGATCGGCCACATCTTCCAGCTCGGCCGCAAGTACGCCGACACCTTCGGCCTCGACGTTCTCGGCCAGCAGGGCAAGCCGGTCCGCGTGACCATGGGCTCCTACGGCATCGGTGTCTCCCGCGCGGTCGCCGCGCTGGCCGAGCAGTCGGCGGACGACCAGGGCCTGTGCTGGCCCAAGGAGATCGCTCCCGCCGACGTGCACGTGGTCGCCGCGGGCAAGGCCCTGCAGACCGAGCTGGCGCTCGACGTGTCCGAGAAGCTGGGGGCCGCGGGCGTCCGCGTCCTGGTCGACGACCGCGCCGGCGTCTCCCCGGGCGTGAAGTTCACCGACGCGGAGCTCATCGGCGTACCGACGATCCTGGTCGCCGGCCGCCGCTCGGCCGAGGGCGTCGTGGAGCTGAAGGACCGCCGCACCGGCGAGCGCGAGGAGCTGACCGTCGACGAGGCGATCGCCCGCCTGACGGCGTAGCCGTTTCGCCCGGCGGCGCCCACAGAGCCTCTTCCGAGGCAGGTGGGCGCCGCCCGGCATTTCCGCTCACGCGGGTTCCCGCCCGCGAGCGATGTGAGAGAACGTCCCGCTCGCCATGAGCCGTGAGCCGTGAGCCGTGAGCCGTGAGCCGTGAGCCGTGAGCCGTGAGCCGTGCGTCGTGGGGAGGGGGCGGCCCCGGCGGGCGGCGGGCGTGCCCCTGCGGCGGTCCGCCAGGGTCCCGGTGTCGACACCTCGCCGGACCACTCGTCCGCGATCGCCCCCTGGGACTTCAGCCGTCGGCCCGTATGCCCGTCGCCGCGTCGCCGCGTCGCCGCGTCGGCCCGTCCGCCTCCGGCCGTCCATCCGCGGGCCCGGCGCCTTCGGCAGCTTCGCCGCGTCCACCTCGGCACCGCCGGGCGGGACCACTGTCCGGCCCGGAGTTCGTCACGACGGTCGAGTTCGTCGAACTCGCTGCCGCAGGGCCATAGTCGTGGCCGAGGGTGCTCGTCACGACGGTCGTGTACCTCGGACTCGCCGCGGCGGGGCGGTGGTCGTGGCCGGGGGTGCTTGTCACGACGGTCGAGGTCGTCGAACTCGCTGCCGCAGGGCCGTAGTCGTGGCCGAGGGTGCTTGTCACGACGGTCGTGTACCTCGGACTCGCCGCGGCGGGGCGGTGGTCGTGGCCGGGGGTGCTCGTCGCGACGGTCGAGGTCGTCGAACTCGCCGCCGCAGGGCGGCAGTCGAGGCCGAAGGCGCTCGCCATGACGGTCGCGTACCTCGCACTCGGCACCGCCGGGCGGTGGTCGGGGCTAGAGCCAGCCGGCGAACTCGAGGAGCAGTTCGGCGTCCCGGAGCCGGCCGACCCGGCCCGCCCGGACGCCCGACTCGACCGCGCGGAACAGCGTCCAGCCGCGCAGCCGCTCCTGGTCCACCTCCAGGGACTCGGCGAGCCGCTTGACCCGGCGCCGGGTGATCGAGGGCCCCGAGGGCGACGCGATGAGGTCCTCCACCCGGTCGCGGACCAGCCGGGCGAGGTCGAACGCGCACTCGCCGACCACCGGGTCCGGTCCCACGGCCAGCCAGGGCGCGCGTTCCCCGGCGAGCACCTTGCTCTGCCGGAAGGTGCCGTGCAGCAGCCGTGCCTCGGGCGGCCCGGCCAGCAGCTCGTCCCGGGCCGCGAGCGCCGCGTCGACCAGGGCGCCGACCTCGGCCCCGGCTTCGTCACCGGCCGCGGCCCGCATCGCCTCGGCCTGCCGCCCGGTCCGCTCCGCGACGGTCTCGAAGACATGGCCGGCGGGCGGCTCGACCCACAGCCGACGCAACGTCCCCGCCGCCTCCAGCAGCGCCTTCGCCTCGGGCAGGGACCGCACCGACAGGTCCGGTTGCAGCCGCTCCAGCAGCAGGACACCGTGGGAGTCGCCGGGGTCGAGAAGACGGACCGCGCCCCGGCCGTCCCAGTGGGCGAGCGCGGCCCGCTCGCTCTCCGGACGCGCCCGCTCGGGCGCCAGCTTCAGCACGGCGGGCGTCCCGTCGTGCTGCCGCACCAGGAGGACCAGACTGCTGCGGCCACCCGGTGCCTGTACCCGCTCCACGGTCAACTCGCGCAGATCGACGGCCTGTCGGGCCAGCTCGGGCAGCTTCTCCAGCCACTCGTCGGCCTCGTCGGCCCCCTCCGACCCGGTTCGCCGGGTCTCGCCGAGCGCCCGAAGAAGGCGCTGCGGCGGTTCGAAGGCCATGCGCGAGTCCATGCGCGAGATGTTTCCTCTCAGGTCGCGTTACGTCGGCGAGGGCGCCGTGGCGGACGGGGTGCCCGCCCGCTCGGCGAGCCCAGGGAAGGCTACGCTCTCGCCGCTCCAGCGCACCGCGCGGACCGCCGCTTCCCGCAGCGCCCCGGCCGCCGAGCGCCGCCGGTCGCCCGTGGCGGCGCGTACGAGGTCGGAGTACACGGCGGCCACCCGCTCCTCCAGCTCGGCCGCGAACCGTACGGCCGTGGCGGAGTCCTTCACCGGGAACGGCAGCACGTACGCGGCCGACGCGGCCTCGGGCGTCCCGCCCAGGTCCCGCACCGCCCGCGCCAGCTCGTCCCGGCGGGCCCGATGGGCGTCGTACGCCGACCGGGCGTCCGACCGCCGGGCCTCACCGATCCGGCCGCCGACGACGCCGTAGCCGTAGACGGCCGCGTGTTCGGCGCCCAACGCGGCCTGCAGAGCCTTGAGCTCGGCTTCCTCGGTCCTGTTCCGCTCGCTCACTTCGCCGCCTTCGTCAGCAGAAACGCGTGGGCCGCCCCGGCCGCCGCCACCGAGGCGAGCAGCCTGGCCAGCTCGCCGGGAACCTCCACCAGGGCCTGTGTCCGCTCGTCGGCGAGCGCGAGCTCGGCGGAGGCGAGGTCGGCGAGCGCGTCCTTGGGCCGGTCCGCGACGCCGGGGGAGGCGCTCGCCGACGCGGAAGCCGATCCGGAGGCCGACGCCGAAGCGGATGCCGAGGCGGAGGCGGATGCCGAGTTCGGCGCCGAGGGCGACGAGGACGCCGACGCTCCGCCGCTGCCGGCCCCGAACGCCTTCGCGTGCCGGACGGCCTCGGCCCGCAGCGGGGCCAGCCGTTCCTCCAGGTCGGGATGGGCGGCGATCACCGCGGTGTACCGGCCGGCCAGCGTCGTGCTGTCGCGGGCCGCACGCGCGCGTGCCCGGTCCGCGGCCGAGGGGCTGCCGCCCGTCGTGTCGCTGGACGGCTCGGGAGTGGAACAGCCCGCGAGCGCGAAGGTGCCCGCGGCGGCCGCGAGCAGGGTCCTTCGGCGCGGACCCGACGGGGTGCGCGACGGCAGGGGGAACGACACGGCAGACGTCCTCGGAGGGCTCGTACGAATGTATGGGCGAGCTGCCCGTGATCACGGTACCCGCGCATCGGCCGATCACCGCCCAGCGGCTCTCTCCCATCTGTCTCCGGCGCGATTTCACGGACGTCCTCCGGGACGAGTCGGGGCAAGCGCACCCGTCCCGGTGGACGGCAACACCCTCCGCGACCGGATACCCTTTGACCTGACACGCGACCAACCCACAACAGCACACGCGGCCGAGGAGTCACCCGGATGAGCACGACCCAGAGCGAGAGGCTGCGAGAACTCCTGGATCCGCTCGTGAGCTCCCAGGGCCTCGATCTGGAAGAGATCGAAGTGGAGTCCGTAGGCCGCAAGCGTGTTCTGCGCGTCGTCGTGGACTCGGACGAGGGTGCCGACCTGGACGCGATCGCCGATGTGAGCCGCGCGCTCTCGGCGAAGCTCGACGAGACGGACGCGATGGGTGCGGGTGAATACACCCTCGAGGTCGGAACCCCCGGTGCCGAGCGCGAGCTCAAGGAACACCGCCATTACGTACGCGCCACCGACCGCCTGGTGAAGTTCCAGCTCGCGGAAGGCGGCGAACTGCTCGCCCGGATCCTGCTGGTCGAGGACGACGGTCTCGATGTCGAAGTGCCGGGCGTGAAGGGGCGCAAGCCCACCGCCAAGCGGCTCGCCTTCGAGGACATCGTCAAGGCCCGCGTCCAGGTCGAGTTCAACCGCAAGGACAAGAAGGAAGAGGAGGCGTAGCCGTGGACATCGACATGAGTGCCCTGCGGGGTTTGGTACGGGAGAAGGAGATCTCCTTCGACCTGCTGGTCGAGGCGATCGAGTCGGCCCTCCTCATCGCCTACCACCGCACCGAGGGAAGCCGCAGGCGTGCGCGCGTGAAACTCGACCGGGAGACCGGTCATGTGACCGTGTGGGCGAAGGAGGATCCCGAGGATCTGGAGGAGGGGCAGGAGGCGCGCGAGTTCGACGACACCCCGTCGGGGTTCGGCCGGATCGCCGCGACCACCGCCAAGCAGGTCATCCTGCAGCGCCTGCGTGACGCCGAGGACGACGCGACCCTCGGCGAGTACGCGGGCCGTGAGGGCGACATCGTGACCGGCGTGGTCCAGCAGGGCCGCGACCCGAAGAACGTGCTTGTCGACATCGGCAAGCTGGAGGCCATCCTGCCGGTGCAGGAGCAGGTCCCCGGCGAGAACTACGAGCACGGCCTGCGCCTGCGCTCGTACGTCGTACGGGTGGCGAAGGGTGTCCGCGGTCCGTCCGTGACCCTGTCCCGTACGCACCCCAACCTCGTGAAGAAGCTCTTCGCGCTCGAGGTGCCTGAGATCGCCGACGGTTCCGTCGAGATCGCGGCCATCGCCCGCGAGGCCGGCCACCGTACGAAGATCGCCGTCCGGTCCACCCGCAGCGGTCTGAACGCCAAGGGCGCCTGCATCGGCCCCATGGGCGGCCGGGTCCGCAACGTGATGGCCGAACTGAACGGCGAGAAGATCGACATCGTCGACTGGTCGGACGATCCGGCCGACATGGTGGCGAACGCGCTCTCCCCGGCCCGTGTCTCCAAGGTCGAGGTCGTCGACCTCGCGGCCCGGTCCGCGCGCGTGACGGTTCCCGACTACCAGCTGTCGCTGGCGATCGGCAAGGAGGGCCAGAACGCCCGCCTCGCCGCCCGCCTCACGGGCTGGCGGATCGACATCCGTCCGGACACCGAGCAGCCCGCCGAGCAGCGCGGCGAGTAGTCCGGGGAATAGATCCGAGCCGTAGATCGCTTACATCACGACAACAACCGTTCGATTTTTGCCCCAAAGGGGTGAGGTCGGTACGGGGAGGTAGACTTAAGAGTGTCTGGCCGGACGCGAGCCCGCGCATGCCCTGAACGCACCTGTGTGGGGTGCCGGGAGCGAGCGGCCAAGAGAGACTTGCTGCGCATCGTGGCGGTCGAGGGCGAATGCGCCCCCGATCCTCGCGGTACGCTGCCCGGCCGGGGTGCGTACGTGCACCCCGCCCTGGTCTGTCTCGATCTGGCGGTCCGCCGCCGGGCGATCCCACGGGCGCTGCGCGCCCCGGGACCGCTCGACACCGAGGCGCTGCGCCTCTACGTCGAGCAGGCAAACCCGTAAGAAGCGTCGTGCGGAACCCCCGTGCGGCCCTGGTATTCCGCGAGTTGGAAGTAGGTCGAGATTGCGATGAGCACTCGATGAGCACGCGATGAGTACGCCCATGAAGTAGCGACGGTCCGGACGCAGACCCGGACCTAAAAGGAGCGAAGTGGCTAAGGTCCGGGTATACGAACTCGCCAAGGAGTTCGGCGTAGAGAGCAAGGTCGTCATGGCCAAGCTCCAAGAACTCGGTGAATTCGTCCGTTCGGCGTCCTCGACGATCGAGGCCCCCGTCGTACGCAAACTGACAGATGCCCTCCAGCAGGGCAACGGTGGCGGCAAGCCCGCCCCCCGCAAGGCTGCCCCGGCCAAGCCGGGCGCCCCCTCTCCGGCGCAGGCTGCCCGTCCGGCCGCCCCGCGCCCGCCGGCCCCGAAGCCGGCCGCGGCCGAGAAGCCCGCGGCTGCTCCGGTCACCCCGGCCGCTGCGGGTCCGCGCCCGACTCCGGGTCCCAAGCCGGCTCCGAAGCCCGCTCCGGCGGCTCCGGCTCCGGTCGCGGCCGAGTTCACCGCGCCTCCGTCGGCGCCGTCGGCCCCCTCGGCTCCCGCCGCGGGTCCCCGTCCGGGCGCCCCGCGTCCCGCCGGTCAGGCTCCGCGTCCCGGTGCCCGTCCGGCCGGTGGTCCCGGTCAGGGTGGTCAGGGTCGTGGCGACCGTCCCGAGCGCGGTGACCGTCCCGAGCGCGGCGACCGTCAGGGCGCCCCGCGTCCCGGCGGCCAGGCTCCGCGTCCCGGTGCCCGTCCGGCCGGTCCCCGTCCGGGCAACAACCCGTTCACCTCTGGTGGCTCCACCGGCATGGCGCGTCCGCAGACGCCTCGTCCGGGCGGTGCCCCGCGTCCCGGTGGCGCCGGTGCCCCCGGCGGCCCGCGTCCGCAGGGCGCAGGCGGCCAGGACCGTGCTCCCCGTCCCCAGGGCGGTCCCGGCGGCGCTCCGCGTCCGCAGGGCGGTCCGGGCGGTGCCCGTCCCACTCCGGGCGGCATGCCCCGTCCGCAGGCTCCGCGTCCCGGTGGCGCTCCGGGCGGTAACCGTCCGAACCCCGGCATGATGCCTCAGCGTCCTGCCGCGGGCAGCCCGCGTCCCGGTGGCGGCCCCGGTGGCCGTGGTCCCGGTGGCGGCGGCGGTCGTCCCGGTGGTCCCGGTGGCGGCGGCGGTCGTCCGGGTGGCGGCGGCTTCGCCGGTCGTCCCGGTGGCGGCGGTGGCGGTTTCGCCGGTCGTCCGGCCGGTCCCGGCGGTGGCGGCGGCGGCTTCGCCGGTCGTCCCGGTGGTCCCGGTGGTGGCGGCGGTGGCCGTCCCGGCTTCGGCGGTCGTCCGGGTGGTCCCGGTGGCCGTGGTGGCACACAGGGTGCGTTCGGCCGTCCCGGCGGTCCGGCGCGTCGTGGTCGCAAGTCGAAGCGGCAGAGGCGCCAGGAGTACGAGGCCATGCAGGCCCCGTCGGTCGGCGGCGTGATGCTGCCTCGCGGCAACGGACAGTCCGTCCGCCTGTCGCGCGGTGCGTCCCTCACCGACTTCGCGGAGAAGATCGGCGCCAACCCGGCGTCGCTCGTCGGCGTGATGATGAACCTCGGCGAGATGGTCACTGCCACGCAGTCCGTCTCCGACGAGACGCTGAAGCTCCTCGCGGACGAGATGAACTTCGTCCTCGAGATCGTCAGCCCCGAGGAGGAGGACCGCGAGCTGCTCGAGTCCTTCGACATCGAGTTCGGCGAGGACGAGGGCGACGAGGACGACCTCGTGGTCCGTCCGCCGGTCGTGACCGTCATGGGTCACGTCGACCACGGTAAGACCCGCCTTCTCGACACCATCCGCAAGACGAACGTCGTCGCGGGCGAGGCCGGCGGTATCACGCAGCACATCGGTGCGTACCAGGTCGCGACCGAGGTCAACGGTGAAGAGCGCAGGATCACCTTCATCGACACCCCCGGTCACGAGGCGTTCACCGCCATGCGTGCCCGTGGTGCCAAGTCGACCGACATCGCGATCCTCGTGGTGGCGGCCAACGACGGCGTGATGCCCCAGACGATCGAGGCGCTGAACCACGCCAAGGCGGCCGACGTGCCGATCGTGGTCGCGGTCAACAAGATCGACGTCGAGGGCGCGGACCCGACCAAGGTGCGCGGTCAGCTCACCGAGTTCGGTCTGGTGGCCGAGGAGTACGGCGGCGACACGATGTTCGTCGACATCTCCGCCAAGCAGGGCCTCAACATCGAGAGCCTGCTGGAGGCCGTGGTCCTGACCGCGGACGCCTCGCTCGACCTGCGGGCCAACCCGGAGCAGGACGCGCAGGGTATTGCGATCGAGTCCCACCTCGACCGCGGCCGCGGTGCCGTTTCGACGGTCCTGGTCCAGCGCGGCACGCTGCGCATCGGCGACACCATGGTGGTCGGCGACGCGTACGGCCGTGTCCGGGCGATGCTCGACGACAACGGCAACAACGTCGAGGAAGCGGGTCCGTCGACCCCCGTCCTGGTCCTGGGTCTCACCAACGTCCCGGGCGCCGGCGACAACTTCCTGGTTGTCGACGAGGACCGCACGGCGCGTCAGATCGCCGAGAAGCGGGCGGCGCGCGAGCGCAACGCCAACTTCGCCCGCCGGGGTGTCCGGTTCTCCCTGGAGAACCTGGACGAGGCCCTCAAGGCCGGTCTGGTGCAGGAACTCAACCTCATCATCAAGGGCGACGCGTCCGGTTCGGTGGAGGCTCTCGAGTCCTCGCTGCTCCAGCTCGACGTCGGCGAAGAGGTCGACATCCGTGTCCTGCACCGCGGTGTGGGTGCGGTCACCGAGTCCGACATCAACCTGGCGACCGGCTCCGACGCCATCGTCATCGGCTTCAACGTCCGCGCTGCGGGCCGCGCGGCGCAGATGGCGGAGCGCGAGGGCGTCGACGTCCGGTACTACTCGGTGATCTACCAGGCCATCGAGGAGATCGAGGCGGCCCTCAAGGGCATGCTCAAGCCGGAGTACGAGGAGGTCGAGCTCGGCACGGCGGAGATCCGCGAGGTCTTCAAGTCGTCCAAGCTGGGCAACATCGCCGGTGTCCTGGTCCGCTCGGGCGAGGTCAAGCGCAACACCAAGGCGCGCCTCATCCGCGACGGCAAGGTCATCGCGGAGAGCCTCAACATCTCCGGGCTGCGTCGCTTCAAGGACGACGTCACCGAGATCCGCGAAGGGTTCGAGGGCGGTATCAACCTCGGCAACTTCAACGACATCAAGGTCGACGACGTCATCGCGACGTACGAGATGCGCGAGAAGCCGCGCTCGTAAAGCGGTTCCCAGGCTGGCCGGCGGTGAGCAGTCACCGCCGGCCAGCCTGGCTTTTACCGGATCACGCAATTCCCCGCGTCCCTCTTCGGGGCGCGGGGAACTGTGTGACCGGCCCCGGCCGCTCACCCGTACGGCGAACGGCTCGGGGGCCCGGAAACCCCGTCGAGCGAGCCGACGGTTCGTTGTACGGTTCTGATGTCCCTGCCAAGTGCATTGGCAGGCCATCTATCCCGTACCGGCGGGACATCCGGTTACACATGTATGTGGGGACGCTGTCCTTCGATCTGCTCCTCGGCGATGTCCACTCGCTGAAGGAGAAACGCTCTCTCGTCCGGCCGATCGTCGCCGAACTCCAGCGGAAGTACGCGGTGAGTGCCGCCGAGACGGGCAATCAGGACCTTCACCGCAGGGCAGAGATAGGCCTGGCGGTGGTCTCCGGGGACACGGCGCACCTGACCGACGTGCTGGACCGGTGCGAACGGCTGGTCGCGGCGCGGCCGGAGGTGGAACTGCTGTCGGTACGACGCAGACTCCACACAGACGAAGACTGACGAAACAAGCAAGGCGAAGAAGGAGACGGACCAGTGGCCGACAACGCGCGGGCGAAGAGGCTGGCGGACCTCATCCGAGAGGTGGTGGCCCAGAAGCTGCAGCGCGGGATCAAGGACCCGCGGCTCGGCACTCACGTCACCATCACGGACACCCGGGTCACCGGGGACCTCCGGGAGGCCACCGTCTTCTACACGGTGTACGGGGACGACGAGCAGCGTGCCGAGGCGGCCGCGGGCCTGGAGAGCGCCAAGGGCGTGCTCCGCTCGGCCGTCGGCGCGGCGGCGGGCGTGAAGTTCACGCCGACGCTGACGTTCGTCGCGGACGCCCTGCCGGACACCGCCAAGACCATCGAGGACCTCCTCGACAAGGCACGGGCCTCGGACGAGAAGGTGCGCGAGGTCTCGGCCGGCGCGTCCTTCGCGGGCGACGCGGACCCGTACAAGAAGCCGGGCGAGGACGACGAGGACGACGCGGCGGAATGACGCAGAAGCCCAGCACGCCCGACGGACTTGTCATTGTCGACAAGCCGTCGGGCTTCACTTCGCACGACGTGGTCGCCAAGATGCGCGGGATCGCCAGGACGCGCCGGGTGGGCCACGCAGGCACCCTCGACCCCATGGCGACGGGTGTGCTCGTCCTCGGCGTCGAGAAGGCCACCAAACTCCTCGGGCACCTCGCGCTCACCGAGAAGGAGTACCTCGGCACGATCCGGCTCGGCCAGAACACGCTGACCGACGACGCCGAGGGCGACATCACCTCCTCGGCTGACGCCTCCGGTGTGAAACGCGACGCGATCGACGCCGGGGTCGCCAAGCTGACCGGCGCCATCATGCAGGTGCCGTCCAAGGTCAGCGCCATCAAGATCAACGGCGTGCGCTCCTACAAGAGGGCGCGCGAGGGCGAGGAGTTCGAGATCCCGGCCCGCCCGGTGACCATCTCGTCCTTCGCGGTGTACGACATCCGTGACGCGGTCGCCGAGGACGGCACCCCGGTGCTCGACCTGGTCGTCTCCGTCGTCTGCTCGTCCGGGACGTACATCCGGGCGATCGCCCGCGACCTCGGCGCGGACTTGGGCGTCGGCGGTCACCTCACCGCCCTGCGCCGCACCCGCGTCGGCCCCTACAAGCTGGACTCCGCGCGCACCCTCGACCAGCTCCAGGAGGAGCTGACGGTGATGCCGATCGCGGAGGCCGCCGCGGCCGCGTTCCCGCGCTGGGACGTGGACACCAAGCGGGCCCGGCTGCTGCTGAACGGCGTCCGGCTCGAGATGCCCGAGGAGTACGCGGGCAAGGGCACCGTGGCGGTCTTCGACCCCGAGGGTCAGTTCCTCGCACTGGTCGAGGAGCAGAAGGGCAAGGCGAAGAGCCTCGCCGTCTTCGGCTGAGGTTCCCGCGCGGACGCCGGCTGCGCAGGCCGTGCGGCGGCCGTGCGGACGCTCCGCCCGTGGAGCGGCGATCACGGGGTCTCGTGCCCGCCGCTCCACGGTCCCCCCTCGGCTCCCCCCCCCAAGGGTGTATCCATCCGACCTCCCGTATTCACCCCATCGGGCGGGCGCTCGGAGTGAACCGAGGGAGCAGAAGGGGGCGCGTTCGCCACACGATCTGTCCCGCTGATCACCTCGCCCCTACCGTCGGAAGCAGGAGCGCGGCGGGGAGGTTCGAGCATGGCGGGACGAGGCCCGCGGACCGGGAACGAAGAGGCGGCGGACGACGCCGGACAGCCATGGGACGAAGCCCTGGTACGCGTCTGCGACCTGGCGGGGCGCCCACGCGGCACGGGTTTCGCGGCCGACCACCACGGCACCGTGATCACCAGCCACGAGGCCGTCGACGGCCTGGCCCGACTCGTCCTGCACACCTCGGACGACCGCACCTGCGTCGTCACCGACGACGCCGTCACGCCCCTGCCCGACGCCGGTCTGGCCCTCGTACGCACCGAAGGTCTCGGCCTCGGCCCGCTCCCCGTCACCGTGCGGGACAGGGTCGAGACCGGTACGTACGTCCGGATCGCGGCGGGCGGCTGGCGCGAGGCGCGGGTGCTGGGCTCCTCCACCGTGACGTACACGGCCACCGACCGCTTCCATGTCCTGGGCGACGCAATGGAGTTGGCGATCGGTACCGCGGGCGCGGACGCGCTCCGGCTGGGCGGCGGAGCGGCCGGGGGACCGGTCCTCGACGCCGGCACCGGCGCCGTGGTGGCGGTCGTCGGCACCGCCCTGCTGCCCCGGGCCCTGGACGGCACCGCGCCGGGGGAGACCCCGGCCGGCCATCGGGCGCCCGGCTTCGCCGTCCCCCTGCGGGGCGTCGCGGGGCCGCTCGCCGACCTGCTGGCCCGCAACGCGGCGACCGTGCCCGCCTACGGCGCCGATCTGAATCTCGCGGGCGCGCTGGAGCTCACCGCGACCTCGGTCGGATCGGACGGACCCCGTCCACCGGCCCCGGCCGGGAGCGCGGGCACGGCCCCCGGACCCGTCGAACGAGCCGAGTTCATCAGGGAGTTCACCGCCTTCGAGAGGGGACCGGCCGCGGTCCTCGGACTCGTCGGACCGCCCGGCAGCGGCCGTACGACAGAACTGGCCGCCCTCGCCGCCCGCCGCCTCCGGGGCCCGGAACCGGCCCCCACCCTGTGGCTGCGCGGCGCCGACCTCCTCGCCGACGACGGCTCGGTGGCGGACGCGGCGGCACGTGCCCTGGAGCGCGCCGGGCGCATCGTGGCGGCGTCGCGGCAGAGCCCCGGGGAGCGGGGAGGCGAGGCCGCGCGGCGGCCGGCGGACGCGGATGTGCTGCCTCCCCGGGGATACGGCGGGGAACTCGGCGACATCGGGCCCGACCGGCTGGCCCGGCTGGCGCGCGCCCTCGGCCGGCCGCTGCTGCTCCTTCTCGACGGTCCCGAGGAGATGCCGCCCGAGCTCGCCCACCGGCTCCCCGCCTGGACCGGGGGAACGGCCGCCTGGCTGGGCGAGACCGGGGCACGCCTCGTGGTCGGGTGCCGGGCGGAGCACTGGGAGCGGGCCGGGGCTGGATTTCCCGCGGAGCTGCTGCACCGGCCGGCCGGCCCGTCGTCGGCGTACCCGGGAGAGCAGCTGTCGCCGGACGCGGAAGGGGCCCTGCCCGCCTGTGTGCGGCTCGGCGACCTGACCGAGGAGGAGGCCCTGCGGGCACGGTCGTGGGCCGGGATCCCCGAGGGCGTTCTCGCGCCGGCCGACGCCCGCCATCCGCTGATGCTGCGACTGCTCTCCGAAGTACGGGCCACGCTGCCGGACGCACCCGCCGAGCCGCTCGGCCGCGACGACGTGTTCGCCGCCCATCTCGACCTGATGTGTCTGCGCGTCGCCGTCCGGCTGGCCGCGGCGAACGGACTGCGCGGCACGGCCGTCCGCCGGCTCGCCGCCCGGGTCTCCGGCCAGGTGCACGAGGCCGCGCGACGCTGCCTCGGCCCCGGGCAGGGCGAACTGGACCGGGCGTCCTTCGAAGCCGTCTTTCCCTGGGGCCCCGCCCCGGGGCGCCGTCTCGCGGGCATCACCGGCTGGGCGTCCGCGGTGCTCGCCGAAGGGCTCCTCGTTCCCGCGGGCGACGGCTACCGCTTCGCCCACGAGGAGCTCGCCGACTGGATCCAGGGCACCCACCTCGACCTGGACGCGGCACTGCACAGCCTGGTCCACCGCAGGCGCGCCGCACCCGACCCCGACTCCGATGGCACGGGGACCGCGGCGTCGAGCCGCCGGCAGGCCCGCCGCTCCCGGTCCACGGCGCCGGACTCCGCGGCGGACATCCTTCCCGTCCCGCGTCATCGCATCGGACCCGTCGTGGAGACCCTGCTCCTGCTGGCCCGTCAACAGGGCACCACGGAACTGACCCTCCGTCTGGAGGATCTCGTCCACGCGGTCGACGAACTGCTGCCACCGGCGCAGGACCCGCTCGGTGACCGCCTCGGTGACCCGCTCTGGTGGGCCGGTCACCTCTGCTCCACCGTCCTGCTCCGGGTGCCCGACGCGACCCCGTACATCGGTGTGCTGCGGCTGCTCACCGAGCGGATCGTGGCCTGGCGGGAGCAGGGGAGGGCCGTGCCCGCGGAGTTCGGGCCGGCCTTCTGGGCGGCACTGCCCGTACCGGACACGGAACGCTTCGACCTGCTCAGGCGCCTGGTGACCGCCGACCCCCGCCGAGTCCCCGGGGCCGAGCCCCCGCGCCCCGGCGAGGCCTCCACCGCACCGCGCTACCTCGACACCGTCGCGCGGCTCCTCGCCGCCGACCCCGTCGCCGTGCACCGCCACCTCACCCGCTGGTTCGACGACGAGCGACCCCTGCCCGCGACCCCGCACGCGACCGTGGCGACGGCCGCGCAGGCACTGCTGTACGCGCACCGGCGGCGGGCCCTGGACGATCTGGCCGAGGCCCTGGTGGCCTGCGCGCACCGGCGGGGCGACGAGCTGCTGGCCGTCCTGGCCGAGGAGGAGCCGTCGGCCGTGTGCCGGGCGGTGGACCGGTGGGCGCACGACGAACAGCCGGCGCGGCGGGTGGCCGCGGTCGCCTACGGCCTGCGGGCGGCGCCGTTCGTGGGGACCCGGGCCGACCGCGAGCTGCTGCGCTACGCCGCCTTCGCCCTGCTCGCCCGTCCGGCCGACTGCACGCTGCACGGCGGGGCGCTCGGCATCCTCGTACGGGATCCGCTCACGCGCGCCCGCTATCTGCCGCAGGCCCTGGAGCGCTTCGCGGACGGCGACCCGCGGCTGCCCCCGAGCGCGCCGGCCGCCGCGCTCACCACCCATACGGAGCCCGTGCTCGCGGCCTTCCGCGACCGGCTGCGTCGGCCCGGCCCCGACACGGCCGAGCTGCTGCGCACCCTCGCCGACGCCACCACACCGGCGCTGGCCCGCCGGGTCGCCGCGGCGATGCGGGAGGCCGTGGAGCTGTGCCCCGGAGCCGCCGCAGACCTGGCCGCCTACGTGGACCGGCGTCTCGACCACGGGAGTGCCACCGACGCCGTGCTGTTTCTTCTGGTCAGCGGCCTGCTGGAAGGCTGTTCCACGGCGCTGCGGGCAGCGCTCGCCCAGGTCCTCGCGGCACCCGGCGGCAAGGCGTCCGCCCCGCCGCGGCGCGAGCTGCTCGATCTGCTGCTGGCGCACGAACGGGATCCGGTCGTGCTCGACACCGTCCTGAGAGCGGCCGCCGACGGTGCCGACCGGCGGGGCGAGGAGCCCACCCGCGAGCTGGTGCACCGGGTCGGCCTCCTCCTCGTCCGCACACCGGCCGGGGCCACCGGCTTCGACCGCGGCCTCGTCGACCTGGCCCGGCGCGTCCCGGGCTTCGCCGCCCTGGTCGCCCGCTGGCTGACAGACACCCCCGAGGAGTGGTCCTGCGTGGTCGGCCCCAGCACCCGCCGCATGATCGAGAACCTGGCCGGGGCAGGGGTTCCCGCCTGAACCACGCCCGCCACGGCACTCCGTGGCGCTGAGCAATGCGTCACAGCCCGATGCCGATGCAAGCCGAGCGCACACGGCATGGCACCCTTAGAGCTGCGAATGAGGCAATC
The DNA here is from genome assembly GCF_026341855.1 of Streptomyces sp. NBC_00568. Taxonomy (GTDB): domain Bacteria; phylum Actinomycetota; class Actinomycetes; order Streptomycetales; family Streptomycetaceae; genus Streptomyces. The sequence goes on along the minus strand of NZ_JAPENW010000001.1, from coordinate 1,117,437 downwards.
ACGGACACGGGTTCGACAAGGAGCGGTCACAGTGCAGCGCTGGCGTGGCTTGGAGGACATCCCCGAGGACTGGGGGCGCAGCGTCGTCACCATCGGTTCCTACGACGGGGTGCACCGCGGACACCAGCTGATCATCCGGCATGCCGTGGACCGCGCCCGCGAGCTGGGCGTTCCCTCCGTCGTGGTGACCTTCGACCCGCACCCCAGCGAGGTGGTCCGCCCCGGCAGCCACCCCCCGCTGCTCGCCCCGCACCACCGGCGCGCCGAACTGATGGCCGACCTGGGCGTGGACGCCCTGCTCATCCTGCCCTTCACCACCGAGTTCTCGAAGCTGTCGCCCGCCGACTTCGTGGCGAAGGTGCTGGTCGACAAGCTGCACGCCAAGGCCGTCGTCGAGGGCCCCAACTTCCGCTTCGGCCACAAGGCCGCGGGCAACGTCGGCTTCCTGCGCGAGCAGGGGGAGACGTACGACTTCGAGGTCGAGGTCGTGGACCTGTACGTGTCCGGCGAGGCGGGCGGCGGCGAGCCGTTCTCCTCCACGCTCACCCGGCGGCTCGTCGCCGAGGGCGATGTCGAGGGCGCGCGCGAGATCCTCGGGCGGCCGCACCGCGTCGAGGGCATCGTCGTCCGCGGCGCCCAGCGCGGCCGCGAGCTCGGCTTCCCCACGGCGAACGTCGAGACCCTCCCGCACACCGCGATTCCCGCCGACGGCGTGTACGCGGGATGGCTGCACGTCCAGGGCGAGGCCATGCCCGCCGCGATCTCCGTCGGCACGAACCCGCAGTTCGACGGCACCGAGCGCACGGTGGAGGCGTACGCCATCGACCGCGTCGGCCTCGACCTCTACGGTCTGCACGTCGCCGTCGACTTCCTCGCCTTCGTCCGCGGCCAGGCCAGGTTCGAGTCCATCGAGGCTCTGCTGGAAGCCATCGGCGACGATGTGAAGCGCTCGCGTGAACTGATCGAGGCGTACGACGGGGAGTAGCCCTCCTCGTCCCGTCCCGTACTGCCCGGCCCTGAACGACCCGTCCCGGAGGGGTCGTTCGTGTGTGGTCGGCTCAGGTGTACGACGAAGGGGGCGGCCGGTGCCTTCGCCGGCACCGGCCGCCCCCTCTCGCGCTCAGGCGTCGCGGGGTACCGCCCGCGCCCAGTGGCACGCCACCTGCGTTCCGCCGCCGCCGTCCAGTACCTCCAGGTCCTGGCTCCGGCAGGCGTCCGCCACGCCCGCCCGTTCGGCCTCGCCGCTCGCCAGGATCTGACAGCGGGCGTGGAACCGGCAGCCTCCGGGGATGCGGGAGGGGTCCGGGGGCTCACCGCTCAGCACGACGGGATCGCCCGGGGCCTCCGGAAGGACGGACAACAGGGCCTGGGTGTACGGATGCTGAGGTGCCGTCAGCACCTGCTCGACGGCTCCGGTCTCCACGATCCGGCCCAGGTACATCACGGCGACCCGGTCGGCGATGTTCCACGCCAGGCCCAGATCATGAGTCACCACCAGCGCGGACAGGCCGAGTTCGTCCCGCAGCCGCAGGAGCAGCGCGAGGATCTCGCCCCGGACCGAGGCGTCCAGGGAGGCCACCGGCTCGTCGGCGACGATGAGTTCGGGCTCCAGAACGAGCGCGCCGGCGATGACGACGCGCTGGCGCTGGCCGCCGGAGAGCTCGTGCGGGTAGCGCAGGAAGAAGCGCTCCGGAGGGCGCAGGCCCGCCCGGGACAGGGCCTCGGCGACCGCCGCCCGCTCGTCGCCGCCGTACCGGTGGATGCGCAGGCCCTCGGCCACCGCGTCGTAGACCGTGTGCCGGGGGTTCAGCGAGCCGCTGGGGTCCTGGAGGACCAGCTGGACGCGCTTTCGGTACGCCTTCAGGGCGCGTGAGGAGTAGTCCAGCGCCCTGCCGTCGAAGGTGACACCGCCGCCGGTCGGCGGGACCAGGCCGAGGAGCGAGCGGGCCAGCGTCGTCTTGCCGCAGCCCGACTCGCCGACCAGGGCGACGATCTCGCCGGGCCGGATGTCGAGGTCGACGCCGTCGACGGCACGGGCACGGTAGGCGCCCTGCCGGCCGGGGAACGAGACGTGCAGGCCCTCGGCGCGCAGCAGCGGCCCGGTCGTCACGGGGGTTGTCGTCATGGCGTGCTCCTGACCGGTTCCGTGTCCGCGGCCGTGCCCGCGTGGACACAGGCCGCCCATCGTCCCGCTCCCGCGTCCCGCAGCACCTGGTCCTCCGTCGCGCACCCGTCCAGTGCCACCGGGCAGCGCGGGTGGAAGGTGCAGCCGGACGGCAGCGCCGACGGGTCCGGCGGATCGCCGGGCAGCCCGCGCGGGGCGAACCGTGACGCCGCGTCGCCGATGCGCGGGAAGGCCGCCGAGAGGGCTCTGCCGTAGGGGTGCCGGGCGTTGTCGTAGACCTGCCGGGCGGGCCCCTCCTCGACCACGCGGCCCGCGTACATCACCGCGAGGCGGTCACAGGTGTCGGCCAGCACGGCGAGGTCGTGGCTGATCATGACGAGCCCCACCTCCTGCTCGCTGACGAGCTGCTGGATCAGACGGAGGATCTGCGCCTGGATCATCACGTCGAGCGCGGTCGTCGGTTCGTCGGCGATGACCAGCTGGGGGTCGCAGGCCAACGCCATGGCGATCATGACGCGCTGGCGCTGGCCGCCGGAGAGCTCGTGCGGATAGGCCTCCGCGCGTGCGGCCGGCAGTCCCACCTGTTCGAGCAGTTCGCCGGTCTTCCTCCGCGCGCCCGCCGGGGTCGCCTTCCTGTGGAGCAGGATCGGCTCGGCGATCTGGTCGCCGACGCGGTGCACGGCGTTCAGCGAGTGCATCCCGCCCTGGAAGACGATGGACGCGCCCGCCCAGCGCACCGCCCGCACCCGCCCCCACTTCATCGTCAGCACGTCCTCTCCGGCGAGGAGGATCTCCCCGCTGGTGCGGGTGCCCGCGGGCAGCAGTCGCAGCAGCGCCAGCGCCAGGGTGGACTTGCCGCAGCCGGACTCGCCCGCGATGCCGAGCTTCTGGCCCGCGTCGAGCGAGAGATCCACCCCGCGCACCGCGGCGGCGCCGCCGGGGTACGTCACTTCGAGGTTCCTGACCTCCAGCAGCCGTCGCCCGCTCGTCGTGCTCGGAGCACTCGGATTTCCCTCGGTCGCCGTGCTCAACGCGCCACCCCCAGCTTCGGGTTGAGGACCGACTCGACCGCGCGACCGCACAGCGTGAACGCCAGCGCGACCACCGCGATCGCGGCACCCGGCGGCACCAGGTACCACCACTTGCCCGCGCTGACCGCGCCCGCCTCGCGCGCGTCCTGGAGCAGCCCGCCCCACGACACGACGGTCGGATCGCCGAGGCCGAGGAACGCGAGTGTCGCCTCCGCGAGGATCGCCGAGGAGATGATGAGCGTGGTCTGGGCCAGGACCAGCGGCATCACATTGGGCAGCACGTGGCGGGACATGATGTGCCAGTGGCCGCCGCCGAGCGCCTTGGCCCGCTCGATGTACGGCCGCGACTCCACCGCGAGGGTCTGCGCGCGCACCAGCCGGGCCGTCGTGGGCCAGGTGGTGACGCCGATCGCCAGGATGATCGTGCCCAGGGAGCGGGTCATCACGGTCGCCAGCGCGATGGCGAGGACCAGCGTCGGCATCACCAGGAACCAGTCCGTGATCCGCATCAGGACCGTCGCGTACCAGCCGCGGAAGTGCCCGGCGGTGATCCCGATCAGCGCCCCGATCGCCACCGACAGCACGGCGGCGAGCAGTCCGACCAGCAGTGAGACACGGGCGCCCCACACCACGAGTCCGAGCAGATTGCGGCCGAACTGGTCAGTGCCGAGCGGGAATTCGGCGCTCGGGCTCTCCAGCGGGTCGCCCGGCGCGCTGGTCACGCTCTGCACGTCGGATCCCACCGTCAGCGGCGCGGTCACCGCGATCAGCGCGAAGAGGCCGAGGGCGGCGAGCCCGAGGACGCCCGCCCGGTGGGTGCGGTACTGCTTCCAGAAACGGGCGGCGGAGCGACGGCGGCGCTGCCACGCGAGGGTGCGCGGACTCGGCTGGGCCACCCGCGGGGGTGCTTCGGCCGTCATCGGCCCGTCCGGCTCGGTCGTGGTCATCGGCCCACCCGTGGGTCCAGCAGCGGATAGATCAGGTCGGCCAGCGTGTTCATCACGATCACCGCTGCCGCGAAGACGAAGAACAGCCCCTGCACCAGCGGCAGATCGGGCACGCTCAGCGCCTGGTAGAAGAGCCCGCCGAGGCCGGGCCAGGAGAAGACGGTCTCCACGAGGATCACGCCCGCGACCGTCCGGCCGAGGTTGATGAAGATCAGGGTGACGGTGGGCAGCAGCGCGTTGGGCACGGCGTGCCGACGGCGTACGAGGTCGTCCCGCAGCCCCTTCGCCCGGGCCGTGGTCAGATAGTCGCTGCCCATCTCGTCGAGCAGCGCCGAGCGCGTCACCAGCAGGGTCTGCCCGTACTCGACGGCGACCAGCGTCACCACCGGCAGGACCAGATGGTGGGCGACATCGAGGACGTACGCGAAGCCCTCCTCGCCCCCCGATTCCATGCCGCCGGTCGGGAAGAGACCGGGGATCGGGCCCATGCCCACCGAGAAGACGATGATGAGCAGCAGCCCCAGCCAGAAGGACGGGATCGAGTAGAGGGTCAGCGCCAGACCGGTGTTGATGCGGTCGCTCTTCCCGCCGTTGCGCCACGCGGAGCGGGTGCCGATGAAGATGCCGAGCGCGGTGTAGAGGACGAACGCCGTCCCGGTGAGCAGGAGGGTGTTCGGCAGCGCCTCGGTGATCTTGTCGATGACGGGGGCGCGGAACTGGTAGGAGGTGCCGAGATCGCCGGTGAGCGCCTTGCCGCAGTAGTCGGTGAACTGCTCCCACATGGGCAGATCGAGACCGAACTCCTTGCGGTAGTTGGCCAGTTGTTCGGCGGACACCTGGCGGCCGCCGGTCATGTACTTGACCGGGTCGCCGGGGATGAGCCGGAAGAGGAAGAAGCTGGTGACGAGGACGGCGAGCAGGGAGACGGCCGCGCCGCCCAACTTGCCCGCCACGTACCGCGGGTAGGCGGTCCGGGTGCGCGCCTTCGTCCCGCGGACCGACGGCCCGGCCGCTGCCGGACCGCCGGTCGCCTCGACCAGCGAGGGTGTTGCCTCAGCGGTCATGAACTACTCATTCGCTCGTACGTTCATCGGGACCCCGCGGGTCTTCGTGCGGGGTGCCCTCGGGTGCGGTGCGCGCGCTACTCACGGTCCTCGGCCGTCGAGCGGCGGCGCAGCGCGAAGAACGCACCGGCCCCCACGAGGACGACGACGCCCGCGACGATGCCGATGATGACGCCCGTCGAGTCCGAACCGTCGGAGGACGCACCGGAGGAGCCCGCCGGAACCGCCGACCACCAGCTCCAGTAACCGTCCTGGCCGTAGATGTTGCCCGCGGCCTTGGGCATCGTCTCGATCGACTTGATCTGATCGGTGCGATAGGCCTCGACCGCGTTCGGGTACGCCATGACGTTCATGTACCCGGTGTCGTACAGCCGCGACTCCATCTGCTTGACGAGGTCGGTCCGCTTGGTGGTGTCGTACTCGGCGAGCTGCTGGTCGTACAGCGCGTCGTACTTCTTGTCGCAGATGAAGTTGTCCGTCGCGCCCGTGTCCTTGGCAGTGGCGGGCAGCGCGCCGCAGGTGTGGATCGACAGGACGAAGTCGGGGTCCGGGTTGACGGACCAGCCGTCGAAGGCGAGGTCGTACTTGCCGGCCAGCCAGGGGTCGGTCACGTTGTCCAGGCAGTTGAGCGTGACCCCGATGCCCAGCTTCCCGAACCACTCCTTCACGTACTGCCCGACCGCCTTGTCGTTCGGGTCGGTCGCGTGGCAAAGGATCCGGTAGTTGATGGGCTTGCCGTTCTTCTCGACGCGCTTGCCGTCGCCGTTCTTCTTGTAGCCCGCCTGGTCGAGGAGTTTCGCCGCCTTCGCCGGGTCGTAGGCCATCGCCTGGCTCGCCGACGGCTTCCAGAAGTACGTCGAGAAGCGCGGCGGGATGTAGCCCTCGCCCGCGACGGCGTGACCCTGGAAGACCTTGTCGATCAGCGTCTGCCGGTCGATCGAGAGGAACAGCGCCTGGCGGACCTTCTGGTTGAGCAGGGACTCGGCGCCGTCACCGAAGCGCTTGCCGTCCTTGGCCTGGGCGCCGGGGTTGGTGGCCAGGGCGTAGAAGCGGCGCCCCGGGGCGTCGTTGACCTTGATGTTCCGCTCGGACTCGAGCGCGGCCGACTGCGCCGGAGTCAGACCGGAGACGAAGGACACCTCGCCCTTCTGCAGCGCCGCGACGGCCGCGTCCCCGTCCTTGTAGTACTTGAACACCAGCTCGTCGAACTTGGGCGCCCCGCGCCAGAAGCTCTTGTTGGGCTTCAGGCGTACGTAGCTGTCGGCCTTGTAGTCCGTCAGGACGAACGGTCCGTTGCCGACGATCGGGAAGCTCTTGTCGTTGTTGAACTTGGAGAAGTCACCGACCTTCTCCCAGACGTGCTTCGGCACGATCGGCACATCGAGCGCGGCCATCGTGGCCTGCGGCTTCTTCAGCTCGATCACCAGCCGGGTGGCGCTGGGAGCGGTGACCTTCCTGAAGTTGGCGACGAAGCTGCCGTTGGCGGTGGCCGCGCCGTCGTCGGTCATCATCTTGTTGAACGTCCACGCCGCGTCCTCGGCGGTGGCCCGCTGTCCGTCCGACCACGCGGAGTTGGAGCGGATCGTGTACGTCCAGGTCAGCTTGTCCGCGGACGGCTCCCACTTGGTGGCGAGGCCCGGGATCGCGTGGTTGTCCGCCGGGTCGTAGTTGGTCAGGTACTCGTACATGAGCCGGTGGATGCTCGTACTGACGAGCCGCGACGCCAGGAAGGGGCTCAGCGAGTCGACGCTCTGCGCGACCGCGACCGTGAGGACCTTCTTGCTCTCCTTGGCCTGGGCCTGCTGCGGCGCCGGATTGAGGGGGGTCGCGAGACCGGCGGAGAGGGTGAGGGCGGCGACCCCTGCGGCGGCGATGAGCCGGGGGCGCAGCAGGCCTCTGTGGTGCTGATCTTGTGTGTTCATGGGTCGGTGACCTCGCGTCATCGCTTGCACAGAGATGGCTGGTTGAACGACGTGATCGGGCTGGCGCCGACGGGTTGATGTGTGTGTCTACCAGCGCTCGTCTGCGCGAGTCAACGGCGCATGAACCCCATGTGGCCTGCGGAAATAACGAGTTGACGCGAATTTTTCGCTCATTGGTTCAGACCGGTGAAGCACCCCAGGTGACGGCCTGACGGCTTCTGACGTCCCTGGACACGCGCTGGTGCCGTCCCCGGAAACGCGAAGGCCCGCACCGTCGGTGAACGGTGCGGGCCTTCGCGGGAATCGGTCCCCTCGATGGGGCCGATCGGGTTACCGGCTACTGCCGAGGGGGTGCCGGAGGCGGCGGGGTCTGCCCCTGGTCCGGCTGGTAGGGCTGACCCGGCTGCGGGTACGCCTGCCCGGGCGCCGGATAGCCCTGCCCCGGCCCCTGCGGATAGGGCTGCCCGGGCTGCTGCGGATAGGGCTGCCCCGGCTGGGCGTACGGCTGTCCGGGCTGCGGCTGCTGCGGAGCCTGCCCCGGCGCGGGGTGCCCCGGTGCTGGCTGCCCCGGAACCTGCTGTCCAGGCACCTGCTGTCCGGGAACGTACTGTCCGGGCACGTACTGGCCCGGCATCGGCGGCGCGGCCACCGGCGGCGGGTTGCCGTCGTTCGTCCACAGCCCGAGCGACTGCTGGTGCCGCGCGATGTCCTCGGCGACCATCGCGGAGAGGTTGAAGTACGCCTCCCGCACCTTGGGCCGCATCATGTCGAGGTCGACCTCGGCACCCGCGGAGAGGTGCTCGTCGAACGGCACGACCACGACACCCCGGCAGCGCGTCTCGAAGTGGCTGACGATGTCGTCCACCTTGATCATCTTGCCGGTCTCGCGCACGCCGGAGATGACGGTGATCGACCGCGAGACGAGGTCCGCGTAGCCGTGCGCCGACAGCCAGTCCAGTGTCGTACTGGCGCTGCTCGCCCCGTCCACCGACGGCGTCGAGATGATGATGAGCTGGTCGGCGAGGTCGAGCACCCCGCGCATCGCGCTGTACAGCAGACCCGTACCGGAGTCGGTCAGGATGATCGGGTACTGCTTGCCCAGGACGTCGATCGCGCGCCGGTAGTCCTCGTCGTTGAAGGCCGTGGACACGGCCGGGTCGACGTCGTTGGCGATGATCTCCAGCCCGGAGGGCGCCTGGGAGGTGAACCGCCGGATGTCCATGTACGAGTTGATGTACGGGATCGCCTGCACGAGGTCACGAATGGTGGCGCCGGTCTCGCGACGCACCCGGCGGCCGAGCGTGCCCGCGTCCGGGTTGGCGTCGATGGCGAGGATCTTGTCCTGCCGTTCGGTGGCGAGCGTGGAGCCGAGCGCGGTGGTCGTGGTCGTCTTGCCGACACCGCCCTTGAGGCTGATGACGGCGATCCGGTAGCAGGAGAGCACCGGAGTCCGGATCAGCTCCAACTTCCGCTGCCGCTCGGCCTCTTCCTTCTTCCCGCCCAGCTTGAAACGCGACGACGCGGCGGCCGGACGACCGCTCTTGACCTTCTGCTTCTTGTTGTTGAGCAGCCGGTCGGAAGAGAGCTCCACCGCCGCGGTGTACCCGAGCGGGGCCGCACCGGGATTCACGGGCTGCCGCTGATCGTGCCGCACGGGCTGCGGCCAGGCGGTGCCGGTCCGCGGGTCGACGGGCGCCGTGGGCTGCTGCTGTACGGACTCCGGGCCCGGCTGGTGCGGAGGCTGCGGCTGGGCCGGCGCCGGGGGCTGCGGCTGCGGCTGCGGCTGCGCGAGGTCGTAACCGGGCTGCGGGGCAGGCGAGTCGGCCGCCGGCTGCGGGAATCCGTAGCCCTGCTGCGGGACGGGAGCGGGAGCCGGTGCGTGCGGCGGCACGGCGTTCGGCGCGGGCGCGGGGGGCTGCGGGAACCCGTAACCGGGAGCCTGTGAGGCGCCCGGGTAGGGCGGTCGCTGGTCCTGGGGCGCGGCGTCCTGCTGCGGGAATCCGTAGCCCGGGGCGGGGGCGGGCGCAGCAGGCGGCTGCTGATCCGGGGCGGGGGCATTCTGCTGCGGGAACCCGTACCCCGAGGCCTGGGCGGGCGGGGCCTCCTGGGCGGGGGAGGGCGCGCCGGGCCGCGGGAAGCCGTAGCTGCCCTGCGGGGCGGAGGCCGGGTCCGGAGTGCCGGGCTGGGGGAACCCGTAGTGCCCCTGCTGCGGCGGATTCGGTACGGGCGCCTCGGCGACCGGGGCAGGCGGTACCGAGGGCTGAGCCTGCGGCGGATTCGGTACGGGGCTCTCGGCCGCGACGAGCTGCACGGGTACGGGCCCCTGCGGCGAACCCGCGGGGACGGGCGCGCCCGGGGAGGGCCAGGCCGACGGCACGGGCTGCGGCGCGGGCGGCTGGAAGGGCTGGCCGGGCGCGGGTGTCTGTGCGGCGGTCGGCTGGAAGGGCTGACCCGGTGCCGGTGCGGCGGTCGGCTGGAAGGGCTGACCCGGTGCCGGTGCGGCGGGGGGCTGGAAAGGCTGACCCGGCGCCGGCGCGGTGGGGGCCTGCTGCGGCACCGGTGCCTGGTGCGGCACCTGGCTCTGCGCGGCCGGTGCGGGCTCCGTGGAGGCGGGCCACTGCGGGGCCGGTGCGGGCGCCGCGGGCTGGTAGGCGGGCGGCAAGGGCGGCAGCCCACCCTGCGGCAGCGGCGGCGGAGCCCAGGCGGGGGGTGTGTCCTGCACGCCCCCAGGCTCATCGGACCGGACCGCGGGCACCGCGTCCTGGGGCTCGCCGTCCTCGGGGACGGCGTCCTGCGGTTCCCCGACGAGGGATTCTCCCCGCACCGGCACCGCGTCCTGGACGGCGTCCTGCGATCCGAGCTCTCCGGCCTCGTGGGTCGCAGGGTCCGTGCCGGCCTCGTCGTCCGTGGAACGCGGCCCCACGGCATCGGCGACCTCGGCCTCGGCGGAGGCGCCGATCGGTTCTCCGGCGGACTCGGCACCCGGGGACGCGACCACGGCGTCGGCCACCGCGGCGCGGTCCGCCACCTGTGCGTCGGGCACGCCCGCCCGCTGGGAGGAGGCGGCCTCCAGCGACTGGTAGGCGAGCACGGGATCAATGACGGGCTCGGGCGCGGCCACCGGCTCCGGGACGGTCACGGGCGCGGCGACGGGCTGATGCTGGACCTCGGCACCGGGCTGAACCTCGGGATCGAGCTCGCCCACGGCTTCAGGCGCGCTCGGGGCCTCGGCCTCGGCCTCGGCCTCTGTCTCGTCCTGGACGTCCGTCGCGCCGTCGGCGCCACTGTCCCCGCCCTCGCCACCAGACTCGGCGCCGCCCTCGGCCTCGGACACGGCCTCCGCCGCGCCCTCGGTCTCCGAGACAGCCTGGGCCGCCGGGCCCTCGTTGTCCGAGCCGGTGGCTGTGTCGGCCGCAGGCGCATCCGTCGGCACATCCGAGGGCTCGTCCGAGAGCGCATCCGCAGACGCGGGCCCGGTGTCCTCGGAGGCCGACCGTTCCGCGATCTCACGCTTCAGGGCGACAGCGGAGAACCGCATGGTCGCGCCGCTCTCCAGGTCCCCGTTCCAGGAATCCGGTTCGTCGGAAGGGGTGTTGGACGGGGTGAGCGAGGCGGCGTCCGGCACAGCGGACTCGGTGACCGGCGCCGGGGGAGCGGGTGGCGTCCACTGCGTCTGGAATCCGCCCGCGGGAAGGCCGGGCAGAGCGGTCGGGCCACCGAAGTCCGCGACAGGCGCCACGGCCGGAGCCTGCGGCTGCGCGACGGGGGACTGGGCGACGGGCGGCCGGACAGCCTCGGGGCCGCCGACGGGCTCCGCGCCGACCGCGGTAGCCGCCGGAGCGTCCGAGGCCGACGAACCGTCCGAAGCCGCCGGGTTGTCCGAAGTCGCCGGGTTGTCCGAAGTCGTCGAGGCACCCGAAGCCGCCGAGTCCGCCGAGCCTTCCGGGTTCCCCGAATCGCTCGATGTCCGCGAGCCGCCCGTGTCCCCCGAATCCCCGGAACCACCCGAGGCGTTCTGCGTGTACCAGGCGGGCGGCGCGTAGTCGATGGTGAACTCGCCCGTCGTCTCGACGGCGGACTCGGCGTCGGACTGGTCATCGCCGGGCGTGGCCCAGCCCCCGCGGTTCCCGTCCCGATCGCTGTTCACAATTCCTCCTGGTGTGGTCGAGCACCCTCAAGCCGTGCCGGGGCGACCGTCTGCTTGTCGTCCATGGACGTCCTTGGACGACCGAGGCCGCCCGAAGTCCGTGCGAGGTTGTCCGAATTGACCCGGCTCCCCCTGGAACACGAGCCACCCGTCCACGGGTTCTGGCGTCGCGCCCGGTCCCAGCCTAATCACCATGACTGTCCGTGGGGCAGGCCTGTCCACCCACCCGCGACCGCCCGCTACGTCACACCCTGCCCAGAAGTGGCGTACGCACGCTCATCATTGACCCTCAAAGCGGACAAACAACGGCAACTGGAGAGCCACTTGTCTCCCGTGACCGAGCGACTCACGGGGCAGAGGCCGTGAGGCGGACAGGGGCCGGCAGGTGCGGACAGGGAAAGCGGAACGAGAAGGCGGAACGAGAAGGTGGAACAAGAAGGCGGACAGAGACAAGGAGACAAAGGGGCCGGCGCGGAGAACATCTCCGCGCCGGCCCCACAGTTCCCGCGTTCCGCCCGGCTCACGACGTCCGTCGGCCCGGCCGCCCGCGACGCCTGCCGACCCGCGACGTCCGGTCGGCCCGTCGGCCCGCGATGTCAGCCCACTCACGATGCCCGGTCGGCGTCCGTGCGGCCGCGAGGCCCGGTCGGCGCCTGCCCACCGGCGACGCCCGGTCGCGTCCGTACACCCACGTGCCCGGTCGGCCGGTGACCCCCGGCCGCCCCGACGCCTCGCTACTCCGTCGGCAGACCGCCCACCGGGGGCGCGGGCTCCAGGTCGAACTCCCCGTCCCGGGCACCCAGCACGAAGGCCCGCCATTCCGCCTCCGTGTACCGGAGGACCGTCCCGGGGTCGAGCGACGACCGCATGGCCACCGCACCCTCGGGCAGATAGGCGATCTCGACCCGCTCCTCGTGCTCCTCCGTGCCCGGTGCGCTCTGCCATGCGACGTCCGAGATGTCGAGGGCGTAGAGCTCGTCCTTCTCCCGCTCCTTGCGCGCCTTGACGTCCTTCTCCGCTTCCTCGGCCATGTTCCGCCGGCCCCTTCCCCACGTACGAATGACCTCTGCCGTCACCCTAGTGGCCTGGTCCGCGCCGTCCGGGAAGGTTCGGAGACCCGGACAGACGCGTCCGGCCAGGCTGGTACCCTGTGTAACGGCCGTTTGTGTACGCACCCCCGGAGCGCCGCTCTGGAGGCCGCGCCCAGCGGATCCCCGCCTCCCGAGTAACGGAAGCTCCCCTGAGAATTCGACCAGGGGCACTCGGTGGCAGACACGAGACTACAAGGAGTAAGCGTGCCGCTCGACGCCGCTACGAAGAAGCAGCTCATCAGCGAGTTCGGTCAGAAGGAGGGCGACACCGGCTCCCCCGAGGTCCAGGTCGCCATGCTCTCGCGCCGGATCTCGGACCTGACCGAGCACCTCAAGACCCACAAGCACGACCACCACTCCCGCCGTGGTCTTCTGATCCTGGTCGGCCAGCGTCGCCGCCTGCTTCAGTACCTGGCCAAGAAGGACATCCAGCGCTTCCGTGCGCTGGTCGACCGCCTGGGCATCCGCCGTGGTGCGGCCGGCGGCGCCAAGTAAGACGCCGTGAAGGGAGCGGTTCCCACTTCTTGGGAGCCGCTCCTTTTGCTGTATGTGCTGCCGCACGTGCTCTCTACGTGCGGAGTGTCACCGACGCTTTGTAGTGTGGTAGCACAACGCAATACGCAGGAAACAGCACGTAGGAACACAGCGTGATGGTGCCGTACCCGCCGGGTAGGGCATCTCACGACAACGAACGAGGAGAAGCGCGCCTCGCCGCCGCCGGTCCTCGGTAGTGGCCCCCGGGCGAAAGAGCCCCGGGTGCTTCGATCGAAGACCGGCCCGCACCAGAAGGAGCGCTTCTCCGCCACCGTCCCCCTGCCACACGGGCAGGACGGGACGAAGACGAGGAGAAAACGCTAGTGGAGAACGAGACCCACTACGCCGAGGCCGTTATCGACAACGGTTCCTTCGGCACCCGCACCATCCGCTTCGAGACGGGCAGGCTGGCCAGGCAGGCCGCCGGCTCCGCCGTCGCGTACCTGGACGACGACACCATGGTGCTGTCGGCCACCACCGCTTCCAAGAAGCCCAAGGACCAGCTCGACTTCTTCCCCCTGACGGTGGACGTCGAGGAGCGGATGTACGCCGCCGGCAAGATCCCCGGCAGCTTCTTCCGCCGTGAGGGCCGTCCCTCCGAGGACGCGATCCTCACCTGTCGCCTGATCGACCGCCCGCTGCGTCCGTCCTTCAAGAAGGGCCTTCGCAACGAGATCCAGGTCGTCGCGACGATCATGGCCCTCAACCCCGACCACCTGTACGACGTCGTGGCGATCAACGCCGCGTCCGCGTCCACGCAGCTGGCCGGTCTGCCCTTCTCCGGCCCGGTCGGCGGCGTCCGCGTCGCGCTGATCAACGGCCAGTGGGTCGCGTTCCCGACGCACACCGAGCTCGAGGACGCCGTCTTCGACATGGTCGTGGCCGGTCGCGTCCTGGAGGACGGCGACGTCGCGATCATGATGGTCGAGGCCGAGGCCACCGAGAAGACGATCACGCTGGTCCAGGGTGGCGCCGAGGCGCCGACCGAGGAGGTCGTGGCCGCCGGCCTCGACGCCGCGAAGCCCTTCATCAAGGTCCTGTGCAAGGCGCAGTCGGACCTCGCCGCCAAGGCCGCCAAGCCGACCGGCGAGTTCCCGATCTTCCTGGACTACCAGGACGACGTCTTCGAGGCCCTCACCGCCGCGGTCAAGAGCGAGCTCGCCCAGGCGCTCACCATCGCCGGCAAGCAGGACCGCGAGGCCGAGCTGGACCGCGTCAAGGAGATCGCCGCCGAGAAGCTGCTCCCGCAGTTCGAGGGTCGCGAGAAGGAGATCTCCGCCGCGTACCGCTCGCTGACCAAGAAGCTGGTCCGCGAGCGCGTCATCAAGGACAAGGTCCGCATCGACGGCCGCGGCGTCACGGACATCCGTACGCTGGCCGCCGAGGTCGAGGCCATCCCGCGCGTGCACGGCTCGGCGCTGTTCGAGCGTGGCGAGACCCAGATCCTGGGCGTCACCACCCTGAACATGCTCCGTATGGAGCAGCAGCTGGACACCCTCTCCCCGGTGACCCGCAAGCGCTACATGCACAACTACAACTTCCCGCCGTACTCCGTCGGCGAGACGGGCCGCGTCGGCTCCCCGAAGCGCCGCGAGATCGGCCACGGCGCGCTCGCCGAGCGCGCGATCGTGCCGGTCCTGCCGACCCGCGAGGAGTTCCCCTACGCGATCCGTCAGGTGTCCGAGGCCCTCGGCTCCAACGGCTCGACGTCCATGGGCTCGGTCTGCGCCTCGACCATGTCGCTGCTCAACGCCGGTGTGCCGCTGAAGGCCGCCGTCGCGGGTATCGCCATGGGCCTGATCTCCCAGGAGATCGACGGCCAGACGCACTACGTCGCCCTCACCGACATCCTCGGTGCGGAGGACGCCTTCGGTGACATGGACTTCAAGGTCGCCGGCACCAAGGAGTTCGTGACCGCCCTCCAGCTCGACACCAAGCTGGACGGCATCCCCGCCTCCGTCCTGGCCGCGGCCCTCAAGCAGGCCCGCGACGCCCGCCTCCACATCCTCGACGTGATGATGGAAGCGATCGACACGCCGGACGAGATGTCCCCGAACGCCCCGCGGATCATCACCGTCAAGATCCCCGTGGACAAGATCGGTGAGGTCATCGGCCCCAAGGGCAAGATGATCAACCAGATCCAGGAGGACACCGGCGCCGACATCACGATCGAGGACGACGGCACCATCTACATCGGTGCCCAGCAGGGCTCGCAGGCCGAGGCCGCGCGCGCCACGATCAACGCGATCGCCAACCCGACCATGCCGGAGGTCGGCGAGCGCTACCTGGGCACCGTCGTGAAGACGACGACCTTCGGTGCGTTCGTGTCGCTGCTCCCGGGCAAGGACGGTCTGCTGCACATCTCGCAGATCCGTAAGCTCGCCGGTGGCAAGCGCGTGGAGAACGTCGAGGACGTCGTCGGCGTGGGCTCCAAGGTCCAGGTCGAGATCGCCGAGATCGACTCCCGCGGCAAGCTCTCCCTGATCCCCGTGATCGAGGGCGAAGGCGACGATGAGAAGAAGGACGACACCGACCAGTGACGTCGAGTAGCTCCACGACGACGGCCCGCACCTCTTCGGAGGCGCGGGCCGTCGCCCGTACCCAAACCCTCATCAAGGGTGCGAACGGCATCGGTACGGTCCGCAAGACCACCCTGCCCGGCGGCCTGCGCATCGTCACCGAGACGCTCCCCTCCGTGCGCTCCGCCACGTTCGGCATCTGGGCGCACGTGGGCTCCCGCGACGAGACGCCGACCCTGAACGGCGCCACGCACTACCTGGAGCACCTGCTCTTCAAGGGCACGAACCGCAGGTCCGCCCTGGACATCTCCTCGGCGATCGACGCGGTCGGCGGCGAGATGAACGCGTTCACGGCCAAGGAGTACACGTGCTACTACGCGCGCGTGCTCGACACCGACCTGCCGCTGGCCATCGACGTCGTCTGCGACATGCTGACCGGCTCGCTCATCCTCGAGGACGACGTCAACGTCGAGCGCGGCGCGATCCTCGAAGAGATCGCGATGACCGAGGACGACCCGGGCGACTGCGTGCACGACCTGTTCGCGCACACCATGCTCGGCGACACCCCCCTCGGCCGCCCGGTCCTCGGCACGGTCAACACGGTCAACGCCCTCACCGCGGACCGCATCCGCCGCTTCTACAAGAAGCACTACGACCCGACGCACCTCGTCGTGGCCTGCGCGGGCAACGTCGACCACAACAAGGTCGTACGCCAGGTCCGCGCCGCCTTCGAGAAGGCCGGCGCCTTCAAGAACGCCGAGGCGGCCCCCATCGCCCCGCGCGACGGCCGGCGCAGCATCCGTACCGCGGGCCGCGTCGAACTGCTCGGCCGCAAGACCGAGCAGGCCCATGTCGTCCTCGGCATGCCGGGCCTGGCCCGCACCGACGACCGCCGCTGGGCCCTCGGCGTCCTGAACACCGCCCTCGGCGGAGGCATGTCCTCGCGCCTGTTCCAGGAGGTCCGCGAGAAGCGCGGTCTGGCCTACAGCGTGTACTCGTACACCTCGGGCTTCGCCGACTGCGGCCTCTTCGGCGTCTACGCGGGCTGCCGCCCGAGCCAGGTCCACGACGTCCTCAAGCTCTGCCGCGACGAACTGGACCAGGTCGCCGAGCACGGCCTCTCGGACGACGAGATCGGCCGCGCCATCGGCCAGCTCCAGGGCTCCACGGTCCTCGGCCTGGAGGACACCGGCGCGCTGATGAACCGGATCGGCAAGAGTGAGCTGTGCTGGGGCGAGCAGATGTCGGTCGACGACATGCTGGCCCGGATAGCGTCGGTCACCCCGGACGAGGTCCGTTCGGTCGCCCGGGACGTCCTCGGACAGCGGCCCTCGCTGGCGGTCATCGGCCCGGTCAAGGACAAGCAGGCGTCCCGACTGCACGACGCGGTCGCGTAAATCCCCCTCGGTAAGGAACGAAGCAATGAGCAAGCTGCGCGTGGCGGTCCTCGGTGCCAAGGGCCGGATCGGAGCCGAGGCGGTACGAGCCGTCGAGGCCGCCGAGGACATGGAGCTGGTGGCCGCGCTGGGCCGCGGCGACAAGCTGGAGACGCTGGTCGACGCGGGGGCGCAGGTCGTCGTCGAGCTGACCACGCCCGCCTCGGTGATGGGCAACCTCGACTTCTGCGTCCGGCACGGCATCCACGCCGTGGTCGGTACGACCGGCTGGACCGAGGAGCGCCTCGCGCAGCTCGGCACCTCGCTGGCAGCCTCCCCGGAGACGGGCGTGCTCATCGCGCCCAACTTCTCCATCGGGGCCGTGCTGACGATGAAGTTCGCCGAGGTCGCCGCGCCGTACTTCGAGTCCGTCGAGGTCGTCGAGCTGCACCACCCGAACAAGGTGGACGCACCCAGCGGCACCGCCACGCGCACCGCTCAGCTCATCGCGGCGGCCCGGGAGCGCGCGGGCAGCGCTCCGCAGCCCGACGCCACGGTGACCGCCCTGGACGGCGCCCGCGGCGCCGACGTGGACGGCGTGCCCGTGCACGCGGTCCGCCTGCGCGGCCTCCTCGCCCACCAGGAGGTCCTGCTCGGCGGCGAGGGCGAGACCCTGACGATCCGCCACGACTCCCTCCACCACAGCAGCTTCATGCCGGGCATCCTGCTCGGCGCCCGCCGCGTGGTGACCACCCCGGGCCTCACCTTCGGCCTGGAACACTTCCTGGACCTCGGCTGAGCCGGGGGACGTACAAGAGTTAGCCGGCAGACATGCGCGCGAAGATCACCTATGCCATCACGGCCGCCGTCCTGGTCGTGTATTTCGTCCTGGTCGGCAGCCGGGGCGTGCTCCTCATCCAGCACGGCACCCTGATCACCGTCACCTTCGGTGTCGCGGTGCTCATCCTGCCGGTCATCGGTGTCTGGTTCCTCTGGATGAACACCCAGTTCGTCCGGAAGGCCAACCGGCTCGCCGCCGTGCTCGACGCCGAGGGCGGTCTGCCCCCGGACGAGCTGAGGCGCACCGAGGGCGGCCGCATCGACCGCGACTCGGCCGACGAGGTCTTCGCCCGCCGCAAGGCCGAGACCGAGGACGCGCCCAACGACTGGCGCAGCTGGTTCCGCCTCGCGATCGCCTACCACGACGCCCGCGACACCCCGCGCGCACGCAAGGCCATGCAGCGGGCCATCGCCCTCCACGAGGGCCGGACGCTGGAAGCCTGACCAGGTTCGTACGACGAAGGGGCCGGCCCGCGCTGAGCGGACCGGCCCCTTCGCCGTCGAAGCCGTGTGCGGAGATCCGCCGAGGCGGGGGTCTCAGACCCGGCGGTACTCGTCGGCCCACACCTCGACGGCGTCCGCCGCCCGGTCGAAGGCCTCCGTACGCGCCAGGAAGTCGGCGTTGTGCGTGGTCATCAGCGGCGGCACGTCCCCGGGCGCACGATCGCCGCGTACGAGCGTCAGGGCCTGGCCCTGAACCGTGCGGGGCAGTCCCAGCCAGCGCACCGGCTGCTGCACCGTGCGCACCGCCACGACCTGCTCCCACGGAGTGGTGTGCGTGACGAAGAAGCCCACCCTGCGCAGCCCTCGGGCGCTGACCCACACTCCCACGCGCAGCAGCCGCAGCGCGCTCAGGATGGCGGCCGCCGCCCCGGCCATACAGGCCCCGGCGGCCGGCAGCGTCCCGGCCACGGCGATGATCACGGCCGCGACGAGCACGAACGAGGCGAGCAGCAGGACGAGCGCGGCCGCGCCCACCCGCCACGGGCCGGGCCGGTAGGGGCGCCGCCAGCGGTCGAGGTCGTCGAAGGGCAGCGCGACATCCTCCGCCGCCTCGTCGAAGACGCGGTCCGCCGTCAGGAAGGGCAGGGGCACGACTGATCCTCACTCAATCCACTCATGGGCTGTGCCCGGTGAGGTTATCGAGCCGGATGCCGGCTCACCACCCTTGGGGGTCCGGAAGAGTCAGCGGCCGTCCGACGCCTGGGAACCCTGCGTCTGCGCAGGTGACTGATCCTGTGACAGGGCGGGCATCCCGAGGATCAGGGACCCGGCGATCCCGGCGATCACGGTCAGGCCGATGAGCCACCGGCCGGTTATCTGCCCGGCGGAGGGCCGCTCGCGCGGCGGGGGAGCGACATTGCTGCGGAACTGGTCGGCTTCGGCGATGAAGGCGAACGGGACGGGCTCGCGCCGACGGAACATGGGCGGTGCTTCTCCTCTGAGGGCTCGCGGGGACACGACGGTCCGGCGACAAAGTGACTCGAACTCATCATTCTCACTCATACAGACGGTCGAATGGTCCAAGAGGTGCCCAGATTCTCCGAATTCGCAGAAGTTCGCAGGCGAATGTCGCGGCACGGCACCGAACGCCCCGTTGTCAGTGCCGGGCCGTAGAGTGGTCGCCGCCCGAGCCAGCGATGGGAAGGACCCTCCGCACCGTGACCGACACCTCAGCCGACGACCTCAAGCCCAGCTTCCGCAGCGATGTCACCGTCGAGCTGATCAAGCACACGGCCTCCGACGCCGACGTGCTGTTCGCCGCCCGTGTCTCGACTGCCGGGGAGCAGTCGCTGGAAGAGCTGCAGAAGGACCCGGAGCGCTCCAAGGGCCTGATCAACTACCTGATGCGGGACCGGCACGGCAGCCCCTTCGAGCACAACTCGATGACCTTCTTCATCAGCGCCCCGATCTTCGTCTTCCGCGAGTTCATGAGGCACCGCGTGGGCTGGTCGTACAACGAGGAATCGGGCCGCTACAGGGAGCTGGAGCCGGTCTTCTACGTCCCGGACGCCTCCCGGAAGCTGGTCCAGGAGGGCCGCCCCGGCAAGTACGTCTTCGTCGAGGGCACGCAGGCGCAGCAGGAGCTCACGGGCCGTGTGATGGAGGACTCCTACCGCCAGGCGTACGCGTCCTACCAGGAGATGCTCGCCGCCGGTGTGGCCCGCGAGGTGGCCCGCGCCGTGCTCCCGGTCGGCCTCTTCTCCTCGATGTACGCCACGTGCAACGCGCGCTCCCTGATGCACTTCCTCGGCCTGCGTACCCAGCACGAACTCGCCAAGGTCCCGTCCTTCCCGCAGCGGGAGATCGAGATGGTCGGCGAGAAGATGGAGGCGGAGTGGGCCAGGCTCATGCCGCTCACGTACGCGGCCTACAACGCCAACGGGCGCGTGGCGCCATAACGCGCCCCAGCGCACCGGTCCGGCACAGATGTACGGATCGGCCGAGCGAAGTGTCCGTATTGCGGCATTTCGCGAAGTTCATCTAGCCTGATCAAACGGACCCGGCACTGCTTGAACCCCCGAGCAGGCAGTGCCGGGTTCCACCTTTGTCATGCTTTGTCGTGTCTCCCGAGGGCAGACCCCGCGTTGAGCAGCGAGTAGCGTATTACCCATGGCTCCGACCTCCACTCCGCAGACCCCCTTCGGGCGGGTCCTCACCGCCATGGTCACGCCCTTCACGGCGGACGGCGCACTCGACCTCGACGGCGCTCAGCGGCTCGCCACCCACCTGGTGGACGCAGGCAACGACGGCCTGATCATCAACGGCACCACCGGTGAGTCCCCGACCACCAGCAACGCGGAGAAATCGGAGCTCGTACGCGCCGTACTGGAGGCGGTGGGCGACCGCGCCCACATCGTCGCCGGCGTCGGCACGAACGACACCCGCCACAGCATCGAGCTGGCCCGCGACGCCGAGAAGACCGGCGCGCACGGCCTGCTCACCGTGACGCCGTACTACAACAAGCCCCCGCAGGAGGGCCTGTACCGGCACTTCTCGGCCATCGCCGACGCGACCGAACTGCCGGTCATGCTCTACGACATCCCCGGCCGCAGCGGCGTCCCGATCAACACCGAAACCCTGGTGCGGCTCGCCGAGCACCCGCGTATCGTCGCCAACAAGGACGCCAAGGGGGACCTCGGCCGCGCCAGCTGGGCCATCGCCCGCTCCGGCCTCGCCTGGTACTCCGGCGACGACATGCTGAACCTGCCGCTGCTCTCCGTCGGCGCGGTGGGCTTCGTCTCCGTCGTGGGCCACGTCGTCACCCCGGAACTGCGCGCGATGCTCGACGCGTACATCTCGGGCGACGTCCAGAAGGCCACCGAGATCCACCAGAAGCTGCTGCCCGTCTTCACCGGCATGTTCCGCACCCAGGGCGTCATGACGACCAAGGCCGCGCTCGCCCTCCAGGGCCTGCCCGCCGGTCCGCTGCGCGCCCCGATGGTCGAACTGTCCCCCGAGGAGACCACTCAGCTCAAGATCGATCTTGGCGCCGGCGGGGTAGAGCTCTAACCACAGACTTCACAACTGAATACGCAAGACCCGTAGGCCATCGGCCTGCACCCCACACAGACAACTGCTACTGCACGAACGTCACGCGCGCCACGTGCCTTGCCAGGTACGTGGCGCGCGTGGTGAGGAGAGTCTTTTGAGTCATCCGCATCCTGAACTCGGCGCACCGCCGGTCCTCCCGAAGGGCGGCCTCCGGGTCACCCCGCTCGGCGGCCTCGGCGAGATCGGCCGGAACATGACGGTCTTCGAGTACGGAGGCCGCCTGCTGATCGTCGACTGCGGAGTGCTCTTCCCCGAGGAGGAGCAGCCCGGAATCGACCTGATCCTGCCGGACTTCACGTCCATCAGGGACCGCCTCGACGACATCGAGGGCATCGTGCTCACGCACGGCCACGAGGACCACATCGGCGGCGTCCCGTTCCTCCTGCGCGAGAAGCCGGACATCCCGCTGATCGGCTCCAAGCTGACCCTCGCCCTCATCGAGGCGAAGCTCCAGGAGCACCGCATCCGGCCCTACACGCTCGAGGTGGCCGAAGGCCACCGTGAGCGCATCGGCCCCTTCGACTGCGAGTTCGTCGCGGTCAACCACTCCATCCCGGACGCCCTCGCGGTCGCCATCCGCACCCCCGCGGGCATGGTCGTCCACACCGGCGACTTCAAGATGGACCAGCTCCCGCTGGACGGCCGCCTCACGGACCTGCACGCGTTCGCGCGCCTGAGCGAGGAAGGCATCGACCTTCTCCTCTCGGACTCCACGAACGCCGAGGTCCCGGGCTTCGTCCCGCCCGAGCGCGACATCCAGAACGTCCTGCGCCAGGTCTTCGCCAACGCCAGCAAGCGGATCATCGTGGCGAGCTTCGCCAGCCACGTCCACCGCATCCAGCAGATCCTCGACACCGCCCACGAGTACGGCCGCAGGGTCGCCTTCGTCGGGCGCTCGATGGTCCGCAACATGGGCATCGCGCGAGACCTCGGCTATCTGAAGGTCCCGCCGGGCCTGGTGGTCGACGTCAAGACGCTCGACGACCTCCCGGATCACGAGATCGTCCTCGTCTGTACGGGCTCCCAGGGCGAGCCGATGGCCGCCCTCTCCCGGATGGCGAACCGCGACCACCAGATCCGGATCGTCCAGGGCGACACGGTGATCCTGGCGTCGTCCCTGATCCCGGGCAACGAGAACGCGGTCTACCGCGTCATCAACGGCCTGACCCGCTGGGGCGCGAACGTCGTCCACAAGGGCAACGCCAAGGTGCACGTCTCCGGCCACGCCTCCGCGGGCGAGCTGCTGTACTTCTACAACATCTGCAAGCCGCGCAACCTGATGCCGGTCCACGGCGAATGGCGCCACCTGAGGGCCAACGCCGAGCTCGGAGCCCTGACCGGCGTCCCGCACGACCGCATCGTGATCGCCGAGGACGGCGTCGTCGTCGACCTGATCGAGGGCAAGGCGAAGATCTCCGGCAAGGTCCAGGCGGGGTATGTGTACGTCGACGGTCTCTCGGTCGGTGACGTCGGTGAGCCCGCGCTCAAGGACCGCAAGATCCTCGGCGACGAGGGCATCATCTCGGTCTTCGTGGTGATGGACTCCAGCACGGGCAAGCTGACGGGTGGCCCGCACGTCCAGGCACGCGGCTCCGGCATCGATGATTCCGCCTTCGCTGATGTCATCCCGAAGGTCACGGAAGTCCTCGAGCGGTCCGCTCAGGACGGCGTGGTCGAGCCCCACCAGCTGCAGCAACTCATCCGCCGCACGCTGGGCAAGTGGGTCTCCGACAACTACCGCCGGCGCCCGATGATCCTCCCGGTCGTCGTCGAGGTCTGACCCCCGACAAGCGCCAACCAGGAGCGGGGCGCCTCGATTTGCGTCGGGGAGCCCCGCTCCAGTACGTTTACGTCTCCGCCTGAACGGGAACCCGGCACCTTCGTGCGCCGGAACCAGTCCCCGACCGGGATGGGAATTCCGACTCAGACATTCTGATAAAGTCGGAGCCGCTGGAAAGGGAAACGCGAAAGCGGATTACCTGGAAAGCGCCGAGGAAATCGGGCCCGAAAGGATCTGATAGAGTCGGACTCGCCGGAAAGGGGAACGCGGAAGCGGGAACCTGGAAAGCACCGAGGAAATCGGATACGGAAACGGTCTGATAGAGTCGGAAACGCAAGACCGAAGGGAAGCGCCCGGAGGAAAGCCCGAGAGGGTGAGTACAAAGGAAGCGTCCGTTCCTTGAGAACTCAACAGCGTGCCAAAAATCAACGCCAGATATGTTGATACCCCGTCTCCGGCCGATCGGTCGGGACGAGGTTCCTTTGAAAAAGTCCTGCCGGGCACTGCCTGGTAGGCGCATCAGCGAGGACGCTGTGAACGACCGGTCCTATTCCGACCGGTTGTTCCGCTCTCGTGGTGTCGTCCCGATTACGGGAAAACATTCACGGAGAGTTTGATCCTGGCTCAGGACGAACGCTGGCGGCGTGCTTAACACATGCAAGTCGAACGATGAAGCCCTTCGGGGTGGATTAGTGGCGAACGGGTGAGTAACACGTGGGCAATCTGCCCTTCACTCTGGGACAAGCCCTGGAAACGGGGTCTAATACCGGATAATACTCCTGCCTGCATGGGTGGGGGTTAAAAGCTCCGGCGGTGAAGGATGAGCCCGCGGCCTATCAGCTTGTTGGTGAGGTAGTGGCTCACCAAGGCGACGACGGGTAGCCGGCCTGAGAGGGCGACCGGCCACACTGGGACTGAGACACGGCCCAGACTCCTACGGGAGGCAGCAGTGGGGAATATTGCACAATGGGCGAAAGCCTGATGCAGCGACGCCGCGTGAGGGATGACGGCCTTCGGGTTGTAAACCTCTTTCAGCAGGGAAGAAGCGAAAGTGACGGTACCTGCAGAAGAAGCGCCGGCTAACTACGTGCCAGCAGCCGCGGTAATACGTAGGGCGCAAGCGTTGTCCGGAATTATTGGGCGTAAAGAGCTCGTAGGCGGCTTGTCACGTCGGTTGTGAAAGCCCGGGGCTTAACCCCGGGTCTGCAGTCGATACGGGCAGGCTAGAGTGTGGTAGGGGAGATCGGAATTCCTGGTGTAGCGGTGAAATGCGCAGATATCAGGAGGAACACCGGTGGCGAAGGCGGATCTCTGGGCCATTACTGACGCTGAGGAGCGAAAGCGTGGGGAGCGAACAGGATTAGATACCCTGGTAGTCCACGCCGTAAACGGTGGGAACTAGGTGTTGGCGACATTCCACGTCGTCGGTGCCGCAGCTAACGCATTAAGTTCCCCGCCTGGGGAGTACGGCCGCAAGGCTAAAACTCAAAGGAATTGACGGGGGCCCGCACAAGCAGCGGAGCATGTGGCTTAATTCGACGCAACGCGAAGAACCTTACCAAGGCTTGACATACACCGGAAAGCATTAGAGATAGTGCCCCCCTTGTGGTCGGTGTACAGGTGGTGCATGGCTGTCGTCAGCTCGTGTCGTGAGATGTTGGGTTAAGTCCCGCAACGAGCGCAACCCTTGTTCTGTGTTGCCAGCATGCCCTTCGGGGTGATGGGGACTCACAGGAGACTGCCGGGGTCAACTCGGAGGAAGGTGGGGACGACGTCAAGTCATCATGCCCCTTATGTCTTGGGCTGCACACGTGCTACAATGGCAGGTACAAAGAGCTGCGAAGCCGTGAGGCGGAGCGAATCTCAAAAAGCCTGTCTCAGTTCGGATTGGGGTCTGCAACTCGACCCCATGAAGTCGGAGTTGCTAGTAATCGCAGATCAGCATTGCTGCGGTGAATACGTTCCCGGGCCTTGTACACACCGCCCGTCACGTCACGAAAGTCGGTAACACCCGAAGCCGGTGGCCCAACCCCTTGTGGGAGGGAGCTGTCGAAGGTGGGACTGGCGATTGGGACGAAGTCGTAACAAGGTAGCCGTACCGGAAGGTGCGGCTGGATCACCTCCTTTCTAAGGAGCATCTAGGCCGCCAGGCATTGCCTGGTGGTCCAGGGCCATTACGTCGGCACACGTTCGACGGTGGTTGCTCATGGGTGGAACGTTGATTATTCGGCACTCTTGACTGTCTTCTCCTTCCAGTACTGCTCTTCGGGGCGTGGAAAGAATGAGGGAAGCGGTAAGGGTGTCGGGCACGCTGTTGGGTGTCTGAAGGTACGGCCGAGAGGCTGCCTTCAGTGCCGGCCCCAGTGAACTTGCCTCAGGGCAGGGTGATGGGTGGTTGGTCGTTGTTTGAGAACTGCACAGTGGACGCGAGCATCTGTGGCCAAGTTTTTAAGGGCGCACGGTGGATGCCTTGGCACCAGGAACCGATGAAGGACGTGGGAGGCCACGATAGTCCCCGGGGAGCCGTCAACCAGGCTTTGATCCGGGGGTTTCCGAATGGGGAAACCCGGCAGTCGTCATGGGCTGTCACCCTTGCCTGAACACATAGGGCAAGTGGAGGGAACGCGGGGAAGTGAAACATCTCAGTACCCGCAGGAAGAGAAAACAACCGTGATTCCGGGAGTAGTGGCGAGCGAAACCGGATGAGGCCAAACCTTGTATGTGTGAGACCCGGCAGGGGTTGCATGCAAGGGGTTGTGGGATCTCTCTTTCACAGTCTGCCGGCTGTGAGGCGAGTCAGAAACCGTTGATGTAGGCGAAGGACATGCGAAAGGTCCGGCGTAGAGGGTAAGACCCCCGTAGTCGAAACATCAACGGCTCGTTTGAGAGACACCCAAGTAGCACGGGGCCCGAGAAATCCCGTGTGAATCTGGCGGGACCACCCGCTAAGCCTAAATATTCCCTGGTGACCGATAGCGGATAGTACCGTGAGGGAATGGTGAAAAGTACCGCGGGAGCGGAGTGAAATAGTACCTGAAACCGTGTGCCTACAAGCCGTGGGAGCGTCGCGCATTGAGTTTACTCAGTGCGTCGTGACTGCGTGCCTTTTGAAGAATGAGCCTGCGAGTTTGCGGTGCGTTGCGAGGTTAACCCGTGTGGGGAAGCCGTAGCGAAAGCGAGTCCGAATAGGGCGATTCAGTAGCGCGCTCAAGACCCGAAGCGGAGTGATCTAGCCATGGGCAGGTTGAAGCGGCTGTAAGAGGTCGTGGAGGACCGAACCCACCAGGGTTGAAAACCTGGGGGATGACCTGTGGTTAGGGGTGAAAGGCCAATCAAACTCCGTGATAGCTGGTTCTCCCCGAAATGCATTTAGGTGCAGCGTCGTGTGTTTCTTGCCGGAGGTAGAGCACTGGATAGGCGATGGGCCCTACCGGGTTACTGACCTTAGCCAAACTCCGAATGCCGGTAAGTGAGAGCGCGGCAGTGAGACTGTGGGGGATAAGCTCCATGGTCGAGAGGGAAACAGCCCAGAGCATCGACTAAGGCCCCTAAGCGTACGCTAAGTGGGAAAGGATGTGGAGTCGCACAGACAACCAGGAGGTTGGCTTAGAAGCAGCCACCCTTGAAAGAGTGCGTAATAGCTCACTGGTCTAGTGATTCCGCGCCGACAATGTAGCGGGGCTCAAGCGTACCGCCGAAGTCGTGTCATTGCAGCAATAGGGCCAACGCCCGCTGTGATGGGTAGGGGAGCGTCGTGTGCCGGGTGAAGCCGCGCCGGAAGGCAGTGGTGGACGGTTCACGAGTGAGAATGCAGGCATGAGTAGCGATACACACGTGAGAAACGTGTGCGCCGATTGACTAAGGGTTCCTGGGTCAAGCTGATCTGCCCAGGGTAAGTCGGGACCTAAGGCGAGGCCGACAGGCGTAGTCGATGGATAACCGGTTGATATTCCGGTACCCGCTGTGAAGCGTCAAACATTGAACCAGGCGATGCTAAGTCCGTGAAGCCGCCCCGGAGCCTTCGGGCAAAGGGGAGTGGTGGAGCCGACGGACCAGACCTGCAGTAGGTGAGTGATGGGGTGACGCAGGAAGGTAGTCCATCCCGGGCGGTGGTTGTCCCGGGGTAAGGGTGTAGGCCGTGTGATAGGCAAATCCGTCACACATCAAGGCTGAGACCTGATGCCGAGCCGATTGTGGTGAAGTGGATGATCCTATGCTGTCGAGAAAAGCCTCTAGCGAGTTTCATGGCGGCCCGTACCCTAAACCGACTCAGGTGGTCAGGTAGAGAATACCGAGGCGTTCGGGTGAACTATGGTTAAGGAACTCGGCAAAATGCCCCCGTAACTTCGGGAGAAGGGGGGCCATCACTGGTGATCCGATTTACTCGGTGAGCTGGGGGTGGCCGCAGAGACCAGCGAGAAGCGACTGTTTACTAAAAACACAGGTCCGTGCGAAGCCGTAAGGCGATGTATACGGACTGACGCCTGCCCGGTGCTGGAACGTTAAGGGGACCGGTTAGTCACTCTTCGGGGTGGCGAAGCTGAGAACTTAAGCGCCAGTAAACGGCGGTGGTAACTATAACCATCCTAAGGTAGCGAAATTCCTTGTCGGGTAAGTTCCGACCTGCACGAATGGCGTAACGACTTCTCGACTGTCTCAACCATAGGCCCGGTGAAATTGCACTACGAGTAAAGATGCTCGTTTCGCGCAGCAGGACGGAAAGACCCCGGGACCTTTACTACAGTTTGATATTGGTGTTCGGTTCGGCTTGTGTAGGATAGGTGGGAGACTTTGAAGTCATGGCGCCAGCCATGGTGGAGTCGCCGTTGAAATACCACTCTGGTCGTGCTGGATGTCTAACCTGGGTCCGTGATCCGGATCAGGGACAGTGTCTGATGGGTAGTTTAACTGGGGCGGTTGCCTCCTAAAGAGTAACGGAGGCGCCCAAAGGTTCCCTCAGCCTGGTTGGTAATCAGGTGTTGAGTGTAAGTGCACAAGGGAGCTTGACTGTGAGACCGACGGGTCGAGCAGGGACGAAAGTCGGGACTAGTGATCCGGCGGTGGCTTGTGGAAGCGCCGTCGCTCAACGGATAAAAGGTACCCCGGGGATAACAGGCTGATCTTCCCCAAGAGTCCATATCGACGGGATGGTTTGGCACCTCGATGTCGGCTCGTCGCATCCTGGGGCTGGAGTCGGTCCCAAGGGTTGGGCTGTTCGCCCATTAAAGCGGTACGCGAGCTGGGTTTAGAACGTCGTGAGACAGTTCGGTCCCTATCCGCTGTGCGCGTAGGAATATTGAGAAGGGCTGTCCCTAGTACGAGAGGACCGGGACGGACGAACCTCTGGTGTGCCAGTTGTCCTGCCAAGGGCATGGCTGGTTGGCTACGTTCGGGAGGGATAACCGCTGAAAGCATCTAAGCGGGAAGCCTGCTTCGAGATGAGTATTCCCACCCCCTTGAGGGGTTAAGGCTCCCAGTAGACGACTGGGTTGATAGGCCAGATCTGGAAGGCGGGCAACCGCTGGAGGTGACTGGTACTAATAGGCCGAGGGCTTGTCCTCAGTTGCTCGCGTCCACTGTGTTGGTTCTGAAACCACGAACAACCGTCGTAGCTATGCCACGGCTCCGGTTGACAGTTTCATAGTGTTTCGGTGGTCATAGCGTGAGGGAAACGCCCGGTTACATTCCGAACCCGGAAGCTAAGCCTCACAGCGCCGATGGTACTGCAGGGGGGACCCTGTGGGAGAGTAGGACGCCGCCGAACTAAAATTAGAGAGCTGGTCCCTGAACTTCGGTTCAGGGACCAGCTCTTTTTTGTTTTGCGTCACTTGCAGTTCACGTTGCGCGACAAATATCCACAGCATGAGTACTGCTGCAATGCTCAGTGCCGCGGGCGTCGGAGCCGGTGACGAGGTCATCGTGCCGGCCTTCGGGAACGTGGAGGTCGCCGAAGCCGTGACCCGGGTCGGCGCCACGGTCGTCTTCGCCGACATAGACCCGTTGACGTACTGCCTCGACCCTCGTGCGATGGAGGCCGCCGTAACGCCCCGGTCGGCGGCGGTCGTTGTCGTGCACCGCTTCGGGCGGACGGCCGACATGGTGCGGCTGCGGGAAATCGGACAGCGGCACGGGCTGCTGGTGCTGGAACAGGGCGAGTCCGAAGCGCCGTACGACGAGGTCGCGCAGCGCAGGCAGCGGGCCGCTTACCTCGACGGACGGCTGAGCGGCGTACGGACACCGGACAGCGGTGACGGGCACACCTACCAGCAGTACGTCGTGCGGGTGCCGGGCAATGGGCGGCCGGACCGGGACGCGTTCGCACGCGCCGTGCGGGCCAGGGGAGTTGAATGCCGGGTGCCGGTGAAGACGCCGGTCCACCGCATGCCCGGGTTCCGACGGGACGTACACCTTCCCGAGACCGAGCGGGCCGCGGACGAGACTCTCGCGCTGCCTGTGGACGGGACGTTGACGAAGCGGGAGATGCAGCGGATCGTCTCCGCCTGCAACGCGCTCGGCGGATTGCTGCAGCCGGCCTTCTGATCCGGCCGAATGGCCCGGTGCGGACTGGTTGGGAGCACGGTTCGGTTCGGGGTATGATCTATTTCGTTGCCGCGAGGGAAACCTCGACAAGGTGACAGGCCCCCCTAGCTCAGTCGGCAGAGCGTCTCCATGGTAAGGAGAAGGTCAACGGTTCGATTCCGTTGGGGGGCTCCAGTAGAAAAGGCCTCCGCCCTTGTGGGCGGGGGCCTTTCGCGTGTCCGGGGCCGGACGGGACCTCAGTCCGTCTGGAGGCCCGGAACACGCATCGCCAGGATCGCCATGTCGTCCGAGGGGGCGTCGGAGGCGAAGCGTTCCACCGCGCGCATGATGCGCGCGGCGACGGCGCCGGCCGTCAGACCCGTACACGTGGTGAGGACGTCCGCGAGGCCGTCGTCACCGAGCATGCGGGTGCCCTCGCGGCGCTCCGTGACACCGTCCGTGACGCAGAGCAGGACATCGCCCGGATCCAGCGTGACCGTCTGCTCGTACAGCTCCAGGTCCTCCATGACACCGAGGAGCGGCTGCGGTTCGGCCGCCGGCTCGACCGTGCCGTCCTGGCGCAGGCGCAGCGGCAGCGGGTGGCCGGCGCAGACGACCTTCAGGACCGCGCTGCCGTCCTCCTGGGGCCACAACTCGCCGTAGAGGAGGGTCAGGAAGCGGCTGCGGGCGCCCTCGTCGAGGATCGCGGAGTTCAGCCGCTCCAGGACCGCGGGGCCGCCGTAGCCCTCGCGGGCCAGCAGGCGGAGTGCGTGCCGGGCCAGGCCGGTGACCGCCGCCGCCTCCGGGCCCGTACCGCAGACGTCGCCGATGGCGAAGCCGTAGGCGCCGTCGCGGATCGGGAAGAGGTCGTAGAAGTCGCCGCCGACCTCGTTGCCCTCGCCTGCCGCTCGGTAGATGACCTCGACCTCGACGCCCTCGATCTGGGGGAGTTCCGGGGGCAGGAGGCTGCGCTGGAGGGACTGGCTGATGGCCGTGCGCTCCGAGTACAGGCGGGCGTTGTCCAGGGCGAGGGCCGCTCGGCGGGAGAGGTCCTCGGCCAGCTCCAGGATCTCCTGGCGGAAGTGTTCGTCCGACGGCTTGCCGAGGGTCAGCATGCCGATGACGCGGTTGCGGGCCACCAGGGGGAGGACGACGGTCTCGCCGCCGACCGCCGCGGCCGTCGCCAGTGTCGTACCGATGCCGGAGGTCATCGAGGCCTGCTGGCCGAGGCCCAGGCTGCGCATGGAGGTCCGCAGGGCCGCCTCGTGGGCCGCCGCGGCCGGGGCCGACCAGACGCGGGCGCCGGGTGTGGGCACCGGGTCCGGCGGAGCGATCTTCGAGAGCAACGCCTTGAGCCCGTCGATGCGTTCCTCGTCCTCGTGCAGGACGTACGAGAGGTACGGCTCGGAGGCCTGGTCGGCGATCGTGTAGACGGCGCACCAGGTGGCCAGGGTCGGAACCGTCATCTGGGCCATGAGGGCGAGCGTCTGGTCGCGGTCCAGGGTGCCGGCGAGCAGGTCGGAGGCCTCGACGAGGAAGGACAGCGAGCCGCGGCGCAGGCGTTCGAGCTCGCCGAGGCGGGCGGATTCCACCGCCAGGGCGATGCGGTCGGCGGCGAACTGGAGGCGCAGGGCCTCCTCGTTCGAGTAGCGGCCGGGCGATTCGGCCGCGACGCCGAGGGAGCCGGTGAGGCGTCCCTCGACCTTCAGCGGGACCGTGACGACCGAGCGCATGCCGGTACCGCCGAGGAGCGGTACGGCGCCGGGGACGACCGTCAGGTCCTCGTGGACGGCGGGCATCCTGGCCGAGCCGTAGCGGCCGGGGCCCGCTTCGACGGGGACGCGGGCGAAGCGCTGGCGCGCGGAGGGAAGGCCCGTGGAGGCGCGCACCTCCAACTCCGTTTCGTCGTCGGTCGCCAGGAGCAGGAAGGCGGAGTCGCCGTCGAGCATGTCGCGGGCGCGCTCCACCGTGCGCTGGAGCAGGCCGTCGAGGTCGTCCGGGGCCGGTGAACCGATGAAGACCTCGAACGGGTCCGTGGCCTGGCCCTCGGCGTTGCCGCCCGAGTCGGAGGCGGGCAGGCGCAACGGGGTCTGCAGGACGGCGCGTTCGTGGTCGCGGACCAGGAGGCAGACCGTGGAGGGCTCGCCGCCGGTGTCGCGGACCCGCAGGTGCGAGGCGTACACGGGCGTGACGCGGCCGTCGGCGCAGCGGATGCCGTAGCTGCCTTCCCAGCGGGAGAGTTGGAGGGCCTCGACGATGCCGGTGCTGGTGCCGGGGGTGTGCGGCCAGGCCGCGAAGTCGGTGAGCGGCTTGCCGGTTACCTGCTCGGCCGCGTAGCCGAAGAGCTCCTCGGCGTCTTCGTTCCAGGCGTTGATGGAGCCGGTGCGGTCGATCTGGACGACCGCCACGCGCACACGGCCGTCGGCCAGGGGGAGGAGGTGGGCGGGGAGCGCGGGACCGGCGGCGCGGGTGCCGACGGCGCGCTCGGGGAGTTCGAGCTGGAACCAGACCTGCTTGTGGGTGGGTGTGTACTCGACACCCCAGCGGCCGGCCAGGGCCGCGCAGAGCTGGAGACCGCGGCCGCCCTCGCGGTCGGGACTGCCCATATTGACGGCCGTCCCCTGGAGTGGGATCTCGCGTTCCGGGTAGTGATCCGCCACCTCGATGCGTACGCCGTCGTCGCTGCGCAGACACAGAACGTCGGCGGAGGTGCCCGCGTGCACGACGGCATTGGTGACCAGTTCGCTCGTCAGAACGACGGCGTCGTCGACGATGTCGGCGAAGCCCCAGCCCTGGAGAGTGTCCCGGACGAACGAGCGGGCGGTCGCGACGGACCGCCCCACGGGCTCGAAACTGGCGGCCGCGCGCGCGGTGATCACAGAACTCCTCGTCCGGCTGTCGGCATGCGGGGTTCCGTGGCCGACCCGCTCCTGCGTGGGCAGAGCGTGGTTCCCTGTCGGCCGGGGATCCTGAGGCGATCCCCCAGGATGCAGTCCGGTGGTCATGGTGCGGTGCCCCTCCGATGCCTGCCCGCTCGTACTCGTGCCACCGCCCAGGCCGGACGGGACCGGCACGGCTGGACAGCCGCATGCAAGGTTACTTACCTTCGCCGCCCCTGCGGATGCCGGTCACCAGTGTTTCCGTCCTGAAGAGTCCGGTGTTTTTGTTCGGACAGGTGTATGTGGTCGCGTCCGGCCAGGGCCGGGCGGCCGTCCCGATGGTGTGCGGACGATGTGCGAAGCTGCCGAACTGTTATGGCCTGGTTCAGCCGGGGTGAAACACTGGGCAGGCTCCAGGAGAAGGTCCGGGCAGGTCGAGTGCCTCCTCTGCAGACCGAGCAGAAGTACCCGAGTACGCCGAGCAGTATTGGTCGACCCTTGCGGGAGGGACACAGTGGAGTCTGGCGCAGCGACGCGGGGCAGTAGGACGCGCGCGAAAGGCGGACAGTCCCTGAAGAGCGGGCGCACACCGCGCAATGGCACCACCGAGGTGGACACGGCGGCCCTGAACCGGTTGCTGGCGGCCCTGGTGTCGATGCGGGACGGCAACTTCCGCAAGCGGCTCACCGTTTCCGGTGACGGTGTGATGTCCGAGATCTCGGCGGTCTTCAACGAGGTCGCCGACCGGAATCTGCATCTGACGGGTGAACTGTCGCGGGTGCGGCGCGTGGTGGGCCGTGAGGGAAAGCTCACGGAGCGGCTGGAGACGGGTACCTGCGAGGGGTCCTGGGCGGCCGCGATCGACGCTTCGAACGCGCTGGTCGACGATCTCGTACGACCCGTCTCCGAGGTCGGACGGGTACTGTCCGCTGTCGCGGAGGGCGATCTGTCGCCGCGGATGGACCTGCGCGCGCAGGCCGCGGACGGCAACGGTCATCCGCTGCGCGGTGAGTTCCTGAAGGTCGGACGGACCGTCAACAATCTGGTCGACCAGCTGTCGACGTTCACCGACGAGGTCACGCGGGTGGCCAGCGAGGTGGGTACCGAGGGCAAGCTGGGCGGACAGGCCCGGGTGCGCGGTATGTCCGGTTCGTGGAAGGACCTCACGGACTCGGTCAACACGATGGCGTACCGGCTCACCGCCCAGGTGCGTGACATCGCTCTCGTGACGACGGCCGTCGCCAAGGGTGACCTGTCGCGGAAGGTCACGGTTCACGTGGCCGGCGAGATGCTGGAGCTGAAGAACACCGTCAACACGATGGTGGACCAGCTGTCCTCCTTCTCCTCCGAGGTGACGCGAGTCGCGCGTGAGGTGGGGACCGAGGGTGAGCTGGGCGGCCAGGCGCAGGTGCCCGGTGTGGCCGGTGTGTGGAAGGACCTCACCGATTCGGTGAACCTCATGGCCGGCAACCTCACCGCCCAGGTGCGCGGGATCGCGCAGGTGACCACGGCGGTGGCGAGCGGTGACCTGTCGCAGAAGGTGACCGTGTCGGCGCGCGGCGAGGTCGCGCAGCTCGCCGAGACGATCAACCAGATGACCGAGACGCTGCGGACGTTCGCCGACGAGGTCACCCGGGTCGCCAACGAGGTCGGTGGCGAGGGCCGGCTCGGCGGTCAGGCGAACGTGCCGGGAGCGGCGGGAACGTGGAAGGACCTCACGGACTCGGTGAACACGGTCTTCCGGAACCTCACGACCCAGGTGCGTGACATCGCCGCGGTGACGACGGCGGTGGCCAACGGTGATCTGTCGCAGAAGGTCAGCGTCGAGGTCGCGGGCGAGATGCTGGAGCTGAAGAACACCGTCAACACGATGGTCGACCAGCTGTCGTCGTTCGGTGTCGAGGTCACGCGGGTCGCGCGCGAGGTCGGCGTCGAGGGTGAACTGGGCGGCCAGGCACAGGTTCCGGGGGTGGCCGGTACCTGGAAGGACCTCACGGACTCCGTCAACACGGCGTTCCAGAACCTGACGGGCCAGGTGCGCAACATCGCCCAGGTGACCACGGCGGTCGCCAACGGTGATCTGTCGCAGAAGGTCACCGTCGATGTGTCCGGCGAGATGCTCCAGCTGAAGAACACCGTGAACACGATGGTGGACCAGCTGTCGAGCTTCGCCGACCAGGTGACGCGGATGGCCCGTGACGTGGGCACGGAGGGCCGCCTCGGCGGTCAGGCCCGCGTGGACGGTGTGTCCGGCACCTGGAAGGAACTCACCGACTCCGTCAACTTCATGGCGGGGAACCTGACTTCGCAGGTACGGCAGATCGCCCAGGTCACCACGGCAGTGGCTCGGGGTGATCTGTCGCAGAAGATCGACGTGGACGCTCGCGGCGAGATCCTGGAGCTGAAGAACACCATCAACACGATGGTCGACCAGCTCTCCGCGTTCGCCGACCAGGTGACGCGGGTGGCGCGCGAGGTGGGTACGGAGGGCCGGCTCGGCGGTCAGGCACAGGTGCCCGGCGTCGCCGGCGTGTGGCGCGACCTGACGGACTCGGTGAACGGCATGGCCGGCAACCTCACCGCGCAGGTGCGCAACATCGCGCAGGTCGCGACCGCGGTCGCCCGTGGTGACCTGTCGCAGAAGATCGACGTGGACGCGCGCGGCGAGATCCTGGAGCTGAAGAACACCCTCAACACGATGGTGGACCAGCTCTCGAACTTCGCCGAGCAGGTGACGCGGGTGGCCCGTGAGGTGGGTACGGAGGGCCGCCTCGGCGGTCAGGCCGAGGTGCAGGGTGTCTCCGGCACCTGGAAGGACCTCACGCAGTCCGTGAACTTCATGGCCAACAACCTGACCATTCAGGTGCGCAACATCGCCGAGGTCACGACCGCGGTCGCCATGGGGGACCTGTCCAAGAAGATCACCGTCGACGCCAAGGGCGAGATCCTCGAACTGGTCACCACCGTCAACACGATGGTCGACCAGCTGTCGTCGTTCGCCGAGCAGGTGACCCGGGTGGCCCGCGAGGTGGGCACCGAGGGCCAGTTGGGCGGTCAGGCGCGGGTGCCCGGGGTCACGGGCATCTGGAAGGACCTGAGCGACAACGTCAACCTGATGGCCTACAACCTGACCATGCAGGTGCGGAACATCTCGCAGGTGGCGGCGGCCGTCGCCAACGGTGACCTGACCCGGACGGTGACGATCGAGGCGCGCGGCGAGGTCGCGCAGCTCGCCGACACCTTCAACACCATGGTGAAGACGCTGAGTTCGTTCGCCGAGCAGGTCACCAAGGTGGCCCGCGAGGTGGGTACGGACGGCATCCTCGGCGGTCAGGCGCACGTCCCGGGAGTCGCCGGCACGTGGAAGGACCTCACCGAGTCGGTGAACGGGATGGCGTCCAACCTGACCGGTCAGGTGCGCAACATCGCGATGGTCACCACGGCCATCGCCAAGGGCGACCTGACCAAGAAGATCGACATCGACGCGCGCGGCGAGATCCTGGAACTCAAGACGACCATCAACACGATGGTCGACCAGCTCTCGTCGTTCGCCGAGGAGGTCACCCGAGTGGCCCGCGAGGTGGGCACGGAGGGGCAGCTGGGCGGTCAGGCGCGCGTACGCGACGTCGACGGCACCTGGCGCGACCTCACCGAGTCGGTGAACGAGATGGCCGGGAACCTGACCCGGCAGGTGCGTGCCATCGCGCGCGTGGCGACCGCGGTGACCCGCGGCGACCTGAACCTGAAGATCGACGTGGACGCCTCCGGCGAGATCCAGGAACTTCAGGACTACATCAACAAGATGATCGCCAACCTGCGCGACACCACCATCGCCAACAAGGAGCAGGACTGGCTGAAGGGCAACCTGGCCCGGATCTCCGCCCTGATGCAGGGCCGCCGCGATCTCGACGACGTGGCCTCGCTGATCATGAGCGAGCTGACGCCGGTCGTCTCGGCCCAGCACGGCGCGTTCTTCCTCTCGATGCCGCTGGTCGACGGCAAGGACGCGGGCACCGAGGACGAGGAGGCGTACGAGCTGCGCATGCTCGGGTCGTACGGCTACTCGATGGGTTCCATGCCGACGTCGTTCCGCCCCGGTGAGGCGCTGATCGGGACGGCGGCCCAGGAGAAGCGCACGATCCTCGTGGAGAACGCGCCGAGCGGTTACCTGAAGATCTCCTCCGGTCTCGGCGAGGCGCCTCCGGCACAGGTCATCGTGCTTCCGGTGCTCTTCGAGGGGACCGTGCTCGGCGTCATCGAGCTGGCGTCCTTCACGCCGTTCACGCAGATCCAGAGGGACTTCCTGAACCAGATCGCCGAGATGATCGCGACGAGCGTCAACACCATCTCCGTCAACACCAAGACGGAGGTGCTGCTCCGGCAGTCGCAGGAGCTCACCGAGCAACTGCGGGAGCGTTCGGCGGAGTTGGAGAACCGGCAGAAGGCGCTCCAGGACTCGAACGCGGAACTGGAGGAGAAGGCCGAGCTGCTGGCCCAGCAGAACCGCGACATCGAGGTCAAGAACACCGAGATCGAGGAGGCGCGGCAGGTCCTGGAGGAGCGCGCCGAACAGCTCGCGGTCTCCATGCGCTACAAGAGCGAGTTCCTGGCGAACATGTCGCACGAGCTGCGTACGCCGCTCAACTCCCTGCTGATCCTGGCCAAACTGCTCGCCGACAACGCGGACACGAATCTCACGCCGAAGCAGGTCGAGTTCGCCGAGACGATCCACGGCGCGGGTTCCGACCTGCTCCAGCTGATCAACGACATCCTCGACCTGTCGAAGGTCGAGGCGGGCAAGATGGACGTGTCGCCGACCCGTATCGCGCTCGTCCAGCTCGTCGACTACGTGGAGGCGACGTTCCGCCCGCTGACCGCGGAGAAGGGGCTCGACTTCTCCGTACGGGTCTCGCCGGAACTGCCCGCCACGCTGCACACCGACGAACAGCGCCTGCTCCAGGTGCTGCGCAACCTGCTCTCCAACGCGGTGAAGTTCACCGACTCCGGAGCGGTCGAGCTGGTGATCCGGCCCGCCGGGGCGGATGTGCCGGTGGCCATCCGTGAGCAGCTTCTGGAGTCGGGGTCGCTGCGGGACGCGGACGCCGATCTGATCGCGTTCTCCGTGACCGACACCGGTATCGGGATCGCCGCCAGCAAGATGCGGGTGATCTTCGAGGCCTTCAAGCAGGCGGACGGTACGACGAGTCGCAAGTACGGCGGTACGGGTCTGGGCCTCTCCATCTCGCGGGAGATCGCCCGGCTGCTGGGCGGCGAGATCCACGCGCAGAGCGAGCCGGGCCGCGGCTCCACCTTCACGCTGTATCTGCCGCTGCACCCCAGCGAACTGCCGCCGCAGGGCTACGGGCAGCTCGCGCCGGCGCTGGAGGCGGGGGAGTTGCTGGCCTCCGAGGCGGAACTGCAGGACATGGGGATGCCGGCCGAGGTGAAGTCGTACCAGGAGACGCAGAACGGTCCCGCCGCGCTCTTCAGGAGGCGTCGCAGGGCGCTGCCCACGGCCGAGCAGCGCGGCGCCGTCCCCGGGCAGCCGGACGATGCCGCGGGCGCGGCTCAGGAGCCGTGGGCGGCCGCGGGCCAGCAGGACCAGGGACCTCAACAGCGCCAGGGAATCCGGTTCGAGGGCGAGAAGGTACTGATCGTCGATGACGACATCCGCAATGTCTTCGCGCTGACCAGCGTCCTCGAGCAGCACGGTCTGTCGGTGCTGTACGCCGAGAACGGCCGTGAGGGCATCGAGGTCCTGGAGCAGCACGACGATGTGACGGTCGTTCTGATGGACATCATGATGCCCGAGATGGACGGCTACGCCACGACCACGGCGATCCGGCGGATGCCGCAGTTCGCCGGGCTGCCGATCATCGCGCTCACGGCGAAGGCCATGAAGGGCGACCGGGAGAAGGCGATCGAGTCGGGTGCCTCCGACTATGTGACCAAGCCGGTCGATCCCGATCACCTGCTCTCCGTGATGGCGCAGTGGATGCGTGAGGGGTGACACACTCGGAAGTGGTGACGCGGGCCGTCGCGCGGACCCGGGGACACCGTGCGGCACGGCGGCCCGGCGTCGGATAACCGACTGTGCCCGAAGCCGTGTAGAAGCGCGGGATACGGGGAACCTTCTGGTCTCCCGCCGCGTTTCTGCTACGTGCACAGTGACATCGCGGTGACAGGGTGTGGCGACAGGCGGGGTGCAGCTACCATGACCGGCACAAGGACGGGCGGCGCAAGGGAGTCGTCCCCTGGGGCGGCGCCCGGTGCTTCCCCAAGTCCTGCGGACAGGGGAGGCCCCATGCCGGGGCGAGGAGGGCGGGCCATGGTGCAGAAGGCCAAGATCCTCCTGGTCGATGACCGGCCGGAGAATCTGCTGGCGCTGGAGGCGATTCTCTCGGCGCTCGATCAGACACTGGTGCGGGCATCGTCCGGGGAGGAAGCGCTCAAGGCGCTGCTCACGGACGACTTCGCGGTCATTCTGCTGGATGTCCAGATGCCGGGCATGGACGGTTTCGAAACGGCCGCGCACATCAAGCGGCGGGAGCGGACCCGGGACATCCCGATCATCTTCCTCACCGCGATCAACCACGGCCCGCATCACACCTTCCGGGGTTACGCGGCCGGCGCGGTGGACTACATCTCCAAGCCGTTCGACCCGTGGGTGCTGCGCGCGAAGGTCTCCGTCTTCGTCGAGCTCTACATGAAGAACTGCCAACTCCGGGAGCAGGCGGCCCTGCTGAGGCTCCAGCTGGAGGGTGGCGGCAAGGCGGCGCTCGGCGACGCCAAGGAGCCCGCCGGACTCCTCGCCGAACTCTCGGCGCGGCTCGCGGCCGTCGAGGAGCAGGCCGAGGCGCTGTCCAAGCAGCTCGACGACGACTCCGCCGACGCGGCGGCGGTGGCGACCGCGGCCCATCTCGAACGCAAACTCACCGGACTGCGCAGGGCGCTTGACGCACTGGAGCCGGGCACGGGGAGCGGGGCACCCTCGGTGCCGTCGCAGAGCTGACGCCCCCGCGGACGCGTCCGTGCCGTGGAACGGGCATGAGGACGCGTCAGTTCCGGTCCCCGGCAGGGGCGACACGAACGGGTGAAGCAGTGGGCACACGTGTCCGCTGTCGTCTCCACCGGTAACCTCACACACATGGCCTCACGTCAGTCCGCAGCCAAGAAGCCGCCCGCGAAGAAGGCGGCCGCTCCGACGAAGGCTCCGGCGAAGAAGGCCCCCGCGAAAAAGGCAGCCGCCAAGAAGGCGCCTGCCAAGAGGGCCGCGGCGAAGAAGCCCGCTCCCGCGCCGGCGCCCAACCCGACCGCGGGCGTGTACAGACTCGTACGCGCCGTGTGGCTGGGGCTCGCTCATGCCGTCGGAGCCACCTTCCGTGGCATAGGGCGGGGCGCCAAGGGGCTCGACCCGGCGCACCGCAAGGACGGACTCGCGCTCCTGCTGCTCGGCCTCGGGCTGATCGTCGCGGCGGGTACCTGGTCCAATCTGCGCGGCCCCGTCGGCGACCTCGTCGAGATGCTGGTCACCGGTGCCTTCGGCCGCCTCGACCTCCTCGTCCCGATACTCCTCGGCGTCATCGCGGCCCGGCTCATCCGGCACCCCGAGCAGCCCGAGGCGAACGGCCGCATCGTGATCGGCCTGTCCGCGCTGGTGATCGGCGTGCTCGGTCAGGTGCACATCGCGTGCGGTGCGCCCGCGCGCAGCGACGGCATGCAGGCGATAAGGGATGCCGGCGGGCTCATCGGCTGGGGAGCGTCCACCCCGCTGACCTACACGATGGGCGACGTTCTCGCCGTCCCCCTCCTCGTGCTGCTCACGATCTTCGGGCTGCTCGTCGTCACGGCGACCCCGGTCAACGCGATTCCGCAGCGGCTGCGGCTGCTCGGCCAGAAGCTCGGCATCGTCCAGGCCGACTTCGACGAGGACGCGTTCGGCGAGGACGACGAGCGCTACGACGAGCAGTGGCGCGACGGGACCCCGGCGCGCCCCCGCAGGCGCTCGCGCGCCCCCGAGGCGTACGACCCCGACAGCGCGGAGCAGGAGGCGCTCACCAGGCGCCGGAGCCGCCCCCGGCGCCCCGGCGCGCAGCAGCCCGACATGAACCGGCCGATGGACGCCGTGGACGTCGCCGCGGCCGCCGCCGCGGCCCTGGACGGTGCCGTGCTGCACGGCATGCCGCCCTCGCCCCTGGTCGCCGATCTGACGCAGGGCGTCAGCGTCGAGCGGGACGGGTACGAGGAGACGACGCCGGTGCCGGGGGCCCGCGTCAAGCCCGTACCGGGTGCCAAGCGGCCCAAGCAGGAGGCTCTGGCGGTCGAGTCCGTCGTGCCCGACCTGACCAAGTCCGCGCCCGACGCCCCGCGCGAGCTGCCCCCGCGCGCGGAGCAGCTCCAGCTCTCCGGGGACATCACCTACTCGCTGCCCTCGCTCGATCTCCTGGAGCGGGGCGGCCCCGGCAAGACGCGCAGCGCCGCCAACGACGCGGTGGTCGCCTCCCTCCAGAACGTCTTCAGGGAGTTCAAGGTCGACGCCGCCGTCACCGGCTTCACACGCGGACCGACGGTCACACGCTACGAGGTCGAGCTCGGCCCCGCCGTGAAGGTCGAGCGGATCACGGCGCTCACCAAGAACATCGCGTACGCGGTCGCCAGCCCCGACGTGCGGATCATCAGCCCGATCCCCGGCAAGTCCGCGGTCGGCATCGAGATCCCCAACACCGACCGCGAGATGGTCAACCTCGGTGACGTGCTGCGGCTCGCGGACGCGGCGGAGGACGACCACCCGATGCTGGTCGCGCTCGGCAAGGACGTCGAGGGCGGCTATGTGATGGCCAACCTCGCGAAGATGCCGCACGTCCTCGTCGCCGGAGCCACCGGTTCGGGCAAGTCGTCGTGCATCAACTGCCTGATCACCTCGGTCATGGTCCGGGCGACCCCCGAGGACGTGCGGATGGTCCTCGTCGACCCCAAGCGCGTCGAGCTGACCGCGTACGAGGGCATCCCGCACCTGATCACGCCGATCATCACCAACCCGAAGCGGGCCGCCGAGGCGCTGCAGTGGGTCGTACGGGAGATGGATCTGCGCTACGACGACCTCGCGGCGTTCGGGTTCCGGCACATCGACGACTTCAACGAGGCCATCAGGAACGGCAAGGTCAAGCTGCCCGAGGGCAGTGAGCGTGAGCTGAGCCCGTACCCGTACCTCCTGGTGATCGTCGACGAGCTCGCCGACCTGATGATGGTCGCGCCGCGCGACGTCGAGGACGCGATCGTGCGCATCACCCAGCTCGCGCGCGCGGCCGGCATCCACCTGGTGCTCGCCACGCAGCGGCCGTCCGTGGACGTCGTCACCGGTCTGATCAAGGCCAACGTGCCCTCCCGGCTCGCCTTCGCCACCTCGTCCCTCGCGGACTCGCGCGTCATCCTCGACCAGCCCGGCGCCGAGAAGCTGATCGGCAAGGGCGACGGACTCTTCCTGCCGATGGGCGCCAACAAGCCCACGCGCATGCAGGGCGCCTTCGTCACCGAGGACGAGGTCGCGGTCATCGTGCAGCACTGCAAGGATCAGATGGCGCCCGTCTTCCGGGACGACGTCACCGTGGGCACCAAGCAGAAGAAGGAGATCGACGAGGACATCGGCGACGACCTCGATCTGCTGTGCGCGGCCGCCGAACTCGTCGTCACCTCGCAGTTCGGGTCCACCTCGATGCTCCAGCGCAAGCTGCGCGTCGGCTTCGCCAAGGCCGGCCGGCTGATGGACCTCATGGAGTCGCGCGGGATCGTCGGGCCCAGCGAGGGTTCGAAGGCTCGTGACGTGCTGGTGAAGGCCGATGAGCTGGATGGAGTGTTGGCCGTGATTCGCGGGGAAGCAGAGGCGTAGAGCCTTCGGCGGAGGGCGACGGGACAGGCCGTTCAGGGCGCGGTGAACACGTGGCGGGTCACTCAGGGAGTGGGCGGCTCGCCGGCGGATGGCGGAACGTCATGTTCCGCCCCAGGCTGATATGCGAACGTGACTCACCCGTAAGGAGTCGGCGGGCAACCGTTTCTCTTCGCCGCACGTCAAGTTGAGCGAAGGGACGCCAACATGTCCCGGCATCAGGATGACCGGCCATTCTGATGGCGTACAAAGTCGTACCGCCCGGTTGCCCCACCCTTTCGTACCCCCCCTAGACTGAACTTCCAGCACAGGTGGCTACACGCTCGAAAGGCGCCCCCGTGTCCATCGTCAACTCCCCTGACGGCAACTCACCCGAAGACGAGCGTCCGTTCGAAGACGACCGTACGGCCGAGCGGCTCTCGATCGGCCGTGCCCTCCAGCAGGCACGCATCGAGGCCGGTCTGACCGTCGACGACGTCAGCAACGCCACCCGCGTCCGTATCACCATCATCCATGCCATCGAACAGGACGACTTCGCCCCCTGTGGCGGCGACGTCTACGCCCGCGGACACATCCGGACCCTGGCCCGCGCCGTCCAGCTCGATCCGGCCCCGCTGCTCACGCAGTACGACGCCGACCACGGCGGACGTCCCGCGCCGACGCCCGCCGCCCCGCTCTTCGAGGCGGAACGCATCCGTCCCGAGCGGCGCGGACCGAACTGGACGGCCGCCATGGTCGCCGCGATCGTCGCGGTGATCGGCTTCGTCGGGTTCACCGCGGTCAAGGGCGGCGACGGCGACGACGGCTCGAAGACTCAGGTCGCCGAGGGGTCCACGCCGACCACCAAGAAGTCCGCCTCGCCCAGCACGGCCGCCAGCAAGCCCGCCGACCCGAAGCCCGAGCCTTCCGACAGCGCCATCGCTGCCGCCCCGCAGGACAAGGTGACCGTCCAGGTCAGCGCGGCGGACGGACGCAGCTGGATCTCCGCCAAGGACCACAACGGGCGGATGCTCTTCGACGGACTGCTGAAGCAGGGCGAGTCCAAGACCTTCCAGGACAGCTCCAAGATCAACCTCATCCTGGGGGACGCCGGCGCCATCCAGCTGTACGTCAACGGCAAGAAGATCGACGACGACTTCC
Source organism: Streptomyces sp. NBC_00568 (assembly GCF_026341855.1). Taxonomy (GTDB): domain Bacteria; phylum Actinomycetota; class Actinomycetes; order Streptomycetales; family Streptomycetaceae; genus Streptomyces. The sequence goes on along the minus strand of NZ_JAPENW010000001.1, from coordinate 1,074,085 downwards.
AGCCGGGCGCCGTGGAGCGTCTGACGTACACGAAGGGCGACCCGCAGGTCGGCTAGGGGTCCGAAGGAACAAGCAGGTACGGGGTTGGCCAAGATCGGCCAACCCCGTCGACGTGGGCTGTCGGTGAGACAAAGTAGTCTTGAGCCCATGCCTGAACGCCGTACCGTCGCACTTGTCACTCTTGGCTGCGCCCGTAACGAGGTGGACTCGGAGGAGCTCGCAGGCCGCTTGGAGGCGGACGGCTGGCAACTCGTGGAGGACGCCGAGGAAGCGGACGTCGCCGTCGTCAACACCTGCGGCTTCGTCGAAGCCGCCAAGAAGGACTCCGTCGACGCCCTCCTCGAAGCCAATGATCTCAAGGGACACGGCAGAACCCAGGCCGTCGTGGCGGTGGGCTGCATGGCCGAGCGGTACGGCAAGGAACTCGCCGAAGCGCTTCCCGAGGCCGACGGCGTGCTCGGCTTCGACGACTACGCCGACATCTCCGACCGCCTCCAGACCATCCTGAACGGCGGCATCCACGCCTCCCACACCCCGCGCGACCGGCGCAAGCTGCTGCCGATCAGCCCGGCCGAGCGGCAGAGCGCCGGCGAGGAAGTGGCCCTTCCCGGCCACGGCGCCCCCTCGGACCTCCCCGAAGGCGTCGCCCCGGTCTCCGGCCCCCGCGCGCCCCTGCGCCGCCGGCTGGACGGATCCCCGGTCGCCTCCGTGAAGCTGGCCTCCGGCTGCGACCGCCGCTGCTCCTTCTGCGCCATCCCCTCCTTCCGCGGCTCGTTCATCTCGCGCCGCCCCAGCGACGTCCTGAACGAGGCGCGCTGGCTCGCCGAGCAGGGCGTCAAGGAAGTGATGCTCGTCTCGGAGAACAACACCTCGTACGGCAAGGACCTGGGTGACATCCGTCTCCTCGAGACGATGCTGCCCGAGCTGGCCGAGATCGACGGCATCGAGCGCGTACGCGTCAGCTACCTGCAGCCCGCCGAGATGCGCCCCGGACTCATCGACGTCCTGACGTCGACACCGAACATCGCGCCCTACTTCGACCTGTCCTTCCAGCACTCCGCGCCCGACGTGCTCCGCTCGATGCGCCGCTTCGGCGACACCGACCGGTTCCTGGAACTGCTCGACACCATCCGCTCCAAGGCCCCGCAGGCCGGTGTGCGCTCCAACTTCATCGTGGGCTTCCCCGGTGAGAGCGAGGCCGACCTCGCGGAGCTGGAGCGCTTCCTCACCGGTGCCCGCCTCGACGCGATCGGTGTCTTCGGGTACTCCGACGAGGACGGCACCGAAGCGGCGACGTACGAGAACAAGCTGGACGAGGACGTCGTCGCCGAGCGCCTCGCGCGCGTCTCCCGGCTCGCCGAGGAACTGGTCGCCCAGCGCGCCGAGGAGCGCGTGGGCGAGACCGTGCACGTGCTGGTGGAGTCCCTGGACGACGAGGACGGCGCGTACGGCCGCGCCGCGCACCAGGCACCGGAGACGGACGGCCAGGTGCTGTTCACGAGCGGCGAGGGTCTGACCGTCGGCCGTATCGTCGAGGCCAAGGTGGTCGGCACGGAAGGTGTCGACCTGGTGGCCGAGCCGCTGCTCCTCGGCTCGCTCGCGTGTACTGAGGAGGCGGCCAGATGACCGGAGTCCCGGCATCCGCGGCAGGCGGCTCCCCCGGCGCCAAAGGTGCGACGGGCGCTCCCGGCGCATCCGGCGCATCCGGTGCTCCGGGGGACGCGAAGCCGGCCCGGGGCGGGAAGCTGGGCGCTGCGGCCGTCAATCAGGCCAGCCTCTGGAACATCGCCAACATCCTGACCATGATCCGGCTCGTCCTCGTGCCGGGCTTCGTGGCGCTGATGCTGGCCGACGGGGGATACGACCCCGCCATGCGCGCCTGGGCATGGGCGGCCTTCGCCGTCGCCATGATCACCGACATTTTCGACGGTCACCTGGCACGCACGTACAACCTCGTCACCGACTTCGGGAAGATCGCCGACCCCATCGCCGACAAGGCGATCATGGGCGCGGCGCTGATCTGTCTGTCCGCCCTCGGTGATCTGCCCTGGTGGGTCACCTTCGTGATCCTCGGACGGGAGCTCGGCGTCACCCTGCTCCGCTTCATCGTGATCCGCTACGGGGTCATCCCGGCGAGCCGCGGCGGCAAGCTCAAGACGCTGGCCCAGGGCACGGCCGTCGGCATGTACATCCTGGCGCTGACGGGGGCCCTGGCCACCCTGAGGTTCTGGGTGATGGCCGTCGCGGTCATCCTGACCGTGGTCACCGGACTCGACTATGTGAGACAGGCCATTGTGCTGCGCAGGAGCGGAATCGCCGAGCGGCGGGCGGCCGCCGCGGAGGCCGAGCGGTGAGTTCCGCGGCCACTGAAGTGGTGCGACTACTCACGGTGAGGGGCGAGACGCTCGCCGTCGCCGAGTCGCTCACCGGTGGTCTGGTGGCGGCGGAGATCACCGCGGTGCCGGGTGCCTCGAAGGTCTTCCGGGGGTCCGTGACCGCGTACGCCACCGAACTGAAGAACGAACTGCTGGGGGTCGACGTCACTCTCCTGGCCGAGCGTGGCGCGGTGGATCCGCAGGTCGCGGCGGAGATGGCGGCCGGAGTGCGCAAGGCACTCGGCGCGGACTGGGGGATCGCGACCACCGGCGTCGCCGGTCCCGACCCCCAGGACGGGCAGCCGGTCGGCACGGTCTACGTGGCCGTCGACGGGCCCCCCGGATCAACTTTCCCGACCCCTCGTGGCGGGAAAGTGGCGCCGCTGCGGTTGAACGGCGACCGGGCGGAAATCCGTATGGAGAGTGTACGCAGCGTACTCGCGCTGCTCCTCCAGGAGCTCGCGGGCGAACAGACCGGGAATGAGCGGGCACAGGATACGGAACAGAACGGGGGGTTTTGATGTTTGCAGCCCTGAGTGAACACGACATCGCTCCCCGCACGGCCGCGGCGCAAGGCGGTACGGTGGGGCGTGAAGGATGCGGCTACGCGGTCCGAGGAGGGAGCCACCGATGATTCTGCTCCGTCGCCTGCTGGGTGACGTGCTGCGTCGGCAGCGCCAGCGCCAGGGCCGTACTCTGCGCGAAGTCTCCTCGTCCGCCCGAGTTTCACTCGGCTATCTCTCCGAGGTGGAGCGGGGGCAGAAGGAGGCATCCTCCGAGCTGCTCTCCGCGATCTGCGACGCGCTGGACGTACGGATGTCCGAGCTCATGCGGGAAGTGAGTGACGAGCTCGCCCTCGCCGAGCTGGCACAGTCGGCTGCGGCCACCGAACCGGTGCCCGCACCGGTGCGTCGCCCGATGCTCAATTCCGTATCGGTGACCGGTGTGCCACCGGAACGGGTCACGATCAAGGCGCCTGCCGAGGCGGTCGACGTCGTCGCCGCCTGACGCCCACCAGCTCGCTTCCATGGGCTGAGCACGCGTATCGAAAGCCCCGGCCGGGGCTTCTCCAGGGAAACCTGGAGGGGTGCGGCCGGGGCTTTCGCGTTGCCCGGGGCCCTAGTGGTGGCCGACCGACTCCTTTGCATCCCTCATGAGTCCATTTGCCGGTATCCGGCGCGGCCTCCATGGTGGAGGTGCGGCGAGGCCGGTCGGGCGCTGCCGCGGTGAATCGGAGGATATGGATGTACGTCGTGAAGAGTTCCCTGTCCGACGCGGACCTGAAGACCGTCGCCGAGGCGCTGCAGGGCGCCCTGGTCGACCTGGTGGACCTCTCGCTCGTGGCGAAGCAGGTCCACTGGAACGTGGTGGGGCCCCGCTTCCGTTCCGTCCACCTCCAGCTCGACGAGGTCGTGGACACGGCGCGACTGCACTCCGACACCGTGGCGGAGCGAGCCTCGACCCTGGGCGTTCCGCCCGACGGGCGGGCCGCGACGGTGGCGTCGAGCAGCGGTATCGGAGCGACGCCCGAGGGCTGGATCAAGGACACCGACGCCGTGCGGGCGCTCGTGGAGGCGCTGGCCGCGGTGATCACACGGATGCGGGAGCGGGTGGCCGCCACCGGGGACCCTGATCCGGTGAGCCAGGACATCTTCATCGGGATCACGGCCGACCTCGAGAAGCATCACTGGATGTTCCAGGCGGAGAACGGGTGACGGCCAGGGAGCCTTTCCACCCCGGCCCTTTCCACCCCGGCCCCTCTCGTGCGCCGTCGGTGTGCCCTGCTCGCGCTTGAGATCGGCGGCCCGGTGTCGGGCCGGAGGAGGGTGCCATGCCAGGGCGAATAGTGCGCCGGGGGGCTGCCCTGGTGCTCGGCGCGCTGTGGTGGTGCAGCGTGCTCCGGCTCGCGCTGGCGCCCGACGCCGGGGTGCTCGAAGGGGCGGTCGCGGCGGGCGGCTGGGGGCTCAGCCTGCTGCCCGTCCACTGCGTCCCGAAGTCCCGGGCGGTAGGCGCCGTGGGGTCGGACCGGTGGCGGGCCTACTGGCGGGAGGCCTGGCGCCGACGCGGGAGCGGTGGGGGGCGTGCTTCGGGGGTGGGCTAGGGACCGGTAGGGCGCGTGGTGTGCGTGGGATCCGTGGGGGAGGGGATGTGGTCGGGCGCGCATCGGTGTGAGCGCTGGGGTGAGCCGGCGGTCGGGGGATGCTCGGGTGTCGGCGGGGTTCTCGGGTGTCGGCGGGGTTCTCGTGGGTGAGACCGGGTGTGCGGGACGGCGGGTGGCCGGCTACCAGGGCATGGCGACGCCGCCGTTGGGGCGCAGGATCTGGCCCGTGGTGAACGCCGAGGCATCCGAGGCGAGGTGCAGCACGGCGTGCGCGATGTCCTCGGGTTCGCCGACACGGCCCAGCGGTGAGAGGCGTGCCATGAACGCCTCGGTCTGTGCCTGCTTCTCGCCGTGACGATCGGTCATGGGAGTACGGATCCAGCCGGGCGCCACGGCGTTGACGCGAATGCCGTACGGGCCGACCTCGGTCGCCAGCGTCTTCGTCAGCTGTACGACGGCCGCCTTGGCCGCGCTGTAGCAGAGCAGGCCCGGGCCGCCGGTGTCGATCGCGCCCGAGGCCATCGTGATGATGCTGCCCCGGGCGCTGTTCGCGATCATGGAGCGCGCTGCCTCCTGGCAGGCGTACAGCACGCCCTTGAAGTTGACGTTCAGAACCCGGTCGAGATCCTCGTCCAGGGTCTCCAGGACCGGGCTGCTGTGCATGATCCCGGCGATCGCCGCCATGACGTCGACACGGCCGCACGACGCCACGGCCTGCTGGATCTGGGCGCGGTCGGTGACATCGAGCGGGTGGGTACGGGCGGTGCCGCCCTGGTCCTTGATCAGCGTCGCCGTCTCGTGCAGGCCCTGCTCGTCGACGTCCACGCAGTGAAGGGTGGCGCCCGCCTCCGCGAGCAGGAGCGCGGACGCGCGGCCGATGCCGCCAGCCGCGCCGGTGACGAATGCCGTGCGCCCGGTCAGGTCGTACGCGGGGAGGGCCATGAAGCGACGGTACGAGGGTTTCTGACGGGTCGTCAATTATCTGTACGGACTTGATGGCGCGGTCGCGTGAGCCCGACGCATGTCTCTAGTGGTGCCGTTGGTCCGGTGTCGGGGACGCGTAGCCGGTGGGGCGGTACTCCGGGGTGCTGTGGTGGCCGCCGGGTCGAGGGGTCGGGCCCGTCTGGCATCGAGGGCACCAGTACGTGGGGCGCTCGCGGGAACCGTCGCCCTGGTTCGCCGAGCGGATCCGCGTTCCGCAGCGCAGACAGGGGCGCGAGACGCGGCCGTACACGAAGAGGTTCTGCTCGCGGCGCCCCGTGGTGACGCGGGCCGGACGGTCTCGGTTGAACTCCAGCAACTTCTTGGCGAGAACCGGCAGCTGGACGGCGAGATCGGTGGGCAGGGCGCCGATGGGAAGCCACGGGGTGACGCCGAGCAGGAAGCACAGCTCGCTCTTGTAGACGTTGCCGATGCCGGCGAGATTCCGCTGATCGAGGAGGGCCTCGCCCAGGGGGCGGTCAGGATCGCGCAGGAGGTTCGCCAGGGCCTTGCCCGCGTCCCAGTCCGGACCCAGGAGGTCGGGGCCGAGGTGACCGACCGCCCGGGCCTCGTCGGTCGTGCGGAGCAGGTCCAGTACGGGCAGCCGGTAGCCGACCGCCGTGCGGTCCGTCGTACCGAGGATGACCCTGATCTGGTGCGCGGGACCGCCGCTCCAGCGCCGGCCGCTCTCGTACACCTTCCACGAACCGTCCATCCGCAGATGAGAGTGCAGGGTCAGACCGCCCTCGATCCGGGTGAGGAGGTGCTTGCCGCGCGGGGTGACGTCCAGGACGGCGCGACCGGTGAGGTCCGCCGTGGCGTGCTGGGGCACCCGCAGGTCGGAACGGGTCAGCACCTGGCCCGCGAGGGCGACGTGCAGCCGCCTCGCGGCCTGCCAGACGGTGTCTCCTTCGGGCATGACTCCAGGGTGGCACGGGTGGGTGGAGCTCGGGGTGGAGGCTTCGGCTGGGGGCCGCTTCTCAGGCGCGCAGGCGGAGTCCGCGGGGTGTGGCGATGAAGCCCGCTCCTTCCAGGAGGGTGCCGAGGGGGGAGGTGAGGGCCGAGGTGCCGTTGACGCGCTCGACGGTGACCGTGCCGAGCGAACCCGCGCGGGCGGCAGCGGCCAGGGCCTCCGCCGCGGCACGCAGGCGCGGGTCGTCCGAGACCGGCCTGTCGGGGTCCGCGGGCCAGGCGAGCAGGGTCTTGCCGCCGCGTTCCATGTAGAGAGCCAGCTCACCGTCCACGAGGACGACCAGGGAACCTGCCTTGCGGCCCGGCTTGTGGCCCGCCTCGGTCGGGGGCTCGGGCCAGGAGAGGGCCGCGCCGTAGGCGTTCGCGGGGTCGGCGGCGGCCAGTACGACGGCCGGGGAGGCCGTACGGGAACGGGCGCCATGGAAGCCCGGGGCGTTGGGACGGCCGGAGCCGTTCGTCGGGTACGGCGAGCCGGTGCGGTGGGGCGGGGTGTTCGGGCGGTGGGGGGCGTCGGGGTAGTGGGAGCCGGCCGAGAAGGCGGAGTCGGCGGAGAAGGAGTGGCCGTCGCCGAAGTCGGGGTCGCCGATGCCCGTGTCGTGTCCGTCGGGATCTGGCGTACCGGAGGCGCCCCGGAAATCCTCGGCGCCCGGGAACGCCGAGAGGTCGGGGAACCCGGGGAGGTCCGCGGGGCCGAGGGCGAATCCCCGTCCGTTCGTCGAGCCGCGGTCGTCAGGGAAACCGTGGGCGCCGGGGGAGTTGTCCGTGAAGGCCGGCTCGGGCAGGCTGTCGCCCCGGTCCCGCGCGTTCGCCGCGGCGCGGAGGCGGTCCACCGCGCCGTCCATCGCGAACTGGGCGGCACCGAGACCTTCGACCACATACCCGCGCCGCGCCTGGCCGCTGTCCTCGAAGGCCGACAGGATGCGGTACACCGCCGAGAAGCCGCCCTCGACGCCCTCCGCGGCCACGGCACCCCGGGTCACCACGCCGTGCCGGTCGAGCAGGGTGCGGGCCAGGGCGTGCGCCCGCACGGTGGGGTCGGGCTCGCGCTCGGGCAGCAGGGACCAGCGGCCCGCCACCGTGGGAGGGCCCGTACGAGACTGGGGGCGCGCGCCTCCTGTCAGCGAGCCGTAGCGCCCGCGGGGGACCGCGCGCTTGGCACGGTGCGCCGTGGACCCCGCGGTGCGGCCCGAACCCAGGAGCGAGCGCATCGGTGCGAGCGTGTCGTTCGTGAGGCGCCCGGACCAGGCCAGGTCCCAGATCGCGTCGGCCAGTTGCGGATCGGTGGCGTCGGGATGAGTCGTGGCGCGGACCTGGTCGGCGATCTGGCGGAAGAAGAGGCCGTAGCCCCCGGAGAGCGTGTCGAGGACCGACTGGTGCAGCGCGGTCGGTTCCAGAGGGTGTGCGGCGGGGAGGAGCAGAGGGGCGGCGTCCGCCAGATACAACGAGACCCAGCCGTCCTTGCCCGGCAGCGAACCCGCTCCGGCCCAGATCACCTCCCCGGCGGCCGTCAGCTCGTCGAGCAGCGCGGGCGTGTAACCGGCGACCCGGGACGGCAGGACGAGCTTCTCCAACGCCGACGCCGGCACGGACGCGCCCTGCAACTGCTCGACGGCGCGCACCAGCCCGTCGACGCCGCGCAGCCCGTGACCGCTGCCCACGTGTTGCCACTGCGGCAGGAACTGCGCGAGCGCGGCGGGGGGCACCGGCTCGAGTTCATGACGCAGCGCCGCGAGCGAACGGCGGCGCAGCCTGCGCAGCACGGTCGCGTCGCACCACTCCTGGCCGATGCCCGCCGGATGGAACTCCCCTTGGACGACGCGGCCGTTCGCGGCGAGCCGGTGCAGCGCGCCGTCGGTGACGGCCGTACCGAGACCGAAACGGGCGGCGGCCGTGGTCGAGGTGAACGGTCCGTGGGTGCGCGCGAACCGGGCGAGGAGATCGCCGAGCGGATCCTTGACCGGTTCGGTGAAGGCCTCCGGGACACCGACGGGCAGCGCCGTGCCGAGCGCGTCCCGCAGCCGGCCGGCGTCCTCGATGGCGGCCCAGTGGTCGGCCCCGGCGATCCGCACCTTGATGGCGCGGCGGGCGCCGGCCAGCTCCTGGGCCCACTGCGGCTCCGCGCCCCGCTCGGCCAACTCGGCGTCCGTGAGAGGTCCCAGCAGACGCAGGAGGTCGGCGACACCCTCCACGTCCTTGATACGGCGGTCTTCGGTGAGCCACTGGAGTTCGCGCTCCAGCTCGGTCAGGACGTCGGCGTCGAGGAGCTCGCGCAGTTCGGCCTGGCCCAGGAGCTCGGCCAGCAGCCGGGAGTCCAGCGACAGCGCGGCGGCCCGCCGCTCGGCGAGGGGCGAGTCGCCCTCGTACAGGAACTGGGCGACGTACCCGAAGAGCAGGGAGCGGGCGAAGGGGGAGGGCTCGGGTGTGGTGACCTCGACGAGCCGCACCTTGCGGGATTCGATGTCGCCCATGAGTTCCGTGAGGCCGGGGACGTCGAAGACGTCCTGGAGGCATTCGCGCACCGCCTCCAGCACGATCGGGAACGAACCGAATTCGCTGGCCACCTGGAGCAGTTGGGCGGCGCGCTGCCGCTGCTGCCACAGGGGGGTGCGCTTGCCGGGGTTGCGGCGCGGGAGGAGCAGGGCGCGGGCGGCGCATTCGCGGAAACGGGCGGCGAAGAGGGCCGAACTGCCCACCTGGTCCGTGACGATCTGGTTGACCTCGCCCTTGTCGAAGGCGACGTCCGCCGCGCCGACCGGCGCCTGCTCCGCGTCCCACTCCGTGCCCGCCTTCGTGGGTGCCTGGTCGAGCAGGTCCAGGCTCATCAGGTCGGCGTCGGGCAGCCGCAGCACGATGCCGTCGTCGGCGTGCATGACCTGGGCGTCCATGCCGTACCGCTCGGAGAGCTTGGCACCCAGGGCGAGGGCCCAAGGGGCGTGGACCTGGGCGCCGAAGGGGGAGTGCACGACGACCCGCCAGTCGCCCAGCTCGTCGCGGAAGCGCTCGACCACGATCGTGCGGTCGTCCGGGATGTGACCGCACGCCTCGCGCTGTTCTTTCAGATACGCGAGGACGTTGTCGGCGGCCCAGGCGTCCAGGCCCGCGGCGAGCAGGCGCAGGCGGGCGTCGTCCTCGGGGAGCGAGCCGACCTCGCGGAGGAACGCGCCCACCGCGCGGCCCAGTTCGAGCGGACGTCCGAGCTGGTCGCCCTTCCAGAAGGGCAGCCTGCCGGGGACACCGGGCGCCGGGGAGACGAGGACCCGGTCCCGGGTGATGTCCTCGATGCGCCAGGAACTCGTGCCGAGCGTGAAGACATCGCCCACCCGGGACTCGTAGACCATCTCCTCGTCGAGTTCGCCGACCCGGCCGCCGCCCTTCTTGGGGTCGGCCCCCGCGAGGAAGACCCCGAAGAGCCCGCGGTCGGGGATGGTGCCCCCGGAGGTGACGGCGAGACGCTGTGCGCCGGGGCGGCCGGTCACCGTACCCGCGACGCGGTCCCACACCACGCGGGGCCTGAGTTCCGCGAAGGCGTCGGACGGATAGCGGCCCGCGAGCATGTCGAGCACGGCCGTGAACGCCGACTCCGGGAGGGAGGCGAAGGGAGCCGCCCGGCGGACCGTGGTGAGCAGGTCGTCGACCTGCCAGGTGTCGAGCGCGGTCATGGCGACGAGCTGCTGGGCCAGCACGTCCAGAGGATTGGCGGGGACCCGGAGGGACTCGATGGAGCCCGTGCGCATCCGCTCGGTGACCACGGCCGCCTGCACCAGGTCGCCCCGGTACTTCGGGAAGACGACGCCGGTGGAGACCGCGCCGACCTGGTGGCCCGCGCGCCCCACGCGCTGGAGCCCGGACGCCACGGACGGCGGGGACTCGACCTGGATGACGAGGTCGACCGCGCCCATGTCGATGCCCAGCTCGAGGCTGGAGGTGGCGACCACGGCGGGAAGACGGCCGGCCTTCAGGTCCTCCTCGACCTGGGCCCGCTGCTCCTTGGAGACCGAGCCGTGGTGGGCGCGGGCGATGACGGGCGGCGCCCCCTGGGCCGCGCCCGAGCCCCCCATCAGCTGGGCCGGGGCATGCGCCTCGTCGAGAGGCTCGCCGGTCGCCCTCTCGTACGCGATCTCGTTGAGCCGGTTGCACAGACGCTCCGCCAGGCGACGCGAGTTGGCGAACACGATCGTCGAGCGGTGGGACTGGACGAGGTCGGTGATCCGCTCCTCGACGTGCGGCCAGATGGAGGGCTTCTCCGCGCCCTCCTTGCCGTCGGCGGCCGGGGACCCGCCCAGCTCGCCCAGGTCCTCCACCGGGACGACCACGGAGAGGTCGAACTCCTTGCCGGACGGCGGCTGGACGATCTCCACCTTGCGCTGGGGCGAGAGATAGCGCGCCACCTCGTCCACGGGACGCACCGTCGCCGAGAGGCCGATACGCCGGGCGGGCTTCGGCAACAGCTCGTCGAGGCGCTCCAGCGTGAGCGCGAGGTGGGCCCCGCGCTTGGTGCCGGCGACCGCGTGCACCTCGTCCAGGATCACCGTCTCGATGCCCGTCAGCGCGTCGCGTGCGGCCGATGTCAGCATCAGGAACAGCGACTCGGGGGTCGTGATCAGGATGTCCGGCGGGCGGGTGGCCAGCGCCCGGCGCTCGGCGGGCGGGGTGTCGCCGGAGCGGATACCCACCTTCACCTCCGGCTCCGGGAGGCCGAGCCGCACGGACTCCTGCCGGATGCCGGTCAGCGGGCTGCGCAGATTCCGCTCCACGTCGACCGCGAGCGCCTTGAGCGGTGACACGTACAGAACCCGGCAGCGCTTCCTCGGGTCCGCCGGCGGCGGGGTCGAGGCCAGCTGGTCGAGCGCGGCGAGGAACGCGGCCAGGGTCTTGCCGGAACCGGTGGGGGCGACGACCAGCACGTCCGAGCCCGCACCGATGGCCGCCCATGCCCCGGCCTGGGCCGCGGTGGGCGCGGAAAAGGCCCCCGTGAACCAGCCGCGGGTCGCGGGGGAGAAGCCGTCGAGAGCTCGGTGTGCGGAGCTGACCATGCGTCCATCCTGCACCCGGTCACTGACAATCGCTCTGACCTGCGAGAACGCCTCGACGAGGTGCGGCGAGGCGAGGTGGGCCGGGGGAGGAGGGGCCGGGCGCGGGCTTCGGCGGTGGGTCCTGGCGTGGTGGCGGAGAATGGGAATGTGGCAGGTTCGCGGAAGGAGCGGGCACGGCACTGGCAGTACGCGGAGCTGCCCGGTGTCGATCTGCTGCGCGCCCGCTACGTCGAGAAGATCTTCGTGCGGCACACCCACGAGAACTTCGTGATCGCCGCCATCACCGAGGGCGTCGAGGTCTTCCACCACGGCGGCGCCGATCAGTACGCCGGGCCGGGTTCCCTGGCACTCGTCAACCCCGACACCCCGCACACCGGGCGCGCGGGCGTTCCCGAAGGCTGGAGGTACGGAGCGGTGTACCCCTCGCCGGACATGGTGGCCGGGATCGCCGCCGAGACCACCACCCTTCGCGGTACCCCCGGATTCACCCGTCCGGTACTCGACGATCCCTACGCCGCGGGCCTGGTCCACCAGGTGCTCCGGGCCGCCGAGGAAGGCAACGCACTGGCCGCCGACACCCTGCTGCGTGTCGCGGTGACCCGGCTGCTGCGCCTGAACGGAGGTCCGCTGCCGCAGCGGGCCGTGCGCACCGCGGGCGGCCGGCTCGCCGCACGCGCGCGTGGCGTGCTGGAGGAGCGGATGGCCGAGCCGCCGACCCTGGAGCGGCTGGCCGCCGACCTCGGCACCAGCTCGTTCGCGTTGCTGCGAGCGTTCCGGGACGCCTACGGGATGCCGCCCCACACCTGGCTGACCGACGCGCGCGTGCGCCGGGCCCGGCACCTCCTGGACGCCGGTTCCGCTCCCGCCGAGGCGGCCGTCGCCGTCGGCTTCACCGATCAGCCGCACCTCAACCGCCACTTCACCCGGATCGTGGGCGTCCCCCCGGGCGCCTACCAGCGCGAGCGCAAGAACGTACAAGACGTCGCGGGCGGTCTCCTCGTACCGTCCGGTGCGTGGCAGAACAGACAGCTCTCGCAGACATACGCAGTGAAGAAGGCGGAAAACCCGACGCCGCCGTCATCCGCGACGCCCTTGGAGTCGGGGTCGCCGTCGGACTGTCCGGTTTCGCCTTCGGGGTGACCTCGGCCGGCAGTGGGCTCACCCTGCTGCAGACCTGCGCGCTCAGCCTCCTGGTGTTCACCGGGGCGTCGCAGTTCGCGCTCGTGGGGGCGCTCGCGGCCGGGGGCAACCCGCTCACCGCCGCCGCGGGCGCGTTCTTCCTCGGGGTACGCAACGCCTTCTACGGTCTGCGTCTGTCGCAGCTGCTCGCCCTCCCGCGCGCGGTGCGTCCGTTCGCCGCGCAGTGGGTGATCGACGAGACCACGGCCGTCGCGCTCGCCCAGCCGACCCGCCGCAGCGTCCGCCTCGGCTTCACCGTCACCGGCCTGTCCCTGTACCTGCTGTGGAACCTCACCACGCTGCTCGGCGCGGTGGGGGCCGAGGCCATCGGCGACACGGACGCGTGGGGCCTGGACGCCGCCGGGCCCGCCGTGTTCCTGGCGCTGCTCGCGCCGATGCTGAAGAGCACCACAGAACGTGCCGTCGCGGGGATCGCCGTCCTTCTGGGGCTCGGGCTGCTGCCCGTGCTGCCCGCCGGAGTCCCCGTGCTGGTGGCCGCCCTGGCAGCCCCCGCCGTTCTCTACGTGTCGGGCCGCCGCGGTGCGGCCACCGCCGCCGACGCGCCCACCGGCGCGTCGCACGAGGCACCGCCCGGCGCACCCGGGAAGGCACCGGCCGGCGCACCGAACGACGTATCGAGGGAGGACCGTTGAACATCTGGATCGCCATCGGCGTCACCGCCGTCGGCTGCTACGCCGTCAAACTCATCGGTCTGCTGATCCCCGCCGGCGTACTGGAGCGGCCGCTCGTGCAGCGCCTCGCCGCTCTGCTGCCCGTCGCTCTCCTGGCCGCCCTCACGGCCCAGCAGACCTTCGCCGACGGGCGCGTCCTCGTCGTCGACGCCAAGGCCGCGGGGCTCGCGGCGGCCGCTGTCGCGCTGATCCTGCGTGCCCCGTTCCTGCTGGTGGTCGCCGCGGCCGTGGTGGTGACGGCAGGCGTCCGCGCGATGACAGGCTGAGATCCGGGCCGGACACCCGGACACCCTGGCCCGACACCCGGGCCGGCGGTGGCCCGGCACCCGAACTCCGGGGCACGGCACCCGGGCGCCCCGGCTCGGCGCCCGGGCCGGCCGTGGCCTCAGTCGATGGGCCGGCCGTACGCCCGCAGCGTGCGCAGTGCCTCGATCGTCACCATGGGGCGGCACTCCAGGGCGGTGCCCGGTGCCCACTGACGCCATCGGATCGGCCACCCGCCGTCCTCCTGCTGCTCGTCCGCGAGGTGGTCGAGCGAGCGCGCCATCTCGTCGTCGGTGAACCACGCGCGCGCGAGCGATCCCGGAGTCCGCGCGTAGTCGTGCGGGAAGTGGTGCTCGCCGGGCGCGTAACCGGGAGCGACCGGGTAAGCCTCCAGTCGTCCGGGGTCCAGCGCGGCGAGCCGCTGCTCACGGACGAGACGGCCCAGCCGGTCGGCGCTCGCCTCCGCGCGCGGGCGGTCCGCCGCGGAGTCCAGGAAGGCGACCGCCGCCTCGATCTCGTACGGATGGGACTTCTCCAGGGACTCGACCGCCTGCCAGCAGAAGTCGGTGGCCCGGAAGAGCCAGGCGTGCCATACCTCGTTGCGGTGGAGCAGGCCCACCACCGGGCCGGTGGCGAGGAGTTCGCTCGGCGGATCGTCGACGACCGGCACGAAGGGGGCCGTCGGATAGCCGCGCTGGCTGGGATGGATCGCGGGCAGCGCGCCGTCCGCCGTCGACACGGAGGTCAGATAGCGGCACACACGCTCCACGCGCTGGCCGCCGCAGCGTCCGATCGAGTCGAGTACGCGCAGCGCGTGCCCGGTGTGCAGCGGCTGGCTGACGGGGCCGCGCAGATCGGGTTCGAGCGCGTGTCCGTACCCTTCGTCGTCGTTGCGGTAGGCGGCCAGCGCGGTCTCCACCGCGTCGGCGTCGCCGCCGAGGAAGTGGTACGCGAAGCGGCGTTGCTCCAGCACGCGCGCGGTGAGCCAGACGAAGTCCTCGGCGCGCGCGATCGGGGAGGGCGATGGGGGCGTCTGGGGGAGTGGGGATGCTCCGGTTTCGGCCATGCGTCAGACCGTAGGGCGGAAAGCGGTCTCGGCAGGCGGTCCCCGGCTCGGGCCCACTCTCAGGGGCGGGATACTGGTGTCATGCGGTTGACGGTCTTCTGGCAGCGAATGGCGGATCACTTCGGCGCGGGGTACGCCGAGACCTTCGCGCGCGATCATGTGATGACGGAACTCGGCGGGCGTACCGTCCACGAGGCGCTGAACGCGGGCTGGGAGGCCAAGGACGTGTGGCGTGTGGTGTGCGCGACCATGAACGTTCCGTACGAGAACCGCTGACGGGACCGAAGACCCGGGGCACGTGGATCCATTGTCGGTGGCGTGGGCCAGACTTGCTCCGTGGCCCCGACTGACGAGAACACGCAGGTAGACCAGCAGGCATCACCGTTCGGCACGACGCCTCCCGACCCGCCGGGCGGGGGCGCCGCCGGGCAGGCCGCGCGCATGCCGCGCTGGCTGCCGCGTGCCATGGTGCTCGCCCTCGCGCTCATCGCCGTGTTCCAGCTGGGCAGTTGGGCGTTCCACCAGCTCACCGGCCTGCTGATCAACATCCTGATCTCGTTCTTCCTGGCGCTCGCGATAGAACCCGCGGTCAGCTGGATGGCCTCACGGGGCGTGCGCAGGGGACTGGCCGCCTTCCTCGTCTTCCTCGGCTCGCTGATCGTGATCGCCGGGTTCATCACCCTGCTCGGCTCGATGCTCGCGGGCCAGATCATCAAAATGGTCGAGGGTTTCCCGGACTACCTCGACTCGGTCATCAACTGGATCAACACGCACTTCCACACCGACCTGAGACGGGTCGACATCCAGGACAGCCTGCTCCACTCCGACTGGCTGCGGAAGTACGTCCAGAACAGCGCCACCGGCGTCCTGGACGTGTCCGGGCAGGTCCTGGGCGGCCTCTTCCAGCTGCTGACGATCTCGCTGTTCTCGTTCTACTTCGCCGCCGACGGACCGCGGCTGCGGCGCGCGCTGTGCTCGGTGCTGCCGCCGGCCCGGCAGGCCGAGGTGCTGCGCGCCTGGGAGATCGCCGTCGACAAGACCGGCGGCTATCTGTACTCACGCGGTCTGATGGCGCTGATCTCGGGCATCGCGCACTACATCCTGCTGGAGGCGCTGGGCGTGCCCTACGCGCCCGTGCTCGGCGTGTGGGTGGGCGTGGTCTCCCAGTTCATCCCGACCATCGGCACCTACCTGGCGGGCGCCCTGCCGATGCTGATCGCGTTCACGATCGACCCCTGGTACGCGCTGTGGGTGCTCATCTTCGTCGTGGTCTACCAGCAGTTCGAGAACTATGTGCTGCAGCCCAAGCTGACCTCCAAGACGGTGGACATCCACCCCGCGGTCGCCTTCGGGTCCGTCATCGCGGGCACCGCGCTCCTCGGCGCCGTCGGCGCGCTGATCGCCATCCCCGCCGTCGCCACCCTGCAGGCGTTCCTGGGGGCGTATGTGAAGCGGTACGACGTCACGGACGACCCGCGGGTGCACGGGCACCGCACGCGCGGCTCGGCCGGTTTCGCCGCGCGCGTGCGGCGGCTGTTCGGCCGGTGACGTTCACCAGGTGAGGACCGCCAGGACACCGGTGGTCACGACGGCCGTCGCGTAGCAGCCGACGGCCCCGTACATCACCCGCTGTACGGCCTTGTCGCTCCAGCCGGTGCGCGACAGCAGCCAGGCCAGCGCGGGCAGCACCAGCACGGCGTGCAGGCTCACTCCGTGCAGCGGCTTGAGCGGAGCCGTCGATTGGTACGCGGCCTCCTGGTGGCCGGTCCGGGTGAGGACGACCCCGCGCGCGATCATCGCGGCGCCCGAGGCGAGCGCGACGAGCAGGATCGCGAACCCGAAGCGCACGGCGAGCGGCATGCCCGCAGGGCCCGCGGGCCGGCTCCGGAACGAGGCCACCGCGAACACGGTCAGCAGCACGACCAGAACCCCGCCGCCCACCGCGAGCATCATGGACACCGCCGTGTCGAAGCCGGTCTCCATGTCGAGGTGCGAGGGCACCCGGCGCCACGCCTGGAGGGTGATGCCGCCGACCTCCACCACACAGTCCGCGGCGAACACGACGAGCAGAGCGGTGCGCAGCCTCGCCCCGACCCGCACGTACGACGTGACCCACGTGATCGCGATCAGTGTCAGCCCGAAGGAAAGCCCGAAGGTGACGGGCTTGCGCCAGGAGACGGGACCGTCCCACGGGCCGCCGTCGACGGCGAAGACGAGCAGATGCAGGCATCCCGAGAGGACGAGCAGGGCGCCCGTTGCGCAGCAGAGCCACTCGGCCGGCCGGAGCGAGGGCTTGGGCCGCATCAGGGGGCGGGCCGTCGTCGGAGGGCTGGTCCTCGTCGTTCGCATGACCACAGCCTGCCGGGCGGGCCGGGCGCCGTCGTCGTACGGCCGAAGGCTCCGGCGGTACGCCCGCGAGAGTAGCCCGCGGCCGGGACAGGCGCCGGGACGGCCGCCAGGACAGGTGCGCGGCCCGGCCGGCGGGACATTCGGGGCGTTGTCGGAGTGTGAACGTAGTCTCGGAGGTGCCGCGTGGTGCGCTTGACACGAAAATCGAACATCCATTCTTATGGAAGTTCCGGCGGAGCTCTTGATGGGGGTTTCGGCATGGTTTCGACGGAGATGTGCCCGAGTTATCCACAGGCCGGACGGGCGTCGGGGCGCATTGTCAGTGGCAGGCGTTAGCGTCTTTGACGTGAAGCGATCGACTCAAGCAAACCGGGTGGAACCCATGGCAGGAACCGACCGCGAGAAGGCGCTCGACGCCGCGCTCGCGCAGATTGAACGGCAGTTCGGCAAGGGCGCTGTGATGCGCCTGGGCGAGCGGCCGAATGAGCCCATCGAGGTCATCCCCACCGGGTCGACCGCGCTCGACGTCGCCCTCGGCGTCGGCGGGCTCCCGCGCGGCCGCGTGGTCGAGGTCTACGGCCCGGAGTCCTCCGGTAAGACGACCCTGACCCTGCACGCGGTGGCGAACGCCCAGAGGGCCGGCGGCCAGGTGGCCTTCGTGGACGCCGAGCACGCCCTCGACCCCGAGTACGCGAAGAAGCTCGGCGTCGACATCGACAACCTGATCCTGTCGCAGCCGGACAACGGCGAGCAGGCCCTGGAAATCGTGGACATGCTGGTCCGCTCCGGCGCGCTCGACCTCATCGTCATCGACTCCGTCGCCGCCCTGGTGCCGCGCGCGGAGATCGAGGGCGAGATGGGCGACTCGCACGTGGGTCTGCAGGCCCGTCTGATGAGCCAGGCCCTGCGGAAGATCACCAGCGCGCTCAACCAGTCGAAGACCACCGCGATCTTCATCAACCAGCTCCGCGAGAAGATCGGCGTGATGTTCGGCTCCCCGGAGACCACGACCGGTGGCCGGGCGCTGAAGTTCTACGCCTCGGTGCGACTCGACATCCGCCGCATCGAGACGCTGAAGGACGGCACCGACGCGGTCGGCAACCGTACGCGCGTCAAGGTCGTCAAGAACAAGGTCGCGCCGCCGTTCAAGCAGGCCGAGTTCGACATCCTGTACGGGCACGGCATCAGCCGCGAGGGCGGCCTGATCGACATGGGCGTGGAACACGGCTTCGTCCGCAAGGCCGGTGCCTGGTACACGTACGAGGGCGACCAGCTCGGCCAGGGCAAGGAGAACGCGCGCAACTTCCTGAAGGACAACCCCGACCTCGCCAACGAGATCGAGAAGAAGATCCTGGAGAAGCTGGGCGTCGGTGTGAAGAAGACCGAGGAGCCCACCGCCACGCCGGGCGCGGACGCGGCGGTCTCGGCTGCCCCGGACGACGCCGTGAAGACGGTGCCCGCTCCGGCTGCCAAGGCCACCAAGTCCAGGGCCGCGGCGGCCAAGAGCTAGTCCATGACACGACGAACCGACTGGGCCGAGTACGCCTACCCCCCCGCCTCCGAGGGGCCGGGGCAGGGGTACGGCGGGGGAGACAGCGGCTCGGCCGGAGACGGTGACAGCTCGTACGACGGCGGCGGGGGGTACGGCGGCTCGTCGTACGGCGCCGGTGACGGGCTCCATGGCGCCGACGGCTTCTACGCCGTCGGTCCGGACGACGGTGATCCGGACGGCGGCGGTTCGACGGGCGGTGACGCGCGGCGGGGTGACGGCCTGCCGGGCGGTCACGGTTCGCCGGGCGCGGCCTCCCGGCGTGGTGGACGCGGTGAAGGCGGACCGCGTGGTGGACGAGGGCGTCGTAGGCGAGGCGGTTTCGGTGAGCCGTCCGGCGACCCGCAGGACGGAGGCCCCTCCTCCTCGTCGAGGGCCGAGAAGGGGGAGTCCCCGGGGGACCCGGCTGAGCGGGCGCGAGCGATCTGTCTGCGCCTGCTCACCGGGACCCCGCGCACACGGAAGCAACTCGCGGACGCGTTGCGCAAGCGCGAGATCCCGGACGAGGTGGCGGACGCGGTGCTGTCACGGTTCGAGGAGGTCGGGCTGATCAACGACGGCGCCTTCGCGGACGCCTGGGTGGAGTCCCGGCACCACGGCCGGGGGCTGGCCAGGCGGGCGCTCGCCCAGGAGCTGCGGACCAAAGGCGTGGAGCCGACGCTGATCGACGAGGCCGTCGGACAGCTGGACTCCGATCAGGAGGAGGCGACCGCCCGTGAGCTGGTCGCCCGCAAGCTGCGCTCCACACGCGGACTCGACCGCGACAAACGACTGAGGCGTCTCGCGGGCATGCTCGCCCGCAAGGGCTACTCCCAGGGCATGGCCCTGCGCGTGGTCCGCCAGGCGCTGGAGGAAGAGGGCGAGGACACGGAAGGGCTCGGGGACGAGGGGTTCTGATCCCACGGGCTTCCGCATGAGGCGGTTCGAGGCACCGGGGTGACCCGGGATGCCGGGGCAGTGGTGTCCGATCACGGGCCCTGAACACGGTGGACGCGCGGGGGCGCCGATCGCGTTCAGGGCCCGGACGCATGCCCGGACGCATGCCCGGACGCATGCCCGGACGCATGCCCGGACGCATGCCCTGACCTCAACTCCCCTTGACCGAGGTGGGGTTAACCCCCGGTCGAAGAGGCCTGGTCACCGCAGTGCACAGACATCTGTGCACAGACGACTGTGTACGCATGGCACAGGAACCCGGCGCGCTGGAGACAGCACCCCCGAAGGGGCCGCACGCCCCCACCGAACTCTCCGACCTCGCCGCGCTCAAGGTCCTCGCTCAGCCCCGTCGGCAGCGCATCCTGCAGCACCTCACCCTGCACGGCCCGGCCACCTCGGCGACCCTCGCCCGAGAACTGGGACTCAACACCGGAGCCACCAGCTACCACCTGCGCGAACTCGCACGCCATGGATTCGTCGAGGAACAGGCCGGGGCGGAGGGACACGGCCGGGAGCGCTGGTGGCGGGCGGTTCCCGGTGACCGCCGCTTCCCGCCGCGCAGCCGGCAGAGCCCCGAGATGCGTCTCGTCATGGACGAGCTGAACCATCACGCGTACGCCGCCGACCTCGAAGTATTCGAGCAGGCGCAACTACGGGCCGGCGCGGGCGAGGACCCCTGGGCCGACGCCTTCCCCTACTCGCGCGGCAGCGTCCGGCTCACGCTCCCCGAACTCCGCGCGTTCTTCGAGGAGTACATCGCGCTCCTCAACCGCTACAAGCGCCCGGACTCCGACACCCCGCCCGGAGCGCGCACCGTACTCACCCGGTTCCTGGCCCTCCCGGCCCCCGACGCCGCACCCGTGAACGAGTCGGCGCCCCACGACAGCGACCCCCACGACAGAGAACCCCACAACAGAAAAGAAAGCGACCCGACATGATGCTGCGCTACGCCCTGAAGACCGTCCGGGCCCGCAAGGGCGGCTTCCTCGGCGCCTTCCTCGCCCTGACGTGCGCGGCCGCCCTCATCACCGCCTGCGGCACCCTCCTGGAGACCGGCCTGCGCGGCACGATCCGCACCGAGCGCTATGCCGCGGCGCCGGTCGTGGTCTCCGCCGACCAGAACGTCCACCGGACGACCGTCAAGCACAAGAAGGGCAAGATCAAGGTCAAGCACAAGGCGAAACCGATCGCCGAACGGGCCTGGCTCGCGGACGACCTCGCCGCCCGGCTGCGCCGAGTGCCCGGGGTGGAGCGGGTCGTCCCCGAACTGACCTTCCTGGCGCAGCCGTTGACCTCCGCCGCGGCCGTCGAGAAGGACCGGCCCGCCTACGGTCACGGGTGGGCGTCCGCCGCGCTGACCCCGTACAGGATCGTCACCGGTACCGCGCCCGAGGCCGACACCGACCTCGTCGTCGACCGTCGCTTCGCCGAGCGCGCCCGTCTGCGGCCCGGCGACCGGCTCACCGTCCAGTCGACACAGGCACCGCGCACCTACCGGATCAGCGGGATCGCCGCGCCCGCCACCGATGTGCGCCACCAGACCTCCCTCTTCTTCTCCACCGCCGAGGCCACGCGGCTGGCCGCGCACCCCGGGCAGGTCACCGCTTTCGGGGTGCTGCCCGACAGCGGCACGGACATCACCGATGTCGGGCAGGCCGTGGCCGAGGCGCTGAACGGAACCACCGCGCAGGTCAGTACGGGCGACGACCGCGGACCGGTCGAGTTCCTGGACGCGGCCGCCGCCCGGATCGAACTGGTCAGCATGGGCGGAGCGATGGGCGGCACCTCGCTGCTCGTGGCCGTCCTGGTGGTCGTCGGCACCTTCTCGCTCTCGGTCCGGCAACGCCATCGCGAACTCGCCCTGCTGCGCGCCATCGCCGCCACCTCCGGGCAGATCCGCACGCTCCTGGGCCGGGAGGCCCTGATCGTCGGGGCCGCGGCCGGCGTCATCGGCGCACTCGCGGGTCTGCCGCTGGGGAGTTGGCTGCACAGCCGGTTCGTCGCCATCGGTGCCGTCCCGTCCACGCTTCAGCACACGGTCAGCGTCTTCCCTCTGTTCGCCGCTGTCGCCGCCACCCTGCTCGGCGCCTGGGCCGCCGCGCGTATCTCGTCCCGTCGCGTCGCTCGCATCCGCCCGGCCGAGGCGCTGGCCGAAGCCCGGGTCGAGCGCGCCCGCCCGGCCTGGGGACGAGTCCTCGCCGGTCTCGCGCTGCTCGCCGGGGGAGCCGTCCTCGTCGCCGTGCTCAGCGTGCTGCGCACCGAACCCGCCTCGACTCCCGTGACCTTCCTGGCCGTCGTGGTCCTCGCCGGTGCCGTCGCGCTGCTCGGACCGCTGCTGGTCCGGGCCACCGCGGCCCTGCTCGCGGGCCCGCTGCGGCTGACCGGACCCGGGGGACGGCTCGCCCGCGCCAACCTCCGCGGCAACGCGGCCCGCATGGCCTCCGTCGTCACTCCCCTCACCCTCCTCATCGGCATGACCTGCACGGTTCTCTTCGTCCAGCCGACCCTCGGGAACGCGGCCCGTGCCCAGGCGCGCGAGGGCGTCCGCGCCGACTGGGTGCTCGCCGCCCAGGGACCCGGAGTCCCGGCCGAAGCCGCCCGTCTGCTGCGTACGCGGCACGACGTGGTCACCGAAGTGGTCCGGACGACCGTCCGTGTGGGCCTGGACAAGTACGCGGCCCAGGGCGTCACTCCGGCCGGGCTGTCCCGCACCTGGGACCCGGACGTCACCGCGGGCTCCCTGAAGAACCTCGGAAACAGCACCGTCGCTGTCAGTGAACTCGCCGCGGAACAGCTCCACTTGAAGCCCGGAGGCGCACTGAGTCTCACCCTGGGTGACGGCGTGCCCGTCCGCCTCACGGTCGTCGCCGTCTACGCCAGGGGCCTGGGCTTCGGTGACCTCACCCTCGCCCACGACCTGGTCGCCCGCCATGTCGACAACCCACTCGCCACCTCCGTCCTGGTCCGCACGACCCGCACACAGACAGAACTCGCGACTACGCTCCGTGAGTTCCCGGCCGTGCGTGTTCTCGCTCCGGCCCGGGCGGAATCGATCCAGGCCGAGCGTCGGCAGGCGAACGCCGAGGTGAACCACCTCGCCATGGGCCTGGTCCTCGCCTTCACCGCCATCGCCGTCGTCAACACGCTCGCCATGTCCGTCTCCGAACGGGTCCGCGAGTTCGCGATGCTCCGCCTCGCCGGAGCGACCCGCCGTCAGGTGCTGCGCATGCTGCGGACCGAGGCGCTGACGGTGCTGCTGCTCGCGACGGCGCTCGGCAGCGGTATCGCCCTCGCCGTCCTGACCGCGTTCAGTGTCGGCATGACGGGCAGCGCCGCCCCGGCGGTCACCCCGCTCGTCCACTTGACCGTCGTCGGGTTCGCCGGACTGCTCGCCCTGGTCGCGACAGCCCTGCCCGGACGTGCGGCCCTGAGGACACGCCCCGTCACGGTGGCCACCGCCCAGGAGTGACAGGTAAGGGGCAGCACGCGAGAGTGGGCGCCCCTTACCTCAAGGGGCGCCCAGCCGTGCTCGGCCGGCGGTCAGTCCTCCGCGTCGGCAGTCGTCACCGGAAGGCCGGCACCCTTCCACGCCTGGAAGCCGCCGACCAGATCGGTGGCCCGGTGCAGCCCCAGCCGGCGCAGGGACTCGGCGGCGAGGCTCGACGCGTACCCCTCGTTGCAGAACACCACGACCCGCAGGTCGTGGCTCGTGGCCTCCGGGGCGCGGTGGCTGCCCGTGGGGTCGAGCCGCCACTCCAGTTCGTTGCGCTCGACGACGAGGGCGCCGGGGATCAGGCCGTCGCGCTCGCGCAGGGCGGCGTACCGGGTGTCGACCAGGAGCGCTTCGCCGGCCCGCACCGCCTCGAACGCCTCCTCGGCCTCCACCCGGTCCAGGCCCGCGCGGACCTGCTCCAGCAACGCGTCGATGCCCACGGGCGGCCGGGTGCTCACTGCCAGTCCTCCGGACGCTCGACGTGCTCCAGACGCAGCACGTGTCCCGTACGGCTGTAGCGGCGGATCTGCGGGAGCGGCGGGTAATAGGCGTGGATCGAGATCGCGTGCTCCTCGGTGGACTCGTTGAGCACCTCGTGCACGTGGTGGCGGCCGAAGGCGCGGCCGGTACCCGCGGGCAGCTTCCGCTGCCGGTCGATCTCTTCGGTGAGTTCAAGGGTCTTCCAGCCGTCGGCGGGCAGCCGGGCGGCGAGTGAGTTCTCCTTGAGCTCGCCCGACGCCGTGAGGAAGGCGCCCACCGATTCGGCGTGGTCGTGCCAGCCGGTTCCGGTGCCGGGCGGCCAGCCGATGAGCCAGGCCTCACTGCCGCCGGGGCCTTCGAGCCGCACCCAGGTGCGGCCCTCGGGGTCGAGGGGGAGCGAGGCGATCAGTTCCGCATCGGCCGCCGTACGGCGTACGAAGGCGAGCAGGTCGGCCTGCGTGGGAGTACGAGGGGCGACAGCGGAAGACGAGGAGACAGAGGGTGACACAGACACTCGGACCGTCCTGAGGTTCGCGAGAGGAGCGCGCGGTGGCACGAGAGCGGCGCGCGGGGAGAAGGATGCGAAGTCAGAAGGACGGACGACACACGCAGCCCGCATAGCGGACGAGGTCCATATGGACCCTCCGCCACAGGCGCACACAGGTGTCGGTCACGATCCGGAGTACACCATGGTGGCGCAGACCGGTCAACTCACCGTCACCATCTGGACCAGGAATGCTCAAGGATCTGGGAAACCCCAGCTCAGAAGGCTACGGACCGTTCAACCGGTTACCGAGTGTTCAACTGCGGCCCGCTGTCGCCGCAGCCTCCGCCTCCGCTTCCGCCGGTCCGCCGAGGGTCGCCTCGGCCGCCTCGTACAGGTCGGCCGGGCGGACTCCGCTGAGCGCGGTCACCAGGTGCCCGTCGGGGCGGACCAGGAGCACGGTGTGCGCGGCCGCGCCCGGGTAGCTCTCCGCGACGAGCAGTTCGGCGGGGTGCGGCAACGCGGTCACGGCGGCGGCGAGCCGGGGCATGATGCCGGCCGTCACCCAGTGCTTGCGCTCCCAGACACCCGTGCCCGGAGCGATCAGCACGACGAGCAGGACACCGCGCCCGAGCCGCTCCCGCAGCGGTACGAACGAGCCGTCCTCCGCGGTCACCCGTACATCGACGACCGGTGCGCCGGGCTCGGTGTCGACGAGGGCGTGCGACTCGGCGTGCGGGGGCGCGAGGGGTGAGTCGGCGTACGCCCCCGGCGCGCCCAGTGGTCCGCGGCCCAGGTGGCCGTCCGTGAGCAAAGCGTCGTGACCACGGGCCGACCCGGGGACGTAGGCGCGCAGGCCGCCACCGCCCCGCAGCAGAGGCAGTGCCTGGTCGGCGGCGCGCAGCCGGGCGGCGACCACGGCGCGCCGCTCCGCCTGATAGCTGTCGAGGAGCGCCTTGTGCGGGCCGTGGTGCCAGGCGAGCGCCAGCTTCCAGGCGAGGTTGTCGGCGTCCCGCAGCCCTTCGTCCAGGCCCTGGGTGCCGAGCGCGCCGAGCAGATGGGCCGCGTCCCCGGCGAGGAAGACCCGGCCGGCGCGCCAACGGCGGGCGAGACGGTGATGGACGGTGTGGACTCCGGTGTCGAGCAGTTCGTACGCGGGTGTGGTGCCCCCGCTCCAGCCGCCGAGGGTCTCCCGGACCCGGGCCACCAGCAGGTCGGGCGTGACCAGGTCCTTGCCCGGGGGCAGCAGCCAGTCCAGGCGCCACACGTCCTCGGCGAGGGGACGCGCGGTCACCTCGCTCACCGAGGGGCCGGACGTCCGCCACGGCGGCGTCCGGTGCAGCAACGCCTCACCGGGCCAGGGGAGTTCCGTACGCAGGGCTGCCACGGCGTGGCGCTCGACGGCGGTACGCCCGGGGAAGCGGATGTCCTGGAGCTTGCGCACCGTCGAGCGCGGTCCGTCGCAGCCGACCAGGTAACTGCCGCGCCACCAAGTGCCCTTGGGGCCCCGAGTGTGCGCCGTGACCCCCGAGGTCTCCTGCTCGACGGAGTCGAGGCGGCTGTGCACGGCGACCTTGATGAGCCGCTCGTGGATGATGGCCTCGCGCAGGGCGCCGGTCAGCGCGTGCTGGGCGATGTGCAGCGGGGCGGTGAACTCCTCGCCGTCCGCCGGGATTCCCGCGCTCCGGGAGTCGGCGGCGCTCCTCGAGAGCTCCGCGCTCCCGGAACTCTCCGCGCCGAAATCGATCTCGCGCATCACCTGCTTGCGCCGCATCGACCGCCATCCGGCCCAACGGAAGCCGGCGTCGTCGAGGGGCAGACCCGTCAGCCGTTCGACGAGCGCCGTCGTGTCCTCGCGCAGCACCACGGTCCGCGCGAGCCGCTGTTCGTCCTTGCCGGGCCCCTCGTCGAGGACCACGGAGGGGACCTCCTGGCGGGCCAGCGCAAGGGCGAGCGTGAGCCCCACGGGCCCTGCTCCGACGATGATCACCGGGTCCACGACGCGGTGCCCCCTGCCCGGAGCTGTGTCCTGAGGGACGTACGGGAACAGGCAGGTGGAGCGGGGTGCACGATCACAGAACGTATGCAACCCATTGCCGCTGCTTGCGTCAAGTGACGGGGGCAGTGGCGATCATGCCACTGCCCCCGTCGGTCAAACCGATCGACCGCTCTTCGGACGATTCGTCAGATGGCGCCCCCGCCCGCGCCCGTCGCCGCGGTACCGGCGATCGCCGCGTCGTTCGCGGAAAGCACCGCGCCGGTCGTCTTCTTGCCGCGCCGCAGCCTGCCCTCCAGCCAGGAGGCGAAGCTGGTGATCGCGAAGTTCAGCACGATGAAGATGACGGCGACCACGATGAAGCTCGGGATGACGTTGGCGTAGTTGGCCGCGAGCGTGCTCCGCGCGGTGAGGAGTTCCGAGTACCCGATCATCACGCCGCCCAGCGCGGTGTCCTTCACGATGACGACGAGCTGGCCGACGATCGCCGGGAGCATCACGGTGACCGACTGCGGCAGCAGGATGCTGGTCATCGTCTGGCCCTTGCGCAGACCGATCGCGTACGCGGCCTCCGTCTGCCCCTTGGGCAGCGCGAGGATGCCGGCCCGTACGACCTCGGCGAGGACCGCGGCGTTGTAGAGCACCAGACCGGTGACGACCGCGTAGAACGGACGGTCCTCGCTGGGGATGTTCCCGGACTTGGCGTAGAGCTCGTTCGCGAACAGCATGAGCAGCAGGACCGGGATCGACCGGAAGAACTCGACCACGGCACCCGCCGGAACACGCACCCAGCGGTGGTCGGACATGCGCGCGATGCCGAAGAAGGCGCCCAGCGGCAGGGCGATCACCACGCTGAGCGCGGCCGCCTTCAACGTGCCGAGAAGACCCGGCCACAGATACGTGCTCCAGGCGTCAGCCGTGGTGAACGGCTCCCACAGGTCCCACTTCAGCTGGCCCTTGTCGTCCATCGCCGTCCAGATCCACCACAGGAACAGGGCGAGCAGGACGAAGAAGACCACCGAGAGGAGCAGATTGCGGCGCTTGGCCCGGGGACCGGGAGCGTCGTAGAGGACGGAGGTCATCGCTTCACCGCCAGTCGCTTGCCCAGCCAGCCGAGAATGAGGCCGGTGGGGAGGGTCAGGACCACGAACCCGAAGGCGAAGAACGCGGCGATGAGGACCGTCTGGGCCTCGTTCTCGATCATCGTCTTCATCAGGCTGGCGGCCTCGGCCACGCCGATGGCGGCGGCCACGGTCGTGTTCTTGGTCAGCGCGATCAGCACGTTCGCCAGCGGGACGATGACGGAACGGAACGCCTGCGGCAGCACGACGAGCCGGAGGGTCTGGCTGAAGCTCAGCCCGATCGCGCGGGCCGCCTCGGCCTGCCCGACCGGCACGGTGTTGATGCCGGAGCGCAGCGCCTCGCAGACGAAGGCCGCGTGATAGCCGATGAGACTGAGGACCGCGAGCCGGAAACCCTGGAGATCGAAGTTGTCGGGCGCGCCCAGCGTGACACCGAAGATGTCCGCGAGACCGAGCGAGCTGAAGACGATGATGACGGTCAGGGGGATGTTCCGGACGATGTTCACGTAGGCGGTGCCGAAGCCGCGCATGAGCGGGACCGGGCTGACCCGCATCGCGGCCAGCAGGGTGCCCAGGACCAGGGAGCCGAGGGCGGAGAAGACGGTGAGCTTCACCGTCATCCAGAACGCCTCTAGGACGTCATAACCTTGAAGAAAGTCGAACACGATCTCCCGCGCTTCCGGGTGGTGGCGTACTGGCGGACGCGGTGTGCCGCCGCCGTGATCGCGTCGGGCGGCGGCACACCTGCGGAAGCCCGCGTGAACCGCGGATTCCTGCGTTACCTGAGGGTCCCTGCGTTACCTGGTGATCCCCGTGACTACTGGACGATCACGCCGATCTTCGGGGCCGGCTCGTACTTGTACTCCGCCGGGCCGAAGTTCTTGTCGACCGCCGTCTTCCAGTCGCCGTCGGCCACCATCTTCGTCAGCGCGGCGTTGATCTTCTTCTCCAGCTCGGCGTCGCCCTTCTTGACACCGATGCCGTAGTTCTCGTTGCTCAGCTTGAGCCCGGCGAGCTTGAACTGACCCTTGTACTTGTCCTGCGCGGCGAAGCCCGCGAGGATCGAGTCGTCGGTGGTCACCGCGTCCACGGCGCCGCTCTGCAGCCCCGCGATGCACTCCGAGTAGCCGCTGTACTTACGCAGGTTGGCCTTGGGGGCGATGGTGTCCTTGACGTTCTGCGCCGAGGTGGAGCCGGTCACGGAACACAGCTTCTTGCCGTTGAGGTCCGTGCCCTTGTTGATGTCCGAGTCGGCCTTGACGAGCAGGTCCTGGTGGGCCAGCAGGTACGGGCCGGCGAAGTCGACCTTCTGCTTGCGCTCGTCGGTGATCGAGTAGGTCGCCGCGATGAACTTCACGTCGCCGCGGGCGAGCGCGTTCTCACGGTCGGCGCTCTTGGTCTCGACGAACTCGATCTGGTCGGGCTTGTAGCCGAGCTGCTTGGCCACGTAGGTCGCGACGTCGACGTCGAAACCGGCGAAGGAACCGTCGGGCTGCTTCAGGCCCAGACCGGGCTGGTCGTACTTGATGCCGACCTTGATCTTGCCGCCGCCCGGAGAGGCGGAGGAGGACCCGCTGTCGTCCTTGTCGTCCGAACCGCACGCGGTGGCGGTCGCGGCGAGAGCGAGTACGGCTACCGAGGCAGCGGCTGCCTTGCGGAGCTTCATGGTGAACATCCTTTGAGTGATGAGGACTATGGGCCGTCGACGGGCGGGTGACGTGAGGGGTCCTCCACGCGCGGGAACCGTCAGTGATCCCCACGCGCGGGGACCGTCAGTGGTGCAGGATCTTCGAGAGGAAATCCTTGGCACGGTCGCTGCGCGGGTTGCTGAAGAACTGGTCCGGCACAGCCTCTTCGACGATGCGGCCGTCGGCCATGAAGACGACGCGGTTGGCAGCCGAACGAGCGAAGCCCATCTCGTGGGTGACGACGATCATGGTCATGCCGTCCCGGGCCAGTTGCTGCATGACTTCGAGGACCTCGTTGATCATCTCGGGGTCCAGCGCGGAGGTCGGCTCGTCGAAGAGCATGACCTTGGGGTCCATCGCCAGCGCCCGCGCGATCGCGACGCGCTGCTGCTGGCCGCCCGACAGCTGTGCGGGGTACTTGTCGGCCTGCGTGCCGACACCGACGCGGTCGAGCAGCGCGCGGGCCTTCTCCTCGGCCGCCTTCTTGTCGGTCTTGCGGACCTTGATCTGCCCCAGCATCACGTTCTCGAGCACGGTCTTGTGCGCGAAGAGGTTGAAGGACTGGAAGACCATGCCCACATCGGCCCGGAGCCGGGCCAGCCCCTTGCCCTCCTGGGGCAGCGGCTTGCCGTCGATCGAGATGTCACCCGAATCGATCGTCTCCAGGCGGTTGATGGTGCGGCACAGGGTGGACTTCCCGGACCCGGAGGGTCCGATGACCACGACGACCTCGCCACGGGTGATCGTCATGTCGATGTCCTGGAGCACGTGCAACGCGCCGAAGTGCTTGTTGACGCTCTTCAGGACGACCAGTTCGTCGGTCGCGGCCATGGCGTCCTTGGCCACCGATACTTCGGTCATCGCTTTTGGGCTCCGTCCTCCTCGGTTTCGGAGGACAGTAGTAACGCCGTACGACCAGCGTCATTACATCTGAGGGGAACTTGAGCATCACGATCCGGTAGCAATCGGACACGTGTCGTAGCAGCCCGTACAAATGCGCGTACCGGCTGGGTAACGGAAGCTCCGCGCAACCCGAAGCCTCTTGACGCCGTCCTTGTCCATCGGCGTGACTTCCTTGGTGCACGCGAGCGTGCACCGCGTTCTACACGCAGACATCGTACGACCTAGGAACCGGAGGGGGCCGGAATGAGACTGCTCCTCGTCGAGGACGACAATCACGTCGCCGCTGCCCTGTCCGCGGTGCTGGCACGGCACGGTTTCGACGTCACGCACGCCCGCAGCGGCGAGGAGGCCCTGCAGGCGCTGGTCCCGGAGAGCGACGGGTTCGGTGTCGTCCTGCTCGACCTGGGGCTGCCCGACCAGGACGGCTACGAGGTCTGCGGCAAGATCCGCAAGCGGACCGCCACCCCGGTGATCATGGTCACCGCGCGCGCGGACGTACGGTCCCGCATCCACGGCCTCAACCTCGGCGCCGACGACTACGTGGTGAAGCCCTACGACACCGGGGAACTGCTCGCCCGGATCCACGCCGTCAGCCGGCGCAGCGTCCACGACGACGCGGCGGCCCCCGGCGAGACCCTGCTGCGCCTCGGCTCCGTACACATCGAACTCCCGAACCGCCAGGTCACTGTCGACGGTTCGACGGTCCAGCTGACCCGCAAGGAGTTCGACCTGCTCGCGCTGCTCGCCCAGCGCCCAGGAGTGGTGTTCCGCCGGGAGCAGATCATCAGCGAGGTGTGGCGCACCAGCTGGGAAGGAACCGGGCGCACCCTGGAGGTGCACGTCGCGTCGCTGCGCTCCAAACTGCGTATGCCGGCGCTGATCGAGACCGTACGCGGCGTCGGGTACCGGCTCGTCGCCCCGGCTTCGTAGCGGGCACGGGTGCGCACACGTCTCCTTCCGCTGCTCATCGTCCTGATGGCAGCCGTCCTGCTCGCGCTCGGCATCCCGCTCGCGGTGAGTGTCGCGGCGGCCGAGCAGCAGCGCGTGATCGTCGACCGCATCGACGACACCGCGCGCTTCGCGGCCCTCGCCCAGTACGTCACCGAGGCCTCCGGCGGTTCCCAGGAGGGCTTCCCGGACGAACGCGGCGAGACCCTGCGGACCGAACTCATCCGCTACTTCGATGTGTACGGCATCCGGGCCGGCGTCTTCTACCGCAACCGCACGCCCATGGCCAACGCCCCGGAGAACTGGCGGGTGCCCGGGACGGGAGTGGCCCGCGACGCCTTCAACGAGGCGCTCGTCAGCCGCCGCAGCCACGACCCGGAGCAGGTCTGGCCCTGGCAGCGCCACCGACTCGTCGTCGCCTCCCCGGTCATCAGGGACGGCGACGTCGTCGCCGTCGTCGTCACCGACTCGCCCACCGGGCAGATGCGTTCCAAGACCCTGCACGGCTGGCTGATCATCGGCGCGGGCGAGATCGCCGCGATGCTCCTCGCGCTCGGGGCCGCGCTGCGCCTCACCGGCTGGGTGCTCAGGCCCGTGCGCGTCCTCGACGCCACCACCCACGACATCGCGACCGGGCGCCTGAAGTCCCGGGTCGCGGTCGCCGGCGGCCCACCGGAACTCCGGCGCCTGGCCCGGTCGTTCAACGAGATGGCGGACAACGTCGAGGATGTGCTGGAGCAGCAGCGCGCCTTCGTCGCCGACGCCTCGCACCAGCTGCGCAACCCGCTCTCGGCGCTGCTCCTGCGCATCGAACTGCTCGCCCTCGAACTCCCCGAGGGCAACGAGGAGATCGCCTCGGTCCGCACCGAGGGCAAGCGCCTCACCCAGGTGCTCGACGACCTGCTCGACCTCGCGCTCGCCGAGCACGCCGAAGCCGATGTGCGCCTCACCGACATCGGCGAGCTCACCGCCGAGCGCGTGGCGTCCTGGCAGCCGGTCGCCGAGAGCAGGGGCGTACGACTGGCGGGGACCTGCCCGCCCACCACCGCGTGGGCCGACCCGGTCACGCTGTCCAGCGCCCTGGACGCGGTGATCGACAACGCGGTCAAGTTCACACCCGAGGGGGAGAGCGTCGAGGTGACCGTCGCGTCGAACGGCGCGTCCTCGACCATCGTGGTCACCGACGGCGGCCCCGGCCTCGGCGACGAGGACCTGGCCCGCATCGGCGACCGCTTCTGGCGCAGCGCGGTCCACCAGAACGTCAAGGGCTCGGGCCTCGGCCTCTCCATCTCGCGGGCCCTGCTCGCCGCGGGCGGCGGCTCCATCGCGTACGACCACCACGAGCCGCACGGTCTGCGGGTGACGGTGACGGTGCCGAGGTCGGGGCCGACGGCCTGAGGGACCTCGCGGGGCGCCGCTCCGCGGGACGGTCCGTGCCGGAACCGGGCGGCTCCGCGGATGCGGCAGGGGGCGGCGCCGGGGCTCCGGCGCCGCGGGTCAGGGCTTGATCGACCGGTAGTAACGGCTCGCGCCGTCGTGCAGGGGCAGCGGGTCCGTGTAGATCGCCGTGCGCAGGTCCACCAGCTGGGCCGCGTGCACCACGCCGCCGATCCGGTCGCGGCTGGCGATCACCGTGCGGGTGAGCTCCTCGGTGAGCTTCGCGTCCGCGTCCTCACGGGTGATCAGGTAGTTGGCCACGGCCAGGGTCTGCACGGGGGAGCCGCGCTGCGCCTCGGGGTAGGCGTCGGCGGGCATCTGGGCGGACCGGTAGTAGCGGGAGGCGCCGCCCTGCTCGTGCAGTTTCTTGACGAGGCCGCCGCCGATCGGCACCAGCCTGATGTCGTCGGCCTTGGAGAGGTCCACCACGGCGCTCGTCGGCAGGCCGCCCGACCAGAAGAAGGCGTCGATCTTGTGCTCTTTGAGCAGGCCGGGCATGGTCTTGATGCCGTCGGCGAGGGGCTCGATGTCCGTGTCGGGGTCCAGCCCCGCCGCCTGGAGCACATGGTTCGCGATCAGCCGCACCCCGGACCCGCTCGGTCCGAGGGCGACCCTCCGGCCCTTCAGGTCCGCCACCGACCGTACGGACGACGAGCGCGGGACCACCAGGTGCACGTAGTCGTCGTAGAGCCGCGAGCAGCCGCGCAGCCGGCCCGATCCCGGCTTGTTCTCGAGTATGTACGTCTCCACGGCGTCGGCCGCCGCGATGGTGAAGTCCGCCTCGCCCGTGGCCACGCGCCGGACGTTCTGCTGTGATCCGTCACTCTTCTTCAGCTGGACGTCCAGGTCCGGCAGGTCCTTGGCGATGGCGCCCTGGAGGAGCTTGCCGTACTTCTCGTAGACCCCGGTCGAGGTGCCCGTGCTGAAGGTGATCGCCCCGCTCGGGGACTCCTCGCCCAGCGGCAGCAGCCACCACAGCAGCAGCCCGACGACCGTGAGAGCGGTCGCCGAGCCGAACAGCGCGCGGCGCCGGCCGATACGGGGGAGTGCCTGGAACATGCGCGCGATCCTGCCAGTCCGGGGGCGGTCCTGACCAGGGCGGGACTCACGAGGGGGGATCCGGCGGATCGATAGGCTCGCCGGATGCAGCCGTCTTCCCCGTCGCAGGTCGCGCCTTCCGCCACTCCGATGCCTTCCCCGGCTTCCCCGGCCGCCGTCGAGCCCGGCGCCGCCCCTTCGCCCGCCTCCCTGGTCCGCGCGTTCCATCTCGCCTTCGGCCTCGAGGTCCGCGACACCCCGGCCGAGGTCTCCCCGAAGCTCGCCGCGCACCGCGGCGAACTGCTGGCAGAGGAGGCGGCCGAGGTCGCCGAGGTCTCGGTCGGCGGCCCGCTCGACCGACTGGCGCACGAGCTCGCCGACGTCGTGTACGTGGCGTACGGCACGGCTCTGGTCCACGGGATCGACCTCGACGCGGTGATCGCCGAGATCCACCGGTCCAACATGACGAAGCTGGGCCCCGACGGCCATGTCGCCCGCAGGGCCGACGGCAAGGTCCTCAAGGGCGAGCACTACCGGGCCCCGGATGTGTCGGAGGTCCTGAGGCGGCAGGGATGGAGCGCGCCGGACGCCTAGCGCGTGTCCGCGGCACCCGGGGGCGCGGCGGCTGCCGCCCTCCCGCCCGTCGTCCGGCCGTCTCTGCCGCTCGGTCGACCCGCGCCCTTCCCGTACCGTCGGTCTGCCGTCTCTGCGGCTTGGCCGACGTGCACCCTTCCGGCACTGTCGGCCAGCCGTCTCTGCCGCTTGGCCGACGTGCACCCTTCCGGCACTGTCGGCCAGCCGTCTCTGCCGCTTGGCCGACGCGCACCCTTCCGGCACCGCCGACCGGCTTGCTAGCTTGCGCCCCTTCGCCCCTTCGCCCCTTCGGGGCCCGGTCACCAGGAACCGCGGGGCCGTCGGCGCACCTCGGGGTGCCCACCAGCGACGACCAGGAGAGCGCATGAACGAGCCGGCCGAACTCGATCTGCCCGTCGAGGGCGGAACCCTCCGTGTCCTGCGGTTCGGCCGGGGGCCGCGGATCGCCCTCGCGGCGCACGGCATCACCGCGTCCGGGATGGCCTTCGGCGCCATGGCCCGTCGGCTCCCCGACGAGTGGACCCTGTTCGCGCCCGACCTGCGGGGGCGCGGCGGCAGCGCCGGCACCCCCGGCCCGTACGGCCTCGACCGGCACGCCACGGACCTGTGCCGCCTGGCCGAGGATCTGGGCGACGGCCGGCCCGTCGCCCTGACCGGGCACTCGATGGGCGCGTACATCGCGCTGCGCGCGGCGGCGCGACGGCCCGAGCTGTTCGACCGGCTGCTGCTCGTCGACGGCGGCCTGCCCCTGCCCGTGCCGCCCGGCGCCGACCTCGACGCGATCCTGGACGTCACCCTCGGCCCCGCGCTGGCCCGCCTCGGCCGGACCTTCGAGACCGACCAGGCCTACGTCGACTTCTTCCGCGCGCATCCGGCGCTCGGCCCCGACTGGAACGCGGACATCGAGACGTACGTGCGCTACGACCTCACGGGGCCCCGGGGCGCTCGGCGTTCCAAGGCGCGCGAGGAGGCCGTACGGCACGACGGGCGGGATCTGCTGGCCTCCGCCGACCTGTTCGCCGCCGACCTCACGCGGCTGTCCGTCCCGGCCCGGCTGCTGCACGCGCCGCTCGGGCTGCTCGGCCAGGAGCCGCCGATGCTCCAGGCGGCCGTCGTCGAGCACTGGACCGGGAGGTCCCCGGGCCTGCCCGCCGAGCTGATCGCGGGCACCAACCACTACACGATCCTGCTGGGAGCCGCCGCGAAGACGGTCGCGGAGCGGCTGGTCGCCCCCGGCGAGTGAGCACGGCTCCGGGCCCGGAGCGGGCCGGACGGTCCGTGGATCCCCTTGCCGCGCACCGGTCGGCGGCTCCGGCGTCCGGACGCACTCCAGCTACCGCCTACCCTTGTCACATGAGCAGCGGCGACCGGAGTCAGGCAGTGGACGTTCAGGAATCCAAGACGTACGAAGTGCGCACCTACGGGTGTCAGATGAACGTCCATGACTCCGAACGGCTCTCCGGGCTCCTCGAGGACGCCGGTTATGTGAAGGCGCCCGAGGGCTCGGACGGCGACGCGGACGTCGTCGTCTTCAACACCTGCGCCGTACGCGAGAACGCCGACAACAAGCTCTACGGCAACCTCGGCCGCCTCGCCCCCATGAAGACGAAGCGCCCCGGCATGCAGATCGCCGTCGGCGGCTGCCTCGCCCAGAAGGACCGCGACACCATCGTGAAGCGGGCGCCCTGGGTGGACGTCGTCTTCGGCACGCACAACATCGGCAAGCTGCCGGTCCTCCTGGAGCGCGCCCGCGTCCAGGAAGAGGCGCAGATCGAGATCGCCGAGTCCCTGGAGGCCTTCCCCTCCACCCTGCCGACCCGCCGCGAGAGCGCGTACGCGGCCTGGGTGTCGATCTCCGTCGGCTGCAACAACACCTGCACCTTCTGCATCGTCCCGGCGCTGCGCGGCAAGGAGAAGGACCGCAGAACCGGCGACATCCTGGCCGAGATCGAGGCCCTGGTCGGCGAGGGCGTCTCCGAGATCACCCTGCTCGGCCAGAACGTCAACGCGTACGGCAGCGACATCGGCGACCGTGAGGCCTTCAGCAAGCTGCTGCGCGCCTGCGGGCAGATCGAGGGCCTGGAGCGTGTCCGCTTCACCTCGCCGCACCCGCGCGACTTCACCGACGACGTGATCGCCGCCATGGCCGAGACCCCGAACGTGATGCCGCAGCTGCACATGCCGATGCAGTCCGGATCGGACCCCGTGCTGAAGGCGATGCGCCGCTCGTACCGCCAGGACCGCTTCCTGGGGATCATCGAGAAGGTCCGGGCCGCCATCCCGGACGCGGCGATCACCACCGACATCATCGTGGGCTTCCCCGGTGAGACGGAGGAGGACTTCGAGCAGACCCTGTACGCGGTCCGCGAGGCCCGCTTCTCGGCGGCCTTCACCTTCCAGTACTCCAAGCGCCCCGGCACTCCGGCGGCCACCATGGAGGGGCAGATCCCCAAGGAGGTCGTCCAGGCGCGCTACGAGCGTCTCGTCGCCCTCCAGGAGGAGATCTCCTGGAACGAGAACAAGAAGCAGGTCGGCCGCACCCTGGAGCTGATGGTCGCCGAGGGCGAGGGCCGCAAGGACGGCGCCACCCACCGGCTGTCCGGCCGCGCTCCCGACAACCGGCTGGTCCACTTCACCAAGCCCGACGAAGAGGTCCGCCCCGGCGACGTGGTCACCGTCGAGATCACCTACGCCGCCCCGCACCACCTGCTCGCCGAGGGCACTGTCCTGGACGTGCGCCGCACGCGCGCGGGGGACGCCTGGGAGAAGCGCAACGCCGCCGAGGCCGTCAAGCCGGCGGGCGTCATGCTCGGCCTGCCGAGGATCGGCGCCCCCGAGCCGCTCCCCGTGGCCGCGGGCAGCGGCTGCGGCTGCGACTGACCGGACTGACCGACTGACGGGGCGACGGCGGCCGGGACGACGGAGCGACGCCGGCCGGGACGGCGGGCCGACGCGGGCCGGGACGGCGGGCCGACGCGGGCCGGGACGGCGGGCCGACGCGGGCCGGGACGGCGGGCCGATGTGGGCCGACGGAACCGGAGTGGGGCCGGGGCGGATCGTCGGTCGGCACCGTTACGCTGCGGATCATGCTTGTAGCCGCCGCAGTCTGCCCCTGCCCTCCGCTGCTCGTCCCCGGCGTCGCCGCCGGCGCGGCACCCGAGTTGGACGCCGCCCGCGCGGCCTGCACGGACGCGCTGGGCGTGCTCGCCGCATCCCGTCCCGACCTGCTGGTGGTCGTCGGCCCCGCCGAACAGAGCGGTCGCGGACCGCACCCGGAGGGCACCCGCGGCTCCTTCAGCGGCTTCGGGGTCGATCTCGACGTGTGCCTCGGTCGCCCGGACGCGGCCGCCGCGAGCCCTGACGCCTCGGAACGCGGACTGCCGCCCTCCCTCGCCGTCGCCGCCTGGCTGCTGGAGCGCACCGGCTGGTCCGACGCCCCGGTGGAGGGGCTCGGAGTGGGGGAACCTCTGGAGGCCGAGCGGTGTATCCAGGCGGGGGAGAACATCGGCGGGCGGGCCGGGCGGGCCGGGCGGGTGGCGCTGCTGGTGATGGGTGACGCCAGCGCGTGCAGAACGCTCAAGGCGCCGGGCTATCTCGACGAGCGCGCGGCGGGCTTCGACGCGGAGGTCGCGCGTGCGCTGGGAACCGCGGACGTGGCGGCCCTCAAGGCACTGGACACTGCCCTGGCCCACGAGCTGAAGGCCGCGGGGCGCGCCCCCTGGCAGGTCCTCGCCGGCGCGGCCGAGGGTGCGGGGCTCGGCGGCGCCCTGCTCTACGACGACGCCCCGTTCGGAGTGGGATATCTGGTGGCGGCCTGGTCCTAGAGGCCGCCACGGGAAATCCGTGGCGCGTTGAGCCGTACGAGCGAGAGGACGGCCGGGGCACGAACTCGCCGCCCGGCAGCGCCCCGCGGCCGCAGTCCCTCAGGCCCTCGCGCCGTGCCCGCGTCGCTCACGCCGTCCCGCCGTGCCCGCGTCACGCTCGCCCTCTGCCGTGCCGGGCGCCGTCCCGTGGCTGCCGTCGCTCACGCCCACTGCCGTGCCCGCGTTGCTCATGCCGACCCGCCGTGCCCGCGTTGCTCGCGCCGACCGCCGTCGCGCCGTGCCCGCGTCGCTCACGCCGACCGTCAGCCGCCGACCGCCGACCGCCGACCGCCGACCGCCGACCGCCGACCGCCGTGTGCCGGCCGCCGTGCCCGCACCGGGCCGGACACGGCGGACGGCCGGAAGCCCGAGGGCTTCGCGGCCGTCCGCCGATGTGTGGGTCGTTCAGGATGTCTGAGGCGGCGCCGGCATGTCCGGTGGGGGCGTGACCCCGCCGCCGTCCTTGTGCGCGAGGCGGTCCATGGCGTCCTTGGCCTTGCCCGTGCCCGTCTGGATCTTGCCGCTGTACTTGTGCTTGGTCTTCTCGTCGACCACCTTCGCGGCCTTGTCGAGGCCGTGCGTGACCTTGTGCCCGTGCTGCTGCGCGAGCCCGGAGACCTTGTCCTTGGCGGGCTCCAGCTTGGCTTTCAGATTGTCCATCAGACCCATGGTTCGCCTTCCCTCGCGGGACAGTTATGTGCGGGCGCCCTCGCCCGCCTCGTTGTCGGCGGCCTGTTCGGCGGTCTGCTGCTTGGGGATGTCGACGTCCTCCGCGGTGTCGGTCCCGGCGGTCCCCGCCGTCGCCTCGCCCTCGTTGTCGGACGAACCCTCCGCCGCCACTTCCGCCTCGGTGCCGTCCGGCTGTACGGCAGTCTCCACCTCGGCGGGTGACGCCTCCTCCGTACTCTTTGACCTCCGGAGAAGTCGTGCAAAAACGCCCATATCCACTCCATACGTTACTCGTGAGGGCGAAATTCCGCGTCGCCCGGTGCGTCCCATTGCGTCGCCCGGGTCACCGGTTCTCGGAACCGGCGGCGGGAACCTCGCATCAGGCAACGAACCCGGACCCGCGGCGTCACGTAGCTCGTTGGAGGAGAGGGCCGGGGGTTTGCGAGACTGGGACCGTGAGTAGCGCACCCCCCGCCCCCCGGGTCATCGCCGTCGTCGGACCGACCGCCGCAGGAAAGTCCGATCTGGGCGTTTTCCTCGCCAGGCGTCTCGGAGGCGAGGTCGTCAACGCCGACTCGATGCAGTTGTACCGAGGGATGGACATCGGTACCGCCAAGCTGACGCCCGATGAGCGCGGCGGCGTCCCGCACCACCTCCTGGACATCTGGGACGTGACGGTCACCGCCAGCGTCGCCGAGTACCAGCGGCTCGCCCGCGCCCGCATCGACGCGCTGCTCGCCGAGGGGCGCTGGCCGATCCTGGTGGGCGGCTCCGGGCTGTACGTCCGAGGGGCCGTCGACAACCTGGAGTTCCCCGGCACCGACCCCGAGGTGCGCGCCCGTCTGGAGGAGGAGCTCACCCTGCGCGGCTCCGGAGCGCTGCACGCGCGGCTCGCCATGGCCGACCCCGAGGCCGCGCACGCGATCCTGCCCAGCAACGGCCGCCGTATCGTCCGGGCCCTCGAGGTCATCGAGATCACCGGCAAACCCTTCACCGCCAATCTGCCCGGCCACGACTCCGTGTACGACACCCTCCAGATCGGTGTCGATGTGGCACGCCCCGAGCTCGACGAGCGCATCGCGCGCCGGGTGGACCGGATGTGGGAGGCCGGGCTCGTGGACGAAGTGCGCACCCTGGAGGCGCACGGCCTGCGCGCGGGGCGCACGGCGTCACGCGCGCTCGGATACCAGCAGGTCCTCGCGGCGCTCGCCGGGGAGTGCACCGATGCCGAGGCCCGC
This sequence comes from Streptomyces sp. NBC_00568, assembly GCF_026341855.1. Classification (GTDB taxonomy): domain Bacteria; phylum Actinomycetota; class Actinomycetes; order Streptomycetales; family Streptomycetaceae; genus Streptomyces. Next base: position 1,034,675 of record NZ_JAPENW010000001.1, on the reverse strand, counting down.
GCCGAGACCGTACGCGCCACCAAGCGCTTCGCGCGCCGTCAGGATTCGTGGTTCCGGCGCGACCCGCGGGTGCATTGGCTCAGTGGGGCTGCGGCGGATCTCACAGAACTGCCGGAACTCGCACTGGCGTTGGTCGAACGACCGGTCACAGCCTGATCACGTCATGGCATCGGGACGCTCCGGCCGTCATCCGGGCCTCCGGCGCCGTGCCATCATCGAGCTTCGATCGACCAGTGAAGTCCGAGTTGGGAGGGCGCGTGGCGATGGAGGCCGGCCCTCGCGACACTGCACGAGGCACTGAGTACGGTGCTGATCCGGACGGAGTCCGACTGAGCATCGATCCGGACGCCGATCCCGGCGTCGAGCCGGAGCTGGGCGGAGAGCGCCTGAGCTCCGACGGCCCCGAGGAGACCCCCGACGGGGTGATCGCCGACGGTCCCGGCCCCGGCGAGATGTCCCCGGAACCGGAGGTCGAGGTCGAGCTGCGCCCGCAGCGCCGACTGCGCATCTGGCAGCTCGCGCCCATCGTGGCGCTGGCCGCGACCGGTTCGCTGATGTTCGCCTTCCCGCTGGCCTTCGAGTTCGGTGACGGCGGTGCCGTGGTCGCCATGCTCGGCCTGCTGATCTGCTCGTGCGCCGCCGGCTGGGGCTTGATGGCCGCCCGCCGGGTCGGCTACGCCCTGCCCGGCTTCCCGCCGCGCGGCTCCGGCCGCCGCCCGGACTGGCGTGTGGTGATCGCGTACGTCGTGGTCGTCGCCGCGGTGGCGGTGCTCGCCGTGTGGCGCGTGGCCCGGCTGCGCTGACTCCCCCGGCCCGGTCCGCCGGGTCACGGACCCGATCCCGGTCACCCGGCCCGACGCGGACGTGGGTGCCGTAGCTGCCCCGCCCCGCGCTGCCCGGACCGTCGTGCCGACCCCGTACGATCGAGGGATGAGCACGCGGATCGCCTTCCTCAAGGGCCACGGGACCGAGAACGACTTCGTGATCGTCCCGGACCCTGAGAACGTCATCGACCTGCCCCCGGCCGCTGTCGCCGCGCTGTGCGACCGCCGCGCGGGCATCGGCGGCGACGGTCTGCTGCACGTCGTACGGTCCGCCGCGCACCCCGAGGCCCGGCACATGGCGGCCGAAGCGGAGTGGTTCATGGACTACCGCAACGGCGACGGCTCGGTCGCCGAGATGTGCGGCAACGGAGTGCGTGTGTTCGCCCGCTACCTCCAGCGCGCCGGGTATGTGGCCGAAGGAGATACGGCCGTCGCCACGCGCGGGGGTGTGAAGACCGTGCACGTCGCCAAGAACGGAGACGTCACCGTCGGCATGGGCAAGGCACTCCTTCCCGGGGGAGAAGTGACGGTGAGCGTCGGCGAGCGCAGCTGGCCCGCGCGCAACGTGAACATGGGCAACCCGCACGCCGTCGCCTTCGTGGACGACCTCGCGCACGCCGGCGATCTGTTCACGCCGCCGCCGTTCACCCCGGCGTCGGCGTACCCGGACGGGGTCAACGTCGAGTTCGTGGTCGACCGGGGACCCGGTCATGTCGCCCTGCGGGTCCACGAGCGAGGCTCCGGAGAGACCCGCTCCTGCGGCACCGGCGCGTGCGCCGTGGCCGTCGCCGCGGCCCGCCGCGACAACGCCGACCCCGCCGTGACCGGCACCCCGGCGACGTACACCGTCGACGTGCCCGGCGGACGCCTGGTGATCACCGAGCGCGCGGACGGCGAGATCGAGATGACGGGCCCCGCGGTGATCGTCGCCGAGGGCGAGATCGACGCGGAGTGGCTGGACGACGCGCGACGCTGAGTCGCGCGGCCGGGGGACAGGCGCGACCTGTCCCCTCTTGGCGCGAGGCCGTACGTCCGTCTTGCTGCGACGCCGTACGTCCGTGCCGTCCCTTCCGAAAGTTCGAAACCGTAAACCCAAAAACCTTCGCTCGAATGGGTGATCCGTTTCACGCTCGGCGAGAGGCGGTCAACCGGGCGTGGTGGGCTCGGTAGCATCAAGCACCGGCCCGGACGGGGGACCGACACGATCCCCTGAGCCGAGTACGCCATGGGGCACCCGTCCGCCGGTCTTACGCAGCCGGAGGTGCCCATGAGTGCGGAGGCGACGAATCCCGCGACGCCAGGCCCTGCAATGCCCGCCCCCGAGCGCTCGCCCTCGCTGGAGCCGGGGGTGGCCCCGGCGCACCGCAGGAAAGGGCGTCCCCGGATCGACCTGCGCCGCCTGGGGCGGGCCGCACTGCTCGGGCCCGCGACCCGTGACCGGCTGCCGGACGCCATCGGGCATGTGGCCGAGGCGCACCGCGCCCACCACCCCGACGCCAAACTGGAGCCTCTGCGCCGGGCGTACGTCCTCGCGGAGTCCTCGCACCGCGGCCAGATGCGCAAGAGCGGCGAGCCGTACATCACCCACCCGCTCGCCGTGACCCTGATCCTCGCCGAACTGGGCGCCGAGACGACGACGTTGACCGCCTCCCTGCTCCACGACACCGTCGAGGACACGGAAGTGACGTTGGATCAGGTGCGGGAGGGGTTCGGCGACGAGGTCTGCTATCTCGTCGACGGCGTCACCAAGTTGGAGAAGGTCGACTACGGAGCCGCCGCCGAACCGGAGACGTTCCGGAAGATGCTGGTCGCGACGGGCAACGACGTGCGGGTGATGTCGATCAAACTCGCGGACCGGCTGCACAACATGCGGACCCTCGGCGTCATGCGCCCCGAGAAACAGGCACGGATCGCCAAAGTGACCCGGGACGTGCTGATCCCGCTCGCCGAGCGGCTCGGTGTCCAGGCGCTCAAGACCGAGCTGGAAGACCTCGTCTTCGCGATCCTGCACCGCGAGGAGTACGAGCACACGCGGGAGCTCATCGCCGAGAACGCCGGCCGCGACGACGACCCTCTCGCGGAGATCGCGGAGGAGGTGCGCGTGGTCCTGCGCGACGCCGGCATCCAGGCCGAAGTCCTCATAAGGCCACGGCACTTCGTCTCCGTGCACCGCGTGTCGCGCAAACGCGGCCCGATGCGCGGCGCCGACTTCGGACGCCTCCTGGTGCTCGTGAGCGAGGACGCCGACTGCTACGGCGTCCTCGGCGAACTGCACACCTGTCTCACCCCGGTGGTCTCGGAGTTCAAGGACTTCATCGCCGTCCCCAAGTTCAACCTGTATCAGTCGCTGCACACGGCCGTGACCCGTGGCGACGGCCAGGTCGCCGAAGTCCTCATCCGCACGCACCAGATGCACAAGGTGGCCGAGGCCGGAGTCATCGCGCTCGGCAATCCCTACGCTCCGCCGTCGGAGGAGCAGCCGGACGGCGGCGGGGACCGCCCCTTCGACGGCGAGCGCGCCGACCCCACCCGTCCCGGCTGGCTCTCCCGGCTGCTCGACTGGCAGCAGGGCGCCCCGGACCCGGACACCTTCTGGTCGACACTCCGCGAAGACCTGGCCCAGGACCGCGAGATCACCGTGTTCCGCGCCGACGGAGGCTCGCTGGGCCTTCCGGAAGGCGCCAGTTGCGTCGACGCGGCCTACGCGCAGTACGGCGAGGACGCGCACGCCTGCATCGGAGCCCGCGTCAACGGCCGCCTGGCGACGCTCAGTACGGTCCTGAAGGACGGCGACACCGTTCAGCTCCTCATGGGCCAGGACCCCGCCTCCGAGCCGTCCAGGGAGTGGCTGGAGCACGCGCACACGGCCGCGGCGCGGATCGCCATCCAGCGCTGGATGGCCACGCATCCCGCACCCGGCGACGAGGAGACGTCCGGGACCTCCGCCACGAGCCCCAGGCCGCCCGTCGAGGCCCCGGCCCGCCCCACCGAGGCGCAGGTCGCCCGTCCCGCGAGCGCCGTCGCCGACCCGCCCGGCGCGTCCGTACGTATGGCCGGCTGCTGTACGCCCGTACCGCCCGACGAGGTGACCGGCTTCGCCGTCCGCGGGGGAGTGGTCACCGTGCACCGCGTGGAGTGCGCCGGAGCGGCGCGCATGAAGAACGCGGGGCGCGCGGAGGTCGGTGTGCGCTGGGGGGACACCACCGAGTGCCGCGTCACCCTGGTCGCCGAGTCCTTCGGGCGCCCGCATCTGCTCGCCGACCTCACCGAAGCCATCGCGGCGGAGGGGGTCGCCGTCGTCTCGGCGACCGTCGAACCGCCCAGCCAGCAGCGGGTCCGCCACACCTACACGCTCCAACTCCCGGACGCGGCGCGCCTCCAGGCCCTGATGCGCGCGATGCGCAATGTGCCCGGCGTGTACGACGTGAGCCGGGCCCAGCATCCGGCGACGGCGGCCCAGTAGACACCGGGCGCCGCGCGCCCCACGCCGGCCACCGGACACCGGCCCCGATGAGCCTCCTTGCGGACCCGTTCGGGTGGGACGGGCGCGAGTCGCCACCGCGGGACCCGTGCGCGCTGGTAGCGGTGGTCCATGCCGCTCAACCCCACCCCCACGCCCGTACGCCCGAGGAGCCGCCGTGTCACGTCGGCCCTGCTCGCCTCGGCCGTCTCCGTCTGTCTGATCGCCGCGAGCGCCCCGGACCCGGCCTCGCCCCTGGGAGTGGGTGACCGGCTCTTCCCCACCCTCGGCAACCCCGGCTACGACGTCGAGTCGTACGACCTCGACTTCACCTACCCCGGCACCAACGACAAGCCGCTCACGGCCGTCACCACGATCGACGCACTGACCACGGCTTCACTCGACCGCGTCAATCTCGACTTCGCGCACGGAACGGTGCGATCGGTCGAGGTCAACGGGGCGTCCGCCGACTTCGCGAGCGCCGGCGACGACCTGGTCGTGACGCCCGCCGAACCGCTGTCCGCCGGGAGCCCGCTGCGCATCACCGTGCGGCACACCAGCGATCCGGTCAGCGCGAAGGACCAGGACGGCGGCTGGGTGCGGACCAAGGACGGGCTCGCGATGGCCAACCAGGCCGACGCCGCGCACCTGGTCTTCCCGTGCAACGACCACCCCTCCGACAAGGCGATGTTCACCATCCACGTCACCGCGCCCGAGGGGTACACCGCCGTGGCCAACGGTCTGCCCGAGGGCACCGACCGGGCCCGCGGGGCCACGACCTGGACGTATCGCACCGAGCACCCCATGGCCACCGAGCTGACGCAGGTGTCCATCGGCCGCTCCCGCGTGCTCCACCGCGCGGGGCCGCACGGCCTGCCCGTACGCGATGTCGTCCCCGCCGCCGACCGCGCGACGCTCGAACCGTGGCTCCGGAAGACCCCCGGCCAGATCGCCTGGATGGAGGGCAAGGTCGGGCGCTACCCCTTCGAGACGTACGGGCTGCTGATGGCGCAGGCGCAGACCGGCTTCGAGCTGGAGACGCAGACGCTCTCGCTCTTCGAGAAGGACCTCTTCACCGAGCCCGCGTACCCGAAGTGGTACGTCGAGTCGATCATGGTGCACGAGCTGTCCCACCAGTGGTTCGGTGACAGCGTCAGCCCCCGCACCTGGTCCGACCTGTGGCTCAACGAAGGGCACGCCACCTGGTACGAGGCCCTGTACGCCGAGGAGAAGGCGAACAAGCCGATGGCGGCCCGGATGAAGGCCGCCTACCGCCTGTCCGACTCCTGGCGCGCCGCCGGCGGGCCGCCCGCGGCGCCGAAGGCACCCAAGCCCGGCAACAAGATCAGCATCTTCCGGCCGAACGTCTACGACGGCGCGGCCCTGGCCCTGTACGCGCTGCGGCAGGAGATCGGGCGCCCGGCCTTCGAACGCCTGGAGCGGACCTGGGTGAGCGTCAACCGGGACGGCGTGGCCTCGACGGCCGACTTCGTGGACCTCGCCTCCGCCGTCGCCGCACGCGATCTGAGCGGGTTCTTCAAGGCGTGGCTCTACGCCGGGAAGACACCGCCGATGCCGGGGCACCCGGACTGGAAGAGCGACGCCCCCAAGGCGCGCAAGCACGCGTGAGGCGGCGGGGCCCGCGGGCGCGTGCATCGAGGGGACCGGGAGCACACCGGCACCCCGCGAGCGCGATGCCCGCGGGTGCGCGGCGGGGCCCGATAAGTCACGTGACGAGACGGGCCGTACCGTGCGACCATCTTCGAGCCGGCGCCGCGGCCCCTTTCGGAGGTTCGGCACGGCCGGAACCGGGAATCTCCCGGTGGCCTCGGGCGTTGTTCTGTGTGACGGACCGCGTTCGTCGGCCCGCGGCTCTCCCCAGCTACGTAAGGATCCAATGACCTCCTCTTCTTCCCCTTCCCAGGACGCGCAGAGTTCCGCGCAGAACTACCCCGAAGGTCTTCGGGCCGATGCCCTGATGGAAGAGGACGTCGCCTGGAGCCACGAGATCGACGGAGACCGGGACGGCGAGCAGCTCGATCGCTCCGAGCGCGCGGCCCTGCGCCGTGTGGCGGGCCTCTCCACCGAACTCGAGGACGTCACCGAGGTCGAGTACCGACAGCTCCGCCTGGAGCGCGTCGTCCTCGTCGGTGTCTGGACCTCGGGGACCATTCAGGACGCGGACAACTCGCTGGCCGAGCTGGCCGCTCTCGCGGAGACCGCGGGGGCGCTCGTGCTCGACGGCGTCGTCCAGCGCCGGGACAAGCCCGACGCGGCCACGTACATCGGTTCCGGCAAGGCCAATGAGCTCCGGGACATCGTGATCGAGACCGGCGCCGACACCGTGATCTGTGACGGTGAGCTGAGCCCAGGCCAGCTGATCCACCTCGAAGACGTCGTCAAGGTCAAGGTCATCGACCGTACGGCCCTGATCCTCGACATCTTCGCCCAGCACGCCAAGTCCCGAGAGGGCAAGGCGCAGGTCGCGCTCGCGCAGATGCAGTACATGCTGCCGAGGCTGCGCGGCTGGGGTCAGTCGCTGTCCCGTCAGATGGGCGGCGGCAAGGGCGGCGGTCTCGCCACCCGTGGTCCCGGTGAGACCAAGATCGAGACGGACCGGCGCCGTATCCGCGAGAAGATGGCGAAGATGCGCCGGGAGATCGCGGACATGAAGACGGGCCGCGAGATCAAGCGCCAGGAGCGCCGCCGCAACAAGGTGCCATCGGTCGCCATCGCCGGTTACACCAACGCCGGCAAGTCGTCCCTACTCAACCGCCTCACGGGAGCGGGCGTCCTCGTCGAGAACGCCCTGTTCGCGACCCTCGACCCGACCGTGCGCCGGGCCGAGACCCCGAGTGGGCGGCTGTACACGCTGGTCGACACGGTCGGTTTTGTACGCCACCTGCCGCACCACCTGGTCGAGGCGTTCCGCTCCACGATGGAGGAGGTCGGCGACTCCGACCTGATCCTGCACGTGGTGGACGGTTCGCACCCGGCTCCGGAGGAGCAGCTGGCCGCGGTGCGCGAGGTCATCCGTGACGTCGGCGCGACCAAGGTGCCCGAGATCGTCGTGATCAACAAGGCGGACGCGGCGGACCCGCTGGTGCTTCAGCGGCTGATGCGGAACGAGAAGCGTTCCATCGCGGTCTCGGCCCGTACCGGCCAGGGCATGGACGAGCTGCTCGCACTGATCGACAACGAGCTGCCGCGTCCCAAGGTCGAGATCGAGGCGCTCGTTCCGTACACGCACGGCCAGCTGGTCGCCCGCGCCCACACCGAGGGCGAGGTGATCTCCGAGGAGCACACCCCGGAGGGCACGCTGCTCAAGCTGCGGGTCCACGAGGAGCTGGCGGCGGACCTCGCACCGTACGTCGCGGCGCCCGCGCTCCGCTGAGAGCACCCGCTCGGCGACTGCTCCGGCAAGGGCAGCCGCTCGGCACTTCATCCGTTCCGGATGTCCGAAGGCCCGCCCCCTGTCGAGGGGGCGGGCCTTCGTCGTGGGCGAGCGCCCGTGACCGTCGGCGCGTGTCCATGGACTGCGGGCCGTGACCTGAGCGCGCCGTCCGTGAGGGTGCGGGTGCCTACCGGCCGCCGTACTCCTCGCTCATCCGCTCGTAGAGCGCCTGGGCGCCCTTGCCCAGCTGTGGTCCCGCCAGCCAGGTGTTGCCGGCCGGACCGATCGAGGTGTTCGAGACGAGCTCGGTCCTGCCGTCGACGACCCGGAACCAGCCACCGCCGGACGAACCGCCGGTCATGGTGCAGCCGATGCGGTACATCGTGGGCAGGGCCGGGTCCAGCGAGAGGCGGCCGGGCTCGTCGACACACTTGAACATGGCGAGGCCGTTGTACGGCGGCGCGGCCGGGTAGCCCCAGGCGCCCATCGCGGTGACGTCCTGGGCGGACGGCGCGGAGAAGTCCACGTCCAGCGCGTTGCCGACGGTCTCCTCGAGGGACTTGGCGCCCCGCTCAGGCTTCACGTGCAGCACGGCGTAGTCGTACGGGGCGCCCGCGCCGCCCGTCTCGTCGCCGCCCGAGATCCACTCGTCGGAGGCCGAGGCCCAGTCCGCCCACCACTGGCCGTACGGCGCGATCTCCGACGCCGTGGCGCTGCCGAGCTGCGCCTCGGACCTGCCCCGGTCGTTGTAGGACGGCACGAAGGCGATGTTGCGGTACCAGCCGCCGCCACCACCGGCGTGCACACAGTGGCCCGCGGTCCACACGAGGTTGGACCTGCCGGGGTGGTTCACGTCCTTGACGACCGTGCCCGAGCAGACCATCGAGCCCTCGGGGGAGTCGAAGAAGACCTTGCCGACCGGTGCGGCGTGGTCGTGGTACGGGGTCTTCTCGGCCTTGGCGTCGACGGGTTCCGGCTCCGGATCACTGACGCCCTGGTCGGCCGCCGCGTCCTTCGCGGAGATCGTCTTGTCCGGGTCCTGGGCGGACTTCATCCGCTCGGGCTTCCACAGCCCGTCGATCACCGGGTTGACGAAGTCCTTGGCCTCGCTGAGCCACTTGTCCTTGTCCCAGTTCTTCCAGGCGCCGTTCTTCCACTGGTCGACGTCGATGCCGTGTTCTTCGAGCTTGTCCTTGATGCCGTCCGGGATCTCGATCTTGTCGTCGCCGCTCTCGGATCCCCGCGCCGCGGAGGCCGTGGACCCGCCGCTCGCCTTGTCGTCACCGGAGTCGCAGGCGGTCGCGGTGAGCGCCAGGACGGCCACGAGGCCGGTGGCGGCGAGGACCGCGGGACGCCGTTTTGAGGAACGCATGGTGGTGTGACCCCCGTTGAAGCTCAGTGTCCGTGCTTGCCGGGCGTGGGGCGGGCCCTGCGGGGAATCCGCCCCGACGCGGCACCCACCCCACTGCGCCCGGCCGAGGACGAACGGCGGTGGACCGGTGACGCATTTGCGCGAACCGTCCCACCGCCGTCCGTCCGAACCCTGTTACGTCGTCGGCGTCACTGTCCGGCGAACTTCCCGCTCACCGAGTCGTACACGCCCTTGGCCACATCACCCAGCCGCGGACCCGCCAGCCAGCCGAACTTGACCGGGCCGATGGAGGTGTTGGACACCAGCGCCGGCTTGCCGTCCGAGCCCGCGGCCACCCAGCCGCCGCCCGAGGAACCGCCGGTCATGGTGCAGCCGATGCGGTACATCGTCGGGTCGGCCTGCGCGATCGACAGCCGGCCCGGCCTGTCGGTGCACTGGTACAGCTTCTGGCCGTCGAACGGCGCCGCGGCCGGGTAGCCGGTCGCCGTGATGCTCGAGACCTTGGGCACGGCCGGCGCGTTGAAGTTCACCGGCAGCGCCGAACCCACCGTCTCCTCGAGCGACTTGCCGTCGCTGCCCTTCTCCGGCGTCACGTGCAGCACGGCGAAGTCGTACGAGGCGCCCTGTCCGCCCGTGGTGCCGCCCTGCTCGATCCACTGGTCCGAGGTCTGCGCCCAGTCGCTCCACCAGACGCCGTACGGAGCGACCTCCTGCCGCGGGGCGCTCTCCATCTCCGCCGCCGTCTTGCCGGAGTCGTTGTACGAGGGCACGAAGGCGATGTTGCGGAACCAGCCGCCCTTCTTGCCGGCGTGCACGCAGTGGCCCGCGGTCCACACCAGGTTGGACTTGCCCGGGTGCGCCGGGTCCTCGACCACCGTCGCCGAGCAGACCATGGTGCCCTCGGGGGAGTCGAAGAACACCTTGCCCGCCTCGGGCACGTTGCCGTGGTACGCCGTCTTCACGGCCTGCGCCGTCACCGGGGCCGGCTCCGGGTCGGTGACGCCCTGGTCACCGGTGAGGTCGGCGTCGTCGACACCCTTGTTCTTGTCCGGGTCGTCGGCACCGCGCATCCGGTCCGGGTCCCAGAGGTCCTTGATGATCGGGTTGATGAAGTCGTCGGCCTCGCGCAGCCAGTCGTCCTTGTCCCAGTTCTTCCAGGCGCCGTTCTTCCACTTGTCGACGTCGATGCCGTGCTCTTTGAGCTTGTTCTTGATGTCGTCCGGGATCTGGATCTTTCCGTCGCTCCCCTGGGACGCGGAGGCGCTCGACTGACCGCTCGCCGTGTCGTCGCCCGAGCCGCAGGCGGTGGCGGTCAGCGTCAGGGCCACGGTGAGGCCGACGGCGGCCAGGACGGGGGACGTTCTGCGGCGCGCGCTCCTGCCTCGACGAGCGGCGAAGGGCGGGCGTATGGATCGCATGGTGTAACTCCCCCTGAGCGTATGGGAACTAGGTGGTGCGTAGGCGGGTGCCGAGCGGTTCGTTCGGTAGAACCGAACGGCACCAAAGACTATGCGGTCGCTGTGGGGGACGTCCGACGGAACGGCAACGGTTCAGCTACGGGGGGTCCGGTCGGGCAACCCGCCGGGAACGACTCTCCGGCGCCGGAGGACCCGGCACGCCCCCGGTGCCCGGACGCCGCATGTCGCGGTGCCCGGCACCGGCGGCCCGGCGGCCCATGTCGGCCCGGCCCTTGCCCCGTAGCCCAACCTGCCCCCCCCCCGTGCCAGATGTGAGGACAAGGACCGGGACCGGGCCCGAGCGGCGAGGTTCCGGCACGGCAAGGAACTTCGAATTCACCCGCTTCCCAACGCGAGCAGCGTCGTTGGTACGTACGGGGGGCCTGACGTCTGCGTTCGGAACCCCCTGCCAACTCGCCTCTGGACAGCGGGAGGACCGGAAGTCGTGGCCGTGACCGATTCAGCGGTGGTGCCGGTGGGGGCGCCCGGGGAATCCCAGGGGGCGCGGGACGGTGGTGCCGCAGCGGCCGAGGGGGCGCGCGCGGCGCACGAGGGGATCCTGCGGCGCCAGTCGGCGCGCGAATCGGCGGCACGGACCTACGCGCGTGCCCTGCCGATCGTCCCCGTGCGGGCACGCGGGCTGACGATCGAGGGCGCCGACGGCCGCCGCTACCTCGACTGCCTCTCCGGCGCCGGGACCCTGGCCCTCGGACACAACCATCCCGTGGTCCTGGAGGCGATCAGAAAGGTCCTCGACTCGGGGGCGCCCCTGCAGGTCCTGGACCTCGCGACTCCGGTCAAGGACGCCTTCACCACCGAACTCTTCCGCACGCTCCCCCCGCGCTTCGCCGAGCGCGCCCGGGTCCAGTTCTGCGGACCGGCCGGGACGGACGCCGTGGAGGCCGCGTTCAAGCTGGTGCGCGCGGCCACCGGCCGCACCGGCATGCTCGCGTTCACCGGCGCCTACCACGGGATGACCGCGGGTGCGCTCGAGGCCTCCGGCGGCGCGACCGACGGACGCGTCGCGCGCCTGCCCTATCCGCAGGACTACCGCTGCCCGTTCGGTATCGGCGGCGACCGCGGTGCCGAACTCTCCACGCGCTGGACGGAATCCCTCCTCGACGACCCCAAGTCGGGTGTACCGCTCCCCGCGGGGATGATCCTCGAACCCGTCCAGGGCGAGGGCGGCGTCATTCCGGCGCCGGACGCCTGGATGCGGCGGATGCGGGAGATCACGGAGGCCCGGTCCGTCCCGCTGATCGTGGACGAGGTCCAGACGGGAGTGGGCCGGACCGGCGCCTTCTGGGCGGTGGAACACAGCGGGATCACCCCGGACGTGATGGTCCTGTCCAAGGCCATCGGCGGCAGCCTGCCGCTGGCCGTCGTCGTCTACCGCGACGACCTCGACGTCTGGCAACCCGGCGCCCACGCCGGCACGTTCCGTGGCAACCAACTGGCGATGGCCGCCGGCACGGCCACCCTCGCCCACGTCCGCGAGAACGGCCTCGCCGAACGCGCCGCCACCGTCGGGGCCCGCATGCTGACCGAACTCCTCGGCCTCGCGTCGGAATTCCCCTGCATCGGTGACGTACGCGGCCGCGGCCTCATGATCGGCCTCGAACTCGTGGACCCCGAAGGGCCACCGAGTCCCACCCCCGACGGCCCTCGCCCCGCCGCCCCCGAACTCGCCGCGGCCGTACAGCGAGAGTGCCTGCGCCGAGGCCTCATCGTCGAACTCGGAGGCCGTCGTTCGAGCGTCGTGCGTCTCCTTCCTCCCCTGACGATCAGCGACGAACAGACGTCCGCCGTGCTCGACCGGCTCGCGGACGCGGTGAAGGCGGTGGCACAGGGAGACCCACGACTCGGCAGGGACGGGAAACGGGCCACCGACGGTTCGCGGTGACGGTCTGAACGGCACGGCATCGGCCGTACGACCTCGGGCGGAGCGTGCTGGATCCCCGGTCGGCAGAGGGCACGACCTCGGCGAACGCTCGCCGGCGATGGATCACAGCCCCAGCCGACTGCCGTCCCCACCGGTACGCCACCCGCAGTCCCCATCGGCACCCTGCCCTTCCCCCCACGACAACCGACCAGGAACTCCAAGAGCCCAACGCGACCCCGTACCGCCCAGGTTCGTCGCCGCACGAGCCCGAACGACCTTCAAGGAACTCTCGTGAACGCCACCCCCGCCCCCGACAGCCCTCCCCCCGCGTACGAACGCGCGGCCCGCGGCACCTCGACCCCGCACCTGTCCGGAGCGGAGTCGGTTCCCCGGCAGAAGGAGGGGGACCGGGCGCCCGAGCGGCCGCGCGAACCCGGCGTCGACCTGCTGGATCACCCCGACACCCGGACGGCGGCGCAGGCCGCGGCGGTCGAGAACCTGCTGCGCTGCTGGGTACGGGAGAACAACCTCTCCGCCCCCGACGACGGCACCCTTCGCATCGCGCTGCCGGCCAGCGGCGCCGCCCTGCTCGTTCCCGTCCGGCACTGGTCCGCCTCCGGCTGGCACCGCTTCGGCCTCCCCCGCCTAGCCGACGCTCCCGAGGAGGCACCAGCCACCGACGCGGTGACGGTCGCGGCCCTCTTCGCACGGCAGACGGCTGCCGGAGCGCCGACCGCGGGCACGCCCCTCCCGGCGCCCACCGCCGAGCGGGCGGGAGCCGCGCCGAGCCACCGCGAAGCCCACTCGGACGACCCGGCCGGCGCGGGCGCCGACCTCGTGGGCCGCGTCGCCGACTCGGTCCGCCGCACGGCCGTGTTCATCAGGGACCGCAGGGAACACCCCGACGACACCTCCGACCTGTTCCTCGCCGCGGAGCAGGCCCTCCTCCTCGGCCACCCGCTGCACCCGACACCGAAGGGACGCGAGGGCCTCTCCGAGAGCGAAGGCCGCCTCTACTCACCCGAGTTGCGCGGCTCCTTCCCCCTGCACTGGATGGCGGTCGCCCCCTCGGTGCTCGCGGCCGACTCGGCGTGGACGGAGCGCGGACGCCCCGTTTCGGCGGAGCAGCTGACGACGCGGCTGGCCGGTACCGACCTGACGCTCCCCGACGGCTACGCCGCCGCACTGCCGCTGCACCCCTGGCAGATGCGCGAGATCCAGCACCGCCGTGACACCGCGGCCCTGCTGGACGCCGGGCTGCTCCGGGACCTCGGTCCGCGGGGTACGGCGTGGCACCCCACCTCCTCCGTCCGCACCGTCTACCGCACCGGCGCCCCGGCGATGCTGAAGCTGTCGTTGGGCCTGCGCATCACCAACTCCCGTCGTGAGAACCTCCGCAAGGAACTCCACCGGGGCGTGGAGGTCCACCGCCTGCTGCGCGGCGGCCTGTTCAAGCAGTGGCAGGCCGTCCACCTCGGCTTCGACATCGTCCGCGACCCCGCCTGGCTCGCCGTCGACGGCCCGGACGGCAACCCGCTTCCCGGGCTCGACGTGATGATCCGCCACAACCCGTTCGGCCCGACGGACGACGTCGGCTGCGTCGCGGGACTGGTCTCACCACGCCCGCACGTCCGACCCGGCACGCTCGACCCGGCGGAGCGCGGTCCCCACATGAGGTCCCGGCTCAGCGAGGTCGTCACACGCCTCGCCGGCCGCACCGGCCGCCCGCGCGGCGCCGTCTCCACCGAGTGGTTCCTGCGCTACCTCGAACACGTCGTGCGCCCCGTGCTCTGGCTGGACAGCGAGGCGGGCATCGCGCTGGAGGCGCACCAGCAGAACACCCTGCTCCTGCTGGACGCGGAAGGCTGGCCCACGGGCGGCCGCTACCGGGACAACCAGGGCTACTACTTCCGGGAGTCGCGGCGCGCGGAACTCGACACCCGGCTCCCCGGCATCGGGACGCACAGCGACACCTTCGTCTCCGACGAGGTCACCGATGAACGCTTCGCCTACTACCTCGGCATCAACAACGTGCTCGGCCTCATCGGTGCGTTCGGCTCCCAACAGCTCGCTGACGAGAGGCTGTTGCTCGCCGCGTTCCGGCGCTTCCTCGCCGACGTCGTCACCGGCCCGTCCCGACTGCGGTCGCCTCTGCCCGCTCTGCTGCTCGACTCACCCGTCCTGCGCTGCAAGGCCAACCTGCTGACCCGGCTGCACGGCCTCGACGAACTCGTCGGTCCCGTCGACACCCAGTCCGTCTACGTCACCATCTCCAACCCCCTTCATTCCTGAGGAACATGACCCACCCCGCCTTCTGAGAGGAGCGTCGTCGTGCCTCCCACCGACGCGAGCACCGACGCGAGCACCGACGCCGGCACCGCCCGCGCCACCCGACCCGACCCCGGAGCCGCCCCCGGTCCCGTATCCCTCGCGGACCCCGGTTCGGACCCCGGCGCAGGCACGGACAGCGAGGACACGCTCGACCTGCGTCTCCCCGACGAGCTGATCGCTCTGTTCGCCGGGGACTCCGGGGACGGCGGGGACAACGAGGCCCGGGACGGGACCGCCGGCGGGGACGACCTTCTCGACCGTGTCGGCGGCTGGGGGCCGACCGCGACACCCGCGGGCGTCTTTCATCTCGTCCCCGCGCGCACCGAGCGCGATCTCCCGCTCATCACACGCTGGATGAACGACCCCGCCGTCGCGGCGTTCTGGGAACTGGCGGGATCCGAGTCCGTCGTCGAGGAGCATCTGCGCCGGCAGATCGACGGTGACGGACGCAGCGTTCCCTGCCTCGGGACACTGGACGGCACCCCGATGAGCTACTGGGAGATCTACCGCGCGGATCTCGATCCCCTGGCACGCCACTACCCCGCCCGACCGCACGACACCGGAATCCACCTCCTCATCGGTGGTGTCGCCGACCGCGGGCACGGACTGGGCTCCACCTTGCTCAGAGCCGTCGCCGACCACGTACTGGAAAAGCGCCCCTCGTGCGCTCGTGTCGTCGCGGAACCCGATCTTCGCAACACCCCCTCCGTGTCCGCGTTCCTCAGCGCCGGCTTCCGGTTCTCGGCCGAGGTCGATCTGCCCGACAAGCGCGCAGCCCTCATGATCCGAGACCGGGCCCTGCGCGATCTGTCGTAGAGCCGTCACTCTTGGTACACCGCTCGTCCCGATTCGGTTCCCTGTCGAGGAGTTCCCGTGTCGAATCCATCCGCCACCCCGGCCGCCGGAGAGACGCCCGCCCTCTACGACCCACCCGAGCTGCGCGCGGACCGCTGGGAGCAGGCCGGCCGCCGCCTGCTCGCGAAGATGATCGGCGAGTTCGCGTACGAGGGGATCATCGAGCCGGAGCCGGAGCCGGAGCCGGAGCCGGAGCCGGAGCCGGAGCCGGAGCCGGAGCCGGAGCCGGACCTGGCCTCCACTCCGGCTTCGATCTCGGCCTCGGACCAGCCCTCCCTGTCGGCTTCGATCTCGGCCTCGGACCAGCCCTCCCCGTCGGCTTCGATCTCGGCCTCGGACCAGCCCTCCCCGTCGGCTTCGATCTCGGCCTCGGACCAGCCCTCCCCGTCGGCTTCGGACCAGCCCTCCCCGTCGCTCTCGGTCCCGGTCCCGCCCTCGGCCCCAGCCCCGAGCTTCGCCCCGGCCCCGATCTCGGACCCAGCTCCGGCCTCGGCCTCGGCCTCGGCTGCACCCCAAGCCTCGCCACCGCACCCGTCCTCCGCCGCCTGCTCCGCCTCGCCCTCCGTCCCGCGCGCGGCTCCCAGCGGCACCCGCAGCGCCCCGTACGCACTCCGACTCGACGCGGGCGGCACTCTGTCCTTCCGTGCCCGCCGTACCGCGTACGGCAGTTGGCGGGTGGACCCCGACTCCCTCGCCCTCAGGGACGTGGACGCGGAACGCCGGCCGTTCAGCGACCCCGTCGGCTTCCTCACGCGCGCCCGCGGCACGCTGGGGCTCGACGGGGCGACGCTCGGGCACGGCATCCGTGAGCTGAGTACGACACTGGCCGCGGATGCACGCCTCGACCATGAAGCCCTCACGGCCGCCGAGCTGGCCGACCTCGGTTACGCGGAACTGGAGGGCCACCAGACAGGCCACCCGTGGATCGTCCTCAACAAGGGCCGCCTCGGCTTCTCCGCGCGGGACGCCGGGCACTGGGCACCGGAGGCCCGCAGAGCGACACCCCTTCCGTGGATCGCGGTGCACACCGGGCTCGCCACCTACCGCGGTGTCGGCGGCCTCGACACGGCGGACCGCCTGTACGCGCGCGAACTGGCCCCCGCCACCCGGGAGTCCTTCGACGCGGTGCTCCGCGAGCGCGGGCTCGCCCCGGAGTCGTACCTCTATCTGCCCGTGCACCCCTGGCAGTGGGACGACGTCGTCCTGCCTCTCTTCGCTCCTCACATCGCCACGGGCGCGATCGTGCCGCTGCACTCGGACGGCGATCTACGACTGGCCCAGCAGTCCGTCCGTACGTTCGTCAATGTGTCGCGTCCGGAACGGCACACCGTGAAACTGCCGCTGTCCGTCCTCAACACCCTGGTGTGGCGCGGCCTTCCGACCCAGCGAACGCTCGCCGCGCCCGCCGTCACCACCTGGATGCATTCCCTCCGCGATGCCGACCCCTTCCTGCGGGACACCTGCGGGGTGATCCTGCTCGGCGAGGTCGCCTCCGTGACCGTGGGACATCCGGTGTACGACGCGCTCCCCGAGGTGCCCTATCAGTACAGGGAACTGCTCGGGGCGATCTGGCGCGAGCCGGTCTCCCGCCACCTGGCACCCGGCGAACGCGCCCGCACCCTGGCAGCCCTGCTGCACACCGACCTGGCGGGCCGCTCCTTCACCGCCCAGCTGGTGGCCCGTTCCGGACTCGCCCCGAGGGCCTGGCTGCGCCGTCTCTTCGCCGTGCTCCTGCCGCCGCTGCTGCACTTCCTCTATCGGTACGGCACCGTCTTCAGCCCCCATGGCGAGAACGCGATCGTTGTCTTCGACGACCATGACGTCCCCGTGCGGCTCGCGGTGAAGGACTTCGTCGACGACATCAATGTGAGCGCGGAACCCCTGCCCGAGCACGCCTCCATGCCGGACGAGGTGCGGCGGGTGCTGCTCACCGAGCCGCCGGCCTTCCTGATCCAGTTCATCCACTCCGCGCTCTTCGTCGGAGTGTTCCGCTACCTCGCACCGCTCTGCGAGGAGCACCTGGGTGTTCCCGAGGATGAATTCTGGTCCCTCGTACGAGGGGAGATCATCCGCCACCAGACACGTTTCCCCGAGCTCAAGGACCGTCACGAGATGTTCGACCTGCTCACCCCGCGTATCGAGCGGCTGTGCCTGAACCGCAACCGGCTGCACCTGGACGGTTACCGCGATCGCCCGGCGCGCCCGCACGCCGCCGTCCACGGCACCGTCCCGAACCCTCTTCACCAGCCGTGACGACCCGGCCCGCACGCGGCTTGATCACGCCTCGGGTTCCGGCCGTGATCGCTCGGTTGTCAGTGGCGCCCCGTAGGCTGGCAGCGCTATGACGAAGCCCTCACTCCCCGAACTCCTGCATGCTGCCGTCACTGCCGTCGGCGGTACGGAGCGCCCTGGCCAGGTGACCATGGCCGAAGCGGTCGCCGGTGCCATCGACGACAGTTCCCACCTGCTGGTCCAGGCGGGCACCGGTACCGGAAAGTCGCTCGGCTACCTGGTGCCCGCGCTCGCGCACGGGGAGCGGGTGGTCGTCGCGACCGCCACCCTGGCGCTCCAGCGGCAGCTTGTGGAGCGGGACCTGCCGCGCACCGTCGACGCGCTGCACCCCCTGCTGCGCCGCCGCCCCGAGTTCGCGATGCTGAAGGGCCGGTCGAACTACCTGTGCCTGCACCGCCTGCACGAGGGCGTGCCGCAGGACGAGGAGGAGGGCCTCTTCGACCAGTTCGAGGCGGCCGCGCCCACCAGCAAGCTGGGCCAGGACCTGGTGCGGCTGCGTGACTGGTCGGACGAGACCGAGACCGGTGACCGGGACGACCTCACACCGGGTGTCTCCGACCGGGCCTGGGGCCAGGTGTCGGTGTCGTCCCGGGAGTGCCTCGGCGCGACGAAGTGCGCCTACGGGGCGGAGTGCTTCGCCGAGATGGCCCGCGAGCGGGCCAAGCTCGCGGAGGTCGTCGTCACCAATCACGCGCTGCTCGCGATCGACGCCATCGAGGGCGCGCCGGTCCTCCCGCAGCACGAGGTGCTGATCGTCGACGAGGCCCACGAGCTGGTCTCCAGGGTCACCGGTGTCGCCACCGGCGAGCTCACGCCCGGACAGGTCAACCGCGCCGTGCGCCGCGCCGCGAAGCTCGCCAACGAGAAGGCCGCCGACCAGCTCCAGACCGCCGCCGAGGGCTTCGAGCGCCTGATGGAGCTGGCCCTGCCCGGACGCCTGGAGGAGATCCCCGAGGACCTGGGGTACGCGCTGATGGCCCTGCGCGACGCCGCCCGCACGGTGATCACGGCCATCGGCTCCACCCGCGACAAGTCCGTCCAGGACGAGGACGCGGTGCGCAAGCAGGCACTGGCGTCCGTCGAAGCCGTGCACGCCGTGGCGGAGCGCATCGCCAACGGCTCCGAATGGGACGTCGTCTGGTACGAGCGGCACGACCGCTTCGGAGCCTCGCTCCGGGTCGCTCCGATGAACGTGTCCGGGCTCCTCAGGGAGAAGCTGTTCGCCGACCGCTCGGTCGTCCTGACGTCCGCGACCCTCAAGCTGGGCGGCGACTTCAACGGCGTGGGAGCGTCGATGGGGCTCGCCCCGGAGGGCACGGAAGGAGAGGACCTTCCCCAGTGGAAGGGCGTCGACGTCGGCTCGCCCTTCGACTACCCCAAGCAGGGAATCCTGTACGTCGCCAAGCATCTGTCGCGCCCCGCCCGGGACGCCGACCGCGGCGACATGCTCGACGAGCTCACCGAGCTGATCCAGGCCGCCGGCGGTCGTACGCTCGGCCTGTTCTCCTCGATGCGTGGGGCTCAGCTCGCGGCCGAGGAGCTGCGGACCCGCATCCCCGAGTACCCGATCCTGCTCCAGGGTGAGGAGACGCTCGGCGAGCTGATCAAGAACTTCGCGGCCGACCCGAAGACCTGCCTCTTCGGCACGCTCTCGCTCTGGCAGGGCGTGGATGTGCCGGGCACCAGCTGTCAGCTGGTCGTCATGGACAAGATCCCCTTCCCCCGCCCCGACGACCCGCTCATGAGCGCCCGCCAGAAGGCGGTCGAGGACAACGGGGGCAATGGCTTCATGGCCGTCGCCGCCACCCACGCCGCGCTCCTCATGGCCCAGGGCGCCGGCCGCCTCGTAAGGGCTTCCGGGGACCGGGGCGTGGTCGCCGTACTGGACCAGCGTCTGGCCACGGCTCGCTACGGCAGCTATCTGAAGGCCTCGCTGCCCGACTTCTGGTACACCACGGACCGCAATCAGGTCCGTCGATCCCTCGCCGCGATCGACGAGAAGGCGAGGGCGGTCGAGGAGACGGCAGGGCAGGCCGACGAGCCCGCGAGTGAGGCGGAGGACGCGTAGCGCCCCGGCCCAGCCCATGGCCCCTGGACCTGGTACACGAAGTCGCAGGGAGCCCGCTCCCCGTGTCCAGGAGCCACGGGGAGCCTTGGACCGCGTGTCCAGCAGCCGCGTGGAACCCCTGGCCCGGCCTGCCTATGAGGCCTATGGAACCCCGGGACCCCCCGGCCGAAGGACCAGTGGAGTCCGGTCAAGGCCCACGGCCGAAGGACCAGTGGAGTCCGGTCAAGGCCCCCGGCCAGAGAACGCACAGGACCCCGGAACCGGCGCAGTTGGTTCCGGGGCCCGGTCAGGGGCGGGGGCGGGGGTCCGCCCGTCGCGGTGTCACACCCGACGCAGCACAGCCACTACCTTGCCGAGGATGGTCGCCTCGTCACCGGGGATCGGCTGGTACGCGGAGTTGTGCGGCAGCAGCCACACGTGTCCGTCCTCGCGCTTGAAGCGCTTCACCGTGGCTTCGCCGTCGAGCATCGCGGCGACGATGTCGCCGTTCTCGGCGACCGGCTGGCGGCGGACCGTCACCCAGTCCCCGTCACAGATGGCGGCCTCGATCATCGAGTCACCGACCACCTTCAGGACGAACAGCTCTCCGTCGCCGACCAGCTGGCGGGGGAGAGGGAAAACGTCCTCGACCGATTCCTCGGCGAGGATCGGGCCACCGGCGGCGATCCGGCCGACGAGCGGCACATAGGACGCGGCCGGCTTGCCCGCCGTGTCCGTGGGCTGCACCGACGACTGGTCGGAGCCTCGCACCTCGTACGCGCGCGGGCGGTGCGGGTCTCGGCGCAGGAAGCCCTTGCGCTCCAGTGCCATGAGCTGATGCGCGACCGAGGAGGTGCTGGAAAGGCCGACGGCCTGACCGATCTCCCGCATCGACGGCGGGTAGCCGCGCCGCTGCACGGAGTCCCGGATCACCTCGATCACCCGGCGCTGCCGGTCCGTGAGTCCCGAGCTGTCGGCCCGGATGCCTGGAGGTCGGCCAGGCAGGGAGCGCTTGGGCCCCTCATGATTCGCGGCTTCGTTCATCGCATGCACCGGCTCGAGTCGGCCCTGGGAGCGCTCCTGGGCAGTGATGGTGGCGCTGTCTGCGGTGGTGGTCACGTCGGCCCCTCTCGATGGTCTCCCTGCTGGACAACGGTAGTTGCTTTCGAAAGGTTGCGCCAAACACACGTTCGAGTGAAAAAACGTGGATTGCCTGTCGCGATCATGTGTCTGGGTGTATGGCTGGCAACGTGCCTCGCGGACAAAAGGGCTTATTGCTGTACCCTTCACCGCCGGAGGCGGCAGCCGTGCCGACCGACCTGGGCCGCGGTCCAGTCTGCCATTCGATGGCCGACCGGCCGGGAACCGGCCCCCTTCCGTGCGTCGCCCACGCTATCCCCGCGTGTCCGGGATGGGTATGCCTGTGCGGCACGTGCCCTTACGTGTACGACACGCGGGTCGTGGGCGAATTCGCGGGTCAAGCCCCACATCTAGTGGTTGGATTGCGGCGGCATCCCAGAAGTTGTGGTCCCCCGGTCTCCGGGCCCTCGGGTATCGCCTATGCTTGAGGCTGCTTCGAGGGGCCCGGGAGGTCCCGAGAGGTCTCTGAGTCGTGCTGTGAAGGAGGGTTGGAGCCATGCACTGCCCCTTCTGCAGGCACCCCGACAGCCGCGTCGTCGACAGCCGTACGACCGATGACGGCACGTCGATCCGCAGGCGCCGCCAGTGCCCCGACTGCTCCCGTCGTTTCACGACGGTGGAGACGTGCTCGCTGATGGTGGTGAAGCGCTCCGGTGTGACCGAGCCCTTCAGCCGGATCAAGGTCATCAACGGCGTGCGCAAGGCCTGCCAGGGGCGGCCGGTCACCGAGGACGCGCTCGCCCAGCTCGGCCAGCGGGTCGAAGAGGCCGTGCGAGCCACCGGAAGCGCCGAACTGACCACCCATGACGTGGGGCTGGCCATACTCGGACCCTTGCAGGAACTCGACCTCGTGGCCTACATGAGGTTCGCGTCCGTGTACCGGGCCTTCGACTCGCTCGACGACTTCGAAGCCGCCATCGCGGAACTCAGGCAGGTGAATCAGCGCCCCGCCGCGGACGACGACGACCCGGACGTGGAGCGCCAGGAGACCGATCGCGGGCCAGGCGGAACCGTGGAGGTTCCCGTGCCCGCCACCGCCGCCGACTGACCGCGGGCCGGCCCCTCCGGGGCGTCCGGCCCCGCCCACGGCGGCGACCACAGACTTGCTGCGAAAGGCCGTATCAGCGCCACGCGCAGCATCAGACACAGACCGTGCCACGGGAAGTTCGCGGCACTTCAGCGCGTTTTAGCCTGTTACAGGGAGGCGGCAATGACAGAGACGGCGAGCGGTCCGGCACGAGGTTCCCGCGCAAAGAGCGGAGCCAAGGCCAGCAAGGGACTGCGCATCGAGCGCATTCACACCACCCCCGGCGTGCACCCGTACGACGAGGTGGAGTGGGCGCGCCGTGACGTCGTCATGACCAACTGGCGCGACGGCTCGGTCAACTTCGAGCAGCGTGGCGTCGAGTTCCCCGGCTTCTGGTCGGTGAACGCGGTCAACATCGTCACCAGCAAGTACTTCCGCGGTGCTGTGGGCACCCCGCAGCGCGAGGTGAGCCTCAAGCAGCTCATCGACCGCATCGTGAAGACGTACCGGAAGGCCGGCGAGGACTTCAAGTACTTCTCCTCGCCCGCCGACGCCGAGATCTTCGAGCACGAGCTGGCGTACGCCCTCCTGCACCAGATCTTCAGCTTCAACAGCCCCGTCTGGTTCAACGTCGGGACGCCGCAGCCCCAGCAGGTCTCCGCCTGCTTCATCCTGGCCGTCGACGACTCCATGGAGTCGATCCTCGACTGGTACAAGGAAGAGGGCATGATCTTCAAGGGCGGCTCCGGCGCCGGCCTGAACCTCTCCCGCATCCGCTCCTCCAAGGAGCTCCTCTCCTCGGGCGGCAACGCCTCGGGTCCCGTCTCCTTCATGCGCGGTGCCGACGCCTCCGCAGGAACGATCAAGTCGGGCGGCGCCACCCGCCGCGCGGCCAAGATGGTCATCCTCGACGTCGACCACCCCGACATCGAGGACTTCATCGAGACCAAGGTCAAGGAGGAGGAGAAGATCCGCGCCCTCCGTGACGCGGGCTTCGACATGGACCTGGGCGGCGACGACATCACGTCCGTCCAGTACCAGAACGCCAACAACTCGGTCCGTGTGAACGACACGTTCATGAAGGCGGTCGAGGAGGGCGGCAAGTTCGGCCTCACCTCGCGCATGACCGGCGAGGTCATCGAGGAGGTCGACGCCAAGTCCCTCTTCCGCAAGATGGCCGAGGCCGCCTGGGCCTGCGCCGACCCGGGCATCCAGTACGACGACACGATCAACCGCTGGCACACGTGCCCGGAGTCCGGCCGTATCAACGGCTCGAACCCGTGCAGCGAGTACATGCACCTGGACAACACGTCCTGCAACCTCGCCTCGCTGAACCTGATGAAGTTCCTCAAGGACGACGGCAAGGGCCGCCAGTCCTTCGAGATCGAGCGCTTCGCCAAGGTCGTCGAGCTGGTCATCACCGCGATGGACATCTCCATCTGCTTCGCCGACTTCCCGACGGAGAAGATCGGCGAGAACACCCGCGCCTTCCGCCAGCTGGGCATCGGTTACGCCAACCTCGGCGCCCTGCTGATGGCGACCGGCCACGCGTACGACTCCGACGGCGGCCGCGCGCTCGCCGGCGCCATCACCTCCCTGATGACGGGTACGTCGTACAAGCGTTCCGCCGAGCTCGCCGCGGTCGTCGGCCCGTACGACGGCTACGCCCGTAACGCGCAGCCCCACCAGCGCGTCATGAAGCAGCACGCCGACGCCAACACCACGGCCGTCCGCGTGGACGACCTGGACACCCCCATCTGGGCCGCCGCCACGGAGGCCTGGCAGGACGTGGTCCGCCTCGGCGAGAAGAACGGCTTCCGCAACGCGCAGGCCTCCGTCATCGCCCCGACCGGCACCATCGGTCTCGCGATGTCCTGCGACACCACCGGTCTCGAGCCCGACCTCGCGCTGGTCAAGTTCAAGAAGCTGGTCGGCGGCGGCTCGATGCAGATCGTCAACGGCACCGTGCCGCAGGCCCTGCGCCGCCTGGGTTACCAGGAGGAGCAGATCGAGGCGGTCGTCGCCCACATCGCCGAGAACGGCAATGTCGTCGACGCCCCGGGCCTCAAGCACGAGCACTACGAGGTCTTCGACTGCGCCATGGGCGAGCGCTCCATCTCCGCGATGGGCCACGTCCGCATGATGGCCGCGATCCAGCCGTGGATCTCCGGCGCGCTCTCCAAGACGGTCAACCTGCCGGAGACGGCGACCGTCGAGGACGTCGAAGAGGTCTACTTCGAGGCGTGGAAGATGGGCGTCAAGGCGCTCGCGATCTACCGCGACAACTGCAAGGTCGGCCAGCCCCTCTCCGCGAAGACCAAGGAGAAGGAGAAGACCGAGGTCACGGCGAAGGCCGAGGACACCATCCGTACCGCGGTCGAGAAGGTCGTCGAGTACCGTCCGGTCCGCAAGCGCCTCCCCAAGGGCCGTCCCGGCATCACCACCTCCTTCACGGTGGGCGGCGCCGAGGGCTACATGACCGCCAACTCCTACCCGGACGACGGTCTCGGCGAGGTCTTCCTGAAGATGTCGAAGCAGGGCTCCACCCTCGCGGGCATGATGGACGCCTTCTCGATCGCCGTCTCGGTCGGTCTGCAGTACGGCGTTCCCCTGGAGACCTACGTCTCCAAGTTCACCAACATGCGCTTCGAGCCGGCCGGCATGACGGACGACCCGGACGTGCGGATGGCGCAGTCGATCGTCGACTACATCTTCCGCCGCCTGGCGCTGGACTTCCTGCCCTTCGAGACGCGCTCCGCCCTCGGCATCCACTCCGCCGAGGAGCGCCAGCGTCACCTGGAGACGGGCTCCTACGAGCCCTCCGACGACGAGGTCGACGTCGAGGGTCTGGCCCAGTCCGCGCCCCGCGCGCAGGAGCTGAAGGCCGTCGCCGCCCCCAAGGTCGAGGCCGTGCCGGCCGAGCCCGCCCCGAGGCAGGTCCACACCAGCGCCGAGCTGGTGGAGATGCAGCTGGGCATCCAGGCCGACGCCCCGCTGTGCTTCTCCTGCGGCACGAAGATGCAGCGGGCCGGTTCCTGCTACATCTGCGAGGGTTGCGGTTCGACGAGCGGTTGCAGCTGACGCCGAGCGCCTTTCGGGCGTGACATAGCTGGTCAGGGCGGTGCGGTCGATCTTCGACCGCACCGCCCTCGGCGTTGGCCGAACGGAGGCGTCCACGCCGGGAGGCGCACCCGTCACGCGGAGCGGGGCCGGGAGCCGTGCGCGCCGCGGCGCGGTGCTCCGGGCAGCCGCGGGATTCGGGTTCCCCGCGAAACGATCACCGGCTAGTCTCCCTCCGCGCGCATGGGGCGCGCCGGGGAGAGTGGGGGACATGACCGACGGCGCGGCCGGTTCGAAGAAGGGTGCCGGCGCCGGGGCCCAGGCCGTCTCCGCGGTGTTGATGGTCGCGTTGGTGGCGGCGGGCATCTGGCTCCTGGCGCAGGTCCTCCCCCAGAGCGGCGGTGCCGCCGGGGAACCGGCCACCTGCTCGAAGGAGGACAACAGGCGGCCCGCGAAATACGTCTCCGGAACGCAGCTCTGTGAAGCGCTGAACCGCGAGGACCTTCCGGCCATGCTCGGGACGCCGGACGAACACGCGGAGACCGCCTCCGGAAGCGGGGGCTACTTCACGGTGGCCGGTGAGACCAGGGTCGCCAGTCCCGAAGCGAACGTCACGCTCACGTCCTACTCCGTGAAGCTCTCGGCCACCTACGACCGGCTCTCGGTAGCCGACTGGACCGATCTGCTGGGCACGTCCGCTGAGCCGAGGACGATCCTGGGCCATCCGGCGGTCCTCTACTCGGACCGGACCATCGCGATCACCTTCGGTTCCGACCAGTCGGACGCCGGTCCCGGCGGGATAGCCCGCCGCCTGGTGGTCGCCCAGGACGCGAAGGACGGCGGTGGCGCGTTCGAGGTCGCCATCTGGCGTCAGGACGATGTGACGCCGGACGACGCGGCCCTCCTCCGGGTCGCCGAGGCGGTGCTGCCGACGGTCCCGGGCTGGACCAACGGCTGATAAGCCGCTGACGGCGGGTCCGGCGAAGCGAGGCCGAAGGCCGGCACCCGCCGGGGACGAACGCGCTCCGTCGTGCCCTGCCGCTGCATCGGGCCGGGAGGGGCGGCACAGCCGATGGCCGTGCCGCCCTTCCGCCTCTTCGCGGTCCTACGGAGAGCGCCGTTTCGAAAAGGCGGTTCTACGGGAGGCCTGTTTCGCGGAGGCGGTCATGCGGGGCCCTGTGAAAGGGCGGTCGGGCGTGGTGCGCGACACGGGCTCCCGGGGGAGTGCGCTTCACGCCTCCTGCGGGCTGCCCATGACCCTGGCGAAGGTCGCCGGGTCCGTGTCGTAGCCCTGGATGCCGGGATGGAACGTCCACTCCCCGGAGTGGTCGCGTACGAACTCCCCGATGGTCGCGGCCGTCGCGCCCAGGACATCGCCGAAGTCGCCCTCGGTCAGGACCGTGTAGCCCTCACGCAGGCGGAAGCCGGGATTGAGGACGCCGACGAACGTCTTCGGTCCGGTGCGCTGCTGGATGAGCACGCCGACCACCACGCGCCCGTAACGGCTGTCCAGGCGGTCGAGCTCGAGGGTCATGACCTCGTCCCAGCCGAAGCCCTTGCCGTCCTTGCTGTCGCGGTTCAGGTAGATGGTGCCGTCCGGCGAGCGGCTGCCGAAATACACGACGTAGTCCGGGTTCCCCTGGGGTGCGGACGCCAGATAGGTCGCCGCGATGATGTCGAGGTCGGTCGCGGGCCCACCTACGGGACTCGGATCCCACTTCACCGCCAACTCGGCCTTGCGGATGCCCTTGTTGAGACCGTTCACCGGATTTTCCCTCCCCGTTCTTCACCAATCACCGGCCCAACTGCCCTGCGAGCATGGCCGGTTGTCCATCGTGCCACGCGCGCCGGGGGGCTCGTGCGGATCCACTGTGCCGGAGAGTGACCGGCGCCACGTTCCGTGGCCTTACGATGGCGCGGTGCTGGTCAAGTGGATTCGCTGCACCGTGGTCGATCGCCGCGGTTTCGAACGGGGGCAGCGAAAGTGGGCGGGGCTTCTGGGGGAGCCGGGATTCCGGGGACAGGGCGGAGGATGGAGTGTGGGGCGGTCCGGCGTCGCGCACATCTTCGCCTTCTGGGAGAGCCGTGCCTTCTACGACTCCTTCATGGCCCGGTCCCATGACCGGCTCGCCGCCGCGCAGTCGGGCACCTTCAAGGACTCCCAGGTCAAACTGTTCGACTACCGATTCGACGTGAAGACCGGCTTCGAACCGCGCTTCACGGACGCCGACGTGGTGCGGGTCGCGCACTGCCGTGTCCACGAGGACCGCGCCGAGCATTTCGCCCTGATGCAGGAGAAGGTCTGGAACCCCGCGATGGCGGGTTCGCCCGGCATGGTGCGAGGCCTGTTCGGCGAGGCGCCCGGCAGCGAGTTCCTGGTCCTGTCCATGTGGAAATCGGCCGCCGAGCACGGCAAGTACCGCGCCGAGCGGGTGGAGCGGCTGGCGCTGCGCGCCCAGATCGAGGCCGACATAGCCGCCCTGGCGGGGGACATCGTGCAGCTGGAACCCGGCTGGATCGTCTGACGGCACACGCGCGCCGAGTCGGCCCTGATGTGCAGGAACGGTGTGACATGCGCCGTATAGGGCCGGTACGACTGCTCGATCCGCGCCGATACGATCTAGGGTCTTGGCATGGCACGACCACGGCGCATCGTCCTTGTCCGGCACGGCGAGTCGGTGGGCAATGCCGATGACACCGTGTACGAACGCGAGCCCGACCACGCTCTGGCGCTCACCGAGACGGGGTGGCAACAGGCGGAGGACACCGGCAAGCGGCTGCGCGAAGTCTTCGGCCAGGAGCGCGTAAGCGTTTACGTCTCCCCGTACCGCCGCACCCACCAGACATTGCGTGCGTTCCACCTCGACCCCGGGCAGGTCCGGGTGCGCGAGGAGCCGCGACTGCGGGAGCAGGACTGGGGCAACTGGCAGGACCGTGACGACGTACGTCTCCAGAAGGCCTATCGCGATGCGTACGGGCACTTCTTCTACCGGTTCGCGCAGGGCGAGTCCGGTGCCGACGTGTACGACCGGGTCGGTGGCTTCCTGGAGAGCCTGTACCGGAGCTTCGAGGCCCCCGACCACCCGCCGAACGTGCTCCTGGTGACCCACGGCCTGGCCATGCGGCTGTTCTGCATGCGCTGGTTCCACTGGACGGTCGCCGAGTTCGAATCGCTCTCGAACCCGGGGAACGGCGAGGTGCGGATGCTCGTTCTGGGGGAGGACGGCAGATACACCCTTGATCGTCCCTTCGAGCAATGGCGTGATCCGGAATCGTACGGAGTCACCGGATAGAGTGGCAGGGCGATGATCGCTGACTCCTCTCCCGACGGGCGCCTCGACCGCGCCCTGGCCAGCCTGCGCGGACTCGCGGTGGGGGACGCGCTGGGCTCGCAGTTCTTCGTGCCCGCGAACTACCCGCTGCTGAAGCGCCGAGAGCTGCCGCCCCGCCCCTGGCAATGGACCGACGACACCGAGATGGCCTGCTCGGTGGTCGCGGTCCTGGCCGCACACCACCGCATCGACCAGGACGAACTGGCCCGCTCCTTCGCCGGCCACCACGACTTCGACCGGGGCTACGGCCCCGCGGTCAATCGGCTGCTGCGGCAGATCCGGGAGGGCGGCGACTGGCGCGAGCTGGCATCCGCCCTCTTCAAGGGACAGGGCTCCTGGGGCAACGGCGCGGCGATGCGGATCGCCCCCCTGGGGGCCTGGTACGCCGACGACCCGGAGCAGGCGACCCACCAGGCGGAGATCTCCGCCTACCCCACGCACCAGCACCGTGAGGCCGTGGTCGGGGCCATGGCCGTCGCCGCGGCCGCCGCGCTGGCCGCCGACCCGGCGGGCCCGCCGAGCGCCGAGGCTCTGCTCGACGGCGTGATCGCGCTCGTACCGCGCAGCGCCGTGGGCGCGGGGTTGCGGCGCGCCCGGGACATGCTCGACTACGGGGACGCCGGGACCGTCGCAGCCGTACTGGGCTGTGGTCGGCGTACGTCGGCTCACGACACCGTTCCCTTCGCCCTCTGGTCGGCCGCCCGCGCCCTGGGCGACTACGAAGAAGGCTTCTGGGTCACCGCCCAGGTCGGCGGCGACGTGGACACGACGTGCTCCATCGTGGGCGGCGTGGTCGCCTCCGGGAAGGCCGGAGCGCCACCCGCGGCGTGGCTGGACGCCACGGAGACGCTGCCGGAATGGGTGCCGGGGCCCGCGTACGGGCGTACGGGCGGCGGCGCGTAGGGCGTACGGCTGGGAGGGCTCCCGGGCCATTCAGCCGTGGCCCGGCGGGCTGCCGCGCACGGGCGGTAGCGCCGACGTCCTCGGCGAGGCCTCGGAAAGCCGTCACGCCGACCGCCTCGGGAGGGCCGGCCGCCGGGCTGTGTCACAGGCTTGCAACAGCCCGGCAGCCCCACCGTGAGCCCCGTTGCCCGTGGATACCCTGTGCGCCACGCCGCCCGTTGATCATGTCGGGCGGGTGCCGACGAGACACCGGTCGACAGCCTCCCCGCCGCGATGGCGCGCCGCGGGCTGCCCGGAGACCGGCTGGGAGGGGATCCCTTGTCCGACATACCGTCCACGCCCGAGCCGAGAGACGGGGCGCCGGCGAAGCCGAAGAGCCCGAAGGCGAGCAGGGAGGTTCCGGAGGCCGGGAAAAGGCTTCCGGAGACAGCGGAGCCGGAGGAATCCACGGATCCCGCCGGACCGGGATCGACGGGGCGGCCCGGCCCCGAATCCGGCCCCACGGGGAAGACGGCCGAACCGGGCGCCGGGGAGGAGCCCGGGGACACGGCAGGGTCCGGGGACGAGGAAGAGCTCGAGGGCCGTGCCGACGAGGAGACCGGCGAGGACGTCGCCGAGGAGCCCGAGCCCGCGGGTCGGGTCGCCCGAGAGGCCGGCGGGGACGAAGAGCCCGAGGAGCGGGAGCCCCGATCGGCCGACGCGGACGTGACGCCCCGGGCGCGCGCCGTCCGAAAGGCCGACGGGGACGTGACGCCCAGGGCGGGGGCCACTCGAAAGGGCGACGCAAGCACCGACTGGGCGCCCCTGGCGCCCGCCCACGGCTCCTGGTCGGCCGATCTTCAGGTCACGCCGCCCGCCCCGGTGCGTACGCCCACGCTGTGGGCCGTGCTCGCGACCGGAGTGCTGAGCATGCTGCTCCTGGACGACGGTCTGGCGATCAACCTCCTGCTGGTCGCGATACCCGCCTCGCTCGCCGCGTACTTCGCGGGCCGGGCCGCGGGACGCCGCACGCGCGCGTGGACCCTTGTCTGGGGCATCGGCGGCATCGGTCTGCTGAGCGTGCCCGCCCTGCGCGACGCGGACTGGCCGTCGTTCCTCGCCGTCGTCACGGCGATCGCGCTCGGGTCGCTCGCGCTGCACGGCGGGCGCACCTGGCCCGCGGTCCTGCTGGGCCCCATCGGCGTCTTCAACTCCGTGGTCACCGGCCCCGCCTGGGGCTGGCGCGGGCTGCGGGAACGATTCGGCGGGGCCCGTCGCAGCGTGGGCGTCGGACTGCGCGCGCTCGTGGTGACCGCCGTCCTGCTGCTGGTCTTCGGGGCACTGTTCGCCGGGGCCGACGCGGCCTTCGCGAATCTGCTCGGCGACCTGGTGCCGGACACCTCTGTCTCCGGCGGCCCCTGGCGCTTGGTGCTCCTGGTGTTCGGCCTGGTCGGAGCGCTGGCCGCGGCCCACACGGCAGCCGCGCCGACGCAGTGGGACCGGGTCGTGGTGCCCGCCGGGCGTCCACGCAACCGCGTCGAGTGGGCCCTGCCGCTGATCGTGCTCGTCGTGCTCTTCGCGGCCTTCAACGCCGTCCAGCTCGCCGTCCTCTTCGGCGGTTACGACGCCGTACTGGACAAGACCGGTCAGACGTACGCCGAGTACGCGCGTCAGGGCTTCTGGCAGCTGCTGCTCGTCACGCTGCTGACCCTGCTCGTCGTGGTGTTCGCGCTGCGCTGGGCACCGCGGGAGGACGCGAGCGACAACAGGCTGGTGCGGGGTGTGCTGGGAACTCTCTGCGGCCTGGCGCTCGTTGTCGTGGCATCCGCTGTGCGACGTATGGACATGTATGTGGAGGCTTACGGGCTCACGCGGCTGCGGCTGTCGGTGGTGGCGGGGGAGCTGTGGCTGGGTCTGGTCATCGCGCTGATCATGGCGGCCGGGGTGTGGGGCGCCCGCTGGCTGCCCCGCGTCGTCGCCGCCAGTGCGGCGGCCGGCGTGCTCGCGTTCGGACTGATGTCGCCGGACGGTCTGATCGCCGAGCGCAATGTCCAGCGGTACGAGGACTCGGGCAAATTCGACCTCGAGTACGCGCGAGACCTGTCGGCCGACGCCGTACCCGCCCTCGACAAGCTCGAGGAGCCGATGCGCTCCTGCGCGCTGAGCTCGATCGCCGATGACCTGGGCGGGGACGACACGCCCTGGTACGCGACCAGTTGGGGCGCGGCCCGAGCCCGGGACATCCTCCGCGACCGCCCGCCGGCCGCGTCCGCCGACTGGAGTGTGTGCAGCGACCTGGCGAGGGACCTCATGTACCGCTGAGACGCCTCCCGTCGGGCCGGGCCCTTGAGTGACGGGTCGGGTTCGTGTGCGTGCCTCGCCGTGTACTCGTCCGACGCGGGTGCCTCTGCTTCGGCAGGGGTGCCCGCCCTCGGCTTTCTGCCGCGGGACGGCCGGACCGTGTTCGCCGCCGGTCTCCCCGACCACGGCGCGGCCGTCCGCGGCTCCGGCCTCAGCCCGCGGCGGGTCCCGCCGTGCCGGCCAGTGCGTCCAGGTCGCTCTTGCGGACCCTGATCACCAGTGCCGCGGTGATCAGGGCGAGCAGGGCCATCGCCACCGCCGGTACGAAAGCGGTCGAGATGCCTTGAGCGAGCACTTCGTGGCCCCAAGGGGCAGGCAGCTGGTGGGTCTTGGCGAACTCCGCCTTCTGCTCGGCCGAGCCGTCCGCCAGGAACTTCGACGTCTGCTTCTCCGCCTCGTCGCGGCCGGCGGAACCGAAGACCGTGGTGAGGATGGCGAGGCCGAGGGAACCGCCGACCTGCTGTGTGACGTTGAGCAGGCCGGAGGCCGCGCCCGCCTCGTGCTGGGCGACACCGGAGACCGCGGTCACCGTCAGCGTCACGAAGTTCAGGCCCATGCCGAAGCCGAACAGCAGCATCGGACCGAGGACTCCGCCGGCGTACGAGCTGTCGGGGCTGATGAAGGTCAGCCAGCCGAGCCCGAGGGCGACGAGCGCGGATCCGGTGATCATGAACGGCTTGGGACCCAGCACCGGCAGGAACCGCTGCGAAAGACCCGCGCCGACCGCGATCGCGACCGTCACCGGGAGGAAGGCCACGCCGGCCGAGATCGGGCTGTACCCCAGCACGTTCTGCACGAAGAGCACGATGTAGAAGAACATGCCGAACATCGCGGCCGCGAGGCTCAGCATGATCAGATACGTGCCCGAGCGGTTGCGGTCGGCGAACATCCTCAGCGGGGTGATGGGCTCCTTGGCCCGCGTCTCGATGGCGGTGAAGGCCAGCAAGAGGGCGACGGCCGCGACGAACGACCCGATCGTGAGGTTGTCCCGCCAGCCCGCCTCGGCGGCGCGGATGAAGCCGTACACCAGCGACGCCATGCCGGCCGTCGAGGTGAGCGCGCCCGCGATGTCGAAACGTCCTGGGTGGCGTTCGGACTCGTTGATGTACAGCGGCGCGAGGACGGCGATCAGGATGCCGATGGGTACGTTGACGAAGAGGACCCACCGCCAGTCGAGCCACTCCGTGAGCATGCCTCCGGCGAGCAGACCGATGGCGCCACCACCCGCGGAGACCGTCGCGAAGACCGCGAACGCGCGGTTCCTCTCCGGGCCCTCGGGGAACGTGGTGGTGATCAGGGCCAGTGACGTCGGTGACGCGATGGCGCCACCGACCCCCTGCAGGGCACGCGCCGCCAGCAACTGCCAGGGTTCCTGGGCGAGTCCGCCGAGCAGCGAGGCGAAGGTGAACAGCAGGATGCCGGCCATGAAGACCCGGCGCCGACCCAGGATGTCACCGGCCCGCGCGCCGAGGAGCAGCAGGCCACCGAAGGTGAGGGTGTATGAGCTGATCACCCATGTCAGGTCGGTCGTACTGAAGGCGAGGGCGTCTTGAATGTGCGGGAGTGCGATATTCACAATCGTCGCGTCGAGTACCACCATGAGTTGGCAGGCCGCGATGACGGTGAGCGCGATGCCGGGATGCCCCTCCCGGCGGGCCGCACCCGGCTTGGTGTCCTGAATCAACTGAGAGGTTGTCACTATGCTTCCCCCACAAGTGCGTTAGTGAACGCTCGCGTTCACTGTCGCGTCAACGGTAGTGAGTCCCCGACAGTGAACGCAAGCGTTCACTGAAGTTGCTGCCCGCGGACGTCAACTCGCTCGCCCCTCCCCGCAAAAGCCCGAACCTCCCCGAATTTCCGCTCCCCTGTGCGACGGAGACACTCTGATGGTTACTTCGCGTTGGACGGCCGCCCCCGCTCAGGCGGCCTCCTCGCGCCGGCGCGGTGCCGTGCTCGAGCGCGCGATCCTGGAAGCCGCGCTGGAACAGCTCGGCACGGTCGGCTGGAACGGCCTCACCATGGAAGGTGTGGCCGCGCGCGCCCAGACAGGCAAGGCCGCGGTCTATCGCCGCTGGCCGTCCAAGGAGGATCTGGTCGCGGACGCGCTCCAGGCCGGGTTGCCGAACCAGGCGGAGGCTCCCGACCTCGGCGGCGTCCGGGAGGACCTGCTGGAACTGTGCCGCCGCGTCCGCGCGGCGATGTTTTCGCAGACGGGGCTCGCGCTTCGCTCGGTGCTTCACGAATGCGATGTGAACCAGGCCGAACGTTTCAACCGGGTGATCCTCGGCGGGGTCGTCGAACCCACCATGGGGCTGCTCCGTGAGGTCATCCACCGAGGTATCGACCGTGGTGAGGTGCGTCCCGACGCCGCGAACTCGTACGTCTTCGACGCCATCCCGGCGATGATGATGTACCGCTCCAAGGTGTGCGCGAGTGAATGGAGCGATCGGGACCTCCAGGAGATGATCGACCAGCTGATGGTTCCGCTGCTGCGCGGGAGGGGCGCCTGACAGGCTCCGGCGCCGGCTCCCCGGCCGCTCGGGGAACCTGGGTGTCGCGCGGGGCTCCGGGCGGCGTAGTCTGAGGACGCCATGCCGTACGAACCACCCACCCACACCGTCGAGCGCTCCCTCCGCGCCACGACCGGAGCGAAGGTCATTGCCGGTGTCGACGAGGTGGGGCGCGGTGCCTGGGCCGGTCCCGTCACCGTCTGCGCCGCCGTCACCGGGCTGCGCCGACCGCCCGAAGGCCTCACCGACTCCAAGCTCCTGACCGTCAAGCGCCGGACCGCGCTCGCCGTGGTGTTGGAGAAATGGGTGACGTCGTACGCCCTCGGGCACGCCTCCCCGGAGGAGATCGACCAGCTGGGGATGACGGCCGCCCTGCGCCTCGCGGCCGGACGCGCCCTGGAGGCCTTGCCGGTCCGCCCCGACGCGGTCATCCTCGACGGGAAGCACGACTATCTCGGAGCTCCCTGGCGGGTCCGCACGGTGATCAAGGGCGACCAGTCCTGCATCGCCGTCGCCGCGGCCTCGGTGATCGCCAAGGTTCAGCGCGACAAAATGATGGCCGAACTGGGTGTCGACCATGCAGACTTCGGTTTTGCGGCCAACGCCGGGTACCCGTCGCCGGTCCACAAAGCCGCGCTGGAGGAGCGGGGCCCCACCCCGTACCACCGGTTGTCGTGGGCGTATCTTGATGCGCTGCCCCAGTGGCGGCACCTCAAGAAGGTCCGCAGTTGGGCGGACGGAAACGTTCCGGAGATCGAGGGCCAGCTCGGCTTCGATTTCTGACGATTCCGTTCGCACTCATGTGCCACCCGCCGACGCGAGTCGCACCGGCGTTTGATAGATATCAGCTCATGCCTCTCATTCCCGAGGAGCCTCAGATTCACGAGAGTGCCCAGGGTCCCCGCGTCACTCCGGCCAGTGGCCGCACCGCGCCGACCCCCCGTCCCGTACCCGGTCCCCGTCCCGCGGCTCCGCCGCGTCCCGGCCGTCCGGGTCCTGTCCGGCCGATGCCGGCCCAACGCACCCCGCGTGAGCCGGTCGTGGCCACGCCGGGACCGTCCGCCAAGGCGGCCGCACCCGCTGCCGTCACCCCGCAGATCCAGCTCATCCCGGCCTCGGCCGAGGGTGCGTTGGATGCCGCTGAAGAAGCCGTCGACCTGCTGCTGGAGTCGGGCCGAGCCCCCGGTGAGGTGCTGGTGATCACCACCGGCGATCCGCACCCGTGGGCCGCGCACGAACTCTCCTTCGGCGAGGCCGCGTACTGGGCGCAGCACGACGCCGGCGACGACGTCTTCTACGCCGACGCCTCCGCAGCGGGCCGGGCCGTGTCCCGCCCCGTGGTCGTGGTCGCGGTCAACGGCGGCTCCGGCGAGGTCCTCGCCACCGCGCTGCCCCTGGCCCAAGGCCGGGCCGGTGCCCTGCTGATCGTCTGCGGCGACCCGCAGCAGATCAACTCGGTTCTGGGCGCGGGCGTCTGAGCGCGTTCCGGACCTGGTCCGGAACGCGCTCGGCGGGACGCTGAGGGTGCCGCCGCGGCGGCACCTGCACGGCGATCGCTTTCGCGTACCCACAACACGTCCGCGTGCGGGACGTCCTGTCCCGCGCTGTTCGTGTGGCACGAGGCGCCCGGTGCGGATTCCGGCGCCTGGCTGCGGGGCTTCCCTACCCCCGGTGGGTGTCACCACTCCCGGTGGGTGTCACCGGGACGGCGTTCGATCTCGTTCCATGTTCTCCGCGGCGTATGGCATGTGTATGCCGGTCGGCGTGTGCTCCCGTCGCCCGCCCCGCGAGTTGTCCCGCGAGCGCGGGTAGGGGCCGGCGGGCAGGGTTCCGTCGCGTGATCGAGGGCCTGTGTGCGCCCGACATCCACGCCGCGCGTCCGTGGCGTGCGCGCGAGCGAGCGCTACGACCCCGGATCGGGCTCGTCGGACGTGTGCGGCCCGCCTTCCCCCCGGGGGCGGGCCGGTGTCCCTGAGGCTCGCCCGCGTCTCAGCGGGCGGCCGCCCGGCGCATGATCTCCGACGCGGCGCCTCCGGTGCGGGGCAGGGGTGGCAGCACCTCGCCCGCGAAGAACTCCGGTGTCGAGTCGGAGTTGGGACGGCGTCCGCCGCGGCCCTCGCCGAGAACCTGCCAGCCGTCACGTGTCAGGGTGATGTACGCCCCGCACCGCAGTCCGTGGAGCGTGCAGGCATCCCGCAGCCCCCACATCCACGCCCCGTCCTCTTCCGTCCAACGCGCGTCGCCGTCCCGGCAGTACAGCAGCACGGCCGTACGCACGGGCGAACGGCGCCGCAGGTCGTGCGGGATGACCCGGCGCAGCTGCGCGAGCAGCGAGTTGCGGAACATCCAGCCGTCGGCCGGTGCCGAACGCCGGGTGAAGGACGCGCTCGCCATGAGCCGTTCCTCCGGATCGAGCACCGCCACGATCGCGGTCGACGGTCTGGGCCGGTGCCGTGCGTGCAGTCCACTGACGACCTCACGGGGATCGCGCAGAAGCGGAATTCCGGCCGAGGCCCATTCGGCGGGTTCCAGCATGCGGGCCAGTGGGTTGGCGGAAGCGGCGGACAGGTCGGGAGACGTCGACATGGATGCCGCCGAGGACGGAGCGAATCCGAAGGTCACGGTCCTCCCTTCGGCTACGTGCCCATACAGCGGGCGGGGTCGGACTTGGGGGAATGGCACGCCGCAGCAGAGCCCTACCGGACCACGGGCGAACCGAGCGGGGGGCGGAGCTCAATTCTTCCTGTCGAACTGGGTTGCGGCAACGAGCAATTGGGGCCACGGACCGTTTTCGGGCGATTAGCGTCCTATATACCTGCCCAGTGTTCCGAATCGCGACACGCGATTCACGCTTGTACGGCGAGGACCAGCGGCAACACCGCCTGAGCGCCCGCTCTGCGAAGCATCCGCGACGCCACCGCCAGCGTCCAGCCCGTCTCCGTGGCGTCGTCCACCAGCAGAATCGGACCATCTGCCTCTGCCAGCGCGTCCGCCAGCCGGGGCGGCACGGACAACGCCCCGTCCAGCGCCTTCAGCCGCTGAGCGCTGTTGCTCCGGGAGATCTGCGCGACCTCGCCGACGTACTCCACGGATCCCAGCAGCGGCAGTCGGCCGACTTCCGCGATCCGTGCACCGAGCGACTGGATCAGCTGAGGCCGCGAGCGCGAGGCGACGGTCACCACGCCGACCGGGCGCGGCTGCGCGTCGGGCTGTCCGGAGGCCCAGCCGCCCGGGCCCTTCGCCCAGTCGGCGAGGACGCCGACCACGGCCTTGGCGACATCGTCCGGAACGGGTCCGTCCGGTGCCTGCGGGGCGAGCATCGGCCGCAGCCGGTTGCCCCATCCGATGTCCGAGAGCCGTCCCAGGGCACGCCCCGGAGCAGCCTGTTCGCCGACCGGGATACGTCCCTTCAGCTCGACGCCGACCGCCGGCAGCCCGGTCGGCCACATCTTCCGGGGCTCGACATCGACGCCCGCCCGGTCCAGCTCGCCGTTCGCCGCGTCCAGCGCGGCGGAGGAGACCGCCGCCTGGAAACGGCCGCCCGCGCAGTTGTCGCAGCGCCCGCACGGTACGGCTCCCTCGTCGTCCAGCTGCCGCCGCAGGAACTCCATACGGCAGCCGGTCGTCGATACGTAGTCCCGCATCGCCTGCTGCTCCGTCGCCCGCTGCTTGGCCACCCAGGCGTAGCGCTCGGTGTCGTACGTCCAGGGCAAGCCCGTCGAGATCCAGCCGCCCTTGACCCGGTGCACGGCTCCGTCCACGTCGAGCACCTTGAGCATGGTCTCCAGGCGGGACCTGCGCAGCTCCACCAGCGGTTCCAGCGCGGGCAGCGAGAGCGGGCGCTCGGCCCGAGCCAGCACGTCCAGGGTGCGCCGCACCTGCTCCTCCGGAGGGAAGGCGATCGAGGCGAAGTACTCCCAGATCGCCTGGTCCTCCTTGCCCGGCAGGAGCAGCACCTCCGCGTGTTCCACACCGCGGCCCGCTCGTCCCACCTGCTGGTAGTAGGCGATCGGGGAGGAGGGGGAGCCCAGGTGCACCACGAAGCCCAGGTCGGGCTTGTCGAAGCCCATGCCCAGGGCCGACGTGGCGATCAGAGCCTTGACGCGATTGGCG
This sequence comes from Streptomyces sp. NBC_00568, assembly GCF_026341855.1. Classification (GTDB taxonomy): domain Bacteria; phylum Actinomycetota; class Actinomycetes; order Streptomycetales; family Streptomycetaceae; genus Streptomyces. Next base: position 996,336 of record NZ_JAPENW010000001.1, on the reverse strand, counting down.
AGCAGGTCCTCCTCGGCCTGCTGGCGGTCCGCGTTCTCCGTTTTCCCGGTGTACGACGCCACGGTGTATCCGCTCTGGCGCAGGAACGCGGTGACCTCCTCGGCCGCGGCCACGGTGAGCGTGTAGATGATGCCGGAGCCCGGCAGGTCGTTCAGATGCTCGGCGAGCCAGGCCATGCGGTGCGCGGCGTCCGGCAGCCGCAGCACGCCGAGACTCAGGCTCTCCCGGTCCAGGGGGCCGCGCAGGACCAGCGCGTCGGTGCTCACTCCGGTTCCCAGCTGCTCGGCGACATCGGCCGTCACGCGCGCGTTGGCCGTCGCGGTGGTGGCCAGCACCGGGGTGTCGGGTGGAAGGTCGGCGAGCATGGTGCGCAGGCGTCGGTAGTCCGGCCGGAAGTCGTGTCCCCAGTCGGAGATGCAGTGCGCCTCGTCGACGACCAGCAGGCCGGTGGCCGCGGCCAGCTTGGGCAGCACCTGGTCGCGGAAGTCGGGATTGTTCAGCCGCTCCGGGCTCACCAGGAGGACATCGACCTCGCTCGCCGCCACTTCGGCCTGGATCGTCTCCCACTCCTCCGTATTGGAGGAGTTGATCGTCCGCGCGCGGATTCCGGCGCGGGCCGCCGCCTCCACCTGGTTGCGCATCAGCGCGAGAAGCGGGGAGACGATCACCGTGGGCCCGGCGCCCCGCTCGCGCAGCAGCGCCGTCGCGACGAAGTACACCGCGGACTTGCCCCAGCCGGTGCGCTGGACGACCAGCGCCCGGCGCTTGTCGGCCACCAGCGCCTCGATGGCGCGCCACTGGTCCTCGCGCAGCCGGGCCTCACCCACCCCGACGAGACGGGCCAGGACGGCATCGGCCGCCGCCCGCAGGTCTTCGCGGGCTGCGTCGTGTGCGTTGTCGGTGGCTGCGGGTCGCGGGTCTTCGTTGGTCATGGCTCCATGCAACCCGATGGGTCGGACAAAGCGCGAACGAGCCCGTCGAGCTGTGGACAACTTCTGGCGTGATCATGGTGATGGTTATCCACAGGGCGAACCGGAATTTCGTGATCCGCGAGATGGTCACCGCATGACGAATCACGACGAAGCGGCCGGCAGGTCCGGCGAAGAGAACATCGGCGCGGTCGGCGGACGCGACGGGAACCGCGGGCGCGATCGATCCGGTGGCGAGGGCGATCACGGCGGCCGGAGCGGGGCCGGCGGCCACACCGGCGACGGGCGGAACGGCACGGGCGGCCGATCCGGACCCGAGGGCAGGGACCGGCCGGGCCGGCAGGCCGAGCCACCGGTCCCCGGCGGTACGGTCCATGGCGGCCGGCACCACCGGGGTGGGGCGAGCCTGTCCGGAGATGCCCGGCACGGGGGCGCCCCCGGCACGGAACATCAGGTGACTCTGCGTACCCCGGCAGAGCTGGCCGACGCACTGCCCTATCTCCTCGGGTACCGGCCTGAGGACAGCATCGTGCTGGTCGCCTTGCACGACCGGGAGCGCCGGGGGCGGTTCGGGGGCCGGGCGCGCCTCGGCATCCCCGCCCACGCGGAGGACTGGCCGTCCGTCTCGGACCAGCTCGCGCAGGGTCTGGTGAAGGGCAGCGAGCGGCGAGGCGCCCGCCCCGAGAGCATGGTCGCGTACCTCTGTCAGGAACCCGGGAGCGGTGAATCGGGGCGGGACGTCATGGAACGCCTGCGCCCGCTCGCGCAGCTGCTGCGGACGGCCTGCGGACGCCTCGAGGTTCCGGTGATCGAGGCACTCTGCATCTCGGACGGCCGCTTCTGGTCGTACACCTGCCCGGGTCAGGGATGCTGCCCGGCCGAAGGCACGCCGATGGGGCTGCCCGGTACGTCCGTCCTCGCCGCCGCCGCGACGTACGCGGGCCTGCAGGTGCGCGGATCCCTGAAGGACCTGACAGCCAGGCTCGTTCCCTGGGAGACCGGCGACGCGCTGGGCCAGGAGGTGGCGCTCGACACGGCCAGCATGGCCCTCGTGCCGAGGATCCTGGAGGACGACAGCCGCGCGGAGGTGGCCGAGGAGGCCCTCGCGCTGGCCCGGCGGATCAGGGACCGGCTGGCGGACGCTCCCCCGGTGTCCGGCACACGTCCGGCGGACCTCCGCGACGACGGACTCCTGGAGAACGACGAGGCCGCCACCTTGATCCTCGGCCTCCAGGACCGCACGACCCGCGACCGTGCCGCGCAGTGGATGGAGGGTGACGAGGCAGGCCCGGCGCTGCGGTTGTGGCGAGCACTGGCCCGCCGCTGTGTCGGTCCCTACCGCGAGCACGCCGCGGCGCCCCTCACCCTCGCGGGATGGGTCGCCTGGTCCATGGGTGACGAGCTGGAGGCACGAGAAGCGCTCGCCATGGCGCTCGGTGCCGACCCCGACTATCTGTTCGCCCGCCTTCTCCACCAGGCGTGCAATGAGGGCCTGGATCCGGAATCCGTCCGACGTTGCCTGCGCGCGGAGCGCACGGACCATGGTTCGACGCAAGCGGAGCGGTCGACCGATTCCGGCGCCCCGCTCCCAGCGGGAGACCCGACGTGCGCTTCCCTCGCGCCGGACACCCGACCCTCGACGCCGGCAGCTCGGCGTCGCCGCCGGACCCGGCCGAACGCGAACGGCGGAAGCCGCCCGGGCCGACGCGGCCCCGGGACCGTGAGCGCCCGAGGACGTCACCCGGCCCACGACGCCTCGCAGGTCGGCGACGGACAGGGGTGAGCGGGGGAGGGCGGACGGTCGGGTGCGGGAGCGGCGCGAGAGAGGGCGGCGTGTGCGGGGGACGGCGAGTGAGTGGCCGGCGTCCGCTCGACGAGTGGCTGTCAGGGCAGTCGGGCGCCCCACCGCCATTCGGTCGGCTTCCCGGGGCAAGGCGTGACCCGGGACAGGGCTGCCCCGTTCACCTGAGTGGCGGATTCCGTGGCCGGGCTCGCGCCGCCGCAACATCCCGGACCCTGCCCTGCGGAGTCCCCACCCGAAGCCGAACGCGCTCCAGGCGCACCGAGCGCGGAGGAAGCCACCCATGCCCATGCCCCATCCGTCCTCGGCCCCCGACGGTGGCCGTCCGCCCGGGCGCGAGTCCGCCCAGCCCGTCAGACAGAGGGGCGCCCCGGAGGCCCCGCGAGCGGGGTGGGACACCGGTACGCCCTTCGTCCCGGCAGGGCGCGGCCCCGGCGTTGCCCAGACGCCCCTTCCCGTCCCGGGACCAACGGCGGAACTGCCGCCCGCCCACACCTCCCTGATCTGTGTCGCTCTTCCAGGACTGGTGATCTCCACGGAGGAGGGACAACTGAACGGCCGCGGGCTGGAGGGTTTCTACCGCGCGGGTCGGCGCGTGCTGTCCCGCTGCCAGGTGCGGGTCGCAGGCCGGGAACCGCTCGCGATGCAGGCCCGCATGCTCGCGGCCGACCGAGCCCGCTTCGTGGGCACGGTGCGCGCGTCCCGCGATGTCGGCCCGGATCCGGACGTGGTCGTCGAAAGAACACGCCATGCGGACGGCGTCGAGCGGATCACCCTGCGGAGCTCGGCCCCTCGCACACTGCGTCTGCCCGTCGAGGTCGCCCTCGGGACGGATCTCGCGGAACTGGGCGCGGTCGCCTCGGGCCGAGCCGGGCCCGAGCTGCCGGCCAGCGTCCACGCCTCCGGCCTGCGCTGGTCCTGCGCCACAGGGCACGCGACCGTCACCGCCGACCCGCCGCCCGCCGACGCCCTGGCCTCGGCCGGACTGCTGCGCTGGGAACTCGAGCTGCCGCCGGGCGGCACCCTCAGCGTGGAACTGCGCGTCCGGCCGGACGGCCAAGGGCCGATCAGGGCGGTGGGTCGCGGCGCCGCGAGTCCGTTCGCCCAGGCCCGGGCAGTGAGCGACGTGCCGGGGGTCGAAGCGCTCCTGCGCACCTGCGTCGAGGACCTCGGGGCCCTGCTGCTGCGCGACTCCCGGCATCCGGCCGACACCCACCTGGCGGCCGGAGCCCCATGGCGCTGCGGGCTGGCGCCGGCCGAGGCCCTGGCCGCGGCCCGGATGACGCTGCCGCTCGGGACACGGCTCGCCGCGGGCACTCTGCGGACCCTCGCCCGCACCCAATTCGCCGGTCCGGGACCGCGCTCCGGACTGATCCCGGGACCGCTCCGGGACGGTGGGCCGCACCTGCCGCCGGGCTGCACGGCCACCGAGGCGACGCTGCTCTTCCCCGTACTCCTCGCGGAGGCCCGGCGCTGGGGGCTGGCCGAGCAGGAGGTCGAGGAACTGCTGCCCGCGGCCGAGCGGTGTCTGGACTGGCTGCGGACCACGGCGGGCGACGGCACGTATCTGCCCGACCCGCAGCCGGGCGGACCGTTTCGCTGCGAGACGCAGGCACACGCACACCGTGCGGCGCTGCTCGGCGCCGATCTGCTCGACGCGCACGGCCGGACCGGTGGCACGGCGCTGCGCGAGTGGGCCCAGGCGTTGCGGACGGCGTTCCGCGACGACTTCTGGATCGAGGACCGGGCCGGTGGCAGACCGGCCGCCGCCCGCACCGCGGACGGGCGCCTCGTGCCTCAGCTCGGCTCAAGCACCTCCCATCTCCTCGACACCGGACTGCTGGGCGCCGGACAGCTGGCCCCCGGTCTGCTCGACAAGGTGCGGACCGAACAACTCGCGCGGCTGCTCGGCGACCCGGCCGTGGACTCGGGCTGGGGGTTGCGCAGCCTGGGAGCGAAGGAGGCGGCGTACAACCCGTTCGGCCATCGCAGCGGGGCCGTGCGCGTTCATGAGACGGCCGTCGCCGTCACGGGGCTCGCCGCCGCGGGCTATGAGAAGGAGGCCGCCTCGCTGCTGCGGGGCGTAATGGCGGCGGCCGAGTCCTTCGGCAACCGGCTGCCCGAGATGTACGCGGGGGAGCAGCGCACGCAGGGGAGCGCCCCGCTTCCCCATCCGGCGGCCTCGCGGCCCGCGGCCATCTCCGCGGCGGCCGGCGTTCTCCTGCTCAGCTCACTGGCCGGGATCCGCCCCGATGCGCCCGCACGGACCGTGACCCTGCGCCCGTTCCGCGATGCGCCACTGGGAGAGATCGCTCTCACGGGCCTGCGGATCTCGGGCGCGCCCTTCTCCGTACGCGTCAGCAGACTCGGTGTCGCCATGGTCGAGGAGGCGAGCGACGGACTGCAGCTGGGTTTGTGACGTCGCGGGACGCGTCGCGGAGCGAGTGTCCCCGGTCGTGGAGTGCCGTGCCGGACGCGAGTCGATCAACCATGGACGGAGCTGCCGAAGGAGGTGTTTATCGTCAGGCAGACGACTATGATCGCGGCATGCCCTACGACCCGTCAGCCTTTCCGCCCTTCGCCGTGACCGTGGACCTGGTCGTGCTGACCGTACGCCGCCATGCCCTCTGCGCGTTGGCGGTCCGGCGGGGCGAGCAGCCGTTCCAGGGGCGATGGGCGCTGCCCGGCGGCTTCGTACGGACCGACGAGGATCTCGCCCAGGCCGCGGCACGTGAGCTGGCCGAGGAGACGGGCCTGCGGGCCCACGACCCCTCCGTGCCCGCGCAGGACAACGGCGCGCACCTCGAGCAGCTCGCGACCTACGGCGACCCCAAGCGTGACCCCCGGATGCGGGTGGTCAGCGTCGCGCATCTCGCGCTGGCTCCCGACCTGCCCGCGCCCAGGGCGGGCGGCGACGCGAACAGCGCGCGCTGGGCACCGGTCGAGGAACTGCTGCAACAGGGCGGGTACGGCCGAGACGGGGAGCAGGCGGCGCCCCTCGCCTTCGACCACGCCCAGATCCTCTCGGACGGCGTGGAGCGCGCCCGATCCAAGATCGAGTACTCGTCCCTGGCGACCGCCTTCTGCCCGACCGAGTTCACGGTGGGCGAGCTGCGCCGTGTCTACGAAGCGGTCTGGGGCGTGGCGCTCGACCCGCGCAACTTCCACCGCAAGGTGACGGGCACGCCGGGCTTCCTGGTGCCCACAGGGGGCACGACCACGCGCCAGGGCGGCCGCCCCGCCCAGTTGTTCCGCGCGGGCGGTGCCACACTGCTCAACCCGCCGATGCTGCGCCCCGAGGTCTGACGAGGGCGGCGAACCGGCTTCTGGGCCCCGGGAGCCTCCGCATGGTCGCGAGAGCCGTGAGGCCTGCCCGAGGCGAGCCGCAAGGTGCCCGGAAATTCGGAAATGTCGCGCTATCTTGCTTCGAGTGATCCAGGCCATCGGACTGACCAGCAACACCCGCAAGGCGCGTCCGCCCGCCGTCGACGACGTGTCCTTCGAGGCGCGCGCGGGCCACGTCACAGGGCTCCTCGGGGCCCCGGGCGCGGGCAAGACGACGGCGCTGAAGCTCATGCTCGAACTCCAACAGGGCCGCGGGGTCACCTACTTCCGCGGTCGGCCGCTGCATCGGATCGCTCATCCCTCACGCGAGGTCGGCGTGCTCATGGGCGAGGTACCGGGCCATCCCGCGCGTACGGTCCGCGGTCAACTCCGCATGCTGTGCGCCGCCGCCGGCGTGCCCGTGCGTCGCGCCGACGAAGTGCTCGAGGTGGTCGGGCTCGTCAGCCTCCGCGACGAGCGCCTGGGCGCGCTCTCCCGCGGCATGGACCGACGACTCGGACTGGCCTGCGCGCTCCTGTCCGACCCGCACACCCTCGTGCTCGACGATCCGGCGGACGGCCTGTGCGCCAGGGAACGCCGTTGGCTGCACGGGATTCTGCGCGCACACGCGACACAGGGCGGCACGGTGCTGTTCACCACGGACGACCCCAAGGAGGCCGCGCGGACCGCCGACCGGGTCGTCACGCTGGAGCAGGGCCGCCTCGTCGCCGACCAGGAGGCCGCGGACTTCGCCCGCACGCGGCTCCGGCCCAGGGTCGCCGTCCGCAGCCCGCACGCCGCCCGGCTCGGCTCCCTGCTGACCAAGGAGGCCCGCACGGCGCAGCGCTCCGTCGAAGTCGTGCGCGAGGAGGGCAACCGGCTCTCGGTGTACGGCAGCACCTGCGCCGACGTCGGGGAGATCGCCTTCCGGCACGGCATCCTCGTACACCAACTCGCCGACGAGACAGGTGACATGGGGCCCGCGCCGACCGAATCCGCCGAAGAGGGCGAGCACCGGACCGAGGAGCCGCCGTCCGAGACGGCGGACGCGAACGGCCTCTCCCCCCTCCCGCCGCCCATCTCCGTACGCCAGGCCCCGAGCCCGCTGCGTCCTCTGCGCTACGAACTGCGCAGAGCGGCCGGTGTCGGCACCGGCTACCTCGCGGCGGCCGCCGTTCTCGTCACCTCGGCCCTCCTGTCCGTCCTCCTGGCCAGAATCGGTCACACGCCTCAGCCGCGTCTGCTGGCGGCGTGGCCGCGGGAACTCCCGCTACCGCCCGCCGCGCTCGGCGCCGGGCTGCTGGGTGCCGTCGCCTTCGGCGAGGAGTTCCGCCATCCCGCCCTGGCCACGGACCGCGGCACCGTCCCGCGCCGCCTGGGACTGCTGACCGCCAAGCTCCTCGTCGCCTCGGGCACCGCGCTGATGCTGGCGTTCCTCACGGTGGGATGCGACCTCGAAGTGCTCTACCTCGTCTACGGACGGGAGCTCACCGGAGTTCCGTCGGACTGGCTTTCGCTGAGCGCGAGTTGGCTCGGCCTCGTGGTGGGCTGTGCGTGGGCGGGCGTGCTGGCGGCGGGCATCTTCCGGTCCACCGCCGCCGGGCTCGCGGCGGTGCTCGCCGTGCCGATCGTCGTCGTACCCCTCGTACAAAAGGTCTCGCAGGGGCCGTCTGTGCGGACGGCGGCCGGGTTCCCGGAGCGGCTTCGGGAGCTCGTCCTCATGCAGTGGCCGTTCGGTGGGGAGCGTTACCTGGCGGCCGGTGTGCGGGTGCTCGCCCAACCTGTGGGCGGAGCACTGATGTTGTCGCTGGCCGCTCTGCTCTGCGCATATCTGCTCACGACCCTGCGGAGCCGGGTCCGATGACGACTGTCCGCGCCCTTCCGTTCCCCCTGTGCGCACAACTCCCCGAAGAACGCCCATTTCTTTCCGATAAGGCGTCAATTGCGACGGGGTGAGCGATCACCCTTTCGTGTGCTTTTCACCAAAGACCTCAAGGGAGTTGGGGTCTGCGCCGACAAAAGACCCGTGAGTACCCTTGCGCAGACCATGATGACCGCCGCCCGTTCCTCAGACTCCGGCCTGGCCGGACCGGGCGAACTCGACCGTTACCCCTATGCCGACGCCCCCGGTGTCGACCGCGTGGGCGCCCCTGTGTGGGAGAGCGCCGAGCCGGAGCTCGGCCGCGTAGGCCGGCGCGCCGCGGGCAGCCGCGGACGCGGACTGCACGGCCAACTCGTCCAGCAGCTCGGCCAGATGATCGTCTCCGGAGACCTCGGCGCGGACCGTCCGCTCGTCCCCGAGGAGATCGGCCAGCGGTTCGAGGTCTCCCGGACCGTCGTCCGTGAGTCGCTCCGCGTCCTGGAGGCCAAGGGGCTGGTCAGCGCCCGCCCGAACGTCGGCACGCGCGTGCGTCCCGTCAGCGACTGGAACCTTCTCGACCCGGACATCATCGAGTGGCGGGCCTTCGGGCCGCAGCGGGACGACCAGCGGCGTGAGCTGAGCGAGCTCCGCTGGACCATCGAGCCGCTCGCCGCGCGCCTCGCGGCCGGACACGGGCGCGAGGAGATCCAGCAGCGGCTCGGCGACATGGTCGAGATCATGGGCCACTCCATGGCTCAGGGTGACGCCCTCACGTTCTCGCGGGCCGACGCCGAGTTCCACTCCCTGCTGATCCAGCTCGCGGGCAACCGGATGCTGGAGCACCTCTCAGGGATCGTCTCCGCGGCCCTCCAGGTTTCCGGCAACCCGGTCACCGGCTGTGACCGGCCGAACGACGCCTCGCTGGGACACCACGCCCGCATCGTCGACGCCCTCGCGGCTGCCGACGGTGCCGCGGCCGAGACGGCCATGCGGCAGCTGCTCACCGTCCACCCCGAGGTGGAGCGTGTCGTGCCCGCGCCGCGCGAGCACTGATCGCGCACCGAGGGTGACGCGGTCCGGAGTGTGTGCGCGTCCGTGGCATCGCCAGGCCGGCGAACCGTCGCCCGTCGGGACCCCACCGAATCCTTCGTGGATTCGGCGGGGTCCCGACGGTGCGACTGGGTGACGGATCATGACCTGACCTGGTCTGACAGGATCTGTCGCCTTTTGAACGCTTACGGGGTGTGACTCGGGCCACGCAGATTGGGCGTAACGCTCTTCCGGGCAGCGCGATGACCTAAGAGGTGATAGCCGAGGAGGGAATACAGACGCCGTGTCCGGCGCTGTGCATCTTCCCGGCCCCCGCCCGCGCCGTCGGCCCATCCCCAGTCGGCGGTCGTCGGTTCCTGTCCGTAACGGACGGGGCCGGAAGCCGTTTTCCTACGTTCCGAGAGGTTGTTCGTGTCGGCCAGCACATCCCGTACGCTCCCGCCCGAGATCGCCGAGTCCGTCTCTGTCATGGCGCTCATCGAGCGGGGAAAGGCTGAGGGGCAGATCGCCGGCGATGACGTACGTCGGGCCTTCGAAGCTGACCAGATTCCGGCCACTCAGTGGAAGAACGTACTGCGCAGCCTCAACCAGATCCTCGAGGAAGAGGGTGTGACGCTGATGGTCAGTGCCGCGGAGCCCAAGCGCACCCGAAAGAGCGTCGCAGCGAAGAGTCCGGCCAAGCGCACCGCCACCAAGACCGTGGCGGCCAAGACGGTGACCGCCAAGAAGGCCACCGCCACCGCGGCTCCGGCTGCCCTCGCCGACGATCCGGCCGAGGACGCGTCCGCCGGCAAGGCCGCCGCCAAGAAGACGGTCGCCAAGAAGACCGCCGCCAAGAAGACGGTCGCCAAGAAGACCGCCGCCAAGAAGACGAGCGCCAAGAAGGACGACGCCGAGCTCGTCGACGACGAGGCGACCGAGGAGACCCCGGCCAAGGCCGGTGCCGAGGAGCCCACCGAGGACGGCGCCCAGGGCTTCGTCCTGTCCGACGAGGACGAGGACGACGCGCCCGCGCAGCAGGTCGCCGCCGCCGGTGCCACCGCCGACCCGGTCAAGGACTACCTCAAGCAGATCGGCAAGGTCCCGCTGCTCAACGCCGAGCAGGAGGTCGAGCTCGCCAAGCGCATCGAGGCCGGTCTGTTCGCCGAGGACAAGCTGGCCAACGCCGACAAGCTCGCTCCCAAGCTCAAGCGTGAGCTGGAAATCATCGCCGAGGACGGCCGCCGCGCCAAGAACCACCTCCTGGAGGCCAACCTCCGTCTGGTGGTCTCCCTGGCCAAGCGCTACACCGGTCGCGGCATGCTCTTCCTGGACCTCATCCAGGAGGGCAACCTCGGTCTGATCCGCGCGGTCGAGAAGTTCGACTACACCAAGGGCTACAAGTTCTCGACGTACGCCACCTGGTGGATTCGTCAGGCGATCACCCGCGCCATGGCCGACCAGGCCCGCACCATCCGTATCCCGGTGCACATGGTCGAGGTCATCAACAAGCTCGCGCGCGTGCAGCGTCAGATGCTCCAGGACCTGGGCCGTGAGCCCACCCCGGAGGAGCTGGCCAAGGAGCTCGACATGACCCCTGAGAAGGTCATCGAGGTCCAGAAGTACGGCCGTGAGCCCATTTCGCTGCACACCCCGCTGGGCGAGGACGGTGACAGCGAGTTCGGTGACCTCATCGAGGACTCCGAGGCCGTCGTCCCGGCCGACGCGGTCAGCTTCACGCTCCTCCAGGAGCAGCTGCACTCCGTGCTCGACACCCTGTCCGAGCGCGAGGCGGGCGTCGTCTCGATGCGCTTCGGTCTCACCGACGGTCAGCCGAAGACCCTCGACGAGATCGGCAAGGTGTACGGCGTGACCCGTGAGCGGATCCGCCAGATCGAGTCCAAGACCATGTCGAAGCTGCGTCACCCGTCGCGCTCCCAGGTGCTGCGCGACTACCTCGACTAGGCCTCGGCCGCACGTCATTCGAGGGCCCGACTCCCGCTGGGGGGTCGGGCCCTCGACGTATGCGCGGAATGCGTGTCCGCACTCACTGGATCACTCTGGGTTTCCACGACCGTCCCAGAGTGAGGAGCGCGCATGCGCCGTCCCTACGTCCCGGTGCTGGCCCTTGCGGCCGCCGCAGCGGTGATACCGCTGACGACCGCCGTACCGGCGGCCGCCGACAGCGTTGTCATCGGAAGTCACCCGGTCGAGATCTCCGAGAGTCCGTGGACGGTGGCGGTGGCCAGCCGTGACCGGTTCGGGGGTACGCGAGGGGGCCAGTTCTGCGGAGGAGTGGTCGTCGGTCCGACCACGGTCCTGACCGCGGCCCACTGCCTGGGTGACGACGTGCTGGGAGCGCCGCCGCGCCAGGCACGCGACCTGAAGGTCATCTCCGGGCGCGGGGACCTCCTGTCCAGTGACGGCAAGGAGATCCCTGTCCGCGACATCTGGGTCAATCCGCAGTACGACAGTGATACGAACGCCGGGGATTTCGGTGTGCTGACGCTCGCCGAGCCGCTGCCCGCCGCGTCCGTGATCCGCATGGCGCCCTCCGGGGACCCGGCGTACGAGCCGGGGACCGCCGCCGTGGTCTACGGCTGGGGCGACATGACGGGCGGCGGCGACTACGCGCGCAGCCTGCGGGCCGCGGATGTCCACGTGCTCCCCGACGCCTCGTGCGAGCAGGCCTATCCCGGCAGTGCGAGCGGGACCTACGACGCGGTGTCCATGGTGTGCGCCGGGGAGCCGACGGGCGGCCGTGACGCCTGTCAGGGGGACAGCGGCGGGCCGCTGGTCGCCCAGGGGCGCCTCATCGGCCTGGTGTCGTGGGGGATCGGCTGTGGACGCGCCGACAGCCCGGGTGTCTACACGCGGGTCTCGGAGGCCGTCCAGGCGCTCGGTGAGCGCCGCTGACCGCTTCCGTCGATGCGGTACGAGTGTGGGCGGTCACTCCCTGTACCCAGGGGGTGACCGCCCACTCACCGGCCTGTCGCCGGCACCCGCTCGTCGTTGATGCGAAGGTCAGTGTTCTTCGTCGTTGACGCTTTCCGGAACGGACGTCAGCCGCTCCGTCTCGTCCTGTATCTCAGCGGCGATCTTCTTGAGTTCCGGCTCGAACTTGCGACCGTGGTGGGCGCAGAAGAGCAGTTCTCCGCCGCTCAGGAGGACGACGCGCAGATATGCCTGGGCGCCGCAACGGTCGCAGCGGTCAGCGGCCGTCAGCGGGCTCGCGGGGGTCAGAACAGTAGTCACGTCGCCTCTTCTCTAGCTCGACGAGCTGTCGTACCAGGGTCAACATCCAACCAGGCCGAAAACGTTCCCGCTCGCGGCTTTTCCTCGAAATTTTCTTTCGAGCCGGTTGCTGCTGCCGGTTGGCGGCGAATGAGCCGTATTGCGTGTCTTCGTGTCTGTACGGGTTCGCGCTGTCTGTCGGGTGTCGGTCCTCCCGGCTGGATTGCCGGTTGTTGATGAGGACGTGCCCGGAGCCTAAATGGTTCATGCCTGGAAGGGAACGTGATATGTACTTCACTCCATCGAGGGATCGAACACCCATGCGATCCTGGACTAGTGTGGGTTTAGTGCGAGGGTGGCGTTACAACGGCTCTACCAGGCCTCGGTACCCTCTGAGCGGCGACCGAAGCCGGGCCCTTACCCAAAAGGGTCCCCCCTGAAATTCAGCGAGGAGCGAACCGCGTGACCGCCGAGACGTCCGTGCCGTCCACAGCGCTGCTGACCGGAGCAGACCGGGACGGTTCCAACTACACCGCGCGGCACCTGCTCGTCCTTGAGGGGCTCGAGGCAGTGCGGAAGCGCCCGGGCATGTACATCGGGTCGACCGACAGCCGCGGCCTGATGCACTGCCTCTGGGAGATCATCGACAACTCCGTGGACGAGGCCCTCGGGGGCTACTGCGACCACATCGACGTGACCCTGCACGACGACGGCTCCGTCGAGGTGCGGGACAACGGCCGTGGCATCCCCGTCGACGTGGAGCCCAAGACCGGCCTCTCCGGCATCGAGGTCGTCATGACCAAGCTGCACGCCGGCGGAAAGTTCGGCGGCGGCTCTTACGCGGCTTCCGGTGGTCTGCACGGCGTGGGCGCCTCCGTGGTGAACGCGCTCTCCGCCCGTCTGGACGTCGAGGTGGACCGCAGTGGGAACACCCACGCCGTGAGCTTCCGCCGGGGCACCCCGGGAGCCTTCAAGGCCGACGGCCCCGATGCCGCCTTCGAAGCGACGAGCGGGCTGCGCAAGCTCAAGCGGATCCCGAAGACCCGTACCGGCACGCGCGTGCGCTACTGGGCCGACCGCCAGATCTTCCTCAAGGACGCCAAGCTCTCCCTGGAGCACCTCCACCAGCGCGCCCGCCAGACGGCCTTCCTGGTGCCGGGCCTGACCATCGTCGTCCGTGACGAATTCGGGCTGGGTGACGGCGGCAGCAAGGGTGAGGAGTCGTTCCGCTTCGATGGCGGAATCAGCGAGTTCTGCGAGTACCTGGCCGCCGACAAGCCGGTCTGCGACGTCCTCCGGTTCTCCGGACAGGGCACCTTCAAGGAGACCGTCCCGGTGCTCGACGAGCACGGGCAGATGACTCCGACCGAGGTCACCCGTGAGCTCGGCGTCGATGTAGCGCTGCGATGGGGCACCGGCTACGACACGAACCTGAAGTCGTTCGTGAACATCATCGCCACGCCCAAGGGCGGTACCCATGTCGCCGGCTTCGAGCAGGCCGTCGCCAAGACGATGAACGAGGTCCTGCGCGCCAAGAAGCTGCTGCGGGTCGCCGAGGACGACATCGTCAAGGATGACGCGCTGGAGGGCCTCACGGCCGTCGTCACGGTCCGTCTCGCCGAGCCGCAGTTCGAGGGGCAGACCAAGGAGGTCCTCGGTACCTCGGCCGCCCGCCGCATCGTGACGAACGTGGTGACCAAGGAGCTCAAGGCGTTCCTGACCTCCGCGAAGCGGGACGCCGCCGCGCAGGCGCGCGTCGTCATGGAGAAGGCCGTCGCCGCCGCTCGTACGAGGATCGCCGCCCGTCAGCACAAGGACGCGCAGCGCCGGAAGACGGCTCTGGAGTCCTCCTCGCTGCCCGCCAAGCTCGCCGACTGCCGCAGCGACGACGTGGAGCGCAGCGAGCTGTTCATCGTCGAGGGGGACTCCGCGCTGGGTACGGCGAAGCTGGCCAGGAACTCCGAGTTCCAGGCGCTCCTGCCGATTCGGGGCAAGATCCTCAACGTTCAGAAGGCGTCCGTGACGGACATGCTGAAGAACGCCGAGTGCGGTGCGATCATCCAGGTCATAGGAGCGGGTTCCGGGCGGACCTTCGACATCGACACGGCGCGTTACGGGAAGATCATTCTTCTCGTCGACGCCGATGTGGACGGCGCGCACATCCGGATTCTGCTGCTGACGCTGTTCCAGCGCTATATGCGGCCCATGGTCGAGGCCGGGCGGGTGTTCGCGGCGGTTCCGCCGCTGCACCGGATCGAGCTCAGCCAGCCCAAGAAGGGGCAGGACAAGTACGTGTACACGTACTCGGACCGTGAGCTGCGGGAGACGGTGCTCGAGCTGCAGCGCAAGGGTGTGCGCTACAAGGACTCGATCCAGCGGTACAAGGGCCTCGGCGAGATGGATGCCGATCAGCTGGCCGAGACGACGATGGATCCGCGGTTCCGGACGCTGCGCCGGATCAACATCTCCGACCTGGACGCATCCGAGCAGGTGTTCGATCTGCTGATGGGGAACGATGTGGCTCCGCGCAAGGAGTTCATTTCGAGCTCGGCCGCGACGCTGGATCGGTCGCGGATCGACGCGTAGCCCTTCGGGGTTCTCGCGGTGCCGGTTCGGTGTGGGTCGGGGCCGTGCCGGTACATCCCAGTCCGTCGCCGCTGGATCAGACGTGGGCTTCCTGGGGAGCCGCTGCTCGATCCGGGCGTGAGCGACGGACATGGGGGATGTACCTGCACGGCTCTTTTCCGTGCGCTGGCCGCTGCGGGTGCGTGGGGGCTGGGGCGTGATCGCTCCCATGTGTGGGAAGGGCTGGCGCGGAGGGGGCGACAGTCGCTCGGGGATGGCCGCCCGGGGCCGGGGTTTGTGCGTCGGCGGGGGCTCCACCTCTGGGTGGAGAGGTGGGGCGTGGGAGATCCACCTACGATCCACCCCGGCTCCGATCTGCTGAGGGCGCGATTTCCGTAGCGTCGTCGGTGTCGGCAGCGCTCGCTGCGGACACCCGCTCCCCGCTGACGGAGGCCGCGCATGTCCGGGCTCATCAATACCGTGGTGATCTGCGCCGTTGCCGCTCTGGTGATCGCCCGCCAGTTCAGTGCGCGCCGGATCGACACGGACAGGCGCTGGTGGATCGTGCCCGCCGTTCTCGCCTTCATGGCACTGCGCGGCCCCGGGGTGATCGACCCGCACCACGAGGTCGAGGCGTCCCTCCTGCTGGGCACCGAGCTGCTGACAGGTCTCGCCATCGGAGCCGGCTGGGGGTGGACGACCCGGATATGGACGGCGCCGGACGGCGCCGTGTGGAGCAGGAGCACCAAAGCCGCCGGCGTCATCTGGGTCGCGGGCATCTGTCTGCGCCTCGGTCTGTTCGGCATCGGAGTTCTGCTCGGCGTGCGCCAGGACTCCTCCGCCCTGTTGCTCGGCCTGGCGGCCACCCTGCTGGTCCGTTCCGGGCTGCTGGCCTGGCGGGCGCGGTCCCTGCACCCGTCGGCGTACGAGCGGGGTCCGGCGTACGGTGACGGCGTGGCGGCCCCGGCCTGGCGGAAGGAGCGCGTGTGACGGACACCGCGTGGACGCGCTGGCCCTCCCGCGAGGCCCTCTCCCGAGTGGGCGTGCACAAGGCCCGCCGCCTGCTCACCCGGGTGTCGCGCGCCATCGCCCTCGCCGTGATCGTCGCGACGACGCTCACGAACACGGAGCTGCACGGTTGGGCCCTCGCCGGCGGAATCGCGGGAATCGTGGTGTGCGGGTTCCTCGCCTGGGGGTTCTGGCGGACCACGCTGGAGCATCGCCTGCTGCCGTCTCTGGGGCTGCTCGCTCTGCTGCTGACGACCGCGGCGGTGGGGCAGGGTGTGGGCTTCCGGATTCCGGCGCTCGTCCTGTGGTGCGGGTGCGCCGTCAGCGCCATCGAACGGCTGCCGCTCGCGGCGGCGCTGCCCGCCACCGCGGTGGCACTGAGCGCGTACGCGGCGGTCAACGACGACGTCTGGTTGACCACCGCGGCCACCACCGTGGGGCTGGCTCTCGCGGGGTATGTGCTGCGTCTCGACGCGGAGGCGCGGGGAAGCGCGCAGCGGCTGCTGGCGCAGGAGCGCGCGGCCCGGGCGGCCGAGACGGAGTCGGCGGCGCTCGCGGAGCGCGCGAGGATCGCGCGGGAGATCCACGACGTGCTGGCGCACAGTCTCTCGGCGCAGCTCGTGCATCTGGAGGCGGCGCGGCTGCTCATCGAGAGGGGGGCGGACCGGGAGACGATCCTCGAACGGGTCGTGGCGGCACGGGGAATGGCCCGTGAAGGGCTCGCCGAGACCCGGCAGGCACTCTCCGCGCTCCGGGGCGAGATGTCTCCGCTGGAGGACTTCCTCGGCGAACTCGTCACGGCCACCGACGGCGCCGATGTCACCGTGACGGGTGAGCGTCAGCCGCTTCCGGCGGAGGCCTCCCAGGCGGTGCGCAGAGTGGCGCAGGAAGCGCTGACGAACGCGCGCAAGCACGCTCCGGGCGCCATGATCCACATACGGCTGGACTACGGCCCGCACGAAGTGACGCTGGACGTACGGGACTCGGGTGGAATGCCGGGCGAACTCAGCGGGTCGGGCGGCGGGTACGGTCTGCTGGGCATGCGGGAGCGTGCCGAGCTGCTGGGCGGCTCACTGGATGCCGGGCCGGGCGAGGAGGGGTTCGTGGTGACGTTGAAGGTGCCGGTATGACCGAACGGCAGGGAGGCAGGAAGCCGGCGCGCGTTGTGGTCGCGGACGATCAGACCGTCGTGCGCGAGGGCATCGTGATGTTGCTGGGACTGCTGCCGGGGATCGAGGTCGTCGGAGCGGCCGGTGACGGGGACGAGGCGGTGGAGCGGGTGGCCGAACTTGCTCCGGACGTCGTGCTGATGGACCTGCGCATGCCCCGCTGCGACGGGGTCGAGGCGACCCGGCGCATCCGTGCCGAGTACCCCGGGACACAGGTCGTCGTGCTCACGACGTTCGCGGACGACGAGTCGCTCTTTCCCGCGCTCCGAGCCGGAGCCCGCGGCTACCTGACCAAGGACGCGGGAGGCGACGAGATCGTGCGGGCCGTGGAAAGCGTGCTCTCCGGGGACGCGGGGCTCTCGCCGAGCATCCAGCGACGGCTGCTGGAGCGGCTGTCGGAACCCGAACCCGAGCCTGGCCCGCCGGCGGAGGCGCCGGACGGCCTCACCTCGCGCGAGACCGAGGTGCTCCTGCTGATCGCCGAGGGCCTCAGCAACCAGGAGATCGCCCGCAGGCTGCATGTGTCCACGGCCACCGTGAAGACCCACATCAACAATCTCTTCGCCAAGACCGGTCTCAAGGACCGTGCTCAGGCAGTCCGTTACGCCTATGGGAAGGGTCTCGTACGGCCGCCGGCGGGATGACGTCACCTGATGGGGTGAAGAGCGCGGAGAGAAGAGTCCGGGATCTTCCCGATCTGCCCATCCTTGGGCACGCGGCCGAAACGGGTCGCGGACAAGGAGAGTTCGGTGGACAAGCACGACGGCGGCGGCAATGGGGAGGTCCGGTTCGACGACCCCTGGTACGACGCGCTCGCTTCCGGCTGGGGTGAGTTGGACGGCACGGGCGCGCTCGCTCCCGCCGTGCCGGCCGCCCGCTCGGAGCACGACGGACGGACGGGCGGGGCGGCCGACGTCTATCTGGAGGTGCAGCGCAGTGCCGCCTTCCAGGAAGTGCGCGGCCGGTACCGCAGGTTCGTGATTCCGGCCGGCGCCGTCTTCTTCACCTGGTACGTGGGATATGTGGTGACCGCGACGACGGCGCCGGGGTTCATGGCGCGGCCCGTCGTCGGTGTGGTGAACGTGGCCCTGCTCGCGGGGCTCGGGCAGTTCCTGACGACGTTCCTGCTCACGTGGGCGTACGCACGGCACGCGCGGCTGCGCAGAGACCGGGCCGCACTGGATCTGCGCTGGGACACCCAGGAGCTGACGCGGAACGCCAGAGGTGGTGAGCGGTGAGCGGCAACCATCAGACGCTGGCGCTGCTGCTGTTCAGCGCGTTTGTCGCGGTGACGCTGGCGATCACGACGTGGGTGAGTCGCAACCGGCATGGTTCGGCTGAGGAGTTCTATGTCGGCGGGCGGTTGTTCTCGCCGATGGAGAATGGTTTTGCCATTTCAGGGGACTATATGTCGGCCGCTTCCTTCCTCGGTGTGACGGGACTCATCGCGCTGTACGGCTACGACGGGTTGCTGTACGTCGTGGGATTTCTGGTGGCCTGGCTGGTCGTTCTGTTCCTGGTCGCCGAACTGGTGCGCAACTGCGGGCGGTTCACGCTCGCCGATGTCGTCGCGGCTCGAATGGACGAGCGTCCGGTGCGGATCGCGGCCGGAACTTCTTCGGTGATGGTGTCCGTTCTCTATCTGGTGGCACAGATGGTGGGTGCGGGCAGCCTGGTCTCGCTGCTGCTGGGAGGCACGAGCGAGGCGGCGCGCAACTGGACGGTGATCGGTGTCGGCGCGCTCATGGTGATCTACGTGTCGATGGGAGGGATGCGGGCGACCACCTGGATCCAGATCGTCAAGGCCGTTCTGCTGCTGAGCGGGGCCGCCGTGCTCACCGTGATGGTCCTGATGCGGTTCCACGGGGACGTCAACGAACTGCTGCGTTCGGCTGCGGGGCGCAGCGGCCACGGCAAGGCCTTCCTCGCACCGGGGTTGAGGTACGGCGGTGACTGGACCTCGCGCTTCGACTTCATGAGCCTCGGGCTCGCTCTGGTGCTCGGTACCGCCGGACTGCCGCACATCCTGTCGCGCTTCTACACCGTGCCGACGGCGCGCGCCGCGCGGCGCTCGGTGGTGTGGTCGATCGGGCTGATCGGCGGCTTCTACCTGATGACGATCGTGCTGGGCTTCGGCGCGGCCGCCATCGTCGGTCCGGAGGCGGTGCGCGGATCGAACGCCGCGGGGAACACCGCGGTTCCGTTGCTCGCCCTCGACCTGGGCGGCGGCGTCAACTCGACCGGGGGAACAGTCCTGTTCGCGATCGTCGCCGCCATCGCCTTCGCCACCATTCTCGCGGTCGTCGCCGGAATCACCCTCGCGTCCTCGGCCGCCGTGGCCCATGACCTGTACGCCTCGATGCGTCGCCGCCACGCGAAGCCGCACAGTGAGGTCGCCGTGGCGCGTACCGCGTCGGTCGGCATCGGCGTGATCGCCATCGCCCTGGGCCTCCTCGCCCGCGATCTCAACGTGGCCTTCCTGGTGGGCCTCGCCTTCGCGGTCGCCGCGTCCGCGAATCTGCCGGTGCTGCTGTACTCCCTGTTCTGGAGGTCCTTCACGACGCGGGGTGCCGTATGGGCCGTATACGGCGGCCTGGGTCCGGCGCTGTTGCTCGTGCTGCTGTCACCGGTGGTGTCGGGGAGCCCCGAATCGCTGTTCCCGGGAGTGGACTTCCAGTTCTTCCCGCTCCAGAACCCGGGCCTCGTCTCGATTCCCCTGGGCTTTCTCGCGGGCTGGCTCGGCACCGTGACTTCGGCGGAGCCGCCGGACGAGGCCAAGCACGCCGAGATCGAGGTCCGCGCGCTCACGGGCGCCGGGGCCGTCTGAGGGCGTCCTGAGGGGCGTAGGCGGCCACCCTGGACCGTTGCAGGGGTGGGCCCCGGCGCTGTGTGCCGCCGTCCAGGACACGGGCCCCGCACGGGCGCCCGTGTCGGCGCGCGACGCAGCGGACGCGCACGCCACGGACGTACGGGAAATGGTCGCGCGAGCAATCGGCGTACGAGCCATGGACGTACGAGCCATGGACGTACGAGCCATGGACGTACGAGCACGGCACGGGCGCGTCATGGGGGTGCGGGTTCAAGGGGCCACCCATGCGTAGCGGTGTTCCGGGCGCCCCGTGTCGCCGTACTTGAGCGACAGGCGCAATCGTCCCGCCTGTTCCAGGTGCCGCAGATAGCGCTGGGCGGTGGATCGGCTGAGGCCGGTCTCGGCGGCCACCTCGTGGGCCGACAGCGGGTGACTCGCGTGGTGCAACACATCGCAGATCAGGTCCGTCGTCGGCTCCGAGTGGCCGCTGGGCAGGCCGGGGGAGGAGGGCGCGGGCCCGGTGCGCAGGGCGCCGAAGATCCGGTCGACCTGCTCCTGGCCCGCCGCGCCGCGGCCGCCGACCCGGTCGACGGTGCGGCGCAGGGCGGCGTAGGAGTCGAGGCGGGTGCGAAGGGCCGTGAAGGTGAACGGCTTGACCAGGTAGTGCAGCGCGCCCAGACGCATCGCGGCCTGCACGGTGGCCACATCGCTGGCCGCGGTGATCATGATGACGTCGGTGCCGTGACCGTGTTCGCGCATCCGGTGGACGAGTTCGAGGCCGGTCCGGTCCGGCAGATAGTGGTCGAGCAGCACCAGGTCGACGGGCGCTCGTTCGACGGCGGCCAGCGCCTGGGCGGCACTGTGCGCGCGGGCGGCCACCCGGAAACCGGGAACCTTCCCCACGTACCTCGCGTTGATCTCGGCGACGCGGAAATCGTCGTCCACGACCAGGACGTCAATCATCGGGCCTCTTTCCCTCAAGGCCTGGGCGAACGTTGCGCCCGTGTTTCGGCTCCGCTGTTGTAGCGCGAGCAAAACGAGCACAACAGACTCTTGCGAGCAGAAGAATGCCTTGCGCCCAGAAGACTGATGCTGTGGCCCGCGCCACATCTACGGTCCCGGGCCATGAGCACAGACACCAGCCCCGCCATCGAGCTGCGGGGCGCGAGCAAGATCTTCAAGACCCCGTCGGGGGGTTTGCACACAGCCGTCAGGGAGCTTGACCTGACCATCGGCCGGGGTGAGTTCGTGGCCGTCGTCGGACCCACCGGTTGCGGGAAGTCCACCACGCTGACCCTGGTCAGCGGTCTCGAGGAGCCCACCGAGGGCGAGGTCCTCGTCGCCGGGGAGCCGGTCGCCGGCGTCGGCGACAAGGTCGGCTTCGTCTTCCAGCAGGACGCCACTTTCCCCTGGCGTACGGTCCTGTCCAACGTGATGGCCGGGCCCCGCTTCCGCGGCGTGCCCAAGGCGGAGGCGAGGATCCGGGCCCGGGAATGGCTCGCCCGGGTCGGGCTCACGGCCTTCGAGGACCGCTATCCGCACCAGCTCTCCGGCGGTCAGCGCAAGCGCGTCGCCCTCGCCGCGACCTTCGTCAACGACCCCGAGATCCTGCTGATGGACGAGCCCTTCTCGGCGCTCGACGTGCAGACGCGGGCCCTGATGTCCGACGAACTGCTCGAACTGTGGGAGGGCACGGGCGCCTCGGTCGTCTTCGTCACCCACGACCTGGAGGAGTCCATCGCGCTCGCCGACAAGGTCGTCGTGATGACCGCGGGCCCCGCCACCGTGAAGCAGGTCTTCGACATCGATCTGCCGCGCCCACGCAAGGTCGAATCGGTACGCCTGGAGCCGCGGTTCATCGAGATCTACCGCGAGATCTGGGAATCCCTCGGCGAAGAGGTCCGCATCACCCGCGAGAGGGGTGCCGCTCATGTCGCCTGAGGTTCTCGACACCCCGGTCGTCGACACGGCCAAGATTCCTGGCCGGGCGCACACCCGCGCCCGTGCCGCCCGCAAGCGCAAGATCGTGGTGGGCGCGGCCCGGGTGCTGCTCCTGGTCGCCGTGCTCGGTCTGTGGGAGGTGCTCTCGCGGGCCAAGGCCATCGACCCGTTCAACTTCTCCATGCCCTCGAAGATCTGGGAACAGATCCACACCTGGGTGATGCACGGGACCGCACTCGGTTCCTTGGGTGAGCAGATCTGGTACACGCTTCACGAGGCGCTGCTCGGCTGGGTCATCGGTGTGGTCGCCGGCGTCATCTTCGGCATCGCGCTGGGGCGGATCGCCTTGCTCGCCGACGTCCTTGGTCCATACATCAAGGTGCTCAACTCCATACCAAGGATCGTCCTTGCACCCATCTTCGTGATCTGGTTCGGGCTCGGACCTGCCTCCAAGGTCGCCTCGGCCGTGGTGCTCGTCTTCTTCCCGGTGTTCTTCAACGCCTTCCAGGGCGCCCGGGAGGTCGACCGCAACCTGGTGGCCAACGCCCGGATCCTCGGCGCGAGCGATCGCAGGGTGACCCTTCAGGTCGTCATCCCGTCCGCCACCTCGTGGATCTTCACGAGCCTGCATGTCAGCTTCGGCTTCGCGCTCATCGGCGCGATCGTCGGCGAGTACATCGGCGCCACCAAGGGCATCGGCCTGCTCGTCGCACAGTCGCAGGGCACCTTCAACGCGGCCGGTGTGTACGCCGCGATGGTCATCCTCGCCGTCGTCGCCCTGCTCGCCGAAGGACTGCTGACCTTCGCCGAACGCCGGATCTTCCGCTGGAAGCCGTCGGATTCCGACCGCTGATCCCTCCCGTGCGCATGCGCGAAATCCCTCCCTACGCAGGCAATGAAACCGCGAGCACGCAGGCGTGAAGCAGCCGCAAGCACGCAGGCGTGGAGCCGCAAGCACACGCAGGCGTGACGCCGCGAGCACGCACGCACGAACCCGCCCCCACGCAGCCATGACGCGGTCGTACCCGCGGACGAACCCGCTCCCGCGCGCTCACGGCCCCGCCGTACGAACGCACTTGCTCCTTCCTCCACTCACAAGGACGTGAACCACCATGCGCAAGACCGCCAGATACTCCGCGCTGGCAGCCGCCGGTCTGCTCGCTCTCACCTCGCTCACCGCCTGCGCCAATGACGCGGCGAGCACGACGGCCGACTCCGGCAGCGGCGGGGGCGGTGGCAAGGGGGAGCACGTCAAGATCATGGTCGGTGGCCTGGACAAGGTCATCTACCTGCCGGCGATGCTCACGCAGCGGCTCGGCTACTTCCAGGACGAGGGCCTGGATGTCGAACTCCTCAGCGAGCCCGCGGGTGTCCAGGCCGAGACGGCTCTTGTGTCGGGGCAGGTGCAGGGCGCCGTCGGCTTCTACGACCACACGCTCGACCTGCAGACCAAGGGCAAGGCCGTCGAGTCCGTCGTGCAGTTCTCGCACGCCCCGGGTGAGGTCGAGATCGTCTCGAACAAGCGGGCGGGCGACATCACTTCACCCAAGGACTTCAAGGGCAGGAAGCTCGGCGTCACCGGCCTCGGCTCGTCGACCGACTTCCTCACGAAGTACCTCGCGGTCAAGAACGGTGTGCGGGTCAGCGAGTTCACGCCGGTCGCCGTCGGTGCCGGACCGACCTTCATCTCGGCCCTCCAGCAAGGCGCCATCGACGGCGGCATGACGACGGACCCCACCGTCGCCACGGTCCTTGAGAAGAAGCTCGGCAAGGTGCTCATCGACATGCGGACGCCCAAGGGCTCGCAGGAGGCGCTCGGCGGGCCTTACCCCTCGTCCAGCCTCTACATGCAGACGGACTGGGTCAACGGTCACAAGGAGACGGTCCAGAAGCTGGCGAACGCCTTCGTGAAGACCCTTGTGTGGATGTCCACCCACAGCGCCGCCGACATCGCCGCCAAGATGCCCGCCGACTACTCCCAGGGCGACAAGACGCTGTACGCCGGGGCGATCAAGAGCACGCTGCCGATGTTCACCGACGACGGCGTGATGCCTGAGAACGGTCCCGAGACCGTCGAGAAGGTCCTCAAGGCGTTCAACCCCAACATCAAGAACGCCGAGGTCGACCTGAGCAGGACGTACACCACGGAGTTCGTCAAGAAGGCCGCCGGCTGACCCTGCCCAGCGACCACGCGCTGAGCGCCCCGGCGTGTGTACGACTGTTCCGTCGCGCGTACGACTGTCCTCCCCCGGCAGTCGTACGCGCGACCTGTGCGACCGCCGCCCCGCCCGGTCGGCCTGTCCTCAGGCGCGGGTCGCCCAGACGTAGCGATGCTCCGGGCGGCCCGCGTCGCCGTATTTGAGGGTCAGTCTGGCCCTCCCGGTGCGCTCCAGGAGCTTCAGATAGCGCTGCGCGGTCTGCCGGCTCAGTCCGGTCTCCTCCGCGATCTCCTGGGCCGACAGCGGGCCTTCAGCACCGAGCAGGGCGCGCCTGACGAGATCGGCGGTCGGCGGGGAGTGGCCCTTGGGCAGATTGGGCTCGGCGCTCGCCGAGAGGGCCCCGAAGATCCGGTCCACCTCGGACTGTTCGGCCTCCCCGCCGCCGTCGAGGGTGCGTCGAAGATCCGCGTACGCCTCCAGCTTGGCGCGCAGCCCGGCGAACGCGAACGGCTTGACCAGGTACTGGAGCGCGCCCTGCCGCAGCGCCGCCTGGACGGTCGAGACGTCACGGGCCGCGGTCACCATGATCACGTCGGTCTGGTGGCCTCGGCGGCGCATCTCCTGGACGACCGCGAGACCCGTCTCGTCCGGCAGGTAGTGGTCCATGAGGACCAGGTCCAGTTTCGGCAGGGCCTCCATCAGGCGCAGCGCCTCGGCGGCGCTGTGCGCCTCGCCCACGGCGTGGAAGCCCGGCACCTTCTCGACGTAGGCGGCGTTGACGCGAGCGACCCGTGCGTCGTCGTCCACGACCAGGACCTCGATCATCGCGACTCCTCCTCGGCGTTGCTGGCGTTCTTGGCGTGCTCGCTGTTCCTGGCGTCCTCGCCGTTCCTGGTGTCTCCGGTGGCGACGAGGCCGGCGTCGGGGGCCTCCGGAGACGGGAGCCGTCGTACGACTCCTGGTCCCTGAGCAGGGACGGGGGCGAGCCCGTCGACCGACACGAGCCCGTTCCGCGCCGCGCCCCCGTCCTCCGGTGCGAGCGCAGGGTCCGTCAGCGCCTCCGGCAGGACGACCGTGAACTCCGCGCCTCCGCCGTCCGCGTCGGCCACCTCGGCGCTCCCGCCCTGCCGCTCGGCGAGTCGCCGTACCAAGGAGAGGCCGATTCCGCGCTTGCCGTGTGCCGGGGGCTTCTTGGTGCTCCAGCCGTCCGTGAAGATCAGCTCCCGCCGCTCCTGCGGGATGCCGGGCCCGGTGTCCCGTACCCGCAGGACGGCGGTGCGGCCCTCGGAACGCAATTCGACCTCCACGCGCGCGTGGGGCGTCCCCGCGACGGCGTCCAGGGCGTTGTCGACGAGGTTCCCGACGACCGTGACGAGCCCGCGCGGGTCGATCAACCGATCCGGCAGCAGCGTCCCGTCCGAGATCCACAGCGCCACGCCACGCTCGGCCGCCACGGTCGCCTTGCCGACCAGCAGGGCGGCGAGCAGCGGATCGTGGATCTTCTCGGTGACCTGCTCCGCGGTGACCCTGTGGTCGCCGACCACCTCTCCGACGAACTCCACGGCGTCGTCGTACATCTCCAGTTCGAGAAGCCCCAGGAGCGTGTGCATGCGATTGGCGTGCTCATGGTCCTGCGCGCGCAAGGCGTCGATCAGGCCCCGCGTGGAGTCGAGCTCCCGGCCGAGCTGCTCCAGTTCGGTCCGGTCGCGCAGTGTGGCGACGGCGCCACCGTCCTCGGTGGGCATCCGGTTGGCGACCAGGACGCGCTGGCCGCGGACGGTGAGCAGGTCCGTGCCGGTGACGCGCCCGGCCAGCACATCGGTCGTCCGGCCGGGGCCCAGCGCGTCGTCGAGGGGCCGCCCGATGGCCTCGGCGCCGACCCCCAGCAGCCGCTGCGCCTCGTCGTTCAGAAGGCGTACGCGACCGCCGCGGTCCAGTGCGACCACGCCCTCCCGGATGCCGTGCAGCATCGCCTCCCGCTCCTCCAGCAACGCCGAGATATCGGAGAAGGCCAGGTCACGGGTCTGCCGCTGGACCCTGCGGGAGATCAGGTAGGCGGCCAGCGCGCCTACGGCCATGGCCCCGCCCGCGTACGCGAACAGCCCCGGGATCGCGCCGATCAACCGGGCCCGGACGCTGTCGTACTCGATGCCCACCGAGACCGCGCCGATGATCCTGTGGTCGGCGTCGCGCAGCGGCACCTTGCCCCGTGCGGAGCGGCCCAGCGTTCCGGTGTCGATCTCCATGACGTCCCTGCCTGCCAGGGCCAGGCGAGGACTCGTCGAGACCGGACCGCCGATCGCCGCGGGGTCCGGGTGCGACCAGCGGATGCCGCGCATGTCCATCACGACGACGTAATCGGCCCCGCTCGCCTTCCGTATCCGCTCGGCCTCGACCTGCACGGGGCCGGTCGTGGAGGGGGAGGTCCTCCGGAGGTCCACGGCGATCTGCGGCTGCGCGGCCGTGGTCTGCGCGATCGCGAGGGCACGCCGCATGGCCTGGTCGTCCAGCTGCGCGCTCAGCGGGGCCAGGAACAGCCCGGTGGCGAGCACGGCGACTCCCGCCGCGATCGCGATCTGCATCAGCAGCACCTGCGAGAACACCCGCCGCGGCAGACCGAGGCGCAGTCGTCGTGCGGGCGGAGTGGGGCTCATGCCCAAGACGGTACGGGGGCGTGCGCGCTCCCCCGAAGGGAGTGTGGCGTGGATCTCCTGATCAAGGGGCGAGGCGGTCGGACGAATGGCCGGACGAGTGCCGGACCGGGCCGTGGGGCAGCCAGGGCGTCGCCGATCGGGCGGAGGGAGCCGGCGGGGGTCCGGTTCGGGAGGGGCGGGGGACCGGGGGTCCTCAGCAGGCCACAGGGACAGCCGTCTTCTCCAGCTGCCGTACGGCCACCACGTCCATCCGAGCGGGTGAACCCAGTGCCGAGCCGCAGCTCTCCGGGCGGGGCGGCAGCGAGGCGCCCCGCGCGACGATGACACGCCACAGACGGCCGTCGGCATGGGCGACGGTCACCTCCCAGCGAGGCGCGGTGCCGTCCGTGCGGACCACCGTCAGGACGTCGGCGGCGTGCTCCCCCGAAGCCGTCCGTACGGCCAGCTCGGCCGCCTGGCCGGGGCGTTCCCAGGCGGAGTTCCCTCGGCAGCCCTCGGTGACGACAAGGCCCTCCCGGACGCCCTGGAGGATCTCCTTGACGGCGTGGGCCTCGGCGCGGCCGTACGCGTACCCGTACGGCAGGACGAGCACCGTGGGCGAGAAGCGATGACCGCCCAGATGGGTGACCTCCCAAGCGCCCCTCACGCCGGAGGCGGCCAGTTCCGCCGCCAGGGGGCGTCCGAGCAGGGCGCAGCAGCGGTCGCGCTTGCCGTTGGTGCAGACGAGGGCGAGCGGATCGTCCATGTGGGGCCGCCCCTGGAGAACCTCGTCGAAGGAGCGTGGATCACCCGTGCCGAGCGCGGTGAAGTCGAGATCGAGCGCCTGCTCGGGATCACGTGTCATGGCGGAGTGCAGCCATACGTTTCCCGGAGTGGTGTGGGCCGCGTACACATGCCTCTCGGCGGGCGCACCGCAGTCGGCGTGGCGCCCGGGTCGGCGGATGAGCGCGATCCGTACGCCGGTGCCCTGGGCGGCCGCTTCGAGGGCACGGCCGACCGTGGGATCCAGGTGGCTCGAAGTGAGCGCCTGGGCACCCCAGGGTCCGGGCTGCTCGATCAGCAGCCATGTCCTCGCGGTGGCCGCGGTCCCCGCCAGGGGCTCGTCGAGGTGCCGCGACGCGGTCGTGCACATACTCACAGAGGTGAGCCTAACCTGACTTCGTCCAGGGCGACTTCCCGCCGTGTATCCGGGGGCGCCTCAGGGGTGGTCCGGGCGCGCGGCAAAGCGTGGGGAAGTGGGGTATGGCAGGGCTTAGGGGAGTGCGCGCGGGGGGAGCGCGCCGGGCGCCCTGTCCCGGCCCGCCCCGCGCGCTGTCCGAGTACGGCGTCTAGCGGGGAAGCGGCTGCGGCGGACGCTCGCCCACGTAGTGCCCGCTCGGTCGCATCCGCAAGGGGCGCTCCCCGTACTCCTCCAGGGTGTGGGCGATCCAGCCCGCGGTCCGCGCGACAGCGAAGATCGTCTCTCCCGCGGAGGCCGGCATGCCCGAGGAGACGGTGAAGGCGGCCAGGGCGAGGTCGACGTTGGCGTGCAGGGGCGCGTGACGGGCCGTGGTCGTCACCACGTCCTGGGCCGCCGCCAGAGCGGGCGCGGCACCGGGCACCTCCTCCAGGAGAGCGAACAGGGCACGCGCGCGTGGATCTTCGCCGGGGTAGAGCCGATGGCCGAGTCCGGGAACACGGCGTCCGGCGCGCAGCTCGTCGGCGACCACAGGAGCGGCGGTGCCCTGGTCCAGCACGTCGAGCAGCAGGCGGTGCGCGAGCCCGCTGGCCGCCCCGTGGAGGGGTCCTTCGAGGACGCCGAGGCCCGCCGACACGGCCGCGTACGCGTGGGCGCGGGCCGACGCGGCGACCCGCACCGCCAGCGTCGAGGCGGCCAGATCATGGTCCACGAGCAGCCCGAGTGCCGTGTCCAGCACGCGCAGTGACGCGTCGTCGGCCGGGCGCCCGGTGAGCCGTGCCCACAGGCGATGAGCCAGCGGGCCCTCGTCGCGGTGGTCGTGGCGTACGGGGGGAAGCGCGGCGACGAGGGTGGGGATCAGGGTGCGCCCGGTGCCGAGCACGGCGCTCTCGGAGAGGTCGAAGCGCAGGGGGTCGGCCGCCGCGGCGGCGATCGCCGCGACGCGCAGCCTGTCGGTCGGGCCGCTGTGCTCGGGCAGCGCGTCGACACTGCGCCGGGCGACGGCCACGGACGCCTCCGGGGCCGTGAACGTGACACCGGGGCGCAGCTCGCCGGTCCACAGCCATTCGGCGATCTCCTCGTAGGAGTACCGAGCGGCCAGTTCCGTCGCGTCGATGCCCCGGAAGTAGTACCGGTCCTTGTCGATCAGGGTGATGCGGGTACGGACGGACAGCTCGCCGCTGCCGCTCGAACTGCCGCCGCCCTCACGCCTGTTGCGCCGCGCGAGCGCCTCCACCTCCTTGGTGTCGAACGTGCTCCCGCGCCCTCCCGTTTCCCGCCGGCTGCTGAGCTGACCGCGGCTCACATACGCGTACACGGTCTCCGGCTTCACGCCGAGCAGTTCGGCGGTCTCCTTGGTGCTGAGCCGTCGGCCCTCGTGCGCTGGCGTTGCCGCCTCTCGATCCCTCATGAGCGCCACCGTATCTGTGGATCATTATATTGATTGGATCAATATTGACAGCTACATAGTCAAGCATGGACAGTCGAATCAAGTCCAGGGAGGAAACATGCCGATCAACCGGGCCGCGTCCACCTCTGTCGACGTACCGCGAGGACTCGCGGGCGTCGTCGTCACCGACACCGAACTGGGTGACGTCAGAGGGCTGGAGGGCTTTTACCACTACCGCCAGTACTCGGCCGTCGACCTCGCGCAGACCCGCGGCTTCGAGGACGTCTGGTATCTGCTGGCCCACGGTGAGCTGCCCGACAAGACTCGCCGTGCCGCCTTCGTCGCGCGGACGGCGGGGCTGCGCGGGCTGCCGGACGAGGTGCGCGCCGCTCTGCCCGCGATCGCGGCGGCGACCCGGCTGTCGGGACCGCTCGCCGGGCTGCGCACCGCGTTGTCGCTGCTCGGAGCCTCGCTGAGGTTCCGACCGGTGTACGACATCGACGCCGAGCGGCGTCGCGACGACGGCCTCGCGGCGACGGCGGCCGTACCGACGCTGCTCACCGCGCTGTACCGGCTCGGGCAGGGGCTGGAGCCGGTGGAGCCGCGCGAGGACCTGGGGTACGCCGCCAACTACCTGTACATGTTGACGGGTTCGGAGCCGGACGCTGCCCGTGCTCGTGCGGTTGAGCAATATCTCATCTCAACCATTGACCATGGATTCAATGCATCAACGTTCACTGCGCGGGTGATCGCGTCGACCGGCGCGGATGTGGCGGCCTGCCTCGTGGGCGCGGTCGGGGCCCTCTCCGGCCCTCTCCACGGCGGTGCTCCCAGTCGTGCCCTGGACACGCTCGACGCGATCGGGACCCCCGACCGTATCGATCCCTGGATCCGCGAACGCGTCCGCGCCGGCGAACGCATCATGGGCTTCGGACACCCCGTCTACCGCACGGAGGATCCGCGTTCGCGCATGCTGCGCGGCATAGCCCAGGGGTTCGGCGGCCCGCTCGTCGACTTCGCCGTCGAAGTGGAACGACAGGTGGAGGCGGTCCTGGCCGAACTCAAGCCGGGCCGCGAGTTGCACACCAATGTGGAGTTCTACGCCGGTGTGGTCATGGAACTCTGCGGGCTGCCCCGCGAGATGTTCACGCCCACCTTCGCCGCCGCCCGGGTGGTCGGCTGGAGCGCCAACATCCTGGAACAGGCGGAGGACTCGAAAATCATCCGCCCGGCGGCCCGGTATGTGGGACCTGTTCCGCCGGTTGCGGTGCCGACGGTGAGCTGACGCCATTCGATGGTGGACGTACCCGTGCCTCGGTTGTCGCCGTGCGGGAAAGCCTGCGTGCCGCCACGAGTGAATCCTGGGTGTGCAGCCACATCTGAAAGGCCCGGCGTCGTGGTGATGCCGGGCCTCTGTGTCGTGAGTCGATAGGAATCTCCAGGAGAGATTCAAGGGATTCTCAGGTTGATAAGGGGAGGAAATTGCCCGTCTTCAGTCGTGCGATCAGGCCTTCGCCACTCCGCAGGCAAGCCCTGTTCGTTGTCAGACGTCCGGGATGTCTTTCTTGGCGCGCAAGAGCGTCTCGCGCGTGATGACCACGATCCGCTCGTAGTCGGCCCGTGCGGCGTCGGGCGGGAGCTCGGGATCGAGCTCCTGAGTGGCCTCGCGCCCGATGACGGCGAAGCTGCCGTCACTGAGCTCGAAGATGTCGGGGCAGGACTGTCCGGAAACGCTGCCGCGTTCGCGTGGAGTAGCCCCGACACGTCGCACGATCTTCACGGAGTGGTACCAACCTTTTGGCTCGGGATCGCGGTAAAGGGTGTCGTCCCGAGCGGCGGTTCCCTCGGAGTGACGGACTCCGAGCCGAGATGATCGTCGGAGGCACAGGTCTCCGAGCGCAGGGGTGTTTCGGTCGGAGTGCTCAGAGGTCTGAGCAGCGCCAATTTAGCGGGTTCTGTTGCCAGTGGTGCGCAAAGCCACAATCAGCAGTCGAGTGAATCTCGCCAGCTTTGCTTGACCAAAGGTGGTATTGCGGTGGTAAGCGCTCATCGAAGGCGCTGATGGCGCACGGGGGCGTGTGCGGGCGCGTGGGGGTCGGGCCTCCGCGTGCGGGTGCAGCAGCCGGCGTGAGGCGTCACGGTCATCCTTCGTCCGGCTCCCCCACCACCCACCACTCATCGGCGTCGGCATCCGTCTGATCCTGGATCAGGGTGTCCATCATCCGGCCCAGTTGGGCCTCATCGGAAGAATCGGGCAGGCTCTGGCGGTGATGTTCGGTCGCCACCCAGTACTCCCGGAAAATCCGGTTCTGGCAAATGATGCGCAAGTGGCCGTGGAGTTCCGCGCGCGTCAGCGCCCCGATCCGATGGAAGTACAGGGCATTGACGTAAAGGGCGTTCGCGAAGAGGTACTGGCGCTGCTTCTCGGGGTCGATCTCGGTCTCGTACGTGTTGAGGACGGCAGCAAGGGTGGGATCGTCCATGGCCTTGCACAGCAGGTCGAAATGGAGGCGGTGCTGCTCGGTGAGCACGGCGCGTCGGCGCTGCCGCGAGCGTCGGTCCGTCACGGCATGTGCCGCGACGCCGAGCCCGGCCCGGGCGACCGAGCCGAGCCTCCGTATCGCGGAATTCTGTGTGGCCATGTCAACCCCCGAATCAGGCGACCGTCCGCCGGTCGTCGGTTGTGGGCGACAGGGAGCGGACCGGCGAGCGGTGGGCGGCGCGCTTGCCGCCCCCCAGTGTTGCCGAGCGGCTCTGATCGGCAGGGAGGCGGAGAGGAGGCGCACGGAGGGATGTGCGGGTCGCGTTCACCGGCGCCATGTCCAACGTGTGCCCCGCGAGCGCCGCTAACAATCGTTCACTTCGGGGCGTTTCCTCCCACTCGTATGCTTGGTCGGCATTCATTCCCCGCGTGAGCGCCGGTCCCGTGAGCCGGTGCGCGCACAGGTTCAGAGAGGGCGCATGGTGAGTCAGTCGAGTCCCCGGCAGATCCCGGTCATCGTTCTCGCCGGCTTCCTGGGCTCCGGCAAGACCACGCTGCTCAATCATCTCCTGCACCGCAGCGGCGGCAGCCGTATCGGAGCCGTCGTCAACGACTTCGGGGCGATCGAGATCGACGCGATGGCGGTGGCCGGAGCGCTCGGTGACTCCACCGTGTCGCTCGGCAACGGGTGTCTGTGCTGTGCGGTCGATGTCGGCGAGCTTGATCAATATCTGGATCGGCTCGCTCAACCCTCTGCCCGTATCGACGTCATCGTCATCGAGGCGAGCGGGCT
This sequence comes from Streptomyces sp. NBC_00568, assembly GCF_026341855.1. GTDB lineage: Bacteria > Actinomycetota > Actinomycetes > Streptomycetales > Streptomycetaceae > Streptomyces. Next base: position 964,011 of record NZ_JAPENW010000001.1, on the reverse strand, counting down.
CGCCGAGCCCCAGGAACTCGTGCGCATGGTCCTCGCCAGCGAGCATCCGGGCATCGTGTACGGAGGGCTCGTCGAGGTCGTCGACGCCGCCGAGTTCGCCGGCACACGCGAGAAGCATCCCGAGATCGACCGGCACCTCGCCCTGGCCGACCTCGTCGTCGTCAACAAGATCGACCGGGCCGGCGACGGCGAAGGCGTGCTGCGTGTCGTCCGGGAGCTCGCCGACCGCGCCGCGGTCGTCCCCGCCACCTACGGCCGCGTCCATCCGGAGTTCCTCTTCGACTGCAGGCCGAGCGAGGAACGCGTCGGACAGCTGTCCTTCGACGATCTCCACGATCACGAGGAGGGCGGCCCGGGGGCGAGCGGCAACGGGGAGCGCGGCCACTCCGGTCATCTGCACGCGGCCTACGAATCCCTCTCCTTCACCTCCGAAGTGCCCCTGGGGCCGCGGCGGTTGATGGCCTTCCTCGACAGCAGGCCCGAAGGGCTCTACCGGATCAAGGGGTACGTGGACTTCGGTGTCCAGGACGTCCGCAACCGGTACGCAGTGCACGCCGTCGGGCGGTTCCTGCGCTTCTACCCTGAGCCCTGGACCGGTGCGAACGGGCGGCTCACCCAGCTCGTCCTCATCGGCTCCGGAATCGACACGGTGGCGCTGACCAAGGAACTCGAGGCGTGCAAAGAGGACGCCCCGCACGCCGATGAACACAGCATGTGGGGCGTCCTCCGCTACGTACAGGAGCCGAGCCCGGAGGGCTGAGCGCGGACTACACCGGGCCCGCCACCACCGACACCGGCTTGCCCAGCGAGATGCCCGAGCCGTCCCGGCGCGGGTCGATCTCCGGCAGGTCGACGGGCATGCCGGTCTTCTGCGCCGCGCGTCCCGGCGTCGGGCCGGCCCAGGCCAGCGACAGGCAGTCCTCGCCCTTCAGGAACCGTTGGCAGCGCACACCGCCCGTGGCGCGGCCCTTGCGCGGGTACTGGTCGAAGGGGGTGAGCTTGGCCGTGGTCTGGACGGAGTCGTCCAGTGTCCCCCGTGAGCCCGCCACGGTGAACACGACCGCGTCGACCGCCGGGTCGACGGCCGTGAAGGAGATCACCTTCGCGCCGTCGGTCAGCTTGATGCCGGCCATGCCGCCCGCGGCACGGCCCTGCGGGCGGACCTGCGAGGCCTGGTAGCGCAGCAACTGGGCGTCGTCCGTGATGAAGACCAGGTCCTCCTCGCCGGTGCGCAGCTCGACCGCGCCGACGATCCGGTCGCCGTCCTTGAGGGTGATGACCTCCAGCTCCTCCTTGTTCGAGGGATAGTCGGGCACCACACGCTTGACGACACCCTGCTCCGTGCCGATGGCCAGACCCGGCGACGTCTCGTCGAGCGTCGCCAGACAGATCACCGTCTCGTCCGGCTCCAGCGAGGACAGGAACTCCGAGACCGGAGCGCCGCCGGAGAGATTGGGCGCCGACGCCGTCTCGGGCAGCCGCGGGAGGTCGATCACGTTCATGCGGAGGAGGCGGCCCAGGGAGGTGACGGCACCGATCTCGCCGCGTGCCGTCGCGGGCACCGCGGAGACGATCACATCGTGCTTGGTGCGCTTGCCGTCCGGGTCCTCCCCGAAGGGATCACCGGTCGCCGTACGCGCCAGCAGGCCCGTCGAGGACAGCAGCACCCGGCACGGGTCGTCGGCGACCTGGAGCGAGACCGTCGCGGCGGGGCTGCCGGCGGACTCCAGGAGCACCGTGCGCCGGTCGGTGCCGAACTTCTTGGCCACCGCGGCCAGTTCGCCGGAGACCAGCTTGCGCAGCTCCGCGTCCGAGTCCAGGATGCCGGTCAGCTCGTCGATCTCGCCGTTGAGCCGGTCGCGCTCCGACTCCAGCTCGATGCGGTCGAACCGGGTGAGGCGGCGCAGCGGCGTGTCCAGGATGTACTGCGTCTGGATCTCGGAGAGCGAGAAGTGCTCGATCAGGCGCTCCTTGGCCTGCGCCGAGTTGTCGCTGGAGCGGATGAGGCGGATGACCTCGTCGATGTCCAGGAGGGCGACGAGGAGACCCTCGACCAGGTGCAGCCGGTCGCGCTTCTTGGTGCGGCGGAACTCGCTGCGGCGGCGTACGACCTCGAAGCGGTGGTCGAGGTAGACCTCCAGCAGCTCCTTGAGGCCCAGGGTGAGTGGCTGACCGTCCACCAGGGCCACGTTGTTGATGCCGAAGGACTCCTCCATCGGCGTCAGCTTGTAGAGCTGTTCGAGGACCGCCTCCGGCACGAAGCCGTTCTTGATCTCGATGACCAGGCGCAGTCCGTGCGCGCGGTCGGTGAGGTCCTTGACGTCGGCGATGCCCTGGAGCTTCTTCGCGCCGACCAGGTCCTTGATCTTGGCGATCACCTTCTCCGGGCCGACGGTGAAGGGCAGTTCGGTGACGACGAGGCCCTTGCGGCGCGCCGTGACGTCCTCCACCGACACCGTGGCGCGGATCTTGAAGGTGCCGCGGCCCGTCTCGTACGCGTCCCTGATCCCGGAGAGGCCGACGATCCGGCCGCCGGTGGGCAGGTCGGGGCCCGGGACGTGCTTCATCAGCGTCTCGAGGTCGGCGCCCGGGTACCGGATGAGGTGACGGGCGGCGGCGATGACCTCGCCGAGGTTGTGCGGCGGCATGTTCGTCGCCATGCCGACCGCGATGCCCGAAGAGCCGTTGACCAGGAGGTTCGGGAAGGCGGCGGGCAGGGCCACCGGCTCCCGCTCCTGGCCGTCGTAGTTGGGCGTGAAGTCGACCGTGTCCTCGTCGATGGACTCGGTCATCAACGACGTCGCGTCGGCCATCCGGGCCTCGGTGTAACGCATCGCGGCCGGCGGGTCGTCGTTGCCGAGCGATCCGAAGTTGCCGTGGCCGTCGACCAGGGGCAGACGCATGGAGAAGGGCTGCGCCAGACGCACCAGAGCGTCGTAGATCGACGCGTCGCCGTGCGGGTGGAGCTTACCCATGACCTCGCCGACGACGCGGGCACACTTCACATAGCCGCGGTCGGGGCGCAGGCCCATCTCGTTCATCTGGTACACGATGCGGCGGTGCACCGGCTTGAGGCCGTCTCGGGCGTCCGGCAGGGCTCGCGAGTAGATGACCGAGTACGCGTATTCGAGGAAGGAGCCCTGCATCTCGTCCACGACGTCGATGTCGAGGATCTTCTCCTCGTACGAGTCGTCGGGCGGCGGGGTCTTCGTGCTGCGGCGGGCCATCGCTGCTGCGGCTCCTTCACAGTCTCTGCCGGGGCATGAGCGGGTTCTGACGCGCACCATTGTGGACCGCCCCACTGACAACCCGGACCGCGACCCGTCCGTAGCGCCCCCGCGGCGCGCTCCCCGGGCGCCGCCGAGACCGCTTCCGAGCGGCCCCCGGACCCGGTACCCGGCGGCCTCCGGGCCCCTTCGCGGTGGTTCTCGGAGGGTTCTCCGGGATGTGTCAGGGACACGCGTAAGTCTCGCTCTCGGCGTACGAGGTGCGGGAACTTCGCCAGCCGTCCGCGCGCTTGCATACAGTGGCAGGACCGACAGGAATGACGCAGTTCCGCGATCGAAGGGACGTACATGCCCATGGGTCACACGGCCACAGCTGAGGCAGGCTCCGGCGGCCTGACAGCGACCGAGCACCGCCTGGCCAACGGCCTGCGCGTGGTGCTCTCCGAGGACCATCTGACCCCGGTCGCGGCGGTGTGCCTCTGGTACGACGTCGGATCGCGCCACGAGGTCAAGGGCCGGACCGGACTCGCCCACCTCTTCGAGCACCTGATGTTCCAGGGCTCCAAGCAGGTCCACGGCAACGGTCACTTCGAACTCGTGCAGGGCGCCGGCGGCTCGCTCAACGGCACGACGAGCTTCGAACGCACCAACTACTTCGAGACCATGCCCACCCACCAGCTGGAGCTCGCCCTCTGGCTGGAGGCCGACCGCATGGGTTCACTGCTCGCGGCGCTGGACGACGAGTCCATGGAGAACCAGCGCGACGTCGTGAAGAACGAACGCCGGCAGCGTTACGACAATGTCCCGTACGGCACCGCGTTCGAGAAGCTCACCGCGCTCTCGTACCCCGAGGGCCACCCGTACCACCACACCCCGATCGGGTCGATGGCGGACCTGGACGCGGCCACCCTGGAGGACGCCCGCGCGTTCTTCCGCACGTACTACGCGCCCAACAACGCGGTGCTGTCGGTCGTCGGGGACATCGACCCGGAGCAGACGCTCGCCTGGGTCGAGAAGTACTTCGGTTCCATCCCCGGACACGACGGCAAGGCCGCCCCGCGTGACGGCTCGCTGCCCGACACCATCGGCGAGCAGCTGCGCGAGGTCGTCGAGGAAGAGGTCCCGGCGCGCGCCCTGATGGCCGCCTACCGGCTCCCGGAGGACGGCACGCGCGCGTGCGACGCGGCCGACCTCGCGCTCACCGTTCTCGGCGGGGGCGAGTCCTCCCGGCTCTACAACCGGCTCGTACGCCGTGACCGCACCGCCGTCGCGGCCGGGTTCGGCCTGCTGCGCCTCGCCGGCGCGCCCTCCCTGGGCTGGCTGGACGTGAAGACGTCCGGCGACGTCGAGGTCCCGGTCATCGAGGCCGCCGTCGACGAGGAGCTCGCCCGGTTCGCCGCGGAGGGCCCCACGGCCGAGGAGATGGAGCGCGCGCAGGCCCAGTTGGAGCGCGAGTGGCTGGACCGGCTCGGCACCGTCGCGGGCCGCGCCGACGAACTGTGCCGGTACGCCGTCCTGTTCGGCGACCCGCAGCTCGCCCTGACCGCCGTGCAGCGCGTTCTCGACGTCACCGCGGAGGAGGTCCAGGAGATCGCCAAGGCCCGCCTGCGCCCCGACAACCGCGCGGTGCTCGTCTACGAGCCGACCGCACCCGAAACGACCGACGCCGCTGACGAGACCGACGAGGAGGCGGCGAAGTGACCGAGCTCGCCACCATGGACTTCCATCCGCAGCCCCAGGCCGGCAGCCCCAAGCCGTGGGCCTTTCCCGCCCCTGAGCGCGGCACCCTGGACAACGGCCTGACCGTGCTGCGCTGCCATCGCCCCGGCCAGCAGGTCGTCGCCGTCGAGGTGATCCTCGCCGCGCCGCTGGAGGCCGAGCCCACGGGCCTGGACGGCATCGCCACGATCATGGCGCGCGCCTTCTCCGAGGGCACCGACAAGCACTCGGCCGAGGACTTCGCCGCCGAGCTGGAGCGCTGCGGCGCCACGCTCGACGCGCACGCCGACCACCCCGGCGTACGTCTGTCCCTCGAAGTGCCCGTCTCGCGCCTGGCCAAGGCGCTCGGCCTGCTCAGTGACGCCCTGCGGGCACCGGCGTTCGCGGACAGCGAGGTCGAGCGGCTGGTGCGCAACCGGCTGGACGAGATCCCCCACGAGACGGCGAACCCGGCCCGTCGTGCCGCCAAGGAGCTCTCCAAGGAGCTGTTCCCGGCGAGCGCGCGCATGTCGCGCCCGCGCCAGGGCACCGAGGAGACCGTCCAGAAGATCGACTCCGCGGCCGTACGCGCCTTCTACGAGAAGTACGTGCGCCCCGCGACGGCCACCGCCGTCGTCGTCGGTGACCTGACCGGCGTCGACCTCGACGAGTTGCTCGGCGACACACTGGGCTCCTGGACCGGTTCGTCCGCCGAGCCGCGTCCCGTGCCGCCGGTGAACGCCGACGACACCGGCCGCGTGATCATCGTGGACCGCCCCGGCGCCGTCCAGACGCAGCTGCTCATCGGCCGTGTCGGCGCCGACCGGCACGACCGCGTGTGGCCCGCCCAGGTGCTCGGCACGTACTGCCTGGGCGGCACCCTCACCTCCCGCCTCGACCGCGTCCTGCGCGAGGAGAAGGGCTACACCTACGGCGTGCGGGCGTTCGGTCAGGTCCTGCGCGCCGCGCCGGACGGCACGGGCGTCGCGATGCTCGCCATCAGCGGCTCCGTGGACACCCCGAACACCGGTCCGGCGCTCGGCGACCTGTGGAAGGTGCTGCGCACCCTCGCGGCCGAGGGACTGACCGACGCCGAGCGGGACATCGCCGTGCAGAACCTGGTGGGCGTGGCGCCCCTCAAGTTCGAGACGGCGGGGGCTGTCGCGAGCACGCTCGCCGACCAGGTCGAGCAGTACCTGCCGGACGACTACCAGTCGACGCTCTACCGGCAACTGGCCGCCACCGGCACCGTGGAGGCCACCGCGGCCGCCGTGAGCGCCTTCCCGACGGACCGTCTGGTGACCGTCCTGGTGGGCGACGCCGCGCAGATCGAGGAGCCCGTCAAGGCTCTCGGAATCGGTGAAGTCACCGTGGTGGCCGCCGAATAGAGCCCGCGCGACCGAGGGGGGCCCTGGTGACTGAAGAGTCACCAGGGCTCTCTTTTACCCGGACACCGTCCCCAAGATGTCCGTATTGGTATGGAGGTTGCCCTTCTGCCCTGTGGGATGCGCTACAAAAACCGTGATCTGTTTGTTGTTCGAATGACACCCCGTCTAGCGTCTGTCCGACTGTTCGTCAGGCAGTGCGCCGCGCCCGCGGCACCGGACAGTCATCGCCGAGTCCCCGCATGGCGCGAGCCAGGGGAGCCGGGGACCCACACGTAGTCCCTGGGGTGAATCGGACGCCCTCCCCGGAGGGGGCCCGTAGGAGACCTTCCTGCTCCGAACCCGTCAGCTAACCCGGTAGGCGAGAGGGAAGGAAAGGACCAGCCCCTACATGGCGTTCACCTGTGGCACCGGGAAGCATCGTCGTCCGAACCGGGTGCACAGCACGACCACGAGCGCCGTCGGCGTCGCGGCACTGACCACCACCGGTGTCATCGGAACCCTGGCCGCCCCCGCCTTCGCCGCGGAATCCTCCGTCGAGCAGACCGGGCTGACCCAGGCCATCACCATCGGCGACTCGGTCGCCGACCAGATCGACGCCCAGGCCTTCGCTCAGCAGCGCGCCGCCGACGAGGCCGCCGCGCGGAAGCTGGCCGAGCAGACCGCCCGCAAGTACGCCGCGGAGCAGGCCGCGAAGGCCCGCGAGGACAAGGAGCGCGCCGCCCGCGAGGCCGAGCGCAAGCGCCTGAACACCTTCGTCATGCCGATCACCGGTTCGTACGTCTCCACCGGCTACCAGGCCAGCAGCAGCCTCTGGTCCTCCGGCAGCCACACCGGCGTCGACTTCCACGCCGCGTCCGGCACCTCGGTCCACGCCGTCGGCTCCGGCACGGTCGTCACGGCCGGCTGGGGCGGCGCCTACGGCAATCAAGTCGTGATCAAGATGCACGACGGCACGTACACCATGTACGGCCACCTCTCGTCCATCGGCGTGTCGGTCGGCCAGACGGTCACTCCGGGGCAGCAGATCGCTCTCTCCGGGGACACCGGCAACACCACCGGACCGCACCTTCACTTCGAGGCCCGTACGACCGCCGAGTACGGCTCGGACCTGAACCCGGTCGCGTACCTGCGTTCGCACGGCGTCAACGTCTGACGACCGCTTCGCCGCTTCCCCACCGCTTTCGATGCCCCGGCTCACCGAGCCGGGGCATCATCGTTTCCGGAGGCCGTCTGTCCAAAAAATATCCATGGATTCAGGCCTGCCATCGGAAATTCCGGCTTCCTGCAATAGAGTCACTGAACAAGCGTCAATCGATGGCGTTTCGCGGGGATTAAAGCGGAGGTCCGGTCATGCGTATTCCGGCGCACTCGGTATGCACGGCCATCCGTGACGACATCGTCGCGGGTGTCTACGAGCGTGGCGGCCGGCTGACCGAGGAACTGCTCGCGCGGCGCTACGGCGTCTCGCGCGTTCCCGTGCGCGAGGCTCTGCGCACGCTGGAGGCCGAGGGCTTCGTGGTCACCCGCCGGCACGCGGGCGCGTGCGTCGCGGAACCCACCGAGCAGGAGGCGGCGGACCTCCTGGAGATGCGCATGCTGCTGGAGCCGCTGGGTGCCGCGCGGGCCGCCCAGCGGCGCACGGAGGCCCACCTCAAGGTGCTCCGGGGCCTGGTCAGGCTGGGGCAGGAGCGTTCCAGGAGGGGCCACAGCGAGGATCTGCGCTCCCTGGGCGGCTGGTTCCACGAGACGCTCGCACAGGCGTCCGGCAGCCCGGCGCTGACCTCCACGCTCGCCCAGCTGCGCCACAAGATCGCCTGGATGTACTCGGTGGAGGCGCCGGCCAACCCCGCGGAGTCCTGGGCGGAGCACGGCGGCATCGTGGACGCGGTCGCTCGCGGCGACAGTGAGCGGGCCCGCGCGATCACGGCCCTGCACGCCGAGCGCGCGACGGCCGCACACCGGCTCCGCTTTCCCGGCGGCGGAGATCGGCCGGAACGTGTGAGAACTTCGCAACATCCCGTAAACATGACGGGCCCGCGTCATTAACACGGGCGCCGTATACAAAGAGGGATATTCGGCAGGGGCCTATTTCTGATGCCCTTTTGTTCGCGTGCCAGGAATTCAGGCGCGCGCTATTCTCGTGGCCGCTCAGCGCCGGTCGCGCGTGCCGCCGGGGAATTCCTGAACGGAGTACGGAAACGGCTGAGCCGCGCCGCCCGGAGAAGGGGTGGCGCGGCTCAGCCGTACGTGTCCTGGGTGCCTTGTGGGCTCAGACGGTCTCGGGGAGCTCGTCGAGCCCCTCGGCGACGAGCCTCGCCAGGCGGTCGAGAGCGGCGTCCGCGCCCTCGGCGTCCGACGCGAGGACGATCTCCTCGCCGCCCTGGGCTCCCAGGCCGAGGACCGCGAGCATGGAGGCCGCGTTGACGGGGTTGCCGTCGGCCTTGGCGATCGTCACCGGGATGCCGGACGCCGTGGCGGCCCGGACGAAGATGGAGGCGGGGCGGGCGTGGAGGCCCTCGTTCCAGCCGACGTTGACGCGGCGCTCAGCCATGTGATGCTGCCCTTCGGGTGTTCCGGGTTGTCTAGACCAGTGTCCCATATCGTGAAGCGTGCCCGGACGGTCCTCGGTCCGTCCGCGGCGACGGCGGACCAACGGCTCGCTCCGGCGTCCGTCTCCACAGACTGCCTCGCGCCGTTGTCGTACGCGAGCCGTACTCTGGGGCCCATGCAGACCTCGTCGGACCGGCACGAGTACCCCGCTCACTGGGAGGCCGACGTGGTGCTGCGTGACGGCGGCACCGCGCGCATCAGGCCCATCACCGTGGACGACGCCGAGCGCCTGGTCAGCTTCTACGAGCAGGTGTCCGACGAGTCGAAGTACTACCGCTTCTTCGCGCCGTATCCGCGTCTGTCCGCCAAGGACGTCCACCGGTTCACCCACCACGACTTCGTGGACCGGGTGGGTCTCGCGGTCACGGTGGGCGGGGAGTTCATCGCCACCGTGCGCTTCGACCGGATCGACGCCGACGGCCGGCCCGCGTCCTCGCCCGCCGACGAGGCCGAGGTCGCCTTCCTCGTGCAGGACGCCCATCAGGGCCGCGGCGTCGCCTCGGCCCTGCTCGAACACATCGCGGCCGTGGCCCGCGAGCGCGACATCCGCCGCTTCGCCGCCGAGGTGCTGCCCGCCAACAACAAGATGATCAAGGTGTTCACGGACGCCGGGTACACCCAGAAGCGCAGCTTCGAGGACGGCGTCGTACACCTGGAGTTCGACCTCGAACCCACCGACCGGTCGCTCGCCGTGCAGCGCGCGCGGGAGCAGCGCGCCGAGGCCCGGTCCGTGCAGCGGCTGCTCGCCCCCGGCTCGGTCGCCGTCATCGGAGCCGGGCGCACACCCGGCGGTGTCGGCCGCAGCGTCCTCGACAACCTGTGCGAAGCCGGGTTCACCGGGCGCCTGTACGCCGTGAACACGGCACTCCAGGAGAAGGAACTCGACGGAGTCCCGGCCCACCGCTCCATCCGGGACATCGCCGAGCCCGTCGACCTCGCCGTCGTGGCCGTGCCCGCCGAGTACGTCCCCGAGGTCGTCACGGAATGCGGCGAACACGGGGTGCAGGGACTCGTGGTGGTCTCCGCCGGGTACGCCGAGAGCGGCCCCGAAGGACGCGAGCGCCAGCGCGAACTCGTGCGGCAGGCGCGCACGTACGGGATGCGCATCATCGGACCCAACGCCTTCGGAGTCATCAACACCTCCCCCGAGGTGCGACTGAACGCCTCGCTCGCCCCCCAGATGCCCCGCCCGGGCCGGATCGGCCTGTTCGCACAGTCCGGTGCCATCGGTATCGCCCTGCTGTCCCGGCTGCACCGGCGCGGCGGCGGCGTCACGGGCGTGACCGGCGTGTCGACCTTCATCTCCTCCGGGAACCGGGCGGACGTGTCCGGCAACGACGTCCTTCAGTACTGGTACGACGACCCGGACACCGACGTCGCCCTCATGTACCTCGAATCCATCGGCAACCCGCGCAAGTTCACCCGCCTCGCGCGGCGGACGGCGGCCGCGAAGCCGCTGGTCGTGGTCCAGGGGGCGCGGCACGGCGGGGCCGCTCCCCAGGGGCACGCCGTACGGGCCACCCGGTTGCCGCACGCCACTGTGTCCGCGCTGCTGCGCCAGGCCGGGGTGATCCGGGTGGACACGATCACCGAACTCGTCGACGCGGGCCTCCTGCTGGCGCGCCAGCCGCTCCCCAGGGGGCCCCGGGTGGCGATCCTCGGGAACTCCGAGTCGCTGGGGCTTCTGACGTACGACGCGTGTCTCGCCGAAGGGCTCAGGCCCCTGCCGCCCCGGGACCTGACCACGGCGGCCTCGGCGGACGACTTCCACCGGGCGCTGGCGGAGGCCCTCGCCGACGACGGCTGCGACGCCGTGGTCGTGACGGCCATACCGGCGGTGGGGGAGACCTCGGCCGCCGACGAGGCGCTCGCCGAGGCACTCCGGTCCTCCGCGGCGGCGGCTCCGGCGAAACCCGTGCTCGTGGTGCACGTCGAGCTGGGCGGCCTCGCCGAGGCCCTGTCCGCCGCCGCGAGCACCGCTCCCCAGGCCGCCGAGACGGCACCCGGTGCGGCGCCCGGCGCCCGGTTCCACCCCGCCGACCGCTCGCCCGCCGCGGTGAGCGCCGATGCCGCGTCGGACTCCCGGCTCATCCCCGCCTACCCCGCCGCCGAGCGTGCCGTCCGCGCCCTCGCCGAAGCCGTCAAGTACGCCCAGTGGCGCCTGGATGCCGGCGAGCCCGGCAAGGTGCCCGAGTACGAGGACATCGACGAAAAGGGAGCGGCGCGGCTGATCGACGACCTCCTCGCGCGCGGGGAGGGGCTGACGCTCGGTGGCGAGGAGACGGGGGCGCTGCTCGGGCGGTACGGCATCGACGTACACCGCTCCCTGCCCGCCCCCACACCGGACGACGCCGTGGCGGCCGCGCACTCCATCGGTTACCCCGTGGCCCTCAAGACCACCGCCCCGCACCTGCGGCACCGTGCCGACCTGGGCGGCGTACGGCTGGACCTGGCGGACGAGGAACAACTGCGCCGGGCGTACACGGAGTTGACCGAGCTGTTCGGGACACCGACGGTGCTGCGCCCGGTCGTGCAGGGGATGGCGCCGCGCGGCGTCGACACGGTCGTCCGTGCGGTGATCGACCCGGCGGCCGGGGCGGTGCTCTCCTTCGGGCTCGCCGGAGCCGCCTCCGAACTGCTCGGGGACACGGCGCACCGGCTGATTCCGGTCATCGACCGGGACGCGGCCTCACTGGTCCGGTCGATCCGGACGGCACCGCTCCTGTTCGGCTGGCGGGGCTCCGCGCCGGTCGACACGGCGGCCCTCGAAGAGCTCATGCTGCGGGTGTCCCGGCTGGTCGACGACCACCCCGAGGTCGTCGCGGTCTCGCTGGAGCCGGTCGTGGTCGCCCCGACCGGTCTGAGCGTGCTGGGCGCCACGGTACGACTGGCCCGCGCCCCGCTCCGGGACGACCTCGGCCCCCGGACACTGCCCGTCGTCTGAGTCGTCTGAGTCGTCTGAGTCGTCTGAGTCGTCTGAGTCGTCTGAGCCGTCTGAGCTGTCCGGGCGTCCGTGCCGTCCGAGGGGCGCTGCCTCCAGGGCGGTACGTACCGCGGCCCCGCGCGTCAGCCGTCGCCCGAGCGGTGCCGCCAGAGACGTCCTCGCCCGGACATCTGCCCGTGTCCCAGGTGCCGCCCCGGGGCGTCCGCCGCCCGTCCGGTGTGCCGCGGCGCTTCCCCGTCCCGGCGGCCGCGGCCGCGGCCGCCGGCGGCGCCGTACGCACCTCCTCCGGGCCGCCGTCCCCGATTCGATCTGTTCCGTCCACGACAGACCGCCGCGAGCGGTGCCTCGCAGTCAGTGGGCCCCCGTAGGATGGACGACATGGCCAAGACCAGTACGACGACCCAGGGGCTGCGAGCGGCGATCGAGCGCAGCGGCTACTACCCGGCCCTCGTGGCCGAGGCGGTGGAGGCCGCGATCGGCGGCGAGACCATCCGGTCGTACCTGGTCCACCAGGAGACGACGTTCGACGCGAACGAGGTGCGCCGGCACGTCACCGTGCTCGTCCTCACCGGCAACCGCTTCATCGTCAGCCACACCGACGAGCAGAACGCGGACACCACGTCCCCGACGCCGTACGCCACGACCTCGACGGAGTCGGTCAAGCTCGGCCGGATCTCGTCGGTGGTCGTCAGCCGCGTCGTCGCGAACCCCGAGTCGTACACGCCCGGCACGTTGCCCCGCGAGGTGGTCCTGACCATCGGCTGGGGCGCCGTCTCCCGCATCGACCTGGAGCCGGCCGCCTGCGGTGACCCCAACTGCGAGGCCGATCACGGCTACACGGGCAACTCGACAGCCGACGACCTGAGCCTGCGCGTCAGCGAGGCGGGGGACGGCCCGGAGACCGTCCGTCAGGCCCTGGCCTTCGCGCAGTCCCTCTCCGAGGCGACCGCGGACACCACCCGCTGATGGCCCTGCCCACCTGGGACCACCCGGAACCGCTCGCCATCGGCTCCGCGCCCGTCCCCGAGTACGGCGCCGGCTCGCTGGCCGATCTGCTGCCCACGCTCGCCGCGGGCATGTCCGTGCCCGGAGCGAGGGCCGCCATACCGGAGCTGGCCGCAGCCGACCGGAACTGCGTGTTCCTGATCGACGGACTCGGCTGGGAGCAGCTCAAGGCCCACCCGGACGAGGCACCCTTCATGACGTCGCTCCTGGCGTCCTCGCGGGGCGGCACAGGGCGTCCGATCACCGCGGGCTACCCCGCCACCACCGCGACCTCCCTCGCCTCCGTCGGCACCGGCCTGCCCCCTGGCGCGCACGGCCTGCCCGGCTACACCGCGCGCAACCCCGCCACCGGCGACCTGATGAACCAGCTCCGCTGGAACCCGTGGACCGATCCGCGCGCCTGGCAGCCCTACCCCACGATCTTCCAGCTGGCGGACGCGGCGGGTGTGCACACCGCCCAGGTCTCCTCGCCCACCTTCCAGAACACACCGCTGACGAAGATCGCGCTGAGCGGCGGGACCTTCCACGGCCGGTTGACCGGTGAGGAGCGCATGGACTTCGCGGCCGAGCAACTGGCCGCCGGGGACCGCTCCTTGGTCTACACGTACTACGCGGAGGTGGACGGCAAGGGTCACCGCTTCGGTGTCGACTCGGACCCGTGGCGCGGCCAGCTGATGTACGTCGACCGCCTGGTCCAGCGCCTCGCGGAGCAGCTGCCACCGCGCTCCGCGCTGTACGTCACCGCCGACCACGGCATGATCGACATCCCGTTCGACGAGCAGCACCGCATCGACTTCGACGAGGACTGGGAGCTGCGCGCCGGGGTCGCCCTGCTGGGCGGCGAGGGCCGTGCCCGCCATGTGTACGCGGTCCCGGGTGCCGAGGCGGACGTGCTGACCTGCTGGCGCGAGGTCCTCGGCGAGCAGTTCTGGATCGCCTCCCGGGACGAGGCGATCGAGGCGGGCTGGTTCGGCCCGCAGGTCGACGAGCGGGTGTACGGCCGGCTGGGCGACGTCATCGCGGCCGCCCGGGACGACGTCCTGATCATCGCGTCCGAGCGGGAGCCGAAGGAGTCGGCGATGGTCGGCAACCACGGTTCGATGACCCCCGTCGAGCAACTGGTGCCGCTCCTCGAAGTACGCTCCTGACGCCCTTCTCCCTGCCTCCGTTGCCGAAAGGTGCTCAACTCCCCATGCCCGAGCTGGTGTTCTTCTCCGGAACCATGGACTGCGGGAAGTCCACGCTGGCTCTCCAGATCGAGCACAACCGCTCGGCGCGGGGTCTGCAGGGCATGATCTTCACGCGCGACGACCGCGCGGGCGAGGGCAAGCTCTCCTCGCGTCTCGGCCTGGTCACCGATGCGGTCGAGGTGGCGGACGACCAGGACCTGTACGCCTACCTGGTCGACCACCTCTCCCAGGGCGGCCGGGCGGACTATGTGATCGCGGACGAGGCCCAGTTCCTGGCCCCCCGGCAGATCGACCAGCTGGCCCGCGTGGTGGACGACCTGGGCGTCGACGTCTTCGCCTTCGGGATCACCACGGACTTCCGCTCCAAGCTCTTCCCGGGCTCCCAGCGCCTCGTCGAACTGGCCGACCGGGTCGAGGTCCTCCAGGTGGAGGCCCTGTGCTGGTGCGGCGCCCGCGCCACGCACAACGCCCGCACCGTTGGCGGCGAGATGGTCCTCGAGGGCGCCCAGGTCGTCGTCGGCGACGTCAACCAGCCCGACGTCGGCTACGAGGTCCTGTGCCGCAGGCACCACCGTCGCCGTATGACGGCCGCCACGGCCCACGCGAGCGCCCTGTCACCGGACGTCCTGCCGATCGCCTCGGCCTGAGACCTGTTTCCCGGTCCGACACCCCGGCCCCGACGCCCTGGCGCCCGTCCCGGCGCCGGCCCATCGGGTACGCCGGCTCACCGCGTCACGTGACGGCATGGATCAGGGAGAACGTCGCGCCCTCCGGATCCGCCACGGTCGCCACACGGCCGTACGGGGAGTCGTGGGCCGGTCCGACGAGGTGCCCGCCGAGTTCCGTGACGCGGTGGACGGTCTCGTCCACTTCGGCGGCCTCGAAGTACGTCAGCCAGTGCGGCCCGCGGTCGCGGGGCAGGGTGTTCCCGACCCCGTGCACGCCCGCCACCGGGCGGCCGTCGATGTGCAGGGTCACGTAGTCGAAGTCGGGTGAGACGGCCGGCTCCAGTTCGTAGCCGAAGACCCCCTGGTAGAACTTGACGACACTCTGGGTGTCGCGCGTCACGAGCTCGTTCCACACCGGGGTGCCCGGCACGCCGGTGATCTCCGTGCCGGGGTGGGCCACCACCTGCCAGATGCCGAAGACGGCGCCCGACGTGTCGGAGGCGATCGCCAGACGGCCGGCCTCGGCCGCGTCGAGCGGTCCCACGCCCACGGTTCCGCCGCTGAGTCGTACCGTCTCGGCGGTCTGGTCCACGTCCGCCGACGCGAAGTACGGCGTCCAGGCGATGGGCAGGTGCCGGTCGGGCGGCAACTGGCCGATCCCGGCCACCTCGTGGCCGTCGAGCAGCGCTCGCGCGTAGGGGCCGAGCTGCGGTGGGCCAGGCTGGAACTCCCAGCCGAACAGCGCTCCGTAGAAGTCCTGGGTCGCGGCCATCTCATGCACCATCAGGCTCACCCAGCAGGGTGTGCCGGGCATGTGCCGAGCGTGCGTGGTGCCGTTCGGGCCGGCCGATTCCCGTGCCTCGGTCATCGTCACTCTCTTCTCGGCCCCTCGCGGTGGCCGGTCACCTTCCGCCTGCGAACACGCGTACTCAGTCGCGTGCGTGCACGCCCCGTGCCGATGTTCGCACCACCGGTCGTGCCGCGCGTCCCGGCCGCGCCGCCGTTCGGCGGCCCGCGACGGAAGGAAGCCCGATATGCCGTTTCTCATCCGTTTCGGAGTGATTGCCGCGTGGTGTCCATCGGTTGTACAGCATGTGCCCGATCCCATACGCCTGGTGATCGGACCTGTCCGGCGGAGCAGAGTAGCCGGACATGGACGACGCGGCCACCCCGTGCGCAAGGATGGTGGCCATGAACGCCATCATCACCGCACCCGAGCTCGCGAGCGACCTGGCGGGTCCGAACCCGCCGGTGCTCCTCGACATCCGCTGGCAGTTGGGCGGCCCCAACCTGCGCTCCGAGTACGAGAACGCGCACATCCCGGGTGCCGTCTTCGTCGATCTGGATTCCGAACTCGCTGGTCCGGCCGGTGCGGCGGGCCGCCATCCGCTCCCCGGCGCCGAGGTCTTCGGCGCTGCGATGCGGGCCGCGGGAGTGTCCGAGGACCGTGACGTGGTCGTGTACGACGGAGGGCAGGGCTGGGCCGCCGCGCGTGCCTGGTGGCTGCTCGGCTATTCGGGTCATCCGTCGGTACGCGTGCTTGACGGCGGGTTCGCCGCCTGGAGCGGTCCGGTGTCCTCGGAGGTCCCCTCGCCGGCGCCCGGAACGTTCGTACCGGCGCCCGGCGCCCGGCCGTTGCTCGACGCGGACGGGGCCGCCGCACTCGCCCGCACCGGACTGCTGCTCGATGCCCGCGCTGGTGAGCGGTACCGGGGCGAGGTCGAGCCGATCGATCCGGTCGGCGGGCACATCCCGGGCGCCGTCTCCGCGCCGACCGCCGAGAACGTCACGGAGGACGGACGGTTCCTGCCGTCGGCCGAACTCGCCGACCGCTTCAAGTCCCTCGGTGTGACGCCCACGTCCGAGGTCGGCGTCTACTGCGGCTCCGGTGTCTCGGGGGCCCATGAGGTGCTGGCCCTCGCCGTGGCGGGCATTCCCGCGGCTCTGTACGCGGGTTCGTGGTCGGAGTGGTCCCAGGACGGCGACCGTCCCGTCGCGGTGGGCCCCGACCCGCAGTGACAGCCCGGGGCGCCGGAGCCGCCGTACCGGGCGCGCCGGCCTGCCCCGCCGCCGGTTGCACCAGGACGGGGCCCGCACCGGATCGGCGCGGGCCCCGTCGTCGTACACCTGACTAGTCCTGCTTCTTCCGCCGTGTGCCGAAGACGATCTCGTCCCAGCTCGGGACCGCCGCTCTGCGGCCCGGGCGGACGCCGTCGGCCTCGGCCTGGCGGTCGGTCGCGCCGACCAGCCGGTCGCGATGGCTGCCGACCGAGCGGGGCATCAATACGTCCGCGTACGCGGAACCGGCACCTGCCGAGGCGGCGGGAGCCGGGGGCTCCTCCGCCTCGGGTTCGTCGGCGGGCTCCTCGGCGGGCCGCTCGGTGGTGGCGGGCCGCTCGGGGACCACCATGTCGCCCCGGAAGCTGGGCACGGCCTCCAGGAGGCTGGTCAGCGAGTCCCGGTCCTCGGCCTCCTCGGCCGGTTCCGGGGGCGGCGGGGGCAGGCTCGGCCGCTCCATCTGCCGGTCCAGGGCGCGGTCCAGCGGACGGTCGCGGGGCAGCCTGGCGATCCGCGGCACGAACGGGAAGCTCGGCTCGGGTGCCGCGAGGTCCTCGGACTCGCCGATCAGCGAGCGCGCCTCGTCGTCGACGGCCTGGACGAGCCGCCGGGGCGGGTCGTAGGTCCAGCTCGCGGCGTGCGGTTCACCCGCGACCCGGTAGACCAGCAGGACTTCCCAGGTGCCGTCGTCGCGGCGCCACGAGTCCCACTGGACGGTGTCCTTCTCGGCGCCCCGGATCAGCAGCCGCTCCTGGACGGCCTCGCCGAGCTGGGGTCCGGCGTTCTCTCCGGGGCGGCGGACGGGAGTCTTCCTGGCGCGCTCGGCCATGAAGGCGCGCTCGGCCAGCACGGGTCCCTCGAAGCGACGTACGCGATCGACGGGGATTCCGGCGAGCTGGGCGACTTCCTCCGCGGAGGCGCCGGCGCGTATACGCGCCTGGATGTCTCGGGGGCGGAGATGGCTCTCCACCTCGATCTCGATCTGGCCGAGGCGGGGACGGTCGCCGCGTACGGCGGCGCGCAGACGCTCGTCAATCGGAAGCGTGTACTCCGTACTGTCCGCAGCCTTCAGCACCAGCCGTGTGCCGTCGTTAGAGACGGCCACGACACGCAGTTCGGGCATGGGGACCTCCCGGGTGGTGCCTGCCGACGTCACGTGCGTCGCTGCTTCCGCTAGTCGAGTGTGGCCTGCCCGGGTGCAGCCTGCCACAACCTTGCCGAGTTGCCCGGCGTGTCGGGCACGGGCCCGGGGTCGCCGTTATGGCACGGTTACCTATTCGCAACGCTAAGTGACGAACTCCATCACCCTGTGCAACGAGCCCCCTCCCGGCGGTCCTGCAAGGCCCCGGACACCCTGGCGGGAGTCCGGACCCAGGGCTCGCAACAGTACTCCATTCGGGCCACTTGCGTGGATCGGCACGCCGCCCAACTTCGAGCGGGGGGTGGTAGTTGGCCGTTCCTGGCGCCCTTTCGGGGGTCATCGAACGTGGCGCACTTCACGTAATCGGCAGAAACGGAACTAATCGTTTCGCCCGTACGTCCCTTTCTCGTGCGATCGGTCGATCAAGTACGGGAAAGGCAGGCAAGGTCCGGGAATGCGTGAGAAGCCTGAAGTCGGCGGCGAGGAGCCGGGTGCCGACGTGGAGCCGAGGAAGAAGCGGGTGGACCTGAGCGTCCCTCAAGTCGCGGGCAGCGCGGTGGCAGCGGTGGTCGCCGCGAAACTCGCCTCGTACTTCGGCGTCTACGGGACGATCCTGGGCGCGGGACTGGTCAGCGCCATCGCCACCTGCGGGGGAACGCTCTTCCAGCACTTCTTCAGGCGTACCGGCGAACAGATACGTGACGTGAAGGTGCAGCCGAAACCGAAGCCCCGGCAGATGCCCGGTACCCCCGGCGAGTTCACCGAGGGGACCGTCTACCGCGCACGGGTCAGGAGCTGGAAGCGGCCGCTGGTCGCGACCGCCCTCGTCTTCGGCGTCACGATGGCCGGAATCACCACGTTCGAAATGGTCTCGGGGCGCAGTTTCAGCGGCGACGGCACGAGCACGACGGTCGGCGACGCCTTCAAGGGGCACAGCGCCGGCTCGGGAAGTCCGGAGCCCGGCACGGCACCCTCGACCGGGTCGTCGCCTTCCACGGCCCCGGCCGCTCCGGAGGAGTCCTCCCCGTCCACCGGCAGTGGCGGCTCGGGGGACCTGGGCGGCGGAAGCGGCGGGGACGCGACGGCGGACCCGACGCCCGGCGACGGCGCGTCCCCGGGACCGGATGCCGGGGGAGGCGCCCCGACTCCCGCACCCAGCGCGACCGCTACGACCCCAGAACCCTCCGCAAGTAGTCATTCGCAAAGCGCCGGTCCGGATCGAGCCGATCCCTCAGCGCCGTGAACTCGCCGAAGCGCGGGTAGACCTTGGTGAAGTACTCGGCGTCGCGCGTGTGCACCTTGCCCCAGTGCGGACGCCCCTCGTGCGCGGTGAAGATCCGCTCGGCCGCGGTGAAGTACGCCTGATAGGGGGTCCCCCTGAACATGTGGACGGCGATGTACGCGCTCTCCCGTCCGGACGCCGTGGACAGGGTGATGTCGTCGGCGGGCGCGGTCCGCACCTCCACGGGGAAGCTGACCCGCAGGGACGAGCGGTCGACCATCGACTTCAGTTCGCGGAGCGTCTCGACGAGGGCCTCGCGCGGCACGGCGTACTCCATCTCCACGAAACGCACGCGGCGCGGAGAGGTGAAGACCTCGTACGGAATGTCGGTGTAGGTGCGCGCGGACAGCGCGCGGCTGGAGAGTCTGGCGATCGACGGGATGGCGGCGGGCACGGCCCGGCCGAGCAGATTGGCCACCTGGAAGACGCCGTTGGAGAGGAACTCGTCCTCGATCCAGCCGCGGATCGGCCCCACCGGCTTCTCGGGGCCCGCGCTGCGGTTGTTGCGCTTGGTGTTGCAGTTGCCCGTGTGCGGGAACCAGTAGAACTCGAAGTGCTCGTTCTCGGTGAAGAGTTCCTCGAAGTCGGCGGTGACCCTGTCGAAGGTCATCGGCTCCTCGCGGGCCGTGAGCAGGAAGACGGGCTCCACGGAGAAGGTGATCGCGGTGACGATCCCCAGGGCGCCGATCCCTATTCGGGCCGCCGCGAAGACCTCCGGGTTCTCGTGCTCGGAACAGGACAGCACCGAGCCGTCCGCCGTCACCAGTTCGAGGCCCTTGATCTGCGCGGCGATCGAGGCCGAGTCGCGTCCGGTGCCGTGCGTTCCGGTGCTGGTCGCCCCCGAAACGGTCTGCTCCATGATGTCGCCCATGTTCGTGAGCGACAGCCCCTCACGCGCGAGCGCCATGTTGAGTCTCTTGAGCGGGGTGCCCGCCTCGACCGTGACCGTCATGGCCGCACGGTCGATCTTGCGGATGCCGGTCAACAGTTGAGGGCGGATCAATACGCCGTCGGTCGCGGCGGCCGCTGTGAAGGAGTGCCCGGTGCCGACGGCCTTCACCGTCAGGCCGTCCTCGGCCGCCTTCCGCACGGCGGCGGAGAGTTCGTCGACCGAGGCAGGGGTGACCTCCCGTACGGGACGGGCGGTGACGTTCCCCGCCCAGTTACGCCACGTGCCGCTCTTCCCGCTCACTGTGGTGCTCATGAGACCCTCCCCGCTGCGGAACCGGCCTGCTGAGCCGGCGATACCCGAGGAAACCGACCGCGACCGCGACGGCCCCGGACACCGCCGGAACCCCGTACCCGGCCTCGGCGCCGGCGGAGTCGATCACCCAGCCGGCCACGGAGGAGCCGAGCGCGACCCCGACCGCGAGTCCGGTGCTCACCCAGGTCATGCCTTCGGTCAGTTTCGCGCGAGGTACGTGCTGTTCGATGAGGGACATCGTCGTGATCATCGTGGGAGCGATGGAGAGGCCCGCAACGAACAGCGCCACGGCCAGGAACGGCAAGTTTCCGACCAGTAGGAGGGGGATCATACTCACGGCCATCGCGCATATGCCCAGCAGCCACCTGCGTTCGGGCGCCCCCTTGAAGTGCAGCAGCCCGAAGACGGCTCCCGCGAGGCAGGAGCCCGCCGCGTAGAGGGCCAGGACGATGCTCGCGGCACCCTTGTGGCCCTGCTCCTCGGCGAAGGCCACGGTGACCACGTCGACGGCTCCGAAGATCGTCCCGGTCGCCACGAACGTGGCCACCAGGACCTGGAGTCCGGCCGAGCGGAGCGCCGAACCCCCGGCGTGCTGCCCGCGCGGATGCGGCTCGGGCTCGGTGGCGCGCTGGGAGGTCAGCCAGAAGACCCCGGCCGCCAGGAAGCAGGCGGCGAGCAGCGGTCCGGCCTCCGGGAACCACACCGTGGACAGGCCGATGGAGATGATCGGCCCGAAGATGAAGCAGATCTCGTCCACCACGGACTCCAGGGAGTACGCGGTGTGCAGTTGCGGGGTGCCCCCGTAGAGAGCCGCCCAGCGGGCCCGGATCATCGCGCCGACGCTCGGGACGCAGCCGATGCCGGCCGCGCACACGAACAGCACCCAGTCCGGCCACTCGAAGTGCGCGGCGACCAGCAGTCCCGCGGCCGCCGTGAGCGCGAAGAGCGTCACCGGGCGCAGGACCCGCCGCTGTCCGTGCCGGTCCACCATCCGCGAGACCTGCGGACCCATCGCCGCGGCCGCCAGCGCGATGGTCGCCGACAAGGCGCCCGCGAGGCCGTACCGCCCGGTCAGCTGGGAGATCATCGTGACCACGCCGATGCCCATCATGGACAGCGGCATCCTGCCGAGCAGGCCCGCGGCGGAGAAGCCCTTGGAGCCTGGGGCGGCGAACAGGGCGCGGTACGGGCTGGGCACGGGGGTCTCCGTCGGCTCGGCTCGGCCCCACCCGGTCACCACGGGCGGCCCGAACTTCTGTAAGGCGTGAAGCTGGCCGATACAGCTTACGGGTTAGGTGACCCTAAACGCACGCCTCCGTGCCTCTCTCAGCCCGCCCCGCGCACGCCCTCACACCCGCCCGAGCGCATGACCCGACACCCGCCGATCCGTGCGTCCCCGCCGTCGCCGCCTCCCTCACCGACCCGCCGTTTCTCGCATGTCACCGGCGGGTGGCAGGATCGGACGCATGCCAGAAGCGCTCGATGCCACCCCCTACGACGCCTTGCTCCTGCTCTCGTTCGGCGGTCCCGAAGGCCGGGACGAAGTGGTCCCGTTCCTGGAGAACGTGACGCGGGGCAGGGGTATCCCCAAGGAACGGCTCAAGGAGGTGGGGCAGCACTACTTCCTGTTCGACGGGATCAGCCCCATCAACGACCAGAACCGCGCCCTGCTCGACGCGCTGCGCAAGGACTTCGCGGAGCACGGACTGGATCTGCCGGTCTACTGGGGCAACCGGAACTGGGCGCCGTACCTGACCGACACGCTGCGCGAGATGGTCGCCGACGGGCGGCGCCGGATCCTCGTGCTGGCCACCAGCGCGTACGCCTCGTACTCGGGCTGCCGGCAGTACCGCGAGGACCTGGCCGGGGCGCTGGCCATGCTGGAGGGGGAGGGGCTGGAGCCGCCGAGGATCGACAAGCTGCGGCACTACTTCAACCATCCGGGGTTCGTCGAGCCGATGGTCGAGGGTGTTCTGCGGTCGCTGGCGGAGCTGCCCGAGGAGGTCCGTGCCGACGCGCATCTGACCTTCACCACGCACTCGATCCCGGTCGCCGCGGCGGACACCTCCGGCCCGGTCGAGGGGCACGGTGACGGCGGCGCGTACGTCCGGCAGCATCTGGACGTGGCCCGGCTGGTCGCGGAGGCGGTGCGGGAGCGGACCGGGACCGCCCACCCGTGGAAGCTCGTCTACCAGTCGCGCTCCGGGGCCCCGCACATTCCGTGGCTGGAGCCGGACATCTGCGACCACCTGGAGGAGCTGCACGGATCCGGGGTGGCGGCGGCGGTGATGGTGCCGATCGGATTCGTCTCGGACCACATGGAGGTCCTGTACGACCTCGACACCGAGGCGACCGCGAAGGCGGCGGAGCTGGGTCTGCCGGTGCGCCGTTCGGCCACGGTGGGCTCCGATCCCCGCTTCGCCGCGGCAGTCCGTGACCTGGTGCTGGAGCGCGCCGCGGCCGGGAGCGCCCGACGGGTGACACCGTGTGCCCTGGGCGCGCTGGGCGCGAGTCATGACCTGTGCCCGGTGGGCTGCTGTCCGGCCCGTACGCCCAAGCCCGCCGCCGCGGGCGCCGACAGCCCCTACGCATGAGGAGCCCCGTGACCGAGCCTCTGCACACCGAACTGCTCCAGCTCGCACACGAGGCCGCCCGCCGCGCGGGCGCGCTGCTGCGCGACGGCCGACCGGCGGACCTCGCGGTCGCCGCGACCAAGTCCAGCCCGATCGACGTCGTCACCGAGATGGACATCGCCGCCGAGAAGCTGATCACCACGCTGATCGCCGAGCACCGCCCCCGCGACGGTTTCCTCGGCGAGGAGGGCTCCACCAGCGAGGGCACCAGCGGCATCCGCTGGATCGTCGACCCGCTCGACGGCACGGTCAACTACCTGTACGGGCTGCCGACCTGGGCGGTGTCCATCGCGGCCGAGCAGGACGGCGAGACCGTCGTGGGCGTCGTGGCGGCACCGATGCGCGGTGAGACGTACCACGCGGTGCGCGGCCGGGGCGCCCGGGCCACCGGCGCCTGGGTCGGCGAACGCCGGCTGGCCTGCCGCCCGTCGCCGCCCCTCGACCAGGCCCTCGTCTCGACCGGTTTCAACTACGTGACCGAGGTCAAGACCCATCAGGCGGACGTGGCCCAGCGGCTGATCCCGCTGGTGCGCGACATCCGGCGCTCCGGCTCGGCCGCGATCGACCTGTGCGACGTCGCGGCCGGCCGCCTCGACGGCTACTACGAGCGGGGCCTGCACCCCTGGGACCTCGCGGCGGGGGACCTGATCGCCCGTGAAGCGGGCGCGGTGACCGGTGGACGCCCCGGAGAGCGCCCCACAGGCGAACTCGCGGTGGCGGCCTCTCCTGGCGTCTTCCAGCCCCTCCAGGGGCTACTGGAGGACCTCGGGGCCTGGCACGACTGACGGCGGCCGGCGGAAGGCGTACAGCGGTCGGCGGAAGAAGGCGAGAGCGGCCGGCGGAAGACGGAAGACGACAGAAACGGAGCGGGGCCCCGGTACTGGATCGATACCGAGGCCCCGCTCTCGTACGTGCTGATCAGACGCGCGTCGCGCCGACCTCCACACCGTGCTCGGCGGCGAGGCGGTGCAGGTCGTCCAGCTCGGCCTGCTCGACCTCCGCGAGGAAGTCGTCACCTGTTTCGCGAGCCCGCGTCAGGTCGGACTCGGTCGCCCTTATGCGCTGCAGAAGTCCTGCGGTGAATGCGTCCATGCTGCGCCCCCTCGTCCTGGGTCGTGGGTCGGGTGGCACGGGGGTGTGCCGATCGGAAGGGGCGATCACGTCTCTGTCGGGTGCCCAGCGCTGCCCAGGCTGGGCGGCGACGGTGCCGGACACCCACGCCCGCTCTGCGGAAGCGGTTGGACGTACCACAAGGTGGCTTGCCACATGCAGAGCGTGATCGCGGGGTGTAAAGCCGTCCTCCCCCCGCTCTCTTCCGTGGAAACCTCAACCCGGCGAGAAAATCTGGCATTCCCGGCCCCCTGGACGGGCTTACCTGGCGCCTGCACCGTCTTACAGCCGGTTTACGGCCGAAAAGGGCAGGATGGAGCTCTCATCCGTGACAGACCTGCCCGCGTGGTGCCCTGAAGCGTGCCCCGCCGGTGGACAGAGGAAGGACTAGCGACGTGCGCGTACTCGTCGTCGAGGACGAGCAACTGCTCGCCGATGCGGTGGCCACCGGACTGCGCCGGGAGGCCATGGCCGTCGACGTCGTGTACGACGGCGCCGCCGCGCTGGAGCGCATCGGGGTCAACGACTATGACGTGGTCGTCCTCGACCGGGACCTCCCGCTCGTGCACGGCGACGACGTCTGCCGCAAGATCGTCGAGCTCGGCCTGCCCACGCGCGTGCTGATGCTGACCGCGTCCGGCGACGTCAGCGACCGTGTCGAGGGCCTGGAGATCGGCGCCGACGACTACCTCCCCAAGCCGTTCGCGTTCAGCGAGCTGACCGCACGCGTGCGTGCCCTCGGACGTCGTACGAGCGTGCCGCTGCCGCCGGTCCTGGAGCGCGCGGGGATCAAGCTCGACCCCAACCGCCGCGAGGTCTTCCGCGACGGCAAGGAGGTCCAGCTCGCCCCCAAGGAGTTCGCCGTCCTGGAGGTGCTGCTGCGCAGCGAGGGCGCCGTCGTCTCCGCGGAGCAGCTCCTGGAGAAGGCCTGGGACGAGAACACGGACCCGTTCACCAACGTCGTGCGCGTGACCGTCATGACGCTGCGCCGCAAGCTCGGCGAGCCGGCCGTGATCGTCACCGTGCCCGGCTCCGGCTACAGGATCTGATCCCGTCGTGGCCACCACCCCCGCGCCGCCCACGGCGCCTCCGAAGCCCACCTGGGACCCGCAGCCGGAGCCCCCGTTCCCGTGGCTGCGTCCGACCATCCGCATACGCCTCACGCTGCTCTACGGCGGCATGTTCCTGATCGCCGGCATCCTGCTGTTGTCGATCATCTACCTGCTCGCGGCACAGGCGCTGAACGTGGGCAGCGAGCTCCCCTTCAAGATCGTTTCGGGGCAGGTCGGCAGCAGCACCTGCAACCTCCCGTCGCGTTCCTCGTCGGACGAGATCAACAAGGCGCTCTACGACTGCGTGAACCAGCAGCGCCAGCACGCCTTGGACGACCTGCTCAGCCGCTCGCTGCTGGCCCTGCTCGGTCTCGCGATCATCGCCTTCGCGTTCGGCTTCGCGATGGCCGGACGCGTCCTCTCGCCGCTCGGCCACATCACCCGCACCGCGCGTGCGGTGGCCGGCTCCGACCTGTCCCGGCGGATCAAGCTGGACGGCCCGGACGACGAATTGAAGGAGCTCGCGGACACCTTCGACGACATGCTGGAGCGGTTGCAGCGGGCCTTCACCGCCCAGCAGCGGTTCGTCGGGAACGCCTCGCACGAACTGCGGACGCCGCTCGCGATCAATCGCACCCTCCTGGAGGTGCACCTCTCGGGACCGGGGGTGCCGACGGAGATGCAACAGCTGGGCAAGACGCTGCTCGCCACGAACGAGCGCAGTGAGCAGCTCGTCGAGGGGCTGCTGCTGCTCGCCCGCAGCGACAACCAGATCGTCGAGCGCAAACCCGTGGACCTCGCCGAGGTCGCCTCGCAGGCCATCGACCAGGTGCACGCCGAGGCGGAGGCCAAGGGCGTGAAGATCCGCGGGCAGCGGGCTCCGGTGGTCGTCCAGGGCAACGGCGTCCTCCTGGAGCGGATCGCGCTGAACCTCGTCCAGAACGCCGTCCGGTACAACCTGCCGAAGGACGGCTGGGTCGAGGTCACGACCGAGGTGCAGCACGGCCGGGCGGTCCTGGAGGTGTCGAACACGGGACCGATGGTTCCCGCGTACGAGGTCGACAATCTTTTCGAGCCCTTCCGGCGGCTGCGTACGGAGCGCACGGGCAGCGACAAGGGCGTGGGCCTCGGCCTGTCGATCGCCCGGTCGGTGGCCCGCGCGCACGGAGGTCACATCGTCGCTCAGCCCCGAGATGGGGGTGGGCTCGTGATGCGCGTCACCCTTCCCATCTGAGACCATGTCGCGGACACGCGAGGATGTTCGCTTTGCGCGGAATTTTCTGGTCACCCTCTCGAGTGACCCGTGTGTGATCGATCACAAGGGCGATATTGGGCCCATCCACTCTCCGTGATCATGCAAGCTGTCGGAAAGCCGGGAAAATCCGGGTTTTCGGGGGTCTTGATCACGGGAAGTACACGGTGGGACGCCTTTGAAGTGCGGCCCCAGGACCGTGTACGGTCCGCATCGCCATCCAAGCCGATCACTCTTGATGAGTCCGGTTGGGTGTCGATTGAGTAACAGACCTTGATGTGAGGCAAAATCTCCGCCTCGGGTCGGGCACAAGTCCGGCCTCTCACGCGTTACGTGCGCTGGAGACACCGAAGACACCCAGAGGGGGAGAGCGACAATGGCAACGGATTACGACACCCCACGCAAGACCGACGACGACGTCGACTCGGACAGCCTTGAAGAACTGAAGGCTCGCCGGAACGACAAATCGACTTCGTCCGTCGATGTAGATGAGTTCGAGGCCGCAGAAGGCCTGGAGCTGCCCGGCGCGGACCTCTCGAACGAGGAGCTGGCCGTCCGGGTGCTGCCCAAGCAGCAGGACGAGTTCACTTGCATGAGCTGCTTCCTGGTGCACCACCGCAGCCAGCTGGCCCGCGAGAAGAACGGTCAGCCGATCTGCCGCGACTGCGACTGAGGCAGGGTCGGCCGTGACTGGCTCGGCCTTTCCTTGGAAGCGCCGCCTGCCCTCCGGGGCGGCGGACGAAGGGCCCTACGAGGGCCCTGAAGGCGTGCGTGACGACGAGCGGGGCTCTTCCGAACAGGGATCAGCCTCGCTCGACCGAGCGGGCGCCACAGACGGCCTGACGGCCTCCACGGACACTCCCGCGCCCGCCCCCAGGCGTCGCGCGGCGGTTGTCCGGGCGGGGGTCACGAAAGGCGTCCACACGAGCGGCGTGCGGGTCAGGTCGGGCCTGGCGTACGTCGTCGACCGCGTCATCGACATCGCCCCGCGGGTTCCCGTCCGGGACCTCGCCACTCTCCGCAAGCAGTTCCCGGGCCTCGGCCCCGAACAGCTCGCGGACAAACTCGTCGCGGGCGCCGCCGCCGCGACGTCCACCGTCGGCGCCGGGATCGGCGCCGCCGCGATGCTGCCGGTGCCGCCCGCCATGCCCACGGAGCTGGCGGCCGAGATCACCGCCGTCGCCGCGATCGAGCTCAAGCTGGTCGCCGAACTCCACGAGGTCTACGGCCTGCGACCGCCGGGCAACCTCAAGCAGCGCAGTACCGCGTATCTGCACTCCTGGTCGGGCGAGCGCGGCATCGACGTGGCCAAGCCCGTGACGATCAACGCCGCGCTGGGCGGCCAGATGAAGCGCGAGCTGCGCCAGCAGATCATGAAGAGAACGATTCGGGACCTGCCCAACCTGATCCCGTTCATGGTCGGCGCGGCGGTCGGGGCGGTGATGAACCGCCGCGACACCAAGCGCGTGGCGGGGCACATCCGCAAGGACCTGCGCAAGATGCAGGTGCCGTGGGAAGCGCTCCCGGAGCTGCCGCCCCTGGAGAAGCCGACGGATCCGCTGCGGATCGGGGAGATCCCCCGAGACCTGGGGAGCTGAGGCCGCTCGCGCCGCCGGCACCCGCTGTCGGCTGTCCGCACTCGGCGGACCGTCGCCTTCGTCGTGCCCGGGTCCGGCACCGCAGGACGGCGACCGGCACCGCAGGACGGCGAAAGGGCCGGAGCCCGGCCCGGCTCCGGACGGTCGCTGCGCGCCACCTCTCCGGTGCGCCCGGCTGTCGCGTGGTTCCGTGGGAGAAGTGCAGCCGGTGACGGTGTGACGCCCCGCGGTCACGTCGCCCCGCAGTCGCGACGCCCGGCCGGGAGGTCGCGCTCGGTGGGCGGAGGATCGCGCTCAGGTGATGCGACGACGCGGTGAGGTGCCGTGCCCACGCATCCCGGCAGGGCGCGCTCTGCGCCCTGCGACCTGATCCGAGCGGCAGTCCCTAGCTGTCCGCGGGCTGGGCCGCAGCCCGTGCCGCCTCCAGGGCGGCCACCAGGCGCTCCGGCTCCCGCGTCGACAGATACAGGTAGGGCGTCGGGTCCGCCGGATCCGTGACCTGGACGCGCAGCGCCGTGGGGATGTACGAGCGCAGCAGCATGAACGCGCGGGTGTCGGCCTTGTGCGTGCGCCAGGCGCGTGCCTCCTCCTGGTCCAGGATCTCCGTGTCACCGAGGGCCGTGACCGGGATCCGGGCGTCGCCCGCGATCAGCGAGTCACCGACCACGCGGATGCGGATCGACCCGTACGCGCTCGCCGCGACCGCCGCGACCGCGGTGCCTCCGACCAGCGCACCCAGCGTCGGCAGGGTGCCGAACGGGAGGAAGACCAGGGCCATCGCGAGCCCGACCAGGAAGCTGATCGCCCACCACGACCGGGGTGCGGTGAGGCGTTCTTCGTACGGGGAGGCGGAGAGCTGCATGAAGCCAAGCTTGGCACGGTGCGAAGACTTGGTGGACTCGCGGGTAAGGTCAGCGGCTGTGAGTGGTACTTCCGCAGCTCTGACGCCTCCCGCCGACGCCGTCGCGCCGGTGCGGCACCCCGACGCGCCCGCCCCCGGAGAGCTCCTCGGAGCACACTACGAACAGTGTTTCGGGTGCGGTGGGGGGCAGCCCCACGGACTCCATCTGGAGGCCCGCGCGGGCGACGGCGTTCGGATCACGGCGGAGTTCACCGTACGGCCGGTCCATCAGGGCGCCCCCGGTCTCGCGCACGGCGGCGTCCTCGCCACCGCGCTCGACGAGACCCTCGGCTCCCTGAACTGGCTGCTGCGGACGATCGCCGTGACGGGACGCCTGGAGACCGACTTCCGCCGCCCCGTGCCCGTCGGCACCGTGCTGTATCTGGAGGCCGAGGTCACCGCGGTGGCCGGCCGGAAGATCTTCTGCACCGCCACCGGGCGGATCGGCGGCCCCGACGGGCCCGTCGCCGTCCACGCCGACGCCCTCTTCGTCGAGGTGAAGGTCGACCACTTCATCGACAACGGCCGCCCGGAGGAGATCCGGGCCGCCATGAACGACCCGGACCAGATCCGGCGAGCCCGTGCCTTCGAGGTGAACCCGTGACCCGCAATCCCGGGGCCCGTGAGCCCCGTCAAGACGTCGACGTGCTGATCAGGCGCGTCGACCCGGACGTCCCCCTTCCCGAGTACGCGCACCCCGGTGACGCGGGAGCCGATCTGCGCACCACCGAGAGCCGCGAGCTGAAGCCCGGTGAACGGGCCGTGCTGCCGACGGGAGTGTCCATCGCGCTGCCCGAGGGGTACGCGGCCTTCGTGCACCCGCGTTCCGGCCTCGCCGCCCGCTGCGGCGTCGCTCTGGTGAATGCCCCGGGGACGGTTGATGCCGGGTACCGTGGGGAGATCAAGGTGATCGTGGTGAATCTCGACCCGCACGAGTCGGTGCGGTTCGAGCGCTTCGACCGGATTGCTCAACTGGTCGTCCAGCAAGTCGAGAAGGTTCGCTTCCATGAGGTCGCGGAGCTTCCCGACTCGGCGCGGGCCGCAGGGGGCTTCGGGTCCACCGGCGGTCATGCCGCCGTGGACAGCACAACGGGTGGGAATCGATACGCTTCGGTCGTATCCGACCGGGAAGGACAGTGACGTGTTCGGACGTCGCAAGAAGGGCAGTGCCGCCGAGGACGCGGCGGGCGAGGCCGAGCAGGTCGTCGACGGCGTCGACACTGAGGCGGACGAGGAGCGCGAGCGCGTGAGGCTCGAACCCGAGCCGCGCCCCGATGGGCCCTGGGACAGCACTGAGGTCCGTGACCCCGCCGAGGGCCGCGTGGACCTGGGCGGTCTTTTCGTGCCCGGAGTCGACGGCATGGAGCTGCGGGTCGAGGTCGCGGGCGACGCGATCGTCGCGGCGACCGTCGTCCTCAACGACAGTGCCGTGCAGCTCCAGGCCTTCGCCGCTCCCAAGCGCGAGGGCATCTGGGGCGAGGTACGCGAGGAGATCGCCTCCGGGATCACCCAGCAGGGCGGTGTCATCGACGAGGTCGAGGGCCCTCTGGGCTGGGAGCTGCGGGCGCAGGTACCGGTACAGCTGCCGGACGGCACGGGCGGTTTCCAGGTCGTGCGGTTCGTCGGCGTGGACGGCCCCCGCTGGTTCCTGCGCGGAGTGATCTCCGGGCAGGGTGCGGTGCAGCCGCAGGCCGCGGGTCTGCTGGAGCAGATCTTCCGGGACACGGTCGTCGTCCGTGGTGAGGGCCCGATGGCCCCCCGCGATCCGATCGTCCTGAAGCTGCCGAACGACGCGCAGATGGTCCCCGAGGGTGTTCAGCAGGAAGAGCAGGGTGGCTCCCGCTTCTCCGGCGGCATGGGACAGCTGCAGCGCGGACCGGAGATCACCGAAGTCCGCTAGTCGGACATCGACTGGTCGGACATCAGCTGGTCGGACATCAGGTGGGCCGCACCCCCAGGGGTGCGGCCCTTTCCTGTGTCCGCCGGCTTCCTTTCCGGCGCGCCGGTCCGCGCTCTCCGGCGGACTGGTTCGCGAGGGCGGCCCGTCCCGGCCGGGTTCTTGTACGTGAACAGCAGTTGAGCAGCGGGTCTTTCTTCAGGCCTTGACGGAAGCCTGGTCCATACCTATGGTCACCGGCCAGCGCACGTGTTCAGCATCCCATGTGTAGTTCACATACAAGAACGGATGGCTCTGCATGTCCGACACCCCCACTCGGCATCGCCGCAGACGGCGCCCTGCCCTCCTCGTCACCGTCGCCGCCGCGACCGCCGCGCTCGTGGGCACTCTCCTGTCCTGGCCCGGCGCGCACCCGGCCGACGCGGCGCCCGCCGCCTTCGTCCATCCCGGAGTCACAGTCTCCAAGGGCCAGTTGGACTTCGCCCGCACCAAGGTCCTGGCCGGCGCCCAGCCCTGGAAGGGTGCCTACGACCAGATGTTGGCGAGCAAGTACGCCTCGCTCACGCGCACCCCCACACCCCGCGCGACCGTCGAGTGCGGCTCGTACTCCAACCCCAACTACGGCTGCACGGACGAGCGCGAGGACGCGATAGCCGCGTACACCGACGCCCTCGCCTGGTACATCACGCGCGACGAGCGGTACGCGAAGAAGTCGATCGAGCTGATGGACGCCTGGTCGGCGGTGATCAAGGACCACACCAACAGCAACGCGCCCCTGCAGACCGGCTGGGCGGGCTCCTCCTGGCCCAAGGCCGCCGAGATCATCAAGTACACGTACACCGGCACCTGGACGAACTCCGGCCGCTTCGCGACCATGCTGCGCGACGTGTACCTCCCCGAGATCATCAACGGCTCCAATTCCAACGGGAACTGGGAGCTGTCGATGATGGAGGCCGCGGTCGGCATCTCCGTCTTCCTGGAGGACAAGACGTCGTACGACAAGGCCATGGCGAAGTTCCGGACGCGTACGGCGGCGTACGTCTACCTCTCCACCGACGGCTCCGTGCCGAAGACCGTACCGAGCCAGAACCTCGACACCACCGCGAAGATCGTCAGCTACTGGCAGGGGCAGTCCACCTTCGTCACCGGGCTCACCCAGGAGACCTGCCGCGACTTCACCCACACCGGA
Source organism: Streptomyces sp. NBC_00568 (assembly GCF_026341855.1). GTDB lineage: Bacteria > Actinomycetota > Actinomycetes > Streptomycetales > Streptomycetaceae > Streptomyces. Next base: position 931,964 of record NZ_JAPENW010000001.1, on the reverse strand, counting down.
TACGGCATTTCGGCCATCTCGCACATCGCCGAGACCAGCCGTATCCAGGGGCAGGACCTGTACGGCACCGATGTCGGCGAACGGCTGCGCCAGGCGCTCGGCTTCCAGTCGAAGTACCAGCTGGGCACGGCGGCGCCGAGCTGGCTGTGCGGCGGCTCGCTGAGCCTCGGGCTCGGACCGGTCACCGAGGTCGGCCACAACGCCCTGCACAATCGCCTGGGCATCGCGATGACCAACACCCAGACGCTCACCCTGCAGAACCGCCCGGCGGGCAGCAACAACCTGTTCGTGGCGTGGGAGACGCTGACGCACGGCGACAATCCCGCGTGAACCGAAACAGGGGTCCCGTCCGATGAGCCATTGAGGGACCGGGCGTCCGGTCGCGATACTGACGCCCGGTCCACGGGGGATCACGGGGAGGGAACAGAACATGAGCCAGGTCGTCACCGGTACCGACACCATGGTGCGCGTCGAGAACGTCCATCGTTCGTACGGCACCGGAGCCGCCGCCGTCCACGCGCTGCGCGGTGTCTCCTTCGACGTTCCGCGGGGAGAACTCGTCGCCCTCAAGGGGCGCTCCGGATCGGGCAAGACCACGCTGCTCAATCTCGTCGGCGGGCTCGACGAACCGGACGGGGGACGCGTCCTCATCGACGGCCTCGACCTCTCGGCCCTCGACGAGAACGGTCTGCTGGGCCTGCGCCGCGACCGCATCGGCTTCGTCTTCCAGTCCTTCGGGCTCATCCCCATCCTCACCGCCGCGGAGAACGTCGGGGTCCCGCTGCGGCTGCGCCGGGCCGAAGCACGCGAGCGCGAGGAGCGCGTCGAGCTGCTGCTCTCCCTTGTCGGCCTCGCCGACCACGCTGCCCAGCGGCCCGGGGAGCTCTCCGGCGGTCAGCAGCAGCGTGTGGCCATAGCCCGCGCCCTCGCCAACAACCCCGCACTGCTCATAGCCGACGAGCCCACCGGCCAGCTGGACGCGGAGACCGGCCACGCCGTGATGGAGCTGCTGCGCGCCGTCGTCCGCAGCGAGCGGGTGACGGCGCTGGTCGCCACCCACGACGCGACCCTGCTCGACCTGGCCGACCGCGTGCTGGAGCTGAGCGACGGGGAGATCGTCGAACACTGAGGCCGCGGGGCGGCGCGGGGCCCGTGTGAGGTGGCGCTGGGCCGAGCGAAGTCGCGCGAGGTCGTGGCGGCATCAGGGTTGCGTCAAAGACGTCCCCCGAGCGGCTCCTCGCCCCTTTCGCCGGGATTCCTGGCCGTAAGGTCGACGCTGCGTACACAGCGGTGACAGGAAGACAATAGGGCTCATGGGACGCGGCAAGCTTCGGATCTACCTCGGTGCGGCACCGGGCGTCGGCAAGACGTACGCGATGCTCTCCGAGGCGCACCGTCGCGTCGAACGCGGGACGGACTGCGTGGTGGCGTTCGTCGAGCACCATCACCGGCCGCGCACCGAGGTGATGCTCCACGGTCTGGAGCAGGTGCCCCGCAGGGAGCTGGAGTACCGGGGCGGCCTCTTCACCGAGATGGACGTCGACGCCGTACTGCAGCGCGCCCCCGCCGTCGCCCTGGTGGACGAACTGGCGCACACCAACGTGCCCGGCTCCCGCAACGACAAGCGCTGGCAGGACGTGGAGGAGCTGCTCGCCGCCGGCATAGACGTCGTCTCCACCGTCAACATCCAGCACCTGGAGTCACTCGGCGATGTCGTCGAGTCGATAACGGGCGTACGGCAGCGCGAGACCGTGCCGGACGAGGTGGTGCGACGGGCGGACCAGATCGAGCTGGTCGACATGTCGCCGCCCGCGCTGCGCCGCCGGATGGCCCACGGCAACATCTACAAGTCCGACAAGGTCGACGCGGCCCTGTCCAACTACTTCCGGCCGGGCAATCTCACGGCCCTGCGCGAGCTCGCCCTGCTGTGGGTCGCCGACCGGGTCGACGAATACCTGACCGAGTACCGCAGCGAGCACCGGGTCTCCAAGATCTGGGGCTCCCGGGAGCGGATCGTCGTCGGGCTGACCGGCGGCCCGGAGGGGCGGACGCTGATCCGGCGGGCCGCGCGGCTCGCCGAGAAGGGCGCGGGCGGCGAGGTCATGGCCGTCTACATCGCCCGCAGCGACGGGCTCACCTCCGCCTCCCCGAAGGAACTGGCCGTCCAGCGCACCCTGGCCGAGGACCTCGGCGGCACCTTCCACCATGTGGTCGGGGACGACATACCCGCCTCCCTCCTGGACTTCGCACGCGGCGTCAACGCCACCCAGATCGTGCTCGGCTCCTCCCGCCGCAAGACCTGGCAGTACATCTTCGGTCCGGGTGTCGGCGCCACGGTCGCCCGGGAATCCGGCCCCGACCTGGACGTCCACATCGTCACCCACGAAGAAGTCGCCAAGGGGCGCGGCCTGCCGGTGGCTCGCGGGGCGCGGCTCGGGCGTTCCCGGATCATCTGGGGCTGGCTCGTCGGGGTGGGCGGTCCGGTGGTGCTGGCGCTGCTGCTGAACACCATCGATCTCGGCCTCGCCAACGACATGCTGCTGTTCCTGGCGGTGACCGTCGCGGCGGCCCTGCTCGGCGGTCTCCTGCCGGCCCTCGCCTCGGCGGCCTTCGGCTCCCTGCTGCTGAACTACTTCTACACACCGCCCCTGCACCGGCTGACGATCGCCGATCCGAAGAACATCGTCGCCATCGTGATCTTCGTGGGCGTCGCCGTCTCCGTGGCGTCGGTGGTGGACCTCGCGGCCCGCCGCACCCACCAGGCGGCGCGGCTGCGGGCCGAATCGGAGATCCTCTCCTTCCTGGCGGGCAGCGTGCTGCGCGGCGAGACCAGCCTGGAGGCCTTGCTGGAGCGCGTCCGGGAGACCTTCGGGATGGAGTCGGTCGCGCTCCTGGAGCGCGTGAGCGACGTCGACCCGTGGACGTGCGCGGGCAGCGTCGGACCGGCCCCTTCACTCCGCCCGGACGCCGCCGACGTCGACATGCCGGTCGGCGACCACATGGCGCTCGCCCTGTCCGGACGGGTGCTGCCCGCCTCCGACCGCAGGGTGCTGGCCGCGTTCGCCGCGCAGGCCGCGGTGGTCCTGGACCGGCAGCGCCTCCAGCACGAGGCCGACCAGGCCAAGGAACTGGCCGAGGGCAACCGCATCCGCACCGCGCTGCTGGCAGCCGTCAGCCACGACCTGCGCACCCCGCTCGCCGGTATCAAGGCGTCGGTGTCGTCCCTGCGCTCCGACGACGTGGCCTGGTCCGAGGAGGACCGGGCCGAACTCCTCGAAGGCATCGAGGACGGCGCCGACCGCCTCGACCACCTGGTGGGCAACCTGCTGGACATGTCCCGGCTCCAGACCGGCACCGTCGCCCCGCTGATCCGCGAGATCGACCTCGACGAGGTCGTCCCGATGGCGCTCGGGGGCGTCCCCGAGGACAGCGTGGACCTGGAGATCCCGGAAATCCTGCCGATGGTCGCCGTCGACGCCGGGCTCCTGGAGCGCGCCGTCGCCAACCTCGTCGAGAACGCCGTCAAGTACAGCCCCCTCGACGAACGGGTCCTGGTCGCGGCGAGCGCCATCGCCGACCGCGTGGAGGTACGCGTCGTGGACCGCGGTCCCGGCGTCCCGGACGACGCCAAGGACCGTATATTCGCGCCCTTCCAGCGCTACGGGGACGCCCCGCGCGGCACCGGCGTGGGCCTCGGCCTCGCGGTCGCCCGCGGCTTCGCCGAGGCGATGGGCGGCACCCTCAACGCCGAGGACACCCCCGGCGGCGGACTCACCATGGTGCTCACGGTGCGGGCGGTGGACCGCCGGTCCGACCCGGCCGCCCGACCAGCAGTCGCAGAAAGGCAGGCCTCATGACCCGGGTCCTCGTGGTCGACGACGAGCCGCAGATCACCCGAGCCCTCGTGATCAACCTGAAGGCACGCAAGTACGAGGTGGACGCGGCCCCCGACGGGGCCACCGCGCTCCAGCTCGCCGCCGCCCGCCACCCCGACGTCGTCGTGCTCGACCTCGGCCTGCCCGACATGGACGGCGTCGAGGTGATCAAGGGGCTGCGCGGCTGGACCCGGGTGCCGATCCTGGTGCTGTCCGCCCGGCACTCCTCCGACGAGAAGGTCGAGGCGCTCGACGCGGGCGCCGACGACTACGTCACCAAGCCCTTCGGCATGGACGAACTGCTCGCACGGCTGCGCGCCGCCGTCCGCCGCGCGGAGCCCACCGGGGGCGGCGAGGACGACGTGATCGTGGAGACCGCGGGGTTCACCGTCGACCTGGCGGCGAAGAAGGTGCACCGGGACGGGCGGGACGTCCGCCTCACCCCCACGGAGTGGCATCTGCTGGAGGTCCTGGTCCGCAACACGGGCCGCCTGGTCAGCCAGAAGCAGCTGCTCCAGGAGGTGTGGGGGCCGTCGTACGGGACGGAGACGAACTACCTGCGGGTCTACATGGCCCAGCTGCGCCGCAAGCTGGAGGCGGACCCCTCGCACCCCAAGCACTTCATCACCGAGCCGGGGATGGGCTACCGGTTCGAACGGTGACGTGCGTCATCCGTCCGGGGCGCGGCGCCCGCGCGGTCCGAGCGACGCACGGGGGAGTGGTCCGGGTGATGCGTGCGGAGGGGCCCGAGTGACGGCGCGTGCCCCGCGTTCGAGGGGCGGCGCGACCGCCGGATCGCGGGGGAGCCGGCCCCGGTTCGGGTAGTGGTGCCGCGGGTACGTAGGTGTCAGAGCCCCCCGGTACGCTTTCGGTATGAGTGCTGTTCCTCGTTCCGAAAAGCCGGCGGGCCGGTTCCGGCGCATGATGGACCGGCTCTCCTCGTCCCAGGAGGACCTGGAATCCGAGGAGCTGCGGGAGGACACCGACACCGCGGGCTGTACCCGCATCGGTGACTGCCACGACCGGCAGATCGTCACGGTTACTGGTACCTTGCGCACGGTCACTCTGCGGCCGCGGGCCGGTGTGCCGGCTCTGGAGGCCGAACTGTTCGACGGCTCGGCCGCCCTGGACGTGGTCTGGCTCGGCCGCCGCTCCATCATCGGCATCGAGCCCGGGCGCAAGCTGATCGCATCGGGCCGCATCTCGATGAGCCGGGGCCGTAGGGTGTTGTTCAATCCGAAATACGAACTCAGACCGCTCGGACGGGAGTAGCCGGTGACGTCGCTCGACAAGCCGACCGAAGACGCCCAGCAGGATTCCAGGGCGGTGACCGAGGCCGCACTATTCGAGGCCTTCGGCGGCGTGCGCGGCATGGTCGAGACCGTGATGCCCGGCCTGCTCTTCGTCACCATCTTCACGATCAACAAGGACCTGCACTGGGCGGCGATCGCCGCCCTCGCCGTCTCCCTGCTGCTCGTCGTGGTCCGCCTGGTGCGGCGCGACACCGTGAAGCACGCCTTCAGCGGTGTCTTCGGCGTCGCCTTCGGCGTGGTCTTCGCGATGATGACGGGCAACGCGAAGGACTTCTACCTGCCGGGCATGCTCTACACGCTCGGCCTCGCCGTCGCCTACATCGTCACGACCCTCGTGGGTGTCCCGCTGATCGGCCTGATCCTCGGCCCGGTCTTCAAGGAGAACCTCTCCTGGCGCACCCGCAACCCCGGCCGGAAGAAGGCGTACGCCAAGGCCAGTTGGGCCTGGGGCCTGATCCTGCTCGCCAAGTGCGCGGTGCTCTTCCCGTTGTACTGGTGGGCCGACACCACCCAGTTCGGCTGGGTCCTGATCGCCCTCAAGATCCCGCCGTTCCTGCTCGCCGTCTGGCTCACCTGGGTCTTCCTGGCCAAGGCGCCGCCGCCCATCGACGTGTTCGCGGAGATGGAGGCCGAGGAGCAGGCGGAGAAGGAGCGCAAGGCCGCCCTCGCGAAGGAGCGCGGCGAGACCCCGGCCCCGGCCCGGCACCGCCGCGAGGCGTAGGGCCCTCGGCCGGACGGCACGGAGGGGCGCAGGCTCCGCTCCCGCGCTCGACGTGCTCCGGCCCGCGGACCAGGCCGCTTCCGGCGAAGGACGGCATGGCCCACGCAGGGCGCGGTGACCGGCGTACGTCGCCGTGAACCGTGTACGACGAAGGGACCGGCTAGCTCGTCGCGTCCTCGCGGCGCACCGACAGCAGGTCCTCCAGCTGCTCCTCACGGGCCTGGGCGGCCACGAAGAGGAGTTCGTCGCCGGCCTCCAGGGAATCCTCCCGGGAGGGCGTAAGCACGCGGGTGCCGCGGATGATCGTCACCAGCGAGGTGTCCTCCGGCCACTCGACGTCGCCGACCGTCGTGCCGGCCAGGGCGGACTCCGGCGGCAGGGTCAGCTCGACGAGGTTGGCGTCGCCGTGGCTGAAGCGGAGCAGCCGCACCAGGTCGCCGACGCTGACGGCCTCCTCGACGAGCGCCGACATCAGGCGCGGGGTGGAGACGGCGACGTCCACGCCCCAGGACTCGTTGAACAGCCACTCGTTCTTGGGGTTGTTGACGCGGGCGACGACCCGCGGGACCCCGTACTCGGTCTTCGCGAGCAGGGAGACGACGAGGTTGACCTTGTCGTCTCCCGTGGCCGCGATGACCACGTTGCAGCGCTGCAGCGCGGCCTCGTCCAGGGAGGTGATCTCGCAGGCGTCGGCGAGCAGCCACTCCGCCTGCGGGACGCGCTCGACCGAGATGGCGGTCGGCGCCTTGTCGATCAGCAGGATCTCGTGGCCGTTCTCCAGCAGTTCGCCCGCGATCGAGCGGCCCACGGCACCGGCACCGGCAATGGCGACCCTCATCAGTGACCGGCCTCCTCTTCAGGTCCCTTGGCGAACGACGCCTCGACCTTGTCCACCTCGTCGGTGCGCATCATCACGTGCACCAGGTCGCCCTCCTGCAGCACCGTCTGCGAGGTGGGCAGAACCGCCTCACCCAGCCGGGTGAGGAAGGCGACCCGCACGCCCGTCTCCTCCTGGAGGCGGCTGATCTTGTGGCCCACCCACGTGGCGGAGGCGTGCACCTCGGCGAGCTGCACACCGCCCGTGGGGTCGCGCCACAGCGGCTCGGAGCCCGAGGGCAGCAGCCGGCGGAGCATCTGGTCGGCCGTCCAGCGGACGGTGGCGACGGTCGGAATACCCAGGCGCTGGTAGACCTCGGCGCGGCGCGGGTCGTAGATGCGCGCCGCGACGTTCTCGACGCCGAACATCTCGCGGGCCACCCGGGCGGCGATGATGTTCGAGTTGTCACCGCTGGAGACCGCCGCGAACGCGCCGGCCTCTTCGATGCCCGCCTCGCGCAGGGTGTCCTGGTCGAAGCCGACTCCGGTGACACGACGGCCGCCGAACCCGGAGCCCAGCCGACGGAAGGCGGTGGGGTCCTGGTCGATCACAGCGACCGTGTGCCCCTGTTGCTCCAAGTTCTGGGCTAGAGCGGAACCCACTCTTCCGCAGCCCATGATGACGATGTGCACGACCGTCCTTCCGCATATGAATGGTTACGGCTCAGGCTAAACAGGGTCTCAGACCGCCGCCCAAGCTACACACGCGCGGTCACCCAGGGGCACCCCTGTGCACGTTCGCCTGCGGTTTTTCGTGGAACGTCCGGGGAACCGATGAACGGAGGGTTTCAACGCCGTGTGATGCTGCGAACACTCGCGAGCGTCAGGATTCCGAGGCCGACGAGTCCGACGGTGGCGCCGATGAGCTCCGCGGACAGGTGCATGGGTCCTCCAGGGCGGTCGGGGGCGGGGGTTTTGTCATATAGACACGTGGACCTCACGGACAACGGAATCCGCAGCCGGAGCCCACCCCGTTTTCACCCGGAGAGCAGATGACGGCCCTAAGCGGGACGGCGGGTGGGCGATTGCCAGTTCGAACCCTTACGATTCCCTGTTGTGTCCAAACTGACCGACGTGCCCAAGCGGATTCTGATCGGGCGCGCACTGCGCAGTGACCGGCTGGGCGAAACGCTCCTGCCGAAGCGCATCGCCCTCCCCGTCTTCGCATCCGACCCGCTCTCCTCCGTGGCGTACGCGCCCGGAGAAGTTCTGCTGGTCCTTTCCATCGCGGGTGTGTCGGCCTACCACTTCAGCCCCTGGATCGCGCTCGCGGTCGTCGTGCTGATGTTCACGGTGGTCGCTTCCTACCGCCAGAACGTGCACGCGTACCCGAGTGGTGGCGGCGACTACGAAGTGGCCAACACCAATCTCGGTCCGCGGGCCGGCCTCACCGTCGCCAGCGCGCTGCTCGTCGACTACGTCCTCACCGTCGCCGTCTCCATCGCCTCCGGCATCGAGAACCTCGGCTCGGCGGTTCCCTTCGTGGTGGAGCACAAGGTCGCCTGCGCCGTCGCGGTCATCGTGCTGCTCACGCTGATGAACCTGCGCGGGGTCAAGGAGTCCGGAAAGCTCTTCGCGATCCCGACGTACGTCTTCGTCACGGGCGTCTTCCTCATGATCGCCTGGGGTGCCTTCCGCGGACTCGTGCTCGGCGACACCATGCTGGCGCCCACCGCCGACTACCACATCAAGGCCGAGCACCAGGGGCTCGCGGGCTTCGCCCTCGTCTTCCTGCTGCTGCGCGCCTTCTCGTCCGGCTGTGCGGCGCTCACCGGCGTCGAGGCGATCTCCAACGGAGTCCCCGCCTTCCGCAAGCCGAAGTCGAAGAACGCCGCGACCACGCTCGCGGCGATGGGCCTGCTCGCCGTCACCATGTTCTGCGGCATCATCGCCCTGGCCATGACCACCAAGGTGCGCATGGCGGAGAACCCCGCCACGGACCTGATCCACAACGGCGTGGCCGTCGGTTCCGACTACGTCCAGAACCCGGTGATCTCCCAGGTCGCCGAGGCCGTGTTCGGCAAGGACAGCTTCCTGTTCATCGTGCTGGCCGCCGCCACCGCGCTCGTCCTGTTCCTGGCCGCGAACACCGCGTACAACGGCTTCCCGCTGCTCGGTTCGATCCTCGCCCAGGACCGCTACCTGCCGCGCCAGCTGCACACCCGCGGCGACCGCCTGGCCTTCTCGAACGGCATCGTGCTCCTGGCCGGCGCCGCGAGCATGCTCGTCATCATCTACGGGGCCGACTCGACGCGCCTGATCCAGCTCTACATCGTCGGCGTCTTCGTCTCCTTCACGCTCAGCCAGATCGGCATGGTCCGCCACTGGAACCGCCACCTGGCCACCGAGACCGACCAGGCCAAGCGGCGCCACATGGTCCGCTCCCGGGCGATCAACGCCTTCGGCGCCTTCTTCACCGGGCTGGTCCTGGTCGTCGTCCTCGTCACCAAGTTCACGCACGGCGCCTGGGTCGCCCTGCTCGGCATGGTGATCTTCTACGCGACGATGACCGCGATCCGTAAGCACTACGACCGGGTCTCCGAGGAGCTGGCCGCCCCCGAGGGACCGTCCGACGACAGTGTCCGCCCCTCCCGCGTCCACTCCGTCGTGCTGGTCTCCAAGATCCACCGCCCGGCGCTGCGCGCCCTCGCCTACGCCAAGCTGCTGCGCTCCGACACCCTCGAAGCGCTCAGCGTCAACGTCGACCCGGCCGAGACCAAGACCCTGCGCGACGAATGGGAACGGCGCGGCATCGACGTACCGCTGAAGGTCCTCGACTCGCCCTACCGCGAGATCACCCGGCCGGTCATCGAGTACGTGAAGGGCCTGCGCAAGGAGTCGCCGCGCGACGCGGTGTCCGTGATCATCCCCGAGTACGTGGTCGGCCACTGGTACGAGCACCTGCTGCACAACCAGAGCGCCCTGCGCCTCAAGGGCCGGCTGCTGTTCACGCCCGGCGTCATGGTGACGTCCGTGCCCTACCAGCTGGAGTCCTCCGAGGCCGCGAAGCTGCGTGCCCGCAAGCGGCAGGACTGGAACGCGCCGGGTGCGGTGCGCCGCGGACCGGCCCACGAGCGGCCGAAGGAGCCCACTCCGAAGAAGTAGCGGCCGAGGGAGCCTGGCTCGAAGCGCCGGCGGGCGAGGGAGCCTGACCTGAAGCGTCGGCGGTCGAGGGAGCCCGGTCCGAAGCGCCGGCGGCCCGAGGGGAACGGCCTGAAGCGCCGACGGTCGAGGGAGCCCGGCTCGAAGCGCCGGCAGCCGAAGGGGAACGGCCTGAAGCGCCGGCGGTCGGGGAGCCCGGCTCGAAGCGCCGGCGGCTGAAGGAGAACGGCCCGAAGGGCTGCGCGCCGATGGGGCACGGCCCGGAGAACCGACGGGCGCGGGAAGCCCGCCGGAAGCACGTAGACTGGTGGGCTGTTGTCCGGCCGTTTCCCCCTTCTCATCTGGAGTCACCCCACCATGCAGGCAGAACCGAAGAAGTCGCTGGTGGGGGACGAGTACGAGGTCGAGATCGGCCCCGTGGCGCACGGCGGGCACTGCATCGCCCGGACGGACGAGGGCCAGGTCCTCTTCGTCCGCCACGCGCTGCCCGGTGAGCGCGTCGTCGCCCGGGTGACCGAGGGCGAGGAAGGGGCGCGGTTCCTGCGCGCCGACGCCGTGCGGATCATCGACGCGTCCAAGGACCGTGTCGAGGCGCCCTGCCCGTACGCGGGACCCGGCCGCTGCGGCGGCTGCGACTGGCAGCACGCCAAGCCCGGCGCGCAGCGCCGTCTCAAGGGCGAGGTCATCGCCGAGCAGTTGCAGCGTCTCGCGGGCCTCACGCCCGAGGAGGCCGGCTGGGACGGCACGGTGATGCCGGCCGAGGGCGACAAGCTGCCCGCGGGCGAGGTCCCGGCCTGGCGCACACGCGTGCAGTACGCCGTCGACCCGGACGGCAACGCCGGACTGCGCCGCCACCGCTCGCACGAGGTCGAGCCCATCGAGCGCTGCATGATCGCCGCCGAGGGCATCACCGAACTCGGCATCGAGGAGCGCGACTGGTCCGGCATGGCGGCCGTCGAGGCGATCGCCGCGACCGGCTCGCAGGACCGCATGGTGATCCTCGAACCCCGCCCCGGCGCGCGCCTCCCCCTCGTCGAGCTCGACAAGCCGGTCTCCGTGATGCGGGTCGCCGAACAGGACGGCGGCATCCACCGCGTCCACGGCCGCGCGTTCGTGCGTGAGCGCGCCGACGGCCGCACCTACCGGGTCGGCAGCGGCGGCTTCTGGCAGGTCCACCCGAAGGCCGCCGACACCCTCGTGAAGGCGGTCATGCAGGGCCTGCTGCCGCGCAAGGGCGACATGGCGCTCGACCTGTACTGCGGTGTCGGCCTCTTCGCGGGCGCCCTCGCGGACCGGATCGGCGACCAGGGCGCGGTCCTCGGCATCGAGTCCGGCAAGCGCGCGGTGGAGGACGCCCGGCACAACCTCGCCGCGTTCGACCGTGTCCGCATCGAACAGGGCAAGGTCGAGGCGATCCTCCCGCGCACCGGCATCTCCGAGGTCGACCTCATCGTCCTGGACCCGCCCCGGGCGGGCGCCGGCAAGAAGACGGTCGAGCACCTGTCGTCGCTGGGCGCGCGAAAGATCGCCTACGTTGCCTGCGACCCGGCGGCGCTGGCCCGGGACATCGCGTACTTCCGCGACGGCGGATACAAGGTGCGGACGCTGCGGGCGTTCGACCTTTTCCCGATGACGCATCACGTGGAGTGCGTGGCGATTCTGGAGCCGGTGAAGAAGGACGGCTGACCTGTTTTCCGTCTCCTGCACGTAGGACATCCCTTTCGATGACGCACGGCGGGGCACGAAGGTCCGCTGCCCGCTGCTCAACCAGCCTGGGAATGCCTCGCTGTCAGGCATCGTCGCCGGGTAGCACCGAGAGGAACGCGTCGATGTCCTGGCGGACGTAGCGCGAGACGTCGGTCAGGACGGCGACGGTTTCCTTGAGTTCGTGAGCCGGCCCCGGCGCGGTGGCCCAGACCTCTGGCTTTCTGGTGATGACCGCGTACAGCAGGTCATCGTCGAACCAGCCGCCGTCGGCTTGCTTCGGCGCGGTGTCCCGCAGAATATCCACGGCCAGGGGCAGCAGCCAGGGCAGCCCCACGTCCTGCCCGATCAGCCGGGCCAGCTCGTGCGGCTCCAGGGTTGCGACCGGTCGACGCCGCAGCTCGTACACGTTCCGGACCATAGGGGTCGTGTCCGCAGGAGGTACCGGCCAGCGCAGGCCCTCCAGCTCCTCAAGGGAGCGACCGCGGTCGAAGTCTTCGGGCATTCGTCGGGTCCTCTGCTTTGTGATGGCTTTCTGTGCGTCGTCGCGCAGCCCCAGTTCACGGCATTCCTCGGGGGCGAGCTCCAGGGGGTCCGTCCATCTGTCGCGAGCCGTGAGCCGTGAGCCGTGAGCCGTGAGCCGCGCGTAAGGCCCGCAACTGTGGTTCCTCCGCATCGGTCGCTGAGCCCTGTGCCGGCTCGGGGATGGTGCCGGTGTCCTCGCGGGGCCTCGCGGGGCCTCAGGGGGCAGTCCTCCGGCCCCGGCTCGTTGTCAGTGGTGACCGTTACTTTGGAATCACTGGAGATCGGCCGTGTCGGCTGACCGGGGCTTTTGGGGAGGGGTGTGCTGTGTCCGCTGCGCAGGCACGACAGGCGGGGATCACGACGTATCTGGAGCTGTCTCAGGAGAGCGGCGGTGCGCACAAGTTCTACGAGGTGACCGTCGAGGAGCTGACCGTCGTCGTGCGGTACGGGCGGATCGGTGTGGACGGGCAGCGGCAGCTCTCCACCTTCGCGACCGTCGAGAAGGCGAAGGCCGCGGCGGCGAAGAAGATAGCCGAGAAGGTGCGCAAGGGGTACGCGCCCGCCGTCCAAGGGCAGCGCGCGGCACGTCCTGTGACGCGCCGTCAGGTGACATCGGCCCCGTCCACGGCGCGGGCGACGGCCCCGGTGCTGTGGCGGTTCCGTACCGGAGCCTCGGCGTTCGGCATCCATGTGGACGAGGACCGCTGCTGGGTCGGCAACCAGCACGGCAACGTCTACAACCTGAGCCACTCCGGCGAGGTGTTGGCCCACTACTCGCTGCCCGACGGTGTGAAGTGCCTGGTGGCGGACGACTTCTGGATCTACGCCGGCTGCGACGACGGCCGCGTGTACGACCTCTCCTCGAAGGTGCCGTTCGCGGCCTACGAGATAGCGGCCGACGTGGACATCTTCTGGCTGGACATCCGTGCGGGCGTGCTGAACGTGGCCGATCGCAACGGCGGACTGACGGTCATCGACCATGAGGACGAACTCCAGTGGTCGCGCAACTCGTCCGGCGGCAACGCGTGGATGGTGCGCGCCGACGACCATGCCGTCTACCACGGGCACAGCCGCGGTGTGACGGCCTACGCGGCGGACGGCGCGAGCCAGCTCTGGCACACCGCCACCAGCGGCAATGTGCTCTTCGGATGGCAGGAGGAGGACGCGGTCTACGCGGGGACGGGGCGGCGGGTGGTCCAGCGGCTCGACAAGTCCACCGGGCGGATCGAAGCCACCTACCAGTGCGACGCCGCCGTGTACTCGTGTGCCACGTCCCCCGGCGGCCGGTATGTCTTCGCGGGTGACTCCTCTTCCTCCGTCTACTGCTTCACGGCCGACGGCACCCGGCTGTGGAAGCTCGGCACCGGTGGCGGCTCGGCGCTGTCGATGCAGTACCACGACGAGCGGCTGTACATCGTCTCCACGGACGGCTCGCTCGCCTGCATCGACGCGACCGAGGCCGCGATCAACGCCGCGCAGTCGGGCAGCGTCCCCGTCGCCGCGGACGTGAAGCTGGCGGCTGCCCTGCCGACGTACGCCCCGCTGACCGCGGCTGCCTCGGTCGCCACGGTGAGCACCGTTCCCGCGGCGGGGGACGGGGTGGTGGTCGAGTGCATCCAGGAAGGAGGGCGCGTGCGGGTCCATGTGGTCTCCGACGGCTATGAGCCGAGCTGGAACGTCCAGTTCCCGCGTGCGATACGCCAGCCCGGAGCCCGCTATGTGGTGGACGCGCTGCACTCCTCGCAGGGCGGCTTCTACCGAGTGCGCGGGGAGATCAAGCGTCTGGTGTGACGGGTGGAGTGGCGGGAGCGGTGTGCGTCGTGCGGTGCGGTGGCGCGGTGGTGTCGTGCGGTGCGGTGGTGCGGTGGTGCGGTGGTGCGGTGGTGTCACCGTGCTTCTCGTGCCGACCCACCGTGCCGCTAGCTGCTGGGTCTTTTTCTTAGACCCTCGTATGCTGGGCTGGTGAGGCGGACTTCGTTTGCGAACTGGCCCTGTTCCATCGCGCGCACGATGGATCTGCTCGGCGACTGGTGGACGCCGCTGGTTCTGAGGGAGGCGTTCTACGGGATCAAGCGGTTCGACGCGTTCCAGCAGGAGCTGGGCATCGCGCGCAACACGCTGACCGACCGGCTCCGCCGGCTGGTCGACGAGGGGCTCATGGAGAAGCGGGCCTATCAGGCGGACCCGGTGCGGTACGACTACGTGCTCACGGAGATGGGCCGCGACTTCTTCGGGGTCCTGGCCGCGATGAACAGCTGGGGCAACCGCTGGCTCAGTGGTGAGCAGGGGCCGCCGGTCGTCTTCCACCACGACCGCTGCGGGCACGAGAGCGACGCCGCGGTGGTGTGCGCCGACTGCGGCGAGCCGATGACGTCCGAGGACACCCGTCCGCGGCTCGGCCCCGGTTACCCGCCGCATCTCGCCGAGCGCCCGGACATCCGGAGCCGTTTCACCACTTGAGCGATCCAGCCGGCAGCGGCTGCTTGCCGCCGCCATGGTGATCGACTCCTTGCCCCAGCTCCCAGACCGTGGCCGGGTTCCCAACCTCAGGCAGCCCAGCCCCAGTACCTCAGGCAGCCCAGTCCCAGTCCCAGACCCGGTCCGGGTCCGGGTCCGCAGCCTCAGGCCCGATCCGGGTCCGCAGCCTCAGGCCCCGGTCCGCAGCCTCAGGTCCGGTCCAGGTCTCGGCCTCAGACCGGGCCGCGGTCCCTGGCCCCAGGTCGGGTGCACCTTCCGCTGTCGGCCCGTGCGTCGGCGGCGGTTTTCCTTGACAGGTGAGTCTATCTACGCAACTCTCAAGGTCAGAGCCCCATTCGGGCACATTTCCCGGGAGACCAGAGGAAGGCCGGAGACTCATGGAGTGGACGGGTGCGCGCTACGCGGACCAGCCGACCGTCGATGTGCGGACGCGGATCGACGCTCCGCCGGGGCGGGTGTGGGAGCTGGTGTCCGACATTCATCTGATGCCGGAACTGAGCGCGGAACTCCAGTCGGTCGAGTGGCTCGACGGGGCAACGGGACCGGCCGTCGGTGCCCGATTCGTGGGCCGCAGCAGGCACGAGTCGCTGGGGGAGTGGGAGACCACCTCGTATGTGCTGGAGTGCGAGCCGTGCCGGGCGTTCG
The DNA here is from genome assembly GCF_026341855.1 of Streptomyces sp. NBC_00568. GTDB lineage: Bacteria > Actinomycetota > Actinomycetes > Streptomycetales > Streptomycetaceae > Streptomyces. Next base: position 916,725 of record NZ_JAPENW010000001.1, on the reverse strand, counting down.
CCTGGGCGGTGGCGGACCCCGAACAGCCCAGTGCCGTCTGGCGGTTCGGCCTGGAGGAGACGGACGGCGGCACCGAGCTGACCCAGTGGATGCGGATGGGGCCCGGCCGTTCCGGGCTCTCCTTCGCGATCGACCGGATGCCGGATAAGGAGCAGAAGATCGTGTTCGTACGGCTGCGGGAGTTCGAGCGGAGCATGACGGACACCGTCGCGGCGATCAGGAAGCTGGCCGAGAGCGTGGAAGGGGCGGGTGCGTGATGCGTACCTCTACGACGATCGAGGCGTCGGCGGGCGACTGGCGGGAGACCGTCGACTTCGTGGTCGAGGCCGAGAAGCTCGGGATGGACATCTGCTGGGTGGCGGAGGCCTGGGGTTCCGAAGCCCCTTCTCCGCTCGGCTACTTGGCGGCGCGGACCGAACGGATGCTGCTCGGCTCCGGGATCATCCAGCTCGGGACCCGTACTCCGGCGGCCATCGCACGGGCCGCGATCACGCTGTCCAACATCTCCGGCGGGCGCTTCCTTCTCGGCCTCGGCCCGTCCGGTCCCCAAGTGATCGAGGGACTGCACGGAGTGCCGTTCGCGCGCCCGCTGTCCCGGATGCGGGAGACCGTGGAGATCGTCCGGCAGGCGGTCGCCGGGGAGAAACTCTCGTACGAGGGCAAGGAGTTCACGATTCCGCTGCCGGGTGGTGAGGCACGGCCCATGCGGATGTCCATGCGCGCCGAGCACGACCTGCCCGTCTACCTCGCCACGCTCTCGCCGAAGATGCTCCGGCTGACGGGAGAGGTCGCGGACGGCTGGCTGGGCACCAGCTTCGTGCCCGAGGGGGCCAAGGAGGCGTACTTCGACCACCTGGAAGCGGGCCTCGCGGCGGCGGGCCGAACCCGCGCCGACCTCGACATCTGCCAGGGCGCCGAAGTGGCCTTCGCCGAGGACGAGGACGCGCTGCGCGCCATGGTCGCGGGCCGCAAGAAGGAACTCGCCTTCAGCCTCGGCGGAATGGGCTCCGCCACCACCAACTTCTACAACGCCGCCTACAGCAGGCAGGGTTGGGCGGAGATCGCCGCCGCGGTTCATGAGCGCTGGCAGGCCGGCGACCGGGACGGAGCCGCGGGGCTCGTGACCGACGAGATGGTCCTCGGCACCACCCTGATCGGCACCGAGGACATGGTCCGCGAACGGCTCCGCGTCTGGCGTGCCGCCGGTGTCGACACGGTCCGGTTCTACCCGGCGGGCGAGACCCTCGACGAACGGCTCACGACGCTGGGGCGCGCCCTGGATCTCGTGAACGATCTGAAGCCCGTCATCCCTGAGGAGCCCGTCGTCCCTAAGGAGCCCGTCATCGCTGAGGAGCCCGTCACCGACGCGGAGTCGGCTTCGACGACCGGTGTTGCGGGGGAGCCGACCGGGCGTTCCTGAGGACTGTGGTGTCGGCGGGGCTAACGGGTCCGTCGGCGCGAGGCCGGCTGCGGTGCGGGCAGGCGAAGGCGGCGATGCGGCGCAGCGTCGCGCGGTCGAGGCCGGGACCTGGACTCGGACCTGGACCGGGACCGGGACCTGGACCTGGACCCGGACAGGTTGTCCGTTCGGTTCCTTGCGGCAATCGTTCCGCCGATCGGGCGGCAGTCGACCATCACCCGATCGGCGGAGCCCCCGTGGCGGGGGAGAGGGCGGCGGGCGGAGGCTCGAACTCCCCGGTGCTTCCCGCACGGGGACGGCCAGCGGCCGACAGCGCATCGAGGTGGTCGAGCATGAGCCAGGACTCTTCGCAGCCTCCGAGCCCCCCGCCCGGCGGTGGCACGGGAGCCCAGCCGAGCGGCGGCGACATGCCGCTGTGGGGAGACCAGTGGTCCGGAGCCGCGCCCGCCGCGGGAGGGCTCGGGCCGCCGCCCACCGGCAACAGCGGCTGGGCGTCCGGTGGTGTCACCTTCGCGGGTGTCCTCCTGCTGGTGAACGGCGCCCTCAGCATCCTCCAGGGCATATCCGCGCTGGCCAAGGACGATGTCTACGCGCGCGTGAACGACTACGTCTACCGCATCAACCTCACCGGCTGGGGCTGGATCCTGCTGATCGTCGGCGTGATCTCGGCCGTCGTCGGCTGGGGAATCCTCAAGGACGCCGGGTGGGCCCGTGTCACCGGCATTCTGCTGGCCTCGCTGAGCATGCTCTTCCAGTTCATGTTCCTGCCGTACGCGCCGATCTGGTCGGTCATCATGATCGCCATCGACGTCTTCGTGATCTGGGCACTGGCCTCGTACCGGCCCGACGCCAGGCAGCCGCGCTGACGCACCCCTCCACGCAGCCCTCTCCGCGCACCCTTCCCTTCCCGTCCCGTCGCCGAGCGAGCGCCGCCGGGAACAGGGCGCCGGGAAGAGGGCGCCGAACGAGCGCGACGAGCGAGCGTCGCCGAGGCGCGGGCGCCGAGAAGAGCACCGCCGTATGCCGTCGCACCCCACGTACTGGACCGATCGGAACGAGACGCGCCATGGATGACGTGATCGACCGGACGCGGGCCGATCAGCGGTCCGCGCAACAGGACCGCAGCCCGGTGATCCCTCCGGCCCGCGGCGCCGTGGGCACGATCAGTGCTCTGGAGGCGTCGTGAGCTCCGGTGAGGTGAGCGGCGGTGGCGTGAGCGGCGGTGACGCGGGGGAGATCGCCGACCTGCGGGCCCGCGTCGCCGAACTGGAGCGACGGCGACCGATCGTCGAGCACCACCGCGTGCGGTCGTTCTTCGCGGTCGTGCTGATCCTTCTCGCGGCTCTGCTCACCCCGCTGAGCGCCGTGGCGGCCTGGACGAGCGATCTGGTCGGGGACACCGACCGCTATGTGGCCACCATGGAGCCGCTCGCCTCCGACCCGGACGTCCAGAACGCCGTCGCCGACCGGGTGACCAAAGCGGTGATGCAGCACGTGGACGTCCAGTCGCTGCTCGAATCGGTCGCCCCCGCCGACCGGCCCGAGCTGACCAAGGCCATCGGCCCGTTGAGCGGTCCGATCACCAGTGGCCTCACCGACTTCGTGCACAGCGTGGTGGACCGGTTCGTCAGCAGCGACGCGTTCGCCACGCTGTGGACCGAGCTGAACAGGAGAGCCCACTCCGCCGTCGACAAGGCGCTGACCGGAAGCGGCGGCGGAGCGGTGAAGCTCACCAACGACGCCGTCGTCATCGACCTCGCGCCTGTCATCGACCAGGTCAAGCAGTCGCTCGTCGACCGAGGCCTCGGCATCGCCGCGAAGATCCCCCAGGTGCACACCGACTTCACGGTGATGTCCTCCGAATCCATCGGCAAGGCCAAGAAGTTCTACCGGCTGCTCCAGATCGTCGGCTTCTGGCTGCCGGTGCTGACCCTCGTGCTGGCGGCGGGCGGTGTGCTGCTCGCCGTACGCAGGCGCCGTGCCCTCGTCACGGCGGCGCTAGCCGTGGCAGCCGGGGCCGCCCTCCTCGGCATCGCGCTCTGGGTCTTCCGGGCGCTCTATCTCGACGGCCTGCCGTCCGAGGTCTCCCAGCCCGCCGCGGGGGCGGTCTTCGACACGCTGGTGCGCTATCTGCGGACGTCGGTACGCGTGGTGATCACCCTCGGTGTCGTCGTGGCGCTGGCGGCCTGGCTGACCGGCAGTGGCCGGGCGGCCTCGCGGGTCCTGGCCGCGTGGACCGGCGGCATCGGCGCCGTGCGCGGTGCGACGGGGGTCGAGCTGGGAGCGGTAGGAGCGTGGGTGCACCGGGTCAAGATGTGGCTGAACTGGACCGTGGTCGCGGTCGCCGCCGCCGTCCTGCTGGTCTGGAACTACCCCACGGCCGCCGTCACCATCTGGATCGCCGTGCTGGCCCTGCTGGCCCTGGCCGTGGTCGAGTTCCTCGACGACGACGGCACCCCGCACCTGACCGGCACGCTCGACGGACCGGCAGCGGGACCGACGGCCAAGAGCCCGGCCTGACCGACCCGGCGGGTGTCAGGCCTGACCGGCGGTCATGAGCCCGATCGGTCCGACGGCGGGGGGATCGGGCGTACCAGGCCCGACTGGTAGGCGATGACGACGAGTTGGGCTCGGTCGCGGGCGGCGAGCTTGGTCATCGCGCGGTGCACATGAGTGCGTACGGTCAGGGGGCTGACGACCAGCTGTTCGGCGATCTCGGCGTTGGACCGGCCTTCGGCGGCCAGGGCCATCACTTCGCGTTCGCGGGCGGTGAGCGTGTCGAGCGCCTCGGGCGGTGCCACTGGGTCGCCCGGAGCCGGCGTGCTGAGGAACCGGCCGATGAGGGCACGGGTGGCGGCCGGGGAGAGCAGGGCTTCTCCGGAGGCGATGGTACGGATGCCGTCGAGGAGCGCGTCGGCGGCGACGTCCTTGCCGAGGAAGCCGCTGGCTCCGGCGCGCAGGGCCTGCGCGACGTACTCGTCGATCTCGAACGTGGTGAGGATCAGCACGCGCGTGGCCGACAGGTCCGGGTCGGCGCAGATGGCGGCCGTGGCGCTGAGGCCGTCGGTGCCGGGCATACGGATGTCCATGAGCACCACGTCGGGGTGGTGGACGCGGGCGAGGTCGACTGCTTCTCTGCCGTCGACGGCCTCGGCCACCACTTCGAGGTCGTCGCAGGAGTCGATCAGGATCCGGAAGGTGGCCCGCAGGAGGGCCTGGTCGTCGGCGAGCAGGACGCGGATGGTCATCGGGCGGGGTCTTTCATCGAGGAGGACGGACGGGTGGGGTTTCGTCGGGGAGGACGGAGGGGTCTCTTGACAGCGGATGGGGATCAGGGCACCTCTTCCGAGAGGCGGGGTCCTTCCTTCCGGGCGATGAACGGGGGAGGCTTCCAACTTCCAGGATGTTGAGCGGTGAGGCCTCCTGGGGATGAGTTGGGGGGCTTCCAGCATCCTTGGGCGATCAGTGGAGGGTTCCGGCATCGGGGGCGATGAGCGGGGGCCTTCCAGTGGGAGCGGGTGTCACGTACGGATCGGCAGTTCGGCGGTGACCGTGAAGCCGCCCTCCGGGCGGTACCCCGCCTGGAGTCGGCCGCCCGCCGACTGGGCACGCTCGCGCATCCCCATGAGGCCGAAGCCACCGCCCGGTGCCGGGGCGGCAGGGGCGGTGGCGTCACCGTCGTCGCTGATGGTGATGTTCACGTGGTCGTGGGTGTAGGCGAGCAGGACGCGCGCCGTCTTCGCGGCGGCGTGCTTGGCGACGTTGGTGAGCGCTTCCTGGACGATCCGGTACGCCGTCAGGTCCACGCCCGGTGACAGGGGCCGTTCCTCGCCCTGTGCGCTGACGGTGACTGTGAGTCCGGCAGCGGCGAACGCGTCGGTCAGGTCGCCGAGCCGACCGAGTCCGGGGGCCGGTTCGAGGGGCGCGTCGGGGTCGTCGGCCTGGCGCAACAGGCCGACGGTTGCCTTGAGTTCGCGCAGCGCCGACGACGTCGTACCGGCGAGGTCGTCGAGAATCGGCGGCACCTGGTCGGGGTGGGTGCGCGCGAGATGGGCCGCGGTGCCCGCCATGGCGTTGGCCAGTGCCATGTGGTGGGCGACGACGTCGTGCAGTTCGCGTGCGATGCGCATGCGCTCCTCGGCAACCCGGTACCGAGCCTCCTCCTCGCGGGTGCGTTCGGCGTGGTCGGCGCGGGCCTGGGCGGCCTCCAGATAGGCGTGGCGCAGCCGGGTCGCGCTGCCGAGAGCCAGCGGGGTGACGGCCCAGAATGCGGGGCCGATCGTCTTGAGGGGCCAGGGGTGGCCGTAGTGGTCGCCGGTCATGGCCGTGGTCACCAGCAGGGCGACGACGGCGAGCAGGGCGATGCGTCCCGTCCTGCGATCCGTGTACAGGGCGAGCGTGTACAGCGCGACCATGAGCGGTGCGAGCAGCAGCGGGGTGAGCAGGTAGCCCACCGCGCCGGCGGTGTTGGCGCAGACCGCGGTCACCGCGACCACTGTGCGGGGATGGCTGCGACGCCACCACAGAGCCACGGAACCTACGAACCCCAAGAGCAGGCCGGGCCACCAGGAGACCGCCTCCCCGGAGGGGCCCCTGAGGCTCGTTGCACTGCCGAGGAGGGTGAGGCCGAAGACCTGCCCGATGATGATCACTTCGATGATGCGGGGATGGTCGTCCACGTACCGCTTCACGCTGGTGATCATCGGGTCTCCGGTCGAGGTGGGCTGGGGTCCATGGTGGGTCCGTGGTGGGTCCATCGTGCGCGTGCCGGTGCGGGAACCGCGAACGCGGGCCGCCGCCCCGAGAAGGGCGGAGACGGTCAGCGAGATGCGCCGAAGCGCGGCTGAACCCGTCGAGAGACCAGTTGAGATCAGCAGAGCCCGGTCGAGCCCGGTCGAGAACCGTCGGGATCCGCGGGGCCGCCCGAGGAGTCACGGGCGGCCCCCGGAACAGGAGCCGATCGACGCGCGAGGGTTGTCCGACGCGGCAGCCGGCACGTGCGCGGGTCGTCAGACGCGGGCCGACTCCCGGCCGGCCGGGTCCTGCTGTGCGGGGACACTGGCGGACAGCCGGCTCAGCGCCTCGCCCTCCACGTCGACCTTGGGCAGGATCCTGTCCAGTCGGCGTGGCATCCACCAGGCCGCCTTGCCGAGCAGGGCGAGGACGGCCGGGACGAACGCCATGCGGATGACGAAGGCGTCGAACAGGACAGCGATCGCCAGGCCGAACCCGATCATCTTGATCATGGACTCGCCGGCCCCGATGAAGCCCGAGAACACGGCCATCATGATCAGCGCGGCGGCCACCACGACCCGGGCGCTGTGGCGGAACCCGGAGACGATTGCCTGCTCCGGCCGGTCCCCATGGACGTACGCCTCCCGCATCCGGGCGACGAGGAACACCTCGTAGTCCATCGCGAGGCCGAACACGATGCCCACCAGGAAGATCGGCATCATGCTCATGATCGGACCGGTGGTCTCGACGCCGAGCAGGTCCGCGCCCCAGCCCCACTGGAAGACCGCGACGACCGAGCCGAGCGCGGCCAGCACCGACAGGAGGAAGCCGACAGCCGCCTTGACCGGGACGAGGACGGACCGGAAGACGATCATCAGGAGCACGATCGCCAGACCCACCACGACGACGAGGTACGGGATCAGCGCGTCCTGCATCTTCTGCGCGATGTCGATGTTCATGGCGGTGGAGCCGGTGACCTCGAACTCCGCCCCGGTCGACGCCTCGGTCGCCGGTCGGTCGTCGCGGATGCTGTGGACCAGGTCCTGCGTCTTCTCGCTCGTCGGCGCCTCGGCCGGAACGGCGGAGAAGACGGCCGTGTCGCCCGACGGGTTGAAGCGCGCCCCCGACACGGAGACGACTCCCTCGGTGTCGCTGATCTTCTTCTCGATCGTCGCCACCGCCGCCTTCGCGTCGTCGGCGCCCCTGGCGTCCACCACGATGGTCAGTGGGCCGTTGAATCCGGGACCGAAGCCCTGGGCCAGGTCGTCGTAGGCGCGGCGTTCGGTGGTGGAGGTCGGCTTGGCCTCGTCGCCCGTCGTGCCCAGTTGCAGGCCTGTCACGGGGATGGCGAGGGCGCCGAGCCCGGCGACCGAGGCGAGCAGCACCGGCAGCGGGCGTCGCAGCACGAACCGGGCCCAGCGGGTGCCGCCGTTGTTCTCGGCGACCTTGTTCTCCGCGGTGCCGTCCCCGGCGATCCCGTTCTCGGCAGCTCCGATCCCGGTGGCCTTGATCCCGCCGGTCCGACCGCGCTTGCGGCCGTGCTTGCGGGCGTGCCGCGCCAGCACGGCGTTCGGCCAGAAGCCGAGCAGTGCCGGGACCAGGGTCAGCGCGATGACGACGCCGACCGCGACCGCTCCGGCGGCGGCCAGGCCCATCTTGGTGAGCAGGGGCACGCCGACGACCGAGAGACCGGCCAGCGCGATGACGACGGTGAGTCCGGCGAAGACGACCGCCGACCCGGCGGTGCCGACGGCGAGCCCCGCCGCCTCCTGCGGCGCGTGGCCCCTGGCACGCTCCTCCCGGTAGCGGGAGACGATGAACACGGCGTAGTCGATGCCGCAGGCGAGGCCGAGCATCGTGGCGAGCGTGCCGGTGGTCGAGGACAGGCCGAACGCACTGGCCAGCGCCATGATCGCGGCCATGCTGACGCCGACGCCGATGATCGCGGTCAGCAGCGGCAGTCCGGCCGCGGCCAGCGAGCCGAAGGTGATCAGCAGCACGAGCGTCGCGATGGCGATGCCGATGCCCTCGGCCGCGCCGCCCGCCTCGGGCTGGGTGGCCAGCGCGGTGCCACCCACCTCGACGGTCAGGCCCGAGTCCTGGGCCTCCTCGATCGATGCCTTCAAGGCGTTCTTGTCGGCGTCGGTGAGGTCGTCGGCCTTCTCCTTGAAGGTCACGGTGGCGTACGCCGTGGAGGCGTCCTCGCTGACCGCCTGCGCCCGGAACGGGCTCACCACGCTCGCGACCTGTGATCCGTCGGACGCCTCGGACACGAACTTCTCGATGACGGCACGGTTCCCGGACGTGGTGACCTTCTCCCCGTCCGGCGCGACGAACACGACCCGGGCGCTCGCTCCGTCGGCCTTCGAGCCGGGGAAGCGCTGCTCCATCAGGTCGAACGCCTTCTGCGACTCGATGCCAGGCATCGAGTTGCTCTGGTCGGGAGCGGCGGGCGCCGTGGCCGCGCCGAAGCCGACACCGGCGAGCACCGCCGCCCACAGCAGGGCGACGAGCAGACGTCGCCGAAAGGCCAGCCGGCCCAGTCGATAGAGGAAAGCAGCCACGAGCAGGGGTCTCCAGATCTGATCTCGGATACTTCCCCAAGGCTCGCGGGCGTACGGGTGCCATGTCGTCGTGCGCCTGCCGACAATCCGGACTACTGAGAACGCAGTACGTGGAGCTGAGAACGCAGTACGTGGAGAGGGGAACGTATCACGCGGAGCAGCGGGTAGTACGTGGAGCAGCGAACACAGGCGATGGCCGGGTCCGTCCTCCCCGCCGAGACCGTCCCCTGGCCGAAGCGGCTCGGCGCGACCGCACTTCCCCGCCCCGACGCCCCAGCCGTGCACCGGAGTTGACGGCCCGTTCGGTCGTCGACCCGCGCCTGCCGCACGTACCCCTGCGGGAGGCGCTCGGCGCGCTGTCCGTCGAGGTCGTGCGTGTCACCCTCGTCGGCGGACATCGGATCGCGACGCGACCGGGGCACCTGACAGATCGCGAACGGCGGGTTATGCTCCCCGCGATGATGACTCCCTTCGTGAACAGATCGGGGGACCCGTCCGCGCAAGGTGAGTGCTGATGCTCACTTCGACCGCGTACGAGGATTCCCTCCTCTCCTTCTGGCCGCGCGTGCGTGACTTCGCCGTGCCGCCCACCATGATCGAGACTGCGACCGCCCGCCGCCATCGCGGCGACTGGGCGGGGGCGTGCACCGCCGCAGGCATCGACATCGACCTGGATCTGCGTTCTCTGGCCCGCACCCACGGTCGCGATCTCGCGGCCGAAGTCCGTGCCGATCTACGCCATTTGACTCCCGACCTGCTGCGCTGGCACATGCCGAGAGTCGCTCCCGACGGGCTGTTGCGCCCCGGCCTCACCATCACGCTGGCCCGGTACGACCGTGCCGGGCGCGACGGCGTGCACCCGGTGCACCTCGTGGTCCGTACTCCGCCCGCCTGGGCGGACGGCGGCCAACGGATCAGCCTCGCCCTGTGGGACGGATCCCACGGCCCGGACGGCGACGGACGCGGATCCGCCCTGGACGCACACGCCCGCCGTCATCCGCACCCCCGTCCCAGCCGGCGGTTCCGCCTCGACCTGCACCGCCACCTGTGGGACGCCCGAAGGACCGGTGAACTGCGGGTCCGCTCCGGCGCCGACCGGCCGCCGGGCGACGCCCGTTCGGAGAACCCGGACCTCCCCGTGCCGGTGCCCCAGGGCCTGGGCTGCGCCGTCGACCGGTGGGCGGCCGAGGCGCTGATCGTGCTCCGCGCCGAGGGGCGGACGACCGACACCGATACCGATACCGACACCGGCGCCGACACCGGCGCCGACACCGGCATCGTCACCGTGCGGATCGGGTCCCGGCAGCGGCTGCTCCTGGACCTGGTGGCCGACCCGGCGGGAGCCGAGCCGCCCACCCCGCGGATCGCCCGGGCACCCGACGGCGGCGACCTCTCCGCCCTGCCGGTCCTGCCCGACGCCGCGACCTGGGTGCTGCCCGACCTGGCGCTGATCCGGGCCGGCGCGATCGAGGCCGGGCGACTGCATCCGCTGGTCGCCTCGGCGCTGGTACCGGAACACACCCCGGCCGTGTCCACCGGGAGCGCGGACCCGGCGGGACAGTCCCGCCTGGTCGAATGCCGGGGAGCCCGGCACCGGATCGGACTGGTCGACGGCGTACTGGCGCCACTGGACCACGACCCGGCCGAAATCCGCCGGGAGGAGCTGCTGGTCGCACTGACCGGTACGCCGCTGCCCTGCCTCCGGGCCATCGACGAGGCGCACCGGCAGCCGCACTGCCTCTCCGGAGTCCGTGAACGACTGCACCACGGAGACACCACCGGTGCGCTGGCCGTCGTCGAAGGGCTGCTGGGCCCCGACGCGGTGCTGCGCAGCGGCGCCCTGCAGGACGAACTCCGGGCGGCCGCGCTGCGTCGCCTCACCTACGGACTGTTCAGGGCGGGCCTGGCCGGTCCCGCACAGGGCCGCGTCCTCCCGGGGCCCGACCGTCCCCGGAGCCACCGCTCCCGTCCACGTCATACGACCGGCCGCTGACCGCCCGCTGAAAGACAGTTGACCGCCCCGGCGGTCCCGTACCCCTGCGCCCACGCGGCCCACCACGAACCCCAAAGGTGATCAACCATGCCCACATGCACCCCGTTTGCCGAAACAGAAACAGAAACAGGAGCAGAGACAGAGACAGAGACAGAGACAGAGACAGGAACAGAAACAGGAACAGAAACAGGAACAGAAACAGGAGCAGGAGCAGAGACAGAGACAGAGACAGAGACAGAGACAGGAACAGAAACAGGAACAGAAACAGGAGCAGGAGCAGGAGCAGTGACAGGAGTCGAAGCAGAAGCCGAAGCCTTCGCCGACCCGGCAGGAGTCGCCCAACTCGACGTCGCAGACGCCCTGTTGACCATGCTTCGCGACACCGGCACCGAACCGCGTCCCGACAGCCAGCTGGAGGCCCTGACCCTCGCCGTCGCCGCCGACCTGCCCGTACTCCTGTGGGGTGAGCCGGGGATCGGCAAGACCGCGGCCCTGACCCAGCTCGCCGAGACCCTGGACCTGCCGCTCACCACGGTGATCGCCAGCGTCCACGAGCCGTCCGACTTCTCCGGGCTGCCCATCCTCGGCGACGATCCCGCCGAACAGGGCGTTCCCATGGCCCCGCCGGACTGGGCTGTACGACTCGTACGCGCCGGCCGGGGACTGCTGTTCCTGGACGAACTGTCCACCGCGCCTCCGGCCGTTCAGGCGGCGCTGCTCCGTCTCGTCCTCGAACGCCGAATCGGAACCCTGCAACTGCCGCCCGGCGTAAGGATCGTGGCCGCCGCGAACCCCCGCTCCTCCGCGGCCGACGGCTGGGAACTGAGCCCTCCGCTGGCCAACCGGTTCGTCCATCTCCAGTGGGTCCATGACCACGAGGTCGTCGTCCGTGGGCTCGGCGGCACCTGGCCGCGCGCGACACTGCCACGGCTCGACCCGCGGAAACTGCCGGAGGCCGTGGACTTCGCCCGCCGCGCGGTGTGCGGGCTGCTCGACGCCCGCCCCGCACTCGTCCACCGGCTGCCCAGCAGCGAGACCCGCCGCGGCGGTGCCTGGCCCTCACCCCGGAGCTGGGACATGACCCTGAGCCTGATCGCCTTCGCGACCGCCGCCGGCTCCTCCCGGGAAGTGCTCTCCCTGCTGGTCAGAGGCGCGGTGGGGGACGGTCCGGGACTGGAGCTGCTGGCGAGCCTGGACCGGATGGACCTGCCCGACCCCGAGACACTGCTCGCCGACCCGGCGGGCGCCGTCCTGCCCGAGCGGGGGGATCTGCGTCAGGCCGTCCTCGACGGCGTGGTGGCCGCGGTCCGCAAACGCCCCGAGAAGGCGCGCTGGGACGCCGCCTGGGCCCTGCTGGTCCGGGCGCTGGACACCGGCGCCCCGGACCTGGTGGTCGTTCCCGCGACCACCCTCGCGACCCTGCGGCAGGAGGACTGGGACGTCCCGGCGTCGATCGAGCGGCTGACCGGAGCGGTGACCCTGTCCCGGCGCGCGGACGACGCGGCGGCCCGCTCCGCGGTCGCCACGAAGGCGGGACGATGACGGCGGGCGCACCGGGGGCTCTGGACCTCGAAAAGCTCTTCGCCGCCCGCCTGCATGCCGCGCGGGTCCGGCCCTATCTGGCGACCGCCCTGTTCGCCCTGCACACCGTCGAGTCGCGGTGGGTGCCGACGATGGCCGTGGACCGGCACTGGCGGTGCTACGTCTCGCCCGGGTTCGTGGACCGGACGCCCGTCGAGGACCTGGCCGGAGTCTGGGTGCACGAGGTGTCGCACCTGCTGCGCGACCACCACGGCCGCAGCGAACGGGTCGCCCGCGAGCGCGGACTCACGGGTCCCGGGGAGCGGTTGCGGATGAACATCGCCGCGGACTGCGAGATCAACGACGACGCGTTCGGCGAAGGGCTCGTCCGGCCCGAGGGCGCCGTCACGCCGCAGCTCCTGCGACTGCCCCCGGGCGAACTCATGGAGGACTATCTCCGCCGGTTCCGGCTCGGGCCGCTCACGCAGGACCTGGCCTGGCTGGACTGCGGCAGTGGCGCCGACGGACGCGAACGGGAGTGGGACCTCGGGCCGGACGGCGCGCACGGCCTCAGCGCGCAGGAACGCGACGCGGTCCGGTTCCGGGTCGCGCAGGGCATCAAGGCCCGCCCGGGGAAGAGCCCGCAGGGATGGCAGCGGTGGGCGGAGGAGGCCTTCCATCCGCCGCAGCCGTGGCGGGAGTTGCTGGGGGCCGCGGTCCGCTCCGCGGCTTCGGGGTCCGGCGTGGGCGAGGACTACACCTACGGCCGGCCGTCGCGGCGCGCGGCGGGCGTGCCCGGCGTCGTCCTGCCGAGCCTGCGCCGCAGACCGCCCCGGGTCTCGGTGGTGATCGACACCTCCGGGTCGGTCAGCGACGCGGAACTGGGCAGCGCGCTCCTCGAAGTCTCCGCCATCTCCCGTGCCGTGGGCGGCCGTCGGGACCTGATCACCGTGGTGTCGTGCGACGCGGCGGCCGGGATCGCCCATCCGCTGTGCCGCGCCGAGGGCATTCCGCTGATGGGCGGCGGCGGTACGGATCTGCGCTCGGGATTCGCCGCCGCGCTGCGGGCACAGCCGCGCCCCGATGTCGTCGTGGTCCTCACGGACGGGCAGACCCCCTGGCCGGAATCGCGACCCCCGTGCCGGACGGTCGTGGGTCTCTTCTCCCGCCAGGAGTCGGACGACTCATGGGACGAGGACGACCCCGACTACGTGCCGGACCGGCCGCCCGAGTGGGCCCGCGTGGTCGAGATCGGGTCGGTTCCGGCGGGTCGGTGAAGCCCTCGGGCGGGCACGCACGCAGGCCGCTGTGCGGGGCGAATCCGGCCGAAGGGCGGACCGGACGGCGGGCCGGACGGCCCTGGTGACGGGCGCTCGGCCACCCTGGTCGTACGACGGCCGGACAAGCCCGGTCGGTACGGCGGGTCGGGGTCGGTCGGTACGGGAGTGCAGGTCCGGTCGGTACGGCGTGTCGGGATCGGTCGGTACAGGGGTGGAGGTCCGGTCGGTACGGCGTGTCGGGATCGGTCGGTACAGGGGTGCAGGTCCGGTCGGTACGGGGGTGGAGGTCCGGTCGGTACGGGAGTGGGGCGAGCCCGGTTCGTACGACGGCTGAACAGGTCTGCTGGTACGGCGTGTTGGGGGGCTGGACCGATGGCCTGGACCGACGGGCCTGGACGCGGCCGGTGTGCTGGACGATCTGTGTCTGACGCCCGATACGGCAGGCCGGCCGGGGAGAGCTACACGCTGTACCCCCCGTCCACCCCCAGCGCCTGTCCCGTGATGAAGCCCGCGCGGTCCGAGGCCAGGAACGCGACGGCCTCGGCGATGTCCCCCGCGGTGCCGAAGCGGCGCAGGGGAATGTTGCGGCGGGTGATCTCCAGGGCCGCGTCGTCGAGTTCGCCGGAGCTGATCAGGCGGGCGGCGATGCCGTCGGTGAGCATGCCGGGCCCGACGCAGTTCACCCGGACGCCGTAGCGCCCTTCTTCCGCGGCCAGGGCACGGGCGACGGCCTCGACCGCCCCTTTGGTGCCCGAGGAGAGTCCGTCGCGGACGGGGAACCGGCGGGTGGCCACGGTGGTGACGGCGACGACGCTGCCCCGGCTCTCCCGCAGCAAGGGCAGCGCGGGATGCACCAGATTGAAGAAACCCCCCGCGTCCGCGTCGAGTTGGGCGCGGTACCGGCTCGGCGTGACCTTGCTCAGATGCACCATCGGCACATGCGGACCGGCCGCGTAGACGAGGGTGTGCAGGCCGCCGAACGCCGCGGCAGCCTCGGACACGGCGGCGGCGACGGCCTGCTCCTCTCCCAAGTCGAGCCGCAGAGCCATGACATGACGGTCCTGCTCCGCGAACTCCTCCGCGATCTCCCGGGCGAGCGAGTCGGCGGCCGCCCGGCTGGAGCGATACGTGAACGCCACGTCGCTGCCCCGCTCGGCCAGCATCCGTACGATCGCGGCGCCGATACCGCCGGTGCCGCCCGCGACGAACGCGACACCCTTCCGATGCGAGAAATCCGCTCGTTGCGAGAAGTCCGACGTCTCCGACATCACAGTCCCAGGGATTTGGCGATCATGACCTTCATGACCTCGCTGGTCCCGGCGTAGATCCGGATGATGCGCGCGTCCGTGGACAGCCGGGCGATGGGATATTCCAGCATGTTCCCGTACCCGCCGAACAGTTGCGGGCACCGATCCACCGCCCGTCGTTCCTCACGGCAGAGCACGCTCACCGCCCGCCGCCCGTTCGGCCCGTCAGGCGTTGGACAGCGACACCTCGGTGGACTTGATGAGCGCGACGACCTCGGAACCCGCCGAGAGGCCCAGTTCCGTGACGGCGTCCTTGGTGATCGCGGACGTCAGCTCGCCGCCCGCGATCTGGAGCTTGACGCGGGCCATGGCGCCCCCGGAGGCGACGTCGGTGACCGTGCCCGGCAGCTGGTTGCGGATGCTCACGCCGGTGACCGGGGCGGTCGCCAGGGACACCTCGGTCGCCTTGACGAGGGCCCGCACGGTGGAGCCGGACGTCAGGCCGAGCTCGCTCACGGCCTCCAGGGTGACGGCCGCGGTGATCTCCTGCCCGGCGTCGAGCCGGACCTTCACCGTCGCCATCACCTCACCCGGGGTGACGGACGTGACGGTGCCGGGGAGTTGATTGCGGATGCTCAGGCTCATGGGGGAGGCCTCGATTGCTGTGGGGCGTGATGGATATGGACGGTTACGCGTAGCTTGCCGCACGCGCCGTCCCTCCGTCCGGGTCGCGGACCGTGTCGCTGTTGGGCCGAACGGGTGACCATGCGTAAGAATTGCCCGGTGCAGACAACGAGTGCGAGCCAGGACGGGGTGGACCGATGAACAGCCACGACGTCACCGATGAACAGTGGGAAGGGCTCGCCCAGGTCGTTCCGTTGCGCGGCCGGGACGCCTGGCCCTCGGCGGTCCGCCACCGGTCGATGCCCGAGGCCGAGACCGAGACGCGGCGCCGCTTCGTGGTCCTGCGGGTCAATGTGTTCGCGGACGCCCGCGATGTCGCCGAGACGCTGATGTCCGGCATCCCGGTCCTCCTCGACCTGACCGGCGCGGAGACCGACGTCGCGAAGCGGGTCCTGGACTTCAGTACCGGGGTGGTCTTCGGCCTCGCCAGCGGCATGCACCGGGTCGACCGGAACGTGTTCCTGCTGACGCCACCGGGGACCGAGGTACGGGGGCTGATGGAGGGGGTGGGAGTCCCCGGACTCTGACTCCGCGGCGCGGGGGAGGGCGAAAGT
Source organism: Streptomyces sp. NBC_00568 (assembly GCF_026341855.1). Classification (GTDB taxonomy): domain Bacteria; phylum Actinomycetota; class Actinomycetes; order Streptomycetales; family Streptomycetaceae; genus Streptomyces. The sequence goes on along the minus strand of NZ_JAPENW010000001.1, from coordinate 900,728 downwards.
TCTCCCTGCGGCGGGGGCCGACGAGGAGATCCCGCGGCAACGGGGGAGGGTCCGCGAGGCGGGGCCGGCCATTGGGCACTCGCGCCCGAGGGCACTCGCGCCCGAGGGCACTCGCGCCCGAGGGGCCGGGACACGCACCCGCGAAGAGGGGCCCTCGTCGGCAGCCCGGCGGAGTTCCCGGCCGCGGGATCGGGTGGTCCCGTCCCCCGATCGTAGGAAGGTCCCCCGGGTGTAACGGTTCGTCTCCCGGTGGAGGCCTACCGTCCGCATATGACCCTGTCCTCGCCGGAAGCCCCCACGGCGGCGGAGGCGCGCCCCGGCCGTCCGGGCGTCACCGAGCTGCGGCTCGCCGCCTTCGCCACCCATCGCCGCGTCCGGTTCCCGCTCGGACCGCTCACCCTCGTCACCGGCCCCAGCGGCAGCGGCAAGACGGCCGTCCTGCGGGCCTACGAGGCGCTGGCGCGGCTCGGTGCCGGTGCCGAGCTCCGGGAGGTGTTCCCGGACCCGGTCGGCTGTGTGCCCGAGCGGTCGCGGCCCGACGCCCAGCGCCGCCGGGGCTTCCGCATCGGCTGCACGGTGGACGGACCCGAAGGCCCGGTCCGGCTCGATGTCGCCGTGCAGGCCGAACCCGAACTGCGCGTCGTGGGCGAGCGGTTGTCGGCGGGCGGGCTGACCCTGCTGGAGACGGCGCTGCGCGACCCGGGCCGCCCGTCCGTCCAGGCGGCCTGGCACACCGGCGGTTCCGCCGTGGTGACCAGGGTCCCGCTGCCCGACGACCGCCTCGGCACCGCGCTGCTGCCCCTGCGGATCGCGGGCCGCACCCCCGGCGAGTGCCAAGTCCTCGCCGCCGCCGAGCAGATGGTGCTCGCACTGCGCTCCGTCTACGCCTGCGATCCGAGCCCGGACACCATGCGGCCGCCCGTAAGCCTCGGCTCCGGGCGGCTCCTGCGGGGCTGCGGCAACCTCGCCGACGTGCTCTGGCGCACCCGTTCGGAATGCGGCCGTCGCTACGCCCACCTGGTCGCGGCGGTGCGCGCCGGCTGCGCGGGTACGGTCACCGACCTGCCGGCCGAGTTGCTCGGTGACGGCACGGTCCGGGCGCTCCTCGACCGCGGCGACGGCGTCCGTACGCCGCTGGGGCTGCTCGGGGACGGCGAGCTGCGGTATCTCGCGCTGGCCCTGGTGCTGCTCACCGGGCCCGGGGTCCTGGAGGTCGACCCGGCGGGCGAGGTTCCGGCCGCGTACCAGTCGCTGACGGTCCTGGCCGACGGTCTCGACCGCGGGCTGGACGCCCGGCAGACCGGGGAACTGGTGCGACTGGCGACGCGGATGTGCGAGCGGGGACACATCCGGCTGGTGGGCACGGTGAGCGACGGGGCTCAGGCGTACGGGGCGGCCGGGGCCACGGTGGTAGACCTGACGCCGTGAGTGAACTTGACGTAGCGACGCTGCAGCGCAGACTGGCCGAGTTCGCGGCCGCGCGGAACTGGCAGCCGTACCACACCCCCAAGAACCTGGTCGCCGCGCTGAGCGTGGAGGCCTCCGAACTCGTCGAGATCTTCCAGTGGTTGACGCCGGAGGAGTCGGCCCGCGTCATGGACGACGGGGACACCGCGCACCGCGTCACCGACGAGGTCGCGGACGTCCTCGCGTATCTGCTCCAGTTCTGTGAGGTGCTGGGCATCGACCCGCTCGCCGCTCTCGACGCGAAGATCGACAGGAACGAGCGGAGGTTCCCGGCACCGGAGAGCCCCTGACGTCGCTTCCCGGCACCGGAGAGCCCCTGACGTCGCTTCCCGGCACCGGAGAGCCCCTGACGTCGCGGCCGTCACGGAGCCCGAAAAGAGGAATCCATCACTCTCCGGAGTCATCGAGTTGTCCCGATGCAATTCCGTGTCCACAGATTTCGGGCTTCCTCTGGCTTTTCGTCTCAAGGGACTTCACTCTGGGTAGTGAACAAGGGAGTTCGGGCGGACGTGCGAGAGCGCGTCGGACAGACGGGGGCAGCGCATGGAAGCGGTGCGGCTCATCGTGGCCAGCAGACGTGCCCTGGCGGAGAGCGGTGACGCCCCGGAGGTGATGGCGGAAGCGTGGCAGGCGCATTCCCTGGCCCAGGCGATCGGCAGCCGCCTGGCCGTGTCCGGGCCTCCCGAACTCCGCGGCGAGGCCCTCGGTCTGACCGAGCTGGCGGGCCGCGGCTGCGGAGTGCTCGGCAGCCCCGCCCTGGGGCTCGACGCGTTACGCGCGGCCCAGCTCACCGAGTTGGGCGACGCGCGCGAGTCGCTGCTCTGCCTCGGCGGCCTGCTGGGCGAGGTCGGCATAGCCCTGGTCGGCGTGGCCTGCGCCGCCGCCGACGAGGGGACCTACTGGCAGTGCATGGAGGCGATCGACGCGGCGGACGAGTCCCGTGACCGCGTCCTGGAGATGCTGAGGCGTCTCGCGGTGCGGGACGAGAAGCGAGTGGTGGAGAGGGATTCGGCCGCGGGGTAGGAATGCGGGCCCTGCTGCCGGACCCGCGCCGTCACCACCGTCCGACCGTCCTCCGCCGCGCCACGCGAACCGCCCGCCTCCGCCGCGCCACGCGATTCGACCGGCCTCCACCGCGCCACGCGAACCGGCCGCCTCCGCCGTGCCACGGAAACCGCCCGGCCTCCGCCGCAGTGAGCGACCTGATCGCCTCGGCAGCCGAACCGCCCGCCTCAGCCGCAGCAGCCGACCGATCGAGCCGCCTGCGAAGCCCGCCTCCGCAGGCGGACCGCCCGCCTCGGCCGCAACAGCCGACCGATCGAGCCGCCTGCGAGGCCCGGCTCGGCAGGCGAACCGCCCGTCTCCGCCGCAGTGAGCGACCCGATCGCCTCCGCAGGCGAACCGACCGCCTCCGTCGCGGCAAATGACCGACCGACAAAACGCCCGCGAGGCCCGACCGCTCAGTCGAGCTGGGGTGTCACCTGGGAGGCGATCAGGTCCAGTTGGTCCAGGTCGTCGAGGTCGAGCATCTGGAGATACATCCGCTGGGAACCCACCGCCTGGTACTGGGCGATCCGTTCGACGACCTCCGCGGGAGACCCCGCGAGCCCGTTCGCCTTCAGCTCGTCGACATTGCGCCCGATGGCGTCCGCCCGACGCCTCACCTCGCTGTCGGTCCGGCCGACGCAGGCCACCAGGGCGTTGGAGTAGACGAGTTCGTCGGTCTTGCGCCCGGTCTGCCGCAAGGCCGCGCGCACCCGGCCGAACTGCTGCTCCGTGTCCGCGACGGAGGCGAACGGGATATTGAACTCGTCGGCGTAGCGCGCCGCGAGCGCCGGGGTCCGCCTGGCCCCGTGGCCGCCGATCAGGACCGGCACCTTCGACTGCGCGGGCTTCGGCAGCGCGGGTGAGTCCTTGAGCTGGTAGTACGTCCCGTCGAAAGTGAACCGCTCGCCGACCGGCGTCGCCCACAGCCCGGTGACGACGGCCAGTTGCTCCTCCAGCCGGCCGAACTTCCCCTTGGGGAACGGAATGCCGTACGCCGTGTGCTCGGCCTCGTACCAGCCGGCACCCAGACCGAGTTCCACCCGGCCGCCCGACATCTGGTCGACCTGTGCGACCTGAATGGCGAGAACCCCGGGGAGGCGAAAGGTTCCGGCAGTCATCAGGGTGCCCAGGCGGATACGTTTCGTCTCGCGGGCGATGCCGGCCAGGGTGATCCAGGCGTCGGTGGGACCGGGGAGTCCGTCGACGGATCCCATGTGCACATAGTGATCAGAACGGAAGAAGGCTCCGTAGTGGAGGTCTTCGGCGGCCTTGGCGACGCGGAGCAGCGTCTCGTAGGTCGCGCCTTGCTGCGGTTCTGTGAAGACTCGAAGATCCATGTATCCATCATGCACCGGTCACAACAGCCGCCCCGTGCCGAACCGCTGTCACGCCTTTCCCGATCGGGAAGCGCCATGGCCGACGGGGCCCGCAGGGGGTGGGGCGGCTCCGTCGGCGAGGCTCGCGGCGGGCTACCGCTGTCCGGCGAGCTGGGGATACAGCGCGCTCAGTTCACCGGAGAGGCCGGCCTTGACCTGGCGGGTGATCGCGTCCGCGAGGACCTCGTGGGCGTCCGTCTCGATGCCGTCGAGGGCCTGCTCGGCGACGCTGTGTGCGGAGATCTTGGACACGTCGAGGCCCGCGGTCAGATCGGTGTCGACGTAGCCGACGTGCAGCCCCGTGACCTTGATGCCGCGCGGCTGGAGCTCCAGGCGCAGGGCGTTGCTCTGGGACCACAGGGCGGCCTTCGCGGCGCTGTAGCCGTCGGTCCCGGGCACCGTCACCCACGACAGCACCGAGTGGACGGTCAGGATGTGCCCGTCGCCGTTGCGCTCCAGGGCCGGGACGAAGGCCCGGGTGGTGAGCAGCGGCCCGAAGAAGTTGATGTCGAACTCACGCCGTACGTCCTCGACGGGGGACTCGAGGAAGGACGTGGAGGCCGTGGCGCCCGCGTTGTTGATCAGGAGTGTGACGTCCTGGGCCTGCGCGGCGGCGGCCGCGACCGATGCCGGGTCGGTGACCTCCAGCGCAAGCGGCACCGCGTCGGGGTGGGAGACGGTCCGAGGGTCGCGGGCCGTCGCGTAGACCTTCCGGGCGCCGCGTTCGTAGAGGGCCTCCACGAGCGCCTTGCCGATGCCGCGGCTGCCGCCCGTCACGAGCGCCACCGAACCTTCGATGCTGGTCATGAGCTTCTCCTCTTGGAAACCGATCGGTTTCCAACAACTGTAAACCGATCGGTTTCCATAGCGCAATCGGAGAACGTAAGCTGGGCCCATGACACAGGCGACACCGACCGCGACCGCCGGCGCCTCGACCCGCGACCGGCTGCTCGACGCCGCGGCCGAGCTCTTCTACCGCGAGGGCGTCGGCGTCGGCGTCGAGGCGCTGTGCCGGGTGGCCGGGGTGTCCAAGCGCTCGATGTACCAGCTGTTCGACAGCAAGGACGGGGTCCTCGCGGCGAGCCTGGAACGCAGCGCGCCCGCCTACCAGGCGTTCCTGCTGCCCGCCGAGGACGACCGGCCGCCGCGTGCACGCGTCCTGCACGTCTTCGAGCGGCTCGAGGAGCTCGCCGCCCGCCCGGACTTCCGCGGCTGCCCCTTCGTGGCCGTGACCGCGGAGCTGAAGGCGCCGGATCACCCCGCGAGCCTGGTGGCACGCCGCTGCAAGGACGCGCTGACCGCGTTCTTCCGGGCGGAGGCGGAGCGCGGGGGAGCCGCGGATCCCGCGCTGCTCGCCCGCCAACTGACCGTCGCCTTCGACGGATCGAGCGTCCGTGCCGTCATGCAGGGCGTGGGCCTGGACGGCCTCGCCGTCGCGACCGCCGCCACCCTGCTCGACAGCGCGGGCCTGAACGGGCACGGCGATGCCCCGCACCAAGGGCCCCGGACTTCCGGCTGACCCCGGCCGCCCGCCCTCCGAGGAGCCGAAAAACCCCGGGTCCACCTGGGGTGTTCGCTGTACGTTGTGGGGGCGCGCCGAGGACAGGCGTCGCCCCCGCGGTCGACCGCGGCGCGGCGTGGCCACGGCCGCGCGTGCCGGGAGGGAGCGCCGGAAGCGGCGACGGCCGAGGCGCGCTCGCCCACCGCTGTGGCCCATCGGCACCGACGCGGTGCACCCCGGTGCACACGTCGGCCGCCCAGTCGGTTCCCGCAGCTCAGCAGACGTTTCGAGGCAGACCCACTGTGTTCCTGACGATCAGTACCACCGGTACCCCAGAGCGCCCCGCGACCGATCTCGGCTTCCTGCTGCACAAGCATCCCGACAAGGCGCAGACGTTCTCGACCTCGTACGGCACGGCGCATGTGCTGTACCCCGAGGCGACCGTCGAGCGATGCACGGCCGCGCTGCTGCTCGAGGTCGACGCGGTGGCGCTGGTCCGGCGAGGCAAGGGCAAGGGGCGCGGCGGCGCCCCCGACGCGGCGCTCGCGCAGTACGTCAACGACCGCCCGTACGCCGCGTCCTCGCTGCTCGCCGTGGCGCTGAGCGGCGTCTTCTCCAGCGCGATGAAGGGCCAGTGCACTGCGAGGCCCGAGCTGCCGGCCGAGGCCAGACCCCTGCGCGTCGAGGTGCCCGCGCTGCCCGCACGCGGCGGTGCCGACCTCGTCCGCGGGCTCTTCGAACCGCTGGGCTGGACGGTGACGGTCGAGGCCGTGCCGCTGGACGAGCAGTTCCCGGAGTGGGGCGACTCCCGTTACGTCCGCCTGGAACTGGCGGCGGAGGGGCTGACGCTCGCCGAGGCCCTGCGCCACCTCTATGTGCTGCTCCCGGTCCTCGACGACGCCAAGCACTACTGGGTGTCCTCCGACGAGGTCGACAAGCTGCTGCGGGCCGGCGAGGGCTGGCTGCCCGACCACCCCGAACACAAGCTGATCACCAGCCGCTATCTCTCCCGGCGCTGGTCGCTGACGCGGGAGGCCATGGAGCGGCTCGAACTCGTCCGGCTTGCCGAGACCGACGACACCGAGGTCGAGGAGATCGACAACGCGGTGGACGAGGAGAACGACACCGAGGAGAAGCCGGTGCCGCTCGCCGTGCTGCGCCGGGACGCGATCCTCACCGCGCTGCACGCGTCCGGCGCGAGCCGGGTGCTCGATCTCGGCTGCGGACAGGGCCAGTTGGTGCAGGCGCTGCTCAAGGACACCCGGTTCACCGAGATCGTCGGTGTCGACGTGTCGATACGCGCGCTCACCATCGCCTCGCGCCGGCTCAAGCTGGACCGCATGGGCGAGCGGCAGGCCGCGCGCGTCCAGCTCTTCCAGGGCTCCCTCGCCTACACCGACCGCCGGCTCAAGGGATACGACGCCGCCGTGCTCAGCGAGGTCATCGAGCACCTCGACCTGCCCCGGCTGCCCGCCCTGGAGTACGCGGTGTTCGGCTCCGCGCGCCCGCGGACCGTCCTCGTGACGACCCCGAACGTCGAGTACAACGTCCGCTGGGAGACCCTGCCGGCCGGACACTCCCGGCACGGCGACCACCGCTTCGAATGGACCCGCGAGGAGTTCCGTTCGTGGGCCCGCGAGGTGGCCGGACGGCACGGCTACGACGTGGAGTTCACCCCCGTCGGCCTCGACGACCCCGAGGTCGGCCCGCCGACCCAGATGGCCGTCTTCACCCTGGCCACAGCCGACACGACCGCGAAGAAGGAGGAGAAGGCCGCATGAGCGACGAGACCTACCAGGGGCGCGTACTGCCCGTCACCGACCTCTCCCTCGTGGTGCTGATCGGCGCGTCGGGTTCCGGCAAGTCGACCTTCGCCCGACGGCACTTCAAGCCGACGGAGATCATCTCCAGCGACTTCTGCCGCGGCCTGGTCGCCGACGACGAGAACGACCAGAGCGTCAGCGGCGACGCCTTCGACGTGCTGTACTACATCGCGGGCAAGCGGCTCGCGGCCGGCCGCCGGACCGTCGTCGACGCGACCAGCGTCCAGCAGGACAGCCGCCGCCGGCTGATCGAACTCGCCAAGAAGTACGACGTGCTGCCCATCGCCGTCGTCCTCGACGTGCCGGAGGAGATCTGCGCCCAGCGCAACGCGGCGCGCACCGACCGCGCCGACATGCCGCGCCGCGTCATCCAGCGCCACATCCGCGAACTGCGCCGCTCGCTGCGCCAGTTGGAGCGCGAGGGATTCCGCAAGGTGCACGTCCTGCGTGGCGTGGAGGACATCGAGAACGCGTCGGTGGTGACCGAGAAGCGGTTCAACGACCTGACCCACCTCACCGGACCGTTCGACATCGTCGGCGACATCCACGGCTGCGCCTCGGAGTTGGAGGCCCTGCTCGGCAAGCTCGGCTATGTCGACGGTGCGCACCCCGAGGGTCGTACGGCCGTCTTCGTCGGCGACCTCGTCGACCGCGGCCCGGACTCGCCCGGCGTGCTGCGCCGGGTGATGTCCATGGTCGGCTCGGGCAACGCCCTGTGCGTTCCCGGAAACCACGAGAACAAGCTCGGCCGCTACCTCAAGGGCCGCAAGGTCCAGCACAGCCACGGACTCGTCGAGACCATCGAGCAGTTGGACCGGGAGAGCGACGAGTTCCGCGCCACGGTCCGGGAGTTCGTCGACGGGCTGGTCAGCCACTACGTCCTCGACGGCGGGCGGCTCGTCGTCTGTCACGCCGGCCTGCCCGAGAAGTACCACGGCCGCACCTCGGGCCGGGTGCGCTCGCACGCGCTGTACGGGGACACGACGGGGGAGACCGACGAGTTCGGGCTGCCCGTGCGCTACCCGTGGGCGGAGGACTACCGGGGCCGCGCGGCGGTCGTGTACGGGCACACCCCGGTTCCCACGGCCACCTGGCTCAACAACACCATCTGCCTGGACACCGGTGCCGTCTTCGGCGGCAAGCTCACCGCGCTGCGCTGGCCGGAGCGCGAGCTCGTCGACGTACCGGCCGAGCGGGTCTGGTACGAGCCGGCCAAGCCGCTGGCCACCGAGGCGCCGGGCGGGCACGAGGGCCGTCCGCTGGACCTCGCGGACGTGCACGGCCGCAGGGCCGTCGAGACCCGGTACGCCGGCCGGGTGGCCGTCCGCGAGGAGAACGCGGCGGCCGCTCTGGAGGTCATGAGCCGCTTCGCGGTGGACCCCCGGCTGCTCCCGTACCTGCCGCCGACCATGGCGCCGACCGCTACCTCGCACGTCGAGGGCTATCTGGAGCACCCCGCCGAGGCCTTCGCCCAGTACCGGGACGACGGGGTCGCCCGGGTCGTGTGCGAGGAGAAGCACATGGGGTCGCGGGCGGTGGCCCTGGTCTGCCGCGACGCGGGCGCGGCGCGCGAGCGGTTCGGTGTCGACGGCCCCACCGGGTCGCTGTACACGCGTACCGGCCGCCCCTTCTTCGACGACGGCGCCGTCACCGAGGAGATCCTCGGGCGGCTGCGGGAGGCCATGACCGCCGCGGGGCTGTGGGAGGAGCTCGGCACCGACTGGGTGCTGCTCGACGCCGAGTTGATGCCGTGGTCGCTGAAGGCGTCCGGGCTGCTGCGCAGTCAGTACGCCGCTGTCGGCGCCGCGTCCGGGGCGGTGTTCCCGGGAGTGCTGACCGCGCTCGAAGGGGTGGCGGCGCGAGGCGTCGACGTCACGGACCTCCTCGCGCGCCAGCGCGAACGGGCCGCGGACGCCCAGGCGTTCACGGACGCGTACCGCCGTTACTGCTGGACCACGGACGGCCTCGAAGGCGTCCGCCTCGCGCCGTTCCAGATCCTGGCCGTCCAGGGCCGGAGCCTCGCCGCGCTGCCGCACGACGAGCAACTCGCCCTGATCGACCGGCTCGTGGAGCACGACGGGGCCGGGCTGCTGCACACCACCCGGCGGCTCTTCGTCGACACGGGTGACCCGGAGTCGGTGCGGGCCGGTGTCGACTGGTGGCTGGAGATGACCGGCCGCGGCGGCGAAGGCATGGTCGTGAAGCCGGTCGGAGCGGTGGTGCGCACCGGTCAGGGGCGCCTGGTGCAGCCCGGCATCAAGTGCCGGGGCCGCGAGTACCTGCGGATCATCTACGGCCCGGAGTACACCCGCCCGGAGAATCTCGCCCGCCTGCGCGGCCGCTTCCTCAACCACAAGCGGTCCCTGGCCGTCCGGGAGTACGCCCTGGGCCTCGAGGCCCTGGACCGCCTGGCCGAGGGCGAGCCCCTGTGGCGCGTCCACGAGGCGGTGTTCGGCATCCTCTCCCTGGAATCCGAACCGGTCGACCCCCGCCTCTAGCGGGACGCCCCGTACGGGGCAAAGGGCTCTCCCGGCAGTGCCCGGCCCGGGGCGCCCCGCCAGGGGCGCGGGGAACGGCGCGCCCGGCCCCCACCGGCCCGCGGGGAACGGCGCGCCCGGCCCCCACCGGCCCGCGGGGAACGGCGCGCCCGGCCCCCACCGGCCCGCGAGGAACGGCGCGCCCGGCCCCCACCGGCCCGCGGGGAACTGCGCGCCCGGCCCCCACCGGCCCGCGGTGAAGGGGAGACCTCTGGGCTGCGCCCGGCCCGGGGCACCGCCAGGCCCGGGTCGGCCGGGATGCCGGTCAGGGGCGCGGGGAACTGCGCGATCAGCCCCCACCGGTCCGCGGTGTAAGGGGAGACCTCTAGGCTGCGCCGGGCCCGGGGCCACTGTCAGGCCCGGGTCGGCCGGGATGCCGGTGAGGGGCGCGGGGAACTGCGCGATCAGCCCCCACCGGGCCCGCAGCCGACCGGCACCCGGCAGGGGTACGGCGACGGTCCCGCCGGTTGGCGAGACCCCGGCCGGGGACGGCGACGCCCGGTCCGGGGCGCCGGGGCCCGGCGGGGTCCGGCGACGGCTGGGGCTAGGGGCCGCCAGGCCCGTCAGCCCACCAGCCGGAGCCGCACCCCGGCCACCCCCACCCGTACGGTCTGCCCCCACATCAACTCCACGGCGTCCCCCTCCATCCCGTCCCCGAACGCGATGAGCCGGTCCGACTCCACGGTGAGGGACAGCCGCCCGGACGCGGTGAGCTCACCGGCCACCAGCGAGGTGCCGGTGGCCGGCGAAGGCCAGGCCTCGCGGACGAACCACAGCAGGCGTTCGTCCGTGGGCCCCGGCAGCGGCAGCCCCCCGCCCCGCTCCTGCCACACCGACCGGAGCCAGCCGCTGGCCCCGGTCCCGGTCCCCACCAGCACCCCGGAGGACGCCTGGGGCTCGACGGCACCCCCGTACTCGTCGAGCCCCAGCCGATAGCGGGCCGTCTGATGGCCCGCGGCCCCCAGGTAGATCTCGTTGAGAGCGACCAGCCGCTGGGTGTCGTCCGCGACGGCCTCGACCATGGTCAGCTCGTCGGCGGCGCCCCCGTGCGCCGAGGCGAGCAGTGCGCCGGCGTCCCCGGGCCGGTGCCGCACCAGCACACCCGGATTGCGCCCGGGGTCCGCGTCGATCCCCACCACCGGCTGGCCCACCAGGTACTTGGCGACGTTCGCGACCAGCCCGTCCTGCCCGACCACGACCACCACGTCCTCCGGCGCGAACAGGAAGCGGTCCAAGTCGGCCCGCTCCAGCCGTGCCTGACGCCAGGTCAGCGGAATGGCCGACACCACCTCGGCGAGCGCCTCGCGGGTCCGCCGGTGCCGTTCGGCCACCTCCTTGATGTCCCGGCCGCGGGAGGACAGGAAGAACGCCGCCTGCCCGTGCGTGCCGTGCCGGGCCACCAACTCCTCGTACTCGGTGGTCCGATGGACGAGGACGACCCGGGGCGCGAGGCTCACGCCGGGTCCCCGGCGGCCCCGTTGCCCAGCTTGGCGAGCAGCCCGGTGAGGACGTCCGGCGACACCGTGACGCTTTCGATCCGCGGCAGGTTCTCCGCGAGCCGGGTGCCGGTCAGGGCGTGCAGCGTGGCGATGTCCGCGTCGCCGTGGACCCGCAGCCAGGCCGCCTGCGCCTCGGCCCGTGCAGCGCCGACCTCGCGCTCCGCTTGCGCCTCGGCCCCGGCGAGCCGCACCTTCCGGGTGGCCTCCGCCTCGGCGAGCCGCAGCGACCGGGTGGCCTCCGCCTCGGCCAGCCGGACCGTGCGGGCCGCCTCCGCCTCGGCGCGCACCCCGTCCGCCGCCGCGAGCTCCTCGGCCTCGCGGCGCGCGTTCGTACCGCGCTGGTCGACCAACTGCTCCTCGCGCCGGGCGAGTTCGATCTGACTGGCGAGCTCGTTCTCGGCGATGGCCCGCTCCCGCTCGACGGCGACCGCCCGGCGTTCGTACGTCGCCTTGTCCGCGTCCTGCTGGATCTGCTCGCGGGCGGGGGTGCGCAGCGCCCGTTCCACCTCGGGCTCCGGGCGCAGGGCGACGACCCGCACGGCGACCACCTCGATACCGGTCGCGGGCAGCCGCGGTTCGGCGGCGAGGCCGCCCGCGATCCGCTCCCGTACCGCCGCGACGCCGTCGACCAGGGCCGACGCCAGTGACGTACGGGCCAGAACGTCGAGCGCGTGCTGCTGCGCCGTCTCGGTCAGCAGCGACCCCAGCTGTTCGAGCGGGGTGCCGCGCCAGGCGCCCGTGTCGGGGTCGATGGAGAAGTCGAGGCGGGTGGCCGCGACCGCCGGGTCGCTGACGCGGTAGGTGACGGTCGCCTGCACCGCGACGTCCTGGAAGTCGGACGTACGGGCGTGGAAGGTCATCGCCAGCTCGCGGTCGTCGACCGGGACCTCGGAGAGCGCGGCGGTCAGTGAGCGGTACCAGAAGCTGAGCCCGGGGCCGTCGTGGACGAGGCGTCCCGACCGGTGGTGCCTGACGTGGGCGGTGGGCGCCCCGCGCAGATGGCGCCAGCCGAGGCGTCGCGTGATGTCGGCCATGAAGTCCCCCTCGCGCCGGGCGGGCCCGGCGGCTCCTCGTCTTTGTCGTCAGTGAGACGATAACGGCTGGGTCCACTTATCGTCAAGAGGACGAAATTAATGCGGTGCGGCTCGGGCGATCCACGGGTGAACACGCGTCCGGATGGTCAGGATGGAGACATGGGATTCCATGTCGACTCCGAGGCCGGCCGGCTGCGCCGCGTCATCCTGCACCGGCCCGATCTCGAGCTCAAAAGGCTCACCCCCAGCAATAAGGACGCCCTGCTCTTCGACGACGTGCTCTGGGTGCGCCGGGCGCGCGCGGAACACGACGGGTTCGCCGACGTGCTGCGCGACCGGGGGGTCACCGTCCATCTCTTCGGTGACCTGCTCGCCGAGACGCTGGCGATCCCGGCGGCCAGGTCGCTCGTCCTGGACCGGGTCTTCCGCGAGAAGGAGTACGGGCCGCTCGCCACCGACCATCTCCGGGCCGCCTTCGAGACCCTGCCCGCTCCGGAGCTGGCGTCCGCGCTCGTCGGCGGCATGACCAAGCGCGAGTTCCTGGACGCGCACGCGGAGCCGACCTCCGTGCGCTTCCATGTCATGGACCTCGACGACTTCCTCCTGCGGCCGCTGCCCAATCACCTCTTCACCCGGGACACCTCCGCCTGGATCTACGACGGGGTCTCCATCAACGCCATGCGCTGGCCGGCCCGGCAGCGCGAGACCGTGCACTTCGAGGCGATCTACCGGCACCACCCCCTCTTCCGTGAGGAGGACTTCAACCTCTGGTCGGAGGGCCAGGCGGACTATCCGTCCACCATCGAGGGCGGCGACGTCCTCGTCATCGGCAACGGCGCGGTGCTCATCGGCATGAGCGAGCGCACGACGCCCCAGGCGGTCGAGATGCTCGCGCACAAGCTGTTCGCGGCGGGCTCGGCGACCACCATCGTGGCGCTCGACATGCCCAAGCGGCGGGCGCTCATGCACCTCGACACCGTGATGACGATGGTCGACGGCGACATCTTCACGCAGTACGCCGGGCTCGGCATGCTCCGCTCGTACACCATCGAACCGGGCGTGGGGGAGAAGGAACTGAAGGTCACCGACCACCCCCCGGAGCACATGCACCGCGCCATCGCCGCGGCGCTCGGCCTCAACGAGATCCGTGTCCTGACCGCCACGCAGGACGTGCACGCGGCCGAGCGGGAGCAGTGGGACGACGGGTGCAACGTCCTCGCCGTCGAGCCGGGCGTCGTCGTCGCCTACGAGCGGAACGCCACCACCAATACCCATCTGCGCAAGCAGGGCATCGAGGTGATCGAGATCCCGGGCAGCGAGCTGGGGCGGGGGAGGGGCGGCCCGCGCTGTATGAGCTGCCCTGTCGAACGGGATCCCGTGTAGGGCTCCGGGTGTGGGGCCACCGCGCCGGACTCCCCGTGGGGTTGCCGGAGTCCGCCGGGGGCGCCGGGGTCCGGTGCGAGCGCCCGGGTCGTATGGGCTTCGTATAGGGCCGCGCGGAGGGGTCCCGCGTAGAGTCGAACGGGAGACCGCATATAAATGCCGAGCGTCGTATAGAATTCCACACGTCCGTCCCCGTCCTCGTCCCCGTCATCCCTGGAGCGCCCCCATGGCGACAGTCCCGACCGCCCTCGCCGGCCGCCACTTCCTCAAGGAGCTGGACTTCACGGAAGAGGAGTTCCTCGGTCTGGTCGAGCTGGCCGCAGGGCTCAAGGCGGCCAAGAGGGCCGGGACGGAGACCCGGCACCTGGCGGGCAGGAACATCGCGCTGATCTTCGAGAAGACCTCGACGCGCACGCGCTGCGCCTTCGAGGTCGCGGCCGCGGACCAGGGTGCCTCGACGACGTATCTGGACCCGTCCGGCTCGCAGATCGGCCACAAGGAGTCCGTGAAGGACACCGCGCGCGTGCTCGGCCGCATGTTCGACGCCATCGAGTACCGCGGCGACAGCCAGGCCTCGGTGGAGGAACTGGCCGCCTATGCCGGAGTGCCGGTCTACAACGGCCTCACCGACGACTGGCACCCCACCCAGATGCTGGCCGACGTCCTCACGATGACCGAGCACTGCGACAGGCCGATCGGCGAGATCGCCTTCGCCTACCTGGGCGACGCCCGTTTCAACATGGGCAACTCGTACCTGGTCACCGGCGCGCTGCTCGGCATGGACGTCCGGATAGTCGCCCCGCAGGCCTACTGGCCCGCCGACGAGGTCGTCGCGCAGGCCCGTGAACTCGCCGAGAAGAACGGCGGCCGCATCACCCTCACCGAGCACATCGCCGACGGGGTGCGCGGCGCCGACTTCGTGGCCACCGACGTCTGGGTCTCCATGGGGGAGCCCAAGGAGGTGTGGGCCGAGCGCATCGGCGCCCTCTCCCCGTACGCCGTGACCATGGACGTGCTGCGCGCCACCGGCAACCCGGACGTCAAGTTCCTGCACTGCCTCCCGGCCTTCCACGACCTCGGGACCAAGGTCGGCCGTGAGATCCACGCGACCTACGGTCTCGACTCGCTGGAGGTCACCGACGAGGTCTTCGAGTCGGCGCACTCCGTCGTCTTCGACCAGGCCGAGAACCGGCTGCACACGATCAAGGCGATCCTGGTCGCCACGCTGGCCTGATTTTCTCCGTACGATGTCCGGCGGCCCGGAACCATCCCTTCCGGGGCCGCCGCGCGACTCTCCCCCGAACTCGACCTCGCTCGAGCGGGGGGCACCCCTACGGTCGCACCCGCACCACCAGAAACGAGCACCACCCCGCATGCCCGCTCCTCGCTTCAAGTCCCCCGCTCAACTGATCGCCGAATCCGGTGCCGACCTCGAAGGCAACGGACTCAAGCGCACGATGGGGCTCTTCCAGCTCATCTGCTTCGGCGTCGGCGCCATCGTCGGCACCGGAATCTTCGTCGGACTCTCCGACTCGGTCGCCCAGGCCGGACCCGCCGTGGTCGTCTCCTTCATCCTCGCCGCGATCACCTGTGTCTTCACGGCCTTCGCGTTCGCGGAGCTCGGCGGCGCCATCCCGGTCTCGGGATCCTCGTACTCCTTCGCCTACGCCGGACTCGGCGAGAGCACGGCCTTCCTGGTCGGCTGGTGCCTGCTCCTGGAGTACGGCGTCTCGGTGTCGGCCGTGGCCGTCGGCTGGAGCCAGTACGTCAACGAACTGCTCACGAGCCTCACCGGTACGCAGCTGCCCGCCGCGCTCTCCGCCGGCCCCTCCGACGGCGGAATCGTCAACCTCCCCGCGGTGATCGTGATCGCGCTGGCCTCGGTCCTGCTGGTGCGCGGCGTGCGCGAGAGCGCCCGGGCGACCGCCGCGATGGCCGTGCTCAAGCTCGTCGTCCTCGTGCTGTTCTGCGCGATCGGGTTCAGCGCCTTCAAGGACGGCAACCTCACGCCGTTCTCCCCGGCCGGACTCGGCGGCATCGGCGCCGGCACCACGGCCGCGTTCTTCTCCTACATCGGCTTCGACGCGATCACCACGGCCGGCGAGGAGGCCAAGAACCCCCGCCGGGACATCCCCGTCGCCATCCTGGTCTGCATCGGCCTGGTCACGGTGCTGTACTGCGCCGTCGCCCTGGCCGCGATCGGCGCCATCGGCGGAGACAAGGTGGGAGGCCGGCCGGCCGCGCTGTCCTATGTCGTCAACGAGGTCACCGGATCGACCGTCGGCGGCGGAGTGATCGCCTTCGGCGCGGTCGTCGCCATCGCCTCGGTCGTGCTCGCGGTGATGTACGGCCAGACCCGCATCCTGATGTCGATGTCCCGCGACGGCCTGGTCCCGCGCGTCTTCGAGAAGGTCTCGCCGAGGACGTCCACGCCGGTCGCCGGCACGCTGATCGTCGCGATCGTCTTCGCGCTCCCCGCGGCCTTCGCGTCCCTGGACTCCGTGGTCAACCTGTGCACCATCGGCACACTCGCCGTGATGGCCGCCGTCAACGTCGCGGTGATCGCGCTGCGCCGCCGCGAGCCGGGTCTCGCCCGCACCTTCCGGGTGCCGCTCTACCCCGTGGTGCCGCTGCTCGGCGTGGGCTTCTGCCTCTATCTGATGTACGAGACCGGCTGGACGACCTGGGTCCAGTTCGCCGCCTTCCTCGCGGCCGGATTCCTCGTGTACGTCCTCTACGGGCGCCGCAATTCCCGGCTGGCCCGGACCACCGCCCGTGCCGGAGCCGACGCGGAGGCCGCTACAGCATCGGACGCCGCTGAGCGGGAACCACAGGCAGTCTGAACCAGACCGCCTTGCCGGAGTCGGTGGGGCGGTGTCCGCAGGACGAGCTGAGGGCGCGGAGCAGCAGCAGGCCGCGCCCGTGCTCCTGCCAGGGGTCGGGTTCGCCGGGCGGGTGCGGGAGCGTGAGATCGAGAGGTGGAGCGGGGTCGGGGTCATGCACCTCGACCCGGCAGCCGGTCGGCATCAGCTCCACGACCAGCTCTATGGGTCCGTCGCCCGCGGTGTGCTCGACGGCGTTGGCGACCAGCTCCGCGGTGAGCAGCTCGGCGGTGTCGCTGTCGGCCGCGTGTTCCCGCT
Organism: Streptomyces sp. NBC_00568; assembly: GCF_026341855.1. Taxonomy (GTDB): domain Bacteria; phylum Actinomycetota; class Actinomycetes; order Streptomycetales; family Streptomycetaceae; genus Streptomyces. Next base: position 883,921 of record NZ_JAPENW010000001.1, on the reverse strand, counting down.
CGGCGAGTGCCGTGCGGACCAGGGCGCGGGCGACGGGCACGGCCGCCACAGTGTGCGGCAGCGCGATGCGCCAGGAGGCGGGTGCTGGGGTGTCGTGCAAGGCGGGTCCGTTCATGGAGCAGGCGATCCTGCTTTCAACCTTAGGAATGGTACGGCGACACCGGGCAAACGCGCTCGGTGGGCTTTCTTGGGGACATCGGACGGTGTGTCCCCCGGGTTCCGCCGTCTCCTTTCGGGACGTTCGGTCCGATACGGGGCTGTGTACCCAGGCGAACGGCCGGCCTCCCCCGTGTGCTCCCGCCGTTACACGCCTATCGAAGATCCGTGACGCGGTGACGGATCACGGTCGCCGCGCGACGGCCGTCTCACGCCTCGGGACCCCCGTTCGCACCCTGCGACCGTCACGTGACGCGACCGATCCCGGCCGGTACGTCACTTCGCGAAGTCGTCGTATCGCGTAGCCGTGACGACAGTCACGGATGAGTGATAACTTCGTTGAACAGCCACAGAGCGTCGCCCCCGCCCGAGGAGGCCGCACGTCATGAGTCCCTTCACCGGCTCCGCCACCCGCACCTCCGACTGGCAGCATCTGAGGTACGAGCTCACCGACGGCGTCGCCACGGTCACCCTGGCCCGCCCCGAGAAGCTCAACGCGCTGACCTTCGGTGCCTACGCCGACCTGCGCGACCTGCTGGCCGAGCTGTCCCGCGAGCGGTCCGTCCGCGCCCTGGTGCTCGCCGGCGAGGGCCGCGGATTCTGTTCCGGCGGCGACGTCGACGAGATCATCGGCGCGACCCTCGCCATGGACACCGCCCAGCTCCTCGACTTCAACCGGATGACCGGGCAGGTCGTCCGGGCCGTACGCGAATGCCCGTTCCCGGTGATCGCGGCGGTGCACGGGGTGGCGGCGGGCGCCGGAGCCGTGCTGGCGCTGGCCGCGGACTTCCGGGTGGCCGACCCGAGCGCACGCTTCGCCTTCCTCTTCACCCGCGTCGGGCTGTCCGGCGGCGACATGGGCGCGGCCTATCTGCTGCCCCGGGTGGTCGGGCTCGGCCACGCGACGCGGCTGCTGATGCTCGGCGAACCGGTGCGGGCGCCCGAGGCCGAGCGCATCGGCCTGATCAGCGAACTCACCGACGAGGGGCACGCCGACGAGGGCGCGCGGGCGCTGGCCCGCCGCCTCGCCGAGGGTCCGGCCCTGGCGTACGCCCAGACCAAGGCGCTGCTCACCGCCGAACTGGACATGCCGCTCGCCGCCTCCGTCGAGCTGGACGCCGCGACGCAGGCCCTGCTGATGAACGGCGAGGACTACGCGGAGTTCCACGCGGCCTTCACGGAGAAGCGGGCCCCGAAGTGGCGGGGGAGGTGAGCCCGGGATGCGCGTGGACACCGAGGGCGAGGGCCGCGAAGACCGTCCCGGGGCCGGGAGCGACGGCCGTTCGGGGGCAGGGTCTGACGGGCGTACGAGGGCCGGGCGTGCGGGTGCGGGGAGTGGCGGGCGTACGACGGCCGGGCGTGCGGGGGCAGGGTCCGATGGGCGTACGAGAGCCGGGCGTGGGGATGGCGGTGCGACGCGCGTCGCCGTGATCGGCGGCGGGCCCGGCGGACTCTATGCCGCGGCCCTGCTCAAACGCCTCGACCCGGCCCGCGAGATCACCGTCTGGGAACGCAACGCCCCCGACGACACCTTCGGCTTCGGCGTCGTCCTGTCCGACGAGACCCTCGGCGGCATCGAACACGCCGACCCGGTCGTGTACGCGGCGCTCCAGGCCGAGTTCGTCCGCTGGGACGACATCGACATCGTGCACCGAGGGACGCGCCACACCTCCGGCGGCCATGGCTTCGCCGCGCTCGGGCGGCGCCGGCTCCTGGAGATCCTCCACGAACGCTGCCGCTCCTTGGGCGTCGACCTGCGCTTCGCGGCCGAGGCCCCGCCCGTGGACGGCCTGATGGCGGAGTACGACCTCGTCGTCGCCGCCGACGGTGTGCACAGCCTCACCCGCGCCGCGTACGCGGAGGTCTTCCGGCCCTCCGTGGAGGAACACCGCTGCCGCTACATCTGGCTCGCCGCCGACTTCGCCTTCGACGCCTTCCGCTTCGAGATCGCCGAGACCGAGCACGGCGTGATGCAGCTGCACGGCTACCCCTTCTCCCGCCCGTCGCCCGACCACCACCCCTCAACGAGGCCCTCCGGGCCGCAGAACCAATGCGGCGCCTCCACCGTCATCATCGAGATGCGCGAAGAGGTCTGGCGGGCCGCGGGGTTCGCGGACCTCGACGAGCGGGAGTCCGTCGAGCGGTGCGGCAAGATCTTCACGGACGCGCTCGGCGGACGCCCGCTGCGCGCCAACAAGTCGGCGTGGACGCGCTTCAGGACGATCGTCAACGACCGCTGGTCGCACGGCAATCTGGTCCTGCTCGGCGACGCCGCCCACACCGCCCACTTCTCCATCGGCTCCGGCACCAAGCTCGCCGTCGAGGACGCCCTCGCGCTGGCCGCCTGTCTGGAGGAGCGGCCGTCGACGGCGGAGGCACTGGCGGCCTACGAGGAGGAGCGCCGCCCCGTCGTCGCCTCCACCCAGCGGGCGGCCCGCGCCAGCCTGGAGTGGTTCGAGAACCTCGACCGCTATCTCGGCCAGCCCACCCGGCAGTTCGCCTTCAACCTCCTCACCCGCAGCCGCCGCGTCACCCATGACAACCTGCGGCTGCGCGATCCGCACTTCGTGTCGGCGGTCGAGCGGGAGTTCCGCTGCCCGCCCGGCACCCCGCCGATGTTCACCCCGTTCCGGCTGCGCGGCCTGACCCTGCGCAACCGTGTCGTCGTCTCGCCGATGGACATGTACTCGGCCGTGGACGGCGTCCCCGGAGACTTCCATCTCGTCCACCTGGGCGCGCGGGCTCTCGGCGGCGCCGGACTGGTGATGACCGAGATGGTGTGCGTCAGCGCGGAGGGCCGCATCACACCGGGCTGCGCGGGCATCTACACCGGCCGACAGACCGACTCCTGGCGGCGGATCGTCGATTTCACGCATCAACAGGCACCGGGCACCGCGATCGGTCTCCAGCTCGGCCACGCCGGCCGCAAGGGCTCGACCCGGCTCATGTGGGAGGGCATCGACGAGCCCCTGGCGGACGGCAACTGGCCGCTCGTGGCCGCCTCCCCCCTCCCGTACAAGCCGGACAGCCAGACACCCCGGGAGCTGTCGCGCGCCCAGCTCACCGACCTGCGCGAGCAGTTCACCGCGGCGGCCTGCCGCGCCGCCCGCTGCGGCTTCGACCTCCTCGAACTGCACTGCGCTCACGGCTACTTGCTCTCCGGCTTCCTCTCGCCGCTGACCAACCAGCGCACCGACGCGTACGGCGGATCACTGGAGAAGCGGCTGCGCTTCCCGCTCGAAGTGTTCGACGCGGTGCGGGCCGTGTGGCCGCCGGAGCGCCCGATGACCGTGCGCATCTCCGCCACCGACTGGGCCGAGGGCGGCACCACCGGGGACGACGCGGTGATGATCGCACGGGCCTTCGCGGCGCACGGCGCCGACGCGGTGGACGTGTCGACCGGCCAGGTGGTGGCGGACGAGCACCCCGATTACGGCCGCTCGTACCAGACGCCGTACGCCGACCGGATCCGCCACGAGACCGGGCTCCCGGTGATCGCCGTCGGCGCGATCTCCTCCTGGGACGACGTCAACTCCCTGATCCTGGCGGGGCGGACGGACCTGTGCGCGCTCGCCCGTCCGCACCTCTACGACCCGCACTGGACGCTGCACGCGGCGGCCGAACAGGGCTACGAGGGGCCGGGCGCCGGCTGGCCTATGCCCTACCGCGCGGGCAGCCGACGCCCCCAGACCGGACGCACCGACGCCCCCAGGCCCCGCCTCACCCTGGGGACGTGAGTGCGGACCGGCGCCAGGAATCGCCCACCCCGGTCAGCCCTCTGAGCCGGCCCGCCGCCTGACGGGCGTACGGCGGAGAGGAGGGACGGAGAAGCCTGAGAGTTCGCTCGGCGGCGGTCGGCGGGGTCGAGGTCACACGGCCGGGTCACCCGTCGGCCGGTTCCCGGACCACCGGGCCACCCCGGCGAACTCCGCTCCCGCGTCCCGCAGCCGCTCGTGCAGGGCCCGGAAGACGGTGGCCGAGCGGGCCCCCGGCCAGTCCTCGGGGAGCAGCGCGGCGGGCAGCCCCGGGTCGACGTACGGGAGATGGCGCCAGGAGTCGAGGGCGAGCAGATAGTCGCGGTAGGCCTCCTCGGGCGGGGTGTCCGCGCGGCCCTCCCAGGTGTGCAGCACGCGCGCGTGCCGGCCGAGGAACGCCTCGTGCTCCTTGGCGATGGCGGCCAGGTCCCACCAGCGCGCCACCGCGTCGGCCGTCGCGGCGAACCCCAGGTGCTCGCCGCGGAACAGCTCCACGTACCGATCGAGCCGCAGCCGCTCCAGGGTGTGCCGGGTCTCCTCGTACAGCCGCGCCGGGGCGAGCCACACCCCGGGGGCGGCCGTGCCGAAGCCGAGACCGGCGAGCCGCGAGCGCAGGATGTGCCGCTTCTGCCGCTCCGACTCCGGTACGGAGAAGACGGCGAGCACCCAGCCGTCGTCCCCGGGAGGCGCCGACGCGTACACCCTGCGGTCGCCGTCGTCGAGCAATTGCCGTGCGTCCGGCGACAGCGCGTATCCGGCCGCGCGCGCCGCGGTGCGCGCCGGCTCCAGGAGCCCGCGGCGCTTGAGCCGGGACACCGACGACCGCACCGAGGGCGCGTCCACGCCGACCGCGGCGAGGAGCCGGATCAACTCGGCGACCGGCACCGGGCCGGGCATGAAACGGCCGTACGCGCCGTAGAAGGTGACGATGAGGGACCGGGGGGCGTGCTGCTCTGACACGTTGATCACTCTAGTGCGCGAAGATCACTTGGGACCGCCGCCGGTGGACAAGTCACCCTCGGACGCGGGAGGTGACAGTGCGTCAGCACCCGTCTCCTCGCGCAGCCGGAACCGCTGGAGCTTCCCCGTGGCGGTGCGCGGCAGCGCGTCCAGGAAGACGATCTCGCGGGGGCATTTGTACGGCGCCAGCTCGGACTTGAGGAAGGCGCGCAGCGCCTCGGCGTCCCGGCGGGCGCCCTCCTTGAGCACCGCGTAGGCCACCACGACCTGCCCGCGTGCCTCGTCGGCCCGCCCGACGACCGCCGTCTCGACCACGTCCGGGTGCCGCAGCAGCGCCTCCTCGACCTCGGGGCCCGCGACGTTGTACCCCGCCGAGATGATCATGTCGTCGGCCCGGGCCACATAACGGAAGTAGCCGTCGGGGTCGCGTACATAGGTGTCGCCGGTGATGTTCCAGCCGTCGCGCACGTACTCGCGCTGCCGCGGGTCGGCGAGATACCGGCAGCCGACCGGGCCCCGCACGGCGAGCAGCCCGGGTTCACCGTCCGGCACCGGCGTCCCCTCGGCGTCGACCACGCGCGCGTGCCACCCCGGAACCGGCAGACCCGTCGTGCCGGGGCGGATCTGCCCGTCGGCGGCGGAGATGAAGATGTGCAGCAGCTCGGTGGCGCCGATGCCGTTGATGATGCGCAGCCCGGTGCGCCCGTGCCAGTCCCGCCAGGTCGCCGCGGGCAGGTTCTCGCCCGCGGACACACAGCGCCGCAGTGACCCGGTGTCGTGGTCGTCGAGCTCCGCCAGCATCGCCCGGTAGGCGGTCGGCGCCGTGAACAGCACGGAGACGCGGTGCTGGGTGATCGCGGGCAGCAGTTGCTTGGGTCCCGCCTGTTCGAGCAGCAGGGAGCAGGCGCCGGCGCGCAGGGGGAAGACGACGAGACCGCCCAGCCCGAAGGTGAAGCCCAGGGGAGGACTGCCGGCGAAGACATCGTCCTCCTGTGGCCGCAGCACATACTTCGAGAAGGTGTCCGCTATCGCCAGCACATCGCGGTGGAAGTGCATACAGCCCTTGGGCCGTCCGGTGGTGCCCGAGGTGAACGCGATCAGCGCCACGTCGTCGGCGGCCGTGTCCACCGCGTCGAAGGGCTCGTCCGGCGCGCCGGTGATCCGCAGCAGCAGATCGTCGGAGGCGTCACCGCCGTACGTCGTGACCCGCAGTCCGGGGATCTCCGCCTTGACCAGGTCGTCGACCGAGCGGATGTCGCACAGGGCGTGCGTCACCCGCGCGATCGAGCACATCGTGCTCAGCTCGTGCGACCGCTGCTGGGCCAGCACCGTGACGGCGACCGCGCCGGCCTTCAGCACCGCCAGCCAGCAGGCGGCCAGCCATGGAGTGGTGGGGCCGCGCAGCAGCACCCGGTTGCCCGGGACGACGCCCAGCTCGCCGGTCAGCACATGGGCGATGCGGTCGACACGGGCACGCAGCTGTCCGTACGTCCACGGGTCGCCGGACGGCGTACGGAACACCGGGCGTCCGGGATCGGTGTCCGCGAGGAGTTCGGCGGCGCAGTTCAGCCGAACGGGGTAGCGCAGCCCGGGCAGGTCGAAGTGGAGTTCGGGCCACTGCTCGGGGGGCGGGAGGTGGTCGCGCGCGAAGGTGTCGACGTGGGCCGAACGTGCCGGCCCCGGAGTGTCTGCGGGATCCAGGGGATCCACAAGGTCCATGGCGTCTCGCCCCCTTGCCTTGACGGGCTGCCTCGGTGGGCGTCGTGGTGGGCTCGCACAAGGAGCGTATCGTGTTGGTGACGACAGTCAACGGTTCGCGATAACGTGGGTGGCGTCCGATGGGGAGAGGGGACGGGCAATGACCGCATTCTCGCTCGATCCGGGGCAGACCGCCTGGTGTGCCGAGCTGCGCACCCTGGCCGCGGACCAGCTGCGCCCACTGGCGGACAAGGGCGAGGCGGGGCACGTCAACCGCCCGCTGGTCGCCGAACTCGGCCGACTCGGCCTGCTCTCCCGCCTGTTCACCTCCGGCGCCCTGGATCTCTGCCTGATGCGCGAGTCCCTGGCCCAGGTCTGCACCGAGGCCGAGACGGCACTGGCCCTCCAGGGGCTCGGCGCCCATCCGGTCCACGCGTACGGCAGCGCGGTCCAGCGCGAGCACTGGCTGCCCCGGGTCGCCGACGGCACCGCCGTGGCGGCCTTCGCGCTGAGCGAGCCCGGCGCCGGCTCGGACGCGGCCGCGCTGGCGCTCCGGGCGGACGAGGACGGCACCGGCGGGTGGCGGCTCACCGGCGAGAAGTGCTGGATCTCCAACGCCCCCGAGGCCGACCTCTACACCGTCTTCGCGCGCACCGCGCCCGACGCCGGAGCCCGCGGCGTCACCGCCTTCCTCGTCCCCGCCGACCGCCCCGGCCTCACCGGCACCCCGCTCGACATGCTCTCCCCGCACCCCATCGGCGCCCTCGCCTTCGACGCCGTACCCGTCACCGCGGACGACGTCCTCGGCGAACCCGACCACGGGTTCCGGGTCGCCATGCACACCCTCAACCTCTTCCGGCCGAGCGTGGGCGCCTTCGCCGTCGGCATGGCGCAGGCCGCGCTGGACGCGACCCTCGCCCACACGACGCGACGCGTCGCGTTCGGCGGTCCGCTGAAGGACCTGCAGACCGTGGCCCACCAGGTCGCCGAGATGGCGCTGCGCACCGAGGCGGCCCGCCTGATGGTGTACGCGGCCGCGGCGGCGTACGACGAGGGGGCCGCGGACGTGCCGCGGCGGGCGGCGATGGCGAAGCTGCTCGCGACCGAGACGGCCCAGTACGTCGTCGACGCGGCCGTCCAGCTGCACGGCGCCCGCGCATTGCGCCGCGGCCATCTCCTCGAACACCTCTACCGCGAGGTGCGCGCGCCGCGCATCTACGAGGGGGCCAGCGAGGTCCAACGGGCGGTCATCGCGAAGGAGTTGTACCGGATGGCCGAGCAGCGGACACAGGGAGCGGGGTCCGTATGACCGCCGAACGCGTCAACCCGCCCGAGCTCTCCCCGCCGACCGGCTTCTCCCACGCGGTCGTCGCCACCGGCTCCCGTGTCGTCTTCCTGGCCGGACAGACCGCGCTCGACGTGGACGGGAAGGTGGTGGGGGAGACCCTGCCCCTGCAGTTCGAGCGGGCGCTGGTCAATCTGCTGACCGCGCTGCGCGCGGCGGGTGGCGCTCCCGCCGACCTCGCCCGGGTCACGGTCTACGCCACGGACGTCGCCGACTACCGGGTCCACGCTCCCGAACTCGGGCGCATCTGGCGCCGGTTGGCGGGCCGCGACTACCCCGCGATGGCCGTCATCGGCGCCGCCCGCCTGTGGGACGAGCGGGCGCTGGTCGAACTCGACGGCTTCGCCGTGCTGGCGTAGGCGCGCGGGAAGCGGGGATCAGGCCGCGACGGCCAGCTGCTCGGCGAACACCCGGTGCGGAGCGATCACGCTGCCGTCGGGGAGCAGTTCGCCGCTGTCGTCGAAGACGATCGCCCCGTTGCACAGGAGGTTCCAGCCCTGCTCGGGGTGGGCCGAGACGATGTGCGGGGCTGCGGTGTCCGCGGACGGGTTCGAAGACTGGTGTGAACACATGGCGCACCTCCACGTCGGATGCGAAGAGTGTCGGCGGCGTTGTCGTCGCCCTCGCATGAATAGACCATGCGCTCGCGGCGAACTCATCGGAACAGCCGGTCGTGAAGCGTGACAACACGAGGACAACTCTCGGACGTCCCCAAGACGGACGGTGCCAACTCGCCACCAAAGGGGTGATGATCACCGACCTCGGGGCCTCGGACCGGTACCTGTTGAGCGCCCTTTCCAGGCCCCGCTCCAGGAGGTATCCCATGCTCGTCCGCCAGGCCATCGGCGCGGCCGCAGGTGCCGCGTTGCTCCTGCTTCTCGCCCCGTCCGCCGTCGCCCGTACCGCCTCCCTCGACGAGGTGACCGTCGACCCCACCGGCACGGTCGCCGCCGACGGCACCATCACCCTCTCCGGCACCTACCGCTGCACGGGTGCCGCGGGACCCGTGTTCGTGGCCTCCTCGGTGTCCCAGGGGGACCCCCGGGTCCGCCATGCCATCGGCGGCTCCTCGGCGGTCTGCGACGGCGCGGAGCACCGCTGGACCAACGCGGAGAAGCGCGCGCCGGGCACCCTCACCCCGGGCGCGGCCCAGGTCGAGGCCACGGTCATGGAACTGAGCGGCAGCGGCCTCCCGCTCCCCACGTTCCACGCGAGCACGGAGCGGGGGATCATCATCGCGCAGGGCTGAGCGGGTACGTCTCCCACTGCCGAGCACGTACGACGCAGGGGTGGAGCCCGTACGACACCGGGGCCGCCCCTGACACACGAATGCCGCCGCACCCATGCCCGAGTCGCGGTCCAGCAGGCCGGGAGGGGTGCGACGGCACTCCGGTGAGGGTTGAACGGCAACTCGAGCTTCCAGGACAACTTGTCGCTGGACCCCTGCCGAGGCAGCCTGGTCGCGGATAGGCCGTACCGGTAGTCCTGGATTTGACTTGGTGCCTGAGAATCGAGGTATCGCGGGCTGGAAGCCTGAGAAGATCAGGCGGTGTGAGTTCGTCGTGCGGGGCTGCAGCCACTCAGCCGGAGTGTGTCGCCCTTCAAAGAAATCGGCGCTTTGGTCACCACGGAGGGTGTGGCGCACGTGTCAGGAATCGCGGGGAGCTTGCGGTCGGAACTTATCGACCTGTCAGACGTCCGCTTGGACGAACTCGGCCAGGTGAGAGGTTTGGCGGACGCAATCGGAGCGTTGCAGAGCCGACTGGCGTACACCGCGGCCCCTCTGTGCGAGGGGAGCATCGCGCCCGCGTGCGATGGTGCGTCGCGGGTCTCGACGAGTGCGACCGCAAACATTGATCACATCTGAGCCCTACCGGGTCGACACACGGACACTCGTCGGTGTCGCGGTCGGAGACGTCGGTGAGGCCGATCTGGCGTTGCTGGAATCGGCTCAGCGTAGTCGGCTGCTCTTGGCGCTCTCCGCGATTGTTCGGATGGCCAAGCCCCCTGAGGGGGTGCTGCCGAAGCGGGGGGTCCTTCCGACGCGCCCCGACGTGGTGTGGGCGTTGTTGAGTTCCGCCCAACGCGTCGATCCTGAGGCCGTCGAGGCCGTGCTTCGGGATCCGGCTGTCGGATCCTGGGCGTTCCAGTTGTTGCGCGGATCGACCCCTGAGGCCGTGGCTTCGCCCGTGGACCCGCCACACTGGGCGCGGGCCACACTCCTTGGGTCTCTTGCCGCAGCCGCGGCGATCCGTGCAGGCGTGCCCTGCTCCCTTCGTGTCCCGGCCCGGGGCGGGCGATTGTGGCTTCCCTCGCTGGGAATCACCGGGAGCGTGGGGCACGGGCCGTGGGCGGTCGTCGGTGTGGAGTCCGGCCCGAACGGAACCCTGGTCTTCGGCGACAGAGGGTCGGTGCGGATGCCTGCGGATCTGTCCGCTGCTACCGAGGGCTGGTCGCCACTGCCGGAGCTGGGTCTCGCCGGTCTGGGAGGGCGGCGAGCCGCGGTACTGGACCATCTGTCCCCGTACCGGGATTTCCGGGCTCTGCGTGACCCCTCTGATCTGCCGCCTATGGTCGTGCCGCGCTGGCGCTTCCTGCTGGCGGAAGCGGACGAACTACTGCGGCAGACGGACCCGGTGGCTCACCGCGTGGTCGCGAGGTCGGTACGTTCGGTCGTTCCCGTCGAGGGAGTGGGCGCCCTACGGGTCGTCAGCGCATCTGTTCCCAATGCCTTCGGCGCCGTCACGATGTCGCTGCCCGATGACGCCCTGTCTCTGGCTGCCACCCTTGTTCATGAGGTCCAGCATCAGTTGCTGACGGCGGTCGGCGATCTTGTGCCGCTGCTGGCACCGACGGAGCAAAGCCCTGAACCGAGATACTTCGCCCCGTGGCGTTCCGATGCCCGACCGTTGCGCGGCCTTCTTTTCGGTGCCCATGCCTTCGCAGCAGTCGCGTCCTTCTGGCGCGGCTGCCGCCGGAGCAAAGGGGAACGGGCGGACTTCGAGTTCGCCGTGCACCGATGGCAGGTGCGTACGGCGCTGGCCGCATTGTGCAACGCGAGTGGCCTGACCGAAGCCGGAGGCATCGTCGTTCAATCGCTGGCCGAGCTGGCGCGCGGCTGGTCGGCGGAACCGGTGGATGGACAGGCGGGGGAGCTTGCGGAGCTGTGCTGCCGGGATCAGTCGGCCTCCTGGCGAGCAGCACACCTGGTGGTGGACGGCGGTCGGGCCGACGACCTCGCGCAGCGCTGGCTCGCCGGCCGCCCTGCACCGAGCAACCTTCCTCCCTCGCGGATGGCCGCCCCACGGACCGCTCCCCGCGCAGATGCCAGGACCTGGCTGGCCAGGCTGTGGATCACCGATCAGCACGCCTTCAAGCAGGTGTGGGCTGAACTCGACGCCGGCGGCGTCCATCCCCTGGGCATCGTGGGAGCCACTGCCGCGGACGCAGCACTGATCGCGGGGGATACCAGGGGTGCCTTGGTCTCCTACCGTGAAGGGGCCCCCGCCCTGACCGCCTGGATCGGCATGGGCCTGGCCGGAGGGACCCGGGTGGCGCTCCTGGTGGAGCGCCCAGAACTTGTCCTGGCCCTGCATACTGCCCTGGGCAGACGAGGTGCGCAGTCACCGGGGCCGGAGGCGCTCGCCGAATGGCTCGGCTCCGGCCCCACCTCTACTACCTAGCGGTCAGACTCCCAGCAAGTCGATGTCCACATTGGCCCGTCGGAAGTGCTCGGCATCGACGGCGGCCGGGTGTTCCGGGCCGTGCACCGCACGGATGGCTGCAAGCGCGCGCTCGTGCAGTTCTTGCGCCTCCGCGCCTCGGCCCAGCCCTTTCAGGTCGTGGGACAAGTTGAGCATGATCGCCAGAGTGGCCGGATGCCGCTCGCCCCGCACCCTGGAGCTGACCTCGAGCAACGTGGCGTCCATGTCGTGAGCGTGCTCGAAGTGACCCTGGGCCCACAGGTCACTGGCGAGCCCCGTGCGTGACACGAGCGTTCGAGGGTGGTCCGTGCTGAGGACGCTGCTCAGGCCGTTCACCGCCGCCTGGTCCAACTCCCGGGCCTCGGCGACACCGCCCAGCAGGCGGAGAGTGACCGCCAGATTGTTGGCCGTGGCGTAGGTGTGCGGGTGCTCTGGGCCGAGCAGGATCGAACACCTCTCCTTGGTTGCCCGGCCCAGTTCCGCCGCCTGGTCGAGGTCGCCCGTCTGACGCAGGTCGGTCGCGTGGTTCTGCGAAGCGCGGACCGTTTCCAGAGAGTTCTCTCCGTACTGCCCGCGAAGAACGGACAACACGGCGGACGACAGCTCTCGCGCGTGCTCATGATCACCCAACTTTCGGAGGGTGACGGATAGTTCTCGGGTCGCCCGGATGGTGAGGTCGTGTTCGGGGCCGAGCGTCGACAGTGCCAGGTCCCTGAGCGTGGAGAGCAGTTGCCTCGCTTCCTCACCACGACCGAGTTCCTGGAGGTCCAGCCCCATCTGGTATCGGCTGCTCAGAGTGCGGGTGTGGTAGTCCCCGAGGACCTCGACGCGGCGTTCATAGGTGTCCGCGTCGATCCGGAGCGCTTCTTCGAAATCTCCCGCCAGCCGCAGGCTGACTGTGTAGTTGTGGGCAGCCTGCAAGGTTCCGGGATCGTAAGCGCCGCACTCCAGCAGAGTCGTCTGGTACGCCTGTTGGTCCAACTCCCGTGCACCGTAGAAGTCACCGCGCAGGCGCAGGAGGATGGCCATCACGCTCAGGGCGCGTTGGGTGTTCTCGTGGCGCTCACCGAGCACGCGCCGGCATCGGTCCACCAACTCCGACTGCAGCTCATAGGCGGCGTCGTACTGATTGTGCCAGCGCAGAGCCAGGGCGCGGACCTGGTCGGCGGCGATCACGTGCTCGTGGTCGTCCCCCAACACGCGCCGCCAGATGGCGCCCGCCTCCTCGGCCACCTCCAGCGCTTCGCCGTAGTCACTGCGTTCAAGCAGGAAGTCAGCCTCGTTCAAAACCAGTTGGCGGGCCCAGCCATCCTCGCACTCGACCATCCTGGTGGCCCGGACATGAGGCAGGAGAGCCGAATAGCGCGGCCACTCGTCCGGCAGGCCAGGATTCCTGGGGTCGGCGTTGGCGAGAATTTCATGGGCACAGTGGCGCATTTCGGCCCGTTCCACCGTGTTCATCTGCTCGATGAGGACCCGCTGTACCAAGCGGTGGACCTGAATGGTCGAGTTCCGGTGGTCGATCCGGGCCAAGGCGTAGCGTCCGATCTCCCGGATGGCCTGTGACAGTTTGATCGGGTCGTCCAGAGCCGCACGGAGGTCGGGGGGTGCGCTCACGCCGCGCACCGCCTCGAAGAATCCTCTGGCAATGGGCTCGGGTGCGAAGAAGGCGCAGATCTGCAGCAGTTGAAGAGCGGCCGGATGGTCCTCGCGCAGGCGATCCAGGGACACATTCCATGCCGCCGCCACGGGAAGGTCGTAGTCGGCAGGAGGGGCAACCTCCAGAAGTTCTGCGCACTTCGTTTCGAAGAGCTCAAGGTACTGCTGGGCAGGCATTCCCGTCTCGGCCAGCCATACGGCAGCCTGTTCCACGGCCAGGGGAAGGTCCCCGAGAGCGTCGGCCAGTCGATCCGCAGCCTCGTCGAGAATTTGCGGGCTTCGCCGCTTGATCAGCTCGACGCTTTCCGTACGGGTGAACACATCTACCTCTAGCGAACTTGCAAGTGTCGACCATTGAGAGTTTCGGGATGTCACCAATACCCGGCCCGGGCCATTGCGGGGAAAGAACTGCCGAACCTCGTGCGGGTTCTCGGCGTTGTCGAAGACCAGGAGCCAGTTCGAGTATGGACGGCCGCGGCGCAGCGCCTCCAGAACCGTCGGCACGGCGCTTCGGTTCGCGCCCGCCTGCAGGTGCAGATACTCTCCGAGCTCAATGAGGGACTGTACGACAAGGTTGGTCTGTTCAGCAGGAATCCACCAGACCAGGTCGTATTCCTTGCCGTAGCGGTAGACGTACTCGATGGCGATCTGTGACTTGCCCACGCCGCCCATGCCGTGCAAGGCCTCGGGGAGGACGGCTGTGGTAACGCCTCTCTCCAGTCGCCGGCGTAGTTTGGCGAGGAGCTCTTCGCGGCCCGTGAAGTTCCGGTTCCGCAGCGGTAGATTGCCGCCGAACTGAGGCTGAGTTGACAGTATCTGCCGCGAACTTTCCTTCTCGGCACTGGGCATGAATTCTCCCCGAACAGGTAGAGAACGTGATTCCGGATCTGCGGATTCGCTGTCGGGTCCCGATACAGGTGGTCCAGTGGACACTTCTGCCTCATTGCTATCCGACTGCGCTTCCGGCTGTCCGGAACTCTCGCGGCGACTTAAGAGACTGTCAAGTCGGAGTGCCCGCTCAAGGTAGGGACCTGACAGGGCGCTCAGCGCTGCTTGCAATGGTCGAACGAATGGCCGGGTCAGGTGGGTTACCGGCGGATCGATATAGTCCGCCCGACAGGACAAGAGGGTGTCCCCTTGAGCCGTGGATGTATCCAGTCGAGAGCCCAGAACATCCGAGACTTGACGCAGAACGCCCAGCGTCTCGAAGCGGGTGGCGAGAGCGAGCAGCTCTTCTCTGACTCCTTCTGCGAAGTCGAAGGTTACCTGCTCGATGTCCTGCACGTCCGTATCCGGCTTGATACGGTGCAGCAGACCGAACAACATGATTTCAGCGAGATTCCAGTTCTCTGCCTCCGGCATGGAATGCTGAAGCAGTCGCATGACCGGAAGATTCAGGGGCGCGGCTGCCAGGCGGCAGGCAAGTTGAAAGGCTGTGGGCGATGCCTTTGCCATGAAGCTCAGCACTGCTTCCCGAGCCGCACTCTGTCGAGTGCCCGAGCTCCACGTCGCGCGGGAGCCGTCAAGGTCCGTCTCTGAGTCGGATTCGACAGAGTGGAGTGAGGTGTGGCTCCCCAGATCGCCCCGCCTGCTGGTCAGCAGGACTGCCGAGTTGTGTCGACCACCGGGGGATCCGACCAGGCGTGCCCATCGACCCAACGATGCCGGCGTCAATTCCAGCAGGGGTACCGGTACCGCCTGCCCGGACCGTGAGGGCGCAAGCCCGCCCGGTCTGGATGAGGAAGCGGCCGAACGCACCATTCTGCAGGTCCTGTTGGCGGCGGCGGCCTGAGGGACTGCCAGCTGGACACGGAACGCGCTGGGAAGGGTGAACTCCCAGAGCTCCTGTGGCAGCAGGCTGAGAACGGCGGTGGGGGAGACTCTCGCCTTCCCGTGGAGGAATGCGGCGGCCTCGCCGTCGCGCCACGCACTGGCCACTCCGTCGGTGACGATCAGTACCAGACTGTCCGATCCGGACTGAAGATGCTCCGGGCGATTGACGGAGTCTCCATGGAGACGGGCATCACGCCCGGCATCCGCCATGTCGACCCGGGTGGTCCGGATCGCGCGAAAGACGGCAGTGTTCTCCAACAGCTCCTGGAACACGGGCACGATGTCCTGCCACAGGGCCATGGACGGATTGGCGTCCACGATCAGCCACAAGTCGAGGCGGCGCTCCTCAACAGGACGGCGGACCGGCAGCCACAGCCCGTCAGAGGCGGCACGCTCCGCAGTGGATTCCTCGTCCAGTTCCCATTCATGGGGAGATGGGCGACGTAACCTCAGCGGCTTGAGCGCCCGTGCCAGACCGAGAGCGCCCGGCAGTTGCGGCGAGGCAGGCCAACTGCCACTCCCTGTCCTCGAGTCGTGGGGGGTGCGTGACTCCCGTGTTCGGACGGTGAAGTCAGAGCGACCGGTGTTGTCCGGGTGGGGCTCGGCGGGCTGCTCGGGCGCGACCCGGTCGTCACTGACTCCGGTGTCAGGGCTGCGCTGAGGGTCTGACGTACTGCGGGGGTCGCTCGTGCTCGGGGCCGGCGAGACGGAGTCCACATACGCCGTGAGGTACAGGGCGTCCAGGATTTCCGGCCCGGACGGGAAAGAACGCCGTTCATCCGCGGCGCTGGTCATCCCGGCTTCGTCCCCGACCTTGATCTGTCGAGACGATGCCACACCGCTTCGACGAGTTCGTACAGCGAGCCGTCCTGGCCGCCGACCCCGCCCGATGTGGCCAGATAGAGAGAGTTGAGCAGTTGGTCTCGGGACAGGCCGCCGCGTTCCCGGCTGCGTTCGAGGAACCTGGCGATGAGGTCACCGCCCCACTGCCTGGCAGTCTCCTCGCCGAAGTGCGCCGCCAGCATGTCGGCGAGGTCGTCCTGGCTGGGGTCGGGCATCTCGAGAAGCAGGCAACGTCGCAGGAAGGCCGGCGGGAATTCCCGTTCGCTGTTCGAGGTCATCACGACCAATGGGAAGGCATTGCAGGTGACCGTCCCTCCACGGATCTCGGCCTCGCCCTCCGGATCGTTCGTCAGGACACGCACCACCGGGTGCCTTCGCCGGGCGCGCAACAACTCAGGAATCGTGAAAGAACCCTCTTCGAAGATGCTGAGCAGATCGTTGGCGAGGTCGAGGTCGCTCTTGTCGAGTTCGTCGATGAGGAGAACTCGCGGTTCTGCGTAGGGCAACAGTGCCGTGCCCAGCGGCCCGAGTTGAAGGTACTCGCCGATCCCGAGAGCCGTCGGGTCCTCACCCTCGGATGGCCCCTGCCCGAGGGCTGCCCTGGCCGCCGCGGTGTCCTGCACCCGGCCGATCGCATCGTAGTCGTACAGGCCCCGTTGCAGCGTGGTGCGGCTGGTGATGTGCCAGCGCAGGACGCGCCCGAGACACAACTCGCGGCTGACGCGGTAGGCGAGACTTGATTTTCCTGTGCCTGGCCGCCCACTGACCAGCAGCGGTCGGCGCAGCAGCAGAGCGGCGTTCACCATCTCCGCTTCGCGGCGGGCGAACTCGGAAACGGTCCTGGTCGGCAGATGTGAGCCCAGCCTGCGTAACGTCTCCACGTCGTCGTGGGGCGGGGACGGAAGTACCGGGCCACCGCTGAACGTCCGCCAGGGAGGAGGCGGGGGAAGCAATTCGGTCAGGGAGAAGTCGGCCCGCGGCAGCCGTGTCCCTCGGTAGATCCACCAACGAGGGTGCTGATTGTCTCCCGGTAAGGCCGAACCGTCGTCAGGATGCGTCATGACTCTTCTCCTCCCAACCGTCCCTGATCGATGCGGAAGAGTCCGTCATTGCGACGGGTAGTCGATACGGGTCGTCCCAGAGCAGGGCTACATGGCGGCCGACCATGGGGTCTTCAGAATCGCGGTCCCTGGACGTGATGCGCAAGGATTTCACCAGAGTTGGCAGTCGCCGGGGATCGCTGCTCTCCAGGACGGCACGTAACGCGGCTCGGAAGTCGGGGTCTCCGCCTCCTCGTCTGTCCCACAACACGACGGGGACGCCCGCTCTCAACGCCTCGCCCAGCTCGTCGGGGGAGTGAGGGGGCGAATCCCCCGACGGAGACGTGTCGCCCGGAGCGGAACTGAGCACCGCCACCGCCGGAGGGGGATCCGAGAGCAGATGGGCCAGACTGTCGTAGGCGAACCAATGAGCGCTTCCCGCCCGCCTCTGTGCGAAGGCGTCCCACCTTCTTCCCCAACGACCGTGCAGGTCGCGCCGGTCAAGCCGCTCCAAGCTGCGGATGACGACCGGATGGTCCTCGCCCAGCACCGCGCCGACTCCGTGGAACGACGACTTCTCCCAGTTCTCCACGGGCAGATGAAGAAGGTCCCAGGGAAGCACGAACTCGATGGCGAGCTCGCCCTTGAGGAAGTAGGCCCAGTCGCTTTCCGCCTTGTGAATCAGCGCTCGCACTTCCTGCTCCAGGTCTGTTGGTGCGATGCGCCGGTCCTCGCCGCGGACCTGCCCGCCGGGGTGCACCCGTCGCCAGTGGGAGAGGATCGTCGTTCCTTCGCCATCGCCGTCGAGTAACGGCCTCAGACGAATGATGAGGTAGTCCGACGGGCTCCATACGTCCGCCCTGGCCGCGGCTTCCTGCTCGTCGGCTTTGGGCTCGACGTCATCGGGCAGCGAGGAATGCGGGTCGTGGTCATCGACCCAGTCGGTGATGGCGAATTGGCGGTCCCCTTCGGCCGCGAGGGCCAGGCGACGGAGGAGCTGGAAGCACGGCAGGGGCTCACCGCTGCGGGCGTTGAGCGTCGCGGCGTGAAGAAAGACCGCCCAGGGCTCGGTGCAATGCGCGGGTGAGGTGAACCTTCCGTGCTCTCGAAGGAAGTCGGCGTACTGCCGACTGAGGTCGGGCACGCGTAACCCGTCCAGCAGCCGGAAGAGCTCCTCCCACTCCTCGTAGGCGAACAGGTCGACTTCCCAGGCCGCGAGGGCGATCTTGAGATTCAGGACGGCGACGGTGCTTCCCTCCCACACTTCCAGTGTCTGCACCATCGGTGTGAGTCCGCCGGGTGCACCGCACAACCCTTCCATGAGCCGGACCAACTGGGCGCGCTGCGTGCTGCCGCTCGCGCTGCTGGGGGCTGCCGGCGCCGGGTCGAACTTGCTCACCAGCCGACGCAAGGCCGCTGGATCATCCAGGCAGGTCAGTTGTTGTACTGCGTCGACGAGATACCTAGGCAGTTCCCGGCGGGCACTGTCTGCTAGAGACCTCGGATCGATCATGCACCGCCCCTTGAACCGACTTCGCCGACACAGCAGATGCGGTCAAGAATTCCCACCGCCAGGGCAACTGACACCGATTCACCCCCGAGCTGCAGTGTCGCGCCGCGCAGTGCGCAGCAGCCGTCCCGGTGGTCCGTGCACGCCTGGACGACGGCGAGGAGCTGTTGGCGCGGCCAGGGATTGTCGCGGATGTTGTGGCGGATGGCCGGGGGGAGGGACTCCCGGAGCAGGCGGCCTGAGTCGTGGGCTATCTGGGGCACGTCCAGGAGGGCGTCTGCGAGTTCGTACAACTCGTCGACGGAGGGAGGGGTGTGAGGTCGGGGCCGCGGGCGACGGACGGCGGCCGTGAGAGGCGGCCAGATCCGTACAGCGGATTCGGTAGGAAGCATCCAGGCGACCCTGGCGGCGCGGTCGGTGTAGGCGGCGGTGACAAGTCCGATGACACGGGCGCTGACCGGATCCCAGACGGCCGCGCCACTGAAACCGTGGGTCACCGTGCCACCGGTGGCGCGAAGGCCGTCGAGTTGTACCCAGTCGGGGCAGGGGCCGCCGGTCCCGGCCAGGCGAGCTGTGGCGATCAGGCCGGCTGGTGCGCCCTGTGGGTAGCCGATGACCGCGACCCGCCGGTCATCCGGGGGACCGCACGCCGCGAGCGGCAGGGGTCCGCACCCACCGGGGAGGCGAGGGTGACCCGCGTCCAGGGCGAGCACGGCGAAGTCGGCATGGTCTGCGGTGGCGGTGCCCGCCTCCGTATGGGCGAGCGGCGGAACAGGTGACCAGGCGTCGGGCACCGGGGATGCATGAGCGAACCAGTCACGTCCCGGCAGATCCACCACGAGTGACCCGCTCGAAGGGTTGCCCATCGCGTCCATGACGACGTGTGCACACGTGAGGACGTGAGCTCCCATTTCGCCGAGTGTCACCAGAACGCCGGCTCCCCACAGGGCGCCGTCCTTGGACAGCACCCGCATCTGACCTCGCTCCGGCCCCACAGTGTTCGTCTCCCCCGAGCCACCGCAACTGAGTTCACCAGCTGTGCCAAGTGTACGAGTGGAAGGGGGAATTGAGCTCACGTTGCTGCGCTACGCCACACCACGGCGACCTTCAGGTGTCCTTCCCCTTCCGTATGGGCGATGACAGCGCCTGCCTTGGCGTTGAAGCGAACGCCGAACTCAAGGGTGATTTCTTCTGGCGGCCGAGGCAGCGTGATCAGCCTGTCGAGTGCGGTCTGGGCCACCGAGCGGATCCGGTCGAACCCTGCTTCCAGTGAGCCGGTTGCCTGTGCGATGGCGTCCCCGGCTCGTGAGACCGAGACGATTCCTGGCTCGTCCTCGGCGATTTCGACCACTGCCTCGCCGCCGTCTGCTGTGCGAAAACTGATCAACTGCATGACTGGCCCCCCCGTGAGGTGGTCCTCGATACCGAAGGACATGACAAATCAGTATTACCGATATGTGCTTTTGGGGATCGTGTTCGCGAAGATTCGCCTGCTACGGCCAGGCTGTTGCATTACAGATGGCAGGGTCGTCGGTGTTCGACGCCAGATCAAGAGGATGTCGGGGAGGCTTCGAGCTGCCCGAGGGGCGCACGGTCCGCGACGTAATCGAAGCCCTAGAGGCCCGCTGACGTTCGCGCTCGTCATCAGGGTCGGGCATCCGGGCCGAATGCCTGCCTGACTTCGTGGCCCGGCCACTCGTTTCCGCATTCACAGTGCGCACGTAGGCGCGCTTTCTGCTCGGCCGTGTCCGGAGAGGCTTACGGATTCGACCTGATCCGGGGGTTCGAGTGGACACGAGGGCCCGACACCGTCGAATCTCCCGTCCCGGACGTGTGCCGCCGCACCACCTCCCGACCCGTACTCACCCGGGTCGGGAGGCGAATGCGGCGACGTTCGTGTGAAGGTCGCTCAGATGTCCCGGAAGATCTCGATCTGTGCGCCGATCGAGTTCAGTCGCTCGGCGAGGTCCTCGTAGCCGCGGTTGATGACGTAGACGTTCCGCAGCACCGAGGTGCCGTCGGCCGCCATCATCGCGAGCAGGACGACCACGGCGGGGCGCAGCGCGGGCGGGCACATCATCTCGGCGGCGCGCCAGCGGGTCGGGCCCTCGACGAGGACGCGGTGCGGGTCGAGGAGCTGGAGCCGGCCGCCGAGGCGGTTGAGGTCCGTCAGGTAGATCGCCCGGTTGTCGTAGACCCAGTCGTGGATCAGCGTCTTGCCCTGCGCGGAGGCCGCGATGGCCGCGAAGAACGGGACGTTGTCGATGTTCAGGCCGGGGAACGGCATCGGGTGGATCTTGTCGATGGGCGCCTCCAGCTTGGAGGGCCGTACGGTCAGGTCGATCAGGCGCGTGCGGCCGTTGTCCGCGAAGTACTCCGGCGTACGGTCGTGGTCGAGGCCCATCTCCTCCAGGACCGCGAGCTCGATCTCCAGGAACTCGATCGGCACCCGGCACACCGTCAGCTCGGACTCGGTGACCACGGCGGCGGCGAGCAGGCTCATCGCCTCGACCGGGTCCTCGGAGGGCGAGTAGTCCACGTCGACGTCGATGTTCGGCACGCCGTGCACGGTGAGCGTCGTGGTACCGATGCCCTCCACTCGTACGCCCAGGGCCTCCAGGAAGAAGCACAGGTCCTGGACCATGTAGTTGGAGGACGCGTTGCGGATGACCGTGACGCCGTCGTGGCGGGCGGCGGCGAGCAGCGCGTTCTCGGTGACCGTGTCCCCGCGCTCGGTCAGCACGATCGGCCGTCCGGGCGTGACGGACCGGTCGACCTGGGCGTGGTAGAGCCCCTCGGTCGCGGCGATGTCGAGGCCGAACCGGCGCAGCGCGATCATGTGCGGCTCGATGGTCCGGGTGCCCAGGTCGCAACCGCCCGCGTAGGGCAGCTTGAAGGCGTCCAGGCGGTGCAGCAGCGGGCCGAGGAACATGATGATGGACCGCGTGCGAATGGCGGCCTCGGCGTCGATGGCCTCCATGTCCAGCTCGCTCGGCGGCACGATCTCGAGGTCGACCCCGTCGTTGATCCACCGGGTGCGGACACCGATCGACCCGAGTACCTCCAGCAGGCGGTACACCTCTTCGATGCGGGCCACCCGGCGCAGCACCGTCCGCCCCTTGTTCAGGAGCGTGGCGCACAGCAGCGCGACACAGGCGTTCTTACTGGTCTTGACGTCGATCGAGCCGGACAGACGACGTCCGCCGACGACGCGCAGATGCATCGGACCCGCATAGCCGAGCGAGACGATCTCACTGTCCAGCGCCTCACCGATTCGGGCGATCATCTCAAGGCTGATGTTTTGGTTGCCGCGCTCGATGCGATTGACGGCGCTCTGACTGGTGCCGAGCGCCTCGGCAAGCTGCGACTGTGTCCAGCCCCGGTGTTGCCGGGCGTCACGGATGAGCTTGCCGATACGTACGAGGTAGTCGTCTGCCATGGCGCGACCGTATATCGGATGTGAGATAAAAAGAAATGGAGCGCGGCCTTCCGGGTGGTCGGGTCCAGCAGGGCCCGGCCGACGGGGAGTTCGGGCCTCGCGCCCCGGCGCGGCGGCGACGGTCGCGGCGGTTCCGGGGGTGCCGCGGTCGACGTCGCCGCCGATGAGTGCCGTGAAGCGGCGCTTCCGTGACGGTTCGTCGGCGCTGGGGCTATTTGTCGCTATTGGGTCACTTTGCCTTACGGGTCGTCTTGCGCCAGCCGAACGGCCCCGGCAGGTCCATCGAGGTCGTCCTGCGTCCGGTGCTGCTGTGCGTGCGCTTCGGCCCGTTCTTTCCGCCCGAGGTGATGGACCATGACTTGCGGTTGATGTTGAGTCGCAGTCCCGGAAGGATGCGGAAGCTCTTGCGGAAGGTGAGCGGCATGAGTGCCCCCTCGTGTCGTGTCCGCCGAGGCGTTCCCGGCGGACACCGGGTACCCCGAAAGGGCCCCGATGTGCCTGTCTTCGCCTTCGGGGCGTCAATTTCCTCCCGGGGGAGCCTGGTTGGCCCCCACTCCGGCGTGCCGGATTCCGTCCTTGGTGCGCCCGGAGTCCGGGCTGCTGGAGGGCCTCGCTGCGCGGCGCGCATTTTCAGGAGGGAGGAGAGGGAGGGGGAGGAGCGGAGGGATGGAGGGGGGCTCGCTCGGGGGTCCCGCCTTCGGGAGGGGTCTCGCTCGCTCGGCCGTCGTGGGGCGCGGTGGTGCCCGGCCGTCCGTCGTGGGGAGCGGGGGCGCCCTGTCGTCCGTCGTGGGTAGTGGCGGACTCGCCCGGTCGGCCGTCGTAAGGGAGAGGGGGCTCGCCCGGGTCGGCCGTCGTTGGAGCGGGAGACTCGTCCAGGTGGGCCAGGTGGGCCAGGTGTGGCGTCGTCGGGGCGGGGGCCCGCCCGGGCCGACCGCCGTGGTCGGGTGGCGCTGCTTCTCGGCGCGTGGCGTCTGTGCCGGAAGGGGCGCTCGCCCCGGATGGCCCGACCGGGTGATGCCGGGTGATGCCGGGCGATGCGGGCCCTTCTCCTCGTGAGCGGACAAGTGACTCCGGCCGGACATGAGGGCGCCCGGACATGACCTGCCCGCCCCCATGCATTAGAGTTATCTCGACATCGAGATATCTGCCGAGGCGTACCGCAGTCGCACTGCGTCGGCCGTCCGGCGGTAAGGGCTACCTAACTTAGCCTTACCTTAGCGGATCGGCCATGACGTCGTGGCGGCAGGATGCGGTGGGAACGCGCACATCAATGAAGGAGACTGTCGTGTCGGCGAACAGCTTCGACGCCCGCAGCACGCTGCAGGTGGGCGACGAGTCGTACGAGATCTTCCGGCTGGACAAGGTGGAAGGCTCGGCTCGCCTTCCGTACAGCCTGAAGGTGCTGCTGGAGAACCTGCTCCGGACCGAGGACGGCGCGAACATCACCGCCGACCACATCCGGTCCATCGGTAACTGGGACTCCCAGGCCCAGCCCAGCCAGGAGATCCAGTTCACGCCCGCCCGCGTGATCATGCAGGACTTCACCGGCGTGCCCTGCGTCGTCGACCTCGCCACCATGCGCGAGGCCGTCAAGGAGCTCGGCGGCGACCCGGCGAAGGTCAACCCGCTCTCCCCGGCCGAGCTGGTCATCGACCACTCCGTCATCGCCGACAAGTTCGGCACGAAGGAAGCCTTCGGCCAGAACGTCGAGCTGGAGTACGGCCGCAACAAGGAGCGCTACCAGTTCCTGCGCTGGGGCCAGACCGCGTTCGACGACTTCAAGGTCGTCCCGCCGGGCACCGGCATCGTCCACCAGGTCAACATCGAGCACCTGGCCCGCACGGTCATGGTCCGCAAGGGCCAGGCCTACCCCGACACCCTCGTCGGTACGGACTCGCACACCACGATGGTCAACGGCCTGGGCGTCCTCGGCTGGGGCGTCGGCGGCATCGAGGCCGAGGCCGCGATGCTCGGCCAGCCGGTCTCCATGCTCATCCCGCGTGTCGTCGGCTTCAAGCTGACCGGTGAGCTCACCCCGGGCACGACCGCCACCGACCTCGTGCTGACCATCACCGAGATGCTGCGCAAGCACGGTGTCGTCGGCAAGTTCGTCGAGTTCTACGGCCAGGGTGTGGCCGCCACGTCGCTGGCCAACCGCGCCACCATCGGCAACATGTCGCCGGAGTTCGGCTCCACCGCCGCGATCTTCCCGATCGACGGCGAGACCATCAAGTACCTCAAGCTGACCGGCCGCTCCGAGCAGCAGCTCGCGCTCGTCGAGGCGTACGCCAAGGAGCAGGGCCTCTGGCTCGACCCGGCCGCCGAGCCCGACTTCTCCGAGAAGCTGGAGCTCGACCTCTCGACGGTCGTCCCCTCGATCGCCGGCCCGAAGCGCCCGCAGGACCGCATCGTCCTCGCGAACGCCTCCGAGCAGTTCAAGAGCGACGTGCGCAACTACGTCGCCGACGACGACGAGGCGGGCAAGGAGTCCTTCCCGGCCTCCGACTCCCCGGCCTCCGCCAACGGCGTGCCGACCAACCCGGTCACGGTCACGGCCCCCGACGGCTCGACCTACGAGATCGACCACGGTGCGGTGACGGTCGCGGCCATCACCTCCTGCACCAACACGTCGAACCCGTACGTCATGGTCGCCGCCGCGCTCGTCGCGAAGAAGGCCGTGGAGAAGGGCCTGACCCGCAAGCCGTGGGTCAAGACCACCCTCGCCCCGGGCTCCAAGGTCGTCACCGACTACTTCGACAAGGCGGGGCTCACCCCCTACCTCGACAAGGTCGGCTTCAACCTGGTCGGTTACGGCTGCACCACCTGCATCGGCAACTCCGGCCCGCTGCCGGACGAGGTCTCCAAGGCCGTCAACGACCACGACCTCGCCGTCACCTCGGTGCTCTCCGGCAACCGGAACTTCGAGGGCCGTATCAACCCCGACGTCAAGATGAACTACCTGGCCTCCCCGCCGCTGGTGGTCGCCTACGCCCTCGCGGGCTCCATGAAGGTGGACATCACCCGCGACGCGCTCGGCACCGACACCGAGGGCAAGCCGGTCTACCTGACGGACATCTGGCCCTCCGAGGCCGAGGTCAACGACGTCGTGGCGAACGCCATCGGCGAGGACATGTTCAACAAGTCCTACCAGGACGTCTTCGCGGGCGACGCCCAGTGGCAGGCGCTGCCGATCCCCGAGGGCAACACCTTCGAGTGGGACCCGCAGTCGACGTACGTCCGGAAGCCCCCTTACTTCGAGGGCATGACGATGGAGACCACCCCGGTCTCGGACATCGCCGGCGCGCGCGTCCTCGCCAAGCTCGGCGACTCGGTCACCACCGACCACATCTCCCCGGCCGGTGCGATCAAGGCCGACACCCCCGGAGGCAAGTACCTCACGGAGCACGGTGTCGAGCGTCGTGACTTCAACAGCTACGGCTCGCGCCGCGGCAACCACGAGGTCATGATCCGCGGTACGTTCGCCAACATCCGTCTGCGCAACCAGATCGCGCCGGGCACCGAGGGCGGCTACACCCGCGACTTCACGAAGGAAGGCGCCCCCGTCTCCTTCATCTACGACGCCTCGCGCAACTACATCGAGCAGGGCATCCCGCTCGTCATCCTGGCGGGCAAGGAGTACGGCTCCGGCTCGTCCCGCGACTGGGCCGCCAAGGGCACCGCGCTCCTCGGCGTCAAGGCCGTCATCGCCGAGTCGTACGAGCGCATCCACCGCTCGAACCTCATCGGCATGGGCGTCCTGCCGCTCCAGTTCCCGGAGGGCGCCACGGCCGAGTCCCTCGGCCTGACCGGCGAGGAGACCTTCTCCTTCACCGGCGTCGAGGAGCTCAACAACGGCACCACCCCGCGCACGGTGAAGGTCACCACCGACACCGGCGTCGAGTTCGACGCGGTCGTCCGCATCGACACCCCCGGCGAGGCGGACTACTACCGCAACGGCGGCATCATGCAGTACGTGCTGCGCAACCTGATCCGCAACTAAGCGGTCCGGTAACGCAGTTGTAGGGCAGCTCCAAGAGGTTGTTGGGGCAGCTCCAAGGCAGTTGAGGGCCGCATCCCCGGTGACGGGGGTGCGGCCCTTCGCCGTCCGCCCCCGAAGTCGGTTTCAGGACATCGGCGGTGCTCAGGTGGAACACAGGATTCCCCCAGCGGGCCGGGACACGATTGCCCCATGACTGGCGCTTCTGGGGTCCTTGTCGGCCGTGTCCGGGTCCGTGTGCTGACGGTGGACGACGGGCCGGTGCTCATGGAACCGTTGTCCACCGCCGTGACGGAGGCGGGCGGCCTGCCCTGCCCGGTGGCCGACGGGCGGAGCGCCCTGCCCGCGACGCGGCCCGGCAAGGGGCGGGCACCGATGGCGCCCACAGCGAGGGGCTTCGGGGACGCCACCAGGCCGCCGGAGGGCGGGAGATGAGCACCCTGCCCGGCGCGCGCCGCCCACCGTGGACGCGACCGTGCGGGCGATCCCGCTTCACCCGGTCCCCGCGGACGCGCTCTCCGCGTACACCGATCCCGCCCTCGCCGATCCGGCGAACGCGGTCCCTGGGAGTCCGCCTCCTCGCCCTCGTCTGCCTGGCACTCGGCGCGGTGTGCGTGACCATGGCGTTCACCACGGTCCTCGCGCAACGCGCCTGTCTGCTCGGCGACCTGGACCAGCGGGTCGCCGACGCCGCCGAGCGTGGCCAGGGCGGCGTCTCCATCGGGCGGGGCGTAGGGGCGGACCTCGCCTTCCTCGACGAGCAGGGGCAGCCCATCGGCACGATCGCCGCCCGCCTCGACGACGACGGGGCCGTCATCGCCGCCAAGGTGGTGAGCGGGTCCGGCGGGCTGCGCGACCTCGGCGCCGCCCAGCGCTCGGCCCTCGCCGGCATCGAGGCGGACGGCTCACTGCACACCCGGACGGTTCCCGGGCTCGGCACCTACCGCGTCACCGCGCTCGACGGCGGCGGACGGCCCGTGCTCACCGGGCTCCCGATGGACGACGTACAGGACATGATCCGTGGTCTGATCGTGGTCGA
Organism: Streptomyces sp. NBC_00568; assembly: GCF_026341855.1. Classification (GTDB taxonomy): domain Bacteria; phylum Actinomycetota; class Actinomycetes; order Streptomycetales; family Streptomycetaceae; genus Streptomyces. Next base: position 856,943 of record NZ_JAPENW010000001.1, on the reverse strand, counting down.
GGGCGTGGTCGCGGCCGCCGGACTCACCGTGGCGGGATGCCTCTGCGCGGTCGTCATCCGGCGTCAGCTGCGCCCGCTCGGACGGGTCGCCGCCACCGCCGCCGAGGTCTCCCGCTCGCCCCTGGGGCACGGCGGCGTCACCGGCCTGACCCGGGTACCCGAACGGGACGCCGACCCCGGCAGCGAGGCCGGCCAGGTCGGCGCCGCGCTCAACCGCATGATCGACCACGTCGAGAGCTCCCTCGCGGAACGGCGCCGCGGCGAGGAGGAGACGCGCCGCGGCGAGGAACGCATGCGGCGCTTCCTCGCCGACGCGAGCCATGAACTCCGTACGCCGCTGGCGTCCATCGCCGGATACGCGGAGCTGATGAACCGGGGCACCGGGCCGGTCGAACCGGCCCTGGCCTGGCGGCGGGTGTCCGCCGAGTCGGCACGGATGACGAGCCTTGTCGAGGGGCTGCTGCTGCTCGCCCGGCTGGACGAGGGACGGCCGTTGCCGTCGGCGGAGGTGGACCTGGCGGCGCTGGTCGCCGAGGCGGTGTGGGACGCGCGGGCCGCGGGGGAGGACCACACCTGGCGGCTCGCCCTGCTCGTGGACTCCCCGGCCCTGGTCGTCGGCGACGAGGCCCGGCTCCGTCAGGTGGTGGCCGGCCTGCTGGCCAACGCCCGTGCGCACACACCGGCCGGCACGACGGTCGTCACCACGGTGGAGGTCACCGGCGCGTCCCGCACGATCCGGGTCCGCGACGACGGCCCCGGCATCCCGCCCTCCCTGCTGCCCAGGGTCTTCGAACGCTTCACCCGGGCCGACCCCTCCCGCTCCCGCGTCTCTCCCGGACACGGCGGTTCGGGTCTCGGTCTGGCCATCGCCGCGGCGATCACGACGGCCCACCACGGCCGGATCCACGCCGAGAGCGTCCCGGGCCGTACGGAGTTCACCGTCGAGCTCCCGGCCGCGGAGCCCGCGCCCCCGGCCGGTCCGGCCGCAGGGGAGCGCACACCGGCGCCCCGGGCCGGAGGGGAAGCGGCCGTCTTCCCCCGGAGGTGAGCGCGAGCCGGTCAAGGCCGTCCGGGGAATCAGGGCCTGTCCGGGGAACCGGGGCGCGACCCACGGGTGTGCGGGATGCGCCAGGCGTTTACAGGGGTTCCCGCGCGCGCTAATTTCCGAGTGAGGTGGGAGCGCTCCCATCGGCGGACCGGAACCTGCCCCGGGGGTCGCTCCCACCTCACCCCGATCCCGCACGGGTCCACGAAGGAGCAGATTGTCATGTACCTAGCAAGAATGCGACGACCGTTCTCCCGATTACGGCTTCCCGGCCGCCACCCGTCCACCTTCCTCGTCCTCCTCGCCCTGCTGGCCGCGCTTCCGGCTCTCGCCCTGATCGTCATGGCCGGCGGGCGGGCGGAGGCGCACGGCACGCCCATGAAGCCCGGCAGCCGCACGTTCCTGTGCTGGCAGGACGGGCTGACCGACACCGGCGAGATCAAACCCGTGAACCCCGCCTGCAAGGCGGCGCAACAGGTCAGCGGGACCACACCGTTCTACAACTGGTTCTCGGTGCTGCGCTCGGACGGCGCGGGGCGCACCCGCGGCTTCGTCCCGGACGGTCAGCTGTGCAGCGGCGGCAACCCCAACTTCACGGGCTTCGATCTGCCGCGCTCCGACTGGCCGTTGACCCATCTCGCCTCGGGCGCGACCGTCGACTTCGCGTACAACGCCTGGGCCGCGCACCCCGGTTGGTTCTACGTCTATATCACCAAGGACGGCTTCGACCCGACCCGCGCGCTCACCTGGGACGCCATGGAGGACCAGCCGTTCCTCACCGTCGACCACCCGGCGCTCAACGGAACCCCGGGCACGGTCGAGGCCAACTACTCCTGGAGCGGCAGGCTGCCGGCGGGCAAGACCGGCCGCCACATCGTCTACGTGGTCTGGCAGCGCTCGGACAGCGCGGAGACCTTCTACTCCTGCTCCGACGTCGTCTTCGACGGCGGCAACGGCGAGGTCACCGGAATCCACGACCCCGGCAACCCGACCGAACCCCCGCCCGGCGCGTGCTCCGCGACCCGGCGCACCACCAACAGCTGGTCCGGCGGCTACCAGGCCGAGGTGACCGTCACCAACACCGGCGACGTCCCGATGCTCGGCTGGATGGTCGACTGGACGCTGCCGGGCGGTCAGTCGGTCGCCAGCCTGTGGAACGGCAACGCGACCTACGGCGGCCAGGACGTGATGGTGCACAACGCCGACTGGAACGGCTCGCTGAGTCCGGGCGGCAGTACGACGTTCGGATACGTCGTCTCGGGCTCGGGCGACGATCCGTCAACAGCACTGCCCTGTCGGGTCGGTTGAACAGCGACGCTCGGGGCGGACCGGGTGGGTGGGTTCGGACCCGCCCGGTCCGCGAGCCCGGACGGGTCGGGGGAGGCCCTGCCCGGGATGGTGCGGCTTGTGGCGACCGTGGTGTGCGACAACGTTGTCGAACGGTCTGCACACGACTCTATCGCCTCAACGGACAACGATGTCAAGCCAGTTGACGGCCGACCCGGCGCGGGCCGCGCCATGAGGTGCGTGCCGGGCGCGCCTTCGGTGGCGCCATTGGGGTGTGCACCGGGCGCGTCCCGGCGGCGCAGGCGGTCTTCCGTGGTACCCGTGGCGCACGTTACTGTCCCTGCGGCTTGTGCGACCTGTGGTGCGCGACCCGTCCGAAGGAGGAGGGGCCGCGTCATGCGTTTCCGTCCGTCATCCGTCCTGCTGGCCGTCGCCCTGACGGTCGCCGGCGCCACTCCGGTGCTCGCCGCACCCCCGTCAGGTCCACCGGAACTCGTCCAGGACCCCACCGCGTACGTCGACCCGCTCATCGGCACCAAGAACGGCGGCAATGTCTTCCCGGGCGCCGTCACGCCCTTCGGCATGCTCTCCTGGAGCCCGGAGAACACCCGCGGGGACGCCACCCGCACGGCCGCGCCCGGCGGCTACCAGTACGACGCCACGCGCATCCGGGGCTTCAGCCTCACCCACATGTCCGGAACGGGATGCGCGGGCGGCAGCGGCGACATCCCGTTCTTCCCGTACGCGGGCGAGGTCACCTCCTCCCCGGCGAGCGACACCAAGGACGCCGTCTACGCGGCCGGCTTCGCGCACGCCGACGAGCAGGCCGAGCCCGGCCACTACAAGGTCGGACTCGCCTCCGGAGTGACCGCCGACCTCACCGCGACCGCGCGCACCGGCTCGGGCCGCTTCACCTTCCCGGCCGACAAGCCCGCCTCGCTGCTGATCCGCACGGCCAACTCCGAGGTCGGCTCGACCGACTCCACGGTGCGGATCGACCCCGGGACACGCACGGTCTCCGGCTCGGTCACCTCCGGGAACTTCTGCGGCTACCTCGACCCCGAGGGCCGACGCTCCTACTACACCCTCTACTTCACCGCCCGCTTCGACCGTGACTTCAAGACCACCGGCACCTGGCAGGACGACCGGCTGAGCCCGGGGGCCACCGAGGCGAGCGGCGGCACCGGAGGCTTCGAACAGGGCGGCCGACCCGTCGCGGGCAAGGGGGCGGGCGGCTATGTGGAGTTCGAGCCCGGCACCGACCCGGTGAACGTCAAGGTCGGTATCTCGTACGTCAGTCAGGCCGGCGCCACCGCCAACCTCGCGGCCGAGAACCCGCCGTCCCGCTCCTTCGCCTCGGTGCGGCGCGCCGCCCACCGGGCCTGGCGCGAGAGGCTCGGCGCGATCGGCGTCGGCGGCGGCACCGACACCGAGCGCACCACCTTCTACACCGCGCTCTACCACGCCCTCCTGCACCCGAACGTCATCAGCGACGCCGACCGCAGATACCGGGGCCCCGACGACCAGGTGCACACCGTGAGCCGCGGCCACGAGGCGCAGTACGGCACCTTCTCCGGGTGGGACGTCTACCGCTCCCAGGTCCAGCTGCTGACCCTGCTCAACCCGGACACCGGCTCCGACATCGCGCAGTCGCTGCTCGAACTCGCCCGGCAGAACGGGGGAGTCTGGGACCGCTGGCTGCACGGCGCGAGCGGCACCCACGTCATGAACGGCGACCCGTCACCGGCCGCCCTCGCCGGCATCCGCGCCTTCGGCGGCACGGACTTCGACCTGCGCGGCGCGCTCGCCTCCCTGGTGAAGGCGGCCACCGTGCCGACCGAGGGGGACCTCTCCTCGGCGGGCAAGCCCGTCCTCTCGGTCGGCCAGCGGCCCTCGCTCGACAAGTACCTCGAACACCATTACATGCCGTCCGTGTCCAACGCCTGGGGCGGCGCCGCCGAGACCCTGGAGATGTCCGGCGCGGACTTCGCGATCTCCCAACTGGCCTCGGCCGCAGGGGAGAAGAAGACGGCCGCCGACTTCGCCGAACGCTCCCAGTGGTGGCAGAACACCTTCAACATCGCGGCCGACCCCGGCGGCGGCTACATCGCCAACCGCAAGGCCGACGGGAGCTGGGTCACCGGCTTCACCCCGGCGACCGGCAACGGCTTCGTGGAGGGCACGGCGGCCCAGTACACCTGGATGGTGCAGCACGACCCGGCGGGCCTGTTCGCCGCCATGGGCGGGCGCGCCAAGGCCCTCGACCGCCTCGACACCTTCTTCCACAACGCCGACGGCAGCTGGGCGTTCACCGGCAGCGGCGGCGACAAGTCCGAGCTGGACAACGAGCCGTCGGTCAACGTGCCCTACCTGTACGACTACGCGGGCGCGCCCTACAAGGCGCAGGAGACCGTCCGTGCGGCGATGGGCAAGCTGTGGTCGACGGAGCCGGGCGGCATCCCCGGCAACGACGACCTCGGCGAGATGTCGTCCTGGTACGTCTTCTCCGCGCTCGGCATGTACCCCCAGGTGCCCTCCCGTGGCGAACTCACCCTGTCCTCGCCGCTGTTCCCGAGAATCGAGATCGAGCGTCCGGGCGGCGACGACATCGAGATCCGGGCCCGGGGCGCGGCCGCGGACGCCCCGTACGTCCAGTCGCTGCGCGTCGACGGCCGTACGAGCGAACGGCCGTGGCTCCCGGCCTCCTTCGTCCGCGACGGCGGCACGCTCGACTACACGCTGTCCGGCACGCCCGACAAGAGCTGGGGCAGCGCCGAGACGGCCGCGCCGCCGTCCTTCCGCAAGGGTGAGCAGCCGTACCAGATCGGTGTGGGCCCGACCGCGGCGACGCTCGCGCCCGGCGGGAGCACCGCGCTCGACATCCGCGCCCTCGCTCTCGGGGGTGGCGCCGGGCCCGAGGTCCGCTTCCACGTGGACGTGCCCGACGGCGTGACGGCGACGCCCGCCGAGGGCACGGTGACCGACGGCGCCCAGCGGATCACCCTGACCGCCGCCGACGACGCCGAGCAGGGGTTCTACGACGTCAAGGTCAGGGTGACCTCGGCCGACACGTCGTACGCCCAGCCGGTGGCCCTGACGGTCGCGGCCCCGGGGTCCCTCCTGGCGGCCTACAACAACACCGGTGTCTCCGACGACAGCGGTGACCACGACGAGGCCGACTACGACGGCGGCGGCTGGAGCTACTCCCGTCAGGCCCTCGCCGCCGTGGGCCTGACCCCGGGCACCCAGGGCACGGTGGACGGTCTCACCTACACCTGGCCGAACTCGCCGTCCGGCCGCCCCGACAACGCCTCGGCGACCGCGCAGACCATCGAACTGGCCGACCCCGTGAGCCGGTTGTCCTTCATCGGCAGCGCCGTGAACGGCAACCAGCAGACCAGGGCGACCGTCACGTACACCGACGGCGGCACCGACTCCGTCGATCTGTCCTTCACCGACTGGACCGTCGGCGGCGGGGGCGGCACCGTCCAGTACGGCAACAAGACCATCGCCAAGGCGGCCTACCGCAATGTCGCCGGTGCCGACAAGGACCCGGTGGCCACCTACGTCTTCGCCACCCAGCCCTTCCAGGCACCGGCGGGGAAGACCGTCAAGAGCGTCAAACTCCCGGACAACGCGGACCTGCACGTCTTCACCCTCGCGGTGAGCCGGTGAGCCGGTGAGCTGATCCGTCCATGAACGCGGGGCGGGCCCGGAGTCTCCTCCGGGCCCGCCCCTTTCCCTTCGCCCGTGCGTCAGGCCAGCAGTTCCACCTCCGCGAGGGTCGACTCGCCGTCGAGCACCAGGCGGTAGTGGGCGTACGAGCCGGGGTCCGCGACCGTGAACGCCCGGGTCTGTTTGTCCCAGCGGAAGGATTCGCCGGAGCGTTTGTCGAGGTCCTTCCACGTCGTTCCGTCCGAGGAGCCCTGGAGGGTCCAGCCGGCCGGAGCCTTCGCGTGGTCCGAGGACGTCAGCGTGTACTGGACTCCCTCGGTGGCGGCGCCGACCGGCAGGTCCACCGAGGTGACCGCGGTGTCCGTCGCCGAGGTGTTGTCGAACAGCGCGCCGTCCCCCTTCAGGGTGTCCGAGCGCGGCGACGGCACCTTGTCGTCCTCGGTGACCGACACCGGCGCCGCGTTCCTGCCGGTGCCCCACGAGGACGGCTTGGCGCCCATGTCGAACTCCAGCACCCCGCCGCGGGAGATCAGCGAGTGCGGCAGCGAAGTCGACTTCCACTGCTTGCCGTTGAACCGCACACCCTGCACGTACACGTTCTTCGCGCTGTTCCGCGGGGCCTTGATCACCAGGTCCCGGCCGTTCTCCAGGTGGACCGTCGCCTTGGTGAACAGCGGTGAGCCGATGGCGTATTCGCCGCTTCCCATCACCAGCGGGTAGAAGCCGAGCGAGGAGAAGAGGTACCAGGCCGACTGCTCGCCGTTGTCCTCGTCACCGTGGTAGCCCTGCCCGATCTCGCTGCCGGTGTAGAGCCGGGAGAGGACCTCGCGGACGTTCTTCTGGGTCTTCCAGGGCTGTCCGGCCGCGTCGTACATGTAGTTCACGTGGTGGGCCACCTGGTTGGAGTGCCCGTACATGCCCATCCGTACGTCCCGGGCCTCCGTCATCTCGTGGATGACCCCGCCGTACGAGCCCACGAAGTCCGGCGAGGCGGTCTCGGGCGTGGCGAAGTACGTGTCGAGCTTCTCCGCGAGCCCGCTCCGGCCGCCGTACAGGTTCGCCAGACCCCGCGAGTCCTGCGGCGCGGTGAACGCGTACCCCCAGCCGTTGGTCTCCGTGTAGTCGTAGCCCCACACGCGCGGGTCGTACTTCGCGGAGTCGACCCGCCAGTCGCCCTTCGCGTCCCGGCCCTGGAAGAAGCCGGCCTTGGAGTCGAACAGGTTCACGTAGTCCTGGGCGCGGTTGAGGAAATAGTCCGATTCCTCCTTGTAGTGCTTCTTGCCCGTCTTCTTGTAGAGCGCACGGCCCATCTCGGCGATGCCGTAGTCGTTGACGTAGCCCTCCATGGCCCACGACAGGCCCTCGCCGGTGGCGGTGCTCGTGTAGCCAAGGAAGGGGGAGGTGGCCATGCCCTTGCGGCCGACACCGGAGGTCGGCGGGACGACCGTGGCGTTCTTCAGCGCCGCGTCGTACGCCGACTCCGCGTCGAAGCCGACGCCCTTGACGTACGCGTCCGCGAACGCCACGTCCGACGAGGTGCCGGTCATCAGGTCCGCGTACCCGGGCGAGGACCAGCGCGAGGTCCAGCCGCCGTCCTTGTACTGCTGAACGAACCCGTCGACCATCTCACCCGCCTGACCAGGCGTCAGGAAGGAGTACGCCGGCCAGGTCGTCCGGTAGGTGTCCCAGAAGCCGTTGTTGACGTACACCTTGCCGTCGACGATCTTCGCGCCGGTGTGGGTCGGGGTGTCCGGACCCGGCATCGGGACGAACGGCGAGGCGTACTGGTCCTTCGAACCCACCTTCTCGAAGCCGGAGTTGGGGTACAGGTACAGCCGGTACATGCTGGAGTACAGCGTCGTGAGCTGGTCCGGCGTCGCGCCCTGCACCTCGACCTTGCCGAGCAGCCGGTCCCACTGCTTCTGGGCCCCGGCCTTGACCGCCCCGAACGACGTGCCGTCCGGGATCTCCTGGCGCAGGTTGTCCTTGGCCTGGTCGAGGCTGATGAGCGAGGTGGCCAGACGCAGGGTGACGGAGTGGTCGGAGCCGGGCTTGAGCTTCAGATAGCCCTTGACGCCGCTGGAGCCGCCCTCGGTCACCGGGGCGTCGAAGACCCCGTACACGAAGAGCCGCGTGGCGCCGGTCGACAGGCCGGACTTCACGTCCGAGTAGCCGGTCACCACGCCCGCCGAGGTGTCCAGCGTCAGCCCCGCCTGCTCGGTGACGTTGTCGAAGATCACGTTCGCGTCGTCGCCGGGGTAGGTGAAGCGCAGGGCGGCGGCGTGATCGGTCGGCGCCATCTCCGCCTTGAGACCGTTCTCGAAGGTCACGCCGTAGTAGTACGGGCGCGCGGTCTCGTTCTCGTGCCGGAAGGCCAGCTCGCGGGCCGCCCGGCCGGTCTCCGGGGTGCCGGAGGCCGCCGAGGGCATCACCTGGAAGGTCTGCCGGTCACCCATCCAGGGGCTCGGCTCATGGCTCGCGCTGAACGCCTCGATGGTGGGCAGGTTGTCCGCGTTGTTGGCGCGGGCGTAGTCGTACAGCCAGCTCAGCGAGCCCGCGTTGGTCACCGGCGTCCAGAAGTTGAAGCCGTGCGGGACGGCGGTCGCCGGGAAGTTGTTGCCGCGCGAGAAGCCGCCGCTGGAGTTGGTGCCCCGGGTGGTCAGCGCGTAGTCGGACAGGTGCGCCTTGGGCTTCTGCGGGGCGGCGGTCCTCAGCGAGACGTCGTCCAGCCAGCCGCGGAACTTCGCGGGGCCCTTCGGCGAGTCGTAGGCGACGACGATCCGGTCGACGGTCTTCCCGGCCGCGACGGACCCGATCCGCGACGACACGTTGTTCCACTGGTTGACGTACAGCACCTTGGAGGCGCCCTGGCCCTGGGGTGTCAGCGCGAATCCGTGCTGGTCCGTGGCGTTCAGGCCGCTGAGCGAGCTGCCGTCGGTGAAGACCAGGTCCACGGACACGTTCGTCGCGTCGTAGTCCCGGTCGCCGTCCGCCATCGAGGGGAAGATCCGGTACGACAGCTCGGTGTCGCGCCCGACGGCGACGTTCACGTCGAAGACCTTGTTGTACGAGTACGCCCGGCCGTCGCCCTTGTGGGTGCCGGCGTAGCGCAGCGCCCGCTTGCCCGTGAAGCCCGCGCCCGCCTTCGCGGTCGGCGAGCCGCTCGGCCCCCGGTCCACGAGCGAGAGCATGTCCTTGGGCGTCGGGTCGTCGCTCTTACCCGTCGAGAACTGGACATCGGCGAGCTGCAGGATGTCGCCGCCGTTGTTCTTGGTGACTTCAAGACGGAAATGCTGGTACTCGACGGGGCTCTCGATGTCGTACGACTTCGTCTGGAACCGCTCGTCGAAGGACTGGCCGGAGCGGGTGTCGAGGGTCTTCCAGTCCTTGCCGTCGGTGGAGCCCTGGAGGGTCCAGTCCGCGGGGTCGCGCTCGTCGTGGTCGTTTGCGGATGTGAGCGCGTACGTGACCACCTTGACCGGCGCGTCCAGGTCGAACTCCGCCCAGCCGGTGGGCTCGAAGGTCAGCCACTTGCTGCTCGACTCGCCGTCGACGAGGTTCTCCTTGACCTCGCCCGCGCCCGTGTTCTCGCCGCTGGCCCGCACGTCGGTGACATGGTCGGTCACATTGCCGGGGATGCCGGTGCTGTAGCCGCCGTCGACACCCGAGGACCTTTTCGTCCCGTCAGGAGCCGTATCCACCGTGTTGAGCCAGTCCGGAGCCGGATCGCCCGATTCGAACGAGGAGCTGAAATCCCGGTCGGCGACCGCCGCTTGGGCGGGCAGGGCGACCGCCGCGCCCTGCGATGCCACCACCAGGGAAAGCGCTGCCACCCCCAGTGCCGTCGGGGAAAGCCATCCGGTCCGACTCGTGGAACTCTGTCTGTACCGAGCTCTGTGCTGCATGCGCGAGCACCCTCCCTGCACCTGGACAACGTTGTCAAATTCGATGCGCAAGGACCATTTGGGCGTCAAGTTGTCAGTGATGTCAAGGGTGTTGGGTGTGGCATCCGGGGTGAATACCGTGTGACGAACCGTGCATTGCGTTCATTGCGGGAGGTTGGCCCTCTAAGGATCTTCGCCGGGGTGGTCCGGAGCTGCCCCATATTTCCGGGAGGTCTCAACTCGGAAAAGACCGACGGGCAAACCTGCATTCGATCTTGCTCCCTTGGCGGGAAGTGGACTATACCTGTCGCGTCCGGCCAGTCGATCGACTGGCTCCGGACAGGCAGGACCCAGGGGGGAATTTCGAGGGCCGGCGGACCGTGGTCGATACACCTACCGCCGATTCGTCCCACTGAATCCCCCACGCACGACCCCAGCTTGACCTAACCGCGGTGCCGGGGAGGATCCGGTTCACCGCCTGAGTCCTGGAGAAGGCGAGGACTTGAGCATGGGATCCACTTCCGCCGAGAACAGCAGCCCCGAGGGTGTCGGCCGCCGTGACCTCATCAAGAGGTCGGCCGCACTCGGTCTGATCACCGTCCCGACGATGAGCTTCCTGTCCGCGTGTGCGAGCGGCGGGGGCGACGATGACAAGTCGGGCGACAAGGGCACCGGCAAGACCAGCAAGGACAACCCCTTCGGCGTGAAGAAGGGCGGCGGAAAGCTCGACGTCGTCGTCTTCAAGGGCGGCTACGGCGACGAGTACGCCAAGGCGTGGGAAGCCTCCTTCGACAAGAAGTGGGGCACCAAGAGCGCCCACACCGGCACGCAGGAGATCACCGGCAAGCTCCAGCCGCGCTTCAACGGCGGCAACCCGCCGGACATCGTCGACGACTCGGGCGCCCAGCAGATCAAGCTGGACGTGCTCTACAAGAGCGGCCAACTCCTCGACCTGGCCGCCGTCCTGGACGCGCCGTCCATCGACGACCCGAGCAAGAAGGTCCGTGACACCCTGATCCCGGGCACGCTCGACCCGGGCCTGCAGGGCGGCAAGGTCGTGGCCCTCAACTACATCTACACGGTGTGGGGCCTGTGGTACTCCGGCAAGCTCTTCAAGGAGAAGGGTTGGGAGGTCCCGAAGACCTGGGACGACTTCCTCGCCATCTGTAAGGACGCCAAGTCGCAGGGCATCGGCGGCCTCGCCCACCAGGGCAAGTACCCGTACTACATCAACGTCGCCATCATGGACCTGATCGCCAAGAAGGGCGGTCTGGACGCCATGAAGGCGATCGACAACCTCGACCCCAAGGCGTTCGTCGGGTCCGACGCCGCCCAGGCGGCCGTCGAGGCGATCTACGAGATCGTGGAGAAGGGCTACTTGCTGCCCGGCACCAACGGCCTCACCCACACCGAGTCGCAGACCCGGTGGAACCAGTACAAGGCCGCCTTCATCACCTGTGGTTCCTGGCTGGAGAACGAGCAGCTCAAGCAGACCCCGGCCGACTTCGACATGAAGTTCATGCCGATGCCCCTGCTGCCCGACAGCAAGCTGCCGTTCGAGGCGATCCGGGCCGGCTCCGGCGAGCCGTTCATCATCCCGGCGAAGGCCGCGAACCTGCCCGAGGCCAAGGAGTTCATGCGCTCCATGCTCTCCAAGGAGTGGTCGACGCTCTTCGCGCAGAAGGCCAACTCGCTCACCATCCTCAAGGACGGTGTGTCCGACGGCGTCGAGCTGCGTCCCGGTACGCAGTCGACCGTCGACGCGTCGAAGGCGGCGGGCGACAATACCTTCAACTACCTGTACCCCAACTGGTACAGCGAGATGGGTACGGCCATCGAGACCGCGTCCAACGAGCTGATGTCCAAGCGTATTCAGCCGAAGGAATGGCTGAAGCGGGCCCAGGCCGCGGTCGACAAGGCGGCGAAGGACCCGGAGTCCAAGAAGAACCACCGCGACTGATCACGTAAACCCGGAACACCAGGGTCACGCACACCCGGAACACCAGGGGCAGGATGCCATGCGAAAAGGGCAGTACCGGTTCGTCGCGGGGTTTCTCCTCGCACCTTTGGCGCTGTATCTGATCTTCGTGATCTGGCCTTACATACAGACCATCGGCTACTCCTTCACCGACTGGAGCGGCCAGTCGCAGACGTTCGGTTTCGTCGGCCTGGACAATTACAAGGCGTTGTTCCAGGACGACGTTTTCCTCCAAGCGATCTGGCACAACATCCTGTTCCTGGTGTTCATCCCGGTGATCACCATCCTGCTCGCCCTCTTCTTCGCCTTCATGGTGAACGCGGGCGGGCGGGGCGGCGCCGGTGGCGTACAGGGCGTCGCCGGCTCGCGCTTCTACAAGATCGTGTACTTCTTCCCGCAGGTGCTGTCGCTCGCGATCGTCGCGGTGCTCTTCGGGGCCCTCTACCGCAGCGACAGCGGCGGTCTGCTCAACGGCCTGCTGATCAAGCTGGGCCTGGTCGACGCGAGCAGTCCCGTCGAGTGGATGAACGAGCCCAACCTGGTGCTCTGGTGCCTGATGGCGGTCGTCGTCTGGCACGGCGTCGGCTTCTATCTGGTGCTGTTCTCCGCCGCCATGCAGTCCATCCCGCGGGACATCTACGAGGCCGCGCTGCTGGACGGCGCGAGCCGCACCCACACCTTCTTCCGGGTCACCCTGCCCCTGCTGTGGGACACGGTGCAGACCGCCTGGGTCTATCTCGGCATCATCGCGATGGACATGTTCGTGCTCGTCTCGACCACGACCCAGGGCACCGGCTACGGCGGCGGGCCCGACCACCACAGCGAGGTCATGGCGAACGTCATGATGCGCAACTTCCTCTACTTCGGAAAGAGCGGCTACGCCTGTGCCATGGGCGTCGTCATGCTCCTTCTCACCCTGATCCTGTCCGTGGTCACGCTGCGCGCCACCCGCCGCGAGCGCATCGAGTTCTGAGCGGGAGACACGACTATGAGCGCACCCATCACGGAGCCGACGAAGGTCGACGGCGCCGGAGTACCCCCGCAGCGAACCGTCAGGAAGGCCCCGCCGCGGCCGGGCGACAAGCGCACCGAGGGCATGGCCCTCAACGTCTTCTCGCACGGGTTCCTGGCCCTGTGGGCCGTCCTGATCATCCTGCCGCTGCTGTGGCTGGTCCTGAGTTCCTTCAAGACCGACGCGCAGATCGGCGGTTCGGCCCTCGGCTGGCCCTCGAACTGGCAGCTCGACGTGTTCAGCCGGGCCTGGAACAAGGGCATCGGCGACTACTTCGCCAACACCCTGATCGTGCTGGTGTTCTCCGTCCCGCTGACCATGCTCCTCGGCTCCATGGCGGCGTACGTACTGGCCCGCTACGAGTTCCCGGGCAACCGGGTCGTCTACTACTTCTTCGTCGGCGGGGCCATGTTCCCCGTCTTCCTCGCCCTGGTGCCGCTGTTCTTCATGGTCAAGCGCCTCGACATGCTGAACACGTACCAAGGCCTGATCCTGGTGTACGTCGCCTACTCGTTGCCGTTCACCGTGTTCTTCATGCACGCGTTCTTCCGGACGCTGCCCACGGCGGTCTTCGAGGCGGCGGTGCTCGATGGGGCCTCGCACACCCGGGCGTTCTTCCAGGTCATGCTGCCGATGGCCAAGCCCGGACTGCTCAGCGTCGGCATCTTCAACGTGCTGGGCCAGTGGAACCAGTACATCCTGCCCTCGGTGCTGATGCAGCCGCAGAACAGTTCGGATCCGGAACGCTACGTTCTGACCCAGGGCCTCATCCAGCTCCAGCAGCAGCAGGGGTACGCCACCGATCTTCCCGTCCTGTTCGCCGGCGTGACGATCGCGATGATCCCCATGCTGATCGTCTATCTGTCCTTCCAGCGCCAGGTCCAGGCGGGTCTCACCTCGGCGACCCTCAAGTAGCGCTCCGCCCCTTCCGTCGCCTACGCCACCCCCGTCCCCGGGGGTGGCGTACGTGTGTCCGGGTCATGGCGAAAATCGAACATGAATGGACGGACCCGATTTTCGTCAAGGACTTGACGGCGGTAACCCGTTCAGCGGAGCTTGGAGTTCACAACTTGTAAGTGACCGGGGTCCCGTTGACGTGACCCAGATCACACGGGCGGCATCGGGGCCGCCCGGCTGAGGGCAGGAGTGGATGAGTCGATGGAGACTCCGGGGTCGCAGTCTTCGCTGCACCGAGCCAATCTGGAGCGCGTCGTGCGAGCGGTGCGCCTAGCCGGCTCGCTCACGCAGGCGGAGATCGCGAGGACGACGGGCCTGTCGGCCGCGACCGTTTCCAATATCGTCCGTGAACTCAAGGACGGCGGGACGGTCGAGGTCACACCCACCTCGGCCGGCGGCCGCAGGGCGCGCAGCGTGTCCTTGAGCGGGGACGCCGGCATCGTCATCGGTGTCGACTTCGGGCACACGCATTTGCGCGTCGCGGTCGGAAATCTGGCCCATCAGGTGCTGGCGGAGGAGTCCGAGCCGCTGGACGTGGACGCCTCCGCCGCGCAGGGCTTCGACCGGGCCGAGGAGCTGGTCGGTCGCCTGATCGCAGCAACCGGTGTGGACCGTTCCAAGATCGCGGGTGTGGGCCTCGGCGTGCCGGGGCCCATCGACGTGGAATCGGGGACTCTGGGGTCCACCTCGATCCTGCCGGGCTGGACCGGCGCCAGGCCCGCCGAGGAGCTGCGGGGGCGGCTCGGCGTGCCTGTCTACGTGGACAACGACGCGAATCTCGGCGCGCTCGGCGAGATGGTCTGGGGCAGTGGGCGCGGGGTCAGGGACCTGGCGTACATCAAGGTCGCCAGCGGTGTCGGCGCGGGCCTGGTGATAGAGGGCAAGATCTACCGCGGTCCGGGTGGCACAGCGGGAGAAATCGGGCATATTACACTTGATGAATCCGGCCCCGTCTGCCGTTGCGGCAATCGTGGCTGCCTGGAGACCTTCGCGGCGGCGCGCTATGTGCTGCCGCTCCTCCAGTCCAGTCACGGTACCGATCTGACCATGGAAGGCGTGGTCAGGCTGGCGCGGGACGGAGATCCGGGCTGCCGTCGGGTGATCGCCGACGTAGGCCGACATATCGGCAGTGGAGTCGCCAATCTCTGCAATTTGCTGAACCCGAGCCGGGTGGTCCTCGGCGGCGATCTCGCCGAGGCCGGGGAGCTCGTTCTCGGGCCCATCAGGGAGTCTGTCGGCCGCTATGCGATCCCCAGCGCCGCACGTCAACTCTCGGTGTTGCCAGGGGCACTTGGCGGCCGTGCAGAGGTGCTCGGAGCGCTCGCTCTCGCGCTCAGCGAGATGGGTGATTCGACCCTTTTGGACGGTTCACTCTCGGCCGCTACCCCTGCCTTCACTTAGAGAACGCATGGCACCGTTGCCATCTCGTTAAGTATTTACTTCTTGACGTCGCACGGGTGGCCGAGTTGACTCCAAACCACCTCGGCCGCAACGACGCGGCCTCGTCAGGGAGGTTTCAAAGTGAACACGCAGATGCGTCGTGCCGCCGTTGCCGTTGCCGCTGGTGCAATGGCCGTTTCTCTCGCCGCTTGTGGCAGCGCCAAGGAGTCCAGTGGCGACAGTGACAGCTCCGCCAGCGCCTCCAAGAAGGGCGACGCGATCAAGGTCGGTCTGCTCCTTCCGGAGAACCAGACGGCTCGCTACGAGAAGTTCGACAAGCCGCTGATCGAGAAGAAGGTCAAGGAGCTCACGAACGGCAAGGGCGAGGTCATCTACGCCAACGCCAAGCAGGACGCGAGCACGCAGAACCAGCAGGTCGACACGATGATCACCAACAAGGTGGACGTGCTGATCGTTGACGCTGTGGACGCGGCCGCCATCAAGAGCTCGGTCCAGAAGGCCAAGGACGCCGGCATCCCGGTCGTGGCCTACGACCGCCTCGCGCAGGGCCCGATCTCGGCCTACACCTCGTTCGACAACAAGACTGTCGGCAAGACGCAGGGTGAGGCGCTCCTCACCGCCCTTGGCTCCAAGGCCAAGGACGGCAAGATCGTCATGATGAACGGTTCGGTCACCGACCCGAACGCCGCTCAGTTCAAGGCCGGCGCCCACGAGGTGCTCGACGGCAAGGTGAACGTCGGCAAGGAGTACGACACCAAGGAGTGGAAGCCGGAGAACGCCAACGCCAACATGGAGGCGGCGATCTCGGCTCTCGGCAAGAAGAACATCATCGGTGTCTACTCCGCGAACGACGGCATGGCCGGCGGTATCATCACCGCGCTGAAGGCCGCCGGCATCAAGGTCCCCGTCACGGGCCAGGACGCCGAGCTCGCCGGTGTGCAGCGCATCCTCGCGGGTGAGCAGTTCATGAGCGTCTACAAGCCGTACGCCCCGGAGGCCGACGCCGCCGCGGAGCTGGCCGTCGCGCTCGCCCAGGGCAAGTCGCTCGACACCGTCGCCAAGGACAAGGTCGACAGCCCGACCGACAAGCAGATCCCGTCCCTGCTGGTCCCCGTCACCTCGCTGACCAAGGACAACATCAAGGACACCGTCGTCAAGGACGGCCTGTACACGGTCGACGACATCTGCACCCCGGCGTACGCCGCGGCCTGCAAGAAGGCCGGCCTGCAGTAAACAACCGCGAGTAGCCAAACGCGTACGGGAATTCGATACTGAATTCCCGTACGTGGCTCGTGTGATCCAAAGCTCCTCCGGCGCCCCGCATCCAATAGCCCCGCAAGCTAAGCGGGGCGCCGGACGGAACACCCCACCGCATACTTCTGCACAACCTCCCGCCGGGTCAGGCGGCGAAGGAGATGGTTAACGTGTCCGCTACGCCTGTTCTGGCGTTGCGCGGGGTCTCCAAGCGATTCGGTGCCGTCCAGGCGCTCACCGATGTAGAGCTTGAGGTCCACGCCGGTGAAGTGGTCGCCCTGGTGGGCGACAACGGAGCCGGAAAGTCCACGCTGGTCAAGACGATTGCCGGCGTGCACCCCATCGATGAGGGCGTCATCGAGTGGGACGGCAAGTCCGTCCAGATCAGCCGTCCGCACGACGCCCAGAACCTGGGCATCGCGACGGTCTACCAGGACCTCGCGCTCTGCGACAACATCGATGTCGTCGGGAACCTCTACCTGGGCCGCGAGCTGAAGAAGCGCGGTGTCCTGGACGAGGTCGAGATGGAGCGCCGCTCCCGCGAGCTGCTGGACACGCTGTCGATCCGCATCCCCAGCGTCCGCATCCCGATCGCCTCGCTCTCCGGCGGTCAGCGCCAGACCGTGGCGATCGCCCGTTCGATGCTCGGTGAGCCCAAGCTCGTCATCCTCGACGAGCCCACCGCGGCCCTCGGCGTCGAGCAGACCGCCCAGGTCCTCGACCTCGTCGAGCGTCTGCGCGAGCGGGGTCACGCCGTGATCCTCATCAGCCACAACATGGCTGACGTGAAGGCCGTGGCCGACAAGGTCGCCGTTCTGCGTCTCGGTCGCAACAACGGCATCTTCGAGGTCAAGTCGACCTCCCAGGAAGAGATCATTTCCGCCATCACGGGCGCCACGGAGAACGCCGTGACCCGTCGTGCGGCGCGCAGCGGGGAGGCTCAGAAGTGAGCATCGACAAGACTTCTGAGACCGGTTCCCACGACGTGGCGAACCCCGAGGCGGCCGCCAAGGCGGTCACCGCCGTCGACCCGCGCCTGCTCGTCCGTGAGCAGGGCTTCGCCGGTTACGTCGGCGAGTTCAAGCGCAAGATGAAGTCCGGCGACCTGGGTTCCATCCCGGTCGTCATCGGCCTGATCGTCATCTGGGCGATCTTCGCGAGCCTGAACGAGAACTTCCTCACCGCGGGCAACCTCTCCGACATCTCCGTCGCCATGGTCGGCACGGGCATGATCGCGGTCGGCATCGTCTTCGTGCTGCTGCTCGGTGAGATCGACCTGTCGGTCGGTTCGCTCTCCGGTCTGGCCGGCGCCACGTTCGCCGTGCTCAGCGTCACGCACGGCATGAACGAGTGGCTGGCGTTCGTCCTGGCCATCCTCACCGGCACGGTCGCCGGCGCGATCCAGGGCTTCGTCTTCGCGCGCATCGGTGTGCCGGCCTTCGCCGTCACCCTGGCGGGTCTGCTGTTCTGGAACGGCTTGATGCTCCAGATCCTCGGCAGCAACGGCACCATCAACCTGGACAGCGAGGGCGTCGTCGCCAAGCTGACCAGCTACTACTTCACTGATGTCGCCGCCGCCTACGTGCTCGCGGTCGTCGTCACCGCAGGGTTCTTCCTCAGCTCGTTCCTCGGCAACAAGCGCCGCGAGGCGGCCGGTGTGCCGTCCCGCCCGGTGAGCGAGACCATCGCCCGCACGGTGCTGCTGGGTATCCTCAGCTTCGGCGTGGCGATCATGTACAACCAGTACAAGGGTCTGCCGCTCGCCGTGGTGATCTTCCTCGCGGTCCTGCTGATCACGGACTTCGTGCTGCGCCGTACCACGTTCGGCCGGAAGATCTTCGCGCTCGGCGGCAGCGTCGAGGCCTCCCGTCGTGCCGGTATCAACGTCGAGCTGATCCGCATCTCGGTCTTCTCGATCTCCGGCACCTTCGCCGCCATCGGCGGTCTGTTCATCGCCTCGAAGATCGCCTCCGCCAACCAGGGCGCGGGCGCCGGTGACCTCCTGATGAACGCCATCGCGGCGGCCGTCATCGGTGGCACCAGCCTCTTCGGTGGCCGTGGCCGCACCTGGAACGCCCTGCTGGGTGTTCTGGTGATCGTCTCGATCCAGTACGGCCTGGCCCTGCAGGGCATCGCCTCGCCGGTCCAGTACATGATCACCGGTGGTGTGCTTCTCGCCACGGTCGTCATCGACGCCGTCACCCGCAAGACCCAGAAGTCCGCGGGTCGCGCGTAGGGTCCCACCCTCACAGGCACTGTGCCCGGCGCCAATGGCGGCGCCGGGCACAGTCATGTCCGGACGGGAACGTGTGTTCCCGCCGGTTGGGCCGATCGTGTGGCGTACATCGCCGGGCCCGGCCCGCGCCCGAAAAGGCGGAACATTAGACTCGACCAAGCCCGGCAACAGCTCTACTGCAAGGAGGCACGGGTGCCGCTGCTGACCCGCATCAGGGGACCGCGCGATCTGGACCGGCTCAGCCTGGAGCAGCTGGACCAGCTGGCCGGCGAGATCAGGACCTTCCTCGTCGACGCGGTCTCCAAGACCGGCGGCCACCTCGGCCCCAACCTCGGTGTCGTGGAACTGACCATCGCCCTGCACCGCGTCTTCGAGTCGCCCAAGGACAGGGTGCTGTGGGACACGGGCCACCAGTCCTATGTCCACAAGCTGCTCACCGGCCGCCAGGACTTCTCCCGGCTGAAGATGAAGGGCGGCCTGTCCGGCTACCCCTCGCAGGCCGAGTCCGAGCACGACATCATCGAGAACTCGCACGCCTCCACGGTCCTCGGCTGGGCCGACGGACTGTCCAAGGCGAACGAGGTCCTCGGCAGGAACGACCACGTGGTCGCCGTCATCGGTGACGGCGCGCTCACCGGCGGCATGGCCTGGGAGGCGCTGAACAACATCGCCGACGCCAAGGACCGCCCGCTGATCATCGTCGTCAACGACAACGAGCGTTCGTACGCGCCGACCATCGGCGGCCTCGCGAACCATCTGGCGACCCTGCGCACCACCGACGGCTACGAGCGCTTCCTGGCCCGCGGCAAGGACCTCCTGGAGCGCACCCCGGTCGTGGGCAAGCCTCTCTACGAGACCCTGCACGGCGCGAAGAAGGGCCTGAAGGACTTCATCGCCCCGCAGGGCATGTTCGAGGACCTCGGCCTGAAGTACGTCGGCCCGATCGACGGCCACGACATCGAGGCCCTCGAGTCGGCCCTCGCCCGCGCCAAGCGCTTCGGCGGCCCGGTCATCGTGCACTGCCTCACCGAGAAGGGCCGCGGCTACCAGCCCGCCCTCCAGGACGAGGCGGACCGTTTCCACGCCGTCGGCAAGATCCACCCGGACACGGGCCTGCCGATCGCCTCGTCCGGTGCCGACTGGACCTCTGTCTTCGGCGAGGAGATGGTCGAGCTCGGCAAGGAGCGCGAGGACATCGTCGCGATCACCGCCGCGATGCTCCAGCCGGTCGGCCTCGACCGGTTCGCCAAGGCCTTCCCCAAACGGGTGTACGACGTCGGAATCGCCGAGCAGCACGCCGCTGTCTCCGCGGCCGGCCTCGCCACCGGCGGACTGCACCCCGTCTTCGCCGTCTACGCGACCTTCCTCAACCGCGCCTTCGACCAGGTCCTGATGGACGTGGCCCTGCACAAGTGCGGCGTCACCTTCGTCCTGGACCGCGCGGGCGTCACCGGCACCGACGGCGCCTCGCACAACGGCATGTGGGACATGTCCATCCTCCAGGTCGTCCCGGGCCTCAGGCTCGCGGCGCCGCGCGACGCCGACCAGGTCCGCGCCCAGCTGCGCGAGGCCGTCGACGTGAAGGACGCGCCCACCGTGGTGCGCTTCTCCAAGGGCGCGGTCGGCCCGGCCGTCCCCGCCGTGGGCCGGATCGGCGGCATGGACGTCCTGCGGGCGCCCGGCACCGACGCGCCCGACGTGCTGCTGGTCTCCGTCGGCGCGCTCGCCCCGATGTGCCTGGAGATCGCCGCTCTCCTCGACCAGCAGGGCATCACCACGACCGTCGTCGACCCGCGCTGGGTCAAGCCGGTCGACGAGGCCATGGCGCCGCTCGCCGAGCAGCACCGCGTGGTCGTCACCGTCGAGGACAACTCCCGGGTCGGCGGTGTCGGATCCGCGGTCGCGCAGGCCCTGCGCGACGCGGGCGTCGACGTCCCGCTGCGTGACTTCGGCATCCCGCCGCGTTTCCTCGACCACGCCTCCCGTGCCGAGGTCATGGCGGAGATCGGCCTGACCGCGCCGGACATCGCCCGGCAGGTCACCGGACTCGTGGCCAAGCTCGACGGCCGCTACGAGCGCACCACCGCGCATGCCGTGGACGCGGTGGAGCCCGCGCGCGACTGACGTACCGCAGGGCCGAAGGGCCGGTTTCAGCACCCTGTACGGGTGGTGAAACCGGCCCATTTGCGTGAACCGGGCCGCGTCGGGGGATAGCTGCTACCTGCCCTCTCGATCATGTCGAGGACGACAAGCGTGGGAGGTACGTCCGTGAGCAACACCCTCTTCAGGACGAAGAAGGTCGAACAATCGATCTTGGACACTGAGGAGCCGGAGCACGCGCTCAAAAAGACGCTGTCCGCTCTGGATCTCACCGTGTTCGGTGTCGGCGTCATCATCGGCACCGGCATCTTCGTCCTCACCGGCAAAGTGGCCAAGGAGAACGCGGGGCCGGGGGTCTCGCTGGCCTTCGTCGCCGCGGGCGTCGCCTGCGCGCTGGCGGCTCTGTGCTACGCGGAGTTCGCCTCCACGGTCCCGGTCGCCGGGTCCGCGTACACCTTCTCCTACGCCTCACTCGGCGAGCTGCCCGCCTGGATCATCGGCTGGGACCTGGTCCTGGAGTTCGCGCTCGGCACGGCGGTGGTGGCCGTCGGCTGGTCGGGCTATGTGCGCTCGCTGATGGACAACGCGGGCTGGCACATGCCCGAGGCACTCAGCGGGCGGGAGGGGGCGGACGGGTTCGGTTTCGACATCCTCGCCGCCGCGCTGGTGCTGGTGCTCACCGCCATTCTCGTCATCGGCGTGAAGCTCTCCGCCCGGATCACCACACTGGTCGTCGCGATCAAGGTCACCGTCGTCCTGGTCGTGATCATCGCGGGCGCCTTCTTCATCGACGGCGACAACTACAAGCCGTTCATCCCCAAGGCGCAGGCCGTGGAGGCGGGCAGCGGCATCAAGTCACCGCTGATCCAGCTCATGTTCGGCTGGGCGCCGACCAACTTCGGCGTGATGGGCATCTTCACGGCGGCCTCCGTCGTGTTCTTCGCCTTCATCGGCTTCGACGTGGTCGCCACGGCCGCCGAGGAGACGAAGAACCCGCAGCGCGACATGCCGCGCGGCATCCTCGGCTCGCTGATCATCTGCACCACGCTCTACGTCCTCGTGTCGATCGTGGTCACGGGCATGCAGCACTACAGCCAGCTGTCCATCGACGCCCCGCTCGCCGACGCGTTCAAGGCCACGGGGCACCCCTGGTACGCGGGCTTCATCAGCTTCGGCGCCGCGGTCGGACTGACCACGGTCTGCATGATCCTGCTGCTCGGCCAGACCCGTGTCTTCTTCGCGATGAGCCGCGACGGACTGCTGCCGCGCTTCTTCTCCCGCGTGCACCCGAAGTTCCGCACCCCGCACCGCCCGACCATCCTGCTCGGTGTGATCATCGCGATCCTCGCCGGCTTCACCAGCCTCAGCGAGCTGGCCGAACTGGTCAACATCGGCACGCTCTTCGCCTTCATCGTGGTCGCCGTCGGCGTCGTCGTGCTCCGCCACACCCGCCCCGACCTGCCCCGCGCCTTCCGCACCCCGTGGGTGCCGTGGGTGCCGATCCTGTCGGTCCTCGCGACGCTGTGGCTGATGCTGAACCTGCCCGCGGAGACCTGGCTGCGGTTCGCGATCTGGATGGTGATCGGCGTCGTCGTGTACTTCCTGTACGGGCGCTCCCACAGCCGCCTCGGCCGGCACGAGGAGACGACTCTGGGCGAGGTCCAGGGCCCGCCCGGAGGCCCCGGCCGGTAGCCGGCCCGCTCCGCCCTCGGGCCCCGTACGTCACCCTCCGGCGGTGACCGCGGGGCCCTTCGGCGTCCCCGGGCCCGGCCGAGGTCCGCACAGGCCCGGACGAAGTCCTCGTACGGCCGTCGTCGACAGCGGCGGCGACGCGGCGCGCGGTCCGGCGTCGCGAGGGACGGGGCGGGGGAGTGCGTGCGGCACCGGCTCCCGTGGGCGGGGTGGGGGAGTGCGTGCGGCACCCGCTTCTGTCGGCGGGGTGGGGGAGTGCGTGCGGCACCCGCTTCCGTCGGCGGGGCGGGGGAGTGCGTGCGGGACTCGCCCCGTCAGTGGCGGGCGCGGGCCGCGGGGTACGCGGAGGGCGGGGCGGCGGCCGGGGGCGGCGGGACGGAGTGGTGCGGTGCGCGCCGGCCGGCGGTCAGGGGTGGGGGCGTACCGTGCGCGGCCCGGTGACCTCCGCGCCCAGTTCGCCGACCCGGCGGCGCAGTTCGCGGTCGGCCGTGACGACCAGGCGGGCGCGGCCCCCGGCCTCGGCCACCAGCTCCACCATGCGGTCGTCGCCGCTGCCCGGCGCCTCGTCGACACGGACTCCGGGGACGGAAGCCACCCCGCGCGCCGCGCCCTCCACCACCAGGACGATCTCCAGGGGGCCCGGGTGGCCGGGCAGGCCCCGCTCGGCGAAGTCCGCCAGCCGGTCCCTGAGCCGCTCGGCGGCGCCGCGGCGGTCGCGCCACCAGCCGTCCGGCACGGACCCCACCACGTTGGCGCCGTCCACGATGAGCAGAGTCGTCATGCCCTCACCCTGCCAGAACGCCCCCGGCCCAGCGGCGCGTGACGACGGATACGGCCTCGGCCACCCGGGCGGCCTTCCGGACGTCCGAGCGCGGCCCCGGGGCGAACTCCACATGGAGGAACGGAATCCCCTTCTCGGCGGCCCAGCGCCCCTGCACGTTGTCCCGCCCGGCGAGCGGGCAGGAGCGGGCCCAGGCCCGGCACACGGCGAAGTCCTTGGCGCCGAGCGCGTCGGCGAGCCGGCGGCCCGCGGGGCGGCCGGCCGTTCCGGCACCCGCCGAGGCGATCACGTCGTAGCGCGGGGCGGACTCCTGGGCGAAGCCGTGCAGCTGGATGCCGGCGACACCTCGCCGGACGAGTTCGGAGCAGACCGCGTGGAAGACGGTGTCGCGGCGGTGCGCCACGTCCGCGGCATCCCCCTCGCCGGATTTGCGATGTGCTCCGGCAACGACCAGGAGACCGCCGGGCGAGCCTCTCAGGATGCGTACGCCCAGCAGTTCCGTGTGCTGGTCCGCGACCGGATGGGGCACCTGTACCGACCATCGGACGGGGTGGCCGAGGCCGATGAAGACGCGGCCCCAGCCGCGCGGCGCGGGCCCCTGGTCGACGCGGTCGTACACCTCTGCGAATTGTCGGCCGGTGGCGCTGTCGACCAGGGTGCGCACGGCGAAGTCGACCTCGGCGAGCCGCTGTTCGGCCTGTTCCCGGTGGTGGTCGAGGAGGAGTCCCACCCCGTCGGCGACCGTCTGCCGCTCGGTGCGGGAGGGTGGCCGGAAGGCACCGTCGGGTGCGAACCGGTCGGTGTACGCCGCGACGGAGCGGGCCAGGTCGACGGACGGCGGACCGTCCCCGGGCCGGCCGGAGGGCGACTCCCCGCGGGTGTCGCGGGTGTCGCGCAGGACCACCGTTCCCCAACAGGCGAGAGCGGTGATGAGCAAGAGAAGTGTTGCGATCGTTATCGTTCTGGAGCGGTTTGCCCTCATGGTTGTATCAAGATATCTCGGTGACCAGACGCCGTAACCGCCGCACCTTGCCCACCCTCCTGGCCCCGCTCACCCTCGTCGCCGCACTGTCGGGGTGCGGCCTCGTCGGAGGAGGCGGGGACTCCGACTCCACGTCGAAGGGGGGCGGACGCTCGTTCACCGTAGCCGCGGCCGGCGACATTCTGATCCATCCTCAGCTCATCGAGCAGGCGACGGCGGACGCCAAGGAGACCGGCCGGGGGGTCGACGGTCTGGACTTCGGTCCGCTCATGGCCGGGATCAAGCCGGTGATCAGCAAGGCGGACCTGGGCATCTGCCACATGGAGCCGGTGATGGGCAAGCCGAAGGGCCCCTTCGAGAGCTACCCCAACTTCCTCATACCGCCGCAGATAGCCGGGACCATCAAGGACATCGGCTACGACACCTGCTCGACCGCCTCCAACCACTCGATCGACCACGGCTACGCCGGTGTGAAGCGCACCCTCGACACCCTGGACTCCGCGGGCCTCAAGCACACGGGCTCCTTCCGTACCGAGAAGGACGCGCTCACCCCGCTGATCATGGACGTCAAGGGCGTGAAGGTCGCGCAGATCTCCTTCGCCTTCGGCTTCAACGCCCACGAGCTGCCCAAGGACAAGCCGTGGCTGGTCAACCAGAACGACCTGGGCCGGATCAGGACGGCCGAGAAGCGGGCCCGCTCGGCCGGCGCCGAGGTCGTGATCCTCTCCATCCACTGGGGCCGTGAGCACCACCCCAACCCGTCGACCCCGCAGCTCAAGTTCGCCCGGCAGCTGGCCCGGAAGACCGGCATCGACCTGGTCATCGGGCACCACGCGCATGTCGTGCAGCCGATGGAGAAGGTCGACGGCACCTGGATCGTGTACGGCCTCGGCAACCAGGTCGCGCGCCACGACGTGCCGACGGGGCTCACCGAGGAGGGCGTGATCGGCTGGTTCACCTTCACCGAGCACGGCGGCAAGTGGGACGTCGAGGCCCGCTACGAGCCGACCCTCGTGGAGATTCCGCCGGACCCCGAGGCGACCGAGGACGGCACCCCGGCCGAGCCGGCGAAGGGTGACGTCAAGAACTACCGGCTGGTGGACGTCGCGGCGGAGCTCGAGCGCGACGACCTGAGCGACCAGGAGCGGGCCCGTCTCCGGCTGGCCTTCGAGCGGACCGAGGGCACCATGCTCAACCGCGGCGCGGCGAAGGACGGCCTCAAGCCGCTCACGGAACTGCCGGGCTGAGGCCGACCGGCGCGAGGATCCGTGCCCGGCCCGCCTCGGGCCGGGCACTTGCCTTGTCGCGGGCCGCGAGCCGGCGTTCGGGCCCGCCCGTGCCGGCGCCGACGGCCGGCCGGGCGCGGGTTCGCGGCCCGGGCCGCCGGAGCGGTGACGGACCCCATTCGAACCGGAATCGATCGGTCCTGCCCGAACATGCCCGTTCGAAACATTGATGTTGCCCAGATCACTTTTAATCCGTGCAACTTCCTGACTCCTTCGCCGGTCTGACACGCGCAGGGACTCAATTTTCCCAACTGTGCCCCTGTGTCACGCCCGCACCCGCACCCGCAAGCAGGCCGCTTTCGCGCACGCCTGCCCGTACAACCGCTTGAGAGGACCTGTCCGTTGGCGCCATCGCCCCCGGCGCGGCAGCACCGTGCTCGCCGCAGAGCTGATATGTCGCTGCTTGGCGGCATACGACCGCCCATAGCGGTCCTGTCGGCGCTCCTCCTCTCGCTCGCGGCCGTCACGGCGCTCGTGCTCGGTCCGGCCGGTGACACCAGCCTGCCCAAGGCCGTCCAGACGTCCCAGCAGCACTTCGCGGAGGACGGCGCGATCGCCCTGCGTGCCTCCATCGACGAGTCGGTGACCGACCTCGACCGCTCCGCCGCCCTGTTCAGCGCGGGCGCGCCGGTCTCCGGCGACACCGTGCTCGACAAACTGGGCAACACGTACCAGAAGTGGATGGGTACGGCGGTCATCGAGATCCGGTCGGGCAAGCTCGTCGCGACCCGCGGCGAGACCGTCCCGCTGACCTCCCTCGACCGGTCCACGCTCGGCGACGAGGGCGGGCTCGCGCCCCGCATGGTGCGCCTGGAGAACGGCGAGGTCCGGCTGCTGTCCTTCGCGCTGCTGTCCTGGCCGGGCAAGCCGCAGCTGCTTCTCGTCGCCTCCAACAGCCTCAAGTTCCCGGGCATCAGCCTCGGCCAGTTCCGCTCCATCGCGGTCGTGGACCGCTCCGGGGCGATCCTCAGCAGCGACGGCATCCCCGAGCCCGAGCAGGTCCTCACCGACCTCCAGCGCGAAGAGGTCGCCGCGTCCAACAAGCAGCTCAAGTCCTTCGCCAAGACGGCGGCGAGCAAGGCCGGGGAGCACCCGCTCAGCACCAAGGAGCCCGGCTCCGGCGGCTACCTGGGCGTGAGCGGCAGCCTGCTCGGCGGCACGTTCCTCAGCGACCGGTCCGTCGCCGGCTACGCCACGCTCTCCGCGCCGCAGCCCGGCGAGACCACCACCGCGACCGCCCTCGGCCTCACCGTGGTCGCCATGGTGAAGGTCGCCGAGGACCCCACCCGCTCCACCTCCCCCGTCTTCGGACTGCTCGCCGGCGGCGCCCTCCTGATCATCGGCGGCATCGCCGTCGCCGTGCTGCTCGGTACGGTGCAGCGGCCGCTCATCCGGCTCTTCCTGGAGTCGCGCCGCCTCACCCGCGGAGACCTGGCACGCCCGGTGAGCGTCCCCGGCTACGGCGAGGCCCGCCGGATCGGCACGGCCCTGGAAGGGCTGCGCGGCCAGCTGCTCGGCGAAGGCGCCGAGCGGACCGAGGCCGCGCCCCGCCCGCGCGGCCCGCGCCGCATCGGAACCCGCGGCCTGCTCGCCGTCTGCGCCGTCCTGCTGCTCGCCTGGTCGGCCCCGCTGCTGCTCATCCTGAACCGGGCCGACGGCACCGTCGTCGTACCGCAGCAGCTCGTGAACGACCAGCGCGAGCGCACCGACACGCTCACCGACCGGGTGCGCCGCGCGCTCAACGAGGGCGAGGCCGACCTCCAGTCCGTGGCCACGCTGATCGGCGACCGCACCACCCCGGACGACATGACCAAGGTGCTGGACCGCACGCTCAACCAGCACCTGCGCTACCAGTCGCTCTACGTCGTCGACGCCTCCGGCGACGTGGTCGCCCAGGTCGGCGACAAGCCCCGCGAGGCGCGGCCCAAGCCCGCCACCGCCGACCCCATCCAGCTGCTCGGCCAGGGAGGCAAGAAGCCGCTCGTGGTCGGCACCGCCGAGATCCCCGGCCGCGACGGGTCCGCGCTGGTCGGCGAGTTCCGGATCGACTTCCTCAACTCGGTGCTCAAGAGGCCGGGCCTCGGCGTCGTACGCCTCGTCGACGACCAGGGCAAGGTCATCGCGGGCAACACCGGCTACCTCGCCTTCCAGTCGCTGCCCAACCAGCGCCTGAAGGACCTGGTCTTCGCGGCCGGGCAGAAGGTCGGCAAGTCCGCGCACGCCGCCGGTGTGCTCTACCGCGAGGACGGCGTGCAGATCGCCGCCGCGGCTCCCTTCGTGGGAGGCGGCCCGGCCAAGCAGCTCGGCTGGACCGTCGTCAGCTGGCAGCCCGCGGACCGGCTCGCCATCCCCGAGTACGACGTGCAGCACCGCACGGTGCTCGCCGGACTGCTGGGTGCCGCCGCCGCGGCCGCCTGTCTCGGCTGGATGCACATCGTGGTGGCCCGGCCGCTGCGCGCCCTGGCCGGCCAGGCCGAGGCGCTGGCCGGCGGCGACCGCAAGACCGTCCTGTTCCCGCGCAACCACGACGAGGTCGGCGCGGTCACCCGCTCCCTGGAACTCGTCCGCCAGCAGCTCCAGGAACAGCGCAGACAGCAGCCGTCCCCGCGCCGGAGCGCACCCGGCACCGCGCCCCAGCAGCACGTAAGGAACTGATCAGCCGTGCTCTTCCTCTTCACCGTCCTGGTGGTGTGCTGCGCGATCCTGCTGGTGGCGGGCATCGTCGAACAGCGGCGGCACTTCACCAACCTGGACAACATTCCCACCCGGGTGCTGGTCAACGGCATCCGCGGCAAGTCGTCCATCACCCGGCTCTGCGCGGGCGCGCTGCGCGGCGGCGGGCTGACCACGGTCGCCAAGACCACCGGTACGGCGGCCCGGTTCATCCACCCCGACGCCACCGAGGAGCCGGTCTACCGCAAGTTCGGCATCGCCAACGTCGTCGAGCAGATCGGCATCGTCCGGCGCGCGGCGGCGTACAACCCGGACGCCCTGGTCATCGAGTGCATGGCCGTCATGCCGGCCCTCCAGGAGATCAACCAGTCCAAGCTGATCCGCTCCACGATCGGCGTCCTGTGCAACGTCCGCGAGGACCACCTCGCGGAGATGGGCCCCACCCTCGACGACGTGGCCCGCTCGCTCTCCCGGTCCATGCCGGAGGGCGGCATCTGTGTCACCGCCGAGCAGGAGCGCTTCGCGATCCTCCAGGAGGAGGCCGACTCCCGCGACTGCAAGCTGATCTACGCCGACCCGGAAACGGTCTCGGACGAGGAGCTGCGCGGGTTCAGCTGGTTCACCTTCAAGGAGAACGTGGCGATCGCGCTCACCGTCGCCGAACTCCTCGGCGTGGAGCGGGAGACGGCCCTCCAGGGCATGTACGACGCGCCGCCGGACCCCGGTGTCCTCTCCGTCGAGCGGTACGTCACCGAGGACGGCAAGAAGCTCCGCTTCGCGAACGTCTTCGCGGCCAACGACCCCGAGTCGACGCTGATGAACATCAACCAGCTGCTCGATCTCGGCGCCATCCACCGCCCGCTCAACGTGGTGATCAACTGCCGCCCCGACCGCGTCGAGCGCAACGGTCAGATGGGCGAGATCATCCCCGAGCTGGACCCCGAGAAGGTCTTCGTGATCGGCCACCCGGCCAAGAGCGCCATCGACGCGATGCCCGCGGAGTACCGCTCCCGCGCGGTCGACCTCGGCGGCGACCGCCGCGACCCCGAGGAGTTCATGCGCCGGCTGCTCGGTGAGCTCGGCGCGGACAGCTCCCTGGTGGCCATCGGCAACATCCACGGCCAGGGCGAGCACCTGCTGGAGCACCTCGCCGAACTCCCCGCGGACGACAGCGCGGACGACGGCGCGGACGACGGCGCGGACGGGAACGCCGCCGGTGACGCCGGCCGTGCCGACCGTCCCGGCGGCACGGCCGACGAGCCGCGTGTGCCGACGCCGGTGCGCGAGCACGTCGAGACCGTGCAGCTGTACGCGCCGCGGATCGACCCCTACCAGCGGTACTCGGAGGCGTACGAGACGCGGTACGCGCCCCAGACCCACGTCCCCGCACAGCGCACCGCGGCCCAGCCGTACCCCCAGCAGGGTCACCCGCAGCCGACGCCCGAGCAGCAGGGCCGTCCGCGCCGGGGCCGTCCCCAGCAGGGCCAGCCGCAGCCTCAGCAGGGCCACCCGCAGGCCGGGCATCACCAGCAGGGTCACCCGCAGGCGACGCTCGACCAGCGGGGTCAGCCGCAGCAGGGCCAGCCGCAGCAGGGCCGACCGCAGGCGGCGCACCCGCGGACGGACCCGCTGGGTGCGTCCGCGCCGGAGAGCCGTTCGCGGCGGGCGCGTCCCGACTACCCGCAGCAGACACAGCAGAACCAGCTGGAGCAGCCGCACCAGCCGCACCGGTCGGAGCACCCGCACCAGCAGCCGGAGCACCCGCGCCGGAGCCACCAGCCGGAGCAGGTGTACCGGCCCGAGCAGGCCCGTGAGCCCTGGCCGGACGAGTCGCAGGGAGCCGCGGACACACGGCCCCAGCCGCCCGGTTCCGGTGAACAGCCCGGGTCCCGCGGCCTGTTCGAACCCCGCGTACCTCCCACACACCCCGACGACGACCCCCAGCAGTGGCGCAGCCCAGGAGAGCCCCGTTGATCCCCTCCGTCCTCACCCCCGAGATCGCCGCGATCGGCATCGGCCTGGGCCTGATGTTCTCGCTGATCTGCTACCTCACCACCAACCTCTCGCCCGGCGGCATGATCACCCCTGGCTGGCTGGCGCTCACCCTCATCGAGGACCTGCAGCGCGCGGCGCTCGTCCTCGGCGTGACCGTTCTGACGTACGTCACCACCCTGCTGCTCCAGCGCTTCGTGATCCTCTACGGCAAGCGGCTGTTCGCGGCCGTCGTGCTGACCGGCGTACTGATCCAGGCGTCCGTGATCATCGTGCTCCAGATGGAGTTCCCGCTGCTGTACGCCAACCAGACCCTGGGCTTCATCGTCCCCGGTCTCGTCGGCTACCAGCTGGTGCGCCAGCCCAAGGGGGCCACGCTGCTGTCGACCGGTTCGGTCACGCTCGCCACCTACGTCGTGCTGACCGCCGGAATCCTTCTCGGCGCCATGCCGTCCGCCTGAGCCCGCCTCTTTCTTCGGAACCTCTGGAGCCGTCACCATGCCGAAGCGCAAAGGCCGTCCCGTCCTCCACGCGGCCACGGTCCTCGCGCTGCTCGCGGGCAGCGCCTACTTCACCTTCGAACTCCGCAAGGACGAGGAGGCGAAGGTCCCGGCCGTGCAGGCCGTCACCGACAAGCCGGCCCTGGAGAACTCGGGCAAGGCCACCGGCAAGCAGACCTGGGAGCGCCTGAACAACCCGACCCGCTCCGTGCTGCGCGGCGAGAACGGCGACATCCTCGCCACCTTCACGGACGGCGCCCGCACCGCGACCCTCCGGGGCCCCTCCCGCACCCTCACCGAGCCGGCCAACACCCAGTCCCGTGTGGTGACACAGGACTGGGTGCGCCTGATGCCGGAGGCCTGGCGCAAGGGTGCCGAGAAGGAGAAGTGGTTCAAGGACTGGTTCAAGGAGTTCTACGGCAGCGAGGCCGACGACATCTTCGCGATCGCCTTCCAGTACGTCGAGGGGGCGCCGGTGAAGAAGGACGACGAGGGCGTTCCGTACGAGGGCGACGCGATCTTCGGCCCCTTCAAGGAGGACGGCGTCGACCGCCTCGAACAGAACGACTTCTACGACTACCTGGGCATCAACTACACCTTCCGCGACGGCACCTCGATGGTGGCGCGCAAGGAGCGTTACCGCGCCCTGGACTGCTCCGGGTTCATGCGCATGATCTGGGGCTACCGGGCCCGCTATCCGCTGATGGCGACGAATCTCTCCGGCGACGGACTGCCGCGCAGCGCCGACGGCATGGCCCGATCGAAGATCGGCGTCGACATCCTGAAGCTCTCCGGGCCGTCCCCCTGGTACACCCGCCCCAAGAACATCGACGTGGTCCAGCCCGGTGACCTCCTCTTCTTCAAGATGGACCACCGCACCGGCAACCACCTGGACCACGTCGCCCTGTACCTGGGCGTGGACACCGACGGCCACCGTGTCTTCATCTCCAGCCGCAAGGAGGTCAACGGACCGACCATGGGCGACAAGGGCGGTGCCTCCCGGATCGACGGCAACGGCTTCTACGCCGGGCTGCTGCGCAGCGCCAAGCGCCTGTGAGCGGCTGACCGGTGCGGGGGCGGGCCTCGGCGAGCGGCCCGTCCCCGATTAAGGTGAACCGGTGAACGTCGACTGGCTCATACGTGGCCGCGACGGCAGGCTCAGTGCGTACCTGCTGTCGGAGGCCACCGTCCGCTGCCGGGCGGAGCGCGGACCCGGTGGCCCATGGGACCCTCCGCGCACCGTGGGCGGCGCCCAACGCCTGCACCCCGTCATGGCCTTGGGCCAGGGACCCGACCGCTACGCCCATCTGGTCTCCTGGCGTCCGACCGTCCGCGACGAGTCGGGCCTCGTCCACTCGACCCATTTCCGGCCGGACCTCTCCGCCCTCGACTGGAATCCGATCGGTCACCCCGACCGCACCGGGGGCCGGACCGGCAACCCCGCCGTCGCGGTCGACGCGGAGGGGCGTGCCCATGTCTTCGTGCGCAACAAGAGCGGCGGAGTGAGCATGGTCGGCCAGAAGCTGAAGGGCGGCTGGGGTCCCTGGCGCGACCTCAAGGGGCATGACGTCCAAGGGGACCTGGCGGCCGTGACGGGGATGTCCGGCCGAGCCGAGCTGTACGCGGCCGTTCCGGGCGGCGTTCTGCACTGGCGCCAGGAGGAGGCGGGCTCGGTCCCCGCCCTGGACGAGGCGCTGGAGGCACCGGTCCGCCCGGACACCCTGCGCGCGCTCGCGACCTCCGCTGACTCGACGACGCTCTTCTTCACCGACGACTCGGGCGATGTGTGCGCCTGGCGCCCCGGCACCAAGCCCGTGGCCCTCCTGGCCTCGGCCGGCCCGGGTCCCGTCTGCGTCGTCCGCTGCGAACTGGACGGCCACGACTGCACGTTGCTCGCCCAACGCTCGTCGAGCGGACGGGTGGCCTTCGCCGCCTACCCGACCGAGGACGAGTCGGCGGGCGCGTGGTGGACGGAGTCGGGGCCGGAACTCCCCGCCGACGCCCTGGTGTCGCTGACGGAGGACGAGGAGGGCCGCGTGGTCGCCGCGACGCTCTCCCCGGGCACCGGCGAACTCCGGGTCACCCGCCGCAAGGACGAGCCGGGGATCGCCCTGGAGGCATGGCGGGCGGTGTGACGCCGTAGGCCCGGCCAGGTCATCCTGCCCGGGGCACGGCACGCTCGGCACTCCCACGCCGTCCACCCGTCCCGACAACGACGAAAGAGGGCCCCCGCCGAAGCGGAGGCCCTCTTCACGTATGCCGTACGGCCGTTACGCGGGAACCGAAGCCACGCCGGGCTCCAGGAACCGCTTCCCGGTCACACGCTCGGAGACACCCTCACGGTCCAGGTACGGCGTGATGCCGCCCAGGTGGAAGGGCCAGCCGGCACCGGTGATCAGGCAGAGGTCGATGTCCTGAGCCTCGGCGACGACACCCTCGTCGAGCATGAGCCCGATCTCCTGGGCGACCGCGTCGAGGACCCGGGCGCGCACCTGCTCCTCCGTCAGGACGACGTCGCCCTGCTTGAGGAGCGCGGCGACCTCGGGGTCCAGCTCCGGCTTGCCGGAGTCGTAGACGTAGAAGCCGCGCTTGCCCGCCTTGACGACGGCCGCGAGGTTCGGGGAGACCGTGAAGCGGTCCGGGAAGGCCCGGTTGAGGGTCTCCGAGACGTGCAGACCGATCGCGGGACCGACCAGTTCGAGGAGGACCAGCGGGGACATCGGCAGGCCGAGCGGCTCGATGGCCTTCTCGGCGACCTCGACGGACGTGCCCTCGTCGATGACGTTCTGGATCTCGCCCATGAAGCGGGTCAGGATGCGGTTCACGACGAACGCCGGGGCGTCCTTGGTGAGGACCGCGGTCTTCTTCAGCTTCTTGGCGACGGCGAACGCCGTGGCCAGCGAGGCGTCGTCCGTCTGCTCGCCGCGCACGATCTCCAGGAGCGGGAGGATCGCGACCGGGTTGAAGAAGTGGAAGCCGACGACCCGCTCGGGGTTCTTCAGCTTCGACGCCATCTCGCTCACCGACAGCGAGGAGGTGTTGGTGGCGAGGATCGCGTGCGCCGGGGCGACCGCCTCGACCTCCGCGAACACCTGCTGCTTGACGCCGATCTCCTCGAAGACGGCTTCGATGATGAAGTCGGCGTCGGAGAAGCCCTCCGCCTTGTCCAGCACACCGGAGACCAGGGCCTTCAGGCGGTTGGCCTTGTCCTGGTTGACGCGGCCCTTGAGCAGCAGCTTGTCGATCTCGGCGTGGACGTAGCCCACACCCTTGTCGACGCGCTCCTGGTCGATGTCGGTCAGTACGACCGGCACCTCGAGGCGGCGCAGGAAGAGCAGGGCGAGCTGCGAGGCCATCAGGCCGGCGCCGACGACGCCCACCTTGGTGACCGGACGCGCCAGCGACTTGTCCGGCGCACCCGCCGGACGCTTGCCGCGCTTCTGCACCAGGTTGAAGGCGTAGATGCCGGAGCGCAGTTCGCCACCCATGATCAGGTCGGCGAGCGCCACGTCCTCGGCGTCGTACCCCTTCTGCAGGTCGCCGTCCTTGGCCGCGGCGATGATGTCCAGCGCGCGGTAGGCGGCCGGGGCGGCCCCGTGCACCTTGC
Organism: Streptomyces sp. NBC_00568; assembly: GCF_026341855.1. Taxonomy (GTDB): domain Bacteria; phylum Actinomycetota; class Actinomycetes; order Streptomycetales; family Streptomycetaceae; genus Streptomyces. The sequence goes on along the minus strand of NZ_JAPENW010000001.1, from coordinate 822,601 downwards.
TGTCGGCGATGAACCGGCCGCGCGCGACGGCCTGGTCCCAGGCCTCGCCGCGGTCGATCTCCGGGCGCTCGACGGCGATCTCGCCCTTGAGGACGGCGGCCGTCCAGAGCAGCGACTGCTCCAGGAAGTCCGCGCCCTCGAACAGCGCGTCGGCGATGCCGAGGTCGTAGACCTGGCCGCCCTTGAGCTGCTTGTTCTGGTTGAGCGAGTTCTCGATGATCACCGAGACGGCCTTGTCCGCACCGATCAGGTTCGGCAGGATCGTGCAGCCGCCCCAGCCGGGGACCAGACCGAGGAAGACCTCGGGCAGCGAGAAGGCCGGCAGGGCCGCGGAGACGGTCCGGTACGAGCAGTGCAGACCGACCTCGACGCCACCGCCCATCGCCGCGCCGTTGTAGTAGGCGAAGGTCGGGACCGCGAGGCCCGACAGACGCTTGAAGACCTCGTGGCCGCCCTTGCCGATGGCGAGGGCGTCCTCGTGCTTCTTCAGCAGCTCGACACCCTTGAGGTCGGCGCCGACCGCGAAGATGAACGGCTTGCCGGTGACACCGATACCGACGATCTCGCCGGCCGCGGCCTCCTTCTCGACCTGGTCGATGGCGGTGTTCAGGTTCGCCAGCGACTGAGGACCGAAGGTGGTCGGCTTGGTGTGGTCGAAGCCGTTGTCCAGGGTGATGAGCGCGAAGCGCCCGGCACCGAACGGCAGGTCGAGGTGGCGTACGTTCGCGGACGTCACGACCTCGTCGGGGAACAGCTCGGCTGCGCCCTTCAGGAGTTCAGCGGTGGTCACTTGTCGCCTCCGGCGTCCTTGTGGTGCGGGTTCTCCCAGATCACCGTGGCGCCCATGCCGAAGCCGACGCACATGGTGGTGAGGCCGTAACGGACCTCCGGCTGCTCCTCGAACTGGCGGGCCAGCTGCGTCATCAGACGGACGCCGGAGGAGGCGAGGGGGTGGCCGTAGGCGATCGCGCCGCCGTACTGGTTGACGCGCGCGTCGTCGTCGGCGATGCCGTAGTGCTCGAGGAAGGCGAGCACCTGGACGGCGAAGGCCTCGTTGATCTCGAAGAGGTTGATGTCCTCGATCGAGAGGCCGGCCTTGGCGAGGGCCTTCTCGGTGGCCGGGATCGGGCCGTAGCCCATGACCTCCGGCTCGACGCCCGCGAAGGCGTACGAGACCAGGCGCATCTTGACCGGCAGGTCGTTCTCGCGGGCGAAGTCCTCGGAGGCGAGGATCGACGCGGTCGCACCGTCGTTCAGACCGGCGGCGTTACCGGCGGTGACGCGGCCGTGGACGCGGAACGGGGTCTTCAGGCCGGACAGGTTCTCCAGCGTGGTGCCCGGACGCATCGGCTCGTCGGCGGTGACCAGGCCCCAGCCCGTCTCACCGACCTCCGCGTTGGTGTTGCGCACCGAGATCGGCACCAGGTCCTGCTGGATCTTGCCGTTGGCGTACGCCTTGGCGGCCTTCTCCTGCGAGCGCACGGCGTACTCGTCGGCGCGCCGCTTGGTGATCGTGGGGTAGCGGTCGTGCAGGTTCTCGGCGGTCATGCCCATGAACAGGGCGGACTCGTCGACCAGCTTCTCGCTGACGAACCGCGGGTTCGGGTCCACGCCCTCGCCCATGGGGTGGCGCCCCATGTGCTCGACACCGCCGGCGATGACGGCGTCGTACGCGCCGAAGGCGATGGAGCCCGCGGTGGCGGTGACGGCGGTCAGCGCGCCCGCGCACATGCGGTCGATGGAGTAGCCGGGGACCGACTGGGGGAGCCCGGCGAGGATGCCGGCCGTGCGGCCCAGGGTCAGACCCTGGTCACCGATCTGCGTGGTCGCCGCGATGGCGACCTCGTCGATCTTCTTGGGGTCAAGACCGGGGTTGCGGCGCAGCAGCTCCCGGATGGCCTTCACGACGAGGTCGTCGGCACGGGTCTCGTGGTAGATGCCCTTCGGGCCCGCCTTGCCGAACGGGGTGCGGACGCCGTCTACGAAGACGACGTCCCTGACGGTACGAGGCACGATGGCTCTCCTCCAGATGCGGGATGGCACTGCTGCGCGGACACACGCCTGAGCGCGCGCTCAGCACCCATGCTACTTACGAGTAACCAACCTGCCCAGTCCCGAGGCCGGGAGCGGCGAAGGTCACATCCGGAAGGGCTGCGTGTTCCCGGCCAAGCCCATCATGCGCGGGCGCCCGGCACCGGCGCGCCGCTCCGGGCCGGCTCTGCGGGCGGGGGCGGCGGACGGTCCGCCTACAGCGGCTCCACCTGCCGCGACGGCGTTCCGGAGGGCGGGGAGGCCAGGAAACCGGGTGGCGCGGTCGGGCGGCCCAGGATCTTGGCGTGAACTCGACGTCCGGTCGAGGTCCCGATTCCGCTTCCAGGGCCCGTTCGGAGCACACGCGGCGCGCGGAGAGGGCGGAAAGCGCGGAGTGCGCGGGCGCGCGGGCGCCGCGGGAGGCGCCCCGGACCGATGGTCCGCATGTTCCGGCCCGCCCCTCGCGGCGCGGGTGTCGCGGTCATCGGCGCGGTCGTCGTCGCCCTGTTCCTGCCGGGCCGTCCGGCGCCCGCGCCAGGGCGTCCTACCGCCTCGGTTCCTAGGCGGCCTTCAGGGACAGCGCGGTCACCAGCACCGGCGTGACCAGCTCGACCTGCCAGGGCCGGGCCCCGTAGCCGGTGAGCGCGGCGCCCACGGACTCGGTGTCCGGTGCCGCGGGCGGCTCCCAGCACACGCGCCGCACGGTGTCCGGGGTGATCAGGTTCTCCTGCGGCATGTTCAGCCGCTCGGCCAGCGCCGATACGGCGGCCCGCGCGGCGGAGAGCCGGGCCGCGGCGGCCGGGTCCTTGTCGGCCCAGGCCCGCGGCGGGGGAGGTCCGGTCACCGGCTGCCCGGGCTGCGGCAGCTCGGCGTCCGGCAACTCCTTGGCCCGTTCGACCGCGGCCTGCCACTGCTCCAGCTGGCGGCGGCCCATGCGGTGCCCGAAGCCGTTCAGGGCGGCCAGGGCGTGCAGGTTGGCGGGCACGGCCAGGGCAGCCTCGACGATCGCCGCGTCCCCGAGCACCTTGCCCGGTGAGATGTCCCGGCGCTGAGCGACCCGGTCCCGGGTCTCCCACAGCTCCCGGACGACGGCCATCTGACGGCGGCGGCGCACCTTGTGCATCCCGGACGTCCGGCGCCAGGGGTCCTTGCGCGGCGGTGCGGGCTCGGCCTGCGCGATCGCGTCGAACTCCTGCCGGGCCCATTCCAGCTTGCCCTGCCGGTCGAGTTCCTTCTCCAGGGCGTCGCGCAGGTCGACGAGGAGTTCCACGTCGAGCGCGGCGTAGCGCAGCCAGGGCTCGGGCAGCGGGCGGGTCGACCAGTCGACGGCGGAGTGCCCCTTCTCCAGGACGAAGCCGAGGACGCTCTCGACCATCGCGCCGAGGCCCACCCGGGGGAACCCGGCCAGGCGTCCGGCCAGCTCGGTGTCGAAGAGGCTGGTGGGGATCATGCCTATCTCGCGGAGACAGGGCAGGTCCTGGGTGGCGGCGTGCAGCACCCACTCGGCCCCGGAGATCGCCTCGCCCAGCCCCGACAGGTCGGGACAGGCGACGGGGTCGATCAGCGCGCTGCCGGCGCCCTCGCGGCGCAGCTGCACGAGATAGGCGCGCTGGCCGTATCGGTACCCGGACGCGCGTTCGGCGTCGACGGCCACCGGGCCGGATCCGGCGGCGAAGGCGGCGATCATCTCGGCTAGCGAGGCGTCGTCGGTGATCACCGGCGGAATGCCTTCTCGGGGCTCAAGCAAAGGGATCGGCGCCGATTCGACGTCGTCCGGAGGGCCGCCTCCGGTGGTTCGCAGTGAGCTGTCTGCTGCGGTCTCTTGGGCGTCGGTCACCTGTCAAGGGTATCTGTGTATGGACAACGCCCGTCGACGGAACGTTCCGTCGACGGGCGTCTGAGGGTCGCAAACCAGTCAGGCAGGTGAAAGATCCGGTTCACGCGCGAGGGGGATGCCGGGGCAGGGGAGGAGGGGGCGGTGTCGGGGAGGGGTCAGTGGATGATTCCGGTCCGCAGGGCCACCGCGACCATTCCGGCACGGTCGCCCGTGCCGAGCTTGCGGGCGATGCGGGCCAGGTGGCTCTTGACGGTCAGCGCGGACAGGCCCATGGAGACGCCGATGGCCTTGTTCGACTGGCCCTCCGCGACCAGGCGCAGGACCTCGACCTCACGTCCGGACAGTTCGCGGTAGCCGCCCGGGTGGCTCGGGGCACCCGGGGGGCGGCGGTGCATACGGGCGGCGGCCGAGCCGATGGGCGCGGCGCCGGGCCGGGTGGGGAGCCCGACGTTCGTACGGGTGCCGGTGACGACGTAGCCCTTGACGCCGCCCGCGAGGGCGTTGCGTACGGCGCCGATGTCGTCGGCGGCGGAGAGGGCGAGGCCGTTGGGCCAGCCGGCGGCTCGGGTTTCGGAAAGGAGGGTGAGGCCGGAACCATCCGGCAGGTGGACATCGGCGACACAGATGTCGCGCGGGTTGCCGATTCGGGGGCGGGCCTCCGCGACGGACGACGCCTCGATGACGTCGCGCACTCCGAGCGCCCACAGATGGCGGGTGACGGTGGAGCGGACCCGGGGGTCGGCCACGACCACCATGGCGGTCGGCTTGTTCGGGCGGTAGGCGACCAGGCTTGCGGGCTGCTCGAGGAGAACGGACACCAGGCCTCCTGGGGTGCGGGACGGGGACCGGCTCTGGGGGGGGGCGAGCCAGGACGAACCGTGCTTTCAAGGTCACAGACGTCTTCGGCATCAAACCCATCGACCTTTAGAGAATGATCACGATGTGGTGAGTAACAATCCGCGCAATTCGGACACGCGATCGATCATCCGAAGATCGAACGATGTCGTTCCACGTCGATACGCGGCCGAAAGTGGTCGTATCGACAAACGGCCCGGTAAGAAAACGGAAAGGGCGCGCGCGTCGGCGCGCGCCCTCTCGGCGGTCAGCGGGACTGTGGTCCCCGGCGCTGCGGAAGGGTGACCACCGAGGCGTCACCCGGAGGCACCGGCGGCAGCCCGGCGAGCTGGCACAGCAGGTCGCACCAGCCCGCGAGGTGCGCGGCCGTGTCCGGAACGCCGCCGAGGCCCTCCCGGGGTGTCCACGACGCGCGGATCTCGATCTGCGAGGCGGCCGGACGCTCCGCTAGCCCGCCGAAATAGTGCGAGCTCGCGCGCGTGACGGTGCCGCTCGCCTCCCCGTACGACAGGCCGCGGGCCTGGAGCGCGCCGGTCAGCCACGACCAGCAGACCTCGGGGAGCAGCGGGTCGGCGGCCATCTCCGGCTCCAGTTCCGCGCGGACGAGCGTCACCAGACGGAAGGAGCCCTGCCAGGCGTCGTGCCCCGCCGGGTCGTGGAGCAGGACGAGGCGGCCGTCGGCCAGATCCTCGTCGTCGGCGACGACCGCGGCCTCCAGCGCGTACGAGTACGGAGCCAGGCGCTGCGGTGGCCGCGTCGGGTCGATCTCGATGTCCGGCCGCAGCCGCGCGGCCCTCAGGCCGTCGACGGCCGCCCGGAAGGGCAACGGGGCCGTGTCCGCCGCATTCCTGTCTTCCTCCTTCGCGTCGTCCATTCCGCCAGCGCCGTCCGACAGTCGTCCCTGAGCCGCAGCCATGCGGGGAAGATTAAGGGGAACGGAGCCCGCGCGCAGGGAGAGACACCCGTGCGTGGGACCCCTGTCCGGATCACGCCACGTGAACGCGGTCGCCCGGGCGGGTGCTCCCGGGTGCCGGAGCGGTGGCGGCCGGGCGGCCCGGAGCCCGGGACGGTGACGTCCGTGAGCCGTGGGAGACTTTCCGTCGTGAGCGCCAACCACAGCCCCGCCGGGCAGCAGCCGACAGCCACGTACGAGTCCGCCTTCCTCAAGGCGTGCAGGCGCGAGCCCGTGCCGCACACGCCCGTGTGGTTCATGCGGCAGGCCGGTCGCTCACTGCCCGAGTACCTCAAGGTGCGCGAGGGCATCCCCATGCTGGAGTCCTGCATGCGGCCCGACCTGGTCGCCGAGATCACGCTCCAGCCGGTCCGCCGGCACGGCGTGGACGCGGCGATCTACTTCAGCGACATCGTCGTCCCGCTGAAGGCCATCGGCGTCGACCTGGACATCAAGCCGGGCGTCGGCCCCGTCGTCCAGAACCCGATCCGCACCCGCGCCGACCTGGCCCAGCTGCGCGATCTGACCCCCGAGGACGTCTGGTACGTCACCGAGGCGATCCAGCTCCTGACGGCCGAGCTCGGCGAGACCCCCCTCATCGGTTTCGCGGGCGCGCCTTTCACCCTCGCGAGTTACCTCGTGGAGGGCGGTCCGTCCAAGAACCACGAGCACACCAAGGCGCTCATGTACGGCGACCCGCAGCTGTGGGCCGACCTGCTCGACCGTCTCGCCGAGATCACCTCCGCCTTCCTCAAGGTGCAGATCGAGGCGGGAGCGAGCGCCGTCCAGCTCTTCGACTCCTGGGTCGGCGCCCTGGCTCCCGCCGACTACCGCCGCTCGGTGATGCCCGCGTCCGCCAAGGTCTTCGACGCCGTCGCCGCGTACGGCGTCCCGCGCATCCACTTCGGCGTCGGCACCGGTGAGCTGCTCGGCCTCATGGGCGAGGCGGGCGCGGACGTGGTCGGCGTCGACTGGCGCGTCCCGCTCGACGAGGCCGCCCGCCGCGTCGGTCCCGACAAGGCGCTGCAGGGCAACCTCGACCCCGCGGTCCTGTTCGCCCCCACCGAAGCCGTCGAGGCCAAGACCCGCGAGGTGCTCGACGCCGCCGCCGGTCTGGAGGGCCATGTCTTCAACCTCGGCCACGGCGTCCTGCCCAGCATGAACCCGGACGCGCTGACCCACCTCGTGGAGTACGTGCACACGCAGACGGCTCGCTAGAGCCCGTTCCCGGACCGTCCCCGGAGCGGACCGGTTCACCAGCCGTGCCGTGCCCGTCTGCCCCACAGCAGGCGGCGCGGCTCGGGCGGTGGCGGGGTGCCGGGGCGCAGCGGCCAGGCCAGGAGCATGCCGGCGAGGAAGCCGACGACATGCGCCTCGTAGGCCACCGTGCCCGCGGCGGGCACCGCGGCGCCGGACGAGTACGCCGCCTGGAGCGCGAACCAGAAGCCCAGCACGAGCCACGCGGGCAGCCGGAGCGGCAGGAACACCAGGAACGGGACGAGAACCCAGACCCTGGCCTTGGGATACAGCACCAGATAGGCGCCGAGGACCCCGGCGATCGCCCCCGAGGCGCCGATCAGCGGGTCGCCCGAGTCGGCGTTCACCAGCGCGAAGCCGTACGCCGCCGCGAAACCGCACGCGACGTAGAACAGCGTGAACCGCACATGTCCGAGCCGGTCCTCGATGTTGTTGCCGAAGATCAGCAGGAAGAGCATGTTGCCCAGCAGGTGCAGCCAGCTTCCGTGCAGGAACATCGCCGTGACCACCGACAGCGGCGGCGACTTGTCGTAGTCCGGCGGGCCCACTACACAGCCCGACCCGTGCGGACCGGCACCGACGTCACCGGTCGGCACCAGGCGGGGCATGTGATGGTGGATCAGTTCCTGCGGCACGGCGGCGTAGTGGTCCAGGAACGCGTGCAGATGACACAGCTGCGAGAGCGCGCTGTCCCCCGCCACCGATCCGGCGAGACCGGGGGTGTAGAGGAACACGAGGACATTGGCGGCGATCAGCGCGTACGTCACATAGGGCGTGCGCCGCACCGGGTTCACGTCATGGACGGGTATGACCACGAGGAAGTACTGCCCCCGATGTGCCGGGCGAATCCGTGCTCCACCGGGCCCGGAGCGGTGCCCGGCCGGCCCGGCGGCCGGTGCGGTCTCCCACTGAACACATGTGCCCCCGCAGCCGTATGTCTCCTCAACCGCCCGCGCCGCGACGAAGACGCGACGCGGGTTCGACGCGACGACGTGAAGACGTGAGGACACAGGCGATGAGCGACCGAGTTACTCCTCCGATGCATGCCCTGCCCGACGGTGAGGCGGAAATCGCCCTGGTGCTGCACCTCCCCTGGGAGGACGTCGCCGCGCTCGGCCAGGAGGCGGGACGCCTCGCGGCGCGGATGCAGCGGCCCGTGACCCTGGACGAGGCCGTCAGTCATCGGCTGCGGTCCTCCCGGTCGGCGGCGCACGCGAAGCCGGCCCAGACACCCCCCGCGGTCGCCCCGCCGGCCTCGGTCTCCTCGCTGCCGGCCCGGCCGCCCGCGGAGCAGGCCCGGCAGGCGATAGACCGGATCAACGGGACGGCAGGGCACGAGTCCGCGTGACCGGGCGCGTGGGCCGTCGCGGGCCGTAGACCGGGCGCCGTCCCCGCCCGGCAAGCCGGCGTTTCTTCGCGCGCCCGTCACCGGTCGCCGTGCCGCACCTTCGCCACTGCTTTGCGGGCCGCCACCAGGACGGGGTCCCAGACCGGCGAGAAGGGCGGCGCGTAGCCGAGATCCAGCATCGTCATCTGTTCCACCGTCATGCCCGCGGTCAGCGCCACGGCCGCGATGTCCACGCGCTTCGCCGCGCCCTCCCGGCCGACGATCTGCACGCCGAGCAGCCGCCCCGTGCGGCGCTCCGCGAGCATCTTCACCGTCATGAGGGCGGCGTCCGGGTAGTAGCCCGCGCGGCTCGTCGACTCGATGGTGACGGTCTCGAACCGCAGGCCCGCGCGGTGCGCGTCCTTCTCGCGCAGCCCGGTGCGGGCGATCTCCAGATCGCAGACCTTGCTCACGGCCGTGCCGACCACCCCGGGGAAGGTGGCGTATCCGCCGGCCACGTTGGAGCCGATCACCTGCCCGTGCTTGTTCGCGTGGGTGCCCAGCGCGATGTGCCGCTCGCGGCCCGAGACCAGGTCGAGCACCTCGACGCAGTCGCCGCCCGCCCAGATGTCCTCGTGCCCGCGCACCCGCATCGCCAGGTCGGTGAGCAGCCCGCCGTGCTCGCCGAGGGGCAGCCCCGCCGCCCGGGCGAGCGTCGTCTCGGGGCGCACGCCGATGCCGAGCACCACCACGTCCGCCGGGTACGTGGCGTCCTTCGTGACGACCGCGCTGACCCGTCCTTCGTCGCCGGTGCGGAACGCGGTGACCTCGGCGTCGTCGACCATGGTGATCCCGAGGCCCTCCATGGCGGTGTGCACCAGGCGGCCCATGTCCGGGTCGAGCGTGGACATGGGCTCCTTGCCGCGGTTGACGACCGTCACCTCGTACCCGCGATTGATGAGCGCCTCGGCCATCTCCACGCCGATGTATCCCGCGCCGACGACCACGGCGCGGCGGCCCCCGGCCGCCGCCAGCGAGTCGAGCAGGGCCTGTCCGTCGTCCAGGGTCTGCACGCCGTGCACGCCCGGCGCGTCGGCTCCCGGCAGGTCGGGGCGGACCGGACGCGCGCCCGTCGCGATCACGAGTCTGTCGTACGACGTCCACTCCTCGGCCCCGCTGCCGAGGTCCCGGGAGCGCACCCGGGCGCCCGCGACGTCGATCTCCGTGACCTCCGTGCGCATCCGCAGATCGATGGCGCGCCTGCGGTGCTCCTCGGGCGTCCGCGCGATCAGCCGGTCGCGATCGGAGACGTCGCCGCCCACCCAGTACGGGATGCCGCACGCCGAGTAGGACGTGAAGTGGCCCCGCTCGAACGCCACGATCTCCAGCTCGTCGGGGCCGCGCAGCCGGCGCGCCTGTGACGCGGCGGACATGCCCGCCGCGTCACCGCCGATCACGACCAGTCGTTCCCGGGCCCCGCCACTGCCGCTCGTACCGTTCACGCTCATACGAACACGCTACGGGGGCCCGGCATTTCAGTCCTCCTCGCCGCCTTCCGCGGCTCCGCGGCGCGCGGGCGGGGCGGCCTCCGGCGCGGCCTCGCCGGCCGGAGCCGGAGCCGGAGCCGGAGCCGGAGCCGGAGCCGGAGCCGGAGCCGGAGCCGCAGCCGGAGCCTGAGTCGGGTCGGGAGCCGGGCGGGAAGCCGGAACCGGGGCCGCCGACGCCCACCCGGCGGCACTCGGGGCCGGACCCGAAGCCACTGCCCGGGCCGGGCGGCGGGGCAGCCGGGGACGCACGACACGCATCCACACCAGGACGATCAGCGCCAGCACCGCGGCGAAGGGGAGCAGCGCCCCGATCGCCAGGGCCAGCCAGCGCACCACGGTGACCAGTACGTCCCAGCCGCCCTGGAGCGCGTCCAGGAAGCCCGGGTCCTCGTCCTTCTTCTCGGCCTTCTTCACCGGGGTCTCGGACAGCGAGAGGGTGATCGTGGCCAGGCTCGTGCGGTCCTTCAGCGACGCCTGCTGGGCGAGCAGCGATTCCAGGTCGGCCTGCCGGCTGCTCAACTCCCCTTCCAGGGCGACGACATCACTCAGTTTGGTCGCCTGGTCCATCAGTTCGCGGACCCGGGCCACGCTGGCGCGCTGCGACTTGACGCGGCTCTCCACGTCCACGACCTGATCGGTGACGTCCTGCGCCTTGGCCGTCCGCTCGACGACCTTGCCGGCGCCCTCCAGATCGGCGAGCACCTGGTCATACCGCTCGGTGGGCACCCGCAGGACGACGCGCGTGCGCTCGTGCCCCCTGCCGTCACGGGTGGTGGTCTCGTTGCCGACATAGCCGCCCGCGTTCTCGGCCGTCGCCCGGGCGTCGTCCAGGGCCTTCGCCACCTCCTTGACCTCGACGGTCAGGGAGGCGGTGCGGATGATGCGGTTAACCGTCACCTTGGGCGGGGCGGCCTTGCGTCCGGTCGAGCTGTCGCTCCCGGCCGCGCCCGAGTCCGCCCTCTCCGCGGGGCCGGCCTTCGCGTCTCCGGCGTCCTGGGCGTACCCCTTGTCGCTGCTGCTGCCGGCCGAATCGTCGGCTGCGCCGCATCCCGTCAGCGCGAGCGCGGTGACGAGGAACATCCCCGCCAGGACCCGGGCCGGGCGGGCGGTGCGTCCTGATGCTGGTGAGACGGACGAGACGGGTGGCACGGGCCGTGCCGGACGTCCGGAGCTGCGTGTGAGCATGCGGGCTACCCCCAGGGTGGTGACGAGTGACGGTCCTTCGACGCCGGACCGGCACCGGACGTTGGCGGGATCCGGTCCCGATGCGGTCACGGTCCGGACTCGCTCGGGACACCGGGCTCCCCGCCGGAGGTGCCGGCGGGGTTTGAGAAGGTGGAGTCATGCGCGAAGAGGACACTTCTACGGGTTCGGGACACGTCGTGGTCGTCGGCGGGGGGATCGCGGGACTGGCCGCCGCCCACCGCCTGCTGGGGCGGGGCGCGCGCGTCACCGTCCTGGAGGCGTCGGACCGCGTCGGCGGCAAGCTGCTCCCCGGCGAGATCGCGGGCGCCCGCGTGGACCTCGGCGCCGAGTCGATGCTGGCGCGCCGCCCGGAGGCCGTGGACCTCGCCCGCGAGGCCGGACTCGGCGACCGCCTCCAGCCGCCCGCCACCGCGACGGCCTCCCTGTGGAACCGCGGCGTCCTGCGCCCCATGCCCAAGGGCCACGTCATGGGCGTTCCCGGCAGCGCCTCCGCCGTCGCCGGCGTCCTCTCCGAAGAGGGCCTGCGCCGCATCGAGCGGGACGCCGACCTGCCCCGCACGGAGGTGGGCGACGACATCGCCGTGGGCGAGTACGTGGCGGCACGCCTCGGCCGCGAGGTCGTCGACCGTCTCGTCGAACCGCTCCTCGGCGGCGTGTACGCGGGCGACGCCTACCGCCTCTCCCTGCGTCTCGCCGTCCCCCAGCTCTACGCCGCCGCCCGTACGCACACCTCCCTCACCGAGGCCGTCCGCGAGATCCAGGCCAAGGCGGCCGCCGCCGGGCAGACCGGCCCGGTGTTCATGGGCATCGACGGCGGAGTGGGTCAACTGCCCCTCGCCGTCGCCGAGTCCGTGACGGCACGCGGGGGCGAGATCCTCACCGGGACGCCGGTGACCGAGCTGCGCAGGACAGTGTCGGCCGAGTCCGCCACCGGTGAGAGGCCGCGCGCCGTCTGGCGCGTCGTCGCCGGAGGCCGTGTCCTGCACGCCGACGCGGTCGTCCTGGCGCTGCCCGCCCCGGCCGCCGCCGGGCTGCTGCGGGCCGAGGCCCCCGCCGCCGCGGCCGAGCTGGCCACCGTGGAGTACGCGTCGATGGCCCTGGTGACCCTCGCCTACCGCAGCGGCGACATCACCCTCCCCGAGGGAAGCGGTTTTCTGGTGCCGCCGGTCGACGGGCACACCATCAAGGCGTCCACCTTCGCCTCCCGCAAGTGGGGCTGGATCGCCGACCAGGACCCCGGTCTGCTGGTGCTGCGCACCTCCGTCGGACGGTACGGCGAGACGGAGGTGCTCGGCCGGGCGGACGCCGACCTCGTCCAGGTGTCCCGGCACGACCTGCGGGAGGCGATCGGGATCGACGCCGACCCGGTGGCGACCCGGGTGACGCGCTGGGACGACGGACTGCCCCAGTACCCCGTCGGTCACCACGCGCGCGTGGCCCGCGTCCGCGAGCACGTCGGCAGACTCCCGGGCCTCGCCGTGTGCGGCGCGGCGTACGACGGGGTCGGCATCCCCGCCTGCATCGCGTCCGCGTACGCGGCCGTCGACCGGCTCGGCGGCGACGACGGCGCCCTGGACGCGCTGCGGACCGACCCGGTGCAGAGCCTGCACGGCGGCGCGGGAGAATAGCCGCATGAGTGACGACGCCCCCACCACCGAGTCCGGCAGGGTCCCGAACAAGGGCAAGCTGGCCAAGGACCTCAACGAGACCATTCGCTACACCCTGTGGTCCGTCTTCCGGCTGAAGGACGTGCTGCCCGAGGACCGCGCCGGATACGCCGACGAGGTCCAGGAGCTGTTCGACCAGCTCGCCGCGAAGGATGTCACCGTCCGCGGCACGTACGACGTGTCGGGGCTGCGCGCCGACGCCGACGTCATGATCTGGTGGCACGCCGAGACCAGCGACCAGCTCCAGGAGGCGTACAACCTCTTCCGGCGCACCCGGCTGGGCCGCGCTCTGGAGCCGGTCTGGTCGAACATGGCGCTGCACCGGCCCGCCGAGTTCAACCGCTCGCACATCCCGGCGTTCCTCGCCGACGAGACGCCGCGCGACTACGTCAGCGTCTACCCGTTCGTGCGCTCCTACGACTGGTACCTGCTGGCCGACGAGGACCGCCGCCGTATGCTCGCCGACCACGGCAAGATGGCCCGCGGCTACCCCGACGTGCGCGCGAACACGGTCGCCTCGTTCTCGCTCGGCGACTACGAGTGGATCCTCGCCTTCGAGGCCGACGAGCTCTACCGCATCGTCGACCTCATGCGCCACCTGCGCGCCTCCGAGGCCCGGATGCACGTCCGCGAAGAGGTCCCGTTCTACACCGGCCGCCGCAAGGACGTCGCCGAGCTGGTCGCGGGCCTCGCCTGATCCGCACCACGAGAAGGCGGGCGCCCCAAGGGGGACGCCCGCCTTCCGGTGTTCGTGACCGCTGTCAGGGCGCCTGCCGGACGGTCTTCGCCGTCGCGACGCGCGCGGAGGCCTTCGACGCCGCCGCACCCTTCGATTCCTTCGCGCCCTCGGTGCCCCGCGCACGACGGTCCGGTGCCTGCGGCTTCGGCTCCGCGTGCGGCGCGCACGCCGCGCTCCGCTCGGGCAGCCTGCCCTCCAGCAAGTAGGCGTTCAGATAGCCGTTGACGCACTTGTTGGGGCCGCCGCCGATGCCGTGCGTACCGGCGCCGTTCTCGGTCACCAGCACCGAGCCCCACAGCCGCCGCTGCAACTCCTTGGCGCCCTCGTACGGTGTCGCCGCGTCCCGCTCGGCGGCCAGGATCAGCGTCGGCGGCAGCTCCCCGGGCAGCGTCCGCACGTCGAGCGGCCTCTGCCGCGGCCCGGACCAGTACGCGCACGGCAGGTTCAGCCATACGTTGTCCCAGGTCTCGAACGGCGCGACCTCCGCGAGACGCGTGTTGTCGCGGTCCCAGATGCGCCAGTCGGTCGGCCAGGACGCGTCGTTGCACTCCACCGCGGTGTAGACCGCGCTGCCGTTCTCCTGCTCGGCCGCCGCCTCCGGATGCGGTCCCGCCACCTGGACCAGCGGCTTCGGGTCACCCTTCAGATAGGCGGACAGCGCCAGCGCGCGCTGCGGCCAGTAGTCGTCGTAGTACCCGGCCTGCAGGAACGCGCCCTGCAGCTGCGCCGGCCCCACCTTGCCGCCCGCGGGCTTGGCGGCGAGCTGCGCCCGCGCCTTCTCGTAGGAACGCAGCACTTCCTCGGGCGTCCGGCCGAGCCCGTACACCTTGTCGTGCCGGGCCATCCACGCGCGGAAGTCCGCCCAGCGGACCTCGAACGCGGACGACTGGTCGAGGTTGTTCCGGTACCAGATCTTCTCGGGGTCGGGGTTCACCGCCGAGTCGAAGACCATCCGGCGTACATGCGAGGGGAAGAGCGTCGCGTACAGGGAGCCGAAGTACGTCCCGTACGAGGCACCCATGAAGGTCAGCTTCCGCTCACCGAGCGCGGCGCGCAGCACGTCCAGGTCGCGCGCGTTGTTGAGCGAGGTGTAGTGGCGCAGGCCGGGGCCCGAACGGAGGGCACAGCCGCGGGCGTACGCCTTCGCCTCCGCGATCCGTTCCTTCTTGTACGACTCCGAGGGGAACGTCGGGGAGTGCAGGGGTGCCTTCAGCAGGCGCCTCGGGTCCCGGCAGGACAGCGGCGCGGAGCGGTCCACGCCGCGCGGGGCGTAGCCGACGAGGTCGTACGCCGCCCCGATCGGCTTCCATTCGGGGAGGAAGCCGATCAGCGGGAAGTACATGCCGGAGGCCCCGGGACCGCCGGGGTTGTACACGAGGGCGCCCTGGCGCGGCACCTTGTGCTTCGAGTTGTGCGGGTCCTTGCCGGTGGCCTTGACGCGGCTGACGGTCAGTTTGATCCGCTTGCCGTCGGGGAGGGCGTAGTCGAGGGGCACCGTCACCGTGCCGCACTGGAGATTGCCCGGCAGACGCTCTTCCTTGGCGCACTTGCCGAAGCGGACGCCTGCGGCCGCGGCGCGCTGGGCGGCGACGGCGGTACCGCGCGCCTCGGCGGAGCCGGCCGGGGCGGGCCAGGCCGGCGCGCCACCCGCCGGAGCGGCGACGAGACCGGTCAGGAGCAAGGACCCTGCGGTTCCGTGGAGGACGGCAGCTCTCATCGCGAATCCCTTCAGCGCACGGCAGCGACAAAAAGGATGTTTCGTTCGGCGGTTGGCGAAGTAAAGCACCGGCCGCCGGTGTCGGCGCCAATGACCCCGATGCGCCCCCCTGAGCGCCCGTCAGCCCCCTTCGCGAGCCCCCTGGAGCCAGCCGCCGAGTCCGGCGTCGCGGTCCCGGTGCGTCAGTGCCGCCCGCACCTCCGGTTCACCGATGGCGCGAACGCCGCGTACGGCGACGGACGTGAGGTACGTACGGTCGTCGCCGGATTCGTCGGAGTGCCGGGCGAGTGTGCCGAGCAGTCGCTGGCCGGCCGGGGAGGCCCAGCGCGTGTAGGGGTGCACCTCGATCCGGGCGATGGCGAGACAGCTCACCGTCAGGAGGAGCGGGAGCGTGAACCAGACCGCCACCGGGACCTCGTTCCCGGTGGTCTGGGCCGGCAGCAGCAGGGCTGCGACGGCCAGCGCGAGGACCGCGGCCGCGGCGGCCTGGACCTGACGGACCGCCTCCGCGACGGTGGTGCGGGCGCCGTCGGGCACGGCCAGGCCCGCCGCGACCAGGCGGTCCGCGAGACGGCGTACCGAGTCCGCGCCGGCCGCGGTCGCCCGCACCGGCGCTATCCGGGACTGGCCCTCCGGGCCGATGGCTCGGAGGACCGAGCGCTCCATGTCGTCGCGCCCGCGCGGGTCCACCACCGTCACCCAGCCGGTGTGCGCGAGCAGCAGCCGGCGCTGCCGGGCCATCGACACCAGGGTCAGATCGGCCACCCGGGCCGGGCCGCCGGACAGGAACGCCGCCTCGTACAGCGTGAGGTCGTGCCCGCGCGCCGCGTCGGCGTCGACCGACGCGGCGCGGACGGCGGCCAGGCACAGCCGGGTGCAGGAGATGCCGGCCGCGGCCCAGGCCAGGAGCAGGAGAAGGACCCAGAACATGGCGTTTTTCTATGCGAAGGGCTGGGCGGGCGCCATGCCTTATTCACCATGTGGACGGAGCGTTGTGGGTATGTGACGTTCCGTTTTCCGGGCGATACGGGATGGCCGGGACCTTGCGGACACGCCTCAGGACGTCGAGGTCGGGTTCGGGCGTGCGGCGGCCGGTGGGAGCGGATAGCCCGGGGACGGGGTCACCGGGACCGGCGATTGCGGGGACCGCGTCGGGCCGGGCGGCGCGGGGGAGGCGGTGAGCGGCGGCGGGCTCGCGGTCGCCGCGTCCTCCGCCAGCGCGTCGAAGTCCACGTATCCGGTCGCTTCCAGGACCTTGATGTGGTCGAGCACGGTGGTGTTCGCGTCGTCGGCGAGATCGCGTACGAGCGAGTTGCGGGTGTTCGCGCGGACCTGGGCGACCACGGAGAAGACCTTGCCGTGCGCCTTGCGCAGGATGTTCGCGAAGTCCCGGTCGTACTCCGTGCCGTGCGCCGCGCTCAGCGTGGCCAGCCACTCGCGTTGCTGCGGATTGGGCTGGTTGGGCAGCTCCAGGCCGAGCCGGGCGGCGACATTGCGGACACGGGAGTCCAGGAACGTGTGCCCCTCGATGAGGTGTTCACCGGCCGTCCGTACGGCCTGGGTGGTGCCGCGCTCCTGGGCCTGCTGGCCCGCGGGCAGCTCCCAGAGCCCGGCCAGCCGGACCTTGGTGACGAACTCCCGGTCCAGGGCCGACAGCGGACCGAACCGGGTCGGTACGGTCTCTGCGTTCAGGGTGTCCAGGCCGGTGCCGGCGCGGTCCGCGTACGACCAGATCGGAAAGGCCAGCGCGACCAGGGTCGCCAGGAGGGCGGTGATGATGAGCCCTGTTCCACTGACCAATCCGGTGCGGTTGATGGATCGCATGGTGCCTCCTGTTGCGGCACCGCACGCTAGTGCGCCCTGGGTGCGGGTTGGCATATTACTGCGGTCGCTACGCCAACTGCCGTACAGGAGGTTTGGATCGAGCGGAGGGCGGAAGGCGCCGGTTGCGGTAGTTCGGGAGTACGTCAGAACGCCCTGAAATCACAGGAAACGGACGCGCACAGCACCTTCACAGAGAGCGGTGTTACTCCGGGCACACTCGGCGGATGCGGCGCGCCGCGGTGGTGTAGTCAAGGCGGCGCGCCGTGACCGGCGCGAGCGCGGGGCCCGGCCGGCACGCTTGGTCAGCGGCGCAGCAGCGCCCTTCGGGTGGCGCGGGCCAGCCGGGCCCCGGGCCGCCGCGACAGCGGGGCCGGACCCGATCGCTCCAGCCACCAGTCACGCAGCCGCCGCGTCTCCGCGCCCTCCGGGACCCCCGTCAGCAGCAGATGCTCGGCGAAGTCCAGGGCGTCGCGCCGGTACCCGTCGGTCATCGGATGTCCCTGCGCGTACGCGAGGAACGCCGGCCGGTAGCCGTCCGCGAGGATCTCCGGCAGCTCCGGGGCCACCTTCGCCACGACGTCCGCCCGCTTGGCGGCGAGTGCGCGCGCCTGCACCCCGAGCCGGACGCGGTCGAACCCCTCGGGCACGGGGGTTCCCGCCACGAGCGAGGACAGCAGCGCGGCCTGCGACAGCGCCAGCCGCTGACGGGTGGCGTCCTCGACGTCGGGGCGTGCATCCGTGCCGACCGAACCGCTCACCCGTACGGACGCGGCCCGCCCGGCCCCTCCGGGCGGGGGTCCCGCCTTCTCCAGCGTCTCCCGGATCGCCGCCAGCTCGCGTTCCAGTTCGGCCGGTTCGGGGAAGTTCTCGTCCCGTTCCAGGAGGACACCGGGCGGAGTCACCCGGGACGCGAGGTCGGCGAGGATGTCGAGAACCGGCCGGGGAACGGGATGGGCGTGGCTGTCGTGCCAGACGCCGTCGCGTTCGAAGCCGCCGGCGACGTGGACGTAGGCGATGGCCTCGACCGGGAGTTCGTCGAGGGCCTTGGCGGGGTCCTCGCCGCGGTTGACATGGTTCGTGTGCAGGTTGGCCACGTCGATGAGCAGACGGACACCGGTGCGGTCCGCCAGGTCGTAGAGGAACTGTCCCTCGGTCATCTCCTCGCCGGGCCAGGAGATCAGCGCGGCGATGTTCTCCACCGCGAGGGGCACGGGCAGCGCGGCCTGAGCGACGCGGATGTTCTCGCACAGGACGTCCAGCGCGTCCCGGGTGCGCGGGACCGGCAGCAGGTGCCCGGCCTCCAGAAGCGGTGAGGCGGTGAGCGGGCCGCCCGCCCTTACGAACGCGATGTGCTCCGTGACGAGCGGTGAGCCCAGCGCCTCGGCGCGTTCGGCGAGCGCCGTGAGCCGGGACTCGTCGGGACGGTCGGCGCCGCCGAGTCCCAGGGAGACCCCGTGCGGCACCACCGTGACGCCCCGCTCGCGCAGCCGCAGCAGCGACTCGGGGACATGGCCGAGGCACACGTTCTCCGCCACGGCCTCGACCCAGTCGATGCCGGGCATGCGCTCCACGGCCTCGGCGATCTCCGGCCGCCACCCGATTCCCGTACCCAGCCGCGTCGGCTGCCGCATGTCCCCTCCTCCGTCACGACCTCGACCGGGCCTGCTTGCGTGTCGTCCCCTCACGACGGCCCGAGTTCCGGCGTGACGGAGTCATGGCCCCGGGAGCCGGCGCCGAACCCACCGGAGCGGACCTTCAGAGCAACATTTGAGGTTCCGTGCCGGCTACTGGAGCACCTTGTCCGGGTCCGACGGCTCCGGCCGGGCGGTGTTCACCGTGCCGGGCGGCTGTGCCGAGGGGCTCGACGAGACATCGACACCCTTGCCCGGCTGGACCGGCGGGGCGGAGGCCACCGGCGAGCCGATGGTCGGCGGCGGGGGGCCGGTGGGGCTGGCGGTCGACGCCGCGGCCGTGTCGTTGGCGATGGCGTCGAAGTCGACCTCTCCCGTCTTCTCCAGCACGGTGATGTGGTCGAGCACGGTCACGCTGGTGTCGCTGGCCAGCTGCCGCACCAGCGAGTTGCGCGTGGCGTTGCGGACGGCGCCGATGGCCGGGAAGATCTTGCCGTGCGCGGCGCGCAGCAGGTTCGCGAACTTTCTCTCGTACTCCTTGCCCGTCGCCGCGCTCAGCTCCTGCAGCCAGCCCTGCTGCTGTTCGTTCGGCTGGTTCGGCAGCTCGACGTTGAGCTGGGCCGCGACGATCCGCACCCTCTTGTCGAGGTCCGTGTGCCCGACGATCAGGTGGTCGCCCGCCTCCTTGATCGCCTTGGTGGGCGCCCGCTCCATGGCCTGCTGTCCGGCGGGCAGTTCCCACAGGCCGGCCAGCCGCACCCGGACGATCAGATCGCGGTCCGAGGCGGACAGCGGCCCCCATCGGGTGTTCACCGTCCCCGCGGCGAGATTGGCCTGGCCCGTGCCCGAGCGGTCGGCGTACGACCACACGGGGAACGCGAGCGCTCCGAGGGTGGCGACGAGCGCCGCGATGACGAGGGCGCTGCCGTTGATACGCCGCAAAGGTGCCTCCCGGGGCAAACCAACCGGTCGTTGGAACCAATATTTGGCCAGTGCTTGGTGGTACGTACGGGATGGCTGTGCTGTTCAAACCTCGCGACGGAGGAATCCGCGCCACCTGCCGGCGGCCACGGAACGCGGTGCGGACGTGCGGTTGGTGCCCCTGACCGGGGGCTCCGGGCCGCTATCGCCGGTGTGCGGACGGCCACGCGTCCGGGTCACGGCCCAGCAGCCGCAGCGCCTCGACCAGGGGATCCGACCCGGAGGGCACGTCCAGCGCGGGCGCGAAGGCGAAGCCCGGTCCCCTGAGCGCGGGGTCGGCCGGGACGCGGCGGGCGACGGCCGACGCCGCTTCCAGGACGGGGCCGGGCAGTTCGAGGCCGATGCCGAGCGACGCGGCCACGTCCCACGCGTGCGCCACGTAGTCGATGAAGTGGAAACCGACGGCGATCCGGCCGGGGAAGGAGCCCGCGAGTTCCGGCAAATCGAACTCCCTTTCCGTGACGCCCGGTTCGGCGAACGCCGCCAGCACCGTCGTCACCGCCGCCCGGTACGTCCGCCCCGGGTCGCTCGGACGCGCCGCCGGTTCCCGCCAGTGCGCGGCCTCGGCGCCCGCGCCGCGCGCCGCCGCCGCGAACCCCTGGTGCTGCGCGGTCATGTGCGCCACCAGCCGGCGCAGCGTCCACCCGGCACAGGGTGTGTCCCGGTCCCAGTCCTGCGGCCGGGCCGAGGCGACGAGCCTGAGCGACTCCTGTACGGCGATCCGGTCGAGCTCGACGATGTCCGCTTCGGTGGTGGTCATGGGTGACGCCCTCCTGGCTGTCCGCTGTCGAGGTACCGCGCTGCCGCGCCCGCCGCGGGGCGTCGGCCGGGTCCCGGTCGTCCCGAGCATAAAACTGAGCGAACGATCGTGCTACTTGTTTTGCCAGGGTGCCGTTACGTCAGTTCCCTTGAGAGTCAGGGGAGTTCGGGTACCTGGGACGTGTCGGTCGCCGCCGCGCGGAGTCGTGAGGTGATCGCGACGCGGGCCCTGCGATACGCGGTGGTCTCGTCGTGCAGGACGGAGACCGCGTTGGCCGTCTCCATCAACGCGAGCAGTTCGAAGGCGAGTTGGGCGGCATCCGTGCCGGACCGGAGTTCGCCGAGGTCGCGGGCCTCGGTGACGGTGTGCTCGATGTGGTCCACCCAGGCCCGCTGAGCCCGGGCCACCGCGTCGTGGACGGGGCCGGGCCGGGCGTCGAACTCGGCGACGACCTGGTAGAAGAAGCAGCCGCCGGGGAAGACCCGGCCCCGCGAGTACTCCAGCCAGAGTTCGCACAGCCGCCGGACGCGGGCGATGCCGGCCGGGGTCTCGGCGGCGGGCCGGTTCACCCGCTCGATGTGGATGCGTGAGGCCTCGCGCACGGTGGCCAGTTGCAGTTCCTGCTTGGAGCCGAAGAGGGCGAAGACACCGCTCTTGCTGAGTCCGAGCTCGGTGGCGAGGCGTCCGGTGGACAGTGCCTCGAGTCCTTCGACCGAGGCGATGTCGACCGTGCGGCGGAGGACCGACTGCCGCGTGCGGTTGCCGCGTTCGACCCTGCCGTCCAGCCGGGACCCGGCCATCCTGACCTCCCGCCTTCGCGTCCGTGGGCCAAGCGTAGCCCGACGGGCGGAGGGGCCCGCCGGGCCGCGTCGGACGGCGAAGAGCAGGCCGGCGTGGCGGCGTCGCCGTCCGGCTCGGCCGGGGTGCCGTAGCCGGTGGCGGCCGACCGCGGCCGCATCAGGCCGGCCCGCTGGACGGCGGCCGGCGGGACGGTCTTTCCCGTGTCCTTCGTTCGGGGGCTGGTAACCCCAACTTCCGTTTCTCTAATATGTATTGTCGGTCGGGCCAGTCCAGTTGGCGCGGCACGGATCTGGGGGAACGATGCAGCCTGACCAGCAAGTGTCCACGTCGATCGATGCCACCGTGCCCACGGCCGCACGCATGTACGACCACTACCTGGGCGGCAAGGACAACTACGCCGCCGACCGGGCGGCCTGCGAAGAGCTGGACAAGGTCGTGCCGAGCACCCGTGCGCTGGCGTTGAACAACCGGCGGTTCCTCCAGCGGGTGGTCAGGACGCTGGCGGACGGATACGGAATCAGGCAGTTCCTCGACCACGGATCCGGTCTGCCCACCCAGAACAACGTGCACCAGGTCGCCCAGGGCGTCGACGAGACGTCCCGGGTGGTCTACGTCGACAGCGACCCGATGGTGCTGGTGCACGGCCGGGCCCTGCTGGAGCAGAACGAGCGTACGGCCGTCATCCACGCCGACCTGCGGGCCACCGAGGAGATCTTCTCCCACCCCGACACCCAGCGGCTGATCGACCTCTCGCAGCCGGTGGCCGTGCTGTTCAACTCGGTGTTCCACTGCATCCCGGACAGCGAGACCGACGGGCCGCTCTCCGTGATCAGCCGCGTCAGCGAACGGCTGGCTCCCGGTAGCTTCATGGTGATGTGCCAGCTGGTCAGCGAGGACCCCGAGGTCCGGAAGTTCGTCACCGACTTCATGGACACCGCGACGCAGGGCCACTGGGGCCGGGTGCGCCAGGAGAAGGACGTGGCGGAGTACTTCGACGGGATGGACATCCTCGAGCCCGGACTCGTGGAGGTGTCCACCTGGCGGCCGGACTCCGAAGTGGTGGCGCGTCAACTCACCCAGGAATGGATCGAGTTCGGCGGCGTCGGCCGTATCCGCTAGTACGCCGGAATCCGCCGGCGCGGCCCGTCAGTGCGACGGGCTGTAGCGCTGTTCCACCGTGTCGCGCAGCAGCGCCAGGGACGCGCGGGGACTGAGGGCCTCGTCGGCGAGCCGGTCCAGTACCACCCGGTACTCCTCCGTCTCGTCGTGGTCCTCCAGGAAGTTGGCGCTCCTGATGTGCTCCAGGTAGACGATGTCGGGCAGTTCGACGCCGCCGAAACGCAGATAGGTGACGGGGATGGCCGGCGCCGAGGCGTTCGTGACGTCCAGCGGTACGAACTGCACGACGACATGGGGACGCTGAGCCATCTCGATGAGGTGCTCCAGCTGCGCGCGCATCACCTCGCGGCTGCCCAGGACGCGCAGCAGTACGGACTCGTCGACGACGGCCCACAGCTGAGGGGCGTCCGCCCGGTTCAGCAGCTCCCGTCGGCGCATCCGCAGTTCCACCCGGCGCTGCACCTCGGCGGCGGGCGCCGTCGGCAGCCCGCGCTCCACGACCGCCCGGGTGTACTCGGGAGTCTGGAGCAGACCCGGAACGTACTGGATCTCGAACGTACGGATGGTGGTGGCGGCCTCCTGGAGTCCGACCAGCCGGTCGAACCACTCGGGCATCAACCGCTTGTCGTAGCGCTGCCACCACCCCGGCTCACCGGCGCGCTTCAGGAGTCTCAGCAGGACCGACACCTCGTAGTCATCGGTCCCGTACAGCTCGAGCAGTGCGCGGACATCGCCCTCGGTGGGTGGCCGACGCCCCTTGCCCGCCTCGATGCGCGACAGCTTCGCCGCGCTGAACCCGAGGGACCGCGCCGCCTGTTCCTGGGAGAGACCCGCGTCCTCGCGGGCACCGGCCAGCTGAACGCCTACCAGCATCTTCAGCAGAGTGGGGGCGGGCTCCGCCCGCCTCAGATACGGTTCGAGGCGGGAGACGCGGGGTGACTCGACGGACATCCTGACTCCCAGTCGACCGGCAGAAGACAGCCAAAATTATCGCACTGCGCCGGACTCTGCCGCATGGGGAGACAGAAGTGGACAACTATCCTTCCGTTTCAACGGAGTTCGGAGAACCGAGGACCGTCTCACAGTAGATGGTCGAACTCTCCTTCCTTCGCGCCGGCCAGGAAGGCGGCCACCTCCGCCGGGGTGTAGACGAGGGCCGGACCGTCGGGGTCGCGGGAGTTGCGGACCGCGATACCCGCGTCGCCCAGATCGGCCACTTCGACGCAGTTGCCCTCGGCGTTGCTGTGCCTGCTCTTGATCCAGCAGGCACCCAGCGAGCTCGCCCGCACTCCGTTCGGCACTGATGGCACCACGCAATCTCCTTGCTGACGTTCCACCACATGAGCTCCGGCCGCCCGTTGCGGGCCGTGGCCGGATCACGTGGTCCATGCCTCCCTGTCTTCGTGCAATTTCTCGTGCAATTGCACGAAGGCGCTGTCGGGGTGGATACTAGCGGCGGCGTCAACATCGTTGCCAGCGGCTCGTGCTGACGTCAGATCAGGGAGCTCCCTCGGGGGCGTGATCGTCCGGGCGGGGGCTGTCGGGCCCGCCCGCACACCTGACACTGTCCGATGCCTTCGGAGGGAGCGGAAATGGCAACACCACTCAGGAATCTGGAACACGTGTCGTGGGACGAGATCAAGGACTCCAAGGGATCGGCGCACGACATCCCGTTCCTGCTCAACAGCGTTGCGCGGGGTGACGCGGCAACGGCCAGGGCCGCGCTCCAGGATCTGAGGGAACGAATCTGCCAGTTCGGATTCGTCGTGGAACAGGCGACAGCCGCCACGGTCCCCTTCCTGTGGGAGCTCGCCGAACTGCCCCAGGTCACCTGCCGCGTGCAGATCATCCAGCTGCTGAAGGACATCGCGGACGCCCGGCAGTGGGAGCGGACGGCCGCCGCCTACCCCAAACTCCTCAACCGCCGCGAGAACTGGGTGGGCTGGGAGCGCGAAGCCCGGCAAGCCGTACGCGCCCACCGCGGCACGCTCCAGCACCTGCTCGCCGAGCCCGACACCGAACTCGTCCGCGCCACCACGGAACTCGCCTCCACGCTGGCCGACTGACGCTCCGGACCCGAGGGCCGGGCGGCCGTGCGCACCCGCACCGCTTCCGCCTCACCGCACCGTTTCGGCCGTATCGCCTCACCCGCACCGCCGCACCCCGCGCATGCCTGGGGCGAGGGCAGCGCCTCGGTGTCAGCCGGCCGAGTGCCGGGCCCGTTCGGGCAGGGCGCCGACGCGGTCGTGTCCCTCGACGGCGACCGTCAGTCCGGGCGCGATCTCCGTGAACCCCGCGTCGCGGACCAACGGAAGCCCGGAGGTGGTGAGTTCACGCCAGCGGGCCGGATCGGCGGTCCGCACCGACAGAGCGAAACCCGCCTCACGCCAGGCGGTCCGCTCCTTCTCCGACAGCTCCCACCAGGCCAGTTGGGCGCCATGGCCCGTCTGCGCCATCGTCTTGCCGGCCGACATGTCCAGCTCCGGGTTGAGCCACAGCACGGGCGCCGTCGGATCGGCCGGTGCCGGGGGCTCCGGATCGTCGAGATCCGTACCGGACACCTGGAGCCGCGCCAGGTCCTTGGGCCAGCCGTCCAGCGGCACCGGCGGGAAGACGCGCACCTCGGCGGACCTCCCGGTCACCGTGATGCCGGGCAGCGCCTCGGCCCGCCGCCACTCCGCTCCGCGCGCCCGCCGCACGACCTTGCGGATCCGGGCGTCCTGCCAGTCCCGCATCGCCTGCGCCCACTCGCCGTCCCCGAGCGACCGCTCGTCGCTCAGGATCGTCAGCACGGCCCGGGCCGAGGTCTCCAGCGCGTCGGTGCGCGCCGGGGGAGCGGCCTTCTCGATGTGCACGACCAGCGGCAGCACGAACTGCACCGCCTTGTCGCGCACGGTGGGTTCGGAACGGAACGGGCTGTCGTCGGAGGAGGTCGGGTCGCTGGTCACGTCCACCAGTCTGCCAGGCGGAAGATCCGTTCAGCACGGCCGGTTCTCGCGGGCGCCCTCCCCGGTCAGCCGGAACACGCGGTGCGCTGGGCCTCCTGCCACTCGCAGACGGGGCACAGCGTGATCCCCTTGCGCGACTCCGGGTACTCGGTGGGCTCACGGCACAGCACACACTCGGCGTACGGCGGCCCGGCTTCCCCCGTCGCGTCGAGGGCGTGCGGGGACGCACCGGCCGGCCGGTCCGCGCCGCTCGCGCAGTAGTCGTCGCTCATGGCCCCAGCTTACGAGCGGCGGCCGGCCGGGGAGTGCGAGGTGGACGTGAGCGGCACGGACGCTCGGTGCCGTCCGCCCGCGGCGCCGATCAGCTCGGACACCTTCACGAACCGGAAGCCTCTGTGGCGCAGCTCGGGAACGATCGTCCGGAGCGCCCGCTCGGTCGCCGGAGCCGCGCTGCGCGTGCAGTGCATGACGACGACGGACCCGGACCGCACCCCGTCGAGGACCTGTCGCGCCACGGCGTCCGCGTCCGTCGCGAACGCGTCCCCGCTCACCACGTCCCACTGCACGGCGGTGACCCCGGCCGCGCTGAGCGTCCGCAGCGACCGCTGGTCGTAACACCCGCCGGGGAAGCGGAAGTACGGCATCGCGTCCCGCACTCCCGCCTTCCTGAAGGCGGCGTACGCCCGCTCCACGTCCGCGCGCATCCTGTCCTCGGGCACGGTCGGCAGCCCGTAGCAGTCCTTCGTGAAGGCGTAGTGGCTGTACGAGTGGTTGGCGATCTCGAACAGCGGGTCCTGTCCGATGTCCCTGGCCTCCCGCGGATACTCGTCGGCCCACCGGCCCGTCATGAAGACGGTCGCGGGCACCTTGAACTCCCGGAGCGTCGCGATCAGCCGGGGATTGTCGAAGTGCTCACCGGCCGCGGCCCGAGCCCCCTGATCCGCGGTCATGTCCGCGTCGAACGTGAGCGCGACGGTCTTGTCCCGCGAACGCGGTCCGTTCTCGAAGACGGGTGTCAGTCCGGCGGGCGCGAGCGTGGGCGGCCGCGTGGGCGCGGCCGAGGCGGCGGGAGCCTGGTGTGCCCGGCGGGCGGGGGGCTGGGCCGCCGGGCCGCCGCAAGCGGTGAGGGCGGCACCGAGTGCCCCGAGGGCACAGGTCACGGCGATGCTCCGTACAGAGAGGATCATCGCGTGAAGATATGCGGATAAATGTGACTATTCGGCCATCGAGGGGGCGTGCCGCCCGTGCGCGGCCCCGAAGTCACCCACCTGGGGCTCTGTCCGGGGCCGCGCTCCCGCGCGAGCAAGTGCCCGATGCGCGCTCAGGCGGCCCGGTCGAGCAGGTCGGCGCTGCGGGATTCGATCAGCTGCCCGATGAGGTGCAGGACCTCGTCGGCCGGCCGGGGGTCGAGGCGCCGCCCGTCGCGCAGGCGCAGGGCGATCAGGTCCGCCGCCGCTTCCCGGGGACCGATCACGGCCTGGTACGGGACCAGACGGGCGGCGCGCACCCGGGCGCCCAGACTGCCCTGGTCCGGGGCGGCGAGCTCGGCCCGCAGACCCCGGTCGCGGCAGCGGCGTACCAGCCCGAGGGCCCGGTCGGTCTCGGCGTCGGAGACGGGCAGGACCACCAGCTGGGTGGGGGCGAGCCAGGCGGGGAAGGCGCCGCCGTGCACCTCGATGAGATGGGCGACGGCCCGTTCCAGGCTGCCGATCACGCTGCGGTGCACCATGACCGGCCGGTGCTTCCCGCCGTCGGCACCGATGTAGTGCAGATCGAAGCGCTCCGGCTGGTGGAAGTCGACCTGGACGGTCGACAGGGTGGACTCGCGGCCCGCCGGGTCGGTGATCTGGACGTCGATCTTGGGCCCGTAGAACGCGGCCTCACCCTCGACGGCCTCGTACGCCACACCGGAACCGTCGAGGACCTCGCGCAGCAGCGCGGCGGATCTGCGCCACAGGCCGGGATCGGCGACGTACTTCCCGCCGGGGCCCGGCAGCGACAGCCGGTAGCGGGCCGCGCCGATGCCCATCGCGTCGTACGCCCCGCGGATCAACCCGAGGGCGGCGGAAGCCTCTTCGGCGACCTGGTCCGGGGTGCAGAAGATGTGCGCGTCGTTGAGCTGGATGGCGCGGACGCGGGTCAGGCCGCCCAGCACGCCGGACAGCTCGGAACGGTGCATGCCGCCCAACTCGGCCATGCGGAAGGGAAGCTCACGGTAACTGTGCGGGCGGGAGCGGTAGATGAGCGCGTGGTGGGGGCACAGGCTCGGCCGCAACAGCATCTGCTCGCCGCCGAGTTCCATCGGCGGGAACATGTCGTCGGCGTAGTGCGACCAGTGCCCCGAGATCTCGTACAGCTCCCGCTTGCCCAACACCGGCGAGTACACGTGCCGATAGCCCGCCCGCCGCTCGGCGTCGCGGACGTACTCCTCCAGGGCGTACCGCACGGCGGCGCCGTCCGGCAGCCAGTACGGCAGCCCGGCGCCCATCAGGGGGTCGGTGTCGAACAGGTCGAGCTCACGGCCGAGTCGGCGGTGGTCGTTCATGGTGGTCTCCTCGCGTGCGGAGGGCGAGTGACCACACGGCGAAGCCCCGGGGCACTCGCCCCGGGGCTTCGACTCACGTCAGCGGTCAGCGCGCCGGGACACTCTCCGGCGTCGTCGTGTTCAGTGCGGCACGCTTCATGGCCCTCACGCTAGCAGCGGCACCCGGGCCGGGCACGGGATTTATCCCGTGGGCTCCTCCGGCTCCGCGCCCTGCGCCGCTTTCCCGGATCCGTCCGGTTTCCTGGAATCCTCCGGACCCCCGGACTCGTCCGGTTCCCCGGGATCCCCCGGCAGTCCGGGCTCACGCAGGATTCCGAACGCATCCGGGATCCTGAACCCGTCCGTGTCCGCGAACGCCTCCGGAAGACCGAGAGCCTCCGGCACTCCGTTGATCCGGTCCGGCGCGGCGGGAGGCTCGACGGGCTCGACCGCAGGCTGCCGCTCCACCACGGGCGGCGCCTTCGGCTGCCGCTCCCGCCGCGACTCCGCCACCACCGGCGGCTGTCCCGACTGAGCCCGTTCCAGGAAGCGCAGCAGTTCCACCGGGAAGGGCAGGACGAGTGTCGAGTTCTTCTCGGCCGCGACGGCCACCACCGTCTGGAGCAGCCGCAGTTGGAGCGCGGCCGGCTGTTCCGACATCACCTCGGCGGCCTGGGCCAGCTTCTTGGACGCCTGCAGCTCCGCGTCCGCGTTGATGATGCGGGCGCGCCGTTCACGGTCGGCCTCGGCCTGCCGGGCCATGGACCGTTTCATCGTCTCCGGCAGCGACACGTCCTTGATCTCGACCCGGTCGATCTGCACACCCCAGCCGATCGCCGGGCTGTCGATCATCAACTCCAGTCCCTGGTTGAGCTTTTCGCGGTTGGACAGCAGGTCGTCCAGGTCGCTCTTGCCGATGATCGACCGGAGGGAGGTCTGTGCCATCTGGGAGACCGCGAAGCGGTAGTCCTCGACCTGGATGATCGCGTTCGGCGCGTCCACGACCCGGAAGTAGACGACCGCGTCGACGCGGACCGTGACGTTGTCCCGGGTGATGCCCTCCTGGGCCGGGATGGGCAGCGTGACGATCTGCATGTTGACCTTGCGCAGCCGGTCCACGAAGGGAACGATCATGGTGAAGCCGGGGGTGCGGACCTCCCCCGCGACCCTCCCGAGGCGGAAGACGACCCCGCGTTCGTACTGCTTGACGATCCGGGCACCGGCCGCGACGTAGATCGCCGAGGCGGAACAGGCCGCCGTGATCGCCACGATGAGTTCCTGGACCATGACGACCCCCTTCCGAGCCGCCCGATTTGCGCGACATCTCCACTTTACGTCGCGGGAAGCGTCCGAAAAGGGGCGCCCGGAACAGCGTCCCGAAGGGGGCGGGCCGTTGGCGCGGCCCGCTCCTCGCGGGGAGGCGGGCCTCTAGGCTCCCGGGCCTTCCACGAGCCCCTTCGCGTCGCGGGCGAGGGCGGTCAGCCGGGAGATCGCGCGGAAGTACTTCTTGCGGTAGCCGCCGTTCAGCATTTCCTCGCTGAACAGCCGGTCGAAGGGCATTCCGGAGGCGAGGACCGGCACCTCGCGGTCGTACAGCCGGTCCGCGAGCACGACCAGTCGCAGTGCCGTCGACTGGTCCGGGACGGGCTGGACGTCGGTGAGGCAGACTGCCCTGATCCCGTCGGTCAGGGCGCCGTACCGGCTGGGGTGGACGCGGGCGAGATGGTCGAGCAGGTGCGGGAAGTCGTCCAGGGACGCGCCCTCCGTGGCGTACGCCGCCTTGGTGACCTGTTCGTCGGAGAACGGGGAGGGGGCTTCGGGCAGCCCGCGGTGGCGGTAGTCCTCGCCGTCGATGCGCAGCGGGCGGAAGTGCGCGGAGAGGCCCTGGATCTCCCGCAGGAAGTCGGCGGACGCGAACCGGCCCTCGCCGAGCTTGCCCGGAAGCGTGTTCGAGGTGGCCGCGAGCGCGACGCCCGCGTCGACCAGCTTGCCGAGCAGCGTGGAGACGAGGACGGTGTCGCCCGGGTCGTCCAGTTCGAACTCGTCGATGCACAGGAGGCGGTGCCCGGACAGGGTCTGCACGGTCTTCTGGAAGCCGAGCGCGCCGACCAGGTTCGTCAGCTCCACGAAGGTGCCGAACGCCTTGAGCGCGGGCTCCGCCGGGGTCGCGTGCCACAGGGAGGCGAGGAGGTGCGTCTTGCCGACGCCGTAGCCGCCGTCCAGATAGACGCCCCGGGGGCCGGCCGGAGCCTTCGGGGCCTTGCCGAAGCCGAAGAGCCTCCGCTTGGGGGCGCCGATGGCGTGGGCCCCGCCGAGCCCGCCGGCGAAGCGTTCGAGGATGCCCACGGCCTCGATCTGGCTGGGCTGGTTCGGGTCCGGGATGTACGTGGCGAAGCGGACCGAGTCGAAGCGCGGCGGCGGCACCATCTCGGCGACGAGCCGGTCGGCGGGGACGTGCGGCTCGCGAGCGCACAGGGACGAGGGGGCCGCTTCGGCTATCGGGTCGATCCCGGAGGCGGTGGTGGTGGACGACACGGTTCCCCACTCTATGCGCCGTGCCACACTGCACGTCATGCGACGCCTGTTCCCTGTGACGTACGAAACAGCAGCCCAGGCCTCCGTCGAGGCCTCCGGGACGGATGCGACGGAGCGCGAGTGGGAGCTCGGGGAACTGGCGGAGGCGTACGCCTACCCCGAGGTCCGCGAGCCCTGGCTGCGCGCCAACATGGTGTCCACGCTGGACGGCGCCGCCCAGCACGACGGGCGCTCGCAGCCCATCTCCAGCGCCACCGACATGCGGATCTTCGGTGTCCTCAGGGCTCTCGCGGACGTCGTCGTCGTCGGAGCGGAAACGGTACGGCAGGAGGGGTACCGGCCGGCACGCGCGCGTGAGGCCTTCGCGGCGCTCCGCAAGGCCGCCGGGCAGGGCCCCGCACCCGCGATCGCGGTGGTCACGGCGAGCCTCGACCTGGACTTCTCGCTGCCGCTCTTCACCTCGCCCCTGGTGCCCACGCTGGTACTGACGGGTGCCGCCGCCACCCCGGACCGGATCGCGGAGGCCGAGCGCGCGGGCGCCCAGGTGGTGATCGCCGGAGACGGCATGGGCGTCGATCCCGCCCGTGCCGTACGGGCCCTGGGCGACCTCGGGCACACCAGGCTGCTGACCGAGGGCGGGCCCCGCCTGCTGGGCCAGTGGATCGCGGCCGGTGTGCTGGACGAGCTGTGTCTGACGCTGGCCCCGATGCTCGCCGCGGGAGACGCCCAGCGGATCGCCGGAGGGCCCCCGATCCCGGTCCCGCACCGGTTCGAACTGGCCTCTTTGCTGGAAGAGGCCGGGTTCCTCTACAGCCGATACCGTCGGCCTGACCGGTCGGCGGAATAGTCGGTTCCGTTTCTCTTTCGCCGGGCACACTAAATCGCGCAGTACCCGTGCTGTCACGGGGCAGGATGGTTTCCGCAGGGGGCCGGGACGGCCCACGGACGAGAAGGGCGCCTGTCGTGTTCACAAGCGTATTGATGATCGAGAAGGCCCTGACGTCCGCCGACGTGGAGTTCGTCACCACCTTGCACGGTGACGAGGCGGTCGCCTTCCACGTGCTGCTCCAGCCCCGGGGCGACCAGGCGGACCGGCTGCTGCGGGCCATCGACGACGTTGCGCTCGGCGAGATCGACGAGGCGACCCGTGAGGGCGGGACGCCGGAGGGCGAGGAGGCCGCCAGCCAGGGCGAGCGGGCACTGCAGGTGTCGCTGGTGGCCCTGCGCGCGTCCGGCAGCGCGGCCGAGGGCCGGCTCATCGAGGAGCACCCGCTCGACGCGCTGAAGGGCCTGGTCGACGAGGTCGAGGCCGACGAGGTCATCGTGCTGACCGACCCCCACTACGTGGAGGAGTTCTTCCACCGTGACTGGGCCTCCCGGGCCCGCCACAAGGTCGGCGTGCCCGTGCTGAAGCTGTTCTCGCACAGCGACGCCTGAGAGGCAACGCTTGAGGCGGCGACGCCTGGGAGGCAACGCTTGAGGCGGCGACGCCTGAGACAGCGACGCTTGAGGCGGCTCGCCCGGCCCGGGGACGGGCGTGCGCAGCCGGACGGGCTGGGTGCCGCACCCGGGAGGGCTTCGCGTCCCGGGCGCACAGGGCGTGGCCGCGTCCCGGGGGCGCGCGAGTCCGCGCAGCTCTGATTCCCTGGGGCACGCCTCTGCGGGAGCTCCGCCTTCGGGCGCGTGGCGCAGGCGGGAGGCGGGAGGCGGGAGGCCTGGGGCGGGGGCGGGTCGCCTGGGATCGGCCCTGATGCCCGGGAGTGCGTGAACGATGGGTCCGCTTCCCATCGGGGGTACGGCTCCCGGCTTCGCGCCCGTCCCCGGCGGCGGGACGCGTTCGCCGGTGTCCCTAGTGAGGTGCCGTCCGCCGCACCCCATAGGCTGGGTGCGCGTTCTCTTCGGGAGAGCGCGCCCACCTTCGTACCGGATCTTGGGGAGATACACGCATGGCACCCGGCCTTCCTACCGCGATGGACCGACCGCACTTCATCGGCATCGGCGGCGCCGGGATGTCGGGCATCGCGAAGATCCTCGCGCAGCGCGGAGCCCAGGTCGCGGGCAGTGACGCGAAGGAGTCCGCCACCGCCGAGGCCCTGCGCTCCCTGGGTGCCACGGTGCACATCGGGCACGCGGCCGACCATCTCGCGACCGACGCCACCTGCGTCGTGGTCTCCTCCGCGATCCGCTCGGACAACCCGGAGCTCGCCCGCGCGGCCGAGCTCGGCATCCCGGTGGTCCACCGCTCGGACGCCCTCGCCCGCCTGATGGACGGCCTGCGCCCGATCGCGGTCGCCGGCACCCACGGCAAGACCACCACCACGTCGATGCTGGCCGTGTCCCTGTCGTCGCTCGGCCTCTCCCCGTCGTACGCCATCGGCGGCGACCTCGACGCCCCCGGTTCGAACGCCCTGCACGGCGAGGGCGAGATCTTCGTCGCCGAGGCCGACGAGTCGGACCGCAGCTTCCACAAGTACGCGCCCGAGGTCGCGATCATCCTCAACGTCGAGCTCGACCATCACGCCAACTACGCGTCCATGGAAGAGATCTACGAGTCCTTCGAGACGTTCGTGGACCGCGTCACCGAGGGCGGCACGCTGGTGATCTCGGCGGACCACGAGGGCGCCCGCGAGCTGACGCGCCGGGTCACGGGCCGTGACGTGCGTGTGGTGACGTACGGCGACGCCGCCGACGCGGACGTCCGGGTCCTCTCCGTGGTCCCGCACGGCCTGAAGAGCGAGGTGACGGTCCTGCTGGACGGCGCCGAGCTGACCTTCGCCGTCTCCGTGCCCGGCCGCCACTACGCGCACAACGCGGTGGCGGCGCTGGCGGCGGGTGTGGCCCTTGGCATCCCTGCCGCCGAGCTGGCCCCCGCGCTCGCCTCCTACACCGGCGTGAAGCGCCGCCTCCAGCTCAAGGGCGAGGCGGCCGGCGTCCAGGTCATCGACTCCTACGCGCACCACCCGACCGAGATGACGGCCGACCTGGAGGCCATGCGGGCCGGGGCCTCGGGCCGCATCCTCGTGGTCTTCCAGCCGCACCTGTTCTCCCGCACCCAGGAGCTGGGCAAGGAGATGGGCGAGGCGCTGTCGCTGGCGGACGCCTCGGTCGTCCTGGACATCTACCCGGCCCGCGAGGACCCGATCCCGGGCGTCACCAGCGAGCTGATCCTGAAGGCCGCACGGGCGGCGGGCGCGGAGGTGACGCCGGTCCACGACAAGGCCGAGGTGCCGTCCGTCGTCGCGGGAATGACGAAGCCCGGTGATCTCGTTCTCACCATGGGCGCGGGCGACGTGACGGATCTCGGACCGGAGATCCTCGCCCGGCTGTCCGAGTAACCGTGGCTCCTTGTGAGCCTTCTTGAACGTGAGGGGTTGAGCTTCATGTCGTACGACATCGAAAAGCCGGACGAGCAGTGGCGCGCGGAGCTGACCCCGGCCGAGTACACGGTGCTGCGCAAGGCGGGCACCGAGCCCGCCTTCACCGGTGAGTACACCGACACCAAGACGACGGGCGTGTACTCCTGTCGCGCCTGCGGCGCCGAACTCTTCACCTCCACGGAGAAGTTCGAGTCGCACTGCGGCTGGCCGTCCTTCTACGACCCGAAGGACACCGACGCCGTCGAGCTGATCCAGGACCGCTCGCACGGCATGGTGCGGACGGAGGTGCGCTGCGCCCGCTGCGGATCGCACCTCGGTCACGTCTTCGAGGGCGAGGGGTATGCGACGCCGACGGACCAGCGGTACTGCATCAACAGCATCTCGCTGCGGCTGACGCCCGACGAGGGCTGAGAGCCGGGGCCGGGCCTGGGCCTGTACCTGGGTGCGGGCCGGGGCCTGCGCCTGGGTGCGGGCCGGGGCCTGTGCCTGGTGTGCGGGTCGGGACCCGGGAGGGCCGGGACCCGCCCACCGTGGCCGCGACGGCCGCCGCCCAACGGCGGCCACCGGTCAGGTGCGGCCGCCGTCGGGCGTGGGGCGATGGCTGCCCGAGGCAGCCGGGGAGCCCGTACGGGTGGTGGGGCTGGGGTCACAGACGGTCGAGGATGCTCCGCAGTCGCTTCACCTCGGCGGACTGGCCGGTGACGATGTCGCCGGCCAGCTTCTTCGTGTCGGTGTTCTCCCCGTCGCTCCGCTCGGTCCTCGCCATGGCGATCGCGCCGTGGTGATGGTCGATCATCATCCGGGCGAACATCGTGTCGAACTCCCGGCCCTTCATGGCCTTGAGCTCCGTCATGTCCTTGCCGGACATCATGCCGTCGCCGGCCATGTCCATCCCGGCCATGGAGTCGGCGGTGGTGGGCCTGCCCCAGGACTTCAGCCAGCCCGTCATGATGCTGATCTCGGGGTCCTGGGCCTTCTCGATCGCGCCGGCCAGGTCCTTGATCCCGGCGTCGGAAGCGCGGCCGTCGGCCAGTTCGGCCATCTCCAGGGCCTGCCGGTGGTGCGGGATCATCGTCTGCGCGAACGTGACGTCCGCGTCGTTGAAGCCACCGGACCCGGCTGCCCCGGAGGGGGCCGCCGCCGAGCTCGTGCCGCTGGCGTGGTTCATGCCGTTCATGCCCGCGTCGTCGCCGTCGCTGCCGCAGGCGGCGAGCAACAGGGCGCCCACGGCCACGAGTCCGAGCGCCGTCCCACGGTGGCGGGCGGACGTACGGCGGGTGGGTGCCGGGCGGGCGGGAGTGTGGTGCGGGGCATGCGTGAGGGCGGTCCGCCGGAAAGCGGTCATGGTCGATTCACCTCGTGTGTCGGTCGTTCTACGGCTGTTTCGGCGTACGCGTCGTCGCGGGACCGCGCGTCGAGCGCGCCCGCGAAGGCGTCCGGCCTACTGCCGCAGGACCGACAACCGGATCGGATCGGGGCCGCGTGGCGGGGGGCTGGGCCGCGGGGAGACCGGGGCGTCGGCGAGGAGGTCCACCGACCGGCCGGGGCGGCGCGAGAGTGCCGTCCTCAGGAGTGCGGCGAGCACCCACACGCCGAGCAGCACCGCCATGCAGAGCGACATCATGTCCATCGCCATGGCGGGCTCGTGGGGGCACGTCGGGTGCCCGCAGTCCTCGGCGTGGCCGAGCTCCCGCGACGCGGGAGCTCCCATCGGGTCGTGGACGGAGGACGTCACCGGGGCCGCGTGCGACGCCGTGCCCGTGCCGTGCCCCGACGATCCGTCGGGGTGCCCCAGGGTGTGCATCACGAACACGCCCAGCGCGAGCACCACGACCAGCAGCACGTGCCCGAAGGCCCCCGCCGCCCGTTCGTATCGGCTCACCCGCACCAGGTCCGCTCCGTCCGTCCGTGATCGCTCCGGCCCGTTCCCGTCCGACGGTACCGAACGCGGCGACCGGCGTGCGGGAGGGGTGCGGCCGTGGCGACCGGAGTCGACGGCCCTTCACGAAAGGGCCGTACGCCCATGGGCCCGAACCTCGGTGTGAAGCCGTGCGCCGCCGCCGGCGGTCCGGCGAGTCGCCGTCCGTGACACCCGCGCACCACCGATCCTGACCTGATGCGCGGCCCCGGACTCCCCGGCCGGAGGCCGCGCGCCCACGCCGCTCCCGTGCCGCCCCGGAACCTACGGAGAACCATGGACGCCGACAGCAATCACCCCGCGGACGACGGCGACGAGCACGCCACGGGCGCCGGCGGCGGTGCCGGTCCGGGCGACGCCGGCCGTGGTGACACGGACGCCGGCCGGGGCGACCAGGCCGGTGCCCCCGCCCAGGCGCGTGCCGCCGCGCTCCTGCGCCGGCCGAAGCTGTGGCTGGTGCCCACCGTGCTGACAGGGCTGCTCGCGCTGCTGCTGTCGCTGCTCTACATGGGCGGCATCGTCAACCCGAACCAGCATCTGCACGACCTGCCGATCGGCCTGGTCAACGCGGACACGGGCAAGCCGCTTCCCGGCCAGCGCCAGAACGTGGGCAGTCAGGTCACCGCGGCCGTCGTCGCCGACGACACCTCCGGCACGGCCGACTGGCGCAGGCTCACTCCCGCGCAGGCCCAGGACGAACTCTCCTCGGGCAAGATCTACGGCGCCCTGGTCGTCTCCCGGGACTTCACCGACTCCCTCGCCGCGCTGACCACCGCGAACGCCACGGCCCGGCCCACCATGACGGTGCTGACCAACCCCGGTACGGGCAGCCTCGGTTCGTCCCTCGCGAGCCGGATCACCACGGCGGCGGCCCAGCGGGCCTCCACGACCATCGGCAAGGAACTGACGGCGTCCTCCGCGACCGCGAAGGCGGACTCCACCACCCGGCTGCTCCTCGCCGACCCCGTCCAGGTCGTCACCCGGGTCGGGCACCCCATCGGCCTGCACAGCGGTCTCGGACTGAGCGCGTTCTACTACACCCTGCTTCTGGTGCTGGCCGGGTTCCTCGGCGCCAACCTCATCAACACCGGAGTCGACACGGCCCTCGGCTATGCCGACAGCGAGATCGGTCCCTGGCACACCCGCCGTCCCACCGTGCCGATCAACCGCACCCAGACCCTGCTCCTGAAGATGGCCATGACCGCGGGGATCACCGTGCTCACGGTCTCCCTGGTCATGCTGGCCACCGTCGCGATCCTCGGCATGGACGCCACCCATCTGCCGCTGCTGTGGATCTATTCCTACTGCGCGAGCCTCGCCGTCGGACTGGGCGTCCAGGCGATCAACGCGGCGTTCGGCGGGATCGGACAGCTCGTGTCCATGTTCGTGTTCATCGTGCTGGGCCTGCCGTCCTCGGGCGCCACCGTCCCGCTCCAGGCGGTCCCCGGGTTCTACCGCTTCCTGTCCGTCTTCGAGCCCATGCGTCAGCTCAGCGACGGCGTGCGCGCCATCCTCTTCTTCGACGCGCGGGCCGACGCCGGCCTGGGCCGCGCCTGGCTCATGATCGGCATCGGTACCGTGCTCGCCCTCGTCTTCGGCTTCGCGATGACCCGCTACTACGACCGCAAGGGCCTGCACCGTCTGACCCCGCAGCCCGCCCCGCATCCCGTCCGATCCGCCTGACCGGCACCCCGCAGGCATCCACCGCCACCGGACCGACCGCCGGCCGGCCGGCCCTCGGGAACGCCCGGCGCGGCGGCCCTCAGGGCATGTGCCGCAGCAGGGCGGCCACCGCCGGCGGGGTGTCGCCGCGGGGGTGGACCAGCATGATCTTCCAGTGGGGTGCGTGCCGGGCGAAGGTGTGGGTGTCGAGGTCGGGGAACTGTGCGGCGATCGAGGCGGGCATGACGCACACGCCCAGGTCGCCGCGGACGAGTTCGGCCGCGGCGACGATGTCGTCGACCTCGAAGGCCGTCTCCCGTTCCACGGAGGCGGCATCGAACGCCCGGTCCACGCAGAGGCGGATCGCCCAGCCCGGTGTGAAGTCCACCAGCGGCAGCCGGGCGGTCTCTGCGAGCGTGATCGTGCCGTCCGGGCCGGTTCCGGTGAGCGTCCGGCCGGGCGCGGACACCAGCACCATCTGCTCGTGGGACAGCAGCCGGGTCACCAGACCGCGCTGCGGCAGACGGTCGAGCGCGACCACGGCCAGGTCGACGGTGCCTTCGCGCAGCGCCTGGCGGATCTCGGTCACGACCGCCTGCCGCAATCGCACCATCACATCCGGGTGCTCGGCGCGCAGAGCGGCCAGCGGCCGGTGAAGGCCGGCCCAGACACCCTGCGTCGTGCCGATCGTGATCGTGCCCCGCAGCTGCCCCCGGACCAGGTCTACGCTCGCCCGTGCCCGTTCCGCCGCCCGCAGCGCGGCGCGCGCCGCCGGGACGAAGACCTCGCCCGCCGGGGTCAGGAACACCCGGTGCGTGGTGCGGTCGAACAGGGGGGTGCCCAGCTCCCTCTCCAGTGCGAGGACCGTGCTCGACACGGCGGACTGCACCACGTGCAGCCGCTGGGCCGCCGCGGTGAAACCGCCCTCCTCGGCCACCGCGACCACGACCTCCATCTGCCGCAGATCCATCTCCACTCCCGAGGCCGCAGCCCGTCTCCGACCGAGATCCCGCCCCTTCACCGATTGTCCCAGGCCGTGATCGTCCGCGCGGGTCCCGACGAGGTCCCCGATGAGATCCCGACGAGGTCCCGACGGGGTGCCGGCGCGTGGACCGGTGGAGGGCCGGGACCGGAGACCGGGACTCAACGGGTGCTGTTGCGCATCTCCCGGGGGCTCACCCCGAAGCGCTGCCGGAACGCGGTGCTCAGGGCGCTCGCCGAGGAGAACCCCGAGGCGTAGGCCAGATCGGTGATGGTCAGGTGTTCGCAGTCGCCGCACCGGAGGCGTTCGCGGACCAGGCGCAGGCGCTCCTCGCGGATCAGGTCGCGCGGGGTGGTGCCCGCGTGCTGGAGTGCCAGCTGGACCTGGCGCAGCGACCAGCCGAGGGCGCGGGCCATGGAGGTACCGGTGAGGCCGGGGTCGGCGGCGTGCTCGCGGACGTGGCGGCGGACCACCGTCTCCACACCGGTCAGATGGCGGGCTCCGTCGGGGCGGTCGTCGCCGGTGGCGAGCATGCACAGCAGCTCGACCACGCGGTCGGACACGGCGTCGAACTGGGAGTCGGAGAGATCGTCGCGCTCGGCGTACAGACCGTCGAGCATCGACCCGACGACGCGGCCGAGACCCCTCGTGAGGTCGAGGCCGGTGGCCAGCGGCGACTTGCGGTTCAGCGGGCCGTCCACCTCCCGGGCCGGGATCGTGAGGACGAACGCCTGGGTGGAGGCGTCCTGGAGGCACTCGAAGGGCGATCCGAAGGAGACGAGCGTGCCCGTCCCCGGCGTCAGCCGTGCCTCCTGGCCGTCCTGGCGCAGGACGATCTCCCCGGTCAGCGGAAGCAGTAACCGGTAGTCCCCGTCGGGGTCCTCGCGGACCTGACGGGCGGTCCTGCTGTACTCGATCTCGTCCGACCGGAACCTGACCAGCTGATAGGTCTCGGTGCGCTGACGGACCGTCTCGCCGCGGAAGTTGTCGGGGCGGCCGAACCGGTAGCCCATCCGGGACTGGTACGACCCGATGTGCTCACTCCAGAAGTCGGCCCGCTCCCGGGGCTCCACCGCACCCGTCGACCGGGTCTCCACCAGGTAGCTTCCCGCGGGCAACGACACCATCAACTCCCGTGCGACTGAAGGCAGTTACACGGTGTCAGCCTAGTGCACACAGCCGGTGCGCATGACGGCAACTTCCTTGCGCGCCGGGGCAAGCGCCGGCGGCGTCGCGCGGCTAGCGTCGTGCGCCGCGCCCACTCGCGCCCCACCCCTCACTTTTCCCGCTTCCGCCCCAGCAACGCGTATCTGCATACGAGGACTTGAGGACCATGACCGAACGGATACCGGAGGCCGCGTCCTGGTGCCTGGCCGCCGGCCTGCTCGCCGTCACCGTGCTGCTGCTGCGCCAGCGCGGGATCACCACGCGGCAGCGCCGGCGGACCGCCGCGCTGGCGGACGACCTGCGGGCCCGTGACGAGGAGCTGCGCCGCATGGTCGCGGTCCGCCTCCCCGCGCTGGAGGCCGCCCCGCACCAGCACGCCCCCACCGGTGCCCCCGCCGGGGGCCTGCTCGACGCCCGGCTGGCGGACACGGACTTCGCGAAGCATCTCGACAGCGTCCTCGAACGCTTCTCGGAGGCGGTGGACCACGCGCAGGCGCGGGCCGACCAGTCCGCGAAGGCCGCGCTCAAGGCGTCGATGCGCTCGATCCAGGCCCTCGCCAACGAGCAACAGGTGTCCATCGCGGAGATGCAGGACCGGCACGACCACCCCGACGTCCTGCGCGACCTGCTCGAGATCGACCACACCAACGCCCAGTTCGGCCGCCGCGCCCAGGCGATCGCCGTCCTGTGCGGCTCCTGGCCCGGACGGCAGCGCAGCACCTCCGCGCTGATCGAGGTGGTGCGCGGGGCGACCTCCCGGGTCCGCGACTACCGCCGGGTCCGCGTGAACGGACAGGTCGACATCGCCGTCGAGAGCCGCGCGGTCGAACCGGTGGTCCTCGCCGTCGCCGAGCTCCTGGACAACGCGGCACGCCACTCGCAGCCCAACACCACGGTCGAGGTCACCGTCCAGTCCGTGCACAACGGGGCGTGCGTGGTCATCGACGACGCCGGCGTCGGCATGGACGGCCGGGCGACCGAGCAGGCCGCCGCGCTGCTGACCGGCCGCGACGCGGTGGACGTGACCCGGCTCGACGATCCGCCGCAGTTCGGATTCGCCGTCATCGGCGTACTCGCCGCACGGTACGGGTTCAGCGTCTCGGTGGACACGCGGTCCCCGTACGGCGGTGTCCGCGCCGTGGTGTTCCTTCCGTCGGCGCTGCTCACGCACGTTGCCGCGGCCCCCGAGGCTCCGCGGGCCGGGCCCTCGCAGGCCGAGCCCGCCACGGCGGCCGGGCGGTCCGCGGGTCCCGGGGCGCCCGCGCGTCCCACGCCCCGGGTGGCCGAGCCCGTCGAGACGACGACGGCCGGCGGCCTGCCGAAGCGGCGGCGCCGCGGCCCGCAGCAGGCGGCCCCCGCCGAACAGCCCGCCGCCGTGCCCGCCGAGGACGTCAGCGCACGGTCGGCCGAGGAGAACGCCCGGCGCATGGGCGCGTTCGCGCGCGGCACGCGCTTCGGCCGCGCGGCGCGGGACACCACCGGAACGCCCGACGCTCCCGGGATGCCCGGCATCCCCGGAGAGCCGGAGGCCCTCGCGCCGACGGACGCGCCCGCGACGCCGGTGGATGCCCCCGGGGTGTCGACGGACGCCCCCGCGAAGCCGACGGACGTCCCCGTGACGTCGTACGACACCCCCCACGAGAACGAAGGGAACACACAGGGATGACCGCGCCCAAGACCAACGAGCTGGGGTGGATGCTCGACGAGGTCCTGAAGGTGCCGGAAGCGCGGCACGCGATCCTGCTGTCCGCCGACGGCATGCTCCGCGCCCACTCCGCCGACATCGGCCGGGACGACGCCGAACGGCTGGCCGCGGGTCTGTCCGGCGTGCAGTCGATCAGCCGCAGCACGGCCGAGTTCTGCGGCAGCGCGAACACACCGTGGCGGCAGACCCTGATCGAGTTCGCGCACGGCTACGTCTTCCTCGTCGCCGCGGGCGAGGGCGCCCATCTCGCGGTGTCCA
The DNA here is from genome assembly GCF_026341855.1 of Streptomyces sp. NBC_00568. Classification (GTDB taxonomy): domain Bacteria; phylum Actinomycetota; class Actinomycetes; order Streptomycetales; family Streptomycetaceae; genus Streptomyces. Next base: position 781,274 of record NZ_JAPENW010000001.1, on the reverse strand, counting down.
CGACCGAGGAGGTCGACATGGAGGCCGTCACCTACCGCATGCACAAGCTGGTCGACCGGCTCGGCAAGGAGCTGACCAGCCCGGCCCGGCAGGACACCGGCAGTCCGGCATGACGCCCCCCAGGCATCGTCCCGGGGAGCGGCTGGTGCGGGCGTACGTCGTCACCGACGGCCGCTCGCACCCGTCGCGCAACACCCTCGACCTCGTCACGCTCCTGATCGCCGCGGCAGGCCCGCCGCTCACCGGGCTGAGCCCCGAGAAGCGGCGGCTGATGGAGCTGTGCAGGCCCGGGGCGCTGTCGGTGGCCGAGGTGGCAGGCCATCTGGAGCTGCCGGTCAGCGTCAGCAAGGTGCTGATCGCCGACCTGATGGACAGCGGTCACCTCGTCACCCGCGCGCCGATCCCCTCCGCCGGGCCGTCCGACCCCCGCATCCTCCAGGAGGTGCTCGATGGGCTCCGCTCCCGCCTCTGAGACCATCTATCTGCCCGAGGGCGTGCGGACCGCCGTCAAGCTGCTGGTGGTGGGCCACTTCGCGGTCGGCAAGACCACCTTCGTCGGCGCGCTGTCCGAGATACGGCCCCTGCGCACCGAGGAGGTCATGAGCCAGGCCGGCGCGCTCGTCGACGACTTGGCCGGAACGCGGGACAAGACCACCACCACGGTCGCCCTCGACTTCGGCCGCCTCACTCTCAACGACACCCTGGTGCTCTATCTGTTCGGCACTCCGGGGCAGCAGCGTTTCACCGAACTCTGGCAGGACATGACGCGCGGCGCGCTCGGCGCGCTCGTCCTCGCCGACACCCGGCGCCTGGACCAGTCCTTCGACGTCATGGGCGTACTCGAGGAGTTGGGGCTCCCGTACGCCGTCGCCCTGAACGACTTCGGCGACGGGCCGGCACACGGGCTCGACGAGGTGCGCGAGGCGCTCGACCTGCTGCCCTCCACCCCGCTCGTACGCTGCGACGCCCGCGATCCCGTCTCCTCCACCGAGGCACTGATCACCCTCGTCGAGCACCTGCTGAACCGCACCGGCGAACTGGAGCACACGTGACCGCCGTACCGCCCCCCGGCTGCCCGGCCCACCAGTCCCTGTACGGACCGGAGTTCGCGGCCGATCCCGCCGCGGTCTACCGGCGGCTGCGGGAGACCGGACCGACCGGGCCCGTCGAACTCGCGCCCGGCGTCCGGGCCACCCTCGTCATCGGGTACGACGCCGCCCTGCACGTCCTGCGCAGTCCGGAGACCTTCTCCAAGGACCCGCGCCGCTGGAGGGATCTGGCCGACGGCACCGTGCCGATGGACAGCCCGGTCGTCCCGATGATGATGTACCGGCCCAACGCGCTGTTCACCGACGGTGAGGAGCACCGACGGCTGCGTGGTGCCATCACCGACAGCCTCGCCCGCGTCGAGCCCAGCACCCTGCGCGGCTATGTCGAACGCAGCGCCGACACTCTCATCGACCGGTTCGCGCCGCTCGGCACGGCGGATCTGCTCGGCGAATACGCCCAGGTCCTGCCGCTGCTCGTCTTCAACCATCTCTTCGGCTGTCCCACGGGCCACGGCGTCCGGCTGGTCGAGGGGATGTCCGGGATCTTCGACGGGGTGGACGCCGAGAAGGCGAACGAACTGCTCACCACCACCCTGCTCGACCTCGTGGCGCTGAAGCGGCGGCGGCCCGGGGCGGACATGACGTCCTGGCTGATGGAGCACCCGGCCGCGCTCACCGACGAGGAGATGGTCCACACCCTCGTCGTGCTGATGGGCGCGGGCACCGAACCGCAGCAGAACCTGATCGCGAACGGCCTGCGCCTGCTGCTGTCCGACGACCGCTTCGCGGGCGACCTGTCCGGCGGCACGCTGCCGGTGGAGGACGCCCTCGACGAGGTGCTGTGGACCGATCCGCCGATCGCCAACTACGCCGTGCACTACCCGCGGCACGACGTCGTGTACGAGGGCACACCGTTGCGCGCGGGTGATCCGCTGGTGGTGAGTCTCGCCGCGGCCAACACGGATCCGTCCCTGACGAGCGGTCAGCGCACGGGCAACCGGGCCCACTTGGCGTGGAGCGCGGGCCCGCACAACTGCCCGGCGCAGGGTCCGGCGCGGCTGATCGCCGCCGTCGGGGTGGAGAAGCTGCTCGACCGGATCCCCGACATCGAACTGGCGGTTCCCGCCGAGAAGCTGGAGTGGCGTCCCGGCCCCTTCCACCGCGCGCTCGCCGCGCTGCCGGTGAGCTTCCCGCCCGCCCCGGCGGCCGGACGGCCCGAGGGCGAGCTCCGGACGCCGGCCGTGGCCTTCCCGGCGCCCGCCCCTGAGCCTTCGACCCCCGCGCCCGACCGCCCGAGGAGCGGCTGGGCGCGGCTGGCGGCCTGGTGGCGCGGCGAATGAACCGGCCCGGCTCCTAGGAAATACGGACGGGAAGGGAGCGGTGGCCGTTGGAGATGAAGGAGTCCACCGGCCGCAGCTCCTCCTCCGGAACCGCGAGTCGCAGGCCCGGGAACCGGTCGAAGAGAGCCGGGAGCGCGATCCGGGCCTCCAGCCGGCCCAGCGGCGCCCCCAGGCAGTGGTGCACACCGTGGCCGAAGGCGAGGTGCTCCTTGTCGGCGCGGGTGACGTCGAACCGGTCGGCGTCCTTCCCGTGGCGCTCCGGATCACGACCGGCGGCGGCGTACGCCGCGAGGATCGCCTCGCCCTTGGCGATCACGGTTCCGTCGGGGCCGCCGAGCTCGGAGAGGACGATGTCCTCCACGGCGTACCGCAGCGGCAGGTTCGCGACCGGCGCGTCGACGCGCAGGGTCTCCTCGACCACGTCGTCCCAGGTCGCGCGGCCCTCCCGGACGAGTTCGAGCTGCTCGGGCCGGGTGAGCAGGGCGTGCACGGCGTTGTCGATGAGGTTGACCGTCGTCTCGTGACCGGCGCTGACCATCAGGACGAGTGTGTCCAGCAGTTCCTGCTCGCTGAGCCGGGTGCCGTCCTCCTCGTCGCGGGCCGCGATGAGCCCCGAGGTCAGATCGTCGCCGGGCGACTCCCGCTTGGCGGCGACGAGTTCGGCCAGGACGACGTACATCCGCTCGTAGGCGGCCGTCATCTCACCCGGGTCGGCGGAGGTGTCGAAGATGCGGTCGACCAGGCGACGCAGCTCGGGGCCCCGCTCCTCTGGCAGCCCGAACAGATCGCTGATCACCTGGATCGGCAGCGGATAGCAGAGTTCCTCGCGCAGGTCGACGACCTGGAAGCCGCGCCCCGCCTCCTCCACGCGGTCCAGCAGCCGCCGGGTGATCTCCTCGATACGCGGCTGGAGCGCGGCCGTCCGGCGGACGGTGAACGCCTTGGAGACCAGCGTGCGCAGGCGTTTGTGTTCGCCTCCGTACGCGGTGAACATGTTCTGCACGGCCACCCAGGTGAACAGGGGCCACTCCGGGGTGATCTCGCCGCTCGCGAGCAGGGGCCAGTGCTGCCGTGCGTCCTTGGACACCCGGGGATCGGTGAGCAGCCGTTTCAGCAGCTCGGGGCCGCTCACCGCCCAGGCCTGCACGCCGCCGGGAAGCTCCACCCGGGCCAGCGGTCCGCTCTCGCGTATCCGGGCGGCCTCTTCGTGGATGTCGCGTCCGGTCGCGTCGATCACTAAGGGACTTGGATTACCCATCAGGAGCCTCCCGGCAGTCGAACCCCAATTCGGCATACGCCGCGTCACGCTACGCGAGCACACGGGGTCCCATCGAGACCCACTCGGCGTCGGCTGCGTACGGTGTCAACTTCCCTGCGCGTACAGGCAAGTTGCCCAGGGTCAGGGTCCGTTCCGGCCGCCCGGCTCAGGCGTGTCCGCGACGCAGCAGCCGCCTGCGCGGCTTCTGGTCGGGCAGCCAGCCGAAGGTGAGGCAGCTGCCGACGGCTCCGAGGAGCAGACCGATGAAGAAGCCTCCGAGGTTGGAGGTGAGCCAGGTGCCCAGGGACAGGAGGATGCCCAGCAGGGAGTAGAACAGGCGCTGGGCCGGGTTGAAGAGGATCAGCAGGCCGCACAGCAGCATCATGGTGGGGAGCAGATAGCCCGCCAGGCCCTGCATCCCGATGTGCATGACGACCTTCAGCGACGCCTTCTCGGTGAGGAGGATCTCCGCTCCCGCCAGGGCGAGCAGCAGCCCGCCCCAGAAGGGGCGGTGCGCACGCCACTGCCGGAAACCGGCCCTCAGGCTCCGGGAGCTGTCCGTCCGGACGTCGGAGCTCATCAGCAACCCTGCTCGCTGAAGCGGAGCTTGAGGCCGGGAAGCTTGAACACCGCCGCCGTGGTCGCGTAGTTGGTCTGGCGCAGGTTCGCGATCCGGACGGTGTCGGCCTGCTGGCTGAAGACGCCCTTGGGGCCCTGGACCCCGGCCTTGTCGAGGGTGCTGGCGTCGTTGCCGATCTCGATGTTGTCGAAGGAGGCGTCGCCGGACAGTTCCGTGGAGTCGGTGGTGAGGTGGCTCGCCTGCACCTTGTCCGCCCCGCTGCCCGCCGTGATGAGCAGGTTCGTGCCGCCCAGGTCGACGCTCTGGCACAGCTTGGTGAGGGTCGCGTTCTTGATCGCCGAGGTGACGATCAGGACCTGGCCGCCCGTGTCGCCGGCGTTCGGACTGTCCTCCGCCATGTTGTCGAGGCCGCCGAACTGCTCGAAGCCGGTGCCGTTCAGCTCGGTGGCGGTGACCGTGAACGGCATGCCGGAGATGGCGAACTGGACGCCGAGGGCGCCCTGGGCGGTGAGGATCATCAACCCGGCGGCGACCGCGGTGGCGGGCAGCGCCATCACGGCGGCGCGGCGCAGACGGACCCGTCCGCGTCTGTTCTGCCCGTCGGCGGCTGAACCGCTTTCCGGGGTCTCGGGCGTGGAACCGGTGGACGCCGTGGCGTCCGGGGACGAGGCCATGTCTGCTCCCTGGGCACATTCGATGCGGGTCGGGCTCCAGTGGCGCGTTGTCCTGGCGCGGACAGCGGCTGCGGCGCACGCCTCCTCGCGCCTCCCGGCGGTTGCAAGGGCTTTCTCGTTACGCAGCAGTAGCCGCCGAGGAAGTTACCGGGGGTTACATGCAGGGTCAAGGGACCTGTGGGAAAACCGTGCCAGTTGTGCCCCACCTGTGAACGCGCGCCGACGACAGGGGTGCCGTGACCTTCAACTTCCTTGCCACGTATTGACGTTGACCATCCATCAGGTCTACAACTCTCCCTTGTTTCCCCGGATCCGTGGCGCCGGATCCGTCGGCCGACGCGCCCGTCACCTCCCGGACCCCGTTCTGCACGGGGCGGTCATGGCGTGTTCCGGAGCGGCCCGGGCGCGTACGCCGAAGCGGCGCGCACCCCCGGCCACTCCCCGTCCCCGCGGCACCGGCACGGTCGCCTTCCCCTCCGGGCCGTACCGGTCGCCCGGCTGTCGCCGCCGGTCCCTGGCGCACGGAGAAGGCGTCATGGACCGGCGGCGGTCCTTCCTCGCACCACCCCCGCACCCCGCGCCGGAGCATCGAACCCGCAGGCCCCGCGCGGCCGTTCCACCCCCGCACACCCGCGCCACCTTCTCGACCCGCACCCCCGCGCCCCGGCGCGGTCAGGCACCCACACCCCCATCGGAGAAGAGGCACCCCCCCCATGCGTACTCGATCCCTGCTCGCCCTCGTCGGCGTCGCCGCTGCCCTGTCGGCCTCCGCGATCGTCCCCGCCTCCGCGGACGACGTCCCCGTGCTCACCACCGGCAGCGCCGGAGGAACCCCCGTCGCCGTCGGAGACGTCCTCAAGGCCTCCCTCGCGAGCGGCACCACGGCCACGCTCTACTCCAGCAGCACCGGCACGAGCGGTGTCTCCTGTTCCGCGTCGACGTTCACCGCGACAGCCACCGACAACCCGGCGGCCCCCGGCACGGCCACCGAGTCGCTCACCGGGCACACCTTCGACAGCAGCTCGTGCAGCAGCAACGTCGTCGGCGTTCTCGGCGTCACCGGCATCACGGTCGACAACCTGCCGTACAGCACCGCGGTGGGCTCCGACGGATCCGTCACCGTCACCCCGGCCGCCGGGTCCACCATCCAGACCACGGTCAAGCTGCGCACCCTGCTGGGCACCCTGAACTGCGTCTACCGGGCGCCGAGCCTGTCCGGCACGGCGAGCAACGCCGACAACAGCATCACCTTCGCCAACCAGCAGTTCACCAAGTTCTCCGGCTCTTCCCTGTGCTTCAGCAGCGGCTACTTCACCGCGAAGTACGCCCCCGTCACCGACACCAGCCAGCCGGACAGCCCGGTGGTCTACGTCAACTGACGCCCACCGGACGCGTGTTCACCGTCGGCGTCGCAGGGTGACGGCGATGCCGGCGGTGAGCAGCAGCGCGGTCGCCGCTCCCCCCGCGACCAGGGGGAGGGCGGGCCCGCCGCCCGATGTGCTGTCGGCGGCGGGAGTCAGATCATCGGTGTCCGTCTCCCCGGCGGCCGAACTGACCGCAGGGGAAGGCGAGTCGGCGTCCGGGGACGCCGGCGCGGCGCTGGGCGGCGAGGTCGCCAGCTTGGTCGACCCGGAGGTGTCCTTGGCGCCCTTGCCCCCGGACGTGCTTCCGGTGCTCCCCGAGGGCGCCGTGCTCCGAGCCGGCTTCGACGCCGTGCTCTTGCCGGAGAACACCACGTCCGAGCACGAGTAGTAGGTGTCCGACGTGCTGGAGTTCTGCCAGATCGTGAACAGCATCTGGCGGCCGGTGCGATCGGACGGCAGCTTCGCGTTGATGCGGTAGGCGCCGTCGACCAGCGCCGGGTCGGTGGCCGTGGCGAACGGCTTCTCCGGCAGGTCGGACCACTTCAGAGGCCGCGTCGGGCTGTAACCCGGCTTGGTCAGAAAGAGCTTGAAGGTCCCCGTGTGCGGGATCGTCGAACTGTACTTGAGGGTGAAGGCCGCGCCGGGCGTCAGACGCGTCGACGGAAAGTCGGCACGGGCCAGGTCGAGGCCCTTGTAGGCGGGCAGGCCGCCGCTGCACAGCTTCCCGTCCGGGATCACCAAGCGGTCCCGGCCGTTGACGCCGGCCACCCGCAGGTTGTCCCACGCGGTGAACGGCGCGCCGTTCGCGGCGATCGCCGCCCGGCAGGCCGCCGTCCGGACCAGACCGCCGCCCTCCGGCGAGCACGCGGCCACCCGGCTGACCGGAGACGTCGGCGCGCCGTGCGCCGATGCGGGCCCAGCGGCCCACGTCGCGAGGAGCAGCGGCGCCGCCAGGGCGACAGCGGCCGCGGTTGCGGTGCGGTAGGCGGACATCCGGAGGTCTCCTCGGTGCGTCGGCGAAGCGGCGTGCCACCGCGCGCGGCCGGGACGCACTCCTCGCACGGGGCACCGTGCAATACGGGGCCACAGCGCCGTGCGTTCAGATCCGCGGTCCGTGCGAAACGGGACCATCTCGGCGAACCGGGGCGGACGGGAGCCGATTCGCGGCCCGATCGAGGGTTTTCCCGCTATCCCTCCCACCCGCCGCCTGTCTATCGTTCAGCGCGACCGCCCACGGCAGCCGCGAGCCCCGTGTCCAGGACACGGCCGCGCGGCACACCGCGCGGTCGACAGCTCGAAGCCGACCGACCAGGCCGACCGCTGGGCTCTACGGGGGGAGGGGCCGCCCGGCGCGCACGCGCGTCGGACGGCCCCTTCTGCCCAGCCGGTACGGTGAGCGGCATGCCTGAGCCCGCCGCGTCCGCCCGCCCCGCCGCCGATCCCGACGACGCGCCGGTGGTCGTCAGCGCGGTGCGGGGCTCCTTCCCCTGGAGCGTGCTGGCCGAGAGGCATCCGGCGCTCATCCGCAAGGTGGCGGACGCCTTCCCGTACGGCCCCGAGCAGCGCCACGCACTCGACGCCCTGCTCAGGAACTGCGCCGAGGGGGTCGTGGAACCGCTCGCGGCGTCCGCCGCGGACCGCGGGCAGTGGGATGCCTGGGGCGGCCGGGAGCACTACGGCCGGTCCTGGTTCGACCTTCCCTTCCTCTGGTCCGAGAGCTACTTCTACCGCCGACTCCTCGAAGCCGTCGGCTACTTCACACCCGGGCCGTGGCAGGGCATCGACCCCTTCCGCCCGTTCAAGCTCGCCGAACTGGACACCCCGGAGGCCGACGAGGAACTCGCCGCGCTGGACGACCTCGCGCGGCGGCCGGCCGAGGAGCAGGAGGAGGCGCTGCTGCACGGCTCACTGTGGGGGAACCGCGCTGATCTCGGGTTCCGGCTGGCCGGCGCGGAGGGCGGGACGGCGGCCGGCTCCCAGCTCGTGGCGAACGACGGAGAGGTGCTGCGATCGCTCTTCGCGGGCGGCACCCTCTGCCTGGTCGCGGACAACGCGGGCCGGGAACTCGTCCCCGATCTGCTCCTCATCGACCACCTGCTCCACCACGGCCGGGTCGAGCGGACCGTCCTGCAGGTGAAGCCATACCCGTACTACGTCTCCGACGCCACGACCGCGGACGTGATCGACGCCCTGCGCCGCCTCACCGGAGCGAAGGGAGCGGCCGGCGAGGCAGGGAACCGCCTCTGGGCCGCCCTGTCCGAGGGCCGTCTCACCGTCCGCGCCCACCCCTTCGCCTGTGCCCCGCTGCCGTACGCGGACATGCCCGAAGACCTCCGGCGGGAGTTCACCGCGGCCGATGTGACCCTGCTGAAGGGTGACCTGAACTACCGCCGTCTCATCGGCGACCGCCTCTATCCCGCGACCACGCCTTTCGCCGTCGCCACCGCCTCTTTCCCCGGCCCCGTGGCGGCGTTGCGCACCCTCAAGTCCGATGTCGTCGTCGGACTCACCTCCTCCGTCGAGGCGGCCCTCGACGCCGCCGAGGGCCACCGCTGGCGCACCAGCGGCACCCACGCGCTGATCCAGGCGAGGCGCTAGCGGCGGCAGGCTCCGGTCCGGACCTCGCGCGGGGTCCCGCCGTGCCCGGTTCGCGGCCGGAGACTTCGCGGGACGACCGGGGCCTTCCCGCGAGCCACCCTGATCTCCTACGGGCAGGCGTATCCGTCCGTGAGGCGTGGCGGGCACGGGCACCCGTTCCTTGCCGGAACTATCCCCGGACCGGGCGGTTTCCGGTGAGATCAACAACTCTGCAACGGTCGATGCAGCAAGGTCACTTCTGTCGAACTGCCCTTTAGAATCGACGTGTTGAGTCATGCACGGGTGGTGGCACCACGGCTTCACCGTCCGGCCCGGACGTCTGCTCACGGCGACCGATCGCCCCATCGTTCTCTGTCCCCACCGGTCCATGGCTCCACCGCGACCGCGTCACCTGCCGACACCGCCATCCGGTCGGCGTCGAGCGCGGCGTCCGTTCCGCCACCTTGATCGCACGCCCGACGACTTCGGAGAAGGAGCACAGGATGCAGGATCGGCCCGAGGACGTCCCGGCGCAGCCCCAGGCGCAGACGTCGCCCCCACCCGGCTCCACGGCTCCGCCCGCCCCCGCGAACCAGTCGCAGGCGCACCACCAGCCGTCGGCGCTGCCAAGACCCGAACCCGCGCCGGGCAATCCGTACCCGGGCCCGGCCCCGGCGAACAGCTACGGCCTTCCTCCCGTCTATCCTCCGGCCCAGCAGTACTCGTACGGGCAACCGCCGGGCTTTCCCCCGCCGCCCGGCGGCAAGGGCACCGCGGGACGTGCGGTGCTGTGGGCGGCGGTCGGCGCGGTGGTCGCCTCCGCGCTGTGGGCCGGCGGGGTCTTCCTGCTCCGCCCGCTCGGCGACGACCCGGATCTGGCGGGATACCGGGCCAAGGCCAATCTCTGCTCCGCGGTCGACTACACCGCCCTGCGGACCGAGTACACCGAGCAGGACAGCGCACCCACGCACAACGCGCTGAAGCACAAGGCCATCGACGAGAGCTACTGCAGCATCTCCCTGAAGAAATCGTCCAGTTCCTCCTACTCCGACGCGTATCTCTCGGTGCAGGTGGATCTCCACAAGGAGACCGATCCCTCCGCCGAGTTCACCGCCGTGTGGTCCGAGTACAACCAGCGTTACGACGACTACGAGGTGGAGAAGGTGTCCGGTTTCGGTGACGAGGCCTATCTCGTCACCGAGGACACCACCTCCGGCTCGGGAACCAGCGGCAGCCGGGCGGTGATCCTCGCGGTGCGCGACGGCTGGATGACGTACCAGATGAGCTGGAGCGTCTACACGTCGTCCTACGAGACGACCACTCCGCCCGAGGTCGGCGATGTCTCACGCTGGGTGAAGACCGACACCCGCTCGACACTGGAGAACCTCCGCTCCGACTGAGCGGACGACGAGGTGGGCGGCGCACGGGAGTGCCCGGACCGGTGATCCCGTGCACCGCACCGGTGGTCAAGTCACCCGGAGAGGGAGGGACTTGATGCCGTTGATGAAGTTGGAGACGAGACGTCCGGGCGGACCCGCGGTGTGCAGCGAGGGCATGGCCCGCACGGTCTCCTCGTACAGCACCCGCAGTTGGAGCCGTGCGAAGTGGGAGCCCAGGCAGACGTGCGGGCCGTCACCGAAGGAGACATGGGGGTTCGGGGCCCGGGACAGGTCGAGCCGGTGGGGGTCGGCGAAGACGCGTTCGTCGTGGTTGGCCGAGGCGTGGAAGACGACCACCTTGTCGCCCGCGCGCAGACGCCGGCCGGCCAGTTCCGTGTCCACGGCCGCCGTCCGGCGGAAGGTCAGCACGGGAGGGTGCACACGCAGCAGCTCCTCGACGGCCGTGGCGGGTCGATGGCGGCCCGAGCGCAGACCCTCGTACGCCTCCGGACGCTCCGCCAGTGCCAGCAGGCCCCCGGGGGCCGCGCCGCGCACGGTGTCGTTGCCCGCGATCGTGAGCAGGAAGAAGAACATCTCCAGTTCTTCCGGGGCGAGTTCGGCATCGGTGGCGAGGGTGGTCAGCACGTCGTCGCCGGGATGCCGCCGCTTGAATTCGGCCAGCTCCCGCGCGTAGGCGAACATGTCCCGCAGCATCGCCGGGGAGCGCGGATCGACCGGCTTCCCCGTCGGGCCGAGGACCGCGGGGCCCGCCTCGTCGGGGTCCTGGTAGCCGATCACCCGCCGCGTCCAGTGCAGCAGCAGCTTTCGGTCGCGCTCGGGCACGCCGAGCAGATCAGCGAGATTGAGCAGGGCGTAGTCGTCGGTGACCGCGGCGACGAGGTCGCTGGTGCCGTCGCCCGACCGGGCCTCCAGCACCGCCCGCCCCAGCAGCGTGCGGGCCCGCTCGCGTACCACCGACGCGAAGTGCTCGATGCGGCGCGGGGTGAACGCCCGGCTCACCAGGCGTCTCAACCGGCCCTGTTCCGGAGGGTCCTGATTGAGCATCATGCGCCGGATGAACGGCAGATCCGCGGGGTCGGGATCCCGGATCTGGGTCGCGCCGAGGTACGAGGAGTACGTCGAGGAGTCCTTGAGCACCCGGACCACGTCCGCGTGCCGGGTCACCGCCCAGAACCCGGGACCGGCCGGCCAGCCCAGCACCTCGGGTTCCTCCTGCCAGGCCACCGGGTGGTGATCGCGCAGGACGCGGTACGCGGCGTGGGGCACCCCGTCGGCGTACCGGCGCGGGTCGAACACGTCCGGAACCGGAGGCACGTGCGACCGAGACGCGGCGCTCACGACCACGAGTCCCCGCCGCCGCGCCTGCCGGGGCCTTCTCGCCTCTCGGCGCCGCACCCGCCCGGGACTTCGCCCGAGCGCCGCCCGCCGGTGCTCTCCCGAACCCCGCCGCAGCGCCCGCCCGGGCCCTCCGGCACGGCGCGACAGCGTGGACCTGCCGACGCGGACGGGACGGAGACGCGACCCGGATCTGGTGACACCTGTGCGGACACCGGTCCGGCGGCGGACGGGCCGCGCCCCGCGGACACCGCACGGACAGCGGAACCGTGCACGGCACGGGGGAGCGCGAGGAAGGTCATACGGCCACGGTGGCGGGCGGACACCGCGTCGGCAAGGGGGCGGGGGCCGGTCCCTGTGCCCGCCCGGGGCCGGAGCCGTGGCGGTGCCGCGGGCGCCGGCCGAGGTGCTGCCGCGGGCGCGGGCCGAGGTGCTGCCCCCGGATCCCGCCCGGACGCAGACGCCGCCATGCGCGGCTTTCGCACCGGTTCACGCGATGGTGTGATCATGTCCTGGCCTGCGGATGTCCGCTCGGAGCCATGGGTAGGGCCCGGCCATGACGCAGCCGTTCGAACTCCCGCACTTCTACATGCCGTACACCGCCCGGCTGAACCCGCATCTGGACGAGGCGCGGGCCCACTCGGTCGAGTGGGCCCGCGGAATGGGCATGCTGGAAGGCTCGGGCATCTGGGAGCAGTCCGACCTCGACGCACACGACTACGGCCTGTTGTGCGCGTACACCCACCCCGACTGCGACGGACCGGCCCTCTCCCTCATCACCGACTGGTACGTGTGGGTGTTCTTCTTCGACGACCACTTCCTGGAGACCTTCAAACGCACCCAGGACCGCGCCGGCGGCAAGGCCTACCTGGACCGGCTGCCCCTCTTCATGCCGCTCGACCTGTCGACTCCCGTACCCGAGCCGGAGAACCCCGTCGAGGCCGGACTCGCCGACCTGTGGGCGCGCACCGTGCCCTCGATGTCGACGGAGTGGCGCAGGCGGTTCGCCGTCTCCACCGAGCATCTGCTCAACGAGTCGATGTGGGAGCTGTCCAACATCAACGAGGGGCGGATCTCCAACCCCGTCGAGTACATCGAGATGCGCCGCAAGGTGGGCGGCGCTCCCTGGTCGGCCGGGCTCGTCGAGTACGCGACCGCCGAAGTGCCCGCGTCCGTCGCCGAGTCGAGGCCGCTGCGCGTCCTGATGGAGACGTTCTCCGACGGCGTCCACCTGCGCAACGACCTCTTCTCCTACCAGCGGGAAGTCGAGGAGGAGGGCGAACTCAGCAACGGCATCCTCGTCCTGGAGACGTTCTTCGGCTGCACCACACAGCAGGCCGCCGAGACGGTCAACGACATCCTCACCTCACGGCTCCACCAGTTCGAGCACACGGCGCTCACCGAAGTACCCGCGCTGGCCGTGGAGAAGGGGCTCACCCCTCAGGAGATCGGCGCCGTGGCCGCGTACACGCAGGGACTCCAGGACTGGCAGTCCGGCGGCCACGAGTGGCACCTGCGCTCCAGCCGCTACATGAACGAGGGCGCCGTCGAGGAGGCGCGCCCCCTCGGCATGGGCGGGTTCGGGACGTCCGCCGCGGACATCGGGGCGCTGCTCTCCGCGGCCGGCGCAGAGCGGCTGCGCGCGTACACCCACGTCCCGTTCCAGAAGGTCGGACCCTCCCTGCTCCCCGACTTCCACATGCCGTTCGAGGTCACCCTCAGCCCGCATCTCGCGGGTGCCCGGGACCGCCTCGTCACCTGGATGCACGCCACGGGCATGCTCCAGGAGGGCGTCTGGGACGAGGACAAACTCATCGCCTACGACCTGCCGCTCTGCGCGGCGGGCATCCACCCCGACGCGACCCCCGAGGCGCTCGACCTCAGCTCGCAGTGGCTGGCCTGGGGCACCTACGGCGACGACTACTACCCGCTGCTCTTCGGCAACCGCCGCGATCTGGCCGCCGCCAGGCTGACCACCGCGCGCCTCTCGGCGTGCATGCCCGTCCACGGCGAGGAGCTCCCCGTCCCGGTCAACGGCATGGAACGCGGCCTGATCGACCTGTGGCGCCGCACCACCGCGGAGATGACCCCGGACGCGCGGGCCACCCTGCGCGCGGCGGTGGACGTGATGACGGAGAGCTGGCTGTGGGAGCTGTCCAACCAGATCCAGAACCGCATCCCGGACCCGGTCGACTATCTGGAGATGCGGCGGGCCACCTTCGGCTCCGAGCTCACCATGGGCCTGTGCCGCCTCGGTCACGGCCCCGAGGTCCCGCCGGAGGTCTACCGCAGCGGCCCCGTCCGGTCGCTGGAGAACGCGGCCATGGACTACGCGATGCTCCTGAACGACGTCTTCTCGTACCAGAAGGAGATCGAGTACGAGGGGGAGGTCCACAACGGCATCCTCGTCGTGCAGAACTTCTTCGGCTGCGACTACCCGACCGCGCTCGGCGTCATCCATGACCTGACGACCCAGCGCATGGAGCAGTTCCAGCATGTCGCCGCCCATGAACTGCCCATCCTGTACGAGGACTTCAAGCTCTCGGAGGAGGTGCGCGGAATCATGCAGGGCTATGTGGCGGAGCTGCAGAACTGGCTGGCCGGAATCCTGAAGTGGCACCAGGACTGCCGCCGTTACGGCGCGGCGGACCTGGCGCGGCGCGCCCACGGATTCGTGCCGGACCAGGCGCCCGCGTTGCCGTTCGCCTGGCGCGCGGAGCCCGCCTCGCTCTGACGGGTTCCGGCGGTCGCGGCCTCGGTGACCTCGCGGACCTCCTCCGCGAGGTCGGGTCCGCCCTCGCACCCCCCCGGCGACCTGATGGTGCGGGCGCTCAGGCTGGTCCGCCCGCGGGTGTGAGGCCGGCGTGGGCCACCGCGGCTCGTGCCAGCGCGCGCAGGACCGGGTGCGGGCGCGAGCCGTCCCCCGCCAGCTCCGGCTGGAACAGGGTGGCGAGGAAGAAGGGATGGTCCGGGAGTTCGGCGATCCGGACGTGCCCGTCCTCGTCGTGCCCGCTGAACCGCAGTCCGTGCGCGCGCAGGGTGTCGAGGTGCCGCGAAGGCCCGTAGGCGCAGAAGTAGCGCTCGACCGTCCGCTCGGAGCCGATCACCGCCTGGGCGAGCGAACCCGGCTCGACGGTGACGGTGGCCTCGTGGCCGACGAGCGAGCAGGCGAGCGGTTCGATCAGGAGGTCGTCGGCGTCGGGGTCGTTCTCGGCGTGCGCGGCGCGCGTGAGACCGCAGACGTCACGGGCGTACTCCAGCAGGGCGTGCTGGAAGCCGCCGCAGGTGCCGAGGAAGGGGATGCCGCCCTCACGCGCCGTACGGATCGCCGTGAGCACACCGGCCTCGCTGCGGTAGGGGCTGCCCGGGAGCACCCACACCGCGTCGAAGCCGCGTACCGCCTCCGGGTCCCGCGCGTCCTCGGACGGAATCCAGTAGGCGTCCAGCACGATCCGGTCGCGCCGGGCGAGGGCGTCGAACAGGAGCGGGACACGGGTGTGCGAGACGACGTTGGGGGAGCGGTCGCCGACCAGGGCGACCCGGGCCGTGGGCACGGTGTTCGTGGTCATGCCGTTCATCCTGTGGGCGGCATCCGGTTCACGTCCAACGATGATTACTGCACCCTCGATAAGCATCGCTGATGGGATGCGGAATCCTGAGCGCATGGACCCGCATCTCCTGCGTACGTATGTCACCGTGGCGCGGCTCGCGTCCTTCTCGGAGGCCGCGCGCGAGCTCGGCTACACCCAGTCCGCGGTCTCCCAGCAGATCGCCGCCCTGGAGCAGGACCTCGGCGCGCCCCTGCTGACCCGGCGGCCCGTCGCGCCCACCACGGCGGGCGAGCGGCTCCTCGAACACGCGGGACCGCTGCTGCTGCGCCTGGACGCGGCCCGCGCCGATGTGGCGCGGATGGCGGCCGCGCCCGAGCACGGGCTGACGCTCGCCGTGACACCGACCGCCCTCGGACCGCGTACGGTCGCGGCGCTTCCCGCGGCGGGCGTGACCCTGCGTGTGCTCGCCCGCGACGAGGTTCCCGCGGCGGTCGCCACCGGCACGGCCGACCTGGGCCTCGTCGACGGACTCGCCGCGCCGAGCGACCCCCTCCGGCTGCCCGACGTGGCACCGCTGACCACGCACGGCGTCAGCGAGGAACCGGTCTGCGTGCTGCTGCCCGCGTCCCATCCGCTCGCCCGGCGCGCGGGCCTGCGTCTCGGCGACCTGGCCGACGCCCGCTGGCTGGACGCCCCCGGCTCCGGCCTGCCACTGGACCAGCTGCGCGCCGCGAACGGCGGTGGCGGATTCCGCCCGGCGCTGCGCTACGACGGCACCGACCTCCGTACCCTCACCGCCCTGGCCGTCGCGGGCCACGGCCTCGCGCTCCTGCCGCGCACCGTGGCCACCGGCGTGCCCGGAGGAGTCGCCGTGCCCCTCGTCGCGCCCCGGGTCGTGCACCGTACGGAGCTGGTGCACGGCGGATCGCCGCGCGGAGCGGCGGCGGCCATGGCGGACAGACTTCTCGAACGGGGATGACAGTCTCACTCGTTCGGGAATCGTCGCGCGCCGGAGGCCGGGGTAGAGCAAGAGCCGGAGGCGGTCCGTAGAACATCCGCCGGAACATCTGCCGGAGGCGACCCATGGAACAGACCGCGTTGCGTCCCAAGCCGATGCCCGGTCAGGACCCGGGCGGTGGCAGTGGCAGTGGCGGTGGCGGTGGTGGTGGTGGTGGCAGTGACGGCGGGGGCGGTTGTGGTGGCCGTCCGCCCGGCGAGACCCGGCGCCCGCACGCGGCGCGGCGCCGCGGCGGGCGGCTGATGACCCTGCTGTTCAGCCTGTTCGTCGGGTCGGTGCTGGTGCTGTCCGGCGTGGGGCTCGGCACGGTCGGCGCGACGGTGATCGGCATGAGCAGACTGGCGGACCTCCGGAAGCAGGCCGGTGAGGCCGGGCAGACACGGCAGACCCCGGGCGTCTCCGGGCTGCCGCGGCCCGGTGGCACCACCACCCGGTCCGGCAGCGGCAGCCCGATCCCGTCGGGGCGGTCCGAGCGGGAGACCGGCCGGGCGGCCCTGGGGATCGAGGCCGTCGACGCCCCGGAGGGCGGGGGCGCGCTGGTCGTCGGGGTACACATCCCCGGCCCCGGCTACACCGCGGGCCTGGTGCGCGGCGATGTCCTGGTCGCCGTCGGCGGGACCGAGGTCTCCTCGGCCGCCGACCTCGCCCGCGCGGTGGCGGACGCCCAGCCGGGCAAGGCGGTCACCCTCGACGTGCGCCACGCGAACGGCAACCGAACGCAACTGTCCGCGCTCCCGGGCATCGTGACCTGAGACGGGCGGCCCGACGGCCACGGCTCGGGTGTCCCGCTGCCCGCCGCCCGCCGGATGTCGGATGTCCCCGCGGCCGGTCGGACCGCCGTTCGCGGGCTCCGGGGCTCTCGGCCCCGGCGGGAGGCAGAGGGCGGGCCACGGCGCGGCAGGACGCCGGGAAACGGTTCCGAGCGCCGGCGAATGCCCGGGGAGCGGCTCTCGGACCTGGCCGGCGCTCGGGGAAAAGGGGCTGGCCACGCGGGCCGCGGGCCGCCAGGATGGCCGCATGCTGAGCACCCTCCTCGCCTTCCTCGGCGCCTGCACCCTGATCGCCGCCTCGCCCGGCCCGAGCACCGTGCTGATCATCAAACAGTCGCTGCGCAGCCGGCGGTCCGGCTTCCTGACCGTGCTCGGCAACGAGACGGGTGTCTTCGTGTGGGGCGCCGTCGCCGCCCTCGGCCTCACCGCGCTGCTCGCCGCCTCCGAGGTGGCGTACGACGTCATGCGGATCGTCGGTGCCGTCGTGCTCGTCGGCTTCGGCGTCCAGACGCTGTGGCAGGCGCGCCGTACCAAGGGGGCCGTCGACGGTGGCTGGGAGGGCCCGGAGAAGAGCGGCTGGGCGTCCTACCGGGGCGGGCTGCTGCTCAACCTCGCCAACCCGAAGGCGGCCGTCTTCGCGATGTCCTTCCTGCCGCAGTTCGTGCCCGAGGGCGCCCCGCACCTGCCCGCCATGCTCGGCCTCGCCGCGCTCTGGGCGGTGTACGAGGTGGGTTACTACAGCGTGTACGTGTGGTTCGTCGGCCGGATGAAGGCCGTCCTGTCCCGGACGGGCGTACGCCGGCGCCTGGAGCAGGTCTCCGGAGGCGTCCTGCTGCTCCTGGGAGCCCGCCTCGCCCTGGAGAGCTGACCGGCGACAGGCACAACCGGCTCGCGCACACCCCACCGGAGGGGCAGGATGCTGCCGTAGCCCCCTGGGGAACTCCGCACACACGGAGGCATGGATGACCACCGCCACACCCGCGCCGTTCACCGCCGGCGACTACGAGAGCCGTATGCGGCGCGCCGCCGACGCCGCGGCCGACGCCGGTCTCGACGGCGTCCTGGTCGCGCCGGGGCCCGACCTGGTGTGGCTGACCGGGTACCGCCCGGTGGAGACCGAGCGGCTCACCCTGCTGGTGCTGCGGGCGGGCCACGACCCGGCCCTCGTCGTGCCCACCCTGGAGGCGCCCGACGCGGCCAAGTCGGCCGGCGCGTCCGCGCTGACCCTCCACGACTGGACCGACGGCACGGACCCCTACGAGGCGGCCGCGCCCCTCCTGGAGCGCGCCGGACGCTTCGGGATCAGCGACAACGGCTGGGCCCTGCATCTGCTCGGCCTGCAGAAGCGGCTCCCCGACAGCCGCTACACCGCGCTCACCGAGGCCCTGCCGATGCTCAGGGCCGTCAAGGACCAGGCGGAACTGGACCGGCTCGCGGCCGCCGGAGCAGCCGCGGACGCGGCGTTCGAGGAGATCCGGAAGGTCTCCTTCGCGGGCCGCAGGGAGTCGGAGGTCTCCCGCGACCTCGCCGATCTGCTGCGCCGGTTCGGGCACTCCCAGGTCGACTTCACCATCGTCGCCTCGGGCCCCAACGGAGCCAACCCGCACCACGAGGCCGACGAACGTGTCATCGAGCACGGCGACATGGTGGTCCTGGACTTCGGCGGCCTCAAGGAGGGCTACGGCTCCGACACATCCCGCACGGTCCACGTCGGCGAACCCGACGACGAGGAACGCAAGGTGCACGACATCGTGCGCGAGGCCCAGGAGGCCGGCTTCCGTGCCGTGCGGCCCGGAGCCGCCTGCCAGGACATCGACCGCGCGGCGCGCGCCGTCATCGAGGACGCCGGGTACGGCGAATACTTCATCCACCGCACCGGGCACGGCATCGGCGTCACCACCCACGAACCGCCCTACATGGTCGAGGGCGAGGAACAGCCCCTGGTCCCCGGCATGTGCTTCTCCGTGGAGCCGGGCATCTATCTGCCCGGCCGGTTCGGGGTCCGGATCGAGGACATCGTCACGGTGACCGACGACGGCGGACGCCGCCTCAACACCACATCCCGCGAGATGGTGATCGTCGACTGACGTGCGACCGCCGACCGCGCGGCAACCGCTTCGCCCCCGCACCCGGACGACAAGGGCGCGACCATGACCCAGACACCGACACCGACCACGGAAGCAGTCCGCCGACTGGTCCTCTCCCTGCTCGCCGACGACACCGCGGCGGGCCCGGGACCGGACGTGCGGCCCGTCGCCGAGGGGGGCGGGCACTCCACCTGGTGGGTGGGCCGACGCCATGTGCTGCGGCTCGCCCAGGACCGCGACGCCTCTCTGCGTCAACGCCGTGAGCTGCGGCTGCGCGACCTGATCCGCCCGCTCATCGGGGTCGCCGTCCCGGTGAGTGTCGCGCAGGGCGAGTGGGCGAGCGGACTGAGCTACACCCTCGACACCAAGCTGCCCGGCGTCTCCGGTGAGGAACAGGACGTCTCTGCCCTCGGCGAGGCCGACCTGGCGGGGCTGCTGACCGGGCTTCGCGAGGTCCCCGTACGCCAGGCCGAGACGCTCGGTGTGCCGCGCACCCCGCCGCGTTCCCTGGAGACCCTTCGGGCCGCCGCGCTACGCTCCGCCGAGCGGCTCCCCGCCGAGGAGTTCGACCCCGCGCGGTTCGACCAGCTCGCCGCGCCCGCCGCCGTCCAGCTCGGCGCGCAGACCGGCGCCGCGGTCCTCGTGCACCACCACCTCGTGGGCGAACACCTCGTGGTCAGCCCCGACGGGCGGGTGCGCGGCGTCCTCGACTGGAGCGACACGGTCCTCGGCGATCCGGCCGAGGACATCGCCGGGCTCGCCACCGCCGTCGGCGCCCCCGCGGCCGTACGCGCCGCCACGCTCGCCGGATACGGCGCCCGACCCTGCCTGCGCGGCCTGTGGCTCTCCCGCTGCGACACCGTCATCCGGCTCGCCGACCGCCACCGCGGCCGCGACGACACTCCCGTCCCGCTCCTGGAGGCCCGGTTGCGGCGCGCCTGGGAGTCGATCCTGCTGGAGCGGGTCACGGATCTGCGGGACGGACCGGACGACGTGCCGTAGGGCACGTGCGGGCGGGCATCCCGCAGCGCGGGGCCGTGGGGTGCGCGTGTTGCGGTGTCGGTGTGTCCGCCGTGCGTGCCCCGCACGAGCCCTAGCACCGGGGGGCGTCCGCGTCGGCGGCGCTGCGTCGGGTGCGCCCCGCACGAGTCCTTGCACCCGGGGGTGTTCGCGTCGGCGGCGCCGCACCGAGCGCCTCACGCCTGCGTCAGCACCACGCACGACTCGCCCGGCACGTTCAGGACCCCGTCCGCGCCCGGTGCTTCGACCGGGTCCCAGGCCGCCAGGATCCGCGCGCGGTGGATGCCGAGGGGAATCGCCGCGGGGTCCTTGGACAGGTTCACGGCGATCCTGACGTCCCCGCGCCGGACGGCGAGCCAGCGGGCGCCCAGATCGTGGGCGACCCTGACCGCCGCGAGATCGGGGTCCGAGAGGTCGGCCTGACCGTGCCGCAGGGCGATCAGTTCGCGGTACCAGGCCAGCACGCGCGCGTGCGCGGGCGCCTCGGGCTCCGACCAGTCGAGACAGGAGCGGTCCCGGGTCGCCGGGTCCTGCGGGTCCGGGACGTCCTCCTCCGCCCAGCCGTGCGCCGCGAACTCCCGCCGCCTGCCCCGCCGTACGGCCTCCGCGAGCTCGGGGTCGGTGTGGTCGGTGAAGAACTGCCAGGGGGTGCCCGCGGCCCACTCCTCACCCATGAAGAGCATCGGCGTGAACGGCGCGGTCAGCGTCAGCGCCGCCGCGCAGGCCAGCAGCCCGGGGGAGAGGGAGGCCGAGAGCCGGTCCCCCTGGGCGCGGTTGCCGATCTGGTCGTGGGTCTGCGCGTAGCCGAGCAGCCGCTGCGCCGAGACGCGCGCACGGTCGAACGGGCGGCCGTGATGCCGTCCGCGGAAGCTGGAGTACGTGCCGTTGTGGAAGAAGCCCGACGTCAGCGTCTTGCTCAGTGCCGCGAGCGGGGCGCGGCCGAAGTCCGCGTAGTAGCCCTGCGCCTCACCGGTGAGCGTGGTGTGCAGCGCGTGATGGAAGTCGTCGTTCCACTGGGCGTGCAGCCCGAGACCACCCTCCTCGCGGGAGGTGATGAGCCGCGGGTCGTTCAGATCCGATTCCGCGATCAGGAAGAGCGGCCGGCCCAGGTCGCCGGCGAGCGTGTCCACGGCCGTCGACAGCTCCTCCAGGAAGTGCAGCGCACGGGTGTCCCGCAGCGCGTGCACCGCGTCCAGGCGCAGTCCGTCGATCCGGTAGTCGCGCAGCCAGGCCAGCGCGCTGCCGACGAGGTACGCGCGCACCTCGTCCGAGCCGGGCGCGTCCAGGTTCACGGCGGAGCCCCAGGGCGTCTGATGGGTGTCCGTGAAGTAGGGCCCGAACGCGGGGAGATGGTTGCCGGAGGGGCCGAGGTGGTTGTGCACGACGTCGAGGACTACCCCCAGGCCGAGTTCGTGCGCCCGGTCGACAAAGCGCTTCAGCGCCTCGGGGCCGCCGTACGGCTCGTGCACGGCCCACAGGGAGACACCCTCGTAGCCCCAGCCGTGCCGGCCGGGGAACGGGCACAGCGGCATCAACTCGACGTGTGTGACGCCCAGTTCCGCCAGATGCCCGAGCCGCTCGGCCGCCGCGTCCAGCGTGCCCTCGGGTGTGTACGTACCCACGTGCAGTTCGTAGAGGACCGCGCCCGGCAGCGCCCGCCCGGTCCACTCGGCGCGCCACGCGTACCGCCCCTGGTCGACCACCGCGCTCAGTCCGTCCGGGCCGTCCGGCTGCCGGAGCGAACGGGGATCGGGCAGCGCCGGGCCGTCGTCCACCGCGAACCCGTACCGGGTCCCTTCCTCCGCGTCCGCGTCGCCCGTCCACCATCCGGCACGCTCGGGATCGCGGTCCAGCGTGCTCGTGACACCCGCGCAATGGAGCGTCATCCGGTCGGCCTGCGGTGCCCACACTTCGAATCGCACAGACGGTTCCCCCTTGTCGGCTCGCTGTGACATTGGCCCGTCCATGGTGCTTCACCGGAGATCAATTCGCTTTCGGATCCACCCTTTTGCCGCGTGTTCGTCGCCCTTTGGTCGCGCGAACGGCTCCTCGCGGCTCCTCGCGCCGTTTCGGGCTCTTCTGGACACCCCGTCGTTACTGCCCGACAATCACCATCGTGACGTCGTCCTTCGAGTTCCACACGTACCCCGCGCGGCTGTCCGACGCGGAGCGCGACCGGGCGCTCAAGTCCCTCCGTGACGGCGCCGCCCTCGGCCGCCTCTCGCACGACACGTTCATCCGCCGCATGGAGCTGGCCCTGGCCGCCCGCCGGTCCGACGAACTCGCCGTGCTCACCGCCGACCTGCCCAACGCCGACGTGGCCACCGAGCGCCGCTGGTCGAAACTGGTGTTCGGCACGGTGGAGGCCGTCTCCGGCTTCACCGTACGGCTGCGCAGGGCCTGGCAGGCCGAGCGCCTGCCCAAGCTGCAGCTGCCCAACCCCGGCAGCCCCTACCCGCTGCGCATCGGCCGCGACCCGGCCAGCGGGCTGAGGCTGAACCACGAGACGGTGTCCCGGGTGCACGCCGAACTGAGCAGGCAGAGCGGCGTGTGGGTGCTGCGCGACCTCGGCTCGACCAACGGCACGACCGTCAACGGCCGGCGCGTCATCGGCGCGTCCGTCGTGCAGGACGGCGACCAGATCGGCTTCGGCCGGATGCTGTTCCGCCTCGCCTCGGACTGAGCCGCGGGGTCACGGAGGGCGCCCCGCCGAGTCGTGGTGTCGCGGCCGACGGTGTCCGGCCGGGCGCGCCGCCCGGCGGCGCGCCGGTCCCCGGGCGCGGTGTTCGCCGGGGAGTCCACGCGTTCCGGCTCCGCGTCCTCCGGACCTGCGACCACTCGCGGATCTCCGCAACATCCCCCGCCTCCCGCGGTGTTGACGTACCTCCGGAGCCGTGACTGACTGTGTGTACACCATGCACATCAGGTGAACCGACGGCACCGTACGAGTGGAGGTGTGCCCTGCCGCCACTCCTGCGCTACCCGACCGTGGACGAACTCGGCGTCCGCGCCGCCGCGCTCGTCGCCCGGCACCCCGATGCCGCCCGGCTGCGCCGCGTGGGCACCTCCCGGGCCGGCACGCCGCTGTGGCTCCTGTCCGTCGGACACGGCAGCCGCCAGGCCCTCGTCGTCGCCGGACCGCACGCCAACGAACCCGTGGGCGGTGCCACGGTCCTGCGGCTGGCCGAACGGGCGCTCGCCGACCCCCGGCTCACCGAGGGCGCGGACGCCACCTGGAACCTGCTGTTCTGCCTCGACCCGGACGGCTCGCGCCGCAACGAGGCCTGGCTCCGCGGCCCGTACACCCTCGGCCACTACTTCCGGCACTTCTTCCGGCCCGGCTTCCTGGAACAGCCCGAATGGCTGCCCGAGGGCGCGGACGGCACCGTCCTGCCGGAGACCCGCGCCCTGCTCGCCCTCCAGGACGAGCTGCGGCCGTTCCTCCAGTGCTCCCTGCACGGCGTCGACGTCGGCGGCGCGTTCGTCGAGCTGACCCGAGACCTGCCCGGTCTCGCCCAGCGCGTCGCGCACAGCGCGGCCCGCCTCGGCATCCCGCGTGAACTCGGCCCGTACGACACCCTGTACTGGCCGGCGCTCGGCCCCGCCGTCTACCGCGTCCCGCCGCCGCGCAGGGGAGACCTGGCCGCCGCCATCACGGAGGCCGCGGTCGACTCCACCTGGTTCCACCCGCAGCCGCACGGCACGGTGACGGCGATCGTCGAGGCACCCATGTGGGGTGTCGGCGCCGTCGAGGACCCGGCACGCCCCGCCGATCCCGACGCGGTGCTCCGCTCCGTCAGCCGCACGCTGCGGCACGACACGCGGCTCCTGGAAGGCATCCTGGCCCGCGTGCGGCCCGGCCTCGGCACCTCGCCGGACGTGACCTGTCTCCTCGCGCCCGTGGACGACTATTTACTGGTCGGCCCCGGACTCGCCGACTCCTGGGATCCCGACGTGCGGGACGCCGGAGCGCGTGCCCTGCCGCCGCTCGACACCGCCCGGCTCACGGCCCTGCGCCTCGCCGGACGCCGGGTCGCCCTGCGCACGGCCGGGCTGCTGCACCAGCTGGTCACCGCCTCCGGGCACGACCCGTGCGACGCGCTGCCCGAACTCGACCGGCTGATCGACGCGTGGTGCGCCGACTACCGCGACGGGTGCGGGGCCCGATGGATACCGGTCGCACGCCAAGTCGAATACCAGGCGCGTGTGGTGCTCGCCGCGTTCGACCTCGCGGGGCGCCGCGCGGGCGGGCGTTCCCGTTCGGGTGAGCCGGGCCGGGGTGCTCAGGCCACGGTGCCGATGCACCAGGAATGACGAAGACCCTCCCGGCGCTCCGCGCCGCCCTGCTCGTCCCGTTCCTGCTCGTCCCGTTCCTGCTCCTTATTGCGGGCGCGCCCCCGGCAGCCCGGGCCGCACCGCACGAGGAACGGTCCGGCAACTGGCTCCGCCTCGGCGTCACCCGGGGCGACGCCCGCTCCGGCGACACCCGCGGCGTCCTGCTGCTCTGCGACCCGCCCCAGGGACACGGCCGCGCGGCCGAGGCCTGTGAGCAACTCCGCGCCGCCGGGGGCGACATCGAGCGCATCCCGCCCCGGTCCGGCGCCGTGTGCCCGATGATCTACGCGCCGGTGACCGTGTCGGCGTACGGCGCGTGGGACGGCCGCCGGGTCGACTACACGCACACGTTCTCGAACTCCTGCGTCATGGCAGCCGGGACGGGTGCGGTGTTCGACCTGCCGAGCTGAGTCAGGCGGCGCTGTCGCGCGCGTGACGGGCGGCCGCCATCACCGTACGGGCCTGGTGCTCGACCTGGTTCTCCAGCGGCACCCAGCGCGCCCGGAAGCGCTCGGCGAACGCGTCGCTCCAGCCGGCCACCAGCTGTTCGAGATGAGGTGCCTCGCGGTCGTCGAACTCCTGGAGGACGCGCAGCAGCATGGACGCGGCCCGCAGCGGAATCCGCCGGCCGAACGCGTCGACACTGCCCACGTACGCCATCGTCGTGTCCGGAGGGGGCGCCTGCGACCAGTCCGCGGCGAGGCCCGGCACCAGTTCCAGCGCCCACTTCGCCGCCCGCAGAAGGGGCCCGTCGGGTCCCGGCAGCCGCGGCAGGGCCCGACGGAGCACCGCCTCCACCTGGAACGCGTCGGTCAGCAGCCGGTGTGCCAGGCGCCGCAGCGCCGCCGCGGGGGCGGGGTGGGGCGCCGGATCGTCCACCAGGTCGCTGGCCCACATCGGCACCTCCACGACGGCCGTCAGACCGCCGTACCGGTGGGCGTGGTACCAGGTGCTGTGCCGGGCGTCGTCCGGCATGCTCGGGTACGCCGCGTCCGAACCGGGCGCCGGCATCACATGGACACCGGGCCCGGAGGCGGGCCAGCCCGCGGCGTCCGACGCGGCCGTCTCGACCGGGATGCGCAGCTCCGCCGCGGACTTGGCGAACGGCTCCGCGAGCCCCGGGATGTCCTTGGTCAACTGCACCCAGCTGCCGCCCAGATCGGTCCCGTGCAGCGTCACCTGGAGATAGGGCCGCAGTTCGTCGATGACCCCGGTCAGCGCACGGGTCTCCGGCGGCAGCCGGTCGGGCGGCAGGACGGAGGGCGACCACTCCGGCTGCTCGGGTCCGGCGGGACGGAAGAAGCCCAGGTGGTAGTCGAGCAGGGTGCGCGGCGCGGGCGTCACATGCAGGCTCGCCCCGTCGGGGTCCGCGCAGAGCAGAAAGTGCCAGGAGGTGTCTCTTCGCAACTCCCTTCGGCGCAGCACGCGTTCGGCCAGCGACAGCAGCGTCGAACCGCCCGTCGGCTCGTTCGCGTGGGCCCCGGCCACGACGAGGACCGCGCGCCGGGCGTGGCCGACGGACAGGAGGTGGAGCGGCCTGCCTGCGCGGGAGGTGCCCACTTGCCGCAGGACGCACAGGTCGGGTCGGTGGGCCGCCAACGCCCAGGCGGACGAGACGATTTCGGTCACACTGGGATAGCGCAGCTCCGGCAGGTGACTCACCCCCGACTTGTCCGCCCTGCGTCGCTTTTGGCAGTACTCCACGGTCTCGGGGAACTGTCAAGAACGCGACAGGGCGGCTCCGCGGGGCACCGGGTGGCATTTTCCCCTGGCAACGGTCCGCCGCGGATGCGCGAGCTGCCCGGGGCCGGTGCGGACCGCACCCCCCGGCCTGCGGAGAACCGGGGGAAGGGCCCGGGAGCGGGCTCCCGGGAGGGGTGACCGGCGTACGCGCGCGCCCCGCGCGGGCGAGCCGGTGTCACGTACACGATTCACCCGTACGGGTGTACGGGAACTGCGGTCCCGGGCAGGTGGTGGTCGACTCGGAACAACCGCGCGCGGGTCCGGCGCGCAGACCCGAGGTGGTGGCCCGCGGTGCTCTGTCCTCATGGCCTTCCCGGCGAAGGCGGCCCGGCGGCGATACCCGCGGGCCCACCGGTCAAGAACCCGCCCCCGCCCCCGTCCGTGCCGGGCCCGCCTCCCCCGTCCCTCGCGGGTCCGCCGCCGGGCTTCATGGGCGGGCCGCTCTCGCCCGTCACGGGTCCGCCGCCGACTCCGGTCACGGCCCTGTCTCTCTCGCCGGCGCCCCCGTTCGCGCCCCCGTGCCCCTTGACCGAGGCGCCGTACCTGCCCCCGCGCGTCCCGTCCGCGCGGGCGACCGTCCCGCCGAGCCTGCTCGATCCCGGCACCGAGCGCGACCCCCACCCGCTCTACCGCACCCTGCGCGGAGACTTCCCCCTCGTGTACGACGAGCCGTTCGGCGCCTGGCTGATCAGCAGGTACGCCGATGTGCGCGCCGCACTCGCGGACCCGCGGCTCGTCGCGCCCTCGCCCGGACCCGCAGTGGCCCGCCGGGCGGACGGCGCGCCCGGCGGGCACCGGGCCCTCCTGTCCCCGGCGCTCCGGGGCCGCGCGCTGGCGGCCCTGGAATCGGGCGTCGAGCGCACCGCGTACGTCCTCGCCCGCCGCCTCGCGTCCCGCCGGGAGGCCGATCTCGTCGCCGAGTTCTGCCAGTGGCTGCCCGCCGCGGCCGCCGTCGCCGCGCTCGGGCTGCCCTACGAGGACACCGCGCGCGTGCACGCCTGGTGCCGTACGGGACTCGACCACCTCGGCGGGCACCGCCCCGGACTCGACGCCTACCTGCGCCCCCACGTCGCCCGCCGCCGCGCCCACCCCGGAGACGATCTGCTGTCCGCGCTGTGCGCGGCCCGGACCGACGGCCGTCCCCTTCCGGAGGAGGACGTGACGGGCCTGGCCGGCGCGGTGCTGGGCGCGGCCGGCGAGACGACCGCACGCGCGCTCGCCTCGTTCCTCGCCAATCTCCTCGACCATCCCGGCCAGCTGGACCTGATCCGGACCCGCCCCGAGCTGACGGGCGGCGCCTGGGCCGAGTCGCTGCGCCGCGATCCGCCGCTGCAGATCGTGTCGCGCCGGGCCCTCGAACCGATCGGCCCGATCCCCGAGGGCGCCACCGTGGCGTGTCTGCTCGGTGCCGCGGGCCGCGACCCGGCACGGTTCGCGGACCCGGACCGCTACGACGTCTTCCGCGCCGACCCGGGTGAGCTCGCGTACGGCTCGGGACCGCACTCCTGCCTGGGTGCCCCGCTGGCCCGGCTGACCGCGGAGCACGGCCTGCGCGCCCTGCTGACCGTCCTGCCGGACGTCCGCAGGGCGCCGGGGCCCAGGCCTCCCGCCGAGGGTCTGATCAGCCGGTCTCCCCGGACCCTGCCGGTGCGTCTGCGCTGACGCGCTCCAGCAGCACGACGGGCGACCTCCCGAAGAGGTCCGCCACGCGCGCGTGCCCCGTGAACTCCCGCTCGGGCGAGCCGGGGGAGAGAACGTCGGCCCACCGTCCCTCGGGGAGCGCGAGGCGGGTGTCGCGCCAGCCGCCCGCCTCCGCCAGCCGCAGCGACAGCCGGGTGACGGCCGTGATCACCTCTCCCGACCGCACGAACGCCGCGCAGTGCGCGGCTCCCGGGCCCCGGGCCGGAAGCGGCGCGTACGTCGCCGCGTCGCCGAAGACGCCGGGCCGCCGGGCGCGCAGCCGCAGTGCGGCGGCCGTGAGCGCCACCTTCTCCGCGGACAGGTCCCGCGGCGCGAACGCCTCCCGGTTGTCCGGGTCCACCAGCGCCCGGTACTCGTCCTCGGTGCCCTGGTACACGTCCGGCACCCCGGGCATCGTCAGATGGACCAGAGCGGCCCCGAGGACGTTCGCCCGTACGTGTGGTGCCAGGGAGGCCCGGAGAGCGGCCACGGGCCGGCCGGGGGCCCCGCACGGCCCCTCGGTGACGAACGCCGCCACAGCGTCCTCGTACGCGGGATCCCGCTCGGTCCAGGAGGTGTGCGTTCCGGCCTCCCTGATGTGCTTCAACAGAGCGTCCCGGACCCGCTCCTCGTACGCCGCACCGCCGCCTTCGCCCCCGCCCTCACCTCCGCCTTCCCGCTCGTGCCCGCCACCGCCGCCGTCGGCAGGGCCGAGGCCGAACACCGTCTGCCAGGCGGCCCACGCCACCTGCGGGTCGGGCATCCCCGCCCCGTCGAGGGCCACCTCGGCGAGGACGTCGGACCAGCGCTCCGGGCACTGGGTGAGGACCGAGACGGCGGCGCGCACGTCGGCGCTGCGCTTCGTGTCGTGGGTCGACAGGACGGTTCCGGTGGCGGGCCAGTCGCGCTGCACGCGCGCGCAGTAGGCGTGGAAGTCCTCCGGGGACACCGCGGGACTGCCCGGGGCGCCGCCCACCTCGTTCGCGGACAGCAGCGGCACATAGCGGTAGAACGCCGTGTCCTCCACGGACTTGGCCCGCAGCGCCGACGAGGTCTGCGCGAACCGGGCCCGGAACTCGGCCGCCTCGGGCCCGTCACCGCCCCGCCCGAGCACCAGGTCCCGTACGACGTCCACGGCATGCGCCTCCTCGGGCACCCTGAACGCCGCCCTGGCCTCCTCGGCGGCCCGCTCGGTCACCACCAGGGACGCGTCCGTGGACGGATAGGGCCGGTACACCTCCAGCCGGACCAGGAGCTCCCGCAGCGCGGCGCCCAGGGCCCAGGGGGCGTGGTCGCGCAGGGCCGGATCGGGGGACGCGGCGCACAGCGCGCTCGCCACGCGCGTGAGGCGCTCCACCTCGGCGGCCAGTTCATGGGTGACCACCTTGTACGCCGCCCGGCGCACCGTGCTCTCCCAGTGGCCGCCCCGGTCGGCCTGCGGGACCGCGAACCGCCGGTAGCGGCCGAGGAGCCCGCTCGCGCCCGCTTCGTCGGTGAAGAGGCCGTCGACGTGCCGTAGCGCGTCGTAGCCGGTGGTGCCCGCCACGGGCCACGCGGGCGGGAGCGGCTCACCGTCCGCGAGGATCTTCTCGACGACCGTCCAGCGGCCTCCGGTCGCCTCGTGCAGCCGGCGCAGATACGTGTCCGGGTCCGCCAGACCGTCCGGGTGGTCGACGCGCAGTCCCTCGATGACACCGTCGTCGAGGAGTTCCAGGATCTTCGCGTGGGTCGCCGCGAACACCTCCGGGTCCTCGACGCGCACTCCGATGAGCTCCGAGATGCTGAAGAAGCGCCGGTAGTTGAGGTCCGTGCGGGCCATCCGCCACCATGCCGGGCGGTACCACTGGGCGTCGAGGAGCTGGGGCAGCGGCAGCTTCGCGGTGCCGTCGCGCAGCGGGAACACGTGGTCGTAGTAGCGCAGTATGTCGCCGTCGACCTTCAGGTGGCCGATCTCTGCGCCGAGACGGTCCCCGAGCACCGGCAGCAGGATCCGGCCGTCCTGGGCGTCCCAGTCGATGTCGAACCAGTGCGCGTACGGCGACCCGGGGCCCTCGCGCAGTACCTCCCACAGGGCGTGGTTGTGGCGCGGGGCCATCGCCATGTGGTTCGGCACGATGTCCACGACGAGGCCCAGCCCGTGCTCCCGCGCGGTGCGCGCCAGGGAGCGCAGCCCCTCCTCACCGCCCAGTTCCGCCCGTACGCGCGTGTGGTCCACCACGTCGTAGCCGTGCGTGGAGCCGGGCACGGCCTCCAGGACGGGGGACAGGTGCAGGTGGGAGACGCCGAGCGAGGCCAGATACGGCACGGCCGCCTCGGCACTCCGGAAGGGGAACTCCGGCTGGAGCTGGAGCCGGTACGTGGCGGTCGGTACGACGGGAACAACCGGGCCGGGGACGACCGGGTCCGTGATCGCCGGTTCGGGACGCTCAGGTGTCATGGGAACCTACGTACCCGCCCGGCTGGATTTCCTGTCATCGGCGCACGCATATGGACACGCACGGCGGCCCGGACCGGTGGCACGACCGACTTCTGCCGGCCCGCCGGCCCGCCGCCCCGCGCCGCCCGGCCGACGGCGCGGCCCACGACGTACGGCGGAAGGGAACGGACGCTCCGCCCCCGTCACGCGCGCGTGCCCTGCGACGGAAGGCCACACGCGGACGGAAGGCCACGCGCGCGTGTGCCCCATGACGGAGCCCACGCGCGCGTGACGCGAGACGGGGGCCGCTCTAGGCGGGCCGCTGCAGCACCGTCATGCTCCGGTCGACCAGGGTCAGCCGCTCTCCCGCCTCGACCTTCGCGCCCGTACCCGGGGCGACTCCCTCCGGCCGGGACGTGTCGACGACGACCTGCCACTGGCGGCCGTGGTCGACCGGCACGACGAAGTCCAGGGACTTCGGCGAGGCGTTGAACATCAGCAGGAAGGAGTCGTCGGCGATGCGCTCCCCGCGGGGGCCCGGTTCGGAGATCGCGTTGCCGTTCAGGAAGACGGACAGCGCCCGGGCCTGCGCGGAACCCCAGTCGCGCTGGGTCATCTCCTGGCCCTCAGGAGTGAACCACGCGATGTCGGAGAGCTCGTCGTGGGTGCCCTGGACGGGCCGCCCGTGGAAGAAGCGCCGCCGCCGGAAGACGGGATGGTCCCGGCGCAGCCACACCATCGCCCGCGTGAAGGCGAGCAGCTCGCAGTCCTCCTCGGGCCACGGCACCCAGGCCAGCTCGCTGTCCTGGCAGTACGCGTTGTTGTTGCCGCCCTGGGAGCGCGCGAACTCGTCGCCGTGGCTGAGCATCGGCACGCCCTGGGAGAGCATCAGGGTGGCGATGAAGTTGCGCCGCTGCCGGCCCCGCAGCGCCAGCACGTCCGGGTCGTCCGTCTCGCCCTCGGCGCCGCAGTTCCAGGAGCGGTTGTGGCTCTCGCCGTCCCGGTTGTCCTCGCCGTTGGCCTGGTTGCGCTTGTTGTTGTACGACACGAGGTCGTTCAGGGTGAAGCCGTCGTGACAGGTCACGAAGTTGATGGAGGCGAGCGGGCGGCGACCGTCGTCCTGGTACAGGTCGGACGAGCCGGTCAGCCGGGAAGCGAACTCGGCCAGCGTGCGCGGCTCCCCGCGCCACATGTCCCGCACGGTGTCGCGGTACTTGCCGTTCCACTCGGTCCACAGGGGCGGGAAGTTTCCCACCTGGTAGCCGCCCTCGCCGACGTCCCAGGGCTCGGCGATCAGCTTCACCTGGGAGACCACCGGGTCCTGCTGGACGAGGTCGAAGAACGACGACAGCCGGTCCACTTCGTGGAACTGCCGCGCCAGGGTGGCCGCGAGGTCGAAGCGGAACCCGTCCACGTGCATCTCGGTGACCCAGTAGCGCAGCGAGTCCATGATGAGCTGGAGCACGTGCGGGGAGCGCATCAGGAGCGAGTTGCCGGTGCCCGTGGTGTCCATGTAGTAGCGGGGGTCGTCCGCCAGGCGGTAGTACGAGGCGTTGTCGAGGCCCCTGAAGGAGAGGGTCGGACCCAGGTGGTTGCCCTCGGCCGTGTGGTTGTAGACCACGTCGAGGATGACCTCGATGCCGGCCTCGTGCAGTGCCCGGACGGCCGACTTGAACTCCAGGACCTGCTGCCCCCGGTCGCCCCAGGAGGCGTACGCGTTGTGCGGGGCGAAGAAGCCGATGGTGTTGTAACCCCAGTAGTTGTTGAGACCCATGTCGACCAGACGGTGGTCGTTCACGAACTGGTGTACGGGCATCAGTTCCAGCGCGGTGACGCCCAGTTCCGTCAGGTGTTCGATGATCGCCGGGTGGGCGAGAGCCGCGTACGTGCCGCGCAGCTCGTCGGGGAGCGCCGGGTGCAGCATCGTCAGACCCTTGACGTGGGCCTCGTAGAGCACGGTGTGGTGGTACTCCGTGCGGGGGCGTCGGTCGTCGCCCCAGTCGAAGTACGGGTTGACCACGACCGACGACATGGTGTGCGGCGCCGAGTCGAGGTCGTTGCGCTTGTCGGGTGACCCGAACGGATAGCCGTACACCTCCTCGCCCCAGGTCACGGAACCGGCGATCGCACGCGCGTACGGGTCGAGGAGCAGCTTCGCGGAGTTGGCACGCCGTCCGCGCTCCGGTGCGTAGCGCCCGTGCACCCGGAAGCCGTACCGCTGCCCGGGCATGATGCCGGGCAGGTAGGCGTGCCGGACGAACGCGTCGGTCTCGCGCAGTTCCACGGCCGTCTCCGAGCCGTCGTCGTGCAGCAGACACAGCTCAATACGGTCGGCGGCCTCCGAGAAGACCGCGAAATTGGTACCGGCGCCGTCGTACGTGGCACCGAGTGGATATGCCTCTCCAGGCCAGACCTGCATGGATATGACTCTTCCAGTAGTGCCGTGCCCCTGGGGGCGAGTCCGGGCCGAGTCTCCCCGAAAGTGATGGAACCTCCTATGGCTTACATCCCTCTTACCCCGTGACCAGGCATACCTCGTATGCCGAACCAGTGGGACTCGAGCGACTCCTGAGGCACGTGGGGGGAGTAGGGGGAAATGTGCGCAAGATAGTGCACCGCCATCTGGGCAAGGTGGTGGCGGGTGCGGCCATCGCGGTGGCCGGGACGGCCGTGATGGTCGGTATCACCCTTCCGGGGTCGGCGGGGGCCGACGAGCAGGACGGGGGCCTGGCAGCCGGCACGACCGCGCAGGAGCGGGCGGCGCTGCGGGAGCAGGGCGGAGCGGTGCAGCCCGGCGTCGTCGAGCGGGCTCCGGCCCAGGGCGAGAAGGGCAAGGGCCGCGACCCGCTGACCGACGACGAGATGAAGCGCGTCGAGCGGATCGCGGTGAACCGGCAGCTGTTCAACGCCACCGAGAACGTCGAGGGGGAGCGGGGACCGCAGCGGATCGGCGTCGACCTCGCCGAACCGGAGACGGCCGAACTGGACGACCCGAACGCGCCGCGCCGCGCCGACGTCACGTTCTACGACTACAAGGACGACACGCTCGTCACCAAGACCGTCAACCTCGACACCGGGAAGGTCGAGAGGACGGGCACCCAGCACGACGTGCAGCCGCCGATCAGCCGCGACGAGATGACCGAGGCCGCCGAGCTGCTGATCGCCGACCCGCTCGGCGCCGGCCTCAAGGCCGACTTCAAGGACGCCACCGGCAAGGAACTCGCCTCGCCCGACCAGCTGATGCTCAACAGCATGGTCTACCGCGCGACGCCCGGCGCCCAGCCCGCCGTCCTCGACGCCTGTGGCGAGCACCGCTGCGTACGGCTCTTCCCGAAGGTCAAGAACGGGCCCTGGATCGACAGCCGTGACCTGGTGATCGACCTGAGCACCCGCAAGGTCGGCAAGCTCGGCTGAGCGCCGCCCCTCTCTCCTTCCCACCTTCACTGCTTTCCGCAAGGAGTCACTTCTTCATGCGCGTCAACAGAAACAGCCGTGCCCGCAGCCGGGCGGCGGCGGGCCTCTCGGTGCTCGCCCTGGCCGCCGGCGCGACGACGGCCGCAGGACCGGCCGTCGCCCAGCCGAAGGCCGCGCCCGCCCCGGCCGCCGACTGCAGCGCGGCCTACCGGATCGAGCAGAAGCTCGCCACCGGCACCACCTGGCGGATGTGCTGGCACTACGAGAGCGAGGCCGGGCTCGTCCTTGAGGACATCTCGTACCAGCCCCCCGGCGAGGCCGCCCCGATCAAGGTCCTCAGCAGCGCCAAGCTCGCCCAGATCGACGTCCCCTACGACGACGGCTCGGTCGAGTACAGCGACCTGACGGGCGCCGGCTTCGGCCAGGGCCTGGTCGACATGGTCCCCGCCGAATGTCCCGGCGGCGCCATCAAGACGGTCAAGGTCCCGGACGCCTGGGACCCGCAGCACGCGAACGTCAAGGGCCTGTGCACCACGACCCGTTCGCGCGGTCACGCCTACCGGATGGAGGCCGACACCGGGAACAAGGTCTTCCAGAAGCAGGGCAAGGACCTTCTCGTCTACACCGTCAACAGGGTCGGCTGGTACGAGTACATCACCGAGTGGCGCTTCCAGGACGACGGCACCCTCAACATGAACGTCGGCGCCACCGGCAGCCTCTCGCCCGGTGACTACGACGCGGGTGACGGCCGCGGCTGGCCGCTCGGCAAGGGCGCCAAGGACTACGCCACCAGCCACAGCCACAACGTCTTCTGGCGGCTCAACTTCGGCCTGGACGGCTCCTCCAAGGCCAAGGTGGAGCAGTACGACTCCACGGTCAGCCCGCCCGCCAGCGGCGCCGAGGCCCCGAGCAAGAAGACCACGGTCACGAAGATCACCAAGGAACTCGCGGGCGACGCCAAGAACTCGCGCTGGTGGCGTCTCGTCAGCAACTCCGGCAAGAACAAGGACAACCACGCCCGCAGTTACGAGCTCGTCCCGGGCGCGACCACCAAGTACCTCGGCCGTGCCTTCACCAAGCACGACGTCTACTTCACCGAGTACAACAAGTGCGAGCAGTTCGCCAGCGACAACCTGCGCAACTGCGGTGCCGGACACGGCAAATCCGTGGACAAGTGGGTCGGCGGGCAGACGCTCACGCACCCCGTCGTCTGGGTCAACTCGGGCTTCCACCACATCGCCCGCGACGAGGACCAGCAGCCCATGCCGGTCCACTGGCAGGGCTTCGCCCTCGCCCCGCGTGATGTCACCGCTATGAATCCGCTCACTCCGCCGGAGCTGGCGAACCAGAACGGGCATGTCGAACCAAGGTAGTTGGGAAACGACCTGTGCATCGGGCTGCACCGCTCGCCGCTCCCGGAGTACCCTTCCTTGATCGTTGATTGGGGCCTGGCCCCTGGGGAGTGCTCGGGGGAGCGGAAGGCGGTGCGCGGGTGGGCTCGGGAGGGCTGGAGTTGCCTCCTGGTGACGAGGGTCACGAGGGGAACTCCACAGATGTCCCACCCGGCGCGGTGTCCCTGGCACGGCCGATGGAAATGGGATCCATTGGACCGGAACTGGACTGGGGCGCCGACGCCTGGCGCGAGGTGCGTACGCGCGCCCAGCGAGCCGGGCGCGCCTACATCTGGCTGAACCTGGTCGAACAGCGGCTGCGCGCGGTCGTGGCCGCTGTTCTCCGTCCCATCTACGAACCCGTCCACGGCGACGACTGGGTGGTCGCCGCCGCGGGTCCCGCCGGGCAGGAGTGGGTGCAGCGGGCGGTCGCCGTCCGCGAAGTCAGCCGCCGCAAGGGGTACTTGCTCGACCCGGCCGACGACAACGTGCTCAGTTTCCTCACGTTGCCCCAGCTGCGCGAGCTGATGGTGCAGCACTGGCCGTGCTTCGAGCCCTACTTCGACGAGCGCAGGGACGTCGAACTGGCCCTGGACGAACTGGAAGTGACCCGGAACGTCGTGTCGCGCAACCGCGCCCTGTCCGAGGCCGTGCTGGGCCAGGCCGAGCGGGCCGCGGCCAAGCTCCTGGAGATCCTCGGCGCCGGGAGCGACGTGCCCTCCGCGCGTCGGCTGCCCGTGGACGCCGTCGAGGACCTCGTGGGCGACCGGTACGCGGACGTCGTCGGGGTGCACTCCGACCGGGTGCGGCTGCTGCGCCAGTTCCCCGCCGAGGACCTCTTCGGCGGAGCCCGCCGCCTCGACGCGATCGGCATCGGCCTGAACCTGCTGGTGCAGAACTTCTCCGGGCGCCGGCTGGTCCGCCTCGCCGAGTCCGGCTGCCGGACGCGGCTGCTGTTCCTGAACCCCGCGTCCAGCGCCGTCAAACGGCGGGAGCGTGAACTCGGCATCAAACGCGGCGAGTTGAGCCGGGCCGTCGAGATGAACATCCTGCACATGCGACGGGTCCGGTCCAGGCTGCGTGACCCGGACGCCTTCGAGATCCAGGTCTACGACGAGACGCCCCGCTTCACCGCCTACCTCGTGGACGGGGACGGCTCGGACGGCATCGCGGTCGTGCAGTCGTATCTGCGCCGGACGCGCGGCATGGAGGCGCCGGTCCTGGTGCTGCGCGGCGGCAGCCGGCTCGTCAAACCGGACGAAAGTAATGAAGAGGGACTTTTCCCCACCTATCGCGAGGAGTTCGAGGTGGCCTGGGCCGATTCGCGGCCTGTGTCCTGAAGAGGCTCTCCCCTCGGCCGGGCGGAATGCGGTCCTCGGATTGTCAGTGGCTCATGGGATCGTGGAGACCACTGGGGGAAAGCACCACGAAGAAGGGGGGCCGCCCATGGGCTGGCACCGGGAGCTGCTGATCGGCTTCGACCTGGAGACGACCGGGACCGATCCGCGCGAGGCGCGCATCGTCACGGGTGCCGTGATCGAGGTCAAGGACGGAGAGCCGGGAGGGCGCCGCGAGTGGCTGGCCGATCCGGGCGTGGAGATCCCCGTCGACGCGGTGGCCGTGCACGGGATCACCAATGAGCGGGCGGCCACCGAGGGCCGGCCCGCCGACGAGGTCGCCGACGCGATAGCGGGCGTCCTCGTCACCTACTGGCGGACCGGCGTCCCGGTCGTCGCGTACAACGCGGCCTTCGACCTCACGCTGCTCTCCGCCGAACTGCGCCGGTACGGACTGCCGTCGCTGCGCGAGCGGCTCGGCGGCATCGACCCGGCCCCCGTCATCGACCCGTACACGATCGACCGCTCGGTGGACCGCTACCGCCGGGGCAAGCGCAACCTCGAAGCGGTCTGCACCGAGTACGGAGTGGTCCTGGACTCCGCCCACGACGCCTCGGCCGACGCGCTCGCCGCGGCCCGGCTCGCCTGCGCCATAGCCGGCCGCCACCCCAAGGTCGCGGCCCTCGGCCCCGCCGAGCTGCACCGCCGCCAGATCGACTGGTACGCGGAATGGGCGGCCGACTTCCAGGGCTTCCTGCGCCGCAAGGGCGACGCGGACGCGGTGGTGGACGGGACCTGGCCGTTGCGGGACCTGGCGGACGACAGAGTCTGACCCGACCGCCTCCCGCGCCCTGCCACCCGCCACCCGACATGGAACCGGGGTCACCGGGTCCTGCCCGGAGCGGGCGCGCCGCGGGACCGGGGAGCGGGCACCGCGGGCTGGTCGAAGCCGGCGCCGTAGCAGGCCCGGAGCGGGCGCCAGGGCGTACCGGGGAGCCCGTGCCGGGGCGAGACCGGAGGGACCGTGATCGTCTGCCGGTGGGAGCCGGCGCCGTAGAGGACGCCGGGGCCTGCAGGGCGCCGCGCGGGGGCGAGACCGGAGGCACCCGCGATCTTCGCCGAGAGGCGGTCGTCGGTGTGGAGGACGACTCCGTCGATCGCGCGGTCGGCCGGGCGTCCGGTCAGAACGGGTACCAGCGCACCGTCTCGTCGCCGTCCCGCAGGGACGCCACCCTGCGTTCGAACTCCGCCAGCGCCTCGGGGTTGGCCGGCGCGTGCTGGGCGACCCAGGCGCAGCTGGCCGTCTCACGGGCGCCCCGGAGGACGGAGCAGCCCTCCCACGCGCGGACGTCCCAGCCGTACGCCGCGGTGAAGGAGTCGTACGCCTCGGCGGGAAGCCCGTAACGGTCACGGGAGAGGGCCATGACCACCAGGTCGTGCTCGCGCAGATCGGCGGAGAAGGTCTCCAGGTCGACCAGGACCGGTC
This sequence comes from Streptomyces sp. NBC_00568, assembly GCF_026341855.1. Taxonomy (GTDB): domain Bacteria; phylum Actinomycetota; class Actinomycetes; order Streptomycetales; family Streptomycetaceae; genus Streptomyces. Next base: position 743,449 of record NZ_JAPENW010000001.1, on the reverse strand, counting down.
CGTCCGGGCCGACATGGACGTTGCGGGGCAGCGCGTCGCCGTGGATCGGGCCCGGCGGCAGATGCGAGGCGAGCGCGGCGGCGGCCGCGGCGAACCCGTCGCGCCGCTCCCGCAGATACGCGGCGTCCCCGGGGTCGATCGCGTCGCCCGCCAGGCGCAGCCAGCGCTCCACACCGCCGAGGAGTTCGCGGGGCGGCAGGGTGAAGGAGGGGGAGGGCAGTGCGTGCACCACCCGGAGGAGTCCGGCCAGGTCGCGCGGCTCGGCGGGGCGGACGGGATCGGGCAGCCGGTGCCACACCGTCACGGGGTGCCCTTCGACCAGCAGCGGCTCCGGCTCGGCGGCCCGCACGGCGGGGACGCCCGACCCGGCCAGCCACGCGGCGATGTCCAGCTCCCGGCGCGCGCGGTCGAGGAGTTCGGCATCCCGCCCCACCTTGACGACCAGCTCGCCGGCGGCGAACACCGCGTTCTCGCCGAGGGCGAGGAGCGACGCGTCCCGCGCCGGCCCCGGCAGCACCTTCGCCGCCGCCAGTACGTCCCGCGCCCGTGCCTCGTCCATCGCTCGCCTCCGTGTCCTCGCGCGCCGCCCGCGCTGCCCTCGCGTACGACGGCGCGGGGTCACGCCATCCGTCGGCCAGTGTCCCATTCCCACAGGTCGGACCCGGTGCGTGGTGTCCGGTGTCCGGAGTCGCGCGGTGCCACCCGGCGCGCAACGGGATCCGGTCGGGGAGGTCACCATGGGAGCGGCACCCGGGGGAAACGGATCCCGGCGAAGCGGAATTGCGCGGGGGAGGGCCACAAGCACGGCAGGGGCCACCGGAATGTCACCGTCCACGAGTGCCGCGACGCCCTTCCGTCACGGTTGCGCTCGGACGGTGAAGTCCTGGCGCACGTTGAATAACGGTCGGGTCATTGCATAACGCTCGGGTAACGCGGGGCCTGCCGGAAAGTCCCATCGACTCGGGTACTGATGGGACCGTTACCCCCTTGAAAAGGTTGCACGGAGCGGATCTTGTGCCTTGGGCAAGGGGATTCCTAGCGTGAGGTTAATTCCAGTCGAACATCAGGAAGTTGACCCATGCGACTCATACGTCGAGACATTCCGGACCTCTCCGAGGTGCGGCGCATCACGGAGAAGAAGCGTGACGCGTGGTGGACCGTGCTGCTCGTCGACCCGGTCGCCACCCCCCTGGTCAGGCAGCTCGCCATGCGGACGAGGATCACGCCGAACCAGATCACCTGGGGCGCGTTCCTGCTCGGCCTGGTCTCGGCGGCCTGCTTCGCGCTCGGCGACTGGCGCTGGCTCGTCGCGGGTGCGGTGGTCTACCACGTCAGCTTCATCTTCGACTGCATGGACGGCAAGCTCGCCCGGCTCACCGGTCAGGGCTCGGTGTTCGGCGCCTGGCTGGACTTCGTCTTCGACCGCATCCGGGTGGCCGTGTGCGCGGTGGCGCTGATGGCCGGCCAGTATCAGCGCACCGGGGAGACGCTGTACATCTGGCTTGCCCTCGCCGTCGTGGGACTCGACACCCTGCGCTACATCAACTCCCTGGAGATCTTCAAGATCCGTCACTCCATGCGGAAGCAGATCAAGTCGCGGCTGCGGGAGGCGCGCCGCGCCGAGAACCAGGCCGAGCTGACCTTCATGGAGGACCTGCTGCGCGACAACCCCGAGGCCGACATCGAGCAGGACTTGGGCAAGGCCGAGGCGGCCGCCGGGGCGGAGGCCACGGAGAGCGTGACGGCCGTTCCCTCGGCCCAGGTCATCGATCTGCAGCGGGAGTTCCGGCACCGTTTTCCGACCTATCTGCGGATGCGCTCTCTCCTGTTGCGGCACCGGATTCGTCCCCACCTGGTGAGCGGAATCGAATTCCAGATGGGCGCCTTCATCATCGGCCCGCTTCTCGACTCCGTCGTGGAGGCGACCGTCGTCTCCGGAGCGCTGCTTCTCGTCTTCGAACTCGCCATCATCTACAAACTTCTGCTGTCCACCCGGGATTTCACGCGCACGATCAACTCGTTCGAGCGCGACGCGGTGACCAAGGCCGCCTGAGCCCTACTCTCCCGGCGGACGGCACGGTGGCCGGGGCGCCCGCACCCCGGCCACGTATGAGGTTCGCCGTCCGGGCGTGGGTCACGCCGAACCGGGATGCGGTCCCGCCAGCACGCTCGGGCGGGACACGAACGCGGCCTCGGGGCCGAAGCGGGAGTCGAGGGCGTCCGCGAGGTCGTTCAGCGCGCGGGGGCAGTCACCGTTGAACGAGGAGCCGTGCATCACGGCGAGGGTGGCGGGCCGCAGCTCCGCGAGTGAGCGCAGCGTGGCCGTCATCGCCGTCAGGCACGAGATCTGGCGGAACAACTCCTCCGCCTCCAGGCAGAGTTCGACGAGATTGTCGCCGGTGACAGCGGGACCGTTCCCGAGGTGGGTGAACAGGTCACCGCAGAAGAGGGTGCGGGTGTGCTCCTCGAAGAGCAGCCGGGCCTCCCAATTGTGGGGTACGTGCGGGGTGTTGATGTTCCGCACGACCCGCCGCACCTCGTGGCCGCCGATGTCCAGACGCTCTCCCCCGCCCATCGGCCGCGGCGGCCGGGAGACCAGGTCGTTCAGCGTGACCAGGCAGCCCAGGGTGTTGTGTGCGACCTCGGCGTGCTGGGCCTCGGCCAGGAACTCGTTCACCGCGCCGCACTCGTCGGCCTCGACATGCCCGAACGTGATCCAGCGCAGCCGGTCGACCGGCATCACCCGCGTGATGGCCTCGGAGACCGACGGGAAGAGGGCGCGCATCCCGGTGTGGAAGAGCAGGGGTTCCTCCGCCGCCACCAGGAACTGGTTGAAGGTGAAACCCGCCGGCGGGGCGATCTCGGGGACGTGGGTCGAGATCCGGTAGATGCCGTCGGCGATCTCGTCGAGACGCGTCTGCACGGTGAGCCGCCCCTTCGTCGCGGTGGGCCCCGCTTTCCGTGGTACCCGATCCGCACGTGGGCCGCGACCGCAGACGTCTATTGGCTGGACGATACGTATCGTCTCGCTTAGGCTCGGCGCATGACCACTCGACCCGCCCATATCGCCATGTTCTCCATCGCCGCCCAGGGCCATGTGAACCCGAGCATCGAAGTGATCAGGGAACTCGTCGCCCGCGGCCACCGTGTCACGTACGCGATTCCGCCCGCGTTCGCCGACCGGATCGCCGAGACGGGCGCGGAACCGAAGCCGTGGAACTCGACGCTGCCCACCGACGACGATCCGGACGCGTGGGGGACCGAGCTGATCGACAACATCGAGCCGTTCCTGGCGGACGCCCTGCAGGCCGAGCCGCAGCTCGCGGCGGCCTACGCGGGGGACGAGCCGGATCTGGTGCTGTACGACATCACCGCCTATCCCGCCCGGGTGCTCGCCCATCGCTGGGGTGTCCCGATCGTGCAGCTCTCACCGAACCTGGTGGCCTGGGAGGGCTACGAGGAGGAGGTCGGCAAGCCGCTGTTCGAGCCGCTCAAGCAGACCCCGCGCGGCAAGGCGTTCTACGAGACCTTCGCCGGCTGGATCGCCGAGAACGGCATGGACCTGAGCGTCGAGGACTTCATGGGCCGCCCCGACCGCTGCCTCGTCCTCATCCCGCGGGTCCTTCAGCCGAACGCCGACCGCGTCGACGAGCGGCGCTACTCCTTCGTCGGAGCCTGTCAGGGCGACCGTGCCGCGCAGGGGGAGTGGCGGCGGCCCGCCGGTGCCGGGCGGGTGCTGCTCGTGTCACTGGGTTCCAGCTTCACCAAGCAGCCCGCCTTCTACCGCGCGTGCGCCGAGGCCTTCGAAGACGTGCCGGACTGGCATGTCGTGCTGCAGATCGGAAAGTTCGTCGACCCGGCGGAGCTGGGCGAGCTGCCCGGCAACGTGGAGGTGCACCCGTGGGTGCCGCAGCTCTCGGTCCTCCGGCAGGCCGACGCGTTCATCACCCACGCGGGCGCGGGCGGCAGCCAGGAGGGACTGGCCACCGGCACGCCGATGGTGGCCGTACCGCAGGCGGTCGACCAGTTCGGCAACGCCGACATGCTCCAGGCGCTCGGCGTCGCCCGCCACCTCCCCATGGAGGAGGCCACCGCCGCCACCCTGCGCGAGGCCGTCCTCGCGGTGGCCGACGATCCCGAAGTGGTGCGCCGGCTGCGGGAGATCCGCGAACGGATGGCCGAGGAGGGAGGCACCCGGCGGGCCGCCGACCTCATCGAGGCGGAACTGCGCGCGCGGACGTGAACCACGCGCGAAGGGCCCGTCGGCCCCTTCCCCGGAGGGAGGGGGCCGACGGGCCCTGAGAGACCGACAGGCCCTGGAGGACGCCGAGTCGCTCCGGCCGGTGGTTCCGGTGGCCTGCTACACCCCGGCCCGCTCGCCCTCGATCGTCACCGGCGCCGGAGCCGCGACGGCCTCCGGTGACTCGTCGTGCGTGAGGTCGGGCATCCGGTCCAGCCACTTCGGCAGGTACCAGTTGTGCTCGCCGAGCAGCGCCATCACCGCGGGGAGCAGCACACCCCGGATGATCGTCGCGTCGATGAGCACCGCGGCCGCCAGGCCCACACCCATCTGCTTCATGGACTGCATGGACAGCGTTCCGAAGATCGCGAAGACGGCGACCATGATGACGGCGGCGCTGGTGACGACACCGGCCGTGGTGACCACTCCGTGCCGGATCGCGTCCTTGGTGCTGCGGCCCCGCAGCCGTGCCTCACGGATCCGGGAGACCACGAACACGTGGTAGTCCATCGAGAGCCCGAAGAGGATCACGAAGAGGAACAGCGGCAGCCAGGTGACGATCGCGCCGACGCCCTCCGCGCCCACCAGGGACGCGCCCCAGCCGTGCTGGAAGACCGCGACCAGGATGCCGTAGGCGGCCGCCACGGAGAGGAGGTTGAGGACGATCGAGGTGATGGCGATCGTCAGCGAGCGGAAGGAGAGCAGCATCAGGATGAAGGCGAAGACGACCACGAAGGCGAAGACCGGGGTCACCGAGCCGACCAGCTGGTCGTTGAAGTCGTGCGATCCCGCGACCTGCCCGGTGATCGGAGCCTCCACGCCGTCGACCTTGCCGAGTGTCTCCGGGCGCACCGTGTCGCGCAGCAGCTCCAGGCTCTTCTCCGCCTTGTCCTGATCGGAACCGCCGACCAGCGGGACGTAGACGAAGGCGACGTTGTGCTCCGCGTGCACCTTGATGTCGACCGGACCGCGCGAGGCGCCCGAACTGATCGCCGCCGCACGGAAGTCGGTGAGCGCCGCCTTCACATCGGCGGCGTTGATGTCCCGCGCCTTGACGACCACCTCGGCCGGCTCGGAGCCGCCGGGGAAGGCGTCGTTGACCCGGTTGTACGTGCCCACGATCGGCAGCGAGTCGCCGAACTCCTTGTCCAGGGTGAGCTGCTGGGTCTTCATGCCGAGTGCCGGAGCGGCGATGGCGAGCAGCGTGCCCGTCGCGACGACCAGGGAGATCGCGGGCCGGGCGAGCACGACGCGCAGGACGGCACTCCAGAACCGGCTGCCCTGGTCGGCCGGACGACGGTTGCTCCGGCCGCCGTTCGCGCCGCGCCGCTTGGCCCGGCGCAGGAACGGGAGGCGGCCCTTCTCGACCCGCTCGCCGAGCAGGGAGAGCAGCGCGGGCAGCACGGTGACCGAACCGACCATGGCGACGGCGACGACCATCAGCGAGGCCAGGCCCATCGCCTCGAACTCGGCGAGCCCGGTGAAGAGCATGCCCGCCATCGCCACGCACACGGTGACACCGGAGACGATGATGGCGCGGCCACTGGTCGCGGCGGCGATCCGCAGCGCGGTGGCGGCGTCGCGGCCCGCCTCGCGCTCCTCGCGCTCACGCCGCAGATAGAACAGGCAGTAGTCGACACCGACGGCCAGACCCACCAGCAGCATCACGGAGTTGGCCGTGTCGCTCATCGGCATCAGGTGGCTGACGACGCCCATCAGACCCATCGTCGCCATGATGGCGGTGACCGCGAGCGCCACCGGAAGCAGCGCGGCGACCAGCGCGCCGAACGCGATCAGCAGGATGCCGAGCGCGACGGGCACGGCGGAGAGTTCGGCCTTCTGGAAGTCGTCGCCGAACGCGTCGTCGTACTGCTTCATCATGCTGGCGCCGCCGATCTCCTCGATCCGCAGCCCGGCATGGTCCTTCTGCACGCCCTTCACGGCGTTCAGCACGGGCTCGACGCGCTCGCCCGCCGTCTCGGAGTCGCCGCGCATGTCGAACTGCACGAGCGCGCTGCGGCCGTCCTTCGAGATCGTCTTCGTGTCGTACGGCGATGTCACGTCCGTGACCTTGCCGGTGGCGCCGACCGCCTCGACGACCGCGGCGACCGCGCTCCGGAACTCCGCGTCCGTGGCCTTGGTGCCCGCGTCCTTCGCCTGGATCAGGACCGTCTCGCCGGCCGGCTCCTTGATGTCGGCGTCCTCGATGATCTTGGCCGCGGTGTGCGTCTCGCCCTTGAGCTGGTCGCTCTCCTTGACGTCGACGCGGCCCGCCGCGGAGCCGAGGCCCATCGCCAGGACGACGAACAGCACCCAGATTCCGACGGCCGCCCATCGGTGGCGGGCGCTCCAGCCGCCTGCTCGCGCGGCGATGCCCCGCACCCGTGTGTCTCCGTTCCCCATGACGGGCCAGCCCCCTTGTGCACGGTGACAACCCCCTGCCGTCACCTTTCGTACTGACGGTATGGGGCGGACAAGCCCGTCTCCTCGTACTGCCTGGTGAACCCTCCGTGCCCCGGCTCCTCCCCGCGGACCCCGGGGTCTCCGCACTGGGGAGGACGGAGGCCCCTTACACGTATTGGCCCTTCTCGGGGACGCCGCTCAGGGACGATCACGTCCTGGAGGCCGCCGCGCGGCCCCGTGGCACCCCGGCCGTCGTGCCCACCCCCGCGGGGCACGACGCCCGTTTTATGGTGTGCGGATGACGACGACGTACGCGGCGCTGTTGCGCGGCATCAATGTGGGCGGTGCGAAGAAGGTGCCGATGGCCGAGCTCCGCACCCTGATGGAAGGACTTGGGTACGGCGACGTCCGTACGTATCTCCAGAGCGGGAACGCGGTGTTCAGCAGCGGCCACGGCGACGAGGACTCCCTCGCCGAGGAACTCTCCGGGGCCATCGAGAAGCACTTCGGGTTCGGCGTCGGCGTGCTCGTCCGTGATCACGGCTATCTGCGGACCGTCCGGGAGGCGTGCCCGTTCCCGGCCGCCGAACTGGAGGCCAAGCAGCTGCACATCACGTACTTCTCGGACCCCGTCGACGCCGGGCGCTTCGCCTCCGTCGAGCCCGCGGTCTTCCTCCCCGAGGAGTTCCGCCTGGGGGACCGCGTCCTCTACCTGTACGCACCCGACGGTCTCGGCCGCTCCAAGCTGGCGGAGGCCCTGGCGAAGCCCAGGCTCCTCAAGGGCGTCCTCGCCACCACACGGAACTGGAACACCGTCGTCAAACTGGAGGAACTGACCGGTGCCTGAGCGCAATGCCGCCGTCGAGGCCGCCATCGAGGGCGAACTGCGCCTGCTCGACCCGGCGGTCCGCCGCTCGCCCGACCTCGTCGGCGCGCTGCTGCACCCCGAGTTCTACGAGTTCGGCCTGTCCGGACGCATCTGGGACCGCGCCTCGATCGTCGCGTCGCTGGCCGCGGAGACGGAGACCGGGAGCCGCAGTACGACCTCGCGCATGAGGGGTGTCCAGCTCGCCGCCGACCTGGTCCATCTGACGTTCGACACCGAGAACAACGGCCGCCGCGCGCACCGGAGTTCGCTGTGGCGGCTGACCGGGAACGAATGGCTCCTGTACTTCCACCAGGGCACCCCGTTCGGCGTCGTCGAAGGGTGACCCGCCGAACCCGCTGCCCGCTACACCCTTCTGTGCGAGGCTCGTCGTATGCGCTACGTCATCATCGGGGCCGGGGCGGTCGGCGGAGCTGTCGGGGGCCGGCTCGCCGAGGCGGGGCACGAGGTCGTCCTCGTGGCCCGGGGCGCGCATCTCGCGGCGCTGCGTGCCGACGGGCTGCGGTTCGTGACCCCCGAGGGCCCGCGCACCCACCGGCTCCCCGCGGTCGACGGACCGGAGGCGCTCGGGGAACTGCGCGCGGACGACGTGCTGGTCCTCACCGTGAAGACCCAGGACAGCGAGGCGGCCCTGCGGGACTGGGGACCGAGTCCGGTCGCGGGCGGCGGCACGGCCGCCGAGCGGCTGCCGGTGGTCTGCGCGCAGAACGGCGTCGAGAGCCGCCGTCTGGCGCTGCGCCGCTTCCGCCGGGTGTACGGGGTCTGCGTCTGGCTCCCCGCCACCTTCGTCGAACCCGGCGTCGTCGCGGCGCCCGGCTCCCCGCTCACCGGCATCCTGCACCTCGGCCGGGTTCCGCACGGCACCGACGACACGGTCCGCCGGATCGCCGCGGACCTGGAGACGGCGCACTTCGAGGCGCCGGTCGTTCCGGACGTGGCGCGCTGGCAGTACGCCAAGCTCCTGGGCAATCTCGCCAACGCGATCGAGGCGGTCAGCGGGGTCCTCACCGGCGAGGAGGGCCTGGCGCTCTTCGCGCGGGTACGGGCGGAGGGCGCGGCGGTGCTCGACGCGGCCGGTATCGCCTACGCCGGCGAGGAGGAGCAGAGCCGGGCCCGCGCCGACAAGATCACCTTCAAGCCCTTCGACGGCTCCGAGCGCGGCGCGGGCTCCTCCTGGCAGTCCCTGCACCGCGGCACCGGCACCATCGAGGCCGACTACCTGAACGGCGAGATCGCGCTCCTGGGCCGGCTGCACGGCGTACCGACCCCGCTCAACGACCTGCTCCAGCGGCTGGCCAACACCTTCGCGCGCGAACGCCGGGCGGCGGGGTCGATGCCGGTGACGGAGCTCGTGCGGCTGGCCGACGAGGCTGTCGCGTTTGTTCAAGAGGAGCGGGCGCCGCGTCCCTAGCGTGGAACCCATGAACGATCCGTACAAGAACGTGTATCCGCACATGGTCGAATGCGCCGCCGAGGCCGCCCGTGTGGCCCGCGGTGTCACGGCGGCGCAGCTGTCCCGGTCCTCGCACTGCACGGACTGGGACGTCCGCACCCTGGTCAACCACTGGGTCCTCTACACGGCGCACGGACTCGAGCACCGGGCCCTGCGCAAGCAGCTCCCCGAGGAGCTGACCGCGCGCGACTTCACGGCCGAACCCGGCTGGGCCGAGGCCTACGCCGAGCAGCTCGACCGCGCGGTCGCCGCCTGGGACGACCCCGCCGTGTGGGACGGCGAGGTCGACATCGGCGTGGCGAAGATGCCCGCCGCGGAGATCGCCTCGATGGTCGTGAAGGAGATGGCGGTGCACGGCTGGGACGTCGCCGCGGCCACCGGCCAGCCGTTCCGTGTCTCGGACGGCGCGGCACGGTTCGTCCTGGACGTGGTCGACACCCATGCCGAGCTCTACCGCCGCTACGACGGCTTCGCCGACCCGGTGGACGTGCCCGACGACGCGCCCGTGTTCGAGCGCGCCCTCGCCCACAGCGGCCGCGATCCGCGCTGGTCCACGGCGTAGGAAGCCTGGTCCGGCGGATGAGAAGGCCTGGTCCGGCGTGTGAGGAGAGACGCCGGGGCAGCCGAGTGAGGAGACCTGGTCCGCCGTGCGGGCGGACGGAGGCTCCCGGTCGGCCGCCGCTGGTCCGGCGCAGGCGAAGACGCGGTCCGGCGGCGATTGGGCCAAGGATTCCGCGAGCAATTGGGCCGGGATTCTGTGCCAATGCGTGACTAGCCTCGACCGCATGACGACCACCTCGCCCACCCGCGTCGACTTCTGGTTCGACCCCGCCTGTCCCTTCGCCTGGATCACCTCACGCTGGATGCTGGAGGTCGAGCGGGAGCGTCCGCTCGACCTCCGCTTCCACGCGATGAGCCTGTACCTGCACAACATCGGCAACGAACTGCCCGGCTGGTACCGCGAGTTGGTGGACAAGTCCATCGGTCCGGTACGGGTCGCGGTGGCCGCGGCCGAGCAGCACGGCGAGAAGGTGCTGCGCGATCTCTACACCGCCTTCGGCACCCGCATCCATCTGCGCGAGGTGAAGGACTTCGACGCCGTCGTCGCCGAGTCGCTCGCCGAGCTCGGACTCCCGGCCGAACTGGCCGACGCGGCCCACGACCCCTCGTACGACGAGGCGGTGCGCCGCAGCCATGACGCCGGCACCGAGCGGGACTCCGGCGCCTATGTGGGGACTCCCACCCTTCACGTCGATGGAACGGTGTGGTTCGGCCCGGTGCTCCGGGCCGTCCCGCGCGGTGAGAAGGCCGCCGAACTGTTCGACAGCTTCCGTGTCCTCGCCGCCCACCCCGACTTCTTCGAGCTCAAGAGGACCCGCACGGGCGGGCTCGCCTTCGACTGATCCCGCCCCGCGGCAGCCGGGGGATTCAGGCGCCGATCGCCTGCAAGGACGGCATCCGGGCCTCGTCGTAGCGGTCCAGCAGGACCCGCGCGACCTCCGGCGCGGGACCGAGGACATCGGCGAGGACGTCGGCCCCGGCGGCACCCCGGGCGATCCGGTCCGGCAGGAAACCGGGGGCCAGGACGTACGGGGCGACGGCGACGCGCTCACAGCCGAGGGCGCGGAGTTCGCGGACGGCGTCCTCGGTGCGGGGAAGGGATGCGGAGGCGAACGCAGGCCGCACGGCGCACCAACCGGTGTGCCGCCACTCCCGCGCGATTTCTGCGATCACTGCGATCGCCTCCGGGTCGGTGGACCCCGCCGAGGCCAGCACGACCCCGGTCGAGGACTTGTCGGCGGGCGTCAGCCCGGCCTCGTACAGGCGGCGTTCGAGCGCGGCCGTCAGCAGCGGGGAGGGGCCGAGCACCTCCGCCTGCCGGACGCGCAGGCGCGACGGTGCCTCCCGCAGCACCGCCGGGATGTCCGACTTGGCGTGGAAGGCGCGGGTCAGCAGCAGCGGCAGGGCCACCACGTCGCGAACGCCCTCGGCCGCCAGGGAGTTCAGCACCCCCTGCACGGAAGGGATGTTGAAGTCCAGGAAGGCGGTCTCCACGCGCAGGCCGGGGCGCTGGGCGCGCACCCTTCGTACCAGGGCATGCACCGTCGCGGCGTGCCGCGGGTCGCGGCTGCCGTGGGCGATGACGACGAGGACGGGGCGCTCCGGCCTGCTCATGACGGGGTCAGCCCTTCACCAGGAGTCCGCGGCTGCGCAGTACCCGCCGCTCCACCGGGCTGAAGATCAGCAGGTCGATGGCGATACCGACGAACAGGATGAGGAAGATGGCGAGGAAGACCATCGGCATGGAGCTGGCGTTGCGGCCGTTCTCCAGCAACTGGCCGAGGCCCACGCCGAGGTCGGGGGAGGAGGCGATGATCTCCGCGGCCATCAGGGAGCGCCACGAGAACGCCCAGCCCTGCTTCAGACCGGCCAGGTAGCCGGGCAGCGCGGCCGGCATCACGATGTGCCAGGTCCCGCGCAGGCCCGTAGCACCCATCGTGCGGCCCGCCCGCAGGAACAGCGGCGGCACCTGGTCCACGCCCGACACCAGCCCGTTGGCGATCGACGGGACGGCGCCGAGCAGGATCACCGCGTACATCATCGAGTTGTTCAGACCCAGCCAGATCACGGCCGGCGGCACCCAGGCCACCGAGGGCAGGGACTGCAGGCCCGACAGGATCGGGCCGATCGCGGCGCGCACGAACCTCACCCGGGCCACCAGCAGGCCCAGCGGGGTCCCGATCACCAGGGCGAACAGGAAGCCGAGCAGACCCCGCGAGACGCTGGTCCAGATGTAGTCGAGCAGCGTGCCCTGGAGCCAGGCGTCCTGGACCTCGGCCCAGACGTCGGACGGCGAGGGCAGCTTGGTCGGGTCATCGACGATCTTGAACGTGATCAGTGCCTGCCACGCCACGAGGACGATCGCGAACGCGACGAGCGGCGGGAGCACCTTCTGCCGGAACGTCGTGCCGAAGGACCTGCGGCCGGCGACGGAGGACTCGAGCGCGTCGAGGCCCGCCTCCAGACCGCCCAGCCCGTCGTTGTCCTTGACGGCGGCGTCGGCCTTCGTCTCAGTGCTGGCCATGGCGGCGGATCTCCCCACGCAGTTCTTCGGTGATCTCGATGGACAGTTCCGCCACGGGGGCGTCCTCGATGCGGCGCGGCTGCGGAATGTCCACCGTCCACTCGCGGGCGATGCGCCCCGGGCGCGAGGACAGCAGGACCACGCGCTGCGCGAGTCGCACCGCCTCGCGGACGTTGTGCGTGACGAACAGGACGGACAGACCCGTCTCGCGCCAGATCCGGGTCAGCTCGTCGTGCAGCACGTCCCGGGTGATCGCGTCCAGCGCCGCGAACGGCTCGTCCATCAGCAGGATCTGGCTGTCCTGCGCGAGCGCCCGGGCCAGCGCCACGCGCTGGCGCATACCGCCGGACAGCTCGTGCACCCGCTTGCCGTACGCGCCCTTCAGGCGGACGAGTTCGAGCAGTTCCTCGGTCCGGCCCTGCCGCTCGGCCTTCGGAACCCCCCTGAGCTTCAGGGCGAGTTCGATGTTCTTGCCCGCGGTCAGCCACGGGAAGAGGGCGTGCTCCTGGAACATCAGAGCCGGGCGCCCGTTGGTGGTTATGCCTCCGGCGGAGGGCTTGTCGAGCCCCGCCACCAGGTTCAGCAGCGTGGACTTGCCACACCCCGAGGCCCCCAGGAGGGTGACGAACTCACCCGGCGCGACATCGAGAGTGATGTCGTCGAGGACGAGCTGGGGCCCCGCCGGTCCGGCGAAGGACTTCGAGACGTGCTCGATGCGGGCGGCGTACTCCGTCGTGTCGGCGCCGTCGGCGGCCTTGGCGAGCGTCGTGGCCATGGTCGTCACCTCCTGGGAACTCACTGGGATCCGGACTTACTTGACGCCGAGACCGGCGTCGTCGACCGTGCTCTCGCCCGCGGCCGCGAGGACCTTGTTCAGGAGCGTGAGGTCATAGATGCCGGTCAGGTTCGGCTTCTCCAGGAGACCGGCCTTCACCGCGTGGTCCGCCTCGGAGTTCAGCGTCGAGGCCAGCGGGTCGTTGGTGATCTGGATGGACTTCCAGGCCGGGTCGAGGACGTCGGCCGGCAGCGCCTTGCCCGAGTCGGCCTCCAGCTGCTTGTTCGCCGAGGCCTTCGCGTCGTCCGGGTTGGCGTTGATCCACTTGTTGGTCTCGACCGAGCCCTCGAGGACCGCCTCGACGACCTTCGGGTGCTCCTTGAGGAACTTCTGCGACACGATGATGTTCGTGATCACGAACTTCTTGTCGGGCCACAGGTCCCGCTCGTCGAGCAGCACCTTGCCGCCCTCGGCGACCAGCTTGGACGCGGTCGGCTCCGGCACCCAGGCGCCGTCGATGGAGCCGGACTTGTAGGCGTCCGGAGTGATCTTGTTGTCGGTGCGGACGACCGACACATCACCCTTGCCGCTCTGCGCGTCGACCTTCCAGCCCTGCTCCGCGGCCCAGTTGAGGAACGCGACGTCCTGCGTGTTGCCGAGCTGCGGCGTCGCGATCTTCTTGCCCTTGACGTCCTTCAGGGACTTGATCTTCTTGGGGTTGACCACGAGCTTGACGCCGCCCGAGGCCGAACCGCCGATGATGCGCAGGCTCTTGCCCTCGGACTTCGTGAAGCCGTTGATCGACGGCGAGGGGCCGATCCAGCCGATGTCGATGGAGCCCGAGTTGAGCGCCTCGATCTCGGACGGGCCGGCGTTGAAGATCTGGTACTTCGCCTCGGTGGCGCCGAGCTTCTTCTGGAAGAAGCCCTTCTGGTTGCCGACCAGCGCGGTGGCGTGCGTGAGGTTGCCGAAGTAGCCGATCTTCACGGAGTCGAGACCGTCGATCTTCTTCGAACCGGCGGCGACCTTCGCCTTGGTGTCGTCCTTCGCGTCGGAGCCGTAGCTGCAGGCGGCGAGGGCGAGGAGGGGGAGAGCGGTGGCGGCGGCGATGCCGCGGCGCACCAGAGCGGAGCGGTTGGAGCGGATGGCAGGCACGGGAGGTGTTCCTCTCGTTGGCCCGGCGGTCACGTTTTCAGTCGTGGCCGGGAAGGTCGGCAGGTCTTCGTCTCATCCGGGGTGGGGGTACCGCCCTGTTCGAGCGAAGCCGAGAACTTGGGGGAGGGTGGGGGGACGGGGCGCGCAGGCAGTGCGCGTACGTCATCGCGCACATCGCGCGACTCCGCCCTGCCCGCTGCCGAGGGCGCCGCTGCCGACGCGGCCGCCCTCCTTCGCGAACGTGGAGTAGATGTCGATGGGGTTCATGTCAGAAGTCCCAACCGTCGTCGTCGGACTCGTCCTTGACCGGCTGCGGCGCGGCGAAGGACTCGCCGACCATGCCCGCGGTCAGCGTGGTGCCGTCGGCCGGGTCGATCAGGATGAACGCGCCGGTGCGCCGGGAGTCGGCGTACGCGTCGAGCGGGAGCGGCTCGGCGGTGCGGATCTTGACGCGGCCGATGTCGTTGGCGACCAGCCGGCCCGGGTGCGGGTGCAGCGAGAGGTCGTCCAGGGTCAGCCGGGAGGGGATGTCCTTGACGATCGCCTTGACCGTGCGGGTGCCGTGCTTGAGCAGCACCCGGTGGCCGACGGTGAGCGGCTCGTCCGCCACATGGCAGACGGTCGCCTCGACGTCCTGCGTGGTCGGGGGCGCGTCCTTGCTCGGCACGAGCAGATCACCGCGCGAGATGTCGATGTCGTCCTCCAGCAGGAGGGTCACCGACTGCGGGGTCCACGCGATGTCGACCGGCTTGCCCAGCAGGTCGATCCCGGCGACCTTCGAGGTGCGCCCGGACGGCAGCACGGTGACGCTCTCGCCGACGCGGAAGGAACCGGCCGCGATCTGACCGGCGTACCCCCGGTAGTCCGGGTGCTCGGCGGTCTGCGGGCGGATCACGTACTGCACGGGCAGCCGTGCGTGGCAGTGCGCCAGGTCGTGGCTGACCGGCACGGTCTCCAGGTGCTCCAGGACCGTCGGGCCGCCGTACCAGTCCATGTTCGCGGAGGCGTCCACCACGTTGTCACCGGCGAGAGCCGAGATCGGGATCGCGGTGATCTCGGGGACGCCCAGCTCGGAGGCGTACGCCGTGAACTCCTCGGCGATCGCCGCGAAGACGGACTCCTTGTACTCGACGAGGTCCATCTTGTTCACGGCGAGGACGACGTGCGGGACGCGCAGCAGCGCGGCGACGGCGGCGTGCCGGCGGGTCTGCTCGATGACGCCGTTGCGGGCGTCCACGAGCACGACGGCCAGGTCGGCGGTGGAGGCGCCGGTGACCATGTTGCGGGTGTACTGCACATGGCCGGGGGTGTCGGCGAGGATGAAACGGCGGCGCGCGGTGGCGAAGTAGCGGTAGGCGACGTCGATGGTGATGCCCTGCTCGCGCTCGGCGCGCAGGCCGTCGGTGAGCAGCGCGAGGTCCGGAGCGTCCTGCCCGCGGCTCGCCGAGGCGCGCTCGACGGCCTCCAGCTGGTCCGTGAGGATCGACTTGGAGTCGTGCAGCAGTCGTCCGACGAGCGTGGACTTGCCGTCGTCGACGGAGCCCGCGGTCGCGAAACGCAGCAGGGTCGTCGCCGACAACTGCTCGACCGACAGGGGCTCGGTGGGTTCGGTGGTGCTGGTCATGTCTAGAAGTACCCCTCGCGCTTGCGGTCTTCCATCGCGGCCTCGGACACCTTGTCGTCGGCGCGGGTGGCGCCGCGCTCGGTCAGGCGGGAGGCGGCGATCTCGGCGATGACGGCGTCCAGGGTGGTCGCGTCGGAGTCGACCGCACCGGTGCAGGACATGTCGCCCACTGTCCGGTAGCGCACCTGTCGTTTCTCTACAGTCTCGCTCGCGCGGGGCCCGCCCCACTCGCCGGCGGTCAGCCACATGCCGCCCCGCCGGAAGACCTCACGCTCGTGCGCGAAGTAGATGTCGGGGAGTTCGATGCCCTCGCGGGCGATGTACTGCCAGACGTCCAGCTCGGTCCAGTTGGAGAGCGGGAACACGCGGACGTGCTCGCCGGGTGCGTGGCGGCCGTTGTAGAGCTGCCAGAGCTCGGGGCGCTGGCGGCGGGGGTCCCACTGCGAGAACTCGTCCCGCAGCGAGAACACCCGCTCCTTGGCGCGGGCCTTCTCCTCGTCGCGGCGTCCGCCGCCGAAGACCGCGTCGAAGCGCTCGGCCTGGATCTTCTCGGTGAGCGGGAGGGTCTGGAGCGGGTTGCGGGTCCCGTCCGGGCGCTCGCGCAGCACTCCGCGGTCGATGTAGTCCTGCACCGAGGCGACGTGCAGACGCAGGCCGTGCTGTTCCACGGTCCGGTCGCGGTAGCCGAGGACCTCGGGGAAGTTGTGTCCCGTGTCGACGTGCAGCAGCGTGAAGGGGATCGCGGCGGGCGCGAAGGCCTTCAGCGCCAGGTGCAGCATGACGATGGAGTCCTTGCCGCCGGAGAAGAGGATCACCGGCCGTTCGAACTCGCCCGCGACCTCACGGAAGATGTGCACGGCCTCGGACTCCAGCGCGTCCAGGTGCGACAGCGCGTACGGGCTGCGCTGCGTCTCCTCGGAGACACTGGCGACGGTCGTCATGCGAGACCCCTCTCGGTGAGCAGCGCGTGCAGCGCGGCAGCGGACTCCTGCACGGTCTGGGTGTGCGACTCGATCCGCAGATCGGGCGACTCGGGCTCCTCGTACGGGTCGTCGACGCCGGTCAGCCCCGAGATCTCGCCCGCGGCCTGCTTGGCGTACAGCCCCTTCACATCGCGTACGGAGCAGACCTCCACCGGGGTCGCCACGTGCACCTCCAGGTAGGGGGTGCCCCCGGTCTGGTGGCGCCCCCGCACGGCCTCGCGGCTGTCCGCGTAGGGCGCGATCACCGGGACGAGCGCCTTGACGCCGTTGCGGGCGAGGAGTTCGGCGAGGAAGCCGACGCGCTGCACGTTGGTGTGCCGGTCGGCGCGGCTGAAGCCGAGGCCCGCCGAGAGGAACTCGCGGATCTCGTCGCCGTCGAGCACCTCGACACGGTGGCCCTCCTCGCGCAGCCGGCCTGCCAGCTCGTACGCGATGGTGGTCTTGCCGGCACTCGGCAGACCCGTGAGCCAGACGGTGGCTCCGGTCGTCACTTGCTGCTCCTGAGAATTCGTGGGGTCCGCGGCGGGCGCGGTCGTCGTGGGTGCCGTCGTCGTCGCCGTCATCCGTGCAGCCCGCACTCGGTCTTCGAGCGGCCCGCCCAGCGGCCGGCGCGCGCGTCCTCGCCCTCCAGCACCCGGCGGGTGCAGGGCGCGCAGCCGACGGAGGCGTAACCGTCCGTCAGCAGCGGGTTGGTGAGGACCCCGTGCTCGGCGACATACGCGTCGACGTCGTCCTGCGTCCAGCGCGCGATGGGCGAGACCTTGACCTTCTGCCGCTTCTCGTCCCAGCCGACCACCGGGGTGTTCGCCCGGGTCGGGGACTCGTCGCGGCGCAGCCCGGTCGCCCAGGCGTCGTACGCGGTCAGGCCCTCTTCGAGGGGCTTGACCTTGCGCAGGGCGCAGCACAGGTCCGGGTCGCGGTCGTGCAGCTTCGGGCCGTACTCGGCGTCCTGTTCGGCGACCGTCTGGCGCGGGGTGAGCGTGATGACGTCGACGTCCATCACGGCCTCGACCGCGTCACGGGTGCCGATCGTCTCCGGGAAGTGGTAGCCGGTGTCGAGGAAGACCACGCCGACGCGGCTGTCGCCGGGCACCGCGCGGGAGGCGAGATGGGCGACGACGGCGTCCTCCATGGAGGAGGTGACACAGAACTTCTCGCCGAAGGTGTCCACGGCCCATCGGAGGATCTCCAGCGCGGAGGCGTCCTCCAGGTCACGCCCGGCCTGCTCGGCCAGGCTCCTCAAGTCCTCGCCCGTACGCTCTTCCTGAATCGTCGTCATATCTCCGCCCCTCCACGCTCTTCCTGCCGAAGGCCCCGGGACAGCAGCCCGAGGAACTTCAGCTGAAAGGCTCGGTTGCACGACGCGCATTCCCACGCGCCGTGGCCCTCCTCGCTGGGTCGCAGATCCTCGTCCCCGCAGTAGGGGCAGTAGAACGGCGCGGCACGCTCACTCACGACAGGGCCTCCTCGGAGGCGCGCGAGGCCCAGGTGGCGAAGCGCTCGCCGTCCTCGCGCTCCGCCTGGAAACGCTTGAGGACGCGCTCGATGTAGTCGGGCAGTTCGTCCGAAGTCACCTTCAGGCCACGGACCTTGCGGCCGAACCCGGCCTCCAGGCCGAGCGCGCCGCCCAGGTGCACCTGGTATCCCTCGACCTGCTCGCCGCGCTCGTCCAGGACCAACTGGCCCTTGAGACCGATGTCCGCGACCTGGATGCGGGCGCAGGCGTTCGGGCAGCCGTTGATGTTGATGGTGATGGGCTCGTCGAACTCGGGGATGCGGCGCTCGAGTTCGTCGATCAGGGAAGCACCGCGCGCCTTGGTCTCGACGATCGCGAGCTTGCAGTACTCGATACCGGTGCAGGCCATCGTGCCGCGCCGGAAGGTGGAGGGCTTCGCGGTCAGGTCGAGCGCCTCCAGGCCCTCGACGAGCGATTCGATCCGCGTCTCGTCCACGTCGAGCACGATCATCTTCTGCTCGACGGTGGTGCGCAGCCGGCCCGAGCCGTGCGCCTCGGCCAGTTCGGCGATCTTCGTCAGGGTCGCGCCGTCCACGCGGCCGACGCGCGGGGCGAAGCCGACGTAGTACCGGCCGTCCTGCTGCCGGTGCACGCCGACGTGGTCGCGCCAGCGGGCGACCGGCTGGTCGGGGGCGGGGCCGTCGACGAGCTTGCGCTGCAGGTACTCGTCCTCCAGGACCTGGCGGAACTTCTCCACGCCCCAGTCGGCGACCAGGAACTTCAGACGGGCGCGGGTGCGCAGCCGCCGGTAGCCGTAGTCGCGGAAGATCGAGAGGACGCCGATGTGGACGTCCGCGACCTCGTCGAGCGGGACCCAGGCGCCGAGACGCTGGCCGATCTTCGGGTTGGTGGAGAGGCCGCCGCCGACCCAGAGGTCGAAGCCGGGGCCGTGCTCCGGGTGGTTCACGCCGACGAAGGCGACGTCGTTGATCTCGTGCGCCACGTCGAGCAGCGGCGAGCCCGAGATCGCGGTCTTGAACTTGCGGGGCAGGTTCGAGAAGTCCTTGTTGCCGATGACCCGGCGGTGGATCTCCTCGATGGCCGGGGTGCCGTCGAGGATCTCGTCCTCGGCGATGCCGGCGACGGGCGAGCCGAGGATGACGCGGGGCGTGTCACCGCAGGCCTCGGTCGTGGACAGGCCCACGGCCTCCAGGCGGTCCCAGATCTCCGGGACGTCCTCGATGCGGATCCAGTGGTACTGGACGTTCTGCCGGTCGGTGAGGTCGGCGGTGCCGCGCGCGAACTCCTGCGAGATCTCGCCGATGACGCGCAGCTGCTGCGTGGTCAGCCGGCCGCCGTCGATGCGGACGCGCAGCATGAAGTACTTGTCGTCCAGCTCCTCCGGCTCCAGGATCGCGGTCTTGCCGCCGTCGATCCCGGGCTTGCGCTGGGTGTAGAGGCCCCACCAGCGCATCCGTCCGCGCAGGTCGTTGGGGTCGATCGAGTCGAAGCCCCGCTTGGAGTAGACCGTCTCAATGCGTGTCCGCACGTTGAGACCGTCGTCGTCCTTCTTGAACTGCTCGTTGCCGTTGAGCGGGGTGAAGTGACCTACGGCCCACTGACCCTCGCCACGGTGACGGCTCACCTTGCGGCGGGGCGCGGCGGCAGGATTCTCGGGGGTGGCGGCCATGGTTGATACGTCCTTCGAGACTGCGGGACAGGTCTGACTGCGGCTCTGACCTGCGCATACGGGTGCATACGGAAGAATGGGCGCAGCACTGCGCAAGAATCGCAAAAAGGGGGAGAGTCGGCGCTGCTGGGCTGGTCAGCTCGCCGGACAGATGGCGCTGGACATGCGGCCGAGGTCGACGTGCCGCCGACTCACCAAGGCAATTCCAGTTCCAGACATGACGGAAGCGTGTCACGGGGATCTCGGGGCAGTCCACCACCGTCCATTATGCGGACGTGAATGTCCCAAATATTGGGATGATGTGGCGTCTGTCACTGCTGCCTGCCCGGGAGTCCGCGCAGGCACTTCTGTCGGTCGGGGGACAGATGCGGACGGCCCCTCGTATTCTGCCCTTCCGGTACGGCGCGGTGGCCGGAGGGGGAGCCGATGGGGGACCGGGCGCACGACTTGTTCCTGGCCATGATCGCCTTCGTCCTCGGCGTGCTCGTCCTGAAGCTCAAGGATTGGTTCAAGCGCCTCGCCGACCTGGTCGCCACCGCGCTCTACAACCGGCTCGCGGGCAGCGCGCTTCTCGCCCGCACCGCGCTGCGCCGGTACACGGTCCGGATGTACGAACGCCACCACCGCTTCTCCGTCTCCTTCCGCCCGGAAGAGTCCAGCGTCATGGACATGGCCTCCGTCTATGTCCCGCTGCGTACCGCGTTCGGCTTCGGCGCCGTCGCGGAGCGGGGAGAGGCCACGGCGACGCTGGGCGAGGCGCGCCGGGCCGTCGTGCTGGGGGTCCCCGGTGCGGGGAAGACGATGCTGCTGCGTCACACGGTGCTGGCCTGGGCCGGCGATCGCTATCGGCCCGACCTGCCGCCCGAGCGCACCTGGTACGACCCGCGTCGAAGACACCGCGTCGACCTCGGCTCAGCGACCGATGTCCCCGTCCTGCTCTCCCTGCACTCGGTGGACCTGACCCAGGGCGATCTCGTCCGGCACATCGTCGGGCACTTCGCCGATCACGGCTTCCCGAACGCGGACAAGTGGGTTGCGCGGGCCCTCGACGAGGGTCGCCTCGCCCTCTACTTCGACGGACTCGACGAGGTTCCGACCGGGCAGCGCGCCCAGGTGGCCGCGGCGATCAGGAAGTTCATGACCGGGTACGGCCGCTGCCGTGCCGTGGTCACCTGCCGGGTCGCCGTGTACCGGGGCGAGTTCAACGAGGAGGCAGACCGGACCCTGCGCGTCGAGGAGTTCGACGACCGTCTCGTCGCCCGCTTCCTGCGGGGCTGGCCCTGGCCCCCGAGGCTGGAGACGGACATGGTGGAACAGCTCCTCGGCGCTCTGCGCGACACCCCGCAGCTGATGACCTTGGCCCGCAATCCGCTGCTGCTCACGATGATCGCGACCCTCTACAGCCACGAGTACGCGGGGACCGGCCAGGTCCTTCCGCACAACCGCGCCGATTTCTACGAGCAGGTCACCGTCAGCTTGCTGCGCGACCGGCAACGCGACGCGCGCTTCGCCCAGCCCGTGAAGCGGGCGGCGCTTCAGCGGCTCGCGCTCGCCGCCCAGGCCGTCTCACCGGACGCGTACGACCGGCTCGCGATGCCGTACGACAAGGTGGCGCCGGTGATGCGCGAGACCCTGGAGCGGTACGGACACCCGGCCGACGGCGGCGAGGACATGCTCGACGAGATCGTCGACCGCAGCGGCCTGCTTCTGTCCGCCGACAACGGCGAACGCTTCCAGTTCGCCCACCTCACGCTGCAGGAGTACTTGGCGGCCACGGCCCTCGCCGACGAACCCGCCGCACTCCTGGAGCACTACCACCAGAATCCTGAGGTATGGCGCGAGACGCTCCGGCTGTGGTGCGGCGTCGTCTCCCACGACTGCTCCGGACTGGTAGGCGAGATCTTGCGCACCGATCCGCTGCTCGCCTTCCAATGCCTGGCCGACGCACAGGTGGTGGAGGACGGGCTCGCGGACGAGATCGTGACGATGTTCCACGACCGCCTCGGGGAGGGAGGGGCGAGCGGAGAGAGGCGGGGGCAGGACGGTGTCGTGGCCGCGTTCGGGCTCGTCGCCGCGGACCGGCGCCTGCGCGGGCGAGCCGTGTTCACGCTGCTGCTGGAGACGGCCGAGGACTTCGGGGACCCCGAGCGGGCGCGGGCGGCGGTCCGGGCACTCGCGGCGACGCATCTGCCGGGGGCTGCACGGTTCCTTGCGTCCGAGCTCACCCGACTGCCCGGCGCGAAGGCGGCGTTGGCGTCGATGGGCGATGTCGCGGTGGCGGCGCTGCTCGATGCGGAGCTGGATCTGCCCGATGCGCTGGTCGGGGAGCTGCTGTGGACCGTCCGCACGCCCAGGGCGATCGACTCGCTGTGCGAGCTGCTCGGCTCGGAGGAACGGGAAACCGCGTGGTGCGCCGCTTTCCACCTGGCAGACCTCCTGAAGGACCGTGAGACGGCCGTGGCCATGGGTGACTGTTTCCGGGAGCGAACCCGGCGGTCTCGCGCCTGGCGCCAGCTTTCCTGGTGGGATTTCACCTGGGTGTGGTCGCCCTACTGGATCAAGGGCGACTGGCTGCGGCTGTGGGGAATCACCGCCACCCTGGCCATGCTCCTTCGCGAGGCCGCCGAGTCCGGTACGGCCCCGCCTCCCGGTGTGGAGCCCGACCCCCGTCTCGTCGTGCCGCTCGCGCTGGTGGACTACGGCGGTGCCGGACCGAGGGAGCTGAGCCTGACGGACAGGCCTGTCGATCAGGCCCTCCTTGGTGACCTCGACGCCTTTCTCGGTGACCCCGGAGGAGCGGCGCGTCTGCTTGGCTCGGGTCGGCACGGACTGACTGAGCTGGGGATGCAACTGGCTCTCGCCGACGGCCCGGGCGTGAGTGGACGCGCTTCGGCCGATGTCCGTGCCGAGCTGGGCCGCCGCCTGGTGGCGGCGGCCGGCCTGTCCTCAGCGCGCGTGAAGCTGCTGGAGTGGCTCCGGCCGGAGGTATGCCTACGCGCGGTGCGGGTGCTCACCCACACCGGCATCGCGCGCACGGAGAGTTGGAGGGAAGGCACCACACGCCTGGGTAACTCCTATTTCGTCGGCAGGTTCTCTACGGCCCTGCTGCTGTACGCGCTGCTGGCCGTCGCCCCCTGCGCCAGAGTCGGCGCGGTTCTCCTGGGCGGCTCTTCCTGGGGTGTGCAGGGCCGGCTGGGCATCGTCTTCCTGGCCCTCAACGCGGGCGGACTGATCTACTTCACCCTTGTCCGGGCTCCTCGCAGGAATGCGCCGGACGTCGTGGACCGGGATCAGGCCGTCCGGGGCGACATCTGGACCTGGATGGTCTGCGTGGTGCCGCTCGCCGGATGCGTCGCAGTGGTCGAGTGGTGGGGTACCTGGGCGTCGGGCGCCATGGGCCTGGCGATCTTCGCGGGCATCGTCGGCCTCCTGGCGCCTCTCGCGACGCCTCGGGCACTGGAGGAATTCCTCGACGAGGGACTGCCCTCCATGGTGCTGCCCCTCGTACAGGAGTGACCCGCTCAGGAGTGCCCCGCCCCCGGCCACGGCCCCGGTGTGGTCACCTCCGGCTCCTCCTCGACCTTGGTGTCGAAGAGCGTGAAGCCGCGGCGCAGATAGTTGTCCATCGCGTGCTCCCCGTCCTTGCTGCACGTGTGCAGCCAGACGCGCTTCGTCTCGGCCCGCCCGGGCCAGCGTCCGGCCAGGTCCCAGGCGCGCGCGACGCCGTACGAGAGGAGGTGGCCGCCGATGCGGCGCCCGCGGAACGCGGGGATGAGGCCGAAGTAGACGACCTCGACGGCCCCGTCGTCCTGAGGGTCGAGTTCGACGTAGCCCGCGGGCGTCCCCCGGTCGTAGGCGACCCAGGTCTCCACGCCCGGCCTGTCGAGCGCCTCCTGCCACTGCGCGTACGTCCACGCGAGCCGGTCCGTCCAGCGGATGTCCCCGCCGACCGACGCGTACAGGAAGCGGCTGAACTCGGGCGAGGGGACCTCGGCGCGGACGATCCGCAGGTCCCCGCCGGGCGCGCCCGCGGGGAGCAGGTCGGTCGGGGCCGTCTGCTCAAGGGACCAGGTGGTCACAATGACGTTGCTCATGAGCGCCAGGGAACCATGGGGGCCCGTGCCCCTCCAAAAGGGGTCCGGAAGGCGGGCGGCTACTCGAGCGAGCCGTCGACCGACGACAGCGGCACCGCGTAGAGCACCCGCTGGGCCGTGGTGTCGGTGAGTGTCCACAGTTCGCCGGTCCGCTGCCAGTAGGAGAGCGATCCGGTGCCCAGGCCCCAGCAGGCGTGCGACTGGTCCGCGGTGCACGTGGCCGCCTCGGCGCCGTGTCCGGTCTGCCGCCACAGGGAGCCGTGCCGGGCGCGGCTGTCGGACGGCCGCACGGCGTACCACCGGGTCTCGTGCGTGCCGGCGGCCCGGTGGGAGAGGACCCCGGACACTCCGGTGCCCTTGGACGAGTAGGCCTCCACCGCGTCCACGTGGCCCTGGGCGTCCGCGAGCAGTCCCGTGCGGTACGCGGCGGTGCTGAACGCGTACCGCCAGACACGGGTGCGCTCCGAACGGCTGCCCGCGGCCTCCGTCGCGACGAGGCTGTCCGGGGCGGTCGTGCGGTCCAGGGAGAGCGAGCCGAAGCAGGGGACCGCGCGGTCCCGGCCGCGCGTACAGGCGCCGCCCTCCTGGTCGTACGAGCCGATGGCGGGGAGCACGTACCGGTGGCCGGCGGCGGAGTAGCCGTCGCCCACCCGGCCCACGGCGCCGCTGTCCACGTCGGCCCGCAGCAGCCGGTGCAGGTCGAAGACGAGAAGGCCCTCGCCGTGCTCCGCCGTGACGATCAGCTTGTCCTGGTACCAGGCCATGCCGCCGAGGCCCGAGTGGACCGCCGTGAAGTCCTCGCCACCGGAGCGCGGGGCGACCAGCAGGACCCAGCGATAGGTGAGGGCGTCCGGGTCGGTCGCGTCGACGAAGGCGATCCTGGCCAGGCCCTCGTCGCGGGTCGGCGCGGCCGCCTGCCCGTCGCGGTGCGTCCACCCGGCCAGGATCACCGGGCGGGTGCCCCACCGGCCGCTGCCGTCGGCGTCACCGGACGTGGTCACGGAACGCGGCTGCCACTGCCCGGTCCGCGCGTCGGCGTCGTCCCAGCAGTACGCGCGGGTGGCGGTGGGCTCGACGGGCAGCGCGGCCCGCTCACCGGTGGTGCAGTCGGCGGTGTTCCGCATCGCGTGGTCGGTGTCGTCGAGGACTCCGTCGACGCCCACATTGCCGCCCATGTTCCCGCTGAGCGTGTCGAGCGTGTCCCGGGAGGTGAGGTTCTCGTGGAGGCGCAGCTGCTGTGCCGCGGAGCTGGAGCGGAGCTCGGTGAGTCCGCCCGGACTGTTGCTGCCGGTGGCCTGCGAGGTGCTGATCAGGGTGGCGGCCGCGGTGAGCGCGAGCGCGGTTCCGGCCAGGGTGGCGCGCAGCGCCTGTCCCCTTCTGCGACGACGGTGCCTGCCGCGCTGCTTCATGCGTCCTCCCGAATAGGCCAACTGCCTCCCCCGCCGAGGGCGTTGACGGAGAGACGGGTGGGGTGGCCTGTGAGGGGATGCTACGGCAGAGACCCCCCGGCCAGGACAAAGACGGCGGAAGACGCTCACGAAATACGCTCCTTCACCCCTCCCCCACCCCTCCCCGCGCTCAGGACGGCGCCGGCTCGCCCGCCCCCCGCGCTCCGAGCACCGCCGGTGCCGTCGAGTGCGGCAGCAGGTCCCGGGGGTCGTCCGGCAGCAGCACGTCGACCTCGACCTCCTCGCGGAAGCGGTACGGGCGGTGGTCGAGGAGCCCGATGAGCCGGCGGCGCACGCGGGAGAGTTCGGCGCGGACCGTGACCGTGCGGGTCGGATCGCCGAAGAGCTCGACCGCGAGCTGGGCCGCGCTGCGCCCCTGCCGGTGCACGGCGAGGACGTAGAGCAGTTCCGCGTGGCGCGGGCTCAGGTCCTGGGCCCAACTGCCCGCCATGCCCGAGACGGTGACGTGCGGCCGCCGTGGGTCGCCGAGGTCGAGGACCACTCGGCCGGCGCTCCCGTCGTCGTCGGCGGGGGTGACACGCAGCAGCCAGCCGCCCGGCATCGGTTCGGCGACGCACATCCCGAGGGAGGGCAGCCAGGCCGGGCCCGCGCCGAAGGGGTCGGGCAGCGGGACCCGGTCGACGGGCGGCATTCCGGTGACGGCGGCGAGCCAGCCGTGGGTGTCCACGACGAGCGCCGGGCCGTCCAGCCGGCACAGCAGGGGAGCGGCCACGGCGCGCAGCCGTTCGATGGCTGTCAGATGTCTGTCGCGCAGTTCGCTTTCGGCCAGTCTGGACACCGAGTCGACCAGGGCGAGCGTGGCCGGATGAAAGGTGCTGTCCGGGCCGCTCACGTCGATGATCCCGAGCAGCCGCCCGTCGCGCGGGTCGTGCACGGGCGCGGCGGCGCACGTCCAGTCGTGCAGGGTGCGCACGAAGTGCTCGGCGGAGTGCACCTGGACGGGGGTGCCCGCGGTCAGGGCCGTGCCGATGGCGTTGGTGCCGGTGGTGTCCTCGCTCCAGGCGGCGCCTTCCTCCAGACAGATGGTGTCGGCCCGGCGCAGCACGCCCGGGTTGCCCTCGCGCCACAGCACCCGGCCCTCGGGGTCGGTGACCACCATGATCTGCAGGGAGGCATCGGCGACCGCTCCGAGTCCGCCGCGGAGGGTCGGCATCACATCGGCGAGCGCCGTGGAGGTCCGCCGGTGTTCGAGTTCGGCCGTCTGCAACAGCACACTGTCCGTTCCCTGTTCGGGATCGACACCGAATCGCTTCACTCTCTGCCATGACCGGCCGATCACCGGACGCGGAGCGATCGGGCCGCGTTCCCCCTTGACCGACGCGGCCCAGGTCTCCTGGAGGTGCCCGGCTGTTTCGGGCGCGTCCAGCGGTGCGAAACGGGCGGGGTTGAACGATGTCGTCTTCACAGGGCACTCCCGAAACCAGGACCGCGTACGAGCCGCGACGCCGCCGTCGTCCCACATCGTGCCTGCTCTCGGCCGGGTTCGCCGGGCCTTCGCGCAAGGTGCACAAAGGAATGCAACGGTCTGCAACTCTCGCCAACGGTCACAAGGTTCCTTGAAACTGACAGCGACGCCGCCCGTGCGGCGTCCGAGCTCCTGCACGGGGCCGGAGGCGGGGGTGGTGCCGTGTCGGCGCAGCACCACCCCCGCTTCAGCGCCTTCCTCAGGACACCGGCCGGGCCCGCTCCACGACCGTGGCCAGATCCAGACTGTGCGGCAGCGTGCCGAACGCCGCGCCCCAGTCACCGCCCAGGCGCGAGGCGCAGAACGCGTCGGCGACCTCCGGGGGCGCGTACCGGACGAGCAGCGAACCCTGGAGCACCAGCGCGATCCGTTCGACCAGACGGCGGGCACGGGCCTCGATGCCGTCCAGGTCGGCGAGTTCGGCCAGCAGGTTCTTGATGGCCCCGTCCAGCCGGTGGTCGGCGCCGCGGGCCTGGCCCACCTCCCGCAGATACGCGTCCAGGGCCCCCGGCTCCCGCTGCAGCGCGCGCAGGACGTCCAGCGCCTGCACATTGCCCGCGCCCTCCCAGATGGAGTTGAGCGGCGACTCCCGCAGCAGCCGCGGCATGCCCGACTCCTCGACGTAGCCGTTGCCGCCCAGACACTCCAGCGCCTCCACCGCGACCGGCGTACACCGCTTGGTCACCCAGTACTTGGCGGCCGGCACCGCGAGCCGCAGGAACGCCCGCTCCTGCTCGCTCCCGTCGTCGTAGGCCGCGGCCAGCCGCATCGCCAGCGTGGTCGCCGCCTCCGACTCCAGCGCCAGATCGGCGAGGACGTTGCGCATCAGCGGCTTGTCGAGAAGCCGGCCGCCGAACGCCTCGCGGTAGGTGGAGTGGTGGATCGCCTGCGCGACCGCCTGGCGCATCAGCGAGGCCGAACCGAGCACACAGTCCAGCCGGGTCGCCGCGACCATCTCGATGATGGTCCGCACCCCGCGCCCCTCGTCGCCCACCCGGCGCGCCCAGGTCCCGTCGAACTCGACCTCGCTCGACGCGTTGGACCGGTTGCCGAGCTTGTCCTTGAGGCGCTGGATACGGAAGACGTTACGGGTGCCGTCCTCCAGGACGCGCGGGACCAGGAAGCAGGTCAGTCCGCCCGGGGCCTGCGCCAGCACGAGGAAACCGTCCGACATCGGCGCCGAGCAGAACCACTTGTGCCCGGTCAGCGCGTACGTACCGTCCTCGGCGAGCGGCCGGGCCTCGGTCGTGTTGGCGCGTACGTCGCTGCCGCCCTGCTTCTCGGTCATGCCCATACCGAAGAGCACGCCGGCCTTCTGAGCGGCGGGCCGCAGCTCCTGGTCGTAGATCGTGGACGTCAGCCGCGGCTCCCACTCGGCGGCGAGCGCCGGGTCGGTGCGCAGCGCGGGCACCGCCGCGTGGGTCATCGACAGCGGGCAGCCGTTGCCCGCCTCGGCCTGGGTCCAGATCACGAAGCCCGCGGCGCGCCGGAGGTGTCCGCCGGGGCGGCTCCAGGCCGAGGTCAGTCCCGCCGACACGCCCTTGCCCAGGAGGCGGTGCCAGGACGGGTGGAAGTCGACCTCGTCGATCCGGTTGCCGTAGCGGTCGTGGGTGCGCAGCTTGGGCGGATTCTCGTTGGCCAGCGCACCCCACTCCTGCACCTGGGCGGAACCGGAAGTCCTGCCGAGCGCCGAGAGCTCCTCGCGCGCCTCGTCGAGAAGTTCCGGATCGAGATGTCGGTCGACCGCCTCGACGAGGGCCCGGTCGGCGGCGAATACGTCATATCCGACCAGGGGCGGGACCTGGTTGGTCACGGTGTGGGTGCTGGCTGCCATACCGCTACCGTAAGGACGTGCACCAGGCAAAAGAAACACCTGAACGGCCTCGCTCGGGCCGCTTCCACCGCGCTCGCGCGCTCTACCGGAACGTTTCCAAGCGCAGGACCGCCTGGCTGCTGATCAAGGACACCGTCAACTCGTGCATGGAGTACCGGATCCTGGGACTGGCGGCAGAGGCCGCCTTCTTCACGCTCCTGTCCGTGCCGCCGCTGCTGCTGAGCATGATCGGGCTCCTCGGATACGTGGACGACTGGACCGGCGCCGACACCATCGCCAGCCTGGAGTCCAACATCCTGGAGGCGTCCCGCACGGTGCTGACCCAGAAGGGCGTGCACCAGATCGCCGAGCCGATCCTGCACGACGTGATGAAGGGCGGCCGGCCCGACATCATCTCCCTCGGTTTCCTGTTCGCCCTGTGGTCGGGCTCGCGCGCGGTGAACGTCTTCATCGACACCATCACCGTGATGTACGGCCTCGACGGCACCCGGGGCATCGTGAAGACCCGGGTGATGTCGTTCCTGCTGTTCATCGTGGCGCTGCTGATCGGCTCGGTCGCGCTGCCGCTGATGGTGGCGGGCCCGGACGCCGTGGTGAACATCGTGCCGTGGTCGACGACCGTCGTCCAGGTCCTGTACTGGCCGGTCGTCATCGTGCTGTCGGTCGTCTTCCTGACGACCCTCTACCACGTGTCCGTCCCCGTCCGGTCCCCCTGGGTCGAGGACGTGCCGGGCGCCCTGGTCGCCCTCGCCATGTGGGTGCTCGGCAGCTTCCTGCTCCGCATCTACCTGACCAACACCGTCGAGGGCCCCACCATCTACGGCTCGCTCGCCGCACCCGTCGCCGTCCTGCTGTGGATCGGTGTCTCCGCCTTCGCCGTCCTGGTCGGCGCGGCCGTCAACGCCGCCATCGACCGGGTCTGGCCCGCCGCCGCCACCGCCGCCGCCCGTGCCGCCAACGAGCGGCTGCGCGAGGCCCAGGCCGCCGAGTTCGTGGCCCGCGCCGCCGCGCACCGCTCCTACGACGCCGACCCCGACGACCCCGACATGCCCTCCGAATTCCCGGAACGCTGGTCGCGCTTCCTGCCCCCGGAGGACGTGACGTCCCGCCTGCGCACGCACGCCAAGAACACCCACCACACCCACCGCGCCCCGAAGAACGGCGAGGAGCGCCCTCCCCGGGACTGAGTCCGGGGCCGCCCCTCGTCAGCCCTTCCACACCCCGGCCGCCGCGGCCTCCCGCGCGAAGTCCGTGAAGTCCCGCGGCGCCCGGCCGAGGATCTCCCCGACGCCGTCCGAGAGGTGGGAGTTGCGGCCGTCGAGGAGGCTCTCGAAGAGGTCGACGAGGAACTCGACCTCCTCGGCCGGCACCCCGAATCCGGCCAGCGTGTCCCCGTACTGCCGCGCCGTCACCGGGGTGTACGCCAGCTCCTCGCCCGTGGCCCGCGAGATCTCCGCGACCGCCTCCCGGAAGGTCAGCAGCCGGGGTCCCGTGATCGCGAGCTCCCGACCGGAGTACCGGTCGCCCCCGGTCAGCGCGGCCACCACGACGTCCGCGATGTCCCGGACGTCGATGAACGGCTCCCGCACCTCACCGGCCGGGAAGACCAGCTCCCCATGGCGCAGCCCCTCGACCAGCGGGCCCTCGCTGAAGTTCTGCGCGAACCACGCGGCCCGTACGATCGTCCAGTCCGCGCCGGACGTCCTGAGCGCCTCCTCGGTCGGCCGGGCCCGGTCCTCGCCCCGCGACGACAGCAGCACCAGCCGCCGTACGCCGAGCCCCACCGCCTCCCGGGCCAGGGCCCCGACCGCCTCCGTGGCGGCCGGCGAGCCGACGTCCGTGGGATACACCAGGTACGCCGCGTCGGCGCCGCGCAGCGCCCCGGCCCACGTCGAGGCGTCCTCCCAGTCGAAGCCCTCGCCGCGCGATCCCGCCCGGACCGTCAGACCCGCTGCCCGCGCCGCCTGTGCGACCCGGCTCCCGGTCCGCCCCGTGGCCCCTGTCACCAGCACCGTCATGTTCCGCGTGTTGTCTGTCATGCGCCCAGTCAACTGCCGCCCCCGGCAAGGAACCATCGGTGAACGGCTCATTCCCATAAGCGGACGTCCACGGCCGTTCGGACCGCCGTCTACGCTGGCGTCATGGACGCTCCGCCACGCTCGAACACGCTCACGCGGGGGGACCCCCTCGCAGGCCTGCTGGAGGGTCCACGCGCGCGTGGCGCCTTCATGATCCGCGCGTGTTTCGACCCGCCGTGGTGCGTACGCATCGAGGACCGCGCCCCCCTGACGATCATGCTGGTGGTCAGCGGCGACGCCTGGGTGGTACCGGACCGGGGCGAGCGGCTGCGGCTGCGGGCCGGTGACGTCGCCATCGCGCGCGGCCCGGACGCGTACCTCTGCGCCGACGACCCCGGCACCCCGCCGCAGGCCGTGATCCTGCCGGGCGGCGAGTGCACCTACCCGGACGGGCGCTCGCTCAAGGGCCACTGGGACCTCGGAGTCCGCAGCTGGGGCGACACGCTCGACGGCTCCACGGTGCTGCTGATCGGGACGTACATGATGCGGGGCGAGGTCAACGGCCGGCTGCTCGACGCCCTGCCGCCGCTGCTCGCGCTCCCCTCCGACGTGTGGGAGTGCCCGCTGACACCGATCCTCGCCGAGGAGATGGTGCGCGACGAGCCCGGCCAGGAGGTCGTCCTCGACCGGCTCCTCGACCTGTTGATGATCACCGCCCTGCGGGCCTGGTTCTCCCGCCCCGAGGCCGCGGCGCCCGCCTGGTACCAGGCGCTGGCGGACCCGGTCGTGGGCCGCGTGCTCCGGCTCCTCCAGGACGACCCGGCCCACCCCTGGACGGTCGCCGGTCTCGCCGCCAAGGCCGGGGTGTCGCGCGCCGCCCTGGCCAGGCGCTTCGGCGAACTCGTCGGGGAACCCCCGATGACGTATCTGACCGGATGGCGCCTCGCCCTCGCCGCCGACCGGCTCCGCGAGAGCGACGACACCCTGGAGACGATCGCCCGCCACGTCGGCTACGGCAGCGCCTTCGCGCTGTCCAGCGCCTTCAAGCGGGTCTACGGCGTCAGCCCGCAGGAGCACCGGGCCCGCCCGGCGTAGCCTGGCGTACATGTACGCGGAACGGGCGTCCCGGTTGCCGGGCGCGGTGGTCTGGACCCGCGTCCTGGCCGGTACCGCACCGAGCGGCGGGACCGCGGCGGCACCCGCGCTCCGGACGGAGACGGCGTCCCCGCGGGTGGCGGCAGCGATGTCCGCGCTCGCCTCCGGAGCCGAGCACGGGGACGGGCGCGGAGCCGGGCATGGGGACGGGCGCGGAGCCGGGACCGAGGACGGGTCCGGGACCGCCCGGAGTGCCGTGCTTCCCGACGGCTGCATGGATCTGCTGTGGACCGAGGGGCGGTTGCTCGTCGCCGGTCCCGACACACGGCCCTACATTCCGGACGCAGTGCCCGGCGGCTGGGCCGGAGTCCGCTTCTTCCCCGGCACGGCACCCGCCTACTTGGGTGTGCCCGCGAGCGAACTCCGGGACCGGCGTGTGGAGTTGACCGACCTGTGGCCCGCCTCCGAGGTGCGCCGCCTCACCGCGCGGATCGACGCGGCCGCCGACCCCGTGGAAGCGCTCGAAGAGGTCGCGCTGCTCCGGGCGGCCGAGGCCGAGCCCCCCGATCCGCTGCTCCGGGAGGTGGTGGCCGCCCTGGACGCGGGGCGCCCGGTCCGCGAGACGGCCGACGGACTGGGCCTGGGCGCACGGCAGTTGCACCGCCGCTCGCTCGCCGCCTTCGGCTACGGACCCAAGACCCTGGCCCGGGTCCTGCGACTGCAGCGGGCGCTCGCCCTCGCCCGTGCCGGCGTGCCCTTCGCGGAGACCGCGCTGCGCGCCGGGTTCGCGGACCAGGCCCATCTGGCGCGAGACGTGAAGGAGTTGGCGGGAGCGACGCTCGGTGAACTGGTCGGTCACCGGTAGCGAGCCGGACTACTGTGCCGGAGCCTGCGCCCCGGGCAGGCGGGCGAACAGGTCGACGCCGTTGCCGTCCGGGTCGTGCACGACGGCGTACCGCATGCCCCAGAAGGCGTCCCACGGCTTGAGCTCGCCGTGGTGACCCGCGCCGACGAGCTCCTCGTACACGGAGTCGACCTCGGCGGGGTTGTCGCAGAGGAAGGCGAGCGACGCCCTGCCGCCGCCGCTCGGAGGCCGCCACCCGGCGTGGAACGACCGGATGGTCTCCTCCGTGTCCAGCGCGAGGCGCAGCCCGCCGGGCAGCTCTGCCTCGACGTGCGGCTCGTTCTCCGCGCCTTCGGGGAAGACGAGCCCGAGACGGCCGTAGAAGGCGAGGGAGGCGGCCATGTCGGAGACGGCCAGCCCGATCACATCGAATCGTGGAGTCATACGGTCACCGTAGGCGGGCCGCGGGCGACCGGTCTTGAACGAAACGGACACCACCGCGGCGGTCGCCCCTAGGGTTCCGTCATGGTCTTCCGCGTTCTCGTGTACACCCGTACCACCGGCTACCGGCACGACTCCATTCCGGCCGCCGTCGCCGCCGTGCGCGCCCTCGGTGACGCGCACGGCTTCGCGGCCGATGCCACCGAGGACCCCGCGGCCTTCGAGGCGCCGCTGGACCCCTACGCGGCGATCCTCTTCCTCTCGACGAGCGGCGAGGTGCTGACGCCGGCGGGCCGCGACCGGCTCGCGGCGTACGTCGAGGGCGGCGGCGGCTTCGTCGGGGTGCACGCCGCGGCCTGCACCGAGTATGAGTGGCCCCGCTACGGCGAACTGCTCGGCGCCCGCTTCGACCGGCACCCCGACCTCCAGCCGGGCCGCGTCCTCGTCGAGGACCACGGACATCCCGCCACCCGGCACCTGCCGCCCGTCTGGGAGTTCACGGACGAGTGGTACGACTTCCGCTCCAGCCCGCGCGGTTCGGTACGCGTGCTCGCCTCCGCCGACGAAACCTCCTACGAGGGCGGGGGAATGGGCGACGACCACCCCCTGGTGTGGTGCCGGGAACAGGGCGCGGGCCGGGTCTTCTACACCGCGCTCGGACACACCTCGCGGGCGTACGAGGACCCGGACTTCCGCCGGCATCTGCTCGGCGGCGTCCTCTGGGCGGCGACGGGGCCCTCGGCCGGTTCGGACCAGGTCGCGTCGACCCCCGCCGCACAGCCGTAGCCGCACAGCCGTATCGGCCGAATGGGGACCTCCGCAGGAATACCGGGAAGTGATGTGGTGCTCTGATCCTTACCACTCGCGACGATGAGGAGCTGGTCCCGGATGGCGGTGGACGCGGTGGATCCGTTGGCGGAGACGAAGGACCCGGTGGTCGCCACCCCGTACGGAGCGGTGCGCGGCCGGTACGAGAACGGGATCGCGGTCTTCCGGGGCATCCCGTACGCCGCCCCGCCCTTCGGCGCCCGCCGCTTCCGCCCGCCCGTGCCGCCCGAGCCCTGGGACGGGGTGCGGGACGCCGGCGCGTTCGGACCGACGCCGCCGAAGCCGCCGTACTCCGAAGCGTTCGCCCGGCTCCTCTCCGACCCCGTCGTGCCCGGTGACGACTGCCTCAATCTGAATGTGTGGACCCCGGCGCCGGACCCCGGCGCCCGGCTCCCCGTCATGGTGTGGATCCACGGCGGAGCCCTGACGCGCGGCTCCTCGGCCGTGCCCGTGTACGACGGGCGCGCCTTCGCGCGTGACGGCGTGGTGTTCGTGTCCGTCAACTACCGCCTGGGCGTGGAGGGTTACGGCCTGTTCCCGGACGCACCCGCCAACCCCGGGCTGCGCGACCAGCTCGCCGCGCTGGAGTGGGTGCGGGAGTCCGTCGCCCGGTTCGGCGGCGACCCCGACCGGGTGACCGTCTTCGGCGAGTCCGCCGGAGCCATCAGCATCGGCGCGCTGCTCGCGAGCCCGCGCGCCCAGGGCCTGTTCCGCCGGGCGGTCCTGCAGAGCGGGCCGCCCGAGGCGAGCGACCGGGACAAGGTGCGCCGGATGGTCCGCAGGATGGCCACCCGGCTGAAGATCCCCGCGACGGCGGAGGCGTTCGCCGCCGTCGACCGCGACCTGCTCCTGCGCACCCAGGCCGACGTGGGCAGGCTCAGCAGCCCGGTGCTCGGCGGTCCCGCCTTCGGCATCGTCGTCGACGGCGACCTCGTGCCGCGCGACCCGCTGGAGGCCCTGGTCGAGGGCGCCGCCCCGGACGTCGGCCTCCTGCTCGGCTGGACCCGTGACGAGTACCGGCTGTGGCTCGTACCGGGCGGGCTCGTGGAACGCGTCGACCGGCTCGGCCCGGTCGCCCTGGCCGGTGCGATGGCCCGCTGCCACTGCGGCCACGAGGTGCCCCGCGGCTACCGAGCCCTCCACCCGGAGGGCGGCACCGCCGATCTCGTCGGGCAGATGATCACCGATCATCTCCTGCGGGTCCCGCTGCACCGCCTCGCCGACGCGCGGAGCGGCCGGCCCACCGCGTCCCTCGACGCGGACGTCCCCGGCGAGCACCGGGCCCCCGCCCATGTCTACGAGTTCGCCTGGCCGTCCAACGTTCCCGGCCTCGGTGCCTGTCACGCCCTGGAACTGGGCTTCGTCTTCGACACCGCCGATGTACCGGCGTCGGCGAAGCTCGCGGGCGAGGGCGCCCCGCGGGAGCTGGCGGACGCCATGCACGGTGCGTGGGTGCGGTTCGCGGTCGACGGGGACCCGGGATGGTCCGCCTGGGACGCCTCGCACCCGGTCCGGATCTTCGGCGAGGGCGACCCGCACACCGTGCTGGGCCCGCGCGACCGCGAGCTCGCCCTGTGGGAGGACGAATCGGCCAGGGCCGCGGCCGGGCCCGCCGACCCCGCGGTCCGGCCGGTCGGCTCCGTGGAGGACGCGCCCACGTCACGCCCCTCCGTCGACGCGTCCGCACGCATCGCGACCCCGCTGTCGGCCGTACGCCGCTTCCGCCGCTCCGGCGGCGCCGGCCGGACCTGACCCGACGGCGGGCGGGAGCCGGGGAGGCCCGGGGACTACGCGGCCCGCAGAGCCGCCGTGATCCCCGCGATCGCCTCCGGGCCCACCCGGCAGCATCCGCCGATCAGCCGGGCCCCCGCCCGCTCCCAGCCGCCGACCTGCGCGGCCGTGAACGTGGAGCCGCCGGTCCAGGCGCGGGCCCGGGCGTCCCAGGCCTCGCCGCTGTTCGGATAGACCACGACCGGCTTTCCCGTCACGCGCGCGGCGGTGGCGACCGCCGCGTCGACGTCCTCGGGGACGCAGCAGTTGACCCCGACCGCGACGACCTCGTCGGCCTCGGCGGCCAGGGCGAAGGCCTCCTCCAGGGGCTGCCCGGCCCGCGTGCGGTCACCGGCCACGCTGTACGACAGCCACGCCGGTACGCCGAGCCCGCGCACCCCCCGCAGCAGCGCCCGCGCCTCGTCCGTGTCCGGGACCGTCTCCAGGGCCAGCGCGTCGGGCGCGGCGGCGGCCAGCACCTCCAGGCGCGGGCGGTGGAACCGCTCCAGTTCCGCGACGCTCAGCCCGTACCGTCCCCGGTACTCCGAGCCGTCCGCGAGCATCGCCCCGTACGGGCCCACCGACGCGGCGACCCACAGCGGCCGCGCGACGCCCTTCGCGTGCGCGCGCCCGGCGGCCTCGCGGGCCAGCCCGACGCTCAGGCCGAGCAGTTCGGCCGCCCGGTCGTGCGGGATGCCGCGCCGGGCGAAGCCCTCGAACGTCGCCTGGTAGCTGGACGTGATCGCCACGTCCGCGCCCGCCTCGTAGTAGGCGAGATGCGCCTCGACGATCGCCTCGGGCCGCTCCGCGAGCAGCCGCGCCGACCACAGCGCGTCGCTCAGGTCGTGCCCGGCCGATTCGAGCTGGTTGGACATCCCTCCGTCGAGCACGACCGGACCGGTGGAGAGCGCGTCGGCGAGGGCGGAGTCGCTGGTCATGGCTCGACGCTAGTCGATGAGGGCTGCCGCGCCGGGGCCGGTCCACCCGCTGAGCGGCTGTCCCGGTGGATGAGACGGCGGGCCCGTCCACCGGGGTGCCGTGGCTCGCACGGCTGACACGGCCGGGGTGTGCCGGGCAGGGCCCGGTGTCACGGAGGCGGGGCGGGCCGGACGGCACCCCACGGCATCGGCGACACCCCCTTGAGGGGGGATGCTGCGTGACGTGTTCGTTCGAGGACGACGCCGAGCTCTGCGACCGCGCCCGCCCCGGCTACCCGCCCGCCCTGGTCGAGGCCTTGGTCGAGGCCCTGATCACCGGCGCGGGCGGGTAGCCGGGGCGGGTGGCCCCGACCGTCACCGGCGTCTCACTCCTCGAACGCCGTGTCCCGCGCGGCCTTCTCCCAGGCCGTGATCTCCGCGCGCTGCGCGTCCAGGTGACCGAGGACGGCGTCCACCCCGTCGCCGCCGAGCGGCAGCCGCAGCGGAGTGCGGTCGTCGGCGAGAGCGGCCAGCACCGCGGCCACGCCCTTCGCGGGGTCACCGGGCTGGTCCCCGTCACCGGCGGCCACGGCCCGCCGGGTCGGGCCGACCGTGTCCGCGTAGTCGGCGATCTCCGCGCTCGCGCCGGCCGCGCCCATCAGGTGTGTACGGAACGCGCCCGGCTCCACGATCAGCACCTTGATGCCGAGCGGCGCCACCTCGCCCGCCAGCGCGTCGGAGAAGCCCTCCAGCGCGAACTTCGTGGCGCAGTACGCGGAGAAACCCGGGTACGTCATCTGCCCGCCCATGCTGCTCATCTGGACGATCGCCCCCGAGCGCCGCTCCCGCATGTGCGGCAGCACGGCCCGCACCAGTGCGGCGGGCCCGAAGAAGTGCAGCTCGAAAAGGGACCGCAGCTCCGCGTCCGTCGTCTCCTCGGCGGCGCCGACATGCGTGCGGCCCGCGTTGTTGACCAGCACGTCGATCCGCCCGTGCCGCTCGACGACATCGGCCACGACGGAGTCGATGCCCGCCGCGTCCGTCACGTCGAGGGCGAGCGCCTCGACCTGATCGGGGTGAGCCGCCACCAGATCGGCCAGCGCCTCGGGCCTGCGGGCCGTGGCCACCACGACGTCGCCCTGCCCGACGGCCGCCTCGGTGAACGCCCGGCCGAAACCGCTGCCCGCGCCCGTGACCAGCCACACCTTGCTCATGTCCGACTCCCTGGTCGTCTCTTCGTCCGCTGTTCCGCTTCCGATGAGTCGAGCCTGGCCCCGCACCCGGTCGCCCGTCCAAGACCCTTCGTGATAACCCATGGTTATGGCCATGGACGTTCACGGGCGGGACCTGTGCTACTTCGTCGCCGTCGCGGAGGACCTGCACTTCACACGCGCCGCCGAGCGCCTCTTCGTCTCCCAGCCCGCCCTCAGCAAGCAGATCCGCATGCTGGAGAGGCGGTTGGGCGCCGAACTGTTCGAACGGGACCACCAGGGCGTGCGGTTGACCCCCGTGGGCACCGCCCTGCTGCCCCACGCGCGCCGGGTTCTCGCCGAGTGGGCCGGCGCGGCCGAGGCCGTGGAGCGCGCCAAGGCCGAGCAACTGGCGACCCTGGTCGTCGGCATGAGCACGAGCCCGGGGCGCGGCGGCCTGCTGCCGGCGATCAGGTCCCGGTTCGGCGAGGCGTGCCCGGCGGCCAGGATCGAACTGCGGCAGGTGAGTTGGGCGGACTCCAGCGCCGGACTCGCGGACGGCTCGGTGGACGTCGCGTTCGTCTGGCTGCCGGTGCCCGACGAGGAGCGCTACGCCTGGGTGGTGGTGGCCGAGGAACCGCGCCATGTCGCGCTGCCCGACACGCACGTCCTGGCGGACCGCGAGGAGATCGACTTCACGGATCTCCTCGACGAGCCGTTCATCGCCATCCCCGAGTCCGCCGGAGTGCTGCGCGCGTACTGGCTCGCCCTCGACGACCGCGCGGGGCGCCCGCCGCGGATCGGTGCCGAGGCCGCGAACGCCGACGAGACGTACGAGGCCCTGGTGGACGGCCGGGGCGTCTGCCTGCTCGCCGCGGGGAACGCGCCGCTGCTCACCCGGGGCGGTGTCGTGACCCGTCCGGTGCGCGGCATCGCGCCGAGCAGACTGGCGCTCGCCTGGCGGGCGGACGACCGGCGCCCCCTCGTCCGGGCCTACGCGGAAGCGAGCCGCCTCGCCTCGGGGCACCGGCCCGTCCGGCCCACGGGCCCCACCGCGCGGGACCGATCCCGTCCGCACCGTTGACCTCGTCGTAGCACGCGCTTACTTTTTCGGCGGCAACGTTCGTAATCGCAGATATTGTTCGGCATACCGGACGGACGGTCACCGCATGAGCCGCACCATCAGTCCCCTTCGGACGAGCCGCACGAAGCGTCACGCGCTGAGACGTGCGTACGCCCTCCTCGTCGCCCTCTGTCTGGCCGTCGCCGGGGGACTCCTCGCCGCCGGGCCCGCCCAGGCGGCTGCCCAGACCATCACCAACGGCACCCGGTTCACCGACACTTCGGGCGCCGCGCTGCACGCGCACGGCGGCGGGGTCGTCAAGGTGGGCAGCTACTACTACTGGTTCGGCGAGAACCGCAACGCCGACAACACCTTCCGGTACGTCGACGCGTACCGCTCCACCGACCTGAAGAACTGGGAGTTCCGCAACCACGTCCTGACCCAGTCGAGCGCCGCCGAGCTGGGCACGGCCTACATCGAGCGACCCAAGGTCATGTACAACGCGTCCACCGGAAAGTTCGTCATGTGGATGCACAAGGAGAACGGCGTCGACTACAGCGAGGCGCGCGCCGCCGTCGCCGTGTCGGACACGGTGGACGGCGCCTACGCCTACCGGGGCAGCTTCCAGCCGCTCGGCCAGTACATGTCCCGCGACATCACGACCTTCGTCGACACCGACGGCACCGGCTACATGGTCTCCGCCGCCCGCGAGAACTACGACCTCCAGATCTACCGGCTCACCGCCGACTACACCGGCATCGCGGCCCTGGTGGCCGACCCCTGGCACGGCGGACACCGCGAGGCGCCCGCGCTGTTCAAGCGGGGCGGCGTCTATTTCATGCTGACGTCGGCCGCCACCGGCTGGAGCGCCAACCAGCAGCAGTACGCCACCGCGACCTCGCTCGCCGGTCCCTGGACCGCGATGACCAACGTCGGCGACTCCACGGCGTACGGCTCGCAGACCGCGTACGTCCTTCCCGTGCAGGGGACTTCGGGCACCTCGTACCTCTATATGGGCGACCGCTGGGGCAACTCCTTCGGCGGCACCGTCAACGACTCCCGGTACGTGTGGCTGCCGGTCGCCTTCCCGACGACGACCACGATGTCCCTGTCCTGGTCCCCGGAGATCACCGTCGACACGACCGCCGGGACCACCGGCGGAACGAGCGCCGCCTACGAGACCCTGACGGCGCGTCACTCCGCCAAGTGTGCCGACGTGCCCAACCAGTCGCTGTGGCAGGGCGTCGGGCTCGCCCAGTACACCTGCAACGGCGGGGCGAACCAGAAGTTCTGGTTCAAGTCCCTGGGCGGCGGCTACTACGAGCTGATGGGCCGGGGCAGTTCCCTGTGTCTGACCGAGGGGGCCACCGGCGTCACACAGGAG
This sequence comes from Streptomyces sp. NBC_00568, assembly GCF_026341855.1. Lineage (GTDB taxonomy): Bacteria > Actinomycetota > Actinomycetes > Streptomycetales > Streptomycetaceae > Streptomyces. Next base: position 703,287 of record NZ_JAPENW010000001.1, on the reverse strand, counting down.
AACTGCTCCGGCGCCACCGCCCAGCAGTGGTCGGTGACGGCCTCCGGCGGCTATGTGCTCCTGAAGGCCAGGGCCTCCGGCGAGTGCCTGGACGTGTCCGCCGCGTCCACCGCCAACTCCGCGGCCCTGATCACGTACACCTGCAACGCGGGCACCAACCAGCAGTGGACACGCGGCACGTGAGTTCCGGCATCACCGACACCGGCTTCAGGCCAGCAGATCGAGCGCGTCGATCGACGTGCCGGCGCTGAGATACGACGTCGTCCCCGAACCGCTCACCACGTCGATCCTCAGCACGTTGTACCGGCTGGTGTCGGTGAGCCAGGCACTGGCCGGGACGCTGTACGTGAACGTGTTGTTGTTGCCGCGGTACGAACCGACCGTCAGGGAACGGGTGCTCGGCTGGGTGGGCGGTGAGGGGATCGACGAGACCCAGCTGTTGACCGTGACCTGCGGTCGTCCGTTCGCGTACGCGGTGGTCACCCCGATCCGCAGGGTGTGCGCGGCGGCGGCCTGTGCGGCCGTCAGCTTGAAGTAGACCAGCAGGCCGCTGTTGACGTCCTTCCAGATGTACGCCGGGAAGGACGCGGTCTCGCCGCCGCCGCCGCCGATGACCACGTTGCCGGTCCACGCGGCCGCCCGGACGTCGGACGGATGCGCGTACGTCATCAGGTCCGCGTTCTTGAACCCGGCGGGAGTGCCGTCCCAGGTGCCGATCCGCCAGATGGCGCTCGCGTTGGCCGGGTCGTTCGAGGAGGCGATGGCGATGGTGTTCAGCGTGGTCGTGGCACCGGCCGTGACCGTCACCGAGGTGGTGTGGACGGCGAGTTCACCCTTGAAGACCTTCAGCGTGTACGTCCCCGGAAGGACGCCCCCGATCGAGAACCAGCCGTCCGAGGAGCGCGCCGAACCCCAGTACTGGGCAGCCGGGTTGGCGAGCCCGACGGTGTACGCGTACGCGGTGTCGCGTCCCGAGATGCCGACGCCGGCGACCCTGCCCCGGCCGCTCGCCGCGACGTACCCGGAGATGCCGAGCGAGTCCGCCCACGGGGTGGTCAGGGTGCCCGGAAACAGCGACGAGGAGGGTGTGCCACCGTCGGTGAAGGCGATGACGTACGGGCCCTGGAGGCCGAAGCGTTCGGCCTCGGTCTGGTTCTCGCCGTAGTACAGGATCTCGTACAGGCCGCCGCCGTCCGCGCTCTGGTGGCGCAGCAGGGAGCGGTAGAACGGGCCGCCGGACGCCTTCTCGTGGTTGGAGCGGACGACGTACAGACCGACGCTTCCGGTGGTCCAGCCGATCGCGGAGTAGTCGATGACGCGGCGCTTCGCGTAGTGCTTCGAGCGGGTCTGGCCGTCCGGCTTCGCGAACACGTCCGCGGACTCGATGACGGTGGGCGCGTAAGTGTAGGAATCGGGCTCGTCGTTGAGGAACAGGCCCGCCTTGACGCGCACGATGTAGCGGGTGGCGCTGACGGAGGTGTCGGCCTTGTGGGTCCACAGGTAGATGTTGTTCTCGCCGCTGCGGGCCGCGTAGTAGTGCCTGAGCGTGCCGTGGGCGACAGAGATCAGGATCGTCGTACCGGACTGCGTGATCGTCACGGTGGAGGTGCCGAGGCCGGACTCGATGTGCGAGTTCTTGCCGCCGTAGCCCTGGTACTCGGTGCCCCGGTAGACCAGCGAGGTCAGGTCGCCATTGCTCTTGCTCACTTTGAAGACGAGGCTCGCGCCGGTGTCGACGACGTAGTTCGAGCCGTCGTCGCTCCAGCCGAAGGCCGCGGCGGTCGCGGCGGTCGCGAGCGGCCCGGCGAGGGCCGCGGTGCCGGCGGCAGCTCCGCCGAGTACGAAGGCGCGGCGTCGGACCGGTCTGTTCAGGGATCCGGACATGGGGGTGCCTCCTTCGGGAGGTGGGGGTGCGGGTGTTTCGCAGGGTGACAGTCGAATCGACTTCGCGAAAGGGCTTTCGATTCGTGGAAGTTGACAGTCACATGAAATGAGGCCGCGGACTAGGAAGCGCTTGCCAATGACGATACGGTCCTGCCGCCAGGCCCTGTCGCTGTCACTGCCGCCCTGGCGTCCTGTCGTCCCTCCGGAGGAGCCGCACATGAGACGTCTCACCATCGCCGTGCCGCTGCTGGCGGTGGCCGCCGCGGGTGCGCTGTCGGCCACCCCGGCCCAGGCCCGACCGGGGCGGCCCGTGCTGGGCAGGGAGAACTGCACGGCGACCGCCTGTCACTTCGACGTCCCGCCGGGAACGTACGACGTGACGGTGCTGCTGGGCGGTGATGCCGCGGCCAGTACGTCGATCAGCGGCGAGACCCGCCGCTCGCTGCTCCCCGAGACCGTCACCGAGGCGGGCCGGCCCGCGGTGCGCAGCTTCACCGTGAACGTCCGTACCCCCGAGGGCGAACCGACCGGTCCCGAGGGCACCCCGGGTCTGGACCTCGTCGTCGGAGGTTCGGCGCCCGCGCTGACCGACATCCGGGTGACCCCGGCCGCTCCGCGGGCACCCCGCTCCGCCCGGCCGGCGGACACTCGCGCGCATACCCGTCAGATCTTCCTGGTCGGCGACTCGACGGTCTGCGACCAGCCCGGTGACCCGTACTCCGGCTGGGGCCAGCAGCTTCCGCAGTACCTCCGCAGGGGCCTCTCCGTCGCCAACTACGCGGATTCCGGCGAGAGTACGGTCACCTACCTCGCCACCCCGGCGCTCTTCCCGACCGTCCAGCCGCTCGTCCGCGAGCACGACCTGGTGCTCATCCAGCTCGCCCACAACGACAAGACGACCGACGAGGCGACGTACCGGACGAACCTCGAGACACTCGTCGCGGGTGTCCGCGCCCGGGGCGGCGAGCCCGTCCTCGTCACGCCGATCGTCCGCCGCTGGTTCAACGCGGACGGCACCCTGAACAACGGCACCGCGCTGCTGGTGAACGGCCTCGGCGTGGACCATCCGGCCGTCATCCGCTCGGTCGCCGCCGCCGAGGACGTGCCGCTCATCGACCTCACGGCGAAGACCAAGGCCCTCGTCGAATCGCTCGGTGTCGAGGGTTCCAAGGCGATCTACCTCTACAACGAGAAGCGGGACAACACCCACACCTCGGTGCACGGCGCCACGGTGTACGCGGCCCTGGTCCGCGACGAACTCCTCGCCCTGCATCTGGTGCCGAAGGCTCTGGTGCGGGTGGGATGAGCCCCTGGGGCGTTCCGACCGGAACCGGGGCGCCCCAGGTACCCACCCCGGCCGTCCGGGGCGTGGTGTCCGCCAACAGACCGGACAGGAAGCCCATTTGATGCTCTCCCAGCCCTCCGAGCCTTCCGAGCCGTCCGAGGACCGCGCCCTGAGCCCCTACACCGGCTGCACCCGCGCGCATTGGGAGGCGGTCGCCGATTCCCTGCTCGCCGCGGTCGCGCCGTACGCCAGCGACGACGGAGCCCTCTACCACTTCCCCGGAACGCACACGAGCGCGTCCGGCAGGCTCTCCGACGGCCTGGAGGGGTACGCCCGTACCCTGCTGCCGGCCGCCTTCCGCCGTGACGAGAAGGTACTGGAGCGCTACGCGGAGGGGCTCGCCGCCGGAACCGCGGGCGTCTGGCCCCGAGTCGAGGACCGCAGCCAGCCACTCGTCGAGGCCGCGTCGATCGCGCTCGCGCTGCGGCTGACCCGGCCGCTGCTGTGGGACCGCCTGGACGACGGCGTGCGGCAGCGTGCCGCCGAGTGGCTCGGCGACGCGCTGACGGCCGAACCCTGGCCCTGCAACTGGGAGTTGTTCCCGGTGACGGTCGGCGGCTTCCTCCAGGAGATCGGGTACGAGCCCGAGGCGTCGCGCGCCGCGATCGACCGCGGCCTGGAGCGCATCGAGCAGTGGTACCTCGGCGACGGCTGGTACACCGACGGGCACGGGCGCAAGTTCGACTACTACAACGGCTGGGCGATGCACCTCTACCCGGTGCTGCACGCGTGGCTGGCGGACGACACCCGGCTCCTCGATCTGTACGCCGGCCGCCTGGAGACCCATCTCGGCGACTACGCCCGCCTGTTCGGCGGCGACGGCGCGCCGATGCTCCAAGGCCGCTCGCTCACCTACCGTTTCGCGACCACCGCCCCCCTCTGGCTCGGCGCGCTCACCGGCCGTACACCCCTGTCCCCGGGCGAGACCCGCCGCCTCGCGTCGGGTGCCCTGCGCTACTTCCTCGACCGGGGCGCGGTGGACGACAAGGGACTGCTCACCCTCGGCTGGCACGGCCCCGACGAGGCGTTCCTGCAGAAGTATTCCGGCCCCGCCTCGCCCTACTGGGCCGGCAAGGCCTTCGTCGGTCTGCTGCTGCCCCCTGAGCACGAGGTCTGGACGGCCACGGAGGAGCCGGGCCCGGCGGAACTCGCTGACGCGGTGACCCCGGTCGGACCACCCAACTGGCTGATCCAGTCGACGCGTTCGGACGGTCTGGTGCGCCTTCACAACCACGGCAGCGAGGACGTCCGCTACGACCCGTACTACACACGGCTCGCCTACTCGACGGTGACGAAGCCTTCGCCGTCGAACGACAACAGCGTGATCGTCGGTGCCGACGCGAGCCGTACGGGGATCGAGCCGCTGGGGGCCGGAGAGGGCTGGGCGGCGTCCCGGCACACCGTGTCGGAGGGCATCCGGGCCGCCTCCCTCGTGATCGCCCGCGGTGCCGTGGAGGTGCGGGCCCATCTGGTGTCGGGCGCGGCGCCCGGGACGCCGGTACGGGTCACGGGCTGGGCCGCGCGGGACGGCGTACGCTCCGAAGTCGTGCCCGTGCACGGCCTGTCCGGAGCGGGGGAAGGCGTCACCGGGGACGACGCCTCCCTCTTCGTCGCCCTTGTCCGCCTCACCGCCGAGCCGGAGCCCGTCCCGCTCGCGGAGCTGGTGTCCGTACGGGTGGATGCGATCGACGAAGGCGGGCCGGGCGCTCACGACGTGACGGTCACCTGGGCGCCGGGGGACACGGCCGGCTTCCGTTTCGAGGTTTCCCCCGGCGGGGAAGGCGCGACCTCGGGGCCGTCGGTGGTCGTGAGACAGGAGCGCGCGAGGAGGCCCGGCGCGGATGACGGGAGGTGACGGCCGGGGCGGTCGTCGCGGCCGGGATTCCCTAGAGTTCGGGGTGAGCGGAAGCGGATCCGCCGGGGGAGGGGAGCGTGCCATGGGTGGGTCGGACCAGGACCGGACCGGCAGGGGCCCGGTCGATGCCGAGCGGATGATCGCGGAGGCGCGGAAGGCGTTCTTCGTGATGTTCGGGTTCCTCGCGATCGTCTGGCTGGTGCAACTGGCCAATTACGCCGACCACTACGCCCTCTCGCGGGACTACGGGCTCGTGTCCGGCGACCTCGCCACCTTGCCCGACATCCTCAGCGCGCCCTTCCTGCACTGGAGCTGGGCGCACATCGAGAGCAACTCCGGCCCCCTGTTCGTCTTCGGATTCCTCGCCGCCTACCGAGGCGTGGTCCGCTTCCTCGGGCTGAGTCTGCTCGTGGCGGTGACCAGCGGGCTCGTGGTGTGGTTCTTCGAGCGCGGCAGCGTGGAGACGGTGGGCGCCAGCGGGCTGATCTTCGGGTACTTCGGCTATGTCGTGGTCCGCGGGATCTTCGACCGGCATCTGATCGACACGCTGATCGGAGTCGTCATGGCGGCCTCCTTCGCCTACCTGCTCACCGTCGCCGTACCCGGGACGCCGGGGGTGAGCTGGCTCGGACACCTCGGCGGCCTGATCGGCGGCCTGCTCGGGGCCTGGCTCTTCCGGGACCGTCGCGCACGGGTGCACTCGGCCGCCCCCTCGCCCGGCGCCTTGGACACCACCCCGCGTCGCACCCCGCAGCCGGGCGCCGACAACCCGCGCGCGGACCTGCACAAGGAACTCGGCGACCTCGGCCTGCTGTAGCCGATCTCCGATCTCCCGTCTCGGGTGACCGCTAACTTGATCCGCATGGCAAGTCAGATCATCACGTTGGTCGGAGTCCTGCTGGGTGCGGTCACGTCGTTCCTCGCCACCGGCATGGCGGAGCGCGTCAAGTTCCGGCAGAGCATGGCCACGCGGTGGGACGAACGCAAGCTCGACACCTACATCGAGTACGTCTCCTGCGTGAAGGAAGCGAATCGGGCCGCCCGGCAGGCCGTCGAAGCACGCGAGCGTGGCGAGGACGATTCCGAGGCGCTGTCGGCGATGGACGCCGCGGAGGCCCGGCGTTCCATCCTGTTCGAAGGCCTGGTGCTGCTGGGGGACGAAGCGGCTTCGCGGGTGGCGATGACGGTCAATGAGCGTCTCTGGGCCATCCTGGTGTGTGCTCGGGACCCGTCCGACCGCTCTCCCGCCGACCGCCGGGAACTGAGCGCCGCGCTCATAGAGGCACTCAACGCGCTGCACAAGGCGGCACGTTCGGACCTGGCCATCGGCAGGAGCGCGGGTGGCAGGGCGGCGAGCTGAGGCGGCATCCGAACGCCATGACCCGGGAAGGCGCCCTCATGGAACCCAACCGCCTCTGACCAGCGCAGTCTTGAATCGGCCCAGCTCATGCGACACTTGCGCCGCCCTGAGCATGACAGCACAGGAACGTGCGAGAAGGAGCAGCGTCGTTGAGCGTGACCCTTGTAGGACAGATTGACATCGCGGGACCGGTGGGCAGGCTGCTCCACCGTCGCCCGCTGAAGAACGGCACCGTGATGCAGTCGTTCGGCATCGAACCGGTGTCCGGCGACATCTTCGTGCTCCAGGTGGCGGAGGGCGGTCTGACCCTCAGCGGTGAGTCCGGGCCGGTCTCCGGCGACGACCGGCGCATTCACGGAGACATGTGCGTGACGCGCCTCAACCGGTCGGGCACGATCACCGGTTACATGTACCTGCGGGGGTTCGGCCACGGCGTGAGTCTCGGTGTCGAGAACCGTGGCGGCGTCATCCGGCTGTGGACCGAGACGAAATCCAAGGAAACCCTGGTCAACAACAAGGTGGACGGTATCGGCACCACCGTCACCAACTTCACGTTCCAGAGCGGGACGGTCCTGGACTACGGATCCTCCCTGCACAGCACGCCGTACACCCCCCAGGCGGGCGCCACCTCCGTGACCCCCACCATCGACCGCAGCACCAACGAGCTCGTCATCCGGTTCGCCGTCGACGGCGTGAGGTACTACGAGCGGTACGACTTGGCCCAGGCGGCGGCCGGCGTCTTCCAGGCTCGCCAGCGGCTGGCGGAGCCCACGGGCGTCATGGGCACCTTCCAGGCGTACGCGTCCCACAGCGGCGTTCTCTACCTGCTCGACGGAGAGAGCTACGACAAGGTCGCTCCGCCCGGAAACACCTGCATCACCGCTGTCGAGTGGGCCACCGGGAATGTCCTGGACCGGCAGCCCATCACCGCGGCGCCGTGTCTCGAATGGCGCGAGCCCGAAGGCATGGCCGTCGAGGTGGCGGGCGGGGTCGCCTACCTCCACTTCGGTTTCGCCGGCGACGCAAGCGGGGCGCGCACCTGCACCATCTCGTCGTTCTCCGGGACCCCCGAGGTCGACGGCGTCAAGGTGCTCACCGACTGGCAGACGATCCCCCTCGTCTCCGGTGTCACCGTCGACCAGAACGCTCCCAAGGGGCGCCTCATCAGTGTCAGCGGCGTGACGACGCTCCAGCTCAGCGGCGGGATCAAGGGCAGCTTCGACGCCGACGCGGTCATCGGCACCCTGCCCGACACGCTCTCCCCGAGCATGGAGACCCGCTGCAACGTCCCGCGCAACAACGTCGGCGGCTACTGCGTCGCCCGCGTGGAGGCCGGCACCGACCGCCAACTGCGCCTGTTCGGCGGGAACTCCACCAACGTCATCACCTGGGCCCAGCTCGACAGCTTCAGCGCCGTCTGGCGCTGAACCCGCCCCCTCCGCCCTTCCCCACACGGCCTCGTCAAGGAGACCAACGACCATGTCCCACAGCCGCCGTAGCATCCTCGGTGCCGCTCTCGGCCTGCCCGCCGCCGTCGCCGTCGGCACCGTCGCCACCGCCACCCCTGCGGCGGCCGCCGCCGTCGACGCCACCGCGTGGACCAATCTGGAGCTGGAGACCGGTATCACCCCGCAGCCCGGCGCGACCCCGCAGGTCCGCACCGTCACCATCCTCGGTACCACGTTCCTCCAGGCCCGCGGCGCGATCACCTGCAACCTCGCCGCAGACACCAAGATCGCCACGCTGCCGGCGGCCATGACGCCGCCCACCTGGTACGTCCGCGCCACGAGCCCCCGGAACAACAGCCAGGGCATCAACGCCTGCCGTTTCGAGGTGAACACCGCCGGCTCCGTGACGATCTACGGCGCCACCAGCGGCAACCCGATCACCTGGGTCCAGTTCGACTCGGTCCAGACGATCTGGCGTTAGCGCGACCGATGCACGACCTGGGTCATGGGCCGGACGGGGTGCCGCCCGGCCCATGACCCTTCGGTCAGTTCCCGATCCGTGGCAGGAGAGAGACGATCCTGCTGCCGTTCCGGACGACCAGCGCATCCTCGTACAGCAGGACTTGCGGCGTCATCCCGCGGTCGCGCGTCCCCTTGCCCAGGTCGACGTGACCGCGCCAGACCCGCTCACCCGTGCGGAGATCGAGGCCGGACAGATCTCCGGTCGGGCTGAAGAAGTACACGACGCCCTGCCCCGCCGACACCGCGGGAGACGCGATGCCCGCCAACATGGCCTTGTCGGGCATCGTGACGCCCACAGGAGCGGTCCACAGGGTCTTTCCCGTGGTCAGCGAGTAGGCCGAGGCCTTGCCCTTCCAGGACACCGCGATCACACGATCACCGACGACATCCGCGTTGGCCAGCTGCTCCTTGATCCGGTACGTGTGCGAGGTCCGCTCCCCGGAGACGCTGATGCTGGTCAGCCGGACGTCGCCGGCGGCATCGCGCCTTCCGCCCAGGACCAGCCGGGTCCTCGAGGGCCCCGAGGTCCCGAAGAGCTGCTGGCCGCCGGGAAGGGTCATGACCTTCGTGGCGTTTCCGGTGGCGGGATCGAGACGGAAGACGTCCGTGTGGTCGGGGTTCTCGGAGTCCCGCACGCAGACGAGATAGGGCACACCGCCCAGCACCGCCCGCTGGCATGCGATGCCCTTGTCCCAGGTGTGGTGCCACTTCTCCTTGCCGGTCAGCGGATCGAGGGCCGACATCGTGCGCAGTGACGGGGTGTTGGCCAGCACGGCGCCGTCGATGAGCATGGCGGCCTGGTCGGTGCGGTCGTCCTGCGGCATCTGGACCTTCCACAGCACATCACCGGTATCGGCGTCCACCGCCATCAGATCGGTACCGCCCGCGTAGTCCCCGCCCGGCTCGTTCTTCGCGGTGTGATTGCGGTAGGCGTAGACGACACCGTCGCGCACGGCGAACGCGTGGTCGATGCTGTCGCCTTCGCGATTGACCTTGACGGTCCACAGCCGCTCGCCGGTGTTGGCGTCGATCTTCGCGGCGTCGTACTTGGACCCGCTGCAGTACAGCGCGGAACCGTCCACCAGGCAGCCCCGCTCGCTGGCGCCCGGGGTGTCGCTCTGCCACGGCTTCCAGCCCTCCGGCGACACCGCCGGCCGCACGGGCCTGTCCTGCTCGGCCGCGCCGCCGCCCCCGAAGCCGAACACCGCTCCCACGGTGATCGCGGCAACGGCCACCGCCGCCCCCGCGGCCTGCGAGAAGCGGCGCCGGCCGCGCCGCCGCACCACCTTCTCGACCAGGTCCCCGGGTGCCCGGACCCGGTCCAGGTCGACCGCGTGCAGTGTCTCCCTGACCTTCTCCTCCACCTGCTCCGTCGTCATCCCTGGATCCCCTTCGACGTGTAGCTGAGCGGCTGCATCTGTTCCTTCGCGCGCCCTTCGGGCCCGAGCTCCGGCACGAGCGCCCGGAGCTTCGCGAGCGACCGGTGCGCCGTACTGCGCACGGTGCCGACCGGGCACCTCAGCAGCGCCGCGACCTCGGCCTCCGGCAGGTCCTCGAAGTAGCGCAGGACGACCACGGCTCTCTGCCGCTTCGTCAGACGGCCCAGTGCCGCCCACAGCGCGATCCGCAACTCGGAGTCCGACTCGGAGCCGGCCTCCCCGCCGGACTCGGGCACCACGGGCACGGTCGTCTCTGCACTGTGTCTGCGCAGCCGCCAGCGGTTGACCTGCTGGCGGTACATGACCTGGCGGATGTACGCCTCGGGCTGCTCGATCTGCGCCCAGCGCCCGTAGGCCTTCATCAACGCGATCTGCAGCAGGTCTTCCGCGCCATGCCGGTCCCCGCCGGTGAGCAGCACCGCGAGCCGCAGCAGCGCGGTGGAGCGCATTGCTACGAACTCCCGGAACTCTTCGTGACTCGACGCCTTCATCGACCCTCCCCTTCTTGGCAACCATCACGACGCGATGGGCGACCCGCGGCTATCCCTCGTCGCGCGAGATTGTCGGATCACACCAAGTCAGCTCCTCCGCCGCGCCGTCGGCGGTCCGGGCGCCCGGGCCGGCGCCCCAGCAGTCCGGCCTGCTCGCTCTTCAGCCGGGTGAACCGGTCGCGGGTGTACTCCCTCAACTCCATGCCGGGGAACGGTATGAGGGACAAGTGGTCTTCGTAGCCGCCCTCGGCCCACCGCGCGGCGGTGATCTCGTAGCCGGCGACATGCGCGCAGAGCTGGAGCAGGGCCGGGGGCATCGCCTCCTCGATGAGGAGATCGGCCTTGGTGACCACCACGTCGCGCATCGCCCGGATGTTGGGGATGAAGACGGTGGTGGCCCAGGTACGCCACCGGGTGAGCTCCTCCTCGGTGGGAGGTGTCTCGTGGTCGAAGGGATCGCGGCCGTCGGGCCGGGCGAACATCTCGGAGAAGGTGTCGTAGACGCGGCTGTTGGCTTCCATCAGCGCGAACAGCGGGCCGTAGAAGTCGCTCAGCTGGAGGTTGACCCGAGCCAGGCGGGCCTGCCTCTGTGTGAGGCGCAGTCCGTTGAGATAGGTCGCCAGGTAGCCGATGAACGCCAGCCCGACTGTCAAGATCACTGTGGCCATGAGAGGTGATGGTAGGCCGCACCGGCCGGCGCACCGGGCGTCGAGCCGGTCCCTTCACGGGCCCCGAACTCGAGCCGGTCGCTTCACGGGCCCCGAACTCGAGCCGGTCGCTTCACGGGCCCGAACTCGAGCCGGTCGCTTCACGGCCCCGAACTCGAGCCGGTCGCTTCACGGGCCCGAACTCGAGCCGGTCGCTTCACGGCCCCGAACTCGAGCCGGTCGCTTCACGGCCCTGACTCGAGCTCGACGGAGGAGCCTTGCGGGACCAGGCACGGTTCAGGGGGACCAGGCACGGTTCGGCCCGCGCCGAACTGTTCCGCCGTTAGCGTTTCCGCATGACCGATGCGCAGAGGGAAGACCCGGCCGAGGCCGTCACCGCCATGGTCGGTCAGGTGCTGGACCTGGCGGCGAGCTGGACCGCCTGGGACGGCCGGCCGGTCCATGTCGACGATCGCGTGTACACCCCGCACAAGGCGATCCGCCGGGTCGCCGACCATCTCGTCGACCACCTCGCCGAGTTGGAGGCACGCCTCGTGGGCGAGGAGCCGTTGCCCGACCACTGGCACGCCTCGGCGACCACGACGGAAGCGGATCTCGCCCCGTTCACCCAGGACGATCTGGACGAGGCCCGCAGCCGGCTGACCCGGCTCGCCCGGATCTGGGCGAACCGGCTCGGGGCACTGACCGACGACCAGCTCGACCGGTCGCCCGGTGAGGGCTGGTCGTTCCGTGAACTCGCCCTGCACCTGAGGGGATCCACGTACTACGCCGATGCCGTGGGGAAGGTGTCATGACTCCCGTCGCCACTCCGTTCGCCGCCCTTCATCACGCCGGCGCCCCGCTGCTTCTGCCCAACGCCTGGGACCACGCCTCCGCGCTGGCCCTCGCCCGGCAGGGCTTCGCGGCCGTCGGGACGACGAGCCTCGGCGTCGCCGCTGCCGCCGGGCTGCCCGACGGCGCGGCGGCCACCCGCGATCTGACGCTCCGGCTCGCCCGGCAGCTGGGCGGAGAAGGTCTCCTCCTGTCGGTGGACGCCGAGGACGGGTTCGGCCAGGACCCGGACGATGTGGCCGGGCTGGCACGCGAGCTGGCCGACGCCGGGGCGGCGGGCATCAACATCGAGGACGGCCTCGGGCCGGTGGGCCCGCACGCGGCGAAGATCGCGGCCGTCAAGGCCGCGGTGCCCGAGCTCTTCGTGAACGCGCGGACCGACACGTACTGGCTCGGCGACGGCGGCCACGCCGAGACCTGCCGCCGCCTCGACGCCTATGTACAGGCGGGAGCGGACGGCGTGTTCGTCCCCGGGCTGAGCGACCCGGGCCGCATCGCCGATCTGGTGACGACGTTCGACGTGCCGCTCAACATCCTCTACTCACCCCTCGGCCCGACGTTCCCCCAGCTCGGCGACCTCGGCGTACGCCGGGTCAGCCTCGGCTCCCTGCTCTACCGGCGCGCGCTGGGCGCGGCCCTGGACACGGCCCTGGACATCCGGGCCGGAGGAACCCCGCGGGGCGGCGCCCCGGACTACGCGGAGGTGCAGGCGCTCAGCGCACAGCGCGGCGACGCCTAGCACCGCCGGAACCACCAGGTAGACCCCGCAGCAGGCAACGACCACCGCGACCAGCGCGCACCCGGCGACCGCGGCGCGGCGCAGGGCGCCGCGCCGGGGGAGCAGCACGACGGCAGCCGCCATTCCGGCCAGCGTCACCGCCGCCAGACACGCCGAAGTCGCCCTGAGCAGCACCTCCAGGCCGATCACGCCCCGCGCCGCGATCAGCAGGACGGCCGCGCAGGGGACAGCGAGAAGGGCCAGGCTTCCCCTGGTGCCGAGACCCGCCGGAGCGGGGAGCGACCCGGACCGCGCGAGCGCCGCACCCAGCCGCGCCCCGCCCGCCAGGTACGCGTTGACGGCGCCGAAGGTCAGCAGCACCGCCGCACCGGCGGCGACGCCATGGGCGTACGGGCCGATCCCGCGCTCCAGGACGAGGGTGAGCGGGGTGGATGTCGTCCCGGCCCGGGCACCGAGCACGCCGGTCGTGACCACCGCGAGGCCCAGGTACAGGCAGGAGACGACGGCCCAGGCGAGCAGGGTCACGCGGGGCAGATCGCGCCGCGGCGCCGTGAACTCGCCGGACAGATGGCTGATCGCCTCCCATCCGGCGAAGGCGAAGAACAGGACGCCCGCCGCGCTGCCGACGGAGGACCAGCCGTGCGGGAGGAAGGGCGTGAAGTGCGCGGCCCGCAGATGAGCCGAACTCACCGCGATCGTCACGATCAGGAGCACGGTGAGCAGCCCCGCCATGAGGAGCTGCGCGCGCCCCGAGGTCCGCAGGCCGGCCAGATTCGCCCCGACCGCGGCCGCCAGGACGAGCGCCGCCACCCCGGTCGCGGTGGCGCCGCCCCGGCCCGTCGCGTCGGCCACGTACGCGCCCCCGATGAGCGCCGCGGCGGGTACACCGAGCGGGACGGTCCAGTAGAACCACCAGCCGACGGGTGCGGCGGCCCGTTCCCCGAAGGCCCGGCGGGCGAAAGCCGAGACACCGCCCGCGTCCGGGTGGCGGGCGCTCAGCGCCGCGAACACGAGGGCGACCGGCAGACTCAGTGCGATCAGCCCGGCCCAGGCGAGCACCGACGCGGGCCCGGCCGCCGCCGCGGCCGAGGACGGCAGCGCGAGCACCCCGGGCCCCAGGACGGCCCCCATGCACAGGGCCGTCCCGGTCCGCAGCCCCAGCCCCGTCCGCACGGCCTTCGGCCCCCGCTTCGTCCGCGTGCTCGGACTCCGTCGCGTTCGTACGTTCATCGGCACGGCCCCCCGGTCACTGTTCGGCATCCTGTGTCGAACGTAGACAGTCGGTGCGATGGTCGGACGATCTGCCGAATTCAATTCGGTGGAATGGGAAGAGTGGCGGTCATGGATGAACTTGATTCGGCGATCGTGGAACACCTTCAGCGCGATGCGCGGCAGACCAACCGGGAGCTGGCCCGCAAGCTCGGCATCGCCCCGTCGACCTGCCTGGAGCGCGTACGGGCCCTGCGCAACCGCGGCGTGATCACCGGCTATCACGCGGCCGTCGACCTGCGCGCCCTCAACCGTCCTGTCCAGGCCCTGCTGTCCGTGCAGGTACGGCCGTTGAGCCGCGAGGTCCTCGAGGGCTTCAAGCAGTACGCGGCGGGTCTTCCCGAGGTCCTGTCGGTCTTCGTCGTCTCGGGCAGCGATGACTTCCTCGTCCATGTCGCCGTCCCGGACGTCGACCAGCTGCATTCCTTCCTGCTGGACCGCTTCAGCAAGCGGCGCGAGATCGTCAACTTCCGCAGCTCGGTGATCTATCAGCATCTGAGCAATCCGGTGACGAGCCCGCTGAGACCCGCCGGCACCGAGTGAGGGCGCGGGTCAGCCGAGATCCTCGTCCTCGGCGCGGGGCCAGTTCTCCAGGGCCACGTGCAGGGCGTCCAGCGCGTGCCGCCACGACGTCTCCACGGCGCGGGAGGCGCCGAATCCGCCGATCGCCTCAAGGTTGCAGTAGCCGTGGAAGGTGCTGCGCAACAGGCGTACGGCGTCGGTCAGATCGGGCTCGGACAGCCCGTAGCCGCGGAGCATGCCGTAGGTGACGTCGGCCGTGACCTCGGCGGTGCGGCGGTAGGCCGTGGTCCCGGCGACGAGGGCGGGGTCGAGCTGTGTGTGGGTGGCCCGGTAGCGTCCGGGGCGCTCCAGCGCGTACGCGCGATAGGCGTCGGCGAAGGCGACGAGCGCGTCCTTGCCGGCCCGTCCGGCCACGGCGGCGGCGATCCGGTCGATCATCTCGCCGGACGCGAGCAGCGCGATGCGCTGTCGCAGCTCCCGCACGTTCTTCACGTGCGCGTACATGCTCGCGTCCTTCACCCCGAACTGCCGGGCCAGCGCCGACACGGTGACGTTCTCGAAGCCGATCTCGTCCGCGAGATCGGCCCCGGCCCGCACGACCCGTTCGGTCGTGAGCCCGGCACGAGCCATGGAGGACCACCTTTGCGCCACGGAGAGTTTTCCTAGGGAACCTAGGCGGAACCCTAGTCCTGACCGGACCCGAACTCCACGGAAGTCCTGACGCAACGGACACCCTGGCGGTCAACCGCCTTACTGACAAAGGCAGTTGACCGGTCCAGGTCGCACCCGCGATCACGAGTACGCCGCATGCCGTTCATGCTCCGAGCCGAATCTCCTCATGACGCTCCCGCAGGGGCGGGGCGGGACTCAGGAGACGGTCATGGGGCACACGCACGGACACGAGCA
Source organism: Streptomyces sp. NBC_00568 (assembly GCF_026341855.1). Classification (GTDB taxonomy): domain Bacteria; phylum Actinomycetota; class Actinomycetes; order Streptomycetales; family Streptomycetaceae; genus Streptomyces. The sequence goes on along the minus strand of NZ_JAPENW010000001.1, from coordinate 688,008 downwards.
CGGGCATCACCATCACCACCATCACGGCCACGAGGACACGGGCGCCCCGCTGCCCGCCGCCTTCGACACCTCCGTGCCCGACGAGGCGCTCACTCCCGAGCAGCAGTCTCGCCGTTCGCTGCTGCGCCGCGCGGGGCTGCTCGGCGCGGGTCTCGCCGCCGGAGGCGTCCTCGCGCAGGGGGCCGCCCCCCCCCGCGTACGCCTCCGCGGGAGGCCGGAGAAGGAACGGCTTCCTGTGGCTGGCCGGCGACCACCACATCCACACCCAGTACAGCAGCGACGGCAAGTACCGCGTCGGCGACCAGGTCCGGCAGGGTGCCGCACACGGCCTGGACTGGATGGTCATCACCGACCACGGCAGCGAGACGCACGCCAAGATCGGTGTGGAGAAGGTCAACCCGGACATCCAGGAGGCCCGGGACGCGTACGAGGACACGCTCGTCTTCCAGGGCCTCGAGTGGAACATCCCGGCCGCCGAGCACGGCACCGTCTTCGTCCACCCGGGCCGCAACGAGGTCGTGGTCCTCAAGCAGTTCGAGACCGACTACGACGGCAGCGTCAAGGGCGCCTCCGACTCGACGCCCGCCAACGAGGCGCTGGCGATCGCGGGCCTCAACTTCCTCGCGCAGCAGGTGGAACGGCGCAAGGTGAAGGACGCCCTGATGCTCGCCAACCACCCGGCGCGGCGCGGTGTGGACTCGCCGCACGAGATCCGCGGCTGGCGCGACGCCACCGCCCCCGGCCGGCAGATCGCCGTCGGCTTCGAAGGTGCCCCGGGCCACCAGGCCGCAGGCCTGGCCGCACCGCTCGGCATGGGCCGGGCCCGTGGGATCTACGACAACAGCCCGAGCGCCGCCGCCTTCGCCGGGTACCCGCTGGAGAGCTACCGCACCTGGGGCGGCTTCGACTGGATGACCGCCACCGTCGGCGGACTGTGGGACAGCCTGCTCGCCGAGGGCAAGCCCTGATGGATCACCGCCAACTCCGACTCCCACCAGGTCTACACGGACACCGCCGTACGCGGCGGACCGGACAGCGACTTCACCGCCAACGGCAGGCACACCGACCCGGTCTACGGCGGCAGGATCGACCTCACCCAGGGCGACTACTGGCCCGGCCAGTACAGCCGCACGCACGTCGGCGCCGACGGATTCTCGTACGCCGCCGTGATGGACGGCATCCGCGTCGGCCGGGTGTGGGTCGACCACGGGCAGCTCATCAGCGGTCTCGACGCGCGGGTCGCGGGCGGCGGCCGCTGGGCCACCCTCGGCGGCGCGCTGCACGTGCGCAAGGGCACCCGGGTCACGCTCACCGTCGACCTGGGACTGGCCGGCGGCCCCAACTGGGCGGGCTTCCTCCCGAAGTTGGCGCGCGTCGACGTCATCCAGGGCGATGTGACGGGCCCGGTCGCGGACCGGGACACGATCACGGCTCCCACCGCCCGGGTCACCCGGTCCTACGAGGTGAACAAATCGGCCGGCACGGTCCGGCTCACCTACGACCTCGGCGCCGTCGACCGGCCCGTGTACGTCCGTCTGCGGGGCACCGACGGCAACCGTTCCGCCGTCGGCCTGATGGGCGCGGCGGTCGACCCGGCCGGTCCGGCGGTGGACGTCGTCGGCGACGCGGACCCGTGGAAGGACCTGTGGTTCTACTCCAACCCGGTGTGGGTCCTCCCGTCGTGACCGAGCCGTACGTCGTCGGAGTCGACACCGGTCACACGGGAGCCCTGCGGGAGGCCGACCGCCTGCTGCGTGCGCTGGCTGTCGAACTCGACCTGCATGAAGACGTGTTGGGGTGCACGCACCACGTACGGGACGGACGGCGGCCGCACACGGCGCTGTCCTTCGCCCTGCCGTCGGAGCGTGCGGCCCGCGCGGCCTGGCTGCGGCTCACAGGGACCGAATCCGGCACCGGCACCGGCACCGGCCTCGGTGCCGGTGCCGGTGCCGGTGAGGGCGTGGGCGTCGGCGTGGGGACGGTCGAGGGCGGCCCGCTGGGAGCCGGTCCTGACGTGGGTCCCGGTGTCGTCCTGGGCGTTGCCTTCGGCGGCGAGCGGCACGGGCCCGACGACCTCGCGGCCGGCGCCGCCCACGCCGCCGCCGAGCACACGGCGCGCACGGGTGGCCGCGCCGTCCTGTACCCGGGGGCCGAGGCCCTGACCGGCACCGTGACCGTCACGCGACTGCTGGAAGTCTCCGCGGTGGACCGGATCGCCGTGCTCGGCGCGCCCGAAGGCGTCCCGACGGAACGGCGGTTGGTCACGCGCGACCACGTGCGTCCGGAGTGGCGCGACGGCCGACTGGTCCTCGCGGCGATGCCCGCCGCGGGCGGGACGCTGGTTCCCTTCGAGGTGCCGGACCCGACACCCTGCTGCGCGGACCACTGAGCCCCACGGGCGGCGCGGAGGCGGGACGACAGGCCGGTCGCGCGGTCACCCGACCGCGCGACCGGCCCGCTGGTGCGCCCCCCCGCGGGGCCGCCGACGGGCCCGCCGATCGTGGTTCACGGCACTCGGGGCGAGGACCTCCTGGTCAGCCGGATCAGCTGGACGGTGGCCACCAGCGAGGCGGCCGACAGCAACGTCAGCAGCCAGGGCACCGCGTGAATGCCCGACGCCTCGATACCCACGCCGAGCAGCGGGGGAGCGGCGACGCCGCCGATCATCGACGCCGCGATCACCCAGGCCCCGGCTCTCCCCGCCTGCGGAAGCGCGCTGTTGAGCCAGGTCAGCCCCGTCGGGAACACCGGTGCGATGAACAGCCCCACACCGGCGTACGCCACCGGGGCCGCCCCCGGCATCAGCGCCAGCAGCAGGCACGCCGTCATGCCGGCCGCGCAGACCGCGAGGATGCGCTCGGGCGCGTACCGCAGGGCGACCGGGACGACGAGGAAACGGCCCGCCGTCATCATCAGCCAGTACACCGAGGTGGCGGACGCGGCGACGGTCGCGCTGTAGCCGACGGTCTCCAGATGCGTCGGCTCCCAGCCTCCGACGCCCGCCTCGACGGCGACGTTCAGGATGTAGAGCACGAGGAAGCCGATCAGAACGCGGGAGAGCGGCCCGCTTCCGGAGACGGGCGCCGCCCGGTCACTTGGGGCGGCGGTCTCCGCCGCCCCGCCGCGGACCCCGCCCGTGCACAGGACCAGCCCGCCCGCGAGCACCGCGCACGCCCCGAACGCGTACGGGTAGTCGTCGGGCCCCACCCACGCGATCAACGCGGGCCCGAGCACGGCGCCGATGCCGAAGTGCGCGTTCAGGACGTTCAGCATCGCCGTCGAACGGTCGCCGAAGCCGACGGCGAACAACTGGTTGAGGCCGTAGTCGACACCGCCGAAGCCGAGGCCCCCGAGAAAGGCGGCGGTGAGGGCGAGCGGCCAGTTCGGGGCGAGCGCGAACCCCGCCGCTCCGGCCGCCATCAGCCCGTAACTGGCGCCCAGCAAAGCCCGGTTGCTGATCCGGGCGTGAACGGCGTTGAAGGCCAGGACGCCCGCGACCCCACCGGTGAAGTGAAGGCTCAGGCCGAGTCCGGCCGCCGACGGGGTCAGGCCGAACTCCGCACGCAGACCCGGCACAGCGGGACCGTACAACGCCTGGATCATGCCGATGAGGACGAACGCGACGCAGGACGCGACCGCGGCCGGACGGCTGAAGAGCCGTCCGGCCGCGGTCGGTATGACGGTGTCAGTCATGGATCTCCGAGAAGACGAACGAGAACTCCGCGGGCTCGGCCCGCAGTTGGTACGGGGGAAGCGCGCCGGGGCCGCACGACTGCGAACCGATGCCCTGCTGGCCGTGGTCGAGGTTGACCCAGACCGTGTCGCCCGGCCGCAGGTCCGGCAGATGGTCCGCGGCGTCCAGCTGCTCGGTGGTCCAGCGGCGCGCGGTGAACCAGAAGGACGGGTCGCCCTCGATCCGCAGGCCCCCGATCCGCGCCCAGCGGACATCGGGCCGGGCGCCGTTCTCCTGCGGGCGCACGTACGGCGTCTGCATCTCGTCGACCGTCGATTCCCAACGGCCGATCAGAGAAGCCGACTTGGTGTCCGGATAGCCCTCGCCGGGACCGCCGCCGAACCATGTCACCCGGTCCGCGGAGCCCGTGAGCCCGAGCCGGACGCCGAGCCGGGGCAACGGCAGCGTCCAGTCGCCCTCCGGGGCCACGGACATGGTCAGCCGCAGCCGCGTGCCGTCGGAGGTCCACCGGTACACCGTGCGCAGGCCCACCTCCCAGGCCGCGGGCGCCACCCGGGTGCGTACGGTCAGGGCGTCGTCGCCCGGCTCCACCCCGTCCAGCCGGTGCCGCATCCGGTGCAGGCCCAGCTTGCGCCAGAGCGTCCCGTGGCGGGCGTCCGGCTGCCAGCTCGCTCCGTTGTCGTTGTCGGTCGGGGCGCGCCACACGTCCAGTCGCGGGCCGGTGACCTCGACCCCGCCGATCGTCAGCAGCGCACCGGTGCGGGCGTCGAAGGTGCCCGGCCCGAGGGTGATCACCCGCCCGCCCGGCACCGGAGCGCCGGTCGGCGTCAGGTGTGGCAACACCGACTCTGTGACAGCCAGTTGGGTCCAGGCGACGACATGGCCGCGCGGCCCCCACGGCGTCTCCTCGCCCAGCACCGCACGGATGGTCCACCAGCTCTCGGCGCCCCGCGGGTCCGCGGGCGGCGTCGGCAGCTTGACGTCGGCCGACTCGCCCGCTGCGAGCGCGGGCACCGAGAGCGGGCCCGACTCGACGGTCTCGCCGTCCACTTGGTACGACCACTCGAAGGCGAGGGCGGAGAGGTCCGCGAAGTCGTACCCGTTGGTGACGCGCACGGTGCCGTCCGAGCCCAGCGCCCGGCCGCCTTCGGACGCGGCGGACGAGGCCCCGCCGTCGATGCGGACGGGCTCGATCACCTTCTTGTACTCGACGAGCCCGGGGGACGGTGTCCGGTCGGGGAAGAGAAGTCCGTCGCAGACGAAGTTCCCGTCGTGCAGTTCCTCGCCGAAGTCACCGCCGTACGCGAACCCGTACCGCTCGTCCTGGACGCCGTGGTCGATCCACTCCCAGATGAAACCGCCCTGGACGCGGTCGTACGAGGTGAAGAGGGCCTGGTAGTCCGCGATGCCGCCGGGGCCGTTGCCCATGGCGTGTCCGTATTCGCAGAGGATGAAGGGGAGTTCGCGCCGCCGTCGGCCGCCGCCGTCCAGCCGCCGGCCGATCCGCTCGACCTCGGCGTGAGGGGCGTACATGCGCGAATAGACGTCCGTGTCACGGCAGTCGATGTCGCCCTCGTAGTGGATGAGGCGCGAGCCGTCGCGGCCCCGGATCCACTCGGCCATGGCGGTGAGACCGCGCCCGGTGCCGGCCTCGTTGCCGAGGGACCAGATGACGACGGACGGGTGGTTCTTGTCGCGTTCGACCATGCGGGCCGCCCGGTCGAGCAGCGCGGGTGTCCAGCGGGCGTCGTCGACGGGGTTGTCGCGCCAGGCCTGTTCGGTGAAACCGTGGGTCTCCAGGTCGCATTCGTCGATGACCCACAGGCCGTACTCGTCGCACAGGTCGAGGAAGGCGGGGTGCGGCGGGTAGTGCGAGGTGCGCACGGCGTTGATGTTGTGCCGTTTCATCAGCAGCACGTCGGCGAGCATGGTCTCCGGGTCGAGGGCGCGGCCCTTCTCCGGATGCCATTCGTGCCGGTTGACGCCCTTGAAGAGGACCGCCCTGCCGTTGACCTTGATCAGACCGTCTTCGAGCGCGACGGTACGGAAGCCGATGCGCAGCGGGACGCGCTCGCCCTCCGTGACCAGTTCGCCGTCGTAGAGCCGGGGCGTCTCGGCCGTCCACGGCAGCACCGGCACCGTGACCGCCGTGCCGGTCCCGACATCGATGTCCAGGGCGGGCACGAGGACCCGCCCGTCGACGTCGGAGTCGACGCGCAGGGTCCCCAGGCCTTCGCGGTGGTCGTAGGAGGCGTGCACGAAGAAGTCGAGCACGCTGCCCGCCGGGCGGTGCAGCAGGGTGACGTCACGGAAGATGCCCGGCAGCCACCACTGGTCCTGGTCCTCCAGATAGGAGCCCGCCGACCACTGGTGCACCCGGACCGCGAGCACGTTGCCGCCCGGCCTCAGCAGATGGCCCACGGCGAACTCGTGCGGCAGTCGGGAGCCCTTGAACTCGCCGAGGTCCGTGCCGTTCAGCCAGACCCGGGCACAGGACTCGACGCCGTCGAAGCGCAGCACGGTGCCGCCGTCCGCCGGCCAGTCCGACGGCAGCTCGAAGGGGCGCAGATGGTCACCGGTCGGGTTCTCGGTCGGCACGCGCGGCGGGTCGACCGGGAACGGGTAGAGGTGGTTGGTGTAGATCGGCGCGCCATGGCCCTGCAGCACCCAGTGGCCGGGGACCCGGACCTCGGCCCAGCCCCCGGCCTCGTACCCCTCGGCCGCGAAGGAGTCGTCCTCGGCGTCGGCGGTGGGCGAGAGCCGGAAGCTCCAACTGCCGTTCAGTGACAAGGACCTGGCGTCCGAGGCCGGGTACCAGGCGCGTGGCGGCAGGGCGCCGCTGCCGGGGGAGAAGTCCTCGACGTAGTCGGTGACGGACGGGGGAGAGGCCGGTGGTCCGGGGGAGGTGCGGAAAGACATGCGTCTCCTAGTTCAGCCCTTGATGCCGGTCTGCGCGATGCCCTGCACCAGCCAGCGCTGGAGGAAGAGGAACACGAACACCAGGGGCAGGATGGAAATGGCGGTGGCCATGAAGATCAGATGGAAGTTGACGGTCTGGTTCGTCATGTACGAGGAGAGGGCGACCTGGACCGTCCACGCCTCGGGGTTCTGGCCGATGACCAGCGGCCACAGGAAGGCGTTCCAGCCGCTGATGAAGGTGATGGTCGCGATCGCGGCGAAGAAGTTCAGCGAGTTGGGCACGACGATGCGCCAGTACGCGCCCCAGTAGCCGAGCCCGTCCATGCGCGCCGCCTCCTCCAGCTCCTTCGGGAACCCCAAGAAGTACTGCCGGAAGAGGAAGCACGTGAAACCGCTGAAAAGCCCCGGGATGATGAGACCGCGAAGACTGTCCACCCATCCGAGTGACGAGACCAGCACGAAGCTCGGGACGAAGGTGACGGCGGAGGGGACCATCAGGGTCACCAGTACTCCGTAGAAGACCTTGTTGGCGTGCTTGTACGGGATGCGCGCGAGGCCGTAGCCGGCGAGCGAGCAGACCAGCAGGGTGCCGAGGGTGTGCAGCACACCGACGACGGCGGAGTTCCACAGGGAGCGGGCGAAGGGCACGGTGGGGTCGTCGAACAGCTCCCCGATGTTGCCCCATTTGAGATCGGTGGGGAAGAACTGCCAGTTCTCGCCGGTGATTTCGGCGTCGGTCGACAGCGCGTTACGGACGAGCAGGTAGAAGGGGACGAGGAACAGCAGGCCGGCGATCCCTGTGGCGATGTACAGGCCGGTGCTGCCGAGGGCGCCACGCCGGTTCCCTCCGCGTTTCCTCGGCGGCGCGGCGTGGGCCTTCCGGCCTTCCATGACGGCGGTCACTCGGCTTCCTCCCCGCGTCCGAATCCCATGAACTTGCCCTGGAGCAGCGTCACCATGCAGATCAGCAGGGTGAGGATGACCGCGCCCGCGCTGCCCGCGCCGTAGTCCTGGGCCTGGCCGAGCGCCGTGTAGTACAGCTCGACGAGCGGTGGGCGGCCCCAGGTGGTCTTCGACAGCAGGTTGAAGAACTCGTCGAAGGCCTGGTAGGCGGCCACCAGGAGCAGCAGGATCACGGCCGTCGAAGTGGCGCGCAGCTGCGGCAGGGTGATGTGGCGGAAGGTCTGCCAGCCGGGCCTGGCACCGTCGATCGCGGCGGCCTCGTACAGCTCCGGCGGGATGTTCTGCAGGGCGGCCAGGAAGAGGATCATGTAGAAGCCGGCCTGGAGCCACAGCCGGGCGGTCACGATGACCAGCCAGTACCAGGGCGGCTCGGGGTTGGCCAGCCAGGCGATGTTCTCGATCCCGAACCAGCCGAGGAAGGTGTTCATCAGACCGAAGCGGACCCCGCTGAAGATGGACATCTTCCAGATCAGCGAGGCGGCGACATAGCTGCACGCGGTCGGCAGGAAGAACACCGACCGGAAGAACGCCCGCATGAACCGCAGCCGGTTCACCAGCATCGCCAGGCCGAGGGAGAGCGCCCAGGTCAGCGGCACGATGAACGCGGCGAAGACGGTGAAGGTGACCAGTGCCCCGGTGAAGTTGCCGTTCTCCAGCATCTGCCGGTAGTTGTCGAAGCCGACGAATTTGTCCGGGGTGACCGTGAAGCGCGCCTCGAAGAAGCTCAGCCACAGGCTCCAGCCGATCGGCACGTACACGAACACGAGCAGGCCGAGGAGGAAGGGGCCGGTGAAGAGCCAGAAGCTGAGGGTGCTGCCGCCCCGCAGCCCCCGCCGCGGCCGGGCCGCCTGGGCCTTGGCCGGGGCGGGGCGCGAGACTCCGCGTGGGGTGGTGATCGACATGTCGCAGCCCGTCCGTCGGTCTATCCGAAGAGCTTCTTGAGCTCGCGGTTGACGGTCACGTCGGCCTTGTCGAGCGCGGCCTCCGGGTCCCCGTCCTTGCGGACGGAGTTGGCGAAGACGTCCTCAAGGGCGGTGATCATGGACTGGGTCCAGCCGATGTTGTCGAAGTGCCCGTACTCGCTGAAGAGCTTGACGCCCTCGGCGGGCAGGCCCGACTTGAGCTTGGTGGCGGACGCGGCGAGCGATGAGCGCGGCGGTATGTGGAAGCCGTACGACAGCGACCAGTCCTCCTGGTACTTCTTCTGCTCGATCCAGAGCCACTTGACGTACTCCTTGGCCAGGTCGACGTTCTTGCCCTTGGCGTTGACGAACATCGACCAGCCGCCGTTGTAGACGGAGGGCTTGCCGTCGTCGGTGACCTTGGGGAAGGCGAAGACCCCGATGTCGTCGCCGAGCGCCTTCTGCATCTGGGGCATCGCCCACATCCCGCAGAACTGGATGGCGCACAGGCCCTGGTTGAGCGCCGACGGGTCCCAGTAGTCGGCCGGGGCGTCCAGGAGCAGGTGGCCGCTGGTGAAGAGCTTGCGCATCTTCTTCAGGCCCTCCTTGACCCCCTCGGTGTGGTAGGCGATCTGGTTCTTGTCGTCGAGGGTGTCGGCGCCCGCCGACCAGATCATCGGGTTGATCACCGCGTGCAGGTCGTTGCCGATGAACAGGCCCTTGACCTTGCCGGTGGTCAACTTCGCGGCGGCCTCGATGAGTTCGTCGAGGGTGGTCGGGACCTTGACGCCGGCCTTCTCCAGCAGCGAGGGCCGGTAGAAGAAGAACTGCGGGTCGTCGATCATCCGGACGCCGTACGTCTTCCCGTCGACCGTGTGCGAGGCGATGTCGGCCGGGTTGAAGTCGTCCTTGACCGGTTCGATGATGTCGCTCAGGTCCGCCACCTGGCCGCTCTTGACGAGCTGGATCTGCGGGTGGAACTCGAACAGGTCGGGCGCGTTCTTGGTGAGCAGCGAGGCGAACAGCTTGCTCTCGAAGTCGCTGCCGGTGATCCACTGCGTGGTCACCTGGGCCTTGTCGTAGGCCTTCGCGTACTTCTTGATGGCCTGCTCGGTGCCCGCCTCCCCGTAGGCGTGGAAGTACTGGACCAGTTCTTTGCCCGAACTCCCGCCCCCGGAACGCCCGTTGTTGCTGCCGCACGCGGCCAGTGGCCCGAGGGCGGCGAGCCCGGCGGCGGCCCTCAATACGGATCGACGGTCCCAGTTGCTGCTCATTGCCGACATGTTGACGTCCTTGTCCTGGATGCGGTCTGAGTGCGGCTGCGGCTCGAATTCGCGGTGCGGTGCGGGACGTTAACCTTCTGCTAAGGCTTCGGCAAGGGGTTGGACGAAGTCGGTGCGAAGCGTTGTCGGGGGTTCGGGATACCGGACGCGACGGAGTCCCGGTCCACCTCCGGGGCGGACCGGGGTGCCTCAACTCACCTCGAAGCGGCGCTCCTTGGAGCAGACCGCGCCGACGGTGCCGAGTGCGTCGTCACGCGGAGGGTGCGGTACGGCTCCGTGCGGGGGCGGCCCGCTTGGCGGCCGGCCGCTGGCCGACCGACTGGAGCGCTCCTTCGAGGGCGAACGTCGCGGCGCCGAGGCAGACCGGGTCGGTCGGAATGGGGGACAGGACGATCTCGGTGGCCGCGTAGGGGCGCCGCAGCGCGTGCCGGGCGACGGCCTCGCGCACCTCGCGCAGCAGCGGCTCCCCGAGGGTGGCCGCGACCCAGCTGCTCAGCACGACCACTTCGGGGTTGAGCAGGTTCACCAGGTCGGAGATCCCGGCGCCGAGGTAACGGGCCGTGTCGCGCACGACCTTGAGGGCCACCGGGTCCCCCGCGGCGACGCCTGCCGCGAGGGCGTCGATGGTGGCCGTCTGGTCCTCCGGATGCAGCAGGGTGCTGCCGGGGCTCGACTCCCGCAGATTCAGCATGATTCCGGGAGCACCCACGTAGGTCTCCACACAGCCGTGATTGCCGCAATGGCACAGCCGCCCGTCCAGGACGAGGGTGGTGTGGCCCCACTCGCCGGCGCTGTTGCTGACACCGCGGTGCAGTCCGCCGCCGAGCGCCAGGCCGGCGCCCACGCCGGTGCCCAGGTTGACCACGACGGCGTCGCCGCGGCCGCGGGCCGCGCCGAACCACAACTCGGCGACGGCGCAGGCGCGCAGCGGGTTGTCGAGGTACAGGGGGTAGGCGATGTGCTCCGCGAGCAGATCGAGCAACGGCACGTCGTGCCAGTCCCAGTTGGGCGCGTACTCCGCGACCCCCCTGTCGCGGTCGACCTGTCCGGGGACGCTGACGCCCACGCCCAGGACGCGCGCGCCTTCCACCCCGGCCTGCGCCACGACCGAGCTGACGGCGGCCGCGACATGCCCGACGACCTGCTCCGGGCGGCTCTCGCCGGGGCGCATGTCCTCGTCGGCGCGGGCGAGCACGTTCAGGGCGAGGTCGAACAGCTCGACGCGGACGTACGTCTCCGCGATGTCGACGCCGATGAGGGCGCCCCCCGTCGCGTTGACCGCCACCAGCCCCCGCGGGCGGCCGCCCGCGGAGTCCTCGAACCCGACCTCGGTCAGCATCCGCAGATCGAGCAGCTCACCGACGAGCGTGGCGACCGTGGCCAGACTGAGCCCGGTCGCCGTCGCCAACTCCTGCCGTGAGGTGGGCGATTCCGCGATGATCTGGCGCAGCACCTCGTAACGGTTCGCGGTGCGGATGTCGCGTGATGTGCCGCGCTTCATGGGGCTCCCCTCGCTTCCGCGCACCGGGTACCGGGCACGTCGGCCGACCAGATCTTCCGGCCGGGGTCCGGGGCGCCCCCGGGGCGGCACGGCACCGATCGCTGCCCTCGGTCCCTCCGTGCCGTGACGAGGCCCGTCGGCCCCGGCGCGGCGCAAGGCTATGGCCTGGGAGGGACTTTCGACAAGGGGTTAGGAAAGGGGGTGGAGAAAGTCCCCCACGAAGGCGTTGGTGAACGTCCCCGCCGGGTCGAGTTCGCCGACCAGGGCCCTGAAGTCGGCCAGCCGCGGCGAGCGTCCGCGCAGCACCGCGGGCGGCACGGTGAACACCTTGCCCCAGTGCGGCCGCGGCTCGAACGGCTCCAGCGCCTCCTCGACCCGCCGCACCACCGGCAGGACGGCCTCCGTGTCCGCCACCCAGGTGAAGTGCAGAGCCACGGTGTCCCGTCCGTACGCCGGACTCAGCCACTGACGGTCGGCGGCCACGGTCCGCACCTCGCAGATCTGCAGCAGCGGCGCGATCGTCCCACGGATCGCGTCCAGGGCGTGCAGCGCGTCCAGGGCGTCCGAGCGCGCCAGCAGATACTCGGACTGCAGCTCGGCTCCGCTGCTCGGGGTGAACTCGGCCCGGAAATGCGGCAGTCGCTCGTGCCAGGGGCCCGGGACGCCGAGCTGCTCGGTGCAGTTGCGCGCGGGCATCCCCGGCACGGGGTGCATGGCCCCGGTCGCGGGCGCCGCCCACGGGAAGCCGGTCACCGGCCGGTCGGTGCGCCGCTTGACCCACACCTGCCGGAAGCCGGGCCGACCCCAGTCCGTGAACAGGCTCACGCTGTACGCCGACGCCGCGACCGCCTCGAAGTCCAGTCCCTCCAGGGGGAGTTCGGTGAACACGTGCTGGCTCACCTCGAAGTCCGGTTCCAGGTCGAGGGTGAGCGCGGTGACCACCCCGAGCGCGCCCAGCGAGGTCACGGCACCGGCGAAGCGTTCGTCGCCCCGGCCGATCGTCAGGGACGAACCGTCCGCGGTGATCAGCTCGACCTCGCGCACGGCGGCGGCGAGCGACCCGTTGGTGACGCCGGACCCGTGGGTGCCCGTGGCGACCGAGCCCGCCACGGAGATGTGCGGGAGCGAGGCCATGTTGTGCAGCGCGAACCCGTGCTCGTGCACCCGGCGGGCGAGTTCGGCGTAACGGACGCCGCCCGAGACCCGTACCGTACGGGCCGTCGTGTCGACGTCCACCGCGGGCGGCAGCGCGGTCAGCGACAGCAGGACGCCGTCCGCGCCGGGTTCGGCGATCTCGTTGAAGGAATGCCCGCTGCCCAGCACGCGCACGCGAGAGCTGTCCGCGACCAGCGCGCGGAGCGCGGCGAGCGAGGAGGGCCGGTGGAGCTCCTGGGCCGCGTACGTGATGTTGCCGGCCCAGTTGGTCAGGGTCCGAGTCATCCTGGTCGTCCCTCTCCGGGAAGTCGCCGTGCGTGGTCCGTGTGATGACCACCCGGGGAACGTACCCTGCCCGTCCGCCCAGGTGGCAGACCTGTCCGTTGACCCTCTCACGTGCCGCGGCCTACCGTAGAGAGCGGTTGCTGTCGTTGGCGTCGCCGAACCGGAAGGCCACCTCCTTGCCCCAGCGTCCTGTGGCGATGTTCGCCATGACCGCCGAGAACCTGACGCGGATCTTCCCTCCGGACGCACTCGCCCGGCTGCGCGAGCTGGTGGACATCGATCTCTCCCCGGTGGCACGTGACTTCACCGATCCACGGGTACGCGCCCGCCTCGCCGACACCGAGATCCTGATCACCGGCTGGGGATGCCCCGCGCTCGACGGCGACGCGCTCGACGCGGCCCCGAAGCTGCGTGCCGTGCTGCACGCCGCCGGTTCCGTGAAGGGCTTCGCCACGCCGGAGGTGTGGGAGCGCGGGATCGTCGTGTCGTCGGCCGCCGCCGCGAACGCGCTGCCCGTCGCCGAGTACACGCTCGCCATGATCCTGCTCGCCGGCAAGGACGCCTTCGCGTACCGGGACCGCCTGCGCACCGAGCGGAGCTTCCCCCACGGCGACATCCTGCCCGGCATCGGCAACTTCGGCCGCCGCGTCGGCATCGTGGGCGCCTCCCGCATCGGCAGGCGCCTCATCGAACTGCTCCGGCCCTTCGACCTGAGGGTGAGCCTCGCCGACCCCTACGTCGACGAGGCCGGGGCCGCCGCCCTCGGTGTCCCGCTGCTGCCGCTCGCCGCGCTGCTCGGCGGCAGCGACATCGTCACCGTCCACGCCCCGCAGACCCCCGAGACCCGGCATCTGATCGGCCGCCGCGAACTCGCCCTGATGCCCCCCGGATCGGTCCTCGTCAACACGGCACGCGGCGCCCTGGTCGACCACGACGCCCTCGTCGAGGAGCTGCGCGCCGGGCGGATCAGCGCGATCCTCGATGTCACGGACCCCGAGCCGCTCCCCGCCGACTCCCCGCTGTACGACCTCCCGAACGCCTTCATCACGCCCCATCTGGCCGGTTCCCAGGGCAACGAGGTCGCCCGGCTCGGCCTGACCGTGCTGGACGAGATCGAACGCCTGCTGTCGGGAAGGGAGCCGGCGTACCGGATCGACCCGGAGGAACTGGCGCGGGCCGCCTGACCCCGGTGTTCGGAGCGTGCCTCACACGGTGGGGCGAAGCCGGCCGGCCAGAGGCTCCTGAAGGGCCGGACGGGCGAGGAACGCCGCCGTCGTCGTCACGAACCGTTCCGCGTCGTCGAGCCACGGGAAGTGCCCGGCCCCGGGCTGAACGACCAGCTCGGCGTGCGGGAACAGGTCGGCGAGGGCGGCCATCGCGGGAGGCGGGGAGTTCAGGTCGACCTCACCGGCGAGCACCAGCACCGAGCACGCCAGGCGGCCGAGCGCCGCCCGGGTGGCGTCCGGGGCGAACGCGCCGTCGAGGTGACGGGCCGCGGCCTCGTGGTTCTTGTGGGCGTCCTCCGCGGCCCGGTGCGCCCGCGCGGTCTCGTCCCAGCGCCCGTACCAGAAAGGGGCGATGGCCCGGAACGCGTCGGCGTCCCCGTTGCCGGCGACGATCGCCTCCAGCGCCGCGAACGCCTCCGGGAACCACGGCTCGTCGTGCCGCAGCCGGGCCGTCGCCGTCCTGACCTCCGGGGCGATCTCGATCCCGACGGCGTAGACGCTCGGTGTGATCAGCGCGAGCCGCGCCACGCGGTCCGGATGGCGCTGCGCGTAGAGGATCGCGAGATTCGTCCCGCCGGAGTGCGCGAGCAGGTCCATCCGGTCGAGGCCGAGGTGCTCGCGCAGGGCCTCCACGTCGTCGACCAGCCGGTCGCAGCGGTACGAGGAGGGGTCCTCGGGGGTCGCGGAGCCGCCGGTTCCGCGCGGGTCCGTCATGATCAGCCGCCGGTGCTCGGACAGGCCGCCCAGATTCCCGAGATACACGCAGTCCTGCATCGGTCCGCCCGGCAGACACACCACCGGCGAGCCGTCGCCATAGGCCTCGAAGCTCAGCTCGGTCCCGTCGTACGCGGTGAAGGCAGACATGGCCACGACTCTCGCAGCGGCGCCCGGACGGAGCAAACGAGTTCTCCGGGGATCGAGTGCGGACCGGGGGAGCCGACCGGCGGCGCGGACCGGCGGCCCGGGGCGACGTCGACCGGCAGGGCGGGGAGGCACGGACCGTGGGCGCGGACTGGCGGGGCGGCGGCTCGGCGGCGGCGGGGTGCTCGGTGTCACCAGGGTCGCGCCCGTGTCGCCGGGGGAGCTCGACCCGGCGTTCTCCGAACGACCTGCGTGGTGCACGTGATGCGGATTTAGTTGCTACAACACCTTTGGTGTGTCGATTCAGTCAATCCATGACCCACTTCCCTGCGATATCGGTATTCTCGCGACCATGGCTTACGGACCCCTCCCCGACACCGACCTCACCCGCCACCGCCGGCTGCGCGAGCAGGGCAGCCTCGACCGCGCCGATCTCGACGCCATCCTGGACGCGGGCTTCATCTGCCATCTCGGGGTGATCGTCGAGGGACGGCCGATGGTGGTGCCGACGGTGTACGGCCGGGGCGAGCGCGATCTGTACGTCCACGGGTCCGTGGCCAGCAGGAGCCTGGCCGGCGACACCCCGGTGTGCGTGACCGTGACGCACGTCGACGGACTCGTCCTGGCACGGTCCGTGTTCGAGCACGGGGTGAACTACCGGAGCGCGATGATCCACGGGGTACCCCGCAGGGTCACCGACCCCGAGGAGAAGACCGAGGCGCTGCGGCGGCTCACCGAGCACGCCACGCCCGGACAGTGGGACTACGCGCGCCGGCCCAGCCGCAAGGAACTGGCCGCGACCACCCTGCTCGCGCTCTCCCTCGAAGAGGCCTCCGTGAAGATCCGCACCGGCGCCCCGGACGACGGGGACGGGCCCGACGCCGCACTCGGTCTGTGGGCCGGCACGCTGCCGCTGACCTCGGTCTGGGGCGCGCCCGAGCCGGACCCGCTGCTGCCGCCCGGACGGCCCGCTCCCGCGCACATCGCGCGGCGCGAGGGGACCCGGCACGGCTGATGTCCGGGCGGGGGCATACCGTGAGGAGTCGAACACGACAGACGAAGCAGGTCGGGAGCGAGGAGATCGGGATGGGCAGCCGCACCGCGCTGGTCGAGGATCTGATGGAGCGGTTCCCGCACGTGCCGCGGGAAGCCGTCTTCAAGGAGGACCTGCTCCGCGGGGGTATGGCCTTCGACGCGTCCGCCCTCAGCGACAACGAGAGCGGTGAGGTCAAACCGAAGTCGTACTTCATCTTCTCCTTCGACCACGGCACCCTGCCCGAGCTGGGCGAGGCCGCGCTCCGGCGCCCGCCCGAGGAGATCATCCTCACCGGCGGCCCGTACGACCTGCGGCGCACCGTCGTGTCCGTGCGCGTCAACCCCGCCTCGCCGTACCGTGTCGCCGCCGACGACGAGGGCGTCCTCGGGCTGTACCTCGACGGGAAGCGGATCTCCGACGTCGGGGTGCCTCCGATGCCGGAGTACTACCGGCACACCCTCTCGAACGGGAAGTCCGTGATGGAGGTGGCCCCGACGATCCAGTGGGGGTACCTCATCTACCTCACGGTCTTCCGCGTGTGCCAGTACTTCGGCGCCAAGGAGGAGTGCCAGTACTGCGACATCAACCACAACTGGCGCCAGCACAAGGCCGCCGGCCGTCCGTACACCGGTGTGAAGGACGTCGAGGAGGTCCTCGAAGCGCTGGAGATCATCGACCGCTACGACACCGCGAAGGCGTCGACGGCCTACACCCTCACCGGTGGCGCGATCACCAAGACGGTCGCCGGGCGCGACGAGGCCGACTTCTACGGGCACTACGCCAAGGCCATCGAGGAGCGGTTCCCCGGGCGGTGGATCGGCAAGGTGGTGGCCCAGGCCCTGCCGCGCGACGACGTGCAGCGGTTCAAGGACTACGGCGTGCAGATCTACCACCCCAACTACGAGGTGTGGGACCGCCGTCTGTTCGAGCTGTACTGCCCCGGCAAGGAGCGTTACGTCGGCAGGGACGAGTGGCACAAGCGCATCCTCGACTCCGCCGAGATCTTCGGCGCGCGCAATGTGATCCCCAACTTCGTCGCGGGCGTGGAGATGGCCGAGCCGTTCGGCTTCACCACCGTCGACGAGGCCATCGCGTCGACGACCGAGGGGCTGCGCTTCTTCATGTCGCACGGCATCACGCCCCGCTTCACCACC
This sequence comes from Streptomyces sp. NBC_00568, assembly GCF_026341855.1. GTDB lineage: Bacteria > Actinomycetota > Actinomycetes > Streptomycetales > Streptomycetaceae > Streptomyces. Next base: position 671,029 of record NZ_JAPENW010000001.1, on the reverse strand, counting down.
TGGTGCCCGGAGCCGACGACGCCGCTCGGCAAGGCCAACCCGCAGGGTGCGCCGCTGGAGTACCACATCCGCCTGCTCGAGGCCTACCGCGCCACGATGGACGACTTCGGGCTCAAGTCGCCGCCCGGATACGGAGAGCCGGGTCCGGGCCGCGCGGTCTTCTCCGTCAGCTCCTTCATGGACAGCCTTCCCGCGCAGGAGCCGGCCAACCAGGTGTGACCCGCGCCCCGAGGCGCACCCGCACGGCCCGGACGTCATCCGTACGTCCGGGCCGTGCGCTGTGGTGCCATGTGCCGCTGAGTCATGTGCGGCTGGGCCGTGCGCCGCAGTGCCGTGTGCCGCGTCGCACCGTGCCCGTTCCGTACCAAGTCGGCGCCGCACCGGCGGGGGGAGTGGTGGGTCTTGTGAAAGTTGAAGCGATCGATCCCCCACGGCCCGCGGTCCGTACGACACTCGGGGCGCCGGAAGCCGGACGGGCCCGCCGTGTGATCGCGCGACCACGCGATGTGAATACGCCGCTTGTCAGTTGTGTCGAAACCGTGAAAGGCTCTGGCCCGTTGTTGAGACGGTCTCCAACTCCCCAATGAAACAAGGCGAGTTGGGCGTTGTGTGACGTTGCACATGGAAGCAGTGGATGCAGGAGCCCCCCATGCCAGACCTGCCGACCCCCCAGGATGCCGCCGAGGCCGCGCTGTTCTCGGAATGCTGGGACGCGGTCCTGTCGTACGCCGACCTGTGCACATCGGGTTCCGCCGCTGCCACCCAGCTGGCCACCGAGGCGTTCACCCATGGAATCCATGAGGCGCGCGCGGTCGGGGTCCGCTCGAAGAATACCGGCCGCAGAACCCCCCGGCTGCCCCGGATCCCCTTGCTGCTGAGCTCGGTTCGGACCAGCGCGGCCGCCTGGGAGGCGCACGGTCAGGGCCACCGTCTGGACCCCGACCTCAGGCTGTGGCTCAACTCCGAGAAGGCCGCCCGCTACACCGGACCTCCCCTGCACCGCCCGATCGCGCTGCGCGGCCTGAGGGATCTTCAGGAAGCCGACGCGGCCCTGCTGTGGCTGGTCGAGGTGGAGGCGCTCCCGCTGCCCGCGGTGGCCCGGCGGCTGGGTCTCGACCCGGTGGCGGCCGCCGAGGAACTCGGCCAGGTGCGGGCGCTGTTCAGGGACCGGTGCCATCGCAACCACCTCGACACCCCGATGGACACCAACTGCCGCAGCTACGCCCGGCTCCTCGACGCGGTCACCCGGTCACCGGGCGCCGAGACGCCCGAGGACCTCTCGCAGCACCTCGCCCGCTGTGTGGAGTGCGCGGAGGCGGCCGGCTGTCTGCGGCTGCACGGCGGCGGGCTGCCCGCCGCGCTCGCGGGCGGGGTGATCGGCTGGGGCGGCCTCGCCTATCTGGAACGCAGGCGCCGCGCCGCCGAAGCCGGGCTGGCCGGCGGGCGCACGGACGCGGCCGTGGACACCGGCATCGCCGAGGCCAAGGCCGACGCGCCCCGGATCGGCCGCACCGGGCTGCTGGTCGCCGCCGTCATCGTCTCCGGCCTCGCGCTCACCGTCTCCCTGATGCCCTTCGGCGCCGGAGACGAGGGCGGCGCCGTCGCGAGCGGTGGCTCGGCCGACCGTCAGCCGGTGGCCGACCCGGGTGTGGTGTCCCCGTCGGCGACCAACCGCGGCGCGGGCTCGCTCGTCTCGCCCGAGCCCGGGGCCCCGAGCGCCGGGACGGGCTCGAAATCCGATCCCGAGCCCCAGGGCACCTCCTCGCCCTCGTCCTCGGCCCGCGCCGCCGGCAGGACCCCGGATTCCTCGAAGCCCGCGGACTCCACGAAGAGCGCCGCGTCCTGCGAGGTGACCTACGACATCGTCAGCGAGTGGCCGGACGGCTTCCAGGCCACCGTCACCGTCACGTCCGTCGAAGCCCTCGACTCCTGGCAGATCGCCTGGACCTTCGACGACGGCCAGCGGGTGTCGCAGATGTGGGACGGCACGTACGACCAGCACGGCTCCCGGGTGACCGTGACCGCCGCCGACTACAACAAGTCGGTCGCCGCGGGCGGTTCCTTCGCCGTCGGTTTCAACGGCACCTGGCAGGACGGGAACACGGCCCCCGACGCCTTCACCCTCAACGGCGACCGCTGCACGACCGCTCACTGACGCGTCGGCCCGTCGATCCCCCGATTCGGCCGAGGGTCCGACGGGGCCCCGGACGCGATGTCACACCGAGCACGCGACCCGGAGCCCGCGGCGAGGCCGGAGCGCCGGTCGCGGAGGGCAAGGTACAGGGAAGGGCCTGTTCGCGCCGAGGAGCCGAGGAGAACTGTCGGAGGACGGGCTGCCAATCCCCGGTGTCAGCGCGTGCGCATAGGATGCGCACGCGTTCTTCACAAAGTGGTCACGTCAGGTCAGCGAGGTCATCGTGTCCGTCCCCGCCGCTCCCTCCTCCTCCGCCGTCCCGTCCGGGACCCCCGCGCCCGAGGATGCCGTCCGCCAGATCTTCCGGTATCTCGCGGAGGTCGGCGAGAGCCGCACCAAGCCGGTGCGCAACCATGACGACTCGCGTCACCGGATCTGGTTCTCGGAACTGCCCGATACCTTCGCGTCGTTTCTGACGGACAGCGTGCCCGGCGAGAGCCCGCTCTGGCTCCGGGCCGACCGCCCGGTCCGTCACGATCCGCCCGGCCCGCCGGACCTCCTCGCACACTGGCTGGACAACACGCAGATACGGGACTCCGGACGGCAGGACGCACCCACGCCCACGGTCGTCGCCGAACTGCCGTCGTCCACCGTGTCGGCGGGCGGCAGCGCCGAGCGCGGCACCGTCACCGTCGCCCTCGACGACTTCCGGCTCCGCGACGAGGTCCTCGCTCAGCACCGCACCTGGGCCGCCGCATGGATGCGCTGGGCCGAGCAGGACCGCACGGTGAAGCCGGTGATGCGCGCCTACGATCAGCTCTACCGCATCCATGAGGACACCACCGACCTCGGCGAGAGCTACGAACTCGTCGTCGGCTTCGGTCATCTGGCCTGGTCCGCCGCGGGTGAGCGGGTGCGTCGTCATCTCGTCACCTGCCGGGCTGTCATCGCCATCGACGCGGTCACGGGAGCCATCACCGTCGGACCGGACCCCGAGAGCGGCGCACCGGTGCTCGAGGAGTCCATGCTCGACGCCGACCAGAAGGCTCGCGCGCACACCCGCGCCCTTGTCCAGCAGGATCTCGAAGAGGCCGGAGACACGACCGACCCCTTCGCGGTGGAGCCTCTGCACCGGGCGCTCAATGCCTGGGTGATCGCCGCCCACGAGGCGGGCCGGTACGAGCGCGGTGCCGAACGGCCCCGCTCGGCGGGCGATCCCGCGGTCCCCGTCGTCGGCTTCGCCCCCATGCTGATTCTGCGGGAGCGGACCAAGCGCAGCATGCTCGACGCCCTGCGCGGCGTCGCGGCACGCGTGGAACAGGGCGCGGAGCCGACGGCCCTGCTGCGTGCCATCGCGGGCGCGGGCGGTGACACCCGCCTCGGCGACCTCGAAGGGGACGATCGCGGGAGCGGCGGGACGCGCGGCCACCGCCAGGAGCTGTATTTCGCGCTGCCGTCCAACGACGAACAGCGCACCATCGCCGAGCGGCTGACGGACCGCGACCTGGTCGTCGTCCAGGGACCGCCCGGCACCGGAAAGACCCATACGATCGCCAATCTGGTCACCGATCTGCTGGCCCACGGGCGGCGCGTACTGATCACCAGCCATACGGCACGAGCGCTGAAGGTCCTCAAGGACAAACTGCCCGGGAGCATCCGCGAACTGTGCGTCAGCCGCACCGACGACAGCGCCGCCCAGCAGGAACTGGAGCAGTCGGTCAAGGCGATCCTCGACCGGCAGGGCGACTTCTCCGCGCGGACGTATCTCCGGCACATCAAGGAGCACGAGGAGCGCCTGGCGAAAGCCCGTTCCACCCAGGCGGGAGCGCTGAAGGCCCTCCGTGCGCTGCGCGAACGGGAGACCTATCGGCACCCGGCCGACATCGGCGACTACCAGGGCACCCTGGCGGGAATCGCCGCCCGCCTGCATTCGGAACGCGACCGGCTGAACTGGATCGGTTCCGTACCGGCCGACGTCCCGACCGCCGACGCGGCGGCATGCGCGGAGCTGCGGCGCGCCTCCCTCGCCTTCACCACCCGCGACCGGGCCCTGGCCGCCGGATCCAGTGCCGCCCTGCCCGACCCGGCGGAGCTGCTCTCCGCGCACGGATTCGCCGATGCGGTGACGGCGATCCGGGCCGCCGACACGGACCTGGCGGCGCTGCGCGCGGACGGTACGGTGTCCCGGCTCGACGACGCCGTCTCCGGACTCTCCGCCGCCGCTCAGGACCGACTCGCCACCGCCCTCGACGGCCTCGCGGGGGACCTCGCCACCACGACGGCCGATGCCGCGCCCTGGGCCGCGCACCTGCGCGAGGAAGTACTCGCCGGACGGGACTTCGACCTGCGGAGCCGCCTGGAGCGGACCGAGGCGGCCGTCGACGCGGCCGAGACGCTGGCCGCGTCCCTCGGCGGCGTGCTCGTCAGCGGCCTGGAGGCGTACGACGTCCCCACGGCGCTCGGCCTCGCCGGAACGTTGCGCGACGGATTGGCGTCCGGGGAGAAGCTGCGCGGGCCGCTGGGCCTCAAGTCGAAGCTGCGCAAGGCCGTCGGGGACTTCCCGGAGACCGTGCGGGTCGACGGACAGGCGGTCGCCACCGAGTCCGCCGCCGTGGTCGTCCTGGACCGCGTCCGACTGGAGAGGCGCCTCCACGAGATCGAGAGCGAATGGGGCGACGGCGGCACCGCCGCCTGGACGGCGACCGCCCGGCGTACCGCGAGGCTCCGCCAGGATGCCGCCACGCTCACCGCGCTCGCCCGTCTCGCAGACCGGCGGGCGGACGTCCTGGCAGCCGCGGCGGCGGCGCCCGGCCTGGCCGGACGGTCCTGGCACACGGACGACACCGCGCAGGCCGTACGCCGTCTGCTGCGGGCCCGCGCCACCCGCCGCGCCGCCGGGGAGCACCGCGCACGGATCGCCGCGACGCTCGAGGCGCTCAGGGCCGCGGCGCACCGGCGGGGCGCGTCACCGGTCGTGGACCGGGCACGCGTCGCCGCCGAGACACAGGACACCGCCGCCTACGCCGCGGCGGTCGGAGAACTGGACGACCTGCGTGAGGCGCTGCGTCTGAAGCGGGAGTGCGACGCGGCGTACACGGTGGTCGCCGCGCAGGTGCCCGACCTCGCGGACGCACTGGAGTCGACCGCGGAAGACCCCGTGTGGGACCACCGGCTGCCCGACTACGAACGGGCATGGGCCTGGTCGGCCTGGCACCGGCGGATGCACGAGCTCACCGACCCCGAAGCCGAGTCCGTCCAGATGCGCCGGCTCGCGGAGGCGGACGCCGACATCCGCATCAGCCTCGAACGCCTCGCGGCCGACAAGGCCTGGTACAGCTGCCTGTCCAGACTGACCGACGACCAGGCCGTAGCCCTCACGTCGTATCAGCAGAGCGTGCGGAAGCTCGGCAAGGGCACCGGCAAGTACGCCCCGGTCTACCGGCGCCAGGCCCGCGAGAGCCTGCACGAGAGCCAGGAAGCGGTGCCCGCCTGGATCATGCCGCTCCACCAGGTGACCGAGACCGTCCCGATGGACCGGCCGGGCCGCTTCGACGTCGTCATCATCGACGAAGCGAGCCAGTCGGGTCCCGAAGCGCTGCTGCTCGCCTGGCTCGGTTCGAAGATCATCGTGGTGGGCGACGACCAGCAGGTCAGCCCGGCCAACGTGGGCATCGACCACGACGAACTCTTCTCCCTGCAGCGGCGCATGCTCGGCGGACTGCCCGCGTCCCGCCGCAATCTGTTCACGCCCACCGCCAGCCTCTTCGACATCGCGTCCGGCCTCGCCGGCGGGCGCGGCAGATTGATGCTCCAGGAGCACTTCCGGTGCATGCCGGAGATCATCGGCTTCTCCAACGCGCTCTGCTACGGGGGCAGGCTCCAGCCGCTGCGTCAGTACGGCGCCGGCCGGCTGCGGCCGCTGCGTTCCGTGCACATCGTGGACGGCCATGTGGAAGGAACCGGGCAGAAACAGTTCAACCGGCCCGAGGCGGAGCGCGTCGTGGACGAGATCGCCCGGTGCATCGACGACCCCGCCTACCGGGGCCGCACCATGGGCGTGATCACCCTGCTCGGTGCCGGGCAGAAGTTCCTCATCGAGGATCTGCTCGCCGACCGGATCCCGCTGGACGAGCGGCAGCGGCGCCGGCTGCGCGTCGGCAACGCGGAGGAGTTCCAGGGCGACGAGCGCGACATCGTCTTCATCAGCCTGGTGGCCTCACTCGCCGGTGCCGACGGCGCGCGGCGCATCGGCCCTTACAGCAGCACACTCGCCCGGCAGCACATCAACGTCGCCGCCTCCCGCGCCCGCGACCAGGTCTGGCTCTTCCACAGCGTGACGCTGACCGAGCTCGGCGAGACCGATCTGCGCCGTGGCTACCTCGACTGGTTCTCCAGGCCCGCGGAGGAGCAGGACGGGGCCGTGGCCGGCGAGGTCAGGCCGGACGAGCCCCATGACGCCTTCGACAGTCTCTTCGAGCAGCGCGTCTACCTGGCGTTGCGCGAACGCGGCTACCGCGTGCGCCCGCAGTACCCCGCAGGCCGCTACCGCATCGACCTGGTGGTCGAGGGCGGCACGAAGAGGCTCGCGGTGGAGTGCGACGGCGACGCCTTCCACACGGAGGAGAACGCGGACGCCGACGCGGCGCGTCAGCGGGAACTGGAGCGAGTGGGCTGGACCTTCGTCCGCATCCGGGGAAGCCGGTTCTTCCTGGATCCGGAGAAGGCCCTCGAGCCACTGTGGACCGAGCTGGAACGGCTCGGTATCGAGACCGCGGCGAGGAGCGCGGGCGGCACGTCACCTCGTGAGGCCGGCACGTCGCCCCGTGAGGCCGTCACGTCGCCCCGTGAGGCCGGCACGTCATCTCGTGAGGTCGGCGCGTCACCTAGTGATGCCGGCACGAGTCGGCGGCCGAGGCCGGTTCCGGAGCCGGAGGCGACGCGGGTTCCGCAGCCTGTGGCCCGGGTGATTCCGTCCCCCCGGGCCGCCGCGCCGTCCGAGGAGATCCCGGCAGCGCCGGAGGTTTCCGGGGCACCGGTGGACGCGGAGGATCCCGAGCCCGCTGGCGCCGCCCCCGAACCCCGTACCGCCCCGGCGGTCACGGCCCGCGGCCCGGGCCCGGACGACACCCGGCAGGTTTGGACGGCCGACCCCTCGCGCTTCGTCTCCGCCGCCTGGCTGCACCGGGACGAGGTGAACGCCGCCCAGCACGCGTTCAGCCTGCGCCGCACCGTGCCCTTCCGGCAGGGGGAACGTGCCGCGGGCTCAGCCCGTTTTCTTCCGCAGGCGGGTGCCCCCGGTCACCCTGGCGCGGACGCGGTCGAGATCGTGCGTGACGGGAAGCCTGTGCTCAGGCTCGGCCATGACGAGGTCCATGCCATGATCCGGTCGGCGATCGGCAGGGTCGACGTTCCGGTCCTGGTCGACGGCCGGCAGTGGGCGCTGGTACGTCACCATGCCTCGTACTCCGACGCGGCGCTGAAGCATGGCTGTACGACGGAGCTGCTGAGGCCGAAGGCGAGCCCTCGGGTCACTGCCGAGGCGGGTCCCGAGCCGACCCTCAGGACGACGCCCCAGGCGGCCGGCGGGAGGAGGAACGGGGCCCGCAAGCAGGTGCGGGCCTCGGTCCGCGACCAGGCGGCGGCTCCCTACCGCCCGGCCGCGCCCGATACGCTCCGGATCAAGGTCGACAGGCTCTCGACGAACGCCTACCGGCGGGTCAGGCGCGAACTGGACCGGGTGCAGGACGCGTTGAACCTGCCCGTCCCGGAGATCGTCGCCGTCGACTCGTCCTCACGCAAGGGGCAGCTGGCCGAGCACGAGAAGCGGCGCGAGTCCTTGAGGGACCGCCAGGAATTCCTCCGGGCCGTGCTCGATCAGGTGGTGCCCGATCCCTCGTTCAGGGGCGGGGCGCGGATCACTCCGGGCTGCCTGGTGGGGGTGGAGGACGAGGACGGCACCACGGTCTACGAGGTGGCCCTGCTGCCGGGCGGGGAGGGCGAGAGGCTGAGCCCGTACTCCGCGATGGGCGAGGCCCTCATGTGGAGGGAAGTCGGGGACGTGGTCGGCTACGTCAGCGGTCCCGGGCGGCGGCGGAGCGTGACGGTTCGGTTCATCGAGGACTGACCGGGGGATCCATGGGCGGCGACGCCTCTGCCGGTCGGCGACGGTACGCCGCGGCCGGCCGGCGGAGAGCCGAACAGCGGCCCTGGCGATGCACCGGGTGCTCGCTGGTCCAGCCGGTGGCGCCCTGCCGCGTGGCGCGTGCGACCGTCGGCGTCGAACGACTCCACGAGCGCGTCGCGTTCGCCGCCTGCCTGCCTGCCTGCATGCCTGCCCGCTCGCCCGCTCGCCCGCTCGCCTGTCCAAGGGGCCGGCATCCGGCGGTTCATGGGGGTGGCGGGCACAGCCGCTCCACTCCGGGGCTCCTCGAGGGAAAAAGAGGTGGCCTCCCACCGAGACCTGCGGCTAGGGTTGTCTCGTTCCCAGGCGACCGGTGGTCGCCGTCTGCCGGCTGAGTGAGTTCCAGGAGGTGTGACCGATGGCTGTCTCTGTGAAGGGCGCTGCCCGCATCCAGAAGTTCATCAAGTCCACCTCCGTGGCCGCCGGCTGACCTTCCTCTTCCTTCGCGCCGCAGTGCGCGTCGCCGGGGCCGCCCTTTGAAGGGTCTCCCTTGACTTCCAGCTCCACCTTCCCGACTCCGTCCCTTTCCCTGGGTCTTTCCCCGCTCGCTCCTTACGGCTGGGACGACGCCTGGGCGGACGAGTTCGCTCCCTACGACTCCGAAGGGCTCGTCGCCGGACGGGTGATCCGGGTCGACCGCGGCCAGTGCGACGTGGTCACCGCCGACGGGGTCATCCGCGCCGACACCGCCTTCGTGACACCGCACGACCCGATGCGGGTCGTGTGCACCGGCGACTGGGTCGCCGTCGAACCGTCCGGCAACCCGCGCTACGTACGGGCGTACCTGCCACGACGTACGGCCTTCGTGCGTTCCACCTCCTCCAAGCGGTCCGAGGGGCAGATCCTCGCGGCCAACGTCGACCACGCGGTCGTCGCCGTGTCGCTCGCCGTGGAACTCGACCTCGGCCGCGTCGAACGCTTCCTCGCGCTGGCCTGGGAGTCCGGCGCGCAGCCCGTGGTCGTCCTCACCAAGGCCGACCTGGTGCCGGAGGCGGCGACCCTCGCGCACCTCGTCGAGGACGTGGAGACCACCGCCCCGGGGGTTCCCGTCCTCGCCGTCAGCTCCTCGACCGGGGAGGGGCTGGACATCCTCGAAGCGGTGCTCGCCGGAGGCACGGCGGTCCTGCTCGGGCAGTCCGGAGCGGGCAAGTCGACCCTGGCCAACGCGCTGCTGGGCGAGGACGTCATGGACGTCCAGGCCACCCGCGACATGGACGGCAAGGGACGGCACACCACGACGACCCGCAACCTCCTCGCGCTGCCGGGCGGCGGTGTCCTCATCGACACCCCGGGGCTGCGCGGGGTCGGGCTCTGGGACGCCGAGAGCGGCGTCGGGCAGGTGTTCTCCGAGATCGAGGAGTTCGCCGCCGACTGCCGCTTCCAGGACTGCGCCCATGTCGCCGAGCCCGGGTGCGCGGTTCTGGCGGCCGTCGACTCCGGTGATCTGCCGGAGCGGCGTCTCGAGAGCTACCGCAAGCTGCTCCGCGAGAACCAGCGGATCGTCGCCAAGACGGACGCCCGCGTGCGCGCCGAGATCCGCCGGGACTGGAAGCGCAAGGGAGCGGAGGGGCGCGCCGCGATGGAGGCCAAGCGCGGGCGCTGGTAGCCGAGAGAGGGCGGAGGAGCGCGGCCCACCCGCGCTCCCCACCCTCGCCCCCGTCTCCGCTCCCGCCCGGCTCCGCTGCCGTCCGAGTCCGCCCAGCGTGGCTGGACCAGTCCCAGCGGTGGCTGGACCGGTCCCAGCGTGGCTGGACCAGCCCTAGCGGTGGCCGGGCCAGTCCCAGCGTGGCCGGGCCAGCCCTAGCGGTGGCCGGGCCAGTCCCAGCGTGGCCGGACCAGCCCTAGCGGTGGCCGGGCCAGTCCCAGCCGTGGCTGGACCTGCCCTCGCGGCCGTCCGGACCCGATCCGCCCCCTGCGCTCGTCCGCGCCGCCTGGACGTCCGCCTCCGCCTCCGCCTCTGCCTCTGCCTCCGCCTCCGCCTCTGTCCTCGTCCGGTTGCCTTGCCCTGTGCGGTCCCGCGCCGGATCGTGCCTCCCGTCGGCCGGTCGGCGCGGGGTGTGGGCGAGGCCTTGCCCGGATCGCAGTGCCGTGTCCGATTTCCGCCAGCCGCGTGGTGCGGGGCGGGCCACACTGGAAGGGTGATCGACGAGGACACCAGGTACGAGGCCGTGCGGAGCCGGGACGCCCGGTTCGACGGGGAGTTCTTCTTCGCCGTGCGGACGACGGGGATCTACTGCAGGCCCAGCTGCCCCGCGGTGACACCCAAGCGGCAGAACGTGCGGTTCTACGCGACGGCCGCCGCCGCGCAGGGTTCGGGCTTCCGGGCCTGCCGCAGATGCCGCCCGGACTCCGTGCCGGGCTCCGCCGCCTGGAACGTACGGGCCGACGTCGTCGGCCGGGCCATGCGCCTGATCGGTGACGGCGTCGTGGACCGTGAGGGCGTCGGAGGGCTCGCCACGCGTCTCGGGTACAGCGCCCGCCAGGTCCAGCGGCAGCTCACGGCGGAGGTCGGCGCGGGTCCGGTCGCGCTGGCCAGGGCCCAGCGGGCGCACACCGCGCGGATACTGCTCCAGACCACCGAACTCCCCATCACGCAGATCGCGTTCGCGGCGGGGTTCGCCAGCGTGCGCCAGTTCAACGACACGATCCGCGCGGTCTACGCGTCGACGCCGAGCGAGGTGCGCGCCGCCGCGCCGCGCACCGGCCCCGCCGCCCGGCGCGCGGCCACCCCCGCCGCGGGTGTCCCGCTCCGGCTCGCCCACCGGGGGCCCTACCAGACCACCGCCGTCTTCGACCTGCTGGCAGCCGAGGCCGTCCCGGGGGTCGAGGCCGTCGGCGGCCGCCGTGGCCGCCGTACGTACCGGCGCACCCTGAGGCTGCCGTACGGCACGGGGATCGTGGCCGTCGACGAACGGGCGGGCACGGGCGCGGGCCGCCCCGGTTCCGGCGGGACCAGCCGTGCCGAAGGAGCACCGGACCCCGCCGGGGGAGTGTCGGCCCCGACCGGTGCCGCGCACCCCGGTGGCTGGCTCGACGCCCGGCTCCACCTCACCGATCTCCGGGACCTCACCACCGCCGTACAGCGGCTGCGGCGGCTGTTCGACCTCGACGCGGATCCGTACGCCGTCGACGAGCGGCTGGGAGCCGACGCGCGGCTGGGTCCCCTGGTCGCGGCGCGGCCGGGCCTCAGGTCGCCGGGCACCGCCGATCCTGACGAGCTGGCGGTGCGCGCGCTGGTGGGGGCGGCGGAGGCCGAGCGACTCGTGCAGCGGTACGGCAAGGCGCTGGACGCCCCCTGCGACACGCTCACGCATCTCTTTCCCGAGGCCGCCGTGCTCGCCCAGGCGGAGCCGGACGGCCCCCTCGGTGCCCTGACCGCCGCCCTCGCCGACGGTGCCCTGCGTCTCGACCCGGGCGCCGACCGCGACGAGGCCCAGGAGGCGCTGCTCGCGCTGCCCGGCATGGACGAGGGCGTCGCCGCCGTCATCCGCACCCGCGCCCTCGGCGACCCGGACGTGGCACCGCCCGGAGCGGACATCCCGGACGGCTGGCGCCCGTGGCGCTCGTACGCCGTCCGGCACCTGCGGGCTGCGGGGGAGCCGTAGGCGAACGGCCCGAGCCGGGCGGCGCGTTCACCGGGTGCCCGGCAGGTTCCCCCGCACCAGGGCGTGCAGGTGCTGGTCGTGCCGGCCGTCCTCGTGCAGCAGCGCACCGCGCATGGTGCCCTCCAGGACGAACCCGGTCCTGTCCGCCACCCGGCAGGACGCCGGGTTCGCCACCGAGGGGCACAGCCGCAGCCGGTACAGACCGAGGTCCTCCAGCGCCCAACGGCTCAGGCGCCGTACGGCCTCGGCCACGACACCACCGCCCCGGGCCCCGGGCAGGACCCAGTAGACGATCTCCGCGCTGCCGTCCGCGAGGTCGACGTCGTTCCACCCCACGAGGCCGAGGGCCCGCCCGTCCGCCGCCCGCGCGACGGCCCACACCGCGCCCGTCTCGGCCCGCCAACGCTCGTGCATGCGCTCGATCCTGAGGCGCGCGGCGTCCGGAGACTCCACACGCAGCAGGTTCCACTTTCGGATGGCCGGGTCCTGGGCGGCCGTCACCAGGACGTCGGCGTCCGCGAGGCGCCAGGGGCGCAGTTCCAGGCCCTGCCCGAGGCTCAGCACGGGCTGCGGATGACGGGCCGTCCGACCCGCGGGAACGGTGGGTGGCAGGGGAGGGACGGGGATCATCGCGGCATCGTGCCACGGGCATTCGGCGGTGCGACAACCGATTTCGCGGCCGGACTCGGTCAGTCCCGCGGCGACGGCAGCAGCCGGGGCTCGATCCGCTCCTCCACCACCGATTCCCCCACGCGCCGGACGACGTACGCGCCCTTGCCCGGTATCTCCGTGACGGCCTCGACGAGTTCGGTGCCCCGGTAGACCAGGCCCACGCCGTCGTCGGTGCAGTGGGTGACGGGCAGGGTGCCGTCGGCCACCAGGCGGTGCACGAGAGGACGGCGGCCCGGGTCGCTGTCGTAGTGGACGCCGTTGCCGAACGGCAGATAGCCGAGTCCGTCGGTGAGCGGCCGCAGTTCGGGCCCGAAGGAGTCCGTCGTGCCGCCCCGGAACCAGCAGAGCGACCCGGCGCTCACCCCGCTCAGCACGACCCCGGCCTCCCACGCCCGGCGGAAGACCGTGTCGAGCCCGTGGACCCGCCACACGGCGAGCAGGTTGGCCGCCGAGCCGCCCATCACCCACACGACGTCCTGCGCGAGCACCGTTCCCTCGATGTCCTCGAGGTTCGGCATGGGGAAGAGGTGAAGGGGCGTGAGATCGAATCCCGCCACCCGGGCCGCCTCGCTCATGCGCGTCGTGAAGTGCTCGGCGTCGCCGATCGCCGTCCCGACGTACATGACGCGGGGCCGCCGCCCCCGGACGCCGGCCAGGTCCACGGCGTGGTGGACCAGGGCGTCGAAGGTCACCCGGGTGCGGTCTCCGACGCGGTGACCACCCGAGGTGGCCAGGATGGTGGGTTCCGAGGCGGTCATGGGCCGCGACCCTACCCAAGACCGGCCCGCCGCGCGATCTTCAACGGCCCGGCCCCCGGCTCGCATCGGGTGACCGGCCCGCCAACCGGCCCGATCCGTGGGGCCGCTCAGGCGTCGAGGCCCCAACTGTGGATTCTCCTCGGGTGGATGCGGATCAGTTCCTCACTGAAGTGCGGTCCCAAGTCGTGTGCGCCGGTGAGCAGTTCCGCCTCCCCGCGGATGTCGATGCCTCTGACCTTCCACGGCTTGAGGCTCACGATGTCGTCGACGACCAGGGCGACCTTCGGGTTCTTCCGGAGATTGCGCCACTTCTTCGTGGTCCCCATCGCGTAGCCGCCGATCAGGATCGTTCCGTCCTCCTGGGGGAAGAAGCCGACGGGGTTGGCCTGGGGCTGCCCGACAGGGTCGACGGTGGCCAGCCGCCCCAGTCGCTGCGACCTCAGATACGCGCGCTCGGCCTCGCTGAATTCGGTCATGACAGCACCCAAACACGCCCCCGCCCGCGACGCATCGGGTTCCGGACCTAGGACCAGGGGAGGAGTGCGTCGCGCCCGAACCTGTGACGGTGCGTCGGGAGGGGCATCGCGCCCGATGGTGTGACGGTGGTTGCGGGAGCCCATGCCCGGGGAAGCGATGCCCTCATGACTCGCCCGAGCACGTTCCGGCGCTTGTTCGTCACCCTGGCGACCGCCCTGGTCCTCGCCTCGCCGAGCACGATCGCCGAGGCGAGATCCGCGCCCGGCCGGACCGCTCCGAAACCGGTCCGGACCTGGACGGGCACCTGGGAGGCCGCCGCCTCCGACACCGCGCCCGCGTTGCCCGGCGCCTCCATCCGCAACGTCGTGCACACCAGCGTCGGCGGCCGGGCCGCTCGCGTCCGGCTGTCCAACCGGCTCGGCACGAGACCGCTCCAACTCGGTTCCGTGACGCTGGCGTTGCAGCGGCCGGGCGAGCCGGAGAGTCCCCGGGCCGTCGCGGGCTCCGTGCGCGCGGTCACCTTCGCCGGCGCCAGGTCGGTCACCGTCCCCGCCGGCCGGGACCTGGTCAGCGACCCCGTCGTCCTGTCGGTCCCCGCCGACGCCAACCTCCTGGTCTCGCTGCACACCCCGGCCGACTCGGGCCCGGCGACCTACCACCGCTCCGCGCTCCAGGCCAACTTCATCGCTCCGCAGGGCGACCGGACCGCCGAGGAGAGCGGCGCCGCCTACACCACCACCATCGGCAACTGGTACTACGTGACCGGCGTCGACGTGCTCGGCCCTCCGGCCGCGGGCAGCGTGGTCACGCTCGGCGACTCCATCACCGACGGCACCGGCTCCTCGTTCAGCGCCAACCGCCGCTGGCCCGACCGGCTCGCCGCCCGGCTGCGCGGCCTTCCCGCCGACCGCAGGGCCGGCGTCCTGAACGCGGGGATCGCCGGGAACCGCCTCCTGCTCGACGGCCGGGGCCCGAGCGCTCTGGCTCGCCTGGACGCCGACGTCCTCTCCCGCGCGGGCGTCCGGGCGCTGATCGTGCTGGAGGGCATCAACGACATCAAGGGGACACCGGCGCAGACGGACCCCCGCGCTCTGGAGAACGCCTACCGGCTTCTCGTCCGCCGCGCGCACTCCCGCGGCATCCGGGTCATCGGCGCCACGATCACCCCGTACGGCGGGCACGGCGCGTACACCCCGGCCCGGGAAGCCGTGCGGCAGGCGGTCAACGCCGCCATCCGCACCCACCGGATCTTCGACGGGGTCGCGGACTTCGACGCCACCGTCCGCGACCCCGCCCGTCCCAGCCGGATCCTCCCCGCCTACGACCCCGGTGACCATCTGCACTTCAACGACTCCGGCATGCGAGCGCTCGGCGACACGATCGAACTGAACGCCCTCCTCCCGCCGCGGGCCGCCCGCTAGCCGACGCCTGGCACCCTCCGGTGCCGGCTCAGCCCCAGATGACAGCGCCCAGCCAGGCACCCATGATCATCAGGCAGGCGAGGAGTTCCGTCAGCACGCTCCAGCCGCCCGAGCGCATCGCGGTCCGCACCGAGGCCTTCGCCTCCCCGTGCCCGCCGAGGCGCAGCCGCTCGCCGAGGTAGATCCCGCCGATGAAACCGGGCACGGCGCCGACCACCGGCACCAGGAAGAAGCCGAGGATCGCCCCGGCACCGGCGTACGCCGCCATTCGGGTGGTGGCGCCGCTCTCGCGCAGCCGTCGCGGCGGCAGCATCCAGCGGATGGCCTGGGAGAGCAGCAGGACCGCGGTCGCACCGACGAGGACGCCCCAGGAGAGGGCCTGCGGGTCGCTCAGCGCCCACCACAGGACCGCGGCCCAGACGAGCCACGACCCCGGCAGTCCGGGCACCAGCACTCCTGCCAGGCCGAGCAGAATCACCACGCCGACCAGCAGGAGTTCCCACGCTCCCATCTGCCCAGGGTGCCGGAGCGGACGGGAAACCGCAGGTCAGTCCCGCGCCACCCAGCCCCGCTCGTACGCGTGCCAGCCCAGCTGCAGCCGGGTCGTCACGCCCGTCAGCTCCATCAGCCGCTTGACCCGGCGCTGCACCGTCCTGAGGCCCAGGTCGAGCTGTTTGGCGACGCTCGCGTCGGTCAGCCCCGCGAGGAGGAGGGAGAGGATCTCCAGGTCGGCGGCGTCCGGGCCGTCCGGTTCCTCCTCCAGCACGCCCCGGCTGCCCAGCCGCAGCGGCAGGGCGTCCCGCCACACCGACTGGAACAGCCCCGACAGCAGCTCCAGGAGCCCGCTCGCGTGCACGACCAGCGCGGCCGGCTCCGCGGTGTGCGAGGTGAGCGGCACCATCGCGAGCGCCCGGTCGGCGATCACCAGCTTGGTCGGCACCTCGTCCACGACCCGCACCTGCTCGTCGCGGCCGAGCGCGGCGGACAGCTCGGTGATGCCGCTGGGCAGGTCGAGTACGGACCGCTCGACGACCACGCGGTAGGCGACACCCCGGTCCGCGGCCTGCGCCTCGGCGACGTTGTCCGTGCCGGAGACCACCACCGGGTTCCCGGTGACCAGCGCGCACACCTCCTCGGTCGCGCCCAGCTGGAGCTGGAGGAAGCGCTGGGAGACCGCCGCCGCGCCGATCACCACCTCGACCAGGTCGTGCACGGCCGGCTCGGCCGCGGAGGCCCGGTACTCCTCGGCCAGCAGCGCGGCCGCCAGCTCCGCCTTCTCCAGCTCGTGCCGCTGCTGGGTGAGCAGCGCCCCGAGGGCGACCCCCGGCGGCGCGGCCACCCAGCGGCCGGGCCGTGCCGAGGACTGGGCGGCCAGACCGTGCCGCTCCAGCCGGCGCAGCGCGCGCTCCGTGTCGTACTCGCCGAGCGCGAGCCGACGCGCGAGATCGGGCACGTCGGCGGCGCCCACGGACACGAGCGCCCGGTACGCCGACTCGTGCGTCTCGTCCAGACCTATCGCTCCCAGCATGCGGCGATGTCCCCTCCCAAGGATGCGTTCCGACCGGTCGGCATCGCCGTGGCGGAAAGCGGCCACGGCGCAAACCCGCCTCGGCACATCATCGCCGCACCCCCCGCCCCTCTGACAAGCTCACGCCACCGCAGCACCAACCGCCGTCCGTAGTGCCCCGCTTGGGCCTGGCCTGGCCTGCGCGAACGCGGGCCGTACCGGCTTCCGCGGCTCGCGGCCGCACCGGCTCGCGGACACGGACGGACCGACCTTGGGGAGTGGGACTTTTGGGGAGAGGGATCTCGCGTACGGCCATGGGGGCGGCCACCGCCGCCGTCCTCGCCGTCACGACAGCCGTACCCACGGCGGCGGCACAGCAGCCGAGACCGCTGACCGGCAGTGGGACCCCCGCCTCGGGCGCCGTCGTCACGCTCGTCACCGGCGACCGTGTCCTGGTGACGAAGGACGGGGCGACCGCCCTGCCCGGTGCCGACGGCACCACCCCCTTCACCCAGACCCGGCAGTCCGGCAAGGACCTGTACGTCTATCCGGAGGGCGCCGTCGCCGCCCTCGCGGCCGGCCGCGTCGACGAGGAACTCTTCAACGTCACGGGCCTGGTGAGACAGGGCTACGACGACGCGCACACCTCGGCGCTGCCGCTCATCGCCACGTACGCCACCTCGGTCGCCCGCAGTGTCCCGGCCGCCCCGCGCGGCGCCGAACGCGGTCTCGTCCTCGACCCGATCGACGGCGTCGCGCTGAGGGCCGACAAGAAGAAGGCCGCCGAGTTCTGGGCGGACATCACGAACCCCCGGACCCGCGCGGCCGGTTCGCTGAAGAAGCTCTGGCTCGACGAGAAGGTGCGGGCCACCCTCGACCGCTCCACGAAGCAGGTCCACGCACCCGAGGCGTGGGCCGCGGGCTACGACGGGAAGGGCACCAAGGTCGCCGTCCTCGACACGGGCGTCGACGCCGACCACCCCGACCTGAAGGGGCGCGTCACCGCCTCCGAGAACTTCACCGACTCCGAGGACACGAGCGACCACCAGGGCCACGGCACCCACACCACCTCCACGGTCGGCGGCACCGGCGCGGCGAGCGGCGGCACGAAGAAGGGCGTCGCCCCCGGGGCCGACCTGCTGAACGGCAAGGTCCTCGACGACTACGGCTCCGGCGAGACATCGTGGATCATCGCCGGCATGCAATGGGCGGTCGACCAGGGCGCCGACGTCGTCTCGATGAGCCTCGGCAACCCCGCCCGCACCGACTGCACCGACCCGATGAGTACGGCGACCGAGGAACTCGCCAGGTCGAACACGGACACCCTCTTCGTCATCGCGGCCGGCAACACCAGCCCCGGCCTCAACTCCGTGTCCTCGCCCGGCTGCGCGCCTGGCGTCCTCACCGTCGGCGCCGTCGACCGCGACGACTCCACGGCGTCCTTCTCCAGCCGCGGACCGGCCTACGGCTCGCACACCCTGAAGCCGGAGATCTCCGCGCCGGGCGTGGCGATCTCCGCCGCCGACGCGGGCGGCCGCGGCGTCCACGCCTACCGGTCCATGAGCGGTACGTCGATGGCGACCTCGAAGGCCATGTCGGAAGCGATGTCGCTACCGGTTCTCCACGGTGCGGGCGGAGACGACGTGAGGGCTGGATCCGCGACACGTCGGTTGCCGAACCCAAGGAAACCTGAGGAGGCAGCTGGTGCACGGCACGCGCGTTCAGGACGATGTTCTTGATGTTGCCGCCGGCCACCGGAAATTCCTTGGCGAGCTCCGCGTGGTCAGCACTGGTCGCCTCCTTGGTGGTCGACCGCGGTTCCGGCGGGTGTGCCAGGTCCGGTCCAGAGCGCACGTCGCGGGTGCCGCCGCGATCGTCAAGCAGCGCCACCCCGACTGGACCGCCCGGCAGATCAAGGCCGCCCTCGTCTCCTCCGCGGACGCCGACATCCCCGGCGACGTGCGGGAGACCGGCGGCGGACGCCTCGACGTGAAGGCCGCCGTCGACGCGACGGTGCTCGGTTCGCCCGCCGTGCAGGGCGGCTCCTTCACCTGGCCGCAGGACGGCAGCGACCGTACGACCGTCGACGTGCCGTACACCAACACCGCTGACAAACCCGTGAAGTTGAGGCTCGAGCTCGACGGGGTCACCGGCAACGACGGATCCGCCGTCCGCTCGACGGTCGCCCGGCTCGGCGCCCGCTCGGTGACGGTCGCGCCGGGCGCCACCGTCACGGTCCCGCTGAAACTCGACCCGAACGCGTCCCTGGCCCGCGCCCAGTACGGCGACATCACCGGCCGGGTCCTGGCCACCGCCGACGGTGTCGCGGTCTCCACCCCCTTCTCCCTCTACATCCAGCCGGAGACGGTCACCCTCCGCGTCAAGCTGATCGACCGCCTGGGACGGCCCGCGGGCTCCGCATCCTCCGTCGACCTCATCGGCACGGACGACGCGAGCGGTGAGCGGCGCTTCAACGAGGGCGCCACCGACCAGACCTACGAGATACACCCCGGCAGCTACTTCCTCTCCAGCTTCGTCGCCACCCCCGAGACGGCGGGCACGCTCCTCGACTCGCTGACATATCTGGCCCGTCCGCAGCTGGAGATCCGCAAGGACACCACCGTCGTGCTCGACGCCCGCACCGCCCACCGGCTGAGCGTGAAGACCGACAAGCCCTCCGAACTCCGCGGAGCCACCCTCGGGTTCGCCCGCTCCTGGGACGACACCTGGCTGCACGCGGGAACGGCCGCGGGCGGCCGCTCCCTGCGCGGCTACTACGCCTCGGTCGACGGCCGCGCGAGCGACGGCACCTTCGAGTTCGACAGCTTCTGGCGGGCCGCGGCTCCGCAGATCTCCGAACTCGCCGTCGTGGGCGGCCCGTCGCTGCACCCCGTGACCGGCTCCACGTCCTCCGCCAACCTCGACGGCACCGGACGGGCCGGACTCGTCGACGCGGGATCCGGTACGGCGGAGGAACTGGCGGGCGCCAAGGGGAAGATCGCGCTCGTCAAGCTGCCGGACAGCGGCAGCGCGACCGCCGTCGCGTCGGCGGCTAAGGCCGCGGGCGCGGTCGCGGTCCTCGCCTACCGCGAGGCACCCGGCCGCTGGTACCCGGCCACCGGCTTCACCGGCGGCCCCCTTCCGGTCCTGGCCGTCCCCGCCGACGAGGCACGCGCCCTGCTCGCGGCGCCGGACGTGACCCTGCGCTGGAAGGCCACCGCCAAGAGCCCGTACATCTACAACCTGGCCTTCCCGGAGACGGGACGGATCCAGCACGACCTGACCTACCGGGTCCACGACCGCGACCTGGCGGCCACCCGCGCCACCTACCGGGCGATGGGCACCGCCACCGACTACATCGACCTGCCCTCCGTCACCCGTCCGAGCGGACTCACCGGCTACTTCGGTGAGTTGGAGACCGTGCCGACACCCTTCGAGCGCACCGAGTACTCCTCGGCGGGCACCACCGGCTGGGGGCACCAGGTGTCCAGCAGCTTCCCCTGGGGCGAGTTCATGATCGACCCGGTGCGCAGCTACACGAAGGGCGAGCGCCGGACCGAGGAGTGGTACGGAGGGGTCCTCTCGCCGGTCGCTCCGCTGGACGCCTCCGGCGAGCAGGCTCTCGCCGCGGAGCGCCAGGACAATCTGATCGGGGTCGCGCCCGGCTTCTGGGGCGACGCCGAACACCAGGGCGTCCAGGGCGGATTCGGGGACATCGGCTCCATGGAGCTGAAGCGCGACGGCGAGACGATCGGCGAGAGTTCCGTCCCGTACGGCGTGTTCGAGGTCCCGGCCGACGACTCCTCGTACCGTCTCACCCTCGCCACACAGAAGATCGGCTCGCGGGTCTGGAACCGGTCCCCGCGGACCGTGACCACCTGGTCCTTCCGCTCGCACCTCGACGAGGACGCCTACTCGCAGGGCATTCCGCTGCTCTTCCCGCGCTATGTGCTGCCCGAGGACGGCCTCAAGACCCTGCCGGCGAAGGACGGTCAGCGGATCTCGCTCTCCGCGACGGGGCACGCGGGCTACCGGCCCGGAGCGCTCACCACCGTGAAGCTGTCGTACTCCTACGACGACGGGCAGACCTGGAGACCGGCCGACATGTCCCGGCGTGACGGGCGGTGGACCGCGACCGTCGATCACGCCGGAGCCGACGGCGAGCAGGTCGCCCTGAGGGCCGAACTGACCGACGCCAACGGCATTTCGGTCGTCCAGACCGTGACCCGGGCCTACGAAGTGCGCTAGGCCCCGGTCACCCGGACGCCGCCGGGCGGTTCTCCCGTGGGGGGTGGGACCGCCCGGCGGTCATGTGTGCACACGTTTCTTGTACGAATTCCTGTTCGGCGATTCACTCGACGCGCCGTTCGACGGCCCGCACCTTGGCCGGTTTTTCCGGATGCACCGTTTTCAACCGGCGGTCGCGGTGGACAATTACGGGCATGAGCCAGCAGGGGGAGAAGCCCACCGGTCACGAGGACGACTGGTGGGGCCAGTTGTACGACGACTCCACCGAGGACACGGGGCCCGCGCCCGTGGCCGATTCCCTGGACGACCGGTTCGCGTCGGCGGCGGGGACAGTGGGCGCCGGGCCCGAGCCGGGTCCGGCATCGGGACCGGGTCCGGCATCGGGACCGGACCCGAGGCCGACTTCGGATCCGCGGTCCGCGCCGGGTCCGGCTTCGGCTTCGGATCCGCGGTCCGCGCCGAGTCCGGGTGCGGGTCCCTTGCCGGGACGCGGGTCCGTCCCGCGGCCCGACACGGCGGGCCCCGACGGCCCGCCGCACCCGGAGCGGCCTCCCACCGCGCCGGAGCCGTCCTCCCCCGGGACGGGGAAGCAGCCGCCGTTCCTGCCGAGGCAGCCTCCCGCCGTACCGGGGCGGCCCGGTGGCACCGCGGCCTCCGTGCCCTGGCCCGGCGCGACCCCGCGCGACGAGGCGGCGTCACGGCCCGGCCGATGGGAGCGGGGCCCGGTGCCGCCTCCCGGCTCCGACATCGGCCAGGCAGGCCGGGGCGGGCCCACCCCGCAGCCCGCTCCCTGGGAGCCGGCGCCCCCTGACCGCGCCCCCGACCCGATCGCCCCCGCACCCTTCCCGCCCGGCCCGAAGCCGCCGGGGTTCACCGCCCAGGAGCCCGGCCCGGACGCGTCCCGGGACACCCGGAGCGATCCGTCACCGGAGCCGCCCGCACCCCAGGTGCCCGCGTCGAGGGCGCCGTCGGACGTACCGCCGAAACCCGTGTCGGCTCCCGCCGTCCCCCCGGCCGCGCCCCCCGCCCCAGCGCTGCCCAGCACCACCGGCGGCTTCCGGCCACCGCCCCCCGACGCGGACCCCGAGGACAGGGCGCCCGGCGAGCCTCGGGAGACCGCCCTCTCCGTCGTCGGGCAGCCGTCCTCCGTCGGCCACGTCGGCTCCGGCCCGCCCACCTACGACGCCGAACCGACCGCGCTCCCGCCCGCCGACCCGGACGAACTCGACGACCTGGTCGCCGACACCGTGCTGGACGGCGCACGGTACGGGACGAGCACCCTGCGGGCCGTGTCCGTGCGCGGGGACTCCGCGCGCTACCGGGGCGAACCGCGCCGGGACTCGCTGCTCACCGCGCGGTTCGGCGCGGGCGAGCAGGCGCTCGTCCTGGTCGCGATGGCGACCGGCGCCCGGGCCACGCCGGGCGCGCACCGGGCCGCGGCGGAGGCGTGTCAGTGGATCGCGCGGGCCGTCGGGCGCAGCCACGCGCGGCTGTCCGACGACATCCGGGCCGCCCGGCGCGGTGACCTGAAGTCGGGCCTGCACCGGCTCACCGACCGCAGCCTCGGAAAACTGCGGGCCAGCGCGGCGGAGCAGGGCGTCGAACCCGAGGAGTACACCGCCGGCCTGCGCTGTCTGCTGCTGCCCGCCGACCCGGAGTGCCGTACCCGGGTGTTCTTCGGCGTCGGCCCGGGCGGCCTGTTCCGGCTGCGGGACGGCGAGTGGCAGGACATCGAACCGCGGGTCGCCGACACCACCGGCGAGGCTGTGGTCGGCTTCGGGTCGCTGCCCCACGAGACCCCCGAGGGCGACCGGCTCACCATGGACCTGGGCATCACGACACCCCCGAGCCCGTACGAACCCGCCCCCCGGCCGCCCCGCGCCCCCTTCCGGTTCCGGGCCTCCGTCGCCCGCCCGGGCGACACGCTCCTGCTGTGCACGAACGGCCTGGCGGAGCCGCTGCGCGGCGAACCCGAGCTGGCCGAGTACCTGACGACACGGTGGTCGACGGCGGAGCCGCCCGGCCTGGCCGCCTTCCTGGCGGACAGCCTGGTGCGGGTCAAGGGATACGCCGACGACCGGACCGCCGCCGCCGTCTGGGAGGCGTAACCGCGCACCGTGTGAATTCATGGAACCCAGGGATGGACCAGGGAACCAGGGGGACCCGAGACGCCCGAGGGCTTCGAGGATCACGAAGAGGTGCGTGCGCCATGGCCAAGCAGAACGTCGCCGAGCAGTTCGTCGACATTCTCGTCCGCGCGGGTGTCAAGCGGCTGTACGGAGTCGTGGGCGACAGCCTCAACCCGGTCGTGGACGCGATCCGGCGCAACGCTGCCATCGACTGGATCCACGTCCGCCACGAGGAGACCGCCGCCTTCGCCGCGGGCGCCGAGGCCCAGATCACCGGGAAACTCGCGGCCTGCGCCGGCTCCTGCGGTCCGGGTAACCTCCACCTGATCAACGGCCTGTACGACGCGCACCGCTCCATGGCCCCGGTGCTGGCCCTCGCCTCGCAGATTCCCTCCAGCGAGATCGGCCTCGGCTACTTCCAGGAGACCCATCCCGACCAGCTCTTCCGCGAGTGCAGTCACTACAGCGAACTCATCTCCAGCCCGAAGCAGATGCCGCGACTGCTCCAGACCGCCATCCAGCACGCGGTGGGCCAGTCCGGCGTCAGCGTGGTCTCGCTGCCCGGCGACATCGCCGCCGAGCCCGCCCCGGACAAGACGATCGAGACCGCCCTCGTCACCTCCCGGCCCAGTGTCCGGCCCGGCGACACCGAGATCGACAAGCTCGTCGCGATGATCGACGAGGCGGAGAAGGTCACCCTGTTCTGCGGCAGCGGCACGGCGGGCGCGCACGCCGAGGTCATGCAGTTCGCCGAGAAGATCAAGTCTCCGGTCGGGCACGCGCTGCGCGGCAAGGAATGGATTCAGTACGACAACCCGTTCGACGTCGGCATGAGCGGGCTCCTCGGGTACGGCGCGGCGTACGAGGCGACCCATGAGTGCGATCTCCTCATCCTGCTGGGCACCGACTTCCCGTACAACGCCTTCCTCCCGGACGACGTCAAGATCGTCCAGGTCGATGTGCGGCCCGAGCGCCTGGGGCGCCGGTCGAAGCTGGACCTGGCGGTGTGGGGCGATGTGAAGGAGACCCTGCGCTGTCTGATCCCGCGTGTGCGGCCCAAGGGGAACAGGCGCTTTCTCGACAAAATGCTGAAGAAGCACGCGGACGCCCTCGAAGGGGTCGTCAAGGCGTACACCCGCAAGGTCGAGAAGCACGTTCCGATCCATCCCGAGTACGTCGCCTCGGTGCTGGACGAACTGGCCGACGAGGACGCGGTGTTCACGGTGGACACCGGGATGTGCAATGTCTGGGCGGCGCGCTACATCTCGCCCAACGGCAGCCGCCGGGTGATCGGTTCGTTCTCGCACGGATCGATGGCCAACGCGCTGCCGATGGCGATCGGCGCCCAGTTCACCGACCGGAAGCGACAGGTCGTGTCGATGTCCGGCGACGGCGGATTCTCCATGCTGATGGGCGACTTCCTCACCCTCGTGCAGTACGACCTGCCGGTGAAGGTCGTTCTCTTCAACAACTCGTCCCTCGGCATGGTCGAACTGGAGATGCTCGTCGCCGGGCTGCCCTCCTACGGCACCGCCAACAAGAACCCGGATTTCGCGGCGGTGGCCCGCGCGTGCGGCGCGTACGGCGTCCGGGTCGAGAAGCCCAAGCAGCTCGCCGGCGCCCTCAAGGACGCCTTCCGCCACAAGGGCCCGGCCCTGGTCGACGTCGTCACCGACCCGAACGCGCTCTCCATCCCGCCGAAGATCAGCGCGGACATGGTGACGGGCTTCGCGCTCTCGGCCTCGAAGATCGTGCTGGACGGCGGCGTCGGACGGATGGTGCAGATGGCCCGCTCCAACCTGCGCAACATGCCGCGCCCCTAGGGTCCGCCTTCAAAGATCATCGGGTGGTGGATCAGAGTGGGGTGACACGCCGCCATGAACTCACCGATCTGGAGTGGGAGTTACTCGCTCCGCTCATCCCTCGTGCCGCGACGGGGCGACCGCGGGTGGCGGACCGGCAGGCGACGTCGGGCAGCAGCTCGGCGGCCGTCTCCCACGTGTGCACCCCGCTCCCGGGCGCGCAGCACCTCGCCCGGCACCGGCCCGCCGAGGTGACGCCGCACCTCGGGGTCGGTCCAGAGCCGCGACTGCACGGGTACGTCGGCGGGCTCGGTGGGACGCAGGAGCAGCCGCGGAGTGCCGAGCGACACCGGCCACGGACCGGGAGAGAAGGGTGAGGACATCCCATCGATCCTGGCAGGTCGGGCCGCGCGGCGGGTGTGATCACCTCGCAACTCGCCGCGTGTCGGCCCGCGTTGGAACGGCAAGGGGGCGCGTCCCGGTGGTGTGCGCACCGGAACGCGCCCCCTTGCCCGAGCGTCCGGGCTCAGCCGCTGATCGGCGCGCCGAACTCGGGGTACCAGTCCTCGCCGGTGGCGAGCCCGATGGTCTCCGCACTGAAGCCGACCCCGCGGGTGAAGGTGATCCGCACTCCGTCGCCGCGCAGCGAGGTGAGCGCGCCGTACCAGCCGTTCTCGCCGGGCGCGCCGACGGCCAGGTCGAGCCGCCCGTCGCGGTCGGTGTCGGCCAGCGCCAGGGCCTCGCCGAAGGAGTCGCGGGACTCCGCGACGCCGGGCACGCCCGGGGTGTCCTGGTGGAAGGCGTACGAGCCGGTGCCGGTCAGGCCCTTCGCGGAGCCGGGGAGCACGGTGACGGAGCCGGTGAAGCCCGTCAGGCCCACGCCCTCGTCGATGGCGCCGGTGGCCAGGTCGGCCCGTCCGTCCCGGTTGACGTCGCCGAGCTCGACGGACCAGCCGAAGCGGTCGCCCTCCTCGACGACCCCGGGCACCCCGGCAGTGTTCTGCGTGATCACGACCGCCCGTCGGCCGTCGACGCCCTGCGCCGAGCCCCGCAGCACGGTCACGCTGCCGCCGTCCCCGGCGCCGTTCACCTCCTCGCGCCCGTACGGCTGCCCGGACACGACGTCGTCGTGGCCGTCGCCGTCCACGTCGCCGATGGCGAGGGAGAGTGCCGGGGGCAGGTCGCCCGCCGCGCGGCGGTTCGCCGGGACCCCGGGGGAGAGGTAGAGCGCGCCGCCGGAGCCGCTGAGCGGGTTGGTGACGGCGGCCAGGTCGTCGGTGCCGTCGCCGTCGACGTCCCCGGCGGCGAGCGCGGTGACGCCGGTGCCGGTGGCGGGCATCGCCGACGCCTCGAAGTCGGTGAGCACGAAGCCCATTTCGCCGGACTGGCCGGTGCTCCGGTTGAGGTAGAGCCACAGGTGGGTGCCGCTGCCCGTGCTCGCCGCGATGTCGGCATGGCCGTCCCCGTCGAAGTCCCCGGCGGTGACCGCGGTGCCGAATCCGGTCTGCTCGATGCCCAGCGGCTGGCTCAGCGCCCCGCCCGCGCCGAGTCCCTTCGGGCTGCCCCACAGCACCGTGACCGAGCCCCAGTCGTCACCGCGCGGGATGTCCTCGCCGGGCGCGCCGACCGCAAGGTCGGTGTATCCGTCCTTGTTGAAGTCCCCGGCCGCGGTGGACGCGCCGAAGCGGTCGAACGCCTCGGCGACACCCGGCACGCGCGGTGTGTTCTGGCTGACGATCGTCGTCCGCGAGGACTTGATCCCGGCGGACGAGCCGTAGGCGACGACGACCGCCCCGGCCAGGGTGTGCCCGTCGATCGCCGCGCCGGGCGCGGAGACGGCGAGATCGCCGTAGCCGTCGCCGTTGAAGTCGGCGGCGGGCGTCGGTGTGCGGGCGTGGGCGGCGGCCGGGGGCAGAAGGACGGAAGCCGCGAGGGCGGCCGGCAGCGCGGCGCCGGCGACGATGAGTCTTCGCATGACAGGGCAGACCCGCCCCGGGGCCCGATGGTTGTACGTGCGGCAGCCGGGTGCCGCACGCGCCGGGGCGTGGACCGCCCCGGCGCACGATGCCCGGTGGATCAGCGCACGGCGTCAGATGCGGTGCATCGCAAGGATTACGGGACAGCCCTTGGTACCGGTCGGGTGTGCCGCGGATCTCGATCAGTCGGGGAGCAGGGTCCAGCCCTTCTCCCTGTACCAGTAGTGCGGCAGGCCCTTGATGCCGCTGGTGCGGAACGGGACACCTTGGTCGTCGATCCGGACCGTACCGGTGCGACCCCGTGAGGACCAGGCGAGCTCCAGATACCAGCGGCAGTCGCAGGCCTCGGTCTGGGCGTCGATCATCAGCACCTGGGGGTCCTTCACAGACACCCGGAAAGGCATGCGCAGAGTCCGGGAGCCCGTTCCGTCGTCGTCGCTCGGGACCGGGCGGGCGATGGGCCGGTCCATGTCCAGATCGACGGCGAACGAGCCGGGGCCCATGCTGCCGCCGCAACCCCCGCCCGTGGAGTAGGCGGTGCCTTTCAGCGGGGCCGAGCGTCCGACGACCCGGACCTGCAGCGACTCCAGGACGACGGCCGCGTCCGTCTGCCCCTGCACGGTGATGTCCACGAGCGTCTGGCCGCCGTGCACCCCGTTCTGTGTCCGCGCCCACGGGGAGGCGTCCTGCGGGGCCGGTGGAGGCGGCACCTGCTCGGGCGCCTTGTCGAGGACGTAGTTGTGGGCGCAGCCGACCGCCCAGCGATGGGAGTTCACGGTCCAGGTGAGGGGGACGGCGGCGGAGCCGGCCGGGGGGGAGGGGCTCGCGGACGGGCCCGGCGAGGCGTCTCGTTTGCCGGATGCCTTCGGGGACGGCGTGCCGGACGGCCGGCCGCGCGTGCTGGAGGGGTGGGCGGACGGTGTCGGGGAGCCGGGCCGCGCGCCCGCCGTCCTCGCGGTCTTCGTGCCGGACGCCTGGTCGTCGCCGGTGGCCGAGGAGCGCCCGGACGGCAGGGCGGACAGGCTGCCCAGGGTGGCGATCAGCGCCGTCACGACAGCCGCGGTGACCGTCACGCGGCGCCTGTACCAGGGCTTTCGCGAGGCGGGGCGCGACGCCGCGCCGTGCTCCCGCGACGAGCCGGGGAGGCTTTCCGCGGGGGTCTCCGGGGGACCGGGCGAGGGGTCGGGCACTCCCGCGGGCACGGAGTCGTCGGCTGGTGCGGGCACGGTGTCGGCGGCCGGCGTGGATACGGCGTCGGCACCCGGTGTGGAAGCGGAGTCGGCACCCGGTGCGGACACGAGCTCAGGTGCCCCGTCGGCCATGGGGTCCTCGCCGCCCGCCGCGCGGGCTTCGGTGACTCCCGGTACGGACTCGGTCGCCGGCCGGGGCCGTTGCCGTGCCGCCACTGCCAGGATCCACCGCCGGTGCAGCTCGGTCCGTTCGGCCGGGCTGGCCTCGCACAACGCGGCGAACCGTTCCACGGGTGCGAAGGCGAGCGGCACGGCGTCCCCCGAGCAGTACCGGTGCAGCGTCGAGGCGTTCATGTTCAGGCGGCGCGCGAGTGACGCGTAACTGCGGTCTGTGCGGGCCTTCAGACGCCGCAGCAGCGCCGCGAACTCCTCCACCTCGTCCTGGGACGACACCGGTTCCCCTTGCCTCGCGTCCCAGGACGGCATCCCAGGCACTCCCCATAAGGAGAGGTCGGAAGGCCTGGGATGGTTCCACCGTTGCGGATGGGGCGCCGCCCGTTGTGCCCGCACCGCGGGGCCGCCGATGCTCAAGGCGTCGCCGGAGCGGCCCCCACGCCACGGGGGTCGAGGGGGCCGCCCGCACACCGCGACGCAGTTCCGAACCATCGAAATCGGGGAAGCACACTGATGAACAGCAACACGACCGCCCGCAAGCACGTCCGTCGCACCGCTCTGATCGCCGGTCTCGTCGCCGCCGTGGCGCTGCCGCTCGGGCTCACCGCGTCGGCACAGGCGACGACGGGAGGGACGGCCGCGGGCGCCGTCGCGCAGCGGACGGTCAACGGCAAGTCGTCGGACGACGTGACCCGGGTCGCCGACTTCTACGGCGCCTACATCGACGCCAAGAGCGACCCGGACAACGGTGGCAGGCTCGCCACCGAACTGCGGAAGTTCTACCTCCGGGCCGACGGCCTGCGTGAGGTGGCGAAGTGGGAGGACCGCAACCACGCGGACGGCATCCTGCGCGCCCAGAACGTCCCGCTGAAGTGGACGGTCAAGGGCAACGGCACCGCAGGCCGGGTCGGCATCACCCTCACCTGGGGTGTGTCGGCTCCCACCAAGCTCGTCGTCGACCTGGACCGCAACCACAAGATCACCCACATCCGCACCCCGGGCGCCGGCGGCAAGTGACCGCGTCCGTCCTCCGGGGCCGGGCACGCGCACCGCGGGCCCGGCCCTTCCCGCTCTCCTGTCCTAGCGGGCCGGCCGCAGCCGCAGGGTGAGGATCTGGAACGGCCGCAGCTCGATCTCCGAAGGAGCTTCGCGCAGCGGCCGTTCCAGCAGATCGGTCACCTCGGCCCGGGCCACCGGGAAGCCCGCGGTGACCCGGGCGCGGGCCCGTCCGCCCCGGGACTCGTACAACCGCACCACCACATCGCCGCTGCGGTCCTCCGCGAGCTTGACCGACTCGACGGTGACGGCCGGGTCGTCGACGCTCACCAGTGGTTCGAGCGCGGGCACCGCGGCCTGCCGCAGCGGCAGATTGAGCGCGAGCCCCTCCGCCACGGCGTCCCCCACACCCGCCCCCGGCAGCAGCGCGTACGTGAACCGGTGCGTGCCGAGATCGGTCTCCGGGTCCGGGCTGTGCGGGGCGCGCAGCAGGGTCAGCCGTACGGTGGTGCCGAGGCCGTCGGCATGCGGGCTACGGGTCACGTCATGGCCGTACGTCGAGTCGTTGAGCACCGCGACGCCGTACGACTCCTCCGCGACCCGCAGCCAGCGGTGGGCGCAGATCTCGAAACGGGCCGCGTCCCAGCCGGTGTTGGCGTGGGTGGGACGGTGCACGTGTCCGAACTGGATCTCGGCGGCGGACCGTTCGGCCTGGACGTCGAGCGGGAAGGCGGCTTTGAGGACCTTCTCCGACTCCTGCCAGTCGACGTCGGTCACGATGTCCAGCCTCCGGCTCGCGGCCGTCAGCCGGATCTCCTGGGTGATCCGGGAGGAGCCGAAGGCCCGGGTGACCCGCACGGCCGCCCGCAGCGGCCCGCTCTCCACCAGGTCCACCGACTCCGCGGCCGTCAGATCCGTGTGGGTGCGCCGGTAGTGCCGGTCGATGTCCCAGGCGTCCCAGGCGTTGGGATGGTCGGGGTGGAGCTGGAGCAGGTTGCCGGGACCGCACAGCACTTCCCGGCCGTGCGCGAGATCCCGTACGGAGGTGAGCAGCCCGTCGCGGTCGATCCGCACCCGGAGCCGGTCGTTCTCCAGCACGATGATGCCGTCGGCCTGTTCGACCCGAACCTCTGCTCCGCCGCCGGTCCGTACGGCGGCGCCGCCCAGCCCCGGGACCGTCACCAGCCCGTCCCCGACCACTTCGGTCCGCTCGTAGGGCGAGGCGTTCAGCACCGCCGGTGAGCCGGACCCGAGAGCCCTTACGGCCTCCTCGGTGATCTCCTCCAGCTCCGTCAGCACCCGCGCGTACGTCTCCCGGGCCTCCCGGTGCACCCAGGCGATCGACGAGCCGGGCAGGATGTCGTGGAACTGGTGCAGCAGTACCGTCTTCCAGAGCCGGTCGAGGGCGTCGTGGGGGTAGGTGTACGACGGATCGCGCACAGCGGCGGTGGCACACCACAACTCGGCCTCGCGCAGCGCGTGTTCCGAGCGCCGGTTGCCCTGCTTGGTCTTGGCCTGCGTGGTGTAGGTGGCCCGGTGCAGCTCCAGATACAGCTCTCCCGACCACACCGGTGCGTGGACCCCGTACTCCTCCTCGGCGGCGGCGAAGAACGCCGACGGCTTCTCGACCTCGACGCGCGGTGAGCCCTCCAGGGACCGCAACCGCTTTGCCCTCTCCAGCATTTCGCGGGTCGGGCCGCCCCCGCCGTCGCCCCAGCCGAACGGGACGAGCGAGCGGGTGGCCCGGCCCTTCTCCGCGAAGTTGCGCTCCGCGTGGGCGAGTTCGCGGCCGTGGAACTGGGAGTTGTAGGTGTCGACGGGCGGGAAGTGGGTGAAGACCCGGGTGCCGTCGATGCCCTCCCACCAGAAGGTGTGGTGGGGCATCTTGTTGGACTGGTTCCAGCTCAGCTTCTGGGTGAGGAACCAGCGGACACCGGCGAGCTTCGCCAGTTGGGGGAAGGCGGCCGTGTAGCCGAAGGAGTCCGGCAGCCAGATCTCCTCGGTCTCGACGCCCAGCTTCTCCCGGAAGAACCGCTTGCCGTGCACGATCTGCCGGGCCAGCGCCTCACCGCCCGGCATGTTGGCGTCGGACTCCACCCACATCGAACCCACGGGCGCCCAATTGCCGTCCTCCACGGCCTTCTTGATGCGCTCCCAGATGTGTGGCTGGTGCTCCTCCACCCAGGCGTACTGCTGGGCCTGCGAGCAGGCGAAGACCAGTTCCGGGTAGTCGGCGGCCAGCGCCGTGACGTTGGCGAAGGTCCGGGACGCCTTGCGGACCGTCTCGCGCAGCGGCCACAGCCACGCCGAGTCGATGTGCGCGTGCCCGGTCCCCGAGACACGGTGCGCGCTCGCCGACGCGGGCCGCGACAGGACCTCCGCCAGCTCGGCCCGTGCCGCCGCCGCCGTGCCGGAGACATCGTGCAGATCGAGGGCGTCGAGCATGTTCTCCAGCGCGCGCAGGATCTCGTGCCGCCGCGGCCGCTGCGGATCCAGCTCGTACATCAGCTCGGAGAGCACCTCGACGTCGAGGACCAGATGCCACACGTCCTCGTCGAGTACGGCGAGGTCGGCAGCCGCGAATCGGTAGATCGGCCGATCGCCCGCGGTCAGTACGTCTCCCAGACGCGTGGGCTCGAAGCCGTGCAGGACGGCGGGGTTGGCCGCCGCCTCCAGCAGCAGATGCACCGCCTCGCCTCCCCTCGCCGGTGACCCGACGGTGAGGTGGCGGTTGCGCGGGTGGATGCCCTTGAGGGGGATGCCGGCGGCGTCGTACAGCAGCCCCTCCGCCTGGAAACCGGGTCCGTCCCCCGTGAACCCGGGGTCGATCACCACCTCGACCGGGCGGCCCGCCCACTCCTCGGGCACCCGGCCCTCGATGCGGAACCAACTCGTCGACCAGGGCTTTCCCCAGACCGTGCCGGCCGTGAACGGCTCGTAGGAGGCCTGGAGCGCCTGGTCGACGGGCACCGGCTCGCCGGGCACATGCCACACGGACAGCGCCAGCGGCACCCGTTCGGCGTACTGCGCCGGGCGCAGGCACTGCCCCAGCGCGCGCTCCAGGCGCGCCTCCACCAGCGAACGGTCGTCGTGCACGGCGGCTCCTCGGTGCTCGGACGGCTCTGTCCCACCCTTCACTTCCCCGGGCGGGCGTCGCGCACCCGTGACCGTACGGGGGGCGGTTGACGATTCGACATGACTGTCACGTTCCCGATGGGGCATGGATCCCCGTGAACGTGTTCGAGCAGGAAGGGACCCGACATCGGCACGCAGGCGGGGGTCATGAAGAGGCAGGTATCAGGAGGTGGTCCCATGACCAGGGGGGCCTTCTCCACGGATCCAGTGGAGGAAGCGTCCGACGGGGCGACGGAACAGCCGGACGGCGGGCAGCTCCGGCGCCGGCTGGGGAAGGCGGATCTACGGGCGGTGCCCGAGGCGCGCAAGGCGCTGAGGGAGCTCTTACGGCAGTGGGGGCAGCCGGAAGGGTCCGAGATAGCCGAGCTGCTGACCAGCGAGCTCGTCACCAACGCCCTGATCCACACCGACGACGACGCCGTCCTGACGGCGACCGTCGGACCGCGCGGACTCCGCGTGGAGGTCCGGGACTTCGTGGCACGCAGGCCCAGACTGTGCGTACCGAACGCCGACGACGGTACGCACGGCAGAGGTCTCGTCCTCGTCCAGTCCCTGGCGGACGCGTGGGGCGTACGGGCACACGGCGTGGGCAAGGCGGTGTGGTTCGAACTGAACGGCGGCGCGGTGTAGGGACACCGCGCCGCCGTCGTCCTGTCCGGGCCCGGCCGGAGATTCCGGCCGGGCCGTCCGGGCTGTCGCCCGGCTCGGATCCGCGCCTAGCCGAACTGCTGCTCGAGGTCCTTGAGCTTGCGCTCCAGGGAGTCGAGCCGCGGCAGGGCCATCGTGTCGTCCTCCGTGGTGAGGTCGACGGTGATCGGCTCAGTGCTCTTGCGGACGGGCGAGAGGGAGGGCCGCGAGAGTACGGGCAGCTGCTCCGCGGTGGATATGGCAGGCTCCGCGGAGGCCTGGGAGGGCGCGCGCTCCACGGTCGCCGTCTCCAGTTCCCGGGCGCCACCGCGTCCGGCGAAGCCGCGGTGACCACGGCTGAGCGCCTTGAGGTGCGCTCGCTCGACCCGCTGCTCGTTCCGGCGGCGCAGTCGGGTCTGCTCCTTCTGGCGCCGGTCCTCGCGCACCTCGTCCACGGCCTCGTCCAGGGAGCGGACGTTCTCCAGGAGCATCAGCGACCACGCGCTGTACGTCTCGCGGGGCGCGCGCAGCCAGCGGACCATACGGATCTGCGGCAGCGGACGCGGCACCAGGCCCTGCTCACGCAGCGCGGCACGACGGGTCTGCTTCAGCGCCCTGTCGAACAGCACCGCGGCCGACAGGGACATGCCCGCGAAGAACTGCGGCGCGCCGGCGTGGGCCATGCCCCGGGGCGCGTGCACCCAGTTGAACCAGGCGGCGGCACCGGCGAAGGTCCACACGAGTATGCGGGAGCCGAGTGCCGCGTCACCGTGGCTGGCCTCGCGCACCGCGAGAACGGAACAGAACATGGCCGCGCCGTCCAGGCCGAACGGGACGAGGTACTCCCAGCCGCCGGAGAGGCCGAGGTTCTCCTCGCCGAAGCCGACCAGGCCGTGGAAGGAGAGTGCCGCCGCGACCGCGGCACAGCAGAACAACAGCACATAGGAGGCCGTGCCGTAGATGGCCTCCTTACGCCTGCGGCGCTCCTCGGTGCGCTCCCACGAGTCGTCGCTGCTCGTGCTGTCCCCGGACCGCTTGCCGCGCGCGAGCACCGCCACCGCCGCCAGCAGGCCCAGGAGCAGAACGGCGCCCGGAAGCAGCCAGTTCAGCGATATGTCGGTAAGTCTCATCTGGGGTCCCTTGCATTGGGATAGGGCGTAACGCCCGCCATAGTGGCCCAATCACGTCGGCCCTCAGGGGGTTTCGGGGCAAGAGGCCGCCAAGGGAGTGCCAGGGGATGCGCAGGGCGACTTTCTGCTCGAACTGCCGCGCGAGGGACGGGAGTTGAGTACGAATAAGACTACCCATACGAATGGTTCCACGGAAAGTTCCCGCGACAAGTGAGGAAATTGTGAATCGCCTGTCATCCGGGAGCGCGCTCCGAGGGCGGGCTCGACCGGTGTGATACCGGGGCGCGCCGGGACCGGCGCTCGCCCAGGGCGACTCAACTCGCTTCGGCGGCCGTCAACTTGGTGATCCGGTCCGCGTCGCAGGTGCGCGGGCAGGTGGCGCACGTCTCGGCGGGGCGCAGTGTGTAGAAGAGACAGCAGCTCACCCGGTCGCGGGTGGGCAGCGGCTCCCCGTCCGGACCGGTCAGCTCGCGGAAGGCCGGCGAGCCGACGTACGGCCGGGCCGAGCCGGGCAGCAGCGTCTCCAGCTCGCGCATCGCGCGCGGCTCCTCGCCGAACAGACCGGCGACGTACCAGAGGCCCTCGACTATCTCGTCCGTCGCCATGCCCCACAGGGCCCGGCCGCGCCGCCGCATCCGCGGACCGAATCCGCCGAGGACCGGCTCCAGGTGCTCGGCCACCGCGGCCCGCACCTCCGCCCGCAGGGCCTCCTCGTCCGGTACGACCCTGGCGCCCGGCAGGCCGGCGGCCGGATCGTCCGGCAGGCAGGCGAACGTGGTGACCCGAACGGCCATCCGGCCGAGCTCGCGCTGATATGTGACGTGCTCCACAGGCAGCCGGGGCACCCGGCGCAGCAGGAACCACGGCACGGTGATCAGCAGACAGGCCGGCCAGGCGTACCGGTGCAGTCCGAAGCCGGCCACGACATCGGGCCGAGCCCGCTGTCCGTAGTCCCGGATCACCTGGGCCTCGTCCCAGGCGAGGAACGCGTCGAGCTCGGGCCCGCCCTCGGCGAGCCCGGCGGCGGCGGCCCAGCCCACGCCCCGTGGAGCCCCTTCTCCGGCCGCCAGCTCGCTGACGCTCAGGTCCGGGAAGACCTCACTCAGCCGCGCGTACGCCTCCGCCACGGGTGACACGGCGGCGGGCGGCGTGCCGGGGCCGGTCGGGGCGGCCGTGGCGGTGCCGGCGGTCGGGGCGGGAGCGGACATGCGGAACCATCGCTTCACGATCGTTAGCAGGTAAGCCTTACCTTACCCTCAGTTTCGGGTGTTTGAACTAGAGCCGTGTGCGCCTATCGTGCTTGACGGACGAGTAACAACCGACGCCATGAACCGAAGTACCACCGAGCCGGAGGAGGACCCCGTGGAGCAGGCCGATCCGCGCGGTGCGCACCGCTCCGTCGGGGTGTGGGACCCGGAGATCCGTACGGGCGCCCATCGGGTTCCGCCCCAGCCGGGGGCCGCTGACGCGGGCCGGGCGAGGGGCGTCCCCGCGGGCGCCGGACCGGACGCCGGGCCGGGCGGCGGCCCCGCCATGGCCTCGGCCCGCGGTGAGCACACGCACAGCGAGGTGCCGATCCCGCGCCCTCGCACCGAGGACGACCGCGCCGCCGTACACACGGACGACGCCCGCTCCACGGTCCGCACCGACGACGTCCGCCCGGCACGCGGCGACGACGTCCGCCCGGCACGTGCCGACGACGCACATCCCGTACAGGCCGAGAACGCCCGCCCCGCGCACACCGTTGATAGCCGCCCAGCGCACGGCGAGAACGTCCGCCCGGCACACGCCGACGACGCCCGTCCGGCGTACGGCGAGAGCGTCCGCCCGGTACGTGGCGACGACGCCCATCCCGTGCAGGCCGAGAATGTCCGCCCCGTACGTCCCGAGGATGCCCGCCCCGCCGTGCGTCCCGAGGCGCCCCGGCCCGTCGTGCAGCGTGCCTCCGTGCGCGGGCAGATCCTCGACGCGCTGCGCACCGCGCTCGTCGCGGGTGAACTCGCGCCCGGCGAGGTGTACTCGGCCCCCGTGCTCGGCGATCGCTTCGGAGTGTCCGCGACGCCCGTCCGGGAGGCCATGCAGCAGCTCGCTCTCGAAGGCGCCGTCGAGGTCGTCCCCAACCGGGGCTTCCGCGTCATCGAGCGCGGCACCCGGGAGCTGGCCGAACTCGCCGAGATCCGGGGCCTGATCGAGGTCCCGGTGATGCTCCGTCTCGCCCGTACCGTGCCCGCCGCCCGCTGGGCCGAGCTGCGTCCGCTCGCCGAGGCCACCGTGCGGGCGGCGTCCTCGGGCTGCCGCGCGACCTACGCGGAGTCCGACCGGTCCTTCCACCGTGCCGTTCTGGCCCTCGCAGGCAACGCGCAGCTGGTGCGCATCGCCGACGACCTGCACCGCCGCGCCCAGTGGCCGCTGGTCGGCGGCCCCGTCTCCCGGGGCCGCGCCGACCTGGTGGCCGACGCGGCCGAACACACCGCGCTGCTGGACGCGTTGATCGCCGAGGACCTGGTGGTCGTCCAGGCCCTGGTACGCGAGCACTTCGCCGGCGCTTCCTGAGACGGCCGGTCCGTACCGCCGGCCCGCCGCCCGCCCGCTTCTCCCGCTCACCGGGCCCGGCGGATCGACCGGAACCGGGTGCGGCAGCCCTCCGCGGCGATGCCGCGACGCTCACGCGGAACCTGCCGACGCCGGTCCAGAGGCTCTAGACTCCCCTTGATCACGAGGAAGATCCCGCCGATGCAGTCGGCTCGAGGACCGTGTCACCCGGGGGTACTGATGACGGCGGCGGACGCGGTGCCCATCGTCTTCGTTCACGGAACGCGCTTCAGCGCCGGGCAGTGGAGCACGCAACTCGCCGCGCTCCGGGACGAGTTCCCGGTGGCTGCCGTCGACCTGCCCGGCCACGGCGAGCGCTCGGCACAGCCCTGGAGCCTGAGCGCCGCGACGGAGATCATCGCTTCGGCGGTGGACTCGCTCGGCCGCGGGCCCGCGCTGGTCGTCGGCCACTCGCTCGGCGGATACGCCTCGCTGGAGTTCGCGCGGCACCGTCCGGAACGACTGCGCGGGTTGGTCCTCGCGGGAGCGAGCGCCTCCACCCGTGGTCTGCGGGCAGCGCCCTACCGGTGGGTGGCCGGGCTGGTTCCTCGGGTTCCGGCGGATCGCCTGACCCGGTGGAACGACCGGCTGCTGCGGCGGCTCTACCCGCCGGAAGTGGTGGAGGCGACCATCCGTTCCGGCTACGCCTTCCATACCCTGCCCGTGGCCTGGGGCGAGGTGCTCGGACGCTTCGACGCGGGTGCGATGCGCCATGTGCGGGCTCCGGTCCTCATCCTGAACGGCGAGAAGGACACGTTCTTCCGCGCCGGGGAGGCGGACTTCGCCCGCGCGCATCCGCACGCCCGCGTCGAACTGATCCCGCGGGCACGGCACCTGGCGAACTTCGACGACCCGGACGCCTTCACCGACGCCGTCCGCCGCTTCGCCCGCGGGCTTCCCGTCGCCGGCTGAGCGCGCCGCGGCCGGCCGGCCCGGCACCCGCACGTGACCGGGGCCCGCGCGTGCCCGGCACCCGCAAGTGGCCGGCACCCGCAAGTGGCCGGCACCCGCAAGTGGCCGGCACCCGCAAGTGCCCGGCACCCGCAAGTGGCCGGCACCCGCACATGGCCGGGGCCCGCACGTGGCCGGGGCCTGCGTGCGGCCGGGGCCTGCGTTTGCCGGGCCCCGCGGATACCGGGGACTGCGGATACCGGGGCCTGCGCGTACGGGCGGAGTGTCCGTCCGCCCGTACGTGATCAGGCCGTCGCCGCGGGCGGAGCCAACTGGTCGGCCAGCCAGGTGGGTACGCCGCCGAGCAGCCGGAACAGGCGTCCCGCCTCCGCCCGCAGGCGCGACGCCTCCGGCTCGGCCTCGGCGTCGGCCAGGGACGCCAACGCCGGTGCCGTACCGACGAGATAGCCCAGCTCCTCCCGGATCCGGAGAGATTCCGCGAATCCGTGCCTGGCCTCCGCCAACTCCCCTTCGCGCAGGGCGAGTCCGGCGAGGTGCCGCCAGGTGCAGGAGAGCAGCAGCGGATCGTCCTGGGCGGTCGCGCCGGCGTGCGCCCGCCGGTACGCGGCGCGGGCGGACTGCGGTGAGTGGGCGAGATTCTCGGCGAGCAGCCCCCGGCGGAAGTCCAGCAGGGCCCGCCCGGGCGCGCCCGGCGCGAGCAGCGCCGCGGCCCGGCCCAGCGCCGCCCGTGCCTCGTCGGCCCGGTCGCGCACGTTCAGCAGCGTGGCGGCATAGGCGAGTTGACCCCGCTCGCAGGCCGCCGCGCCCCGTTCGTCATCGCTCTGCGCGAGGGCCTCCGCGGTGCGCAGCGCGTCCTCTGCCTCGGCCCAGCCCTGCTCGGTGTAGAGGCAGCGCTCGACGAGCAGGGACGCTCTCTGCAGCGCCGGTGCCGCCGTGCGCGGCTGGAGCAGCGCCGCCGCGTCGACCCAGCAGGCGCGCGAGCGCAGCCGCCATACCGCGGTCTGGAGTGGATCGTCCCCTGCAGTCGTTCCGGTACCAGACATGGCGGTATGCGCCACGTTGCCCTCCCCGAGCACACCATTGAGCTGTTGAGTGGTGGCATCTCAGCACGGATCACCGGGCGCGGCCAAGAGGGTGGGTGAAGGATTTCACAAAGTCATCGGTTGCGATCGGTTCGCGTGGGGCCGCTGGGGTCAGCTCATCCGCAGTGCCAGGAAGAAGTCCAACTTGTCCTCCAGGCGCGAAAGATCACGACTCGTCAACTGTTCGATGCGGCCGACGCGGTAGCGCAGCGTGTTGACATGGAGGTGCAGCCGGGCCGCGCAGCGCGTCCAGGAGCCGTCGCAGTCCAGGAAGGCCTCCAGGGTCGGAATCAGCTCCGCGCGATGGCGGCGGTCGTACTCGCGCAGCGGGTCGAGGAGGCGGGCGGTGAAGGCGCGGCGCACGTCGTCCGGGACGAAGGGCAGCAGCAGGACGTGCGAGGCCAGCTCCTGGTGTCCGGCCGCGCAGACCCGCCCGGGGCGCGCCGCGGCGACCCGGCGGGCGTGCCGGGCCTCCTCCAGGGCGCCGCGCAGCCCCTCGGCCGAGTGCACGGCGGCACTGACGCCGAGCGTGAGCCGCCCGTCGTCGTTCAGGCCGGCCGACAGCGGGTCCCGTACGGCCGCCAGGAGCGAGTCGGCGAGCAGGCCCGGCTCGGGGGCGCCGTCCTCGGCCGGGACCGCCGGAAGGGGGACGAGCGCGACCGCCTCGTCACCCGTGTGCGCGACGGCGATCCGGTCGGAGTGCTCCGGCCCCGGCGACTGCGGGTCCACGAGGATCTCCTCGAGCAGCGCCTGGGCGACCGGACCGCCCTCGATCTCGCCGCCGTCCCACTCGACGCGCGCCACCACGACCTGCCAGTGCGGTGCCGCGCCCAGGCCGGGCAGCAGCACCGGCGCCGCGACCCGCAGCCGGGCGGCTATCTCGGCGGGCGCCGCGCCCGCCTGGACCAGCTCCAGCACCTCCTGCGCGAGCCG
Source organism: Streptomyces sp. NBC_00568 (assembly GCF_026341855.1). Classification (GTDB taxonomy): domain Bacteria; phylum Actinomycetota; class Actinomycetes; order Streptomycetales; family Streptomycetaceae; genus Streptomyces. The sequence goes on along the minus strand of NZ_JAPENW010000001.1, from coordinate 631,348 downwards.
TCGCCGCACCGTGCGCGCCGCGTCCCGCCGGTCCCGCTCCACCGCGATCAGCTGGGTGACGCCCTGGAGCAGGTCGAGCCGTTCCTCGGGCCAGTCCCCGGCGTCCGCTTCCACGGCGAGCAGCCACTCGGAGAGCACCGTCTCGCGCACGTCCCGGGAGGCGCCCGCCGGGCGCCCCGACGAGCGGATCGGGAAGAGCGAGTACGTCGCCGGGCCCACCGCCACCCGGTGCGGTCCCCGGCGCCCGGTGCGCACCGCCGCCAGGTGCTCGGCGGCCAGCCTGGCGCAGGTGTCGGCGGGCAGCGCGGCGCCCGCGACCTTGGAGCCCGCGATGGGCCGTCCGGCGGGGGAGAGGACCCAGGCGCGCAGGTCGAGGTCGGTGCCGAGCAGATCGAGGACCACCTCGGGGCCGCCGCCCGCCGGGCCCGAGGTCATCATCCGCCGGTGCCGGTCGACCACGGCGGCCAGATCCCCGGCGCGCTCGCCCGACACCTGGCGTACGACATGCTCGGTGATCGTGGCGAAGGCCACCGACTCGTTCACGGCGAACAGGGGCAGCCGGTGCCGGGCACAGGCCAGGATCAGGTCGTCGGGGATGTCGCCGAGCTCCGCCTCACCGGCGGCCAGGGCCGCGACCCCGGTTCCCGCGAGGATGCGGACGAAGGGCTCCGAGTCGTCGGCGTCGTGCCGCCAGGCGAGGCCGGTGAGCACGAGCTCGCCGCCCGAGAGGTAGCGGCTGGGGTCCTTGAGGTCGGTGGTCATCACACCGCGTACGGTGCGGTCGAGCTCGTCCTCGCCGCCGAGCAGCCGCAGGCCCAGCGCGTCGGTGTCCAGCAGTGCGCGCAGCCGCATTCTCGTCGCCGCCGTTCTTTGTCTCGAAATCTACGATGGATCTGTGGTGGGCCCGCGAGCGGGTACCCGGGCTCCGAAGAGCCGGTCCGTGGGTTCCGAGGAGCCGGTGGTTCCGGCCCCTCGGGTCTGTGTCCTGGGCATTCGAGAGCTGTGCTCACTGTTCCAGCGAGCCGTGCTCACTGTTCGCAGGGGGCTGTGCTCTCTGTTTGCAGAGGGCTCTGGTCTCTGTTTCCGGAGGGCTCTGCTCTCTGTTTCCGGAGGAAAACGAAGAGGTTGCTGATGACCTCGGTTCATACGAATCTACAAGATGCGCGCGCTGGCCAGCCAACTCCTTCATGGTTTCGGTGACTGACCCCGGTGCGGGACACGGCTGTGTACTGACCCCACTCCGCGTAAACACCTGATGAACGAGCCGGGCCGCCCGCACACGATCTGGCTTGATCAGAACGAACCACGATACGAATGAAGAGAGCCACTCATGGACTTCCTTCGCCCCGCCAGCTGGGAGGAGGCGCTCGCCGCCAAGGCTGAGCACCCCACCGCTGTGCCGATTGCGGGTGGCACCGATGTGATGGTCGAGATCAACTTCGACCACCGCCGGCCCGAGTACCTTCTCGATCTGAACCGCATCGGCGAGCTGAGCGAGTGGGAGGTCGGCGAGGAGAGCGTGCGTCTGGGCGCCTCCGTCCCGTACACCCAGATCATGGAGAACCTGCGCGGTGAGCTCCCCGGGCTGGCCCTCGCCTCCCACACGGTGGCCTCCCCGCAGATCCGCAACCGCGGCGGCGTCGGCGGCAACCTCGGCACCGCCTCCCCGGCCGGCGACGCGCACCCCGCCCTCCTCGCGGCGGGTGCCGAGGTCGAGGCCCAGTCGGTGCGCGGTTCGCGGCTGATCCCGATCGACGCCTTCTACACCGGCGTGAAGCGCAACGCGCTCGCGCCCGACGAGCTGATCCGCGCCGTCCACATCAAGAAGGCGGACGGACCGCAGCAGTACTCGAAGGTCGGCACCCGCAACGCGATGGTCATCGCGGTGTGCGCCTTCGGTCTGGCCCTGCACCCCGAGACCCGTACGGTCCGCACCGGCATCGGCTCGGCCGCGCCGACCCCGGTCCGCGCCAAGGCCGCCGAGGAGTTCCTGAACGCGGCGCTCGACGAGGGCGGCTTCTGGGACAACGGGAAGATCATCACCCCGTCGGTCGCCAAGCAGTTCGCGGACCTGTGCTCCGGCGCCTGCAACCCGATCGACGACGTCCGGGGCACGGCGAGCTACCGCCGCCACGCGGTCGGCATCATGGCCCGCCGCACGCTGACCTGGACCTGGGAGTCCTACCGCGGCACCGCCGCCCGCACGGAGGGAGTCGCGTAATGCGTGTCAATTTCACGGTCAACGGCCGCGAGCAGGAGGCCGACGACGTCTGGGAGGGCGAGAGTCTCCTGTACGTCCTGCGCGAGCGTCTCGGCCTGCCCGGTTCCAAGAACGCCTGCGAGCAGGGCGAGTGCGGCTCCTGCACCGTCCGCCTGGACGGCGTGCCCGTGTGTTCGTGCCTGGTCGCCGCGGGGCAGGTCGAGGGCCGCGAGGTCGTCACCGTCGAGGGGCTCGCCGACTTCGCCAAGCAGCGCGCGGAGCACGGAGGTTGCTCCACCGGCGTCTGCGGAACCCCCGAGAAGCAGGGGACTTCGCTCGACGAGGCCAAGCACTGGGCGGCCAAGGGCCACGACTCGCAGACCGGCGAGGGAACCGAACTCTCCCCGATCCAGCAGGCGTTCATCGACGCCGGCGCCGTCCAGTGCGGCTTCTGCACCCCCGGCCTGCTGGTCGCGGCGGACGAGATGCTGGAGCGCACCCCGAACCCGACCGACGCGGACATCCGCGAGGCGCTCTCGGGCAACCTCTGCCGCTGCACCGGTTACGAGAAGATCATGGACGCGGTCCGTCTGGCGGCCGCCCGGCAGTCTGAGGCGGTCTGACCATGGGTACGACTGGTACGCCCACGAACATCACCCAGGGCTCCAAGACCAAGGGCGGCATCGGCGAGTCCACGCTCCGCCCGGACGGCACCCTCAAGGTCACCGGCGAGTTCGCCTACTCGTCCGACATGTGGCACGAGGACATGCTGTGGGGCCAGATCCTGCGCTCCCCGGTCGCCCACGCCGAGATCGTGTCCATCGACACCTCCGAGGCCCTGGCACAGCCCGGCGTCTACGCCGTCATGACGTACGACGACCTGCCCACCGACGTGAAGAACTACGGCCTGGAGATCCAGGACACCCCGGTCCTCGCGCACGGCAAGGTGCGCCACCACGGCGAGCCCGTCGCCATCGTCGCCGCCGACCACCCGGAGACAGCGCGCCGCGCCGCCGCCAAGATCAAGGTGGAGTACAGGGAGCTGCCGGTCATCACGGACGAGGCGTCCGCGACCGCGCCCGACGCGATCCTCGTCCACGAGAACCGCGACGACCACCACATCGGCCACGTCCCGCACCCGAACATCGTGCACCGCCAGCCGATCGTCCGCGGCGACGTCGAAGAGGCCGCGAAGAAGGCCGACTTCGTCGTCAGGGGCGAGTACACCTTCGGCATGCAGGACCAGGCCTTCCTCGGCCCCGAGTCCGGCCTCGCCGTGCCCTGTGAGGACGGCGGCGTCGAGCTCTACATCGCCACCCAGTGGCTGCACTCCGACCTGCGCCAGATCGCCCCGGTGCTCGGCCTGCCCGAGGACAAGGTCCGGATGACGCTCTCCGGCGTCGGCGGTGCCTTCGGCGGCCGCGAGGACCTGTCGATGCAGATCCACGCCTGCCTGCTGGCGCTGCGCACCGGCAAGCCCGTCAAGATCGTCTACAACCGCTTCGAGTCCTTCTTCGGACACGTCCACCGCCACCCCGCCAAGCTCTCCTACGAGCACGGGGCGACCAAGGACGGCAAACTCACGCACATGAAGGCGCGGATCGTGCTGGACGGCGGCGCCTACGCGTCGGCCTCCCCGGCGGTCGTCGGCAACGCCTCCTCGCTGAGCGTCGGCCCGTACGTCGTCGAGGACGTCGACATCGAGGCGATCGCGCTCTACACCAACAACCCGCCGTGCGGCGCCATGCGCGGCTTCGGCGCGGTCCAGGCGTGCTTCGCCTACGAGGCCCAGATGGACAGGCTCGCCGACGAGGTGGGCATGGACCGGGTCGCGTTCCGTCAGCTCAACGCGATGGAGCAGGGCTCGCTGCTGCCGACCGGGCAGCGCGTCGACTCACCGGCCCCGGTCGCCGAACTCCTGCGCCGCGTCAAGGCGATGCCGCTGCCGCCCGAGCAGCAGTGGCTCGCCGCCGGAGAGGAGGCCGACGTACGGCAGCTGCCCGGCGGTCTCTCCAACACCACGCACGGCGAGGGCGTCGTCCGGGGTATCGGCTACGCCGTCGGCATCAAGAACGTCGGCTTCTCCGAGGGCTTCGACGACTACTCGACCGCCAAGGTCCGCATGGAGGTCGTCGGCGGCGAGCCGGTGGCCACCGTGCACACCGCGATGGCGGAGGTCGGCCAGGGCGGCGTCACCGTCCACGCGCAGATCGCCCGCACCGAACTGGGCGTCGCTCAGGTGACCATCCAGCCGGCCGACACCCGGGTGGGCAGCGCCGGTTCGACGTCCGCCTCGCGTCAGACCTACGTCACCGGTGGCGCCGTCAAGAACTCCTGCGAGCTGGTCCGCGAGAAGGTCCTGGAACTCGGCCGGCGCAAGTTCGGCACCTACCACCCCGCTTGGGCCACCGCCGAACTCCTCCTGGAGGGCGGCAAGGTCGTCACCGACGGGGGCGAGGTCCTCGCCGATCTCGTCGACGTGCTCGAGGAAGAGGCCGTCGAGATCGAGGCCGAGTGGCGGCACCGTCCGACCGAGGCCTTCGACCTGCGCACCGGCCAGGGCGACGGCCACGTCCAGTACTCCTTCGCCGCGCACCGCGCCGTCGTCGAGGTGGACACCGAACTCGGTCTGGTCAAGGTCATCGAACTGGCCTGCGCCCAGGACGTCGGCAAGGCGCTCAATCCGCTGTCCGTCATCGGCCAGATCCAGGGTGGTACCACCCAGGGCCTGGGCGTCGCGGTCATGGAGGAGATCATCGTCGACCCGAAGACCGCGAAGGTGCGCAACCCCTCCTTCACGGACTACCTGATCCCCACCATCCTCGACACACCGACCATCCCCGTCGATGTGCTCGAACTCGCCGACGACCACGCCCCGTACGGGCTCCGTGGCATCGGCGAGGCCCCGACCCTGTCGTCCACCCCGGCCGTCCTCGCGGCGATCCGGAACGCGACGGGTCTGGAGCTCAACCGGACGCCGGTACGCCCCGAGCACCTCACGGGAACCGCGTAGGCACCGGACACATCTCTCCGGGCGGCCGGGAACGTCACACGTCGCCGCGCCGCCCGGAGCACCCGGCCACCGCACCGCTCGCGGATGCCGGGGACCCAGCAGGGAGCAGTAGGCAACAGGCACGTACCGCACCAGAGTTCTTCTCGTTCGTCTCGGGCCGTCCCCCGGGTCGTGCGGCCGAAGCACCTTCCCAAATCCCGCAACCGCGTTCGCGGTTCACCAGTCGTCAGGACGGCTGTCGCGGGTGCCCCTTTGAACCTTGGGAGCAGGCCCACATGACCCAGCAGTCACTGGAGCCGAAGACCGTCGCGACGGACGCGGGCGCGGGCAGCCGCGTTCCGGCCGGACGGTCCTGGCTCGACCGGTACTTTCACATATCCCAGCGGGGAAGCTCGATCGCGCGTGAGGTGCGCGGCGGCGTCACCACCTTCATGGCGATGGCGTACATCCTGCTGCTCAACCCCCTCATCCTGTCCGGAAAGGACGCGGCGGGGGACATGCTCGGCCAGAAGGCCCTGATCACCGCGACCGCGTTCGCGGCGGCCTTCACCACGCTTCTCATGGGCTTCGTCGGCAAGGTGCCGCTCGCCCTCGCCGCCGGACTCTCCGTGTCCGGTGTGCTCTCCTCGCAGGTCGCCCCGCAGATGACCTGGCCGCAGGCCATGGGCATGTGCGTGATGTACGGCGCGGTCATCATGCTCCTGGTCGTCACCGGGCTGCGCGAGATGATCATGAACGCGATCCCGCTGGCGCTCAAGCACGCCATCACCATGGGCATCGGCCTGTTCATCGCGCTGATCGGCCTGGTCAAGGCCGGTTTCGTGCACCAGGGCCAGGCGACCCCGGTCACCCTCGGTCCCGCCGGTGAACTCGCCGGCTGGCCGGTCCTGCTCTTCGCCGCCACCCTGCTGCTGATCTTCATGCTCCAAGCGCGCGGCATCCCCGGTGCGATCCTCATCGGCATCGTCTCCGGAACGGTCGTCTCCGTCGTCCTCAACGCCGCCGGGGCCATCGATCCGAAGCAATGGGCCGGCGGCGCTCCCGAACTGCACGGCAGCGCCGTCTCGATGCCGGACTTCTCGCTCTTCGGCGAGGTCGAGTTCGGCGGCTGGGGCCAGGTCGGCGCCATGACGGTCGGCATGATCGTCTTCACGCTCGTGCTCGCCGGGTTCTTCGACGCGATGGCCACCATCATCGGCGTCGGCACCGAGGCCGAGCTGGCCGACGCCCAGGGCCGGATGCCGGGCCTGTCGAAGGCGCTGTTCATCGACGGCGCGGGCGGAGCGGTCGGCGGTGTCGCCGGCGCCTCCGGCCAGACGGTCTTCGTCGAGTCGGCGACCGGCGTCGGCGAGGGTGCCCGCACCGGACTCTCCTCCGTCGTCACCGGCCTGTTCTTCGCGGCCTGCCTCTTCTTCACCCCGCTCACGGCCATCGTCCCCGGCGAGGTCGCGGCGGCGGCGCTGGTGGTCATCGGCGCCATGATGATGACGAACGCCCGCCACGTCGACTGGGCCGACCGGGGCACCGCCATCCCGGTCTTCCTGACCGTCGTGATCATGCCGTTCACCTACTCGATCACCGCGGGCGTGGCGGCCGGCGTGATCAGTTATGTCGCCATCAGGATCGCCCAGGGCAAGGCCCGGGAGATCGGGGCCTTCATGTGGGGCCTGACGGTGATCTTCTTCGTCTACTTCGCGCTCAACCCGATCGAGAGCTGGATGGGCGTCCACTGACGCCCGCCTTCCTTCCACGCAACCGCAGTCAAGGAGACCGAGAGATGCTGGACATCGCCGAAGAGCTCCACCGGTGGGTCGGGCAGGGCCGCGACTTCGCCGTCGCCACCGTGGTGGCGGTCGGCGGCAGCGCGCCCCGCCAGCCCGGTGCCGCACTCGCCGTCGACTCCGACGGCACGGCGATCGGCTCGGTCTCCGGCGGTTGCGTGGAAGGAGCGGTCTACGAACTGTGCGTGCAGGCGCTGGAGGACGGCGAGACCGTCCTCGAACGCTTCGGCTACAGCGACGACGACGCCTTCGCGGTCGGCCTGACCTGCGGCGGCGTCATCGACATCCTGATCACTCCGGTCCGCGCGCGGGACACCGCCCGCCGGACCGTGCTCGCGACCGCCCTGGCCGCCTCCGCGGGCGGGGAGGCGGCGGCGCTCGCCCGCGTAGTGAGCGGTCCCGCCGAACTCATGGGCCGCGCCCTCGTCGTGCGTGGCGACGGCTCGTACGAGGGCGGCTTCGGCGCCCACCCCGAACTCGACCGTACGGTGATGGGCGAGGCGGCGGCCCAACTGGACGCCGGCCGCACCGGAACGCTGGAGATCGGAGAGCAGGGCTCTCGTTGCGGAGCGCCGCTCACGATCCTGGTGGAGTCGTCCGTCCCGCCCCCGCGCATGATCGTCTTCGGCGCCATCGACTTCGCCTCGGCCCTGGTCCGCATGGGCAAGTTCCTCGGCTACCGGGTCACGGTGTGCGACGCCCGCCCGGTCTTCGCGACGGCGGCCCGCTTCCCCGACGCGGACGAGATCGTCGTGGACTGGCCCCACCGCTACCTGGAGCGCACGGAGGTCGACTCCCGCACGGTCCTGTGCGTCCTCACCCACGACGCCAAGTTCGACGTGCCGCTCCTCCGGCTCGCGCTGCGGCTCCCCGTGGCCTACGTCGGCGCCATGGGCTCACGGCGTACCCACCTGGACCGCAATGAACGGCTGCGCGAAGTCGGCGTGACCGAGATCGAGCTGGCCCGCCTCAGGTCCCCGATCGGCCTGGACCTCGGAGCGCGCACACCCGAGGAGACGGCCCTGTCGATCGCCTCGGAGATCGTGGCCAACCGGCGTGGGGGAAGCGGGGTTTCCCTCACGGGAGCCCACACGCCGATCCACCACGACGCGTCCTCGGTTCCGGCGCGACGGATCGGGTCGGTGGCGTGAGAGCCGCGCCGGCGGGACGGTCGCTGGAGAGCTGGAGAGCTGGAGAGCTGGAGAGCTGGAGAGCTGGAGAGCTGGAGAGCTGGAGAGCTCGGGGGCTTGAGGGCTGACGGCTTGAGAGCTCGGGCGATCGAGGGCTTGAAGGTGTGAGGGCCAGGCCGAGGCTCGCCGCGGACCGCGGTGGGCCTTTCTTCTGCGCCCTGTATTGACGCAGGCATGCCTCTCGACGAATCTCCTGTGGGAGCGCTCCCGCAAGTCCCTCGTGACCGTGGCGAACCAGGAGTGAACCCGTATGAGACGACGTACCTCGACGTGGCTGGCCGCTCTGTCCGTCGGGCTGGCCGCCCTCTTCGCCGCACCTCCGGCGCACGCCGCCGAGTCCACGGACCGGGGACCGTCGCTGTACGTCCCGGAGCCCAACCCGGCGGCGTACCGGCAGGCCGTCGACCTTGCCCGGGCCGGCCGGTACCGCGACGCGGCCGGCCTTCTGACGATGGTGAACACCCCGCAGGCCGTGTGGTTCGGCGACCAGACACCGGCCCAGGTGGAGCGGCTGGTCCGCGGGGTGGTGCGCGACGCCGGCCACGACGACGCGAGCGCCGTGCTGGCGCTCTACAACATCCCCGGCCGGGACTGCTCCAACTATTCGGCGGGCGGGGCCGCCGACACCGCGGAGTACAAGGCGTGGATCGACGCGGTGGCGCGGGGGATCGGGCACGGCAACACGATCGTCACCCTCGAACCCGACGCCCTCGCCCTGCTGCCTTCCGACTGCGGCCAGGACGATGCGCAGGGCACGAAGACCGCCGCGCGGTACGCCGAGGTCAACTACGCGGTCGACAAGCTGGAGCCGCTCTCCGGGACGCGGGTCTATCTCGACACCGGGCACCCGGGCTGGCACACCGTCAGTTCCATCGTGCCGCGCCTGATCAGGGGCGGGGTGGCGCGGGCCTCCGGCTTCTACACCAACGCCTCGAACTACAACACCGACGACGCCAACTCCTGGTACGGCAAGCTGATCTCGTCCTGCCTGGCCTACGCCGACGGCGGTGGGGACGTCGCCGAGTGCCCGAACCAATGGTGGCCGCGGGCGGACGCGCAGTCCTGGCTGGACGCGCGGGTGCACACTCCGCCGTCCCGCATGAAGCACTTCGTCACCGACTCCAGCCGCAACGGTCAGGGCCCCTGGACCCCGCCCGCGGGCACGTACACCGACCCGCAGGACTGGTGCAACCCGCCGAACCGCGGTCTCGGCGCCCGCCCCACTCTGCGCACCGGCGACCCGCTCCAGGACGCCCGGCTGTGGATCAAGACACCCGGCGAGTCGGACGGGCTCTGCCTGCGCGGAACGCCGGGCCCCGAGGACCCGGAGCGCGGCACGGTCGACCCCGCCGCGGGTGACTGGTTCCCGGAACAGGCGCTGGAACTGGTCCGGCTCGCCAATCCGCCGATTCTGCGGGGGGATTGACGGATGCGGGTGGGGCGTGAGCGCCGGCTTGCCGGCCCCCTCACCCCCGCCCGGTGTCCTCACCCCGCCCGAGCAACCCGTCCATCGCCCGCCCGAACATCCACCGGGCCGACCACCCCAGCGGCCGGTCGGCGAACCCGGGCAGCCCGCGCACGCTCAGGTCCTCCCGCCAGACCGCCCGTGAACCGCCGCCCTCCGCCGGGTGCACCTCGAACTCGGCCCAGCCCGTGACGAACGTGCCGCGCTTGACCAGCCGGCACGTTCCCGGGCTCCCGTCGCCCGGCGGACGCCACGAGACGACCTCCATCGGGTCGTCGAACGCGAGGGCCCCGAGCCCCGACCGGGCCACGAAGACCGTGCCCTCCCGCGTCGGCGGAGGCGTGCGCACGGTGACCCGGGTCAGCGGGACGACGTCCGCGTGCCGGGGCCAGTCGGTCAGGCGCCGCCAGCTCTCGGCGACGGGGAGCGGGGACACGCGTTCCAGGACGAAGAGGACCACGGCAGGATCGTAGGCGCTCGAGGGCCGTCGCGCGGAAGGTGAACAGGGCGACAGCGGCGGCCGGATCTCCCTGATGGGCGCCGACGGCCTGAAGGCGCACGGCGTCTCCCGCACCGCCCGGCAGGCTCGACGCGAGGGCCGGACGGTCGTGTTCTGACGCGGTCGGCGTCTGTCCGAGGCCCGTCGGGCAGTCCTGGCGCCCGGGCCGGGCAGTCTTCGTGCCCGGCGGGGCCGGGCTTTCCCACCCGAGCTCCGGCCTGCCGGGTCGTCAGCAACTCTCTATATCTGTACGGGTGTTGAGGCGTCCTCTCCCTGTTCCGCACCTCGGAGGGAGCCGGGTTACGATGCGGCGGACCGTGATCGACCGTTTGCGCGAGACGCCGCACCTCGACTGGTGACCCACCCGCGACAGGAGCCCACGTGCCGGAGCAGCCTTTCGTCATCGACCCCACCGGCGCCGACATTCACGGGGAGGCCGAGCGGTTACGCGGCCTCCACCGCACCCCACGGGACCAGGGAGGCGCCCCCGCCGCCGCTCTCGTCGAACTCCCGAGCGGGATACCGGCCTGGTTCCCGACCCGGTACGAGACGCTCAAGCAGCTCCTCGCCGACGACCGGGTCTCCAAGGACCCCAACCAGCACTGGCCCGCGTGGATCGACGGCACGTACCGCGAGAGCTGGGTCAGTCTCTGGGTCGGCGTCACCAACATGTTCACCGCGTACGGCGCCAACCACCGCAGGCTGCGCAAGCTCGTCTCCCCCGCGTTCACGAAGCGGCGCACCGACGCGCTGGAGCCCCGTATCGAGGAGATCGCCGCCGATCTCCTCGACCGCATGGCCGAGGCCCCGGGCGAACGGGCCGACCTCCGTTCCGCCTACGCGCACCCGCTCCCGATGCGGGTGATCTGCGAATTGTTCGGCCTGCCGGAGGAGGGGCGCGCCGACATCGCGCGTCTCATCGAGGCGAACATGGACACCACCCTCGGCCCCGAGCAGGCCATGGCCACGTACCGGGAGATCCACGAACTGCTGGACCGGCTCGTCGAGTCGAAGCGGGAGCGCCCGGGCGACGACATGACGACGGCGCTCATCGCCGCCCGTGACGAGGAGGGATCCCAGCTCACCGAGGCGGAGTTGATCGACACGCTCCTGCTCGTCATCGGCGCGGGCCACGAGACGACCGTGAACCTCATCGGCAACGCGGTCCACGCCCTGCTCGCCCACCCCGACCAGCTCGCCCGCGTGTTGTCGGGTGAGATCCCCTGGACCGAGGTCATCGAGGAGACCCTGCGCTGGGCCCCCTCGATCGCCAACCTCCCACTGCGCTACGCCGTCGAGGACATCAAGCTCCCCGACGGCACCCTGATTCCGCGCGGTGACGCGATCCTGGCGACCTACGCGGCGGCCGGCCGTGACCCGCTGCGGCACGGCGAGAGCGCGGCCCGCTTCGACATCACCCGCGTCGACAAGGAGCACCTCGCCTTCGGCCACGGTATCCACTACTGCGTCGGCGCCCCACTGGCCCGGCTGGAGGCCTCGATCGCCCTCCCGGCTCTCTTCGAGCGCTTCCCCACCCTGAGCGCGGACGTGTCGCGGGGGCCGGCGCGCCTCGCCGAGTCATTCATCGGGCACGGCTATCGGACCCTGCCCGTCCGCTGGAGCTGATCACCCGTCGGAGACCGGGGCCGCCGCGCGCGCCCTCGATACCGGGCGACCGGCGGTGCGGGGCCCCGCACCGCCGGTCGCCCGGCATCCGCCCCTGGCGTCCGGTCTACTCGGTGTAGAACGTCGCGTCCGCCTTGGCCGCCGTCGTGTCGGCGGGCTGCACATGGAGCAGGTAGTCGTAGTGACGGACGTACCGGCCCGGGTAGTTGTACGACTCGAACGAGACGCCGGAGGCGGTGTCGGCGAGGCCGGACCGCCGGTGGAAGGTGGCGTCGCTCTTGAATGCGGTGGTGCCGTCGTCCTTCTCCACCCACACCTCGAAGTTCTTGTGACGGAGGTAGTAGCCGGGGTAGTTCGCCGACTCGAGCGAGACGGTGCCGGTGCCCGCGAGGCCGGTCACGACACGGAACTGCGAGTCGGCGAGACTGGTGACGTTCGCCTCGATCTTCGCGCGGAACTCCCAGTGACGGACGTACCGGTCCGGGAAGTTGTACGAGGAGAGGCGGATCGGGGAGACGCCGTCCGCGACCGGGATGCCGAAGGCGGGGGTGCCGTCGGCGTTCCAGTAGATCTTCTGCAGGCGGGTGCGGCGGTTGGGGTCGTTGAGCGGGTCGCCGCTGATGTCCTTGTAGTTGCGGTCGTGGTAGACGACGACGTCCGACCTGCCGTCCTCGGAGACGGTGAACGAGTTGTGGCCGGGACCGTACTGCGAGGTCGCGGCACTGCTCCGGAACACCGGCTGCGAACCCTTCGTCCAGGAACCGGCGTTGAGCAGATCGGCGGAGGAGGACGCGGTCAGCATGCCCAGGCAGTAGTTGGCGTCGGTGGCGCTGGCCGAGTAGGTCAGGAACACCTTGCCGCCGTGCTGGATGACAGCGGGGCCCTCGTTGACCTTGTACCCGACGGTCTCCCAGGACAGCGTGGGCTGCGAGATCTCCACTGGAGTCCCGCTGATGGTCCAGGGGTTGGCCAGCCTGGCGATGAACAGGCTGGTGTTGTTGTCCTCGGCCGGATTGCGCTGCGCCCAGGCGAGATAGCGGACCCCGCCCACGACGAAGGTGGTCGCGTCGAGGGAGAAGGAGGAGACCGGGGTGGCGATCTGTCCCTTCTCCGTCCAGCCGCCGGTCAGCGGGTTCGCGGCGGAGCTCTCCAGGACGTACATCCGGATCGCCCACACGTCGCTGGTCGACCCGGCCGCGAAGTAGACGTACCACTTGCCGTCGATGAAGTGGATCTCCGGTGCCCAGATGTGCGCGCCCATCACACCGCTCGCGTGCTTGGTCCAGATGGTGGTCTCCGGAGCGGTGGCGAGCCCTTGGAGGGTGGTGGCCCGGCGCAGCACGATCTTGTCGTACGTCGGGACCGTCGCGGTGAAGTAGTAGTAACCGTCGGTGTGTTTGAAGATGTGGGGGTCGGCCCGCTGTTCGGCCACCGGGTTGGTGAAGGTCACCGCGGGGGAGGCCGGGGCCGCCGCCTGGGCGGGCGTGCCGGTGGCCAGCAGGGCCAGCGTGGCGAGGACCGCGGTCAGCAGGCGGGCGATGAGATGTCGCATGGTCGTTGCTCTCCCGGTGTCAGACGGTGGGCTTGAGCTGCCACTGCTGGCAGGTGTTGTTCAGCCAGGTCCACTGGCGTACGTCGATGCCGTCGCCGGTACCGCAGCCGGCCACGTCGGCGACCTTGCCGCTGTTCGCGTTGACGATCCGCACGTAGTCGCTTCCGGTGTAAATGAGCCTGAACCGCTGGCAGTTGTTGTTCAGCCAGCTCCACTGGCGGAGGTCGGCGCCGTCGGCGGCGGAGCAGTCGGCGGTGTCCAGGACCTTGCCGGTGGCGGCGTTCACCAGGCGGCTCGTGTCGTCGCCCTGGTCCTCGACGCGCCACTTCTGGTTGGCGCCACCGGTGCAGGTCCACTGGAAGACGTTGGTGCCGTCCGCGGTGTTCGAGCCCTCCACGTCCAGGCACTTGCCGCTGTTGCGGTTCACCACGGTGTACGCCGTGGGGGTCGTGGCCGTCTCCCCGGAGGGGCCCGCCAGCGTGGTGCCGGTCGCGACCGGGGTGCCGAACTCGGGCGTGCCGTCGGCGTTCCAGGTGAACTTCTGCGCCCGGGTCGTACGCCCGTTGCCGCAGCCGCCGCTCGCGGAGCTGTTGGCGTGGTAGACGATCCAGTTCTCGGTGCCGTCGGGCGAGGTGAAGAACCCGTTGTGGCCGGGGCCGTAGACCCCGGCGGCGTCGTCGCGCTGGAAGACCGGGGTCTGCTTCTTGGTCCAGGAGGCGGGGTTGAGCGGATCGGTGCCGGTCAGCTCGAGCCGGCCCAGCTTGTAGTCGGCGGTCTGGCAGTAGCTGGCGGAGTACGTGAGGAAGGTCCGGCCGCCGTGGTAGAGGGGTTCGGGCCCCTCGTTGACGGGGGCGCCGGAGGTCTCCCAGCTCAGTGTGGGGCTGGAGATGACGGTGAAGGCCGAACTGCTCAGCGTGTACGGATTGCTCATCGGCGCGATGACCAGGCTCTGCTTGCTGCCGCCGACCGAGCCGCTGCCCACCAGGTACAGCTTGCCGCCGTACCGGAGAACGCTGGCGTCGATCAGCCAGCCGCCGGGGTCGAGGTTGGAGCCGGTGAGGGTGTTCCTGTAGGTGTACGGGCCCATCGGGTCGGAGCCCGCGCTCTCCAGGACATGGGTGCGCTGGGTGTCGCAGCAGGCGGCCCCGCTCTGCGCTCCCGAGTAGTACAGGTACCACTTGCCGTCGATGAAGTGGATCTCCGGCGCCCAGAAGTTGGCGTTGCGGCCGGAGGTGGTGTCCGACCAGATCCGCACACTGGGGGCGGTGGCGAGCCCGGCCAGCGTCGGAGACTTGCGCATCGTCAGCTCGTTGGTGAACGACGTCGTCACCAGGTAGTAGCTGCCGTTGTAGTACTCCAGCCAGGGATCCGCGCCCTTCTGGGACTTGACCGGGTTCGTGTACGGCCGACCGTCGGCCGCGGCGGCGGGCTGGGTGAGGAAGGAGGCGAGCAGCGCCAGCAGCGCTGCTCCCAGGGCGAACCAGTGGCGGGTGCGGAACATGGTGAGTCCCCTTTGACGGCCCAAGATGTTCGAAATCTCGTACGCTGTGCGGAGGTTCGACCAGAAGATAGGTTTCCGACAGGGGCACGTCAACGCTTCCGGCGTGTTTCGGTGCGAGGCCCTCACGCCGGGCGGCGTCCGCCGCACCGCCCGCGACGGCGGGTTCGCGTGAGGCGCGCCGCCCGCCGCCCGCCGTGCTCACCCGTCACGGGCGTCACCGCCCGCCGTGCTCACCCGTCACGGGCGTCACCGCCCGCCGTGCTCACCCGTCACGGGCGTCACCGCCGGCCGTGCTCACCCGTCACGGGCGCGCCCGCCACGCTCAACCCGCCACGGGCACCCCGCCATGAGCGTCACCGCCCGCCATCCCGCGTCGCCCTGGGCGCCATCGCCCGCCACGCTCAACTCGCCACGGGCGCACCCGCCGTGCTCACCCGCCACGGGCACGCCCGCCGTGCTCACCCCGCCACGGGCGCGCCCGCCACGCTCACCCCGCCATGAGCGTCACCGCCCGCCACGCTCAACTCGCCACGGGAAGACCCGCCGTGCGGAAGACGCGGTGGGCGGTGTCGACCGCGAACACCTCGCAGCCCTCGCGTGAGGCGGCCCACTCGACGCCCTCCGCGCCCAGCGCGAAGGCCGCCGTGGCCGTCGCGTCCGCCTCGGTCAGCGACGGCGCCACGACCGTGACGCTGAGCAGGCCGGTCGCCGGCCGGCCGGTGCGTCCGTCGAGGATGTGGTCGCCCCGCTCGTACCGCGCGGACGTGGCCACCGCCCCGTCGGTGATCTCCAGCACCGTGCACAAGGCGTCGGCCAGTTCCGGGTGGCGTACACCCACTCGCCAAGGGCCGCCGGCGGTCACCACGTCACCACCCGCGTTGAGACAGAACGCGCGCACCCCGGCCGCTGTCAGCAACTCCGCGGCCCGCTGCACCGACCAGCCCTTCACGACCGCGCACGGGTCGAGGCCGCGACCGGGCAGCCGCACGTCGAACGCGCCGCCGCTCGCGACGCGGAACTCCTCGCACAGACCGAGGACTTCGGCCAGATCCGGACTGATCCGGGCCCGGTCCAACTCGCCCCGGCTCAGCCGGGACACCTCGCTGCCGGGCTTGAACGGGCTGAACCGCGCGTCGACTTCACGCAGCCAGGAGAGCACCGGGTCCGCGGTCTCCTCGACGGCGTCCTCGTCGCCGATCAGCAGCGAGACCGGGAAGCCCATGACGTGTTCGACGCGGCGCACTCACGAACCCTTCGCGTCGAGGGCGGCCTGGAGCGACGTCACGTATCCGTCGCTGGTGATCGTGGCGCCCGACACCGTGTCGATGTCGGCACTCTGCGCCTGGAGCGTCTCCTCGATCAGCTTCGGCACGGCCGCGGTGGTCTGCGGGTGGTCCGGCTGCTGGAGCATCCGCACCGAACCGATCGTGTCGCCCTCGAAGGTCACCTCGACCTGAACGACACCCTTCGCGGTGGTGACCGTGCTGCCCCGGACGACTCGCGAGGCCGCGCCCGACGAGGACGACGAGGACGACGAAGGAGAGGAAGAGGACGGCGTCGACGGTGAGTTCGGGGCGGGCTCGGCGGCCTCCGTGGTGGTAGGGGTGTCCTGCGACGGTGCGTAGCGCCACAGCGGGATCAGACCCGCGATCGACAGGGCCACGACAGGCAGTGCTCGTTTCATGGTGTCCCTCTCATCCCGCCAGGCTGAAACGCTCGAAATGGATCTGCGCCTTGGGCACACCCAGATCGCCCAGGGTGCGCAGCACCGCGCTCGTCATGCCGGGCGGCCCGCACACGAAGACATCCCGGTCGGCGACGTCCGGCACCAGCCGGGCGAGCTCGCGCGGCGCCAGCCTGTCCGGCGTCGCCGGGCCGGTCACCACGTGCAGCTCGGCCCCCTTGGCGGCGGCGAGTTCGCGCAGCTCGTCCAGGAGCACGGCGTCCCGGTCGGCGGCCACCCGGTAGATGAGCACCACATGGTCGTGCAGGTCCTCCAGAAGCGCCCGGATCGGGGTGACTCCGACGCCGCCCGCGATGAGCAGCGTCTCCGGACGGGTGCGGTGCAGGGCGGTGAAGGCGCCGTAGGGCCCCTCGGCGAAGACCCGTGTGCCCACCTTCAGATGGCGCAGGGCGGCCGTGCCGTCACCCGCCGTCTTCGCGGTCAGGCGCAGCCGGGTGCCGTCCGGCGCGGCCGACAGGGAGAACGGATTGGCCTGCCACCAGCGGTCCCTGGTGAGGAACCGCCACAGGAAGAACTGGCCCGCCCGGGCGGGCAGCCGGTCGAGGTCGCGTCCGGTGACGTAGATCGACACGACGGTGTCCGACTCCGGTACGACGGCCGAGATCCGCAGCCGGTGACGCAGGTTCCGCGACAGCGGCAGCACCACCCGGCCGACGAGCACCGCGCCGAGCGCCCCGCCCCACAGGGTCCACCAGTACGCCGTGGCCGCGGGAGACGCGGTGAAGGTCGTGCCGGCCGCGACCTGGTGCGTGAACGCCAGCACCACCGCGACATAGGTGTAGAGGTGGATGAAGTGCCAGGTCTCGTACGCCAGGCGGCGCCGGGCCCAGCGGGCCGACACCGCGCCCACCGTCATGATCAGCACCAGGGCGACGAGCGCGCGCAGCACACCCTCGACCGTCGTGGCCAGCTCCACCAGCTCGTCCACCGGGCCCGTCGGGGTCCCCTCGGCATAGCCGAGGACGATGAAGACCACGTGCGACGGCAGCGTCCACAGCAGGCCGAAGCCGACCCAGCGGTGCCAGGACGTCAGCCGGTCCATGCCGATCCGGTGGTCGAGCCAGGGGAGCCGGGCGACGAGCACCAGCTGGAAGGCCATCAGCAGCGCGCCGTACAGGCCGGTGAACCGGCCCAGCACGATCAGCGTGTTCGAGGCGAACCCGGCCCGGACGAAGAACACCGCCACCACGACGGCGTTCGCCGCGAGCAGGGCGTACAGGCCGGTGCGGGCCACCACCCTCGGGCGTATCGCCGTGGGGGGCGGCTGGACGCGGTCGACTGTGGTCACGGAGGGCAGCTCCTCGTTCGGTCGTGGGGATACCGAGCCTGCCGGGTGAGAGCTGTCGTTTTCCTGTCGGCCGACTTTCAAGTGCTTATCGATGTGGATCACCGGCCGCCGCGGCTATGGCGCCGCCCGTCGGGTGAAGCACTATGGGCGGGTGGAAAAAGTGCGCCTCCTGGTCGTGGACGACGACCCTCCGATAGCCGATCTCGTCGCGACGGTCGCCCGCTACGAGGGCTGGGAGGCCGTCACGGCCAACTCCGGCGAGGAGGCGCTGCGCCGGGCCGCCGCGTTCCACCCCGACATCGTGGTGCTCGATCTGATGCTGCCCGGCCTGGACGGATTCGCCGTCCTCGACCGGCTGCGGCAGTCCGGAACGATGGTGCCCGTCGTCTTCCTCACCGCCCGCGACGGAGTCGCCGACCGGGTCGCCGGCCTCACCCGGGGCGGCGACGACTATCTGGTCAAGCCGTTCGCCGTGGAGGAACTCATGGCCCGGCTGCGCACCGTGCTGCGCCGCAGCGCGGGACCCGGCTTCCAGCGCTCCGTGCTCACGGTCGCCGACCTGACCATGGACGAGGACACCCGCGAGGTACGGCGCTCGGGCCGGCTGCTCACGCTCACCCCCACCGAGTACGAGGTGTTGCGCTACCTGATGCGCAAGTCGCCCACCGTCCTCACCAAGGCCCAGATCCTCGACCACGTCTGGGAGTACGGCTTCGGCGGCCGCTCGAACGTCGTCGAACTCGTCGTCAGCCGGCTGCGCCGCAAACTCGACGGCACCGACGACGCAGGGACGGCGCTCATCCACACCGTGCGCGGCGTCGGTTACGTGGTGCGGCAGGTCGCCGCGTGAGGAGCCGGGAGTCACGCGCTCCGTCCGTCCGTCCGCGCGGCTTCCGGGAGACGTATCGCCGGACCCGCCTCGGTACCCGGCTCGCCCTCGGGATGGGCGCGCTGTCGCTCGTCGTGTTCGCCGTCGTGGGCACGGCGCTGACGACGTACATGAGGGACTACCTCGACCGCCAGCTCGGCCAGCAGATGAAGCTCGTCCAGATCGCCCAGTCCAAGGACGCGGCGTCCCACGGCACCGTGCGGCAGCAGCCCTACTACGGCTGGTTCACCGCCGTCTACGACGTCAGGGGCGGCCGGGCCGTGCTCCGTGAACCCGCCGACGTGCCCGCCGACACCGTCGCCCTCACGGCCGCCGCCGAGGCCCTGCCGCCCGAGGGCTCCGCGCACAGCCTGCGGGACGCGCGGATCGACGGAGAGGGCGCCTACAAGCTGCGCGCCTGCGAGGTCGAACCCGGAGTGGTCCTGGTCACCGCCGCGCCCATGGCCGACCTCCAGGGCACCGTACGGCAGCTCATCACCGTCCAGGTCGTGGCGTTCGCCCTCGCCCTGCTGGCACTCGTCGTGGCCGGCCGGGCGGTGCTGCGGCGCGGCCTCCGGCCCATCAGCGACATGGCGCACACCGCCCGGGGCATCACCTCGCACAACCTCACCGGCTCGGCCCGGCTCCCGGTGCGCGCCGGAGGCGGGAAGGGCGGCCCGGAGGTCCAGGAACTGCGCACCGCGTTCAACACCATGCTGGAACACATCGACGACTCGCTCGCCGTGCGCACCGAGGCCGAGCAGCGGCTGCGCCGGTTCGTCGCCGACGCCTCGCACGAACTGCGCACCCCGCTGATGTCCGTACGCGGCTACGCGGACCTCTTCCAGTACGCCGCCGCCAACGAGCCCGCGGAGCGCGAGAAGCACCTGGCCCGGCTGCGTGCCGAGGCGGCCCGGATGGGTGTCCTCCTCGACGACCTGCTGCTGCTCGCCCGGCTGGACGCCGCCGAGGTCGAGACCCCGCTCCGCCTGGAGGAGTCCGACCTCGCCGCGCTGACCCGCGACGCCGTGGACGCCTTCCGCGCGGGCCACCCCGGCCACACCCTGTCGGCGACCGTCGGCCCCGGACCCGTACGGCTGCGTCTGGATCCGCTGCGCATCCGTCAGGTCCTGGACAACCTGCTCACCAACGCCGCGGTGCACACCCCGCCCGGCACCGCGGTGGGCGTCGAACTGTCCGTGTCCACCGACGCGGCGGTCGTCCGCGTCCTCGACTCCGGCGCCGGTATCCCGGACGCCGAGCAGGAACAGGTCTTCGACCGCTTCTACCGCGTCGACAAGGCGCGCAGCCGCGACCGGGGCGGCAGCGGGCTGGGGCTCGCGGTCGCCCGCTCCCTGGTCCTCGCCCACGGCGGCACCGTCGGCCTGTCCAGCGGTCCCGGCCGCACGGTCTTCGCCATCAGTCTTCCGCGCGGTCTCCCGCGCGCCGAGCGCGGTCCCCTCCGTCCCACGGGGGACGGCTGACGGCCCTGCCGGCCGAAGCGGTGCTCAGGGCTTGTCGGTTCGTGGCTCCGGCTTCGGCTTGTGGCCGGGGCGTCGTACGCCGGCCGTGCGGCCCACGAGCATCGCCAGCGCGAGCAGCCGGCGCCAGTCCAGGGTGGGCTGGGCCGCGGGGACGCCCGGCCGCTTCCTCGGGACGCGGACGCGGAGCACGCCCGGCTCGACACGGCAGCGCACCGGGGTGGGCAGGATCATGGCCTCGCCGTCGATGCCGACCTCGAGTTCCTCGCTGTCGCCGCCGACGACCACCTCGCGCGCGGTGAGCACCGAGAGGCCCTGCGGGTCCGGGGAGAGCAGGAGGGCGGCGGCCTCGACGGCGCTGTCCACCTTGACGCCGAGGATGCCCAGCAGTCCCGAGTCGAGCCGCTCGCGGCGGCCCAGACCGGCCGGGTCGTTCGTGCGGTAGGGGTTGTTGCTCACCAGCAGCGCCTGCGGGGCCTCCAGCGTCGTGCCGGCGGCGCGGGCGGTCAGCTGCGGTCCGCGCTGGCGGGTCAGCAGGTCCGGAAGGAGCTGCAGGATGGTGCCGATCTTGTCGTCGCGGTAGGCGGGATCCTGGACGACGGCCGCGTACGCGCCGAACGAGGCGTTGTTGACGAAGGGGTGCTCCCCGGCGAAGCCGAGGTCCACCCGGAGTTCGACCCCGTTCGACAGGGCATCGAGGCAGGTGGAGGGGTCGTCGCGGTCGAGTCCGAGGTCCATGGCGAAGTGGTTGCGGGTGCCGGCCGAGACGACGAGGAACGGGAGACCGTGTTCGGCGGCGACGGCCGCGACGAGCGCCTGCGTCCCGTCGCCGCCCGCGACGCCCAGCAGATCCGCTCCGTCCGCGACCGCCTGCCGGGCCAGCGCGGTGACGTCCTGATGGTGCTCCGGGTCGAGGAGGACGACGCGCGCGCCGAGCCGCTCGGCCTTCTCCACGAGTCCGAACCGTGCCACCTTGCCGCCGCCGGACCGGGGATTCATCAGGACGAAGGGACGCCGTGGCGGTGGGGTGCGGTGCTCCTTCATGGGCCGGACACGGCCGCGGGCACTCCGCAGCGCGTAGCGGCCGCTCCACACCGCGAGGATCCACAGCACGGGGGACAGCAGCAGGGTCCACAGCAGGGTGATCGCGAGGACCACGATGACGGCGATGGGGACGACGACGGCCAGCAGCCCCGCGATCCAGCGCACCAGACCTCGCCGGGTCAGCGTCCACCACAGGGCCGCCGCCGCGACGGCCATGCCCGCGAGCGCGGCGAGGAGGAGCAGGAATCCGCGTACGCCTCCGAAGACGAGCGGCACCGCCACGGCGAGCGCCGCCGCGGCCAGCGAGGCCCTCGCCGCCCACCGTTCGCGGGCCGGCGGCCCCGTCTCCGTGCTCATCGTTCCTCCACTGGTCGGTCCCTCCCGCGCAGCGGTCGCCGTACGAGATGCACCGCTGTGCCGGTCACGCGAACCAGATGCCCGTGCGACGGACGTCCATGTCCGACGTGCTGGGACGGCCCGTACGGGGCCACGCTGCCACGAGCCGGGCTCCGGCACCACGAGGCGGCCCGGTACCGGTCCCGTTTCCTGGCCCGTTCCCCGCCTGGCGTCAGCCGGGCGGGGAGTCGGGCGGGGAGTCGGCGCGCCTCGCCGACGGGCCGGGGCGGGTGCGCGCCTCCGGCGGAATCAGGGCGCCGTGCCCGGCGCCGCAGACGACCGTCGTGCGCACCTCCTCGCCGCAGTCGGCGTGCACGACCTCGAGGGGCGGACCTTCGGGGTCCGCCGTGTAGCGGTCGCCCCACTGCTTGAGGGCGATCATGGCGGGCCACAGTTCCCAGCCCTTGCGGGTGAGCCGGTACTCGTTCCGGGTGCGGCTGCCCGGCTCGCTGTACGGAACGGTCTCCAGGATCCCGGCCGCGACCAGCTTCCGCAGCCGGTCGGCCAGCACGCTCTCGGAGAGCCCGACATGCCGCCGGAAGTCCTCGAAGCGCCGTACGCCGTTCATGGCGTCGCGCAGGACCAGCATCGACCATTTCTCGCCGATCAGGTCGAGCGTCCGCTGGACCGTGCAGTTCTCGGTGCTTGTGTCGAGCCACGTCATGGGCCCCATCGTAGGCTGGCTGTGACATTGACATCCAGACGTGGGACTGGCTAACTTCGAAAAGCAAAGCTAGATCGGGCAACGTCAAGGGAACGGGGAGCGTCATGGGCAGGTCTCGCACGTACGACTGGGAGGACCCGACCGTCTCCGCCGCCGCGGTCGGCCGGTACAGCGGCCTCGACTTCCTCCGCGAGATGCAGGCCGGACGGCTGCCCGCACCGCCGATCTCGGCGACCCTCGGCATGACCCTCGAGGAGGTCGAGCACGGACGCGTGGTCTTCGCTCTGGTCCCGGGGGAGGAGCACTACAACCCCATCGGAAGCGTTCACGGCGGCGTCTACGCCACCCTGCTCGACTCCGCGGCGGGGTGCGCCGTGCAGTCCGTGCTGCCCCCGGGCACCGGATACACCTCACTCGACCTGACCGTGAAGTTCCTGCGGCCGGTCACCGTGGACACCGGCACGGTCCGCGCGGTCGGCACCGTCGTCAGCAGCGGCCGCCGCACGGCCCTCGCCCAGGCCGAGCTCTTCGACGCGGCCGACCGGCTGCTCGCCCACACCACCAGCAGTTGCCTGCTGTTCCCCGTCTGAGAAGCGGCCCCGGAGCGAGCCGGTCCGTCGCCGTCCCAAGGGCGGGCCCGTCCGCCGCCGTCGCCGGCCGGCCCGGCGGAAGCCGGTGCTCCGGGCGGCGGGTTCCGCCGGGCCGACCGGCTGCCACGGGGATACCGTGGCGGTGTATGAGGATGATCCTGCCCCTGGATGCCGTGCCGCGCCTGACGGGCGCGGTCGTTCTCGGCGCACTGGTGGGCGTGGCCGTCGCACTGCCGACCGATGCCATCCTGGGCCTGCTGGCCGGGATCGCCGCCACCGAACTGTTCTTCGTCCTGGCGGGCTGGCTGGTGCTGTGGCCCATGACCGCCGCGGCCACCCGCGACAACACGCGGCGCGAGGACTTCCGGCCCCTGACCGACGAACTCGTGGTGGTCGCGGTCGCCCTGTGCGGGCTGTTCGCCATCGTGCTGCTGCTCGTGCGCGGCCAGGCCGACAACGGCCACGCCGCGGCCGTGACCGCCCTGTTCGGGGTGTTCCTGGCCTGGTCCGCCCTGCATCTGATGTACGCCACCCGCTACGCCTACGTGTACTACGAGGCCGGCGGCGGCATCGACTTCAACGCGGACGACCCGCCCGCGTACCGTGACTTCTTCTACTTCAGCTACAACCTCGGAATGACCTATCAGGTCTCCGACACCGACGTCTCGAGTTCGGCGATCCGCTCGATCGTGCTGAGGCATTCCCTCCTGTCGTACGTCTTCGGCACCAGCATTCTCGCGACGGCCATCAACGTCGTCGTGGGCATCGTGAGCGGCTGAGGGCACCGCCGGCGCGCCCGGTTCCCGCGCGGTTTCCCCCGGGACGAAGCAGGATGGGAGGAGGAACCGACCGGTCCGCGCACGACGGACACCTCCACGTCTCATGAGGAGGCCGACCCTTGGCCGAGCCACAGGCTGTGATCTCCCGACCGGCCAGGGCCACCGTGTTCCTCGTGGTCACCGTCACGCCGGGGCACGAGGACACGGTCCGCGGCCTGCTGGAGGATGTCTCGGGGCTGCGCCGTTCCGTCGCCTTCCGGGCGCCCGGCGACGAGCTCGGCTGCATCGTCGGCATCGGATCGGCGGTCTGGGACCGGCTGTTCGGCGGGCCGCGCCCCCAAGAGCTGCACCCGTTCGTGGAGTTGACGGGGAAGCGGCACCGGGCCCCGTCCACGCCGGGAGATCTCCTGTTCCACCTCCGGGCCCAACGGATGGACCTCTGTTTCGAACTGGCCCGGCTGATCGTGGAACGGCTGGACGGCGCGGTCACGGTGGTCGACGAGGTCCATGGGTTCAAGTACTTCGACGAACGCGACCTGCTCGGTTTCGTCGACGGCAGCGAGAACCCCGAGGGACGGCCCGCCGCCGAAGCCGTGATCGTCGGTGACGAGGACCCCGCGTTCGAGGGCGGCAGTTACGTGATCATCCAAAAGTACCTGCACGACCTGCGGACGTGGAACGCGCTGCCGTCGGACGAGCAGGAGAAGGTCATCGGGCGCACGAAGCTCGCCAACGTCGAACTCCCCGACGACGTCAAGCCGGCCGACTCCCATGTCGCGCTGAACACCATCACCGACGAGGACGGCGGCGAACGCAAGATCGTGCGGGAGAACATGCCGTTCGGCACCCTGGGAGAAGGCGAGTTCGGCACGTTCTTCATCGGATACGCCCGCACCCCCGAGGTGACCGAGCAGATGCTGCGGAACATGTTCCTCGGAGACGGCCGGGCCCCGCACGACCGCATCCTCGACTTCTCGACCGCGATCACCGGATGCCTCTTCCACGTGCCGACCGTGGACTTCCTCGACGACCTCCCCGCCCCTCCGTGCGAACGGGCGGCGGACCTCCCCGCCGGTTCCGACGAGACGGCGGCCGACCTCCCCGCCGGTTCCGGCGAGCCGGCGGCGGCGGACGGCTCACTGGGGATCGGCAGCCTCAAAGGAGCCTGAACATGACCACGCTCGACGGCACCGGCAACCTGCACCGCGAACTCGCCCCCATCACACCCGCGGCCTGGGCCGAGATCGAGGACGAGGCGCGCCGCACCTTCCGGCGCAACCTCGCCGGCCGGCGCGCGGTGGACGTCTCGGGCCCCGATGGCGCCGAACGCGCGGCCGTGGGGACGGGCCACCTGACCGGCATCGACGGGCCGTCACCCGGTGTCACCGCACGGCTGCGCCAGGTGCAGCCCCTGGTCGAGCTGACGGTGCCGTTCAGAGTGAGCCGTGCCGCCGTCGACGACGTCGACCGGGGCGCCAAGGACTCCGACTGGCAGCCGGTCAAGGACGCCGCCCGCACCATGGCCTTCGCCGAGGACCAGACCGTCTTCAACGGGTACGCGGCGGCCGGCATCGACGGTCTTCGCGCCCGCACCTCCAACCCCGTGCTCCGTCTTCCCGCGGAGCCGCGCGACTTCCCGGACGCGGTCAGCCACGCGCTCAGCACCCTCCGTCTGGCGGGCGTGCAGGGCCCGTACGCGCTGCTGCTGGGGGCGGAGGCGTACACGGCGGTCAGCGAGACCTCCGACCACGGCTACCCCATCGCCGCCCACCTCGGCCGGATGCTCGACGGCCGGCTGATCTGGGCCCCCGCCATGGAGGGGGCCTTCCTGCTCACCACCCGGGGCGGCGACTACGAGCTGCGGCTCGGTGAGGATCTCGCCATCGGCTACACGGCCCACGACTCCCTCGGCATCGACCTGTACTTCCGCCAGACCCTGACGTTCCTGGTCCACACGGACGAGGCCGTGGTGGCCCTCGACCCGTGGAGCGACGCGAGCACGGACACGGCCTGACCCTGCCGGGAGCGGGTTCCGGCCCCCGGTTCCGCCCTGCCGGGAAGCGGGGCCGGGCCCGGATTCCGTGCCCGTTCTCCGGAGTCCGTCAACGCACCTTTCCCTGCGGCGATTTGCCGTTTCGCCAAGGCATTTCCGCAGGTCATGGCCTTGGTGTCGCGGATGGCCGCTCCGGTTGCGGAGCAATAGGCGCCGCGAAATGGTGGAAGGACTCACACCGCTCCGGGAGCTGCCCATGTCGATGTCGTCGTACGGTTTCGGCGCGTCCGATCCCTTCGGTGAAATGCTGAACCGCTTCTTCGGGATGTCGCCCGCGTCATCACCCCCGGCGGTGCAGCGAGTGCCCATCGGACGACTGCTGACAGAGTCCTCGCAGGAACTCCTCAACCTGGCCGCACAGCGCGCCCTGCAGGACGGCTCGTCCGATCTCGACACGGAGCACCTGCTCTGGGCCGCCACGCGAGTGGAACCGTCGCGCTCGCTGCTGGCCCGGGCGGACGTGGATCCCGACACCCTCGCCTCCCAGCTGGCCGAGGTGCTTCCCCGGGAGACCAGCGAACCGTCCTCGGAACCGGGCCTCACCCCGGCGGCCAAACGCACCCTCGCCACCGCGTTCGCCCGCTCGCAGGCGGCCGGTGTGTCCTACATCGGCCCCGAGCACATCCTCGGCGCCCTGCTGGGCGACGCCGACACCGGCGCCGCCCAGCTGCTGCGTGCCGAGGGGCAGGACGCGCAGAAGCTGGCGGGCCTCACGGAACGGGCCGCCCGCCCGGACAGCCGTCCCGCCGAGCCAGACAAGCCCGCCACGACCCTGGACGAGTTCGGACGGGACCTGACGGAAGAGGCGAAGGCCGGGCGGCTCGACCCGGTGGTCGGACGGGCCGAGCAGATCGAGCAGACCATCGAGATCCTCTCGCGACGGTCCAAGAACAACCCCGTGCTCATCGGAGAGCCGGGCGTCGGAAAGACCGCGATCGTCGAGGGACTCGCGCAGCGCATCGTGTCCGGCGATGTTCCCGACACCCTGAAGGGCAAGCGCGTCGTCTCGCTCGATCTGTCCGGCCTGGTGGCGGGTGCCCAGTACCGCGGGCAGTTCGAGGAGCGGCTGAAGAAGGTCATCGAGGACGTCCAGGCGTCGGACGGAGAGATCATCCTCTTCATCGACGAACTGCACACGGTCGTCGGCGCGGGCGCGACCGGCGAGGGCTCGATGGACGCGGGCAACATGCTCAAACCCGCCCTCGCCCGCGGAGAACTGCACGTGGTGGGTGCGACGACCATCGACGAGTACCGCAAGTACGTCGAGAAGGACGCCGCGCTCGAACGGCGCTTCCAGCCGGTGATGGTTCCGGAGCCGACGGTCGAGGAGACCGTGCAGATCCTGGAGGGACTGCGCGACGCGTACGAGGCGCACCACCAGGTCCGCTTCGCCGACGGCGCCCTGGCCGCCGCGGCGGAACTCTCCGACCGGTACATCAGCGACCGGTTCCTGCCCGACAAGGCGATCGACGTGATGGACCAGGCGGGCGCGCGGGTGCGGCTGCGCGGCGCCGGCCGCTCGACCGAGGTCGCCGAACGCGAGGACCGCATCGCGAAACTGCGCCGTGAACGCGATCAGGCCGTCGGTGCCGAGGACTTCGAGCGCGCGGGAGAGCTGAAGGGGCGGATCGCCGAGGCGGAGGGCGAGCTCGCGGGGATCGAGGAGCGGCGCGCCGGTGTCGTGTCCGTGACCGCCCGCGACATCGCGGACATCGTCTCCCGGCGCACCGGCATCCCGGTGTCCCAACTCACCGCCAGCGAGAAGGAGAAGCTCCTCAAGCTGGAGGAGGAGATGCACGCCCGTATCGTCGGCCAGGACGAGGCGGTCACCGCCGTCTCGCAGGCGGTACGCCGCAACAGGGCGGGCATGGGCGACCCGAACCGACCCGTGGGTTCCTTCCTCTTCCTCGGCCCCACCGGCGTGGGCAAGACGGAGCTGGCCAAGACCCTCGCGGAGCTGCTGTTCGGCGACGAGAACCGCATGATCCGCTTCGACATGAGCGAGTTCCAGGAGAAGCACACGGTCGCGCGTCTCGTCGGAGCGCCTCCGGGATACGTCGGCTATGACGAAGCGGGCCAGCTCACCGAGAAGGTCCGCAGGCAGCCGTACAGCGTGGTCCTGTTCGACGAGGTGGAGAAGGCGCACCCCGATGTCTTCAACACGCTGCTCCAGATCCTCGACGACGGGCGCCTCACGGACGGCCAGGGCCGCACCGTCGACTTCCGGCACTGCGTCGTGATCATGACGTCCAACATCGGCGCCCACCGCATCCTCGACCACAAGGGGGACGTGTCCGAGCTCAAGGACGCGTTGATGGGCGAACTGCGGACCCGGTTCCTGCCCGAGTTCCTCAACCGCATCGACGACATCATCATCTTCCACAGCCTCACCGAGGACGACCTGGCGGAGATCGTCGGTCATCTGCTCGGGCAGAGCGAACGCCGGGTGCACGCGCAGGGCATGAAGCTCGAGGTGACGGAGGCGGCCAAGAAGCTGCTGATCGCCCATGGTCATCAACCGGAGTTCGGCGCGCGCCCGTTGCGGCGCACGATCCAGACGGAACTCGACAACGGCATCGCGGAGCTGCTGCTCGGTGGCGAGGCCGAACCCGGCGACACGATCGTCGCCGACGGACGGGACGGCTCGGTCCACTGCACCGTGCGCAAGGGCGCCCCGGGCAACGGCCCGGAGCGGGACAGCGGGCAGACCGCCGGCGAAACGGCGAACGAGTAAGGAACGTACGACGAAGGACGGGACGGAGGACTCCTGACATCGAAGGCGTACCCGGGCGCGTGAACGCCGGGTAGTCAGTTGAGGAGGCGGCGCATGACGCACCACAAGTCCAACCGGGATGTCGAAGGCGATCCGGAGCACGCCCACAACAGGGGAATGCCCCTGCGGGTGAACGACGACGAGCTGTACGCGCGGACCGAGCGCGAGCGGCGGGAAGCCGGTCTGGTGGCCGGTCCGACGGAGGACCCCGAATCCGCGTACAGGAGAGAGCGCGAGGAGATCGACCTCGAGGTGGGCGCCGGCCGGATTCCGACGGGCAACGTCACCCGGCGGTCCCGGGACCCCTTCCCGCCCTCCCGCTACGAGTACTAGCGGGGCCGCCTGCCCGCTACGGGAACTGACGGGACCGGTCGGTCGCCGCGGTCAGCCGCTGCGCTCGGGTGACTCGCCCAGCGAGACCACCACGGCGCTCGCGGGCCCGTCGGGTGCCTCGAAGCTCACGGTGTCTCCCGCCCGGTGGCCGAGCAGTGCGCTGCCGAGCGGGCTGTCGGCCGTGACGAGCGTCCGGTCCAACACCGCGGCGGTCTCGCCGATTTGAACGGTCTCCACCGTGCCGTCCGAGAACCGCACGGTGACCGTGCTGCCCACGCCGACCAGGTCGGTGGGCGGCGGGCCGGCCGACTCCGCCTGACGGAGGCGTGTGGTGATGTCGGAGATACGGTCGTCCAGCCGCCGGAGATCGTCGGCGCGCTGCAACTCGTCCGCTTCGTCGGCGCTGTCGCCCACCTCCGCGTCGGAGTCCCGCAGGGTCGCCGCGACCGTTCCCCGCTCGGTGCGGAGGTCGGCGAGTTCCTGCTCGAGAGCGTGCCGGGCAGCCTCGCTGATCGGCGCGGGTTCGCTGGGCATGCCTGCTCCTGGGGGAGGGGGTCGAAGGATGAGTTGAATGGAACTATTGACAGCATATCCGTGCATTTCGAGGCATTATCGGGTCGAATCGCGACGATATGTGATGTATGGAATCGTGGATCCCCGGAGTTCAGGACGCTTCCCGATGTCCTGCGAGTGAGGGAGGTTCCCATGTCCTCGAAGCGACGCCGGAAGAAGAAGAGCCGCCGCAAGCACGCCGCGAATCACGGACGACGACCCCAGTCCTAGGCTCGGTGAGACTCTTGAACGCATCCCAGGACGGCCAGGAGGGCCTGGAGTCCCGTGTGGGGCCCGACCCCCAGGGTGAACCGGAATTCCATCCGTACCATCACCCCGCCGCCGGCTGGGGTGCGGCCAAGAGCGTGAGCCGCTTCCTGGTGCGCGAACGCGCCCTCGTGGACGGCCCGCGGGCGATCATGCGCATGAACCACGAGAACACGGGCTTCGACTGCCCCGGATGCGCGTGGCCCGACGACACCAAGGGCCTGCACCTGGACATCTGCGAGAACGGCATCAAGCACGTCACCTGGGAGATGACCGGCAAGCGGGTCGGCCGGGAGTTCTTCGCCGCCCACTCGGTGACCGAACTCTTCGGCTGGAGCGACTACGCCCTGGAGGACCAGGGCCGGCTGACCGAGCCGATGGTCTACGACCCGGAGTCGGACCACTATGTGCCGATCAGCTGGCGCGACGCGTTCGAACTGGTCGGCCGTGTCCTGCGGGAACTCGACGATCCGAACCAGGCGTCGTACTACACCTCCGGCCGCCTCGGCAACGAGGCCACGTTCCTCTATCAGCTGATGGCCCGTGAACTGGGCACGAACAACCTGCCCGACTGCTCGAACATGTGCCACGAAGCCAGTGGCCGCGCTCTCCAGGCGTCCCTGGGCACCGGCAAGGGGACCGCCGACCTCAAGGACTGGGAGACCACCGACGCCCTGTTCATCATGGGCGTCAACGCCGCCTCCAACGCGCCCAGGATGCTCACCGCGCTGGCCGAGGCCTACCACCGCGGCGCCCAGATCGTGCACGTCAACCCACTGGTCGAGGCGGCCGCCACCCGCACCATCGTTCCGCACGACTTCACGGACATGGCCCTCTTCAAGTCCACCCGGACCAGCACCCTGAACCTCCAGCCCCGCATCGGCGGCGACATGGCGCTCCTGCGCGGCATGGCCAAGGCGATCCTGGAGCAGTCCGGGACCGACCCCAAGGCCGTCGACCAGGAGTTCATCGACCGCCACACGGCGTTCTTCGACGAGTACCGCGCGGTGTGCGAGGCCACGTCCTGGGACGAGATCGAGCTCCAGTCCGGGATCGACCGGGACGGCATCCTCAAGGCCGCCCGCGTCTACCGCGACGCCGACCGTTCCATCATCAGCTGGTGTCTCGGTGTCAGCCAGCACGAACACGGCGTCGACACCGTGCGAGAGATCGTCAACCTCCTTCTGCTGCGCGGCAATCTGGGCCGGGAAGGCGCCGGTCCTTCGCCGGTGCGCGGCCACAGCAACGTCCAGGGCAACCGGACGTGCGGCATCGACCACCGCCCCAGTGAGGAGTTCCTGTACCGGCTGGCCGAGGTCTGCAAGATCGACCCGCCCCGCGAGCACGGCATGGACACGGTGGCCACCATCCACGCCATGCACCGCGGCGACGTGAAGGTGTTCGTCGGCATGGGCGGCAACTTCGCGCTCGCCGCGCCCGACACCCCGTACACCTACGCGGCGCTGCGCAACTGCGACCTCACGGTCCAGGTGAGCACCAAGCTCAACCGCAGCCACCTCGTCCACGGCCGCCGGGCGCTCATCCTGCCGTGCCTGGGCCGGACCGAGAAGGACCACCAGCGAGGCGGCGTCCAGAGCACCTCGGTCGAGGACTCGATGAGCATGGTCCACCTGTCCGTCGGCATGAAGCGCCCCGCCTCCAAGCACCTGCTGTCCGAGCCCGCGATCATCGCCGGAATGGCCCGCGCCGCCCTTCCGGACAGCGAGACTCCGTGGGAGTGGTACATCGAGGACTACGACCGCATCCGCGACACGATGGCGCGGGCCCTCGACGGATTCGAGGACTGCAACCGCCGCGTGCGGCTTCCGCTCGGCTTCCGCATCAAACAGCCCGCTCGCGAACTGGTCTTCCTCACTCCGACGGGACGCGCCGAGTTCTCCACGGCCTCACTGCCCGACGTGGTCCCCGCTCCCGGCACGCTGGCGCTCGGCACCATGCGCTCCCACGACCAGTGGAACACGACGATCTACTCGGACAACGACCGCTACCGGGGCGTCAAGAACCTGCGCACACTCGTCTTCATGAACGAGGACGACATGCGCGAACGCGGCATCTCCGAGTTCGCCCCGGTCGACATCGTCAGCACCGCCAAGGACGGCAGCCACCGCGGTCTGGACGGCTACCTGGCCATTCCCTACGACATCCCGCGCGGCTGCGCGGCCGGGTACATGCCGGAGATGAACGTGCTGTGCGCGATCGGCGACTACAGCCTCCAGAGCGACCAGCCCCTGATGAAACACGTCAAGGTCACCATCGCGCCGGCGGGTTGAGCCTTCCACGCTCCCGGGACAGGTGTCCCTGCTCCCGGAACAGGCGTCCCAACTCCCGGAACAGGGGTCCCGGGACGGTCTCGCGGGGCCGGCTCAGAGCCAGTGGCGTCGCTTGAAGATGAAGTACAGGCTCACGCACACCACGCCCATCAGGCCGATGGCGAACGGGTAGCCGAAGCGCCAGGTCAGTTCCGGCATATGGTTGAAGTTCATGCCGTAGATCGTGCCGACGAGGGTCGGGGCGAAGAGGATGGCGGCCCACGAGGAGATCTTCTTGATCTCCTCGTTCTGTTCGAAGCCCGCCTCCGCCAACGCGCGCATCTCGGCGTTCTGTTGCTGGGTGACCAGCGTCGCGTTGACGGTGAGGATGTCGGTGAGGGCCTGGCGGAAACCGTCGACGCGTTCGCTGGTGTGGGTGACGTGGTCGGCGACGTCGCGAAGGTAGCGCTGGAGTTCCTCGTCCGTGCCGTACTTGGCGAAACCGGCCATCAGACTGTGCAGCATGCCGACCAGCGGGCGGGTGGCGCGCTGGAACTCGACCATCTCGCGGGAGAGTTCGTAGATACGGCGGGAGACCGCGGGGTCACCGCGGAAGACCTCGGTCTCGATCTCGTCGATGTCGTTCTGGACACCGAAGACCACCGGGACGTAACCGTCGACGACGGAGTCGAGGATCGCGTAGAGCACGGCCTCCGGGCCGAGTCTCAGCAGTTCCGGGCTGTCCTCCATGCGGCGGCGCACCGCCGAGAGGTCCGGCGCCGCGCCGTGCCGGACCGTGATCACGAAGTCCGGCCCCACGAACACGTGCAGCTCGCCGAAGTCGACCTCCTCGACCGCGTCCAGATAGCGGGCGGCGCTCAGGACGACGAAGAGCGTCTCGCCGTAGCGCTCCAGCTTCGGACGCTGATGCGCTTCCATCGCGTCCTCGACGGACAGCGGATGCAGGTCGAACTCGGCTGCCAGCGAGAGGAGTTCGGCCTCCGTCGGACGGGCAAGACCGATCCACGCCATCCCTGACGGCTGCTCGCGCAGCTCACGGAACGTCTCGGCCAGGGACGCGGGCGTCGACACCCGCACCCCGTCGCGGTACAGCGCGGCCTGGACGACGCTGGCGACCTCGGCGGGTTCGGGCGCGGGGGGAGTCTCCTTCGGTGCCGGCGGCGGCGGGGGCGGCGCCGACGGCGGGGTCAGGGCGCGCCGCCAGACGGACATCCGGCCGGCCTTCGCACCCCTCGGACCCCCGGAGTTCTTCGCCTCCGAGGAGCTGTCCGTGTCCCCTGTGCCCTTCCCGTTGTTCGAGGCTGAGTGGGCGCGTCGCTCGGACATCGCGGCTGCCTCCAGGGTCGAACGTACGTCTGTGTGATCACGGAGCAGGATATACGGGGCAAACGATCCCCGGGTGTCCGGCGGCATCGGGATCGCGGTGGGAGTTGCGGACAGAAGGTGTCCGCGAGGGGCGCTAGCGTGCCGGGTATGACGAAGACGACCGCGACGGCCCCCGTGCTCGGCACCCGCGCCCTCAACCGCGCGACCCTCGACCGTCAGCTGCTGCTGCGCCGCTCCCCGCTGTCCGCGACGGCCGCGGTCGGGCACCTCCTCGGCCTCCAGGCACAGAACGTGAAGCCGCCGTACTACGCCCTCGCCGCCCGGGTGGACGGGTTCCGGCCCGAGCACCTGTCGGCCGCCATGGACGCGCGCCAGGCCGTCCGGATCGTCACCATGCGCTCCACCATCCACACGCACACCGCCGAGGACGCCCTCACCCTGCGTCCGCTGGTGCAGGCCGCCCGCGACCGTGAGCTGGGCCAGTTCCGCAAGGGGCTCGCCGGCGTCGACCTGGACCGGCTCGCCGCGATCAGCCGTGAACTGGTGGAAACCGAGCCGCGCACCATGAAGCAGTTGCGGGAGGCGCTGCTCACCGAGTGGCCGGACGCCGACCCGTTCGCCCTCTCCATCGCGGCCCGCTGCACCCTGCCGCTCGTCCAGGTCACCCCGCGCGGTCTGTGGGGCCGGAGCGGCCAGGTCGCCCTCACCACCGCTGAGCACTGGCTGGGCCGCGCCGCCGAGCCGGTCCCGGCGCCGGACGCGACCGTGCTGCGCTATCTGGCCGCCTTCGGCCCCGCCTCGGTCAAGGACATGCAGACCTGGGCCGGTCTGACCCGGCTCCGCGAGGTCTTCGAGCGGCTCCGGTCCCGGCTCGTCACGTTCCGCGACGAGAACGGAGCGGAACTTTTCGACCTCCCCGACGCGTCCCGCCCGGACGCGGACACCCCGGCCCCGCCCCGCTTCCTGCCCGAGTTCGACAATCTGCTCCTGTCCCACGCCGACCGCTCCCGGGTCGTGCCGGCCGACCTCAAGGGGCGCACCTGGCAGGGCAATCAGGCCTACAGCACCCTGCTGGTCGACGGATTCCTGTCCGGCCTGTGGAAGCTGGAGGAGGGCGCGCTCGTCGTCGAACCCTTCGGCCGGCTCACGAAGACACAGCGGGACGAGGTCACGGCCGAGGGGGAGCGGATGCTCGCGGCGATGCACGAGGGGGAGGGGTACGACGTCAGGTTCGGCACGGTCGCCCGGCCCTGAGGCCACTTGCGCGAGGGTGCGCGACCCGAGGTGCCGGCGGACGGACAGGGCACTGCGGGGAAGCCGTCCGCCGGCAAGTGTGAGGGCCGGGAAGTGGATGAGGGGCGTTGCGGGCCGCTCGTGGAGGCCCGCAACGCCCCCCGGTATTTACCTGAGGGGTACTCAGGAGATCATCGGTGACTACGAGTTGACCTGCGTGGTCACCAGGCTGGAGAACGTCGTCAGGCGGGTGTAGACACCCGGGTAGCCGGCCTCCGCGCAGCCCTCGCCCCAGGACGTGATGCCGGCCAGCACCCCGCCGATGAGGAGCGGGCCGCCGCTGTCGCCCTGGCAGGTGTCGACGCCGCCGGAGGTGTACCCGGCGCAGACCATGTCGGTGGCCACGAAGTCGGAGCCGTACGAGCTCGCGCAGCTGGAGTTGGACACGATCGGGACGGTCGCGGTGCGCAGCTGGTTGGAGGAGCTGCCGTTCTCCGAGGTGGTGCCCCAGCCGATGATGCGGGCCGTGGCGCCGGTCGCGTACACGCCGGTGTCCGAGGAGGAGACGTACTTCGCCGTCGTGTACGACATCGACGTCGACAGGGTCAGTACGGCCACGTCGTCGCCGTTGGTGGCGTCCGTGTAGCCGGGGTTGATCCAGATCTTGCTGACCTTGCTGACGGTGCCGTTCGTGCCGTTGAGGTACGTTCTTCCGCCCACGACGCGGACGCTGCTGGTGGTCTCGCCCACCATGCAGTGGGCCGCGGTCACGACCTTGTTGGCGGCGACCAGGGTGCCTCCGCAGAACTGGTTCTGCGAGGCGTCGGTGATCTGCATCATGAACGGGTACGCGGTCGTCGTGGTCGTCGTACCGCCGACGATCGGCTGGGGCGCGGCTGCGGCGGAGGGGGCGCCGAGCAGGGCGGTAGCGGCGGCGGCAGCGGTCGCCGCGCAGACAGCGGCGGTCTTCTTGGCGCGGTTGAGCCCGAACATGGGTCTCCTTGGAGGTTGCCGGTGGGGGGACGCACGGGTGTGGGGGGTGAGGCACGACGCCTGTGGGTGGGGCGCCGTGTGCCCGAGCGAGCGGCACGCCCACACGCTAGGGCGTGAGACCGCTCTCACCAATGAGGGAACCCCCTAGTGGGCGTGGGGGAGGGAAAACCCTTGCCCGGGGCGAGCCGTGTTTGACACGGGCACAGCCCGGTTGTTCCCGGCCCGGGCGCCACGTCCGCTGACGTCCATTCAGCCGAAGCGACCGGCCCCGCCCCGGCCCCTCACCGAGGCCGACTGGCCTACTTGCCCAACCGGTTCTGAGCGGCCCGCACCGGCGCCTCCCCGAGTCCGAGGCGCCCGGCCCCGGCCTCGCACCGAGGCCGACTGGCCCGCTCCGGAGCCTCACCGGCTCTGGAGCGGCGGCGTCCTGGAACCCAACCGGCTCTGAGCGGCCCGCACCGGCGCCTCCCCGAGGGTGGCCGAAGGCCAGTGGTACCGGATGCTGACGCCGATGTTCCCGCACGGCGAGGCGCCCCGCCCCGGACCCCTTCCGGCTCCGACCGGCCTGCTCCGGAGGCCCGCCGACCCGGCGCGGGCATCGTCCCGTAGCCCAACCGGCTCCGAGCCGCCGCGCCCTGACGTCCCCTCGGCTTCGTCGCGCCCTGCCGCGGAGTCTCACCGGCCCACCGTTCCCGTCGTCGGCCGGGAGGATGGTCAGTCGGGCCTGCGTTCCGCCGCGAGCCGCACGATGTCCACCCGGGAGCGTATCCCCAGCTTCCGGTACACCCGGGTGAGGGTGGCCTCCACGGTCTTGACGCTGATGAACAGGCGCCCGGCGATCTCGCGGTTGGTGGCGCCCTCCATGACCAGGGCGGCGACCTGGCGCTCGGTCGCGGCGAGGGTGTCGAGGGCGGCGGAGGCGAGGGGCGGCGCGGCCGGAGGGAGTGCGGACGCCGCCTCGACCCGACGGAGCCAGGGCAGCGCACGGCACCGGCGGAACAACCGGGCGGCCTCGTCGTAGGAGGTGGGTCCCGGGACGGGGCGAGCGGAGCCGGGACCTTGGGAGAGGGTGCGCAGACCGGCGAGGGCGTACGCGGCGCGGGCCTCCTCCAGGCCGTAGCCCAGCTTGCCGAGGCGGTCCTGCGCGGACGCCAACTGGCGTTCGGCGGGCCCCTGTTCGCCGCGAGCGGCGCGGACCAGGGCCTCGGCGCGGTCGAGCACGGCGAGCACGCTCTCGCGTTCCAGCCGCAGAGCGCGTCGGCGGGTCACGTCGATGACGTCCTGCGCCTCCGCGGTCTCGCCGATCCTGACCAGTGCCTCGGCGAGGTCCCCGTGCCAGCGGCCGCGGGCGGGGTCGACGACACCGAGTCCCTCCTCCAGCTCCCTGACCCGGCGCAGCGAGTGGACCGCGGCCGACGCGTCCCCGGCGACCAGCTGGGCGTGCCCGAGGGCGCCCAGGGCGCGCGAGAGGTAGACCAGGTCGCCGTCCTCCTCGGCGCGGTCCACGGCCTCATGGGCGAGGGCGAGCGCCCGGTCCACGTCACCGCCCGCCGCCTCGGCGAGCGAGGTGAACATGGCGGTGGCCGCCTCGCCGATGCCGGTGTCACGGGCCAGCCTGAGGCTCTCCCGGGCCAGGTCGAGGGCGCGGCCGCAGTGACCGGAGCGCAGTTCGGTCTCGGCGAGGCCACGCAGGAAGTGCAGCTCGCTCTCGACCATGCCGCGCCGCTGCACCTCGCGCAGCAGCGCGGTGATGGCCGTACGGGCCTCGGCGAGCCGGTCGCCCATGATGAGCCAGCGGAAGCGGGCGGCTCCGGCGCCGTTGTGGTCACAGGCGACCCGGGGGTCCTGCGGCTCGCGCATCGCCCGCTGGATGGTCGACGGCGCGTCCGGATGCCCCATCAGGGTCTCCATCTGCGCCTGGAAGCCCAGCGCGAGGAGTTCGGTGCGCCGGTCCCCGGCGCGGGCCGCGAGCCGCGCCGCCCGGGCGGCCTCCTCACGGGCCTTGGCCATCTCGCCGTCCATGAGCAGGGCCCGCCAGGCGAGTTGGTAGCGGACGAGGGCGAGCAGGCCGGGGTCGTCACCCGCGTCCGCGAGCGCCTGCGGGAAGACCGCGTCGATCTCGGCCATGGCCTGTCCGGCGGCGTCGACGACGACCATCCAGGCCCGGACCCGGTCGGCGGGTGCGGTGGCCCGGGCCAGCACCTGGCGCGCGATGTCCCGCGCGAGGTCCGTCTCCCCGGCCGTCAGCGCGTCCTCGGCCGCCTGCAGGCGCCGTTCGTCCGCGCCCGGCCGGGTGTCGGCCGGTGTGTGCCGGGCGGCGAGCAGCCCGAGCCCGACGGCGACGGAGGGCGCCCCGCGGTCGCGGGCGGCGGCCGCGGCCTCGCCGAGCCGGGCGGCGACCGCGGGGTCCGTGCCGGTGGTGGAGAGGGCGAGGTGCCGGGCCCGCTCGATGGGGTCGGAGGCCGCGCGGGACAGTGCGGCGTGCGCGGCGCGCCGCTCCTGGGCGTCGGCCTCCGCGTACAGGGCGGCCGAGACGAGGGGGTGCGCGAACCGGATGCCGGGCGTCTCGCGTTCGGTGGCGAGGAGTCCGAGGGCGGCGGCCGACGCCGTGTCCGCCTCGGCGTTCTCCCGGCCCGCGGCGTGCAGCAGGGCCAGGGTCGGGCGGGCTCCCGCGCTCACCACCAGCAGGGTGCGGCGGGCCTCGGCGGACAGCATGTCCAGGCGGCTGAGGACGAGCGCGCGCAGCGACGTCGGCACGGGCAGCGGTTCGCCCGGGCTCGGCGGGGTCGGGGACTCGGCGAGGGCGCGGCCCAGCTCCAGGGCGAAGAGCGGGTTGCCGCCGCTGGTGCGGTGGATGTCGCGCACGGTGGAGCGGGGCAGGCCGGTGTAGCCGCGCTGTCCGAGGAGTTCGGCCACATGGGCGCGGGCCAGCGGGGCGACCCGCAGGGCCAGGGTCTCCGGCGGGGACGCGCGTAGATAGCGATCGTGGTCCCGTGCCCCGGGTTCGGTGTCCGTACGGACGGCGCACAGCATGCGGACCGGGGTGCCGCCGAGCCTGCGAGCGGCGAAGCCGAGCAGTTCGGCGCTGGCCGGGTCGAGCCACTGCAGGTCGTCGGCGACGATCAGCACCGGCCCCTGGGCGGCCAGGGCGCGGAACGCCGACAGCACCGCGAGCCGCAGCGCGAGACCGTCGCGCTGGAGGGTGGATTCGCCGCGGCCGGTGAGCGCCGACTCCAGGGCGGTGCGCTGCGGGGCGGGCAGCCGGTCGGCGATCTCGTCGACGACCAGGCCGAGGAGGTCGGCCAGCGCGAGGAAGGGGAGATGGGATTCGGACTCGGTGGCCGAGCAGCGCAAGACGGTCCGTGCCGATTCGGCGCATTCCGCGGCCAACGCCCGCAGGACGGTCGACTTTCCTATTCCCGCCGGCCCGTGCACGAGCACACTGCCGCCGTCGGAGAGCTGCTCGCGTGCCCCCGCGAAGAGGCCCTCCCGGCCGATGACCAGGTCGGGGCGGGGTCTCGCAGGTTCCTTGAAGTCCCCTCGCACGGTCACCGCTCCCCTCGTGTGGCGTGTCCCGGCCAATATTAGGCAGTGTCTCTTTGAATTTCGGACAGTCGGCGTGGTGAGGGAAATAACAGCGGCCGCGCATAAGTCATTTCAATGTCGGTCAGATTGAATGAGGAGCGCCAGAAGGGCTGGTGTGCTAGGGCAGTACACCGGCCCGGCGCGCGGCGACGACCGCCTCCAGACGGGTGTGCGCGCCGAGCCTGCGCATCGCCGAACGCAGATACCCCTTCACGGTCTCCGGGCGGAGCCCGAGCCGCTCGGCGGCGGCCGCGTTCGTCGCGCCCGCGGCGACACAGGCGAGGACGTCCACCTCACGGGGAGCGAGTCCGACCTCCCGCGCGGCCCCCGTGGACGGTGCCGCGGCGTCGGCCAGCCGGCCGCACACGGAGAGGAGTTCGGCCCGCAGCGCGGGGTCGGCGATCCGCGGGGCCAGCGCCCGCAGCGCCCCGTGCGCCTCGCGCACCTCCTCCCAGGCCGCGCCTCCCGTCGCCGGTCCTGGCTCATGGGCGAGGGCGAGGAGACCGCGGGCCTCGTCCCGGACGACGAGCGCCTGCTCCACGTCACGGGCCGCCGCGACCGCCGCCCCCAGCGTGCGGTCGCCCAGGGGCTGGGCCGTCCGCAGGGCGCCGTACAGCACACCGCGCACCCGGCGCCGTACGACGACCGGAACCGCGAGGACGGAACGGAGCCCCTCCGTCGCCACCGCCACGTCGTACTCGTGGCTGATCTGCCGTGAGGCCGAGTAGTCGCTCACCGTGCACGGCCGGGCGAGGGCCACCGCCTTGCCGCCCAGGCCGTTGCCGGAGGAGACGGCCAGCGCGCTCAGCGCGGGCGTCGCCGTACCGCTCAGTTCGCTGATGCGCACCAGCCGGCCGCCGGAGTCGACCAGGCCGCCGAACGCGACCGGCAGCCCCGTCGCGCGTCGCAGCCGCACCAGCGCGCCCCGCATCTCCACTGCCTCGGCTGTGTCTGCTGCCACCTGCTCGCCCCTTCATCGCGGCGCACCCCCCGTTCGGGGGTGGTGAGACCTGCATCACGGAATACACGATGGTAGGCGGCGGTCCGGCAACGAGGAGGACACATGACGGCGACGACGGGCGCGACGGACGAGTTCCGCGCCGCGCGGGACTTCCTGCTGGAACACCGCGCGGACTACACCAAGGCCTACGAGGGCTTCAGCTGGCCCCGCCCGGAACACTTCAACTGGGCGCTCGACTGGTTCGACGTCATCGCGCGGGACAACGACCGCACCGCCCTGCACCTCGTCGAGGAGGACGGCGATCGCGTCGAGGTCTCGTTCGCCGCGATGTCCGAGCGCTCCGACCGGGTGGCCAACTGGCTGCGCGACCGGGGCGTACGCGCCGAGGACCGCATCCTCGTCATGCTCGGCAACCAGGTCGAGCTGTGGGAGACGGCCCTCGCCGCGATGAAACTGCGCGCCGTCGTCATCCCGGCCACCCCGCTGCTCGGCGCCGCCGACCTGGCCGACCGGGTCGAGCGCGGCCAGGTGCGGCACGTCGTCGTCCGGGCCGAGGACACCGCGAAGTTCGACGAGGTGCCCGGCCGCTACACCCGCATCGCGGTCGGCGGCACCCGGCCCGGCTGGCAGGCGTACGAGGAGACGGCCGCCGCCGACGCCGCGTTCGAGCCGGACGGACCCACCCACGCCGACGATCCGCTGATGCTCTACTTCACCTCGGGCACCACCGCCCGGCCCAAACTGGTGGAGCACACCCACGTCTCGTACCCGATCGGCCACCTGGCCACCATGTACTGGATCGGCCTCCAGCCCGGTGACGTGCACCTGAACATCTCCTCGCCCGGCTGGGCCAAGCACGCCTGGTCGAATCTCTTCGCGCCGTGGAACGCGGAGGCGACCGTCTTCCTGTACAACTACACGCGGTTCGACGCGAGCCGTCTGATGGAGGAGATGGACCGGGCCGGCGTCACCACGTTCTGCGCCCCGCCCACCGTGTGGCGCATGCTGATCCAGGCCGATCTGAGCCGGCTGGGCACCCCGCCGCGCGAGGTCGTCGCCGCGGGCGAGCCGCTGAACCCCGAGGTCATCGAGCAGGTCCGGCGCTCCTGGGGCGTCACCATCCGGGACGGCTTCGGGCAGACGGAGACCGCCGTCCAGGTGTCCAACAGCCCCGGCCAGCAGCTCAAGACCGGCTCCATGGGCCGGCCGAGTCCCGGCTTCCGCGTCGAACTGCTCGATCCGGTGTCGGGCGCGCCCGGCGCGATGGAGGGGGAGATCGCCCTCGACCTGTCCGCGCACCCGGTGGGCCTGATGACCGGCTACCACGGCGACCCCGACCGTACGGCGGAGGCGATGGCGGGCGGCTACTACCGCACCGGCGACATCGGCGCGCGCGACGCCGACGGCTACATCACCTACGTCGGCCGGAGCGACGACGTGTTCAAGGCCTCCGACTACAAGATCTCGCCCTTCGAGCTGGAGAGCGCGCTCCTGGAGCACGAGGCGGTCGCCGAGGCCGCCGTGGTCCCGGCCCCCGACGAACTGCGCCTCGCCGTGCCGAAGGCGTACATCGTCCTCGCGGCCGGCTACGAGCCGGGCCCCGACACCGCCAAGGTGCTCTTCGAGCACGCGCGTTCGGTGCTCGCTCCGTACAAGCGCGTCCGCCGCCTGGAGTTCGGCGAGCTGCCCAAGACCGTTTCCGGCAAGATCCGCCGGATCGAGCTGCGCGAGGCCACGGCCGCCGGCTCGGACGCCGAGTACCGCGAGGAGGACTTCCGGTGAGTGAGCTGTCGTACGCACACGGGACGAGCGGCACGGCGCTGCTCGGCGACACCATCGGGGCCAACCTCGACCGCGCGGTGCGGGCCTGGCCGGACCGTGAGGCACTGGTCGACGTGCCCTCCGGGCGGCGCTGGACGTACGCCCAGTTCGGCGCCGAGGTCGACGAGTTGGCGTGCGCGCTGCTCGCCGCCGGCATCGCCAAGGGCGACCGGGTGGGCATCTGGGCGGTCAACTGCCCGGAGTGGGTGCTCGTCCAGTACGCCACCGCCCGCATCGGCGCGATCATGGTGAACATCAATCCGGCCTACCGCACCCACGAGGTCGCGTACGTCCTCGACCAGGCAGGCATCTCGCTGCTCTTCGCCTCCCTCAGCCACAAGAGCAGCGACTACCGGGCGATGGTCGAGGAAGTGCGCGGCAGGTGCCCGCGGTTGAGGGAGACCGTCTACATCGGCGACCCGAGCTGGGACGCGCTGCTCGGGCGCGGAACCCCTGACCTGTACGAGGACCTCCACGCCCGCGGGAGCGAGCTGTCCTGCGACGACCCCATCAACATCCAGTACACCTCGGGGACGACGGGCTTCCCGAAGGGGGCCACGCTCTCCCACCA
The DNA here is from genome assembly GCF_026341855.1 of Streptomyces sp. NBC_00568. Taxonomy (GTDB): domain Bacteria; phylum Actinomycetota; class Actinomycetes; order Streptomycetales; family Streptomycetaceae; genus Streptomyces. Next base: position 588,908 of record NZ_JAPENW010000001.1, on the reverse strand, counting down.
CAACATCCTCAACAACGGTTATTTCGTAGGCGAGTTGATCGCCTACTCCGAGCAGGACCGGGTCTGCATCCCCGTCCCCTTCTACCACTGTTTCGGCATGGTCATGGGGAACCTGGCCGCCACCTCGCACGGCGCGTGCATGGTCATCCCCGCCCCGTCGTTCGACCCGGCGGCGACACTGAAGGCCGTGCAGCAGGAGCGGTGCACGTCGCTCTACGGCGTCCCCACCATGTTCATCGCGGAGTTGAACCTCCCCGACTTCGCGACGTACGACCTGTCCACCCTGCGCACCGGCATCATGGCGGGCTCGCCCTGCCCGGTCGAGGTGATGAAGCGGGTGGTCGCCGAGATGCACATGGAGGAGGTCTCGATCTGTTACGGCATGACGGAGACCTCGCCCGTCTCGCTCCAGACGCGCCGGGAGGACGACCTGGAACACCGCACGGGCACGGTCGGCCGGGTCCTGCCCCACCTTGAGGTGAAGGTCGTCGACCCGGTGGACGGCGTGACCCGCCCGCGCGGCAGCGCCGGAGAACTGTGCACCCGCGGATACAGCGTCATGCTCGGCTACTGGAACGAACCCGAGAAGACCGCCGAGGCCGTCGACCCCGGGCGCTGGATGCACACCGGGGACCTGGCGATGATGCGCGAGGACGGCTATGTGGAGATCGTCGGCCGCATCAAGGACATGATCATCCGCGGCGGGGAGAACATCTACCCGCGCGAGATCGAGGAGTTCCTGTACGCCCACCCGAAGATCGCCGACGTCCAGGTGGTCGGCATCCCCCACGAGCGCTACGGCGAGGAAGTGCTCGCCTGTGTCATCCCGCGTGATCCGGCCGACCCCCTCACCCTGGACGAGCTGCGCGCCTTCTGCGAGGGCCGGCTGGCGCACTACAAGATCCCCAGCCGGCTGCGCGTCCTGGAGACCTTCCCGATGACGGTGTCGGGGAAGGTGCGGAAGATCGAACTGCGGGAGACGTACGCGGAGTAGACGCGCTCGGTGTCCGTGCCCGTGCCCGCGCCCGTGCCCGTGTACGTGTCCGGTGGTCAGTCCGTGACGGCGACGAGGTCGTCGGCCGGGCTGTTCACCGGCTGCGGGGTGCCTGTGAGGTCCAGGACGAACAGGGCGACGCCGAGTGTGTCGGCGCGGGCGCGGGCGTCGTCGGCGTAGCCCGCGAGGGAGAAGAACACGCAGTCCGCCGACTCCGTCATGGCCGTCAGCCACAGGCACTCCACGTCGCGCAGTGAGGCCGGCCGCACGGTGGGGACCACCTGCGCCAGGACGCCGCGCGCGGCGAGCCCGATCCCGGACGGGGGCCGCTGGTCCGCGCGCCGGATGTCGCGGTAGCCCAGCCAGCGCAGATACAGCGCGGCCGCGGTGACGGCGTCGCGGGCCGTGCGGATGGTGACCGGCTGGAACGCCGGTCGGCGGGCGGGGGACACGTCACGCCCGCGCCGCCCGACACCCGGCGACGCCCCGACCTCGGCACCCCGGTCCTCGCCCGGGCCGGTGTCCTGATCGTCGGCCCCGCCCCCGTCCGGAAGGCTGTTCCCGCCTCCGTCCGCCCGGCCGGTTTCGTCGCCCCGGCGGCTGATGGCGGTTGCGTCCGTCCGGCCGCTCCCGTCGTCGTCCCGGCGGTTCTTCGCGGCGGCGTTCCGGCGGCCGCCCCCGTCGCCGCCCTCCGCCGACACGTCGGTGCCGTCGCGTCGCGCGGTGCCGGCCCCGGTGGCGTCCGGCGTCGACTCCGCCCTGCCCGGCCGGTGGACGGCTCGTACCCCTCGTACCGGAATCCGCAGCGTCGTTCCGCACGGGCAGCCCAGTTCCGGGTGGGGCCACTGGGTCTCGTGGCCGCACGCCTCGCAGCGGACGTCGGCCCAGTCCTCGTCCCACGCGCGGTGAGTGACGGGGGCCGGCTCCGCGAGGCGGTCGAGCGGGGCCGTCACGGGCGCTCCGCACACACAGGGATAGGACGGAGCCGCGTACAGGTGCTCGCGGCGGCAGGCCGGGCACCGCACCGGCACGCTCTCGGCCATGGCCCACTCCAGGAGATCACGTCGGGTCAGCGCGTCCATCGTCCTCCTGCCGGGCGGCGTCCGGCAGCGAAACGGCGTGACGTCCGCCGGCCGGATCCGTCGCGGGGCCCGCCCTTGACGCTCCTGGCCGCGACGCCTACATTGCTTCCAGATAGTAGAAGTTAGTTTCCGCAATACGGAATTTCAGCTCTCCGCGGGGCGCGACGGGAGCGCGAATCCGACAGCCGAAGCAGGAGTACTCCATGGCTCGTATGACCGCTGCCCGCGCGGCAGTCGAGATCCTCAAGCGCGAGGGCGTCAGCGACGCGTTCGGCGTCCCGGGTGCGGCGATCAACCCCTTCTACGCCGCGCTCAAGGCATCCGGCGGGATCAGCCACACCCTCGCCCGGCATGTCGAGGGCGCCTCGCACATGGCGGAGGGCTACACCCGCACACACCCGGGCAACATCGGCGTCTGCATCGGTACGTCGGGCCCCGCCGGAACCGACATGATCACCGGCCTCTACTCCGCGACCGGCGACTCGATCCCGATCCTGTGCATCACCGGCCAGGCGCCGACCGCGGTGATCCACAAAGAGGATTTCCAGGCCGTCGACATCGCGTCGATCGCCAAGCCCGTGACGAAGATGGCCGTCACCGTGCTGGAGGCCGCGCAGGTTCCCGGCGTGTTCCAGCAGGCGTTCCACCTCATGCGCTCCGGGCGTCCCGGGCCGGTCCTCATCGACCTGCCCATCGATGTCCAGCTCACCGAGATCGAGTTCGACCCCGAGACCTACGAGCCGCTCCAGGCCTACAGGCCCGCCGCGACCCGCGCCCAGATCGAGAAGGCGATCGGGCTGCTGAACGCCTCCCAACGCCCGCTGATCGTGGCCGGCGGCGGTGTCATCAACGCCGACGCGGCCGAACTCCTCGTCGAGTTCGCCGAGTTGACGGGCACTCCGGTCGTCCCGACGCTCATGGGCTGGGGTGTCCTGCCCGACGACCACGAGCTCAACGCCGGCATGGTGGGCCTGCAGACCTCGCACCGCTACGGCAACGCGACCTTCCTGGAGTCCGACTTCGTCCTCGGCATCGGAAACCGCTGGGCCAACCGGCACACCGGCAAGCTGGACGTCTACACGGCCGGACGGAAGTTCGTGCACGTCGACATCGAGCCCACCCAGCTCGGCAAGATCTTCGCGCCCGACTACGCCATCGCCTCCGACGCCAAGGCCGCTCTGGAGCTCTTCGTCGCGGTGGCAAGGGAGTTGAAGGCTGAGGGCAGGCTCCCCGACCGCTCCGCCTGGGCCGCCTCCGCGCAGGAGAAGCGGGCCACGCTCCAGCGCCGGACGCACTTCGACGACATCCCGATCAAGCCGCAGCGCGTCTACGAGGAGATGAACAAGGCCTTCGGCCCGGAGACCCGGTACGTCTCCACCATCGGCCTCTCGCAGATCGCCGGCGCCCAGATGCTGCACGTCTACCGGCCGCGCCACTGGATCAACTGCGGTCAGGCGGGCCCGCTCGGCTGGACCATCCCGGCCGCGCTCGGCGTCGCCAAGGCCGATCCGGACGCGCAGGTGGTCGCCCTCTCCGGCGACTACGACTTCCAGTTCATGATCGAGGAACTGGCCGTCGGTGCCCAGCACAGGATCCCGTACGTCCATGTCCTGGTGAACAACGCCTACTTGGGCCTGATCCGGCAGGCGCAGATCGGCCTGGACATCAACTTCCAGGTCAACCTGGAGTTCGAGAACATCAACTCCCCCGAGCTGGGCGTCTATGGCGTCGACCACATCAAGGTCGTCGAGGGCCTCGGCTGCAAGGCGATCCGGGTCACCGACCCGGGCGAACTCGGCGCCGCCTTCGAGCAGGCCAAGAAGCTCGCCGCCGAGTTCCGGGTCCCGGTCGTCGTCGAGGCGATCCTGGAGCGCGTCACCAACATCGCCATGAGCAGGACGAACGACATCGGCAACGTCGTGGAGTTCGAGGAGATCGCGACCGAGCCGGGCCACGCGCCCACCGCGATCCGGACGCTGAAGGTCTGACGAACGCGCTCGTTCGCACGCGAGGGCGGCCCACCCCGGGGGATGGGCCGCCCTCGCGCGTTGTTCCCAGGCGCGGGCGGGTCCGGCATGCTCGCCCCATGCGGATGACCGTCCCCACCCCCCTCGGCGACATCGCCGTACGCTGCTTCCCCCCGTATCCCGGCGCCCGGCCGGAGGGCACCTCCGTCCCGCCCGACGCCCCCGCGCTGCTGCTTCTGCACGCCAATCCCGGGGACGGCCGTGACTTCGACGCCGTGCTGCCCGCCCTCGCCGACCGGTACCGCACGTTCGTCGTGGACTGGCCCGGATACGGCGACTCCACCGCGCCCGAACCCGGCCGGGTCACTCCCGAGGGGCTGGTGGAGGTCGCGGAGCGGGTGATCGACGCGCTCGCCGAGGAGCAGGGCGTGCGGGAGGTCGCCGTGCTCGGCAACAGCGTCGGCGGCTATGTCGCCTGCCGCCTCGCCGAGGGCCCCCGCGCCGCGTCGGTCACCGCGCTCGTCCTGGTCGACCCGGCCGGCTTCACCCGGCACACCGCGTTCACCCGCTGGTTCTGCCGCGAGGTGATGGGCCGTCCCGCCCGTGCCCGCCGGCTGGTCGTCCCGCTGGCCCGCGCCTATCTGGGCCGGCTCGGCACGCCCAGCGCCCGGGAGACGTACGCCCGCGTCCGCCAACTGCCCCACGACGAACGGAGACTGGCGGTGCACTGCGCCGTCTGGCGCGGTCTCGCCGACCCGGAGTTCGGCCTGGCGGACCCCGCCGCCCTGGATCTGCCGATCCTGCTCGTGTGGGGGAGCCGTGACCCGGTCGTCCCCGCTCTCCTCGACGGCCGCCGTGCTCAACGCATGCTCCCCGCAGGGACGTTGAGTGTTCTGCTGCCCACGGCCCACGAGCCGTACAACGAGCGCCCGGGTCTCTTCCTGCGGCACATCCTGCCGTTCCTGAAGGACCCGCGGGCGGTCAGTACGGGCCGCCTCCGGAGCCCCAGCCGGTCCCGTCGCCGGTGACCCCGACGCAGCGGCCTCCGCCGCCGTCCTCATCGCCCCGGGGCGGTGCGTGCTCCGCCGCACCGCCGAGGCCGGTCCGGCCCGCCGCCGGATCCCGCGGACGCGGGGCCGACGCGGTGAGCCTCACGGTCCGGTGGGGGCCCTCACGCGGCAGCGCGACGGTCTGAGGCCTGGGCCCGACCGCCGCGCTCCCACTCATGGTGCTTTCCCCCGTGCCCCCGTGCTTCCCCCGTTCGGGACCCGCCGCCCCCGTGCCGGCGGGCCCCGTGTGCCGAGAATGTGCCTCATTCGGCGGGAGGAGAAGCCCCCGGGGCAGTGTTCAGAGGTTGATTTGAGGGTTCCGTAGGCCTTCTACGCCCGCTTGCGTACGCCTGGAGTCCGATTGCCGCCCGTTTCGGCTCGCAGCTCGCAGCTCGCGGCACGCGGCACGCGGCGGGCCGCGAGCCGCGGCCCTCGACCTCATCCGTCCGTGTGCTCCGAGAGGCCGGGCCAGTCGTCGGGGCCGCCGCCCTGCCACTCGATGATGTCGCTCTCCTCGACCTCGATCGCGTCGAGGTCGACGTCCGCCTGGCGCAGGATCTCGACCACGTCGTCGAGGTGGTACGCGATGCCGAGCACCCGGTCGCCCTCGGTGACCCGCCGCGATCCGTCCAGCGCCGGTGTGTGCACCACGATCCTCGGAAGTTCCATGCCGTCAGCCTCCATGGTCCCAGGCTGCTGCGCGCGGCCGGAATCCGCACCCGGAGGCCCGGTCCGCCGCGCACGGAAGGCGGAGCGCCGGGTACGGGACCGTCCGTACCCGGCGCTCCGCCGGTGAGGCATGGGCTGTTGCCGTCCGACGGCGCGAGGCTGGGCGCGACAGTACGTTCGCGCCGCCGGACGGAGTGGGCGGGCCCTGGTGGGCCGGTGTGGCTGGGACCGCGGCGGATGCGACGGAACCGTGACGCCTCTTCCCTCAGGTCGAGAAGCGGGTCCCGGGACCTTCACCACCGCACTGGCTCGCATGCCGCCGCGGTCCTCGCCTCGCCCGCGGGTCTTTCGCGCGGTCACCCCTCATCCGGGCCGCTCGATCCACCGCGGGCTGCGCGTACCGTCCTGACCTCCCGTCAAGGGCGGTACGCGAGTCGGGTTCTCAGTCCTCGCGCAGGGCGTGGACCGCCTCCTCCACCCGCTTGCCGTACTCCGGGTCCGCGGCGTGGAAGTGGGCGAGGTTCTTCTCGATGACGTCGTCGCGGGAGACCTGCGCGAGGCCGCCCGCGATGTTCGCGACGAGCCGGGACCGCTCCTCGGCCGACATCAGCCGGTACAGCTCTCCGGCCTGGAAGAAGTGGTCGTCCTTGGTGTGCTGCGGCGCCTCGTGGGTGCCGGTGTGCCCGGCGACCGCGAGCGGGGCCGACAGCGGGCGGCCGGTCTCGGCCGGGCCGTGGTAGGAGTTCGGCTCGTAGTTCTTCGCGGCGCGGCCCTGCGTGTTGGACGCCATGAGGCCGTCGCGGCCGTAGTTGTCCGCGGTGGTGGCCCTCGGCGCGTTCACCGCGAGCTGGGTGTGGTTGACGCCCAGGCGGTAGCGGTGCGCGTCCGCGTAGGCGAACAGGCGGCCCTGGAGCATCTTGTCGGGGGAGGGACCGATGCCCGGAACGAAGTTGTTCGGGGAGAAGGCGGCCTGCTCGACCTCGGCGAAGACGTTGTCGGGGTTGCGGTCGAGGACCAGCCGGCCCACGCGCTGGAGCGGGTGGTCCTGGTGCGGCCACACCTTGGTGAGATCGAAGGGATTGAAGCGGTAGTCCGCCGCCTCGGCCGCCGGCATGATCTGCGCGTACAGCGTCCAGGACGGGTTCACGCCCCGCTCGATGGCCTGGAGCAGGTCCGTCTGGTGGGAGTTGGGGTCCTTGCCCGCGAGCTCCTGCGCCTGCTCGGTGGAGAGGCTGCGGACACCCTGGTTCGTCTTGAAGTGGTACTTGACGAAGAAGGCCTCGCCCCCGGCGTTCGTCCACTGATAGGTGTGCGAACCGTAGCCGTTCATGTGGCGGTACGACGCCGGGATGCCCCGGTCGCCCATCAGCCAGGTCACCTGGTGCGTGGCCTCGGGTGCGTGCGCCCAGAAGTCCCAGACGTTGTCCGGTTCCTGCCGGCCCGTGAACGGGTCGCGCTTCTGGGAGTGGATGAAGTCGGGGAACTTGATGGGGTCCTTGATGAAGAAGACCGGGGTGTTGTTGCCGACGAGGTCGTAGTTGCCCTCGGCGGTGTAGAACTTCAGAGCGAAGCCGCGGGGGTCGCGGACCGCGTCCGCCCCGCCGAGGTTGTCGGCGACGGTCGAGAAGCGCAGGAAGACCTCGGTGCGCTTGCCGACCGTGTCCAGGAAGTCGGCGTGCGTGAAGCCGGTGACGTCGTCCGTGACCTCGAAGTAGCCGTACGCGCCGGAGCCGCGGGCGTGCACCACGCGCTCCGGGATGCGCTCGCGGTTGAACCGGGCGAGCTTCTCCAGGAGGTGCTGGTCCTGGAGGAGGAGCGGGCCACCGACGCCGGCGGTGGCGGAGTTCTGGTTGTCGGCGACAGGGGCGCCGGACTCGGTCGTGAGCACGCGCTTCGACATCGTGGACCTTCCGTACGAGAGGGCAGCGGGATCAGCGGAAACCCTCTTCCGCTATGTGGACATCTACCGCTTGGTGGAGCCTAGGTTCGGGGTGAACTGGACGTCAACAGTTTGTTGAAGGCGGATCCGGGCCGCGGCGGCGCCTGGGCGCGACAGGACAGGTGTCAGCGCCGCCGCGGCCCGGAAGTCAGGGGCCTGGAAGTCGGGGGGCCCGGGCAGGGTCCGGCCGGTCGTCGGCCGGCTCCCCGCCGGTTCCAGCCGTGGTTCAGATCCGGGCGCCGGAGAGGCGCTCGACAGCGCGCAGCAGCGCGGAGTGGTCCAGTCCGCCGTCGCCCTGGGCGCGCAGGGCGGCGACGAGCTGGGCGACCACGGCGCCGACCGGAAGCGCGGCACCGACGGTGCGGGCGGCGTCCGTGACGATGCCCATGTCCTTGTGGTGCAGGTCGATGCGGAAGCCGGGCTTGAAGTCGCGGTTCAGGAAGTTGTCCTTCTTGCGGGCCAGCACGGTGGAGCCCGCGAGCCCGCCGCCGAGGACGTCGAGTGCGGCCTTGAGGTCCACGCCGGACTTCTCCAGGAAGACCACGGCCTCGGCGCACGCCTGGATGTTCACGGCGACGATCAGCTGGTTGGCCGCCTTCACGGTCTGGCCCGAGCCGTGCGGACCGCACAGCACGATGGTCCTGCCGAGCGCCTCGAAGATCGGCTCCGCCTCGTCGAAGTCGGCCTGCTCGCCGCCGACCATGATCGACAGTACGGCCTCGATCGCACCGGCCTCGCCGCCGGACACGGGGGCGTCGAGGACGCGGACGCCCTTGTCCCTCGCCGCCTTCGCCAGGTCGACCGAGGTCTGCGGGGTGATCGAGGACATGTCGACCAGCAGCGCGCCGGACCTCACGTTCTCCAGGATGCCGTCGGGGCCGTACGCGATGGCCTCGACCTGCGGGGAGGCGGGCACCATCGTGATCACCACGTCGGCGTCACGCACGGCCTCGGCGATCGAGGCGGCGGCCGTGCCGCCCGCGGCGGCCAGGCGCTCCAGCTTGTCCTGCTCCAGCGTGAAGCCGGTGACGTCGTACCCGGCCTTGATCAGGTTCTCCGACATGGGCGAGCCCATGATGCCGAGACCGATCCAGGCCACCTTGGGGAGGTTGTCGTTGCTCATGAGGGTGCCTCTCTGGAATCTCTGCTGCGTGTTCGGGGGTGCCGCTCAGCGGGCGGCCCGGACGTCGGCGGGCAGCCAGTCGAAGGCCTCCGCGCTCGGCCGGTCGCCCGGCTTGTACTCCAGGCCGACCCAGCCCTCGTAACCGGCCTTGGCCAGCTGGTCGAGGAGTTCCTCCAGCGGGAGGGTGCCGGTGCCCGGGGCGCCGCGGCCGGGGTTGTCGGCGATCTGCACATGGCCGGTCCGGTCGGCGTAGGCGGCGATCACCTGCGGCAGGTCCTCGCCGTTCATGGAGAGGTGGTACAGGTCCATGAGGAACCTGGCGTTGCCGAGGCCGGTCGCCCGGTTGACCTTGTCGACGATGCCGACGCCGGCCGGGGCGGTCACCAGCGGGTACAGCGGTGACTCCGGCCGGTTGAGGGTCTCGACGAGAAGGATCGCGCCGATCCGGTCCGCGGCCCGGGCCGCGAGAACCAGGTTCTCCAGGGCGAGCGCGTCCTGCTCGGCCGGGTCCACGCCCTCGACGCGGTTGCCGTACAGGGCGTTGAGCGCCCCGCAGCCCAGCGACGCGGCGAAGTCGGCGGCCACGTCGATGTTGGCGCGGAACCTCTCCGACTCCTCACCGGGGATCGACAGGGCGCCCCGGTCGGGGCCGGGCAACTGTCCGGCGTAGAAGTTCAGCCCCGTCAGCCGGACGCCCGCGTCCTCGATCGCCTTCTTCAGGGCGTCGAGCTCGGCCTGCTCCGGGGTGGGGGAGTCGACCCAGGGCCACCACAGCTCGACCGCGGTGAAGCCCGCCGCGGCGGCGGCCGCCGGGCGCTCCAGGAGCGGGAGTTCCGTGAAGAGGATCGACAGGTTGACGTTGAAGCGCTGGTCCGCGAATCCCATGGGTTCGGCGCTCCCTTCCGTACTGGCGGCCGTGCTGTCGGCCGGGCCGGCGGTTCGAGGTGATTCCGTATTGCGGAAGTTCGTTTCTGCTTAATGGAAGATTGCCGTCGGGTGTCGGACCTTGTCAAGGGGGTGCCGAGGGCGAAGCCGTCCGGGTGACCGGCTCGGGCCCGAGGGGGATGCCGGGATGTCCGGGGCGCGCAGTAGGTTGAGCCCGTGCGATTGAGAGTGGAGTTCACGACCGAGCCCTTCGACCTCGACGAGGCGCCGCGGCACGCGCTGGTCGCCCGTGAGGTCATCGAGGCGGCCGAACTGGATGCCGTGGACGTCGGCCCGTTCGGCAACACCGCGGAAGGCGGCGCGGACGCCGTGCTCACCGCCGTCGACGATCTGCTGCGCAAGGCTCTGGAGGCGGGCGCCACCCGCGTCTCCCTCCAGGTGAACGTCGTGGGCGCCGCCGGGGAGGGCGATAAGTGACCGGAATCGGGGACGACCCCTTCGTCGCGGCGGTCAAGCCGCTGGTCGACGCCATGGGGGGCGAGATGCTGGCGCCCGAGCAGGCCGGCGTCGACGACGTCGTGCTGTCCTGGGAGGGCGCGGACGTCGTCGCCGTGCGCCTGCCCCAGCTCGCCGACTCGCTCGACCACATCCTCGCCGCCCTGGAGCGCAAGCGGGGCAAGCCGCTCGCGGAGCTCGACCGCAAGGCCAAGCAGGAGATCGTGCGCATACTGGAAGCGCGCGGGGCCTTTTCCGTGCGGCACGGTGTGGAGACGGTGGCGACCGCGCTCGGCGTGAGCCGGTTCACCGTCTACAACTATCTGAATCGCGAAAAGGACGCCTGACCAGCGCAAACGCGTCTCAGGACGGCAGGGGTCCGCCTGCCGTCACCCGCCGCCGTCCGGCTCGATCGGGCGGCGGTTTTTGTAACCCGAAGTTTTCAACAAAGTGTTGACGTGGTGTTTCTGAGGGCGTTAGCTGATCCGCAGCCCGTCCAGCACAAGGCCACGGAGGCTCCCGTGACGTCGAGTCCGACACCTGGCGGCCTCGCCCGCTTCAACGCCCTGGAGGAGCGCGCGGCCTTCGCCGCCCTGCACGAGGCCTGCGCCTCCCGGGCATGGGCCGAGCGGCTGCTCGCCGCCCGCCCCTGCGCCACCGCCGACGACCTGTTCGCCGCGAGCGACGCCGCCATGGCCGAGCTGACAGACGCGGACCTGGCCGAGGCGATGGCCGGGCACCCGCCCATCGGGCGCCCGAAACCCGGCGATCCGACCTCCTCCCGGGAACAGCGCGGCATGGCCGGCGCCTCCGGGGAACTCAAGGAGGAGATGCTCGAACTGAACCTGGCCTACCAGGAGAAGTTCGGCCACGTCTTCCTCATCTGCGCCACCGGCCGGACCGGCGAGCAGATGCGCGACGCGGTCAAGGAACGGATCGGCAACTCGGCCGAGCGGGAGCGTGAGATCGTCCGCGTCGAACTGGGGAAGATCAACCGCATCCGGCTCGGCCGTCTCGTACAGGAAGAAGAGGCATGAGCACCGACACCACCGCCTCCGTGTCCACCCACATCCTGGACACCAGCGTCGGCCGCCCCGCCGAGGGCGTCGCCGTCCAGCTCGCCGCCCGCGCCGGGCGCGAGGCCGACTGGCAGGCGCTCGGCGGTTCCGCGACCGACGCGGACGGCCGGTGCAAGGACCTTCCGGCGCTGCCGGAGGGCACGACCCATGTACGGCTCGACTTCGCGGTCGAGCGGTACTTCGAGTCGGATCCAGCGACACAGCAAGCCGATGCGCAGCAGGACGCCCCCGCGAATCGGGACAGCGAGACGTTCTTCCCCGAGGTGACGATCACCTTCGCCGTCAGGCCGGGCGAGCACTACCACGTACCGCTGCTGCTCAACCCGTTCGGCTACTCCGTTTACCGAGGGAGCTAGCAGACATGACCGACAATTCCCGCCGCGCCCACCCTGTGATGCTGGGACAGAACCAGTACGGCAAGGCCGAGAACCGCGTCGTCAAGATCACCCGCGACGGCGACACGCACCACATCAAGGACCTGAACGTGTCCGTCGCGCTGAGCGGCGACATGCAGGAGGTCCACCTCTCGGGCTCCAACGCGAACGTCCTGCCCACGGACACCACCAAGAACACGGTGTACGCCTTCGCCAAGGAGTACGGCATCGAGTCCGCCGAGCAGTTCGGCATCCATCTGGCCCGGCACTTCGTGACCAGCCAGGAGCCGATCAAGCGGGCACGCATCCGTATCGAGGAGTACGCCTGGGAGCGGATCGAGGCCTCGGACGCCAACTCCCGGTTCATCGGCGCGGACGAGGTCAAGCACTCCTTCGTCCGCAAGGGCCAGGAGACCCGCGTCACCCAGATCACCTACGACGGTGAGACCTGGGAGGTCATCTCGGGCCTGAAGGACCTCGTCGTGATGAACTCGACGAACTCCGAGTTCTGGGGCTACGTCAAGGACAAGTACACGACGCTCCAGGAGGCGTACGACCGCATCCTGGCCACCCAGGTCTCCGGCCGCTGGCGCTTCAACTGGACCGGCGACGAGCAGAAGATGCCCAACTGGGAGAAGTCCTACGACCAGGTCAGGAAGCACATGCTCCAGGCCTTCGCGGAGACGTACTCCCTCTCCCTCCAGCAGACCCTGTACCAAATGGGCTCGCGGATCATCAACAACCGCAGCGAGATCGACGAGGTCCGCTTCTCGCTCCCGAACAAGCACCACTTCCTTGTCGACCTGAAGCCGTTCGGCCTCGAGAACGACAACGAGGTCTACTTCGCGGCCGACCGCCCGTACGGGCTCATCGAGGGCACCGTCCTGCGCGACGGCTGCGAGCCGCGCATCCCGGTGGACCTCAGCAACTTGTAGTACTGCACCGCAGGACTACTTGCTCGACCCCCGACGCGTGCGCCGGCGTCAAGTCCCAGGGGAGAGCGGGGGCATCTGCGCAATGACAGCACCACGGACCCGGTCGTCACCCCGCTCGGCCCCCGGGTCCGTCCGCCAATGGGAAGAACGAGGAACCGTCGTGGCAGTCCAGCGCATCGTCATCGAGAACTGCGCCATCGCGACCGTGGACGCGGGCGACACCGAGTACGCCTCGGGTCACATCGTCGTCGCCGGCAACAGGATCGAGTCGGTGGGCCCCGGAAAGGCCCCCGAGAACCTGGAGAACGTGGTCCGCCGCATCGACGGCACCGGGCACCTGGCCACGCCCGGTCTGGTGAACACCCACCACCACTTCTACCAGTGGATCACCCGCGGCCTCGCCACGGACCACAACCTCTTCAACTGGCTCGTCGCGCTGTACCCGACCTGGGCGCGCATCGACGAGCCGATGGCCTACGCGGCCGCTCAGGGCTCCCTCGCCATGATGGCCCGCGGCGGCGTCACCACCGCCATGGACCACCACTACGTCTTCCCCAAGGGATCCGGCGACCTGTCCGGCGCCATCATCCGGGCCGCCCGTGAGACGGGCGTCCGTTTCACCCTCGCCCGCGGCTCCATGGACCGCAGCGAGAAGGACGGCGGACTGCCGCCGGACTTCGCCGTAGAGACCCTCGAAGGCGCGCTGGCCGCCACCGAGGCGACCGTCGACGAACACCACGACGCCTCCTTCGACGCCATGACCCAGGTCGCCGTCGCGCCCTGCTCGCCCTTCTCCGTCTCCACCGAACTCATGAAGCAGGGCGCCGAGTTGGCCCGCCGCAAGGGTGTACGGCTGCACACACACGGTTCGGAGACCGTGGAGGAGGAGCAGTTCTGCAAGGAACTGTTCGGCATGGGCCCGACCGAGTACTTCGAGTCGACCGGCTGGCTCGGCGAAGACGTGTGGATGGCGCACTGCGTCCACATGAACGACTCCGACATCGCCGCCTTCGCCCGTACGAAGACGGGCGTCGCCCACTGCCCGTCCTCCAACGCCCGGCTGGCCGCCGGTATCGCGCGGGTCCCCGACATGCTCGCGGCGGGCGTCCCGGTCGGCCTCGGCGTCGACGGCACCGCGTCGAACGAGTCGGGCGAACTCCACACCGAGCTGCGCAACGCCCTGCTCATCAACCGGCTCGGCGCCCACCGCGAGGCCGCCCTGAACGCCCGTCAGGCGCTGCGCCTCGGCACCTACGGAGGAGCCCAGGTCCTCGGCCGCGCGAGCCAGATCGGCTCCCTGGAGGCGGGCAAGCTCGCCGACCTGGTGCTGTGGAAGCTCGACACCCTGGCGCACGCCTCGATCGCCGACCCGGTGACGGCGCTGGTCTTCGGCGCCGCAGCCCCGGTCACCCTCTCGCTCGTCAACGGAAAGCCGGTCGTCGAGGACAGCCGCCTGCTCAACGTCGACGAGGACGCCATCGCCCGCTCCACGCGGGACGAGGCACAGCGCCTGGCGCGGATCGCCGCGCAGGCCTGACCACCGCAGAACTCCGGCGGAGGGGGACGGCCCTCGGCCGGTAGCCGTGGACCCGAGCGGGGTCCACGGCGGCCGTAGCCGGGGCGTGCATGGACGTGCGCGCCCCGGAACGGTCTCCGCCGCGTGGACACCGTGTCCGCGCGACGGTCATCGTCCCGGTCCCGCACGACCGCGCATCACCTCCCTGACACCCACGTCGACGGCGACGTGTACCCGACCGGAGGAGCCGCCGTGGCCGCCCAGCCCGAGCCCAGCACCGATGCACGACCAACTGGAGCAACTGGAGCAACTGGATCGACCGGAGAAACGGGAACATCCGGAGCAACTGGACCAGCCGGAACGGCCATCGGGTCGAAACACCCGGTCGACGAGAAGCTGCCCGCCCTGAAGATGGCGACCAGCGGCCTGCAGCACGTGGCCGCCATGTACGCCGGAGTCGTCGCCCCGCCCCTGATCGTCGGCGCCGCGGTCGGTCTCTCCGCCACCGAACTCACCTTCCTCACCGGCGCCTGCCTGTTCACCGCGGGGCTCGCCACCTTCCTGCAGACCCTCGGCTTCTGGAAGATCGGAGCCCGGCTGCCCTTCGTCAACGGCGTCACCTTCGCCGGCGTCGCGCCGATGACGGCGGTCGTCGCCTCCGCCAAGGACAAGAGCGACGCCCTGCCGGTCATCTTCGGCGCGGTCATGGTCGCCGGCGTGCTCGGATTCATCGCGGCTCCCTTCTTCAGCAAGGCCGTTCGCTTCTTCCCGCCCGTCGTCACCGGCACGGTGATCACGCTCATCGGTGTCTCGCTGCTGCCGGTCGCCTTCGGCTGGGCGCAGGGCCCGAACCCCGTGGCGGACGACTACGGTTCGCGGACCTATCTCGGCCTCGCGGCGGTGACCCTCGTCATCGTCCTGCTGCTGCGCCGCTTCACCCGCGGCTTCGTCAAGCAGATCGCGGTCCTGCTCGGCCTGGTCGTCGGCACGCTCGTGGCGATCCCCTTCGGCGTCACGGACTTCGGGCCGGTGGCCGACGCGGACGTGGTCGGCTTCCCGACGCCGTTCCACTTCGGCGCCCCGCAGTTCCAGCTCGCCGCGATCCTCTCGCTCTGCGTGGTGATGGTCGTCTCGATGACCGAATCGACCGCGGACATGCTGGCGTTGGGCGAGATCGTCGAGCGCCCCGCCGATGAGAGGACCATCGCGGCCGGACTGCGCGCCGACACCCTCGGCTCGGCGCTGAGCCCGCTCTTCAACGGCTTCATGTGCAGCGCCTTCGCCCAGAACATCGGCCTCGTCGCGATGACGAGGATCCGCAGCCGGTACGTCGTCGCCACCGGCGGCGGCTTCCTGGTGCTGATGGGACTGTGCCCGATGGCCGCGTCCCTGATCGCCGTCGTACCGCGTCCGGTGCTCGGCGGGGCGGGTGTCGTCCTGTTCGGCTCGGTCGCGGCCAGCGGTATCCAGACCCTGGTCAGGGCGGGCCTGGAGAAGGACAACAACGTGCTGATCGTGGCCGTTTCCCTCGCGGTGGGCATCATCCCGATCACCGCGCCCGAGTTCTACCACGCGTTCCCGCAGACCGTACGGATCGTCCTCGACTCCGGGATCTCCACGGGCTGCGTCGCGGCCGTCGTCCTCAACCTCGTCTTCAACCACCTCGGCAGGGGACGCGAGAACGCGGGGGACGTGACCCACCCGATGGAGGCGGGCGAGGACCTCAAGGCGGTACCGGCCCACTGAGTCGGACATCGCGGCCCGCACGTTCTTCGGGGACCAACGGCCGCCGGTGCGAGCCGACTTGATGAACGGACCACGGAGGGCGCGGCACTGGACATGTGCCGCGCCCTCCGCCTGTTCCGCGCCCGTCAGCCGATGTGGAAGCTGTCTCCGTAGACCTTCCAGTCCAGCGGAGTGTCGAGGTTCAGGTTGCGGTTGCGCAGGAAGACCCGCTGCGCGGTGTCGACCCGACTGGTGTCGGAGTGGGCCTCCTCCTGCTTCATGGCCCACACGCGCGCGTCGAGGAAGGCGTTCAGATACGTCACCTCGTCACCGCCCTGGGCCGGCGGCCTGGCCCTCGCCAGGGCGCGCCGCCGGATGCTGCCGAAGCTGGTGCTGTCGCCGCCGTCGCCGTGCATCACGATGGCGTCGTAGTACGTGAACTGCCCGAGGACCCCGATGCCGTCGGTCCTGCCCTGCCGCACGGCGGGGTTGAAGTAGACACGGTCGCGCTCGTCGTTCTGCGCCTGCTGGAACGCCGGATCCTGCGCGGCCCGGCGCCAGTCGGCGGGGAAGCCGGGGTCCAGGCCCTCGTGAGAGTCGCTGCCGTCGACCTCGCGCAGCGCGGGCAGGTACCTGGCCAGGACGTTGCCGGGCTTGCGCCGGGTGTACAGCTCGACGAGGTCGAGCATGTCGTGGGTGCCCGAGCAGAAGCCGATGATCCCGGCGGTGTAGCCGCGTCCGTCGCCGATGTCCTCGATGTACTTGTACTGCGCCTTCCAGTCCAGCGAGGAGTTCTCCGCGCTGGAGACCAGTTTCATGGCGATCTCCTTCTTCGCCGGGTCGTCCAGGCCGACGAGGGCGGCGGTCGCCGTCTGGGTGGCGATGAGGGGGCCAGCTACCAATGAGGCTCCGATCAGGGTGAGCAGGGTGCGACGCGATGTGCCTATGTGGGGGGTGCGCACGGTACCTCCGATGGGGGAGTGATGCTGCCGCGTACTGTTAGGAAAGTTTCCTACCAGAGATTGAAGACGGCGTATACCCGCCGGGCGAGGGCGAGTTGACGCATCGGGGCCGACTGTCGAGCCGCGCCGGGTTACGGTCTGAGCGCATGAACGGCACGTACGGCACGGAAGCCGCACGGCAACCACGTGCGGACGCGGTCACAACGGGGAGAGTCGGTCATGAACGAGTCGGGCCGTGTGGAGGCCTTCAGCGACGGCGTGTTCGCCATCGCCATCACCCTGCTGATCCTGGAGATCAAGGTCCCCGAGGTCGGTGAGCACGGCGGTCTGTGGCACGCGCTGGGAGAGCAGTGGCCCTCCTACGCCGCCTACGTCGTCAGCTTTCTGGTGATCGGCATCATGTGGATCAACCACCACCAGGTCTTCAGCTATGTCGCCCGGGTCGACCGCACGCTGATGTTCCTGAACCTGCTTCTGCTGATGGTGGTGGCCGCCATTCCCTGGCCGACGGCGATGGTCGCGGAGTACCTGCGCGAAGGCGGGCCGTCCCATGTCGCCGCCGCCGTCTACAGCTTGGTCATGGTCGCCATGGCCCTCGCGTTCCAGGCCGTGTGGTGGCACCTCACCCGCACCGGGCGCCTGCTCGACAGCCGTGTCGACCTGGAGGGCGCCCGGCGCACCCGGGTCCGCTTCGCCCTCGGCTCCCTCGCCTACCCGGCGGCGGTCGCCCTGTCCTTCGTCTCGGCGCCGCTGACCCTGGCCGCGCACGGGCTCCTCGCGATCTACTACGGCTTCAATCAGGTGCCGGTGCCCGTCCGTACGCCCGACGACGCCGGGTCGGCGGAAGAGGGCGCGTGAGGAGGTTCTTCCTCCGCCGAGGCGGTCGAGGAGTTCCGCCCGGGGCGCAGGAGGGCGGCCGCCAGCGTCAGGGCCGTCGCCGCGATGACCGTGGCCACCGTGAAGGCCAGCCGGTAGCCGTCCGCCGTCGCCGCGACGACGTGCTCACCCGCGCCGGTCAGGCGCTCGGTGCGGCTCGCCGCCAGCGTCGTCAGCACGGCGAGACCCAGTGAACCGCCCACCACCTGCGTGGTGTTGAAGAGCCCGGAGGCCAGACCCGCGTCCTCCTGACGCGCGCCGGACATGGCGAGCCCCGTCACCGCGGGCATCGCGGCCGCGAATCCCGCGGAGAGCAGGAGCAGCGGGGGCAGCACGTCGGTGGCGTACGAGCCGTCGACCGGGGCCCGGCTGAGCAGGGCCATGCCCGCGGTGATGAGGGCGAGTCCGGCGAGCAGGACCCGGTACGGGCCGAAGCGGGCGATCGTGCGCGCCGACAGGCTCAGCATCAGCACACCGATGGCGATCGGGGCGGGCAGGAACGCCGTACCCGTGAGCAACTCGCCGCAGCCGAGGACGCGTTGGAGGTAGAGCGCGCCGATGTACTGGAAGCCGTACATCCCGGCGATCATCAGGATCTGCACACCGTTGGCGCTCGTCAGGGTCCGGGAGCGCAGCAGCCGCAGCCGCAGCAGGGGGCGGGCGGCCCGTGCCTGACGCACGGTGAATCCGGCGAAGAGGGCGACCGCGAGCACGCCGAGCGCGAGGGTGCCGCCGAGGCCCCGCTCTCCGGAGCCGACGATCGTGTACACCGTCAGCATCAGCGCACCCGTGACCAGGACCGCGCCGGGATAGTCGGCACCCCTGCCGAGGCCGGCTCCCGTGTCCGGGGCGAGGATGCGCAGCGCCGCGACCCAGGCCAGCACACCGATCGGCAGGTTGATCAGGAAGATCCAGTGCCAGTGGAGGGCCTGCGTCAGAGCGCCCCCGAGGAAGGTGCCGAGCGCCCCGCCCGCGGCGCCGACCGCGCTGAACACCGCGATGGCGCGGCCCTGTTCGCGGGGCTCGGGGAACAGGGCCACGAGCATGCCGAGGACGACGGCCGAGGTCATCGCCCCGCCGACGCCCTGGAGAGCGCGGGCCGCGACCAGCATGCCCTGCCCGTCGGCGACCCCGCACAGCACGGACGCTGCGGTGAACACGGCGAGTCCGGCCGTGAACATCCGCCGGCGGCCCACCAGATCGCCGAGCCTGCCCGCGAGCAGCAGCAGTCCGCCGAACGGGATCAGATAGGCGTTGACGATCCAGGCGAGCCCGGGAGCGGAGAAGCCGAGATCCTTCTGGATGGCGGGCATGGCGACGGTGACGATGTTCCCGTCCAGGATCGTCATCAGTGTGCCCGCGCACAGGACGACGAGCGAGGCCCACCGGGAGTACGTTCGTGGTGTCGACGAGCTCGCCGGCTCGGTCCGGGACAGCATGACCGGTGACCTCCGTGTCCTCCATGGACCGTCTCGATTCCATGGCGTTCTTCCTTGGTGCACGACTTGTAACGGGGTACATCGTCAGTGACCATGGAGACCGGCATAAGGAGGCACTTCGATGTCCCAGGGGAACACCGGTGTTACCTCGCAGGCAGTGCTCGCGCAGGCGTGCCCGGTCCGCGAGGTTCTTGACAGGGTCGCCGGAAAATGGAGCGTGCTGATCATCGTGGCCGCCGCGCACGGCCCGATCCGCTTCACCGAACTGGAGCGCAGCATCGAGGGAATCAGCCGGCGCATGCTGACCCTCACCCTGCGCAATCTCGAGCGCGACGGTCTCGTCACCCGCACCGTCCATCCCACGGTGCCGCCGAAGGTCGAGTACCAACTCACTCCGGTGGCGCGAGAGTTGCACGTGACGCTGCTCTCCCTGACCGACTGGGCGGAGCGGCACCGCGTGACGATCGCCGAGTCCCGCGCGGCCTACGACGAGGCGCACCGGCCGGAGTTGCTCGACGCGTAGGCCGTGCGAGGCGTGGCGCGGCGCTCCGGGGAGGTCAGAGCCCCAGCGGGCCCGGGTCGGTGGCCAGTGACGTGAAGGTGTCCCGCGGGCCGGACACCAGCCTGCGCTCCGTGAGGTCCATCAGCCCGCCGACCGCCGTGATCTCGGCGGCCACGGTGCCGTCCGTCTTCCTGATGGTCTGCTCGATACGGAAGCTCTTGCCCTCGCCCCAGAGGAAGACGCAGGTCACCTCGACCTCGTCGCCGGCCCGCAGCTCGCGCCGGTAGCGGATGGTCGTCTCCAGCGCGACCGGGCCCACACCCCGGGCCGCCAGGACCGCCTGGCTGATCCCGGCCGCCTGGAGCACCGACCAGCGGGCGTGCTCGGCGTACTGGAGATACACGCTCTGGTTGAGATGTCCCTGCACATCGGTCTCGTACCCGCGAACGGTCACGGGGACGGAAAACACCTCTGCCACGACTTTCCTTTCGACTGCGACTGCGACTGCGACTGCGACTGCGACGGCGACGGCGACTGCGACGGCGACAACGATGCGACCACGACGGCGACGACTTCAGCCGCTGCGACGAGGCAGCTGCCTCGGCTGCTGCGGCGGCCGCCACGACACTAACCGCATCAGGGGCTCCGGAGGCTTTCGGCCACGGGGCCGCGACGGTTCCCACACACACGGGCGGGGCTCGTCCGACTCCCTTGTTCCGCACACCCTTCGGAGCCCGCGCCTCGGCGCGTCGCGGGTGCCCGGCGCTCCCGGACCGGCCCGTGCCCGCGCACCTCACGCCCGCCGGGGCGAGGCGAGAACGTACCGGGCGCCCGTGCGCGGCTCCGTGTGCTCGCCGGCCTGCCAGCCCGCCTTCTCCAGGGTGACCGCGCAGGCCCGCAGCGCCTCGGGGTCCGGCTCGCGTACGGCGACGGCCTCCGGCTGCGGTGTCGGACGCACCCGGTAACCGCCGCCCACCGCTCCGGCGGGCTGGTGTCCCGCGGCCTCCAGCGCGAGGGCGGCGGCCTGCACCAGATGCGCGCGCTCCCAGGCGCACGGACGGTCGGTGGCGCCGTCCGGAGTGGTCATCCGGCGCAGCTCCAGGAGCCCCTGCCAGGCGCTGTGCACCTCCCGGAGCCGCGCGGGGCCCGTCTCGGCCCCCGCCTCGCCGCCGGTCCGCGCCGCGAACACCCCGGACGCCGCGGGAGCGGACGGCTCGGCGGCGCCGGCGGGCTCGGGCGTCCCGGACGACTCACGGAGCCGATGCCCGGCGGGTGTCAGGAAATGGTCGCGCGGGGGCCGCGGATGACGGAAGGCGAGCCCCCGCTTCACCAGTGCGGCGAGCTGGGCCTCGGTGCCCTTGAGCCGCCCCGTCACGGGGTCGGCGGCGTCGATGACGCGCCGCTGTGCGGCGCTCGGCGGTCGTGTCACGGCGCGCTCCCTCCACCACAGGGTGGTGCCACGGCACTCGTCCCCGGCCGCGGGTCAGTGCTCCTTCGGCTCCTCGTCCGCCGGGGCGAGCGGTTCATGGGAACAGTACGCGTCGGGTCTGACATTCCATCCGGCCACCACATGCCGCCGGTGCTCGGTGCTCAGCCGGCTCATCGTCCCGGTGCCGAGCTGGAAGAGGGCGCCGGACTGGGCGGTCAGTCCGAGCCGCCGAGCGGTCAGCACCCGCAGGAAGTGACCGTGCGAGACGACGACCACGCTGCCCTCCGACTCGGAGAGGGCCGCGTCGATCTTGGCCAGCATCCGCTCGGCGCGCTCCCCGACCTCGTCCGGGCTCTCCCCGGGGTGCTCGGGCGGCCCGGCCGTGACACCGTCCGTGAACAGGAACCAGTCGGGCCGCTCCCGGTGGATCTCGACGGTCGTGATGCCCTCGTACCCGCCGTAGTCCCACTCGGAGAGGTCGGCGTCGACGCGGGCGCCGCCGACCCCGGCCAGTCGGGCCGTCTCCCGCGCCCGGCGCATCGGGCTGACGAACGCCGCCGCGATGTGGTGCCGGGCGATCAGCGGACCGAGCCGGCGCGCCTGCTCGCGGCCGTTGTCGGTCAGCGGGACATCCGTCGACCCGGTGTGCCGCCCGGACATCGACCATTCGGTCTCACCGTGCCGTACGAGGAGCAGGTCACCCATCGCCGCGCCCTTCCGTCCCTGCGTCAGCTGCTGTCCCTCGTACGGTGACACCGGCCGCCCGGGACCGCAGCACCTGCTCCTCCGGTCGGCCCACCGGCGTCCCCCGGCTCCCTACTGCCGGTACCCGCTCAGGAACCGCCCGATCCGGCTGATCGCCGCGTCCAGGTCGTCGGCGTGCGGGAGGGTGAGGATGCGGAAGTGATCGGGGCGCGGCCAGTTGAAGCCGGTGCCCTGGACGACCTGGATCTTCTCGCGCAGCAGCAGGTCGAGGACGAACTTCTCGTCGTCGTGGATCGGGTGCACCGCGGGGTCGATGCGCGGGAACGCGTACAGCGCGCCCTTGGGTTTCACGCACGAGACGCCGGGGATCTCGTTGAGCTTCTCCCAGGCGCGGTCGCGCTGCTCGCGGAGCCGGCCGCCGGGCCCGGTCAGCTCGTGGATCGACTGGCGGCCGCCGAGCGCCGCCTGGATGGCGTACTGCGCCGGAGCGTTGGCGCACAGCCGCATGGAGGCCAGCATCGTCAGCCCCTCCAGATAGCTGCGGGCGTGCTGCTTGGGCCCGGTGACGACCAGCCAGCCGGACCGGAAGCCGGCGACGCGATAGGTCTTCGACAGCCCGCAGAAGGTGAGCACCACCAGGTCGGGGGCGAGGGCGGCGGCCGAGTGGTGCACCTCGTCGTCGTACAGGATCTGGTCGTAGATCTCGTCGGCGAACACCATCAGCCCGTGCCGGCGGGCGAGATCGAGGATGCCCTCGACGATCTCCTTCGGATAGACCGCGCCCGTCGGGTTGTTGGGGTTGATGATGACGACCGCGCGGGTCCGGTCGGTGATCTTGGCCGCCATGTCCTCCAGGTCCGGGTACCACTCGGACTGCTCGTCGCACAGGTAGTGCACCGCCTTGCCGCCGGCGAGCGTGGTGACGGCCGTCCAGAGCGGGAAGTCCGGGGCGGGGATGAGGACTTCGTCACCGTCCTCGACCAGGGCCTGTACGGCCATGGAGACCAGCTCCGAGACGCCGTTGCCGAGGAAGACGTCGTCCACGCCGACCTCCAGGCCCCGGTCCTGGTAGCGCTGGGCGACGGCCCGCCGGGCGGACAGGACGCCTCGGGAGTCGGTGTAGCCGTGCGCCCGGGGCAGCATCCGGATCATGTCCTGGAGGATCTCCTCCGGCGCCTCGAACCCGAAGAGGGCGGGGTTGCCGGTGTTGAGGCGCAGCACGCTGTGGCCCGCCGCCTCCAGTGCGTCGGCGTGCTCGATCACCGGGCCGCGGATCTCGTAACAGACCTCGCTGAGCTTGCTCGACTGCCGGAACTCCATGCGCTGCGCCCTCCGGTTGTGGTGTTGCTTGGTTTTACCAAGTACGAGCTTGGAAAGTCCAACAAGATAGCTAGACTGCGTCGCATGTCACCGCGCCGAAGCTACGACCAGTACTGTTCCGCCGCCCGCGCCCTCGACGCGGTCGGGGACCGGTGGACCCTCCTGATCGTCCGCGAACTGCTCGGCGGACCGCGCCGCTACACCGATCTGCACGCCGATCTGCCGGGCGTCAGCACCGACGTCCTCGCCTCCCGGCTCAAGGACATGGAGCGCGACGGTCTGGCCACCCGGCGGCGCCTGCCGCCTCCCGGCGCGGCCTATGTCTACGAACTCACCTCCCGAGGACGGGAGTTGCTGCCCGTGCTCCAGGCGCTCGGAGAGTGGGGCGCGCCCGCGCTGGGCGAGCGGCGGCCCACCGACGCCGTACGGGCGCACTGGTTCGCGCTGCCGCTGCTGCGGGGGCTGGACGCCGCCGGGGTGGGGGAGGGACTGGTCGAAGTCCACCTGGACGAGGGCCGGTTCCATGTATGGCCGGGCGCGGAGGAAGGGCCGCTCCACGGGGACGGGACCGCCCCGCGGGAGCCCGACGTCCGCCTGACAATGGACACGCCGACGTGCGAGGCCATGAGCCGGGGGACGTTGACGCTGCTCGACGCGCTGCGCGAGCGGAGCGTCGACGTGGCGGGCGACGGACCCCTGGCCAAGGCCCTGCGCGAGGTCTGACACCGGGCGGGACGGCAGAAGCCCGCCGTACTCCCGGACGGGGAGCGCGGCGGGCTTCTGCGGCCGTACGGGTCAGGCGCCCGGCGGAACCCGGGAAGGCCGTCCGGTGCCCCGCGTCAGCGCGTATCCGCCGATGCCCGCGAGGGCCGCGAGGACGCCGCCGACCGCGGTCCACACCCAGCGGTCGGACCACCAGCCGGAGGTCCAGCCGTCGTCGGGTTCGAGCGAGGACAGCGCCGCCGTCGCGGAGTCGGACTCCTCGTCGGACTTCTCGGCCGTCGTGGCGATGCCCGGCACCAGCGGCTCGGCGAGCGAGCCGTCGACCGCCGCCGAACCGCCGATGTCCTTGGAATCCACCTGGACTTCCGTGCTCACCGGCAGACCCAGGTCGGCCGCCCCGAGACCGGTGGCGGTCAGCCGGATGTAATAGGTGCCCGGCAGCGGGTCGTTGGCCCAGGTCTCCGACCAGGCGCGGACCGTGCGCAGGGTGCAGGACAGCTCCACGGAGGCCGCGTCCGTCGCCGCCGTCCGGGTCTGCGACCCGAACTGGCAGGCCTGACGGCGCCGCAGCCCGTCGTACACGTCGATCTGCCAGGTCTCGGCGGAGGCGCGCCTGGACGCCTCGGGCAGCTTCACCGTCGCCTTCACGGTGGGCCGCTGCCCGGCGTCCGCGGGGAACGACCAGTACAGGTAGTCGCCCGCGGACCCGCTGGCGGTGGCCCGCAGGCCCTGCTCGATCTCGGTCGCCGTACGGAACGACGTACCGGCCTCGGTGGGCGCGGCGTCGTCGTCCGACGGACTCGCGGACGGCGAGGAGTCGGCGACGGCCGGGGAAGCGGCCGCTCCGAGCAGCGCGGGCGCCGCGGCGACCCCCGCGAGAAGCGCGGCGGTGCTCAGCACACGTCGGATACGCATCAGTTGGTCCTCCAGACCGAGAACCGCCAACGGGAGATCCAGCCCCACAGCACACCCGCGAGGAAGCCGGTGAGCACCAGGGCGCCGAGCAGCCACCAGCCGCGTCCGAGGCCGAAGGAGGCCACGTCACTCGCCTGGTCGGGGCCGTCGACCACGTCGACGGTCAGTTCCAGCGGCAGTCCGGGCGTGGTCTTCACGCCCGCCGCGGCCGAGAAGGAGTTGGACACCTGGAGGCATACGACCTCGGCGGCCCCGTACTCGTCGTCGTTCTCGGCCTTCGGGTAGCGCAGACCGGTCGAGACGACGTCGGTGCGGCCGTTCCCGGCCGCCTCGCCGCGCACGATCTCCCGGCCGCGCGTGGTGACGGCACGCAGCATCACCCCGTAGTCGGGACGGACCTGACGGTCCGCCGCGATGCTCACCGAGGCGCGCAGTTCCTTGCCCGGCTCGAGCTCCACGCGGTACCAGCGGTGCTGCGCGAACTCCTCGCGGTCGGTGTAGATGCCCGACTTGACGGCGGGCGCCCCGGTGCACGAGTCGGCACCCTTCACGGCCACCGGCTTCACCACCGGATCGGCGGCGCGGTCCACCAACTGGTTGACGCGGTCGCTGAGCTGCTCCTTGTGCTCAATCGAGGTGTACGT
The DNA here is from genome assembly GCF_026341855.1 of Streptomyces sp. NBC_00568. Lineage (GTDB taxonomy): Bacteria > Actinomycetota > Actinomycetes > Streptomycetales > Streptomycetaceae > Streptomyces. The sequence goes on along the minus strand of NZ_JAPENW010000001.1, from coordinate 563,561 downwards.
GCCCCCGGTGGCCTCGGCGATGCAGCTCAGCTGCTTGCTCACCTTGACATTGGGGACCAGCCCCAGGGTGTCGATGGTCAGGTCGATGCCCTTGGCCGCGATCTCGCGGGCCACCTGGCACGGGTCGAGCGGCTGGCAGGTGTCCTCGCCGTCGCTGATGAGCACGATGCGACGGGTGCCCTCACCGCCTTCGAGGTCGTCGGCCGCCTTGAGCAGGGCGGGGCCTATCGGGGTCCAGCCGGTCGGACTGAGGGTCGCGACGGCGGTCTTGGCCTCGGTGCGGTCCAGGGTCCCCACCGGGTACAGCTGGGCCGTGTCCTTGCAGCCCTTCTTGCGGTCGTCCCCCGGGTAGTTGGCGCCGAGGGTGCGGATGCCGAGCTGCACCTCCTGCGGGGTCGCGTCGAGCACTTCGTTGAACGCCTGCTTCGCCGCGGACATCCGCGACTCGCCGTCGATGTCCCGGGCACGCATCGAACCGCTGACGTCCAGCAGGAGTTCGACCTTGGGAGCGACAGCCGTGGTTTCGTCGGCGACCGCTCCGGCCGGGAAGGCGATCCCGGCGGCCAGGGCGGCGAGCAGGGCGCAGACGCCCGCCGCCAGCCGTTGTCTTGTGATCATCGGCGGATCCTATTGATCAAAGGTGCCGCGCGTAAAAACGAGAGGTGTCCCGCCTCATGACGAGCCGGGTCCCGCGAGCGGCTGCGGGAGCCGTGTCCACAGGTCACCGGGGGTCTCGGGGGACAGCCGCATCAAGGTCAGGGCTTTGGTGGGGAGCGGCTCGCCGAGGAGTGCGGGAAGGTCCTCGGTGCGCGGGAGATCCGGCGCGACCGTCTCAAGGGCCTCGCGCAGCGCGGCCGTCGAGCCCGCCGTCGCGCCCAGCGCGCCGCCGACGAGGGAGCCGAAGAGCTTGCGGCGCAGGGCGGTCTCGTCGTCCGTGACGATACGTCCGGACAGCCGTGGGACCGCGATGTTGTGGCGCGCCAGCCGGGCGGGGCTCACCCGGATGTCGGCCAGGTCGCGGTAGACGAGCCGGACGGGGGAGCCCGCGCGGTCCAGGACCACGAGCAGGTTCTGCCCGTGCGCCTCCAGAGCCACCCCGAGTTCCAGCATCCGCAGCCCCGCGGTGAGGACGAGGTGGGTGAACTCGGCCAGCCAGGAAGCCTTTTCGGGCAGCAGGGTCAGCGGAAGGGCGGCCACCGGCACACACCTCTCGTCCGCGCCCGCGTAGCCGTCCGGGGACTCCCGCACCACCGCCGCGAGATCGGGGAAGCCGGCGGTGGCCGCGCCGAGGGTACGGGTGATGTGCAGCGGAACGTCCAGGCCCGCCGTCATCCCCTCCATGAACGCCGAGACCGTTTCCGCCGTTTCCACCGAGTACACCGAGATGTCCCGCACCGACGAGGTCAGCCGGGCGCTCAGCGCGGTCTTCACATGCGGCCCGTCCGGCACCGCGAGGGTCCTCAGGGACATCAACGGGTGGGCGGCGAAGCCCTCCTGGACGGGGGCGTCCAGCACATGGGCGGTCTGCCAGGGATGCACCGGGATCAGCACGCGCTCCCCGTCCCGCAGCCACTTCGGCCACTCTCCCGTGACGAGACAGCCGTCCACCGCCACCAGGCCCAACTCCACCGACGGCCGGTGCTCCGGCCCGTAAGCGAGCTGTTCGGCCACCGAGAACCCGGGCCGCGCACGGCAGTTGGGGTGATACGGATGCCCGTCCACGATCCGCTGCTCCCACATCCAGCTCGCCTCGGTCGCTTCGGGGGTGTCGCAGGACGCCGCCCGGTCCGCCCGCGACAGGGCCATGGAGGCGACGCTGTGCGCGAGTTCGGCCGCGAAGGCGGGGCCGTGCGGTACGCCGAGGGCGTCGACGAGCAGCTCCGGACGGTCGTACGTCCGCCCGGCGAGCCGCACTTCGGTCACGTACGCGGAGGTGGCGTACGGGTCGGCGCGCGGTCCGTGCAGCCGGCGGCCGTCCGTCAGACGGAGCGTGAGGCCGTCACCGGCCGTGTCACGGCGGGCGATCCACGGCAGCGGCTCGTACGCCAGCGCGCGCCACAGCCGGGTCAGTACGGCCGCCCGGGCGCCGGGCAGCGCCTCCGCGTACGGCGCCGACAGTTCGGGGCGTACGGCGCTCAGTTCCTCGGCGAACGCGGCCTCGGTGTCGGGCGTGGAGGGACGGTGCACAGGCGGGCTCCTTGGGTACGGGACTGCGTCGGGTCCGTCCGCCGCGGCAGACATACTGATCACCAGCGCACCGTATGAATCGAATGGACCGGATGGATCGCGTGGACTTCATGCCGACCGTGTTCCCCCACGTCAACGGGGGTGACATGGACGAGGCCGCCGACGCGTACGCCGCCGCGCCGTTGCTCAATTGTCTCCTTCGCGAACTGGCGGAGCCCACACCGGATCCGGGCGTCCACCGGCTCCGCGCCGGTGGCCGGATGCTGAGGGTGCGGGGGACGCGGCGGCCCGTCGAGCCCGAGGTGTACACCGAGGGGGCCTGGCACCGGCTCACCCACCGGGAACTGGTCGCACTCGCGGCCGAGGCACTGCGCCGGTCCACCGGAGCGGCCAACTCCGAGCTGCCCGCCGAGATGACCGACAGCCGGGACGTGGTCGCGGCCCTCCTCCGCGCCCGTGCCCGCACGTCGCCGCCCGAGGACCCGTACCTGCGCTCCGAACAGTCCCTGATCATGGGGCACCCGTACCACCCGGCGCCCAAGGCCCGCGGCGGCGGCCCGGTCACCGGCTGGCTGCCGTACGCCCCCGAGGCCTGCGCCCGGTTCCCGCTGGAGCTGCTCGCGGTGCGCGAGGACGCGGTCGTCGAGGAGGGCGACACGACGCCGCTCGACGCGCTGGGCCAGGCCCCGCCGGGCTACCGGCTGCTGCCCGCCCACCCCTGGCAGCTCGACCTGACCGGCGCACTCCCGGCGATCCGGGACGCCTTCGCGGACGGCCGGCTCGTACGCGTCGGACGCACCGCCCGCCCGCTGTGGCCGACGGCCGCCATCCGCACGCTCTACGCCCCCGAGGACGACCTGTTCGTCAAGTTCAGCCTCGATGTGCGGATCACCAACGACATCCGCCGGCTGTGGAAGCACGACCTGCTGAAGATGCGCGCCACCGACGCCGCGACCGCCGCCGCCTTCGCCGCCCCGCGGGGCTCCGCGGCCTGGCTGAGCGACCGCGGCTACCGCACGGCCGACTTCGCCTTCGAGGAACTCGCCGTCCTGGTCCGCGACGGGCTGCGCGACCACCTCGTCCCCGGCGCCGGCCCGCTGCTCGCCGCCGCCCTCGTCGAGGGCTTCGACGGCAACCCGCTGGACAGGCTGACCGAGCCCTCGGTCTGGTGGGCCGCGTACCTCCGCCAGGTGGTGCCCCCGGTGCTGGAGGCGTTCGCACGCCATGGAGTCGTCGTCGAGGCCCACCTGCAGAACACCCTGGTCGCCGTGGACGCCGCCGGCATGCCCGTCCAGGCCCTGTTCCGGGACGCGGAGGGAGTGAAACTGCTGCCGGGCGTGACCCGCGAGGCAGGCTGGGAACGGCTGGTCTACTGCCTGATCGTCAACCACCTCGCCGAGCTGGCCGCCCTCCTCGCCGAGCGGTTCCCGGGCGCGGACCCCTGGCCCGCCGTACGACGGGAACTCCGACGCCACGGCACCGACCTCGGGCTCCCCGAGCTCGCCGACCTGCTCGCCTCGCCCACTCTTCCCGGCAAGACCAATCTGCTGCTCCGCTGGACGGGCGCCGACGGCGCGGACGCGCGGTACGTGCCGCTGCCGAACCCGCTCGCCCGCACCTGACGCCCGGGGGCGGAGCGATCAGCTGCTTTACAGTGTCAGGTGTGCTCCGCGACGTGACCGCTGTTCGATACGTGACCCCGCTGACGGCGGGCGGCTCCGTGCCCGGAGTCGTCGAGGCCGACGACCTGGGGACCTACGTCGTGAAGTTCACGGGTGCCGCCCAGGGCCACAAGGCGCTGGTCGCCGAGATCATCGTCGGTGAGCTGGCCCGCGCCCTCGGGCTGCGGTTCCCCGAGCTGGTCCTCGTCCACTTCGATCCTGCCGTCGGCGGGCACGAGCCCCACCAGGAGGTCCAGGACCTGCTGCGGGCCAGTGCCGGGCTCAACCTCGGCATGGACTATCTGCCGGGCGCGAAGGACTTCACGCCGGATATCGCGCGGACCTTCCCCGTGGACCCGCTGGAGGCGGGCAAGGTGATCTGGCTGGACGCCCTGACGGTCAATGTGGACCGCACGGTGCACAGCTCGAACCTGATGGTCTGGCCCACCTTCGGCATCGCGCCGCCGCGGCTCTGGCTGATCGACCACGGCGCCGCCCTCGTCTTCCACCACCGCTGGGACGCGTCGTCGCCGGAGAAGGCGTACGACTTCCGGCGCCACGCGCTCGGCGGCCACCACCCGGACACCCGCGCGGCCGACGCCGAGCTCGCGCCCCGGGTGACCGAGGAGCTGCTGCGCGCGGTCCTGGCCGAGGTGCCCGACGCCTGGCTGACCGACGAGCCCGGCTTCACGAGCCCCGACGCGGTCCGCGAGGCCTACGTCGGCTATCTCCTCGCCCGCGTCCGGTCCTCCACCGCCTGGCTGCCCACGGACTTCCCGAGCCGTGAGCAGCTCGCCGCGGAGGACGCCGATCGCGCGGAGCGGACCCAGCGGGGGCGGCCCGACTGGCTCAAACGGGTCCCGGACCTGCACGGCAAACCGGCGGCGGAACAGGATTGGTCGGTGCATCTCGGATGACAGACGTCCAGCGGGTCCAGATCGAGTACTGCACCCAGTGCCGCTGGCTGCCCCGCGCGGCCTGGCTGGCGCAGGAACTGCTCACCACCTTCGAGGCGGAGCTCGACGAGCTGTCCCTCAAGCCCGGCACGGGCGGCGTCTTCGTCGTCCGCGTCAACGACGAGGTGGTCTGGGACCGCCGCGAGCAGGGTTTCCCCGAGCCCACGGCGGTCAAGCGCCTCGTACGCGACCGAGTGGCCCCGGAGAGGTCCCTGGGCCACTCGGACAGACCCGCGGACGGAGCGGCGCACTGAGGCCGGGTCAGCCGGCCAGCTGCTCGTAGGCGGGCAGCGTCAGGAAGTCCGCGTAGTCCTCGTCCAGCGCGACCTTCAGGAGCAGGTCGTGCGCCTGCTGCCAGCGGCCGGCCGCGAAGGCCTCCTCGCCGATCCCGGCACGGATGTCCGCGAGTTCCCGCGCGGCGACCTCGCGCGCCAGCTCGGGGGTGGCGGCCACGGTCCTTCCGTCGTGCTCGAAGACGACACCGGCGTTGATCCACTGCCAGATCTGCGAGCGCGAGATCTCGGCGGTGGCGGCGTCCTCCATGAGGTTGAAGATGGCGACCGCGCCGAGGCCGCGCAGCCAGGCCTCGATGTAACGGATGCCGACCTGCACGGCGTTGACCAGACCGTCGTACGTCGGCCGGGCGTCCAGCGAGTCGATGGCGATGAGGTCACCGGCCGCGACCGACACGTCCTCGCGCAGCCGGTCCTTCTGGTTGGGCCGGTCGCCGAGAACGGCGTCGAAGGAGGCCATCGCGATCGGGACGAGGTCGGGGTGGGCCACCCACGAGCCGTCGAAGCCGTCGCCGGCCTCACGGTCCTTGTCGGCCTTGACCTTCTCGAAGGCGACCTTGTTGACCTCTTCGTCGCGCCGCGAGGGGATGAACGCGGCCATGCCGCCGATCGCGTGCGCGCCGCGCTTGTGGCAGGTGCGGACGAGGAGTTCGGTGTACGCGCGCATGAACGGGGCCGTCATCGTCACCGCGTTGCGGTCCGGCAGGACGAACTTGGTGCCGCCGTCACGGAAGTTCTTGACGATGGAGAAGAGATAGTCCCAGCGGCCCGCGTTCAACCCGGCTGCGTGGTCGCGGAGTTCGTAGAGGATCTCGTCCATCTCGTATGCGGCGGTGATCGTCTCGATCAGGACGGTCGCGCGGACCGTGCCCTGCGGAATGCCGACGTAGTCCTGCGCGAAGACGAACACGTCGTTCCACAGGCGGGCTTCGAGGTGCGACTCCGTCTTCGGCAGGTAGAAGTACGGGCCCTTGCCGAGGTCGATCAGCCGCTGCGCGTTGTGGAAGAAGTACAGGCCGAAGTCGACCAGCGCGCCGGGCACGGGCGTGCCGTCGGCGGCGACGAGGTGGCGCTCGTTCAGGTGCCAGCCGCGCGGCCGCATCACGACCGTCGCGAGCTCGTCGCCCGGCTTCAGCGCGTACGACTTGCCGGACTTCGGGTCGGTGAAGTCGATGCTGCGGGTGTAGGCGTCGATCAGGTTGAGCTGACCGAGGACCACGTTCTCCCAGGTGGGCGCCGAGGCGTCCTCGAAGTCCGCGAGCCACACCCGGGCACCGGAGTTGAGGGCGTTGATCGTCATCTTGCGGTCGGTGGGGCCGGTGATCTCGACCCGCCGGTCGTTCAGCGCGGCCGGAGCGGGGGCCACCTTCCAGGAGTCGTCCGCGCGGATCGCGGCGGTCTCCGGGAGGAAGTCGAGCGTGGAGGTGCGGGCGATCTCGGCGCGGCGCTCCGCGCGGCGGGCGAGGAGCTCGTCACGCCGGGGCGTGAACAGCCGGTGCAGCTCGGCCACGAAGGCGAGGGCCGCGTCGGTGAGGACCTCTTCCTGCCGGGGCAGGGGCTCGGCGTCGACGATGGCCAGCGGGGACGGCGCTGGTGCGGACATGAGCTGTCACTTCCTTCAGCGAGCTACGTGCGGGCGAGCAACATACGGGCCATGCGAGCGAACCATGGGCGGCGTCACCGCGCCTGGCACCCGGTGCCATGGGGCGCGGGGATGGCGCCGGGCGCCCTCGACACGGCGGGGCGCTTCTGAACAGTGGATACTAGTTTCCTCATGGTGGAAGTTCAATGGTTTGTTGATGTCGAGATTCTCCGGGTCGACAGAAGGTGGCGCTCGGTGCCACCCCGTTCACTCAAGGTGGATCAGGTCGGCCTCCGTGTCGATGTCGTACGCCCGCGCCACATCCCCGCACTCGACGAGGGTGACCGCGTCCTGGTGGGCCTTCAGGTAGGCGCGCGCGCCCCGGTCGCCGGTGGCGGTCGCCGCGATCCCGGCCCAGTGGCCGGCCCCGAAGAGCACCGGATGGCCGCGTTCACCGTCGTACGCCGCCGCGGCGAGCGACAGCGGAGAGGTGTACGCGGCGAGCACGCGGGCCACCGCCTCCCGGCCGATCCCCGGCTGGTCGACCAGCGACACCAGCGCGGCCCGCGCCCCCGAGTCCGCCAGCGAGTCCAGCCCCGCCCGCAGCGAGGAGCCCATGCCCTCCTCCCACTGCGGGTTGTCCACGAGGACGCACCCGGCCAGCGACGCCTGATCCCGTACGGCATCGGCCCGGGCGCCGAGGACGACATGGACGCGGGTGCAGCCGCCGGCGCGCAGCACGCCGACCGCGTGTTCGACGAGGGGTCGCCCCCGGTGCGGCAGGAGTGCCTTGGGGCGGCCCCCGAGGCGCCGGCCGCCGCCGGCCGCCAGCAGCAGCCCGGCCACCTCGTCCGTGTTCTCCGTCATGTCCCCTGCATACCCGACCGGGCCGGAGCGCGCCTCGGAACCCGGGCCGTCACCCCGATGTCGCCGGGCTGAATTTCGGTCCGGGCGGTGGCGCCCGGCGCATCAGGTGGCGTTTACTGGCCCGCGACCCCCGGCGCCCGACCACCGCCATGGGGAGCTGGGGCCGACACGAGAAGGACCGACGCACAACGGCGTGCCAGGGGAGAGCTGTGTTGCGGAGCTTGGGGCAGAGGCCAGTGACCGGCAGCGACGAGGACCCGAGGGTGGCGGAACTACGGACCGCCGTCTCCCGGCTGCGCCGTGAACTCGCCGCGCATCCGGCCGAGTTCCCCGACCGCGGCATCGCCGAGGACGAACTCGCGGCGCTCGCCGCGATGGCCGCCGCGGGCGAGCCCGAGATCCCCCGGCTGCGCCGCTCCCTCCTCCTGGTCGCGGGCGCGATCGGCTCGGTCAGCGCCCTGGCGACGCGTCTCGCGGACGTGCGCGCCGCGGTGGAACTCTTCGGAGAACCCCCGCACCGAAGCCGCCGGTGACCCAGGGCGAGCGCCGTCCCTGACCGGCGGGGGTCCTCTCGGGCCCGCGCAGGCACCGGCGGGCGCTCAGCTCCGGCCTGTCCGGGCCCCTTCCCTGCCTGGTCCCAGGGCGGACACGCCCTAGCCCCGCCTGCGGATGACACCCCGGTCGGTGGCCGCCGCCACCGCGGACGTGCGGGAGTCCACGCCCAACTTCGCGTAGATGTGGACCAGATGGGACTTCACGGTCGCTTGGCTCAGGAACAGCTTCTTGCTGATCTGCTGGTTCGAGAGACCGTCCTTGACCAGTTCGAGGACTTCCAGTTCGCGACGGCTGAGAGCGGCGGCGGGGGTGCGCATGCGGTCCATGAGGCGGTCGGCGACCGTCGGGGCCAGCGCCGAGTGACCCGACGCGGCGGTGCGCACGGCGGCGGAGAGCTCCTCGGGCGGGGCGTCCTTGAGGAGGTAGCCCGAGGCGCCCGCCTCGACCGCGGCGAGGATGTCCGCGTCGGTGTCGTACGTGGTGAGGACGAGGACACGGGGCGCGCCGGCACGTGCCGTGATGGCCGCCGTGGCCTCCGCTCCGTGCATCCCGGGGCCGAACTGGAGGTCCATGAGGACGACGTCGACATCGCCCGCCCCGGCGCGCTCCACCGCGGCCTCCGCCGTCGGCGCCTCCGCGACGATCTCGAAGTCCGGCTCGCCGGACAGCACGGCACGCAGCCCCGCGCGGACGACGGGATGGTCGTCCGCGAGCAGCAGACGGACGGTCATGGCCGGCTCCCCACGGCGTCCGGCAGCCGGAGCCGGCCGAGGCCCGCGGACCCCGTCCCCGCCGGCACCCCGGCGACGGGCAGCGGCAGCGTGACCGCCACCGCCGTGCCCTGTCCGGGCACCGACTCGACGGTGAACGTCCCGCCCAGCGACTCCGCCCGCGAGCGCATCGCGGGGAGACCGAAGCCCCCGTCCGCACGGTCCCCGTCCGGCCGTACGTCACCGGGAGTGAAGCCGGCACCGTCGTCGACCACGTCCAGGGCGACCGAGGTGTCCATGAAGCTGAGCGTGATCTCCACGCGGTCGGCGTGCGCGTGGCGCAGCGTGTTGCCGAGCGCCGACTGGGCGATCCGCAGCAGGGCCACCTCGTACGGGGTCGGAAGCCCGGCCGGCGGACCGCTCACCGAGAAGCGGACCTTCGGGGTGTCCACGGCGGCCGACCGGCACAGCCGCTCCAGGGCGCCGGCCAGCGAGCCGTGCTCCAGATCGGGAGGGGTGAGGGCGTGGACGAAACGGCGGGCCTCGGCGAGGTTGTCCTGCGCGGTCGAGCGGGCCTGCTCCAGGTGCGGGGCCGCCGGGGAGCCCGCGGGCAACAGACGCTGGGCGGCCCGCAGCAGGAGCTGGATGCTGGACAGGCCCTGGGCGAGCGTGTCGTGGATCTCGTGGGCGAGCCGCTCCCGCTCGGCGAGCGTGCCCGCCGTGCGCTCGGCCTCGGCCAGCTCGGCGCGGGTGGCGACGAGTTCCTCGATGAGTTCGCGGCGGCGCTCGCTCTCCCGGTAGAGCGCCTCGTACCCGAGGACGGTGGCGACCGCGACCGCCGCCCCGAGGAGCGGGCCGATGAACGCGCCGGGCGTCAGGGGCGCGCCGTGCGCCACGAAGCTCGCGATGGCGGCCCCGGCGGTCAGGGCGACGGCGGGCAGGCTCCAGCGCACCGGCAGCAGGTGCAGCTGCAGGAAGTAGAGCGGGAACGCCACCCACAGCCCGTCCGGCGAGAGCGTGACCAGCACCAGCCAGCTCGCGCTCAGGGCGGCCACCCACAGCGCGGCCGTACGCCGTGAGCGGTGCACCGCCGGACCGACGGCGCCCGCCGCGAGCACCGCGCCGGTCACGAGGACCGACAGGACCACCGCTCGCGGATGCCCGCTGTCCCCCGCACGGACGGCGGCCAGCACCAGAAGCCCCGCGAGCAGGGCGTACAGGCACCGGCGCAGGACGGCGACGACGGGGGAGAGGCGGGGGACATTCATGGTCGTTCCAGGGTAGGCGGGTCCGGGCGGGACCCGGTCAACCGAAAGGTTGAAAGCGGACTGCCCCCTTCGTCCCCGCGGCCTCCCTCCCCCGTCCGTGAGCGACCGTTCCTCCGATGCCGGCCGGTCCGCCTCCCAGTGACGGGGACACCCCCTTTCGACGCGGGTGAACCATGCCGCGGCGCGATGCCCCGGGCCCGGTCCGGACCGCAGGGTGGAGCCATGTTCGTCGCATGGAGAGACCTACGGTTCGCCAAGGGGCGGTTCACCCTCATGGGGGCCGTGGTCGTACTGATCACCCTGCTCGTGGGGCTGCTGTCCGGGCTGACCGCCGGGCTCGCCGAGGAGAACACCTCGGCGGTCACCGGGTTGCCCGCCGACCACCTCGCCTTCGCCGCGCCGCCCGCGGGGCAGTCGGTGTCGTTCACCGGCTCGACGGTTCCCGCCCACGCGTGGCGGATCTGGGCCGACAGGCCGGGCGTCACCTCGGCCGAGCCGATCGGCATCCGCACCCTGAACGCGGGCGCCGGGAACCGTACGGCCGCGGTGTCCTCCTTCGCCGTACGGCCGCACTCCGGGATCGCCCCGGCCGGGGTCGCCCCCGGCCGGGTCGTGCTCTCGGAGAAGGCCGCCGCCGAGCTCGGGGTCGCGGCGGGGGACCGGGTGCGGCTCGGCGGCACCGAGCGGACGGTCGCGGCCGTCGAGGGCCGTGCCGCGTACAGCCACACCCCCGTGGTGTGGACCGACCTCTCCGGTCCGGCGACCGTGGTGGCCCTGCGGACCGACGGCGCCGACCTGGCGGCGGCCGACCGCGCCGCGGGCACGAGGACCCTCACCAGGGACGACGCCCTCACCGCGATCGGCTCCTACCGGGCCGAGAACGGCTCGCTCCAGCTCATGCGCGGCTTCCTCTTCGCCATCTCGGCGCTCGTCATAGGAGCGTTCTTCACGGTCTGGACGATCCAGCGGTCGCCCGACATCGCCGTCCTGAAGGCGCTGGGCGCCTCCACGCCGTACCTGCTGCGGGACGCGCTCGGCCAGGTGGTGCTGATGCTCACCGGAGGCACGCTGCTCGGCACCGGGCTCGCCGCCGGAGCCGGAGCGCTGGTGCGGGGCGGCGACGTGCCGTTCGCGCTGGACGGGCCGACCGTGCTCGGACCCGCCGCCGTGATCACCGTCCTCGGGGCGCTCGGCGCGGGCCTGTCCGTCCGGCGGATCACCGCCGTCGACCCGCTGACCGCGCTGGGAAGCGCCCGATGACAGCGCGGTGACCGCGCGCGACGCACGGCACGGAAGCGCGCCCGACGCTGGCGCCCAGAAGCGCCGGACCGACCCACGAGAGAGTGCCCCATGAGCCTGACGCTCGACGACATCACCCTCACCTACCCGGACGGCGACGGCCGCCTGACCGCTCTGGACGGCGTCGGTCTCCTGGTTCCGGCCGGAACCATGACGGCCGTCGTCGGCCCCTCGGGATCCGGCAAGTCCAGCCTCCTCGCGGTCGCGGCGACCCTGGTCACCCCGGACCGGGGCCGCGTCCTCGTCGGGGGTACGGAGACGGGGGCGCTGACCCGCGCCGAACGGGCCGTCCTGCGGCGGCGCGCGATCGGGATCGTGTTCCAGCAGCCGAACCTGCTGCCTTCACTGACCGCGCTGGAGCAGCTCCAGGTGATGGGCCACCTGGACGGAAGGCGCCAAGTGGCCGAACGAGCGCGGGAGCTGCTTGCCGCGGTCGGACTCGAAGAGCTGGCGCACCGGCGTCCCCACCAGCTCTCCGGCGGTCAGCGCCAGCGGGTGAACATCGCCCGCGCGCTGGTCAACGAGCCGTCCGTGCTCCTCGTCGACGAACCGACCAGCGCCCTCGACCACGAACGGGGCACGGCCGTGCTCGACCTGCTGGTCCGGCTCACCCGTGAACGCGGCACGGCGACCGTCCTCGTGACGCACGACCGCGCCCACCTCGGCGAGGCGGACGCGGTGCGGGAGATGGCGGACGGGCGCCTGGGGGAGCGCGTCGGAGCGGCCGGGTCGGACTGAGCCGGGCCGGGACCGTCGCGTGCCGGGCCGGGGTGGTGCCCCGGTCAGGCGGCGCCGGGGCCCGAGCTGGCCAGGGCCTCCGACAGCTCGGCCGCGACCTGCTGGAGGACCGGCACGATCTTGTCGGTGGCGGCCTCGGTGACCCGGCCGGCCGGACCGGAGATCGAGATCGCGGCGGCGGTCGGGGAGTCGGGCACGGAGACGGCCAGGCAGCGGACGCCGATCTCCTGCTCGTTGTCGTCCACCGCGTAGCCGGCCCGGCGTACCTCTTCGAGCGCGGCGAGGAAGCCGTCCGGCGTGGTGATCGTCTTCTCCGTCGCGGCGGGCATCCCGGTTCGCGAGAGCAGCGCGCGCACCTCGGCGTCCGGGGTGTGGGCCAGCAGCGCCTTGCCGACGCCCGTGGAGTGCGGCAGCACCCGGCGGCCCACCTCGGTGAACATGCGCATGGAGTGCTTGGACGGGACCTGGGCGACGTAGACGATCTCGTCCCCGTCGAGCAGCGCCATGTTCGCGGTCTCCCCGGTCTCCTCGACCAGGCGCGCCAGGTAGGGGCGGGCCCAGGTGCCGAGCAGCCGGGAGGCGGACTCGCCGAGGCGGATGAGACGGGGGCCGAGCGCGTACCTGCGGTTGGTCTGCTGGCGTACGTATCCGCAGGCCACCAGGGTGCGCATCAGCCGGTGAATGGTGGGCAGCGGCAGCCCGCTGCTCGCGGAGAGCTCGCTCAGGCCGACCTCGCCCCCGGCGTCCGCCATACGCTCCAGCAGATCGAAGGCGCGCTCGAGGGACTGGACACCGCCACTGGGAGCGGACGATTTGGCGTCGGTGGTGCTGGCGCTGGACGGCGGCACGGCGGCGGTCCTTTCGGGGCGCAGAATCGAGCGGATCGAGAGGGTGACCCGAAGCGTCTCGAGCGGGGTGGTGGCGGGTGGCGGGCAGGCAGAGACGCAGCCTACCCGGCAGTCGGTCGACTCCCCGGTTGTGCGGAGCCACATTCTGCTTGTCGGAACCATACTTCCGCTTTGTGGAAACATCCAGAGCGGAGCAGGTCGGGGGCAGAGTGGAGGAGTGAACCCTTGACGACGCGAGGGCCGGAGTGAAGACTCCTTCAACAGAACGTTGAATTTCGTTTCGTGGAAGTAAACCGGCGGCAGCGGGATTCAACGGCGGCAGAGAGAGGGGTCCGGGTGTCCGACGTCGAACTGGTGCTGCGCTCGACGCGCGTCATCACTCCCGAAGGGACGCGCGCCGCTTCGGTCGCGGTCGCCCAGGGGAAGATCACGGCCGTGCTGCCGCACGACGCCGAGGTGCCGCCCGATGCCCGGTTCGAGGACTTCGGCGACGACGTCCTGCTGCCCGGACTCGTCGACACCCACGTCCATGTGAACGACCCGGGACGCACCGAGTGGGAGGGCTTCTGGACGGCGACGCGCGCCGCGGCCGCCGGCGGCATCACCACCCTGATCGACATGCCGCTCAACTCCCTCCCGCCGACGACGACGGTCGGCAACCTCCGTACCAAGAAGGACGTCGCCCGCTCCAAGGCGCACATCGACGTCGGCTTCTGGGGCGGCGCGCTCCCCGGCAACGTCAAGGATCTGCGGCCCCTGCACGATGCCGGAGTCTTCGGCTTCAAGGCGTTCCTGTCGCCCTCCGGCGTCGACGAGTTCCCCGAACTGGACCAGGACCAGCTCGCCCGGTCCCTCGCCGAGATCGCCGGCTTCGGCGGCCTGCTGATCGTGCACGCCGAGGACCCGCACCACCTGGCGTCCGCCCCGCAGAAGGGCGGCCGGAGGTACGCCGACTTCCTCGCCTCGCGCCCCCGTGACGCCGAGGACACGGCCGTCGCCAGTCTCATCGCGCAGGCCAAGCGCCTCGACGCGCGCGTGCACGTGCTGCACCTCTCGTCGAGCGACGCGCTCCCGCTGATCGCCGCCGCGAAGGCCGAGGGCGTCCGGCTCACGGTGGAGACCTGCCCGCACTACCTCACCCTGACCGCCGAGGAAGTCCCGGACGGCGCCAGCGAGTTCAAGTGCTGCCCGCCCATCCGCGAGGCCGCCAACCAGGACCTGCTGTGGCAGGCGCTGGCCGACGGCACGATCGACTGCGTGGTCACCGACCACTCGCCGTCGACCGCCGACCTCAAGACGGACGACTTCGCGACCGCGTGGGGCGGCATCTCCGGCCTTCAGCTGAGCCTGTCCGCCGTCTGGACCGAGGCCCGGGCGCGCGGCCACGGCCTGGAGGACGTGGTCCGCTGGATGTCCACCCGCACGGCCGAACTGGTCGGCCTCGGCGACCGCAAGGGCGCGATCGAGGCGGGCCGCGACGCCGACTTCGCGGTGCTCGCCCCCGACGAGACCTTCACCGTCGATCCCGCCGCACTCCAGCACCGCAACCGGGTGACGGCCTACGCAGGCAGGACCCTCACCGGCGTCGTGAAGTCGACCTGGCTGCGCGGCGAACGCATCGTCGCCGAGGGCCGGTTCGCCGAGCCCGCCGGCCACCTCCTCACCCGCCACCCGTAACCCCTCACCGATTACCCGACCCCCTCACCGATCACCATCACCGGCCCACCACTGATCCGCACCACCCCACTGATCCGCACCACCGACCGCCGCACCGCACTCCGGCACCCGCACCGCATCCGCACCCGCAACGGCCGACCCCGAAAGGCAGATCGATCATCGTGACGGCGCAGCGCCCAACCGTTCTGGCCACCTTCACCGGAGACGCGAACCCCTACGGAGGCGGCGACCCGTACGCGGACTACCGCACCGCCGACTTCCCCTTCACCCAGTACGCCGACCTCGCCGACCGGCAGCTCGGCGCCGGGGTCGTGGCCGCCAACGACGAGTTCTTCGCCCAGCGCGAGAACCTCCTCGTCCCCGGGCCCGCCGAGTTCGACCCCGAGCACTTCGGCCACAAGGGCAAGATCATGGACGGCTGGGAGACCCGGCGGCGCCGCGGCGCCTCGGCCGAGCACCCGTGGCCGACCGCCGAGGACCACGACTGGGCCCTGGTGCGCCTCGGCGCCCCCGGCGTGATCCGGGGGATCGTGGTCGACACGGCCCACTTCCGCGGCAACTACCCGCAGGCGGTGTCGGTCGAGGGCGCGTCGGTGCCCGGTTCGCCCTCCCCGGAGGAACTCCTCGCGGACGACGTGAAGTGGACGACCCTCGTACCGCGCACCGCGGTCGGCGGTCACGCGGCCAACGGATTCGCCGTCTCCGTCGAACAGCGCTTCACGCACCTGCGCGTCAACCAGCACCCCGACGGGGGCATCGCACGGCTGCGTGTGTACGGCGAGGTCGTGCCCGACCCGCGCTGGCTGTCCGCCCTCGGCACCTTCGACGTGGTCGCCCTGGAGAACGGCGGACAGGCGGAGGACGCCTCCAACCTCTTCTACTCGCCCGCCACCAACACCATCCAGCCGGGCCGCTCCCGCAAGATGGACGACGGCTGGGAGACACGCCGCCGTCGCGACAACGGCAACGACTGGATCCGCTACCGGCTCGTCGCCCAGTCCGAGATCCGTGTCCTCGAGATCGACACGGCGTACCTGAAGGGCAACAGCGCCGGATGGGCCTCGGTCTCGGTGAGGAACGGCGACGCGGGGGAGTGGACCGAGGTCCTGCCCCGCACCCGCCTCCAGCCCGACACCAACCACCGCTTCACCCTGGCCGCACCCGTCGTCGGCACCCACGCGCGCGTGGACATCTTCCCGGACGGCGGCATCTCCCGCCTGCGCCTGTTCGGCTCCCTGACGGAGGAGGGCGCGGCACGCCTGGTGGCGCGCCACCAGGAGCTCGGCGGCTGAGCCTCCCGGCCCCGGCTCCGCTGCCGGCGCGGCGCCGGGGCCGGATCCACGGGCCGCGGGCCTGTGGGACAGACCGATTCCGGTGCGTCCCACAGGCCGTGCTCCGGGCGGCCGTAGGCGCCCGGTCGTCCCGTGCGACGGGCTCGGGCGGCCCTCGCCTCGAACTCGCTGGGCGCAGTGACCGGGCCCGGC
Source organism: Streptomyces sp. NBC_00568 (assembly GCF_026341855.1). Classification (GTDB taxonomy): domain Bacteria; phylum Actinomycetota; class Actinomycetes; order Streptomycetales; family Streptomycetaceae; genus Streptomyces. Next base: position 547,436 of record NZ_JAPENW010000001.1, on the reverse strand, counting down.
CCGACGACGACCCGGCCGCGCTCGACGTCCGGGGCCCGCGCCAGGGGGCGGGCGGGCCCCGACGCGCTAGGCCGCGTGGCCTCCGTCCACCGCGAACTCGGCCCCCGTCACGTACCCCGCCTCGCTCCCCGCCAGGTACGCGACCATCGACGCGACCTCGTCGGCGGCGCCGAAGCGGCCCACGGCGGTCATCGCGGCCTGACCCGGTGCGTACGGGCCGTCCGCCGGGTTCATGTCCGTGTCGATCGGCCCGGGATGGACGATGTTGGCGGTGATCCCGCGGTCGCCCAGTTCCCGCGCCAGCGCCTTGGTCAGCCCGATCAGCGCCGACTTGCTCGTCGCGTAGAGCGTCCCGCCGGGGCCGGGGACCCGCTGTGTCATGCAGGTGCCGATCGTGATGATCCGCCCGCCGTCCCCGAGGTGCGGCGCGGCCGACCGGGAGGCCAGGAAGACCCCCCGGACATTGACGGCGAGCACGCGGTCGACGTCCGCCAGGGACAGGGAGTCCAAGGGGCCCAGGACACCCACCCCCGCGTTGTTGACGAGCACGTCGAGCCGCCCGAACTCCGCGACGACCCGGTCGGCCACCCCGCCGGCCTCCACCGCGTCCGAGGAGTCCGCGCACAGGGCGAGCCCCCTGCGCCCGAGCGCCTCGATGCCCCGTACGACGTCCTCCGCCGCCTCCTTGCCCCTCACGTAGGTGACGGCCACGTGCGCGCCCTCGCGGGCGAGGCGCAGCGCGGTCGCGGCCCCGATGCCCCGGCTGCCACCGGTCACGAGGGCCACCTTGCCGTTCATGGTTCCTTGAGAAGTCATGTGTCCATCCCAGCGGTCGCACCCGCCCGGCGCTGGCGGCGAACGGACACCGCGTTCCCGGACGCCGGCACCGGGCGCAACGGCTCACCCGATGGCGCGGAACTCTTCGCTCCGCTTCCCGCGTTCCCCTGGTGTGACTCTTCAGCAAGAAATCGTCGGCAACGCCATGCAGATGGCGGTGGTCACCCTGGGCCTCGGCCAGACCGTGTACTGCGAGGCGGGGAAGTTCCTGTTCAAGACGACCAACGTGACCATGGAGACGCGGCTCTCCGGGCCGTCGGGCGGCGGTGGCCAGCAGCAGGGCGGTGGCGGCGGCATGGGCGGCATGCTGCGCCAGGCCGTGGGCACCGCCATGCAGGCCGGGCAGCGCGCCCTCGCGGGCGAGTCCCTGGCCTTCCAGTACTTCACCTCGACGGGCGGCGAGGGCACCGTCGGCTTCGCCGGCGTGCTGCCCGGTGAGATGCGCGCTCTGGAGCTCGACGGCACGCGCGCGTGGTTCGCCGAGAAGGACGCGTTCGTGGCGGCGGAGTCGACCGTGCGGTTCGGGATCGCCTTCCAGGGCGGCCGGACCGGACGAAGCGGCGGCGAGGGATTCGTCCTGGAGAAGTTCACCGGGCAGGGCACGGTGATCATCGCGGGCGCGGGCAACTTCATCGACCTGAACCCGGCCGACTTCGGCGGCCGCGTCGAGGTCGACACGGGCTGTGTCGTCGCCTTCGAGGAGGGCATCCAGTACGGCATCCAGCGCATCGGCGGCCTCAACCGGCAGGGGATGATGAACGCGGTCTTCGGCGGCGAGGGTCTGTCGCTCGCCACCCTGGAGGGCAACGGGCGGGTGATCCTCCAGTCCCTCACCATCGAGAGCCTCGCCAATGCCCTGAGAAAGGCCCAGGGCGGCGACAAGCAGGGCCCGACGGGCGGCCTCTTCTCGACCGACGCGGGGTGATCCGGTCGAGGCCGGACGCTCGACCGGGTGCCAGGTGCCAGGTGCCAGGTGCCTCCGTGGCGCGGCGGTGGAGTCGTGAGCGGGACAGCCTCGCGGCGGGACCGGGGAGACGGATGCCGGGTGACTCCGTCGCGGGACCGATGAGTTGCGGGCGCCGGTGGGGTCTGCCCTGATGACAGCAGACCCCACCGGAAGGAAGCAGGCACCGTCATGGGCAAGCTCACTGTTACCGCCTTCGTCACGCTCGACGGAGTCCACCAGGCGCCGGGCGGTCCCGAGGAGGACCCGAGCGGCGGCTTCGAGCAGGGCGGCTGGAGCGTCCCCTACGGCGACGAGGACTTCGGACGCTTCATCACCGACGTGTTCTCCCGCGTGGACGCCTTTCTGCTGGGCAGGCGCACCTACGAGATCTTCGCGGGCTACTGGCCGAAGATCACCGACCAGGCCGACCCGATCGCGTCCAAGCTGAACGCCCTGCCCAAGTACGTCCCCTCCTCGACCTTGACTGAGCCCGCCTGGGAGAACACGACCGTGATCACCGGCGACCTCGGCAAAGAGGTCGCCGCTCTCAAGGAGCGCACCGAGGGCGAGCTCCAGGTCCACGGCAGCGCCGCGCTCGCCCAGTCGCTCTTCGCGCTCGACCTGGTCGACACCCTGCACCTGATCACCTTCCCCGTCGTGCTGGGCGCGGGCCGCCGCCTCTTCGCCGAGGGCGCCCTTCCCACCGCGTTCCGGCATGCCGGTGGCACCTCGACCGGCGCGGGCGTCGCCATCAACACCTACGAGCGCGAGGGCCGGCCGACGTACGGCAGCTACTAGCCGCGCCGGGGGATGGCCTTGGAGGCCGTCGCCGGAGGGCGTCGCGCTCGGTGGTGAACGTTCCGGGCGACGAGCCTGGTGGGTGGTGCCCCGGTGCTTGTGGGGACCGGGTGAGGACGCCGCGCGACAGGTTAACTCCCGGATAAATCATCGGACTTAGCGGGAGAAATCAGCTTCCTTGACATTGACATGTCATGCTCTACGCGCGTCATCCTAGGTCCATGAGATTCCCCCCACGTACCACTCGCATCGGTGCCCTCGTGGCCCTCATGTCCGCCCTGCTCGTCGGCGGCACCGCCGTGGTTCCGGCCAACGCGGCGGCCACCGCCGTCGGCAGCATCTGCTACGGCGCGCTGCCGTCCCAGGCGTACGACACCCTGGATCTGATCGACTCGGGAGGCCCCTTCCCGTACTCGCAGGACGGGGCGGTCTTCCAGAACCGGGAGGGTGTTCTGCCCTCCCAGTCCACCGGGTACTACCACGAGTACACGGTCAAGACGCCCGGATCCTCGACGCGTGGCGCCCGTCGCATCGTGACCGGCAAGAAGACCCTGGAGGACTACTACACCTCGGACCACTACGTCACGTTCAAGCTGATCAACTTCGGTTGCTGATCGGCCGGTGGGCGGGGTCGCCGGGAGTCCGGGCCGAGGTCAGCCGGGCTTCTGGGTCTCCGCGGCCGCGAACAGCGCGAACGCCAGCACCAGGAGTACGGCGCTCGCGTAGATCTCGAAACCGTCGAGGAGACCGAGCCGCTGCACGAGTCCCCACCCGTGCAGTCGGCCCGTGATCTCCTGGACCAGGCCGAGGACGCCCTGAACCAGGGCGACGAATCCGAGCACCTCCAGAATCTGCTTCATGGGACGACCCTCGCCCCGCGGACCCCCCAGGCACATCGGCCGCGGGGCGAGGGCTGTCCGACCGAAGTCGCGGGGTGCCAGGCCCTCGGCCCGACGAAAGTCTGAAGTGGGCCGACTTTGGTCGGTGACCGTGCTCGTGGGGAGGTGGCGGCGGGTTCGGCTGCGTAGATTTGTCGACCGTGAGTGGTGACAATCCGGCGCCCGAGCCCCGTGACGTTCCCGCGTCGACCCTGCCGGGCCGACGCTGGCTGCTGCCGTCCGCCGTGGCCGCCGAGCTCGACCACGACGCCGAGCGTGCGGGGCGTTCCGGACGGCCGCGGCGCACGCTGCGCGACTGGGTCGTCGACTTCGGCCTCTTCCTGCTGGCCGTCGCCGTCGGACTCGCGGCCGCGAACACCCTGACCGACGACCCGAACACCCCGCACGGCCTCGCCGTCGCCGACCAGTGGATCGGCGCGCTCGCCTGTGCGGCGGTCTGGCTGCGGCGCCGGTGGCCGCTGGGGCTCGCCGTCGCCATGATGCCGGTCGGGCTGGTCTCGAACACGGCGGGCGGTGCGGGCCTGGTCGCCCTCTTCACCCTCGCTGTGCACCGGCCCTTCCGCTACGTGGCCTGCGTCGCCGGCGTCCAGCTGGCGCTGCTCCCGGCGTACTTCTGGCTGCGGCCCGACCCGGACCTGCCGTACCCCGCCGCCATCGCTGTCACCGCGCTGCTCACCTCGGCGTTGGTCGGCTGGGGCATGTTCGTCCGGTCCAAGCGGCAGCTCATGCTGAGTCTGCGGGACCGGGCGCGACGGGCCGAGGCCGAGGCGGCGCTGCGGGCCGAGCAGGCGCAGCGGCTGGCCCGGGAGGCGATCGCGCGCGAGATGCACGACGTGCTCGCGCACCGGCTCACGTTGCTGAGCGTGCACGCGGGGGCGTTGGAGTTCCGGCCCGACGCGCCCCGGGAGGAGGTCGCCCGGGCCGCGGGCGTCATCCGGGAGAGCGCGCACGAGGCACTGCAGGACCTGCGCGAGATCATCGGGGTGCTGCGGGCCGGGGACTCCGACGACGCGGGGCGGCCGCAGCCGACGCTCGCGGCGCTCGACGGGCTGGTCGCCGAGTCGCGTTCCGCCGGTACGAAGGTCGTTCTCGACAACCGTGTCGCCGACCCGGCCGCCGTGCCCGCGTCCGTCGGCCGCACCGCGTACCGCATCACCCAGGAGGGACTGACCAATGCCCGCAAGCACGCGCCCGGGGCGGAGGTCACGGTGACGGTGCGGGGGGCTGCCGGGGACGGGCTGACCGTGACCGTCGCCAATTCCGCGCCGCCGGGCGAGGTGCCGAAGGTGCCGGGGTCCGGGCAGGGGCTGATCGGGTTGACGGAGCGGGCGACTCTGGCGGGAGGGCGGCTCGAGCACGGGGCGGTGGGGGACGGGGGGTTTCGGGTTCGGGCCTGGTTGCCGTGGGGGCGGTGAGGGTTCGCTCGCGCTGGCGTTTCCGGGTCGGGTCGGGTCGGGTCGGGTCCGGTGGGTGGGGCGGGGCCGTGCCGGTACATCCCAGTCCGTCGCCGCTGGATCAGACGTGAGTGCTGAACGGGAGCCGCTGCTCGATCCGAACGTAAGCGACGGACATAGGGATGTACCGGCACGGCCCCTTCCGCCGGATCCCGGCTGCGGGTCGTGCGTGGTGAAGATTCGGCCCCTTCCGCCGGATCCCGGCTGTGGGTCGTGCGTGGTGAAGATTCAGCCCCTCCGGCGTTTGAGGAGCGGGGGCTGGGGCGGAGCCCCAGGGGTGGGTCGGGTAGGGGCGGAGGGGGCGATGGACTGCTTGGGGAGCTGGTTAGGTGGGTGCCATGACTGCGATTCGTGTGCTGCTCGTCGATGACGACCCCTTGGTGAGAGCGGGGCTGTCCCTCATGATGGGCGGCGCCGAGGACGTCGAGATCGTCGGTGAGGCCGCGGACGGTGGCGAGGTGGAGGCGCTCGTCGACCGCACCCGGCCCGACGTCGTCCTGATGGACATCAGGATGCCGAACGTCGACGGACTGACGGCCACCGAGCGGCTCCGCAGGCGCGAAGAGGCGCCCCAGGTAGTGGTCCTGACGACCTTTCACGCCGACGACCAGGTGCTGCGCGCGCTGCGGGCGGGCGCGGCCGGTTTCGTCCTCAAGGACACCCCGCCCGCGGAGATCCTGGCGGCGGTACGCCGGGTCGCGGCCGGAGATCCGGTGCTGTCGCCCACCGTCACCCGCCAGTTGATGGAACACGCCGCGGGTTCCGCCCCCGACACCCGCAGGTCCGGGGCGCGTTCACGGGTGGCTGTACTGAACGAGCGGGAGCGCGAGGTCGCCGTGGCCGTCGGGCGGGGGAGTTCGAACGCGGAGATCGCCGGCGAACTGTTCATGAGTGTCGCCACGGTCAAGACGCACGTCTCGCGGATCCTGGCCAAGCTGGATCTCAACAACCGTGTGCAGATCGCCCTGTTGGCGTACGACGCCGGGCTGTTGGAGGGGGACGGGCACTGATCGCGGCCCTCGCGCGTTGAGCGGTGGGGCGAGAGGGGGAGTCGTGATCGATCTGGGGGAGTACGGGGCGCGGTTCACCGAGGACCCGCACCCGGTCTACGCCGAGTTACGCGCGCTCGGTCCGGTGCACCGGGTGCGCCTGCCGTCGCCGGACGCGCGCCACGAGACCTGGCTCGTCGTCGGGTACGAGGAGGCCCGGGCCGCGCTCGCCGACCCGCGGCTGGCCAAGGACGCGGAGAAGATCGGGGTCACGTTCCTCGACGAGGAGCTGATCGGCAAACATCTGCTGGTCGCCGACCCGCCGCGGCACACCCGGCTGCGGGCGCTGATCGCGCGTGAGTTCACCCCTCGGCGGGTGGCGGCGCTGCGCCCGCGGGTCCAGGAGATCACCGACGAGCTGCTCGACGCGATGCTCCCGCGCGGACGCGCCGACCTCGTCGAGACGTTCGCCTATCCGCTCCCGCTGACGGTCATCTGCGAGCTGCTCGGGGTGCCCGAGGTGGACCGGGCGGCCTTCCGCGCGATGTCCACGGAGGCGGTCGCGCCCACCAGCGCCGAGAGCGAGCACGCGGCCTTCGTCCAACTCTCCGCCTATCTGGGCGACTTGATCGAGGACAAACGGAGTGCGGGTCCCGCGGACGACCTGCTCAGCGGCCTCATCCGCACCACCGCGGAGGACGGAGACCGGCTCTCGCCGCAGGAGTTGCGCGGCATGGCGTTCGTGCTCCTGATCGCCGGACACGAGACGACGGTCAACCTCATCGCCGGAGCGGTCCGGGCCCTGCTCGCCCATCCCGACCAACTCGCCGCGCTGCGCGCCGACATGACGCTCCTCGACGCCACCATCGAGGAGACCCTGCGCTACGAGGGGCCGGTGGAGAACGCGACCTTCCGGTATGCCGCGGAGCCGCTCGACATCGGCGGCACGGCGATCGCCTCCGGTGAAGCGGTGATGATCGGTCTCACCGCGGCGGACCGCGACGGGGTGCGCTATCCGGCGCCCGACCGCTTCGACATCCGGCGCGAGGCCCGCGGACATCTCGCCTTCGGGCACGGCATCCATTACTGTCTGGGCGCGCCGCTGGCCCGGATCGAAGCCCGCGTGGCGCTCCGCTCCCTGCTGGAGCGGTGCCCGGACCTGGCGCTCGACGGACCGCCGAGCGGATGGCTGCCCGGCATGCTGATGCGAGGCGTGCGCCGTATGCCGGTGCGCTGGTGAGCGGCCCGGTGCCGCGTGAGGAGCGTCGACCGTGCTGCGTACGGCGGAGATCACCGCGGAGCTGACCGGCCTGGAGGACTCCCACCGGCTCTACTGGCGCTCCCAGTTGGAGTTCAGCCTGGACTGCTTCGTCTGTGAGCGGACCGGGCGGACGACGGTGTTCGACCGCGGGGCCGAGCAGGCGCTGTGCTCCGGAAGCCGCAGCGGATTCAAGCGCCACCACACCGCCGCCAGGCTCGCGGGGTTCGACACGACCAGTGGCCCGGAGCGGCTGGCGGTCCGGGCGCTGATCGACTTCTGGTGGGCTCCCTTCACCGACACCCGCGACGGCATCAAGGCCGCCGCGCCCACCAGTCACCCCTGGGTGCGGCTGCGCCTCGCCTATTACTGTCCGGACGCGAAGGAGTCGGGCACCGGCAGCATCCAGACCAACCTGGTGCGGCCGTACCGGCTGACGTGCGAGCACTGCGACCGGCTGCTCGGCGTCGACCGGGAGAGCCCGGCCGTGCGGCTGCTCGGCTGAGCGACCGCACGGCCGCCGGGGGCTCGTGAACCGGCGGACGGCCGGGTTCGGGGCGCGATGTGCGCCCGTCAGTCCCGGCCGCCCGGGATCTCCGCCGGTGAGACCGCGCGTCGCTCGCGCCGCGACAGCTCGCAGGCCTCGGCGATGCGCAGCGCCTCCAGTGCCTCGCGGCCGTCGCAGGGGTTCGGGCGTTCGCCGCGGACCACCTCGACGAAGGCGGCGAGCTCCGCCTCGTACGCGGGGCCGAAGCGTTCCAGGAAGCCCGTCCACGGCTTGTCCGCGGGCGGCGGTCCGGCGGGTTCGGTCGAGGCGATCGGCGTACGGTCGTCCAGGCCGACGGTGATCTGGTCCAGTTCGCCGGAGAGCTCCATGCGGACGTCGTAGCCCGCGCCGTTCACCCGGGTGGCCGTCGCCGTCGCGAGCATGCCGTCGTCGAAGGTGAGGACGGCCGCGCCGGTGTCGATGTCGCCCGCCTCGCGGAACATCGCGGGTCCGGCGTCGGAGCCGGCCGCGTAGACCTGGACGACCTCGCGGCCGGTGACCCAGCGCAGCATGTCGAAGTCGTGGATCAGGCAGTCGCGGTAGAGCCCTCCGGAGAGCGGGAGGTATTCGGCCGGGGGCGGCGACTGGTCGGACGTCATCGCGCGTACGGTGTGCAGCCGGCCGAGCCGGCCCGACCGCACTGCCTCGCGGGCGACCGTGTAGCCCACGTCGAAGCGGCGCTGGAATCCCATCTGCAGAACCGTTCCGGCGGCGTCCACCTCGGCGAGCGCGGCCAGCGTGCCCGCCAGATCGAGCGCTATGGGCTTCTCGCAGAAGACCGGGAGCCCGGAGCGTGCTGCCCGACCGATCAGTTCGGCGTGGGCCGAGGTGGCGGCGGTGATGACCACCGCGTCCACGCCCCAGGTGAAGATCTCGTTCACGCTGGGCGCCGCTGTCGCGCCCAGCCGGTCCGCCAGTCGCTGAGCCCGTGCGGGGTCCGCGTCCGTGACGATGAGGGAGCCGCCGACCTCACGGTGACGGCTGAGAGTGGTCGCATGAAATGTACCGATACGACCCGCTCCGATGAGTCCGATGCGCATGGGAACAAAGTGAGGGCCGACCCGCCGTGCTGTCAATGCTTTGTCCGGACAATCGAACTTCACAACTTCCCGTCAACATCTCCCGGAGCTACGCTCGGGCCGTGCCCAAACCAGATGTGGATCCGACCGTGTCGCTCCAGCTCAGCGTCGACCGCAGCAGCCCGGTCCCGCTGTACTTCCAGCTGTCGCAGCAACTCGAGGCCGCCATCGAGCACGGAGCACTGACCCCGGGCAGCCTGCTCGGCAACGAGATCGAGCTCGCCGCGCGGCTCGGCCTGTCCCGCCCCACGGTCCGCCAGGCCATCCAGTCCCTCGTCGACAAGGGCCTGCTCGTACGGCGCCGCGGCGTCGGCACCCAGGTCGTGCACAGCCAGGTCAAGCGCCCCCTGGAACTCAGCAGCCTCTACGACGACCTGGAATCGGCGGGCCAGCGCCCCGCGACCCAGGTGGTCGTCAACACCGTCGAACCGGCGTCCACCGAGATCGCCGCCGCCCTCGGGGTGGCCGAGGACAGCGAGGTCCACCGTGTCGAGCGGCTCCGTCTCGCGCACGGTGAGCCGATGGCGTACCTCTGCAACTTCCTGCCCCCCGGCCTGCTGGAGCTCGACAGCGACCGGATGGAGACCACCGGCCTGTACCGGCTGATGCGCGGCGCCGGGATCACCCTGCACAGCGCCCGCCAGTCCGTCGGTGCCCGCGCGGCGAGCGCGGAGGAGGGCGAACGGCTCGGCGAACCGGCCGGGGCTCCCCTCCTCACCATGCAGCGCACCACCTTCGACGACACCGGCCGCGCCGTCGAGTTCGGCTCCCACATCTACCGCGCCTCGCGCTACTCCTTCGAGTTCCAGCTCCTCGTACGGCCGTGACCCGCTCGCCCGGCGAGCGCCGTGCCGCGGACGGCGACCGGCGCGGCGGGCGGTTCCCCGGATCCTGACGGGCTCGTGCGCAGGCCTCCGAGCGCCCCCGTCGACACCACGTGAGTGGCCCCGCCACGCCCCTGAAGCGCATCGCGCGCGGGACCCGCCGGTCGGGTGGATGATCCCCGTGATCGATACTTGGTCGTTTGGGCCGGTTCGACACCGGCCCCGAAGGGCCCGCGGAAGGGCCCCCGGGCCGGTCCGCTTGGCCCGGCACACCAAGGAGCACGGCAAGAAGGGCAAGGCCTCGTGGCACGGACTCGGACCTGGGTGACCATCGCGCTGGCAGGAGCGCTGACGGTGTCCCTCGCGGGATGCAGCAGCACCGGCGGGAAGCGGGCCGAGGACGCCCGCAAGGCGGCGGAGGCCCATGGCAGGGCCGCGGTGGACACCCCCAGGTGGACCTTCGCGATGATCACCCACTCGGGCGATGGCGACACCTTCTGGGACATCGTGCAGAAGGGCGCCCAGCAGGCCGCCGACAAGGACAACATCAACTTCCTGTACTCGCACGACGACGAGGCGCAGCAGCAGGCACAGCTCGTGGACGCCGCGGTCGACAAGAAGGTCGACGGCATCATCGTCTCGCTGGCCAAGCCCGACGCGATGAAGGCCGCCGTCGCGCGTGCCCGCGAGGCCGGCATCCCGGTGATCACGGTGAACTCCGGCTCCGAGGAGTCGAAGGCCTTCGGCGCGCTCACCCACATCGGCCAGGACGAGACGATCGCCGGTGAGGCGGTCGGCGAGGAGCTGAACAAGCGGGGCCGCAAGAAGGCCCTGTGCGTCCTGCACGAGCAGGGCAACGTCGGCCACGAGCAGCGCTGCGCCGGCGTCAGGAAGACGTTCGACGGCACCGTGCAGAACCTCTACGTCCAGGGCACCAGCATGCCCGACGTGCAGTCGTCCATCGGCGCCAAGCTCCAGGCCGACGGGTCCATCGACTCGGTCGTCACGCTCGGCGCGCCGTTCGCGGACACCGCGGTCAAGGCCAAGGCGGACGCGGGCAGCAAGGCCGAGATCGACACCTTCGACCTGAACGCCAAGGTGGCCGCCGGGCTCAAGGACGGCACCCTCGGCTTCGCCGTCGACCAGCAGCCCTACCTCCAGGGCTACGAGGCCGTGGACCTGCTCTGGCTCTACAAGTACAACGCGGACGTCCTCGGCGGGGGCCGGCCCGTCCTCACCGGACCGCAGATCATCACCAAGGACCAGGCCTCCGAGCTGGAGCAGTACGCGGACCGGGGGACCCGATGACCGCCACGGCACCCGCGCCGACGCCGGGCCCCGGGACCGACGAACGGCTCCTGAAGACCTCGCCCCTGCGCAAGCTGATGAGCCGCCCCGAGCTCGGCTCCGTGGTCGGCGCGGTCGCGGTCTTCCTCTTCTTCTCGATCTTCGCGGACAGCTTCGTACGGACCGCGAGCCTCAGCACCGTCCTGTACGCGGCGTCGGTCATCGGCATCATGGCCGTCCCGGTCGCGCTGCTGATGATCGGCGGCGAGTTCGACCTCTCCGCGGGCGTCATGGTGACCAGCTCCGCGCTGATCTCGTCGATGTTCAGCTACCAGATGACGGCGAACGTCTGGGTCGGCGTGGTCGTCTCGTTCTTCGTCACCCTCGCGATCGGCGTCTTCAACGGTGTGATGCTGACCCGCACCGACCCGCCGAGCTTCATCATCACGCTCGGAACCTTCCTGATGCTGACCGGCATGAACCTCGGTTTCACCAAGCTGATCAGCGGCACGGTCTCCACCAAGTCGATCTCCGACATGGAGGGCTTCTCCTCCGCCAAGGACGTCTTCGCCTCGACGATCACCATCGGCGGCCTCGACTTCAAGATCACCATCCTGTGGTGGTTCGTCCTGGTCGCCGTGGCCACGTGGATCCTGCTGCGCACCCGCGTCGGCAACTGGATCTACGCCGTCGGCGGTGGCGAGGAAGCGGCCCGGGCGGTCGGCGTCCCGGTCGACAGGACCAAGATCGGCCTCTACATGGGTGTCGCCTTCGGCGCCTGGATCTCCGGCCAGCACCTGTTGTTCTCGTTCGACGTCGTGCAGTCGGGCGAGGGCGTCGGCAACGAGCTGATCTACATCATCGCGGCCGTCATCGGCGGCTGTCTGATCACCGGCGGCTACGGCTCCGCGGTCGGCGCGGCCGTCGGCGCGCTGATCTTCGGCATGGTCAGCAAGGGCATCGTGTTCGCCGAGTGGAACCCGGACTGGTTCAAGTTCTTCCTGGGAGTGATGCTGCTCCTCGCGACCCTGCTCAACCACTGGGTCCGCAAGCGCGCGGAGGCGACGAAGTGACGACGGACACGCACATGGCCGAGGAACCCGCCGCCACGGACGGCACGCCGCTCGTCGAGCTCGACGACGTCAGCAAGTACTACGGCAACATCCGCGCCCTCGAAGGGGTGTCGCTGGAGGTCCGCGCCGGGGAGATCACCTGCGTGCTCGGTGACAACGGCGCGGGCAAGTCCACCCTCATCAAGATCATCGCTGGCCGGCACCAGCACGACGCGGGCACCCTGCGCGTCGAGGGCGAGGAGACCCGGCTCTCGTCCCCGCGCGAGGCCCTGGACCGAGGCATCGCCACCGTCTACCAGGACCTCGCCGTCGTCCCGCTGATGCCGGTCTGGCGGAACTTCTTCCTCGGCTCCGAGCCGCGGAAGGGATTCGGTCCGTTCAAGCACCTGGACGTCGACCTCATGCGGCGGACGACCCACGCGGAACTCCTGCGCATGGGTATCGACCTCCGTGACGTCGACCAGCCGATCGGCACCCTCTCCGGAGGAGAGCGGCAGTGCGTGGCGATCGCCCGTGCCGTCCATTTCGGCGCCAAGGCCCTGGTCCTCGACGAGCCCACCGCCGCCCTCGGCGTGAAGCAGTCCGGCGTGGTCCTCAAATATGTGGCCGCCGCACGGGACGCCGGACTGGGTGTCGTGTTCATCACCCACAATCCGCATCACGCGTACCTGGTGGGCGACCGTTTTGTCCTGCTGAAGCGCGGAACCATGTCGGGCAGCTACACCCGGGACGGGATCACGCTGGACGAGCTGACGCGCCAGATGGCGGGCGGAAGCGAGCTGGACGACCTGCGGCACGAACTGGAGAACCGCGCCGTGTGAGGAGGGCCGTGCCGTGACCCGAACGGCTCCCGCGACCGGCCGGGACCGGCCACGGGCGGCCCACGGGTCACGCGCGTCCCCGCGCTTCCACGGTGCGGCCCCGGTGCGGCGTAGGGCAGAATCGGCGCGATGAGCACCTACCGCGACCTCGCGCTCCCCCGAGCTCTCGGCTCCGCTCGAGCGGGGGGCACCCCCATCGGCTCCGCGCGGGCCACCGTCCTGCGGACCGTGGGGACACGCGAGCGCCGTTCCCATCTGACGGCACCCCGCGTCCCCACCGTCGGCATCGACATCGGCGGCACGAAGGTGATGGCGGGCGTCGTGGACGCCGACGGCAACATCCTGGAGAAGGTCCGCGCCGAGACGCCGGACAAGTCCAAGAGCCCCAAGGTCGTCGAGGACACCATCGTCGAACTGGTGCTGGACCTCTCCGACCGGCACGACGTGCACGCCGTCGGCATCGGCGCGGCCGGCTGGGTCGACGCGGAGCGCAACCGCATCCTGTTCGCCCCCCACCTGTCCTGGCGCAACGAGCCGCTGCGCGACCGCCTCGCGGGGCGGCTCGCCGTGCCCGTCCTGGTCGACAACGACGCCAACGCCGCCGCCTGGGCCGAGTGGCGCTTCGGCGCCGGGCGCGGCGAGGACCACCTCGTGATGATCACGCTCGGTACCGGCATCGGCGGCGCGATCCTGGAGGACGGCCAGGTCAAGCGCGGCAAGTTCGGTGTCGCCGGCGAGTTCGGCCATATGCAGGTCGTGCCCGGCGGCCACCGCTGCCCGTGCGGCAACCGCGGCTGCTGGGAGCAGTACAGCTCCGGCAACGCGCTGGTCCGCGAGGCCCGCGAGCTCGCCGCCGCCGACTCCCCGGTGGCGTACGGGATCATCGAGCACGTCAAGGGCAACATCGGGGAGATCACCGGCCCGATGATCACCGAGCTGGCCCGCGAGGGCGACGCCATGTGCGTCGAACTCCTCCAGGACATCGGTCAGTGGCTCGGCGTCGGCATCGCCAACCTGGCCGCCGCCCTCGACCCCTCCTGCTTCGTCATCGGCGGCGGTGTCAGCGCGGCCGACGACCTGCTGATCGGCCCCGCGCGCGAGGCCTTCCGCAGGCACCTCACGGGCCGCGGCTACCGCCCCGAGGCACGGATCGCGCGCGCCCAGCTCGGCCCCGAGGCCGGCATGGTCGGCGCCGCGGACCTCGCGCGCCTGGTCGCCCGCCGCTTCCGGCGCGCCAAGCGCCGTCGCGTGGAGCGCTACGAACGGTACGAGCGCTACGCCGAGTCCCGTCGCACCCAGGAGTCGCTGTGACGGCCTCGCTGCCACGCCAGGCGTCGCCCCCGGACGAGCCACAGCGGCCGCCGGAGGACCCGCGCCACAAGGTCCGCCGCCGCGCCCTGACGCTGCTGATCATCGTGCTGCTCATCGGCGTACCGGCCGGCTACCTGGTGATCTCCGCCAACCAGAGCCGCGACAGCGGCAAGGACAAGGAGGAGAAGTACTCGGCGACCGGCCTCACCTCGGGCTGGCCCTCGCGCGTCCAGCGCCGCCTCTACCAGGTGCCCATCCCGGGCAGGTCCACCGACGTCGCGTACTACGAGACGAACAACTGGAAGACCAGTCGGCTCTACGTCCAGTTCGGCACGAACGAGGCGGGCCTCGACAAGTTCCTCGCGGACGTCGGCACCAGCCGTGACGCCCTGGAGAAGGGCGACGTCACCATCAACGGCCGCGACCAGAAGGTCGTCGGCTGGGAGTTCACGGGACCCGGTCCCTGGTGGGGACTCGTCCACAAGCAGAAGGACCCCGCGCCCACCCAGGACATCGTCGTGAACCGCTCCGAGCCCGGACACCCCATGGTGTACGTCGTCTCGCGCACGATCCCGTAGCCCGCCCCCGCACCGGTCGCGTCCCGAGGCGCACGTGTCCCGGCCCGCCCCGCGGACGGCCCGCGCCCGCGCGGCGCGGCCGTGGGAGCCGATTGTCAGACCCCGCCCGTAGAGTCGAAGACAACTGATTCGACCGAGGGGCGGGAGGTGACCGGGCGTATGCGGGACGGGGTGGACGTGGTGGCCGAGCGGGTTCCTTCCGCCGGGGCGCACCCGGCACGGGCACGCTCCGCGTCCGCGACGGATCCCTCGGCGCGCGAGCTCACGGCGCGGCCGCTTCCCGGCGAGCCGCCCTCCGTGCGGCTCGCCGCCGTCTTCCTGCCCGCGCCGCTGCCCCGCGAGGGACGGATCGCGTTCTGGGACCCGGAGGGCGACCCACTGCCCACCGAGGAGCATGGGGAGAGCGGGCCGACGGGGGAGCACCCCGAAGGCGCGCCGTCGGCCGCACACCGCGCGGGAGCGTCCGCGCGCGAGCACACCGAACTGACGGTCGTACGACCGCACGGCTCAGGAGTCCGCAGGGGCACCGTGCCCGCGCTGACGCTCTCCGTCGGCGAAGCCCTCCCCCTGCTCGCGGGGGCCCGCCGGAACCCCGCGGCGCATCCCGCCACCGCCTGCTGGGGCGCCGCCGCGCTGCACGCGCTGCGTCTCGTCGCGCGCGGGCGACTGCTGCCGGGGCTCACCCCCGACGGCTTCGACTCCTGGCGCGCGGGCCCGCTGGACCAGGACGACATCGCCCACCTGAGGTCGGTCGCCGCGGCCCTCCCGTACGAAGGACACGCCGTACCGCTGCCCGGCAAGGGACCGGTCCGCCTGCCCGAGCCGGAAGCGCTGATGCGCTCCTTCCTGGACGCGGTCGCCGACACACTGCCGCGCACCCCGGCCGCGCCGTACACCTCCGGCAGCCCCTTCGCGGCGCGTGAGCCGCAGCGGCTGGCCGGCGCCCACGACTGGGCCGCCGAGGTCGCCGCGGGCATGGACGCGGGCGTACGGATCTCGCTGCGCCTGGACCTGTCCGCCCACCAGCTCTTCGACGACGGTGAGGGAGCGCGCCGCGCGGGCGCCGCCGTCGTCCAGGTGCACAGCCTCGCCGACCCCACCCTCGTCGTCGACGCCGCCGCCCTGTGGGCCGGCGACGCCGACGAGGTCTTCGGACCCCGCGCGCGCGTCGACGCCGCCCTCGCCGTCCGTCGCGCCGCCCGGGTCTGGCCACCCCTGGACCGCCTGTCCGGACAGGACGTGCCCGATGTGCTCGCCCTCTCCGAGGAGGAGCTGTCGGATCTGCTCGGGGTCGCGGCGACCCGCCTCGGCGCGGCCGGAGTCGCCGTGCACTGGCCCCGGGACCTGGCCCACGACCTGAGCGCCGCCGCGGTGGTGCGCCCCGCGCCGGGGTCGGCGACCGACGGGACCGGATTCTTCGAGAGCGAGGAACTCCTCCAGTTCCGCTGGCAGCTGGCCCTCGGCGGAGATCCGCTCAGCGAGGCCGAGATGGATGCCCTGGCCGAGTCCCACCGGCCGGTCGTCCGGCTGCGCGACCAGTGGGTCCTGGTCGACCCGGCGCTCGTCCGCAAGGCCCGCAAGCGCGAACTGGGCCTGCTCGACCCCGTCGACGCCCTCTCCGTCGCGCTCACCGGAACCGCCGAGGTCGACGGCGAGACGGTCGAGGCGGTGCCGGTCGGCGCGCTGGCCGCGCTGCGCGACCGCCTCACGGCGGGCGTGACCCCCGTCGAGCCGCCCCCCGGCCTGGATGCCCGCCTGCGGGACTACCAACTCCGCGGCCTCGCCTGGCTGGACCTCATGACCTCCCTCGGGCTCGGCGGCTGCCTCGCCGACGACATGGGACTCGGCAAGACCGTCACGCTCATCGCGCTCCACCTGCGGCGGTCCCGCAGCGAACCGACCCTGGTGATCTGCCCCGCGTCGCTCCTCGGCAACTGGCAGCGGGAGATCACCCGTTTCGCGCCCGGCGTCCCGGTGCGCCGCTTCCACGGCCCCGACCGCACCCTCGAAGGTCTCGACGGCGGCTTCGTCCTCACCACGTACGGCACGATGCGGTCGGCCGCCCCCCACCTCGCCGACCAGCCCTGGGGCATGGTCGTCGCCGACGAAGCACAGCACGTCAAGAACCCGTACTCGGCGACGGCGAAGGCCCTGCGGACGATCCCGGCCCCCGCGCGCGTGGCACTCACCGGCACACCCGTGGAGAACAACCTCTCCGAGCTGTGGGCCCTGCTGGACTGGACGACCCCGGGGCTGCTCGGCCCCCTCAAGTCCTTCCGCGCCCGGCACGCGCGCGCCGTGGAGAACGGCGAGGACGACGAGGCCGTGGCCCGACTGGCCCGGCTGATCCGCCCGTTCCTGCTCCGCCGCAAGAAGTCCGACCCCGGAATCGTCCCCGAGCTCCCGCCCAAGACGGAGACGGACCACCCCGTCCCGCTGACCCGCGAACAGGCCTCGCTCTATGAAGCGGTCGTCCGCGAATCCCTGCTGGCGATCGAGACCACCGACGGCATCGCCCGCAGGGGACTGGTCCTCAAGCTCCTGACCTCCCTCAAACAGATCTGCAACCACCCGGCGCTCTTCCTGAAGGAGGACGCGCAGGCCGCAGCCCACGGCCCCTCCGCCCGCTCCGGCAAACTGGCACTGCTCGACGAGCTGCTGGACACGCTGCTCGCCGAGGACGGCTCCGCACTGGTCTTCACGCAGTACGTGGGCATGGCCCGCCTCATCACCGCACACCTGACGGCCCGCGCCGTCCCCGTCGAGCTCCTGCACGGCGGCACACCGGTCGCCGAGCGCGAACGCATGGTGGACCGCTTCCAGAGCGGGGCGACCCCGGTCCTCGTGCTGTCCCTCAAGGCCGCCGGCACCGGCCTGAACCTCACCCGCGCGGGCCATGTCGTGCACTTCGACCGCTGGTGGAACCCCGCGGTCGAGGAGCAGGCCACCGACCGCGCGTACCGCATCGGCCAGACCCAGCCCGTCCAGGTCCACCGCCTCATCACCGAGGGCACGGTGGAGGACCGCATCGCCGAGATGCTCGAAGCCAAGCGAGCCCTCGCCGACGCGATCCTCGGCTCCGGCGAGGCGTCCCTGACGGAACTGACCGACCGTGAGCTGTCGGACCTCGTATCGCTTCGGAGGCCGACATGAGCGGCACCGAGGGGGAGGAGCGTCGCGCCTCGGAGGCCGGGAGCGGCGAGTGGGCCGACGGCGCCGGTCGGCCGCGTCCCGCGACCGGGGACCGGCCGGCCGACGAGGCTCGTCGGGCGTTGCGTGCCGCCCGGGAGAAGGAGCGCGAGGGGAGGGACGGACGGGACGCGCGGGAGACTCCGGCGGCCGACGGGCACGCGGGTGCGCGCGCCGCGCGGGAAGCGGTCACCGGTACGTCGTCCATCTCGTCCACCCGGCCTTCGGCACCCGCTTCCTCCGCGGCGCCCACCGTGCCCGAGGAGGCGCCCTCTCCGGGAGCCAGGCCGAGTGACGCGGCCCGCGAGGCCCTGCGACGGGCGACCGCGGCAGCGAAGGCCGCCGGTGCCGGTGCCGCGGAGGGGACCGGCGTCCGGGTCGGGGAGAGTGCGGGTTCGGACGCGTACCCGGATGCGGCCACCGACTCCGACGCGGATTCCGACCCCGAGACCGACCCCGCCCCCGGGACCGATGCCGGTGCTCGCGTGGGCGATGTGCGTGACGTGGGCGATGTGCCGCTTCCCGTGTCCGACGGTGCCGCCGAGGCCGGCTCGGGTCAGCGCCCCGCCCGCTCCGCCGAGATCTCGACGGAGCCTGCGGAAGTGACGGAGCACCCGTCGGCCGGGCGTTCCGGCGCGGGGACCGCGGGAGGCGCACGCCCTGGTGACATCGCCCGCGAGGCGTTGCGCGCCGCGCGGGACGAGGCGAGGCGAGTTCGGACGGAGGGGACGGAGGGGAAGGAGGGCGACGGGGGAGGAGCAACAGAAGCCGCGGGCAAGGGAGTCGGCCCACGGCGCCGGTCCGCCAGGACGTCGTCGACCGGCTCCCGGGGGCGACGGAGTCCCGTCGACCCCGCGAACACGGACCGGGAATCCCGGGCGCGGGAACTGCGCGATCTGCTCGCGGGTGCCTTCCAGCTGCCCCCCGACGTGGCCGCCGTCACCGGACACCCGGCGCATCCCGCCGACACCGGAGCGGCGCACCCGGCCGACGCCACCGGTGAGGCCATTCGTGACCGGGGCCATGGGGAACCCGCGCACCCCGCGGCCGAGCGCGACACAGGGGCGGCCACCGACTCCTTCACCTCGGGATCTCTCGACCCCGAGCCCTCTGCCACCGACTCCTCCGCCACCGACTCCTTCGCCTCCGGGCCCCTCCGTCCAGGGTCCCTCGACCCGGCGTTCCTCCACGGTGAGACCCCGCACCCGGAGTCCCCGACCGTTCGGCCCACGCCGTCCGAGTTCGCCCCCGGGACCGCCCGCGAGGCAACGCCCGGGCCGCGCCGGGCTCACCCCGCTCCCCACTCGCCGGCCGACGCCCACACCCCGTTCGGCAGACCGGCCGCCGCCGTCCCCGCCGAGCGGCTTCCCCGTTCCATGGCATCCCCCGGCCGCGACGGTGAGTTGCGCCGTACGTTCCCGCGCTTCCCCGCGCGGGTTCCGGAGGCCGACGCGTTCGCGGAGACGTGGTGGGGCAACGCCTGGGTCGGGGCGCTGGAGGAAGGGGCGCTGGACGCGGCGCGGTTGGCGCGCGGGCGGAGGTACGCCGGGCAGGGGTACGTCGACGCCATCACCGTCACCCCGGGCCTGGTGCTCGCGTATGTGCACGGCAGCCGCCCGCGGCCGTACCGCGTCCAGGTGCGGGTGCGGACGCTGGCCGACGACGACTGGGACCGTTTTCTCGACGCGGCCGCCGA
Organism: Streptomyces sp. NBC_00568; assembly: GCF_026341855.1. GTDB lineage: Bacteria > Actinomycetota > Actinomycetes > Streptomycetales > Streptomycetaceae > Streptomyces. The sequence goes on along the minus strand of NZ_JAPENW010000001.1, from coordinate 527,850 downwards.
GCGCCCCGGACACATCGCCGCACTGCTCGACAAGGAGATGCCCAGGTCGCTCGCGGACTGCGGCGTCGACCTGCTCCCCGGCCCCGGCGAACTCGAACCGCACTGCAGCTGCCCCGACTTCGGCCACCCCTGCAAGCACGCGGCCGCGCTCTGCTATCAGATGGCGCGGCTGCTGGACCAGGACCCGTTCGTCCTGCTGCTGTTGCGCGGCCGTGGTGAACGCGAGCTGCTGGACGCGCTGTCCCGGCGCAACGCCGCCCGCGCGGCCCGTGCCGCCCAGGAGCGGGAGCCGGCACCGCTGCCCGGCGTGCGCGCCCGTGACGCCGTCGCGCGGCGCGTGCTGCCCCCTCTCCCCGCCCCGCTGCCGCCGCCCGCGCATCCCGAGCAGCCGCCGACCTACCCGGGCGCGCCGGGCGGCCCGGACCCGTTCGCGCTGGATCAGTTGGCCACGGACGCGGCCGCCCGCGCGCACGCGCTGCTCACCTCGGGCCGCGATCCCGTCGCGGAGCTGACGCTCTGGCAGGACGCGGTGCGTATCGCCGCGGCCCGCCCCGGTTCGGGTCTCACCGCCGCCACCCGAGCCCTCTACTCCTCGCTCGCCTCCGCGACCGGTCGTACGCCGGCCGACCTGGCGCGGGCCGTCGCGGCCTGGCGGCAGGGCGGGTTCGAGGCGCTCAGCGTGCTCGAGGAACCCTGGGACCCTCCGGCGGGCCGGTTCGACCGGGCCCGGCCGCTGCTGCTGGCCGCCGACCTTCCCGCCTTCCGCCCCTGGCGCAACCACCTCACCCACCCGCGCGGCGACGCCCAGCTCCGCCTCGGCCGGAACGGCCTGTGGTACGCCTACGAGTCCGAGCCGGGCCACGACGACTGGTGGCCCCGCGGCACCCCCGACCTCGACCCGGTCGGCGCGCTGACGGGCCTGGGGGCACCGGGCGAGTTCTGACGCGGACCGGATTCCCGGGTCGGTCCAATTCGGTCCAACTCGGTCCGAGCCGGTCAGAGTCGGTCCGTCGGACCCGCCACGCGTGCTCCGACCAGGGCTTGGACGCATGTGGCGGACCCGTGTGGGCGCCGTGGACGAATGGGCCCCATTTCCTCCCGGACAGGGGCGGAAGTTAGCGTGGGGCGGTGAGTGAGACGAAGACCCCTGCCCTTCAGTACCGCATCGACGGCCCGGAAGACGCCCCCGTCCTCATACTCGGACCCTCGCTCGGCACCACCTGGCACATGTGGGACAGGCAGGTCCCGGAGCTCGCGAAGAGCTGGCGGGTCTTCCGCTTCGACCTGCCGGGACACGGCGGGGCCCCCGCGTATCCGGCCGGATCGGTGTCCGAACTGGCCGGGCGGCTGCTTGCCACGCTCGACCAGCTCGGTGTCGGGCGTTTCGGTTACGCGGGCTGCGCGTTCAGCGGGGCCCTCGGGATCGAGCTGGCGCTGCGCTGTCCGGAGCGGATCGCCTCCCTGGCGCTGATCGCCGCCTCGCCCCGCTTCGGCACGGCCGACGAGTTCCGGCAGCGCGGGGTGATCGTGCGATCGAACGGGCTCGACCCGATCGCCCGTACCTCGCCCGAACGCTGGTTCACGAGCGGCTTCGTGGCGGCCCAGCCCGCGATCACCGAGTGGGCCGTGCAGATGGTGCGCACCACCGACCCCGGCTGCTACATCGCGGCCTGCGAGGCGCTCGCCGCCTTCGACGTGCGGGCCGAACTGGGCATGGTCGGTGTGCCCACGCTCGTCCTGGTCGGCTCCGACGACCAGGTCACCGGGCCCGCGGAGGCGCGGACCCTGGTCGCCGGAATACCGGATGCCCGGCTCGCGGTCGTGCCCGGCGCCTCGCACCTGGTTCCCGTGGAGCAACCGGCGGCCGTCACGGATCTGCTCGTACGGCACTTCTCCACGGCCTGGCAGCCCGCCTTCGACTCGTCCACCGGTCAGATGGCGGTCCAGGTCGCGCCGGCGCAGTCCCTCGCGGTCGTTCCGCCGCAGGCCGGGCCCTTCGCCGAGATCGCCCCGGCCGTCGTAGCGCCCGAGGTCATGGGGCGGCCCGATCCCTACGACGCCGGGATCAAGGTGCGGCGCGAGGTGCTGGGAGACGCGCACGTCGACCGGGCGCTGGCCTCGGCGGACGAGTTCTCCGGGGACTTCCAGGAGTTCGTCACGCGGTACGCGTGGGGTGAGATCTGGGACCGGCCCGGGCTCGACCGGCGCTCGCGCAGCTGTGTCACGCTCACCGCCCTGGTCGCGGGCGGCCACCTCGACGAGCTGGCCTTCCACACCCGCGCCGCCCTGCGCAACGGTCTGACCCCCGTGGAGATCAAGGAAGTCCTGCTCCAGACGGCCGTCTACTGCGGTGTGCCGGCCGCGAACAGCGCGTTCAAGGTGGCGCAGCAGGTCATCCGTGAGGAGACGACACCCGAGGAGTGAGCGGGCGGTGAGGTCCGCGGGAGTCCTACCTCCGCATGGGCGCGGGGGCAGGATGGACCCATGAAGCTCACGAAGAAGTCGCACGCCTGCGTCCGTCTCGAGAAGGACGGGCGGACGCTCGTCATCGATCCCGGCGGTTTCAGCGAGACGGACGCCGCTCTGGGCGCGGACGTCCTTCTCGTCACGCACGAGCACCCGGACCACTTCGACGAGGAGCGGCTGCGGGCGGCCATGGAGGCGAACCCGGCGGCCGAGATCTGGACGCTGCGGTCGGTGGCGGAGAAGGTCTCCGCCGCCTTCCCCGGCCGGGTGCACACCGTCGGCCACGGCGACACGTTCACCGCCGCCGGTTTCGACGTCCAGGTGCACGGCGAGCTGCACGCCGTGATCCACCCGGACATCCCCCGCATCACCAACGTCGGCTATCTCGTCGACGGCGGCCGCGTCTTCCACCCCGGCGACGCCCTCACCGTTCCCGACCGGCCGGTCGAGACGCTGATGCTCCCGGTGATGGCCCCGTGGAACAAGATCTCCGAGGTGATCGAGTACGTCCGCGAGGTCAAGCCGCAACGCGCGTACGACATCCACGACGCCCTGCTCACGGACCTGGCCCGGCCGATCTACGACCGCCAGATCGGCGCCCTCGGCGGCTCCGAGCACCTGCGGCTCGCTCCGGGGGCGTCGGCGGAGGTCTGAGACGGCCGTGTGCGAACCGGCACCTCTCCCGCGCTGTCCTCGCGGCGCCCGGGTGTCTCCGGCGGACCCGTTGTCGTACCCGCCCGGTAGGTTGTGAGGCATGCGCATCGCCACCTGGAACGTGAACTCGATCACCGCCCGTCTCCCGAGGCTGCTGGCCTGGCTGGAGAGCAGCGGCACGGACGTGCTGTGCCTCCAGGAGGCCAAGGTCGCCGCCGAGCAGTTCCCGGTCGAACAGTTGCGCGAGCTGGGCTACGAGTCCGCCGTGCACGCCACGGGCCGGTGGAACGGCGTGGCGGTGATCTCGCGCGTCGGCCTGGAGGACGTGGTCAAGGGCCTCCCCGGCGACCCCGGGTACGAGGGCGTGGAGGAGCCCCGGGCCGTCTCCGCGACCTGCGGCCCGGTCCGTGTCTGGTCGGTGTACGTGCCGAACGGCCGCGAGGTGGACCACGCCCACTACGCGTACAAGCTCCAGTGGTTCGAGGCCCTGCGCGCCGCGGTCGCGGGTGACGCGGCGGGCAGCCGGCCCTTCGCCGTGATGGGCGACTACAACGTGGCTCCGACGGACGACGACGTCTACGACGTGGCGGCGTTCGAGGGCCTGACCCATGTCACGCCGGCCGAGCGCGCCGCGCTGGCCGCCCTGCGCGAGACGGGCCTGACGGACGTGGTCCCGCGTCCCCTCAAGTACGAGCACCCGTACACCTACTGGGACTACCGCCAGCTCTGCTTCCCGAAGAACCGCGGTATGCGCATCGACCTCGTCTACGGCAACGAAGCGTTCTCGACGGCGGTCAAGGACGCGTACGTCGACCGCGAGGAACGCAAGGGCAAGGGCGCCTCGGACCACGCGCCGGTCGTCGTGGACCTGGACGTCTAGGCCCCGACCCGTCCGCGCCCCGACCCGTCCCCTCCCCGTCCCGTCCGCGCCCGGCGTGGCCGCGTCCGCGCCACGGCGTGGTCGGGTGATGTCCGGACTCCACGGATCTTCGCGATCGGAAGCCATTCCTCACCCGGCCGGAGTTCGGTAGTACCGGCGAATCAGTTCGTCCGCCCACTCCGGCTGGACCACCGCCGCGCGCCGCCCGAACTCCCGCAGATACGGCTTGATGCCGAGCACCGGAGTGCCGTCGACGGCGTCCAGCCCGACCACGTGAAGATCGAGACCGTCCGTCTTGGAGAGCAGCGCGGCGGCCGTGAACCGCCCGGAGTCCAGCCGGATGACGGAGGCCACCTCGCCCCAGTCGCCGTCGACGAGTTCGCGCCGCTCGTTGTGCACACGGGCGATCGTCACCAGGTCCGTGATCGCTTCCCCGGTCATGTCCGTCCCTCCGCCGTCGCCCGCCGGGGCGGTCCCCGGCGCCCTCGTCGACCGACCGCACGGCGTTCCGTACGGGCAACTCCCTTTCCGCGGCGCGCTGTACGGCCGGCGAAGCGCGAAAGCCAACACGCATGGAGATCATGCCGCGTTGAACCCTCTGGACGAGGTGCACCCCCGGCAAGGGTGTGCCTCGCCCGGCCGGGGAAGACCTGAGGGAGGTCCGGGCCGCGGTTTGACGGGCGGCGCGATTCCCCCGATTCCGTGATCAACTGCCGCAAGATACATTCGTGTCAAATGCCGGGAACGCGGAGCTTCGGCGATCGCACCCACGGAGAGGCCGGTCATGAACATCCCCTTCTTGGACAAGTGGCGCAAGCGGCATCCGGTACGACGGGACCAGGCCCTCGCCGCCGCCTTCGAGGACGATCCGGAGGGGGTCGCCGAGCTGCTCTCGGAATGTGAACTGCTCCGCTCCCACGCCGCGGCCGTCGGCCTCGAACTGGATGACACCCCGGCCTCGTTGGCGGCCCTCGACCAGCTCCTGCCGTTGTGGCGCGAGGATCCCGAAGCGCTGCCCTGGCTCGGCAATGACGCCGGCCTCTACCTCGGCACGGTCGTGGTGCGCACGGTGCCGGGCGCCGCCTGGCATGTCTGGCCCGGAGGCAGCCCGGCGGTCCGTCTGGCCTCGGGCCGCGAGATCCCGGTGGTCGAGGCCGGACTCGACTGGGCCGTACAGGGCGTCCCCGAGCTGTCCCAGATGTACGCCGAGGCTGCGGAGGCCTAGGGGCCCGGGAGGCATCCGGGGGAGGGCCGGAGTGTCGCGATCTGCTCGTCATGCAGCCTCAAATACGGTTAATTCCCCTGCGTGCGTGTCGCCCGTTAAGTACTGATTCGCGTAGATAGTTTGCGCTGACCGACACAGCCGAGAGTGGGCAGGACCGGGATGGCCGTCGATCCGTTGATCGAGCTGCACGACGTCAACAAGCACTTCGGGGAGCTGCATGTTCTGCAGGACATCAACCTCACCGTTGCCAAGGGGGAGGTGGTCGTGATCATCGGCCCGTCCGGGTCCGGTAAATCGACGCTGTGCAGGGCGATCAACCGGCTCGAGCCCATCGAGTCGGGGACGATCAAGCTCGACGGGCAGCTGCTCCCGGACGAGGGCAAGGCCCTCGCGCGGCTCCGCGCCGAAGTGGGGATGGTGTTCCAGTCCTTCAACCTCTTCGCGCACAAGACGGTCCTGCAGAACGTCTCGCTCGGCCAGACGAAGGTCCGCGGCCGCAAGAAGGAGGAGGCCGACAAGCGCTCGCGGGAACTCCTGGACCGGGTGGGCCTCGCCTCCCAGGCCCCGAAGTACCCGGCTCAGCTCTCCGGCGGACAGCAGCAGCGTGTGGCCATCGCCCGCGCGCTCGCCATGGACCCCAAGGTGATGCTGTTCGACGAACCGACCTCGGCGCTCGACCCCGAGATGATCAATGAAGTCCTGGAGGTGATGCAGCAACTCGCGCGCGACGGCATGACCATGGTCGTCGTCACGCACGAGATGGGCTTCGCGCGCTCCGCCGCCAACCGTGTCGTCTTCATGTCGGACGGCCGCATCATCGAGGACCGCACCCCGGAGGAGTTCTTCGTCAATCCGCGCAGCGACCGCGCCAAGGATTTCCTCTCCAAGATCCTCAAGCACTGAGCGGGGAGCGCTCCGCATGATCCGTACCACACGTGTGTCCGCGCGCCCGCGAGCGCTCACCGCACGGCTCGCCGCGGCCACCGCGGGCGGCGCGCCGGACCGTCCGCCCGCCCGGGGGCCCGTCCCCGAACAGGTTCCCGACTGCCCTGCCACGCAAGGGATTCGGCACCTGATGGCGTGCACCCCGAAGCGGGCGTGCCGTCGCGCACGCCTCATCGCCCGCGCCAAGGAGGCCCAGCCGTACGGTCGTCGTGTCCCGAGCGGTGGCGATGCGCCGATCCTCACCGTCGGGAACCCGCCGTCGGAGCCCGTACTGGCCGTGAACCTCCTGGCCATGACGGCGTGGCAACGGTCCGCGCCCTTCACCTACGAAGAGTTCCTTCCCACCGGGAAGCTGATCGCGGCGAACCTCGACTACGATTTGCCGTTCATCCCCGTGGTGACGGTGATCTCGCCGATCTGCAACGGGATGTGCGTGTTGTTCTCCTGGTCCGCCCCGCGGGCGTCCCGGTGGGAGCGGCGCAGTCCCGAGACCGAGGCCGTGGTGGCTCCGGCCGAACCAGGGACGCTGCTGCCTGGTGGGGTTCCCCCCACAGCCCCGACACCGTAGGGGGAGCAGCAGCTCACAGGGCCAGGCCCGGCCGGCGGCAGCCGGAGATCACTGTTCGCGCAGGGGCACCGACACGTAGGACGGGTCGTGCTCGGGCGAGGAGAAGGTCAGCTGCGCGCCGGACGGGTTGTGCTCGATGTAGAGCGGGTCGACCGTGTCGACCACCAGGGCGAGACGATGCCCTGCCGGGACGTCGTAGGCCGTGGAGAACAACTTCAGGTCCACACCGAACGGCTTTCCGGGCGTCTGCCCGTGGAAGGTGTACGGCGCGTTGCTGACCAGCTTGCCGAGGCCGAGCGGGCCCACGTCGTAGAGGTAGGCGACGAGGGTGCCGCTCTCCTTGGTACCGGTGACCGTCGTGTGCAACCGGGCGGTGCCGCGGATGTGCTGGGCGCTCGTGTACTTCTCCGACTGCCACACCGCCGCCCAGTAGCGCGGCAGCAGCGGGATCGAGGCGACCGGCGGGATCCGCGTGAGCTGGTCGAGGATGCTGGACAGGAAGATGACCCCGCCGTCCGCGCCCGAGTCGACGTTCGTGTGGATCCTGGTGGTGCCCCCGAGGGCGATCTTCCTCGTGGTCGCGCCGATCGACTTCCAGTCGGGATAGCCCTCGTAGCCGCCTGTGGAGCGGGACTTGAGCTGGACCGGCTGTTCGCGGTCGATCCCGTTGTCCTCGCCCGCCAGATAGCGGTCGAACCAGCGGCCGGTGTCGGTCCACACGTCGTTGGGGAGCCCGAACAGGCCGGTCAGCTCGGCGGTGGCGTGGTCGCCGGGGCGGAACTCAAGCCGCTTGGGTCCGGTCAGCTCCTCGTAGAACGTGGCGTACTGGTTGGGCGAGAAGATCGTGTCGCCCCAGGTGTTGGCCATGAAGACGGCGGCGCCGTTCTTGTTGATCTGGTCGACGTAGGTCGAGGGGGAACGTTTCTTCCCCCAGTCGATCAGATCCTGCTCCTTCGACAGGTTCGAGGCGAAGAAGTCCTTGAACACCTGCTGGGTCTCGGCGCTGGGACGGCCGGTGATGTGCCCGACGCCGTTCAGCAGGGCGGCCGCCTGTACGTGCTCGGTACGGCCGGAGTAGATCGACTCGGTCAGGTCCGCCCAGCCGCTCAGTGCCGCGACCGCCTTGATGCGCTTGTCGTGCGCGGCGGCGAGCAGGCTGATTCCGGCGCCGTAGGACATGCCCGCCACGCCGACCTTGCGTGGATCGGCGGGAGTGTTCGCGAGCGCCCAGTCGATCACCTTGGACACGTCGGCCGTGTCGCGCGGCCCCGCGACCTCGATCTCGCCGCCCGACTGCCAGAAGCCGCGGACGTTGTAACTGACCACCACATAGCCGGAGTTCGCGAGCTTCTGGGCTTGCGCCAGATACTCGACCTGGGGCAGGCCCCAGCTTGTGGGCAGCACGATGAGCGGGTAGGCGCGGGTGCCGTCGGCTCCCGCGGGGGTGACGACATTGCCCTTGAGGGTCGTGCCGCCGTCTCCGGAGATGTCGACGAAGCGGACGCCGCTCGTGCCGCCCGCGGCCTGGGCGGCGGGGGCCAGGCCCAGGCCTGCGGCGGCGATGAGTGTCGCGGAGACGGCACCGACGGCGGTTGTGCGCAGGGGATTGCGACCGTGTCCCAACGGGTCACTCCTCACTCGGTCAGTGCAAAGTGACCCGACGGTAACCTCGGCGGCCTACCCGAAGTAACCCGTCGGTAAGTTACGTGCGGGTAACGATTGTTGAAGTGTGCATTTCATTGATCGGGATCCGGTCGACCCCGCGTCCGTGCGGACGGCCGGAAAGCGTCGGTGTCAGGTACGCCGACGCGACCGGGTCGTGGTCGGTGCCGCCGGGGTCCTCTCGCCCTCTTCGGGCTCCGGCGTCGTGGGCGGTGGCGTGGGCAACGGGGTCTGGGCGGCGCGGGTGACGTCCGCGACGACTTCGACGACATCGGGGCCGTACGCCTGGGAATTCACGACCTTCAGGAGCAGTACGAAGCTGTTGCTGCCGTGCTTGCGGGTGAGGCGTGTGTGGTTGCGGGCGAGATAGCGGGTCGCCGCCTGGTTGGTGATCGCGCGCTGGCCGCAGAAGAGGAAGACCGGTCTCGCGTCACGGGTCTGCCCCGCGGTCAGCCGGGCGAGGATCACGTACTCGGCCTTGCCCGGGTCCAGGCGGAAGCGTTCGCTGCCGATCTGGAAGGCGCCCCGGTCGGGCCCCGGCTCGGAATCGACGTTGACGCGTATGCCGGGCAGCAGGGAGTGCAGATGCGCGGCCATGCGCCGGTTCGACGACGGCCCGCCCACGCAGAACTCCGTACGTTCCCCGAAGCCCTGCTGCGTCGCGTCGTGCGCGATGACCTGGGCGTGCGCGCCGCAGTCCTTGATCAGTGCGGACAGTTCGAGAAGCGCGAACACGTCATGGCGCATCACTGTGAGCTCCGGGCCGCCCGCCTCGCGGTTCACCACCAGCAGCGACTCGGCGTTGTCGGGCAGCCCGAAGAACGCCTGCTTGCGGCGGAGCTTGCGCTTCCACAGATAGGTACGGGCGAGCCAGCCGAGCGCGGCACTGAGGCCGGTCGCCAGGACGCCGAGGACGATGTTGCGCACGTCGTCATTCATGGGCGCGCATGCTAGCGGGCTCCCGAAACGGCGTTCGAGGGGGCCTGACGCGGGCATGCCGGGGAAGTTACGCTGCGCAGACGGCTGTTGACTGGAGGTACGGATGCGTCGCCCACTTGCGCGGAATCTGGCGGTCTTGGCGGTTTCGGCCGCGGTGGTGTCGGTCGGTGCGGCGGCGCCGCCCGGGCCACCGGCCGCGGTCGCGAAGTCGTCCGCCGCGAAGGTGCCCGTCGCGGTCGGCTACGGCGGCGCCGTGGCGAGCGTCGACGCGGACGCTTCCGCCGCCGGCATCGAGGTCCTGAAGCAGGGCGGCAACGCCGTCGACGCGGCCGTCGCCACGGCGGCGGCCCTCGGCGTCACCGAGCCCTACTCGTCCGGCATCGGCGGGGGCGGCTACTTCGTCTACTACGACGCCAAGTCCCGTACGGTGCGCACGCTCGACGGGCGCGAGACCGCGCCCCTGAGCGCCGATTCCGGGCTGTTCCTGGAGAACGGCAAGCCGCTCCCCTTCGCGGACGCCGTCACCAGCGGGCTGGGCGTGGGCACACCGGGCACGCCCGCCACTTGGCAGACGGCCCTGGACGAGTGGGGCAGCAAGCGCCTGGGCAGCGTCCTGAAGCCCGCCGAGCGCATCGCCCGCGCCGGGTTCACCGTCGACGCGACCTTCCGCTCGCAGACCGAGTCCAACCAGGCCCGCTTCAAGAACTTCCCCGACACCGCGAAGCTCTTCCTGCCCGGCGGCGCGCTGCCGGTCGTCGGATCGACCTTCAAGAACCCCGATCTGGCGCGCACGTACGAAGAGTTGGGCAGGAAGGGGGCGGACGCGGTCTACGGCGGCAGCCTCGGCCGGGAGATCGTCCGTACCGTCAACAAGCCGCCCGTGGACCCGGCGTCCGGCTACAACGCCCGCCCCGGCAAGCTGTCCCTGGACGATCTCGCGGCGTACGAGGCGAAGCGCCAGGCGCCCACCAAGACCTCGTACCGCGGTCTGAAGGTCTACTCGATCGCACCTTCCTCCTCCGGTGGCACCACCGTCGGCGAAGCGCTCAACATCCTGGAGAAGACGGACCTTTCGAAGGCGAGCGAGGCGCAGTATCTGCACCGCTACATCGAGGCGAGCCGGATCGCGTTCGCGGACCGGGGCCGCTGGGTGGGCGACCCGGCCTTCGAGGACGTACCCACCAAGGGCCTGCTCTCGCAGAAGTACGCGGACGGGCGAGCCTGCCTCATCAAGGACGACGCCGTGCTGACGAGCCCGCTCGCGCCGGGCGACCCGAGCAGTCCCGCCGCCTGCGCCACCGCGGGGACGGCCGCCCCGACGACGTACGAGGGCGAGAACACGACCCATCTGACGGTGGCCGACAAGTGGGGCAACGTCGTCGCCTACACGCTGACCATCGAGCAGACCGGTGGCAGTGGGATCACCGTCCCGGGGCGCGGCTTCATCCTGAACAACGAGCTGACCGACTTCTCCTTCGCGCCGGCCAACCCGGCCGTGCACGACCCCAACCTGCCGGGTCCCGGCAAGCGTCCGCGCTCCTCGATCTCGCCGACCATCGTGCTCGACCGGTACGACAAGCCCGTCGTGGCGCTCGGTTCACCGGGCGGCGCGACCATCGTCACCACCGTGCTGCAGACGCTGACCGAGTTCGTCGACCGCGGCCTCCCGCTGGTCGACGCGATCGCCACGCCACGCGCCAGCCAGCGCAACGCCGCCCAGACGGAACTCGAACCCGGTCTGTACGACAGCCCGTTGAAGGCGCGGCTCGAAGCCATCGGCCACTCCTTCAAGGCGAACCCGGAGATCGGCGCGGCGACGGGCGTCCAGCGCCTCGCGAACGGCAAGTGGCTGGCCGCCGCGGAGAAGGTGCGGCGGGGCGGAGGTTCGGCCATGGTGGTGCGGCCCACGCCGTAGCGATCGAGCCGCGGGGCGGCTGGACGGCCCTTTCGCCCCGCGGCAGTCGACTCCCCGAGAGGTCAGCGCGCCGTCAGGATGCGAGGGCCCGCGTCCGTGATGGCCACCGTGTGCTCCGTGTGGGCCGCTCGGGAGCCGTCGTCGGTGCGCAGCGTCCAGCCGTCGGGGGCCGCGTGATAGCCGTCCGTGCCGCCGCCGATGAGCATGGGCTCGATGGCGAGGACCATGCCGTGGCGCAGGGGCAGTCCGCGGCCCGGACGGCCCTCGTTGGGGACGGGCGGGTCCTCGTGCATCCGGCGGCCCACGCCGTGCCCGCCGAAGCCCTCCGGGATCCCGTACCCCGCCGCGCGGCACACCGTGCCGACGGCGTGCGCGATGTCCCCGATGCGGTTCCCGACGACGGCCGCCTCGATCCCCGCGGCGAGGGCGCGCTCGGCGGTCCGTATGAGCCGCACGTCGGCGGCGCGCGGCTCACCGACGATGAAGCTGATCGCCGAGTCGCCCACCCAGCCGCCCAGTTCGGCGCCGAAGTCGATGGAGACCAGGTCGCCGTCGCGCAGCCGCTGGTCGGTCGGGATGCCGTGCACGATCGCGTCGTTCACGGAGGCGCAGATGACCGCCGGGAAGGGCGTGGGCGCGAAGGAGGGGCGATAGCCGAGGAAGGGTGAGCTCGCGCCCGCGTCGCGCAGGACCTGGTGCGCCACCTCGTCGAGCTCCAGGAGGGAGACGCCTACGTCGGCCGCCTCCCGCACCGCCGTGAGCGCCTTGCCCACGACCTGGCCGGCCGCGCGCATCTCGTCGATCGATGTGTCCGTCTTCAGTTCCACCATACCAATTACTATACCGGTATTAGAATGGGTCCATGGTGCGAACCCCCCTGACCCCCGAAGAGCGCGAACGCGGCGAACGGCTCGGCCGGTTGCTGCGGGAGGCCCGCGGCCGTCGCAGCATGGTGGACGTCGCCGGGGTGGCCGGAATCTCCGCGGAAACGCTGCGCAAGATCGAGACCGGGCGCGCGCCCACGCCCGCCTTCTTCACGGTCGCGGCGCTGGCGCGGGCCCTCGGGCTCTCGATGGACGACCTCGTCGTGCGGTGCGCGTTGGTGCCGGTGGTCTGACCGGCCTCCGTGCGCCGTCCGGGCGCCGCACGAGGATGGGTGTGTCATGCCCCTGTCGGCCGACCCGTTCGGCTGTCTCTGCCGGTCGTCCGCGTCGGCAGTCCGTGCCTGCCGGTGGCCGGTCGTCGATGGCCGATGGCCGGTCGGCGTGGTGGGGGCGGGCGCAGGGCCCTACTCCGTGGTTGCCGTTGCCGTTGGTCGCTGTCGCTGTCGCTGTCGTCTGCGTCTGCCGTCTGTCGTGGGTGGTCGCCGGATTGTTGAATTCACGGAATAATCACTTGTTGTCTACACGCGTAGTCATTAGCCTCCGGCCATGTCGAACACCAACGCCCGCTTAGGCGTGGCGACTTCGAACCAGCCGCCTTTCGGCGGGGCGCGGCTTTCCACCGGTCCGGAGGCCGCGGCCAGGCGCGGACGCCGCGTGCGCACGGTCGTGGGCCTCGTCTGCACCGACCTCGACGGCACCCTGCTCGACTCGTCCGGAGTCATCCGCGAACGCACCCTGAGCACGCTCGCGGAGGCGGGGCGGGCCGGCGTCGCCGTGGTGGGGGTGACCGGACGGCCCGTCCGGGACACCCTGGACCTGGCCCGGCGCTACGGGCTCACCGGGCCCGTGGTGTGCAGCAACGGCGCCGTGACCGTCGACGTCGCGTCGGGGCGGTTGCTGGACTGCCGGGGGTTCGGCTCCGGCGACGCGGCGGGGATCCTGCGCGCGGTGCGGGACGCGGTGCCCGGGATCGCGGTGGGTGTCGATTTCGTGTCCGGGCTCCGGCTGGGGGCCGCCTTCGCGCGGCTGGTGCCGAACAACTGGTCGCACCTGCCCCTGGAGGACACGTCCGCACCGGTGGACGGAGATCCCGTGACCAAGATTCTCGCCGCTCACCCGATGCTGCTCGTGGACGAACTGGCCGACGTGCTCGCCACGGTCGTCGGTGACCGCGCGGTGATCACCAGGTCCACCGGCGGCTTCCTCGAACTGTCGGCCCCCGGCGTGGACAAGGGGGAGGCGCTGCGCCTGCTCGCCGAGCGGCGCGGACTGCCGCTGGAACACACCGCCGCCGTCGGTGACATGCCGAACGACATCCCGATGCTGCGCGCGGCCGGGCTCGCCGCGGCCGTCGCCAACGCTCACGAGGACACCCTGCGCGCCGCCGACATCGTGCTGCCCAGCAACGACGACGAAGGCGTCGCCGCCCTGATCCGGCTGGTCCTGCCCCGGGCGCCCGCGGTGGAGGTGTGCCGCATCTGAGGCCACCCCAAGGTCCGCCGCTCTCGCGGGAGTTCGGGCTGCGGGCCCGCAGGCCGCCGCACGCGCGAGCGGCCCGCGCGCGCCGGCGCCGGCGGCCCTCGCGCGCAGGGTGCGATGGGTCGGCTTTCAACAAGCTGATGGGGGAGGGGCGTAGGGTCGCTCGACATCGGCGTGCCCGACGGGGAGTGCGCCGATGCGGTCCCGCCCTGAGGGCTCTGCGTCCGCTCCGAAAACTCCCTGTAGCCGTCCCGTAACACAGTTGGTGTTTTCTATCGGGGCGGAACACTCACGTCGGGCGGGGAGTTGGGTGATGGCTGTAGAACAACTCCCGGGACAGGTACTGGAGTTCGCCAGGTACCTGAACGGGCTGGTGGAACGACTGGACCAGAACGGCGGCTGGTGCGGAGTCTTCTGGCAACGCGATCCCGACGGGATGCGAGCCTGCCTCCAGGGCTGGGAAGTGCCGCCCTGGGACGTCGTGGAGGCGCTCCTGCAGGATGTCGGCGCGGGGTTCGGGGAGCGCGCCGCCGCTCAGGAGACCGAACGGGCCCGCGGCCTGCACGACGCCTCGCTGGCCGCGTACGACGCCCGTCCGGGCGGCCGGGACGCCCTCGGCGACCGCCTCGACGTCATGCTCCGTGAACAGCGCTACGCCGCCGAACGCCAGGCCGAGCTGGGCGGGCTGCTCCACTCGGCCGCCTCCCGGGAAGAGGCCGAGACGATCCGTCTGGACCTCGCCTGGGCCCAGGACGATCACGCACGCGCCAGCGCTCGCTGCACCGAGCTCCGTCACCGCATGGACAGCGTCGACCGCCGAGCCCTGCGCACCCGCGCGCAGGACGCGCTGAGCTTCCCGGCCCCCGCCGCCGGGGACGGCATGTGGGCCGGGCAGCCGGAGGGCTGGGCGGACCCGTCCGAAACGGGAAGCGCCCGGCGCGGCCCGGAGACGGGTGCTTCCGGCACGCATCCAAGCGCGCTTCCGGGCGGGCAAGCGGGCGTTCACGACATCGGTACGAGCTCCCTCGGCCGGACCCCGGAGCCGGGTCCCGGCGCCCGCCCGAGGGTCCCTGAGCAGGCGGGGCCCGTGTCTCCGCCGGTGGACCACGCACCGGGCGGCGAGGGGGCGTACATCCGGGGCGCCGCGCCCCTCTCGCCGGACGGGTGGACCCCGTCCCGCTCCGGCGCGTACGCCCCGGTCGAACGAACCGCCCCGAGCTCCGGTACCGACGCGTACGCCCCGTACGCCGGGCGTGAAGGGCCGTACACCGGGCGGGAGAGCGGGGGAGCCGGACAGGACGGCGGGGGCGCCGAGCACGACGGGCCCTACTCCGGGCGTGACGGCGGGGGAGTCGCGGGTGAAGGCGGGGGCGCGCCGCGTGTCCCACGGCAGCAGCGGGGCGCGAACGACCCGAGCATGCGCCCTGAAGACTCCTACGTGCCCCCTGAGCGCGCCGACCGCTCCCAGTCCACCCCCGAGCGCCCCGCGCCTCCCGCGCCGAAGCAACGCTCGAAGCGCCGCTCCCGGGGCAGCGCCCGCTTCGCCGGGATGGCGGAGCCGGACGCCGCGCCCACGGCCCTGCCGGAGACGGCGCCGGTGCTGCCCGCCCCGGCCGCGCCGAGCAGGCGTACACCGCGCGGCGCACGCTTCGCGGGGGCCGCCGAGGAACCCGTGCGCCCGCGGACACGGCCGGAGCCGGTGGACGAGGACGCGCGACGGCTCACCGCGGACACCATCGGGACACTCACGCGACTGCGCGGCGAAGGCCGCAGCGGAGAGGCGCACGCCCTGCTCGTCGAGGCGGCGTACTGGCCCGCCGCACGATTCCCCCTGCTCGCCGCCGAACTGCACCGCGCCGGGCTCGACGCGGACTGGGCCACCCTGCTGTGGGAGGCGGCCTCGCTGCCCGCCGACCGCCTGGTCGCCGCGGCCGACGCGCTCACCGCCGCCGGCCGCACCCCCGACGGCCGGCAGATGCTGCGCCAGGGCGTCTCCCGGCCCGCACCCGAGATCGGGGCCGCCGTACTCGACCTCGCCCACCAGGGCCGTCGGCGTGAGCTCGACGCGCTCCTCGACGCGTACGTCCGTGTGCGCGCCCCCGAGGAGGCCGCCCGCAGCGCCGAGGCGGACCCCCATCGCCTTGTGCCGCTCCTCCTGGAGGCGGCCCGGAGCGTGTCCGACGAATGCCACTGGGACCTGCTCCACGCCTTGCGCGTCGCCGGCCTCACCGCGTGACCGCCGGCTCCGGGCGCGGTCGCGCGGCCCGGCCGCCCGGCCCCGCGGGCGGCGGCGGAACTCGGCCGCCGGGCCCGCCGGGCGGCGACGCCGGGCGGCGGTCCCGTCCTCCGATCGGCCCCACCGGCCGGGGCCACCGGCCACGTCACTCACCCGTGGGGGTCAGAAACGTGATCGACTCAGCGGGTTAACGACGATGGTCTTGGCAAGGCTGTCCGGGGGGCTTACTTTCGAGCCTCTACAGCCTTTGTCTACGGGCGTAGAGGCTCTCTGACGTCCCGTCGAAGGAGCAGCTCATGGCCAACGTCGTACGCGCCGCCCTGGTCCAGGCCACCTGGACCGGCGACACCGAATCCATGGTCGCCAAACATGTGGAGCACGCCCGCGAGGCGGCCCGGCAGGGTGCCAAGGTCATCGGGTTCCAGGAAGTCTTCAACGCCCCCTACTTCTGCCAGGTCCAGGAGCCGGAGCACTACAGCTGGGCGGAGCCGGTTCCCGACGGGCCCACCGTCACCCGTATGCGGGAGCTCGCGCGCGAGACCGGCATGGTGATCGTCGTACCCGTGTTCGAGGTCGAGCAGTCCGGTTTCTACTTCAACACGGCGGCCGTGATCGACGCCGACGGCACCTACCTCGGCAAGTACCGCAAGCACCACATCCCGCAGGTGAAGGGCTTCTGGGAGAAGTACTACTTCAAGCCCGGCAACCTCGGCTGGCCCGTCTTCGACACGGCCGTCGGCCGGATCGGCGTCTACATCTGCTACGACCGCCACTTCCCCGAAGGCTGGCGGCAGCTCGGCCTGAACGGCGCCCAGCTCGTCTACAACCCCTCCGCCACCTCCCGCGGCCTCTCCGCCCATCTCTGGCAGCTGGAGCAGCCCGCGGCGGCCGTCGCCAACGAGTACTTCATCGCCGCGATCAACCGGGTCGGGCAGGAGGAGTACGGCGACAACGACTTCTACGGAACCTCGTACTTCGTCGACCCGCGCGGCCAGTTCGTCGGCGAGACGGCGAGTGACAAGGCCGAGGAACTCATCGTCCGCGACCTGGACTTCGACCTCATCGAGGAAGTACGCCAGCAGTGGGCGTTCTACCGCGACCGGCGCCCCGACGCCTACGAAGGGCTGGTGCAGCCATGACCGACCTGTACACCCGCCACCAGGCCGTCCTGCCCGACTGGCTAGCCCTGTACTACGAGGACCCGATCGAGATCACCCACGGCGAGGGCCGCCACGTCTGGGACGCCGACGGCAACAAGTACCTCGACTTCTTCGGCGGCATCCTCACCACGATGACCGCGCACGCCCTGCCCGAGGTGACGAAAGCGGTCAGCGAGCAGGCCGGCCGGATCATCCACTCCTCGACGCTCTACCTCAACCGGCCGATGGTCGAACTCGCCGAGCGCGTCGCCCAGTTGTCCGGCATCCCCGATGCCCGTGTCTTCTTCACCACCTCCGGCACCGAGGCCAACGACACGGCCCTGCTGCTCGCCACCGCTCACCGGCGGAGCAACCAGATCCTGGCGATGCGCAACAGCTACCACGGCCGGTCGTTCAGCTCGGTCGGGATCACCGGCAACAAGGGCTGGTCACCGACTTCCCTGTCACCGCTCCAGACGCTGTACGTGCACGGCGGCGTCCGGACGCGAGGCCCGTACGCCGACCTCGGCGACGACGAGTTCATCGCCGCGTGTGTCGAGGACCTCAAGGACCTGCTCGGGCATGTCCGCCCGCCCGCGGCGCTGATCGCCGAACCCGTCCAGGGCGTCGGCGGCTTCACCGCACCCCCCGACGGCCTGTACGCGGCCTTCCGTGAGGTCCTCCAGCAGCACGGCATCCTCTGGATCGCCGACGAGGTGCAGACGGGCTGGGGCCGCACCGGCGAGCACTTCTGGGGCTGGCAGGCGCACGCCGCCTCCGGCCCGCCCGACATGCTCACCTTCGCCAAGGGCATCGGCAACGGCATGTCCGTCGGCGGTGTCGTCGCCCGCGCCGAGATCATGAACTGCCTCGACTCCAACTCCATCTCGACCTTCGGCGGTTCACCGGTCACGATGGCGGCGGCGCTCGCGAACCTCACCTACCTCCTCGAACACGACCTCCAGGGCAACGCCCGGCGCGTCGGCGGCCTGCTCATCGAACGGCTCCGCGCGGTCGCCGCGCAGTTCGACGGGGTGCGCGAGGTGCGCGGGCGCGGACTGATGATCGGCATCGAGCTGGTCGAGCCCGGCACCGACCGGGCGAACCCCGAAGCGGCCGCGGCCGTACTCGAAGCGGCCCGCGAGGAAGGCCTGTTGATCGGCAAGGGCGGCGGTCACAACACCAGCGTGCTGCGGATCGCACCGCCGCTCTCCCTGACGGTCGCGGAGGCCGAGGAGGGCGCGTCGATCCTCGAACGCGCCCTGAGGCGCGCCCAGTAGCAGATCGTGAGCAAGGGCGAGCGAGCCGATGGGGCGCCCGGTGTCGAAAACCCGACGTGCGAAGACCCGAAGGGCTGAGCACGCGTCGAGTCCTCGGCACCGGCCGCAGCCTCCGGAGGCGAACCGAGCCACAGAAAAAGGGGAACGCCGCCATGACCACCGCCTTGGAACCCGCTCTTTCGGTACGCCAGGTCCTCGCCTTGGACCGGGTGCTCGCCGGAGAACCCGAGGTGGTGGCCGGCGCCGGCCACCTCGACCGGTCCGTCCGCTGGGTGCACGTCGCCGAGGCCGCCGACGTGGGCGTCATGCTCAGCGGCGGCGAAATGGTCCTCACCACAGGGGTGTTGCTCGCGGGCGACCCCGACGCCCAGGCCGAGTACATCCGCTCGCTCCACCGCGCCGAGGCCGCCGCCGTCGTCCTCGGACTCGGCCGGGCCTTCCCCGCGCCCCCGGACGTGATGCGCCGGGCCGCCGAACGCTGCGGACTGCCGATGGTCGTGCTCCACCGGCCCTTCCCCTTCGCCGAGTTGACGGAGGAGGTGCAGTCCCGGCTGGTGCGGAGCAAGTTCGCCGCCGTGAGCCTCTCCGAGGCCGTGCGGACCGCGCTCACCGGACTCATCACCACCGGTGCCCCGCTCCAGAGCATGCTCGACGAGATCGCCGTGCACGCCGCCTGCCCCGTCGTCGTCACCAACCTCGCCCACCGGGTCCTCGCCACCGCCGGCGAACGCTCCGCCGTGGACGACGTCCTGCGCGACTGGGACCGCATCGCCCGGCAGGCGGGCGGCAGCGAGGGCGACGGCTGGATCCGCGCCGAACTGGGCGGACGGGGGGAGAGATGGGGCCGCATCGTGCTGTGCGGCCACCGGGGCGACGCGGGAACCGGGCGGCTGCTCGCCGACCGTGCCGCCGAGGCGCTGGTCCTGCACCGCATGCTCGGCGGCTCCGTCCACACCTGGGAGGAGGAGTCCGCGCAGAGCCTGCTGACCGACCTGGTGAGCGGTGTCGTACCGGCCCGCCAGCTCCTTCCCCGGGCGCGGGCCGCCGGCCTGCCCGTGAACCGCCGCACCTTCGTCCCCCTGGTGGTACGCGACGGAGATCCCGCCCAACTCGACCGCGTACTCAGGCTGCTGGGGCTCCCGGGGCTCGTCGCCGAGCTGTCCGACGGAGCCACCGCCCTGCTGCTCAGCCTCGCCCGTGACCAGGACGCGGACGCCCTGGCCGCGCACTTCGCCGTGCGGCTGCGGCACGAGACCGGAGTCCCCGCCACCGTGGCGGCGGCCGGACCCCGTACCGCCTGGGACGACGTCCCCGCCGGACTCCGCGAGGCCCTCCACGTCGCCGAGGCCGCCGCCGACACCCCCGCCGACCAGGACCGGCCGGCGCTGGTGCGGCTGCGCGACGTCCATCTGCGCGGCCTCGTCCGGCTCCTCCGGGACGACCCGCACGTCCAGTCCTTCGCGGAACGGGAACTCGACGGGCTGCTCTGCGGCGCGCGGGCGGACCCGCAACTGCTGCCCGTCCTGCGGACCTACCTCGCCACCGGCCGGAACAAGTCGCGCACCGCCCAGCTCCACCACGTCAGCCGGCCCGCGCTCTACCGCCGCCTGGAGGCCATACAGGCGCGCCTCGGCGTCGACCTCGACGACTTCGAGCAAGCCGCCTCCGTCCACATCGCCCTTCTCGCGCACGACGCACAACAACGGTGAGCTCCATGCACGACAACGGTGAGGCCCCCTGTGCACCGACGGGAATCCCGGTGCACGGCACCGGTGACACCTCGGTGCGCAACAGCGGTGAAACACACGACGACTCAGGTGAAACACGGGACCACGCGGAGGTGACACCGTGGAACGGCACAGCACTTCAGACGTGACACGGTGCAACTCAAAGACCCGGTCCGGGCTTTCTAGGCTCCTGGGGCGGGCGCCGGAGTTCGCGTCTGCCCCGCGACGCCCGGCACGCACTCTCGCCGCCCCGGACGCAGGCCCAAGTACATCCAGTACGAGGACCTGCGCCCGGCACGCCGAGAGCACGCACCGGACGCCGCAGGGCCCGCCCTCCGGGCGGACGACGCGATCTCCGGCGCCCGCCCCAGCACACCGAGCGACCGGAGGTCCCGATGAGCAGAGTGATCCGCGCCGCCGTCTTCCAGACCGCATGGACCGGCGACAAGGAATCGATGATCCAGGTCCACGAGCAGGCGGCTCGCGACGCGGCCGCGCAGGGCGCACAGGTCCTGTGCTTCCAGGAGCTGTTCTACGGACCCTACTTCTGCCAGGTCCAGGACAAAGAGTTCTACGCGTACGCCGAGCAGATCCCCGAAGGGCCGATCGTCCGGCGCTTCCAGGCGCTGGCGAAGGAACTGGGCCTCGTCCTCGTCCTGCCGATGTACGAGGAGGAACAGCCCGGCGTCCTCTACAACACCGCGGCCGTGATCGACGCCGACGGTTCCTACCTGGGCAAGTACCGCAAGACCCACATTCCCCAAGTCCCTGGATTCTGGGAGAAGTTCTACTTCCGGCCCGGAAACTCCGGCTGGCCCGTCTTCGACACGGCCGTCGGCCGGATCGGCGTCTACATCTGCTACGACCGGCACTTCCCGGAAGGCTGGCGTGCCCTCGGCCTCGCGGGTGCCGAGATCGTCTTCAACCCCTCGGCCACCTCACGCGGTCTGTCCGGCTACCTCTGGCAGCTGGAGCAGCCGGCCGCGGCGGTCGCCAACGAGTACTTCGTGGGCGCGATCAACCGGGTGGGTGTCGAGGAGTACGGCGACAACGACTTCTACGGGACCTCGTACTTCGTGGACCCCGAGGCCCAGTTCGTCGGCGAGGTGGCGAGCGACAAGGAGAGCGAACTCGTCGTCCGCGACCTGGACATGGCCAAACTCCGCGAGGTCCGCGACCGGTGGCAGTTCTACCGCGACCGCGCCCCGGGGGCCTACGGGCCGCTGACCGCGCCGTAGGGACAGCTCGTGCCGCGGGCCCGGACCGGTTCCGGGCGCCGGACGGCGGCGCCCGGAACCGGCCGGACCCGCGGCACGGCGGTCGGCACGGCTCCGCCCGTGAACCGCCCCACGAGCTTCCTCGCCAGGAAACAGCGTTGACCCCAGCCCCTGACAACCTCGGAGTCCCCTCAGTGCACGCACGACCGGAAGGAGAGGGAGCATGAGCCGTACCGTCATCCGTGGTGGTCTCGTCATCACCGCGTCCGACGAGATCCACGCCGACGTCCTGATCGAGGACGGCCGGATCGCCGCCCTCGCCGCGACGGGAACGCCCGCGGCCGAGTCGTGGACGGCCGAGCGCACCATCGACGCCACCGGCAAATACGTCATCCCGGGCGGCGTCGACGCCCACACCCACATGGAGCTGCCCTTCGGCGGCACCTTCGCCTCCGACACCTTCGAGACCGGCACCCGGGCCGCCGCCTGGGGCGGCACCACCACCATCATCGACTTCGCCGTCCAGAGCGTGGGCCACTCCCTGCGCGAGGGCCTCGACGCCTGGAACGCCAAGGCCGACGGCAACTGCGCCATCGACTACGCCTTCCATATGATCGTCTCCGACGTCAACCAGGAGACGCTCAAGGAGATGGACCTGCTGGTCGAGGAGGGTGTCACCTCCTTCAAGCAGTTCATGGCCTACCCGGGCGTCTTCTACAGCGACGACGGCCAGATCCTGCGCGCCATGCAGCGCTCCGCCGAGAACGGCGGCCTGATCATGATGCACGCCGAGAACGGCATCGCGATCGACGTACTCGTCGAACAGGCGCTGGCCCGCGGCGAGACCGACCCGCGCTACCACGGAGAGGTGCGCAAGGCGCTCCTGGAGGCCGAGGCCACCCACCGGGCCATCAAGCTCGCCCAGGTCGCGGGCGCCCCGCTCTACGTCGTGCACGTCTCGGCGACGGAGGCGGTCGCCGAACTGGCCCGCGCCCGCGACGAAGGCCTGAACGTCTTCGGCGAGACCTGCCCCCAGTACCTGTTCCTGTCGACCGACAACCTCGCTGAACCGGACTTCGAGGGATCGAAGTACGTGTGCAGTACGCCCCTTCGGCCCAAGGAGCACCAGGCGGCCCTGTGGCGCGGCCTGCGCACCAACGACCTCCAGGTCGTGTCGACCGACCACTGCCCGTTCTGCTTCGTGGGGCAGAAGGAACTCGGCCGCGGCGACTTCTCCAAGATCCCCAACGGCCTTCCCGGCGTCGAGAACCGCATGGACCTGCTGCACCAGGCCGTCGTCGACGGACACATCTCGCGGCGCCGCTGGATCGAGATCGC
This sequence comes from Streptomyces sp. NBC_00568, assembly GCF_026341855.1. Lineage (GTDB taxonomy): Bacteria > Actinomycetota > Actinomycetes > Streptomycetales > Streptomycetaceae > Streptomyces. The sequence goes on along the minus strand of NZ_JAPENW010000001.1, from coordinate 505,296 downwards.
CTGCGCCACCCCGGCCCGGATGTTCGGCCTGTACCCCAAGAAGGGCACCATCGCGCCCGGCGCCGACGCCGACGTCGTCATCTACGACCCGCACGCCGAGCAGATCATGTCGGTCGAGACCCACCACATGAACGTCGACTACTCGGCGTACGAGGGCAAGCGGGTCACCGGACGGGTCGAGACCGTGCTCTCACGCGGCGAACCGGTCATCACCGAACGGGAGTTCACCGGACGCGCGGGCCACGGCGTCTACACCCCCCGATCCACCTGTCAGTACCTTCTCTGAGCGACCAGGAGCGGCGCCATGGACTTCGGACTCGTCCTGCAGACAGACCCCCCGGCCTCCCGCGTCATCGAGCTGATGAAGCGGGCCGAGGCCAACGGCTTCACGTACGGCTGGACCTTCGACTCGGCCGTGCTGTGGCAGGAACCCTTCGTGATCTACAGCCAGATTCTCGCCAACACCGAGAAGCTGACGGTCGGCCCGATGGTCACCAACCCGGGCACCCGCACCTGGGAGGTCACCGCCTCCACCTTCGCGACGCTCAACGACATGTACGGCAACCGCACGGTGTGCGGGATCGGGCGCGGCGACTCGGCGATGCGCGTCGCCGGACGCAAGCCCAACACGCTCGCCCGGATAAGCGGTGCGATGAAGGTCATCCGCGCCCTCGGCCGGGGCGACGAGGCCGACCTCGGCGGCACGGTCATCAAGTTCCCGTGGGTCAAGCCGGGTGCCGAACTGCCGGTCTGGATGGCCGCGTACGGCCCGAAGGCCCTCAAGATGACCGGCGAGGAGGCCGACGGCTTCATCCTCCAGCTCGCCGACCTCTACCTGACGGAATACATGGTCAAGGCCGTCAAGGACGCGGCGGCCGAGGCCGGGCGCGACCCCTCCGAGGTGAAGATCTGCGTGGCGGCGCCCGCGTACATCACCGAGGACGACTCGCCCGAGGCGCTCGCCCACGCGCGCGAGCAGTGCCGCTGGTTCGGCGGCATGGTCGGCAACCACGTCGCCGACCTGGTCTCCAAGTACGGCGAGCACTCGGCCGCCGTACCCGACGAACTCACCGAGTACATCAAGGCCCGTGAGGGCTACGACTACTCGCACCACGGACGCGCCGACAACCCCGACACCGCGTTCGTGCCCGACGAGATCGTCGACCGGTTCTGCCTGATCGGCACGGCCGAGCGGCACATCGAGAAGCTGAACGCGCTGCGCGAGCTGGGCGTCGACCAGTTCGCGGTCTACGACATGCACGACGCGCAGGAGGCCACCATCGACGCGTACGGGACGCAGGTCATCCCGGGTGTCAACGGCCAGTAGCTGAAGGTCCCCCAGTTCTCCCCTTCCCGCCGTCCCGGGAAGGGGACCAGGGCGCTCCCCGCGCACCCCCCAGGATGTCCCGCACGGCCTTTCCCGTCACTCCTCATTGATTGGCCTGCTCATGACAGAAACCGTCCCCCCGGACAGCCCGCCCGCCCGACAAGTCACCCTCCCCGACGGCCGGGTGGAGATCGCGCCCGACGCGCCCGCGCCGAGCGGTCCCTACGCCAACGAAGACCTGCTGCCGGTTCCGGTCGAGAAGCGCACCTGGACCACGTACAACTTCTCGGCCCTCTGGGTCGGCATGGCCCACAACACCGCTTCCTGGACGCTGGCTTCGGGTCTCATAGCCGTCGGCATGGACTGGAAACAGGCCGTCCTCACCATCGCGCTCGCCAACCTGATCGTGCTGGTCCCGATGCTGCTCACCGGGCACGCGGGGCCGAAGTACGGCATACCCTTCCCGGTCTTCGCCCGCGCCTCCTTCGGGGTCCGCGGGGCCAACCTCCCCGCTGTCGTACGGGCGTTGGTGGCGTGCGGCTGGTTCGGCATCCAGACCTGGATCGGCGGCGAGGCGATCTACTTCCTCGCGGGCAAACTCTTCGGCGACGGCTGGAGGAACGCCTCGCAGGTCGGCGGCCACGCCTGGACCATGTGGCTGTCGTTCGCGATCTTCTGGGCGCTCCAAGTCGCCATCATCTACCGGGGGATGGAGACCATCCGCCGGTTCGAGAACTGGGCGGCACCCTTCGTCCTCGTCGGCGCCGGCGTGATGCTGTGGTGGATGAGCAGCAAGGCCGGCGGCTTCGGGCCGCTGCTCGACCAGCCGTCGAAGCTCGGCTGGGGCGGGGACTTCTGGAAGCTGTTCTGGCCCTCGCTGATGGGCATGATCGGCTTCTGGTCCACCCTGTCGCTGAACATCCCGGACTTCACCCGGTACGGCAGGAGCCAGAAGGCGCAGACCTGGGGTCAGGCGCTCGGCCTGCCCACCACCATGACGCTCTTCGCCTTCCTGTCCGTCATGGTCACCTCGGGTTCGCAGGCGGTGTACGGCGAGGCCATCTGGGACCCGGTCCAGCTGGCCGCCAAGGCGGACAACGTCGTCGGCATCCTCTTCGCGCTGGTCACCGTGCTGATCGCGACACTGTCCGTGAACATCGCGGCCAATCTGGTCTCCCCGGCCTTCGACTTCTCCAACATCGCGCCCCGGAAGATCAACTTCCGTACCGGCGCGCTCGCCACCTGCGTCCTCGGCGTGCTGATCTTCCCGTGGAAGCTGTACTCCGACCCGCAGGGCTACATCTTCACCTGGCTCGGACTGGTCGGCGGTCTGCTCGGCACGGTCGCCGGCATCCTCATCGCCGACTACTGGATCCTGCGCCGCACCAAGCTCGACCTCGCCGACCTGTATCGCACGGGTGGCCGCTACTGGTACGACGGCGGCTGGAACTGGCGGGCCGTGGTCGCGTTCGTCACCGGCGGCGTCCTGGCCGTCGGCGGCGCGGACTTCCATCCGCTGATCGACGGGCGGCCCGTCCCGGCACTGGAGTCGCTCGCCGACTACGGCTGGGCGGTCGGGCTCGGCACGTCGATGGCACTGTACCTGGCGCTGATGGTGCTCCGCGGGAAGGACAGGGCCGCGGTCTGACAGCGGGACCGGAGGACGGTCAGCTCTTCTGGCCGTCCTCCAGCGCCGCCGTCGCCTCCTTGGCCGCCTTGATGGCACCCTTGTTGATCTCGCTGGTGCCGGGCGCCTTCTTGGTCTCGAAGTCGCTGCCGTTGTACGTGATGACCACCAGGGCGTTGGACGCCTGGACGATCACCACGCCTTCGCGGGTCTGCTGCTTGTCCTCGGTGCTGAGATTGACGACGGAGTAGGCGGAGTCGCCGAGACCGGGCACCGCCCCGCCGCCGCTCTTGTCCGCGAGGCGGTCCTTGTAGGCCTTCTCCGCCGCGGCGTCCGAAGCCTTGATCTCGTAGGAGACGTCGAGCCAGCGGTAGTCGAAACCCTCCAGCGCGTTCCACGAGCAGGTGCGGCGCACCGCTTTGTCGGTCGACGCGATCTCCTGGCCGGCTGTCTTGGCCCCGGGAACGAGCGACTTGATCGTCGCGTCCGGTACGCCGTCACAGGGGGCGGGCGACGCGGCGTAGGTCTTGGTGGCCGCGGAGGTCGACGGGGCCGATGCCGAGTCGGTTGTCTTCTTTTGCGTCGGTTCGTGCTCGGCGGAGGGGGTCGCTGCGGACGGGCCGGCCGCCAGGGCCCAGCCCGCGGAGGCGAGCAGAGCGACCGGTAGCAGGCGCGCGGCGAGCGCGAGCGGCAGAGGAAGAGAACCCAAAACGCACTTCTCGTGGGGGATGGTGCGGAGGAGGCCCGCACTGCGGACGGGACGCCAGTGTCACACGAGACGCTGTGACGCGGAAGGGCCAACTCGCTCCGTGCCCGTGTGGTGACAGTGACTCACCTTGGCGACGCTTGACCGATGCTGGCGCGAAATGTCTGCTTTGTGCGGCGCTTGTTGATCGACCCTCGCTGCGCCGGCCTCGCGGTGGTCGCGGCGACTTACGACGGCTTCTTGGCGACGCGGGCCGGGAGCGCCCGCTCGACGCGGTCGACGGCCGCGAACGCGCCGTAGGCCACCAGTCGCACCAGATGCCGGTCGGAATGGGAGGGATCGCGCCAGGCTGTCACGTCCTCGTCCGTGATGCGGTACGGGGCGAGAGCGGCCAGCAGCGCCAGCCGCGCACCGGGGCGCGAACGGTCCGGAAGACCGTCCCACGCGAGCGACGGGTGCGAGCCGTCCCACCCCTGGAGCGTTTCCCGTACGAGGGAGCGGTCCGCCGCGTCGAGCAGCCCGCCCCCCGCGGTGGCGGCGTCACGCAGGGCGGCGAAGGCGGGGCCGACGGCGGTGCCCCGCGCCCAGTCGGGCCCCGGACCCGGTGCGTCGAGCAGCGTGAGACCCACCCCCGGCGCGGGCCGGCGGCGCACCGTCCTGGCCAGCGAACGCCCGCCCAGACTCCGTACCGCCCGCAACCGCTGCGCATTGCCCGGAAGGAGGTTCTCGGTCAACAGTGCCGACGCGATCCGGTTGATGAAATGGAAGGTGAGCGCGGTACCGATGTAGGCCGGGGCGTGCGCGGCGGGGAACGGGAACGGCGTCAGCTCCGGAGCCCCGGGGGTCCGGCTCGCCCGGCCCCAGGCCAGCACGCGCGCGTGCCCCTCGTCGGAGGGTGTCTCTCCGCGCGCGATCGCCTCGGCGAGGGAATGGTCCCCGGTGGCGTGCAGCAGCATGGTGTGCGCGTCCACGCAGAAGGGGCACCGGTTGGCCAGCGACACCCCGAGCGCGGCGAGTTCCTTCCCGGTCCGGTCACCTTCGCCGGCGATCAATGACTCCCGCATCAACGCCCAGGTGGCGGTGAGGAGTTCGGGGACGGAGGACAGGACGACGAAGGTGGACGGGCGCTCCATGCCGAAGTCCGAGGCGAGCTGGGCGTAGACGTCGGCGGTCACGCCCGTGACGGACTTCCGCGGGGGCGGGGTGGTGTACCGGAAGGGCGTGGAGAGGGACAGGGCCATGGGTGCCTCCTGAGTGGACCGGGTGGCTGCCGGGCGATCGGCCGCCGTCGGCAACCCTGGCCCGGACGAGGGGTCGCGGGCGTCGTACGGCCGAAGACGATTCGGGCTACCCCGGCCGGCCCCGTGCCCGGCACCGGCTACTCCAGCGGGAGTAGCCGGGCATCCATCCACAGGTCTGACGCGACGGTCGCAACAGCCGCATAGAGTGCCGGACATGCAGCTCGACCAGGTCGTCCGCAGGCGTCTGGCCGACGCGGCCCTCGCGGTCGTGGTCGGCGCCCTCGTGGTGACCGCGGCCGTGTTCGACGAGGGCACGACCGCCCTCGACTTCGCCCTGATCGCCCTCGGCTCGCTCACCCTCGCGGCCTACCGCAGCGCGCCGCGCGTCGTCCTGGCGATCACCACCGCCGCCACGACGGGGTATGTCGTGCACGCCCACCCCGGCACCCTGTCCGCCCTGCCCGTCCTGGGCGCGGTGCACACGGCCGCCAGAGCCGGCCACCGTGGTGTCGCGGCTCTGGCGAGTGCCCTGTTCCTGGCCGGATTCGTGACGACGGGACCGGAGACACGGGAGGTCGTGGAGCGGACCCTGCTGCTCGCCGGCTGGTTCCTGTGCGCCCTCGTCACAGGTCTCGCCGACCGCAACTGGCAGGCCTATCTCCGTCAGACCGAACAGCGCGCCCTGGAGGCCGAACGCACCCGCGAAGAGGCGGCGTTGCGTCGCGCTGGCGAGGAACGCCTGCGTATCGCGAGGGAGTTGCACGACTCGCTCACGCACAGCATCTCGATCGTCAAACTCCAGGCGGGAGTCGCCGTCCATCTGGCGCGCAAACGCGGCGAGGACGTGCCGCCCGCGCTGCTCGCCATCCAGGAGGCGGGCGGTGAGGCGATGCGTGAACTGCGCGCCACGCTGGAGGTGCTGCGCACCGACGAGCCGACCGGCACACCGGCGCTCCTGGTGGAGCGGGCCCGTGCCGCGGGACTCGCCGTCGATCTGCGGGTGAGCGGCGAGGAGCGTCCGCTCACGGCGACCGTGGACCGCGCCGCGTACCGCATCGTCCAGGAGGCCCTGACCAACGCGGCGCGGCATGCGGGCCCCGCCAAGGTCACGGTCGAACTCGGTTACACCCGGGACGAGTTGACTATAGGCGTGCACGACGACGGGATCGCCCGGCAGTCCCGGCCGCCCACCCCGGGCATCGGCCTCACCGGCATGCGCGAACGCGTCACCGCCCTCGGCGGCACCCTGCGTGCCGCACCGCGCGCGGAGGGCGGCTTCTCGGTACGGGCCGAACTGCCCCTGGGCCTGCCGGAGGAGGCCCGATGAGCGGCTTGGGCGCGGGGGCAGGGGCCGGCCGCCTGATCAGGGTCGCCCTCGTCGACGACCAGGCCCTCATGCGCGCCGGTTTCCGCGCGCTGCTGGACGCGGAGGAGGGCATCGAGGTGGTGGGCGAGGCGGCCGACGGGGCACAGGGGCTGGACCTGGTCCGCGCCGAGCTACCGGATGTCGCCCTGGTCGACGTGCAGATGCCCGTGATGACGGGCATCGAGGCGACCCGCCGCATCGCCGCCGACCCGGCGCTCTCCGGGGTACGCGTCGTCATCCTCACCAACTACGGACTGGACGAGTACGTCTTCGAGGCACTGCGGGCCGGGGCGAGCGGCTTCCTCCTCAAGGACACCGAGCCCGCCGATCTGCTCCAGGCCATAGGGGTCGTCGCGCGCGGGGAGGCGCTGCTGTCGCCCTCGGTGACCCGCACCCTGATCGGGGAGTTCGTGGCCCGGCCTCCCGACCGGGCCACGGCGCCGGGCCTCGAGGGCCTCACGCGCCGCGAACGCGAGGTCACCGCGCTCGCCGCGCGCGGCCTGAGCAACGAGGAGATCGCCGCGCACATGGTCATCAGCCCTCTCACGGCCAAGACCCACATCAGCCGCGCCATGACCAAGCTCGCCGCCCGCGACCGGGCCCAACTGGTCGTCTTCGCCTACGAGTCGGGCCTGGTGACGGCACGAGGTCAGGCGGAGTGAGTCCGTCCGCCGGGCGCCCGTGCCATGATCTGCCGATGATCGCGACACGCCCGAAGAAGTCCGGCGCGGAGGCGGGTGCCGCGGGTCCGCCGTACGGCGGTGACGTCGCCGGTGGTCCGCGACGGGCCGGCTCCGGCTCGGCCGGCGGTCCGCGCGCGAAGGCCAGGTGGGTTCGCCCGGTCGTCCTCACCTGCCTGATGGTGACGGTCACGAGCGGGTGCGGGCTGGGCGCCGAGCTCGACCGTGAGCGCGACCCGGAGCGTACGGCCGCTCCGCTTCCGAGCGCGGTCGGGACCGACGCGTCAGCGCCTCTCCGCATCGAACCGCCCGAGCTCCCGACGTCCGTGCCGGTGCCCTCCCCGTCGGGCAGCGTGCCGGGCCTGCAGGGCCGCGGCTGCCCGGGGTCCGGGCTGCGCCTCGGCACCGGTCCCGTCAACGCGGCCATGGGGCTGCGCGCCATGACACTCGTCCTCACCAACTGCGGCAAGCGGCCGTACGCGGTGGACGGCTACCCGGACGTCGTCGGCGTCCTCGGCCCGGAGGGCGCCCCGATCACCGGCGTGCGCAGAGTGGTCGGGACGGACAAGGTGCCCATGGCGCCCGAGGATCCCGGCCCCGCGCCCTTCACGCTCCGGCCGGGCGAGAGCGCCCGGGCGGGCCTCTACTGGCGGATGGCGGCCGAGGACGGCACGTATCTGCGCGTGGCGCCGCGGAAGGGGCAGGGCGTCGTCACCCTGCCGCTGCCGGACCCGCTCGACATCGGTCCGGAGAACACCCTGGGCACGACGGCGTGGACGCCCGTGAACTGACGGGCCCGTGCCGCCCGTAGCGCCTGTGCCGCCCGTACCGCCCGTCCTGCGGTCCGTCGGCGGGCAAGTGTCATAGTCGGGACCGAGGTTGATCGCTCCGTACCGCGAGGTGGTAGGCATGTTCACGACCCGACCCACCCTCCAGGGCACCTTCGGCATGGTGTCCTCCACACACTGGCTCGCCTCGCAGTCCGCGATGGCCGTCCTGGAGGACGGCGGCAACGCCTACGACGCCGCCGTCGCGGCCGCGTTCGTCCTGCACGTCGTCGAACCCCACCTCAACGGACCCGCCGGCGAGGTCCCGATCCTGCTGGCACCCGCGGGCGGTGAAGTACGGGTGCTGTGCGGGCAGGGCGTCGCGCCCGCCGGAGCGACGATCGCCCACTACAGCGGGCTCGGACTGGATCTCGTACCCGGTACGGGCCCGCTCGCCGCCGCCGTGCCGGGTGCGTTCGACGCCTGGATGCTGCTGCTGCGCGACCACGGCACCAAGCCGCTCGCCGACGTCCTGAAGTACGCCATCGGGTACGCCGAGGACGGCCACGCGCCCGTGGAGGGCGTCGGCGCGACCGTGGACAGCGTACGAGCGCTGTTCGAGACGGAGTGGACCTCCTCGGCCCGGGTGTATCTGCCGGACGGCAGGCCGCCGCGCCCCGGCGAGCTGTTCCGCAACCCGGCGCTCGCCGCGACCTGGCGACGGCTGCTCGGCGAGGTCTCCGGTGCGGGGGACCGGGAGGCCGAGATCGACGCGGCACGGGAGGTGTGGCGCTCCGGCTTCATCGCCGAGGCCCTGGTCCGGCAGGCCGGGCGGCCCACCATGGACACCAGCGGGGAGCGCCACACCGGCACCCTGACGGCCGCCGACCTGGCCGGCTGGACCGCCACCTACGAGGCGCCGGCGACGTACGACTGGCGGGGCTGGACCCTGTGCAAGGCGGGCCCCTGGAGCCAGGGCCCGGTCCTCCTCCAGCAACTGGCGCTGCTCCCGCCCGAACTGCCCCGCCACGGTTCCGCCGAGTACGTCCACCTGCTCGTCGAGGGCTGCAAGCTCGCCATGGCCGACCGCGAGGCCTGGTACGGGGACGCGGCCGAGGTACCGCTCGACGACCTGCTGTCGGAGCCCTACAACACCGCCCGGCGGGCGCTCGTCGGGGACAAGGCGTCGTACGAACTGCGCCCCGGCGGCCCGGGCGGCCGCGAGCCGCGGATGAGCGGGCACGCGCGCGTGGCGGCCGCCGGGGAGCCCGGCTTCGACGCGCTCGCCGTACCGGGCGCCGGTGAACCCACCGTGGCCCGGGCGACCGCGGAACCCGAGGTGGCGGCGGACGGCGGCACCCGGGGCGACACCTGCCACCTGGACGTCGTCGACCGCTGGGGCAACATGGTCGCCGCCACCCCCAGCGGCGGCTGGCTCCAGTCCAACCCGGTCGTCCCGGAACTGGGCTTCCCGCTCGGCACCCGGCTCCAGATGGCCTGGCTGGAGGAGGGGCTGCCCAATTCCCTGACCCCGGGCCGCCGCCCGCGCACCACGCTGACGCCGTCCATCGCGCTGCGGGACGGTGTGCCGGTCATGGCGTTCGGCACCCCCGGCGGCGACCAGCAGGACCAGTGGCAGACGCACTTCTTCCTGTCCGTGGCGCTGCGCCCGCGGGTGCGTGGCGGACTCGACCTCCAGGGCGCGATCGACGCCCCGAACTGGCACACCGACAGCTTCCCCAGCTCCTTCTACCCGCGCGGCATGCGTCCCGGCAGCCTCACCGTCGAGTCCCGTACGGACGAGGCGGTGGTCGAGGAACTGCGCCGCCGGGGCCACGACGTCACGGTCGCCGAGGCCTGGTCCGAGGGGCGGCTGTGCGCGGTCGCCCGGAATCCCGCGACGGGCGTGCTGTCGGCGGGGGCCAATCCGCGCGGGATGCAGGGGTACGCGGTCGGACGGTGAGGCTCGGCCCGGCATCGGCGGCACCGGTGCCGAGCGGTCCGCGCGATCCCTTCCCGGCGCCTGTGACCCTTCGCGGCACCTGTGACCCTCCCGGTGACCGTGATCCCTTCCCCGCCGCTCGTGGGCGCGGGCCGTCGTCGGTGATCGACAGCCCCGGGAATTCATGGTGATTCCACCCGCAGTACCCCGGAGGGGTGGGGATTGTCAGTGGCGCGTGCTGTCATGGAGCCATGATCGAAGACATCGAAACCATCGACGAGTTTCTCGCGCACCGCGCGTCCGACGTGGAGGACGCCATCCGCAGGGCGGCCGCCGCCGAGATCATGCCCCGGTTCCGGCAGCTCTCCGCGCACGAGATCGACCAGAAGTCCGGCCCGCACGACCTGGTGACGGACGCCGACCGCCTGGCCGAGAAGTACCTCACCGAGGCCCTCACCGCGCTGCTGCCCGGCTCGGTCGTGGTCGGCGAGGAGGCGGTGCACGCAGACCCGGCGACCTACGAGGCGATCCGCGGGACGGCGCCGGTCTGGATCGTCGACCCCGTCGACGGCACCCGGCAGTTCGTGCACGGCGACTCCGGGTTCTGCACGCTGGTCGCGCTCGTACTGGACGGGGTGGTGCACGCCTCGTGGACGTACGCGCCCGCGCGCGACGAGTTCGCCACCGCGATACGGGGCCGGGGCGCCGTTCTCGACGGCGTGCCCCTGCGCTCCGGTTCGCCCGAGCCCGGCCGTGACCTCGACATCGCGACCTCCCACCCGGACTACACCACGGACGAGCAGAAGCGCGCGCTCCTCGGCCTGCGCGTCGAGGGCGTCGTCCCGCGCGCGTGCGGCTCGGCCGGCCTGGAATATCTGGCCGTCGCACGCGGCGAGCTGGATGCCACGGCATTCAGCTGGGAGGCGGCCTGGGATCACGCGGCGGGCCTGCTGCTGGTCGAGGAGGCGGGCGGCGCCCATCTGACGCTCCGGGGTGAGCCCTTCCGTGTCACGGGAGGCAACGCGCTGCCGTTCACGGCCGCCCGGGACGAGGCCACGGCCCGCCGGGTGGTGGCCCTGCTGGCGGCGCGGCCCGAGCAGGTGGAGGCCGGGGCCTGAGGGGGGTTTCCGCGGCCCACGCGGGGGTCCCGGTTCCCGTCCGGAGGCCGGCGCGCGGGTCCGCGGCATCGCCGTCCAACGCCCCGCGCCGTCAAGGCTGTCGGTGCCCCGGCATATCCTGATCCTCAGTGGCCGTCGGCTGACAAAGGAGTCCGAAGGTGCCGTCGATGCTCGATACCGTCGTGGTGGGTGCGGGGCCGAACGGACTGACGGCTGCCGTGGAGCTGGCCCGCCGGGGCTTCTCCGTGGCCGTGTTCGAGGCACGCGACACGGTGGGCGGGGGAGCGCGCACCGAAGAGCTGACCCTGCCCGGTTTCCGGCACGACCCGTGTTCGGCGGCGCATCCGCTGGGAATCAACTCACCCGCGTTCCGTGCGATGCCCCTGGAGCGGTACGGCCTGGAGTGGCTGCACGCCGAGCTCCCCATGGCGCATCCGTTCCTCGACGGCTCGGCGGCGGTGCTCTCGCGGTCCGTCGCCGAGACGGCCGCCTCGTTCGGCCCGCGCGACGCGGGCGCGTACCGCAGGCTCGTCGCGCCGTTCCTGAGCAAGTGGGACACCCTGGCGCACGACTTCATGTCGCTGCCGCTGACCGCGCTGCCCCGGGACCCCGTCACCCTCGCCCGCTTCGGTCTGGCCGGACTGCCGCCGTCGACCTGGCTGATGCGCCGCTTCCGCGACGAGCGGGCCAAGACGCTGTTCGCCGGCCTGGTGGCGCACGTCATCGCTCCGCTGGAGGGTGTCGCCACGGGCGCCGTGGGCCTGGTCTTCGCGCTGGCCGCGCACGCCCGGGGCTGGCCGGTCGCACGCGGCGGCTCCCAGTCCGTCTCGGACGCCCTCACCGCGTATCTCAAGGACCTCGGCGGCACCGTCCACACCGACTACGAGGTCAAGCGCCTGGACGATCTGCCGCCCGCCCGCTCGTACGTCTTCGACACCTCGCCCACGGCGCTGGCCCGGATCGCGGGATTCGGGAACTACTACGAGGGCTACCGCTACGGGGCCGGCGTCTTCAAGATCGACTACGCGCTGGACGGACCCGTGCCCTGGACCGCCGCGGAGGCCCGCGCCGCCGGGACGGTACAGGTCGGGGCGAGCCGAGCGGAGATCGGGAGCGCGCTGCGCGCGGCCTCACGCGAGGGCAGGGCACCCGACGCGCCCTTCCTGATCACCGTGCAGCCGAGTGTCATGGACCCCTCCCGCGCCCCCGAGGGCAAACAGGTCTTCTGGGCGTACGGCCATGTCCCGAGCGGTTGGACCGGAGACCTCACCGACGCGATCGAGCGCCAGCTGGAGCGGTTCGCGCCGGGCTTCCGTGACCGTGTGCTGGCCCGCGCGACCGCCGGACCACCCGAGCTCGCGGCCCGCAACGCCAACTACGTGGGCGGCGACATCGCCTGCGGTGCCGCCTCCGGAATCCAGCTCATGTTCCGCCCGAAACTGTCCCTGTTCCCGTACAGCACTCCGCACCCCGCCGTCTTCCTCTGCTCCTCGGCCACTCCGCCCGGGCCGGGAGTGCACGGCATGTCGGGACACAACGCGGCGAAGGCCGTCTGGAGGAGGCTGAGACAGTCATGACCACGATCACGCTGGTTCAGGGCGACATCACCCGGCAGAGCGCCGACGCCATCGTCAACGCGGCGAACTCCTCGCTGCTCGGCGGCGGAGGCGTCGACGGGGCCATCCACCGCCGCGGCGGCCCGGCCGTCCTCGCCGACTGCCGCAAGCTGCGCGCCGGCCACTACGGCAAGGGGCTGCCGACCGGCCGGGCCGTCGCCACGACCGCCGGCGAACTCGACGCGCGCTGGGTGATCCACACCGTGGGCCCCCGCTACGCCGGGGCGGAGGACCGCTCCGAGCTGCTGGCTTCCTGCTACCGCGAGTCGCTGCGCGTCGCCGACGAGCTCGGTGCCCGTACCGTCGCCTTCCCCGCCGTCTCCGCGGGCATCTACGGCTGGCCGATGGACGACGCGGCCCGGATCGCGATCGAGACGGTCCGCGCCGCGAAGACCGATGTCGAGGAGGTCCGCTTCGTGCTCTTCGACGAACGGGCGTACGACGCGTTCGCCGGGCAGCTGGGCTGACAGGGCGGCCACCGGACGCGGCCGCGCGCCTCGGTCACAGGGAGAGTTCGACCACCAGGGGCCGGTGATCCGAGATCGCGGTACGCGGCGCGTGTGCCCCACCGGCCGCCCCCGCCTCGATTCCGGTGGCCAGTACATGGTCGAACTGGACGAGGGGACGGTGCGCCGGATAGGTCGGCGTGCGGGCCAGGTCCCGCCAGCCGCGCGGCACCGGAAGGGGTTTTTCCCGCTGGTTCCGCCGGTTCCGCCGAGGTTCGGTGCGACCGGTCGGCCCGGCCGAGTTGAGGACCGCTCGCGGGATCGCGCCGGTGAGGTTGAAGTCGCCGAGAAGCACCTGGGGCCGGGGCAGGTCGGCGATCCAGGCGCGGACGGTGAGCAACTGGCGGATGTTCCAGCCCGGCACGAACGACAGGTGCAGCGCCACCACGGTGAACGGCCCGCGAGGCCCTTCCAGCACGGCGGCCAGCACCGCCCGCGGCTGGTCCCTGGCCACGGTGAGTCCCCGGCGGCCGGGCGTCCGCAGCGGCATGGGGAGAGGCGCCGGGGCCAGCCGTCGCGCCCTCCAGTGCCGTACGGGCAGCCGGGACAGCAGAGCGATGCCGTGCGAGGGAACACCGAGGGCCGCGTCGGCCCCGCCCGGCCCGTACACCCGCAGTCTCGGCTCGGACGGGTCCTGGACCCAGCCGCCGTCCGCCGCCTGACCGCCGTGGAACGCGGACGCGTAACGCCAGTCGTGCGCACCGGACCCCACGGCGGCGACCGACGCCTGATCCACCGCGCCCGAGCGTTCCTGCAGCCGGTCCAGCTCCTGGAGCGCCAGCACGTCGGCGTCCAGCGAGACGACGGCCCGGACGAGTGGCGTCTCGCAGCCGCTCGCGGCCGGGACGGGAACGGGCCTTCCCGCCGCCATCGGCAGCCCGTGCAGCACGTTGAACGTCGCGCACCGAACCCGCCCGGAGTGCGACAGGTCGTGGCGGGCCGTCTCGGAAGGTGTCATGAGCGCGACCGTATCCAGCGAGAGCCGTGAACGGTGGCCCGCCCTTCTACAGGCCGGGCAGTGTCTCGGCGAGCAGGCGCAGCAGATCGCCCGTCGCGTCGACCGCGCCCAGCGCGGGCAGGGCCCCGAGCGCCAGGACGGCCACGCCGACGGACCGGACGACGGGCAGCGGAGCGGTCTGCAGGGCCGCGATCCGACGGGTGACGGCGTGCTCGGAGAAATGCAGGGCGCATCCCGTGCGGGCGCGCTGGGAGACGAGGGCGGCCCGCGCCAGGGCGCGGGCCGTCGTGTGCCGGTCGCCGACGGTGCTCGCGGCCTCCTCGTCGGCCCAGCGCTCCAGCAGGAAGGTGACGGTGGCGCGCACCGGCACGAGCAGCGGGTTCGCCGCCGCGGCCAGGGCGACTGCCGTCGACAACGCCGCGTGCCGGTGGGTGAGATGAGCGCGTTCGTGGGCCAGCAGAACGCGCCGCTCGGCCGGCTCCAGCGCACCGAACATCGCGGCCGTGACCAGGATCCGGCCCGGCTTGCCGGGGATGGCGAAAGCGTGCGGGGTCGGCGAGGCGGCGACGACCAGCTCGCTGTCCGGCGGGTGCCCCTCGCACAGCCTGAGCATCATCCGGCGGGTGGAGGCGTGTGCTCGTACGACGCCGAGGAGCCGGTGGGCGATCACGCCGAGGGCTGCCACCGCCAAGAGCGCGACGGTCTCCGGGACGGGCTCCGGCAGCGACCGGCCCTCCTCGCCGGCCTCGGCGATCACCGCTGGCGCCTGGTCGATCAGCGTCATCGAGAGCAGCAGCAGGGCCCACGTGGAGGCCGCCGCGGTCAGCGCGGCGGCGGCCGTGAGGGCGCGGGCCGCCAGGGCCGGCGACACCCGCCTGCCCACCGGCGGGGCGACTCCCGCGAGGAGCAGTGCCAGAGCGAGCGGAACGTAGACGTCGATCCTCATGGACCGGTCCCTCCGAGGAGGTCGCGCAGGGCTTCCTCCTCCTGGCGGCTGAGCCCGGTGACGAACTGCTGAAGGGTCGCGATCGGGTCGGGTCCGCGGTCGAGGGCCTGGTGCATGGCCTCGGCGGTCAGCTCGGCCGCGTTCTTCGCGGGCCGGTAGGCGCCGCGCCGGCCGTCCACGTCACGGAGCACCAGGCCCTTGTCGTACAGGCGCTTGAGGATGGTGTGCACGGTGTTGTACGCGAGTCCGCCGCCGATCTCGGCCTGGATCTCGGCGGGTGTCAGCGCGTCGTCGGTGGCCCATAGGGCGGCGAGGACTTCGCTCTCCAGCTCGCCCGCGCTGCGCCGCTCCGCCCTTCCGTGGGGACCTGTGCCAGCCATGCCCGTCACCTTACAGCGCGTAGGGGAGTTGGGAAGGGTGCCGATGCGGGCGTCCCCCCGGCCTCAGGGGCCGCGCACACCGCCCCGGGTGTTCCCTCGGATGCCCGACCGGCGCGGCGACTTGCCCATGAGCGCGGTAATTTGTCCGGGAATCCCCGGCTCCCGCCTTCACCCTACGTCTTGTAGGGTGAAATAACCCTACAGCGTGTAGGGATGGAGGGTGGACGATGGCCAAGACCCTGAACGTCCCGCTCATCGGCGCCCGCCGGCACGGACCGCCGAACAGAGCGGCCCGCGTGTCCCGGTACGCCGGTGACCCGCGCCTGCTCGCCCTGGTGGCGGGCGCGTTCACCGTGGCCCAACTGGTCCTCGTGCACCCCGCGATGGGCCTCGGCTGGGACGAGACGGTGTACGTCAGCCAGGTCTCCCCGCATGCCCCCGCCGCGTTCTTCAGCGCGCCGCGTGCCCGCGGCGTCTCCCTGCTCGTGGCGCCGATCGCCTCCTGGTCGTCGTCCACCAGCCTGCTGCGGGTCTACCTCGCCGTGCTGTCCGGACTCGGCCTGTTCGTGGCCCTGCGCGTCTGGCGCGGACTCTTCCCGGTACGGGTCCTCGCCGTGGCGGGCGCGTTCTTCGCGACGCTGTGGGTCACCCTCTTCTACGGCCCGCAGGCCATGCCCAACTACTGGGTCGCGATCGGCGCCCTGGTCTGCGTGGGGTGCTTCCTGCGCGCCCAGGCGGACCGCTGGAACCGGGCGGCACCGCTGGGGGTCGGGCTGAGTGCCGCGCTGATGGCCTGGATGCGGCCCACCGACGCGGTCTGGGTCACCCTGCCGCTGCTGGTCGCCGCCGTGGCCGTCCCCCGGTGGCGGCGGGCCCGGCCGCTGCTCGCGCTCGCGGCGGGGCTGCTCGCCGGAGCAGCCGAGTGGATCGTCGAGGCGTACGTCGGGTACGGAGGACTGGGGCAACGGCTCGCGGACGGTTCGCGCATCCAGGGCGGCCTCGGCTGGAACATCGCCATCGGCGACCAACTGCGCAGCCTCGGCGGACGCGCGCTGTGCCGGCCGTGCACCGGGGGGATGCCGGGCCCCGCGGTGACGGCGTGGTGGTTCGTCCTGCCGCTGGTCGCGGCCCTCGGCCTGGTGATCGCCGTCAAGGCCCGTCGCCCCGCGGCCACCCTGCTCCTCCTGGCCTGCGCCGCGACGGCCGCGACCCCGTACCTCTTCATGATCGGATACGCCGCCCCGCGCTTCCTG
The DNA here is from genome assembly GCF_026341855.1 of Streptomyces sp. NBC_00568. Taxonomy (GTDB): domain Bacteria; phylum Actinomycetota; class Actinomycetes; order Streptomycetales; family Streptomycetaceae; genus Streptomyces. The sequence goes on along the minus strand of NZ_JAPENW010000001.1, from coordinate 488,863 downwards.
CTCCCGTTCTACGCCCTCCTCGCGATCCCCGTCGCCGACGCCCTCGTCCACCTGGTCGCCGCCCCCGGCCGGCCCTGGCGACCGGTGATCGTGACGCTGGTGGCCCTCGGTCTCGCCGGTCATCTGGCCGTGCAGTTCGCGGTCCTGCAGGACACGGTGCGGCGCACCACCGACGGGCACCGCGGCTGGGCGGCGACGGCGACGGAGCTCCACCGGCTCGGTGTGCGGCCGCCCTGCCGGCTGACCGGCCGTCAGGCCGTGCCCATCGCCTACTACACCGGCTGCGCCTCCGTGGCGACCGGTGGCCACAACGCCAACGCCACCCGGGCGAGCATCACGCGGGACGCCCGGCGGATGCCGGTCGCCGTCCTCACCGAACCGGGGACCAGGCCGCCGGGGTACGCCCGCGACTGGGCACCGCATCGCGCCGGTCGCCTGAACGTCTACGTCGCCCCGGGAGCGGGGGGCGGCACGCCGTGACCGTCCCGCCGGACAGGCCTTCGCCGGGGCACGGGGGAGGGGGACCCCTGGTCGAGCCGATCGTCGGCGGACGTGGAGTGCCGTCGGCCGAGCCGGTGTCCGGCGCGGGCGGGGCGCCGTCCCCCGCGGTGGCCGACCGCGCGGGGGTGACCGCCGGGCGGCGGCTGTCCGGGGGCGTGCGGGGCGGGCGGGTGTCCTGGCACGCGGGGATTTCGCTGCTCGTTCTGGTGTGCGCCGGGATTCTGGCCCGTCGGCACTGGCCGGTGATCGAGGAGGGAGTGGGCAGGCTCGCCGTCGCCGACCGCGGCTGGCTGCTGGTGGCGACCGCCGCCACCATCGCGACCTGGGCGTGCTCGGCGCTCGCGCAACAGGGCGCGGTGACGAGGCCGCTGCCCGCCGGGCGACTGGTGGCGGTGCAGTTCGCGGCCTCCGCCGCCAACCACGTGCTGCCCGCGGGGCTCGGCGCGGGCGCCGTCAATCTGCGGTTCCTGACCCGGTGCGGACTGCCCGTCACCCGCTCCGCGACCGCCCTCGCCGTCAAGGCCTGTGCCGGGACCGCGGTGCGCGGCTGTCTGATCGGTGGGCTCGCCCTGGCCTGCCCCGGGGCCTTGCGTCTGCCCCAGGTGCCGGCGACCGCCCGGACCGCGACCGTCTGGGCGGTGGCCGCGGTGGTGGCCGCCGTCGCCGCGGCTCTCCTGGCCGGACCGTTGCGGCGCGCACTGCGCTGCGTGCTGCTGGACGTCCGCGCCGTCCACGAAGTCCCCGCGCGGGCGGCCGCGTTGTGGGGCGGCTCGCTCGCCTTCGCCGCACTGCACGCCGCCGTGGTCATCGCCGTCACCCAGGCCATCGACCTGCCGCTGCCCCCGGCGCGGGTGGCCCTCGCCTACCTCGCCGCGAGCAGTGCCGCCGTCCTGCTGCCCACCCCGGGCGGCCTCGGCTCCCTGGACGCCGCCCTCGCCCTGGCCCTCACTCTCGCCGGGGCGCCCGCCGGCGCGGCCGCGTCGACGGTTCTCGGCTACCGGCTGCTCACCGTATGGCTTCCCCTGCTTCCGGGGCTGGTGGCGCTGGGGCTGCTGATCCGCCGCCGGGTGCTGTGAAGGGGGCGAGCGACAGCTTCAGACCGTCCTGCCCCGATCCGGTGCGGAGCAGGCCCGCCGTGAACAGCCGTCAGCCCCCGGGCAGGAAGAGGCCGATCGGCAGGCCGGTCATCACTCCCACCCCCCAGGACGCCGAAGGCGGCGAGCAGGGAATGGGCGCTGAGAGGATTCACGGCGAGCTGTGACGCTCCGAACAAAGGTGCGACCATCGTCACGTGCCCTCTCGTACTGGATGGGCGGGCACGGTCGATACGCGTACCCGGCGGACTACAATTCTGTAGACGGTCTACTGGACTGTAGACGAAGGCAGGATGAGGATCGTTCCCATGAGCAGTGGCAAGGACGAACGCCGGCCGGCGGGTGAGCTGGAGGCCAGCGTGATGGCGGCTCTCTGGGCCGCCGGTGGGCCGCTCACACCCGGGCGTGTGCAACGCGAGCTGGACTCCGGTCTGGCCCGGACGACCGTGACGACGATCCTGTCCCGGCTGCACGAGAAGGGCATCGTCGGCCGCGAGCGGCTGGGCAGGGGCTACGCGTACTTCCCCGTCCAGGACCCGCACGGCCTCACCGCGCGGCGCATGCACAGCGAGCTCGACCGGGACGACGACCGGGAGACCGCGCTGGCCCGGTTCGTCGCCCAGCTGAACCCCGACGACGAGCGGCTCCTGCGCGATCTGCTGGAGCCTGACCTCGACACGGGTCCGGAATCGGCTGAGGCATGACATTTCTGCTGCTGATCCCGCTGCTGGTGCCCTTCGTGGTGGGGCCGCCGGCCCGCCGCTGCCTCGAGCGGCTCGCCCCGGCGACCGCCCTGTGGGCGGTGACCCTCGCGATGGTGGTGCTGGCCGGGGCCTCAGTGGCCTCGCTGGGCGCGCTGCTCCTGACCGGGCTGCTCAAGCTGCCCTTCCTCGCGGGCCTCGGCGACCTCGTCCACCCCCTGCGCACGGCCCCGGACCTCGTCGTCCTGCCCGCGGCCGCCGCCGCGACCGGCGCGCTCACCGTCGGGGCCTGGACCGTGGTCCGCTCGGGCCTGCGCCAGCTGCGCGCCTTCCGCTCCGCGCGCAGCCAGGCCGACCGCCGCCCCGCCGCGGGCGACCTGTGCGTGATCGAATCGCCGCACCCCGACGCCTACGCCCTCCCGGGCCGGCCGCACCGCATCGTCGTCACCACCGCGATGCTGCGCAGCCTCGGAGCCGACGAGCGCGAGGCCCTCTTCGCCCACGAGCGGGCCCACAACGCCGGCGGGCACCACCGCTTCCTCGTCGCCGCCGAACTCGCGGCCCACTGTCATCCCGGCCTGCGCGCGGTCCGCGCGACCGTCGCGCTCGCGGCGGAGCGCGCCGCGGACGAGGCCGCCGCCGTCGCCGTGGGGGACCGCAGGCTGACCGCCCGGGCCATCGCCCGCGCGGCCCTGGCCGTCGGGGACGCCCGCTCCGACCGCCCCGGCTTCGCCCCCGCGGCCACCACGGGTCCCGTCCCGCAGCGGGTCGCGGCACTTCTGTCCACTCCCCGGCACCGCCCCCGCGCCGCCGTCCGGATCGCCCTCGTCCTCGCAGCCTGCGCCGCCGTCTCGGCCGGCGCCTCGGGGGCGGGTGTCCTCGCCTTCCACCACGAGGTGGAGGTCGCCCAGGGCGAGGAGCCCCGCTGACCGCTTCCGGCACGGGTTCTGATCGGGAGATGGCACAGCACGAGCAGCGGGGGTGAGGGCCGGTCGCGGGATCGGGAACACCCGGCGGAGGGGGCCGGGGCCGGTCGCAGGCAGGGCGAGGTAGATGTCGGATTCCTGCCAGCCCCGCCACTCCCGGGTACCCGATGCTTGAGGCATGCAGAACGGGATGCACACGGACACGGAGCGCTGCGTGCGTGCCGTCCAGTCGAAGGACGCGCGCTTCGACGGATGGTTCTTCACGGCCGTGACGACGACGAGGATCTACTGCCGGCCCAGTTGCCCGGTCGTGCCGCCGAAACCGCAGAACATGACCTTCTACCCGAGCGCGGCCGCCTGCCAGCAGGCAGGATTCCGGGCCTGCAAGCGGTGCCGCCCGGACACCAGCCCCGGCTCACCCGAATGGAACCACCGCGCCGACCTGGTGGCCCGCGCCATGCGGCTGATCGGCGACGGGGTGGTCGACCGCGACGGAGTACCCGGCCTGGCCCTCCGGCTCGGTTACAGCACCCGCCAGATCGAGCGGCAGCTCCTGGCCGAGCTGGGCGCGGGGCCGCTGGCACTCGCCCGGGCCCAGCGGGCCCAGACCGCCCGGCTGCTCATCGAGACGACACCGCTCCCCATGGCCGAGGTCGCCTTCGCCGCCGGCTTCTCCTCCATCCGCACCTTCAACGACACCGTCCGCGAGGTCTTCGCGCTGTCCCCGAGCGAGCTGCGCGCCCGGCTGCCCAGGAGCCGGGCCGAAGCCGCCGCGGGAACCCCGGGAATGCCTGGCGTACTGAACCTCCGGCTCCCCTTCCGCGCCCCGCTCAACCCCGACAACCTCTTCGGACACCTCGCGGCGACGGCCGTACCCGGGGTGGAGGAGTGGCGCGAAGGGGCGTACCGGCGGACGCTCCGGCTGCCGTACGGGCACGGCATCGCCGGCCTGACGCCGATGCCGGACCACATCGCGTGCCGCCTGACCCTCAGCGACCTGCGCGACCTGGCCGTCGCGATCAGCCGCTGCCGCCGTCTGCTGGACCTGGACGCCGATCCGGTGGCGGTCGACGGCCAGTTGCGCGCGGATCCGCTGCTGGCGCCGCTGGTCGACAAGGCTCCCGGCCGCCGGGTTCCGCGCACCGTCGACGAGGCCGAGTTCGCCGTACGGGCCGTGCTGGGGCAGCAGGTGTCCACGGGCGCCGCGCGGACCCACGCCGCCCGCCTGGTCACCGCGCACGGCGATCCGGTGGCCGACCCGCACGGCGGCCTCACCCATCTCTTCCCCTCGCCGGAGGCGCTCGCGGCGATCGATCCCGAGTCGCTCGCGATGCCCCGCACCCGGCGTGCCACCTTCACCACGCTGGTGGGTCAACTCGCCGACGGAACACTTCACCTGGGAGTGGAGAACGATTGGGAGGAGGCGCGGGCCCGGCTCCTCGCGCTCCCCGGGTTCGGCCCCTGGACCGCCGACGTGATCGCGATGCGCGCCCTCGGCGACCCGGACGCCTTCCTCCCCACCGACCTCGGAATCCGGTACGCCGCCCAGGAGTTGGGACTTCCGTCCACACCGGCCGCCCTGACGGCCCGTGCCGCGGCCTGGCGCCCGTGGCGGGCGTACGCGGTGCAGTATCTGTGGGCGACGGGCAGCCACCCGATCAACTTCCTCCCCGCACCGGCCGGCACCCCGCACACCTCTGACGCCACGAAGCCCGCACCACGCGCTCCCCGTACTCGACGCACGTCACGCATCAAGGACGCTCAGTGAAACAGCACATGGTCATCGACAGCCCCTACGGCCCTCTCACCCTGGTCGCCGACGACGGCGTCCTGTGCGGCCTCTACATGGTCGGTCAGCGTCACCGCCCGCCGGAGGAGAGCTTCGGCGAGCGCGACGACACGCTCTTCGACGAGGTGACGGAGCAGCTGCACGCCTACTTCGAGGGTGAGTTGAAGGAGTTCACTCTCGAACTGCGGATGGCGGGAACACCGTTCCAGCGCAGCGTGTGGGACCAGCTGCGGCAGATCCCCTACGGCGAGATCCGGTCGTACGGCGAACTCGCCGAAGCCCTGGGCAACATGGGCGCCTCCCGCGCGGTCGGCCTCGCCAACGGCAAGAACCCGATCGGCATCATCGTGCCCTGCCACCGCGTGGTCGGCGCGAACGGCAGCCTCACCGGGTACGGCGGCGGCCTGGACCGCAAGAAGCGACTCCTGGACTTCGAGAGCGGATCGGCGCTGTTCTGACCTCTCTCACGCACCCGTCGGGCCGCCGGACATCCCCTGGTCGCCCAGCCGGCGCAGGAGTTCCGGCAGGGCGGTGCCGATGGGTTCGCGGACGACCTCGTCCGTGAACCCATCGGCCACGGCCCGGTGCGCGGCGTCGGGTTCCGCCCGGAGCCCCTGGTTCTTCCTCCGCTTCCGCCAGGACCGGCGCCTGATCTCGGGATCACCCTTGTAGTACTCGTACGTGACGAGCTTCTCGGCTTCGGGGTCGCGCCGCCACAGGCCGTTCGAGCCGCGGTGATCGGGGATGCCGGAGTCGCAGGGCATCGGCGGATGTGACAGCGGCCAGGTGCACGCAGCGCATCGTCAGGGGCGGCCCGGATTCGACCGGCTGTCATGACCTGTATGGCGCACCGCGGTCTTCCTCCCGGGTGACCCCGGTGGCGTGAGCCCCGCGATCACTGGTGTCTGGACGAAGGGGGAGCCGGCAGAAAGCGGGAGACCATGGAGCGGAAGTACAAGCGCCTCGCGACACCCCGGGCCGCCGGGGCGGCCGGGGTGGTGTTCGCGGTCCTGATGGCCGCGGCGATCGTGCTGGTGCGCGTCGCTCTGCCCGGCGGCGGGGACGGCGTGACCCTCGACGCCGGACAGCGGAACGGCGTTCGGACGGCGCTGGAGCTGGTGCCGTTCGCCGGGATCGCGTTCCTGTGGTTCATGGGCGCCCTCCGCGAGCAGGCCGGCCGGGCCGAGGACCGGTTCGTCGCCACCGTGTTCCTGGGCAGCGGCGTGGTCTTCGTCGCCACGCTGTTCGGTGCCGCCGCGGCGGCCGGGACCGTGCTCGGCGAAAGCCCGCAGGACGCTTCCTCTTCCTTCGGCAGCCACTTCGCCTACGCCCTGCTGACCACGTACGCCATGCGGATGGCGGCGGTGTTCATCATCACGACGTCGACCATCGGCCGCCGGCTCGGCGTGTTCCCGCGCCCGCTCGTCGTCGTCGGCTATCTCGCGGGCCTGACGCTGCTCGTGGCGGGAACGGGCGTGCCCTGGTCCGAGCTGGTCTTCCCGGCCTGGGCGCTGCTCCTCAGCCTGAACATCCTGTGGGGCCGTCGCCCCTCCACGGCACCGCCCGCCCCTCCGGCCTGATCCGCCTACACCGCTCACTCGAACGGTCCGCTCCTCGTCGCCGCTTCCCGCCCGGCCGCCGAGAGTGGTCGCAGGAGGCTTGACCGGGCCCTTGGAGAGGACCGATCCCGTGGTACGGATTGCCGTCGATCTGAACCGCTGTCAGGGGTACGCGCAGTGCGCGTTCCTCGCTCCCGAGATCTTCACCATGCACGGCGACGAGGCGCTGCTGTACGACCCTGAGCCCGACGAGGCGCTGCGCGAGAAGCTGGACCGGGCCGCCGCGGCCTGCCCGGTCCAGGCCGTCCTCGTCGATGCGGTGGAACCCGACGGTGTGGAACCCGACGCCGTGGACGTACCGGCAGAGGGGGTGTCCCATGCCCGGTGACGGATCCCTGGACCGGCTCAAACGCGATGGCCGCATCGTCGTCGTCGGCGCCTCGCTGGCCGGCCTGCGGGCCGCCGAGACCTTGCGGGAAAAGGGCTTCGCGGGCTCGCTGACCATGATCGGCGACGAGCCCTGCGAACCGTACGACCGGCCCCCGCTGTCCAAGCAGGTGCTGCTGGGCCGGGCGAGCGCCGACCGTACCGCACTGCCCAGGCTCCGGTCCGTCGACGCGACCTGGCGGCTCGGCACCCCGGCCACCGGCCTGGACATGGCCGCCCGACGGGTACGGCTGGCCGACGGCGACGAGGTGCCGTACGACCGGCTGCTGATCACCACCGGCGTACGGGCGCGGCCGTGGCCGCACGAGGCCGAGGCGGACCTCGACGGAGTCTTCGTGCTGCGCAGCCGGGACGACAGTGCCGCGCTCGCGCGGCGGCTGGAGGCGGGCCCCAAGCGGGTCCTGGTCATCGGGGGCGGATTCACCGGCTCGGAGATCGCCTCCGCCTGCCGTGAGCGCGGCCTCCGCGTCACCGTCACCGAACGCGGCGCCGCGCCCCTGGTCGGCGCACTCGGCGGGGTGGTCGGCGCGGTCGCCGCCGAGATGCAGCGCGAGCACGGCGTGGACCTGCGGACCGGGGTCATGGTGACCGCCCTGGAGGGCGACGCCTCGGGAAGGGTGCGCGCGGCCCAGCTGTCCGACGGCTCCTCCGTGGAGGCCGACGTGGTGGTCGTCTCGCTCGGCGCCCTGCGCAACACCGAATGGCTCGCCGGGTCCGGACTCGGCGCGGGTCCCCGTGGCATCGCCTGTGACGCCGGCTGCCGCGCCTTCGACATCCGCGGGATCGTCACCGACGACATCTACGCGGCCGGCGACGTCGCCCGGTGCCCGCACCCCCTGTTCGGCTACCAGTTCCTGTCCCTGGAGCACTGGGGCAACGCCGTCTCACAAGCCCGGATCGCGGCGCACAACATGCTCAGCGAGAGCACCGACCGCCTGCCCCACATGGAGGTGCCGGCTTTCTGGTCCTCGCAGTTCGGAGTCAACATCAAGTCCGTCGGGATCCCCTCGATGGGGACGGAGATCCTCATCTCCCAGGGCTCGCTGGCGGATCACCGGTTCCTCGGCGTGTACGGGTACCAGGGGCGTGTCATCGGCGCCGTCGCCTTCGACCACGGCCGGTGGCTGCCGTTCTACCAGGGGCTGATCGAGACCACCGCGCCGTTCCCGCCGCCGTTCGCCACGGTCGACCGGCGCCCGGACGGACAGCGGCCGCTCGACGCGGACTTCCCCGACCCCTCGGTCCCCACCCACGGCCCCACCGTGACCCTCAGCGGATACTCGCCGGCCGACCGCCGGATGACGTTCACCCCGGCGCACTGACCGCACGGCCCCGAGGACTTTAGGACTCTAGGACTCGCCATGACGCAATCCCTGCTGCACCAGATCCTGGACTACGCCAACCGGGCCGACCCGTACCCGATCTACGAGGAGCTGCGGAAGACTCCGGTCCACCACGAGGCCGACGGGCCGTACGTGATCAGCACGTACTACGAGATCCGCAGCCTCTTGCACGATCCCCGGATCAGCTCCGACGCCCGCAACCTGGCCTCGAACGCCGCCGACCCCCTGGCCGAGGCGCCGCAGGAGGAGAGCACTCTGCCGCCGGGCTTCCTGCGGCTCGACCCGCCGGAGCACGACCGGCTGCGGCGCATGACGAACCGCCCCTTCGGTCCGCCGCACTCCCCCCACCGGGTCGACGGGATGCGCGGAGAGCTCCGCGACATCGTCACCGGCCTCATCGACGGCATCGGCGACCCGGACCGGATCGACCTGGTGGAACAGTTCTCGTACCCCTTCCCGGTGACGGTGATCTGCCGGCTGCTCGGGGTGCCGCGCGAGGACGAGGCGCGCTTCCACACCTGGGCGGACACCCTCGCCGCCAACCTCGATCCCGACCCGGACGCCGATCCCGCCGAGCGGGACAAGGGCGCGCAGGACGCGCGGATGCAGTTGGGCATGTACCTGGCAGGTCTGATCGAGGAGCGCCGCAGGAACCCCGGGGAGGACATGCTCTCCCAGCTGGCGACGGCCAAGGGCGAGGACGGCCCGATGACCACGATGGAACTGCTCAGCACCGCGGCGCTGCTGCTCATCGCCGGACACGAGACCACGGTCAACCTGATCACCAACGGCATGCTGACCCTGCTGCGCAATCCCGGCGTCCTCCAGCGGCTGCGTGCCGATCCGCGGCTGGCCGTGCCCATCGTCGAGGAGCTGCTGCGGTTCGAGCCGCCGGTGCAACTGGTGCCGCAGCGCACCACCGTCGCCGACATCGAGGTCCGCGGGATCACCATCCCCAAGGGCGCCACCCTGTGGCTGGTCCTTGCGTCGGGCAACCGCGACCCCCAGCGCTTCGACAACCCGGACCGCTTCGACCCGGACCGCCCGGACATCCAGCACCTCGGCCTGGGCAGCGGCATCCACAGCTGCTTCGGCGCACCGCTCGCCCGGCTGGAGACCCAGTTCGCCCTGTCGGAGCTGGCCCGGAGGCTGGAGAACCCGCGTCTGCTGGAGGACCCGCCCCCGTACCGGAAGAACGCCGTGCTGCGCGGGCCGCGGCAGCTGCACCTCGCCTGCGACGGGATCCGCGCCTAGCGGGCCACCTGCGAGCGGTCCCGCGAACAACGCTTCAGCTCACCGCACTTGACCGCCGTCCCCGCAGAGTCGGCCCAGCAGCTGCGGCAGGGCGGTGCCGATGGGTTCGCGGACGACCTCGTCGGCGCGGTCGTCGTAGGGGGTCGCTTCGGCGTTGACGACGACGAGCCGGGCTCCGTGGTCGGCGGCGACGCCCGCGAGGCCCGCCGCCGGCTGGACCTGGAGGCTGCTGCCGACCGTGATGAACACCTGGCAGGCCTTGGCGATGGCGGCGGCCTGGCCGAGGCCGACCGGTCGAGGCGTTCGCCGAACATCACGGTCGCCGGCTTGAGGATGCCGCCGCACTTCAGGCACGGCGGATCGTCCTCCCCGGCGTCGACGCGGGCGAGCACGGCGGTAGCGCCCTATGGACCGACCGAAGTGGGCAGTTGGTGTCAGGCCCCCCACGTGGCCCGCGCAGTGATCGCTGGCAATACATAGCGGTCGTGCCGGGGAGGCCTGACCGATGCCGACTAACCGCGGTCGCCCCGACCCAGGGTGTCCTCCAGCCAGTCGAAGACGACCTCGCAGTGCTGTTGCGGCGCCATCGGCGAGCAGTGCAGTTGGGCACCGGTGGCCGCCCGCATCAGCCGGAACTCCCTGCGGGTGCGCAGCAGTTCGAAGAACTCGCGTGGCTGACCCGGGTAGAAGATCTCGTCGTCGTAGTCGAGGACCAGTGTGGGGCACTTGATGCGGCCCACGATCCGGGTGATGTCGAGTGCCATGATCCGCTGGGCCGGTGTCCAGAAGTCGGTGAAGAGCCGGCCCTGCCGGGCGGCGAGCATCGCCGGGATCGAGAAGGGCTCGATCCGCTTCTTGAGGACGAACTGCTCGGACAGCGTCAGTTCGGGGGCGACCTCCTCGTTCCAGATACGGTTGGTCTCCGCCTTGTCCGGCGTCACGATGTCCCGAAGCTCCGCCGGGAAGCCCAGCCACGGGGCGAGGCAGCCCGGCAGCGCGGCCAGAGCGGCGATCCGGTGCTCGAAGGCCGCGGCGCGTGGTGCGAGGTCACCGCCCATGGAAAGGCCGGTCAGCGCGATCCGACGGGCGTCGACGTCCCTGCGGCGCTCCAGCCAGTCCACGAGCGGCGAGACCACCTGCTCCCAGCGTGGGCTGAAGACGAGTTGGTCGACGAAGAGCAACTGGCCCTGGCCCGGGCCGTCGTAGACGAGCGCGTTCCAGCCGCGGGCGAGCGCTGCGGAGACCCCGTAGGTCCACATGTCGACGTTCGGGCCGTCGCTCCCGTTCGTGAGGATGACGGTCGGCCGGGGCCTTCCCGAGTCGTCGGGGCGGAAGAACCAGACAGGAATCGAGATCCTGCCCTGGTACGGGACTTGGTCGGTGATCGCCGTCGGCGTGCACAGCCGTGCGAAGGTGTCCCAGGACCGGCGCCCCGCCAGATAGAGCTTCTTCTCGTCACCCGGGGTCTCCGAGCCGAGCACGAAGAACAGCGCCTGCCCGTAGTACTGGGCGGCGCGCAGCGAGTGAGCGCGGTGTGTCTGCTCGTGAGGCGAGGCGGTGGTCGTCAGCCGGTCACCCCAGCGGCGGAACTCCGCGGTATAGGTCTGCTCGCTCGCCCCGGCGGCGTTGATGGCGTTGACGGCGGTCAGCACCTCCCCGACCTCGGCCGCGCCGTACCCGGCGCCCCCGAGCGCGAGCAGCGCGTTGAAATTGAGCCCCGGGTCCGTGAACAACTGCATGGCGCCGGGCGTCGGCGACGCGTCGGGTGCGGGAGTTGGGGCCGAAGGGTGGGCGTCACGCTCCGTCGCGAACGCCGGTGCCGAGCTCGCCGAGGCGGCTGACGCCGCGGACAGCGCGACTGCCCCCGCCCCTGCTGCGAGCCCGGCCAGCGCGCCCCGTCGGGTGAGCGTCTGCGCATGGTCTGTGTACGCGTTCGTCATGAGATCGAACGTAGGAGCAGGCCTTGCCACCGACCGGCCCGCCGCTCCCGACGGTACTTCGAACGGACCCCTGGGAGCGCCGGAACGGCTTCCCGCGCAGCGACGGAGAAGAAGGGGCAATCTGGGCATTTCCAGATGCTTGATCCTAGGGTGGGGGTTGTGGACCGCCATCAGCGAGCGAGGGACGACGAGGGGAGCGCGGCGCGACTCCTGGCGCTGTCGGACGGCGTTTTCGCGATTGCGATGACGCTGCTGGCGCTGGACATCACGTTGCCTGCCGGGCTGGACTCCGTTGGGTTCGAGCGTGCGCTGGGGGATGTGATGCCCAACCTGTTCGCGTACGCCATCAGCTTTCTGGTCATCGCGGCGTTCTGGCGGGGCCACCACCAGATGTTCCGGTTCACACGGGAAGTTGACGGGATGGTCATCCGGTTCGGGCTGCTGAGCCTGGGGCTGGTCGCCCTGATGCCGTTCCCCACCACCCTGCTGGCCGAGTACGGGGACCAGCCGCAGTCGGTGGCCGCCTACTCCGGCGCCGTCGCGGCCGTGGGAGCCGCACAACTCGCGCTGGCGGTCGTGTTGTGGAAACGCCCGTGGCTCAGCAGCGAGGCACTGCCCGACTCCGTCGCCCGCAACGATGTGGCCGATCTGGCGTCGACGGTGGCGGTCTTCGCCATCGCGGTGCCGCTTGCCTTCGTGTCCCCGACGAGCGCGAAGTGGTGGTGGGTGGTGCTGATCCCCCTCAAGGCCGCGACGGGGAAGCGCGGCAAGCGCCTGCGCGCGGCCGGCCAACGATGAGTCGGACCAGCCGACCTTGCCGCATTGCAGCCGGACAAGGCATTCCTGGCTATCGGTTCGCCGCGTGCAACTGGCGCAGCAGCTCCGGCAGGGCGGTGCCGATGGGTTCGCGGACGATCTCGTCGGCGATCTCGTCGTAGGGGGTGGGCTCGGCGTTGACGATGACGAGCCGCGCTCCGTGGTCGGCGGCGACGCCCGCCAGGCCCGCCGCCGGCTGGACCTGGAGGCTGCTGCCGACGGCGATGAAGATCTGGCAGGCCTTGGTGATCGCGGCGGCTTCGCCGAGGACGACGGGGTCGAGTCGTTCGCCGAACATCACGGTCGCCGGCTTGAGGATCCCGCCGCACTTCAAGCATGCCGGGTCGTCCTCCCCGGCGTCGACGCGGGCGAGTGCTTCTTCCATGGGTGCCTTGGCGTGGCATTTGGTGCACACCACGGTCCGCGCGGTCCCGTGCAGCTCGAGGACCTTGCGCTCGGGCATTCCGGCGAGCTGGTGCAGTCCGTCCACGTTCTGGGTGATCACCCGCACGGGCACCCCGGACCGCTCCAGCTCGGCAACTGCCCGGTGCGCGGGGTTGGGTTCTGCCTGCAGCGCCTGACTCTCGCGCCGCATCAGCCAGGCCCGGCGCCTGATCTCGGGATCGCCCATGTAGTACTCGTACGTGACGAGCTTCTCGGCCTCGGGGTCGCGCCGCCACAGGCCGTTGGGCCCGCGGTAGTCGGGGATTCCGGAGTCGGTCGAGATACCTGCGCCACTGAGGATGGCGACGAGGGGCCTGTTCATGGACCGAGAGTAGGAGTCGTGCCTGCTCGGAGCGAACGGATTTCAGGGTCGGAGAGCGGGTGTCACTGGCATGATCGTCTCGCGGCCCACCGCAACTGGCGTGCCGTCCAGCGGAGTTCGCGCCTCCGTGCGGACGACTGCGGTGGCATGCCGTCAGGTTTCGATGAGAAGAAGCTCATTCAGCGGGGGAGAGGGTCATGGAGATCTACGCCTACTGGCTCGACGGTGAGCACCTGCGGTTGTCCGAGTGGGTTCCACAGGACCAGTCGCTGGGCGTCATGCTGAAGATCCAGGCCCTGCTGGGGCACACGGTGGTCCTGAGCGACATCCAGCTCATCGACAGCCCGGTGGTGCAGACCCTGTTCGAGTCCGACGACTTCAGATCCTTCGCGCGCAGCTGCCCCGAGTTCCTGCGCTGCACCACCGGCGCGCCACCCGGGAGCGACCCGTTCACCCTGGTCACCACCGGGTTGCATCGCGCCTTGGAACCCGGATGGCTCTCGTCGTCGTTCCAGACGGCGGAGCCCGTGATCAGGCTGGCGGAGGCGATCCTGGAACGTGGGGACGCCAATCCGGGTCCGCTGTTCGCACGAGGCACCGTCCTGGGAACGCGGTACGAGGAGGGCAGCGCGGTCCGGCAGAGGCTCCAGGCCGTGGCATGGACGCTGCACCACTTCTCCCGCGAAGCCGGAGTGCCGTTGGGTACGAGTGCCGTGGAGCGCCCCAGCTCGTACTGCGACGTGCTGGAGGAAGTGGCGGAGCTGCCCGGACTCCCGGGCCACGACTACGCGCCGGTGGAACGCACACTCGCCTACCTGGCCGACCACTTGGGAGAATCGGACCGGCACCGCAGAGCACTGCTCATCGCCCACCTCGACGCGACGGACCCGCCGCACAGGACCGCGATCCGGAACACCGCGACGCAGGCGTGGAACGCGGCGGTGCAGCGTACGCTCGGCACCGACGGGGCATCCCCGCGGTCCCTGCCGGAAGCGGCCGACGTCGGGCTGTACCTCGGGCGCCCGACGGACGCGCTGTTCGAGCCCGTGCGCCCTGCCTCCACGTCACCCGCGGGGCACGGCCTGACCCCGTCCGACCTGGCGGCGGTCGGAACACTGAGCTGGCAGGACATCGCCAAGATCTATCAGGACGACGCCGTGACCCGTCGGCGCGATGACTTCCAGAACGCGCTGCGCGCCGCGGACGCGGCGGCGGCCGACGACGATCTGTCAGCGCTGCTGCGGACGGTCCGAACGAAGCTGCCGGCCACCGGGGGAGCGCCTCGGCAGTTCACCTGGGCCGCCGCCGAAGCCGGTCTCGGTCTCGCCGGTGCCGGGCTGGCCCTCGGCGCCGGCGAGACGCTCGGACTCGCGGCACCCGCGCTGGCGTTCGGACTGGCGGCGGAGAAACTGCTCCGCGGCAGCCGCAAGCGGTCCCACATCGTCAACACGCTGATGAAGGCGGGCAGACGCGGCACCTGGACACAGCGCGGCGACGTCTGACCGGACGGGAGGCCGGCGCGTCGTACCGGGCGGCCTCGGAGGCCGTGCCGGGTCGGGGCGAGCGGCGCCGGCAGGGCGCCCATCGCGCCGCCGAGGAGCAGCGCGGGAAACACCGGACCCCCGCGCAGGCTTCCCGGACACAGCGCGTATGCGACGGACCCACAGGGTGGACACGTTCAGGGACGCAGCCGGTCGAGCGCCTCGTCCAGTGTCGTCGCGGCCATGATGAGGGAGAGATGGGTGAAGGCCTGCGGGAAGTTGCCCAGTTGCTCTCCGCTGGGGCCGATCTCCTCGGCGAACAGGCCGACATGGTTGGCGTACGTCTGCATCTTCTCGAAGGTGTAGCGGGCCTGGGGGAGCCGTCCCGCCCGGGCGAGCGCGTCGACGTACAGGAACGTGCACAGGCTGAACGTCCCCTCGGAGCCGCGCAGTCCGTCCGGCGAGGCCTCGGGGTCGTAGCGGTAGACGAGGCTGTCGGAGACGAGGACGCGCTCCATGGCGTCCAGGGTGCTCAGCCAGCCGGGGCTGCGCGGGGAGACGAAGCCGACGCGGGGGGCCAGCAGCAGGGAGGCGTCCAGGACGGCGCCGTCGTAGTGCTGGACGATCGCCTGCTCCTTCTCGTTCCAGCCGCGCGCCATGACCTGTTCGAGGATCGCGTCCCGGGCCTTCGTCCAGCGGACGGTGTCGGCCGGCCTGCTGAACTCGGCGGCCAGTTTCAGGCCCCGGTCGAACGCGGCCCAGCACATCACCCGGCTGTAGGTGAAGTCCTTGCGCCCGCCGCGGGTCTCCCAGATGCCCTCGTCGGGCCGGTCCCAGTTGTCCGCGAGCCAGTCGAGGATGCCGGCCAGGCCCTTCCAGCCGTGGTAGCCCGCCTGTTCACCCACCGCGCGGCCCTCGGCCAGGGCGTAGAGGGCCTCGCCGTAGATGTCGAGCTGCAACTGGTCGGAGGCGGCGTTTCCGGCGCGTACCGGGTACGAGCCGCGGTAGCCCTCGAAGTGCTCCAGGATCTCTTCCGTCAGATGAGGGTCGCCGTCGACCCGGTACATGATCTGGAGGGGTTCGTCGGCCGGTCCTTCGCGCTCCCGCAGACGGTCGCCGAGCCAGCGCGTGAACTGGGTCGCCTCCTCCACGAAGCCGAGGTCGAGCAGCGCCCGCACCGACAGCGAGCCGTCCCGCACCCACGTGTACCGGTAGTCCCAGTTGCGCTCACCGCCGACCTGCTCGGGCAGCCCCATGGTGGGCGCGGCGACCGGCGCGCCGGTCGGGGCGTAGGTGAGGAGCTTGAGGGTGATCGCGGAGCGGTGCACCATCTCCGTCCAGCGGCCCCGGTAGTTCGAGGTGCGCACCCACTTCTGCCAGAAGTCGACGTTGTTCCAGAGGCCCTCGGTGAGCCCGTCGATCGTGGGGGGCGGCGGCGCTTCGCCGTCCGGCCCGCACACCGTGAACACCACGGCCGCCTGCTCGCCGTTGTCGAGCGTGATGCCGCCCCGGACATCGTTCCCGTCGCGTTCGAACGGGATGTTGCCCTGGAGGTAGGCGGTCGCCCCCGGGGACCGGAACACCGCCGTGCCGGGCGTCAGGTCGAGTTCGTGGCCCGCCCGCGCGTAGTCGAACCGCGGCCGGCACTCCAGAGCGAAGTGCACGGTGCCGCGCACCGAGCGCACGACGCGCACCAGACTGTGCCGGTCGGTCGGGGTCGGGCCCGTCAGGACCGGCATGTAGTCGATGATCTCGCCCACGCCGTCCGGGGACATGAAGCGCGTCACCACGACCGCCGTGTCCGGGTAGTACAGCTGCTTCCACGTTCCGTCGGGGTGATCGGGCGCGAGGCGGAAGTAGCCGCCGCCGTCGTGGTCCAGCAGCGAGGCGAAGACACTGGGGGAGTCGAAGCGTGGTGCCGGGAACCAGTTGACGACGCCCTGGGACGACACCAGGGCCGCGGTCTGCAGGTCCCCGACGAGGCCGTGGTCGGCGATGGGCGGATAGCGATCCATGCTGGTCTCCTTGTCAGGCCGACTCGGCCTTGACGCGGCCGGAGCGGACGGCGTCGACGAGTGCCTGGTGGTCCTTCTCGTTCTGGTCGGCGTAGCCCTCGGCGAACGGGACGAGAGCCCGGTCGAAGACGTCACCCCCGCCCAGGTAGGAGGCGATGGCGATCCGGTCGCCGGACCTCGCGTGCGCGCGGGCCAGCGTGGCACCGCACAGTTCGCCGAAGGCCCGCATGCCGGACGGCACCATGGCCTCGGGTTCGGCGATGCCCTTCCAGTCCCGCAACTGCCGCACATAGAAGTCCCGTGGACGGCCGTCGATGCCGTCGGCCCGCTCCCAGCCGAGGAAGATGTCACTGGTGGCCTGCATGAGCCGCTGGCCGGCGACCACGCGCTCGCCCTGCGTCCGGTACTCGCTGGCACCGGCGAACGGCGCCAGCACCGACTCGTCGGCCTCCTTGGCCTGCAGAAGCAGCGGATCCTCGTCGTCCCGGCCGAGCAGCAGGATGATCCAGCAGCGAGTGCCCACACTGCCCACACCGACCACCTTGCGGGCCACGTCGGCGATCCGGTACTGGTCCAGAAGGAATCGCCGGTCGGAGTTCAGACTCCGGCCGTAACGGTCGATCAGCCGGCGGATCTGCTTCTCCAGCGCGCCGCGTTCGACATCGGGAAGCAGGTCCTGCAGCGGCGTGATCAGCGGCGGATCCGGGGCGATGCGGGTCTGGCCGTCGACCAGGTGGGTGAGCTTGGCGAAGGCCTGGAGGGTGTCCCGGCCGCGCGCCTTGGCCGTCGACCTGGACCAGCGCTCGCGGGCCCGCGAGCTCAACTCCCCGGCGATATGGGTCCGTACCCAGTCCTCGTCGAAATGCGTGTACCACACGGGGAGATTGCCGAGCCCGGCGAAGCGACGTATCCACTCGCGGTACGACCGCACCGTCGCACGGACGATGTCGGCGCGCTCCTTGGTGCTGAAGCCGTTCGCCCGGCCCGCGATGACGAAGCTGGTGGACAGCCGTTTGACGTCCCACTCCCAGGGGCCGGGCAGCGTCTCGTCGAAGTCGTTGATGTCGAACATCATGCGGCGCTCGGGCGATGCCAGCAGCCGGAAGTTCAACAGGTGGGCGTCGCCGCACAGTTGGACCCTGATCCCGGACCGGGGGGTGTCGGCGAGATCCCCGGCCATGATGGCGGCGGCCCCACGGTAGAAGCGGAAGGGCGACTCGGTCATCCTGCCGTAGCGGATCGGGACGAGTTCGGGCACCCGGGTCGCCGACTGGCCCTCCACGACGTCCACCGGGTCGGTCCGCTTCGGCGAGGGGGCGAAGTCGGCGTGGCTGGAACGGGGTACGGCGGACCGGGCCGCCTTGCCGAGCGCGGCCCGTTCCGCCGGGGTGTGGTGCGGGGGGTGGCCGTCGGCCGTGTGTTTGGGGGTCACTGCAGACGCTCCGCGATGTGGTCTCCGACGCGGAGCGCGTTGGCGATGGCGGTCAGCGACGGATTCACCGCTCCGATGCTCGGGAAGAAGCTCGTGTCGACGACGTACAGGTTGTCGAGGTCGTGGGCCTTGCAGTTGATGTCGAGAGCCGATTCGGCGGGGTCGTGACCGAAGCGGACCGTTCCCGCCTGGTGCG
This sequence comes from Streptomyces sp. NBC_00568, assembly GCF_026341855.1. GTDB lineage: Bacteria > Actinomycetota > Actinomycetes > Streptomycetales > Streptomycetaceae > Streptomyces. The sequence goes on along the minus strand of NZ_JAPENW010000001.1, from coordinate 470,603 downwards.
CCGTCGCGCCGATGGGCATGCCCTTGTGCAGATAGATGCTGTGCGGGAGGAGATGGTGTTCGCGCATGCCCAAGTGGCCGAGCATGCTCTGCAGTTCGTGCCGCAGGCGCTGGAGGCCGGCGATGTTGTTCTTCTCGTCGAGGGCGAGATGGATGGCGCCGTCCCGGTCCAGGGTGACGCGGCTGTCCGCGAGGGGCAGGTCCTCTCCGCACAGCCAGAAGTCGACGGCGTGGTGCGCGAGTACCTCGAAGGGCATGTCGGGAGCGATGGCCCCGGCCCAGCGCGGCGCTTCGCCGTGGATCTGCTCGGAGTCGGACTTGCCGAGCATCTGGATGCCGCCGAGGGGGTAGTCCCAGTCGTCGGACCCCAGGTACCAGTCGTGCAGCGCCAGCGTCTTCTGGAACTTGGTGTCGTTCGGTTCCTCGGATATGGCCATCAGGGCGAGGTTGTTGTGCCGCATGTAGTGGCGGCCCACCACGTCCGAGCTGTTGGCCAGGCCGCCCGGATGCCGGTCGTTCGCCGAACGCAGCAACAGGGCAGCCGAGTTGACGGCGCCGCAGGCGACGATCACGATGTCGGCGCTGAACTCGACGGTCGTACCGTCGGCCGAGCCGTCACCGTCTCCCACCGTCGCGACGACGGAGGTGACACTCCGGCCCGTGGCGTCGGTGTCGAGCCGCCGGACGTTCGCGTGGGTGACCATCTCGACGTTGGGGTGTTCGAGGGCGGGGTCGACGCAGATCACCTGCGCGTCGGACTTCGCCCCGACCAGGCAGGGAAAGCCGTCGACGCGGTCGCAGCGGATGCAGGCGCTGGTGTGCACGGCCCGGCCCCGGTCGTCCTGGGTGAGGTTCACCCCGATCGGAAGGTGGAAGGGGTGCAGCCCCCGCTTCTCCAGGTCGTCGCTGAGCCGCTGGATGCGCGGCTCGTGCTGGACCGGCGGGTAGGCGTACTGGGCGCTGGTGTGCCCCTCGGTCGGGTCCTCGCCGTGGCGGCCGTGCACGAGGTAGAGGTGTTCCGCCTGGGTGTAGTACGGCTCCAGGTCCTGGTAGCCGAGGGGCCAGGCGGGGGAGAGGCCGTCGTGGTGGCGCAGCTCGCCGAAGTCCTCCGGGCGCAGCCGGAAGAGCGCGGCGCCGTAGAACTTGGTGTTGCCGCCCACGTAGTAGTTGACCTCGGGCGGGAACTCGTCGCCGTGCCGGTCGTACCAGAACTCCGGGGCGCGGTACTTGCCCTTGACGAAGACCGCCGTGGAGTCCCAGTTGTCGCGTTCGCGCGGGAGGTAGCCACCGCGCTCGAGGAGGAGAATCCGTTTGCCGGTGGGTGCCAGCCGATGGGCGATGGTCCCGCCGCCCGCGCCGGTTCCGATAACGATGACGTCGTAGTGACGTGCGTCTGTCATGCCGGCCACCGTCCTTGGATCGTGATCCGGGCCTGCCGGCCGAAGGGGTCGTCCGGCCCGCTCACCAAGGTAGCTCTGGGCGATATGCCCGGCGAGTTGGGTGAATCGGGAGACCCGGACCTCGGGTTACGGCCGGTTCCCGCGCTGGGCCGGTCGGGCCGGTCGGGCGAGCCCAGGCGGCGGGCCACGGCGGGTTCCCGTGCGATGACGGCACCGGCGGTGATGCCCGCGGAGCCGCCGAGGCCGAGGACGTCGTGCACGGAGTCGACGATCTCGGTGCGTACCGACCGAGGGGCGAAGGAGGCGACCACGAAGAGCAGGGGGACGGCGGTGAGGAAGGCCTGGGCGGCGAGCCATGTCGCGGAGTCCAGCAGGTTCACCGCGATGAGATGCGAGGTGAGGCGGGTGATCACCGGGAACCGTTCCTCGGCGCTGCCCGCGCTGCCCGCGCTGCCCGCGCTGCCCGCGCCAACGGCTCCGGCCGCCGCCGGTGTTCGGGCCGGGTCCTTCGCCTGCGCGTATTCCGCTCCCCGCTTCGGGCAGTCGCCGCACACCCCGTCGGGAGCGACCGCGCAACCAGGGTGCGGTCCGGTGCGTCCGCCGGGCTCGCGGCGCGAGTGCCATTGGGCCGTACGGGGGTGTTCGGCGGGCGATGGTGAGGCGGGTGGAACCGTGGATTTGTGGAGGTGGGCGGGGGAGGTGACGATGAAGGCATGCGCGATGCCGCGGCGGTGAGCCGTGCTGGACCAGGCGGGGGCGGCGATGGTCCTTGACCTGGTCCTCATCGGTCTGGTGATCGCCCTGGACCCGCTGCCGGTCACCGGATTCGTGCTGGTGCTGTCGGCACGCAACGGAGTCTGGAAGGGCCTCGCCTTCATCCTCACCTGGCTGGCCACCTTCGTCGGCATCATCGCCGCCGTACTGATCATGACCGGCGGCCAGCCACCGGCGCCGAAGTCCGCGCCGTCGACGGCCGCCCTGGCGGTCAAACTGGCCATCGGCGTCGGAATGGTCTGCTACGCGGAGCGCACCCGCCGCAACATCGGCAAGCGGCGCAAGTCGGCCGGCTTCATGTCGAGGATCGAGCAGATCTCCCCCTGGTCCGCGGCCGGGCTGGCGCTGCTGCTCCAGCCGTGGGGGATGGTCGCGGCCGGAGCCGCCACGGTCGTGGACGCGAACCTCGCGCATGCCGCGTCGTACGCGGCACTGATGGGCTACTGCCTGCTGGCCAGTTCCAGCCTGCTGACGATGGAGCTCTACGCGACGTTCGCCCCGCGATCGGCCCACGTACGGCTCGCGAAGCTGCGTACGTGGCTGGAGGGGCACCAGGAGCAGGCGCTGGTTTCGTTGGTGCTGTTCCTGGGGCTGTGGCTGGTGGGCAAGAGCATCTACCAGCTGACCGCGTGAACCGTCCGAGCCACCGAGGGGTCCGGGCCCCGAGCCGCGTCCGAGCCCCGGGCCTTGCCGAGCCCTGAGTCGCTGAACCCCGAGCCGCCGCTCCAACCGCCCGGATCGCCGCGTCCGTCAGGCGCGGGAAAGGCCGTCGCACCGAAGTGCGGCGGCATCGGTCCGATGCTGCAATGGACTGCAATGCAATGGGGGGTAGGGGGATCACCATGACCACGCAGGGGTGAAGCCGTGAGCGAAGAGGAATTCGTCGAGATGGGACCGATCGACTATGTGGTCGTCGAGTTTCCCGGCAACCGAATGACGGGCGAGGGATTTCCGATTCTGGTCGATCTGGTGGACCGCGGCCTCATTCGGATCCTCGACCTTCTGTTCGTGAGAAAGGACGAGGACGGATCCGTGGTCGGCCTGGAGATCGCCGACCTCACCGGAGACGGCGCGCTCGACCTGGCCGTCTTCGAGGGCGCGTCCTCCGGCCTGCTCGGCGACGACGACATCGAGGAGGCGGGCAGGGCCCTGAAGCCCGGCAACTCGGCCGGAATCCTGGTCTACGAGAACGTGTGGGCGGCGCCCTTCGCCACCGCCCTGCGACGCGGCGGTGCCCAGATGGTCGCCTCCGGGCGCATCCCGGTGCCGGCGGTGCTGGCCGCGCTCGACGACACGGACGCCGGATAGAGGACACCGAGGCCGGTCCGCTCCGCCGACGGCGAGGCGGACCGGCCTCGACCGCGCCCCCGGACACCGCCGACCAGCGGTATCCGGGGGCGCGGTCGTGCTCGCCGCCGTGCCCGCCGCGTCCGCCGCCGTGCCCGTCGCGTCCGCCGCCGTGCCCGCTGCATTCGCCGTGCTCGCCGCGTGCTCACTGTGTCCGCCGTGCCCGCCACATGCTCGCTGCGTCCGCCGGGCCCGCGGCGGGCCGTGCCCCCCCGCGCCCGCGGCGCGTGCCCGGCTGCGCCGCGTGGGGGTCTGGGGGTGGGATGAGTCTGAGTGGGATGAGTCTGAACCGACAGCGGCCCCGCACCTCGGTGCGGGGCCGCTGCTGGTCGGAGCGCGCTGGGAAGGCGCGGCCGGTCAGGTGTTAGTCGGTACGGGCGGCGTCCCGGCCGGACCCGACGCACAGCGCCCAGATGACGAAGGCGTCGATGGCGATCAGAACGCTGGCCCACACCGGGGAGTACGGGAGCCACATGAAGTTGGCGATCATGGCCAGGCCCGCCAGCGTGATGCCGACGATGCGGGCCCACAGCATTCCGCGGAACACGGCGACGCCGGCGAGAACGACCAGGACGCCGAGGGTGAGGTGGATCCAGCCCCAGCTCGTGAGGTCGAAGCTGTAAGCGTAGTTGCGGGTGGTGACGAAGACGTCGTCCTCGGCGATGGCGGCGATGCCCTGGAAGATCGCCATCGCACCGCCGAAGATCATCATGACCCCGGCGAAGGCGGTCCAGCCGGACACCCACGCGCCCGAACTGCCGGCGGTTCCCTGCCGGTGCATACCCGTCGTAGCCATTGCGAGCTCCTTCTGACTAGACCTCGCCACTGACCGGGTGACGGTCGGTGGCCACATTTCAGCTTGCCACGAGAATGACGGACCGGCAGATCGTCGGAAACCGCGCCGGTCGGGGCCGAGACCGATGTGCGGGGGAATGCGTACGGTGCTCCAATGGACCTGTCCGGCGCGCCGGGAATTCGGCGCACCGCGAGGTATCGAATCCCTTGAGGGGCATTCCCTCCGCCTCGTGCCTGAAAGGAAACCACCGTGCCAGGTCTCCTCCGCGGGGTCGCCCGCACCGCCGTCGTGGCCGGTACAGCCACCGCCGTCTCGAACCGTGTGTCACGTCGTCAGCAGGGGCGATGGGCCCAGCAGGAAACCCAGCAGCAGTACCAGGAGCCGCCGCCCGCCGCCGCGCCCCCGCCCGCCGCGCCGGCGGACGACATGACCAGCAAGATCGATCAGCTGAAGCAGTTGGGGGACCTCAAGGCCCAGGGCGTCCTCACCGAAGCCGAATTCGAGGAACAGAAGCGCAGGATCCTCGGCTGACCCGCGCAGGGTCCTCTACGAGAGACGAGAGACGAGAGACGAGAACGCGGGCCCGGCGGCCGAGGGGTGAGCCCTCGGCCGCCGAGGCATGGGCGTCCACGCTCCCGCGTGTGAGGCGGGCACACACGGGCACCGGCTGTGCGAGGGGCACGCGTGCCGGGTCGCGGTGAGAAGACCCGCGGGCCCGGAGCGACCAGAACCCGGGGAACCCGTGGAACCCGCGGACCGGGCGCCCGGGGTCACCCGGGGCCGGATCCCTGTGCCGAGGCCCCGCGCGTCCTGCGCCCGGGTCAGCCCACCCGGTGGCCGTTCTCCAGTTCCGCCGTCCCCGAGCCCTTCCCCAGGACGTCGAGTCCGGCGAGGACACGACGGCCCAGCGCGCCCGGCAGATGCGCGGCCAGTTCCTCGCGCGGCACCAGACGCCAGGACAGCAGCTCCTCCTCCTGCAGGCGGATCGCCTTGAGCTCGTGCTCGCCGAGCACTCCGCCGTCGTACAGATACGCCACCAGCGGCGGGCGCCCCGGCCCCTGGACCCAGTCGACGGCCAGCAGCCGTCCGAGCTCCACGTCGAGGCCGATCTCCTCGGCCGTCTCGCGGCGCGCGCCCTGCCGTGGGCTCTCCCCGGCGTCCGACTCCACGGTTCCGCCCGGCAGCGCCCAGCCCTCGCGGTAGTTCGGCTCGACGAGCAGCACCCGCCCCTCGGCGTCCCGGAAGAGAGCGGCGGCCCCGGCGAGGACACGGGGCAGACCGGCGATGTATGCGGCGAAGTCCGAAGTGGTCACCCAGGAAGGGTATCGAGCGCGTCCCGACGTTCCCCGGACTCGGATGTTCCCCGGACTCGCTGCCCGGCCGCGCGCGGGTACACAAGGGAGCGGGCCGGGACACCGACTCCAACACCCCTGGAACGTACGGCACTTCGGCCCCCGCGGCCAGGACGACGAACCGGCCCGCCGCGCGCTAGATCCGGGCTCCGGCCCCGACCTCCGCCAACGCGACCGTGCGCGACGCGAGCTCGCTGATCCGTACCCCGTCGAAGCCGAACACCGCGCTGCGCACGGTGTCTTCCAGCGGGTCCTTCCACTGCGCGGGAATCGCGTCCGCCCCGCACAGGACGCCCGCGACGGAGCCGGCGGTCGCGCCGTTGGAGTCGGTGTCCAGGCCGCCCCGGACGGTCAGCGTGATGGTGCGCGTGAAGTCGCCGTCGCCGTACAGGAGCCCGGCGGTCAGGACCGCCGCGTTCGGCACCGTGTGGATCCAGCCCATCCCGGCGGTCTCCTCGGACACCGTGTTGAGCGTGTCCTCCCAGGTCATCCGGGTCTCGTGAAGCGTCTGCACCCGGCGTACGGTGCGGGCCAGGCGGCTGCTCGCGGGGATCACGGTGAGTGCCGTGTCCAGCGCGTCCCGGACGGACGGGGCGGTGAAGGCCGCGGAGATCAGCGCCGCCGCCCACATCGCGCCGTACACGCCGTTGCCGGTGTGCGAGAGGACGGCGTCCCGGCGGGCCAGCGAGGCGGCGCGCTGCGGGAGCCCCGGGCAGGTCCAGCCGTAGACGTCGGCGCGGATCAGCGCGCCGATCCACTCCTGGTACGGATTCTCGTACGTCGCCGTGAGCGGGGGTTTCAGACCCTGGGCGAGGTTGCGGTACGCGGCCCGCTCCGCCGTGAACGTTTGGAGATACGGCAGGCGCAGCAGCCACAGGTCACCCACCTGTTCGGTGCTGAACGAGAAGCCGTGCGTCTCCAGGAGGTCGAGCCCGAGGATCGCGTAGTCCACGTCGTCGTCACGGCAACTGCCGTGGATGCGGCCGCGCACGCAGTCGCGCCACTCGGGCCGCAGCTCGAACTCGCCGCCCGCGGCGTCCTCTGCGGGCCCGGGGAGGTAGTCGGTCAGGGGCAGGGCCGCGGCCTGCCGCAGATAGCGGTCGATCCGGTCCCGCGTCCAGTGGTCGCCCTGCTCGACCGGCTTGCCGAGCATGTTGCCCGCGATCCGGCCCAGCCAGCCCCCGAGGACGCGGTCGGCGAGGTCTGTGCCCACAGGGGTCATGGCTCCGGTCTACCCAATTCCGGGCGGGGATGCTCGCTGGGGCACGGAAGCGGGCGCTCCGGGCGCCCTCGACGACGCCGATGCCGCCGATGCCGCGCGCCCGTGAGCATCGGCCGCGGGCCGCCCCGAGGGCCGTCGCGCAGCCTGTCCCGCGGGCTGGGCGGGGCATGACGGCGGGGGCTTCCTCCGGTTAAGGTCGCAGCGGCGCGACTGCCTTGACGTGTGCAAGGCCCGGAAGCAAGGGGAATGCAAGGTGGCGGACGCTGCAGTGAATCGGACCCCGCGTGTGCTCATCGCCGCGGACAAGTTCAAGGGATCGCTGACGGCCGTGCAGGTCGCGGAGCGGGTGACGGCCGGACTGCGCCGGGTCGCGCCGCGGGTCGAGGTCGAGTCGCTGCCCGTGGCCGACGGCGGTGACGGCACCGTAGACGCGGCGGTCGCGGCCGGATTCGAGCGCCGCGAGGTGCGCGTCGCCGGACCGCTGGGCGACGAGGTGACCGCCGCGTACGCGCTGCGCGGTGACACCGCGGTCGTGGAGATGGCCGAGGCGAGCGGGTTGCAGCGGCTGCCCAAGGGCGTCTTCGCCCCGCTCTCGTCCTCGACGTACGGCTCCGGGGAACTGCTGCGCGCGGCGCTGGACGCCGGTGCCCGCACCATCGTCTTCGGCGTGGGCGGCAGCGCGACGACGGACGGCGGCGCGGGCATGCTGTCCGCGCTCGGCGCGCGTTTCCTCGACGCGCACGGTGAGCCGGTGGCTCCCGGCGGCGCGGCACTGCGTGACGTGGAGACCGCCGATCTGTCGGGCCTGGACGACCGGCTCTCCGCGGTCGACCTCGTCCTCGCCAGCGATGTGGACAACCCGTTGACGGGCCCCAAGGGCGCGCCCGCCGTGTACGGCCCCCAGAAGGGGGCGGGTCCCGACGACGTGGCGACGCTGGACACCGCACTCGCCCACTTCGCGACCGTCCTGGAGAAGGCGATCGGGCCGAAGGCGGCCGGGTACGCCTCCGCGCCCGGCGCGGGCGCCGCCGGCGGCATCGGCTACGGGGCTCTGGTGCTCGGCGCCCGCTTCCGGCCCGGCATCGAGGTGATGCTCGAGGTCCTCGGCTTCGCGGCCGCGCTGGAGCGCGCCACGCTGGTGATCACCGGCGAGGGGTCCCTCGACGAGCAGACACTGCACGGAAAGGCGCCCGCGGGGGTCGCGGCGGCCGCCCGTGCCGAAGGCAAGGAGGTCGTCGCGGTCTGCGGCCGCCTCGCGCTCCCGCCGGAGGCGCTCGGCAGGGCCGGCATCCGGCGGGCGTATCCCCTCACCGAGGTCGAGCCCGACATCGCGAAGTGCATCTCCGACGCGGGGCCGATCCTGGAGCGGGTGGCGGAGAACATCGGCCGGGACTTCCTGGTCTGAGGCCCAAGGGGTTCGCCACCCCTTCGGCTCCCAGGGCGATCCACCGCCCTGCTCTGTGGCCTGCCGCCTGCCGCCTGCCGCCTGCCGTCGGTCGCCTGCCGTCGGTCGTCGGTTGCCTGCCGTCGGTCGCCTGTAGTCGGACGGCCGACGCCTGTCGTCCGACGCCGCCGTCTCACCGTCCCGCCCCCGTGCCCACCCCAGTCCCAGTCCCAGTCCCCGTACCCGTCCCCGGGACCGCCCTCGCGCCTGCCAGCCGGTAGGCGTCCAGGGCCAGGGTCATCTCGATCAGGTCGCGGGGGCGGGCCAGTGAGCGGGACGTCAGCTGCTCCAGCCGGCGGAGGCGGTTGAAGACGGTGTTCCGGTGGCAGTACAGGCGGCCCGCGGCCCGACCCGCGGAACCCTCGCAGGCCAGCCACATGTCCAGCGTCTCGATCAGCACGGCCCGGTCGCCCGGTTCGAGCTCCAGCAGCGCGCCGAACACGTCCGACACCAGCCGGTCGGCCAGCTCCGGCTGGCTCACGACGAGTGCCGTCGGCATCCGCTGATCGAGGCGTACGACAGCGGTCGCGTCCGGCGGACAGGTGCGCAGCGCCAGCTCGGCCCACCGCCGGGCCCGGCCCAGCTCGCCGAGTCCCGAGACCACGGGGCTGATACCGCCCGGACCCGAGCGCCGTCCGTCGAGCAGCCGGGCCACCGCGTCCAGGCCCTGGTCGGCGTCCAGCGCCACCACCCCGATCTCGCAGTCGGCCCGCATCCGCCAGATGAACCGCAGCCCCGCCCCCAGCATCGGCCGGACGCAGCCGTCCCGTCCGTCGTGGCGCTCCGTCCGCAGCACCACGACCGCGTACGGTCCGTGCTCGGGCAGATCGAGCCCGGCGGCCGCCCGCGCCGCGAGCCCCGGTGCCTCCTGGCCCTCCAGCAGAGCGTCGAGCAGGGCCTGCAACTGCTCGTCCGTGCGCCGCCGCAGCTCCCGTTCCGTGGCGAGGTAGGACTCCGACGCGGTCGCGGCCTGCGCGTCCACGGCCGACCAGACCATCGTGGCGCACCGCATGAGCACCGCGAGGCGCTCGGGCTCCCGGCTCGCCGCGCTCTCCATCAGCGCGTCCCACACCAGATAGCCCGCGGCACGGTAGGCGTGCACGAGGAGTTCGAGCGGCAGCCCCTGCTGGGCCCGCCGCCGGCCCGCCGCCTCGGCGTGTTCCAGATCGCGGCGGGGTGAGTCCCGGGGCGCGGAGATCGCCTGGATGCCGATCCGCATCGCGGTCTCCGCCTCCCGCCACTGCTGGTCGTACGGCAGCACCTGTCCGTAGACGGAGGAGTACTCGGTGAGCTGCCTGACGTGCTCGTCGACGAGCTCGGGCAGCCGGTCCAGCAGAGCCACACACGACTCCGCTAGCAGCTTCCAGTCATGACCGGTCCGCGGTCTGCGCCCTCCCATGGCCGGAGGATGCCACCCGGACACGGGGTCGCACAGGCCCCTGACACGCGGTGTTGTGCGCGTGCACAACGGGCGGGGGCCACCGCTGGGCTCCCGCCGCGTTTCGGCCGTACCCCGTGGACTGGGGTGTCCGCCGGTGCTGAGGTGAGCGCCACACCGAGCAAGGACAAGGGAGGTGCCATGGACGGTTCCGCTCTGCTCGTGCGGGAACTGTCGGTCGGATACGGCCCCGTACGCGCACTGCGTCACGTGTCGTTGGAGGTGCCCGAGGGAACCGTGGTGACGGTCCTGGGCGGCAATGGCGCGGGCAAGTCGACGCTGCTGCGGGCGGTGTGCCGGACCCTCTCCTTCCACGGAGGAGCGGTCACCGGCGGCACGGTCACGCTGGGCGGACGACCGCTGGACCGGCTGGCGCCGGACCGGGTGGTGGCCGCCGGGGTGTCCCAAGTCCCGGAAGGGCGGCGGGTGTTCAGCAGGATGACGGTCGCGGACAATCTGCGCGCCGGAGCACTCGGCGGCACCGGCGGCCGAGTGGACCGGGCACGCGCACTGCGGCGCGTGCACGACCTGTTCCCGGTCCTCGCCGACCGCGCCCAGCAGCGCGCGGGTTTGCTGTCCGGCGGTGAGCAGCAGATGCTCGCGGTCGGCCGGGCTCTCATGGGTGCCCCCAAGGTGCTGCTGCTGGACGAACCGTCACTCGGGCTCGCCCCGCTGATGGCCGCGCGGATCGCCGACACCGTGCGGGAGATCAACGAACAGGGCACCTCCGTCCTGCTCGTCGAACAGAACGCGGCCCTCGCGCTGCGGCTCGCCTCCAGGGCCTACGTCCTGGAGGTCGGCGAGGTGACCCTGTCCGGCCCCGCGGCCGAGCTCGCCGCCTCCGACGAGGTGCGCCGTCGCTATCTCGGCGTGGTCGACGAGGACGCCGCGGCCGACGGGGCACCCGCGCGCGACGGGCTCCCGTCCCTGTCCCGATGGAAGGGGTGAACCCACCGTGGAAGAACACCACAGCGCGGCGACACCCGTCGCCGACGAGACCGCCGGGGCCACCGGGACGACCGAGATCGCCGGGGCCACCGGGACGACTGGGACGACCGGGGCCACCGTGGCCTCCGACATTCCGCCGCTCACCGTCCGGGACGTGACGGTCCGGTTCGCGGGACTGACCGCGCTCGACGCGGTGAGCTTCACCGTGCGACCGGGCACCGTACACGCCCTCATCGGCCCGAACGGTGCCGGAAAGTCCACCTGCTTCAACGTGCTGTCCGGTGTCTGCCGGCCCGCCGGCGGAAGCGTCCGCCTCGGGGAGCAGGAGCTCACCGGCCTGCCGCCGCACCGGATCGCAGGGCTCGGGGTGGCCCGGATCTTCCAGAACCTCGCCCTGCCACCACACGCCACCGTCGAGGACTGTCTGCTGCTCGGCCGTCACCGGCTGACCCGCGCCGGATTCCTCGCCGCGGGCCTGCGGCTGCCCGCGGCGGCGCGCGAGGACCGGCGGCACCGCGAACGCGTCCGCGAGATCGCCGCGTTCGTGGGCCTGGAGGGGCAGCTCGACCGGCCCGCCGGTTCGCTCCCGTACGGGCAGCAGAAGCTCGCCGAGCTCGCCCGGGCCCTGTGCATGGAGCCGCGGGTCCTGCTCCTGGACGAACCCGTCGCGGGCATGACCGCCGACGAACGGCGGCGTACCGCCGCGGTCGTCGCCGGGGTCCGCGACAGCCTCGGCATCTCGATCGTGCTGGTGGAACACGACATGGGGGTGGTCATGCGGCTCGCGGACGCGGTGACCGTACTGGACTTCGGGCGCCGTATCGCCGACGGCACCCCAGGAGACGTACAGAACGATCCGGCGGTGGTGCGGGCCTATCTGGGCGAGCGCGCCGAGCCAGAGGAGACCGAGTCATGAGCACCTTCGTCGAACTCCTGCTCAACGGCCTGTCCATGGGCTCCGTCTACGCCCTCATCGCGCTGGGCTTCGTCGTCATCTTCCGGGCCACCGAGGTCGTCAACTTCGCGCACGCCTCCCTGCTGCTCGCGGGCGGCTATGTCACCGCCACCCTCCACGACGACATCGGCTTCTGGCCCGCCCTGCTCGCCGGTGTCGCGGGCGCCGCGCTGGTGGGGGCAGCCGTGGAGTTCCTGGTGATGCGGCGCTACCGGGGCTCCGACCAGAGCGTCCTCGCCATCGTCACCATCGGCGTCGACATCCTGCTCACCACCGAGCTGACCCGCCGGATCGGCACGGACGTGCTGGCGCTGGGCGACCCCTGGGGCAACGCCGTCCTCACCGTCGGGCCGGTCTCCATCGCCCACACCCGGATCGCCGCGTTCGTCGCGGCGGCCCTGCTCATCACGGCCTTCCTGCTGGCCTTCCGCTACACGTCCTGGGGCGTCGCGATGCGCGCCGCCGCGGAGAGCCCGGAGACCGCGGCCCTGATGGGGGTCCGGCTCGGCCGGGTGTCCCTCGGAGCCTGGGCGGTCGCGGGCGGCCTCGCGGCCGTCGCGGCGCTGTTCCTGACCGTCTTCCCGACACCCGGTCTCGAACGCGCCACCTCGCTGGCCGCGCTCAAGGCGTTCCCCGCGGCGATCCTCGGCGGCCTCGACTCGACGACCGGCGCGCTGGTCGGCGGTCTCCTCGTCGGGGTCACCGAATCCCTGGCCACCGGCTACCAGAGCGACCTCACGTTCCTAGGGCGCGGCCTCGGTGATCTCGCGCCCTATGTGGTCATGGTCGCGATCCTGCTCATCCGGCCCGCCGGGCTGTTCGGTACGAAGGAGCTCGCCCGTGTCTGAGGTCCTCACCCGCGACGAGGCGGGCAGCGCGCCCAGGACCGCTCGCCACCGCACCATCCGGCTGCCCGGCACCCGGACCGTCCTGTGGGCCGCCGGAGCCGTCCTGCTGCTGGCGCTGCCGTTCTACCTCGACCGCTTCTGGCTCCAGGCCGGTCTGTTCGCGATGGCCGCGGCGATCGGCGGGATCGGCCTCAACCTCCTCACCGGCGCGACCGGGCAGCTCTCCATGGGGCACGCCTTCTTCCTCGCGGTCGGTGCGTACGGCTACTGCGTGTTCGCGGCCGACGGGGGCGACGGACTGACCGGTCTGGGACTGCCGACCTGGCTCGCGGCCGTGCTCGCCGTGGCCCTCTCCGGAATCGCCGGCGGTGTGTTCAGCCCGATCGCCGGGCGACTGCGCGGCGCCTACCTCGGCATCGCCACGCTCGCCCTGATCTTCATCGGACAGCACGTCCTGTTCAACGCCCGGGACGTGACGGGTGGCTTCAACGGCCGCGACGTACCGCCGCTGAGCCTCTTCGGCCTCACGTTCGACGACCGTGAGCTCGTCGTGGCCGCGGTGCCGTTCGGCTCGGCCGAGAAGCTCTGGTACGCGGGTCTGGTGCTGCTCCTCGGCTGCGGGCTCTTCGCCCGCGGGGTGCTGCGCGGGCGACCCGGCCGGGCCATGAACGCGATCCGGGACCACCAGATCGCGGCCGGGGTGATCGGCGTACCCGTCGCCCGCCTCCGCGCCGCCGTCTTCGTCCTGTCCTCGATGTACGCGGGCCTGGCGGGGGTGCTGCTCGCTCTGGTCTTCCAGCGCACGGTGCCCGACTACTTCGGGATCACGCTCTCGCTCGAATACCTCGCCATGATCGTCATCGGCGGGCTCGGTTCGGTCGCCGGGGCGGTGGTGGGGGCCGTCTTCGTCTCGCTGCTGCCGCAGCTGCTGACCCGCTACAGCGACGCGCTGCCCCTGGTCTCCGACCCGGGCACGGGCGGGATCGCGCCCGGCGAGGCGGCCCGGTACCTGTACGGCGCCGCCGTCGTGGCGGTGGTGCTCTTTCTTCCGGGCGGCCTGGTCAGGGTGGCCGCCCGGCTTCGCGTCAAACCCCGTCCCGGGGCCACTCCAGGGGAGGAACGATGAGAACGACACACACGGCGAGGCTGGCCGCGGGGGCGCTGGCAGCCCTGCTCGTGCTGGCCGGCTGCAGCTCCAAGGCCAAGGACGACGGTGACGGCAAGCAGGCGGCCGGCGGGGTGAAGACCGGCGAAGGGATCTCGGGCAAGACGATCGGGCTCGGGGTGCTCACCGACATGACGGGCGTCTACGCGACGCTCGGCAAGAGTGTCACCCAGGCCCAGCAGCTCTATGTGAAGCAGACCAACGCCGCCGGCGGCGTCTGCGGCTACAAGCTGGCGCTCACGGTCCGCGACCACGGCTACGACCCGCAGAAGGCCGTCTCCGGCTACACGGAGCTGGCGCCGAAGGTGCTGGGCTTCACCCAGTTCATCGGCTCGCCCTTCGTCGCCGCCGTCAAGAAGCGCATCGACGGCCAGGACAAGGGGCTGGTCATGCCGCAGGCCTGGTCGGCCACCCTGCTGGGCAGCCCCTACATCCGGGTCATCGGCTCCACGTACGACATCGAGACGATCAACGCGATCGACTTCCTGATGAAGGAGAAGGGCCTCAAGAAGGGCGACAAGATCGGCCATGTGTACTTCGAGGGGGACTACGGCGAGAACGCCCTGACGGGCTCCCGGTACATCGCGAAGCAGGCCGGGCTCAAGGTCGTCGAGCAGAAGATCAAGCCGACGGACAACGACATGACCGGCCAGGTCGTCGCGCTGAAGAAGGCCGGGGTGAAGGCCGTCGTGATCAGTGCGGGACCGCGGCAGGCGGCCTCGCTCGTCGGGGTCGCGGCGGCCGGCAAGTTCAATGTGCCGATCATCGGCAACAACTCGGCGTTCGCCCCGCAGCTCCTCGCCACCGCGGCCGCCCCGGCCCTGGAGGCGAACTACTACGTGGCCTCGCCCTCGCTGCCGATCGGGGCGGACACCCCGGAGGCGAAGAAGCTGGTCGCGGACTACAAGGCCGCCTATCCGAAGGACTCGCTGGACAACGGTGTGGTGGCCGGCTGGACGGCCGCGTCGGCGTTCGGCGAGGCGCTGAAGAAGGCCTGCGCGGCCAAGGACCTCACCCGCGAGGGCGTGGACAAGGCCCTGCTGACCATCGACGCGTTCGACCCGGGGTTCGGCATCACCCAGGACTTCACCGACCCGAAGGCCGCGTCCTCGAAGGAGAGCGTCATTCTGCAGCCCGCCAAGAACGCGGTGGGCGGGATGAAGGTCGTCCGTGAGGCCGAGGCCTCGTCCGTCGCCCAGGGGTACACACCCGGCGGCTGACATCCCCCGCTCACGAGGAAGGGCCCCGAACCGTGTGGTTCGGGGCCCTTCCGCTGCGTACAGGGTGTTACGGGAGCTGCGCGGCTCGTGCCTCACGCCGGTTGCCCCGGAAGTTGTTCACCCGGCGGGCCGTGGCGAACAGCGGGATCACCGCGCCCATGACGAGCTGCAGCGCACAGCCGGTCTGGAGGAGCAGCTGGCCGCCCGGGGCGTCGAACGCCCACGCCGCCAGGAGACCCATCGAGAGCACGATCCAGGAGAGCATCGCGACCGCGAGGCGACCCCGCGGCTTGGGGTACTCGACCCGGCTCACCATCAGCCAGGCGGTGCCGATGATCGCCATGAGCGTGGCGGCGAACGGCAGCTCGAGCAGCACGATGGAGACCACCGTCAGCGCGCCGAAGGGGCTCGGCATGCCCTGGAACGTGCCGTCCTTCACCGTGACGCAGGAGAATCTCGCGAGCCTCAGCACCACGGCCAGCAGCACCACGATCGCTCCGACCGCCGCCACCTTCTGGTACGCGTCGTCCGCGACCATGCCGTACACCAGGACGAAGTACGCCGGTGCCAGGCCGAAGCTGATCAGGTCGGACAGGTTGTCCAGCTCGGCGCCCATGGGGGAGGAGCGCAGCTTGCGGGCCACCAGGCCGTCGAACAGGTCGAAGACCGCGGCGCAGAGCATGAGGATCACGGCCGTCGCGGCGGAGTGACGGGCCATGCCCGACTCGTCGCTGCCCGTGAGGTGCGGGATCAGGATGCCGGTGGTGGTGAAGTACACCGCCATGAAGCCGCATGTGGCGTTACCGAGGGTGAGCGTGTCCGCTATCGAGAGGCGGAGCGAGAGGGGCATCTCCTCCTCGTCGTCCGCCTCGTCGGCCTCCGGCACCCAGCCGGCCTGTGTCTCGGGATCAATCACGGTCAATTCGAGTCACCCCAGCCACGGTCTTCTGACCGACCTCCACGTCGACCTCGACACCCTCGGGGAGATAGATGTCCACACGCGAACCGAAGCGGATCAGGCCGATCCGGTCACCCTGCTCGACCTTCGTGCCCTGAGGGATGTAGGGGACGATGCGGCGGGCGACCGCGCCGGCGATCTGGATCATCTCGATGTCACCGAGCTCGGTGTCGAAGTGCCAGACGACGCGTTCGTTGTTCTCGCTCTCCTTGTTGAACGCCGGAACGAACCCACCCGGGATGTGCTCGACCGACGTCACCGTGCCGGAGAGAGGCGCGCGGTTGACGTGGACGTTGAGCGGGCTCATGAAGATCGCGACGCGGGTGCGTCCGTCCTTCCACGGCATGATGCTCTGCACCACACCGTCGGCGGGCGAGATGACACGGCCCTGGGCGATCTCACGCTCGGGGTCGCGGAAGAACCACAGCATCCCGGCCGCGAGCGCGGTGGCGGGTACGGCCACGGCCTTGGCCGCGCCGGAACGGCGCGAACGGGCCAGGCTGAGTGCTGCGGTGGCAACGGTCGGGAGAAGCCACGGCGATGCTCCGCGCGCGAGGCGGACCCGGCCGCGAGGTGCAGAGGTTTGGCTGTGGGGCATGGATGACCTTCGTAGCGGATGATGCCGCGCTCGAACGGGGGACGGCGGCTTTCACGCGATCGTACCGGTCGCAGACCGCAACTGGGCAAGCCAGGAAGCGGAGTCGACGGCTGAAGAGTGTTGACGGGGTGTGATCTTCTTCGCGAAGAAAACACCCCGAACCCGGACATCTAGCCCTGGAGTCGATACTCTTCGAGCAGTCGGCGCCCGATGATCATTTTCTGGATCTCGGCGGTACCTTCGCCGATCAACAGCATCGGCGCCTCACGGTAGAGGCGCTCGATCTCGTACTCCTTGGAGAAGCCGTAGCCGCCGTGGATCCGGAACGCATCTTCGACGACCTCCTTGCAGTATTCGGAGGCGAGGTACTTCGCCATCCCTGCTTCGAGGTCGTTTCGTTCCCCGGAGTCCTTTTTGCGTGCTGCGTTCACCATCATTGCATGGGCGGCCTCGACCTTGGTAGCCATCTCGGCCAGCTTGAACTGGATCGCCTGGTGCTGGGCGATCGGCTTGCCGAAAGTGTGACGTTGCTGGGCATAGGAGACGCCGAGCTCAAATGCACGCTGAGCGACGCCGCAGCCACGAGCCGCGACATTGACGCGGCCGACCTCGACTCCGTCCATCATTTGGTAAAACCCTCGGCCCGTGGTGCCGCCGAGTACCCGATTTTCCGGAATGCGCAGTCCGTCCATGATGAGTTCGGTCGTGTCGACGCCCTTGTAACCCATCTTGTCGATCTTCCCGGGAATGGTGAGGCCGGGGCGGACCTCTCCGAAGCCGGGCTCCTTCTCCACCAGGAAGGTCGTCATCGACTTGTGGGGCGCCGTGCCCTCGGGGTGTCCTTCGTCACTTCGGACGAGAACGGCCACCAGATTCGATGATCCGCCGTTCGTCAGCCACATCTTCTGGCCGTTCAGGACGTACTCGTCGCCGTCCTTGACCGCCTTCGATGTGATCGCCGACACATCGGAGCCGAGCGCCGGCTCCGACATCGAGAAGGCGCCGCGCACCTCGCCGAGCGCCATGCGGGGCAGGAAGTGGTCCTTCTGTTCCTGCGTGCCGTGCTGCTTGAGCATGTACGCCACGATGAAGTGGGTGTTGATGATGCCGGAGACCGACATCCAGCCGCGGGCGATCTCCTCGACGCACAGCGCGTACGTCAGGAGGGACTCGCCCAGGCCGCCGTACTCCTCGGGGATCATCAGCCCGAAGAGACCCAGCTCCTTGAGGCCGTCGACGATTTCTTGCGGGTACTCGTCGCGGTGCTCCAGCTCGGTCGCGACCGGGATGATCTCCTTGTCCACGAAGTCGCGGACGGTGGAGAGGATCTCCCTCTGGACGTCGGTCAGACCGGCGGTCTGGGCGAGTCGCGCCATGACTACTTCTCCGTCTTCTTCTCCGCGGGGGCGGTGAGTTCGGGCCGGCCGGGCTGCTCGCCGCCGCGCTCCTTGATGTACGTCTCGGTGGGGACCATCACCTTGCGGCGGAACACGCAGACCAGCGTGCCGTCCTGCTTGTAGCCCTTGGTCTCGACGTAGACGATCCCGCGGTCCGACTTGGACCGGGAGGGCGTCTTGTCGAGGACCGTGGTCTCGCCGTAGATCGTGTCGCCGTGGAAGGTCGGCGCCACGTGCTTCAGCGACTCGACCTCCAGGTTGGCGATCGCCTTGCCCGAGACGTCCGGCACGGACATGCCGAGGAGCAGCGAGTAGATGTAGTTCCCCACGACGACGTTCTTACCGAAATCGGTCGTCTTCTCCGCATAGTTGCTGTCCATGTGGAGCGGGTGGTGGTTCATGGTCAGCAGACAGAAGAGGTGGTCGTCGTACTCCGTGACCGTCTTCCCGGGCCAGTGCTTGTAGACCGCCCCGACCTCGAACTCTTCGTAGGTGCGTCCGAACTGCATGGTGCTCAGGCCTCCGGGGCTTCGAACTTGGACGTGCGCTGCATGCCGGCGGCCCGGCCCTTGCCCGAGATGACGAGCGCCATCTTGCGGCTGGCCTCGTCGATCATCTCGTCGCCGAGCATCGCGGAGCCCTTCTTGCCGCCCGCCTCGGACGTGTAGTAGTCGTACGCGTCCAGGATCAGCTCGGCGTGGTCGAAGTCCTCCTGCGAGGGGGAGAAGATCTCGTTGGAGGCCTCCACCTGACCCGGGTGCAGCACCCACTTGCCGTCGAAGCCGAGGGCCGCGGCGCGCTGGGCGACCGCGCGGTAGCCGTCGATGTTGCGGATCTGGAGGTAGGGACCGTCGATCGCCTGGAGGTTGTTGGCGCGCGCGGCCATCAGGATCTTCATGAGGATGTAGTGGTAGGCGTCCGCCGGGTAACCGGGCGGCTGCTCGCCCACGACCAGCGACTTCATGTTGATCGACGCCATGAAGTCGGCCGGGCCGAAGATGATCGTCTCCACGCGCTGGGAGGCGGTGGCGATCTCGTTGACGTTGTTCAGGCCCTGGGCGTTCTCGATCTGCGCCTCGATGCCGATCTTGCCGACCTCGAAGCCCATCGTCTTCTCGATCTGCGTCAGCAGCAGGTCAAGGGCTACGACCTGCTGGGCGGTCTGGACCTTCGGCAGCATGATGCAGTCGAGGTTCTGCCCCGCGCCCTCGACGACCGTGACGACATCGCGGTACGTCCACTCGGTCGTCCAGTCGTTGACGCGCACGACCCGCGTCTTGCCGGTCCAGTCACCCTCGTTGAGGAACTTGACGATGGTGTGCCGGGCCTCGGGCTTGGCCAGCGGCGCGCACGCGTCCTCCAGGTCGAGGAAGACCTGGTCCGCGGGGAGCCCCTGGGCCTTCTCCAGGAAGCGGGGGTTGCTGCCCGGCACGGCGAGGCAGGAGCGTCGCGGACGCAGACGGTTGACGGGCGTGGTCATGCGGGGACCTCCAGGGGGTCGAGCTTGTTCGCTTTCCGGATCTCGTCGACGATACGGCCGATGATTCCGGTGATGTCGAAGTCCTTCGGGGTGAAGACCGCGGCCACTCCTGCGGCCCGCAGCTGTTCGGCGTCGGCGTTCGGGATGATCCCGCCCGCGATCACCGGAATGTCGCCCGCGCCGGCCGTGCGCAGCTTCTCCAGGACGTCCGGCACCAGCTGGGCGTGCGAGCCGGACAGGATGGACAGGCCCACCGCGTGCACGTCCTCGGCCACGGCCGCGTCCACGATCTGCTCCGGCGTGAGCCGGATGCCCTGGTAGACCACCTCGAAGCCGGCGTCACGTGCCCGCACGGCGATCTGCTCGGCGCCGTTGGAGTGGCCGTCCAGGCCCGGCTTGCCCACCAGGAAGCGGAGCTTGCCGACGTTCATGTCCTTCGCGGTCAGCTCCACCTTGCGGCGCACCAGGGCGAGCCCGGTGCCCTCCTCGGCGGTGACCGCGACGGGCGCGGACGAGACACCGGTCGGGGCGCGGAACTCGCCGAACACCTCGCGCAGGGCCCCGGCCCACTCGCCGGTGGTGACACCGGCGCGGGCGCACTCCAGGGTGGCCTCCATGAGGTTGCCGGTGCCCTTCGCGGCCTCCTTCAGCCGTTCCAGCGCCTTGCACGGGCGCGGGTGGTTGAAGGGCGGCTGGTAGCGCGTGTCGCGCCAGGTCCCCAGCGCGGAGATCACCCGGGCCTCGACCGCGGGGTCGACGGTCTGGATCGCCGCGTCCAGGTCGGCCGTGAGCGGGTTGGGCTCGGTCGACTCGTAGATGTTGACGCCGACGATCTTCTCCTTGCCGGACTCGATACGGCCCCGGCGTTCGGCGTGCGAGGAGACGAGCTGCGACTTCAGATAGCCGGACTCGACGGCGGCCATCGCGCCGCCCATCTGCTCGATCCGGTCGATCTCGGCCAGCGACTCCTCGACGAGGGCCGCCACCTTCGCCTCGACGACGTGCGAGCCCTCGAAGATGTCCTCGTACTCCAGCAGGTCGCTCTCGTGCGCCAGTACCTGCTGGATGCGCAGCGACCACTGCTGGTCCCACGGGCGAGGAAGGCCCAACGCCTCGTTCCAGGCGGGCAGTTGGACGGCACGCGCGCGAGCGTCCTTGGAGAGGGTCACGGCCAGCATCTCGAGCACGATCCGCTGGACGTTGTTCTCCGGCTGGGCCTCGGTCAGACCGAGGGAGTTGACCTGGACGCCGTACCTGAAGCGCCGCTGCTTGGGGTTCTCGATGCCGTACCGCTCGCGCGTGATCTTGTCCCAGATCCGCCCGAACGCCCGCATCTTGCACATCTCCTCGATGAAGCGGACGCCCGCGTTCACGAAGAAGGAGATACGGGCCACGACGTCGCCCTTGCGGTCCTCGGCGATCTGCCCGGACGCGAACACCGCGTCCAGGACGGCGATCGCGGTGGACATCGCGTACGCGATCTCCTGGACCGGCGTGGCGCCCGCCTCCTGCAGGTGGTAGCTGCAGATGTTGATCGGGTTCCACTTGGGGATGTGGTTGACCGTGTACGTGATCATGTCCGTCGTGAGACGGAGGGAGGGCACCGGCGGGAAGACGTGCGTCCCCCGCGAGAGGTACTCCTTCACGATGTCGTTCTGGGTCGTCCCCTGGAGCTTGGTGATGTCGGCACCCTGCTCCTCGGCGACGACCTGATAGAGCGCCAGCATCCACATGGCGGTGGCGTTGATGGTCATCGAGGTGTTCATCTGCTCCAGGGGGATGTCCTGGAACAGCCGGCGCATGTCACCGAGGTGCGAGACCGGCACGCCGACCCGGCCGACCTCGCCGCGGGCGAGGATGTGGTCGGGGTCGTAGCCGGTCTGCGTCGGCAGGTCGAAGGCCACGGAGAGACCCGTCTGCCCCTTGGCGAGGTTGCGCCGGTACAACTCGTTGGACGCCTCGGCCGTGGAGTGGCCGGCGTACGTGCGCATGAGCCACGGCCGGTCCTTCTCCCTGTGCACCTCTGTGGTCTGACGCTCTGTCATGGGTGGACCTCAGACGTTCCGGAAGCGGTTGATGGCGTCGATGTGCTGGGCGCGCTTCTCCTCGTCGCGCACGCCCAGGCCCTCCTGGGGCGCCAGCGCGAGCACGCCGACCTTGCCCTGGTGGAGGTTGCGGTGCACGTCGTAGGCGGCCTGCCCGGTGTCCTCCAGGGAGTAGACCTTGGAGAGCGTGGGGTGGATCTTGCCCTTGGCGACGAGGCGGTTGGCCTCCCAGGCCTCGCGGTAGTTCGCGAAGTGCGAGCCGATGATCCGCTTCAGCGACATCCACAGGTAGCGGTTGTCGTACTCGTGGTTGTAGCCGGAGGTCGAGGCACAGGTGACGATGGTGCCGCCCTTGCGGGTGACGTACACCGAGGCGCCGAAGGTCTCGCGGCCCGGGTGCTCGAAGACGATGTCCACGTCTTCGCCGCCGGTGAGCTCGCGGATGCGCTTGCCGAAGCGCTTCCACTCCTTGGGGTCCTGGTTGTGCTCGTCCTTCCAGAACTGGTAGCCCTCGGCGCTGCGGTCGATGATCGCCTCGGCACCCATCTTCCGGCAGATGTCCGCCTTCTGCTCGCTGGAGACGACGCAGATCGGGTTGGCGCCGCCGGCGAGTGCGAACTGCGTGGCGTACGAGCCGAGTCCGCCGCTCGCGCCCCAGATCAGCACGTTGTCGCCCTGCTTCATGCCGGCGCCGTTGCGGGAGACCAGCTGCCGGTACGCGGTGGAGTTCACCAGTCCGGGAGCGGCGGCCTCCTCCCAGCTCAGGTGGTCCGGCTTCGGCATCAGCTGGTTGGACTTGACGAGCGCGATCTCGGCGAGGCCGCCGAAGTTGGTCTCGAAGCCCCAGATGCGCTGCTCGGGGTCGAGCATCGTGTCGTTGTGCCCGTCGGAGGACTCCAGCTCGACGGACAGACAGTGCGCGACGACCTCGTCGCCGGGCTTCCAGGAGTTCACTCCCGGGCCGGTGCGCAGGACGACGCCCGCGAGGTCCGAGCCGATGATGTGGTACGGCAGGTCATGGCGCTTGCTGAGCTCGCTGAGCCGCCCGTAGCGCTCCAGGAAGCCGAAGGTCGACACCGGCTCGAAGATCGACGTCCAGACCGAGTTGTAGTTCACGGAGGAGGCCATGACGGCCACCAGGGCCTCGCCCGGGCCGAGCTCCGGCACCGGCACGTCGTCCAGGTGGATCGACTTGCGGGGGTCCTTGTCGCGGCTGCTGAGCCCGGCGAACATCTCCGCCTCGTCCTTGTGCACGGTGATCGCGCGGTAGGACTCGGGGAGCGGAAGTGCGGCGAAGTCGGCGGACGTGGCCGTCTGCGACTGAATCGCGTCCAGGATTTCCTTCACGGTGTTGCCTCCGGCGATGCGCGTCTGAGGGAGACGCTGAGGGTTACGTCGGTGCTGCTGATGAGGGGTGTGCCGTCGGTTCGGCGGAGGTGGTGCTGTGGCAGCGCTGTGGTTGGCGCAGGAGGTTGCCTGTGACGCAGGCGTCCGGGCGCGCAGGCCATGGTGCTTGCGGGGACAGCCGGCGTACGAAAGGTCTCTGCACGCCGGCCGCCCGGACACATTCAACGTATGGCACGCCGTGTCACCTGACAAGGCACGGAGTGCCAGAAGTTGCGCTCAGGTGAAATCTTTACGTAACACGTGAGCGATGATCGATCAGATCAGGGCGCAAAAACGCCGGACGCGCTCAAAACGAGCCCGTCCGGCGATTGGTCAACCCGTCCGGCCGGTGCGGACGAGCGGTGCTGTCGATGGTGGGGTGAGAGGTCCGTCCGTCGTGGGCGACGGGGTGGCTACGACCGTTCCTTGAGCGCCTGCTCGATGGTGCGCATCACCTGGTCCAGGGGCGCGTCCACACGGGCCACGGTCACCAGCACGTCCCCCTCGGTGAAGGACGAGGCCGGTGCCGGTCGTGGCGCGGTCTCCCGTCCCGCGCCGATTCCCGTGCCGAACGTCTTGCGGACGATGGCGAAGGCGTGGTCCAGCTGCGTCTCCACGTCGCCCTGGCCGCCGGCCCGCAGCCATCGCCGCAGGACGTGGTTGTGGGCCGTGACCACGGCCGACGCGGCGACCTCCGCGAGCAGCGGATCGTCATTGGCGTCGTCGTCGTGCGCGTGCTCGTCGAAGTGGCCGAGGAGGTAGCGGGTGAAGAGCCGCTCGTAGCGGGCGACCGAGGCGATCTCGGCCTCGCGCAGCGTCGGCACCTCACGCGTCAGCTTGTAGCGCGAGACGGAGATCTCCGGCTGGGCCGCGTACATCTTCATGACTTCCTTGATGCCGCGGCACACCGTGTCGAGCGGATGCTCGTGCGCGGGCGCCGCGTTGAGCACCGCCTCCGCCCGGATCAGGGTGTCGTCGTGATCGGGGAAGATCGCCTCTTCCTTGGAGCGGAAGTGGCGGAAGAACGTGCGGCGGGCCACCCCGGCCTGGGCCGCGATCTCGTCGACGGTGGTCGCCTCGTACCCCTTGGCCGCGAACAGTTCCATGGCCGCTGCCGCCAGCTCCCGGCGCATCTTGAGCCGTTGGGCCGCCGCGCGGCTTCCGGCGGCACTCTCCGGCGCGTCGGGCGTGGCTGGTGTACGTGAGGACTTGGCGGGCTGGGGCATGACCCGAACGTACTGCATGTGCGCAGGAGAGCGCGCATGTCCGGGGATCCCCCCGCCCGGGAAGGGCGGGGGGTTTCCGGCGGGGTCGAGCAGTCCGCCCCAGTCGGCGTCGGCTGCGAACCAGTCGCCCGGATGCTCAGCGGCGGGCATATTCGCGGAAGCCGCGGCCCGTCTTGCGGCCGAGGCAGCCCGCGGCCACCAGGTGCTCGAGGAGCGGCGCGGGGGCCAGGCCCGGGTCGCGGAACTCCCGGTGCAGGACCTTCTCGATGGCCAGCGAGACGTCGAGCCCGACCACGTCGAGCAGCTCGAAGGGGCCCATCGGGTAGCCGCCGCCCAGCTTCATCGCCGCGTCGATGTCGTCGAGCGTGGCGTAGTGCTCCTGCACCATCTTGATCGCGTTGTTCAGGTACGGGAACAGCAGCGCGTTCACGATGAAGCCGGCGCGGTCACCGCAGTCCACCGGGTGCTTGCGGATCTTCGCGCAGACCTCGCGCACGGTGGCGTGCACGTCGTCCGCGGTCAGCACGGTCCGCACGACCTCGACGAGCTTCATCGCCGGGGCCGGGTTGAAGAAGTGCATGCCGATCACGTCCTGCGGGCGCGAGGTGGCGCGGGCACAGGCGACGACGGGCAGCGAGGAGGTGGTGGTGGCGAGGATCGCGCCGGGCTTGCAGACCTTGTCGAAGGTGCCGAACAGCTGCTGCTTGATCTCCAGGTCCTCGGCGACCGCCTCCAGGGCCAGATCGACCTCGGCGAAGTCGTCGTAGCTGCCGGTCGGCGTGATCAGCTCCAGGGTCCGCGCCGCCGCCTCGGCCGTCATCCGGCCCTTGTCGACGGAGCGCGAGAGCGACTTGCCGATACGGGCCTTCGCGGTCTGCGCCTTCTCCTCGGTACGGGCCGCGAGGACGACCTCGTACCCGGCCTTCGCGAAGACCTCCGCGATACCGGACGCCATCGTGCCGGAGCCCGCGACACCCACCGAGCGGACGGTGCGGCCCGTTGCCAGGGCGGCGCCTTCCAGCGGCGTCAGCGCGTCCCGCACGACGGCGTCGCTGCCCGGGACCTCGTACGAGTAGAAGCCGCGGCCGGACTTGCGCCCCGTCAGGCCCGCCTCGCTGAGCTGCTTGAGGATGGGCGCGGGGGCGTGCAGCCGGTCGTGCGACTCGGAGTACATCGCCTCCAGGACCGTCCGCGCGGTGTCCACGCCGATCAGGTCGAGCAGCGCGAGCGGGCCCATGGGCAGCCCGCAGCCGAGCTTCATCGCCGCGTCGATGTCCTCGCGGGAGGCGTACTTCGCCTCGTACATCGCGGCCGCCTGGTTGAGGTAGCCGAAGAGCAGTCCGTCGGCGACGAAACCGGGGCGGTCGCCGACCGCGACGGGCTCCTTGCCGAGTTCGATCGCCAGGTCGGTGACCGCGGCGACGGCCCCCGGCGCGGTCAGCACCGAGGAGACGACCTCGACGAGCTTCATCGCGGGCGCCGGGTTGAAGAAGTGCAGGCCGAGCACGCGCTCGGGGTGGGCCGAGTCGGCGGCGAGGCGCGTCACGGACAGGGCGTTGGTCCCCGTCGCCAGGATCGCCTGGGGTCGCACGATGGTGTCGAGGGCCCGGAAGACCTGCTGCTTGATCTCGTACGACTCCGGCGTCACCTCGATCACGAGGTCGGCGGTGGCGGCGGCCGCGAGGTCGGTGAAGGTGCGGAAGCGGGCGAGGGCGTCCGTGCGCTCCTGCTCGCTGAGGTGCTCGCGGCGCACGGCGCGGGCGGTGGAGGCTTCGAGGGTGGCCACGGCCTGGGCGGCCGCGGCTTCGCTGATGTCGATGCCGATCACGTCGCGGCCGGCCCGGGCCAGGACTTCGGCGATGCCGGTGCCCATGGTGCCGAGGCCGACGACGGCGACGGTCTTGAGCGGGGACAGAGGGGTGTCGGACAGGGGAGTGGCCATCGCGGGACTCCTGGAAGAGGGTGACGACTGAGGAGCGCACGCGGGTACGCCGACGGGCGCACACAGTGCGAAGGTTGCGGGTGTTGCCGGGCTGACGAGCGCACACGCCCGGTGCCGTCCCGGAGCGCCGTCGAACGGGCGCCCATGGGCGGTGAAAGCCGACCGGCCCTGTCCCGGAGCCATGTCGTACTGCGGTACCTGAGGTACCGAACCGACTGCTCTCGCGGTGGCTGCGTCACCAGGCCACCGTGAGTTGGATGCGAGTGGGTAACTCGCTCGTCTGAGCTTAACCCGCCAGTAACGAGCGCGCCAGCCCCTGACTTTGTGATGTACGTCCCCGCACCTCACGGGCTTGCATAGGCTCGGCCCATGGACGAAGCGTTGCGATCACTCACGGAGCGTTTACGGACCGAGGCCGGAGCCTCGGCGGCCTACGAACGGCTTGCGGCGACCGAGGACCCCGACGTGCTCGCGGCGGCGCTCACCGAGCCCGGACAACCGCTCTGGGCCCGGGAGTTGGTCGCCTTCCGGCTCGGCACGGCCGGGGACCGGCGGGCCTTCGAGACGCTCGTCCTGCTCCTCAACCACCGCGATCCGCAACGCTGCGCGTCCGCCGCCCACGCCCTGGCCCGGCTCGGCGACCCGCGCACGGCCCGCGCCGCGGCGGCACTCGCCACGAACGAACTGCGGGTCGCCTACGCGCTCCAGCCCGTACGGCTCCTGGTCGAACTGCGCGCCCCGGAGGCCGTACCCGCGCTGATCACCACCCTGGAACGCAGACTCCGCCCGCACGACCCCCACCGCAAGGTCGCCCTCGCCTGCGCGGAAGGCCTGGGCATTCTGGGGGACGGCCGCGCGAGAACGGTGCTGAACGAGGCGCTGGCCCACCCTGCGCTCGCGGAGGCAGCGGTCCACGCGCTGGCCCGGCTGCCCAAGGAAGAGGTCCGGTGAGACCGGGCGCCCGAGTCGGCCCGATCCGCCGGGCGGCCCGCTCATGCGCGCCGCAGCCCGCGTCGGACGCCGTCGGCGATCTGCTCGTGGGGGGCGAGGGGGGATAGGGGGAGCGCGGCCATCCTGGGGAGGGGGCAGGCGTATCCGCCCGTACGTCCGCTCGTGTCTGTCGGCGGGTGCCGGCGCCGGTCCACGCCCCTGCGGTCCGTCAGTCGAGCCCGGCGTCGGTCAGCACGCGTGCGTAGCGCACCTCGGGCACCGCGACACCGTCCGCCTCGAAGGGCTCCTCGGCGCCGTCGGGGCCGAATCCGGACCGCTCGTAGAAACTGCGGGCCGGGGTGTTCTCCTCGAGGACCCACAGGAGCATGCGCTCGTGTCCGGTCGCCGCGGAGCGGGCCGCGGACTCCCGCAGCAGCGCACGCCCGATCCCCTGGCCGGCCAGGTCCGGATGCACGTAGATCGCGTACAACTCGACGTCCCGGGCGTCGGCTTCGCCGTCCCGGTACGGCCCGTGGCAGGCCCAGCCGACCACCTCGCCGTCCCGCTCCGCGACCAGGTTCACGATGGTGCCGTCGCCCTGTTCGAAGTTCCGGCGGCGCCGGGCCGCGTCCTCGGTCACGCTGAGCCTGTCCAGGTACGCCTGGGGTATCAGGCCCTTGTACGCGCTCTGCCAGCCGCGCACACGGATCTCGGCCACGCGCGGACAGTCGGCCAGGGTCATCTCGCGGACCCGGAGCCCGCTCACGGGCGGACCACCGTAAGGGCGGCGGGGGCGACCCCGTCGGGGGCGGACCTGCGCGTCGGCTCCATCATGGGTCCATGATGGGCCATGGGTCCGACAACGCCCCCGACGGGCCTGGCTCAGGGGCGGTTCAGCCCCGGTAGCCGAGCAGTCCGTGCAGCGCCGAACCCCGTGAGGGGCCGGTCGCCGCCTTCTTGCTCAGCGGCTTCGGATCGGGCAGTGCCTCGCACACCGCGTCGACCTCGCCATCGCCGTGCGGCACCTTGCCGTTGGTCAGATACGTCGCCAGGTACTTGTCCAGGCAGGCGTTGCCGCTCAGCGTGATGCCGTGGTTCCCTCCGCCCTGCTCGACCACCAGGCTGGAGCCGCGCAGCTCGTGATGGACGGTGACACCGCCCTCGTACGGGGTGGCGGCGTCGTTGGTCGCCTGGAAGAGGAGCGTCGGCGGCAGGTGGCGGTTGGAGATGTCCACCGGCCGGAGCGAGTCCGTGGGCCAGAACGCGCACGGAGCGTTGTACCAGGCGTTGTTCCAGGCCATGAACGGCGCCTTGTCGTACACCGCCCAGTTGTCCTCGCGCCACTGGTGCCAGTCGCGCGGCCAGGACGCGTCACGGCACTGCACGGACGTGTAGATGCTGTAGCCGTTGTCGCCCGCGGCGTCGACGGCGGCGAAGTTGTCGTACGCCTCGACGAGCGGGTCAGAGTCCTTGCTGTTCACATAGGACGCGAACGCCTGGGCGAGGTAGGGCCAGTAGCCGTTGTAGTAGCCGCCGGGGATGAAGGTGTCCTCCAGTTCGGAGGCGCCCACCTTCTTCTGCGCGGGATTCTTGGCGAGCGCCGCGCGCATCGCGTACCACTTGGCCTCGACCTTGGCCGGATCGGTGCCGAGCTTGTAGGCGGCGTCGTTCTTGGCGACCCAGGCCAGGAACGCCAGGTGACGGTCGTTGAAGGCGTAGTCCTGGCTGATGTTGTCGTCGTACCAGACGCCGGTGGGGTCGACGATGGAGTCGAGGACGAGCCGGCGGACCCGGTTCGGGAAGAACTTGGCGTAGACGGCCCCCAGGTAGGTGCCGTACGAGTAACCGAAGTAGTTGATCCTCTTGGCGCCGAGAGCGGCGCGGATCGCGTCCATGTCCCGGACCGCGCTCCCCGTGTCGAGGTACGGCAGCAGGTCCGCGTACTTCGTGCCGCACGCCTTGGCGAAGGCCTTGGCGCGGGCTAGGTTGGCCTTCTCGATGGCCCGGGTGCTCGGTACGGAGTCCGGACGGACGGGCTTGAAGTGCCCCGGCTTGCAGTCCAGCGAGGGCTTGCTCCTGCCGACGCCTCGCGGGTCGAAGCCGATGACGTCGTACTGCGCCGCCACGGCCTTGGGCAGCGTGGAGGCGACGAACCCGGCCAGCGTGAGCCCGCTGCCGCCGGGGCCGCCCGGGTTCACCAGCAGCGGTCCCTGGTACTTCTTCGCGGTGTGCGGGACGCGGGACAGGGCGATGCTGATCCGCTCGCTGTAGGGGTTCGCGTGGTCCAGCGGCACCTTCAGGGACGCGCACTGCAGCGTCGGGTAGTTGCTGGTACCGCACTTCTTCCAGCTGAGCTTCGGGGTCTGGGTGGTGCGCGGTGCGGTCGCGGAGCCGGCGCTCGCGTCGGCGGGGACCGACGTGATCATCCCGGCCAGCACGGCGGCCGCTCCGCACAGAGCAGCTGCGCGTTTCTTCACAAGGCCTCCCAGGACGGAGGATTTTGAGCCGTGCACGCCACGGCCTTCGCCGTATCGTCCCGGAGAGGGGCCCCGGAGGAACGCGTTCTGGCAAGACTCGACCCGATTGGATCGCGGGATGCGCTCGGATGCCGCTCGAAGCGCTCCCGGGAGACCTCAGGGACCGGACGGCATCGCAAAGGCGTGCGACAAGCCGCTGTGACAGCCCGTCAGAGCAGCGTCAGCTGAGTCGGCCCGGGCACCGGTGGTGCCGGGGGCGCCGCCGGCTCGGGGGCGGTCATGCGGCGCGCCATTCCCGCGCGCGTGGGACCGATGCCGTACTCCTGCGCCAGCTCGTGGACCTGACGGGTGATCCGGCGCTGGTACCACTTCGGGGCGTAGGCGCCCTCCGCGTACAGCCGCCGGTAACGCGGTACGAGGTGGGGGTGGTGGTGCTCCAGCCAGGCCATGAACCACTCGCGGGCGCCGGGCCGCAGATGCAGGACCAGCGGGGTCACCGAGGTGGCTCCGGAGGCCGCGACGGCCCGTACGGTGGCGCGCAGTTGGGCGGGGTGGTCGCCCAGGAAGGGGATCACGGGGGCCATCAGGACGCCGCAGCCGATCCCGTGGTCCGTCAGCGTCCGCACGACGTCCAGGCGGCGCTCGGGGGCCGGTGTGCCCGGCTCCACGGTGCGCCACAGCTCGGTGTCGGTGAAGCCCACGGAGACCGAGATCCCGACGTCGGTGACCTCGGACGCCTGCTTCAGGAGGTCGAGGTCGCGCAGGATGAGCGTGCCCTTCGTCAGGATCGAGAAGGGGTTCGCGTGGTCGCGCAGGGCCGCGATGATGCCCGGCATGAGCCCGTACCGGCCCTCGGCGCGCTGGTAGCAGTCGACGTTGGTGCCCATCGCGATGTGCTCCCCGTGCCAGCGGCGCGAGGCGAGCTGGCGGCGCAGCAGCTCCGGCGCGTTGACCTTCACCACGATCTGCGAGTCGAAGTCGAGTCCGGTGTCGAGGTCCAGATAGCTGTGCGTCTTGCGGGCGAAACAGTAGACGCACGCGTGTGTGCAGCCCCGGTAGGGGTTGACCGTCCACTCGAACGGCATGCGGGAGGCCCCCGGCACCCGGTTCACGATCGACCGCGCCCTGATCTCGTGGAACGTGATCCCGCGGAACTCCGGAGTGTCGAAGGTCCGTGTCGTCACCGCGTCCGCTCCGAACAGCGCGGCGTCCCGGGCGGGGTCCCCGGCGGGGACCGCTGTCAGGTTCTCCCAGCGCATGGCGCCTCCTAGGTAGCACTGGACAGAGAATAGAACACATGTTCCCTTGATCGTGCGACCTGGTTTCCCGTGGCGCCCCGCCGGTGCCGCCCGCACCGCCGGGCACCCCGATTTGGGCGGCCGGGGCGCCGGGTGGTTGGCTGACCGCACACCCCCGAGGAACCAAGTGCTGGAGGAAGTGCCATGGCGCAGGTCGAGGCCACGACGGAGCGGGTCATCGCGGCGGACGCGGAGGCGGTGTTCGACGCCCTGGCCGACTACAACGGCACGCGTGCGAAGGTGCTGCCCGAGCACTTCAGCGAGTACGAGGTGCGCGAGGGCGGCGACGGCGAGGGCACCCTCGTCCACTGGAAGCTCCAGGCCACCAGCAAGCGCGTCCGCGACTGCCTGCTCGAGGTGAGCGAGCCCACCGACGGCGAGCTCGTCGAGAAGGACCGCAACTCCTCCATGGTCACCACGTGGCGCGTGACCCCGGCCGGCGAGGGGAAGTCCCGCGTCGTCGTCACCAGCGTCTGGAACGGCGCGGGCGGCATCGGCGGCTTCTTCGAGCGGACCTTCGCGCCCAAGGGCCTCGGCCGCATCTACGACGCGCTGCTCGCCAACCTCGCCAAGGAGACCGAGAAGTAGCCCCGCAAGCCGGGAAGTGACCCTCGCCGACCGGGCGGCGGGCCCGGAAGCCGTTCGCCAAGAGGCCGTCCCTGAAGGCGTGTTGCGCTCTCACCGTTTCGAGTGGATCTCCCTGTCGCGGGACAGGACGCCGTAACTCGTCGTGCTTGCTCGCAGTTGTCGCGATTAGCGGGAATTGTGCGGTGGGCGCGACGAGGGGAGCGGTACGTGGGCGGGATCACTCTGGTGCAGGACGAACCGGCCGTCGTACCCCCGCCCGCGGCCGCCCCGGTGGCCGTGGAACCCGCCGGACTGGCCCCGCGCCAGGTGCGGTTGGTGTTCTTCGGTCTCATGACGGCCCTGCTTCTCGCCGCACTCGAGCAGATGATCGTGGCCACCGCGCTCCCGAAGATCGTCGGAGAGCTGCACGGCCTCGACAAGATGTCCTGGGCGATCACCGCCTATCTGCTCACCTCCACCGTCGGACTCCCGGTCTACGGCAAGTTCGGCGACCTCTTCGGACGCAAGGGCGTCTTCCAGTTCGCCATCGTCGTCTTCGTCGTCGGGTCCGCGCTGGCCGGACGGGCGCGGACCATGGACCAGCTGATCGCCTTCCGCGCCGTCCAGGGCGTCGGGGCGGGCGGCCTCATGATCGGTGTCCAGGCGATCATCGCGGACATCGTGCCGCCGCGGCAGCGCGGCCGGTTCATGGGGCTGATCGGTGCCGCGTTCGGTCTCGCCTCTGTGGCGGGACCCTTGCTGGGCGGCTACTTCACGGACCACCTGTCCTGGCGGTGGTGCTTCTACATCAACGTGCCCTTCGGCCTGCTCACGCTGGCCGTCGTCACCGTCGTGCTGAAGCTGCCGAAGCCCGCCGTCAGAGGGCGGGTCGACGTCCTCGGAGTGCTGCTCCTCGCCACCGCGTCGACCTGCCTGATCCTGCTGACCAGTTGGGGAGGCACCGAGTACGCCTGGGGCTCGCGGGTCGTCCTGGGACTCGCGGCGGGTGCCGTCGCCGCGACGGCGCTCTTCGTCGTCGCCGAGCGCTTCGCGGCCGAACCGCTCATCCCTCTAAGGCTGTTCAGGGACGGCGTCTTCAACGTCACCGCGCTGGTCGGCCTGGTCGTCGGAGTCGCGCTCTTCGGAGCCGCCGGCTACCTCCCGACCTTCCTGCAGATGGTCGACGGCGCCGGCGCCACGGAGTCCGGGCTCCTGATGCTTCCCATGATGGGCGGCATCGTCGCCGCCTCCATCGTCTCCGGGCAGCTCATCAGCCGTACCGGCCGCTACAAGCCGTACCCGGTCATCGGCAGCGCCCTCTCGGTCGTGGGCATGTGGCTGCTGTCCCATCTCGACGCCGGCACCCCCCGGCTGCACTACAGCGTCTGGATGGCGGTCCTCGGCGTGGGCATCGGCATGGTGATGCCGGTCCTGGTGCTCGCCGTGCAGAACTCCGTGCGCCCGGCCGACCTCGGCACCGCGACCAGCGCCAACACCTACTTCCGGCAGATCGGCGGCAGCGTCGGGGCCGCCGTCTTCGGCACGCTCTTCGCCGACCGGCTGGCCGACGCGCTCGCCGACGGCGTCCCCGCGCGCGCGGGCGCCGCGACCCCGGACTCCGAGTCCATCACCCCGCAGCTCGTCCACGCGATGCCCGCCGCCCTGCGCGACCGGTACATCGGCGCCTACGCGGACGCCATGCCGCGGATCTTCCTCTACCTCGTACCGGTCCTCGTCCTCGGCCTGTTCATCGCCTTCTTCCTCAAGGAGAAACCGCTGGTGTCCCAGAACTCTCCCACCGCCGACCCGGAGGCCGCGCGGCTGAACGACCGGATCCCGCCCGCCCGTTCGGGGTACGCCGCCGGAATCCCCGTCTGCGGCACGGTGCAGCACCCCGACGGCACCGCCGTGGCGCGCGCCGCGCTCACCCTCATCGACGTCGGGGGACAGCAGATCGGGCGGGGCGCCAGCGCCGAGGACGGCCGGTACGCGCTGTCGACGCCCGGCGCGGGCTCGTACGTGCTGATCGCCGCGGCCGGCGGGCACCAGCCGCAGGCCGTCTCGGTGACCGTCGGCGAACGGCCGGTGGACCTCGACGTCGTGCTGGGCGGCGCGGGGCGCCTCACCGGCAGCGTGCTGACCGCCGACGGCACCCCGGTGCGGGAGGCCGCCGTCACCCTCACCAATGTGCACGGCGAAGTGGTGGCCACCACCCGCAGCGGTCGCGACGGCGGCTACGTCATCACGGAACTGGTGGCCGGGGACTACACCCTCGCCGCCGGTGCGCCCGCCTTCCGTCCGGCCGCGCTCCCGGTGACCGTCCAGGCGGCCCGGGAGACCCGCCAGGACGTCGAACTCGCCGGTGGCGCCGTGCTGCGCGGCACCGTCCGGGCGGTCGGCGGACGGCCCGTCGAGGACGCGCGCGTGACGCTCCTGGACGCCGCCGGCAATGTCGTGGACACCCTCACCACCGGCCCTGACGGAACGTTCCGGTTCGTCGATCTGGCGTCCGGCGAGTACACCGTCATCGCGGCGGGCTATCCGCCGGTGGCCACCGTGCTCCAGGTCACGGGCGGCGGCCGGACGGAACGGGACCTGGAACTGGGGCACGAGGACTGAGACCAGGTCAGGCACGGCCCGGCGCGCGGACCGGGCGACCCGGAGCCACCGGGCGTCGAGGGGCGCGCCGCGCGCCGGAGCCGCCCCCGCGGAGGTCAATTCCCCTATTGCCACACATCGCGACAGGCCGCCGCCGTACGGTAGTGGAGGCGGCACAGATCTTGCGGAGCCGTGGGGAGAGAGGGCCTGGGCCATGGACCGTGGCACCGAAGTCGGCGCAGCTCCCGGCCGCGGAGCTGGGGACGGCGCGGCGGAGCACGCCGCCGCCGGTCGCATCCCGCTGGCTGTCGTGGTCGTGGACCGCGACCAGCTCGTCTCGCACTGGAGCAGCGGCGCGCGGCGCCTGTTCGGCGCCCCCAAGGAGGAAGCGCTGGGACACCCCGTCGCCGACCTGCTCCCCGTCTCCGGCGCGCTTCCCGATGACGCGGCCCCCTTCGGGAGCTACGCGGCCTACGACGGCCTCGGACCCGGCCTGGAATCGTCCCTGGACGGGAGGCTCTCCTACCCGGCCGCCGGACGCGCCCGGCTCACCGCGGCGGGTCCCGACCGGATCGACGTCCTGTGGTGGGCCTACCCGCTGGTGGGTCCCGGCCGGGAGCGGCTGCTCGTGCTCGCCGCCGACGCCGCCGCCCTGCGCCGCGAGGACGACGACGTCTCCTTCGAGCGCATCGCGCCCGGCTTCGCGCTGCACACCGACTTCCCCGGCGCCGAGGAGCTGGCCCGCCGGCTCCCCGAGATCCTGCCCAGCATGAGCGTCGGCGAGAGCGCCCGCATCGTCTCGCAGGTTCTGGAACTGGGCTATCCCGTCCTGGAGTTCAGCCAGAACGACCGGGTGCCCGTCACCCCGGACTGGGGCGTGCCCCGGCGTGCCGAACGCAAGGCGCGCCGTGAGCGGGCGGCCCGGGCGGCTGCCTCCGGCGTGCCCATGGCGCAGGGCGTCTCGGACGAGGTCGAGGACCTCGAGTACGTCGCGGTGCGCGAGCGCCTGGAGTTCCTGAACGAGGTCAGCGGGCGCATCGGAACCTCCCTCGACCTGTCGCAGACCATCCTGGAGGTCAGCCGGGCCGTCGTGCCGCGCTTCACCGACGTGGCGGGGACCTACCTGCGTGAGCAGGTCGTCGCCGGCGAGGGCTTCCCCGACGGCGTGCCCGACACCACCACCATGTGGCACCGGGTCGCCCTGGAGCACACGGACGAGCCGGGCCGCTGGGACGACGTCGTGCCGGTCGGCGAGGCCATGCCGTTCCCGGCGCACACGCCGTTCTTCCAGTGCATGACCACCGGTGAGCCCGTCCTCGTGCCGCGTATCAGCGAGCAGATGGGGCACATGATCGCCGCGCAGTTCGAGAAGCGCGACATCAGGCCGCTCATCACCAACCGCTCGATGCTGGTCGTGCCGCTGAAGGCCCGCAATGTGGTGCTCGGGTTCATGATCCTGCTGCGTCACCCGGAGCGCGCCGAGTTCAACGACATGGACCGCGTCACCGGCGCCGAACTGGCCGCCCGAGCCGGTCTGGTGCTGGACAACGCGCGCATGTACACCTACCAGGAGAGCGTCGCGGAGACCCTCCAGGACAGCATGCTGCCGACCATCGCGCCCCGCATGGCCGGCTGCGACATCGCCACCCGCTATCTGCCGGGTACGCTCCTCGGACGGGTCGGCGGCGACTGGTTCGACTCGGTGAAGCTGCCCGGCTCGCGCACCGCCCTGGTCGTCGGCGACGTCATGGGGCACGGCCTCAACTCCGCCGCGATGATGGGCCAGTTGCGCACCGCCGTGCAGACGATGGCCGCGCTCGACCTGCCGCCCGCCCAGCTGTTACGCAACCTCGACGACCTGGCCCAGCGCCTCGGCGACAACTATCTCGCGACCTGTCTGTACGCCGTCTACGACCCGATCGCCGGCGAGCTGCACATCGCCAACGCGGGCCACATCCCGCCGGTCCTGGTCCGCGCCGAGGACGGCCGCAGCGAACTGCTCGAACTGCCGACCGGCGCGCCCATCGGCGTCGGCGGGGTTCCCTTCGAGGCGGTCCGCGTGCCGGTGGCGTCCGGCGACCGGCTCGTGATGTGCACCGACGGGCTCGTCGAGGTGCGCGGCGAGGACATCGGTGTCGGCCTCGCCACCCTCTGCGAATCCGCCGCCCACCCGGCCGCCTCCATGGACCAGGCCTGCGACACCATCATCCGCGCGCTCAACACGCGCGGCGGGCGCAAGGACGATGTCGCGCTGCTGATGGCCCGGCTCAACGGAATCGAACCCGAGGACGTCGCCGTATGGCGCCTCGCGCTCGACCCGATCGAGGCCGGCCGGGCGCGTGCCGTGGTCCGCGAACAGCTGCGTGCGTGGGACCTGACCGGGCTCGCCGACAACGCCGAACTGATGGTCGGCGAGCTCGTCACCAACGCCGTACGGCACGCGCACAGCCGCGGGATCGAGCTGCGGCTCGTTCGCGGCGACACCCTGCTGTGCGAGGTGGACGACGACGACCAGACCCTCCCGATACTGCTGAGCGTGGGTCCCGGCGACGAGTTCGGACGCGGCCTGCGACTCGTCAGCGCGCTGTCCCGTGAGTGGGGCGC
Source organism: Streptomyces sp. NBC_00568 (assembly GCF_026341855.1). Lineage (GTDB taxonomy): Bacteria > Actinomycetota > Actinomycetes > Streptomycetales > Streptomycetaceae > Streptomyces. The sequence goes on along the minus strand of NZ_JAPENW010000001.1, from coordinate 434,189 downwards.
CAGCCGGACCGGTGCGGGCAAGACCGTGTGGTTCGAACTGACACTCCCGCGAGGCTGATCCGTTCGCGTGCCGCCCGCACGGCAATAGGCGGGCTCGGCGTGCGAGGGCGTACGGGCTTCGAATGAGCCGTGAAGGAACGCGCCGCCCGCTTGTCGCCGCGCGCCGGGCGCGATAGACCGATCAGGCCCGCCAGGTCCCGGCGGGCGCGGTCGCGACCCCGGGAGCGGGCATGAGCGTGAGCAGTCGGTACAGGGGAGCCTGGGAGGGCTTCTGGTGCGAGGCCCCCGCAGAGCAGGGGGAGGTCTTCTGGGACGCCGAGCCCGCGCTCACGGCCGGGGTCCATCTCGGCCTCTTCGAACCGCACTTGGCGGCCCGCGACCTGCCCCTCGTGGACCTCGGCTGCGGCAACGGCACCCAGACCCGCTTCCTCGCCGACCGATTCCCGCACGTCGTCGGCACCGACCTCGCGCCGGCGGCGCTGGACCTCGCCCAGAGCGCCGACCCGGCGGGCCGGGCCCGGTACCGGCTGCTCGACGCGGCGGACAAGACCGAGGCCGAGGCACTGCACGCCGAGCTGGGCGACGCCAACGTCTATATGCGGGGTGTGCTCCACCAGGCCGAGCCGGACGACCGGCAGCCGCTGGCGGACGGTCTGGCCACTCTGGCGGGGGAGCGCGGCCGGGTCTTCCTGGTCGAGCTCGCCGAGGCCGCAGGCGCACTCCTGCGGGGGCTGGCCCAGGGCCCGGACGGTCCTCCGGCCAAGCTGGCCCCGGTGTTCCGGCACGGCATCGCCCCGGGCGAGGTCGCGGACGCGGCGGTTCCCGAGTACCTGCGCGCGGCGGGCCTCACGGTCCTCGCGAGCGGCGATCTCCCGCTCGTCACGACCGAGCACCTGCCCGACGGCACGCGTATCGAACTTCCGTCGAAATGGCTGGTGGCGGGCCGCTCCGGGTGACACCAGCGGTCTGGACCGGTGAGAGTTGTCCACAGGCTCTGCCGGGCCCGGGCCGAAGCGCGTACGGTTTCGGGCATGAAGATCCTCATCAGCGCCGACATGGAAGGCGCCACGGGTGTGACCTGGCCGGCCGACGTGCTGCCGGGGACTCCGCAGTGGGAGCGGTGCCGCGCGATGTTCACCTCGGACGTGAACGCCGCGGTGCTCGGCTTCTTCGACGGCGGCGCCGACGAGGTGCTCATCAACGAAGCCCACTGGACCATGCGGAACCTGTTGCTGGAGAGGCTCGACGAGAGAGCGGAGATGCTCACCGGGCGGCACAAGTCGCTCTCCATGGTCGAGGGCGTGCAGCACGACGACGTGGACGGCATCGCGTTCGTCGGCTACCACGCGGGTGCGGGCATGGAGGGCGTCCTCGCGCACACCTACCTCGCGAACTCCATCACCGGCGTGTGGATCAACGACGTGCGGGCCAGCGAGGGCCTGCTCAACGCCCGCGTCGTCGCCGAGTACGGCGTGCCGGTCGTGCTGGTCACCGGTGACGACGTGGCGTGCGAGGACGCCCTCGGATACGCGCCCGAGGCGCTGAAGGTCGCCGTGAAGGACCATGTCTCGCGGTACGCGGCCGTGTGCCGCACACCGGCCAGGACCGCCGCGGACATCCGGGCCGCGGCCAAGGAGGCGGCGGCGCTCGCGGTGCGGCACGAGCCGGTCGTCGCCGGCCCGTTCACCATCGCTCTGGAGTTCGACGCCGAGCACCTGGCGATGGCCGCCACCGTCGTGCCGGGTGCCGGCCGCGTCGGTGAGCGGAAGATCGCGTACACCAGCGACACCATGTACGAGGGGATTCGGACCTTCAAGGCGGTCACCACGATCGTCTCGGCCGCGGTGGAGGAGCAGTATGGCTGACGCACGGGCACTCGACGAGGTCGTTCGGTTCACCTCCGACCTCATCCGGATCGACACCACCAACCGGGGCGGCGGAGACTGCCGGGAGCGCCCGGCCGCCGAGTACGCCGCCGCGCGGCTGGCCGAGGCGGGCCTCGAACCGACACTCCTGGAGCGCACCGAGGGACGGACGAACGTCGTCGCCCGCCTGGAGGGCACCGACCCGTCCGCCGACGCGCTGCTCGTCCACGGTCACCTGGACGTGGTGCCCGCGCAGGCCGAGGACTGGAGCGTCCACCCGTTCTCCGGGGAGATCCGCGACGGCGTCGTCTGGGGACGGGGCGCGGTCGACATGAAGAACATGGACGCGATGATCCTCGCCGTCGTCCGAGCCTGGGCGCGCGAGGGGGTGCGGCCCCGGCGTGACCTGGTGATCGCCTTCACCGCCGACGAGGAGGCGAGCGCCGAGGACGGCTCGGGCTTCCTCGCCGACGAGCACCCCGGACTCTTCGAGGGCTGCACCGAGGGCATCAGCGAGTCGGGGGCGTTCACCTTCCACGACGGCAGCGGCCGGCAGCTGTATCCGATCGCCGCGGGAGAGCGCGGCACCGGCTGGCTCAAGCTCACCGCCCGGGGCCGGGCGGGCCACGGCTCCAAGGTGAACCGGAGCAACGCGGTGACCCGCCTCGCCGCCGCGGTCACCCGGATCGGCGCCCACGAGTGGCCACTGCGCATCACCCCGACCGTGCGGGCCGCCCTGACCGAACTCGCCGCCCTGTACGGCGTGGACGGCGGCCTGGACGACGTGGACGCCCTCCTGCGCAAGCTCGGCCCGGCCGCCGCGCTCGTCGAACCGACGGTCCGCAACAGCGCCAACCCGACCATGCTGAGCGCCGGTTACAAGGTCAACGTGATTCCGGGAGAGGCCGTCGCGTACGTGGACGGCCGCTATCTGCCCGGCGGCGAGGACGAGTTCCGCACGACGATGGACCGGCTCACCGGGCCCGACGTGGAGTGGGAGTTCCACCACCGCGAGGTGGCCCTCCAGGCACCCCTGGACTCGCCGACGTACGCGCGGATGCGGGCGGCCGTGGAGGAGTTCGCACCCGAGGGCCATGTGGTCCCGTACTGCATGTCGGGCGGCACGGACGCCAAGCAGTTCTCCCGGCTCGGCATCACCGGATACGGCTTCGCACCGCTGAAGCTCCCGGAGGGCTTCGACTACCAGGCACTGTTCCACGGAGTCGACGAGCGCGTACCGGTCGAGGCACTCCACTTCGGCGTCCGCGTTCTCGACCGCTTTCTGCGCACGGCCTAGGGGGGACGAGATGCAGACCCTGTCATACGGTTCATGGCCCTCGCCGATCGACGCGGCGCTCGCCGCCGCGCACGACGGACATCCCGAGTTCGTCGGTTTCGTCGGCGACGAGGCCTGGTGGACCGAGCCGCGGCCGACCGAGGGCGGACGGCGCACGCTGGTCCGGCGGAAGGCGGACGGCACCGAGGAGCCGCTGCTCCCGGCCCCCTGGAACGTGCGCAGTCGCGTCATCGAGTACGGCGGTCACCCCTGGGCGGGAGTCATGCGCCCCGAAGGCCCGCTGTTCGTGTTCGTGAACTTCGCCGACCAGCGCCTCTACCACTGCGAACCCGGCGGTGAACCGCTCCCGTTGACCCCCATCTCGCCGGTGGGCGGCGGACTGCGCTGGGTGGACCCGCAGATCCGGGTGGAGCGGGGCGAAGTGTGGTGTGTCATGGAGGAGTTCACCGGGGAGGGCCCCACCGACCTGCGCCGGGCCGTCGTCGCGGTACCGCTGGACGGAACGGCGGCGTACGACCGGGACGCCGTGCGGGAACTGTCCGACGGACGGCACCGGTTCGTCACCGGACCCCGGCTCTCGCCCGACGGCCGGCAGGCGGCCTGGCTCGCCTGGGACCACCCGCGGATGCCCTGGGACGGCACCGAGGTGATCCTCGCGGACGTCACCGAGGACGGCACCTTCTCCCACCCGCGGCCCGTCGCGGGCGGCCCGGAGGAGTCCGTCGTCCAGGCCGACTGGGCGGCCGACGGAAGCCTGCTCTACGTCAGCGACCGCACCGGCTGGTGGAATCTCCACCGTCTCGGCGCGGACGGCGAGGCGATCGCCGTCTGTCCGCGCGAGGAGGAGTTCGGCGGCCCGCTCTGGAAGGTCGGATACCGCTGGTTCGCGCCCCTGGAGACCGGCCTGGTCGCCGTCGTGCACGGACGGGGCGCCACCGCGCTCGGGATGCTCGACCCGGAGACCGGCGAGCTCGTCGACACGGCCGGCCCCTGGACCGAGTTCGCGCCGACGCTCGCGGTGCACGGCAGCAGGGTCGTGGGTGTCGGAGCCAGCCCCCGCAGCGCCCACGAGGTCGTCGAGCTGGACGCCAGCACCGGACGGGCCCGGGTGATCGGCGCCGCGCACGACGACCCGGTCGACCCCGCGTACTACCCGGAGCCCCAGATCCGCGCCTTCACCGGCCCCGACGGACGCGAGATCCACGCGCACATCTACCCGCCGCACCACCCCGACCACGTCGCGCGCGGCGACGAACTCCCGCCGTACGTCGTATGGGTGCACGGCGGCCCCACCGGCCGGTCGCCCCTCGTCCTCGACCTGGAGATCGCCTACTTCACCTCGCGCGGCATCGGCGTGGCCGAGGTCAACTACGGCGGATCGAGCGGCCACGGACGGGAGTACCGCAACCGGCTGCGCGAACAGTGGGGGGTCGTCGACGTCGAGGACTGCGCGGCCGTGGCGCTCGCGCTCGCCGACGAGGGCACCGCCGACCGGCGCCGGCTCGCGATCCGCGGCGGCAGCGCGGGCGGCTGGACCACCGCCGCCTCGCTGGCCACCACCGACGTCTACGCCTGCGGCACGATCCTCTACCCCGTCCTCGACCTGAGCGAATGGGCCTCGGGCGAGACCCACGACTTCGAGTCGCAGTACCTGGAGTCGCTGGTCGGCCCGATCGCCGAGGTGCCGGGCCGGTATCTGGAGCGGTCGCCCTCCACGCACGCCGACGGAATCACCGCGCCCTTCCTGCTGCTCCAGGGACTCGACGACGCCGTCTGTCCGCCCGTGCAGTGCGAACGCTTCCTGGCCGTGCTGCAGGAGCAGGACCGCCAGGTCCCGCACGCCTACATCGCCTTCGAGGGGGAGGGACACGGCTTCCGGCGCGCCGAGACGATGGTGCGGGCCCTGGAGTCCGAACTCTCCCTGTACGCGCAGGTCTTCGGGCTGAACCCGCCCGGGATCCCCAAGCTGGAGCTGTCCAAATGAAGCCGCCGCCCGCCGGGGACCGGACCGGGCGGAGCCCTTCAGGAACCCGGGCGCGAGACGAGAGCGACCGGAAGAACCACCAGGAACGGGAGCAGTACGAGTGACCCGAACGACCGCACCGATCACCCCCCTGACCCGGCCCGCGCGGCTCGCCCCGGGGGCCCGGGTCGCCGTCGTCGCGCCCAGCGGGCCCATCCCCGAGGAACGGCTGGAGGCCGGCCTCGACATCCTCCGCGGCTGGGACCTCGACCCGGTCGTGGCCCCCCACGTCCTGGACCGGCACGGCGAGTTCGACTACCTGGCGGGGACGGACGCCGACCGGGCCGCCGACTTCCAGGCGGCCTGGTGCGACCCGGACGTGGCCGCCGTGCTGTGCGCCCGCGGTGGATACGGCGCTCAGCGCATGGTCGACCTGCTCGACTGGGACGCCGTCCGGGCGGCCGGCCCCAAGGTCTTCCTCGGGTTCAGCGACATCACCGCACTGCACGAGGCGTTCGCGACGCGGGTGGGGCTCGCGACGCTGCACGGGCCGATGGTCGCGGCCGTCGACTTCCTGAAGAACACCCGGGCGCAGGACCATCTGCGGGCGACTCTCCTCGAACCCGAGTCGGTACGGACCATCGCCTCCGGCGAAGCCGTCGCGCTGGTGCCCGGGAAGGCCCGTGGTGTCACCCTCGGCGGCTGCGTGAGTCTGCTGGCCGCGGACCTCGGCACACCGCACGCCCGTACGTCCGCCCGGGGCGGACTGCTCCTGATCGAGGACATCGGCGAGGAGGCCTACCGGCTGGACCGGATCCTGACGCAACTGCTGCGCGCCGGCTGGCTCGACGGGGTGGCCGGGGTCGCGCTCGGCTCGTGGGTGGACTGCGGACCGTACGAGGGGCTGCGCGCCGTGTTCGCCGACCGGCTCGGTGGGCTCGGTGTGCCGGTCGTCGAGCACTTCGGGTTCGGGCACGCCGAGGGGGCGCTGACGATGCCGTTCGGTCTCCGGGCCGAACTCGACGCGGACGCGGGGACCCTGACACTGGACGAGCCCGCGCTCGCCTGACGCCGCGGTCGCGGCCCGCGCCGGCCTGAGGTCGCGGTCGCGCCCAGCTCGGGACTGCCGTCGTGGCCGCGCCCAGCTCGGGACTGCCGTCGTGGCGGGGGCACCGGTCGGACGTGACCGCGCGCCGGTCGCCGGTCCGTGCGGCCGGACGTCCCGGCGGGCAGTCACCCGGGAGGATGCCCCCGTCGCGCGTACCGGCGCCTTCCGGATCATGCTGGGCGCATGAGTCCGAAGACCTCCGAGAGCGTCGGTGAGAGCGGCGGCAAGGGCCCCCGCGAAGGGCTGCTGACGCCGGCCAGGGTCACCGTCGCCCTGCTGGCCGTCCTTGCTCTGATCTTCGTCTTCGAGAACACCCGGAACACCAAGATCCGGCTGCTCGTCCCCGAGGTGACCATGCCCCTGTGGATGGCGCTGCTCGCCACCGGACTGATCGGGGCGCTGTGCGGTGCGTACGCCATGAGGCGCAGGCGCTGAAGGCGCTCACGTAAGGTGACGGGATGCCTGAGAACGCCGGTTATCTCGCCGAAGGCCCTCGCGTGGGCATACGGCACTTCACCCAGGAGGACGGTGCGGAGTTCACCGCACGGGCCAGGGAGAGCAAGAGCCTGCACCAGCCGTGGCTCTTCCCTCCGGGCAGCGTCGACGCCTACGCCGTCTACGCGGGGCGGCTCATCGAGGACCCGACCAAGGCCGGGTTCCTCGTCTGTGAACGGGACGGCGGGGGAATCGCCGGTTTCATCAACATCAACAACATCGTCGAGGGCGGCTTCCTGTGCGGAGCCCTCGGCTACGGCGCCTTCGCGCATGCCGCCGGACGCGGGCTGATGACCGAGGCGCTCGACCTCGTTGTGCGGTACGCCTTCGGGCGGATGGGGCTGCACCGGCTGGAGATCAACGCGCAGCCCGGCAACACGGGGTCGATCGCGCTCGCCCGGCGCTGCGGCTTCCGGCTCGAAGGCTTCTCGCCGGACTTCATCCACATCGACGGCGCCTGGCGGGACCACGAGCGCTGGGCGATCACCGCGGAGATGGTCGCGCCCCGCTGACGACCGGGCGGTCCGTCCCCATCCCGTGGGGGCGTCTCCCTCGGGCCCCGGCCTCCCGCGGCACCCTTCCCCGAGGTGGTCCGCCCGGGTGAGGATGCCTCCATGCGGAACATCGTCGTGCTGGACGCTCCCTCCAACCTCGGCCTGCGCCCGCCCGCGCCCGGCACCGTCCCCGGCTGCTACAAACTGGCCGGCGCGCTCCGCGAACAGCGGATCGTGCAGAGGCTCGGCGCGCTGGAGGGGGGCGTCGTCGTGCCGCCTCGCTACGACCGGGGGGACTGGCAGGAAGGCGACGGCGTCTTCAACGCGGCGGCCATCGCCACGTACACCCGTGCGCTCGCCGATCGCGTCGAACGTCATGTCCGCGCCGGTGACCTCCCCGTCGTCCTCGGCGGCGACTGCTCCATCCAGCTCGGCGCGTCCCTCGCGCTGCGCCGCATCGGTCGGTTCGGGCTGGCCGCCATCGACGGTTCGGCCGACTTCCGGCACGCCGGGAACTCCGACCGCATCGGGGCGGCCGGTGGCGAGGAACTCGCGATCGCCACCGGCCGTGGCCAGGACGACCTGTCCGACATCGAAGGGCTCAAGCCCTATCTGCGCGACGAGGACCTACGGCTCTTCGGCATCCGTGACTACGACACAGATCGCGACGAACTCGCCGCGCTGAAGATCCCCACGACGACCGTCGGCGAGCTGCGCACCTGGGGCGCGGACACGATCGCCCGGGCCACCCTGGGCACCCTCGAACTCCCGCACCTGGACGGCTTCTGGGTGCACCTCGACGCCGACTCGCTCGATCCGGCCGTGATGCCCGCCGTGGACAGCCCGGACCCCGACGGCCTGCTGCCGGACGAACTCCTCGCGCTGCTGGGCCCGTTGGTCCGCTCGCCGCACTGCGTCGGCCTCAACGTCACGATCTACGACCCCGACCTGGACCCCGAGGGGACCGCGGGCGCGCTCCTCGCGGACCTGATCGTCGGCGCCTTTGCGGAATCCTGACCCGATTCTGACGAGCGGAGACCCTGGTCAGCAGGCCGATGACCATGTTCCATGGTCATCGTGACGACGATCCGACGTGACGTACTGAACCTCCCGGCGGCGGAGTTGGGCCCGAACAACCCGCTGCCGCCCCTGCGGCCCCTCGACGAGATGCACACCATCGACGACCGCGACCGCGTCGGCCTGCCGCGCGACATGGCGCGGCAGATCGGGTACGAGCCCCTGCGCAGCGTGCTGCCGGAACGCATCCGGGACGGCTACGAACGGGAACGCCCGGACTGCGAACTCGACACCATCGTGATCGAGAACGACCGGCTGCGCGCCATCGTGCTGCCCGGCTTCGGCGGCCGTATCGTCTCGCTCTTCCACAAACCGACCGCGACGGAACTCCTCTACAGCAACCCGGTGCTCCAGCCGGCCTGCTTCGCCCTCAACGGCGCCTGGTTCTCCGGCGGCATCGAGTGGAACATCGGCGCCACCGGGCACACCACCCTGTCGTGCTCACCCGTCCACGCGGCCCGCGTTCCCGCCCCCGACGGCGGCGAGATGCTGCGCCTGTGGGAATGGGAAAGGCTGCGCGACCTCCCCTTCCAGGTCGACCTGTGGCTGCCGGACGGCTCCGACTTCCTGTACGTCGGCGTGCGCGTCCGCAATCCCCACGAGAAGCCCGCCCCGCTGTACTGGTGGTCCAACATCGCGGTCCCCGAGGAGCGCAGGGTGCTCGCCCCGGCTCAGGAAGCGTGGCACTTCGGCTACGAGCGACGGCTGCGCCGGGTGCCCGTGCCGACGTACGACGGGATCGACCGGACGTATCCGCTGAACAGCACGTTCCCCGCCGACTACTTCTACGAGGTGCCCGACGGGCGGCGCCGCTGGATCGCCGCGGTCGACGACTCGGGCGAGGGACTGGTCCAGACGTCGACCGATGCCCTGCGCGGGCGCAAGCTGTTCGTCTGGGGCTCGGGGCCCGGAGGGCGGCGCTGGCAGGAGTGGCTCACCGAGCCGGGAACCGGCGGGTACTGCGAGATACAGGCGGGGCTCGCCCGCACGCAGCTCGAACATGTGCGGCTCGAAGCCGAGAGCGAGGTCTCCTGGCTGGAGGCGTACGGTCCGTTGTCCGTGAGCGCGGAGACGGCGCACGGGCCGGACTGGGAGGCCGCGCGGGCGGACGTCGAGGGCAGGCTGGAGAGCGCGCTCTCCCGGGACGCGGTCGACGCCGCGTACGCCGCCTGGCTGCCGCACGCCGACACGGATCCCGGCGAGGTGCTCGCCGTCGGATCCGGCTGGGGAGCGCTCGAAGTACTCCGCGCCGCCCACAAGTTGCCCGGTACGCCCTTCGACGAGAGCACGCTCGGCGACGACCAGGCGCCGTGGCGGGAACTGCTGCGGTCCGGCGCGTTCCCGGAGCCCCGGCGGGTCGGACCGCCCGGCGAGACCCTGGTGGCGTCGCACTGGCGCGACATGCTGGAGACGGCCCCGGCCGTACCGATCGCCGAGTACCACCTCGGAGTGGCCCAGTGGCACGCCGGTGATCTCGCCCAGGCCGTGCGCAGTTGGGAGCGCGCGCTCGAACTCGCCCCGTCTCTCTGGCCGTTGCTGCGCTGCCTCGCCGTCGCCGACCAGGAGGCCGGCAACCACGAGCGCGCCGCCGACCGCTATGCCGAGGCGTTCGACGACCTGTGCCGGGAGCGGCGCGACGACGGGGAACGGTGGACCGCGGCGACCGCCGCGCTCGGCCGCGAGGCCATGGAGGCGCAGCTGACGGCCGGCCGGCCCGCGGACGCGCGTGCCGTGTGGGAACGGCTGCGCCCGGCAACCCGGGACCGCGGCCGGTTCCGCCTCGTCGAGGCCGAACTGCTGCTCGCCGAGGGCCGTCGCGAGGACGCGCGGGCGGTCTTCGACGCGGGCTTCGAGGTCGCCGACCTGCGGGAGGGCGCGGAGACCATCGGGCGTCTGTGGTCCCGGCTCAGCGACGAGCCGCTGCCCGCGCGCTACGACTTCCGCATGCGTCCGCCGTCCGCCACCTGAGTCCGCCGCCGTCCACGGCCCGAGTCCGCCGGGGCCATGATCCCGGGTGCTCCGCCGCACGGCGGAGCCCCCGGACCCGGCGCGGTTCAGACGCGGCGGTCCGCGTACTCGTACACCGACCCGTCCGGGTGCACGGCGATCAGATTGCGGCCGCCGGGTGTCTCCACCGGGCCCGCGACCACGCGTGCACCTAGGTCGGCGAGGACCCGACCGGTCTCCTCGACGTCCTTGACGGCGATGGTCGCCGCGACCTTGCGCAGCACATCGAGTTCGGACTCGGGCCCGCTCATCAGCAGGAAGCAGCCGATCGCGGCGACCGACACCCCGCCGCGCTCGAAGCGGAGGGCTCTGCCGCCCGCGAGCCGTTCGTAGAAGGGGACCGCAGTCTCCAGGTCGTCGACGCAGACGCGCAGCGTGGCTCCCAGAATCTCCATACGGACGAGCCTAGTTGGGGGCGGGCGGAGGAGGAGATCGTTTCGGGCGATCGTCGCCGCCCCGGTGCGAGTCGGTCCGAACGGGACGGGGGCCGGGGCCTTCTCGTTACCCGGCCGATCCGCCGGGTACCCGCAGACCATGAAGCGCATCGAGCACCTGGAACATCTGGAGCATCTGGACAAGGAGCTCGTCGACGAGCTCACCATGGTGGCCCGCGAGACCATCCGGGACGAACTGCGCGAGCAGACAGGCAAACAGCGCCGGACCGCCGCCCTGTACGCCGCCTCGGGCGCCGCCGCGCTGTACGCCGGCGCCGCCCTGGTCCTCGCCCTCGGTCTGGCGCTCGCGTCCGTCCTGCCCGGCTGGGCGGCCGCCCTGATCGCCGCGGCGGTGCTCGGGACCGCCGCGTACGCGTTGCGGGGCATGGCCCGGCCGGCCGCGCCCCGGCCGACGACCGAGCACGCGGACGAGCTCACCCCGCCCGGCCGGGTCATCGGCGGCGGCCCGCCCGCCTCCCCGCCCGGTGGCATGGGCGTGCTGTACCCGCCGATCCCGTCCGGGACACCCGAGGTCCCCGGCACGGGCACAGGCTCGGGTCTGTCCGACGACCCGGAGGTGTGGATCCGCCGGGCGCGATGACCCCGCTCCCGCGATGAACGGCGCCGGTGCCGAGTCGGGTCATGAGGTCGACAGCCCCATGGCCCGGGGTGCCGGCGCCGAGCCATGTCAGGCGCCGGAGCCCGGTGAGGTCGCGAAACGCCGGGGGTGCCCGTGTTTGGGCCCCTCGGTCAGGGGGACGCGGAAAGCCCGTAGGAGCGACATCGCCAGAGGAGCACCGTGAGTCGACCCCGCATTCTGATCGTCGGCGCCGGCTTCGCCGGGTACCGGACCGCCCGCGCCCTGTCGCGGCTGGTCCGGCACCAGGCCGACATCACTCTGCTGAACCCGACCGACTACTTCCTGTATGTGCCGCTGCTGCCCCAGGTCGCCGTCGGTGTCCTGGAGCCACGCCGTGTCACCGTCTCGCTCTCCGGCACGCTGCCCCACGTACGCCTCGTGCTCGGCGAGGCGCGGCCCGAGGGGATCGACCTCGACGCGCGCACCGTGCGCTACACCGGCCCGGAGGGCGACAGCGGCACACTGACGTACGACCGTCTCGTCCTCGCCGTCGGCAGTGTGAACAAACTGCTGCCCGTACCCGGTGTCGCCGAGCACGCGCACGGTTTCCGAGGGCTGCCCGAAGCGCTGTATCTACGGGACCACGTGACCCGGCAGATCGAGCTCGGCGCCGCGTCGGACGATCCGAAGAGCCGCGCCGCGCGCCGCACCTTCGTGGTCGTCGGAGCCGGCTACACCGGGACCGAAGTCGCCGCCCAGGGAAAGCTGTTCACCGACGCGCTGGTGCGCAAGCAGTCGCTGCGCGAAGGAGCGCCACCGCGCTGGATGCTGCTCGACGTCGCCCCGCGCGTGCTGCCCGAGCTGGACGAACGACTCTCGCGCACCGCCGACCGCGTACTGCGGCGGCGCGGTGTCGACGTACGTACCGGGACGTCGGTCGAAGAGGCCACCCCCGATGGAGTGCGGCTCAGCGACGGGGAGTTCGTCGAGACCCGGACGCTGGTGTGGTGCGTGGGAGTACGGCCCGATCCGCTGGTCGAGGGACTCGGGCGGCCCCTCGAGAAGGGGCGGCTCCTCGTCGATCCGCATCTCCAGGTACCGAGCCATGCGGAGGTGTTCGCCTGCGGGGACGCGGCGGCGGTGCCCGATCTGGAGAAGCCCGGCCACTACACGCCGATGACGGCGCAGCATGCCTGGCGCCAGGGGAGGGTCGCCGCCCGCAACGTCGCCGCCTCGCTCGGCATCGGCGAGCGGCGCGCCTACCGCCATCGCGACCTGGGCTTCACCGTCGATCTCGGGGGAGTCAAGGCCGCCGCGAATCCGCTGGGCATCCCGCTGGCGGGGCCGGCGGCCGCAGCCGTCACCCGCGGCTACCACCTGGCCGCCATGCCCGCCAACCGTGTCCGTGTCGCGGCCGACTGGCTTCTGGACGCCGTACTGCCGCGCCAGGCCGTGCAGTTGGGCCTGGTCCGCTCGTGGTCGGTGCCGCTCGACACCGCCTCGCCCGAGTTGGCGAGGGTGCCCGGAGCGCCCGAGACACCCGGGGCGCCTGAAGTACCTGGAGCGCCTGGAGCCCCTGAAGTATCCGCGGTTCCCGGCGCTTCGGACGCGGGGGACGCACTGGACACAGGAGACGCCGGGGACGCGTCGGGCGCGGACCGTGGACGTCCGAGTCGTCCAGGAGCCGTCAGCCGTTCGGAAGGAGCATCATGAACACCCGTCAACTCATCGATCTGGCCCAGCAATTGCGCGTCGACAGCGTGCGGGCCGCCGACGCCGCCGGCTCCGGACATCCGACGTCGTCGATGTCCGCCGCCGACCTGATGGCGGTCCTGCTGGCCAAGCATCTGCGCTACGACTTCGAACGCCCCCAGCACCCCGGCAACGACCGCCTCATCCTCTCCAAGGGGCACGCCTCACCCCTGCTGTACTCCGCGTACAAGGCGGCCGGCGCCGTGAGCGAGGCCGAGCTGCTCAGCTTCCGCAAGGCGGGCAGCCGGCTCGAAGGGCATCCGACGCCCCGGCGGCTGCCCTGGGTCGAGACCGCCACCGGATCGCTCGGCCAGGGACTGCCCGTCGGTGTCGGCGTCGCGCTGGCGGGCAAGCGGCTCGACCGCACCGGATACCGGATCTGGGTGCTGTGCGGTGACAGCGAACTGGCCGAGGGCTCCGTGTGGGAGGCCGCCGAGCACGCCGGGTACGAGCACCTCGACAACCTCGCCGTGATCGTCGACGTCAATCGCCTGGGGCAGCGCGGGCCGACCCGGCACGGGCACGACCTGGACGCGTACGCGCGCCGGTTCCGGGCGTTCGGCTGGCACACCGTCGAGATCGACGGCCACGACGTGGACGCGATCGACCGTGCCTTCGCCGAGGCGGAGTCCACCGGCGGACAGCCCACCGCGATCCTCGCCCGCACCCTGAAGGGCAAGGGCGTGGCATCGGTCCAGGACCGTGAGGGGCTGCACGGCAAGCCGCTGCCCGACGCCGCTCAGGCGATCGCCGAGCTCGGCGGGGTGCGCGACCACCATGTGGAGGTCCACCAGCCCCCCGCCGCACGGGTGTTGCACGCCGTACGGTCCGGACATCTCGACCTGCCGCGGTACGAGACCGGCGACGAGGTCGCCACCCGGGACGCCTACGGGCAGGCCCTCGCCGCGCTCGGCGACGCCCGCGGCGACATCGTCGTCCTGGACGGCGAGGTCAGCGACTCGACGCGCGCCGAGTTCTTCGCCAAGAAGCACCCCGACCGCTTCTTCGAGTGCTACATCGCCGAGCAGCAACTGGTCGCCGCCGCCGTCGGGATGGCCGCACGGGGCTGGGTACCGTACGCCTCGACGTTCGCGGCCTTCCTCACCCGTGCCCACGACTTCGTCCGGATGGCCTCCATCAGCGGCTCCGGCATCAACCTCGTCGGCTCGCACGCGGGTGTCTCCATCGGCCAGGACGGGCCCTCGCAGATGGGCCTGGAGGATCTGGCGATGTTCCGGGCCGTGTACGGCTCGACCGTGCTGTACCCGTGCGACGCCCACCAGACCGCGAAGCTCGTCGCCACGATGGCGGACCTGGAGGGCATCCGCTATCTGCGCACCTCGCGCGGTGACAGCCCCGTCATCTACAGCGCCACCGAGGAGTTCCCGGTCGGCGGCAGCAAGGTGCTGCGCGCCTCCGCCGCGGACCGGCTGACGCTCGTCGCCGCGGGCGTCACCGTCCATGAGGCGCTGGCCGCCGCCGAGGCACTCGACCGCGAGGGCATCCAGGCCCGCGTGATCGACCTCTACTCCGTGAAGCCCGTGGACCGCGCGACCCTGCGCGAGGCCGCCGAGGAGACCGGCTGCCTGGTCACCGTCGAGGACCACCGGGAGGAGGGCGGTCTCGGGGACGCGGTGCTCGACGCCTTCACGGACGGCCGCCCCGTGCCCCGCCTGGTGCGCCTCGCCGTCCGTACGATGCCGGGCTCCGCGAGCCCGGCCGAGCAGCTGCACGCGGCGGGCATCGACGCCGAGTCGATCGCGGCGGCGGCCCGGCTGCTGGTGGAGACGGCCGTGGTGCGCTGACCGGAGACCAGTGGGCACCATGGTCAGTGAGCGGTCGGTGCGGGCCGGCTCCCGCGTTCCGCCCACGGGGACGCGGGCCGGCGTTCACACCTTGCCGCCGACGGTCCGGGCCGGGCGTCGCACCTCGCCGACGGTGGTGGGGGCCGTCTCTCGCGTCCAGCCGACGGCGGTGCGGGCCGCTCGCCGCCCCCCGGTGGACGGGCGGGCGGCCCCGCCGCTTCGACGGGTGCTCGACATGCCCGACTCGCCCAGCAGGAACGGGAGTTGCGTGACCGGCTCGTGGGGGCCGGAGCCGCGTGGACCCGCGGGAGGAGACCTCATGACCACTCTGCGCTATGTCTACGCGATCTGCCGCCCCTTCCCGGCGGCGCTGTCGGCCGAACTGGCCGGGGTCGCGGGCGTCCCGCCCAAGCTGCTGCGCCACGGCGACCTGATCGCCGTGGTCGGCTCGGTCCCGGAGCGGGAATTCGCGGCGGAGCCGCTGCGTCGCCGGCTGGAGGACGTGGAGTGGCTGGAGGCGACGGCCCGCGCCCACCAGGGCGTCATCGACGCGCTCACCGCCGTCACCAGCCCGCTGCCGCTCCGGCTCGCCACCGTGCTCCGGGACGACAGCGGCGTACGCGTGATGATGGAGGAACGCGAGGAGGAGTTCCTGCGGGCCCTCGACCGGCTCGACGGGCGGGTGGAATGGGGCGTGAAGGTGTACGCCGAAACCGCCGGGCCTTCCAGTGGAACAGGGGAACGCGCGGATGAATTCACGCACCGATTGCACGGTGCCCTTTCCCGGTGCGCCGACGAATCCCTGGTGCGCACCCCGCAGAATCCGGCCTCTCCTCAGACGGCGGACGTCAATGTGCTCGATGCCGCCTATCTGGTGCCGCGCGCGGGATCGGAGGAATTCGTGGAGCGGGTGAACGGAAGCCTGCGCGAGGAACCGGGGGTGCGCGTGGTGCTCACGGGACCGTGGGCGGCGTACTCCTTCACGGGTTCCACGGGCCTCACGGGTTTCACGGGCGTCACGGACTTCGCGAGGAAGGCGCCCTGACCGTCCCCGCCGCCCCGAACGCGCCCTGACCGTCCCCCCGCCCCGAACGCGCCCTGACCGTATCCCTCGCCGCCCGAGCCGTACGCACCGCGGCCCGAGATCCAGAGCCGTCGCTGGATCGCGGGCCGTCAGGGATTCTGCCGGTCAGGCTTCCTTTCGGCAGAGGATCTCTCCGTGCAGCACGGAGAACCAGGCGTCCTCCTGCCGCCCCCACTGCCGCCAGGCGTCCGACACCGCCCGCAGTTCCTCCGCGGTCGCGTGCCCCGCTTCGGTGGCGCGCTCCGCGTAGGCCGAGGCCACCGTGCGGTCCGCCCACAGGCCGCTCCACCACTCCCGCTCGCTCTCGGTGGCGAAGGTCCAGGTGCTCGACGTGGCCGCGATGTCCCGGATGCCGGCGGCCAGCGCCCACGATTTGAGACGCCGGCCCGCGTCGGGCTCGCCCCCGTTGGCGCGGGCGACCCGCAGGTAGAGGTCCAGCCAGTCGTCCATGCCCGGTACCTCCGGGTACCAGGTCATGGCCGAGTAGTCCGACTCGCGGACCGCGATGAAACCGCCCGGCTTGGTGACCCGGCGCATCTCGCGCAGCGCCTGCACCGGATCGCCCACGTGCTGGAGCACCTGGTGGGCGTGCACCACGCAGAACGTGTCGTCCGGATACTCCAGCGCGTGGACGTCGGCCACCGCGAAGTCGACGTTGCGCAGGCCGCGTTCGGCCGCCACCCGGCGGGCCTGGTCCAGGATGCCGGGCGCGTGATCGACGCCGGTGACCTGCCCGTCCGGCACCCGTTCCGCCAGGTCGGCGGTGATGGTGCCCGGCCCGCAGCCGATGTCGAGGATCTTCATGTGCGGCTTCAGCGAGTCGAGCAGGTAGGCCGCCGAGTTGGCGGCGGTGCGCCAGGTGTGCGAGCGCAGCACCGACTCGTGGTGGCCGTGCGTGTAGACGGCGGTCTCCTGCGGCTTCGACATGACCGTTTCCCCTTCTCGTCCTACGGGGCCTCGCTCGGGCGTCTGCCGACTCCGCGAGGCGATGGCATCACCGTACGCGGGCATGTCGAATAATGAGACCCGTATCTTGCCATGTGGACAGTCCTGGATGGGGTGTTGCGCGGGCCGAGGCATGCCGATGGGGTCACGGAACCGGACCGTCGCCCGAGTGCGCGAGGGAACGGCGAGCGTGCGCGGGACCGGCCTCAGTGCGCGGGAAGCGGGCGGTAGACGGTCAGCGCCTCGGGGCTCTTGCGCAGCGTCACCTCGCCGCTGACCTCGGTGACTTCACCGTCGTAGGCGAGAAGCGTGCCCGGCGCGACACCGTCGATGCGCAGATGCCCCACCCGCACGGCAGCGTGGGCGGGAGAGCGCGTCAGCGGGCCCGCGAAGGCCGCGGCCAGCAGACGCATCGCGGGATGGCGGCCACCGTGCACGACCCGTACGTCCAGCCGCCCGTCCGCGAGGTCGAAGCGGCGGGCGGGCGCCAGGCCCATCCGGTGGTAGGTGCCGTTGCCGGCGAACAGCAGCCACAACGGGTGCGTGCGGCCGCCGAGTTCGGCCCGCAGCGGGTGATGGTCGGCGCGCAGCACGCGCAGGGCGCCGAGCACACCGGCGGGCCAGCTGCCGATCACCTTGGACCAGTTCTCCCGCTCGCGCACCAGCTCCGGGTAGATGCCCAGGCTGCAGGTGTTGAGGAAGATGCCCTCCTGGTCGCCGGACGTGAACCGGCCCACGTCCACCTGGACCGCCTCGCCCTCCTGGAGCGCGCGGACCAGATCGCGTTCGCCCTCGACCCCGAGGTCGTGGGCGAAGTGGTTGAGGGTGCCGCCCGGCAGGACGGCGAGGGGGACGCCGTGGCGCAGAGCGACCTCGGCCGCGGTGTTCACCGTGCCGTCGCCCCCGCACACGCCCAGCACCCGGGCACGGCTCGCCGCCTTCTCCAGCTCCTCCCGTATGGCGGAGGGATCGCACTCCACCACCTCCGCGCGGGGCAGCGCGGCGGCCAGCGCGCCGACCCGCTCCGCGCTGCCCGAGCCCGTGTTGGCCACGACGACCAGGCCCTCGCCCTCGGGCAGCGCGGGCGCGTCCACGCGCGGCCGGCCGGCCGGAGTCACCTGGTCCCGGGTCGGCACCAGTCCCCGCACGGCGTAGGCGGCGCCGACGCCGAGGGCCGCACCGGCCAGCACGTCGCTCGGGAAGTGGACGCCGGTGTAGACGCGGGACAGTGCGACCGCCGCCGCGAGCGGAGCGACGGCCGCGCCCCAGCCGCGGGACTCCAGTGCCACACCCGTCGCGAACGCGGCGGCGGAGGCGGCGTGCCCCGACGGGAACGACGTGGTGATCGGCTGCCGCTTCAGCTGCCGGATGGCGGGCACCGGGTCCAGTCCGGGGCGGGTGCGGCGTACCGAGCGCTTGCCGAGCGTGTTGATGGTGGCCGAGGCGAGGGCGAGCGAGGCGACGCCCCGGGCGGCGGCCCGGCGGGCCCGCGGAGTGCGGCTCGCCGCGACGGCGGCGGCGGTGGCGAACCACAGGACACCGTGGTTCGCGCTGCGGCTCAGCCGCGGCAGCACCGGGTCGCCGCCCGGCCAGTGCCGCGCCGCGACCGCCTCGAAGACCCGGCAGTCCACTGCCAGGAGGCGGTCCCGAAGGGCATGGCGGCCCGGTACGAGGGCGGTGAGGTCGACGTCTGGGGTCGGGGTCATGCGGGTCCGTCTACCCCGGATCCGCCGGTTCCTCGCCCTCGTGCCGGGTCCCTGGTCGGATACGCGTTTGCCCCTCACCGCCGCTCCCCGGAGAATGCCTGCCCATGGGACATCTCGAAGCCGCACACCTTGAGTACTACCTTCCCGATGGGAGGGCGCTGCTCGGCGATGTGTCGTTTCGGGTGGGGGAAGGGGCCGTCGTGGCCCTGGTGGGGCCCAACGGCGCCGGGAAGACGACGCTGCTGCGGCTGATCTCGGGGGAGCTCAAGCCCCACGGGGGGACCGTCAACGTGGGCGGCGGGCTCGGCGTGATGCGGCAGTTCGTGGGGTCCGTGCGCGACGAGACGACCGTGCGGGAGCTGCTCGTCTCCGTGGCCCCGCCCCGGATCCGCGAGGCGGCGAAGGCCGTGGACGCCGCCGAGCACGCCATGATGACCGTGGACGACGAGGCGTCACAGCTCCGCTACGCGCAGGCGCTGTCCGACTGGGCCGAGGTCCGCGGATACGAGGCCGAGACCCTCTGGGACATGTGCACGACGGCCGCCCTCGGCATCCCCTACGAGAAGGCCCAGTGGCGCCTGGTCAGGACCCTGTCCGGAGGTGAGCAGAAGCGCCTGGTGCTGGAGGCGTTGCTGCGCGGCACCGACGAGGTGCTGCTGCTCGACGAGCCGGACAACTATCTCGACGTGCCCGGCAAGCGCTGGCTGGAGGAGCGGCTCAAGGAGACCCGCAAGACCGTCCTGTTCGTCTCCCACGACCGCGAACTCCTCGCCCGTGCCGCCCAGAAGATCGTCAGTGTCGAGCCCGGCCCGGCCGGCGCGGACGCCTGGGTGCACGGCGCCGGTTTCGCGACCTATCACGAGGCCAGGCGAGAGCGGTTCGCGCGCTTCGAGGAGCTGCGCAGGCGCTGGGACGAGAAGCACGCGCAGCTCAAGAAGCTGGTGCTGAACCTCCGTCAGGCGGCCGCCGTCAGCCATGAGATGGCGTCCCGTTACGCGGCGGCGCAGACCCGGCTGCGCAAGTTCGAGGAGGCCGGACCGCCTCCGGAGCCGCCGCGCGAGCAGGACATCAGGATGCGGCTGCACGGCGGACGGACCGGGGTGAGGGCGGTGACCTGCAAGGGGCTTGAGCTCACCGGCTTGATGAAACCGTTCGACCTGGAGATCTTCTACGGCGAGCGCGTCGCCGTCCTCGGCTCGAACGGCTCGGGAAAGTCGCACTTCCTGCGGCTGCTCGCGGGCGGCGACGTCGCGCACACCGGCGAGTGGAAGCTCGGCGCCCGCGTGGTGGCCGGGCACTTCGCGCAGACGCACGCCCACCCGGAGCTGGAGGGCCGCACGCTCCTCGACATCCTGTGGACCGAGCACTCGCAGGACCGCGGAGCCGCCATGTCCAGGCTGCGCCGCTACGAGCTGACCGCCCAGGCCGAGCAGCGCTTCGAGAGGCTGTCGGGCGGCCAGCAGGCGCGTTTCCAGATCCTGCTCCTGGAGCTGGAGGGCTCGACGGCCCTGCTGCTTGACGAGCCGACCGACAACCTCGACCTGGAGTCCGCCGAGGCTCTTCAGGAAGGCCTCGAGGCGTACGAAGGGACGGTCCTGTCGGTCACCCACGACCGCTGGTTCGCCCGCTCCTTCGACCGCTACCTGGTCTTCGGCTCGGACGGCCGCGTCCGGGAGACGCAGGAGCCGGTCTGGGACGAGCGCCGCGTGGAGCGGGCCAGGTAGACCGCGGCGCCGGACTCGCGGCCTGGGCCCGGGGGCCGCTGCGCGGTGCAGGAAGCCGGTCCCGCCCTGGTGAGGCCGAACCCGCCCACTCCGTCGAACCGGGCCCGCCGGTCCCCTGCCTCCCGGCAGTCCGCTCGTCCCGGGCTTCCCCGGCACCCCGGGCTTCCCAGGGCACCTGGGGCCACGGGCCTCGGCCGGGTCGCTGTGCGGTGCCGGAGGCCGGGCGCGTCCTGGTGAGGCCGGACCCGCCCGCTCCGTCGAAGCCGGGCCCGCAAGCCCGGGTCTCCCCGGCACCTCGTGTCACCGGTCTCGGCGGGAGGTCGCTGTGCGGTGCCGGAGGCCGGGCGCGTCCTGGTGAGGCCGGACCCGCCCGTTCCGTCGAAGCCGGGCCCGCAAGCCCGGGCTTCGCCGAGCACCTCGTGTCACCGGTCTCGGCCGGAGGTCGCTGTGCGGTGCCGGAGGCCGGGCGCGTCCTGGTGAGGCCGGACCCGCCCGCTCCGTCGAAGCCGGGCCCGCAAGCCCGGGCTTCGCCGGCATCCCGAGCACCTCCGCCTTCCGCCGGGCACCCCGGGCCTCCCTGGGCACCCCGGGCTTCCCCCGGCACCCCAGGCACCCTGGGCGTCCCGGGGAGGCCTGGCACCCCGGATGTTCGTAGAGTGGTGGGAGTAGGTCTCAATCCATGGCTCTCACGGACGCCGCTCGGGGCAGGGCTTGCCCGGGCGGGTGCCCGGACCGCACCGACGGCCACGACGAGCGGGGTAGCACCATGATCGGAGTCGACCCGGACCGGCTGGACGACCAGCAGCTGATGAAAGAGCTGGAGGCCATCCACCGCACCCGCCACGACACGCTGCTGCACGGTTCGAACGACGCGCTGCACACCCACAACGTGCGCATGGCCCAGCTGGAGGGCGAGTATCTGCGCCGTCACCCGCGTCGGCCCGTCTCGGCGGGCCGTACCCGCGAGGGGGCCCGGGACCGCGGACCCGCGGGGGTGCCGCCGGCATGACCGACCCGTATCCGGCCGAGCCGAATCCGATCCTGAGCCGGCAGGCGGAGGCCCTGGACCTCTTCGGCCGCCGCGTCCACGCCGTCCGCGACGACCAGTGGGACGCCCCCACGCCGTGCACCGCCTGGAGCGTGCGCGACCTGGTCGGCCATCTCGTCTCCGAGCAGGCGTGGGTGCCCGCGCTGGTCCGGGACGGCGGCACCGTCGACTCGGTCGGCGGCGCCTTGGCGGGCGACCTGCTCGGCCCCGACCCGGTCGCCGCCTGGGACACCGTGGCGGACGCCTCCCGCGCCGTGTTCGCGGAGCCGGGCGCGCTCGACCGTACGGTCCATCTCTCGTTCGGCGACATGCAGGCGGCCGACTACTGCGCGCAGCTGGTCACCGACCTCACCGTCCACACCTGGGACCTGTCGCGTGCCATCGGCGCCGACGAACAACTCCCCGGCGACCTGCTGACCTTCGCGGTCCGCGAGGTCACCCCGCACGCGGCGGAGCTGGAGAAGAGCGGGCTCTTCGCGGCCCCGGAGGAGCCGCCGCCCGGCGCCGACGTCCAGACGAAACTGCTCTGCCTGGTCGGACGGCGCCCCTGAGGGCACGCACGCGCCGCGCACTCGGCGCGTCGAGCCCACTCCAGCAGGCCGTCCGCGGACGCGGGGCACGCGGCCGACCGCGCACCTTCCGTGGGCGGGCCGTCCCTACCGTGAGAGGGCCGTCGTCCTCGGTGACGGCCCTCTGCCGGTGACGTCACCGGCGTCTCCGGGTCTCACCGCGCGCGTACGCCTCCGGTGTCCCCGGTGTCCCAGCGTCCCCGGTGTTTCTAGGGATTGGGAGTCCCCGCTCCCACGACCGCCTCCGCCAGTTCGTGCGCCGTGCCGTAGCGCGCCGTGCTCGGCAGCCGCTCCAGGGACGCGGTCAGGCCGTCGGGGGCGTTCTTCTCGCGCAGGACACCGATCAGCTCACGGGGTCCCGCGGGGAACGAGGTACGGCCCAGGAACCGCGCCAGCTCCAGGCGCAGCGTCGCCAGGGAGCTCTAGGCTCCGTTCGGCACCACCGGGCCTCCCGCGATCACCGGATCGTCGTCGGCGGCCGGCTCCGGGTCGTGCCACTCCTCGGTCCGGGTGGGGTGCCCTGACCTGAGGAAATCGCGCAGTTCGTGCTTCATCTCCTCGTCCCGGTGAACGCTCAACCGGTCACTGCCTCGCTGCATGAAATCCCTCCAGAGGTTCGAGGTGGTGATCGCGTACCCGACGGCCCCGGCCCGACACGTCCGCTCGTCGGTCGGGTGGAGCCGGGTCGCGGAGAGACCGGCCCGGGAGGGACCGATCCCTGCCCCGGGAGGAGGGGCGCCCCGGGTTCAGGAAGAATCGGGCGGTGTTTGTCCCGCATGGCGCGGGGCAGACGCAGTTGCAGTGCTTCGGACAGGAGGCACGTCCGTGGGAGCGGCTTTCCGCGCCACGGGTGTACCCGTCCGGCGCTCGGGTGCGCTCCCACGATGACTGTCCATCACCAGGCACCATCAAGGGAGTTGCGACGCACCATGCGAACTCAAGCGAGCGCGACGCACCATCCGCACGACGACGCCCCCGACACCGTGGAGGCATTCCGCAGGCTCGCCAAGCTCCCCCCGGGCCAGCAGCGCGACGCACTCCGTGAGGAGATCGTCGAGTCCTGGCTGCCGATGGCCGAACGGCTCGCGGGGCGGTTCCGCAACCGCGGCGAGAGCCCTGAGGATCTTCGTCAGGTCGCGGCGCTCGGTCTGGTCAAGGCCGTCGACCGCTACGACCCCGAGCTCGGCAACGCCTTCGAGAGCTACGCGGTGCCGACGATCACCGGCGAGATCAAGCGCCACTTCCGTGACCACATGTGGACCCTGCACGTGCCGCGCCGGGTCCAGGACCTGCGCAACCGGGTCCGGTTCGCGAACCAGGACCTGTCGCAGACCATTCCGGGCCGCCGGCCCACCGTCGCCGAGATCGCCGAGCACGCCCGGATGAGCGAGGAGGACGTCCTCGCGGGCCTCGAGGCCCTGGAGAGCTTCACCGCGCTCTCCCTGGACGCCGAACTGCCGGGCAGCGACGACGGATACTCCCTCAGCGACGCTCTCGGTTCGCCCGATCCGGCCCTCGACACCGTCATCGACCGCGAGGCCGTCAAACCCCGGCTTCAGGCACTGCCCGAGCGGGAACGCGCCATTCTCTACATGCGGTTCTTCAGTGACATGACCCAGAGCCGGATCGCCGACGAGCTGGGCATCTCCCAGATGCACGTCTCCCGCCTCATCAGCCGCTGCTGCACCCGGCTGCGCGACCAGATCATGCGCGACGCGGCCTGAGGGGCGGCCGATCGGCCCGACCGGGTGGTCACCCGGACGCCCGCCGGATCAGTCCGACCATGAGAGCCTCAGGGCGATGTGACGGGACATCAGGTCCATCGCCTGCGCCTCGGCCATCGAGAAGGCGAGCCGGCCGCCGCTCCTGAACAGCGTCACCACCCCGCGTACGGAACCGGACGCGCCGGACAGCAGTGGCACACACAGCAAGGACGTCACGTCGGCGCGGACGAGGACCGGGGCGCCCGAGGCGTCGTGTCCGAAGGCGTCCGGGTCGTCCGGACGTACCCGCAGGGCCGGCGACCCGCCGCGTACCGCCTCGGCGACGAGGGGGCACGCGGCGGGATCCTGCGCGGCCACGGCCGCCACCTCCTCGCCGCACCCGGGCGGGCCGAGCACGGCCGTCCGGGACAGCCGCCCGGGTCCGGCCCCGGCGTCGGCCACCACCCAGTCCGCGAACCGCCCGTGCAGCACCCCTGCCGCCCGGTCCAGCACCGCTGAACGGTCCCCGTCCGGACGGCCGAGCAGCGCCGTGGTCATGGCGTCCACCAAGTCCATCAGCTCCGCGTGCCGGGTGGTCGCGGAGAGACTCGGCACCGCCCGCCCCGGTGTACCTGGCCCCGAGTCTCCCGAGTGCCCCGGGGAATCCGACGGGCTTCCCTCGTCCACCGGCTGGAGCACCACCAGTACGGCGGTCCGCGGCTCCCCGCTGGGCCGCAGCGCGGTGAGCGTCGCCCGCACGGGCACCGACGGCTCCTGCTGGAGACGCACGGTGAGCCCGCGGTCGCCCTCGCCGCGCGCCACCGCCGCCGCCTGCGAGCGGAACGCGGCCCGGTCGGCGTGCGCCAGGAACCCGGTCAGCGGCCGGCCGGTGGCGTAACCGGCCCGGAGACCGGTGAACGAGGTCGCCGCGAAGTTCATCCGGCGCACCACGGTCTCGCGGTCCACCAGCACGACCGGCACCGGAACCCGTTGGAAGAGTGCCTTCAGGAGCTGCTGCTCCTGCCGGTCCACGGAGTCGATCCCGGAGGGACCGGCGTCGGACATCCGCTGGAACGCGGGCCACAACTGCTCGGCGACATGGTCGAGTTCGAAGATCGCCGCCTCGAGGACCGTCGGCAGTTCCCGGGCGGGCACGGAACGCGCCGCCTTCAACTCCGAGACGCGGCGCACGAAATCCGCGAGTTCTTCACCGAATTCGTCCGTCAGCGCCATGCGATGAACGTAACCCGGCCGAGGCCCGCCGGGGGTGGCGGGGGTGCGACCCGCAGGACGTGTTCCGGGGCAGGTGGGGTACTCCGGTCCGGTCCGGGCGAGAGCGCTCGTTTTCGGCGCAGATGGGCGGGAAGGCGGGGGAGGGAGGAGGAGTGAGTCATGCCGGAAACCGATCAACTCGGCCATCTGGGAACGGAGTCACCCGAGTCGGCCCTCCCCGGGAGAAGGCTCTCGGAACTCGCCGAACAGGCCACGCGCTGCGTCACCGACTGCTGCGGCGCGAGCAGTCTGGTGTCCCAGGGCGGCACCGAACGGCCCGCCGCGGTGACCCACCCCGACCTCGCCGGACTCGTCTCGGTGCAACTGCGCTCCGGCGACGGGCCGATCCCGGCCGCTCTGGAACGCGGTGAACCCGTCGACTCGGCGGACCTGCTGTCCGAGGAGCGCTGGCCCGGGTACCGGGCCATGGCCCTCGACGCGGGCGTGCGCTCCAGCGTGACCATTCCCTTTCGCCGCGCCGGGCTGACGGTCACGCTCAGCCTCTACAGCTTCCGGCCCGGCGCCCTCGAAGGGGCCTCGCACGGAGCCGCCCGCGTGCTCGGCGACCATGCGGCGACCTGCATGGTCCGCGACCGCTCCTATCGCGCCGCGCTCACCGAACTCGACCAGCTGGGCGCCGCGCTGCGCTCCCGGCCCGTCATCGACCAGGCGTGCGGCATGGTGATGCACGCCCTGGGGTGCGACGCGGACCGGGCCTTCGCGGTCCTGCGCCGGATCTCCCAGGGCACCAACCGCAAGCTGTCCGACGTCGCCGCGGCCGTCGTGGACAAGCGGGGGCACGGACTGGAGAGGGAGTTGGTCCCGCCGGCCGAATGAGAGGAGCGGCCGAATGAGAGGAGCGGGCGAATGAGGGGAGCGGGGCGAGGGAGGGGAGCGGGGCGAGGGAGGGGAAGAGGCGGCGCGCCGCATCCAGCGGAGCGGCGGCGGCAGCTGTCGTACGGGCCCGGCGACGGTAGTCGTCGTACCTGGTGAGCGGTGGGTGTCGTACGGACTCGGCGGCGGGCTTCGTACCGGGGGAGGCGCCGGATGCCGCCCCCGGGAGCGGCCGCCGCCCCGCAGCGATGTCACCCGCTCGGGCCCCTGTTTCCCGCGAATGGTGCCCGGCCGTTCGCGCCCGGCGGCCCGGCGGGCTCTGATGGGCCCGAGGGACGCGACGGCCGTGGCTCTCGGACCGCAGCCCGCCGAAGGAGCCCCGCTGATGCGCCGTACCGCCCGTGTCCTGTACGCCACCGCCCTGGCCGGCGCAGCCCTGGGCGCCGCCGCGTCGGCAGCGTCGGCGGATCCGGCCGCGGAGGTCAGCCCGGGCTCCGTCGAACCCGGCGGCACGCTCACCATCACGGTCACCTGTGACGCGATCGGGGGAACCCTGCCCGACTTCATCGACGCCAGTTCCCAGGGCTTCGAGAACGGCAAGGTCCAACTGCATCGCGTCGAGGGCGCCGACGCGAGCGCCGCGGGCGCCGCCTATCGCGGCACGGCCCGCATCCCGTCGGCCGGGTCGGGCGAAGCTCCCGACACGGCCGGCGACTCCGCCGGGACGGGGTCCGACGCGGGGCGCGGTTCCGATGACATGGGCCCCGGCACGGCGGCTTCCTCCGACGCCAAGAATCCCGGCACCGTGCGCGGGGGAGCGGCGAGCCCGGCCCCCGGAAGCCCGGACACGCTCGCGCCCGACGCCGCCGCACAGGCTCCCCCGGCCGGAGACCCGGCCGTTCCCGATCCGGTGGTCCCCGACCCCGGAGTCCCCGATCCGATGGCCCCCGATGCCGTGGGGTCCGAGACGGTGGGCCCGGACGACGTGGGCCCCGGCGCTGTGGGCCCTGACACGGTGGGCCCCGACGCTGTGGGCCCTGACACGGTGGGTCCCGACGCTGTGGGCCCGGAGACGGTCGGTCCCGGCACGGTGGGCCCGGACAAGCTCACCCCGGATGCCGGGGGCGCGTCGCGATGGGACGTGGAAGGTGTCTGTCCCGCGCCGCCGGGCGGTCACGGGAAACAGTGGACCGCCTCTTACTCCGTGGCCCGGGGCGCCACGGCGACGCACGGCACCGACAGCGGGACCGGCACCGACGCCGGCACGGACGCCGGTACCGGCGAGCGTCCCCCCACCGTCCAGCGCGGTGTGGAAGCCGGTGAGGGCGGCGTCTTCACCGATTCCGTGCCGGCTCTGGTCGCCGGCGGTGTGCTGATCGCCGGGGCCGTGGGCGCGGCCGTCCTCCGGCTCCGCCAGCGGCACGGGTAGAGCGGCGGGGCGACACCGTGACGATCGGGAGTGCGACGGATGACGACGTGACGGGCACGATCCCCGGAGCAATCCCCGGAGCAATCCCCGGAGCAATCCCCGGAGCAATTCCCGGAGCAATTCCCGGAGCGCTCACGAGAGCACTCGTGGGACGGTATGCCTCTGGTCACTGAGAGGTCGACGGCGCGGGAGGGCCAGCCGCGCGAGGTGGGCTGTACAAGGGGACGGAAGTACCCGGAACCGTACGGACAGGCAGGCTCCGGAACAGGGCACGGCAGTACGCACGGTGCGGAGGCAGGTATGCGGCGGACGGCCCCGGAAGGCCACGGACCGGTCCGGTACGGGCCGCCGCTGCCCGACCAGGGCCTGCCCGTCCTGGCGGAACTCCGCTCCGTACTGGCCGCCGCGGCGGACCGCTCCGACGCCGAGATCTTCGGCGGCGGCCCCCCGCTCCTCGACGCAGCCCGCGGCTACTGGACCCGGCGCGGACTGTCCGCCGCGGCCGACCGGGTGGTGGCCGCCCCAGGAGCCCCCGCGCTGCTGCTGGCCCTGACCGGAGCGCTCGGCGGCGACGTCCTCGTGCCCCGACCGTGCGCCGCGTGGTGGGCGCCTCAGGCACGCCTGCTGGGCAGATCCGTGTTCCATGTGGCGACGCCCGCGGAGTGCGGCGGCGTCCCCGATCCGTACGCCCTTCTGGAGACCGTCCGCAGAGTCCGGGCGGAGGGCGGCGACCCGCGTCTGCTCCTGCTGTCCGTGGCCGACGACCCCACCGCCACCGTCGCACCGCCCGAGGTCGTGCACGAGACCGTGGAGGCCGCCGCGGGCGAGGGTCTGCACATCGTCAGCGACGAGACCTGGCGCGACACCCTGCACCGGCCGCACGACACGGTGCTGCTCAGCCCCGCCGAGATGCTCCCCGACGACGTCACCGTGATCACGGACCTCGCGGGCCCCTTCCTGCCGCAGGGCTGGCCGGCCGCCGTCGCCCGCTTCCCCGGCAACGAGTCCGGTGCCCTGCTGCGCTCCCGCGTCCTCGATGTGCTCACCGTGCTCGGCGCGCGCGTCGCCGAACCGGTCGCCGCGGCTGCCGCGTACGCGCTCGGCGAGCCCGCCGGGATCACCGGCCGGCTCACCGCCGCCGTACGCCTGCACGCGCGCGTGGCCGAAGCCGCCCACCGCGCGGTGACCGGCTCCGGTGCCGTCGCGCGGCCCCCGCAGATCGGGAGACACCTGTACGTCGACCTCGGCCCGCTCCGCACCGCCCTCGTCGCGCACGGCGTCGGCGACGCCCAGGACCTGGAGGACTTCCTCTCCGCCCGGCTCGGCATGCCCGCGCCGGGCGGACACCGCTTCGGCGACGACCTCGCCGCGCTCCGCGTCCGCCTCGGCACCGGGCCGCTGCTCGGTTCCACGGACGAGGAGCGGGAGGAATCCCTCGCCTCCCCGGCGCCACTGGAACTGCCGCATGTACACAGCGCGTTGACCCGGTTGGGGTCGGTCTTCGACGATCTCCGCGACGACGCTCAGCGATGGGAGTCTCCTCGATGACGCAGCAGTCCGAGTCGACCACGAGCGCCACGGCACAGGACACCGACGATCCCGTGCCCCCGCTCGCCCCGGCGCCGGGGCACCCCGCCGTCCTTCCTCCTCCTCCCCTCGCCGAGCCCCGCCCGCTCGGCGAGCGGCGTAGCTGGCCCCGGTCCTTCGTGGACCGGCTGACGGCGCCCCTGCCGGGGCTGCGGGCCTTCGCGCGGTTCGCCCGCGAGGGCGCCCTGCGGCCCGGCGCCGAGGGGCTCGCCGACATCCCGTTGCTGCCCTTCGAGCCGGGACCGCTGCCCCGCGTGGACGTCCGCACCGTCGCCGTCTCCTGGGCGGGGCACGCGAGTTGGGTGATCCGGATCGGCGGGCTCACCGTCCTCACCGACCCGGTCTGGTCCCGCAGGATCATCGGCACCCCGGCCCGGATCACCCCGGTCGGCGTGGCCTGGAGCACGCTGCCGCGTGTCGACGCGGTCGTCATCAGCCACAACCACTACGACCATCTGGACGCACCGACCCTGCGCCGACTCCCGCGCGACACACCGGTGTTCGTGCCCGCCGGACTCGGACGCTGGTTCAGGCGGCGCCGGTTCACCCGGGTCACCGAGCTGGACTGGTGGGAGGCGGCCGAACTGGGCGGCGTCCGCTTCGACTTCGTCCCCGCCCACCACTGGTCCAAGCGCAGCCTCACCGACACCTGCCGCACCCTGTGGGGCGGCTGGGTCCTCACGGCGCCCGAGGGGCAGCGCGTGTACTTCGCGGGCGACACCGGATACGGCCACTGGTTCTCCCGCATCGGGCAGCGCCACCCGGGGATCGACCTCGCCCTCCTGCCGATCGGCGCGTACGACCCCCGGTGGTGGCTGAGCGATGTGCACTGCGACCCGGAAGAGGCGGTGCGGGCGACCGTCGACCTGAACGCGCGGCGGATGGCGCCGATGCACTGGGGCACCTTCGTGCTCTCGGCGGAACCGGTCCTCGAGCCCCTGCGGCGGGTGCGGGCCGCCTGGGAGCGGGCGGGACTGGCACGGGAGGACCTGTGGGATCTGGCGGTGGGGGGTTCGCGGGTACTGGAGTGACCATGTCTCCTCGCGGGCGTGGGCATCCCGTCCCCTTGTGGCACGGGCATCCCGTCCCTCGCGGAGCGGGCGCCCCGTCCCTTCGCGGCGTGGGCATCCCGTCCCCTCCGTCCCCTCGCGGAGCGGTCGTCGCGTCCCTGAGGGGAGTCGTCGCGCCCCTGAGCCCGGGGTGAGGCGACCGCGTCCCTACGAGGGTGTCGTCCGGCGGATCCTGCGCCACACACTCGGCGCCGCGCTGATCGCGAGGGTCAGCGCCACCGCCGCCACCACGCCCTCCCACGGCTCACTGAAGAGGGAGCCGCCGAGGATGCCGATGATCTGGTAGGTGGCCGCCCAGGCGAGACACGCCGGAGCATCCCCGCGGGCGAAGGTGCGCAGCGGCATCTTCGCCATCAGACAGGCCAGCATGACCGGGATGCGGCCCGCCGGCACGAGACGGGACAGGACGAGGACGGCGATGCCGTGGTCGGCGAGCTTCTCCTGAGCCCGGGCGAGCCGGTCCTCGGGGGCACGCACCCGGATCGCCTCCAGCCAGCGCGATCCGTTCTTCGAGCCCATGCCGCGCCGGCCGAGCCAGTAGAGCGACATGTCGCCGATGAAAGCCGCCACCGAGGACACCAGGAACACCATCAGCAGCGCGAGGGGCGCCGCCTGGTGGAAGGCAACCACCGCCGCCGAACTCACCAGCGCGCCCGTCGGCACCACCGGTACCAGCGCGCCGATCAGCACCAGCAGGAACAGGGACGGATACCCGATCGCCTGCTGGGTGGACTCCGGCGGCACGGTCGTGGCCGTGGCGGACAGGAACAGCGCCGGGGCGGTGCCCTTGACCGGCAGGAGAGAGGGAGCCACGGCTCCCGCGGCGGGCCAGGCCATCACCGAGCGGCCTCCGGACGCACGCTCTCGCCGTGCTCCAGCAGGTGCACCGTCACCCGGGGCGCACGCTCGGCCGCCAGGCGCACGAACTCCGCACCCGGCGCATGGAATTCATGGGGGCGCACGGCATCCATCCCGATGGGCCAGAACGTGCCGTAGTGCACCGGCACAGCGCTGCGCGGCAGCAACGCGGCCAGCGCCTCTGCGGCACGTCCCGCGTCGAGATGCCCCTCCCCGAGATACGGCCCCCAGCCGCCCACCGGCAGCAGGGCCACGTCGACCGCACCGACTTCCTCGGCCATCGACGCGAACAGCCCCGTGTCCCCGGCGAAGTACGTCCGCGCCTCGCCCTCCACCACGTACCCCACGGCGGGGGAACGGTGCGGTCCGACCGGCAGCCGCCGTCCGTCGTGGCGTGCCGACACCGTGCGGACGACCAGGTCACCGACCTGGGTGCGATCGCCGGGCGCGACCTCGGTGAGCCGCAGGTGGTCCAGCCGCCGCAGCCCGGGAACCGAACGCGCGGCGCCCCGCGGCACGAGCAGCCGGGTGCCCGGAGCCAGCTTCGCCAGCGACGGCAGGTGCAGATGGTCGGCGTGCAGATGGGAGACGAGCGCCACGTCGGCGACCGCCGCCGGGGGAGGGGGCGGCGCCCCGCGCCTGCGCCGCAGATGCGCGAGCCGGCGCGCGAAGAGCGGATCGGTGAGCACGCGTGTCCCGGAGTCCTCCAGCGTGCAGGTGGCGTGCCCCCACCAGGTGATCTCCACCGGCACCTCTTTGCCTCCTTCGCGCGACTCCCCCCGAGCCTACGGGCAGGAGTAGGGTCGGCGGCGAAACCCGGAGGTGAGGGGGACGCCATGGGAGACGCACGCGCTGCCTCCGGCACGCACGCCCTCAAGCGCTCGTACGAGCGGAGCGGCCAGGCGTCGCGCCCCCCGTCGCTCCGCGTCACGGCGATCGCGAGCCTGACCCCCCTGGAGGAACTCGACGAGGACCCCTTCCTCGTCGACTCCCGCAGCCAGCACGCGATGTGTGCCCGCTGGGCCGCCGAGCGCGGCTATGTCGTCACCCGGGAACTCCTCGTACGCGGTCTGCGCCCGGACCACCGCAGCCTGTGGGCGGACGTCGAGGCCGGCCTCGTGGATCTGTTCGTCGCGCCCAGCCGCCGGGTGCTGGAGCGCGCCCTCGCCTCGGTCGAGGAGTTCACCGCCGAGTGCGTGCGCCGCGGCGTGCGCGTCGAGACGGTGGGCAGTGCCGAACCGTCGTACGACGCCCAGATGAAGGCCCGGGTCCACCGCCGGCTGTCGATGCCGACGGCCGGATACGACGGCCGCTGACCTCTCGCCCCGGGGACTCCATGAGGGGCTCCCGGCGGACTTCCATGGGACTTCCGGGGACATCCTGGCCTGTCCGGCCGTTGTGACAGGGTGGGAGCAGGCCGCGCGGACCGGGCGGGCCGGGACGTGAGGTGGGCTGGGCGTGGACGGAGGACGTTGGCGACGGGTCGCCAGCGCGGTGGGCCGGAGCATCACGGTGTGGGCCGTGTCCACCGTCACGATGCTCGTCCTCGCCGGTGCGCTGCCCGATTTCCAGCTGCAGTCGGACACCGGGGACAGCGCGACGCGGATCGCGGTCACCGCGGCGGCCGGCGCGGGCGTCTTCGGCCTCCTGTCGTCGTTGGTGTGGCCCCTGCTCGTCCGGGCGCTGCTGCTGGTCCCCGCTTACGTGCTCGCCCTGCTCGTCTTCTTCCTCAACGGCTCGCTGCTGCTCCTCGCCCTGCGGCTCAACCCCTCCGGACACGGGGAGGCCGCCCCCGAGACCGCCGTGGTCGTGGCCGCCGTGATGTCCGCCGTCGCCTCGGCCACCGGCGGTGCCCTCGCGGTACGGGACGACGACGCGTACCGGCGCCGGCTCTACCGGCTCGCCGACCGGCGCCGCAGGCGCGCCGACGGGCGGCCCGGCCCCTCGACCCCCGGTGCCGTCTTCCTCCAGCTCGACGGCGTCGGGCACGACGTGCTGCGGGAGGCGATCGGCAAGGGGCTGATGCCGACCGCGGCCCGATGGCTGGAGGGAACCCGTCCCACCCACCGCCTCATCGCGTGGCGTACGGACTGGTCCAGCCAGACAGGCGCAAGCCAGCTGGGCATCCTGCACGGCAGCAACCACGACGTCCCGGCCTTCCGGTGGTACGAGAAGGACACCCAGGAGGTCATGGTCTGCAACCGGCCGACCAGCGCCGCCGAACTCCAGCGCCGGGCCGTCCGTCACACCGGTGACGGGGGACTGCTCACCGTCGACGGCGCGAGCCGCGGCAACCTCTTCAGCGGCGGCGCCGACGAGCTCGCCCTCGTGCTGTCCGTGGCCGCGAGGAGGGGGCGGGACAACCGCTCGCGGGCCGGCTACTTCGCGTACTTCTCCGATCCCGCCAACGCCGTCCGTACGGCGATGTCGTTCACCGCCGAGGTCTTCAGGGAGATGGGCCAGTCCACCGCGGCCCGCCTCAAGCAGCGGCGGCCCCGCGTCAAGCGCGGCGGGCTCTACCCGTTCATCCGTGCCTTCGCGACCGTCGTCGAGCGGGACGTCGTGGTCGCCGCGGTGATCGGCGACATGCTCGCCGGGCGCAACGCGGTCTACGCGGACCTGGTGGCGTACGACGAAGTGGCCCACCACTCCGGGCCGCGGAGCCGGGACGCGGAGAAGATCCTGGAGCGGCTCGACCGGTCGCTCGCGCTGATCGAGAAGGTCGCCGAGCACGCCCCGCGGCCGTACCGGATCGTCGTGCTCTCCGACCACGGCCAGAGCCCGGGCGAGACCTTCCTGACCCGCTACGGCCTCAGCCTCGGCAATCTGGTCCGGGCCGGCTGCGGGCTGCCCGTGCCCCGCAAGGCACAGCGGACCCACAGCGGTGCCGAGGCGCGGACCGCCGTACGAGCCGCGCTGCGCAGGCCCGTCGAGGAGCGCGAGGAGCGGCGCCGGCCGTCGGGGCGCCGCTCCGAGCCCATCGTCCTGGCCTCCGGCAACCTCGGTCTCATCTCCTTCCCCGACGTGCCGCACCGGATGAGCCGGGAGGAGATCGACCGCCGCCACCCCGCGCTGCTGTCCACGCTCGCCAACCACCCCGGCGTCGGCTTCCTGCTGGTCCGCAGCGAGGAGCACGGCGGCCTCGTGCTCGGCGCGCACGGCGCCGAGGCGCCGGTGGACCGTCTCGACGACGAACACCCGGGCCCCCTGGCCGACTTCGGCCCCGGCGCCGCCGGCGCCGTGCGGCGGACGCACTCCTTCCCGCACACGGCCGACATCATGGTCAACTCCTGGTACGACCCGGACGAGGGCGAAGTCCTCGCCTTCGAGGAGCAGATCGGTTCGCACGGCGGGCTCGGCGGCGCCCAGGGGCGGCCCTTCCTGCTCTCCCCGGCGGCCCTGTCCTCACCCGTCGGCGAGGACACCGAACTCGTCGGCGCGGAGCGGGTGCACGACGTACTGCGGCGCTGGCTGGGCGAGTGCGACGGTCCTCAGGTACCGCTGGGGACCGTCCCGGACGAGCGCGCCGCCTGAGCCGGACCCGGCTCGATCCGCGAGCCGCTCGGGCACGGTCGCGCGACGACTCGGCGTGCCCGGCGGGGGGATGAGGGAACTCGGCGTGCCCGGCGGGGGCATGAGGTTACTCGGCGTACCCGGCGGGAGTACGAGAGAACTCGGCCTGCCCGGCGGGAGTATGCGGAGCTCGGTGTGCCATCCGGGCGAGCCCCGTGGGTCGTTCGCGCCGAAGACCGCGGCGGTACGGCGGGAGCCGCGTGCGCCGGAAAATGGGCTGCGGTGAACGGACCCGCGAGCCCACACTGTGCGCATCGGACGCCGCGCCCCTGCGCGCCCCCTCTCGAACACGCCCAAGGAGCTCGCCTGTGCAGGCAGCCGCCACCGTCACCCCTGCCCGTATTCCGGAGCTGCTGCTCGGTCTCGCCACCGTGCGGCCGGTCTTCCTCTGGGGCGCTCCCGGCATCGGGAAGTCCTCCCTGGTCAGGGAGTTCGCCGAATCGCTCGGGCTGGAGTGCGTGAGCCTGCTGGGAACGCAGCTGGCGCCGGAGGACCTGATCGGCGTGCCGCAGATCCGCGACGGCCGGTCCGTCTTCTGCCCGCCGGAGGCGATCGCCCGGGACGAGCCGTACTGCCTGTTCCTGGACGAGCTGAACGCGGCGACCCCCGATGTGCAGAAGGCCTTCTACTCGCTGATCCTGGACCGCCGGATCGGCAACTACGAACTGCCGAAGGGCTCCATCGTGATCGGCGCGGGCAACCGTGCCACGGACAACGCGCTGGCCCGCCCGATCGCCTCCGCGCTGGTCAACCGCCTCACGCACGTCCACCTGGAGGCCTCCCCGAAGGACTGGCTCGTCTGGGCGGCCGCGAACGGCATCCATCCCTGGGTGCTGGACCACCTCACCGACCGGCCCGACCACCTGTGGTCCAAGCCGCCGAAGACGGAGGAGCCGTTCTCCACGCCGCGCTCCTGGCACATGCTCTCCGACGCGCTGGGCTCCTTCGGGCCGGCGGTCGACGAGGACACCCTGAAGGTGATCGCCCACGGCACGCTGACGCCCGCGCACGCGGTCGCCTTCTGCGGGTACGTCAAGATCGTGCGCAGCCGGTTCGGCATCGAGGCCATCATCAAGGGCGACGCCCGCTGGCCCTCCCGCATGGAGGACCGCGACCTCCTCTACTACCTCGCGGAGTCCTTCCGCGGCCGGCTCCTCAAGGAGCTGCCCGCGAGCAAGGAACACCTCTCGGCGAACGGCCGCCAGACCGCGTACCGCGCCAAGTCCCTCCTCGTGCAGCTCGCCGAGATCTCCGTCGAGGTCGCCCAGAGCGTCATCGCGTCCGACGCCGACGGCAATCCCGTCCTGCCCGCGTGGTTCCTGGTGGAGGCGGCCCGGGACATGCCGCGCCTGGTGGAGGCGCGCCGGTGACCGTGCTCGTGGGCATGCCCCCGGAGACGGCGGTCGGCCCGGCCACGGGGGCCGCGCGATGAGCCGCGCCCGCAAGGCAGACGCCAAGGCCGGACCCGACCCCGCCGCCGAGGCGTTCGCCGAGGGGATGCGGCTGGTGCGGGCGAACCGGGCGCTGGCCGCGATCGGCTTCAGCGTCTGCCGGCAGGAGAAGTGCGCCGGCGCTCCCCGCGACGGACTGGTGGCGGTCGACTCCGACGGGGTCCTGCACGTCGACCCCACGCGCCGCGCCGAACCGGCGGCCTGGGCGTGGGCCGTGGCGCACGCCGTCATCCACCTGGGCTTCGGCCATGTCCCGGCCGCGGTCGGGGAGCGCGAGCAGCCGGACCCCTTCGACCTCGCCGCGCGCTGCGTGGTGGTGAACCGCTTCCTGCTCGGCTTCCCGGTGGGCCTGACCCCGGAGAATCTCCCGGACGCCTACCCCGACGGCGACGAGGAGCGGCTCGCCGCGAGCTGGCGCCGCGACGGCATCCCGCCCCGGTACGAGCGCTGCGGTACGGCGGGCGGCGCCCCGGACCAGCTGCTGGTGCCCTGGAAGACCTGGAACGGCGGCACGGCGCCCGACTGGCAGGTGGCCTTCGCGCACGCCCTGACCCGCACCATGGCGACTGCGATGGACATGGCGGGCGGCCGGCGCGCGTCCATGCGCGGAGGGCCTACCCTGCTCCAGCCCTGGGAGCGGGCGCTGAGCTGGTTCGTCTCCTCCTATCCGCTGCTCGGCGGCGTCGCGGCCGGCATCACCCTCGTCGCCGACGCCGAACTGGCCCGCGCCCACGGCATCTCCGTCGCCGCCGTCGACACCGGGGCGGCCGAGATCTACATCAACCCGCTGCGCTCCTTCAGCGACGAGGAATGGCGGTTCGTCCTCGCCCACGAGATGCTGCACGCCGCCCTGCGCCACGGCGACCGCTGCGGCGCCCGGGACCCGTACCTCTTCAACATCGCCGCCGACTATGTGATCAACGGCTGGCTGTGCGAGATGCAGATCGGCACCATGCCCGAGGGGCTGCTGTACGACCCGGACCTGAAGGACCTGTCGGCCGAGGAGGTGTACGACCGGATCGCCGGCGATCTGCGCCGGATGCGCCGCCTCGCGACGCTGCGCGGCAAGGGAGCGGGCGACATCCTGGGCGGCCCGCTCGGCTCGCCGCGCGACTACGTCGACCTCGACGAGTTCTACCGCCGCGGCCTGGCCCGGGGCCTCGACCTGCACCAGCAGCAGGAGCGCGGCTTCCTGCCCGGCGGCCTCGTCGAGGAGATCCGCGCGCTCAGCCAGCCGCCGCTGCCCTGGGACGCCCGATTGGCCCGCTGGTTCGACGAGTTCGTACCCCGTCCCGAACCCCTGCGCTCGTACGCGCGTCCGTCGCGCCGGCAGGCGGCCACCCCCGACATCCCGCGCGCGGGGCGCTGGTTCCCGCCCGAGGAGATCGCCCGCTGCACCTTCGGCGTCGTGCTCGACACCTCCGGCTCCATGGACCGCACCCTGCTCGGCAAGGCCCTGGGCGCCATCGCCTCCTACGCCGAGGCCAGGGACGTACCCGCGGCCCGGGTCGTCTTCTGCGACGCCGCGCCGCACGACGCGGGCTATCTGCAGGTCACGGAGATCGCCGGACGCGTACGGGTGCGCGGGCGCGGCGGCACCGTGCTGCAGCCGGGCATCGACCTGCTGCACCGCGCCGACGACTTCCCGCCGGGCGCGCCCGTCCTGGTGATCACGGACGGATACTGCGACGTGCTGCGGGTGCGGCGCGAGCACGCCTATCTGATCCCGCAGGACGCACGGCTC
Source organism: Streptomyces sp. NBC_00568 (assembly GCF_026341855.1). Taxonomy (GTDB): domain Bacteria; phylum Actinomycetota; class Actinomycetes; order Streptomycetales; family Streptomycetaceae; genus Streptomyces. Next base: position 396,715 of record NZ_JAPENW010000001.1, on the reverse strand, counting down.
CCGTTCACCGCGCGCGGACCGGTCTTCCGGGTGCGGTGAACCCCGGCGACGGTCCGTCAGCAGGCCCTTTCCCGGGCCTCGTCGGGGAAATCCCGGACATGGCCCGGCAGGTCGCCCCCGGAGGGTTGGGTGCACCGGGCCCAGGTGTGATCGGATGGGAGCCACGGACCCCGGCAACGGGACCACACCCGAAAGGAATCATCGTGGCAACCACGCGCACCGCACACACTGTGTGGGAAGGCAACCTGCTCGAGGGCAACGGCGTCGTCACCTTCGACTCCTCCGGCATCGGCCAGCAGCCGGTGACGTGGGCGTCGCGGGCCCAGGACGCGAACGGCAAGACCAGCCCCGAGGAGCTGATCGCGGCCGCCCACTCCAGCTGCTTCTCCATGGCGCTGTCGCACGCCCTCGCGGGTGCCGGCACCCCGCCCACCAAGCTCCTCACCAACGCCGATGTCACCTTCCAGCCAGGCGAGGGCATCACCGGCATCCACCTCACGGTCGAGGGCACGGTGCCGGGCCTCGACAACGACGGCTTCGTCGCGGCGGCCGAGGACGCCAAGAAGAACTGCCCGGTCAGCCAGGCCCTGACCGGCACGACGATCACCCTGTCGGCGAAGCTCGCCTGACGTTCGTACGCCGATGCCGCGCCCTCCCGCAAGGGGGCGCGGCATCGGCGCGTCCGCCCCCGCCGGGCCGCGCGTCCGCCCCCGCCCCGCCCCCGCGCCATTGACAAGCGGGAACGCGCGTCTTGTGCTGGAGGCGGGCAGAGCCCTGGCGGAAGGGGACGGACATGGCACGTGCGGTCGGAATCGATCTCGGTACGACGAACTCGGTGGTGGCCGTCCTCGAGGGCGGTGAGGCGACGGTCGTCGCCAACGCCGAAGGGGCGCGCACCACGCCCTCGGTGGTGGCCTTCGCCAAGAACGGTGAGGTGCTGGTCGGCGAGGTCGCCAAGCGGCAGGCCGTGACGAACGTCGAGCGCACCGCGCGGTCCGTGAAGCGCTACATGGGCGACGTGACCTGGCGCTTTCCGGAGACGGGCAGCATCGACGGCACCCGCTACCGCGCCCAGGAGCTGTCCGCCCGGGTGCTGCAGAAGCTGAAACGGGACGCCGAGGCCTATCTCGGCGAGGACGTCACGGACGCCGTGATCACCGTGCCCGCCTACTTCGACGACGCGCAGCGCCAGGCCACCAAGGAGGCGGGCGAGATCGCGGGCCTGAAAGTCCTGCGGATCATCAATGAACCGACGGCCGCCGCCCTGGCGTACGGGCTCGACCGCGGCGAGGAGCAGACCGTCCTCGTCTTCGACCTGGGCGGCGGCACCTTCGACGTCTCGCTCCTGGAGATCGGCGACGGCGTCATCGAGGTCAAGGCGACCAACGGTGACACCCGGCTCGGCGGCGACGACTGGGACCAGCGGATCGTCGAGCACCTCGCGCAGCGCTTCAAGGCCTCGCACGGCATCGACCTCGGCCACGACAAGATGGCGCTGCAACGACTGCGGGAGGGTGCCGAGAAGGCCAAGGTCGAGCTGTCCTCGGCCACCGAGACCAACGTCAACCTGCCCTACATCACCGCCACCGCCGAAGGCCCGCTGCACCTCGACGAGAAACTGACACGCGCCCAGTTCCAGGAGCTGACCGCCGACCTGCTCGACCGCTGCAAGTCCCCCTTCCACCAGGCCGTCAAGGACGCCGGGGTGAAGCTGTCCGCCGTCGACCACGTCATCCTGGTCGGCGGGTCCACCCGGATGCCCGCGGTCACCGACCTGGTGAAGGAGCTCACCGGCAAGGAACCGCACAAGGGCGTCAACCCGGACGAGGTCGTGGCCGTCGGCGCCGGACTCCAGGCCGGTGTGATCCGGGGGGACGTGAAGGACGTACTGCTCCTCGACGTCACCCCGCTGTCCCTCGGCATCGAGACCAAGGGCGGCATCATGACCACGCTCATCGACCGCAACACCACGATCCCGACCCGGCGTTCGGAGATCTTCACGACGGCCGCCGACAACCAGCCCTCGGTCGGCATCCAGGTGTACCAGGGCGAGCGCGAGATCGCCGCGTACAACAAGAAGCTCGGCGTCTTCGACCTCACGGGGCTGCCGCCCGCGCCGCGCGGGGTTCCGCAGATCGAGGTCGCCTTCGACATCGACGCCAACGGGATCATGCACGTCTCTGCGAAGGATCTGGCCACCGGGCGCGAGCAGAAGATGACCGTGACCGGCGGCTCGGCGCTGCCCAAGAACGACATCGACCGCATGATGCGCGAGGCCGAGCAGTACGCCGAGGAGGACCGGCGCCGCCGCGAGGCCGCGGAGACCCGCAACCACGGCGAGCAACTCGTCTACCAGACCGAGAAGTTCGTCAACGAGAACGACGAGCGCATCCCCGCCGACACGAAGACCGAGGTCGCATCGGCGGCCGGCGAACTGAAACAGCTCCTGGCGGACTCCTCCACCGACACCGCCGCCCTGCGCGGCGCCATCGAGAAACTGGCCACCGTCAGCCAGCAGATGGGCCAGGCCATGTACGCCCGGGCCCAGCAGCAGACCTCCGCGGAGGACCGGCCGCCCACCGAGCACACCCCGGACCAGGACGAGGGCGTGGTGGACGCGGAGATCGTGGACGAGGACCGCGACCGGAGTACGAAGGACACTCCCTAGGAGCCTGGGTCACGAGCGCCGCCGACACCGCTGGATCACCCGTCCTCGGACGGGAGCCGGGCCGCCCGCGGGGACCGACCGGCCCGGAACGGGCCTGCTCGGTTCCCGCGACTCCGGGGTCCGCTCGGGCCGCTCGGGAACGGTCAGCTCTTGCGGGCGACACCTGCGTACAACGGCGCGACGCCCTCCTTCGCGGCGGCGAGGTCCTCCGCCTCGGGCCGCCAGTCGACGACCGGGACGACCCCGGGGTCGAGAAGATCCAGACCGTCGAAGAACCGGGAGAACTCCTCCCGCCCGCGCGGGAAGAACGGGGTGCCGCTGCGCCGGAACAGCTCGGCGGCCCTCTCGACACCCTCGGGGCTGATGTCGGCGGTGACCTGCGACAGCACGAGGTGGCTGCCGGGGGCGAGCGCGTCGACGTACCGCTCCAGCAGGCCGTAGACGTCGTCGCCGTCGGTGTCCAGATAGTGGGTGAGCGCGACCAGCGACAGGGCCACGGGCTGCTTGAGGTCCAGGCACTCGCCGGCCAGCCGCAGGATGGTCTCGGGGTCACGGACATCGGCGTGCACGTAGTCGGTGCTGCCCTCGACGGAGCCGTGCAGCAGCGCCTCCGCGTGCCGCAGCACGATCGGATCGTTGTCCGCGTACACGATCCTGGCGTCCGGTGCGACCTGCTGGGCCACCTGGTGCAGGTTGGGCTGGGTGGGGATGCCCGTACCGATGTCCAGGAACTGACGGATCCCGGACTGAGCTGCGGCCCGCGTCGCGCGGTGCATGAAGCGGCGGTTGGCGCGCGCCCCGCGCACGGCGGTCGGGTCCGCGGCGAGGATCCTGCGGGCCAGCTCCTCGTCCACCGGGTAGTTGTCCTTGCCGCCCAGCCACCAGTCGTAGACACGGGCCGGATGAGGCCGGCTGGTGTCGATCCTGGTGGGCGCGGCGTCGGGTCCGGTCATGCGTCTGCTCCTCGGTCGTCATCGGGTGTCCGGTGCGGCGATCGTCGTCGCGGGGATGTCAGGTCCTGGCGGCGTGCTCAATAGCGCTCGCGGAACTCCCGGAGGATCTCCTTGGTGCGCTGGGCGGAGGCGGCGTGCGCCGACATGTGGTCCAGCACCTCCAGGTGCAGGGCCACCTCCTCGCGCGCGTCGAGGTAGAGGGCGCCGGTCACGTACTCGCTGTAGACGATGTCCGGCAGCTCCGGCTGCGCGAAGCGGAACAGCGCGAAGGACGTGTACGTCCCCGGGTGCGGGCCGTTCGCGAACTCCGCGACCTGGAGCGTGACGTGATCGAGCTCGACCCATTCGAGGAGCCGGTCCATCTGATCGCGCATGACCTCACCCCGGATGCTCACGGGACGCAGCAACGCCGTCTCGTCCATGATCACCCAGAGGTGGGGAGGGCTCGCCCGCGTGAGCAGGCCCTGCCGCTTCATACGCAGCGCGACATGCCGCTCGATGGCCTCGGGGCCCGTCTGCCCGACCGTCCCGGCCTCCAGCACGCACCGCGCGTACTCCTCGGTCTGCAGCAGCCCGGGCACGAAGTGCGGCTCGTACGAGCGGATCATCTCGGCGGCGCCCTCGAGGCTGACGTGCATGCTGAACCAGTCGGGCAGCACGTCGTGGTACCGCTGCCACCAGCCCGGCTGGTTCGCCTCCTCGGCGAGCGCCACGAAGACGGCGGCCTCGTCGTCGGCCACGCCGTACGTCGTCAACAGCACCTGCACGTAAGGGATCTTGAGGGCGACCTCGGCCATCTCCATCCGCCGGACGGTCGCCGGGGCGACGCGCAGGACACGGGCCGCCTCCTCCCGCTTCAGGCCCGCGGCCTCGCGCAGCTCCTGCAGCCGCCGCCCGAGAACCACCTGCCCCACCGTGGGCGCGGGTCGCCGCTCACTCACGCCACGCCTCCCCACGGGCCGAAGTATGCGTGCAGTGTGCCATGTTCGTGGAGAACCCTCAGGGGTTGGCCTCAACACATTTACGTGCAGGGCGATTTGGGGTTCGGAACGCCGGAATGATGTCCAGGTGTCCGCTGCCGGATCACTCACACGCCCTATGACGGAAGTTCACGAGTGCTGCGCGTGAAGGTATTTGGCCGTCGCCGGGTCCGCCGGGAGGAACGTCTCGATGGCCAGCTCGGCGACCGTCACGTCCATCGGCGTGTTGAACGTCGAGATGGACGAGACGAACGACAGCACACGGCCGTCGTGCTCGATCCGCATCGGGAGCGCGAAGTAGGGGACGGGGCCGGCGGACTCGTCGTCCTCGGCCGCGTCCCGGTCCGGTACCGGATACGCCGCCACCTCCTCGTACAGCGCGCGCAGCGGCTCCGAACGGCGCAGCGCGATCTGCCGGTCCATCTGGGCGAGCAGATGGTCCCGCCACGCGCGCAGATTGCGGATGCGCGGCGCCAGGCCCTCCGGGTGGAGGGTCAGCCGCATCGCGTTCAGCGGCGGCGCGAGAAGCCGGTCCGGGACACCGTCCAGCAGCATGGCGACCCCACGGTTCGCGGCGAGGACGTCGTACGTCGCGTCGACCACCAGCGCCGGACAGGGCTCGTAGCCCTGGATCAGCCGCTCCATGCCTTCGCGCAGCGCCTCCATCGAGGGGTCGTCCAGCGGTGTCTCCGGATAGTGCGGGGCGTAACCGGCGGCGAGGAGCAGGGCGTTGCGCTCCCGCACCGGAACGTCGAGGTGCTCGGCCAGCCGCAGCACCATCTCCTCGCTGGGGCGGGAGCGGCCCGTCTCGATGAAGCTGATGTGACGGGCCGAGGAGCCCGCCCGCAGGGCCAGCTCCAGCTGACTCACCCGCCGCTGCTCCCGCCAGCCGCGCAGCAACGGCCCGAGGCCCTTCCCGGCAGGGGCACTTGAGACGGCGGCGGGACCGGACGGGACAATGCTCATACGGCGACCGTAGTCGAGGAGTGGCACGTGAACGACCTGTGGAACCTGTCCTGGGAGGCCGAGGCCCTCTACCGGGCACGCGTACGCGGCTGTCTGCTGGGCGGCGCGCTCGGGGACGCCCTCGGCTACCCCGTCGAGTTCGACTCCCTGGAACGGATCCGCGCCGCGCACGGACCGCGCGGGGTGACGGGGCCGGTCCCCGACGCCGACGGGGTGGTGGGCCGGATCAGCGACGACACCCAGATGACCCTGTTCACGGTGGAGGGCGTCCAGCAGGCGCACACCCGCGAGCGGCTCAAGGGCATCGGGGGCGGCTGGTCACGGCTCGTGCGATGGGCGTACGGGCGGTGGCTGGACACCCAGACCGAGCCCGGACCCGGCCCGGACGTCCACGGCGGACTCGCCGCGCAGAGCTGGCTGTACGCCCGCCGGGCGCCCGGCAACGCCTGCCTCTCCGGGCTCCAGCGGGAGCACTTTCCGGACCCGGCGAGCGAGCTCGGGCCGCCCGGACCCGTCAACCCGGACTCCAAGGGATGCGGGGCGGTCATGCGCTCGGCACCCTTCGGGCTCACCCGCGCCCCGGCCGAGACCGCGTTCGGCATCGCCGCCCGCTGCTCCCAGACGACCCACGGCCACCCCACGGGGTACTACGCCTCCGGCGCCCTCGCCGCGATCGTCACCCACCTCGTCTCCGGGGACTCCGTGGAGGGCGCCGTCCTGCGCACGCTGCGGCTGCTCGCCCGCCATCCGGGGCACGAGGAGACCACGGCCGCCCTGAACCGTGCCCTCGACCTCGCCTCCGAAGGAGATCCGGCCGCCGAGAAGGTCGAGTCCCTCGGCGCCGGCTGGATCGCCGAGGAGGCCCTGGCCATCGCCGTCTACTGCGCGCTCGCCGCTCCCCGGGTGACCGACGCCCTGCTCCTCTCCGTGAACCACTCCGGCGACAGCGACTCCACCGGCGCGATCTGCGGCAACCTTCTCGGCGCCCGGCACGGCGACCACGGACTCCCGCAGGAGTGGCTGGAACGGATCGAGGGCCGTTCCACGATCACGGTCCTGGCGGACGACTTCGCGGCGGAGTGCGTACGGCGGTGATCGCGGGGACCGGTGAGCCGCGCCGCGCGTGCCCTGCCGACCGGGGACGGCTGTGGCACGCTGGGCGAAGGGCTCACCCGCCGTACGAAGGGATCACGTCCATGGCCGTCGAACCGCTGGCGCAGAAGGAGATCGAGGAGCGGCTGGCGGAGCTGCCCGGCTGGTCGCTCGAAGGTGACCGGCTCGCCCGTACCTACCGGCTCGGCTCGCACTTCGCGGCGACCGCGATGGTCGTGCACATCGCCCAGGTGCAGGAGGAGCTCGACCACCACTCCGACCTCACCCTCGGCTACAACACGATCTCCCTCAGCGTGAACACGCACAGCGTCGGCGGCGCCGTCACCGCGCTCGACTTCGATCTCGCCCGCAGGGTGGAGGAACTCGCGCCGGGGCACGGGGCACACTGACCTCCGTACCGGACGACGGCAAGGAAGCGGACGAGCACGACGCCCTGCGGGGCGGCGAGCCACGGGCCGCCGACGACGCCGTGCGCGCGCCGCCCCTGCGGGCGTTCCGCGAGGCCTGAACACCGGCCCGGCGCCTGGCCGGACGGGCGTCAGGCGGCCTTCCTCCGAGTGAAATCCATGGTCCAGTTGGTCAGCCAGGTGCTCCCCTCGTCCAGGGAGAACGCCTGCTCCCAGCGAGCCGTGGTCTCGGAGATCCCCGACCACACGAACCGCACCCGCACGTCCTTCCCGTCATGGGTGTCGTCGCCGTGGAACTCGCCGTGCCCGTCCGGTCCGAACCGCCCGAGGACCGGCGGGAACAGCTTCCCGCTGCGGCTGGACGACCAGTTCAGCGACCACTGCCCGGTCTCCGCGTCGAAGAGGCGCAGCGTCAGCCCCTTCCATCCCTGGCCGGGCACGTCGATCTCGTCGATGTTCGCCGCCCCGCCGAACAGGTTCCAGCAGCGGCTGACGGCCGGGAACTCCTCCCAGTCGCTCTCCGCGTCGAGGAAGTCGGTACGGCGGCGGTTGACGACGTCCCAGTCACCGTGGAGGAAGTCGAAGTCGCGGCGGACGGCGTCGTCGTCCAGGGCGTTGCTCATGTGCGGTCTCCTGTGGTTCCTTCGGGCAGCGAGTCGGTCAAGTAGGCCTCCAGGTCCGGCACTTCGGAGGCGAGCAGGTGTCGTACCCAGGCGTCCCGCTCGTGCAGGATCGGCGGCAGCTCCCAGACGCAGCCGATCCACGGGAGGTCCGGGGTGACGAAGTGCGCCGGGTTCCGGTCGGGGCAGCCCAGCACCGGCTGGCCCGCGGCGGCGCCCCGGAAGTGCAGGACGTTGTCCCACACCCAGCTGTAGGCGTTGAGGTAGGCGCCGTCGTCACCGCCCCGGTGCAGGACGACGAAGGTGGCGGGCGGGGTGCCGTCCGGCTCGGGGAGCAGCCGCGGCAGCATCGCGTACGCCGCCCGCTCGACCTCGGGCTCGATCCCGTCCGGGTCCGCGGTGACGTGGTAGCGCTTGATCCGCCGCCCCGCCATCTCGATGGGCGGCGGAACGGTCAGGAACTTCTCCTTGAAGGCCACGGAGGCCACGGAGGCTGCGGAGGCCACGGAGGCTGCGGACGATGAGGATGCCGTGGAGGGCGCGGCAGCCACGGACGGCGCGGAGACCGCCGATGCCATGGGGGCCGCAGGGGCCGCAGGGGCCACGGAGCCGGTCGACGGCGTGGAACCGGTGGAGGTCGTTGAAGCCATGGCAGGACGCTAGGCCCGCTTCACTGACACCATGTGTCAGTGAAGTCCAGCCGTCTCGTCTCGATCCTTCTGCTGCTGCAGACCCGCGGCAGACTGACCGCCGCCCAGCTCGCCGAGGAACTGGAGGTGTCGGTGCGGACGGTGTACCGGGACGTCGAGGCGCTGAGCGCGGCAGGTGTCCCGTTGTACGGCGACGCGGGGCACGCGGGCGGCTACCGGCTGCTCGACGGCTACCGCACCCGCCTCACCGGCCTCACCACCGAGGAGGCCGAGACCCTCTTCCTCGCCGGGGTCCCCGGACCCGCCGCCGAACTCGGTCTCGGCGCGGTGCTCGCCGCGGCCCAGCTGAAGGTGCGCGCCGCCCTCCCGCGCGAACTGCGCGAGCACGCCGACCGGGTCGGCGGACGCTTCCACCTGGACGCGCCGGGCTGGTACGCGGACGCCGACGCGACCCCGTATCTCCCCGCCGTCGCCGACGCCGTCTGGAACGGCCGCGTCCTGCACGTCCGCTATCGCCGCTGGCGCGAACCCACCGACGTGGAGCGCCGCCTGGAGCCGTACGGCCTCGTCCTGAAGGCGGGCCGCTGGTACGTGGTCGCCGGCCCGGGCCCGCGCACGTACAGGGTGGACCAGATCCTCGAACTCGCCCTCTCCGGAGAGGAGTTCCCCCGGCCCGAGGACTTCGACCTGGCGGCGTACTGGACCGCCTACCAGCGGGACTTCCATGAACGGCTGCACCGTGCGGAGGCGGTCGTGCGGATCGCGCCCGGAACCCGTCTGAGCGGGCCCGTGGGTGAGGCGGTGGCGGCGAACGGCCTTACGGAAAGGGATGGTTGGACGCGGGCCACCGTTCCCGTCGAATCGGTGGACCAGGCCCACGACGACTTCCTGCGCATCGGGACGGCGATCGAGGTCCTGGAGCCGCCCGAACTGCGTGCCCGTATCGCCGCCACGGTTGCCGAGCTGGCCCGCAGATACGCATAGAGAGCGCTTGCTGCACGGCGGCAACTCCCGTGCGGGCGGCGGCGACTGAGGGGACAGAAGCAGTCCGTCCTCTCAGGAGGTATCCATCGTGCAGCACCCGCAACGGCAGCACCGCGGACGCGTGATCGGCTCGGCCATGGCGGCCGCCGCCCTCATCGCCGCCGGACTCACCGCCCTCGGCGCCGGATCGGCCCAGGCCGCCACGGCGAGGCAGGTCGAAGCCCTCGACCGGGGCGTCGTCAGCGTCCACACCGACAGCGGCAACCTGGTCAGCTGGCGCTGGCTGGGCACCGACCCGAACGGCGTCTCGTTCAACGTCTACCGCGCCGGTACGTTGGTCAACTCCGCCCCGGTCAGCGGTTCGACGAACTATTTCCACTCGGGTGGGCCCGCGCAGGCCGACTACACGGTCCGCGCGATCGTGAACGGCGTGGAGCAGGGCGACTCGGTGCACGCCGTCCAGTTCCGCACGGGCTACAAGGACGTCCCCATCACCCCGCCCGCCGGCGGCACCACCCCCGACGGTGTCGCGTACACCTACGAGGCCAATGACGCCTCCGTCGGCGATCTCGACGGCGACGGCGCCCTCGACTTCGTCCTCAAGTGGCAGCCGACCAACGCCAAGGACAACTCCCAGTCCGGCTACACCGGCAACACGATCGTCGACGGCGTCAGACTCGACGGCACCCGCCTGTGGCGCGTCGACCTGGGCCGGAACATCCGCTCGGGCGCCCATTACACCCAGTTCCAGGTGTACGACTACGACGGCGACGGCAAGGCCGAGGTCGCCATGAAGACGGCGGACGGGACGACGGACGGGCGGGGCACGGTCATCGGCAGTTCCTCCGCCGACTACCGGAACTCCAGCGGATACGTGCTGTCCGGGCCCGAGTACCTGACCATGTTCAACGGTCAGACGGGAGCCGCCATGGGCACCGTGGACTACGTCCCGGCGCGCGGCACGGTCTCCTCCTGGGGCGACTCCTACGGCAACCGCGTCGACCGCTTCCTCGCCGGAACCGCCTATCTGGACGGCGCCCGGCCGTCCCTGATCATGGCGCGCGGCTACTACACCCGTACGGTCATCGTGGCCTGGGACTGGCGGGGCGGCGCGTTCACCCGGCGCTGGACCTTCGACACCAACTCCTCGACCAACAGCGGCAAGGGGTACGACGGTCAGGGGTCGCACAGCCTCTCCGTCGGGGATGCCGACGGCGACGGCAAGGACGAGATCGTCTACGGCGCAATGGCGGTGGACGACAACGGCAACGGCCTGTGGACGACGAAGACCGGCCACGGCGACGCTCAACACCTCGGCGACCTCGACCCCTCCCACGCGGGTCTGGAGTACTTCAAGGTCTCGGAGGCGAGCAGCCAGCCCGCCGAGCTGTACATCAACCCGGCGAACGGTACCGTCAACTGGAAACTCGACGCCTGCTGCGACAACGGCCGAGGCGTCGCCGGTGACATCTGGGCGGGCAACGACGGAGCCGAGGTCTGGTCCGCCTCCGACAGCTACATCCGCGACGAGGCCGGCGCGACGAAGGGCCGCGAACCGTCCTCCGTCAATTTCCTGTCCTGGTGGGACGGCGACACCGTCCGCGAACTCCTCGACGGCACCCACATCGACAAGTACGGCACCTCGTCCGACACCCGCCTGCTGACCGGCGCGTCCGTCCACTCCAACAACGGCACCAAGGCGACCCCGAGCCTGTCCGGCGACATCCTGGGCGACTGGCGCGAGGAGGTCGTCTGGCCGACGGCCGACAACACCGCCCTGCGCGTCTACTCGACGCCGTACGAGACCGGCGCAAAGATCACGACGCTGCTGCACGACACGATGTACCGGACCGGGCTGGCCTGGCAGAACACGGCCTACAACCAGCCCCCGCACCCGAGCTTCTTCCTCGGCAACGGCATGGCGCCGGCGCCTCGGCCGACGGTGTACACGCCGTGACCTGGGAAAACAGTCCTTGGAGATGAGATCAAAAAGTGGCCGCCCGGCGCGTTCTCACGCGGCCGGGCGGCTGCAAACTCCATGATCCAATCGCTCTGGGGAGGATCTGGGGAGATCCATTTCAAGAGACATCGCTGGTCGGACCAACACCGTCGTCGGCCGGCGACAACTGCGCCCAGGGCAGCCGTCACTACAACGTGGGACCGATGGTCAGGCGAAGGAGACATGGCCACTCCAGTTTGAAGTCAGAGACAGTGCATTCCCGATCGGGGCCCGGCGGTGGGCAGATATTTCCAGTCACGCATCTATCCCGGTGGCTTGTTCTGGTGCATCGTTGATCGCGCGGGCTCCCAGATCCCCCCAGGTGAAGGCCCCCCGCTCGGGTCCCGCCGTGCTACGGACGGCAGGGCCCGCCGCTCCTCCCGGCTCCCCACGGGAGGCCATGCGGCTGCGCCGGTACCGGTATGGCCGGTCCTCTATCGGAAGTGGATGTGCCCTTTGTCGCGGTCGGCCTGTTACAGGCCAGCCAGGTACGTAAGGACCGCGGCAACCAGCAAGGTGACCAGTGCACAGAGAAGGTACTGGAAGGCTTGCAAGCGCTGGAGTCCGTCGCCAGGGCCAAGGCCTCCCGCGGCGAGGACGTCACCCTCCACGAGATGCCGAAGAAGAAGACGGCGGCCAAGAAGACTGCGAAGAAGCAGCCGGCCAAGAAGGCGGCGGCCCGGAAGTCGAGCCGCAGCGCGTGGCCGGCGAACATCCTCTGGCCGTGATCACTATGCCCGCATCTTCGCTGGCTGCCAGAGGCCTTGCTGGGTGTGCTGGTCGAACGGGTCCGGGCATCTACCTAGCCACGTTCTAAGTCGCTCCGCATAGCCACTCGCAGTTCCTTCAGAGCCTCGTCCGCAGCGTTGAATGCAGGATCCCAGCCCGGATCGGTACCAACGTCGGCGGTGTCGAACCTGTCCCGCACAGCGCGAAGGCAGGCGAATGCGTGCTCCGCGAGCTCTCCGAGTTGATCTGGAGCGGTGATCACCACCTGATAGCGGAGGTTGTATGCGCCTTCAGCGGCTATCGTCTGACCGACTCGGCTGATACGGACTTCACGCGTCAGCCCTTCCTCTCGGCGCAGGGCGCGTAAGTGGTGCAGAGTCAGCGACATCGCCCCGAGGTAGGCGCCATAGACCTCCCGTTTGGTGGCCTTCTCTCGGGAGGAGTGTTCACGGTTCCACCGGGCCCTTTCGGCTATCAGTGTGGTGGTGACGCCGATGACGGCGCCGAGCGCGGTCCCTATCAAAGTGTCCATGTCCACGCAGGAATGCTAGGGCTGGGCGCTTGGCTCTTCAGGGGTGTCGCGACGGTTTGGGCTGGCTGTCCGATGTGGACGGACGGGTGGCTTACGCGTTCTACTCCAGGTAGCCGAGGTCTCGCTCTGGCCGGCAGTGCCTGCAGGCGGCGACTCCCTCGATGAGCGCACGGAGCGCCTGCTCGCGTGTAACGCCCTTGCTGCGTTCCCGGCCATGTGGCAGTCCCCGGTGTGGACGTACACCGAGGGGGTGCGGTCGTCGAGGCTGTGCTCGATGAGCCAGTCCGGGGCCGACGGCCGGGCCTGGATGCCCTGCTGCGTTCGGCTTCCCGTTGCTCTGCTGCTGCGATGTCCCGCCGGACGCGGCCGAGGGTGTAGGTCAGCCAGGTCTCCAGGGTGTGGAGTCGTGGCAGGTCGGGCGGCGGGTCGTGCAGGCTCTCAGCTTGCCCACAATCCTGGTCGCATGATCCACGAGGAAGACCCGGCCGCATAAGAAGAAATCGTCAACGACGTCGACACGGACTTCGCCGACAGCCCGCTCGTCGACGAGTACCGCCTGTCGACGCGCTGAGGCGGTCTCGTCGAGCGGCTGCCGGTGGGGCACGCTCGCGACATGGCAGATGAGGACAAGCCGGGGCTGACCGGCCAGCTGGGGCTGACCGGCTGGCCGCCCTACGACGAGACCAAATGGGTCCTGACGGAGGGAGGGCTGATCCCGCGGATCCCGGCGTCGGCGCAGCAGTCTTCGACGCACGACTGCTACGCCCTGGTGCGTACCCCAGTGGACGAAAGGAGCAACGAATACCGGTGCCCTTCATGCGGGGCGGAGTACGAGAACGTCTTCTCGTGCATCGCGGCGCTGTGTGAGTCGGTGGTGGAACCGCAGGTTTCGTCGCCGCTGTCAGCTGTACGTCCAGCGCCAGCCGCCGGACCGGTACGAGCACGTGATCCTGGTGCCGCTCGCGTTGGTCGTGCTGGCGCCGTGGTCGCTGTTGCGGCAGTACTGGCCCGCCGAATAGCAGTTGCCCGCGTTGGAGGTGATCGAGCAGGTGCTGACGCTCGTTCCGCCGCCGCTGCTGCCACCGGAGCCGCTGCCGCTGCCGCTGCCGGAGGCGGCTTTCGCGGTGACGGTGACCTTCACCTTGACGGTCTTCGTCGCTGTCACCGTCGGCGCCGGTTTCGGCTTCGCGGTCGCGGTTGCCGTCGCTGTCGTTGTCGCCGTGATGGTGACGGTGGGGGCCGGCCGCACCTTGGCGGCCGCGGCCTTCGTGGTGTTGCTCTTCTTGCCGCTGTCGGTGTCGCCGTTGTCGGCGCTGCCGACGCCGAGCGCGAAGGCGAAGAAGATCGCGGGCAGCACGTAGCGCTTACGCGCCCAGCGGGGTCTGGTCGGCTGCGGTGCGGGCTCGGGCGGTCCGGGCGGTCGCCCGTATCCGAAGGGCGGTGGCGGCTGGTTGTGCGACATGGTCCCCCCAGGGATGGTTCGTGGTGGAGTGACGGTATCGGGCCATGTGAAGGGAGTGTGAGTGGAGCGTGAAGGTGGTGACGCAGTTGTGATCACTCCGGGTGGGACAAAGGGCTCCAACGCTGCTTTCTCGTGACGTGCCGCGACGGTCCGTTCGCCCCGAACCGTCCGTGTCTCCCCGGACCGTGTCGGACGGCGGGGCGGAAGCGTTCTCCTGACTTCCCTGGTTCCAGGTCTCCGACCTGTGATGGGTTGCTCAGGGGCCCGTGCCCGTCGGACACGAGCCCCTGGAGGCTGAGGGCGGGAAGGTCAACTCACCGCACAGCTCTGCTCCCCCAGCTTGAAGGCCGTCGGCTTCGTGTTCGCCCCCGTCCATCTCCCCGTGAAGCCGAAGCTCACCGAGGAACCCGCCGCCACGTTGGCGTTCCAGGTGACGTTCCTCGCTGTCACCGCCGCGCCCGACTGGGTGTGGTCGGCGTTCCAGAGCTGGGTGATCTTCTGGCCGTCGGCGAAGGACCAGCCGAGCGACCAGCCGCTCCAGGCACTCGACCCGGTGTTGGCGAGCTGCACGTCCGCCTGGAAGCCGCCCGACCACTGGTTCGTGATCCGGTACGTCACGGTGCAGGCTCCCGTCGGTGTGGGCGTCGGATCGGTGCCCCCGCCGCCCCCGGTGTCCGAGCTGTCTCCGTAGACGATCCCGCGCCCGTTCGTCGCGACGTACACCCGCCCGTAGATCCGCGGGTCCCCGGTGATGGCCGCTCCCGTCCAACCCCACTGGTGGGCGTCGTCGTTGATCCGCGTCCAGCTCGCTCCCTTGTCCGTGGAGCGGAAGATCCCGCGTACGCCTCCGATCTTCGCGCTGGTGTAGAGCGTCTGGTACGAGGCCCCCGTCGCCGCCTTGCCGAAGCCGATCGTGTCGGCCTGGTCGACGCCTGACAGCTTGGTGAAGTTCGCGCCGCCGTCCGTCGAGTGCCACAGCCCGTACGCCCCGTCGCTCGCGCCGCCCGCCAGCCACACATCGCCCTTGGCGCCGGGCAGCGCTTTGAAGCGCACGCTGTCCCCGCTGGGCAGATTGGCGGCCGAAGACGCCGTGAAGGTCGCGCCGCCGTCCGAACTGACGTAGAACTTGCCGGACTTGAAGCCGTAGAAGGTCTTCGGGTCGACCCGGTCCGACTCGACGACCGCGCCGGAGGGGATACCGCTGGACGCGGACCACGACGTACCGAACCCGGTGGTGTACTGCACCCCGGTGCCGGCCGGGCTCCACACGAAGCGGCTGCCGTCCGAGGCCGCGGCGACCGTCCCGCCGCCGGTGACCCCCGAAGGGTCGCTGCCCGCGAACCAGTTGGCGCCGTTGTCCGTCGAGAAGCCGATGTGCGGACCGGAGTCGAGGTTGCCGACGCGTACCACCGTGTTCGGGCTGGTCTCGGCGTAGTCGAGGCTGGTCGTGGAGGTGAGGTTCGGCGAGGTGTACATCATCGACGGGACCTTGGTGAGATCCGTGTGCCGGAAGCCGCCGATGTCACCGAGCGCGCTGAGCAGCGGGGCACCCGACGGGGGCGAGGCGAGGTCGTTGACGGCCGTCTCCTCCAGGCCCTGGACCATGGGCTTGACGGTGAACTGGCCTCCGCCGTCCCAGTCGGTGAGGTTCTCGGTGCCGTAGACCGTCGCCCCCGTCCCGTACATCATCCGGGCCGAGTCGAAGGGGTCGATCTCCAACCCCTCGGTCATCCAGCCGAGTTTAGGGGTCTGCTCGGGGGGTGAGGGGTTCGCGCCGAAGGTCAGCCAGGGCACGGACGAGACGTCCATCGTGTAGCGGTTCGAGCGGTTCGGGTACGACGTGTAGTCCCACGCCTTGGTCCAGGAGCCGCCGCTGTCCGTGGACCGGAAGATCTGGGTGTCCGGCCACCAGGAGCTGTACCCCGTCGCCATCACGGTGCCGGGGTGCTGCCGGTCGACCGTCAGCCCGCTGAAGCCGTAGTAGGTGTCGGCCTCCGCGACGGGGCTGATGTCCGTCCATGTCCCGGTCCGGGTCGCGTACCGCCACAACTGGCCCTTGCCGCCGTCGTACGGGCCGCCCTTGTCGCTGTAGGCGAGATAGAGGTAGCCGTTCGTCGCGTCGAGGACGCCCTTGTGGGCGAGGTAACCGGTCGGCTGGCCCGCGAGCCGGGACCAGGTCGCACCGCCGTCCGTCGAGCGGTAGACCGCGTTGTCCTTGTCGGCGACCCCCACGTAGATCGTCTGTGTCGTGCTTCCCGCGGAGCCGGTCGACTCGTCGAAGGTGACCCAGACGATGCCCTGGTTGTCGGAGGCGTAGCCGCTGGTGTCGGTCGGGTCCTGCACGTAGTCGCCGACGTTGGGGAAGTCGGTGACCTGCGACCAGCTCGCTCCGGAGTCCGTGGACCGCCACAGGCCCTTGCCGCTGGGCGCGCCGAGATACAGCACGCTGTTCTTGTTCGGGTCGATCGCGAGACGCTCACCCATGCCGCGTCCGGGCATGTTCCCGCCCAGCTTGAACGGCAGGTCGGCCTTCTGCCAGCTCGCGCCCCGGTCGGCGGAGCGCAGGACGGCCCCGTCGGTGGGGTCCCAGCTGTTGGTGTAGGTGCCGACCGCCGCGTACACCTTGTCCGGGTCGACGGAGTCGGAGGCGAGGCTGACGACGCCGGTGTGGCCCCAGTCGTTCCAGCCGACCGAGTCGAGCAACGGTGTCCAGCTCTTCGTCGACTGGACCCAGCGGTAGGCGCCGCCGATGTCCGTGCGGGCGTAGGCGAGATTCTTCTCGGAGCGGTTGAAGACGATGCCGGGGACGAAGCCGCCGCCGTCGATGCGGGCGTTCTTCCAGGTGTACGTGTCTGCCGCGACAGCTGTGGCGGTCTCCTCGGGGGAGTGCGCGGCCAGTGCGGGCGGGGTGCCGGCCAGTAATCCGGCGGCGAGGGCGAGCACGGCCGTGAGGATGCGGGTTCTTCGCACGGTGGGGTCCTCTCCGGGGGAGATGGGGGAAGGAGGGGAGGGCTGGGGCGGGAGGGGAAGCGATGGGAAGGGGGAAAACGTGATGGCCGGGCGGCCCTCAGTGCGGGTGAGGGACCGCCCGGCCGGTGGCCCTGCCGTCAGGGACAGGGCCGCGTACCCGGAGCCACAGCGGGGACTATTCGAGAAGCTCCGCGTACGAGCCCATGGCGAGGGCGATGTCCGCCTGCGCCCAGAACCGGTGGTACGTGAAGGAGGGCGCGGCGCCGCCCGCCAGATAGCTCTCGATCTTCGACCAGGCCGGGTCGTTCTTGTAGAAGGACCGCAGCGAGGCGAAGGTCGAGGAGGAGTTGACCGCGTCGCCGTTCGGCATGGTGCCGGTCCAGCCGCTCGGTACGTACACGCTGTCGTCGAAGCGGTTGTAGTCGGCGCGGGTCTCCGGGACGGCTATGCCCAGACCGTCCTGGTAGTTGCTCCACATGCCGTCCAGGAGTGCCTTCGCCGTCGTCTTCGCCTGGGTGTTTCCGGACTTGGCGGCGTAGTACGACAGGGTCTTGGCGTACGCGGCGGCCACCCCGACGTCGTTCGTGTAGTCGGCGACGGTGACGTGAAGTCCGCTGTTGGCGCCGGGACTTGAGGCGTTCCAGGTGTCCGGGGCGCCGGACCACTGGAGCGTGGAGGGGATCTGGTAGGTGCCGTCCGGGTTGATCGTGGTCTTGGACAGCGCCCAGGAGACCCACTTGTCGAGGACCGCCTTGGCGCTCGCGTTCCCCGTCTGCTGGTAGTACTCGGCGACCCGCTCCATGGACCACGCCTGGAAGCCGAACCACTGGTTGGACGGCGGGTCGTGGTAGACCGGCTGCTGGTCGTAGTACATGCCGTAGAAGGTCGGCGTCCCGGCCGGAGGTGTCGCGTAGCGGCCCGCCCAGCTGTTGGTCGCGCCGCCCGCGATGGCGCCCTCGTTCGACTGGAGCCAGCGGTAGAACTCCAGTTGGCGGGTCAGGGAGGTGGCCCAGTCCGAGGCGCCCGTGGCCGACTTGGGCTTCAGGTCGGCGTTGGTGCTGAGCGCGTAGGCGGCCAGCGGGTTCTGGTAGCCGCCGTGGGTGTGGCTGGAGCCGATGCGCCAGGCCCAGCCCGCCGAGGTGTCGGTCGCGCCGCCCCAGGCGTAGTACCAGGACAGCAGATAGTGCGACGCGTCCTTGCCGGTGCCCGCCGGGCAGGTCGAGGGGCCGACGCAACTGCCTATTTTCTTGAAGTACTTGTCGTACATGGCGTAGCGCAGATAGTCGCCCATCTTCGCCGCCTTGCCGACCGTGGCCGAGACGTCACCGCTCTTGCCCTGGGCCTTGGCCCACAGGTCGGCCCAGTAGGCGGCCTGCACCGCACGCGCGTCGGCGTCCGGGGCGTCCGTGTACTTCCACTGCTTCGCGTACGAGGAGTCGCCGGTGAACAGGTCCAAGTACCCGTTCTTGCCGCCGTACTTGAAGGCGTCGCAGGTCGGCTGCGGCACGGTCTCCCACACCGACTCCTGCACACCGCGCTGGAAGGTGTTGATGTAGGACGGGCCGGTGGCGGTGGGACCCGCCTCGCACTTGCCGGGCTCATTGCCGTAGCCGTAGGTGTTGTCCACGTCCTGGAGCCAGTGCATGCCGTACACGTCGTCCGTGCCGTAGGCGCTCTTCAGCTCGGAGGCGATCGGGTCCGGGCCGACCGAGACACCGGTGTCGAGCTTGGCCGGGTACTCGTTCGGAGTGTCCAGTTCGGGCGCGTAGGTGGCCGGCTTGGAGGCGTTGTAGAAGGAGTTCGTCGGCTGGTCGGCGTGCGTGGGGATCATGTACGTCTCCATGGTCGTCCACGCGGCGTTGAACTTCGACCAGTCGCCGGTGACCTTCCCGTACATCGCCTGGAGCCAGATCAGATAGCTGTACGCCTCCGATGTCGTCTCATGGCCCTGGTCCGGCGCCTCGACGATCAGCGTCTCCACCGAGTGGTACGGGATGCCCTCGGGGGAGAAGTAGCCGTTCGCCGGGTTGGTGATCTTGCCGTAGAGGTCCAGGAAACGCGCGTCGTACGCCTTCGAGGCGGCCAGTTCCGTCACGGTGACGGTGGCCTTGGCGTGACCGGTCGCCGAGGCCGTGAAGGTCGCGGATCCCGTGCCCGAGGCGTCGGCGCCGATGGTCACGGTCTGGGCGGTGTTCCAGTTGGACGGGGTGAACGTCAGGCTGGAACCGCCGGTGACGGACAGCCCGGTGTTGCCTTCGGTGCGGGTCACGCCCACCGTCACGTTCGCGCTCGGCTGGGTCGAGAGCTTCACGCCGAAGGTCCCCGACTTGCCCTGCTGGACGCCGAGTTGGGTGGGTGACGCGACCACGGCGGGGCCCGAGGCGACGGTGATGCCGACCGGGGTGGAATCCGCAGACGCGCCCAGGCTGTCGTACGCCTTCGCCACGAGCGAGTGGCTGCCCACGGCCAGTCCGGAGGCCGACAGGGTGTACGGCGAGCTGGTGTCGGTGCCGAGCAGGGTCGTGTCGTCGTAGAACTCGACCTTGCCGATGGTCGCCCCGTCGGCCGCCGCCGCGGTCGCGGCCAGCGGGACCGCGTCGCCCTGGGTGTAGACGGCGCCCGCGGCGGGGCTGGTCAGCACGGTGATCGGCGGCTGGTGGGCGCCGGCGCAGGTGGTGCCGTTGACCGCGTAGGAGGCGGGGGCGGTGTTGCTGCCGCTGTAGGTGAACTGCGCGCCGGCGGTCACGGCGGCTCCGGCGGCGATCGTCCCGTTCCACGCGGCGTTCTTCGCGGTGACCGTCTTGCCGGACTGGGACCAGGTCCCGTTCCAGCCGTTGGTGAGGGTCTGGTTGCCGGTGTAGGCGTACGTCAGGGTCCAGCCGTTGATGGCGTCCGTGCCCCGGTTGGTGATCGTCAGATCCGCAGTGAAGCCGGAGCCCCAGTCGTTGGTCTTGTAGTCGACGCTGCACTGAACCGCGGCCGCGTGTGCGGGAGTCGTACCGGTCGCCAGAGTCGTGAGCGGAAGGGCGAGAGCCGCCACGACGGCGGTCCACAGGCGACGCGAGCTGCGACGACGTCTCCATCGAGGGCTGGGATCCATGGTGCTGGTTCCTCCTTGCGGCTCGGAGAATGGGGGGAGGAGCAACAAGCCTTGAACCAGTGGGAGCGCTCCCATATTGGAGACGGGGGTGAGAGGGGTCAAGGTGCTTGAAGAGTCGAAATGATTCGATTGATCAACAGTGCGACTCCTCTGTCCAACTCCCGCACTTGGCGCTAGCTTCTTCCGCACCAGTGGGAGCGGTTCCACCAGTCGACGCGTCGATCACGGCGCGCCAGAGCTGCAAGGAGTCGCTTCATGCGTCACCCCCCGCGTTTGTCTCTCTTAGTGATCGGCGCCGCGGTAGCCCTGGTGGGCACCGCGATCGCGCCGGTCGTCACGGCTTCGGGAGCCACGCCCGCGTGCACGGTGGAGTACTCGGTCACCGGCCAGTGGGACACCGGCTTCCAGGGCTCCGTGAAAATCACCAACAACAGCGCCGCACTGAATAGTTGGAGCCTCGGCTTCGACTACTCCGGCGGCCAGAAGGTCACCCAGGGCTGGAACGCCAAGTGGTCCCAGTCCGGTACGACCGTGACCGCGTCCAACGAGAGCTGGAACGGCACGCTGGCCACCGGCGCGAGCGTCAGCGCCGGCTTCCTCGCCTCCTGGTCGGGGAGCAACACGGCACCGACGGCGTTCAAGCTCAACGGCATCGCCTGCAACGTGGACGCCGAACCGACGCCCACGCCCACCCCGACCCCCACCGACCCGCCGCCGACCGGCGGTGAGGCGCCGAAACTGCACGTCTCGGGCAACAAGCTGGTCGACTCCGCGGGAGCCACCCGCAGGATGCTCGGCGTCAACCGCTCCGGCGGCGAGTTCATGTGCGTCCAGGGCTACGGCTTCTTCGACGGTCCCGTCGACGACGCCGCGGTCAAGGCGATCGCCGACTGGAAGGCCAACACCGTCCGCATCCCGCTCAACGAGGAGTGCTGGCTGGGCCTTTCCAACATCAAACCGGAGTACGCCGGCGCCAACTACATCGCCGCGGTCAAGGACCTGGTGGCCAAGGTCGAGGCGCACGGCATGACCCCGCTCGTCGAACTGCACTGGACCTACGGCCAGTACACCGGCAACTCGGCGGGCTGCTCCGACGTGCACGCCACCTGCCAGAAGCCGATGCCCGACGCGCAGTACACGCCGTCCTTCTGGGCCTCGGTCGCGAGCACCTTCAAGGACGACCCGGCCGTCGCGTTCGACCTGTTCAACGAGCCCTACCCGGACCGCGCGACCTCCACGACCACCCAGGCGTGGACCTGCTGGCGCGACGGCGGCAGCTGCCCCGGCATCTCCTACGAGGTCGCCGGAATGCAGGACCTGGTCGACGCGGTACGCGGCACCGGCGCCAAGAACCTGATCCTGGCCGGCGGGCTCGCGTACTCCAACGACCTGAGCCAGTGGCTGACGTACAGGCCCAGTGATCCGACGGGCAATCTCGTCGCCGCGTACCACGTCTACAACTTCAACACCTGCGCCAGCGAGAGCTGCTGGAACTCGACACTCGCCCCCGTCGCCGCCCAAGTACCCCTGGTGGCGGGCGAGATCGGGGAGAACACCTGCTCCCACTCCTTCGTCGACACCGTCATGAAGTGGTTCGACGACCGGGGGCTCTCCTATCTCGGCTGGACCTGGAACACCTGGGACTGTTCCTCCGGTCCGTCGCTGATCTCGAACTACGACGGAACACCGACCGCGTACGGCATCGGGCTGCGCGACCACCTGCGCGCCCTCAACGGATAAGGAACCCGCACATGAGCCGTGCAAGAACAGCACTTCTCGGGGCACTCGCCCTGATCGCCGCGGGATCGGGAGCCGCCGCGGCGGTCCCCGCGGACGTCGACGCCGTCGCCGCCGTCCCCTGCACCGTCGACTACAAGGTGCAGAACCAGTGGGACACCGGCTTCACCGCCGCCGTCACGGTCACCAACAACGGCGCCGCCAAGTCCTCCTGGGCGGTCAAGTGGTCGTACGCCGGGAACCAGAAGGTCACCTCCGGCTGGAACGCCAAGATCAGCCAGAGCGGGACGGCCGTCACCGCCGCCAACGAGTCGTACAACGGCACGCTGGGAACAGGGAGTTCGACCAGCTTCGGCTTCAACGCCTCCTACAGCGGCACCAACGCCCTGCCCACCGCCTTCACGCTCGACGGAGTGACCTGCAACGTCGACGACGGCGGTGGCGGCACCGACCCCGATCCCGATCCCTCCGGCAAGGTCGACAACCCGTACGCCGGCGCCAAGGTCTACGTGAACCCGGAATGGTCGGCGAAGGCCGCCGCCGAGACCGGGGGCAGCCGGATCTCCAACCAGCCCACCGGCGTCTGGCTCGACCGGATCGCCGCGATCAACGGCTCGTCCACGAGCATGGGTCTGCGCGCCCACCTCGACGCGGCGCTCGCCCAGAAGGGCAGCGGCGAAGAGGTCGTCCAGCTCGTCGTCTACGACCTGCCCGGACGCGACTGCGCCGCCCTCGCCTCCAACGGCGAGCTCGGCCCGACGGAGATCGACAAGTACAAGACGCAGTTCATCGACCCGATCGCGGCGATCCTCTCCGACAGCAAGTACGCGGGGCTGCGCATCGTCACGACCATCGAGATCGACTCGCTGCCGAACCTCGTCACCAACACCGGCAGCCGCGCCACCGCCACGCCCGCGTGCGACACCATGCTCGCCAACGGCAACTACGTGAAGGGCGTCGGCTACGCGCTGGCCAAGCTCGGCGCGATCCCCAACGTCTACAACTACATCGACGCCGGCCACCACGGCTGGCTCGGCTGGGACGACAACTTCGCCCCCTCGGCGACCCTGTTCAAGCAGGCCGCGACCAGTGAGGGCGCGACGGTCGGCGACGTGCACGGGTTCATCACCAACACGGCGAACTACAGCGCCCTGAAGGAGAACAACTTCACCATCAACGACACGGTGAACGGCACCTCCGTGCGCCAGTCCAAGTGGGTCGACTGGAACCGCTACGTCGACGAGCTGTCCTACGCCCAGGCCTTCCGCACCCAGCTCGTCTCGGTCGGCTTCGACTCCGGCATCGGCATGCTGATCGACACCTCCAGGAACGGCTGGGGCGGCACGGCGCGGCCCGCCGGTCCCGGCGCGACGACCAGCGTCGACACGTACGTCGACGGAGGGCGCTACGACCGCCGTATCCACATGGGCAACTGGTGCAACCAGTCGGGCGCGGGTCTCGGCGAGCGTCCGAAGGCGGCACCGGCGACCGGCATCGACGCCTATGTGTGGATGAAGCCCCCGGGCGAGTCCGACGGCTCCAGCTCGGCGATCGCGAACGACGAGGGCAAGGGCTTCGACCGGATGTGCGACCCCACGTACACGGGCAACGCCCGCAACGGGAACAGCCTCTCCGGCGCGCTGCCGAACGCCCCGCTCTCCGGACACTGGTTCTCCGCCCAGTTCCAGGAGCTCATGAAGAACGCGTACCCGGCGCTGTGACCGGCTGAGCGCGTGCGGTCCGCCAGGGGTCAGTTCCCCTTCCCCAGCCCCTGGCGGATCGCGGACTCCACCACCGAGTAGTCCCCGTCGGGCCGCTCCAGCTCACAGGGCACCGCAGGATGCAGCGGCGGCTGCGCCATGAACCGCGGCCGGCTCCCGTGGTGCGGCTGCGCCGCGTGCACCAGGAAGGGATGGCACAGGTAGACGTCGCCGGGGCGGCCGGTGGCGTACGCGACCGGCCGGTGCGCCGACGCCTCGACCAGCCGCGGCGCGATGTCCAGGCCCGAGACCCCCTCCTCCCCGTACGGCTCCAGGAGCGGGGGCACGTCCAGGTGCGAGCCGACCCGGATACGCGTCGGGGCGTCCTCGGGGCCCACCTCGCTGAACAGGAACAGCATCAGCAGCGCGCGCCCCTTGGAACGGAGGTTGGTGTGGTACCAGGTCGCGCCCTCGGGCAGATAGCTTCCCTCGATGTGCCAGCCCGCGTCGTCCGGTTCCTCCTCGTGCGGGAAACGCAGCGGGAAGCTGCCCAGCGAGTAGCGCGGTTCCCAGCGGCCCTCGCCGAGCAGCAGGTCGAACGCGTCGTGCAGGGCGGGTGAGTTGACGGCCGCGGCGAAGGGGCCCTGGGCCATGCCGGAGATCCAGCGCACGGGTTTGGTCCAGGTGGCGGGGTCGTCCGGAGCGCAGCCCGTCTCCTTCCACAGCAGCCGGGCGCAGTCCGCGGCGACCCGTGGCGGGAAGGCGCCCTCGATCCGCACGAAGCCGTCCTCGAGGAAACGCTCCACCATGACGTCGTCCATGGGGTCATGCTCGATGACGGGCCCCGGTGGGCGCATCCGGTTTTCCGGCGGCCCCTCTTTTGCCGTTCGAGCAACGCGACTGGCCGTTTCCGGGAGTGGCGGCGCACGCTGTCCTCATTCCGAGAGAGAGGCTTGTCCCATGGCACAGGACCACGACCACGGCCCCCGCCCCGGCCGGGCACAGCACCACGGCCCGGCGCAGGATCACGGCCACGGCCCCGCGCAGGGCCACGGGCACGATCACACCCAGATGGACTTCTCCCAGATGCTGCCCATGCTGGTGCAGGAGGCGGAGCTGTTCACCCCGGCGTACGTCGAGGCGGCCGACTGGCTGCGGGAGCAGCGGCCCGAGCCGGAGCTGATCGTGGACGCGGGCAGCGGTCCCGGCGTCATCTCCTGCCTGCTCGCCGAGAAGTTCCCCGGTGCGCGGGTCGTCGCCGTGGACGGCGTGGAACCTCTGCTGGCGGAGGCCCGCGCCCGCGCCGAGCGGCTCGGCCTCGCCGACCGTTTCAGCACCGTCGAGGCCGAACTCTCCGACGGTATCGGTGACCTGGAGTACCCGGCCGACCTGCTGTGGGCCAGCAGGTCGCTGCACCATGTCGGCGACCAGCGGGCCGCCCTCGAGGGCTTCGTCCGGAGCCTGGCGCCCGGCGGCACCCTCGCGCTGCTCGAGGGAGGCCTGCCCACGCGGTTCCTCCCGCGCGACATCGGCATCGGCCGGCCCGGCCTCCAGGCCCGCATAGACGCGGTGCACGACGAGTGGTTCACCCGGATGCGGGCCGAACTGCCCGGATCGGTGGAGGAGACGGAGGACTGGCCCGCCCTGCTCACCGCCGTCGGCCTGCGCCACACGGCGACCCGCACCTTCCTCCTCGACCTGCCCGCCCCGCTCTCGGACGAGGCCCGCGCCTTCGTCGTCACCGCCCTCACCCACCGGCGGAGCGGCCTCGCCGAAGGGCTCGACCCGGAGGACCTCGCCACCCTCGACCGGCTCCTGGACCCGGACGACAAGGCGAGCGTGCACCACCGCACGGACGCGTTCGTCCTGACGGCGATGACGGTGTACGTGGGCGTGAAGCCGGAATAGACCCGTGCCGCGGACGCACGGCCTGCCTTGACATCGAGTGTGCTCCAAGTGATGAACTCCCCGGGTTCGCCGTACAGTCGGCCCGCGGCCGGCCGGAAACTCTTGGGGGTAGACCATGACCGACTCTCCTGTCGCGCTGATCACCGGAGGCGGCAGCGGTATCGGAGCCGCTGTCGCGCGTCGGCTGCTCGACGCCGGGCAGCGGGTGGCCGTGACCGGTCGTGGGGCGGAGCGGCTGCGTGGTTTCGCCGAGGAACTCGGCAACCCCGAGGGGCTGTTGACGGTCGTCGGCCACGCGGCCGAGTACGACCAGGTGCGGGCGGCGGTCGAGGCGACGCTCAAGGAGTTCGGGCGGCTCGACACCGTCGTCGCCAACGCCGGTTTCGCCACCCACGACACGGTCGCCGAGGGCGACCCCGCCGGCTGGTCCGAGATGGTGCTGACCAATGTGCTGGGGCCCGCGCTGCTCATCAGGGCGTCCATCGACGCGCTGAAGGAGACCCGTGGCCGCATCGTGCTGATCGGCAGTGTCGCCGGGCATGTGAACACACCCGGCAACATCTACGGCGCGACCAAGTGGGCGGTGACCGGGCTCGCCGAGAACACCAGGCGCCAGGTCACCGAGTACGGCGTGGGCGTGACCCTGGTCTCGCCCGGCCGCGTGGAGACCCCGTTCTGGGACAGCTACGGCAGCCTGCCGCCGGGGCAGCTGCTGACGGCGGAGCAGCTCGCCGACTCGATCGTCTGGGCGGTCGGGCAGCCGACGGGCGTCGACGTGAACACCCTGGTCGTCCGCCCGATCGGCCAGCCCGTCTGAGCCGTGCCCGGCGGGGGCGGTGCGCGCCTCCGCCGGGCCGGTCCTCAGTTGCTCTGGATGAACTGCTTGGCCAGCGAGTCCCCGAGCGACACGGCCGCGCTGTGGCTCTCGATGGGGGACACCTGCGAGTTCTTGAACAGGATGTACGTCACGCCCGAGTCGGTCCCGCCCGTCTCGGGATCGGGGTCGATACCGAGCGCGCTCGCGGTGGCGTACGACGCCTCACCGATGATCTGCGTCGGTCCGGTGTCGCCGACCACCGCGTACTCGACCTTGCCGTTGTAGATCACGGCGACCACGCCGCCACCCTTGATGCCCGAACTCGTGTACTTCCAGATGCTGCTGGTGCTCGGCACGACGACGTAGGGCAGCGAGTCGGCGCGCAGCGCCTGGCCGTTGGACTGGTGGAAGGCGGTGTCGTCCTGGAACCAGGGGTCGGTGTCGCCGTTGCACCTGGCGGTGACCTGGCCGTCGCAGTCGATGTCCAGGTCGGCCTTCCAGAACACGGCGCCGTTCTTGCCGCAGACGGGGACGGTGGCCGAAGTCTCTTCGTCGGTCCGGTACTTGCCGCTCGATATCTGCGAGCAGGACGTCACCTTGGCGAGGAGAGCGGCCGCGCTGACCGAACCCTCCTGTGCCGAGCGGGGGTTGGCGGTGGCGGAGGCGCCGGCCGGGAGCGTGGCGGTGGCGAGCAGTGCCGCGCAGGCGGCCGCGGACAGGGTCAGTGTTCGAGTGCGCACTGTGGGGGACCCTTCTGTTAGGAAACTTTCCTTACCGGGTTGCCGTACAAGGTGGCCCTGCTTGCATGACCGCGTCAAGACTTTCCCCGGAGTTGGTCCGGTCCAGGGGCATGAAAAGGCCGCCGGCCCGGATGCGGTCAGCGCATCCGGGCCGGCGGGTGGTGCGGGCGGGTGCCGGTCAGCCGATGTCGAACGTGGCCGGATCCGGGCCCAGCCGGCGGTCCTCGTTCAGTGCCGAGATCGCCGCGATGTCCTCGGTGTCCAGGGAGAAGTCGAAGACGTCGATGTTCTCCTTGATCCGGGCCGGGGTCACGGACTTCGGGATCACGACGTTGCCCAGCTGGAGGTGCCAGCGCAGGACGATCTGGGCCGGAGTGCGGCCGTGCTTCTGGGCGATGGCGATGATCGCCGGGACCTCCAGGAGGCCCTTGCCCTGGCCGAGCGGCGACCAGGCCTCGGTGGCGATGCCCTGCTCGGCGTGGTACTCACGGGCCGCGCGCTGCTGGAGGTGCGGGTGCAGCTCGATCTGGTTGACGGCCGGGATGACGGACGTCGCGTCGATCAGCCGCGCCAGGTGCTCCGGGAGGAAGTTCGAGGTGCCGATGGCCTTGGCGCGACCGTCCGCGTAGATCTTCTCGAAGGCCTTGTACGTGTCGACGTACGTGTCGCGGGACGGCGTCGGCCAGTGGATCAGATACAGGTCGACGTAGTCCAGGCCGAGCTTCTCCAGCGAGGTGTCGAAGGCGCGCAGCGCCGAGTCGTACCCCTGGTCGCTGTTCCAGAGCTTGGTGGTGACGAAGAGCTCCTCGCGGGCGATGCCGGAGGCGTTGATGGCCTTGCCGGTGCCCTCTTCGTTGCCGTAGATCGCCGCGGTGTCGATGCTGCGGTACCCGGACTCCAGCGCGGTGGCGACCGCTCGCTCCGCCTCGTCGTCCGGCACCTGCCAGACGCCGAAGCCCAGCTGCGGCATCTCGACGCCGTTGTTCAGGATGGTCGGGGGGACCTTGCTCACGAGCTCTCGATCCTTCAGTCGTCGGATGGTCTTCGTATCGTCAACGATCACGGGCCGTGATGCATTCCTGACCGGGCTTCCGGTCCGAGGAATCGCAGATTGGCTGAAATGGGTCCGATCAATCACGCCCGGGAGGTGTCGATCACGTCCGGACGGCTGACCGGCCCCTGATCCGGTCGGCGCGCGGTAGGGCTGCCCTCGACCGTCATGGAACCGGCGATCAGGGAAACATCGGAGGAATCGGGCCCTTGACCGGGAGAGCCGTGCGAACGCGCCCGCCCCGATGAGGGGGACCCCCGCCCGGCACTACGCCTGGTAGAGCGCCTCGACCTCCGTCGCGTACGCCTTCTCGATCGCCTTGCGCTTCAGCTTCAGCGACGGGGTCAGCAGCCCGTGCTCCTCGGTGAACTGGTTGGCCAGTATCCGGAAGGTGCGGATCGACTCGGCCTGCGAGACCAGGGTGTTCGCGGCGACCACGGCGCGCCGCACCTCGGTCTCCAGATCGGGGTCGCGCACCAGATCGCCGGCGGACAGCTGGGGCTTGCCGCGCATCTGGAGCCAGTGCTCGACGGCCTCGGAGTCGAGGGTGACGAGCGCGGCGATGTACGGCCGGTCGTTGCCGACCACGATGCACTGCGCGACCAGCGGATGGTCGCGCACCCGCTCCTCCAGCACCCCCGGCGAGACGCTCTTGCCGCCCGAGGTCACCAGGATCTCCTTCTTGCGCCCGGTGATCGTGAGGTAGCCGTCCTCGTCCAGGGACCCGAGGTCGCCGGTGGCGAGCCAGCCGTCGTGCAGGGTCGCGTCGGTCGCCTTGTCGTTGTTGAGGTAGCCCTGGAACACGTTGCCACCGTGCAGCCAGATCTCGCCGTCGTCCGCGATGTGCACCGTGGTGCCGGGGATCGCCTGCCCGACGGTGCCGAACCGGGTGAGTTCCGGCGGGTTGGCGGTCGCGGCGGCGGTCGACTCGGTGAGCCCGTACCCCTCGTAGATGGTGACGCCCGCGCCCGCGAAGAACAGCCCGAGCCGCCGGTCCATCGCCGAGCCGCCCGACATCGCGTGTCTGACCCGGCCGCCCATGGCGGCCCGCACCTTGGAGTAGACGAGCTTGTCGAAGACCTGGTGCTGCATGCGCAGGCTCGCCGAGGGGCCGGGACCGATGCCCCAGGCCTTGGCCTCGATCGCGTCCGCGTAGCGGACAGCCACGTCGACCGCCTTCTCGAAGGGGCCGGATCTGCCCTCCTTCTCGGCCTTGCGGCGGGCGGCGTTGAAGACCTTCTCGAAGATGTACGGCACGGCCAGGAAGAAGGTGGGCCGGAAGGCGGCCAGGTCCGGCAGCAGCGCGGCCGCGTTGAGCTGCGGCTGGTGCCCGAACTTGACCTTCCCGCGGAACGCGGCGACCTGCACCATCCGCCCGAAGACATGGGCGAGAGGCAGGAACAGCAGGGTGGCCGCCTCGTCGCCGCGTTTGGAGTGGAAGACGGGCTCCCAGCGTTCGATCACGGTGTCCGCCTCGAACATGAAGTTCGCGTGGGTGATGACGCATCCCTTGGGGCGTCCGGTGGTGCCCGAGGTGTAGATGATCGTCGCGGTCGATTCGGGGGTGACCGCGCGGCGGTGCCGGTGGACCACCTCGTCGTCGAGGTGCGCGCCCGCCTCGTACAGCTCGTGCACGGCGCCCACGTCGAGCTGCCACAGCTTGTGCAGCTGGGGCAGCCGGTCGACGACGGTGGCGATGGTCATCGCGTGGTCCTCGTGCTCCACCATGACCGCCGACACCTGAGCGTCGTGCAGCATCCAGAAGACCTGCTCGGCCGAGGAGGTGGGGTAGATGGGCACGACCTGGGCGCCGATCGTCCACAGGGCGAAGTCGAAGAGGGTCCACTCGTAGCGGGTGGGGCACATGATGGCGACCCGGTCGCCGAAGCGGATGCCCTGCGAGAGCAGGCCCTTGGCGAGCGCCAGGACCTCGTCCCGGAACTCGGCCGAGGTGACGTCGCGCCACTGTCCCTGCTCGTCCTTGCGGCCGAGCGCGATGTGGAGCGGGTCTTCCTGGGCATGCTCGAACACGGCGTCGGCCAGGCCGCCCACCGGCGGCGCCGACGCCAACGGGGGGTTGGTGAACTCGCGCAATACCGCTCCTCGTGGCGCTCCGCACAGCGCCGTGAAAGCTACCCCACCGTTCGACCGGACGGGAGGGGGTTCGAGCCGTCGAGCGGTGTGGCGTCCCCACTGGTCAGCCGGGGAAATGCCCGCACAAGGGGAAGGGTCGGACAGAATTCCTTACGGTTCCGTAGGTTCCGTAGGGTTCGGGTCCGTAATCTCCACGGAATCTGTACGACCCCGCGTCGGCACGTGACGGCGCGCCGCGATGGATTCGGAGTCTCTGATTCCGGGGTCGGGCGAGCCGCGTCCGGTCGCCGCTTCCCAGCTCCCGGCCGCGGTGTCGTCGAGGCAGCCGAGCCGCCGAGCCGCCGAGCCGCCGAGCCGCCGAGCCGCCGAGCCGCCGAGCCGCCGAGCCGCCGAGCGGCCGAGCGGCCGGTCCCGGTGGTTCCGGGACCGGCCCTGCCCGCGTCATGCGCGAGGCGCCGTCACCGTCTCGGCCGGTGTCCTGGACGCGGCCGCCGCGGTGCGCGGTGTCCGGACGAGCGCCAGGACGAGTGCGCCTCCGATCATCCCCGTCACGCCGGCCACCACCGACGCCGTGTCGAGCCCGGAGGCGAAGGCGGCCCGCAGTGTGTCCTCGGAGACCGTGCCCCGCAGCGCCCCGGCGCCCCCGCTCGCCAGCGTGTGGGCCGCGTCGTGCGACACCGTGTCCTGCATGCGAGAGGTCAGGACCGTGCCGAACACGGCGACCCCGAGCGCGTACCCGAGCTGCCGGACCGTGTTGACCGCGCCGCCCGCCATGCCCGCCCGCTCCGGCGGTACGGCGGCGAGCGCGGCGCCCGCGAGCGCCGGGGAGACCAGCCCGACACCGATCCCGACGAGCACCAGACCCGGCACCAGCACCGTCCAGTGCGCGCCCGCGTCGAGGACGGCCTGGCAGAAGCCCCCCGAGCCGATCAGCAGGAGCCCGCCGCCGATCGTCAGCCGCGCCGGAACCCCGTGCAGCAGCTTCCCGGCGAGGATCGCGACCACCACCGAGGCGCCCGTCATCGGCAGCAGCGTGAGCCCGCCGCGCACGGGGCTCATTTCCAGCAGTGTCTGCATCCAGATCGAGAGATACGGGATGACGCCGAACGCCGCTCCGTTGAAGGCGAGCGCGCCCAGCATCACGCCCACGAAGGCGGGCTCGCGCAGCAGCGCCAGGTCCAGGAGGGGACGAGTCACCCACCGCTCCACGAGCACGAACGCGACGAGCGCCAGTGCCGCGAAGGCGAACGAGCCCGTGGTCGTCGTCGACGTCCAGCCGTCGGAACCGGCCCGCACCACCGCGTACGTCGTCGCGCCCACGAAGCAGGCGAACGTCGCCGTGCCCGCCCAGTCGATCCGCGTCCCGCGCGCTCCCCGCGACTCCGGCACCACCTTCAGCGTCAGCCACACGGCCGCCACGCTCACCGGCAGGTTCACGAAGAAGATCCACCGCCAGCCGGGCCCCTCGGTCAGCAGCCCGCCCAGTACCGGGCCGACCGCCGCCGCGCCGCCGCTGACCGCGCCCCACACCCCGAGCGCCGCCGACCGCTGCCGCCCCTGGTAGACCGAGCCGAGCAGCGGCAGCGTCGTGGCGAGCATCGCCGCCGCGCCCACGCCCTGCACCGCCCGAGCCGCCACCAGCATCCCCGGGCCGGTCGCGAGCCCGCACCACAGCGAGGCCGCCGCGAAGAGCACGACGCCCGCCACGTGCACGCGGCGCCGGCCCAGCACGTCGGCGGCGGCCCCCGCCCCCAGCAGCAGCGCGGCCAGCGCGAGCGCGTAGCCGTCGATCACCCACTGCAGATCGCTCAGGGACGCGTGCAGCGCCCGCGCCATGTCCGGCAGCGCGACGACGACGATCGTCACGTCCAGCAGCAACATGAACGTCCCCAGGCACACCGCCGTGAGCGGCCCCCATGTACGCATGTCCTCATCTCCCTGTGCCACGGCTCGCGCCGGCCGGATGTGTGTGACACCCGATCTGTCTCCGTGCGATGGGGCCGTGCCGGTCGATCGCCATGGTTTCGGGTGCCGGATCGACGGAATCCGACAGGGGCGGGCCTCATGAAACTGGAATCCAACGATCTCGACCTGCTTGATCTGCGGCTGCTGGCCGTCCTGGAGATCAACGGGCGGGCCTCCTTCAGCCGGATCGGGGAGGTGCTGGGCGTCTCCGACCAGACGATCGCCCGGCGCTACCGCAAGCTGTGCGCCGAGGCCGGGCTCCGGGTCGTCGCGGTCCGCGACGCGCACCGGCTCGGTCAGGACCACTGGATGCTGCGGCTGCGCTGCGCGCCCGACAGCGCCACCGCCATCGCGGACGCCCTGGCCCAGCGTCCCGACACCGCCTGGATCGGCCTCGCCTCGGGCGGCACCGAGGTGATCTGCATGACCCGCCCGCGCAGTCCCGCCGACCACGACGACCTGCTGCTCGGCAAGCTCCCGCGCACCCCGAAGATCATGGAGATCCGGGCCCACCAGCTGATCCACCGTTTCTTCGGCGGCCCCGACGGCTGGATCGGCAAGTTCGCCGCGCTGACCGACGACCAGATCGCCGCGCTGCGCCCCGAGCGGTCCGAGGCGAGCGGTCCGGCCCGTATCGATCCCGAGGACGAACCGCTGGTCGCCGCGCTCGAACGCGACGGCCGCGCCACCTACCCGGAGCTGCAACGCGCC
The DNA here is from genome assembly GCF_026341855.1 of Streptomyces sp. NBC_00568. Taxonomy (GTDB): domain Bacteria; phylum Actinomycetota; class Actinomycetes; order Streptomycetales; family Streptomycetaceae; genus Streptomyces. The sequence continues at coordinate 363,859 of NZ_JAPENW010000001.1, read as the reverse complement.
ACCGGGCGTTCCGAGTCCGCCGTCAAGCGCCGTCTCGCCGCGCTGCTGGCGTCCGGCGCCGTGTACGTCGACGTCGAGTACCACTCGGAGCACCTCGGCTACGGCCTCGCCGCCTGCCTGTGGATCACCGCGGCGCCCGCCGCCCTGCACTCCGTCGGACAGGCCCTGGCGACCCACGACGAGATCGCCTTCGCCTCCGCGACGGCGGGCCCCTCCAATATCGTCGTCACCGCGGTCGTCCCCGACACGGCCGGTCTCTACGCGTACCTGAGCGGCCCGCTCGGCCGTCTCGACGGCGTCCAGTACGTCGAGACGACGCCGTTCATGCGCCGGGTCAAGCAACTCACGTACGCCAGGCTCCGCTGACGCCGCCGGACGCGCCGACCGCGGCGGACGCTAGTTCCGTCGTCCCCGGTGCAGCCGGTCACCGCCCGCGAGGATCGCCGCCGCGAGCGCGTCCGCGGCCCCTTGCGCGGACGGCCGCCGGCGACCGTGCACCAGCACGAAGTCGACCTCGCCGAGCTCCGGGAGCCCCGCTCGCTCCGGTACCCGGACCAGACCGGGCGGCACGAGTCCCCGTGAGTGGGCCATCACCCCGAGACCCGCGCGGGCCGCCGCGAGCAGGCCGTTGAGGCTGCCGCTGGTGCAGGCGATGCGCCACGGCCTGCCCTGGCGCTCCAGGGCTTCGAGGGCGAGCGCCCGCGTGATGCCCGGGGGAGGGTAGACGATCAGCGGGACCGGACGGTCCGGGTCCAGCCGCAGCCGCTGGGCTCCGATCCACACCAGGCGGTCGTGCCAGACGAGTTCACCGCGCGGGTCCTCGGGCCGACGCTTCGCCAGCACCAGGTCGAGATGACCGGCGGCGAGCTGTTCGTGGAGGGTGCCGGACAGTTCGACCGTCAGCTCCAGGTCCACCTCGGGATGGTCGGAACGGAAACCCTCCAGGATCTCCGGCAGCCGGGTCAGCACGAAGTCCTCGGACGCGCCGAAACGCAGCCGCCCGCGCAGCCGTGTCCCGGCGAAGAACGCCGCCGCCTGCTCCTGCACCTCCAGGATCCGCCGCGCGAACCCGAGCATCGCCTCGCCGTCCTCGGTGAGCTCGACGGAGTGCGTGTCGCGCGAGAACAACTGCCGCCCGGCCGCGTCCTCCAGACGCCGCACATGCTGGCTGACCGTGGACTGGCGCACCCCCAGCCGCCGGGCCGCCTGAGTGAAGCTCAGCGTCTGGGCCACCGCCAGGAACGTACGCAGCTGGGAAGGGTCGTACATGCCGTCACGCTATCGCGAAACGTGATGACAGTCAGAGCGGTATGACGGATTCCCGATCACGACCCGGGAGAGGACGATGGAGAGGGCACGACCCGCCCAGGACGAACAGACGCACCGAACCGAGCAGTGGAGCACCGTGAAACGCCTGCAGTGGCCGAGTTGGATGCCGATCGACCCGTACATCCTGCTGTTGCTCGGGACCGTGGGGCTCGCCGCCCTCTTCCCGGCGAGCGGTACGGCAGCGGACGTCGCCTCCGGCGCCACCACGGCGGCGATCGCCTTCCTCTTCTTCCTGTACGGCGCGCGCCTCTCCACCCGTGAAGCGGTGGAGGGCCTCAAACACTGGCGGCTGCACGGCACGGTGCTGGTGTGCACCTTCGTGGTGTTCCCGCTGCTCGGCCTCGCCGCCCGCGGCCTGGAGCCGGCGCTGCTGACGCACGACCTCTACACCGGCCTCCTCTTCCTCACGCTCGTCCCGTCGACCATCCAGTCGTCGATCGCCTTCACCTCGATCGCCCGGGGCAACGTGCCCGCCGCGATCTGCGCGGGCTCCTTCTCGTCGCTGGCCGGCATCGTCCTCACCCCGCTGCTCGCGGCCGCCCTCCTCGGCAACAGTGGCGGCGGGTTCTCGCCCGACGCGCTCGTCAGGATCGTGCTGCAACTCCTGGTGCCGTTCGTGGCCGGGCAACTGCTGCGCCCCTGGATCGGCGCCTTCATCACCCGCCACAAGAAGGTCCTCGGTCACGTCGACCGCGGCTCGATCCTGCTCGTCGTGTACACCGCGTTCAGCGAGGGCATGGTGCAGGGCATCTGGCACCGGGTCAGTGCCGTGCAGCTGGCTGGACTCCTCGTCGTCGAGGCACTGCTGCTCGGCGTGATGCTCCTCCTGACCTGGTACGGCGCGAAGGCCCTGCGGTTCGGCCGCGAGGACCGGATCGCCATCCAGTTCGCCGGGTCCAAGAAGTCGCTCGCCTCCGGACTCCCCATGGCCGGTGTCCTGTTCGGCGCGCACGCCTCGCTCGCCGTGCTCCCGCTGATGCTCTTCCACCAGATGCAGCTCATGGTGTGCGCGGTGATCGCCAAACGCCGCGCCCGCGACCCCGAGGCGACCGGCCCGGCCGGCCCGGACCAGCCGTCCGGGACAGGAGGGACGACGGGCACCGGCGGCAGCTCCGGTACCCGCGGTCCGGCCGGAGCGGGCGGGACCGCCGGGTCCGCTAGGAGCCGGGTCTCCCCAGTCGCAACGTCACGAATCGCGGTCGGTACAGGGACACGTTCCGGCTGAGGTGCGCCTGCGCCGCGGTGCCCGTGGCGTCGAGCCAGTTGACGTCGTAGCTGAGGACGATCCGGTCGCCGTCGCTCAGTTCCGGGTGCGCCTGCGGGTTGTACGCGGCCACGTCACCGTCGGGCAGGGACGGGCTGAAGCTCCGGGTGGGCCCGTGCCAGGGCCCGGCCGGAGCGCACGCCCAGTACGAGGTGATCGTGGTCAGACCCGCGGCGCCGGCCGCCATCGTGAACAGGACGTAGGTGCCGCCGTCCCGCACCACCGTGAACGCGCTGCCCACACCCGTGCGCCGGCCGTCCCCGAGCACCGGCGCCGGACGCCCGCGCACCGTCCACGCCGAACCGTCCCAGTACTCCCAGGCCCCCGGCTCGCCGAGCCCGCCACGCGGCACCCGCGCCACGTACGCCCGCCCGGCGGGACGCGCGGCGGCCCGCCCGTCGTCGCCCCCGAAGACGTACGTCCAGGCGCCGGTGTCGACGGCCGCGGTACCGAACAGCACGCGCCGGGAGGGGTCCGCCACCGGACGCTGGTCCAGGACCGTGGTGATGCCTTCGAGGCGCAGTCCGGGCAGCGAGAGCGTGGCGACCTCGGTGGCGGTGGGCACGCCGTAGATCCACGGAGCCTGCCCCGCCGTCCGGGTCCACAGCAGAACCCGGACGACCCGCCGGTCCGAGCCCGGGGAGCGGGGTTCGACGCGGGCCGCGACCGGCCAGCGCCACTGCCGCGGTGCCGGATCGGGGAAGACGGGCGCGGGCAGCGTGGTCCGCAGCCGGCCGTCGCGGGACATCACGAGCGCCGAGTTGCGCACCAGGGGCGCGTTCGCGTCGCGCCAGGCGTACGACTCGCCCACCGGGTTCGGCGGTGCGTACACCCGGCCGAGATAGGTGTCCGAGAACAGCCACAGCACCCGGCCGTCGGGGAGTCGCAGCGAATGGGTTCCGTCGCCGCCGGTCCAGTCGTCGGCGCGGCCGGCGTCGTCGCCGTACCGGGCGAACTCGCGCGTGAGATCCGCCTCCGCGCTCCAGGAGGTGAGGGTGCGGGCGGAGCACACGCCACCGCCCTCCCGGTCACGGTCCGGAAGGGCGGTGAGCAGCACGGCCGCCGAGACCAGGGCCAGCAGAAGGCCGAGCCCGGTCCCGGTCCGCCGTCGCGTTCGTGCGTCGTCGGGCACGGACGGGACGTTAGTGGTCCCCGCTCACATGGTCCATGGGGAGCCACAGGACGGTGTCCCGGGTCACCTGCTCCGAGGGCGTCGCCGACTGTTCGTCGTCGCTCAACGCCCGGTCGTAGACCCGCACATCGTCGATCGCACCGGTGAAGTACGCCCGGCTGTCCATCCGCTGGCCGATGTGCACCCCGAACGGCGAGTTCCGGCTCACCGATCCGGGGACGTCCGCCGCGCCGACGGTCGTCCCGTCGACGAACAGCGTGAGCCGTCCCCCGCCACGGCGCAGCGCCAGATGGTGCCACTGGCCGTCGTTGTACGCGCCCGTGGTGCGCACGGACGCGGTGGTCGGGGCCGCGGCACCGTTCCTGGTGGTGATGAGACCGGTGATCCGGTTGGACGCGGGCTCCCCGCGCAGCCACACCTGCGGCTGTGTCGTACCGATCCCGCCCATCCACAGCAGCGGCTGTTCACCGCTGGTGGCCGTGTAGCGGAACCACAGGGACGCCGTGAAGTCCTTCGTCCCGAGCGCGAGCCGGTCCTGATACGGCAGTCGTACGGCGTCGTCGGCGCCGTCGAACTCCAGCGCGCCCCGAAGGACGCCCGCCGTCCGCGCCGGGCCGCCGAGGACCGCCGCCCGCCGGGTGAGCGGAGCGAGGTCGGCCGTCGTCGGGTCCGGGCCCCGGCGCGGCCGGAGCCAGTCCTCGGTGAACCGGGCGAAGCGGATCTCGTCGCGCGCGTCGACCGCGCCGCCCTCGTACAGCAGGCCCACCGTGTCGCCGTCGACCCGCACCAGGTCGGAGTAGCCGGACCAGTCGGTGGTGACGACCGTGCCGCGGTCCACGCTGTCCCACGTGCGTCCGCCGTCGTAGGAGGAGCGGATCATCATGGTCCTGCGGCGGTCGGGGTCGCCCGGGCAGGACAGCAGGATCCGGTCGCCGACGCGCAGGGTGGAGCCCTGCACCTGGGGCGCGTAGAGGTCCGGGACGTCACGGAAGGCGGAGACGAAGCTGTCGCCGCCGTCCCGGCTGACCGCCTGGGTGCGGTGCCCGAGGTCGGTGCCGTCCTGCTCGCGACCGCTGACCAGGACCGATCCGTCGGTGCGCTCGGTGAGTGTCATCTCGGACGGCTTCTGCCGGAAGGTGCCGTCGTCCGCGATCGGCCAGGAGTCGGTCGCGCCGATGTCCCAGTGGTCGCCGCCGTCGTCGCTGGTGATGAGCGCGGCGTGGTTGGCGGTGACCCGAGCGCCGTTCCAGGTCTCGGTGTTGACGGCGAAGACGAGCCGTCCCGCGTGCCGGCCGCGGGTGAGCTGGATGCCGTGCACCGGGCCGGTGGCGTACCAGGAGTTCCAGTTCGCGGGCAGGATCTCCTCGCTCAGGTCGCGCGGCCGCGACCAGGTGAGACCGTCGTCGTCGCTGTACTGGAGATGCGGGGTGCGGTCGCAGGGGACCGAGCAGCCCGCGCTGTCCGTACGGCCCGTGTTGTACGTCTGGGCCAGCACGATCCGGCCGGTCTCACGGTCCACGATCGGCGTGGGGTTCCCGTGGGTGTCCCCGCCGCCCTCGTTCACGACCTGGAGAGGGCTCCAGGTGCGCCCGCCGTCGGCGGAGCGCTTCACCACGATGTCGATGTCGGCCGCGTCGCCGCAGTTGAGGACGCGTCCCTCGGCGAAGGCCAGCAGCGTTCCCTCGGTCGTCCGTACGACGGACGGGATGCGGAAGCAGGCGTAGCCCGGATCCTGAGCGGCCTTGAAGAGGACCTGCTGCTCGAACTCGCCGGTGGTGGGCGCCGGTTCGGCGCGAGCCGTGCCGGGGAGCGCGAGCAGCGCGGCGATGCCGAGAGCGGCGGTCAGGGCGGCTGCGAGCCGGGCGCGGAGGCCGCGGCCCGGCCGGGCGGATAAGCGCCGTCTCACGAAGGCGCGGGGTGCGGGCCCCCGGCGGGTGGCGAAGGCGGGTCTCGGAACGGTCCGGGAGCCGGGGCCTTGTCGGGCCGCGAAGGCGGATCTCGGACGGGTGCGGAGACGTGACGGCATGGTGCGACCTGCCCTTCGTACGGCTGGGCATTCCGGATTCTCTGGACATCCCACGTCCAACGTTCGCGCCGCAGACGCTACTTGGGCTCTCAGGCACCCCACAAGAAGCGTGAACCGGTCGTGTTCACGCCAGATTTCCGCGTTCCGGTGTCCGCCCGGGGAAGGCCGCGCGACATGCCGAACACGCCGACGGCCGCGGACTGGCTCGGCCCGGCGGCGGCCACTCACCCGAATGGACCGGTCGCCACGGGCGGCGGATCGGCGGCGGCCTTGCCCTCGGACAGGGGAGTTCACGGGCTTGTTGATCCGGATTTCCAGTACGGACGGCTGATGCGGGCTAACGTTCCGTCATGACCGCACCCGAAGCCGAACCCCGCCTCGCCCTCGACCCGGCGCGCACCGCCCTGGTGCTCGTGGATCTGATGGAGCGCATCGTGGCGCTGCCCCTGGCGCCCCACAAGGGCACCGAAGTCCTCGCCACCGCGGAGGAGTTGGCGACCTCCTTCCGGAAGGCGGGCGCTCTCGTGGTGCTCATCCGGGTCGAGCGGTCCGGAGTACCGGAGCAGCCGCCCGGCAGCGGGCTCGTCGCCGGGCTCGTCGCGGAGGGTGATCTGGAGATCGTGAAGCGGACCATCGGCGGGTTCCAGGGCACCGGTCTCGACGAACGGCTGCGCGAACACGGCGTCTCCACCCTGGTGTTCGGCGGAATCGCCACCAACCTGGGGGTCGAGTCGACCGCCCGCGCCGCCGGTGACCTCGGCTACGACCTCGTCTTCGTGGAGGACGCGATGGCCGCGTTCACCGCCCCCGAGCACGAGGCCTCCGTCCGCCTGGACTTCCCGCGCCTCGGCACGGTCGTGAGGGCCGGCGAGGTGAGCTTCGAGACGGGTTGAGTGTGAGCGCCGGTGAGGTGCCCGCGTTCGCCGAGGCCGCAGGGGTCCTGGGCCGAGGCGGGGCCCCTCCGGCGCAGGGGGCGCTCCCCGCCGTTCGGGGCCCCACCGCCGTGTCGCGGGGAACCGGTGTCAGCCCTGGGCGGCCGCGGCCCGCAGGGCGACGCGGTGCTCGCCCGCGTACACGTTCATGTTGGCCCCGCGCAGGAAGCCGACCAGGGTCAGGCCGGTCTCCACGGCCAGGTCGACCGCCAGGGACGACGGGGCGGAGACCGCCGCGAGCACCGGGATGCCCGCCATCACCGCCTTCTGCGCCAGCTCGAAGGAGGCCCGGCCGGAGACCAGCAGGACCGTCCGGGCGAGCGGGAGCGTGCCGTTCTGCAGGGCGCGGCCGACCAGTTTGTCGACCGCGTTGTGCCGGCCCACGTCCTCGCGCACGTCGACCAGCTCGCCCCCTTCGGTGAACAGCGCCGCCGCGTGCAGGCCCCCGGTCCGGTCGAAGACCCGCTGGGCCGCGCGCAGCCGGTCGGGGAGGCTGGACAGCAGCTCGGGCTCCAGTCGCACCGGGGGAGTGGTGCCGCCCTCCGTGTCGTCGACGGGCCAGCGGGCCGTCGTTCGGACCGCGTCGAGGCTCGCCTTGCCGCACAGGCCGCACGAGGACGTCGTGTACACGTTGCGTTCGAGCGTGATGTCGGGGATGACGACGCCGGGCGCCGTCCGCACGTCGACGACGTTGTAGGAATTGGAGCCGTCCACCGTGGCCCCCGCGCAGTACACGATGTTCTGCAGCTCGTCGGCCCGGCCCAGCACCCCTTCGCTCACCAGGAAGCCCGCGGCCAGCGCGAAGTCGTCGCCCGGGGTGCGCATGGTGATCGCCAGAGGTTTGCCGTTGAGGCGGATCTCCAGCGGTTCCTCGGCGACGAGCGTGTCCGGGCGGGTGCTCACGGCCCCGTCCCGGATGCGGATCACCTTGCGTCGTTCCGTGACTCGTCCCATGTCGTGATCAGTCCCGCTTCTGTACGTGCGGCTGGCCGGAGCGGCCCTTCATGCGGCGGTTGCCGTGCGGTCACCGCATCGTCGTGCGGGGAGGTGGCCTTCACGTTCTCATTGTCCTGCACGTACGGAGCGGGCCGCGTGCCGCCTCGGCGGGCGGCCCGCTCCGCGTTCATGCGGCCGTCCGCAGCGCGAGCAGATCCGAGATGGCGTGCACGGTCCGCAGCGTCGGCACCGGCACCCCGGTGATCTCCGCCAGTTCCACGACGGCCGCGAGCAGCACGTCGAGTTCCAGGGGCTTGCCGCGCTCCAGGTCCTGGAGCGTGGAGGTGCGGTGGTCGCCGACCCGCTCGGCACCCGCGAGGCGCCGCTCGATGGACACGCCCACCTCGCAGCCGAGGGCCTCGGCGACGCTCAGTGTCTCGGTCATCATGATCTCGATGACCCTGCGCGTCCCGCCGTGCAGGCACATCTGCCGCATGGTGGCCCGGGCCAGTGCGCTGATCGGGTTGAAGGAGATGTTGCCGAGCAGCTTGAGCCAGATGTCATTGCGCAGGTCCGGCTCGACCGGGCACTTCAGTCCGCCGTCCCGCATGGCGTCGCCGAACGCCCGGCAGCGCGCCGAGACGGACCGGTCGGGCTCGCCGATGGAGAACCGGGTGCCTTCGAGGTGGCGTACGACTCCCGGTCCCTCCAGCTCGGTGGCGGCGTACACGACGCACCCGATGGCCCGCTCCGGCGCCAGCACCGCGCTGACCGCGCCGCCCGGGTCCACGCTCTCCACCCGGTGGCCGTCGTAGGGGCCGCCGTGCCGGTGGAAGTACCACCAGGGAATGCCGTTCTGGGCGGCGATCACCGCCGTGGTGTCGTGCAGCAGCGGCTCGATGAGCGGCCCGCACGCCGCGTACGAGTTGGCCTTCAGGCCCAGGAAGACGTAGTCGACCGGACCGATGTCGGCCGGGTCGTCGGTGGCGTGGGCCCGCGCGGTGAAGTCCCCGCGCGGGCTGATGACGTGGACGCCGTGCTGCCTCATGGCCGCGAGATGCGGTCCACGGGCGACGAGATGCACGTCGGCGCCGGCGCGGTGCAGCGCGGCGCCGACGTAGGCGCCGATCGCACCGGCGCCGAGAACTGCGACTCTCACTGTGTGGCGCTCCGTTCGGTCGAGGGTACCGAGGAACTTCCGAACTCTGTCGACGAAATATTGTCTACAGGATGGAATGAGCGCGGGCAAGGGGTCCGACGACGCCAGGGGCCGTGGGGCACTCCGCGCGCGGCGCGAGGAACCCGGACCCGGTGACCGTTCGTCGCGCCAGGGGGACCGCTCGTCGCATACGGTCGCCCCGTTCGTGTCGCGTGGGTTCACAGCCGGGCAACCGCTTCCTATCGTTCCGGATCATGAGCCCTCCTGTCGCACCGCCCGGTTGGAGCCGCTGGCTCGTCCCGCCGGCCGCCCTGTCGGTCCACCTCTCCATCGGCCAGGCCTACGCCTGGAGCGTCTTCAAGCCGCCGCTCGAATCCGCGCTCGGTCTCAGCGGAACCCAGAGCGCGCTGCCCTTCCAGCTCGGCATCGTGATGCTCGGTCTGTCGGCCGCGTTCGGCGGCACGCTCGTCGAGCGCAACGGCCCGCGCTGGGCGATGACCGTCGCCCTCGTCTGCTTCTCCTCCGGCTTCGTCATCGCCGCGCTGGGCGCCGCCACCGAGCAGTACTGGCTGATCGTGTTCGGCTACGGCTTCGTCGGCGGGACAGGCCTCGGCATCGGCTACATCTCACCCGTCTCCACTCTGATCAAGTGGTTCCCGGACCGGCCCGGCATGGCCACCGGCATCGCGATCATGGGCTTCGGCGGCGGCGCGCTGATCGCCTCGCCCTGGTCCGCCCAGATGCTGAAGTCGTTCGGTTCCGACTCCTCCGGGATCGCGCTCGCCTTCCTCGTGCACGGGCTGACGTATGCCGTGTTCATGACGCTCGGGGTGCTGCTGGTGCGCGTGCCCCGAGGCGAGAAGCCGTCCGCGTCCGGGCCGAGCGCGCTCGACGGGGTCCAGGTCTCCGCGCGCAGCGCCGTACGCACTCCGCAGTTCTGGTGTCTGTGGCTCGTGCTCTGCATGAACGTGACCGCGGGCATCGGCATCCTGGAGAAGGCCGCCCCGATGATCACGGACTTCTTCGCGGACTCCTCCACACCGGTCTCCGTCTCCGCCGCCGCCGGTTTCGTCGCTCTGCTCTCCGCGGCCAACATGGCGGGCCGGATCGGCTGGTCCTCGACCTCCGACCTGATCGGACGCAAGAACATCTACCGCGTCTACCTCGGGGCCGGCGCGCTGATGTACGCGGTCATCGCCTGGTTCGGGGACTCCTCCAAGCCGCTGTTCATCCTCGCCGCGCTGGTGATCCTCTCCTTCTACGGCGGAGGCTTCGCCACGATCCCGGCGTATCTGAAGGACCTCTTCGGCACCTATCAGGTGGGTGCCATCCACGGCCGGCTGCTCACCGCCTGGTCCACCGCCGGTGTCCTCGGCCCGTTGATCGTCAACTGGATCGCGGACCACCAGGAGGCGGCCGGCAAACACGGCTCCTCCCTGTACGGACTGTCGTTCCTGATCATGATCGGGCTGCTCGCCGTCGGCTTCGTCGCGAACGAGTTCGTACGGCCCGTCCACGCCCGCCACCACATCCCCGCACCGAGGGAGGCCGCCGATGTCGCACGACAGCAGCCCGAGTCCGCCTGACAGGCGACCGCTGATCGCCTTCGCCTGGCTGTGGGTGGGCGCACCCCTGTGCTACGGCCTCTACGAACTGGTCCAGAAGGCGACGCAACTGTTCTCGGGGTAGGTGTTCGGGCGTCCGAGAGTCTGACAGAAGCCGACAAGCCTGGCGTCCCTTTCCTGTGGCATCACCTGCCGTCGTACCCGCGAGTCATTGATCAGACTGGTGGATCCCGCTACCGAAGCACGAGGGGGACCACTCATGAACGGCTCACGGATCGCCGCCGTCGGCCATTACCAGCCCGCCAAGGTACTCACCAATGAGGACCTGGCAGGCCTGGTCGACACCAGCGACGAGTGGATCACGAGCCGGGTGGGCATCCGGACGCGCCACATCGCCGGGCCCGACGAACCGGTCGACGAGCTCGCCGCGCACGCCGCAGCCAAGGCGCTCGCCGCGGCCGGCCTGACGCCGAGCGACATCGACCTCGTCCTCGTCGCCACCTCCACGGCCGTCGACCGCTCCCCGAACATGGCCGCCCGGGTCTCCGCCCGCCTCGGCATCCCCTCGCCGGCCGCCATGGACGTCAACGTCGTCTGCGCCGGCTTCACCCACGCCCTCGCCACCGCCGACCACGCCGTGCGCGCCGGCGCCGCGACCCGGGCGCTGGTCATCGGCGCCGACAAGATGAGCGACGTGGCGGACTGGACCGACCGCACGACCTGCGTCCTCGTCGGGGACGGCGCGGGGGCCGCCGTCGTCGAGGCCTGTCCGGCGGGCGAGGAGCCCGGCATCGGGCCGGTCCTGTGGGGCTCGGTGCCCGAGATGGGCAACGCGGTGCGCATCGAGGGCACTCCCTCGCGGTTCGCGCAGGAGGGGCAGAGCGTCTACCGCTGGGCCACCACGCAGCTCCCGCCGATCGCCCGCAAGGCCTGCGAGCGGGCCGGCCTCGCGCCCGAGGACCTCGCCGGAGTCGTCCTGCACCAGGCCAACCTGCGCATCATCGAACCCCTCGCCCTGAAGATCGGCGCGGTCAACGCCGTCGTCGCGCGGGATGTCGTCGAATCCGGGAACACCTCCGCCGCGAGCATCCCGCTGGCCTTCTCCAAGCTCGTCGAGCGCGGCGAGATCTCCACCGGCGACCCGGTCCTGCTGTTCGGCTTCGGCGGCAACCTGTCCTACGCCGGGCAGGTCGTCCGCTGCCCGTGAGGCGGCCTGAGCTGCTCGTCCGGCCCTCGCGCACCCGGGTGTGACAAGCCCAACTCCCGTGCCCCTCGGCGTTTGTGCGCCGTAGACTGTAGGCGAAAGACAATTGATAATCGACTTTCCTATCGCGGCGACGGCGCTGCCCAGGAGGGACCGTGATGTTGTCGACAGGCCTGCCTCAGGGAGCGGTACCCAAGCTCGAGCGGCCCGGTCCGCTGCGTGACCGTGTCTACGAGGCGCTGCTGGAACTCATCACCACCCGCGCCCTCCAGCCGGGCCAGCATCTCGTCGAGAGCGAACTCGCCGGTCATCTCGGGGTGTCCCGGCAGCCCGTGCGCGAGGCCCTCCAGCGGCTGAGCACCGAGGGATGGGTCGATCTGCGGCCCGCCCAGGGCGCGTTCGTGCACGAGCCGACCGAGGAGGAGGCCGACCAGCTCCTCACGGTCCGTACGCTCCTGGAGGCCGAGGCCGCCCGGCTCGCCGCCGCCAACGCGGGCACCGCCGCCATCACCGCGCTCGAGGACCTGTGCACGGAGGGCGAGCGGGCGGTAGCCGCCGACGACGTGGACGGCGCAGTCGCGATGAACGCGCGGCTGCACGCCAAGGTGATGGAACTCGCCGGCAACACGGTCCTCGCCGAACTAGCCGCCCAGGTCGACCGCCGGGTCCGCTGGTACTACACGCCGGTGGCCCGGCAGCGCGGCCGGCAGTCCTGGATCGAACACCGCGAACTGATCGCCGCGATAGCGGAACGCGACGAACAGCGCGCCACCGCGGTCATGCGGGCCCACACGGAGCACACGCGGAAGATGTACCACGACCGCGAGAAGTAGTCAGCCGACGGAAACCCTCCCCGAGCCCGAGCCCGAGCCCGAGCCCTAGCTCGGGCCCCCGCCCGGTCGCGAGGCCGGGCGGCACGGCGACCAGCGGGCCTCCGCGCCGAGCATCACCACCAGCACCGCGACCAGAGCGAGAAGTTCGGCGACCGCCGACAGACGGACGCCGAGCAGCGCGGTGGCCGCCGCGACGGGTACCGCGACCGCGCGGAACGTCACCGGCCACAGCCGCAGCACCGAACGGAACGCCACGTCCCCGGCGAGGAACAGCGCGACCCCGCCCGCGAGCGCCAGGGCCGGACCGGTGTGCAGCTGCTCGGTGAGATGCCCGAGCGTCTTCTTCACCCCCGCCGCGCAATAGGCGATGCCGAGCAGCATGGGCAGAAAGGCGTAGTAGTAGGCGTTCATCGCCAGGCGCCAGCGCCGGTCCGGCGGCGTCGCCGTGAACGCGGCCTCCGCCCCGTGCTCGTCGCGCACGAAGTAGGTCCACCACAGGGCACCGGCCAGCGCGAGCGCGAGGAAGGCGCCCACGAACAGGTCCGCGGTGAGCGGCCGGTCCCCGATCCCGATGCCGATCGCGATGACGGACTCGCCGAACGCGACGATCAGCAGCAGCCCGTGCCGTTCGACGAAGTGGGCCGGGTCGAGCGCGCCCAACTGCGAACGCAGCGCGGCGGCTTCGCGCCCGCCCCGGCGCCGCGGACCGTGCTCGGCGAAGAACGGTGTGACGAACTGCAAGAGCAGCGCCAGCAGCCACAGCCCGTCGGCGCGCGGGCCGTCGAACAGCCCGGCCGCCGTGACCGCCAGCGCGGCCAGCGAGTTCGGCACCGCGTACCAGACGACGTCGCGGCCGTGCTCGCGGGTGTAGAGCGCGCTGTGCACGAGCACGACGGCCAGGAAGCCCAGGCCGAAGACGACGCCGCCGTCGTCGAAGGCGCGCGGGATGGCCAGCGCGCACACCAGGAAGGCGCCCATACCCAGCAACAGCAGGATCCGCCGTGAAGGCCGGTCGGGCGGCACCTGGTTGGTGAGGTACGCGTACGCGCCGTACATCCAGAACAGCACCACGAAGATCAGCGCGACGCGCGCCGCCGTCGAGAACGACAGATCGGAGGCGAGCAGCACGGTGAGCTGGGTGAGGGTGAAGACGAAGACCAGGTCGAAGAAGAGCTCCAGGGTGCTGACCCGGCGGCTCGCCTCTTCCGTGGCCGGGCGCCCCGTCTCTTCCGTGGCCGGGCGCCCCGCCTCTTCCGCGGCCGGGGTCCCCGCCCCTCCTGTGGCCTGGTTCCCCGCCTCTTCCGCTCGCGGGTCCACGGGTTCGCCACCTGGCGGGTGCACAGCCTCGGCCGGCATCGCACGCGCCGCCGCACCCGCGTCCCCTGCCGGGGACGGACCGGGCACCCCCCGCGCCACCGGCTGCGCCGGTTCGTCCACCGACGTGTGGCCCGCCTCGTTCCCCGCCATGCTCATGTGTCCCCCCGCGACAGATCGATGCGGAGATCGTATGCGGCCGTCCCGCTGAGAGTCCGGCTCTCCGGCCGTCGGCCTCCCTTTGTCCTGGGAGTGGGGAAAGTCAGCGGGAATTCCTGCGCAACTTCTTCCAACTCCCGGCAGCCGCTGCTACGTTCCCCTCGAAAGCAGGGCCGGTGAGGTTGGCCGGAACCTGACGGACGCCGGCCGATCGAGGCGGGGAGGGGCTTGTGAGACGTATGACGGCACGACCCGCGAACGCTCACCAGGCCAGGCTGCTGCGGCTGTTGCGTGACGGTGGTCCCAACTCCCGTGCCCAGCTCGGCGATCAGGTCGACCTCTCGCGGTCGAAACTGGCCGTCGAGGTGGACCGGCTGCTGGAGACCGGGCTCGTGGTGGCCGACGGACTCGCCGCCTCACGGGGCGGACGCCGCTCGCACAACGTCCGGCTCGCACCGGCGCTGCGCTTCCTCGGCGTCGACATCGGCGCGACCTCGATCGACGTGGCCGTCACCAACGCGGAGCTGGAGATCCTCGGGCACATCAACCAGCCCATGGACGTACGCGAGGGCCCGGTCGCGGTCTCCGAGCAAGTGCTCGCCATGGCGGCGAAGTTGAAGGCGTCGGGGTTCGCGGAGGGGTTCGACGGCGCAGGGATCGGCGTCCCGGGTCCCGTCCGTTTCCCCGAGGGTGTCCCGGTCGCCCCGCCGATCATGCCCGGCTGGGACGGCTTCCCGGTCCGCGAGGCGCTCAGCCAGGAACTCGGCTGTCCGGTCATGGTCGACAACGACGTGAACCTGATGGCCATGGGGGAGCAGCACGCGGGCGTCGCACGCTCCGTGGGCGACTTCCTCTGCGTCAAGATCGGCACCGGCATCGGCTGCGGCATCGTCGTCGGCGGTGAGGTCCATCGCGGTGCGACGGGCAGCGCCGGCGACATCGGGCACATCCAGGCGGTGCCCGACGGACGGCCGTGCGCCTGCGGCAACCGGGGCTGCCTGGAGGCCCACTTCAGCGGCGCCGCGCTCGCGCGCGACGCCGTGGAGGCCGCCCGGCAGGGACTGTCGGCCGAGCTCGCCTCGCGGCTGGAGACGAATGGCGGGCTGAGCGCCGTCGACGTCGCCGCGGCCGCCGCGGCGGGCGACGCCACCGCGCTCGATCTGATCCGGGAGGGCGGCAACCGCACCGGCCAGGTCATCGCCGCACTCGTCAGCTTCTTCAATCCCGGCCTGGTGGTGATCGGCGGTGGGGTGACAGGTCTCGGCCACACCCTGCTGGCCGCGATCCGCACCCAGGTCTACCGCCAGTCGCTTCCGCTCGCGACCGGCAATCTGCCCATCGTCCTCGGGGAGCTGGGCCCGACCGCCGGAGTCATCGGCGGGGCCCGGCTGATCAGCGACCACCTGTTCTCGCCCGCGTAAGTCACCTCCAGGAATCGGACCACCGGCGCCGCGTCCCGCTCCGCCGTGCCCGAAACCGCCCGCCCCGTACGCGCACCGCCCGGCAACCGGCCTGCACGCCTGCCCGAGGGAACCGTCATGGCACCAGAACCACCCCTGCTCACCATGTCCGGCATCACCAAGTCGTTCCCCGGAGTCCGGGCCCTCGACGGCGTCGACCTCGACGTCCAGGCCGGTGAAGTGCACTGCCTGCTGGGCCAGAACGGCGCCGGGAAGTCCACCCTCATCAAAGTCCTGGCCGGCGCCCACCAGCCCGACGACGGCACCATCGACTGGCGCGGCGAGCCCGTCACCCTCAAGTCCCCGATCGCCGCCATGCGCCTGGGCATCGCCACCATCTACCAGGAACTCGACCTGGTGGAGGGGCTGTCGGTCGCCGAGAACGTCCACCTCGGACATGAACCCACCGCCGCCGGATTCGTCGTACGGGGCAAGGCCGCCAAGGCGGCGACCGCCGCCCTTCTCAAGCGGCTCGGGCATCCGGAGATCGATCCGGCGCGGCTCGTCGGTGATCTGTCCGCCGCCCAGCAGCAGATCGTCTCCATGGCGCGGGCGCTCTCCCACGACGTGCGCCTCATCGTCATGGACGAACCGTCGGCCGCCCTCGACCCCGACGAGGTCGACAACCTCTTCCGTATCGTCGGGGACCTGACCGCGGACGGTGTCGCGGTGGTCTACATCTCGCACCGCCTGGAGGAGATCCGCCGCATCGGCGACCGGGTCACCGTGCTCAAGGACGGGCGCGCGGTGGCGGGGGGACTGCCCGCCAGGTCGACACCGACCCGCGAGATCGTGGCCCTGATGACGGGACGCAACGTCGAGTACGTCTTCCCGGACCGGACCGGCGCGCGGCCACCGGGTGACCCCGTCCTCACGGTCCAAGGCCTCTCCCGGCAAGGGGAGTTCGCGCCGCTCGACCTCGAACTGCGCCCGGGTGAAATCGTCGGCCTGGCCGGACTCGTCGGCTCCGGCCGCTCCGAGATCCTGGAGACGATCTACGGGGCACGCAGGCCGACCACCGGCCGGGTCAGCGTGAACGGGAAGCCGTTGCGCACCGGCAGCGTACGAGCCGCCGTGCGCGCCGGAGTCGGACTGGCCCCCGAGGAGCGCAAGGCGCAGGCCCTGCTGATGCTGGAGTCGGTCACCCGCAATGTCTCCGTGTCCTCCATGTCCCGCTACGCGCACGGGGGCTGGATCGACCGGCGGGCCGAACGCGGCGCGGCCCGGGCGGCCACCCGCGAGCTCTCCCTGCGCCCCGACAACCCCGCGGTGCCGGTCAGGACGCTGTCCGGCGGGAACCAGCAGAAGGCAGTGCTGGCCCGCTGGCTGCTGCGCGGCTGCCGCGTTCTGCTCCTCGACGAGCCCACCCGCGGCGTCGACGTCGGAGCCCGCGCCGAGCTGTACGCGGTGATCCGCCGGCTGGCCGACGAGGGGCTCGCCGTGCTGCTGGTCTCCAGCGAAGTGCCCGAGGTGCTCGGGCTCGCCGACCGCGTCCTGGTGCTCCGCGAGGGGCGCGTCGTGCACACGGCACCCGCCCGCGAGCTCGACGAACACCGCGTACTCGACCTCGTGATGGAAGGAAGTCCTGTGGCCAGTGAAGGGAGCCCGGCGTCATGACGCAGCATGTGTCCCCGCCCCGGGACGGCACCGACAAGGTGCCGTCGACGGGTGAACTCCCCGCGTGGCGCACGGTCGTGGCCCGCGCCGACGTCCGCACCCTCTCGCTCCTCGGCGTCCTCGCCGCCCTGATCGTCATCGGCGGTATCACCAGGCCCGACGAGTTCCTCGACACGCGCAACCTCCAACTCGTCCTCACCCAGGCCTCGGTGATCGGCGTCGTCACCGTCGGGATGACCTTCGTCATCACCTCCGGCGGAATCGATCTGTCGGTCGGCGCGATCGTCGCGCTCTCCTCGGTCTGGGCCACCACGGTCGCCACCCAGGAGTACGGCTTCACGGGCATCCTCTTCACCGCGGTGCTGGTCGGCCTGGGCTGCGGCCTGGTCAACGGACTGCTCGTCGCGTACGGCGGGATGGTCCCCTTCATCGCGACGCTCGCCATGCTCGCCTCGGCCCGCGGCCTCGCCCTCCAGATCACCGACGGCAGGACGCAGATCGTCTCGGTCGACGGCATCCTCAAGCTCGGCGAACGCGACTCCTACGTCCTTGGTGTCCCGCCGCTGGTCCTGGTCTTCGCCGTCGTCACCGTCCTCGGCTGGCTGATCCTCAACCGCACCACCTTCGGCCGGCGCACGGTCGCCGTCGGCGGCAACGCGGAGGCGGCACGGCTCGCCGGCATCGACGTACGACGTCAGCGGCTGTATCTCTATCTGCTCTCCGGACTCTGCTGCGGCATCGCCGCCTTCCTGCTGATCATCCTGTCCGGCTCCGGCACGAACACCAACGGAAACCTCTACGAACTCGACGCCATCGCGGCCGCGATCATCGGCGGCACCCTGCTCAGCGGGGGCCGCGGCACCATCACCGGCTCGGTCCTCGGCGTTCTGATCTTCACGACGATCACCGACATCTTCGCGCTGAACAACCTCCAGAGCGACGTCCAGCAGATCGCCAAGGGCGCGATCATCGTGGCCGCGGTCCTGGTCCAGCGGCGCACAGCAAGCACGACCTGACACGGGAAGGGTCCACCGCCATGCCAGAACCCATGAGCCTGACCAGTCGCAGAGGACTGCTCTTCGGGACCGCCGCCGTCTCGGCCGGCGCCCTCCTCGTCGGCTGTACCAGCAACGACACCAAGGACGACAAGCCGGCCGCGAACGACCAGCCGGCCGCCGACGACAAGCCCGGCAAGCACGTCACCATCGGCTTCGCCGGACCGCAGGCCGACCACGGCTGGCTCAACGCCATCAACGACAACGCCAGGAGCAGGGCCAAGAAGTACTCGGACGTGTCCCTGGAGATCACCGAAGGCTCCAACGACACGGCCGCCCAGATCGGCCAGATCGAGACGCTGATCAACAAGAAGGTCGACGTCCTGGTCGTGCTGCCGGCCGACGGCAAGGCCCTCACTCAGGTCGGCCTCAAGGCCATGCGCGCGGGCATCCCCGTCATCAACCTCGACCGGATCTTCAACTCGCCCCAGGCGTACCGCTGCTGGATCGGCGGCGACAACTACGGCATGGGCCTCAGCGCGGGTCACTACATCGGAGAGAAGCTCAAGGGCAAGGCGGGCGCCCGGGTCATCGAACTCGCCGGGCTCGACAACCTGGAACTCACCAAGCAGCGCACCGAGGGCTTCGACGCGGCTCTGAAGAACTACCCGAACATCAAGAAGGTCGCCCGCCAGGCGGCCGAGTTCACCGTCGAGTCGGGCCAGGCCAAGATGTCCCAACTCCTCCAGGCACAGCCCAAGTTCGACGCCCTGTGGAATCACGACGACGACCAGGGCGTGGGGGCGCTGCGGGCGATCGAGCAGGCCGGCCGCGACGACTTCCTGATGGTCGGCGGGGCCGGGGCGCTCTCCGCCTTCCAGGCCATCGAGGCCGGCGACAGCGTCCTGAAGGCCACCGTCCTGTACCCGCCGACCATGGCCGCGTCCGCCATCGACCTCGCCCGCACCCTCGGGCAGGGCAAGGGCATCGGAGGGCTCGCCGAGTTCGAGATCCCCGCGTCGCTCACGCTCTTCTCGGCCGTCGTCGACAAGGACAACGTCAAGCAGTACATGGCCACCGGCTTCAAGTGATGCGCCCTGCCGACACGGGGGCCCTGTCCGGGAGACAGGGCCCCACCCCCACCGCGCCACGACGACGAGGAGGACACCCGCATGGGACAGCCGCACCAGGGCGACGAGGCCGCCAAGCCGCCATTGGGCGTGGGCATGGTCGGCTACGCGTTCATGGGCGCCGCCCACTCACAGGGCTGGCGCACCGTGGGCCGCGTCTTCGACCTGCCGCGCCGCCCGGTCCTCGCCGCCGTCTGCGGCCGGGACGGACAGGCCGTGCGGGCGATGGCGGACCGGCACGGCTGGGGGGCCACCGAGACCGACTGGCGTGCGCTGATCGCCCGGGACGACGTCGACCTCGTCGACATCTGCACACCCGGTGACAGCCACGCCGAGATCGCCGTCGCCGCGCTGGCCGCGGGCAAGCACGTGCTGTGCGAGAAGCCACTGGCGAACACGGTCGACGAGGCCGAGGCCATGGCGGCGGCGGCCGCTTCGGCCCTCGGGCGCGGCCAGATGTCCATGGTGGGCTTCAACTACCGCCGGCTCCCCGCCACGGCGCTCGCCCGCTCCATGGTCGCCGAGGGCCGCCTCGGAGCCCTGCGGCACGTCCGGGTGACGTACCTTCAGGACTGGCTGGTGGACCCGGAGTTCCCGCTCACCTGGAGACTCCGCAAGGAGACGGCCGGTTCCGGCGCCCTCGGCGACCTCGGGGCCCACATCGTCGACCTCGCGCAGTATCTGGCGGGGGAGCCGCTCGGCGGGGTGTCCGCCCTCACCGAGACCTTCGTACGCCGACGTCCCCTGCCCCTGCGGGCGTCCAGTGGGCTGTCGGCTGTGCCGCAGACGGGCGCGTCGGCGGCCGGCACGGGTTCCGTTCCGTCTTCCGGCTCCGGCGAGGGCTCCGGTCCTGGCTCGGGTCCGGGGTCCGGCTCGGGGTCCGGCTCGGGATCGGGTTCCGATCCCGTACCGGGCTCGCGCTCGGGCGCCGTCACCGTCGACGACGCAGCCCTCTTCACCGCCCGGTTCGCCTCCGGAGCGCTCGCCTCCTTCGAGGCCTCCCGCTTCGCCACCGGACGCAAGAACTCCCTGCGCATCGAACTCAACGGAGAGCGCGGCTCGTTGGCCTTCGACCTGGAGCGCCTCAACGAACTCGCCTACCACGACCACACCGAACCCGCGAGCCACGCGGGCTTCCGCCGCATCCTCGTCACCGAGCCCGACCACCCCTACCTCGACGCCTGGTGGCCGCCGGGGCACGGCCTCGGCTACGAGCACACCTTCGTGCACCAGGCCCGCGACCTCGTCCGGGCGATCGCGGCCGGGCGCCCGCCCACGCCGTCCTTCGCCGACGGCCTGCAGGTGCAGCGCGTCCTCGCGGCGGTCGAGGAGAGTGCCGAGAAGAACTCCCTTTACACACCTGTAGCGGTCTGAGGAGGCCCGGAATGCCGCGCAACTTCACTCTCTTCACCGGCCAGTGGGCTGATCTGCCCCTCGAAGAGGTCTGCCGCCTGGCCCGTGACTTCGGCTATGACGGACTCGAACTCGCCTGCTGGGGCGACCACTTCGAGGTCGACAAAGCGCTCGACGATCCGTCGTACGTCGAGTCCCGGCGCGCGCTTCTCGACAAGTACGGCCTCAAGTGCTGGGCCATCTCCAACCATCTGGTCGGCCAGGCCGTCTGCGACGCCATCATCGACGAACGCCACCGGGCCATCCTGCCCGCCCGTATCTGGGGCCACGGCGAGGCCGAGGGCGTGCGCAAGCGGGCCGCCGCCGGGATCGCCGACACCGCTCGCGCGGCGGCGGCCTTCGGCGTCGACACCGTCATCGGGTTCACCGGCTCGGCGATCTGGCACCTCGTCGCGATGTTCCCGCCCGCCCCCGAATCCATGATCGAGCGCGGCTACGAGGACTTCGCCGCCCGCTGGAACCCGATCCTGGACGTCTTCGACGCCGAGGGCGTCCGGTTCGCGCACGAGGTCCACCCGAGCGAGATCGCCTACGACTACTGGACGACACACAAGGCCCTGGAGGCGATCGACCACAGGCCCGCCTTCGGCCTCAACTTCGATCCGTCGCACTTCGTCTGGCAGGACCTCGACCCGGTCGGTTTCCTCTACGACTTCCGCGACCGGATCTACCACGTCGACTGCAAGGAGGCCCGCAAGCGCCTCGACGGCCGCAACGGCCGGCTCGGCTCCCACCTGCCCTGGGGCGACCCGCGGCGCGGCTGGGACTTCGTCTCCGCGGGCCACGGCGACGTCCCCTGGGAGGACGTCTTCCGCATGCTGCGCTCCATCGACTACACGGGGCCCGTCTCGGTCGAGTGGGAGGACGCGGGCATGGACCGGCTCCAGGGAGCGCCCGAGGCCCTGACCCGCCTCAAGGCGTACGACTTCGAGCCGGCGTCGGCATCGTTCGACGCGGCGTTCGGCGGCAACGACAGCCCCTAGCCGCCCCACCGCCCGACAGCAGCAGGCACAGCACGGCACGGCCCGGCCCACGAGGGTGCCCTCCCCGCCGACTAGCGGGGAGGGCACCCTCGTGTGCCGGGCCGTTCGTTCGCCACACGCTCGCGGTGTCAGCCCGAGGTCACGCCATCTCCTCGCCGAGCGGGTGCGGATTGGGAACGATGGTCCGGGCCTGCGGCCTGTCCGGTGCCTTGAGGAACAGGGCCAGCACGGCGGACGCCAGACCGATGGACCCGGCGAGCACGAACGCGCCCTGGTAGTCCCACGCGCCGACGACGACCGCGCCCATGCCGGAGCCCACGAGGCCCGAGATCAGCTTCGAGCTGTAGACCATCCCGTAGTTGGAGGCGTTGTTGTTCTCACCGAAGTAGTCGGCCGTCATGGCCGCGAACAGCGGGAAGATCGCGCCGCCGCCGAAGCCCGAGACCATGGAGCAGAACAGGAAGAACGGCATGCTCCCCATCTGGCCGGAGACCAGGACGCCGAACTGCGCCGTGCCCAGCACCAGACACACGATGATCAGGGTGTGGCGCCGTCCGAACCGGTCGGAGATCCAGCCGATGACACCGCGCCCGGTGCCGTTGACGATGGCCTTCAGGGACATCGCCGTGGCCACGATCCCGCCCGCGAAGCCCATGTCCTTGCCGAACGGGACCTGGAAGGCGATGCCGAAGATGTTGATCCCGGCCGTGCACAGCAGACAGAACCACATCATCCACAGAACGGGGGTACGCGAGGCCTCCTTGGGGGTGTACTGCTTCACCGCCGGAGGGTTCTTCTCCAGCGCCCGCCGGACCTTCGGGTCGTCCGACACCTTCAGCGGATCCACGTTCGCCGGCCACCAGCCCTTCGGCGGGTCCTTGAAGAACCAGCCGGACACCGCGACCACCGCACAGCAGAGCAGACCGACACCCACCAGGACGCCCCGGTAGTTGCTCAGATCCATGTACGAGGTGAACAGGAACACGAAGGGCACGGACCCGTAGGCGAAGCCGCCGTTGACGAAGCCCGTCTTGCCGCCCTTGCGCTCCGGATACCACTTGCCGACCATGTTCACGCTGGTCGCGTACACGAGACCGGCGCCGATGCCGCTGCACATGCCGAAGCCGAGATAGGCGACCGCCACGTTCGGCGCGAACGCCAGGGACACATAGCCGAGCAGGGTGCCCAGCGCGCCCAGCAGCATCGCCGTACGGGCCGGGAGCCTGCCGCTCTCGCGCAGTTGCCCGGCCGGGAAGGCCACGGCCGCCTGGAAGAACACCCAGACGCCCATCAGCCAGAAGATGTGTCCGCTGCTCCACAGATGAGCCTCGTGGAGCGTGTCCTCCGCCGACGTGAACGCGTACTCGGCGGAACTGATGCCCATCATGCCCGCCCAGGGCAGGAAGACCATCCATGCGCGTTTGCGGCCCATGATGTCGACATCGGACTCGCCGATGCGATACACGCGGCCGTTGTGATCCGTCACCTCTTGATAGGGGACGGGAGTCGAGTAGTCGGTGGTTGTCATGTCGCTCTAGCACCCCTTGCGTCGAAAGATCTGGTCAGCGCCCCCTGCCAAATGCCTTTCGTGCGCCCGCGGGTCCCGGGGGCGGCCGACGCGCACCGTCGGCCGCCCCCGCACACACTCATGTCATGGACGGCCCCCCAACATCCCGCCCGTCTCCCGCCACCGTCCTGCCGGACAGGGCTTCGGCCCGCAGCCTTTCCGCCGCGCGCGCCCAGCGGTACTTCGCGCCGAGTACCGCCACCGGCATCTCGGTCGTGTACGGGTAGGCCACGACCCCCCGCTCGTACAGGTACCGGCAGGCCTCCTCGACCTCGACGTCGCCCGCGAGCGACGCCACCACGGGCTTCTCGATGCCGCGTTCGCGGAACTCGGCCACCACGCGCGCGGTGAGTTCGGCGAAGACCATGGGAGGGGTCACGACGGTGTGCCAGTAGCCGAGGACGAGCGCGTGGACGCGCGGGTCCTGAAGGCCGAGCCGGATCGTCGCCTCGTACGTCGACGGCGGCTCGCCACCCGTGATGTCCACCGGGTTGCCCGCGGCCCCGAAGGGCGGGATGAACTTCCGGAAGGACGCGTCGAGGTCCGGCGGGATCTCCATCAGGGACAGCCCGTTGTCGGTCACCGCGTCGGACAGCAGCACGCCGCTGCCGCCCGCGCCCGTGATGATCACGACGTTGTCGCCCCGGGGAGTGGGAAGCACCGGCAGGGCGCGCGCGTACTCCAGCATGTCGTTCAGCCCGGGAGCCCTGACGGCACCGGCCTGCCGCAGGATGTCGTCGTAGACGGCGTCGTCGCCCGCCAGCGCGCCGGTGTGCGAGCCCGCGGCCCGCGCGCCGGCGGCCGTACGCCCGGCCTTCAGTACGACGACCGGCTTCCTCGGGACCGTGGCGCGGGCCGCCTCCACGAAGGCGCGGCCGTCCTTGAGGTCCTCCAGGTGCATCGCGACGCACGTCGTGTGCGGGTCCTCGCCGAACCAGGTGAGCAGGTCGTCCTCGTCCAGGTCCGCCTTGTTCCCGAGCCCGACGATCGCCGAGACACCCGTCTTCGTGGTGCGCGCGAACCCCAGGACGGCCATGCCGATGCCACCGGACTGCGAGGTGAGCGCGACACCGCCCTTCACGTCGTACGGTGTGCAGAACGTGGCGCACACGTCCTGCCAGGTCGAGTAGTAGCCGTAGATGTTCGGGCCCAGCAGCCGGACGCCGTACCGCTCGCCGATGGCCACGATCTCGTCCTGGAGTCCGTGTTCGCCGGTCTCCGCGAACCCTGAGGGGATCAGGACCGCGTTGGGGATGTTCTTGCGCCCGACCTCCTTCAGGACCCGGGCCACCGCGGGGGCGGGGACGGCGAAGACCGCGACGTCCACCTCTCCGGGGATGTCCGCGACACTCGCGTAGGCCTTGCGGCCCTGGATGTCGTCGGCCCGTGGGTTCACCGGATGGATCTCGCCCGCGAAGCCCCCGTCGATGAGGTTGCGCAGCACCGCGTGGCCGATCTTGCCCGGAACGTCGGAGGCGCCGATCACGGCGATCGACGAGGGCCGCATCAGCCGGTCCATCGACGTGAGGATCTCCGCCCGGGTGTACCGGCGCCGTTCGGCTTGCGCGCTCGGGCCGAGGATCACCCGGATGTCGGCCGCGACCGCGCCCCGCTGGGTGGCGATCACCGGGTTGAGGTCCACCTCGGCGATCTCGGGGAAGTCCGTGACGAGTTCGGAGACCCGCCGGATCTGCTCGGCGATCGCCGGCCGGTCCACCGGCGGCGCGCCCCGTACCCCGCGCAGGATCTCCGCCGCGCGGATCGAGTCCAGCATCGACAGCGCCTCGTCGGCGGTCACCGGCGCGAGCCGGAAGGTGACGTCCTTGAGGACCTCGACGAGCACACCGCCCAGTCCGAAGGCGACGACCTTGCCGAAGGTGGGGTCGGTGACCGCGCCGACGATGACCTCCTGCCCGCGGGGGAGCAGCTCCTGGATCTGCACGCCGTCGATCCGGGCGCGGACGTCGTACGCCCGCGCGTTCTCGACGATCGTTCGGAAGGCGGCCCGTACGTCCGCCGCCCCCTCGACACCGACCAGCACACCGCCGGCATCGGTCTTGTGCAGGATGTCGGGGGAGACGATCTTCATCACCACGGGGCCGCCGAAGCGCTCCGCGTGGGCCACCGCCTCGTCCTGGTCGTGCGCGATCTCCTCGCCGGGCACGGCGATCCCGTAGGCGTCGGCGAGCAGCTTGCCCTCGGGCGCCGTCAGCGCGGTCCGACCCTCGCCCCGTACGCCGTCGAGGAGCGCCCGCACCCTCGCCACCCGGTCCTGGTCCGTCACCTCAGATCACCCCGCCCGACCTGAGCAGCCGCAATTCCTCGTCGCCGAGGCCGAGTTCGCCGATGTAGATCTCCTCGTTGTGCTCACCCAGCAGCGGAGAGGCGGTGATGTCGACGGGGGAGTCGGAGAGTTTGAGCGGACTGCCGACGGTGACATAGGAGCCGCGTTCGGGGTGCTGGACCTCGACGACCATGTCGTTGGCGGCGAGCGAGGCGTCCTCGATGATCTCCTTGGTGGACAGGATCGGTCCGCACGGGATGTTCTGGGCGTTGAGTTTCTCCAGCACCCGCCATTTGGGCAAGGTGCTGGTCCATTCCTCGATGAGCTGGAACATCTTGGCGAGCTTGGGCAGCCGGGCCTGCGGGGTGGCCCACTCGGGGTCGTCGGCGAGCTCGGGGCGCCCGATCAGCCCGGTGAGCGGTTTCCAGCCGGTGGGCTGGACGATGACGTAGACGTAGTCGTTGGGGCCGCCGGGCGCGCACTTGACGGCCCAGCCGGGCTGGCCGCCGCCGGAGGCGTTGCCGGAGCGGGGCACCTCGTCGCCGAAGTCCTCGTTGGGGTACTCGGCGAGCGGCCCGTGCGCGAGGCGCTGCTGGTCGCGCAGTTTGACCCGGCAGAGGTTGAGGACGGCGTGCTGCATGGCGACGTTGACGCGCTGGCCGCGTCCGGTGCGGGTGCGCTGGAGGAGGGCGGCCAGGATGGCGGCGACGGCGTGGATGCCGGTGCCGGAGTCGCCGATCTGCGCGCCGGTGGCCATCGGCGGCCCGTCCTCGAAACCGGTGGTGGCCATGGAGCCGCCCATGGCCTGCGCGACCACCTCGTACGCCTTGAAGTTGGTGTACGGACCGTCCCCGAAGCCCTTGATGGAGGCGTAGACGATCCGCGGGTTGATCTCGCGGATGCGGTCCCAGGTGAAACCCATGCGGTCGATCGCGCCGGGGCCGAAGTTCTCCACCATGACGTCCGAGCGGCGGATCAGCTCGGTCAGGAGCTGCTTGCCGCGCTCCGTCTTGGTGTTGAGGGTGATGCTGCGCTTGTTGCTGTTGAGCATGGTGAAGTAGAGGGAGTCGGCGTCCGGGATGTCCCGCAGCTGCGCGCGGGTGATGTCACCGGACGGTGCCTCGAGTTTGACCACGTCGGCGCCGAGCCATGCCATCAACTGGGTCGCCGAGGGACCGGACTGAACGTGCGTCATGTCCAGGACGCGGATGCCTTCGAGAGCCTTGGTCGTCACAGGTCACCTCACTTGTCCGTTGCCTTGAGCCGCCCCGATGCCGCCGGCGGTGGGCCAGGTTCGGCACATTGCATACAGTCGACGAATACTGTATGAAGATTGTTATCCCGCATCCGATGGGTGATGTCCAGGGGTCGTGCACCACTTTCAGGACAGGAGCCGAATCATGGACCTGTACGAGCATCAGGCGCGGCAGCTCTTCGAGGAGTTCGGCATCCCGGTCCCGCGCGCGGAAGTCACGGACTCACCCCGCGAGGCGCGCGGGATCGCCCGCAGGCTCGGCGGTCGCGTCGTCGTCAAGGCGCAGGTCAGGACCGGCGGACGCGGCAAGGCGGGCGGTGTCAGGCTCGCCGAGGACCCCGCCGCTGCCGAGCGGACGGCACGTCAGATCCTCGGCACGGACATCAACGGGCACCCGGTCCGCACGGTGATGCTGGCCCAACCCGCGGACATCGAGAGCGAGTTCTACGTCTCGTACGTCCTCGACCGCGCCGCCGGACAATTCCTCGCGATCGCCTCGGCCGAGGGCGGCACGGAGATCGAAGAAGTGGCCGCGACCAGGCCGGAGTCGGTGGCGCGCGTCCCCGTGGACCCGGTCGAGGGCGTCACCTCGGCGAAGGCGAACGAGATCGTACGGGCTGCCGGGCTGCCGCCGCGGACCGCCGACATCCTGATGCGGCTCTGGCAGGTCCTCACCCGCGAGGACGCCCTCCTCGTCGAGGTGAACCCGCTCGTCCGTACCGTCCAGGGACACCTCCTGGCCCTCGACGGCAAGGTGACGCTCGACGACAACGCCCGTTTCCGTCAGACGCGTTGGGGCGAGCAGGACGAACGGCACGACGACCCGCTGGAGGCGGCGGCCGCGGCCAAGGGCCTCAACTACGTGAAGCTGGACGGCGAGGTCGGCGTCATCGGCAACGGCGCGGGCCTCGTCATGTCGACCCTCGACGTGGTCGCCGGCTGCGGCGCCCGCCCCGCCAACTTCCTCGACATCGGCGGCGGGGCCTCCGCGCGGGTCATGTCCGACGGCCTGTCCGTCGTCCTCTCCGACCCGGACGTCAAGTCCGTCCTCGTCAATGTCTTCGGCGGCATCACCGCCTGCGACGCGGTCGCCGACGGCATCGTGCGGGCCCTGGACGCCGTACGGCCGACCAAGCCGCTGGTGGTCCGGCTCGACGGCAACAACGCCGTACGGGGCCGGGCCGTCCTCGACGACCGCGCTCACCCCCTGGTGCGGCAGGCCACCACGATGGACGACGCCGCCCGCCTCGCCGCCCGACTCGCCGACGCCGGCTGAAGGAGCAGGACATGGCCATATTTCTCACCAAGGAGTCCAAGGTCCTCGTCCAGGGCATGACCGGCGGCGAGGGCATGAGGCACACCCGGCGCATGCTCACGGCCGGCACGAACATCGTCGGCGGGGTCAACCCGCGCAAGGCCGGCCGGACCGTCGACTTCGACGTCCCCCAGAGCCCCGAGGGCCTGGGAAGCGCCCCCAGGGCCGTCCCTGTCTTCGGTTCGGTGCGAGACGGGATCGAGGCGACCGGCGCCGACGTGAGCGTCGTCTTCGTCCCGCCCGCCTTCGCCCGGGCGGCCGTGATGGAGGCCGCCGACGCCGGGATCGGTCTCGCCGTCGTCATCACCGAGGGCATCCCCGTCCACGACACCGTCGCCTTCCGCGCCCATGCCGCGGCCCGGGGCACCCGCGTCATCGGCCCCAACTGCCCCGGCCTCATCTCCCCCGGACAGTCCAACGCCGGCATCATCCCCGCCGACATCACCCGGCAGGGACGCATCGGCCTGGTTTCCAAGTCCGGCACCCTCACCTACCAACTGATGCACGAACTACGGGACATCGGCTTCTCGACCTGCGTGGGCATCGGCGGAGACCCCGTCGTCGGCACCACCCACATCGACTGCCTGGCGGCCTTCCAGGACGACCCCGACACCGAGCTGATCGTTCTCATCGGGGAGATCGGCGGCGACGCCGAGGAGCGGGCGGCCGCCTACGTCCGCGACCACATCACCAAGCCCGTCGTCGGCTACATCGCCGGTTTCACCGCCCCCGAGGGCCGGACCATGGGCCACGCCGGCGCCATCGTCTCCGGCTCCTCGGGCACCGCCCGGGCCAAGAAGGCGGCCCTGGAGGCGGCCGGGGTGAGCGTGGGCGGCACCCCGACCGAGACCGCCCGACTGGTCCTGGCCCGGCTGGCCGAGCCGGATACCCGGAGTGACGTCACTCATAGTTAATGTGAGGTGACTGCCGGAAACCGTACGACCTCACTACGTTCCCCCTACGTACGCGACGACTGTTCGCGCGGGCCCGTACGACCTGCCGCTCGGCAGAAGCCGGGCCCCCCGCCCCCGACTGTGCACCGAGAGCGGAGACACCCATGACCACCCTCGACGCCAACCCGCTGGACCCCACCCCTCACCACCCCGCCCCCCGCGACCCCACCCCCCTTGTCCTCAAGGCGGGAACGTCCTGGACCGACGCCTGGCGGCGGTGCCTCGCCGTCGCCCCCGAGGCGTTCCGCGACGACCGGGTACTCAACCTCTGGAACTCCGGCTGGCAGGCGGACGGCCGGGCACTGCCCGCCACCAGCCCCGTCGACGGCAGCCCCATCGCGGGACCGCCACGGCTCGACGGCGCCACCGCCCGGCAGGCCGTCCGCGCCTCGCTGGACCAGCACCGGGCCTGGCGCCATGTGCCCCTCGCGGAACGCCGGGCCCGCGTGGCGGCGACCCTCGACGCGCTCACCGAACACCGCGAACTGCTCGCCCTCCTGCTGGTCTGGGAGATCGGCAAGCCCTGGCGGCTCGCGCAGGCCGACGTGGACCGCGCGATCGACGGCGTGCGCTGGTACGTCGACGGCATCGAGCCCATGGTGGAGGGCCGGGCCCCGCTGGACGGACCCGTCTCCAACATCGCCAGCTGGAACTACCCGATGAGCGTGCTCGTCCACGCGATGCTGGTGCAGGCGCTGGCGGGCAACGCGGTCATCGCCAAGACCCCGACCGACGGTGGCGTCGCCTGTCTCACCCTGGCCTGCGCGCTCGCCGTACGCGAAGGCATCCCCGTCACCCTCGTCAGCGGCAGTGGCGGCGAGCTGTCGGAGGCGCTCGTGCGCGCGCCCGAGATCGGCTGCGTCTCCTTCGTCGGCGGCCGGGACACCGGAGCCGCGGTGGCCACCGCCGTCGCCGACCTCGGCAAGCGGCATGTCCTCGAACAGGAGGGGCTCAACACCTGGGGCATCTGGAACCACACAGACTGGGACGCGCTGACGGCCGTCGTCCCGAAGCTCTTCGACTACGGCAAGCAGCGCTGCACGGCCTACCCGCGCTTCGTCGTCCAGCGCGCCCTGTTCGACGAGTTCCTCACCGCGTACCTCCCCGCCGTCCGCACCCTGCGGACCGGCCACCCGCTCGCCGTCGAGCACCCGGACGACCCGTACCCGGCCCTCGACTTCGGCCCGGTCATCAACGCGGCCAAGGCCAAGGAACTCCACGACCAGGTCGCCGAGGCCATCGACCGGGGCGCCGTCCCGCTGCACCGCGGCAGCCTGTCCGACGCCCGCTTCCTGCCCGGCCAGGACACGGCCGCGTACGTCCAGCCCGTCACGCTCCTCAACCCGCCCCCGTCCTCCCCGCTGCACCACGCGGAACCCTTCGGCCCGGTCGACACGATCGTCCTGGTCGACACCGAGGCCGAGCTGCTCGCCGCGATGAACGCGTCGAACGGCGCGCTGGTCGCCACGCTGTCCACGGACGACGAGGCGACGTACAGCCGACTCGCCCCGCAGATCCGCGCGTTCAAGGTCGGCCACGGAAAGCCCCGCTCCCGGGGCGACCGCGACGAACTCTTCGGCGGCTTCGGCGCGTCGTGGCGCGGAGCGTTCGTCGGCGGCGAACTCCTGGTGCGCGCGGTGACCCGGGGGCCGGAGGGGGAGCGGTTGCCGGGGAACTTCCCGGACTATCACCTGATGCCGTGAGCGCCGTGAGCGCCGTGAGCGCCGTGAGCGTTGCGAGTTTCGTGAGGTGAGCGCGGGCGGCGTCCTGGAAGGGCGCCGCCCGACCGGGTCCGTGACAGGGCGCCGCCTTACGGGGGTGGCCCGGTGCGCTGCGCACTACGCGGGTGGGGCGGCCGGCGTACCGGGCCGGCTACCCGATGCCCTGCCGGTCCGGGCGCAGGGCGAAGGCGCGGTCCGACGCCTCGGACACCGTGAGCTCCACGGCCTCGACGAGCAGGGCGCGGTGCCGGAGCAGCGGCTCGCGGCGGTCCGCGGGAGCGGTCACGGCCAGGTCGTCGAGCCCGGCGAGGATGCGCCGGGTGACCTGCGGACTGCCCACCGCGCACCCCCGGATCTCGGCGAATCCGAGATCGACCAGTTCGGTCCACCCGGGCACGGGCTGCACCAGCCGCACGTTCCCGCGCCGGTCGCGATGGAGCGCCGCGTCGAGGGGCCGCCCGGCGACGGCGGAGAGGAACTGCACGATGCGGTCGATCGCCTGCACGGCCGTGGTCGGGTCGTTCACGGCGGCCGACAGCGCCCGCAGCCCGATGTCGGACAGCTGGCGCAGCCCGAACCCGAAGTCCTGGTGGAAGGTGCGCTCGACACCGACGGACACGGTGTAGCTCAGGGACCGCCCCGAGGGAGCGGGACCTCCGTGCACGGCGAGCAGGGGCGTGCCCGGCACGACGAAGTCCCCGATCCGCGGGATCAGCCGCAGGACGACCCCCTGCTGCCGGGCCGCCTTCACCAGCCGGGCGATGTTCACGTCCCGCAGGACGCCGGCCCGCCCGTGATGGGCGACCCGGGCGGTCTCGGGACCGAGCGACTCCTCCTCACCGGACGAACGGGCCACGGGCATCCGCGCGACGACCTTGAACGCCTCCCGGGTGATCCGGTCGATGACATGGCTGATGCGCATGAGCCGCAGGGTCTGGTTCACGTACATCACGAAGAGCAGGAGGCTCAGCCCCAGCATCAGGAGCGTCAGAACCGACTGGACCAGGGGGACCGAGGTCACCAGCCGGGCCTCGGCCTGCCCCTCGTACGAGGTCAGCACGAGGAGTGACAGCAGGAACGTCGCGAGGAAGACGGCGAAGGTGGCCTTGGTGATCCGGCTGCGCACGAAGATCCGCACCACCCGCGGACTGAACTGCCCGCTCGCCATCTGCACGGCGACGAGCGAGATGCTGAAGACCACACCGATGAAGGTCATCATGGCCGAGCTGACCACGGTCACCACGGTCTTCGCGTCGTCGGCCAGACGCAGCAGATCATCGAGGGTGTCGTACTCGTGCGCGTTCTGCAGTGCCTCGACGATCGCGGTGTCGAGCTCGGACGCCACCGCCCACACCACGAAGACCAGCACCATGGCCGCGGTGGGCGCGAACCAGAACGTGTCCCGCAGATGCTCCCGCAACGGCGACAACGCCCTCGGCCGCCGCCCCTCCCGCAAACCACCGGTATCCATCCAGTCACCCATGGTGAGACTGTAGGTGCACCCCCACCTCGCGCCGCGGACCCGCTCCGAGGGCCCGGATATGCAGGTGAAGGGCACTCCGAAACCTTGGTATTGTTGTCCATGTCGCCGCGGGGAACACCCTCGGCCAGGCGGCAGACACCTAGTCCGGGTGGCGGAATGGCAGACGCGCTAGCTTGAGGTGCTAGTGCCCTTTAACGGGCGTGGGGGTTCAAGTCCCCCCTCGGACACTCTTTGTGGCGATACACGAACGAGGACCTCGACCTGACGGTCGTGGTCCTCGTTGCGTTTTCCTGGCTCGAGGACTCCCCGGGGTGAGGGCCGTCCGAGCGTCCTTGGCGCCGCAGGCGACGGCCGGTGATGTGCCGGCCGTCGCCTGACGGGAGGATTCAGGTTCGCGTGCGTGAGCGACGTGGCGTCAGTTCGATGCGCTGCCCGAGACCCACTCGCTCCACGGCATGTTCCAGTCGCCGAGGCCGTTGTCCGGGGCCACCGTGGTCTTGTCCGCGGAGTTCTTGACGATCACGACGTCACCGGTCATCGAGTTGTCGAAGAACCACGCGGCGGGCTGCTTGCCGTCGCCGGCGTTCCTGACGTCCTTCAGGCCCACGCAGCCGTGGCTGGTGTTGACCTTGCCGAAGACCGAGTCGCCGCCCCAGTAGTTGCCGTGGATGAACGTGCCCGAGGCGGTCAGGCGCATGGCGTGCGGTACGGCCTTGATGTCGTACGAGGGCTTGCCGTTCTTCTCCGTGAGGCCGACGGTCGCACCGTTCATGTGGATCTGCCGGTACTTCTCGGAGATGACCATCTGGCCGTTGTACGTCGGGTGCTCGGCGCTGCCGGACGAGACCGGGATGGTCTTGATCGTCTTGCCGTCCCGTACGACGGACATCTGCTTCGTTCTGGCGTCGACGGTGCTGATCTGGCTCCGGCCGATCTTGAACGTGACCGTCTCCTGGACGCCGTCGAGCCTCATCTTGACGGTGACGGTGGAGCCGGGCTTCCAGTAGTGCTCGGGGCGGAAGTCCAGACGGCTGTTGTTGAGCCAGTGACCGACGATCTGCTCGCCGCTGCTGGAGCTGACCTGGATCTTCGACTTCACGGCGGCCTTGTCGCCGATCGCCTTGTCGAAGTTGAAGGTCACCGGCATGCCCACGCCGACGGTCGAGCCGTTCTCGGGGGAGAGGTGCCCGAGGAAGTCGTTGGCCGGGGAGACCGTGGAGATCGCGGCGTTCTCGGTGGCGGAGCGGCCCTTCGCGTCCTCGGCCTCCGCGGCGACCTGATATCGGGTGGCCTGCTTCAGTGGGCCGTTCGGCTTCCAGGACGTGCCGTCCGCGGACAGAGTGCCCGGAACCTCGGTGCCGGTCGCGACGGCGGTCATGGTCACCTTGGTGAGTCTGCCGTCGCTGACGGTGACGTTCACGGGGTCGTTGATTCCGATGCCGTGGGCTTGGCCGGGCGTGATCTTTATTCGGGCGTCGGAAACGTCCTGGGTGTCCGCCTGATTCGCCTGTGCCTGCGTTTCCGGGTGAGTCCCGGTGTCGTCGGTGGCGGCGTAGCTGGTACCGCCCAGCGCCGTGAGTGCGAGTGCTCCGGCCGTAGCCATCAGCCCGGTGCGTCGCTTGCGTGCGGTGATCAAACGCTTCTCCCATGCCGCTGGTCGTTGAATCCCTGGGGCTGACTGCCAGGTGGGCCATCAGCCCCAAAGAAGCATTTTTGCGCATTAGTCCGTTTTGGTGGGTGGATTGTGGCGGGTCTCACGTGTTGCGCATGCGTCACCGGAACTCCGCTCGGCGGCCGGACGGCACGTGATCGATCCGCTCTCGCCGATCGGCGCAGGCCGTACGGCGACAGGGGGCGAGGGGTCCGGCGTGACTGGCGCCCGGCCCGCCATCAGGCCGCCCGGCCCGCCGTCAGGCCGCCCGGCCCGCCGTCAGGCCGCCGGTCTCGTCATCAGGCCGCCCGGCCGTGGCCTCACCTGTCGGAGATCTCGGAGAGCCATGCCGTGTCCTCCGGGCCAGGCGCTTCGAGGCCGGGTACGGGCAGCCGGCGGACCTCGCCCGTGTGCAGGGCGATCGTGGCCCGTGGCTGCATCGGCCCGTGAACCGAGACGGAGCGCGTCCTGCGCGCCTGGAACAGAGCGGTGGACGCCGGGCTGATGGAGGGTGGCACGAAGACGAAGTACCACTTCGCCCCGGACGGCAAGGTGAGTGTGAGGCGGCACCTCGCGGCACCTCGCGGAGCCGAGCCATGCGCCTCGCGAAGTGGTCGGCGGGCGGCGGGAGTTCATCCATAGTCGTCGAGCAGGGGCCCCACCCTCGTACATGCGCCCGAACCCGACTCGACTCGCGACCGCCGGCTGGTAACTTCGTGTGTTCGGTCGGACACGTTCTGGTGGGGGAAGTCGCCAGGACCGGATGAACAGGTTCAACGACGGTGCATATTTCGCAGGTTCTGGACAAGGTCGACGCCGGAGACATCGCGCTTCCCGAGTTCCAGCGTGGCTATGTCTGGACGCGAGACCAGGTGCGCGGCTTCTTCCAGTCCCTCTATCGCGGATACCCCATCGGTGGCTTCCTGACCTGGAGCACCAAGGCCGACAGTGTGCAGACACGGGGCGGTGACTCGGGCCGGGACGGCTCGATCCACCTGCTGCTCGACGGTCAGCAGCGCGTCACCACTCTCTACGGAATCACCCGCGGCAGAGCTCCGAGCTTCTTCGAGGGCAATGCCTCGGCGCTGACCGGGCTGCACTTCAACCTCCAGACGGAGGCCTTCGAGTTCTACGCCCCGGCGAAGATGAAGGACAACCCGCTCTGGGTGGACGTCACCGCGCTCTTCCGGAGCGGACTGGCCGGCCAGCTCCTCGCCGTGACCCAGCTGGCGAACGGTGACGCCGACCTCCAGGTCGCCTACATCGAACGGCTGAACCGCATCACCCAGATAAAGGATCGCAGTGTCCACATCGACGAGGTGACCGGCGAGGACAAGACCATCGACGTGGTCGTGGAGATCTTCAACCGGGTGAACTCGGGCGGTACCAAACTCTCCAAGGGCGACCTCGCCCTCGCCGCCATCTGCGCGGCCTGGCCGGCTGCCCGGCCGACCATGAACCGGGCGCTCCAGGACTGGTCGGCCGCCGGTTTCGGCTTCAAGCTCGACTGGCTGCTGCGCAACGTCAACGCCGTCATCACCGGTGAGGCACAGTTCTCCAAGCTCGCCGACGTGGATGTGCCGGCGTTCCGGTCGGGACTCGCCGAGACCATCGACTCCGTGTCGTATCTGCTCAACTCGCTCGGCGGACGGCTGGGGCTCGACCACGGCGCCGTTCTCAGCGGCCGCGGCGCCCTCCCGGTGATGAGCCGGCTGCTCCACCGCCACGGGGGATCGTTCCCCGACGCCATGACGCGCGACCGGCTCTTCTACTGGTACGTGCACAGCTTCCTCTGGGGCCGCCACACGGGAGCCACCGAGACCGTCCTCAACCAGGACCTGCAGGCGCTCGACGACGGCGGGGTCGATCAGCTGATCAGCGTGCTGCGGCGCAGCCGCGGCGGCCATCTCGGGGTCGGCCCGGACGACTTCGTCGGATCCAGCATGGGCTCCCGCTTCTACCCGCTCCTCTACATGCTGACGCGGGTGTACGGCGCCCAGGACTTCGTCAGCGGAGTTCCGCTGCGGGACGGGATGCTGGGACGTCTCAGCTCCCTCCAGGTGCACCACATTTTCCCCAAGGCGCTTCTCTACAAGCACGATCACAGCCGGGGAGAGGTGAACGCGGTCGCGAACTTCTGTTTCCTCACCCAGGACACGAACCTGAGGATCGGGGCGAAGGAGCCCGCGGACTATCTGGAGGAGATCGAGTCACGTATGCCGGGGGCGCTGGCGACCCAGTGGATCCCGATGGACCGTGACCTGTGGAAGGTGTCCAACTACCCGGACTTCCTCGCCGCGCGGCGCGCCCTGTTGGCCGGCGCCGCGAACGACTTCCTCCAGAGTCTGCACGACGGCCCCTCCCCCATGGCGTTGGCGGACGTGCGGGAGTCGCTGACCGCGGCCTCGTGCGCGGCCCCGTCCGGCACCGCGAAGGCCGACCCCGCCGACGAGGTCCCCGGTCTCCGCGCGCTGCTGTCCGACGTGCGCGAAGCCGATCTGGCCGAACCGGAGCTGGACAGCGAGGTCAGCGACCCGCGTACCGGCGCCGCCATCACCGTGGCAGCCGCCTTCTGGCCTCAGGGGCTGCGGGCGGAAGGCGGCGTGCCCGTCGTCCTGGTCCCTGACACGACCGAGGAGGAGCAGACGGCCCTCGAAGCCGGTGACTACCGCCTCTTCCACAGCGCGGACGCGCTGCGGGCGTACGTCAGGAATCTGTGCGCCGAACAGTGAGTCCGGGACCCGCGGCCTGAACCGGGCCGCCGGTCGGATCGGCGACAACGCCTCGACGGAGACGGAGCGGGGTGGTCGGGGACACCAGCCTCCTCACCCCGGGATTGCATATCACATACATATCGCGGGTACGACCTCGTCCGTGATGGTCCCCCGGACCCCCAGGTGTCCCGGCTCCGCGGCGCGCGCCCGGGGCGTCGTCGCGTGGGGATGCTCGCCGGTGCGGTCGTGTCCCCGGGGTGGCTCCCGTGGCCGCGACCGCGCGTCGGCGAGCCCGTGCCCGCGAGCCCGTGTTCGCGACGTGATGAGTGGTCTTTCGATACCGACCGGAGTGAGGTAGCCCAGCATGTCGACTCCAGCACCCCGTCTCGCCCAGTCCGTCAACCGCGTTCCCGGCGGGACGGTCATCGACCGGCTCGTGGCGGCCAACCGGGCGTACGCCGCCGACTTCGTGGATCCAGGCATGGGTGCCCGCCCGGTCCAGCGCGTCGCCGTCGTGGCCTGCATGGACGCCCGTATCGACCTTCATGCCGCGCTCGGGCTCCAACTGGGCGACTGTCACACCGTCCGCAACGCCGGCGGTGTCGTCACCGACGACACCATCCGCTCCCTGACGATCAGCCAACGCGCGCTCGGCACCCGCAGCGTCATACTCATCCACCACACGGGCTGCGGCCTGCAGACTCTCACCGAGGACTTCCGGCACGAGCTGGAGATGGAGGTCGGGCAGCGGCCCGCTTGGGCGGTCGAGGCCTTCAGCGACGTCGACCAGGACGTACGGCAGTCGATGCAGCGGGTGCGCACCTCACCGTTCCTGCCGCACACCGACGATGTCCGAGGCTTCGTGTTCGATGTCACGACCGGGCTGTTGCGGGAGATCGACCCGCGAGTCCGAGCTGCCCCGCGAGCCTGAGGCGCCCGCCCTCTTGCCGTCGGTCGGCGTCGGCGGGCGTCCGCGGCAGGAGGGCGTCGTCCCACCCGGGCGTCAGCGCTGCCGGGTGGCCATCGCGGCGATCTGCTTGCAGTAGAAGTCGGTCGTGTTGCTGGTGTGCCGCCGCATGAGCTCCTCGGCGCGCTCCGCGTCGCGGTCGGCGATGGCCTCGATGATCCGCGCGTGCTCGCTCCACGCGTCCGTGCCGCGGGGTTTGGCGATGGGCATGTAGTACCACCGCACCCGCCGGTCGACCTGGGGGATGAGTTCGGCGAGGACGGTGTTCCGGGACAGCTGGGTGATGTGCCCGTGGAGCGCGGCGTTGGCCTCGACGATGGCCCGGGCGCCGCCGGCCGCGAGGGCCGTGAGGCCCGTCCGCTGCAACTCCCACAGACGGGCGACGTCGTGTGCGGTGGCGTGCAGGGCCGCGCCGTGGGCGGAATGGGTCTCCAGGACCGCACGCACACTGAGGAGTTGGGCACACTCCTCCGGTGTGGGGGAGTGGACGAAGGCGCCCTGGGACGGCCGCAGGTCCACCCAGCCGGTGGTGTGGAGCCGCTGAAGGGCTTCCCGGACGGGCTGGCGGCTGACGCCGAGCCGTACGGCGAGGTCCGCCTCGACGAGGTGCTGTCCGGGCGTGAGGGAGCCGTTGATGATCAGCTCGGTCAGCGCGTCGTAGACGGCTTGGCGCAGGGGGGCGGGCCTGGTGATCGGGCCGTGGGCTGCCACGGTGGGCGTGTCGGGCATGGAACCCTCCCCGTCTTCGGACCGCCGACGCCCCGGAGTTGGGCCTCGGGATACGGACTTCAGTATGCAATAACCCCATGGATCTGTGTGCCCCTCGCGGCGAAGTCCGTGGGTGCGCCGTCGCTTCCGGGATTCGGCTCGGCGTTCCTCTGGCGCATCACAGAAGAAGACAACATACTGTATGCAATTCCCGTGGGAGGTCGTTCCCGAGGAGGGGGTCACCCCGTGCCGTACCGCAGTTCTCTCTCGGCCGTCCTGGCCGAAGTCGTCGCGCCCGCAGCCGAAGTGACCGCGCGGGAAGGCAGGTTCCCCCGCTCGGCCGTGACGGCGCTCGGCCGTGCCGGACTGCTCGGGCTCACCGTCTCCCCGGAGTTCGGCGGTGGGGGGCTCGGGCTGCCGGAGGCCGCCGATGTGGTGGCGCGGACATCGCGCGTCTGCCCGGCGACCGCCGCCGTGCTCGCGTCCCACTTCGCCGCGGTCGCCGCTGTCGAATCCTGCGGTGGTTCCTGGGTGCGCGGCGAGGTCGCCGCCGGACGGCACCTCGCCGGCCTCGCCCTGTCCGAGGGGGGACCCGGCCACCAGGAGATGGAGGTCCCGTACGGGATGCCGTCCTCGGCCGCCACGCGCTTCGCCGACGTCGTCGCCCTCCGGGGTCGCAAGCGGCAGGTGGTCGCGGCGGGCGAGGCCGACAGCTACCTCTGGTCCTCCCGGCCGCTCACCGGGCCGGACGGCCTGACGCTGTGGGTGGTTCCGGCGCAGGCCCCGGACCTGTTCGTCCCGGCCAGGCCCGGCGGGGGAGGGCCCAGTGGCAGCGCGACTTCCTCGGTGTGCGCCGATCCGGTCCTGCTTCCCGCCGACGCGATGCTCGGACGGGACGGCGGAGGGCTCGACATCCTGCTGCGGACCGTTCGGCCGTGGCTGCTGGAACTGCGGGCCGCCGGGGGTGCCGACGTCCTCGGCCCCGGTGTCGCGGGCTCCGGTGGGAAGGGGTCCTCCGAGAAGGGTCCCGGAGAGAAGGGTTCCGGTGGCAAGGAGTTCGGTGAACAGGACCTTGGCTCCGGCGTCGGCCGCCGTCCCGTCGACTCTCTCGCGTCGACGTGAAGCCGGCCCGGCGGACGGTGTGACCGGGCGGGCGGCGTGATGAGTCCCGCGCGAGCGCCCGTCCGGTCAGTCCTGGTTCGCCCCGGCGGCGAGCTGCTTGCCGTAGAAGCCCGTGGTGCGCTCGGTGTGCTTGCGCATGACCTCGCCGGCACGGTCCGCGTCACCCTTGGCGATGGCCCTGATCAACTGGGCGTGCTCGTTCCAGGCCTCCTTGCCGCGGGGCCGGGCGATCGGCGTGTAGTACCAGCGCACCTTCTGGCTGACGCCCGCGATCAGTTCGGCCAGTACGGCGTTGTCGGCCACGGAGGTGATGAACGCGTGCAGGGCGGTGTTGGCCGCGACCAGACGCTCGACATCGCTCGCGGCGAGGGCGTCGACACCTTCCTGGTGCAACTCCCAGAGCCGTTCCACGTCCTCGGGCTTCGCGTGCTGGGCGGCGAGCTGGGCCGAGTAGGTCTCGAGGACCGCGCGGACACCGAGGAGTTGGGCGGCCTCCTGCTCGGTGGGGGAGTGGACGAAGGCGCCCTGGGCGGGGCGCAGGTCGACCCAGCCGTCGGTCTGGAGCCGTTGCAGGGCTTCCCGCACGGGCTGGCGGCTGACTCCGAGGTGCTCGGCGAGCTCCGCCTCGACCAGGTGCTGTCCGGGCTTGAGGGAGCCGCTGACGATCAGCTCGGTCAGGGCGTCGTACACGGCCTGACGCAGTGGCGCCGGGCGGGTGACGCGCCGGGACGCGGCGGCCGTGAGTGCCTCACGCATGGGAGCCCCGTTCTGCCACCGGGCCCGCGGGGCCGACGGCTCTGCCGAGTGGTGGCCGCCGAGAGGGTCGCCGACGGCTGCGTCAGCATACAGGTTTTGGTATGCAGGATGGTGGCCGCTTCGGGTGTGATCCAGGCCGGCCGGGGCTGCCGCCCGAGCCGTCCTCCGCCCGTCTTCGAGCAGGTGGCAGGCGTGTACGGCGGTCGGTGGCGTCGGTGGAGCCGGGTCCGTCCGTGCTCGAGGAGCAGTGCAGGGCACTCGCTTCCCCGGCCGCCCGCCCCGTCAATTCCCGCCTCCGTGAAGGGGATTGAGCTCGATTGAGTTCTGTATACAGAAGCCTGTATGGGGTAGTCTCGGTCTCCCGCGAGCATCGCCGGGGACCCCGCGTGACGGAAGGCGGAGCGATCATGACGACCAGCGCGAGTGACGTGACGGTCGAGAGCGTGGTCCGGAGGGTGGCGGCCGGTCATCGGGATCAGCGCGGTGCGCTGCTGCCCGTACTGCACGCCGTACAGGCCGAGTTGGGCCATGTGCCGCACGAGGCGATTCCGGTGCTCGCCGACGAGTTCAACCTCTCCCGGGCGGACGTCCACGGAGTGGTGACCTTCTACCACGACTTCCGCCGCGAACCGGCAGGACGCACCACCGTGCGCATCTGCCGGGCCGAGGCCTGCCAGGCCCTGGGCGCGGACGGTCTGGTGACCTACGCCCGCGAAGCCGGACTGACACTGGGGGAGACCACCGCGGACGATGCCGTGACCGTCGAGCAGGTCTTCTGCCTCGGCAACTGCGCCCTCGGCCCCGCGGTCGAGGTGAACGGCCGGCTGTACGGACGGGTCGGCCCGGCCCGGCTGGGCTCGATCCTCGACGGGACGGTCTCATCGTGAACGACACAGCGCACCCCGTGGCCACGGTCTACGTCCCCCGCGACTCGGCGGCCCGGTCCGTCGGCGCGGACGAGATCGCGGACGCCCTGCAACAGGCGTCCGCCCGTGGTGACTTCGCCCTCGACGTCGTACGCAACGGCTCGCGCGGCATGCTCTGGCTGGAACCCCTCGTCGAGGTGGTGACCCCGCACGGCCGCGTCGGATACGGCCCCGTGACCCCGTCCGACGTCGACGACCTCCTCGCCGCGGGCATGCTCGACGGCGCCGACCATCCACTGCGGCTCGGCGTCGTGGACGAACTGCCGTGGCTGGCCCGCCAGAACCGGGTCACCTTCGCCCGCGTCGGGGTCACCGACCCGCTGTCCGCGGACGACTACCTGGCGCACGGCGGACTCGCGGGGCTGCATGCCGCGCTGAAACGCCCGCCCGCCGACGTGGTCGCCGAGGTCACCGCGTCCGGACTGCGCGGCCGGGGCGGCGCGGGATTCCCCGCCGGCATCAAATGGAAGACGGTGCTCGACTGCGCGGACGAGCTGAAGTTCGTCTGCTGCAACGCCGACGAGGGGGACAGCGGCACCTTCGCGGACCGGATGGTCATGGAGGGCGACCCCTTCATGCTCATCGAGGGCATGACGATCGCCGCGCACGCCGTCGGCGCGAGCGAGGGCTACCTCTACGTCCGCTCGGAGTACCCGGACGCGGTGGCCACCCTGCGCGCCGCGATCGGCGTCGCCCGCGAACACGGCTGGCTCGGCAAAGGCATCCTCGGTTCGACGCTCGACTTCGACCTGCACGTCCGTGTCGGCGCCGGAGCGTACATCTGCGGCGAGGAGACCTCCATGCTGGAGAGCCTGGAGGGCAAACGCGGCACGGTACGCGCCAAGCCGCCGATCCCCGCGATCGAGGGCCTGTTCGGCAGACCGACCGTGGTGAACAACGTCCTCACCCTCGCCACGGTCCCCGTCGTACTCGCGTCCGGCGCGCAGGCCTACCAGGAACTCGGCGTCGACCGCTCACGCGGCACCCAGGTCTTCCAGCTCGGCGGCAACATCGCGCGCGGCGGCATCGTCGAGACCGCGTTCGGCGTCACGCTGCGCGAACTCGTCGAGGACTACGGCGGTGGCACCTTCTCCGGACGCCCGGTGCGCACGGTGCAGGTCGGCGGGCCGCTCGGCGCCTACCTCCCCACGTCGATGTTCGACCTGCCGATGGACTACGAGGCCTTCGCGGCGGCGGGCGCCATGGTCGGCCACGGCGGCGTCGTGGTCTTCGACGACACCGTCGACATGGCCGCGCAGGCCCGCTTCGCGATGGAGTTCTGCGCCGAGGAGTCCTGCGGCAAGTGCACGCCGTGCAGGGTCGGTTCGGTACGCGGCGTCGAGGTGATCGACAAGATCGTGGCCGGTCGGCACCGGGACGAGAACCTGGCGCTGCTGGAAGATCTGTGCGACCTGATGACCGACGGCTCGCTGTGCGCGATGGGCGGGCTGACGCCGATGCCCGTACGGAGCGCCCTCACCCACTTTCCCGACGACTTCCTCGCCCGCGGACCGGGCCGGGACACCGACTCCCGGCAGCCCAGCGGCGCGAGGACGGAGGGCACGGCATGACGCTGCTCAAGGAACCCGACTTCGGAACCCCGGAACGCCCCGGCGAGGCCACGGTGTCGGTCGAGGTGGACGGGCTGGAGGTGACCGTCCCCGAGGGGACGTCCGTGATGCGCGCCGCCGCGCAGGCCGGTATCGACATACCCAGACTGTGCGCCACGGACAGCCTGGAGCCGTTCGGCTCCTGCCGTCTGTGCGTGGTGGAGATCGACGGCAGGCGGGGCACCCCGGCGTCCTGCACCACCCCGGTGGCGGACGGGATGAGGGTGAGCACCCAGACGCCGAAGGTGGAGAAGCTCCGCCAGGGCGTCATGGAGCTGTACATCTCCGACCACCCGCTCGACTGTCTGACCTGCCCGGCCAACGGCGACTGCGAACTGCAGGACATGGCGGGCGTGGTGGGCCTGCGGCAGGTGCGGTACGGCTACGAGGGCGAGAACCACCTCGACGCCGAGAAGGACACGTCCAACCCGTACTTCGACTTCGACCCCTCCAAGTGCATCGCCTGCTCCCGCTGCGTGCGTGCCTGCGGCGAGGTGCAGGGCACCTTCGCGCTGACCATCGAGGGGCGCGGCTTCGACTCCAAGGTCTCGCCCGGCGCCGCCGAGTCGTTCATGGACTCCGAGTGCGTCTCCTGCGGGGCCTGCGTCCAGGCCTGCCCGACCTCCACGCTCCAGGAGAAGTCGGTGGTCGAACTCGGCATGCCGACCCGGTCGGTGGTCACCACCTGCGCCTACTGCGGGGTCGGCTGCTCCTTCAAGGCCGAACTGCGCGGCGACGAACTCGTGCGGATGGTGCCGTACAAGGACGGCGGCGCGAACGAGGGCCACTCCTGTGTGAAGGGCCGTTTCGCCTTCGGCTACGCCACCCACCCCGACCGGATGCTCAGGCCCATGGTCCGCGACAGGATCACCGATCCCTGGCGCGAGGTCGAGTGGGACGAGGCGATCGGCACGGTCGCCCGGCGGATGCGGGACATCCAGGCTCGGTACGGGCCGAGTTCGATCGGCGCGATCTCCTCGTCGCGCTGCACCAACGAAGAGGTCTACGTCGTCCAGAAGATGGTGCGCGCCGCCTTCGGCAACAACAACGTGGACACCTGCGCCCGCGTCTGCCACTCCCCGACGGGATACGGACTCAAGCAGACCTTCGGCGAGTCGGCCGGCACCCAGGACTTCCGTTCCGTCGCGGAGGCCGACGTCATCATGGTGATCGGGGCCAACCCCACCGACGGGCACCCGGTGTTCGCCTCGCGCATGAAGCGACGCCTGCGCGAGGGAGCGGAGTTGATCGTCGTCGACCCGCGCCGCATCGACCTGGTGCGCTCACCGCACATCGAGGCCGCGCACCACCTCCAGCTACGGCCCAGCACCAACGTCGCCGTGGTCAACGCCATGGCGCACGTGGTCGTCACCGAGGGCCTGGTCGACCGCTCCTTCGTGGACCGCAGGTGCGAAGGGTTCGACGCATGGGCGGAGTTCGTCGCCCTTCCCGAGAACAGCCCGGAGGCCACCGAGGAGATCAGCGGGATACCCGCCGGTCAACTCCGGGCCGCCGCCCGGCTGTACGCGAACGCACCGAACGGGGCCATCTACTACGGCCTCGGCGTCACCGAGCACAGCCAGGGCTCGACCATGGTCATGGGAATGGCCAACCTCGCCATGGCGTGCGGCAACATCGGCCGCGACGGCGTCGGGGTCAACCCGCTGCGCGGGCAGAACAACGTTCAGGGCTCCTGCGACATGGGCTCCTTCCCGCACGAACTGCCCGGCTACCGGCATGTCTCCGACGACGCCGTGCGCGAGGTGTTCGAGAACCTGTGGGGCGGCACCCTCCTCGCCGAGCCCGGCCTGCGCATCCCCAACATGTTCGACGCCGCGATCGACGGCACCTTCCGCGGTCTGTTCGTGCACGGCGAGGACATCGCCCAGTCCGACCCC
This sequence comes from Streptomyces sp. NBC_00568, assembly GCF_026341855.1. Taxonomy (GTDB): domain Bacteria; phylum Actinomycetota; class Actinomycetes; order Streptomycetales; family Streptomycetaceae; genus Streptomyces. The sequence goes on along the minus strand of NZ_JAPENW010000001.1, from coordinate 319,478 downwards.
AACCTCCAGCACGTCACCGCCGCGCTCGAAGCGATGGAACTCGTCGTCGTGCAGGACCTGTTCCTCAACGAGACGGCCAAGTTCGCACACGTCTTCCTGCCCGGAGCGTCCTTCCTGGAGAAGGACGGCACGTTCACCAACGCCGAGCGCCGGATCAACCGGGTGCGCGCGGTGATGAAGCCGAGGACGGGCAAGCACGAGTGGCAGATCGTGTGCGAGATCGCCACCGCCATGGGCTACCCGATGGCGTACGACCATCCGAGCCGGATCATGGAGGAGATCGCCTCCGTCACCCCGACGTTCACCGGCGTCTCCTTCGACGTCCTCGACAAGCTGGGCAGCGTGCAGTGGCCGTGCAACGCCTCGGCCCCCGAGGGGACACCCGTGATGCACGTGGACGAATTCGTGCGCGGCAAGGGAAGGTTCGTCGTCACCGCGTACGTGCCGACCAACGAACGCAGCACCCGGCGCTTCCCGTTGGTGCTCACCACCGGGCGCATCCTCAGCCAGTACAACGTGGGCGCGCAGACCCGGCGTACCGGCAATGTCGCCTGGCATCCCGAGGACATCCTGGAGCTGCATCCGCACGACGCCGAGGTGCGCGGCATCACCGACGGCGCGCTCGTGACACTGGCCAGCCGGGTCGGGCGGACGACGCTGCGGGCGGAGATCTCCGACCGGATGCCGGCCGGCGTCGTCTACACCACGTTCCACCACCCCGTGACCGGCGCCAACGTGGTGACCACCGAGAACTCGGACTGGGCGACCAACTGCCCCGAGTACAAGGTGACCGCCGTACAGGTCGGTCTCGTCCATCCGCTCGGACACGGCGACGAGGAGCCGGAGCGGGCCCGGGACGGAGAGCCGGAGCCGGCCGGGGACGACGTACTCACGGCGGTGGACTGAGATGACGGAGAGCGTGCCGCCGGAGCGCCGGATGGCGAACGACATCGCCGTGAACCTCGGGCACCTGCCGGGGGAATCGGCCGCCGAGGCGATCGCGGGTCACATCGGCCGGTTCTGGGACCCCCGCATGCGCTCCCGGCTCCTCGCGCACGTCGACGCCGGCGCCGACGGGCTGCACCCGCTGGTGATCGCGGCCGTACGGCTCCTTCGCTGAGCGAGGCCGTGCACGAACGGAGGCGGGACACGGCCGGCTCGGTAGGCTCTGGATGATCACGGGGCAGCCGGCCGGTCCGTCCGCGGTGCCGGTGGGCGGCGCGAGCGAGAGAGGAGCCGTTCATGCTGTTCCGGCAGCTCGAGTACTTCGTGGCGGTGGCCAGGGAGCGGCACTTCGCGCGGGCCGCGGAGTCCTGCTACGTCTCGCAGCCCGCGCTCTCGGCGGCGATCGCCAAGCTGGAGCGGGAGTTGAACGTCACCCTCATCAACCGCGGGCACAACTACCAGGGCCTCACACCCGAAGGCGAACGGCTCGTCGTGTGGGCCAAGCGGATCCTCGCCGAGCAGGACGCGTTCAAGGCCGAGGTGGCCGCCGTGCAGTCGGGCATCACCGGGACGCTCCGGCTCGGGACGGACCCGACGGCCTCGACGACGCTGGCGATGCCGGTGGCCGCGTTCTGCGCGGCGCACCCGCTGGCCAAGGTGCAGGTCCGCTCCCGGCTGTCGACGAAGGAACTCCACCGCCAGTTGCGCGACTTCGAGCTGGACGTGGCCATCGCCCACTTCGATCCGGGCGACCAGGAGGGCCTTCAGGTGGTCCCCCTGTACCAGGAGAGGTACATGCTGCTGGTCTCCGACGACCAGCTGATCTCCCAGACCACCACCATGACGTGGGCGGACGCGGCGCAGCTGCCGCTCGCGCTGCTCACCCCCGACATGCGGATCCGCCAGATCATCGACGGCGTCTTCGCGGACAAGGGCTTCGTGGTGACACCGCAGGTGGAGACGGACTCCATCGCCGCGCTCTACGCGCATGTCGGCGGCGGCGACTGGGCGAGCATCGTGCCGCACACCTGGCTGCGCGCGATGCCGGTGATCGGCCGGACCCGCGCGCTGCCGCTCGTCGACCCGGAGGCGGGCGCGCAGGTCTCGGTGGCGATCCACGCGGCCACCCCCGGCTCCGTCGCGGCCCGGGCCTTCGTCAACGCGGCCACGGGCCTGGCGCTGGACGACTTCTTCGGGCAGCCGCTGCCGAGCGACCATCGCGTGCGCTGAGCCGGCGGACGACGCGGGAGCCGCCGCGGTCAGCGCACGTACCGGGCCTCCACCGCGAGCCGGTCGAGACCGCCCTTGGCGGTGTGCGGCAGCGCGGCGACGAGCTCCAGCCGGTCGGGCACCTCGCAGGCGGCCAGCCGGTCTCGGCAGTACCGCAGGATCTCCTCCGGTCCGACGGTCTCGCCCGCGCGGACGGCCACGGCGGCGCCGACGCGCTGCCCGTACACCGGATCGGGTACGGCGAACACGGCCGCCTCGGCGACCCCGGGACATCCGGCGAGGATGTCCTCGACCCGCTCGGGGGAGACCTTCTCGCCGCCCCGGTTGATGATGTTGTCGATCCGTCCCGTGAGCGAGAGATAGCCGTCCCCGTCCAGGGACCCCAGATCGCCGGTGCGCAGCCAGCCGCCCGCGAAACCGCGCGCCGTCCGCTCCGGCTCGGCGAGATAGCCGCGGGCGACCGTGGGCCCGCGCAGCCACACCTCGCCCTGGACGCCGGCCGGGCACGGCCGCCCGTTCCGGTCGGCCACCCGCACGTCCACCCCGGTCGGCAGGCCGACCGACCCGTGCTTGAGGACGCCGTGCTGGGGCAGCGGCTCACTGGTCGCCTGGTGCGTGGACTCGGTCATGCCGTACGCCGAGAGCAGCGGCGCGCCGAACGCGCGCTCCAGGGCCCGCTGTGTGGCCGGGTTCAGCGGGGCGCTGGAACTGCGCACGAAACGCAGGGGCGGCCCGTGCGGGACCGGGTGCTCGGACTCCGCCCGGTCGAGCAGGATCTCGTGCACGGTCGGGACCGCGGTGAACCAGGTGGCGCCCGCGGCCCGCATGTCGTCCCGGAACGTCCGCGCGGAGAACCGCCCGCCCGCGGGCAGCAGCACGCAGCCCCCGCCGGCCAGGGACGCCAGCAGCGCCGCGAACAGCCCGTGCCCGTGGAAGAACGGCATCACCGCCACCGTCGCGTCGTCGGGCCCGAGCGTGTAGCCGGCGCAGATGCCCCGTACGGACGCGGCGACGTTGGCGTGCGTCAGCGGGACCATCCTGGCGCGGGCCGTGGTCCCGGCGGTGTACAGGACCAGGGCGTCGCCCGGTGTCAATTCCTCCGCCGCTCCGCGTACTTGACGCGCCCGTGGGCCGGTGTCGAGGACGACCGCCGCCGTTCCGGCCCGGGAGACGTCCACGCGAAGGGGCCAGGCGGGAACCCCCACGGGGACGACCGGCGGGCCGCCGGCCGCGGGCCGACCGACCAGGACCGCCGGTGCGCCGAGCGCGTCGAGCCGGGCGGACAGCTCCGGTCCCGGCAGCGCGGGGTCCAGCGGCGCGACCACCAGACCGGCCCGTGCCGCCCCCAGCAACGCGACGACGAACTCGGCGGTGTTGGCACCGATCAGCCCGATCGCGGCACCCCGACGCAGCCCGGTGGCGCCGAGCCGCGCGGCCACGTCGTCGGCCAGCGCGGCGAGCGCCCGGTACGAGAGATGCACCCGGTCGGCGGTGACGATCAGGGCCCGGGCGTACGGGCGTTCACGCACCTGCCGGTCCAGGAGACCGGCGAGTCCCGTGACCTCAGGGGTCCGGTAGCCGTCGGTGCCGCGCACCGATCCCGCGGCCCGAACGGTCATGACCGCACCTCCTCACACCAGGTCCGATGAAGCGCCGACCGCCAGGGACGGCCGTCCACCGCTTCGGCGAAGCGGTCCTCTGCGAGCCTGCGGCGGCGCCCGGTGCGCGTCCAATACGTACTGGCGAACGGCCGATAGCAGCTGTCTATCAAGGGAGTTGCGAGGCCTGGACCTGCCGTCGATAGACGCTGCTTATCGGCTGGTCGCCGATGGGTCTTGGACGCGGACGATCGGGCTCTGGATGGTGGGAGAAGCAGCCGCACCGGCAGGATCTGCCCAAGGAGGACCTCGGACCATGACCGCCCCCTCGACACTGGAGACCGCGGCGAACGCCGACGCGACCGAGCTCACCGACGGGTACCACCTGGTCGTCGACGCCCTGAGGATGAACGACGTCGACACCATCTACGGGGTCGTCGGCATTCCGATCACCGACCTGGCCCGCCTCGCGCAGGCGCGGGGCATCCGTTACATCGGCTTCCGGCACGAGAGCAACGCGGGACACGCGGCGGCGGCGGCCGGCTACCTCACGAAGAAGCCCGGCATCTGCCTGACCGTGTCCGCTCCGGGCTTCCTGAACGGGCTGGTCGCGCTGGCGAACGCCACCACCAACTGCTTCCCCATGGTCCAGATCTCCGGCTCCAGCGAACGGCACCTGGTCGACCTCAGGCAGGGCGACTACGAGGAGATGGACCAGCTCGCCGCCGCGCAGCCGTTCTGCAAGGCCGCCTACCGCGTGAGCCGCGTGGAGGACATCGGCCGGGGCATCGCCCGCGCGCTGCGCACCGCGGTCTCCGGGCGCCCCGGCGGTGTGTATCTCGACATCCCCGCCGCGGTGCTCGGCTCCATCATGGACGCGGAGGCGGGCGCGAGGACGCTCAGCCGCCTCGTCGACCCCGCGCCGCGCCAGCTGCCGGGGCCCGAGGCCGTCGACCGTGCCATCGAGCTTCTCGCGGGCGCCGAACGGCCGTTGGTGGTGCTCGGCAAGGGCGCCGCGTACGCGCAGGCCGACGACCGCGTCCGCGAGTTCGTCGAGTCCACCGGCATCCCCTACATCCCGATGTCGATGGCCAAGGGCCTGCTGCCCGACGACCACCCGCAGTCGGCCGCCACCGCCCGTTCGCTGGCCCTGAGGAAGGCCGACGTCGTGATGCTCGTCGGCGCCCGCCTCAACTGGCTGCTGAACCACGGCGAGGCACCGCAATGGAACCCCGACGCCCGGTTCATCCAGGTGGACATCGAGGCCAGGGAGATGGACAGCAACCAGCCCATCGCGGCCCCGCTCGTCGGAGACATCGAGTCGGTGCTCGACGCGATCGCCGAGCGGGCCAAGCCCGGCCGGATCGCGGCGCCCGCCGCCTGGCGCGAGGAACTGGCCGCGCGTTCCGCGCAGAACGTGGCGAAGATGGCGGAGCGGCTCAAGGCCGACCCGCACCCCATGCAGTTCATGGGCGCTCTGAAGGCCGTGCGGGACGTCGTGCACGAGCGCCCGGAGACGTACATCGTCAACGAGGGCGCGAACGCGCTGGACATCGCCCGGAACGTGATCGACATGCGGGTGCCGCGGCACCGCCTCGACAGCGGCACCTGGGGTGTCATGGGCATCGGCATGGGCTACGCGATCGCCGCCGCCGTCGAGAGCGGTTCCCCGGTCGTGGCCGTCGAGGGCGACAGCGCCTTCGGGTTCAGCGGCATGGAGCTGGAGACGATCTGCCGCTACGGCCTGCCCGTGGTGACGGTCATCATGAACAACGGCGGTGTCTACCGCGGCGACGACGTCAATCCCCTCGGTGACGCGCCCTCGCCGACCACCCTGATGCTCGCGGCCCGCCACGACCGGATGATCGAGGCGTTCGGCGGCAAGGGTTACCGCGCGACCACGCCCGCCGAGGTCACCGCCGCCCTCACCGAGGCGCTGGCCTCCGGCGGCCCGGCGCTCATCGACTGCGTGATCGACCCCGCCGCGGGGACCGAGAGCGGGCACATCGCGCACCTGAACCCGAAGGGCATCACCGGCGGCACCATCACGCCGGCCCGGAAGTGAGCCCCGAACTCCCCTCCCGCACGGCCGACTTCCGCACCGAGAACATTCACGAGAAGGAATCCACCATGAGTGAAAAGCCGCTCGCCGGAATCAAGGTGATCGACTTCACCGGCGTCCAGGCCGGGCCCGCGTGCACGCAGCTGCTCGCCTGGTTCGGCGCCGACGTCATCAAGGTCGAGCGCGTCGCCGGAGGAGATGTGACGCGCCGTCAACTCCGGGACATCCCCGACCTCGACGCCCTCTACTTCACCATGCTGAACAGCAACAAGCGGTCCCTGGCCATCAACACCAAGTCCCCCGAGGGCAAGGAGGTCATGGAGAGGCTGATCCGCGAGGCCGACCTCCTGGTCGAGAACTTCGCGCCGGGTGCCATGGACCGCATGGGCCTCGGCTGGGACCACATCCACGCGCTCAACCCACGACTGATCTTCGGCTCCGTCAAGGGCTTCAACGACGACTCCCAGTGGAACGACCTCAAGGTCTACGAGAACGTCGCCCAGGCCGCCGGCGGTGCCGCGTCCACCACCGGGTTCTGGGACGGACCGCCCACCATCAGCGGCTCGGCGCTCGGCGACAGCAACAGCGGTATGCACCTGATGATCGGCCTGCTCACGGCGATCATCCAGCGCAACGCGACCGGGCTCGGCCAGAAGGTCTCGGTGTCCATGCAGGACGCCGTGCTCAATCTGACCCGGGTCAAGCTGCGCGACCAGCAGCGCCTGGAGCGCGTCGGCTACCTGGAGGAGTACCCGCAGTACCCGAACGGGGAGTTCGGCGACGCGGTGCCGCGCGGGGGCAACGCCGGCGGCGGCGGACAGCCCGGCTGGATCCTGAAGTGCAAGGGCTGGGAGACCGACCCCAACGCCTACATCTACTTCACGGTCCAGGAGCAGAACTGGGTCCGCACCTGCGAGGCCATCGGCCGGCCGGAGTGGGCCGAGGACCCGGAGTACGACACCGCCCTGGCCCGTCAGCCGCACATCATGGACATCTTCGGCGAGATCGAGAAGTGGCTCGCGGACAAGACCAAGTACGAGGCGGTCGACATCCTGCGCACCTTCGAGGTGCCGTGCGCGCCGGTGCTCAGCATGAAGGAGCTCGCCGAGGACCCCGACATGCGCAAGAGCGGCACGATCGTCGAGGTCGAGCAGAAGGAGCGCGGCACCTATCTGACGGTGGGCAGCCCGATCAAGTTCTCCGGATTCAAGCCCGAGATCACCGGCGCGCCGCTGCTCGGCGAGCACACCGACGAAGTGCTCGCCGACCTCGGCTACGACGCGGACGCCATCCGCAGGCTGCACGAGGGGAAGGTCGTCGCCTGACCCCGACGCCCAACCGCCTGGCACACCCGAGTGCCCGCATACCCGAGTGCCCCGCGAACGGCAGCCGTTCACGGGGCACTCGGGCGCAGGAGTGGCACTCAGTCGGCGAGGGAGCGCCGGGCACCCCCCTCGTTTCACCAGATCAAGCCGGTCACGAGATCACGAGATCAAGCCGGTCACGAGATCACGACGGTCACACCGTCGCGCGGTCGGCGCCGGCCTCGGACCGCCGCCGCATCATCTCCCGCTCCCGGGCGCGCCGCGCGGTGACGTCCCGGATGACGGCCCCGACGTACGGGGCGCCGTCGCTCCCGGCCAGCAGCACCACGCTGAACTCGATGGACAGGGTCCGGCCGTCCGCCGCCAGCGCGGGAACCGTCAGGAGGTCAGCCTCGCCGTACTTGGTGGCGCCCTTCTCCACGGCGGTGCGGAAGCCCTCCCCATGACGTCGGCGGTGCTTCTCCGGGATGATGACGTCCAGGCTGCGGCCGTCCGCCTCGGCCGCGGAGAACCCGAAGATGCGCTCGGCGCCCCGGTTCCAGTAGCGGATCAGGTTGTCACCGTCGACGATCACTATTCCGTCGGGTGCCTGGGCGGCCATGCCCAGGATCACTTCGGGATCGAGCTTGTCCATGTCGCCTCCGAGCCGGGGCCAGTGGTGCCGACAGTATACAGAATCCCGTTCTGGAGATCCCTTGTGTGCGGGGGCTGTTGGAGCCGGGGAGGGGCGGTGCACGGGCCTCTGGTGATCGCGCGCCGCGCGTGGGATGGTCTCGCGGTGACCGATACCGCTGCAGGACAGACCGCGTCGGGACGGCCCGACGACCGCACGGCGTCCGTTCTGCGCTTCGCTACGGAGCTCGTGGCCTGGGTGGCCACCCCCTGGGCCCTGTCCGGCCACTCGTGGCTGCTCGCCGTGCTCTCGGTGGTGGTGCTGATCGGTCTGCCGACCGTGTTCGCCACACCGGGGGACAAGAGCAACGTCCTTGTCCCGGTACCTGGTTGGGCGACCGTGCTGTTGGTTCTGCTGCAACTCGTCGCGGCGGTGGTGTGCTCGTGGCTGGCCTGGCCCGGCTGGGCGGCGGGCCCGGTCACCCTGCTGGCCGCCGCCACGTGCGTCACCGAGCGTCGGCGCTGGCAGTGGCTGTGCCGCACCGGGTCCGCCCGGCCGATCACCTGAATGCGACCGGGGCGGCGACGCGACGGCCGGGTGGCACCGGAGGGGCAAACCGCGTGACGTCACGTCACCCGGTCACTCCGAAGTGGCTGTTCGTGGTCTGGCCGTCGTCCGTGAGCGCCGCGGCGACGCAGCGGAACACCCGCAGCCCCTCGGCCCATTGCGCGGGGGTCGGCGGCAGGACGTCCACCTCCCAGCGGACGCCGTCCGCGCGGCCGGTGGACGTCAGGGAGTTCCGCATGACCTGCTGCGAACACAGAGTTCGTACGTCGGGATGCTTGGCGAGGTCCCTCGCGTTGTACGTCATCCCGTCCTTGGGCAGCGGGGCGATGGCGAAGGTCTCCCACACGTGGTCGATGTGGCAGTCGGCGCGGCTGACGGTGATCGTTCCCGAGATGTCGGTGATGCCGCTCCAGCACTCGGCGGTCGTGACGCAGCGGCCGCCCACCCCCTCGACGTCCGCGGCGGCGCAGCCGCGACGGGTGGTCCGTACTCCGCCGAAGGCCGCGGCACCGCCCGACGAGCCCTTGTCCGTGGCCTTCGGGGACGGGGACCCGGTGGACGAGGAGCCGGGGCCGCCCGGCGACCCGTACTGATGGATCACCAGGGTGACGGACACGCTCACGGTGACCACGGCCGCCAACACGCCGATCGCTCCGGGCCGCCACCGCGAAGACCTGCGGTCCGCGGGCTCCGCGACCGTGCTCGCCCCGCCGGGGGCGGACCCTCCGGGCCCCGCGTCCGGTCCGCCGTTCCCGGCCGCCCGACCGGGTCGGCCGTCCTGAGTCACCGGGCCCGAAGGCGGCGGGGGAACGGTGCCGGGCGGGGTGTGAGGCGTGGGAGGCGCGTCCCGGTGCGCGGGAACGGTGGTGGCGATGCGGGGCGCCGGCCCGAACGCGCCCCGATCGGTGCTGTCGACGTCGAGGGCGGCCAGGGCGTCCCGCAACGTGCCCGCGTCCGACATCCGGGACGCCGGATCCGTCGCCAGGGCGTGTCTGAGCACCTCGTTGAGGGCGCTCGGCACCCCCGGCAGATCGGGGTAGGGCCAGGTGTGCCGGACGATGAGTTCCGCGAGGCTGAGCTGGGTGCCGTCCTCGGGATGGTGCGGCGGACGGCCCCGCAGGAGGGCATAGAGCGTCGCGGCGAGCGAGTACACGTCACCGGTCGTCGTGGGGTCGGCCAGGTGGAAGGCCTCGGGCGGCGCGTACGCCGGAGTGAGCGCCTCGCGTGTCACCGACAGTTCCCGGCCGGGTCTGGGGATGGCCGCCAGACCGAAGTCGGTGAGGGCGGCGGCGCCGTACCGGTTGACCATGATGTTGCCCGGCTTGATGTCGCGGTGCAGCACGCCGACCGCATGCGCGGCGGCCAGCGCGTCCGCGATGCCCAGTCCGATGTCGCGGGCTTCCTTGACGGTGAGCGGTCCATGGCGGTGCAGGCGGTCGCCGAGCGAGCCGCCGGGACACAACTCCATGACCATGTACGGGCGGTCGTCACCGAGGACGCCCGCGTCGTAGACCGGGACCACGTGCGGATGCCCGGACAACTGCCCCGCCGCCGTGACCTCGCGCAGGAAGCGCTGCCGGTCACGGTCCGAGGCCAGCGCCCTGCCGTCCACCTTCAGCGCCACTTCCCGGCCCACCGCCAACTGGCGTGCCCGGTAGACCGTGGCGAAGCCGCCCCGGCCCAGGACCCCCTGGATCTCGTATCCGGAGAGTTCCACGTGTTCGTACCGCATGGTGCTGTCATCCCCCAGCGCGCAACCCCCCACGGCAGAACGTCAGACCGGGGACCGCGCCGACTCTAGCCCAGTCGTGCGAGCCGGTGGGGCCCGTCGGTCGCGCGGTCGCCGGAGAGGAAGGAAGGGGCGGCCGACCCGCGGCATCGCCCCCTGCCGGACCCCTGGTCAGCGGGGTGCGTGGACCCCGTCCAGGGCCACCGACAGGACGCGGTCGCGCTGGGCGTCGTCCAGGAAGTTCGTCGCCGTGATGCCGGCGACCATGCGCAGCAGGTCGTCGAAGGTCATGTCGGCCCGCGCCTCGCCCGCCTTCTGCGCGCGCTCGAAGAGGGGGCCGCCGGCCGCGTACATCGATTCCCGGCAGGCCAGGAAGATCTCCGACTCGTCGTTGAGGGCCTCGCGGATGGCCCGCTTGGTGACCGTGTAGTCCACGAAGCGGCGCAGCCACGACGTCAGCGCCACCCACGGTTCCAGGCCGGCGACCTCCTCGGCGACCCGGCACAGGTCGTCGACCTCGCCCGCGTAGACGCTCTCGAAGAGATGGCGGCGAGTCGGGAAGTTCCGGTACAGCGTGCCGATGCCGACACCCGCGCGCCGGGCCACGTCCTCCAGGGAGGCCTCCGCGCCGCTCTCCGCGAACGCCTCGCGGGCGGCCGCCAGCAGCGCGTCGTAGTTGCGGGCCGCGTCCTTCCGGTGCGGTCGCCGGGACGCGACGATCTCGCTGACGGGGAACGGCTGTGCCGTCACTGCTGCCTCCCGGCTGGATCGAGATTGAAACGGAGGTATGCCTCCGCTACAGTGGAGGGGTACCTCCACTTTACCAGTCGGGGGTGCGTTCGGCGTGGACGCGTGCGGCCGCACGCGTAGCCGACGCGCTCGTGCCCCCGTCCTCGATCCCCGGCGCGGCGTGCGGTGACCGCACCGCACGGCCCCACCCCCGAACGTCCACTCCGCGACCGCCGTCGCGGCCGTCGGTGTGCCCGACGCTGCTCCGCAACCCGCCCGTCCCGTACGACCGTGGCCCGACGACCTCGGCCGCATCCTGTCCGGAGAGGCTCTTCATGCCCCGCACGTCCACCCGCCTCACCTTCGCGGTCCTCGCGACCGGTGCCGGCGTGTTCGCCATGCTGCAATCGCTGATCGCACCGGCCCTGCCGACCGTCCAGCACGCCATGCACACCTCGCAGTCCACCGCGACCTGGGTGATGACCGCGTACCTGCTGTCCGCGTCGATCTTCACGCCCATCCTCGGCCGGGTCGGCGACCTGATCGGCAAGAAACGCACCCTCGTCGCCGTTCTCCTGGCCGTCCTGGCCGGCTGTCTGCTCGCCGCGCTCGCGCCCACCATCGGCGTACTGATCGTCGCCCGGGTCGTGCAGGGCATCGGCGGAGCCCTGTTCCCGCTGTCCTTCGGCATCATCCGGGACGAGTTCGCCGCGTCCCAGGTGAGCGGCAGCATCAGCAACCTGTCCGCCGTGATCGCCGCCGGCGGGGGAGTCGGCATGGTGGCGGCCGGTCCGATCGTGACCGCGCTCGACTACCGCTGGCTGTTCTGGATCCCCGTCGCTGTCGTCGCGGCCACCACGCTGATCGCCCTGCGGTACGTCCCCGAGTCGCCCAACCGGGCCCAAGGACGCGTCAATTGGCTCGGCGCCGTGCTCCTCTCGGGCTGGCTCGTGGCACTGCTGCTGCCGCTCAGCCAGGCGAGCCACTGGGGCTGGGGATCGGCCAAGGTGATCGGTCTGTTCGTCGCGGCCGTGCTGCTCTTCGCGCTCTGGCTGGGCTCCGAGGCCCGCTCCCGCAGCCCGCTCATCGACCTGGGCATCATGCGGCTGCCCGCCGTGTGGACCACCAACACCGCCGCGCTGCTGTTCGGCGCGGGCATGTACGCGATCTGGTCCTTCCTCCCCGGGTTCGTCCAGACTCCGAGCTCGGCCGGCTACGGCTTCGGAGCGAGCGTGACCGCGGCGGGACTGCTCATGCTGCCGATGCTGATCGCGATGTTCTGCTCGGGCGTGCTGAGCGGCCGGCTGGAGCCCGTCCTCGGCGCCAAGAAGCTGCTGGTCGCGGGTGCCGCGCTCGGCGCCGTCGCCTGCGGATTCCTCGCTCTGTGGCACGACCGGCCGTGGCAGATCGCCTTCGCGGCGGGTGTCTTCGGCCTCGGCATCGGACTCGCCTTCGCCGCGATGGCCAACCTCATCGTCGGCAGCGTCCCGGCCGAACAGACCGGCGCGGCCACCGGGATGAACGCCAACATCCGCACCATCGGGGGTTCCATCGGCGCCGCGGTGACCAGCGTGCTGGTGACCGGCCATCTCCAGTCCTCGGGCCTGCCGTACGAGTCCGGGTACACCCACGGGTTCACCCTGCTCGCCCTGCTCTGCCTGGCCGCCGCACTGGCCGCGCTCCTCGTCCCCGTCCGGCGCACGGCACGTCTCTCCGGCACACCCAGGGCTTCGGGGCGGACCGTGAGCGGGGCCCCCGGTGCCGATGCCGGTGCGACGACCGGAACCGAGGCCGTCGCACCGGGCGCGCGGAGCTGACGGTACGAGGTCCGGTGCCGCGCGGGGTCCGGCGTCAGCGCCGGTGTGCGGTGCCGGGGTACCGGCGCCCGGGCCAGGTCGGGTTTCCGTTCCGGTTCCGGCCCTGGCGCCGGCCCTGCTCCCGAGCCACGGGCCCGGAACTGGCTCGGGGCGGGGTGGCCTTGTCCGCCGGGGCCGCTCAGCCGTCGTAGGTGAGGTCCGCGAACCCTTCGAGCAGGGCCGACGCGTCCGTCACATCGTCCGTGAGGGGGCGGTCCCGCATGTCCGGGTCCAGAGCCGCCGCCGCGCGCACGTAGGCACGCCCCGCCGGGGTGTCCGGAGCGGGCGGGGTGCCGCGCAGACGCAGCGCCCTTACGGCGGCGACGAGTTCGCAGGCCAGGACCAGCCGGTACGCCTGTGCCAGCCGCAGGGACTTGCGGGCCGCCTGGGTCGCGAAGGTCGCCGCCTCCTCCATGCCCTGGGACAGCACCACGTGCCCGAGCGCGGCCGGGGTGGCGCACGCCTGTATCTCGGCGAGGGCGGACGCCGCGCTGTACTCCAGGATCATCATTCCCGACCCGGCGGAGGACGTGTCGGCCAAGTAGGAGCGCAGCCCGGTCAGTTCGGGGCGGCCGAGAGCGGACAGCCGCGCCGTCGAGAGCCGGGCCGTGCCGAGCACGGCGAGACCCAGCTGGTCGAGCGCGAGGGTGAGCGGCGCGGTGAAGAAGCCGCCGTGATGCTGTGCGATGGGGGCGCCCGTGGTCTCGTCCCAGCCGATGAGGGGGTTCTCGGTGGCGGAGTTGAGATCGATCGACAGCACCCGCTCCAGGCCCGACCACGCCTCCGTCGCGGGGCCGTGGACCTGCGGGAAGCAGCGGAAGCCGAAGGGGTCCTGCACCCGTGCCGCCACTCCGCCCGGCGGCCGCGGTACGACCGCTCCGTTCCCGGCCGCCACACCGAGCAGTCCTCTGACCTGGGCCGCGGCCCGCCCGATCGCCGGGTGCGGATGGGCCCGGTGGACCTCGGGCGCGTACGCCTCGAGCGAGCCTCCCACCGCGTGCAGCGAGAGCGCGGCGACCAGGTGCGCGGCGCGGAGCGGGACACCGAGATCGTGCCAGGCGAGCGCGGACTGGCCGAGAGTGAGGGCGTTGCTGCTCAACAGGGCGAGCGCGTCGCCTCGTTGAAGGGCCATACTCACCGGGAGCGGACTCTCCGCGAACGGGCTCCGCGGGAGCGGGCTCTGCGGGAGCGCGAACCCGGAGCCGGGTCGCTCGGAGGGACGGCTCCCGGAGCCCGCCCGGTCCCGCAGCCAGGGGCCGTGGCCGAAGAGGGCAAGACCCAGCTGGGCGAGCGCCGTCAGATCGCCGGTACCCACGGACCCGTACTCGGGGACCCGGGGATGCACTCCCGCGCGGAGCGCGTCCATGACGGCCACCGCGATCTCGGGACCCAACCCCGATCCACCGGCGAGGAGTTGGTTGGCGCGCACCACCATCATCGCGCGGACCTGGCGTACGGGCAGGGGCTCGCCCACGCCGCCCGCGTGACTGAGCAGCAGCCGCAGATCATGGCCCGCGCCGTCGTGTTCCTCGACAGCCAGGCCCCGGTGCGCGCCCACCCCGGTACTGCGGCCGTAGACCCGGGTGCCCTCCGCCGCGAGTCGGCGCGCGGCACGGCGGGTGCGTTCCATCGCCTCGAGTGCCGCGGGATGCGGGGGAGGAGGTGTCGCTCCGTCGGCGATCCGGGCCACCGCGGCGGCATCGAGGCCCCGGCCGTGGAGGGCCGCACCGTGGAGGGCCGCACCGCGCGACGTGGTACCCCCGGTGGGCTCGTCGACCGCGGAGCCGGTGGCCGCGTCGGCCGTGCGCTCGAGCATGACGGACGTTCACTCCTCAGCCGTACGTCGACAGAAGACAGAAGACAGAAGACAGAAGACAGAAGGGCGGGCCGGGGAAGGCTTCTCCCCGGCCCGCGGGCACCCGTCAGCCGGCTGCCGGTTCCGACGTCAGCTGAGTCCCGCCGAGGACAGCCACGCCTTCGCCACGTCCAGCGGGTCCTTGCTGCCCTCCTGCACCTCGCTGTTGAGCTTCACGAGGGTTTCGGTGTCGAGCTTCGCCGAGATGTCATTGAGGACGGAAACTCCGGCCGCCGGCAGATCGCTCTTGTATGTCAGCGGAGTTACATTCTCGAATCCGAAAAGATTCTTCGGGTCCTGCAGCACGACGAACTTGTTCTTGCTGATTGTGGGGTCGGTCGAGAAAATATCCGCGGCCTGGATGTTGTTGTCCTTGAGGGCCGTCACGGTGATCTTGCCGCCCGCGTCCAGTGCCTTGAAGTTCTTGAAATCGAGACCGTATTCCGACTTCAGTCCCTTCAGGCCCTGCTGCCGGGTCTGGAACTCGGGGGAGCCGCCGATGACCAGGTCCTTCGCCACGTCGGCGAGGTCGGCGATGCTCGACTTCTCCGTGAGGCTGTACTTCTTGGCCGTGGCCTCGTTCAGGGCGATCGCGTCCTTGTCCTGGGCCTCGGACGGAGTCAGCAGGGCGAGCTTGGGGTCGAGCTTGGCCGATATGGCCTTGCTCGTCTCCTCGACGGTGGTCGGCGTGGCCTTGGCGTCCAGGTAGGCGAGCAGCGCGCCGTTGTACTCCGGCAGGACCGTGATCGTGCCGTTCTTGATCAGTCCGTACGTGGTTTCGCGACTGCCGATGTTCAGCTTGTAACTGACCTTGATGCCCTTGGACTTGAGGGCCTCGCCGTAGATGTCGGCGAGCAGGATGGACTCGGGGAAGTTGTTGGAACCGACAACGACCGTACCGCCCTTGGCGGCGTCACCCTGCAACGGGTCGTCCTTGCCGGAGTCGTCGGAGGAACCGCAGCCCGTCAGTGCGGCCGTGGCCGCAACCAGCAGGGAAACAGCGTACGTTGCGGAGGTTCGAGTGCTTCTGGCGATGGTCACGTTGGTCATCCAGACTTGGCAATGGGTGGGGCATCGGTGGCCGGGGGCACGGGTGTGACGGTCCTGACGATCCAATCGAGCCGCCTCAACTGCCGTCAAGGCACGAATAGATCACTGATGGGGACCGTACAGCTTCAGCCCGTAGGCACAACATGACCAAAATCCGAGCGAACCAGGCGCCTCCGCGTGTCACTTCTCGGTTGATCATGGCCGTACTCTTACGGCAACCGCTAGTGTTGGCCGCGTCGAGGGCCCCCTTCCACTTTGTCGGCCCGACCGCGCTGTTCGTGACCATTGATCCATGCAGGCCTGCCTATGGGCTTCCAACGGGGAATGAAGTCAAGGAGGTTGGGTGCCCGCGCACAGAAAAGCCGCCTCGGGGCAGCCGTCCACGGCTCTTCGGACCGGCCGGACACCATCCCTGCTGGACCGTTGGCCTTTCCGCCGGAAACTCAATGTTCTGGTGATCGTGCCGCTCGCGGTGATATCCGTGATGCTCTCCTATGTCGTCTACGGAGAGATCGACCGGGCCCGGTCCGCCGCCGACACCGCCCAACTCGTGCGGGACAGCGCGCAGGTGACCAAACTCATCGACGCCGTGCAGACCGAGCACCGGCAGGCGCTCCTGGTCTCCCTGCGCTACGAGGCGGCCCGCTCCGGAGAGCGGTCGCCCGACACCTCCGCCTACCTGGACGCGCAGGACCAGGTCGGCACCCGCATCGAAACCGTCCGGGCCGCCTACAGCGACCGGCTGCCCGACGGCGAGGCCCAGGCGCTGAAGGAACTCGAGGGCCTGGACAGCCTCCGCAAGACCGTCGAGGAGGGGCCGATCCCCGCCGACAACATCGACCCGGCGTACGGAGCGGTGATCGAGGGCCTCATCAACGGCCTCGGTCTCGGCCAGTCCGGCAGCGAGTCCTCCTCTTCCGCGGGCAACCTGCTCGACGCGCTGCTGCGCGCCGACGCCGCGCACGCCTCCTTCGAGACCAGTGTCTTCGCGTCCCGCACCCGCGACTCCAACGCGCTCATCGAGTTCACCGGCGCCGTCGGCGACTACAACCAGTACACCTACCAGGCCGAGCGGTTCACCCGGTTCGCCAGCCAGGAACAGGGCACCGATCTCGCCGGGATCGAGCACAGCCCGTACCAGAGCGTCATCGCCCAGCACTGGGCCGCGCTCCAGGTCGACCCCGGCGGTCTGGTCGCCGAGAACGCGACGCAGCTGCGTGCCGCGCTCGACGACGCGCTGCGCGCCGACCCCACCTATGAGCGGCAGGCCGAGAACCGCCTGAAGATCGTCCAGTCACTGATCGGCGAGATCGCCGCGGACGCCCAGTCCGCGTCGAACGGCGCCTGGTGGCGGGTGGCCTGGCTGGTCGTCGGCAACCTGCTCGCCTTCGCCGCCTGGCTGCTGTTCTCCGTGCTGACCCGCCGCTCGGTGGTGCGGACCGTGCGTACCCTCACGGCGGCGGCCCAGCACGTGGCCGGCGCCGCCGAGTCCGAGCTCGCCCGCGTCGCCGACGACGACGCCGACGACGCGAGTCCGCCGCGGCTGGAAGCCGTGCCCGTGCCGGTGCGCGACGAGATCGGTGAACTGGCCGAAGCCTTCAACCAGGTTCAGGTCACCGCGAGCGCGCTGCTGGCGCGCCAGGTCGTCAGCCGGCGCAACATCGCCGAGATGTTCGGCAACGTCGGACGCCGCGTCAGCAACCTGACGGCCCGCCAACTCGCCCTGATCGACTCCGTGGAACGCGGCGAGACCGACCCCGAGGTGCTGGACCGGCTCTACCGCATCGACCACATCGCCGTCCGCCTCCAGCGCAACGCCGACAGCCTCATGCTGCTCGCCGGGATCAGCGAGACCGGCCTCAACACCGAACCGATGCGGCTCAGCAACATCGTCCGCGCCGCGCTCGGCCAGATCGAGGGCTACCAGCGCGTCACCCCGCACGCCGAGGGCGACGTCACCGTGGTCCCCGACATCGTCGGCGACCTGACGCTGATGCTCGCCGAACTGCTGGAGAACGCCGTGATGTTCTCCCCGGCGACCAGCGGCGTCGAAGTGGTCCTGCGGCCCCGGCACCAAGGGGGCGGAGCGCTCGTCGAGATCATCGACCACGGGCTCGGCATGAGCCCCGAGCGGCTGGCGCAGGAGAACGCCCGGCTGATCCGGCGCGAGCGCCTGGACCTGGCGCCGACGGAGGTCCTCGGTCTGTTCGTGGTCGGCGGCCTGTCACGGCGCTGGGGCATCGAGGTCGTCCTGTCCCGCACCCCGGGCGGCGGTGTCACCGCCACCGTGGCGGTGCCCACCTCCCACCTGGTGCTCGCCGACCCCGGCCGCTCCGCGACACGGGCCCCGCACATCCAGCCGCCCGCGCGCCGCTCCGGCCCGATCGAGCCGCGCCCGGCGCAGGTCGAGTCGCCGCCCGGCCCCGCGGGCCTGCCCCGCAGGGTGCCCGCCCGTCCCCAGGACGCCGAGTCCCCCGGCCACGCCCGCCGCGCGGAACCCAGGACGGACCCCGGCGCCGAGCGCGCCATGACACACGGCGGCGCCCGGCCCGGCACCGGAATCGACCCGGGCCAGGGCCCCACCGCCCCGGCGCGGCCCGGCGACGCCGGTCCCCTGCGCCGCCGGGTGCGCGGTGCGACGCTGTCGGCCGGCACGGCGTCGAGCCGGCTGCCGCGACCCAAGGAACCCGTCACCCACCGTCGGCCGCCCTCCTGGGCACCCACCGACGCCGAGGCGGCGCGCGACGAACTCGACGAGTTCGAGGCCGCCGTCCTGCGGGCCGAGCGCGAGAGCACGACGGAGGACGCCCGGGCCGGGGTGATCCGGCCGGGCGGCAGGCCCGGTGGCCAGGCCGTACCCGACACTCAGAACAGAAGACCCTCTTCCCCGGAAGGCATGAGCACGTGACCATGTGGACAGGCGAGCCGGAGTCCCGAGCCGCGGAACCCGCGACGGACGTGAAGACCGCCGCTGCCGACTTCAACTGGCTGCTCAATCGATTCGCCACCGAGACAGCCGGGGTCGTCGACGTGATCGGTGTCTCCTCCGACGGACTGCTCATCGCGGTCTCCCGACTGCGCGGCCAGGCCGACTCCGAACGGCTCGCGGCGATCGTCTCCGGCATCACCAGCCTCGCCATGGGCGCCTCCGGCAACTACGGCCTCGGCAGCCTCAACAAGGTCATCATCGACCTGGAGGAAGGGCACGTCCTGGTGTCCGCCCTCGGTGCCGGAGCGGTGCTCGGAGTGGTGGCCTCGAAGGAGGCGAAGCTCGGCAACATCGCCTACGAGATGACCCTGTTCGCCAACCGGGCCGGTGCGGTGCTGAGCCCGCAACTGGTCATGGAGCTGAAGAACACCGTGGGCATCGCACCGACCGGTTGACGTCCGTCGGGGCGTCACATGACCGGTGACGCCCCGCGAGGTGAAGGGGGAGGACGTGATGACGTCCGGCGAGCCATTGGCCGGTGACGACGCCGAGTGGGGAGTGGAACGCCCCGCCTCGGTCGTCCGGCCGTTCCTGCTGACCGCGGGGCGGATCGCCGGAGGCGACAGCCTCGTACCGCCGATCCCGATCGAGACACAGGTGGTGGCCACACGGGTGGGGCTGGCGGCGCTGGACGCGTTCGTCTTCGACCAGCACCGCGACATCATCACGGTCTGCCGGGAGCCGCAGTCGCTCGCGGAGATCGCGGCGAAACTCCGGATGCATCTGAATGTGATCCGGGTGCTCGCCGACGATCTGCGCGCCGACGGTCAACTGGCCCTGTACGCCCCGCAGGCCCATTCCAACCGCGATGTCACCGTTCTGCGAAGGGTTATCGATGGTCTTCGAGCTATCCCCGACTCCCGGGGCGCGGTCCGTGAGGGCTGACGACGAGACGCCCCGGCCGCCGCTGCCCGTGAAGATGGTGATCGCGGGCGGCTTCGGCGTGGGCAAGACCACCACGGTGGGCGCCATTTCGGAGATCGAGCCGCTGACCACCGAGGCGTCCATCACCTCGGTCGCCGCCGGAGTCGACGACCTCAGCCACACTCCGGAGAAGGTGACGACGACCGTCGCCATGGACTTCGGCTGCGTGACCCTCGACCCGACCCTGAAGCTCTACCTGTTCGGCACCCCCGGCCAGGAGCGGTTCGGGTTCATGTGGGACGACCTCGTCGAGGGCGCGCTCGGCGGGCTCGTCATCGTCGACACCCGGCGGCTCGACGACTGCTACGCGGCGGTCGACTACTTCGAGCACCGCGAGATCCCGTTCGCCGTGGCCGTCAACGCCTTCGACGGCAGGATCGAACACGATCTGGACGACGTACGGTGGGCTCTCGACGTCGCCGACCATGTGCCGCTGACCGTGTTCGACGCACGTGACCGCGGTTCTGTGCGGGACGCGTTGCTCGTCGTCCTCGAACACGCCCTCGCCACGGCCGAACGCTGAGACGGGGACGGCCCGAAGGCCGTCCCCGCCGTGGTCGTACCGCTCCTACGCGGCCCGGCGTCTGCGCACGCCGGGGGAGACCGCCACCCGGCCCACGGCCCAGAACAGGCCGAGGACGAACAGCGCGAGGACGGCCGTGAGGGCCGCCCCGCCCGCCACCTTCTCGTAGTTGTGCTGGTACAGGCCGTCCAGGATGTACCGGCCGACCCCGCCGAGGGACACATAGGCCGCGATCGTCGCCGTCGAGACGATCTGGACCGTCGCCGAGCGCAGTCCGCTGAGGATCAGCGGCAGCGCCGCCGGGACCTCGACCTGGAACAGGATCCTTGTCGCCGGCATGCCCATGCCCCGGGCGGCATCGACGGGGGAGGGGTCCACGGTGCGGATCGCCTCGTAGGTGGTGATGAGGATCGGGGGGATCGCCAGCACCACGAGCGGGATCATCACGGGCACGATGCCGAGCCCGAGCCAGACGAACATCAGGACCAGGAGTCCGAAGGTCGGCAGCGCGCGGGCGCCGGCGGACAGGAAGGCCAGCGTGTTGCCGCCGCGCCCGGTGTGTCCGGTGATCAGGCCGACCGGCAGACCGATGGCCGCGGCTATCGCCAGGGCTCCGGCGGTGTACTGGAGGTGTTCCCACACGCGTTGCGGGATGCCGTCGTAGCCGTGCCATTGGGCGCCGTCGCTGAAGAAGGACCGCATGAAGTCGAGTACGTTCACGACACGCCCTCCGGGGTGCGGGCGGCGACGTCCGCGGTCGTCGCCCCGGAGCGCCGCGCCGCCCGGGCGGACGGCGGTTCCCAGGGGGTGAGGACCCGCCGCAGCAGGACCAGCAGGGCGTCGATCACGATCGCCAGGACGGCGGTGGTGACCACCGACGTCACGGCGAGGCGGGGGCGGTCGTACAACTGCGCGGTGGTCAGCAGATTGCCGAGCCCTCCTTGGTTGCCGATCAGCGCGCCGATGCTCACCAGGCTGATGCTGGAGGCGACGGCCACCCGCAGTCCGGCCATGATCGCCGGTACGGCGATGGGCAGTTGGACCTGGAAGTAGCGGCGTGCGAGGCCGATGCCCATGGCCGAGGCGGCGGCGTTGGTCTCCTCGGGGACCGAGCGGATGCCGTCGACGACCGCCGGTACGAGCACGACCAGGCTGTACAGGCCCAGCGGGATCATCACGGTCAGCTGGGTCAGCCCGGTGTAGTCGATGAGCACCACGAAGAAGGCGATCGACGGGATGGCGTAGAGCACCGTGGAGGTCCACAGCACCGGCGGGTAGAGCCAGTCGTAGTGGACGCACAGCAGGCCGACCGGCAGCGCCAGCAGCAGACCGACCAGCACCGGGACCAGCGCCTCCTGCATATGGACGGCGATCAGGCCGCCATAGCTGTGCTGGAGGTCGCTCGGTATGTCGAAGTACCCGTTCATCGCAGCGCCTTCGCCGACGCCGTCTCCCGCGGGGCGTCCTCGGCCCGTCGTTGCCGGGCCAGCCGGATCGCCGCGGCGACCGTCTCCTGCCCGGCGACCCCGAGCACCTTCCCGCCGCCGTCGACGGCGACCGCCTGCCCGGTCGGCGACAGCACGGCCCGGTCCAGGGCGACCCGCAGCGAGTCGCGGCCCACCTCGAAGCTCTGCCCGTGCGGTTCGAGCGTCTCCACGTCACCGCTCCAGGAGCCGGGATCGGCCCAGCCGAGCGGCTTGCCGCCCGCGTCGGTCACCAGCACCGGCGCCCCTCCCGTCTCGCGTCCGGCGATCTCCTGCCAGTCGGAGCCGACGGGGAAGACCCGGGAGCGGTCGAGTTCGAGATCGCGGGTGGAGAGGAACGACAGACCGCGGATGCCCCGGTCGGCGCCGAGGAACTGCTCCACGAACGCGTCGGCCGGCGACGACAGGATCTCGTCGGGGGCGGCGAACTGGGCGAGCTTGCCGCCGGTGCGCAGGACCGCGATGCGGTCGCCGATGGTGATCGCCTCGTCCATGTCGTGGGTGACGAAGACGATGGCCTTGCCCAGCTCGCCCTGGATGCGCAGCAACTCCTCCTGCAGGCCCCGGCGGACGACCGGGTCGACCGCGGAGAACGGCTCGTCCATGAGCAGGACGGGCGGGTCCGAGGCCAACGCGCGGGCCACGCCGACGCGTTGCTGCTGGCCGCCGGAGAGCTGGTAGGGATAGCGGCGGGCCATGGCCGGGTCGAGGCCGACCCGTTCCATCAGTTCCGCCGCGCGGTCCCGGGCGCGCTGCTTGGACCAGCCGAGCAGCCGGGGCACCGTGGCGATGTTGTCGAGGATCGTCCGGTGCTGGAAGAGACCGGCGTTCTGGATGACGTAACCCATGGAGCGGCGCAGGGCGTTGACCGGCCGGCTCCGGATGTCCTCACCGTTGACCCGGATCGTGCCGCTGCTCGGCTCGACCATGCGGTTGATCATGCGGAGCGTGGTGGTCTTGCCGCAGCCCGAAGGTCCGACGAGAACGGTGATGGAGTGGTTCGGTATCTGCAGGGACAGGCGATCGACGGCCACCGTGCCGTCGGCGTATCGCTTGCTGACATCTTCGATGGCTATCAAGCGTCGAAACCCTTCGGAACGGCTTTGCTCGCGCGTGGCGCGATCGCGTGCACGAGGGTGCGTAGTCTAGCCAGTTGATGTTCGTTCCCGGTCATGACAGGTCGTGAATGTCGTGCGGACGTCCGATTTCCAGTGGGCCCTGCGGGTGGGGCGGGCGTGCTTCATCGCGTGGGTGTCCGCGTCCCGCGGGCCCGTTCGGCGCCCATGCGTTCGCCGCGCAGGACCCGCAGATGGAGCGCGGCCCAGGTGCGGTACGGCCGCCAGTTCCCGGAGATCCCGGTCAGGTCGTGGTCCGGTCCGTACTGTTCGGTGATCTCCGCGGCGAGTCTGCGTTCCTGGGTCGGCAGGACGTCGGGGTGGCCCGCGCCGCGGAGGACGACCAGTTCGGCGGCGAAGGCGCCCAGCCCCTTGGCCTGTTGGACCTGCCGCATCGCGTCCCGCGGTTCCAGGGAACGCAGTTGCTCGCCGTCCAGCAGTCCGTCGAGGGCCGCCCGGGCGACGGCGTGCAGGTATTCGGTCTTGCGCCAGGGCAGTTCGGTGTCCATCCGGAGCAGTGCCTCGGGCGCCGGGAACGCGCCGCCGGTTCCATGGCGGTCGACGAGGTCGTCGCGCATGCCACGGGCGGCCGCCCTCCCGGTGCGCTGGGTCAGCACCGCCCAGCAGGCGGCCTCGTACGGAGAATGGAAGCCGCACGGGCGAAGTCCCGGCCGGCGCGCCTGGATCCGGCCGATCACGGGGTCGCGGTCGCCCACCGCGGGCCAGCCGCGGGCGTCGACGTCGAGGGACAGGAAGCGGCGCACCTGCTCCGCGGCGGCGTCCAGATCGCCGTCCCCCGTGACCTGGACGTGGGCGGTGGACCCGTTCTGTGTCACCTCCGCGGTGACCCGCCGCCAGTCGGCGTCGGCGTGGAACACCGTACGCAGCGCGGCTCCCGCGCCCGCCGCCCCGGCCGGTGGCAGGGGTGCCATCTCCTCCCAGAACTCCCTGCTGCTCTCCAGGGACCAGGGACCGGCCACCTCGAACGCGACCATGTGCCGTGCCATGTCCAACCTCCCGCTCGGGACACGTCCACCGCCTCCGTGCGCACCACTGTGGAGGCGATACATGACATGTTCCGTCAGGTATTCCGGCGGCTTCGCGCTCACGGGCGACCGGCGCGCACGGGACTGCGGTAAGCGCCCCGCGGCGGGCGTTCCCACCCGGTCGGCGACTCTCCCGCGCGGCGTCACCTCGTCCGCGGCTGTGCCGTGCGGCGTCCTTGGTCCATCGGGGTGAACCATGCCCGGCCGGCCTTCCGGGATCGTATGAATATCGGGTCGCCTCCTCGACCATGATCGCCGGCGGGACCTGCCGGTCTCCGCCCTCGCGCACTCATGCACCGAGGTGGAGACATGCCCAGCACGCGCGCACGGCGGACCACGAACCGGCTGCTCTCGCTGCTGACGGGCTGTCTGCTGCTCGGCACCGGAGGCACGTTGCCCGCGCCGGCGGCTGACCGCGCCCGGGCCGACGCGCCGACGGTCTCGGTCGACGACCTGCGGACCGGCTGGGACCGCGACGAGCCCGGTCTCGCTCCCTCCGAGGTCTCCAGTTCCGACTTCGGCCGGCAGTTCTCCACCGCCGTGGACGGCCAGGTGTACGCGCAGCCCCTGGTGGCGGGCAGGACGGTCGTCGCGGCCACCGAGAACGCCAAGGTGTACGGACTCGACTCGGCGTCCGGCACGATCAACTGGACGAAGGACCTGGGAGCGCCCTGGCCCGCCTCGGCGATCGGCTGCGGCGACCTGGTTCCCAACTTCGGTGTCACCTCGACACCCGTGTACGACCCGGCCACCAAGACCGTCTACCTCACCGCGAAGATCAACGACGGCGCCGACACCCAGCACCCCAACTGGTACGTGCACGCGCTCGACGCGACGACCGGCACCGAGCGCGCAGGCTGGCCGGTCAAGGTGCAGGGGGCACCGGTCAACGACCCGAGCCACCCCTTCAACGCCTTCACCGCCGCCCAGCGGCCCGGCCTGCTCCTGATGGGCGGATCGGTCTACGCGGCCTTCGCGTCGCACTGCGACGTCGGCCCGTACGTCGGCTACGTCCTCGGTGTGAACACCACGAGCCGGGCCACCACGCTGTGGGCCACCGAGGACTCCTCCGCCAACGGCATGGCGGGCATCTGGATGAGCGGTGGCGGTCTGGTCTCCGACGGCCCGGGCCGGATGTTCCTGTCCACCGGGAACGGCATCTCCCCGGCGCCCGGCCCGGGTTCGCAGCCACCGGGCCGGCTCGCCGAGTCGGTGGTCCGCCTCGGGGTCAACAGCGACGGCACGATGTCCGCGCAGGACTTCTTCAGCCCCAGCAACGCCCCGACCCTCGACACCAACGACACCGACCTCGGCTCCGGCGGGCCGACGGCGCTGCCCGGACCCGCCTTCGGCACCGCCCAGCACCCCCGTCTGCTGGTGGAGATCGGCAAGGACGGCCGCCTGTTCCTCCTCGACCGCGACAACCTGGGCGGCCGTTCCCAGGGCCCCGGCGGAACCGACGGCGTCCTCGGCACCTTCGGCCCGTACGAGGGTGTCTGGGGGCACCCGGCCGCGTACGGCGGTGAGGGCGGCTACGTCTACACGATCGGGAGCAAGGGTCCGTTGCGCGCCTTCGCCTACGGCACGAACGGCGCCGGCCTGCCCACCCTGACCAACACCGGCACCAGTACCGGCACCTTCGGCTACACCTCGGGGTCACCCGTGGTGACCTCCACCGGCACCACTCCGGGCTCCGCTCTCGTCTGGGCGGTCTACTCGGACGGCTCCAACGGGGCCAACGGCCAGCTGCGCGCGTACGACGCCGTACCGGTCAAGGGCACCCTGAACCTGCGCTATTCGGCGCCGATCGGCACCGTGTCCAAGTTCTCCGTACCCGCCACCGACGGGGGGAGGGTCTACGTCGGCACCCGCGACGGCCATGTGCTCGGCTTCGGCCGGCCGTCCACCGGCGCGCTGACCGGCGGTCCGGTGGACTTCGGCAAGGTCGCCGTGGGAGGCACCGGCCAGGGCACCGCGAAGGTGACCGCCACCGAGGACGTCACGATCTCGGCGGTCGCAGCGGCGCCGGGCGGCCAGTTCTCCGCCGCGCCCACCGGCCTGCCGGTCACCCTGCACGAGGGCGACAGCTACACGGTTCCGGTGTCGTTCTCGCCGACCTCGCCGGGAGGGGACAGTTCGGTGCTGACGGTCACCACGGACACCGGCGCGGTGGGGCTCGGGCTGACCGGCTACGGCACCCGCCCCGGCCTCACCGCCTTCCCCTCCGAGCTGGCGTTCGGCACGGTGGCCACCGGAACCGTCAAGACCCTGGGCGTGAGCTTCACCAACACCGGCACCGAGGCCGAGACGGTCTCGGCGAGCACGTCACCGGACGCGCCCTTCGGCGTCGATGGACTGCCTGCCGACGGCGCCCTCGTCCAGCCCCAGCAGTCCGTCACCGTCCAGGTGAGGTACGCCCCGACGGCCGCGGGAGAACACTCCGGCACGCTGTCCGTCACCGGAACGAACGGCACCGCCGCCGTCCGGCTCACCGGCGGCGCGGTGGTCGGCGAGGCGCGTCTGACCGTCACCCCGACGTCGACCGGCTTCGGCAGTGTGGCCGTCGGGAAATCGGTCACCAAGACCTTCGACATCAGCAACACCGGCAACATTCCGCTCACCGTCACCAAGGCGGCCCCGCCCGCGGCCCCGTTCCAGGTGACGAACCCGCTCAGCGAAGGCCAGGTCATCGGCCCGGAGGACGTGATCCACCAGGCGGTCACCTTCTCCCCGACCGCCGTGGGCGCGGCTTCCGGTACCTACCAGCTGACCTCCGACGACGGCCGCGGACCGCAGAACGAATCACTGACCGGCACCGGGACCGCGCCCGGCCGGGTCACCGTCCCGGCACCCGGGGACGGCGGCTGGAAGCTCAACGGTTCCGCCCTGCTGTCCGGCGCCGACCTGCAGCTCACCCGGACCGCGGCCCACCAGGCGGGCTCGGCCGTCTTCCCGGTCCCGGTGGTCACCGATGGTCTCAAGGCCGCGTTCTCCACGGTCATCGGCGGTGGCAGCGGCGGCGACGGCCTCACCTTCGGCCTCCTGGACCCGGCCGGAGCCACCCCCACCGCGCTGGGCACCGACGGCGGCGGCCTCGGCTGGGCGGGCAAGCCCGGCGTGGCCATCACCTTCGACACCTACCGCAACACCGGTGAGCCGTCCGCGAACTTCGTCGGCATCACCGCCGCCACGAGCAACGGGGCCCTCACCTACGCGGCGACCACCACCAGCGTTCCGAACCTCCGCTCGGGCCCGCACACCGTCTCCGTGTCCGTCTCGGGGAAGACCCTCACCGTCTCGATGGACGGCATCCGGCTGCTGAACACCACGGTCAACTCGCTGCCGCCGACGGCGCTGCTCGCCTTCACCGGCGCCAACGGCGACAAGACCGACATCCACTCCGTACGGGACGCGGTCATCACCGCGACCTCGTACGCGGTGCCGCCGCCCGGCCCCAACCGCTGGACCTACAACGGTTCCGCGGCGCTGTCCGGCACCGACCTGGTACTCACCCAGGCCGTGCAGAGCGCCAGGGGGTCCGCCGTCCAGGGCACCGCCGTACCGTCGGCCCGCCTCAAGGCGACCTTCACCGCCGCGATCGGCGGCGGCAGTGGCGCCGACGGTCTCGCCCTGCTGCTGCTCGACGCGGCCAAGGCGACTCCGACGGCACTGGGCGCGGGAGGCGGTGGCCTCGGCTACGCGGGTCTGCCGGGCATCGCCGTCACCCTGGACACCCATCGCAACACCGGTGACCCGTCGGCCAACTTCGTCGGGGTGGCCGTCGGCGGAACCGGTTCGCCGTTCACCTATGCCGCCACCTCGACCGCCGTGCCCGCCCTGCGGACCGGCACCCATGTCGTCGACGTGACCGTGACGACCGCCGGACACGTCCTGGTCGCTGTGGACGGCACACAGGTCATCGACACGGCCGTCGCCCTGCCGCAGAACGTCCTGGTCGGTTTTGCCGCCGCCACCGGTAGTACTACGGACAACCACACGGTCCGCGGCGTGAAGATCACTTACTGAACATCCCCGCGGACACCCGTGACCTGCACCGTGCCACCCGCGCGGGCAGGTGACTCAGCGGTCGGAACGGGCCGCGGCCGCGCCGACCAGCTCCCGCGGCCGCTCGTCCCCGGCCCCGTCCTTCCGGACCGGCTCGACGGGTCCACGGCGGCTCTGCCGCCACAGCCACCCGATGTCACGGCCGAACGACCACACGAGCAGCCCGAGGGCCAGCAGGACGGCCCCCAGCGTCACCGCGTACGGCAGGACCCCGGCGCCCGCGACCAGCAGGATGACGCCCTGCATGGCCGCCACCGTCTTGCGCGCCATGCTCGGCGGCAGCGCGGCGTTCAGCCACGGCATCACCCGGGCCGCCGCGACGAACGCGTACCGCATCGTGCCGATCAGCAGCACCCACGGGCCGAGCGACATCCCGACGTACACGCTCAGCACGAGGATCAGGAACGCGTCCACCTCCATGTCGAAGCGCGCGCCCAGGGCGGAGGACGTGCCGGTCCGCCGGGCGACCTTGCCGTCGACGCCGTCGAGGATCAGGGCCACCGCCGTCAGACCGACCAGCAGACTCACCGGCGGCGAGCTCTGGAAGGAGTCCGCGACCAGGGCGGTGACGCCGCCCACCAGGATCGCGCGGCCGAGGGTGACACGGTTGGCGGGTCCGAAGGAGCTGGGCTGCGTGCGCCGCAGGGCACGGGTGAGCACCGCCCAGGTGGCGATCCCGAAGGCGAGACCGGTCAGCCAGCCCGCGGGTCCCAGCCCGATCGCCGTGCCCAGCAGGGCGAGCAGCAGGAGCTGCACACCGGCTCCCACCATGGTCTCCTGCTGGGGAAGCCTCGCGCCGTACGTGTTGTTCAGGGCCACCGCACATCCTCCGGCCGTATGACAGATTCGATCAACGCCGCGTACCGTGTGCGCGACTTGTCACTGGTCCGTACGTGAAGATCTGCTCCATCGTTCAGGGGGACGCTCATGGAACTCACAGCTCGCGCCTTCTGGCTCGCGTCGCCGGGCCACGGCGAGATCCGGGACGTCGCCCTGTCCGCGCCCGCCGAGGGCGAGGTGCTCGTACGCACGCTCTACTCAGGAGTGAGCAGGGGCACCGAGACCCTCGTCTTTCGCGGGGGAGTCCCGGAGAACCAGCACGCCGCGATGCGCGCGCCGTTCCAGGACGGGGATTTCCCCGCGCCCGTGAAATACGGCTATCTGAGCGTCGGCCAGGTGGAGGAAGGGCCCGGGCATCTGCTCGGGCGCACGGTCTTCTGCCTCTACCCGCACCAGACGCGGTACGTCGTCCCGGCCAGCGCCGTGACGGTCGTACCCGAGTCCGTGCCCGCCTCCCGCGCCATCCTCGCCGGCACCGTCGAGACCGCGGTCAACGCCCTGTGGGACGCCGCCCCGCTGATCGGCGACCGGATCGCCGTGGTCGGTGGCGGCATGGTCGGCTGCTCGGTCGCCGCGCTGCTCGCCCGCTTCCCGGGCGTACGGGTCCAGCTCGTCGACGCCGACCCGGCACGCGGCGCCGTCGCCCGGGCGCTCGGCATCGACTTCGCGCTCCCCGAGGACGCCGCCGGTGAACTCGACCTCGTCGTGCACGCCAGCGCCACCGAGGCCGGACTCACCCGCGCCCTCGACCTGCTCGCCCCGGAGGGAACCGTCATCGAGCTGAGCTGGTACGGCGACCGCCGCGTCAGCCTGCCGCTCGGGGAGGCCTTCCACTCCCGCCGCCTGACCCTGCGCAGCAGCCAGGTGGGTTCCGTTTCCCCATCGGGCCGGGCCGGACGGACCTACGCCGACCGTCTCGCGCTCGCCCTGGAACTCCTCGCCGAACCGGCCTTCGACGCCCTGATCACCGGCGAGTGCGCCTTCGGAGAACTACCCGACGTGATGGGGAAACTGGCCTCCGGATCGATACCCGCCCTGTGCCACCGCGTGGCCTACGAAGAGGTTTGAGCCGACGAGAACCGGCCTGACCTCAGGCAATCCGAAGAAAGGCCGACAAGCGGCTGAACAAGGTGAACCGGACAGCCGTACTACACGACGTGATCCCGGCAGAGGATCAGACGCACCGCACCTGGAGGGTCGTCCGTTGTTCAGCATCACCGTCCGCGATCACCTGATGATCGCCCACAGCTTCCGTGGCGAGGTCTTCGGACCCGCGCAGCGCCTGCACGGGGCGACGTTCCTGGTGGACGCCACCTTCCGCCGCACCGAGCTGGACGACGACAACATCGTCGTCGACATCGGACTGGCCACGCAGGAGCTCGGCGCCGTCGTCAGCGAGTTGAACTACCGCAATCTCGACAGCGAGCCGGACTTCAAGGACACCAACACCTCGACCGAGTTCCTGGCGAAGGTCGTCGCCGACCGGCTCGCCGACCGCGTGCACGCCGGAGCCCTCGGCGAAGGTGCCCACGGACTCACCGGCATCACCGTCACCCTGCACGAGTCGCACATCGCCTGGGCGAGTTACGAGCGTGCCCTGTGACCGACGTGAGCCTCGACCAGGCGTCCGCACGGTCCGGCCAGACCTCCGCGACCGTCGGCCCGGGCGCCCTCAACTACGTGCCCGTGCAGCACACGGCTCTCAAGAACGCCGAGATCATCCCCATGTCCCTGCGCTCCGTGCACTTCGTGATGCCGGGCGGCGTCGACGACGCGACCGCGCCGAGCGGCGGCAACGCCTACGACCGCCGGCTCTGCCTGGACCTGCCCGGCTTCGGCTGGCAGGTCCACCGGCACGCCGTCCCCGGCGAATGGCCCCGCCCCGGAATCTCCGCCCGTACGGAACTCGCCAGGACACTGGCCGACCTGCCCGACGGCACGGTCGTCCTCCTCGACGGGATCGTCGCCTGCGGCGTCCCCGAGATCGTCGTCCCCGAGGCCGACCGGCTGCGTCTCGTCGTGCTCGTGCACCTGCCGCTCGGCGACGAGACCGGACTCCAGCCCGCCGTGGCCGCCGACCTGGACGCCCGGGAACGTACGACACTGCGGGCCGTGTCGGCCGTCGTGGCCACCAGCGACTGGGCCGTCCGCCGGCTCGTCGCCCACCACGGCCTCGCCCCCGACCGTGTCCACGTCGCCGCGCCCGGTGCCGACATCGCACCGCTCGCCTCCGGCACCGACGGTGTCTCGCGGCTGCTGTGCGTCGCCGCCGTCACCCCGCGCAAGGGGCAGCACCGCCTCATCGAGGCCCTCGCGACCGTCACCGACCTGCCCTGGAGCTGCGTGTGCGTCGGCGGACTCGGCCAGGACCCGGCCTACGTCGCCCAACTGCGCGGCCTGATCGCCAAGTACGGCCTCGGTGACCGGCTGCACCTCGCCGGACCGCAGGCCGGTGCCGAACTCGACGCCAGCTACGCCGCCGCCGACCTCATGGTCCTCACCTCGTACGCGGAGACCTACGGCATGGCCGTCACCGAGGCCCTGGCACGCGGCATCCCGGTGCTCGCCACGGACGTCGGCGGTCTGCCCGAGGCCGTCGGACGCGCCCCCGACGGCGGAGTGCCCGGCATCCTCGTACCGCCGGAGGACCCGGCGGCGCTCGCCACCGAACTGCGCGGCTGGTTCGGCGAGGCCGACGTACGCCGGCGGCTGAAGGCCGCCGCCCGCGGACGGCGCGCCGCGCTCGACGGCTGGGCGACCACCGCGCGCAGCCTGGCCGGTGTGCTCGGCCGGCTGCCCCACGAACCCCGGAGGGCCGCGTGAGTACCGCGACGACTCCCGCGAGCGGGCCGGACTCCGGCCTTCCCGAGGAGAAGGTGAGGACGGGCGTGCCCGGTCAGCGAGTCGGGGATGCGGACACCGACGAGGTGCCGCGCTTCGCGCCCCAGTGGCTCCAGCTGCGCGAACCCGCCGACGCCGCCGCGCGGGCGGCCGATCTGCTCGACCCGCTGCGCATCCGGCTGGCCAACCGGCCGGTGCGCGGCGGCGACCTGGTCATCCACGACCTGGGCTGCGGCACCGGCTCCATGGGGCGCTGGCTGGCGCCCCGGCTCGACGGCGCCCAGCACTGGATCCTGCACGACCGGGACCCGTACCTGCTGCACTTCGCCACGGTCGGAGCGCCCAAGGCGGCGGCCGACGGCAGCCACGTCGGCGTCACCACCCAGCGCGGTGACATCGGCCGGCTGACCGCGGACGCCCTGGCCGGCGCCTCCCTGGTGACCGCGTCGGCGCTGCTCGACGTGCTCACCGGCGAGGAGATCGACCGGCTCGCGGCGGCCTGCGCCGGCGCCGGTGTGCCGGCCCTGCTGACGCTGTCCGTCGTCGGACGCGTCGAACTCACCCCGGCCGAGCCGATGGACGCCGAGATCGCCGAGGCGTTCGACGCCCACCAGCGGCGCGGCGAACTGCTCGGCCCGGAGGCCATCACGGCCGCCTGCGAGGCGTTCGGCCGCCACGGCGCGACGGTGCGGGTGCATCCGAGCCCCTGGCGGCTCGGCCCCGACGAGGCCGCCCTCACCGCGGAGTGGCTGCGCGGCTGGGTCGGCGCGGCGGTGGAACAGCGCCCCGACCTGGCGGCACGGGCGGAGACGTATCTGAACTCCCGCCTGGCGGCGTGCGCCGCGGGCGAGCTGCGCGTCGTCGTCCACCACAGCGATGTGCTGGCCCTGCCGCACCCGACCGGGGGTGCGGTGTGAGCGCGGGCCTGGAGACGGTGGGAGTGGCCTCCGCCCCGGCGGCCGCGCCCCCCGGCCTCGACGGCCCGCCCCTGAACACGAGCCTGCCCCGGACCCCCGCGGCGCCGGGTGCGACCGCGGGCCAGGCCCGGACTCTCGCCGAGCCCGGTGCGGATGTGCACGAGTCCGCCGCCGAGGGCACCCGGCCGGAGTCCGGCCCGGCCGCGGACGCCGGGAGCCCCGCGGCGGCCGGAACAGCGCGGGGCCTGCGGGCCCGGCTCGGTGACCGTCGCCTCCGTACGCACCTCGGCACCGTCGCGGGCGTCCTCATCCTCGGCGTGCTGCTCTGGCGGCTCGGCACGGGGGTGTTCCTGGACGGCCTCCGGCGGATCGACGCCACGACACTGTGGGCGGCGATCGGGATCGGACTGCTCACCACGGTGTTCAGTGCCTGGCGTTGGTGCCTGGTCGCGCGTGAGCTGCGCATCCGGCTCCCGCTGGGCGCGGCCGTCGCGGACTACTACCGTGCGCTGTTCCTGAACGCCGCGCTGCCCGGCGGAGTCCTCGGCGATGTGCACCGCGCCGTCCGGCACGGGCAGAGCGCCGGTGACATCGGCCGGGGCGTACGCGCGGTGGTGCTCGAACGCACCGCGGGACAGGCCGTGTTGGTGGCCGTCGGTGCGATCGTGCTGCTCACCCAGCCGTCACCGGTGCTCGCCGAGTCCCGCGAGGCCGCGCTGATTCTCGCGATCGTCTCGGTGTGCGGCGTGGTGACCGTGGGTGCCGTCCGCAAGGGCCGGGCCCCCGTGGGTGCCGTCCGGTACGGCGCCGTCCGCGGCGCGCTCGCCGAGGCGCGGGGCGCTCTGCTGGCCCGCGGCAGCTGGCCCGGCGTGACGCTCTCGTCGGTGCTGGTGCTCGCCGGTCACCTGACGATGTTCGTGCTCGCCGCCCGGGTCGCCGGATCCACCGCGTCCGTAGCCCAGTTGATGCCGCTGGCGCTGCTCGCGCTGCTCGCCATGGGGCTGCCGCTGAACATCGGCGGCTGGGGCCCCCGCGAGGGCGTCACCGCCTGGGCGTTCGGCGCCGCCGGGCTCGGCGCGGGCATGGGCCTCACCGTCGCGGTGATCTACGGAGTGCTCAGCTTCGCGGCGAGCCTGCCCGGCGCCGCGGTCCTGGTCGTCCGCTGGGGTGCCGCGCTCCGGCGCCCCCGCGAGGAGAGCGCGGGAGGGCCTGATCAGTGCAGCGTCTCGGACGTCAGCAGCGAGAAATACGCTCCGAAGGCCTCGGCCAGCCCGGCGAGGAGCTCCTTCCCCTTCTCGGCGCGGGCCATCGAGGGACGGCCGATGACCCCGGACTCGGTGTAGGCCGACATGCCGAGGGTGAGCAGATGCCGGCGGTCGTCGGCGACGAAATCGGAGGCCTCATAACCGTCTTTGACGCATTCCGGATGGGCATGCAGGAGAATGGACGTCTCGATTTCTCCCGCGTGCATATCAGTGAGCAACGACGTCTGCACACCGGCCCGTTCACACGCGCCTTCCCAGTCCTCCATGGCAGGGAAAAGCGCCATGCGCGTACCGGTGCCCGCGGATTCCTGGACTACATTGCCCAACACGTAATTACCGCCGTGCCCGTTGACCACCACCAGGGTGTCGACGCCGGAGCGGCGCAGCGAGGCGGCGATGTCCCGGACGACCGCGTACAGGGTGACGGAGGAGATGCTGACGGTACCCGGCCAGCCGGCGTGCTCGTGCGAGCAGGAGATCGTCACCGGAGGAAGCAGATGCACCGGATAGGCGTCCGCGATCTCCCGCGCGATGGCGCACGCCACGAGGGTGTCCGTGGTCAGGGGCAGGTAGGCGCCATGCTGTTCGAGACTGCCGACGGGAAGGACGGCGACCTGACGGGCGACACCGGCCCCCCGCTCGCGGACGTCCTCCGTGGTGTCCAGCGGCAGCACACCGGACACCGTCGCGCGCGTTCCCGAACTACTCATGTTTTTCACGGCCCTTTCGACTCTGCTTAGGAACCAGATCATGACAGATAACTTTGGCGTACTCGGCGGGAATGCCCACCTCACAGGTGTCGAACGAGTCGTGATTGCCCCACTGCCCACCGAGTACGGCGATTTCCATGCCGTCGGCTACCTCGACCACGACCGTGGCGAGGAACAAGTCGTCCTCGTCTACGGCGACTTGGACACTCTCCGGGAAGGGGACGTGCTCACCCGGCTGCATTCCGAATGCCTCACCGGCGACTCCTTCGGATCGCAGCACTGCGAGTGCGGCCCCCAGCTCGTCGACTCGCTGCGCGCCATCGTGGCCGAGGGCCGCGGCATCCTCGTCTACCTCCGGGGTCACGAGGGCCGGGGCATCGGACTGCTCGCCAAGCTGAAGGCGATGAAGCTCCAGGCGGAGGGTCTCGACACCGTCGAGGCGAACGTCGCCCTCGGGCTGCCGGTGGACGCCCGCGACTACCGGGTGGCGGCGGAGATGCTGCACGACCTCGGCGTACGGTCCGTACGGCTGCTGTCGAACAACCCGCGCAAGCGCGAGTCGCTGCTGCGCCACGGCATCAAGGTCGCCGAGCAGGTGCCGCTGCTGATACCGCCGTGCGAGGACAACCTCAGCTATCTGCTGACCAAGCGGGAGCGCCTCGACCACTACCTGCCCCACCTGGACAGCGAGGAGTGGACCAAGGCGATCTTTTGCGAATCGGCGAAGACGGTTATCACTGAGGAATGACCCAGGACGACCCCGGCCCGCTGTTCCTCTCGCGCGAGCAGGTGACACGGCTGCTGGACACCGACGCGGCGATCGCCTCGCAGCGCGCGGCCTTCACCGCGCTCGGTGACGGCACCGCGGAACTGCCCGGCAAGATCATGCACCCCAGCCGCTTCGACGACAGCGTCGTGTTCGCGTACCTGGCCCGCCTGTCCGCGGACACCGGGGCGGTCGCCAAGATCGGCAGCGTCAACCCCGGCAACGCGGCGGCCGGGCTGCCGTCCGTCCACGCGGTGATCAACGCGCTCGACCCGGTCACCGGGCGGCTCGTCGCCGTCATGGACGGCACCGCGGTGACGACCCTGCGCACCGCCGCGGCCAGCGCCGTCGCCTTCGACGTGCTGGCCGGCGCCGGCAGCGCGGAGCTCGGCCTGCTCGGTTCCGGCACCCAGGCCCTCGCCCACGCGCGGGCCGTCGCCCGGGTGCGCGAGCTGCGGTCCGTACGGCTGTGGAGCCCGCACCCCGGCCGGCGCGCCCTGGCGGCGCAGCGCCTCGCGGCCGAACTCGGGGTCGCCGTGAAGGCCGTCGACTCGGCCGAGGAGGCCGTCGCGGGGCTGCCCATGGTCGCCGCCTGCACCCTCAGCGCCACGCCGGTCGTCCGGGGCTCCTGGCTCGCCCCGGGCTGCACGGTCGTCAGCGTCGGATCGTTCGAACCCACCCGCAGCGAGGTCGACGCGGAGGTCCTCCGGCGGGCCGACGCGGTGGTCGTCGACGACCCGGGGACCGCGGCCGAGCACGCCGGGCCCGTGGTGGACGCGCTGCGGGAGCGGCGGCTCGCCCCGAAGGACCTGATCGCGCTCGGCGACGTGCTCACCGGCCGGCGTCCGGCCCGCACGCGCCCCGAGGACATCGTCTTCTACAACAGCGTCGGGCTCGGCATCCAGGACGCCGCCGCGGCGTGGGCCGTCATCCACGCGGCCCGGGCGGCGGGGCCCGGCGTATGACCCCGGCGCGCGTGGTCGTCGGCTGAGCCCGGCGCACGGACTCGGCGCCCACGGCCGTCGGCGGCGGCGTCTTGAGCACGGGCATGGCTCGTCGTCCTGGCAGGGCGGGCGGTGGCGCAGTCATCGCGCCCCGAGGTCAACCTCGTATGATCGCCGGGCACTTGGAGTCGTCCGAGCGGACCCGGCAGGTCCCCCTCCGGGTGGTGGGGGAGAACCATGAAGACGGTTCGTGCTGGCCAATCTGATCTCGGCGACCGGATCGGCGATGGCGCCGCTCGCGCTCGCCTACGCGGTGATCGGAGAAGGCGGCGGAGCAGGATCGCTCGGCCTGGTGCTGGCGGTGAACACCGTTCCCACCGTGGCCTTTCTACTGGTGGGCGGGGTGCTCGCGGACCGGATGTCCCGCAGCCGGATCCTGCTGGTGGGCAACCTCGTCGCGGCGGCGGCACAAGGGGCGCTCGCCGTCGTCGTGCTGAGCGGCGCGGCCTCCACCGCCTCCATCGCCGCGTGCGGCTTCCTGTCGGGAGTCGCCGTGGCCTTCACCGTGCCCGCCGGTCAGGGCGTCGTGAACCAACTGGTGGCGGCGGAGCACCTGCAGCGGGCCAACGCGCTGGTCAGGCTGCCGAGCAACGCGGTACGGGTGCTCGGGCCCGTGGTGGGCGGGCTGGTCGTCGCGCTCTGCGGACCGGGATGGGCGCTGTCCTGGGACGCCCTCACGTTCCTGATCGCGGCCCTGCTGCTGCACGGGCTGCGACTGGACGCCCCCGTCACCGCGCACAGCGCCCTGAGCGATCTGCGGGCCGGATGGGCCGGATTCCGCTCCCGCACCTGGCTGTGGACCTACACGGTGGCCGGGATGGTCGTGGTCGCCGCCTGGCTGGCCGGATTCCAGATGCTGGGACCGGTCCTCGCCGCGACGCTGTACTCCGGCGCGAGATCCTGGGGCCTGGTGCAGGGCGCGTTCGCGCTCGGCCTGCTGGCGGGCGCGCTGGTGTGCCTGTGGTGGAAGCCGTACCGGCTGCTCGCCGTCGCCGTCTGCACCGCCTCCCTGCTGTTTCTGCCGCTGACGGCGATGGGTCTCGGACTGCCGCTGCCCGCCGTCCTGTTCGCCGCCCTGATCGCGGGAGTCGGTCTGGACGTCGCGATCGTCGCGTGGACGACCGCCTTCCAACTGCATATACCCGACGCCGAGCTGGGACGCGCGGGCTCCTTCAACAGTGTCGGGGAGCGCCTCGCGATTCCGCTCGGCTACCTGCTCGCCGCCCTCGCGGCCGGCGCCTGGTCCGACCGTGAGGTGCTCCTGGTGTGCGCCGGCGTGATTGTCGCCGCCACGGTGCTCAACCTGTGCGTTCGGGACGTGTACCGGATCAACCGGACGACCCCGAAGCCGAGTTGAGCCGGGCGGAGATCAGGACCGCACCGCCTCGTGGACCAGCCGCTTGAGCTCGGGGAAGACCGAGTGGGAGGCCGTCGGGCGGAGCTGGCTCAGGAACTGCACGGTCAGGTCGCGCCGGGGGTCGACCCAGAAGGTCGTGGTGGCCACCCCGCTCCAGCCGAACGCGCCCTCGCTGGAAGGGGCCCGGGTGAGCGCCGGGTCCACCACGACGGAGACGCCGAGGCCGAATCCGAGGCCCGCGTTGCCGGGTTCCTGGTGGACGGGGCTGCCGAAGGAGCGGCGGTCCGCGTTGCCGGGCAGCTGGTTGGCCGCCATCATGTCGACGGTCCCGGGGCGCAGCAGACGGGTTCCGTCGAGTTCGCCGCGGCGCCGGAGCATCTCCATGAAGCGGTGGTAGTCGTGGGCGGTGGCGACCATCCCGCCGCTGCCGGACAGGAAGCGGGGCCGGCCGCGCAGCGGGAGCCCGGGGATCGGAGTGATCCCTCCCTCGTCGTCGTCGCCGTACAACTCGGCCAGTCTGCCCGCCTGTTCGTCCGTGACGTGGAAACCGGCGTCGGCCATTCCGAGCGGGCGGAAGATCCGCTCGTGGAGGAAGACGTCGAGGTCCTGGCCGGACACCACCTCGATGACCCGGCCGAGGACGTTGGTGGCGACCGAGTAGTTCCACTGGGTGCCGGGCTCGAACTGGAGCGGCAGCCCGGCGTAGACGTCGCAGGTCCCGGCGAGGTCCGCGCCGGGGGCCACCGACGACTCCAGACCGGCGTCCCGGTAGAGCCCGTCGACGGGGTGCGCGTGGTAGAAGCCGAAGGTCAGGCCCGCGGTGTGGGTGAGCAGGTGGCGGATGAGGATGGGCTGTTCGGCCGGACGCGTCGTCGTGTCGGGCCCCTTTCCGCCGACGTGGACGCGCGGTTCGGCGAAGGCCGGAAGGAAGTCGGCCACGCGGTCGTCGAGTCCGAGGCGGCCCTCTTCGAGGAGCATCAGCGCGGCGACCGAGGTGACCGGCTTGGTCATCGAGTAGATCCGCCACAGCGTGTCGCTCTCCACCGGGAGTCCGGCCTCGCGGTCGCGTCTGCCGTAGGTGGTGAGATGGGCGACCCGGCCGTGCCGGGAGACGGCGACCAGATATCCGGGCAGCCTGCCGTCGTCGACCAGCCGGGCGAAGTGCCGGTCGAGCCGGCCGAGCGCCTCGGCGTCGAGGCCGACCGATCCCGGCTCGACTTCCTGTCGCAGATGTCGCATGGCTCTCCTCCGGGCTGCGGCTCGTGTTCTTCATCGTCCCGTACGCGCTGGTGACCCGTCGTCCGGGCTCCCCCGGTCGGCGGTCACCGTCTTCTTGTGCCCCGGAAGCCGCAGGGCGAGCAGTGTCCCCGCCGCGGAGATCGCCGCGAGCGTGATCAGCGGGGGGCCGATGGCGGTGCCCGGGGTGACCGTCATCAGCGTGGCCGCCACCGCGATCCCCAGGGTGGGCCCGATGTTCATCGCCGTCTGCTGCAGCCCGCCCGCCACACCGGCCGACGCCGCGGAGGCCTGCCGTACGACGACCGCCGTCGCGGTCACCATGACGGTGGCGAAACCGGCGCCCAGCAGCAGGAACCCCAGTCCGATGGGCACGGCCGTCGACGCCTCGTCGAGCCGGGCCAGGAGCAGGACGCCGAGCGTGAGGACGAGCGTTCCGGCCACGGTGGTCCGCCGCGGGCCGAGCCTGCGCAGCAGGACGGCGGCGACGGGAGCGCCGAGCACCATCGTCACGCCGCCCGGCAGGGCCCGCAGGCTGGTCTGCAGCGGGTCCAGCCCAAGGGTTCCCTGAAGGTGGTAGCTGGCGACGAACAGGGTGCCGAGCATCGCGGCGGAGGCGGCCACCAGAATGCCGAGCGCCGCGCCGATGGTCGCCGAGCCGAGGACGTCGGACGGCACCAGAGGGCTCGCGGCGCGG
This sequence comes from Streptomyces sp. NBC_00568, assembly GCF_026341855.1. Lineage (GTDB taxonomy): Bacteria > Actinomycetota > Actinomycetes > Streptomycetales > Streptomycetaceae > Streptomyces. The sequence goes on along the minus strand of NZ_JAPENW010000001.1, from coordinate 280,140 downwards.
CGCTCCCGGCGTACGAACGCGGCGCCGGAGGCGGCCACCACGGCGAGTCCGGCCACGGTCGAAGTCGTCCACCCGGCGTCGGGTACGGCGACCAGTGTGTGCACCAGGGCGACCAGGGCCACGGTGAGCAGACAGGCGCCCGGGACACCGAGGCCACCCGCCGCGGCCGGGCGGTCGGTCCCGCGCTCCGCGTCGGCCGGCGCCCGGACGGTGAGCGCGAGCGCGCCCATCACCAGCGCGGGCAGCACGTTCAGGAAGAAGACGGACCGCCAGCCGAAGTGGCTGACCAGAGCGCCGCCGAGCAGCGGGCCGGCGGCAGCGGCGAGACCGATGGCGCTCGTCCGCAGCGCGATGGGCATGCCGAGCCGGTCGGGTGGGTACGCGGCGCGCAGCATCCCGAGCGTGGCCGGTTGCAGCAGCGCGCCGAACACGCCCTGCACGACCCGCAGCGCGATGACCCAGCCGATCCCGGGCGCGAGGCCGATCCCCGCCGATGCCGCCCCGAAGCCCAGGATGCCGAGGGCGAAGACCCGTTGATGGCCGTAGCGGTCCCCGAGGCGTCCCGCGAACACCAACAGGCCCGCCACCGCGATGAGATACCCGGTGCTGGTCCATTGGACCCGCGCGAACGAGGCGTCCAGATCGCGTTGCAGCGTGGGCTGCGCGATGGTGAGGACCGTGCCGTCGAGGGCGACGATGACGGCACCGAGGACACTGCTCGCGAGGGTGACCCGGCGGTGCGCGGCCGCGGAGGCGTAATGGCGTTCGGCGACCGGAGCGTCGGGCAGGTTCACCGCTCCTCCGGCCCGAGGTGCGCGTCGAGCGCCGCGTGCAGCAGCGGCAGGAAGCCGTCGGCGCCCGTGGCGAGCTTCAGGCTGCCCCAGCCCCACAGTTGGGCGATGCCGTGCAGGTTCGCCCACAGGGCACCCGCGACGATCCGGGCCTCGGCGTCCGGGCGCAGCCGGCCGACGAGGTCCACCAGCGCCCCGAACATCGGCAGGCTGGTCTCGCGGAGCCCCAACCGATTGCTCTCCAGCAGGTCGTGACGGAACATCAGCTCGTACATGCCGCGCTGGGACAGCGCGAAGTCCAGGTAGACCTTCGCCAGGGCGGTGAGCCGGGCACGGGGATCGGCCCCGCTGTCGCCGCCGGCCTCCGCCGCCCGTGCCTGGAGGTCGGTGAAGCCGCGGTGCGCGATGGCGGACAGCAGCTCCAGATGGGTCGGGAAGTAGCGGCGCGGGGCGCCGTGCGAGACCCCCGCCCGACGGGCGATCTCCCGCAGTGTCAGGGCCTGCGCGCCCTCCCTCGTGACGAGATCGACGCCGACGTCGATCAGGCGCGTCCTCAGCCCGGTGGTCTCCCGATCATTCATAGACACTGTCTACCAGGAGGAAGTAGACAGTGTCTACCAGTGTGCCCCGGTGGGGATGGGTTCCTGGAGGGCGTCGGCGCGGAATGACGTGCCGGATCCCGAGCGTTGAACAAGACATGACTGAGGAAGCGACCCAGGACGCACTGCTCAAGCTGCTCTCCGAGTACAAGGGTGGAGTGCTCGTCACCCTCAAGAAGGACGGCCGGCCCCAGCTGTCGAACGTCAGCCACTTCTACTACCCCGACGAGGGGATCATCCGCGTCTCGCTCACCGACGACCGCGCCAAGACCCGCAATCTGCGCCGGGATCCGCGGGCCTCGTACCACGTGACCAGCGCGGACCGGTGGGCGTACACGGTCGTCGAGGGCACGGCCGAACTGACGCCCGTCGCCGAGGACCCGGCCGACGACACGGTCGAGGAGCTCATCCGGGTGTACCGGGACGTGCTCGGTGAACACCCGGACTGGGACGAGTACCGCGCAGCCATGGTCCGCGACGACCGGCTCGTCCTGCGGCTGCGCGTGGAGCGGGCGTACGGGATTCCCGGACGCTGAGGCGGAACCGCCTCCGGGCGCCGAGGCCGTGACCCGGCGGCGGCACGCGCCCTTCCCTGATCCCCGGGGCCCGCACGGCGTCGCGCCGAGTGCCGCGCGGAGCCGGGGCGGGCCCGGACCCCCGAGCGGCTCCGCGCGTCGGGGGTCCGGGTTGTCCGGAGGGGGTGGTGGGCCGTGAACGGCCGCGCCCCCGGGCGGGTCAGGCGCTCACGGCCTCACGCCGCACCGCTTCGCCCGCCGTGTCCTCACCGAGCCGCTCGGTCGGCACCGTGTGCGTCTCCCGGGCGGTGAGCGCGGCGAGGACCGGCGGCACGCACAGGGCCGCGGTGAACAGGGCCACCGAGGACCAGTCGTCGCCGCCCGGTCCGGCGATCTGCGCGGCGAAGGTGACGGCGAACCCGGCCACGGCGAAGCCGATCTGGGTGCCGATGGCCATGCCGGAGAGCCGGACGCGGGTGGAGAACATCTCGCCGTAGAAGGAGGGCCAGACGCCGTTCGCGGCGCTGTAGACGACGCCGAAGGCGAGGATGCCGAACAGCAGCACCAGGGAGTACGAGCCGGTGGAGATGGCCCACAGGTAGGCGGACATCAGGACCGCGCTGCCCGCGGCGCCGATCAGATAGACCGGGCGGCGGCCGATGCGGTCGGACAGCGTGGCCCAGAGGGGAATCGCGCCGAGGGCGACCAGGTTGGCCAGCGCGCCCACCCACAGCATCTGCGTGCGGGACAGACCGACCGCGTCACTGGTGCCGTAGGCGAGCGCCCACACCGTGAAGATCGTGCTGACCGAGGCGATGAGCGCGCCCGCGACGACCCGCAGCACGTCCGCCCAGTGCTCGCGGAAGAGCACGGCGAGCGGCAGCTTGACCACTCCCTCGGTGGCCGCCTGCTTGGTGAAGGCCGGAGTCTCCTGGAGCGTGCGGCGGATGACGTAGCCGACAACGGCGACGCCGACGCTCGCCCAGAAGGGCACCCGCCAGCCCCAGGAGAGCAACTGGTCCTCGGGCAGCGCGGCGACCGGCAGGAAGACCAGGGTCGCGAGGAGCTGGCCGCCCTGGGTGCCGCTGAGGGTGAAGCTGGTGAAGAAGCCCCGCCGGTCCGGCGGCGCGTGTTCCAGCGTCATCGAACTGGCGCTGGCCTGTTCGCCGGCCGCGGAGATGCCCTGCAGGATGCGGCAGAGGACCAGCAGGACCGGGGCGAGGCCGCCGACCTGCGCGCGCGTCGGCAGACAGCCGATCAGGAACGTCGACAGACCCATCAGGATCAGCGTGAAGACCATGATCTTCTTGCGGCCCACCCGGTCGCCGAAATGGCCGAGGAAGAGCGCGCCTATCGGGCGGGCCGCGTAGGCGACACCGAAGGTGGCGAGTGACAGGAGCGTCGCGTCGGCCGGGTCGGAGTCGTCGAAGAAGACCTTCGGGAAGATCAGGGCCGCGGCGCTGCCGTAGATGAAGAAGTCGTAGTACTCCAGGGCGCTGCCGATCCAGGCGGCCATGGCGGCCTTCCTGGGCTGGCCTGGAGGCGCGTCGAGCGGGACGGCGGTGTCGGACACGGCGTGCTCCTTCGGGGAACTCCGGGGACGGGAGTGCGGCGAAGCCAGGGGACGGATGCCGGGATCTGAGGCGTACGGATCGGCCGTGCCCGGAGTGAGTCCAGGTGGCGACTGTAGTCCCCGCGGCTAATTAACCCACTGGATAGTTAGTAGCGGATGGCTACGGATGTTGCGCTCACGTTTCCCGGGTGTCAAGAGGTCGCGCCGAAGGATCTTCCCGTGCTCAGTCCGCCGCGCGGTCCGCGGTCAGGTAGGCGATGACCATGTCGCCGAGCATCGCGCGGTAGTGCTCCCGCTGGTCGGACGCGACCAGATCGCGGCCGAACAGGGCGCCGAACGTATGCCGGTTGGAGACCCGGAAGAAACAGAAGGCGCTGATCATCGCGTGCAGGTCCACGGCGTCGACGTCCGCCGTGAACAGGCCCGACTTCCGGCCGGTCGCCAGGATCCGGCCGATCACGTCGAGGGCGGGCGAGCCGATCCTGCCCAGTTCCTCGGAGGCCGCGATGTGTTCGGCCTCGTGGATGTTCTCGATGCTCACCAGGCGGATGAAGTCCGGATGCGCCTCATGGTGGTCGAAGGTCAGCTCGGCCAGCCGGCGGATGGCCGCGACCGGGTCCAGATGCTCGACGTCCAGCTCCTGTTCGGCCTGCCGGATCACCGAGTAGGCGCGCTCCAGGACCGCCGTGAAAAGCTGCTCCTTGCCGCCGAAGTAGTAGTAGATCATCCGCTTCGTGGTGCTGGTGCGCGCGGCGATCTCGTCGACCCGGGCGCCCGCGAAACCGGCGCGGGAGAACTCCTGGGTCGCCACGTCGAGAATCTCGGCCCTGGTGCGGGCGGCGTCGCGGATGCGCCCGCCGGGTCGTGCCGGTTCTTCGACGCTGGTCATCGGGTTCCTTCGGGCGAGACGGTCGGTTCCGCGATTCTAGAAGCTGGGCGCGCCGGGGCGAGGTCGCCCGGGCTCCCTCCCTTCCCTTCGGGCCGACGGCTTGATATGACTAACGAACCAGTTAGTACATTAATCAGCCGTCAGTCGGTCACCGGCCGCTCACCGGCCTGCCGCCGACCCCACGCCTCCGGAGGCCCGCCGTGTCCCAGACCTCGTATCTCGTCGGCCTGATCGGCTCCGGAATCGGGCCCTCCCTCAGCCCGGCACTGCACGAGCGCGAGGCCGACCGGCAGGGACTGCGCTGCCTGTACCGGCTGATCGACATCGACATCCTGGGTGTTCCACCGGAGGCCGTGGGCGATCTCGTACGCGCCGCACGCGACGTCGGCTTCGACGGACTGAACATCACCCACCCCTGCAAGCAGCTGGTCATCGCGCACCTCGACGAACTCGCCCCGCAGGCCGCGGCCCTCGGCGCGGTCAACACCGTCGTCTTCGAGGACGGCCGAGCGATCGGGCACAACACGGACGTCACCGGCTTCGCGGCCTCCTTCGCGCGCGGACTGCCCGATGTCTCCCTGGAACGGGTCGTCCAGCTCGGCGCGGGCGGCGCGGGGGCGGCCGTCGCCCATGCGGTGCTCACGCTCGGCGCGGGACACATCACCCTCGTCGACGCGATGCCCGACCGGGCCGCCTCCCTCGCCACCGCCCTGAACCGCCACTTCGGCGACGGCCGGGCAGCCGCCGCGACGCCGGACACCCTCGCGTCCCTGCTCGCCCGCGCCGACGGCATCGTGCACGCCACCCCCACCGGCATGGCCGCGCACCCCGGACTCCCGTTCCCGGCCGAACTGCTGCGTCCCGCGCTGTGGGTGGCCGAAGTGGTCTACCGGCCGCTGGAGACCGAGCTGCTGCGCACCGCCCGCGCGGCCGGCTGCGCCACGCTCGACGGGGGCGGCATGGCCGTCTTCCAGGCCGCGGACGCCTTCCGGCTCTTCACCGGGCGGGAGCCCGACCCGGCGCGCATGCTCGCCGACATCGCCGAGCTGGCCGGCGCCGCGGGTGCCCGGAGCTGAGACCCGAGTGCGGAGGAAGACGTGCGAACGAGGGCGCCGCGGCGACCGGACGGGCGCCGACCCGGGGACGCCGCTCGCGCGCTTCCCCGCGCCTCTGCCGGGTCCCGTCCCCCTCGCCCGGTCATGAAGTGAAGCGACACCGAAGGAGCATCGCCATGCGTACGTCCATCGCCACCGTGTCCCTCAGCGGTTCCCTGACCGAGAAGCTCACCGCCGCGGCCCGGGCGGGGTTCGACGGTGTGGAGATCTTCGAGAACGACCTGCTCGCGAGCCCCCTCACCCCCGAGGAGATCCGGGCCCGCACCGCCGACCTCGGCCTGAGCATCGACCTCTACCAGCCGATGCGCGACATCGAGGCCGTCGCCGAGGAGGAGTTCGCCCGCGGTCTGCGGCGGGCGCGCCACAAGTTCGAGCTCATGCGCCGCCTCGGCGCCGACACCGTGCTGGTGTGCTCCAGCGTCTCGCCGCTCGCCGTGGACGACGACGCGCTCGCGGCGGAACAACTGAGCCGACTGGCCGTCCTGGCCGAGGACTTCGGCGTCCGGGTCGCGTACGAGGCACTGGCCTGGGGCCGCCACGTGAGTACGTACGACCACGCCTGGAGCATCGTCGAGTCCGCCGGTCACCCCGCCCTCGGCACCTGCCTGGACAGCTTCCACATCCTCGCGCGCGGCTCGGACCCCAAGGGGATCGAGGACATCCCCGGGGACAAGATCTTCTTCCTGCAGCTGGCCGACGCCCCGCTGATGGCGATGGACGTGCTCCAGTGGAGCCGTCACTACCGCTGCTTCCCCGGCCAGGGCGGTTTCGACCTCTCCGGACTGCTCGCGCACGTCCTGCGCGCCGGCTACCGCGGTCCCCTCTCCCTCGAAGTCTTCAACGACGTCTTCCGGCAGGCGGAGGCCGGGCCCACCGCCGTCGACGCGCGCCGCTCCCTCCTCGTCCTCCAGGAGACGACCCGGCCCCTCCTGCGGGAGACGGCCGGGCTCGCGGCACCGCCCGCCCCCGTCGTGCCGACCGGTGTCGCGTTCGCCGAACTCGTCACGCCCGACGTCGTCCCCGTCGCCGAGGTCCTCGGCGCCCTCGGCTTCACCCGTACGGCCCGGCACCGCAGCAAGCCCGTGGACCTCTGGCAGCAGGGCGAGGCCCGTGTCCTGGTCAACACCGGACCGGCCGCCCGGCGCGACGGCACCGCGCTGGCCGCCATCGGTCTGGAATCGCCCGACCCGGCCGCCGCCGCCCGGCGCGCCGAATCCCTCCTCGCCCCCGTCCTGCCGCGCCGTCGCGCTCTCGAGGACGCGCCCCTCGACGCGGTCGCCGCACCCGACGGCACCGAGCTCTTCTTCTGCGCCTCGCCCGGGAGCCCGGTCCGGTCCGGACCGGGAGACTCCCGTGGAGATTCCCGCGGGGGATCCGAACTCCGCGGCTGGACCGGTGACTTCGAGCAGGTCGAACAGCCCGGACGGGAGGCGCACACCGAACCGGGGCCGGGCGCCGGCTCCGTGACCCGGATCGATCATCTGGCGCTCACCCAGCCCTGGCACCAGTTCGACGAGGCCGCTCTCTTCCACCACAGCGTGCTGGGGCTGAGCGGCCAGGAGAGCGTCGACGTCGCCGACCCGTACGGACTCCATCGCAGCCGTGCCGTCACCAACGCCGACGGAAGTGTCCGTATCGCCCTCGGTGTCGGCCCCGCGCCCACGGACGACGGCGCCCGCGCCCAGCACATCGCCCTCGCCACCGGCGACGTGACCGACGCGGCCCGGCGCTTCCGCGCGGCGGGCGGCCGTCTGCTGGCGATACCCGCCAACTACTACGACGACCTGGCCGCCCGGTACGAGCTCGGCGACGAGGAGCTGGCGACGTACCGCGAACTCGGCATCCTCTACGACCGTGACCAGCAGGGGGAGTTCCGGCACTGCTACACCGAGACCGTCGGCCGCGTCTTCTTCGAACTCGTCCAGCGCGACGGCGGTTACCTGGGGTACGGAGCGCAGAACGCCCCGGTGCGCCTCGCGGCGCAGCGCGCGGCGGGACGACCGGGGGGCTGACGCACCGGCTGTTCGGAGCGGGTCGCCGGTGTCGCGGGCGATGCGGCGGGGTGTCCGGACGCGCCGGACCCCGGCCACCAGGGCGACGCGCCCGCCCCATCAGGGGTGTCGACGAGTCGCGGACGTGGTGCGGCCGGGGCCGGGTCAGCCGGTGGACACGGTGTCCTAGAGGTCGAACTCGTGCGGCGGCAGGTCGAGCGTGAAGCACGCCTCCCGCACGACGGCCTGCTCGGTCTTGTCGAAGTCGCCGTCGGCGCCGCCGATGACGATGCCGATCTGGATGACGGCGCGCGCCTCGGCGGGCTTCTTCTTCGCCTTGGCGATCTCCTGGAGGACGCTGACCTTGCCGAAGGCGAAGTCGGCGGTCAGCTTGTTCAGGTTGTCGTCGAAGCGGCGCTGGAGGTCGATGGCGTCGAAGTTCTGCAGCACCTCGTTCGTGGCGATGAGCTGGGCCACGCGCTGCCGCTCGGACGGGTCGATCGAGCCGTCCGCCGCGGCGACGAGCGCGCACATCGCCATGCTCGCGTCGCGGAAGGCACCGCTCTTCAGATCGTTCTTCTTCGCCACGAGCTGGGTCTGCATCGTCGACGCGGATTCCTTGACGCGGTCCCACAGGGCCATGAGAACTCCATACGTAGTCAAGGGCCCGGTCCGCCCGAGCGGGCGGACCGGATACCTCTTCGGTTTCTACAGCAACGTAGAAACTAGCGGGCCACGACGGAAGTTCCCGGCTCGTTCCACGTGGCGATCACCGGATCGCCGTGCTCGGTGGAGAGCCGACTGACGGTCCCGGTCGCGAGCTGGAACAGCCGCCCCGACTCGGGCGGCAGCCCCAGCCGGCGGGCCGTCAGGACACGCAGTAAGTGCGCGTGCGCCACCAGCACCACATCGCCGGGGTGGTTGCAGAGCGCGGCGTCCACCCGGGAGAGCACCCGGTCGGCGCGCACCCCCACTTCCCGCGGTGATTCGCCGGGGTGGCCGTCCGGGCCGGGCGGCACCCCGTCGTTCCAGAGCACCCAGTCGGGCCGGGCCCGGTGGATGGCGCGGGTGGTGATCCCCTCGTAGCCGCCGTAGTCCCACTCGTGCAGATCGGGATCGATCCGCCCGCCGGACAGGCCCGCCAGGTCGGCGGTCCGTACCGCGCGGTCGAGGGGACTGGTGAGGACCTGGGCGAAGGTGTGCCCCGCGAAGAACCGGGCCAGGGACTTGGCCTGTTCCTCGCCGTGCGAGGTGAGCGGAAGGTCGGTCCAGCTGGTGTGCTGTCCCGTCAGGGTCCACTCGGTCTCTCCGTGGCGGACCAGGATGAGGTCGCCCATGGTCCGCCTACTTCGCCGACTCGACGGCGTGGCCGCCGAACTGGTTGCGCAGCGCCGCGATCATCTTCATCTGCGGCGAGTCGTCCTGACGGGACGCGAAGCGCGCGAAGAGGGACGCCGTGATGGCGGGCAGCGGAACGGCGTTGTCGATGGCCGCCTCGACGGTCCAGCGGCCCTCGCCGGAGTCCTCCGCGTAGCCGCGCAGCTTGTCCAGGTGCTCGTCGCCGTCCAGGGCGTTGACCGCGAGGTCGAGCAGCCAGGAGCGGATCACGGTGCCCTCCTGCCAGGAGCGGAACACCTCACGTACGTCGGTGACCGAGTCGACCTTCTCCAGGAGCTCCCAGCCCTCGGCGTAGGCCTGCATCATGGCGTACTCGATGCCGTTGTGGACCATCTTGGAGAAGTGGCCCGCGCCCACCTTGCCGGCGTGCACGAAGCCGAAGTCGCCCTCCGGCTTGAGCGCGTCGAAGACCGGCCGTACCTTCGCGATGTTCTCGGCGTCGCCGCCGACCATCAGCGCGTAGCCGTTCTCCAGGCCCCACACACCGCCCGACACGCCCGCGTCGACGAAGCCGATGCCCTTGGCCGCCAGCTCCTCGGCGTGCTTCTCGTCTTCGGTCCAGCGGGAGTTGCCGCCGTCAACGACCGTGTCGCCGGCCTCCAGCAGGTCGCCGAGTTCGTCGATGACGGTCTGGGTGGGGGCGCCGGCCGGCACCATCACCCAGACCACGCGCGGGCCTTCGAGGCTGCCCACGAGTTCGGCGAGGCTGTGCACGTCGGCGAGGTCCGGGTTGCGGTCGTAGCCGATGACGGTGTGTCCCGCGCGGCGTATCCGCTCGCGCATGTTGCCGCCCATCTTGCCGAGGCCGATGAGTCCGAGCTGCATGGTCAGTTCACTTCTTTCGGAGAGTGCGATAAGCGGCCACGAGAGCGGCCGTGGAGGGATCGAGACCGGGCACGTCGGCGCCGTCGGTGAGGGCGGGTTCGACGCGCTTGGCGAGCACCTTGCCGAGCTCGACGCCCCACTGGTCGAAGGAGTCGATGTTCCAGATCGCGCCCTGGACGAACACCTTGTGCTCGTAGAGAGCGATCAGCTGACCGAGGACCGAGGGGGTCAGCTCGGCCGCGAGGATCGTGGTCGTGGGGTGGTTGCCCCGGAACGTCTTGTGCGGCACCAGCTCCTCGGGCACACCCTCGGCACGCACCTCGTCCGGCGTCTTGCCGAAGGCCAGCGCCTGGGTCTGCGCGAAGAAGTTCGCCATCAACAGGTCGTGCTGGGACTGGAGTTCGTCGCTCAGCTCGCCTACCGGGTTGACGAAGCCGATGAAGTCGGCGGGGATCAGCTTGGTGCCCTGGTGGATCAACTGGTAGTACGCGTGCTGGCCGTTGGTGCCGGGCGTGCCCCACACCACCGGACCGGTCTGCCACTCCACCGGGTTGCCGTCACGGTCCACGGACTTGCCGTTGGACTCCATGTCCAGCTGCTGGAGATAGGCGGTGAACTTCGACAGGTAGTGCGAGTACGGCAGCACGGCGTGCGACTGCGCGTCGTGGAAGTTGCCGTACCAGACGCCCAGCAGACCCAGCAGCAGCGGCACGTTGGCCTCGGCGGGAGCCGTGCGGAAGTGCTCGTCGACCAGGTGGAAACCGTCGAGCATCTCCCGGAACCGGTCCGGACCGATCGCGATCATCAGCGACAGACCGATCGCCGAGTCGTAGGAGTAGCGGCCGCCGACCCAGTCCCAGAACTCGAACATGTTGGCCGTGTCGATCCCGAAGTCCGAGACCTTCTCGGCATTCGTCGACAGCGCCACGAAATGCCGCGCCACCGCCTTCTCCTCGCCGAGTCCTTCCAGCAGCCAGGAGCGCGCGGAGGTGGCGTTGGTGATCGTCTCGATCGTGGTGAACGTCTTCGAGGCGATGATGAACAGCGTCTCCGCCGGGTCCAGGTCCCGCACCGCCTCGTGCAGGTCGGCGCCGTCCACGTTCGACACGAACCGCAGGGTCAGACCGCGGTCGGTGAACGAACGCAGCACCTCGTAGGCCATCGCCGGACCCAGGTCCGAGCCGCCGATGCCGATGTTCACCACGTTCTTGATGCGCTTGCCGGTGTGCCCGGTCCACTCACCCGAACGGACCCGCCCGGCGAAACCCGCCATCTTGTCCAGGACCGCGTGCACGGCCGGCACGACGTTCTCCCCGTCGACCTCCACCACCGCGTCCCGCGGCGCCCGCAGCGCCGTGTGCAGCACCGCGCGGTCCTCGGTCACGTTGATCCTCTCGCCCCGGAACATTGCGTCCCGCAGCCCGAACACATCGGTGGCGGTGGCCAGTTCCTGGAGCAGGGCGAGGGTCTCGTCGGTGATCAGATGCTTGGAGTAGTCGATCCGCAGGTCACCGACCTGTACGACATAGCGCTCGGCGCGCGCGGGGTCGGCGGCGAACAGCTCGCGCAGCCGTGGGTGGAGCAGCGCGGTCGCGCGGTGGTCCTCCAGGGCCACCCACTCCGGACGCCGTGTGGGCTTGGGGGAGTCAGACATGACGGGGGGTCTCCTTGGTGGCCTCGCCCCGCAGGGCGACGGCGTACATCTCGTCCGCGTCGAGGCGGCGCAGTTCCTCGGCGATCAGTTCGGAGGTGGAGCGCACCTTCAGCGCGAGGGTGCGGGACGGCTGTCCGGGCAGGGACAGCGTGGCCAGCGGCCCTTCGGGGCGGTCGATCACGATCTCACCGTTCGCGGTGCCGAGCCGGACGGCGGTCACCACGGGGCCCGCGGTGACGACCCGCTCGGTCCTGACCTGGAGGCGGGCCTCCAGCCAGCGGGCCAGCAGTTCGGCGCTCGGGTTCTGCGCCTCGCTCTCGACGGCCGCGGAGATCACCTTCGCCCGGGCCTGGTCGAGGGCCGCCGCCAGCATCGAGCGCCACGGTGTCAGCCGGGTCCACGCCAGGTCGGTGTCACCCGGCGCGTACGAGGCGGCGCGGGCGTCGAGCGCCTGGAGCGGGGTCTCGACGGCGTACATGTCGGTGATCCGGCGCTGCGCGAGGGCGCCCAGCGGGTCCTTGACCGGGTTGTCGGGCGCGTCCACCGGCCACCAGACGACGACCGGGGCGTCCGGCAGCAGCAGCGGCAGGACCACCGAGTCGGCGTGGTCGGAGACCTCGCCGTAGGTCCGCAGGACGACCGTCTCGCCGGTGCCGGCGTCGGAACCGACGCGCACCTCCGCGTCCAGACGGGAGTTGGTGCGGTCGCGCGGGGTGCGGGCGACGCGCCTGATGACGACCAGCGTGCGCGAGGGGTGCTCCCGGGAGGCCTCCTCGGCCGCCTTGATGGAGTCGTACGCGTTCTCCTCGTCGGTGACGATGACCATCGTCAGGACCATGCCCACGGCGGGGGTGCCGATGGCCCGGCGCCCCCGTACGAGCGCCTTGTTGATCTTGCTTGCCGTGGTGTCGGTCAGGTCGATCTTCATGGCCTGCGCCAGCTCCGTCCGTCTCGTGCGAGCATCTCGTCGGCTTCCTTCGGGCCCCAGCTGCCCGAGGGGTACTGCGCGGGCGTGCCGTGCTTCTCCCAGTACCCCTCGATCGGGTCGAGGATCTTCCAGGACTCTTCCACCTCCTGGTGACGGGGGAAGAGATTGGCGTCGCCGAGCAGGACATCCAGGATCAGCCGTTCGTACGCCTCGGGGCTGGACTCGGTGAACGACTCGCCGTACGCGAAGTCCATCGTGACGTCCCGGATCTCCATCGACGTACCCGGCACCTTCGATCCGAAGCGCACCGTCATGCCCTCGTCGGGCTGCACGCGGATGACGATCGCGTTCGCGCCGAGCTCCTCGGTGGCGGTGGAGTCGAAGGGGGAGTGCGGGGCGCGCTGGAAGACCACCGCGATCTCCGTCACCCGCCGGCCCAGGCGCTTGCCGGTCCTGAGATAGAAGGGGACGCCCGCCCAACGGCGGTTGTCCACCTGGAGCTTGACGGCCGCGTAGGTGTCGGTCGTCGACCCGGGGTCGATGCCGTCCTCCTGGAGGTAGCCGCGCACCCTCTCGCCGCCCTGCCAGCTCGCCGCGTACTGGCCGCGCACGGTGTGCTCGCCCAGGTTCTCCGGCAGCTTCACCGCCTTCAGGACCTTGAGCTTCTCGGCGAGCAGCGACTCGGCGTCGAAGGCGGCCGGCTCCTCCATGGCGGTCAGCGCCATGAGCTGGAGGAGGTGATTCTGGATCACGTCCCGGGCGGAGCCGATGCCGTCGTAGTAGCCGGCCCGGCCGCCGATCCCGATGTCCTCGGCCATCGTGATCTGGACGTGGTCGACGTACGACCGGTTCCAGACGGGCTCGTACATCTGGTTGGCGAAGCGGAGCGCCAGGATGTTCTGGACGGTCTCCTTGCCCAGGTAGTGGTCGATACGGAACACCTGGTCCGGGTCGAACACGTCGTGGACGATCCGGTTCAGTTCGCGCGCGCTCGCCAGGTCGTGGCCGAACGGCTTCTCGATGACCGCGCGCCGCCAGGAACCCTCCGGAGCGTCCGCCAGTCCGTGCTTCTTGAGCTGCTGGACCACCTTCGGGAAGAACTTCGGCGGTACGGAGAGATAGAAGGCGTAGTTGCCGCTGGTGCCCCGGGAGGAGTCCAACTCCTCTACCGCCGACCGCAGTTGCTTGAACGCCGCGTCGTCGTCGAAGTCACCGGGGATGAACCGCATGCCCTCGGCGAGCTGCTGCCAGACCTCCTCGCGGAACTCCGTCCGCGCGTGCTCGCGCACCGAGTCGTGCACCACCTGCGCGAAGTCCTGGTCCTCCCACTCGCGACGGGCGAACCCGAGGAGCGAGAAGCCCGGCGGCAGCAGACCCCGGTTGGCGAGGTCGTACACGGCCGGCATCAGCTTCTTGCGGGACAGGTCACCGGTGACACCGAAGATGACGAGACCGGAGGGGCCCGCGATCCGGGGGAGCCGGCGGTCGCGCGGGTCGCGCAGCGGGTTGTCCCAGTCGGGCGACGGGACGCCGAGCGCCTCGGGGCTCAGCCCGCCCGGTTCCACGGCCGTGTCACCAGATCCCTGCGGCGCGGCGGGCGCACCCTGCGGGGTGCCGTCGGAAAGCGCCTCACCCTTGGTCATGCCCCCTCAACTCCCTTGCCGCGGAGCGAAGTCGCCACCGCGTCGAGAAGATCCTCCCAGGCGGCCTCGAACTTCGAGACGCCCTCGTCCTCCAGCTGCCCGACGACCTCGTCGTAGGAGATCCCGAGCGCCTCGACCGCGGCCAGATCGGCACGGGCCTGGGGGTAGCCGCCGGTCACCGCGTCGCCGTGGATGTCGCCGTGGTCGGCGGTGGCGTTCAGTGTCCCCTCGGGCATGGTGTTGACCGTGCCCGGCGCGACCAGCTCGTCGACGTACAGGGTGTCCTTGTACGCGGGGTCCTTGACGCCCGTGGAGGCCCACAGCGGACGCTGCTTGTGCGCGCCGGACGGGGCGAGCGCCGTCCAGCGGGCACCGGCGAACACCTCCTCGTACGCCTCGTAGGCGAGCCGCGCGTTGGCGAGCGCCGCCCTGCCCTTGAGCGCGAGGGCTTCGTCCGTGCCGACCTTCGCGAGGCGCTTGTCGATCTCGCTGTCGACCCGGGAGACGAAGAAGGAGGCGACGGAGTGGATGCCGGCGAGGTCGATGCCCGCGGCGTGCGCCCGCTCCAGGCCCGCCAGGTAGGCGTCCATGACCGCGCGGTAGCGCTCCAGGGAGAAGATCAGCGTGACGTTGACACTGATGCCGAGGCCGATGACCTCGGTGATCGCCGGGAGGCCCGCCTTCGTCGCGGGGATCTTGATCATCACGTTCGGGCGGTCGACCAGCCAGGCCAGCTGCTTGGCCTCGGCGATCGTGGCGGCCGTGTTGTGCGCCAGCCGGGGGTCGACCTCGATGGACACCCGGCCGTCCCGGCCGCCGGTCGTCTCGAACACCGGGCGCAGGACGTCGGCGGCGGCGCGTACGTCCGCGGTCGTCATCATGCGGACGGCCTCGTCGACCGTCACCCCGCGCACGGCGAGGTCGGCCAGCTGCTCCTCGTACCCCTCGCCGGAGCCGATGGCGGCCTGGAAGATGGACGGGTTGGTGGTGACGCCCACCACGTGGCGGTTCTCGATGAGTTCGGCCAGGTTGCCGGACTCGATCCGCTTGCGGGACAGGTCGTCCAGCCAGATGGAGACGCCTTCGTCGGAGAGGCGCTTCAGGGTTACCGCGGTCGCGGTTGCTTCGGTCACAGTGATCATCTTCCTTCGTGCGGTCGGATCAACCGCGGACTGCGGTGAGAGATTCCCGCGCGGCGGCGGCTACGTTCTCGGCGGTGAAGCCGAACCCGGCGAACAGGGTTCCGGCGTCGGCGGAGGCGCCGAAGTGCTCGAGCGAGACAATGCGTCCCGCGTCACCGACGTACCGGTACCAGGTCAGCCCGATCCCGGCCTCTACCGCCACGCGGGCCTTCACGGAGGGCGGCAGGACGCCGGCCCGGTACTCCGGGGACTGCTCCTCGAACCACTCGACGGACGGCATCGACACCACGCGGGTGCCCACGCCCTCGGCCTCCAGTTGCTCGCGCGCGGCGACGGCGAGCTGCACCTCGGAGCCGGTCGCGACGATGACGACGTCCGGGGTCTCGGTGGAGGAGTCCCGCAGGACATACCCGCCGCGCGCCGCGTCGGCGTTGGCCGGGTAGGTCGGCACGCCCTGACGGGTGAGGGCCAGACCGTGCGGGGCCGGGTTCGTGGCGTGCCGCCTGAGGATCTCGCCCCAGGCGATCGCGGTCTCGTTGGCGTCGGCGGGGCGGACGATGTTCAGGCCGGGGATGGCGCGCAGCGAGGCGAGGTGCTCGACCGGCTGGTGCGTCGGGCCGTCCTCGCCGAGGCCGATCGAGTCGTGCGTCCAGACGTAGGTCACCGGGAGCTGCATCAGCGCGGACAGCCGGACGGCGTTGCGCATGTAGTCGGAGAAC
Organism: Streptomyces sp. NBC_00568; assembly: GCF_026341855.1. Classification (GTDB taxonomy): domain Bacteria; phylum Actinomycetota; class Actinomycetes; order Streptomycetales; family Streptomycetaceae; genus Streptomyces. The sequence continues at coordinate 264,358 of NZ_JAPENW010000001.1, read as the reverse complement.
ACCAGGAAGGTGCCGCCGTAGATACGGGTGTTGCCGTGCAGCGCGATGCCGTTCATCTCCGCGGCCATCGAGTGCTCGCGGATGCCGAAGTGCACGGTGCGGCCGTACGGGTCGGCCTCCGGCAGCGGGTTGCCCTTCGGCAGGAACGAGGACGTCTTGTCGATGGTGGTGTTGTTCGAGCCGGCCAGGTCGGCGGAGCCGCCCCACAACTCGGGGAGCACGTCACCGAGGGCCTGGAGTACCTTGCCGGACGCGGCACGGGTGGCGACGGAGGTGCCTTCCTCGAACACCGTCAGCGCGGCCTCCCAGCCCTCGGGGAGCTGGCCCGCGACGATCCGGTCGAAGAGCCTGGCCCGCTCGGGGTTGGCGGTGCGCCAGGCGCCGATCCGCTTGTCCCACGCGGTGTGCGCCTCGGCGCCCCGGTCGAGGGCCTGGCGGGCGTGGGCCAGCACCTCCGGGTCGACCTGGAACGTCCGCTCCGGGTCGAAGCCCAGGATGCGCTTGGTGGCGGCGATCTCCTCGGCGCCGAGCGCCGAGCCGTGCGAGGCCTCGGTGTTCTGCGCGTTGGGCGCGGGCCACGCGATGATCGTGCGCATCGCGATGATGGAGGGGCGCTCGGTCTCGGCCTTGGCCGCGGTGAGCGCGGTGTGCAGCGCCCGCACGTCGATGTCGCCGCCGAGCGCGGGCTCGATCCGCTGCACGTGCCAGCCGTACGCCTCGTAGCGCTTCAGCACGTCCTCGGAGAAGGCGGTCGCGGTGTCGCCCTCGATGGAGATGTGGTTGTCGTCGTAGACGAAGACGAGGTTGCCGAGCTTCTGGTGGCCGGCGAGCGAGGAGGCCTCGGCGGAGATGCCCTCCTCCAGGTCGCCGTCGGAGACGATCGCCCAGATGGTGTGGTCGAAGGGGGACTCGCCCTCGGGGGCCTCGGGGTCGAAGAGGCCGCGCTCGTAGCGGGCGGCCATCGCCATGCCGACCGCGTTGGCGACACCCTGCCCGAGCGGACCGGTCGTCGTCTCCACGCCCGCGGTGTGTCCGTACTCGGGGTGACCGGGCGTCTTGGACCCGTGGGTGCGGAACGCCTTCAGATCGTCGAGACCGAGTTCGTAGCCCGACAGGAAGAGCTGCGTGTAGAGGGTCAGAGAGGTGTGTCCGGGGGAGAGGACGAAGCGGTCGCGGCCGGTCCACTCCGGGTCGGCCGGATCGTGACGCATCACCTTCTGAAAGAGGGTGTACGCGGCCGGGGCCAGACTCATCGCGGTCCCGGGGTGACCGTTGCCGACCTTCTGCACGGCGTCGGCGGCCAGAATGCGGGCGGTGTCGACGGCGCGGCGGTCGAGCTCGGTCCAGATGGCGCCGTCGGAGCTCTGCGTACTCATCTTCAAGAAGTCCTCACTGAATGGGCGAACTCTGGGTCGATGCCTTCAAACCTAAAAGTCAGACTTTTGCTGGGGAAGGTGCCCGTGTGTCAGCCTTCGGTGAAAGTGGGACACGCAGAGTCGTGGCGAGCCGACGCGAGAAGGACATGGCAGACAGAACCACCCAAGGCGGTGCCGGGAGCGAAGGCGGCCGGGAGGGGATCAGGACCTTCCCCTTCCCGGCCGATCTGAGCCTGTCCGGCGTGGGCATGCAGGTCGGCGCGATGGGGACCGGGCGTACCTGGCACGCGGACGCCCCGCTGGAACGCGTGCACCGCATCGACTTCCACGTCGTGATGCTCTTCCACGAGGGCCCCGTCCGGCACATGATCGACTTCGCCGAGTACGAGGCCCGCGCGGGCGACATCCTGTGGATCCGGCCCGGTCAGGTGCACCGCTTCTCCACCACCGACCGCTACCGCGGCACCGTCCTGACCATGCAGCCCGGGTTCCTCCCCCGGGCGACCGTCGAGGCGACCGGCCTCTACCGCTACGACCTGCCCCCGCTGCTGCGCCCCGACGCCGGCCGGTTCACGGCACTGGAGCACTCGCTCGCCCAGCTGGAGCGCGAGTACGTCGACACGACCACACTGCCGCTCAGCCTGCACACCTCGGTGCTGCGGCACTCGCTCACCGCGTTCCTGCTGCGCCTCGCCCATCTCGCGGCGAGTTCCGCCGAGACGGCCCGAGAGCACACCGACACCACCTTCACCCGCTTCCGGGACGCGGTCGAGAAGGACTTCGCCACCAACCACAGCGTCAGCGCCTACGCCGACGCCCTCGGATACTCACGCCGCACCCTGGTCCGCGCGGTGCGCGCCGCCACGGGCGAGACGCCCAAGGGCTTCATCGACAAGCGGGTCGTCCTGGAGGCCAAGCGGCTCCTGGCCCACACCGACATGCCGATCGGGCGCATCGGAGTCGCCGTCGGCTTCCCGGACGCGGCCAACTTCTCCAAGTTCTTCCACCAGCACACGGGGGCGACCCCGGTGGCCTTCCGCGCCGAACTGCGCTGAGAGGGGCGGACCTTGTGGTCCGCCCCTCTCAGCCGGCCGTGCGGGGCCGGGTCACCAGCCGATGCCGAGCGTCAGCCCGGTCGGCGGGCTCGCGTTGCCGAGGATCTGCACCGACGACTGGTCGTTGACGTCGTCGTAGGGGAAGGCGTAGGCACGCTTGTCGAGACCCACGGTGTGCAGGAAGGCCGCGTAGTCGTTCCCGGCGCCTGGGGTGTAGTAGGCGGACGGGGTGTACCAGGCCGTGGTGTCGAGGGCGACGCCCCGGTTGAACGCGGCGCAGAACTCCGCGCCGAGCTGCTTCTCCGGGTCGCTGCCGGAGGCCAGCGCTCCGGCGCAGGCCATGACGTCCGCGGAGGACGGTTTCCGGAGGGTGTAGGGACCGGCTCCGTTCTTGGTGAAGGTGAGCGTGGTCCCGGCGACCCGGCCGGTGAAGGTCTCGCCGAGCCGGGTCAGTTTGAAGGGGTGGGTGGAGTAGTACGACCAGGCCTGGTCGATGGAGGGCTGGAGATGGTCCGCCTGGGAGCCTCCCGGGAGGAAGAGGTCGGAGGAGCGCGGGGCGACGATCCGGTACGGATCCTGCAGCGGCCTGAAGGCCGCGCCCACCGAGGCGGCGTACTGCGACATGACCTGGGCGCGGGTCAGCGTGATGCCCCGCGTGGTGTCGTAGCCGCTCGACGCCTGAGTGAGCCGCGAGGTCATCGGGAAGCCGAACTGGTCGACCTGGGTGGTGTTGCCGCCGAAGGCCACCTGCCCGAAGACGTACGTGTACTCGTACCAGTCGTAGTAGACGTCGGTGTTGGGGTCGTTCGGGTTGCGCAGGTCGGGGCCGCCCCAGCCCTGGTCGTCCGGGGAGACCGGGATGTAGAGGGGGGAGCCGAGGGAGACGTAGATCCGGCCGCCGCGGATGGACGTCGGGGAAGGCACCGAACCGCCCGACTGGGCCAGCGTGAACGACATGTTCGGGTAGCTCACGCCGTTCCTGGTCAGATGTCCGGGCGCGCTCGCGTCCAGGTGGCTGATGTGCGCCATGGTCCCGTCGGCCTTCATGTACGACCACTGACCTGGCGTCACCTGACCGAGCACCGTGACGTAGATCTGTGAATCCCCGTACGTGCCACGGGTGTTGTTCTGGAAGGTGATCGGGAAGCTGCCGGTGCCGCCTCCGCCGCCTCCTCCGCTTCCCACGGTGTGAGTGAAGTGCGGGGTGTCGAGGAGCGGGCCGCTCCTCTCGTACGTGAACCAGTACTCCAGGGTGAAGCCGCTCGGCAGGCCGCTGACACTCTGCCGCCAGGTGCCCGAGGTGTTCGTCATCCGGAAGTTCTGCTGTCCCGCGCCGGGCGACAGGTAGTGCACATCGACCAGTGACGCCGGCGCGGTGGGTGTGAACCAGATCTGGACGGATCCGGAGCCCGTCGAGGCGACGCCCTGGGTGTAGTCGGCGGCGGCCCTGGCGGGTACCGCCCCGGCCAGGCCGAGCACCAGCACCGTGAGGAGGGCGGCCAGGACGGCGCCGGCCTTCCGCCTGACCACGGGGCGTGATGCGGCCGGCCCGGCCGGGGATCGGGTGAGCATCCGTCAACTCCTGTGTCAGTGACCGAAGTCGAACCAGTTGACGTTCACGAAGTCCGCGGGCTGGCCGCTGGTGAAGGTCAGATAGACGTCGTGGGTTCCGGTGACGGAGCTGATGTTCGCGGGCACGGTCTTCCAGGCCTGCCAGCCACCGGTGTTGCCCAGTGCGAAGCTGCCGACCGGCGTGCTCGTACGGCTGTCGAGGCGCACCTCGACCAGGCCGCTGACCCCGCCCGCCGCGCCGCTCGCGACCCGGCCGTAGAACTGCTTGGCGGCCGTGGAGCCGAAGTTGACGCCCTTGTAGAGCGCGTAGTCGCCGTTCGCGAGCGCGCTGATGTTCTGGCCGCCGCCGGAGTCGGTGGTGGTCTCGGTGCCGACGCCCGCCTGACCGTCGTAGGACTCGGCCTGGATGGCGCTGTACGCGTCACGGTTGCCGGTGGGCGGCGGAGTGGTGCCGCCACCGCCGCCGCTGCCCGACTGGAGGACCTGGACGTAGTCGACCACGAGCGGGTGGCCGGGTTCCGTGCCGCTGTCCGGGCCGCCGCCGAAGGCGTCCGGGAAGCCACCGCCCATCGCGACGTTCAGGATCACGAAGTAGCCGTGGTTGGTGGCGTTCGTCCAGGTGGTCGCGTCCACCTGGTTCGCCCGGACCGTGTGGAAGTTGACGCCGTCGAGGTAGAAGCGCATCTCCTCGACGCTCGTCGACTTGTCCCACTCGACGGCGTACGTGTGGAACCCGGCCTGACAAGTGGCCCCGGTGCAGGGGGTGTTGCCGCCGATGCCGGAGGTCTCGTTGCAGGGGCCGCCCGGTGAGGTACCGCAGTGCATGGTGGCCCACTCGGTGTTGAGCCCCTGGACGTTCTCCATGATGTCCAGTTCGCCGATGCCCGGCCAGTTCCAGTAGTTGCCGCGGAAGGGCGCGCCCAGCATCCAGAAGGCGGGCCAGTAACCCTTCGCGGCCGCGCCGGTCACGTTCGGCATCTGGAGGCGGGCCTCGACGCGGAGCTTGCCGCCCGCGGGCGGCTGGAAGTCGGTGCGGACCGTCTCGATCCGGCCCGAGGTCCAGTTGCCCGCGGCATCGCGCCGGGGCGTGATCCGGAGGTTGCCGGCGCCGTCGAGCGCGACGTTGTTGGTGCTGGACGTCATCGTCTCGATCTCGCCGGTACCGAAGCCCGCGGGACCGCCCGGGTAGCTCGTGCCCGTCGTGTACTGCCAGTTGGCCGTGTTGACGCCGGTTCCGGCGGACCCGTTGAAGTCGTCGAGGAAGACCTGGGACCAGCCGGAGGGGGGTGTGGGGGCGGAGGCGTTCGCGGGGAGGGTGGCCGCCGTGGCGGCCACCGCCGCCAGGCTCAGCGTGCTGAGCACGGCGATGAGCACGCGCCGCAGTGGGCCGCGTCTGACAGGTGTGCCGGAAGTTTCACTCATGGGGTGTGCCTCTTCGGGTACGGGGTGTGGGGTGCGCGGGTGGTCGTGAGAGCGCTCCCATGGCCAGTTGAGAGCGCTCTCACAGCAGCTGCGCGGCCAATGTGCTCTCTGTCACTCCGGCCGTCAAGAGGTGAAGCCGAGAAAGTCCTTACGGCTCAAGGGAGTTCACGCCGTGAAAGAAGGGGGCACGCCGAAGGGGCGGGCCCGGCGCGGTCCGCCGATGCCCGCCCCTCGGGGTGGACCGTCAAAGAGCGCTGCCGGCCTTCCAGTCCGCCCACGACAGGTTCCAGCCGTTGAGGCCGTTCGACGCCTCGACGGTCCGCTCGCCCGAGTTCTTGACGACCACCACGTCACCGAGCATCGAGCTCTCGTAGAACCGGGAGCCCGGCACGGAGGTGTCGTCGGCGCCCTTCACATCGTGCAGGCCGATGCAGCCATGGCTGGTGTTGCTGCCGCCGAAGATCGAGGCCGAGGCCCAGTAGTTGCCGTGGATGAAGGTGCCGGAAGTGGTCAGGCGCTGGGCGTGCGGCACATCCGCGATGTCGTACTCGTCGCCGAGCCCGACCGTCGAGGACTCCATCCGGGTCTCCTCGAACCGCTCGCTGATCACCATGATCCCGGACCAGGTGGTGTGGTCCGCGTCGCCGCCGCTGACCGGATAGGTGGCGAGGGTCGCGCCGCTCCGCTCCACCGTCATGGTCTTCTTCGCAAGGTCCACCGTGCTCACCTGGTGGCGGCCGATGCGGAAGGTGACGTCCTTGGACTGGACGCCGTAGACGCCGTCCGTGCCCTCGACGTCCTTCAGACGCAGGCTCAGCGTGATCTTCGTGCCCGCCGCCCAGTACCGCGCCGGACGGAAGTCGAGCCGGGTGTTCCCGAACCAGTGGCCGACCACCTCGGCCGCGGGCTCCGCCGTCACCGTGATCGCCTTCTCGACGGCAGCCCGGTCCGTCACGGCCTTCGTGAAGTTGATCGACACGGGCATGCCGACGCCGGAGGTCGAATTCGCCTCGGGCGTGAAATAGCCCACGAAGGTCTCGCCCGGGGACTTCGTGACGAAGACCGCGGTGTGCTCCGCGGCACCCTCCGCTTTCGCGGTGACCGTGTATTTGGTGCCCGAGTACGGATTCCGGGTGGAGGTCCATCGGGTGCGGCCGTCGTTGAAGGATCCGGCCAGAGTGGAGCCGTCATTGCCGGACACATCGACCGTCGACAGAGTGCCGTCGGTCACCGAGACCTCGACCGGGCCGGTGAATTCGGCCTTCTTCGTGCCGTCGGCGGGGCTGACGGTGATGGCCGGCGTCCTCACCTGGGATTTCGCCTCGGTCCCGGCCTGTGTCCCGCCGGTCGGCGTCGTTGCCGTCCCCTCCGCGGCGTCCGCCGGGTCGCCGCACCCCGTCAGCGCCAGGGCCGGCACCGCGGCGCCGAGGGCGGCGAGGATTCCCCGCCGTGACCAGGCCGGACGCCCGGGCCGGTGCCGCGCCTGCCCCGAGGCCTCCGGTGCGGACTCGGGCCGGTTCGATATCTCAGGGAAGCCCACGGAACGCCTTTCCTCGGTTCATCGCTCACCACCACTGCGGGTGCATCCTGCGCGACTTCCATGGGTTGATTCTTTGAATCCGACGGCTCCAACCTGAGATTCCTGTGAAGACGTCCGGAGAGACGGCCTAAATCCACGGTTGCCGGGCCACCTTGGAATGTGAACAGAGTATGAAGCGCCGACCGGATCCCTGAGTTTTCCGTGAGATCCCCTTCCAGGAGCCCCCTTTTCCTGACCTCTCCGGTCGCCGAGTGACGAAGGAGCTCCGCTTGCCGGTTCCGCAGCAGACCCCGCCGGAGGCATCCGTGAATCCAGCCCGTGAGCGGCACACCGTGGCGATCGTCGGAGCGGGTGCGGCCGGCACGCTCACCGCCGTGCAGTTGTGCGAGACGGCGACCCGGCGCCGCACCCCCCTCGAACTCGTCCTGGTCGATCCGGCCCCCGAAGCCGGACGCGGCACCGCGTACGCCACCCCCGATCCCCGGCACCGGCTGAACGTGCCCGCCGGCGGCATGAGTTGCTACCCCGACGACCCAGGACACTTCACCCGCTGGCTGTGCCGGCACGGCGAACCCACCGTCAGGGGAACCGACTTCGCCACCCGATACCGCTACGGCGCCTACCTCGCCGACACCCTGGCCCAGGCGATCGTCCACGCCCACGGCACCGTCGCCGTACACCGGCTGCGGACCAGGGCGGAGGGCTGCATCCCCGCCCCGGGCGGCGGGCTGGAGCTTCGGCTCGCCGACGGGGAGCGCCTGTCGGCCCACAGCGCGGTCCTCGCCACCGGACCGGCGGCCCCGCCCGGCGACCGGGTCCCGCCCGGACTCCGTACCTCCGAACGGTTCATCGGGTCCCCCTGGGCGCCCGGCGCCCTCGACGGACCCCTCGCCGAGCCGGCCGCCCGCGCGAGCGGACGCGCGAACGCCGACGTCCTGCTGGTGGGCACCGGGCTCACCGCGGTCGACCTGGCGCTCAGCCTCGACCGGCCCGGACGCACCGTGCACGCGCTCTCCCGCACCGGCCTGCTGCCGCAGCCGCACGCGCTGAGCCCCGCCGCCGAGATGGCCGCACCCGAAGGGCTCGACGCGCCGACGCTGTCCACGCTGCGCCGGACCGTCTACCGCCACATCGGCCGCGCCGTGCGCGCCCACGGCGACTGGCGCCCCGCGCTCGACAGTCTGCGCCCGCACACCGCTCGCCTGTGGCACAGCCTCACACCCGAGGAACGCGCCCTGTTCCTGGAGCGCGAGGGCGCGTTGTGGAACACCCACCGCCACCGGATGGCGCCGGTGACGGCCGAGTCGGTGGCCCGGGCCCGTACGGCCCGGCGGCTGCGGGTGCACACGGGCAGGATCGCCGACGCCGTGGTACGCCCCGACGGCTCCGTAAGGGTCACGCTCTCCGACGGCCGTGACATCCCGGCAGGCTGGGTGATCGACTGCACGGGGCCCGGCCCTCGACCCGAAGACCCCCTGTGGCGCTCGCTGTTCGACACGGGTGCCGCCGTGCCCGGCCCGCTCGGTCTGGGCGTCGCGACCCGCGACGGCAGGCTCCTCGACGCCGATGGCACCGCCGGGCTGCCGGTGTTCACCCTCGGCGCCCCGCGCCGCGGCGAACTGTGGGAGACGACCGCCATCCCCGAAATCCGGGTCCAGGCCGCCGACCTGGCGCAGCAGTTGCTCGCACCCCAGGCACCCGCGCGGCGCTCCGCGCGCCGCCGGCCGGTCGACGCCCACGGACTCGCGCTGTCCACCCACGCCGAGGCGGCCGCCGCCCATCGCACCGGCCTCGAACGGGTCCTCAAGGTCAGGGCCGGTGCCGAGGACGCCTTCGCCCGTGCCGTCGCCCTCGACCCCGGCTTCGCGCTCGGGCACGCCGCGCTCGCCCTGCTCGGCCACGAGTGCGGCGCCGACGTCGACGTACCGAGGACGCTGGCCGACGCGCAGCGCTGCGCGCGGGAACGGGCCGACGAGCGTGAGCGCTCCTTCGTCGACGTGGTGACCCGCCGCGTGCACGGTGAGTCCCCGGACGGCGGCGCGGGGGCCCTGCTCGGGCACCTCGCCGCGTACCCCGCCGACGCGCTGGCGCTCGCCGCCGCCGTGCCCACCATCGCCTTCTCCGGCATCAACGACCTCGACACGGGCTACGCGTTGAACCTGGTCGAGCGCGCCGCGCCCGCCTACGACGGTCACTGGTTCCCGGCCTCGCTCCTCGCCTTCCTGCGCCAGGACCAGGGCCGGTACGACGAGGCCGCCGAACTGGCCCGCCGCGCGCTGACCGCCGAGCCGGCCTCCGGACACGCCGTGCACGCCCTCGCCCACGTCCACTACGAGTCAGGGGCCCACGAGACCGGCCGCGACTGGCTCGACGCCTGGGTGTCGGGGCACGGACGGGGCGCCGTCCACCGGGCCCACTTCTCCTGGCACATCGCCCTGCACGAACTGGCCCTCGACGATCCCGCCGCCGTCCGCAGACGCTGGTTCGCCCAGCTGGCGCCGGGGCGGGTGACCGGTGTACGCGCCCTGGTCGACTCGGGATCGCTGCTGTGGCGGGCCCGGCTCAGCGACAGCTGGCGGGGGCGGGTACCGGCGGCGGACGTCCTCGACAACGTCGCCCGGGAGATCGTGGAACGGCCCGCGACCGCCTTCACCGCGCTGCACGCCGCGGTCGCCCTCACCGCCGTCGGCGATCTCGCGGCGCTGCGCCGGCTCCGCGACCACGCCGCCGGCGCCGACCCCGTACAGCGCGAGGTCGTCGTCCCCCTCTGCGAGGCCTTCGCCGCCCTCGTCGAGGAACGGTTCTCCGAAGCCGCCCGGGGCCTGGACGCGCTCCTCCCGGTCCTCGGCCGGGTCGGCGGCAGCGCGGCCCAGCGGGAGGTCGTCGAGGAGACCCTGCTGTACGCCCTGGTCGCGGCGGGCCGCTGCGAGGCGGCCCGCCGTCTCCTGGACTCCCGCCTCGACCGCGGCCCCTCACCCCGGGACAGCCGCCTGCTGGCCGAGCTGCCCAACTGAGCTGAGTGCGGCGGGCGGGCGCCGCTCGGTCGCGCGACAGCGCCGTCCGCGCGCGACGAAGCGGTCCGGCATCCGCAGTCGGGGGCAGGCGGATGCCGGACCGCTCGCGTCCAAGCGGTGGGAGCCCCAGCGGTCCGAGGACCGGCGTCGACAGGGGTACCGCTCGGGACCGAGGTCAGACGCCGGCCAGCTGGGGCCGCTCCGCCGGCTCCTCCTCGCTCACGCCGAGCCGGTCGTGCGCCCTGCGCAGCGCGCCCGGGGCCCACCACGCCCGCCTGCCGAGCAGCGCCATCGTCGCCGGTACGAGGAGCATGCGGACGACGGTCGCGTCGATCAGGACCGCGAGCGTGAGGCCGAGGCCGATCTGCAGGATGGGCGAGAAGCCGCCGGTCATGAACGCGCCGAAGACGATGGCGAGAAGCAGGGCCGCGCAGCTGACGACCCGGCCCGAACGGCGCAGCCCGGTGACGACGGCCTCCTGGTGGTCGCCGGTCCGCAGCCAGGTCTCGCGCATCCGTGCCAGGATGAACAGCTCGTAGTCCATGGCGAGTCCGAAGGCGATCGCCATGATCAGCGGCGGAGCGGTCAGGCTCAGCGAACCGAGGCCCTCGGCGCCCAGCACCCCGGCCAGATGCCCGTCCTGGAAGACCCAGACCACCGCGCCGAGCGCGGCCCCCAGACTGAGCAGCGTCGTCGCGATCGTCCGCAGCGGGATCAGCACCGAACCGGTGAAGGCGAAGAGCAGGACGAAGATGCCGGCGAGGACCGTGACCGCGGCCCAGGGCGCCCGGTCGGCGAGCATCGCGCGGAAGTCGACCAGCCGGGCCGCCACGCCGGTCACCTCGACGGGTTCGTCGCCGCGTACCTGCCGTACCCGCTCGACCAGATCCGTCGCCGCCTTCCCGTCGACGCTTCCGGTCGGCTGCAGGTGCACCAGCGTGCTGCCGTCCGGCAGGGCCCGCGCGTCACTCGTGCCGACGAGGCCACGGACGCGGTCCACCGTGCCGGGACCGGCGCCGGAACCCACCACCACGGACACCGGAGACACCCCGGTGCCGGGCGGGAAGTGGGCACCCAGCGTGTCGTACAACTGCCGTGCCTCGGTGCTCGCGGGCAGCTGCTTGGCGTCCCCGATGCTGATCTTCATGCCGACGGCGGGCAGCGCGAGGACGATCAGGGCCGGGACGAGGGCCACGAGGACGACGACCGGACGGCGGGTGGCGAACCGGGCGAGGCGCGCGAAGACGCGCCCCTCGGTCTCCGGACCGGCCCCGGCGGCCGCGGTCTTCGCGCGTGCCGGTGCGATCCCCGCCCCGAAGCGGGCCAGCAGGGCGGGCAGCAGGGTGATCGCCGCGAGCATGTCGACGACGACCACGGCGGCCACCGCGAGACCCATGCTGCGCAGGAACGGGCTGGGGAAGACCAGCAGCCCGGTGAGACTGACGGCCACGGTGAGCCCGGAGAACAGGACGGTCCGTCCGGCTCCGGCCACGGTGCGGTGCACGGCCTCGACGACGTCGTCGGTGTGGCGCCGCTCCTCCCGGAAGCGGACCACCATCAACAGGGCGTAGTCGATGGCCAGTCCGAGTCCCAGCATGGTGGTGATCTGGATCGCGTACACCGAGATGTCGGTGAACTGGCTGAAGGCGAACAGCGCCAGGAACGCGCCCGCGACTCCGCTGATCGCGATCACCAGCGGCAGACTCGCGGCCCGCAGCCCGCCGAAGACGACGAGGAGCAGGGCGAGCACGACCGGCAGGGAGATCAACTCGGCCCGCTGCACGTCCTCCTGGGCCCGCCCGCTCATCTGCTGCCCGAGCAGCAGCCCACCGCTGACGTGGACTTCGGGCGCGTCGATCCGCTTGATGCGCTCGGCCGCCGCGTCGACGGCCCTCTTCTCGTCCCGGAACTTCATGTCGCCCTTGAGCGTCACCGGGATGACGAGCGCCCTGCCGTCCTCGGAGGTGAGACCCCGGGTGGTGTACGGGTCGGGCACCTCGGCGATTCCCGAGACCGTACGCAGGTCCGCGACCGCCCCCGCGACCTGGGACCGCAGCGCGGGGTCCGAGACGGAGGTGCCCGCGATGACGGCGGTGATCGACTCACCGCTCGTGTCGACGCGGTCGAGATGGGCGGCGGCGCGTTCCGACTCGGTGCCCGGGACATCGGGCACCGAGTCGACGAGCCGGCCGAAGACGCCCGTGCCGAGGCCGAAGCCGATCAGCAGCATGAGCAGCCAGACGAGCATCACGGTGATCGGGCGGCGGGTCGCCGCCCGGGAGATCGTGGCGAGCACGGTGCGCCTCCCGGCGGTTGGTGCGGTTCCTGACAACGCCACTCAGCGTCGTACCGGACCGGGGGTCACCGGATCGCCGGAGGGAGCGGTTTCCGGGAATCCCTCGCAGGAGGGAGGCGCCCCGGCGGCTCACTCGCTAGGAGGAGCCCGGGGTCACCAGCCCCGTCTCGTACGCGCAGATCACCGCCTGCACGCGGTCCCGCAGGCCGAGCTTGCTCAGCATGTTGCTGACGTGCGTCTTGACGGTGTGCTCGCTCACGAACAGGGTTTTCGCGATCTCCGCGTTGGACAGCCCGCGGGCGAGCAGCCGCAGGGTCTCCTCCTCGCGCGCCGTGAGGACGTCCAGCCGCTGGGGCGGGACCTCGACGGCGGTCTCCGCCAGCCGCCGCCGCACGATGTCCGCGACCAGCCGGCGTGTCACCGTCGGCGCGAGCAGCGAGTCGCCGGCCGCGACCACCCGCACCGCGTGGACGAGGTCGTCGCGGCGGACGTCCTTGAGCAGAAAGCCGCTGGCCCCCGCGTACAGCGCCTCGTACACGTACTCGTCGAGGTCGAACGTGGTCAGCATGACGACCTTGCAGCCGGACTCCGCGCACACCACGCGCGCGGCCTCCAGACCGTCCATGCGCGGCATGCGGATGTCGAGGAGCAGCACATCGGGCGCGTGCTCCCGTACGGCGGCCACCGCCTGGAAGCCGTCACCCGCCTCGGCCACCACCTCGATGTCCTGCTGGGCCTCCAGGATCATGCTGAAACCGCTGCGGACCAGCTCCTGGTCGTCGGCGACCACCACGCGGATGCTCACCCGAGGGCCGCCTGCCGGTCGGCCGCGGCCGGAAGGCGCAGGGTGACCCGGAAGCCGCCCTCGGGGCCGCGGCCCGCGTGTGCGCTGCCTCCGCAGGCGGCGGCCCGCTCGCGGATGCCTATCAGCCCGTGTCCGCCGGTCGAGGGTCCGAGATCCCGTCCGCCGGGCGGACGCACCGGCCCCCGTCCGTCGTCCGTCACCGTGAGCGTCAACGCGTCCTCCGTCCAGTCGAGTTCGATCCGTGCCGATGCGGCGTACGCATGCTTCACGGTGTTGGTGAGGGCCTCCTGCACCACCCGGTACGCGGCCACCTCGGTGTCCGGGTGCAGGGGGCGCCGCTCGCCGGCGGTCCGCAGGTCGACCCGCAGTCCGGTGGACTCCGCGACTTGCGCGGCGAGTTCACCGAGCGCGGTGATGCCGGGCTGCGGCAACCGGGCCGACGCGCCGTTCACCGGGTCCTCCTTGAGAACCCCGAGAATGCGCCGCAGCTGGGTCATGGCGTCGCGCCCGCTCGTCGCGATCGCGTCGAAGGCCGCCTCGGCCCGCTCCGGATCACTGCGCACGACCACGGGTCCCGCCTCCGCCTGCACCACCATCAGACTGACCGCGTGGGCCAGGATGTCGTGCATGTCGCGGGCGATCCGCGCGCGTTCCTGGGTCTTCGCGCGCGCCGTGTCCGAGGCGCGCTCGCGCTCCAGCCGGTGGGCCCGGTCCTCCAACTCCGCCGTGTAGGCGCGCTGTACGCGGGTGAGGACGCCGAGCGCGTACGCGCTGAGGAAGCTCGTGAGGTGGAACGCGTACTCGAAGGGCTGCGCGTGCTCCTTGGTGGTCATCGTCAGCGAGGCGCCGACCAGCCAGGTCACCAGCATGAAGCGGCGCTGCGCGGGCGGGCAGAGCGTGGCCACCGTGTAGAGCACGACCAGCCCGCCGTAGGCGACGTTCGGCGGCGGCGCGTGGTACAGCGCCATGGCCGGCGTGCAGATCGACACCGCGAGCGCGGACAGGAGGGGCGCCCGCCGCCGCCACACCAGCGGCGCCGCCGTCCCGACCGCCAGCAGGAACCCCTGCCAGGACAGCCGGTCGTCGCCCTCGTCGGGGAACATCCACTGGAGCGAGGCGGCGAACAGCACGAGTGCGGCGAGCGCGGTGTCGAGGACGTAGGGATGCGTCGTCCGCAACCGCGCGACGATCGGCCGCCATCGGGACACGGCGGGTGACACGGCCGTCCGCCACCGCGAGGCGACGGACGCTGACCAGGACTGGGCGGGCATACACGGCTCCTTTGGACAAGGGCCGTCCCAGTATCCCGATCCGGTCCCGCGGACGCCTCACCGGCGAGAGGGATATCCCGTCCCGCCCGAAGGCGGGTTCCCGACCGTGCCCGTCCGGGTGTTGGCCTCATACGGGTGCGGGTGCGGGTGCGGGTGCGGGTGCCGGTGCGGGTGCGGGTGCTCTGCCGGTCCCGGTCCCGTGTCCGCGTCCGCGTCAGGCGTGTGGAGTGTGGAGTGTGGCGTCAGGCGTACGGTTCCGTCGGGGCCGTCGGCCGCCATCCGAGGGCCCGTGAGATTCCGCGGGCCGCGAGGCGTACCGCCGGGACCAACGCCGGTACCTGCGCGTCGGCCCGGGGCACGACGACCGACACGGCCGCGACGACCGCCCCCTCCGTGCCGCGCACCGCGGCGGCCACCGACAGGGCGTCGTCGGTCACCTGACGGCTGCTCACCGCCGCACCCGTGTGCCGGACTTCGGCCAGAACGCGCCGCAGCAGGGCCGGATCGGTGATGGTGTACGGCGTGAAGGCGGTCAACGGCCCGGCGCAGTAGGCGTCCTGGAACGCGGGCCGCGCGTGCGCGAGCAGCGCGAGCCCGACGCCCGTGGCGTGCAGCGGCCAGCGGGCGCCCACCTGGATGCGGACGCCGACCGACGAACGCCCGGAGATCCACTCGATGTAGACGACCTCGGCGCCGTCGCGGACCGCCAACTGCACGTTCTCGTGCGTCGCTTCGTACAGGTCCTCCAGATACGGCAGGGCGATCTGCCGCAGCGCCAGGCCGCGCGGGGCGAGCGCCGCGATCTCCCACAGGCGCAGGCCCACGTGGTACAGGCCGTCGGCGTCCCGCTCCAGCGCGCCCCATTCGGTGAGCGCGGCCACGAGCCGGTGGGCGGTGGTGAGGCTGAGTCCCGCCCGACGGCTGATGTCCGTCAGGGACAGTGCCGTGTGCTCGTGGTCGAAGGCGGCGAGCACGGCGAGGAGGCGGCCGGGAGCGGACAGGGCGGTCATGAGTCGAGTTCGGCGTCCGCGATGACCAGCTGTCCCGAGCACAGGCCCAGCCGGTCCGGCGGACAGCCGGTGTCCGCGTGCAGGCCGTGCGTCCACGGCTCCCGGGCGTCGACGCGGACGGTTCCTCGGGGGTGTTCCGCGGCGCTCGGCCGACCTGCGATCACGGGCTCCCTGGGGCCGGGCCCCGGCCGGGGCGGTGCGGTCCTACGGCCTCAGCATGCCGTAGGACCCGGACAGCGACAACCAGTGACGTCAACGACTATTGCTGGCTGCGCTGGCTGCGCTGGCTGCGCTGGCTGCGCTGGCTGCGCTGGCTGCGCTGGCTGCGCTGGCCGGGCCGACGGGTCCGACCAACCTCGGCACGCAGCGTCCCGCCCGCCGTTTCGTAGTCGACGCCCTCCGCCTCGTACGTCCCGTCCGTACACAGGCTGCGCCGCGGCAGGGCGAACAGGCTGGAGAGGGGTGGCGAGGGTGTGCGGGACCGACACTCGTGGGGTGGAGACGAACGAGCCGGTGGACGTGGTGACACGCTGGTCCCCGGACGACGCGGGCGTCCCGGTGGCCGCGGCGTGATCCCTCGCCGCGCGACCCGCGTCCCGCACGAACTGCAAAGGTGGTACTCGCGTGAGGCTGACCATTCTGGGCGGCGGTGGATTCCGCGTCCCCCTCGTGTACGGGGCGCTCCTCGGCGACCGCGCCGAGGGCCGCGTCACCAGGGTCGTGCTGCACGACCTGGACGCCGGACGGCTCTCCGCCGTGGCCCGCGTCCTGGCCGAGCAGGCGGCGGGGGACCCCGACGCGCCGGAGGTGACCGTCACGACCGACCTCGACGAGGCCCTGCGCGGCGCCGACTTCGTCTTCTCCGCGATCCGCGTCGGCGGCCTGGAGGGTCGCGCGGCGGACGAGCGCGTCGCCCTCGACCAGGGCGTCCTCGGCCAGGAGACGGTCGGCGCCGGCGGTATCGCCTACGGCCTGCGCACGGTGCCCGTCGCCGTGGACATCGCGCGGCGGGTGGCCCGGCTCGCGCCGGACGCCTGGGTCATCAATTTCACGAACCCGGCAGGCCTGGTCACCGAGGCGATGTCGCGCCACCTCGGTGACCGTGTGATCGGCATCTGCGACTCGCCGGTCGGCCTCGGGCGCCGGATCGCCAAGGTCCTCGGCGCGGACCCGCGCGAGGCGTGGATCGACTACGTCGGGCTCAACCACCTCGGCTGGGTGCGGGGCCTGCGCGTCGCGGGCCGCGACGAGCTCCCGCGGCTGCTCGCCGACCCCGGCCTGCTCGGTTCCTTCGAGGAGGGCAAGCTGTTCGGCCCGGAGTGGCTCCGGTCGCTGGGCGCCGTCCCGAACGAGTACCTGCACTACTACTACTTCAACCGCGAGACCGTCCGCGCCTACCAGGAGGCCGACAAGACGCGCGGCGCGTTCCTGCGCGACCAACAGGCCCGGTTCTACGACGAGATGAAGAGCCCGGACGCCGCGGCCCTGACCGCCTGGGACCGCACCCGCGCCGAGCGCGAGGCCACGTACATGGCGGAGAACCGGGACGCGGCCGGTGCCGGGGAGCGCGACGCCGACGATCTCTCCGGCGGCTACGAGAAGGTGGCGCTCGCCCTCATGCGGGCCATCGCCCGCGACGAACGCACCACCCTGATCCTCAACGTCCGCAACCGCGGCACGCTGAGCGTCCTCGACGGCGAGGCCGTCATCGAGGTGCCCTGCCTGGTCGACGCCAACGGCGCGCACCCCGTCACCGTCGACCCGCTGCCCGGCCACGCCGCCGGGCTGGTGTGCGCGGTCAAGGCGGTGGAGCGGGAGGTGCTCTCCGCCGCCGAGTCGGGGTCCCGTACGACCGCGGTGAAGGCCTTCGCGCTCCACCCGCTCGTCGACTCCGTGAACGTGGCGCGTGCCCTGGTCGAGGGATACACGGCCGTGCACCCCGGCCTGGCGTACCTGAAGTAGACATCGGCCGAGGAGACGTCCGCCCCGTACTTGTCCCGGGAGTCGGGGGTGGTCAGGGAGCCGGAGCGGGAAGGGGGCTGTCCGGAGGGCCGAGCAGTTCGGCCTCCGCGCGGGCGACCGCCGCGGGGTGGCCGAAGAAGCCGGGCAGCCCGCCGGTGTGCAGGAAGACGGTGCGCTGTCCCGGGGTGATGTCGCCGTCCTCGACGGCCGCGACCAGGCCGGCCATCGCGCGCCCGGTGTAGATCGGGTCGAGGGCGATGCCCTCGGCGCGCGCGGCGAGGGTCAGGGCACTCATGACCGGCTCGGTCAGCGTGGCGTAGCCCGCTCCGACCTGGTCGCGGCGCACGCGCAGCGAGCGCGGGTCGCAGGGTGTGCCGGACAGCTCCGAGACCAGCTCCGCGACGACCCGGGCGGGATCGGTGACGGCACCGACGTGGACGCCGAGGACACGCGCGGCGCCCAGCCCGGCGACGAGCCCGGCCATCGTCCCGCCCGAGCCGAGCGCGACGACCACGTTCGTCAAGTCCGGTGCCTGGTCGAGGAGTTCACGGGCGCATTCTGTGTAGCCGCGGGCGCCGAGCGCGCTGGACCCGCCGAACGGGACGAGTGCCGGTACCTCTCCCCGCGCCCGTAGCTCCTCGACCGTGCGCGCCGCCATGGCGTCGAGGTACTCGCGGTCGCCCGCCCAGACGACCTGGGCGCCGAAGAGGCCGTCGAGGGCGAGATTGCCGGAGGCGGGCGGGGTGGACGGGGTTTTCGCGGGTGAACCCGGTGGCCGTGCCCCGGCCGGGTCGGCGCCGGGCTCACCGGCGTCCGGCGCCGCGGGCCCACCGGCGAGGACGAGGACGGTCCTCAGGCCCAGCCGGGCTCCCGCGGCCGCCGTCAGACGGGCGTGGTTGCTCTGCGGTGCGCCGGTGGTCACCAGCACGGTGGCACCGTCCGCCAGCGCCGCGCCGCAGGTCCACTCCAGCTTGCGGATCTTGTTGCCGCCGCCGCCCAGGCCGGTGAGGTCGTCGCGTTTGATCCACAGGTCGTCGGGGCCGAGCCCGAGCGCACGGGCGAGCCGCGGGGCCGGTTCGAGGGGAGTGGGCCAACTGCCCAGAAGGGCGCGGGGCGGGATGTTCGCTCCGGAGCGGGTGCTGGTCACCGCGGGCCTTTCTGCTGACGCCGGTCGTCCGGGGAGCGTAACGCGGTGGATCGTGCGGGGAACGTGACACGGCGGGCCGCCGGGGCGGCCCGCCGCGCTGTTCCGCCGTCGTCTCAGCCCGTGAAGCCGGCCGTGATCGACGTGAACTGCCAGGTGCTCTGGCTGATGCCGGAGCAGTTGCTCACCACGCCGCCGCCGGGGCAGGGCCGGTCGCGGTTGACCGCCCAGTAGGCGAGCCGGGCGATGTGATGGCCGTTGGCCCAGTCACGGATCTGGGTCCAGATCGCCGGGGTGGTGTTCTCCTGCTGGTCGGACAGGCCGTTCATGCCGGAGATGCCGATGTGGGAGTAGGCCGTGGCGTCGTCCCAGCCGAAGGTCGACTTCAGTTTGGCCTTCAGCCCCTCGGTGGCGTTGACCGTGTTGCCGTACATGTCGGAGCCGCCGCCGAAGTCGAACGGCATGATGGTGAAGACGTCGATGTTGGCGTTCAGGGACTGCGCCTGCTCGATGAGCCGGTTGCCGTAGTAGGTCGGGCCGGTCGTCGAGGTGCCGAAGGTGACGATCGTCTTCAGGCCGGGGTTGTTGGCCTTGACGGTCTTCAGCGCGGTCAGGATCCTCGCCTGGACGGCCTCGTTCTCGAACTCGTCGGTGTTCTCGATGTCCATGTCGATGGCCTTGAGGCTGTAGGCGTCGATCACCTTCTGCAGAGCGCCGGCGAGCGCGCTCGCCGAGGAGCAGTTGGCGCCGAGCTTGCTGCCCTGCCAGCCACCGAACGACGGGACGATGTCACCGCCCGCGGAACGGATCTGGTTGATGGCCGTCTGGTCGACGCCGCCGGCCAGCGCCCGGCTGCCGTCCCAGGCGGGGTTGCAGCCGCCCGAGTCGAGCACGAACGCCATCGTGAACCACTTGATCCCGGTCGCGTTCATCACCGTGGTCGGGTTCGGGGGGTCTCCCCAGCCCTCGAACAGGTAGGGAGCGGCCTGCTTGAAGCCGGTGCCGCCACCGCCGCCCGCGCTCGTCGTGACGCTCACGGAGTTGGAGGCCGCGGAGGTGTTACCGGCCGCGTCCCGCGCCTTCACGGTGAACGAGTAGGCGGTGCTCGGGGACAGCCCGCTGACCGTGGCACTCGTGCCCGACACGGTCAGCACCTGGTTGGAACCGCTGTAGACGTCGTACCCGCTGACGCCGACGTTGTCGCTCGACGCGCCCCACGAGAGCGACACGCTGGAGGAGGTCTTGCCGGTGGAGGTCAGGTTGGTGGGCGTGGTCGGCGCCTGGCTGTCGGAGCCACCGCCGCCGGGACCGTCCAGGCTGACGTCGTCGGCGTAGTAGGTGCCCTGCGCGTACCAGCCGTGCACATAGATCTTGGCGCTGGTCTGCGAGGCACCGGTGGTGAAGGCCACGCTCAGCCGGCTGTACGCCGACGGGGACGTCGTCCAGGTCGAGGCACCGCCGTCCACGCCGAGGTAGACGTAGCTGCCGCGGACCCAGCCAGAGAGGCTGTACGTCGTGTTCGGCTGGACCGAGACGGTCTGGGTGCACTGCGCGTTGTCGCTCGAACTCACCGCCCCCGCAAGGGCTTTGGAGCCGCCGTGTACGGGGCTGGAGACGATCGAGCCCAGGTTGCCGGAGCAGGACCAGGGGGACAGGCTGCCCGTCTCGAAGCCGGGGTTGGACAGGATGTTCGCCGCCTGGGCCGTACCCGGCAGGGCGACCGCCCCGGCGAGGGCCAGCGCGGCCGTGCCGAGCAGGGCGAGGAAGCGATGTCTGGAACGTCTGAGCTGTGTGATGCGCACGCGATCTCCCTGGGGAAATGGGGGTGTTCGGGAGTGCAGAGAGGTGCGCAACCAAGTTGGTATGGACCAATCCCGCTGTCAAGACGCTGAGCGGGAATTGGTCCAGACCGGTAGAGGCGGAGGGCGGCGTGGAGGGCCCGGAGGGTCAGGCGGGCGCGATGGCCGCCGAGGCGGACGTGGTGGCCTGGGCCGAAGCGGTGGAGGCGGTCGCGTCCACCGGGGAGGACGCCGCGGGCTCCGTGGCCTGCGCGGGCACCGCGGGGAGTGTCGGTACGGGCACCTCGGACAGCGTCGGTACCGGCACCTCGGTCCGCTGCTGCGGCAGCGACACCGGACGCACCGGACGCGGCCCCGAGACCACCGTGTAGTCCTGACCGAGGAACGGCGGGACCACCTCGCCCGTCTCCTCGCCCAGCGCCAACTGTACTGCGGACCAAGGGGCGTTGACCCCGCATTGGGAGAGCTGGTGCAGTCCGCCCGCCGGACGGGTGTTCACGTCCATCAGAACCGGCTCGTCGCCGTACATCCGGAACTGGATGTTCGACAGATAGTGCAGCCCGAACGCCTCCGCGAGCAGCGTGGCGGGTTCGATCCAGGCGGCGTCGAGGGTGAATCCGCGGCGCCGCCCGTTCTTGGTGCGGCCGATCGCCATGCGGACCCGGCCGTCCGGGCCGGTGAGGCAGTCCACCGACACCTCCGGCTGTCCGAGGTGCGGCATGACCAGCCAGTCGACGGGCTCGTCGGCGGCGCGCAGCGCCTCCACGACCAGGTCCAGCGGAACGTACGGGCTCGGGAACCCGTTGAGGTGCATGAGCGAGAAGGGAGTGCGGGTGATCACCCGGAAGCCAACCCCGCCCGCTCCCGCCGCGGGCTTGAAGCAGGCCCGCTGACCCGCGGCCTCCAGCAGCTCCACCGCCGCGACCAGCTCGTCCTCCGTGCGCACCCGCCACCAGGGAGGCACCGGAACACCCACGGCCTCGACGGCCTGGTACGCGGTGGCCTTGTCGTGGAAGACCGCGACCGCCTCCGAGGGCGGTGCCAGCAGAGCCGTACCGAGCGCCGCGAACTCGGCGCGCTGCGCGACGATCGCCGCCTGGTGCAGGACCGGCACGAAGACGTCGACGGAGCGCCGTGCGCACATGTCGAGGGCGTACTCGACATAGGCTCGCGGTGACAGGCCCTCCGGCTCCATCTCGGCGGTGTCGGCGGCGGCCAGTACGGGAGAGTCGGCGTCGCCGTGGGTGGCATGGATCTCGACCGCGCGATGCTGCGGATTACTTCGCAGCTGATCCATGAAGAACACGTTCTCCGCGTACGTGCGGTTGAGCCAGACGCGTACGCGAGAGCCCATGCAAGCCACCTTTCACGGTTCGCGGGCACGGCGGAGCAGGCCGGGCCCGGCCAGGGGTAGGGGAGGTGCACCAAGCGCCGCCGTACGCCAAAGCGGATTCGGGGCGGTGGTGTTGGGGCGATCATAGGGGGCGCGGGACCCCCGTGCTGCTACGGGCATGTTACGGATTCACCCATGTGCCGGCCGGAGGGCCTCCTTGTCCGGCGCCGGGCGGGTGTGTTCTTGTGTTGACATTCGCTTTCTACGGGGGTGGCGCGTGCGGCCGACAGACGGCGGCGACGGGAACCTGCTGGCCATCAGCGATCTGCACATCGGCTACGCCGAGAACCGCGCGCTGGTCGAGAGGATGCGACCCGAGTCGGACGACGACTGGCTCCTGGTGGCCGGCGACATCGGTGAGATCGTCGATGACATCAGGTGGACCCTGGAGACGCTCAGCGGCCGCTTCCGCAAGGTCGTCTGGGTGCCCGGCAACCACGAGCTGTGGACCCATCCCAAGGACCCCGTCCAGCTGCGCGGTGTCGCCCGCTACGAGCATCTGGTCGCTCTGTGCCGGGAGTTGGGCGTCACGACCCCGGAGGACCCCTACCCCGTCTGGAACGGACCGGGCGGTCCCGCCGTCGTCGCGCCGCTCTTCCTGCTCTACGACTACTCGTTCCTGCCGCAGGGCTGCGCCACCAAGGACGAGGGGCTGGCCTACGCCCACGGCACCGGCGTCGTCTGCACGGACGAGCACCTGCTCCACCCCGACCCCTACCCGAGCCGCGAGGCCTGGTGCCGGGCCCGGGTCGTCGAGACCGAACGCCGACTCGCCGAACTCCCCGACGACCTGCCGACCGTCCCGGTCAACCACTACCCGCTGGACCGTCACCCGACGGACATCCTGCGCTACCCCGAGTTCGCCATGTGGTGCGGCACCCGGGCGACCGCCGACTGGCACCGCAGGTTCCGGGTCGAGGCCATGGTCTACGGACATCTGCACATCCCCCGGACCACCTGGCACGACGGTGTCCGGTTCGAAGAGGTGTCGGTGGGCTATCCCCGAGAATGGCGTAAGCGACCGGGGCCGCCCGGAACGCTGCGCCGCATTCTGCCGATGGAGGTCAAAGCCGGTGATGGAGGAGCTGCTTCCGGAGTCGGTCGTCACGGTGGAGAGCCACGGTGACGACGAGACCGCGGTCGCGAACCTGTACCCCGAGGAGCGGGTGATCGTGACGCGCGCCGTGGAGAAGCGGCGCCGCGAGTTCGCCACCGTGCGTGCCTGCGCCCGGCGTGCCATGGAGAAGCTGGGCGTGGCCCCGGGCCCCGTGCTGCCGGGCGAGCGCGGAGCCCCGCAGTGGCCCGCGGGCCTCATCGGCAGCATGACGCACTGCGACGGCTACGCCGCCGCCGCGCTCGCCCGTGCCACCGATCTGGCCTCCCTCGGCATCGATGCCGAACCCCACCTGGCACTTCCGGAGGACGTCCTGGCCGCCGTCGCCCTGCCCAGCGAGACGGGCCGCCTGGACCGCCTCGGCGCCCGGACACCGGACGTCCACTGGGACCGGCTCCTGTTCAGCGCCAAGGAGTCGGTCTACAAGGCGTGGTTCCCGCTCACCGGCAAGTGGCTCGACTTCTCCGAGGCGGACATCGACATCTCCGTGGGCCCGACACCCGCCACCCCCGACCTCTCGGGAACCTTCCACGCCCGACTCCTCGTACCGGGGCCCGTGGTGGACGGCAGTCCCGTCCCGTCCTTCGACGGACGCTGGACCGTCCAGCGGGGGCTGGTCGCGACGACGGTCACGGTCCCGCACGGGCGGCAGAGCCCGACGGTCCGGGCCTGACGCCTGAACAGGCCACTGGAGCAACCGAGTTGACGGTTGCGTACCCTCGATGGCGTGACGGAGGACATCGACACGCTGCTGGCCGCGTACGACGCGCAGATGCGAGGAGTGCTCCCGACGCTCCCGGCCGGAGTCAGATGTGAGAAGGACGGACCGCTCCTGCGTGTGGTCGGACACTTCCGCGGTTTCGTCATCGCCCCGCGCGACCTCGGACCGAGCGGTGCCGGCCTGGACCGGCTGATCGTCCGGCAGCGCGACTACTTCGCCGCGCGGGGCGAGGCGGTCGAGTGGAAGACCCGCGCCCATGACAGGCCGGCGGACCTCACGGACCGCCTCCGAGCCGCCGGATTCGTCCCGGGGAAGCCGGAGACGGTGCTGATCGGACATGCGGCCGACACGGCGAGAGAGCCGGTGGTCCCGGCAGGCGTCGCACTGCGCCGTGTCGCCGAGGACGCCGACATCCGGCGGATCGCGGTGATGGAGTCCAGCGTGTGGGGCATGGACTGGCGCCCGCTCCACGGATTCCTGAACGGGCAGATCGCGGCGGCACCGGACGACATCGCCGTCCTCGTCGCCGAGGCCGACGGCCAGGTCGTCTCCGCCGCGTGGCTGGTCCTCAGTCCCGGCACCGCCTTCGCCGGGCTCCGGGGCGGTACGACGGTGCCGGCCTGGCGAGGCCGCGGAATCTACCGGGCGCTGATCGCGGCCCGAGCCCGGCTCGCGGTGGCCCGGGGAGTCGAGTATCTGCACGTCGACGCGTCCGAGGAAAGCGCCCCGACCCTCCGACGCCTTGGCTTCCGGGCCGCGACCACGGCCACGCCCTGGATCTGGACACCGGGAGACTCCTGATCCGGACCGCTTCTGATCCGGACCGCTTCGCGGGAAACATGCGTCGGCGACGGCGAACCCGGCGCGGAGAGGCGCACCGCGCGTACGAGGCGTTCCGCGGGCTCCGGTGTGCCTCCGCACGCTCTGTCCGGCACCGCTCGTCGGGTGGAACGATCCCGATGCCCGGCACCGGCAGGGGGACACCATTGGCCGCCGTGGAGATGTGCGCGGCAGCGGGTGGATGTTGGCTGGTCCGAGTACGGCGTACACCACTACGAGCGGTAAGGGGCTGGACATGGCGATGGTGATGTCGATGCACTGGGCGGGAGTCACGCCGGAGCAGTACGACACGGTGCGGGACGCGGTCGACTGGGAGCAGGTCCCGGCGGCCGGTGGCCAGATGCACGTGGCCTGGTTCGACGCCCAGGGCCTGCATGTGATCGACGTCTGGGAATCCCAGCAGGCGTTCGAGGCCTTCTTCGCCGAGCGGCTCGCCCCCGCGATCCAGAAGGCGGGCATGGCCGGCGAACCCGAGACGAGCTTCAGCCCGCTCCACCGGCGCTTCGTCGCCCCCGACGTCAACGGCGCCGCGTAGGGCCCGGCGCGCCGTCACGGCCCCGCGGCCACGACGGGATCGACTGCCCGCCCGACTCCGCCCGACTCCGCCCGACTCCACCCGCCCGACTCCATCCGCCCGGACGACGAAGACCCCCGGCAGCTCGAACCCGGGGGCTTCGCCGTACCCGGCCGCCCGGCAGGCGGTGTCCGCGATCACGGTGGCGTTCCGGTCGTCGGCATCGGCCGCACGGAGGCGGGACCCGGACGTCCGTGTCTCACGCCCAGCCCGGTTCCGGGCACCACGAGTGCAGCAGTTCGAAGAACGACTCCTCGTTGCCCGCGAGGCCGGCCGCCGCCAGGGCTCGCTCCGCCTCGGCGAGTACGGCGGGCGGCACCATGGGTGGTCGGGACCCGTCCGGCGGGCCGTCGAATGCCGCTCGTACCGTCTGGAGGAGGCGGAGGTAGGCCTGCACGGCGGCGCGTTCGTGTTCGGTCAGTACGGCGGTCGGCATCGGACGGCTCTCCCCGGTTGGCTTGTCGTGACACTGGTCCTGACCCCAGCTTGCCGTCCACCACTGACAATCCGGTTTCGGTGCGGGGAGGTTCGCCCGCTTAGCGGAGGCGAAACATCACGGAAATCCCTTGTGGGACAGGGGCCCTACGCTGGTGACGAGAGCTGGGGCCGCCTACCGGACGGCCCCGGAGCCGTCGTTCCGGCGGCTCGGGAGCCGCCTTCGCGGCGGCCAGGGAACGGGAGGTCTGCCCGTGGTCGACTTACAGTCCCGCCATCCGCGGCGCACCCCGCGGCTGCGTTCCGTCGGTGACGGGGAACTGCGGCTGCACCACCGCGTCGTGCACGGTTACCGGCGCGCCTACCGGATGGCCGGTGAGGGCCCGGCGCTCGTCCTGATCCACGGCATAGGCGACTCCTCGGCGACCTGGGCGGAGCTGATCCCCGACCTCGCCCGCACCCACACCGTGATCGCGCCCGACCTGCTCGGCCACGGCGCCTCGGACAAACCGCGCGCCGACTATTCGGTGGCCGCCTACGCCAACGGCGTGCGTGATCTGCTGTCCACGCTCGACATCGAGTCCGCCACCCTGGTGGGGCATTCGCTGGGCGGGGGAGTGGCGATGCAGTTCGCGTACCAGTTCCCCGAGCGCACCGAGCGGCTGATCCTGGTCAGCGCGGGCGGTGTCGGGGGCGAGGTCAACCCCGTCCTGCGCGCCGTGTCGCTGCCGGGTGCCCATCTGATGCTCTCCGCGCTGCGACTGCCCGGCATGGGCCTCCAAGTGGGCCTCTTCCTGCGTCTGATGCGTCTGCTCGACACCGATCTCGCCCAGGACGCGCCGGAGTTGGTGAACCTCGTCGACGCGCTGCCCGACGCGACCTCCCGCAGCGCGTTCATCCGGACCCTGCGGGCGGTGGTCGACTGGCGCGGCCAGGCGGTCACCATGCTCGACCGCTGCTACCTCACCGAGGGCATGCCCACCATGCTGCTCTGGGGCGACCGGGACAGCGTGGTTCCGGTGCGGCACGCCCACGGGGCCCACGAGGCCATGCCGGGCAGCCGCCTAGAGATCTTCGAGGGGGCCGGTCACTTCCCCTTCCACAGCGATCCCGCGCGCTTCCTCGCCCTGGTCGAGGAGTTCACGACCACCACCAACGCGGCCGACTGGAGCCGCGAGCGCTGGCGGGGGCTGCTGCGCGCCGGACGCCCGGGTACGGCGGCCGGGCAACCGGACACCGTCCAGAACCGCGCGGTGGAGAAGGATCTGCGCGAGGCGAGCGAACGCAGCGCGACCTGAGGCGGTGGTTCCGAGGGCGGCCGGGCAGACGCCGCCCCGGCGGCCTGCCCGCCCCGGGTGCCGCCCCGGGTGCCGCCCCGGGTGCCGCCCCGGGTGCCGCCCCGGGTGCCGCCCCGGGTGCCGCCCCGGGTGCCGCGCCGGGTGCCGTGCCGGGCACCCGGTGTCGCCCCTGACCCCGTCGTCGAGACCAGCCGCTCCTTCGGACGCGGCGGTGTGCCCGGAGCGGTCATCCCGTTCGTTCGCGGGAGCCGCCTGCCGACCCGGTCGCCGGGCTAGCCCGTTCGTTCGCGGGAGTCGCTCGCCGCCCTGGTCGCCGCCCGGCCACGGGCCGCCGCGACGACGGGCGACCGGCGCAGCGCGATGGACATGCGTACGAGGTCCCGCGGGCCGTCGGTGTGCGCGAACGTCGATCCGGCGGTCGGCGGCGCGGAGACCTCCTCCGCCGAGCTGATGACCCGGCCCTCCGGATCGGCGGCCCTGGCCCGCACGGCGACCGTCACCATGGCGGCGTCCGCCTCGGCGTGCGCCTCGGTGGGGGAGGAGCCCGCCGCGACCGCGGCGCCGTAGGCCCGGGAGCGCACCGCGGAGTCGAAGTAGGGGTAGAGGCTCAGCATGCCGTCGTGGATGTCGGACTCCCGCTGGGTGACCTGGAGTTCGGCGGGCGACCACCAGGAGATCCGCACCGCGCGGTCCTCCGGCACGGAGACCGGCCTCAGTTCGCGCCACAGCGGCCCGAGTGTGCGATAGGTCGACCAGGTGTTCCAGCTGTCCTCGATGCGCTGCAAGGCGAGCGGAAGACAGAACCCGACGGCGGTGATCTGGGCCCCCGCCGAGGCCAGTACGGGTGCCGCGTTGGTGCTCAGGCCGTCGAGGTTCCCGCCGAACCAGCGGGCCACCACGGCGGTCAGCTTGGCCGCCGAGTAGGGGATGTTGCACAGCGAGCCGAACGCGATGATCACCAGCCCGGCGCGCAGCCGGCCGCGCACCTGGGCGGCCCAGCGCCAGCACATGACGTTCATCGCGACACCCGCCGCGGTCAGCGAGACGAGGTAGAGCACGATCATCTCGCGGATGAAGGGGGTGTTGGCGTAGTAGGTGTCGAGGTCCCGCAGCCGTTCGACGGAGGCGTCCCCGAGGGCGAACAGCGCGATCAGCGCCACGCCGACCACGGTGTAGCCGAGGATCCAGCGGCGTGAGAGCCGTCGGGTCACCTCGGGCGGTCCGCCGCGCCAGTTGATGATGAGCACCAGACACGAGGCGCTGTAGGCACTCAGCAGGCAGTAGACCAGCGGCGCCGAGACGTTGGGTATCCCGGTGATGTCGTTGACCGCGGCGATGGTGGGCGGGGCCGCGAAGAGGAACACCAGACCGGCGAGGGCGAGCAGCACACCCACGGAACGCAGCAGCGGGTCGCGCCAGCCGCGCAGGAGCGTGGGTCCCTTGAAGCCGATGGCGGCGCCCATGGCGACGGCCGGGATGTAGTAGCTGGATCCGTCCATGGTTCCGGGACCGTCAGCCCCGTGGCCCGCGGCAGCCCAGGGAGGTCTCGATGCGCCCGGCCAGACCGTGCTGCTGCACCGGGCCGCGCAGCGACGAACCGGCCAGCCAGGTACGGCACTTGCTGGCGAGCAGAAGACCGAAGCTCTCGGCCTCCTTCTCGTCCGCGAGGTCGAATCGGGTGCGCGCGGCCACTCTCAGGACGGTCGCCTCGAGGTCCGCGGTGTCGCTGAGTAAGCGCGCCGCGACGGCCGCGCCCCCGACGTGATGGCTGCAGTGCCCGGCCTTCATGTGCCACAGCTCATGGCCGAGGATGACCAACTGGTGGTCGGGCGCGGTGCGTTCCTCGATGACGACGAGGTCCTGCTCGGCCATGTCGAGCCACAGGCCGCTGGCGGTGCCGGGCGGGAACACGGCCGTACGGAACTGGACGGGGCGGCCGCGGCGTCTGCTCATCGCGCAGCACAGCGCCGTGTAGAGGTCGGCGGGTGCCGCCGGCGCCGGGAGCGAGAGCTCCGAGACCAACTCGCCGCACAGACGGCGCATTTCCCTTCCGATGCCCACTGATCTCCCCCGGCTCACGACTCTGGCCGCTTGACGCTCTCCAGGAGCATGTCCAGCCACTCCGCGACCTTGTCCCGGTGCTGGTCGGTGGGCAACTGCGCGGCCCGCCAGGCGATTCCGCGGACCCCGTGGTCGAGGAGCAGCCGCTCCAGGGGATCGTCGGCGACGGTGGCCGCCGCGCGTTCGCGGTCGGCGAGCCGTTGCAGGAGTTCCTGTTCCGAGCGCTGCAGGGCGCCCACGAGCGCTTCGGAGTCCTCGGCCGTGAGGAATCCGGCGGGCACCCGGAAGAAGCGCTGGATGGCGTCGCAGTGCTCCATGGTGGGGCGCCGGTCGCCGTTGATGAGGGCGCCCGCCTGCTGACGCGACATGCCGGCGCCGTCCGCGATCTCCTGCTGGGTGTAGCGGCGCCCGTTGGGCTTGAGCCGGGTCCGGCGCAGCAGGTCGAGGCGCTGCAGGAACCGTGCCTGCAGATCGGGCTCCCCGGCGCGGCGGCCGCTGAGCAGGGCCCTCACCACGGGTTCGGGGACGCCGGACCCGGTCGACAGCCGCTGGACGTCGAAGACTTCGGCGTGCAGCACGCCGAGCCGGTCGGCGAGTGCGGTGACCCGGGCCACGACGGCCTGCAGCAGAACCGTCGCCGTGGCGCCCGGAACCTCGAAGCCATCCGTCACCGACAGATCTCCTACGTCTCTCTCAGGTGGCTCTCACGAAGGTCGGGAACCATGTGGACACGAAGGTCGGAAAACCATCCCGGTGCCAAGACCGGGGACCATCCGGAGCGTAGCCCCTCGCTCGAACTCACATCCAGGTCTCGCCACAACTGTGGCGAGATTCAGCCGTCAACAAGCGCCAAATGCCACGATAGTTGACACGCCTGTGCCCGGGGCATCAGGATCGGGGCGCCGCGTGAAGGCCGCAGAGGCAAGAGGGGTGACCTCCCGATGGCGTACCAGGCAGGAAGGCAGCGGTCCCAGCCGCGACCTGTCCCCGAGAGTCTCGAAGCTCAGGCGTACCTCCAGGACTACGCCACGCTGCTTGAGGCCGTCCCCTTCCCCTCCGTCGTGTTCGACCACCGCTGGGACGTCGTTCTGTCCAACGCCGCATTCGAGACACTTTTCGACGGCGTCGGTACCCATCCGACCGCCATGCCGGGCGACAACTTCCTTCGGTTCGTCCTGTTCCATCCGGACGCGGGGTCGATCCTCGGCGAGCACGAGTCGAGCTGGTGCCTGCCGATGCTCGCGCAATTCGCCGCGGCGGTGGAGCGGCACGGCCAGGACCGCGGACTCCAGTCGATCCGCCGGGACATCGCCCAGGACCCGATCATGGATGCCGCCTATCGGCACGGTCTGCCGCACTGGATCCGCGCGGTGGGTCCCGGCGCCGTCGAGCACGACGGAGCCGTCCGCCCGCTGGTGCACCCCGACCCGCGCTGGGGCCGCACGGACTGCCGGATCGTCGACGACACGCCCAAGACCCTTCAGAACATGGGCTACACGCGGATGACCCTGGTGCTGCGCGAGGCCGTCCGCCCGGTCGCGGGCCCGCCGCGCAAGGCCCGCACGACACGCAACGGCGCGGCGGAGCTGCGGGCGGTGTGACCCGCGCCGTCGGCCTTCGGGCCACTGGTGCGTGTCCTCGACCGGGCGCGGGCCGTGGTGCGGCTTCCCGGAAGCGGGACGCGTAAGCGGTCGTAGACCTCGGCAGGTTGCAGACCTCGGCAGGTCGTGGACCTCGGTACGCGGTCGAAGTCAGACGGCCGGGGTCACGAGGACGAGTGGCACGCCGTCGCACGGGACGAGCCGCATTTCCTCGAAGCGCATGCTCCGGGCCGCCGACAGCACGGACGCGAAGTCCGGTCCCCTGGTGAGCGATCCGGCCAGATGGCCCGGGTCGGCGGACGCCGCCACCCGTCCGCGCGCGTTCACCAGGTAGGCCGCTCCGGGCAGCCGCTGGAGGAGCGGGACGACGGTGCCCTCGAAGTGCCGCAGATACACGTCGGCCGCGGCGACCCCGACGAACCGGCCCTCCATGTGGACGGGTACGGACAGTGTGAGGCTGTACTCGTCGGAGCAGAGGTAGTCGACATAGGGCCCGGCGACCGCGCGCTGCCCGGTGTCGCGGGGAAGCGCGAACCAGTCCCAGTGCGTGTAGTCGGAGTACGCGGAGTGCGCCGGATCGAGGTCGAGCAGCAAGGGCCGTACACCCCCGTCGGAGCTCTGCTGCCACCACTCCAGCCACGCCGGTACGTCACCGAGCAGGCCCGGCGCGGCCACGAAGCCGGCGCCCGACACCAACTCCCGCCGGGTGAGCCGCAGATGCAGCCCCGGTCGCAGTGCCGCCAGATCCGCCGTCGCGGGGCGGCGGCCCTGCGCGGCGACGCGGGCGAGGAGAGCGGTCGTGTCGGCGCGGGTCTCGGCGACCGCTTCGAAGACGGCCTCGAGCGTGGAGCGGACCTGCGCGGCGACGGCCGCCTCGGGGGTGGCGTCAAGCGTCGCGGTCGCGCCGGCCGGGCCTGGGCTCCTGCTCATGGGTGCCCTCCAGCGGACGGGGACCGGACACGGCGCGTGGCATCGCGAGGCGGAGGGTGATGAGCCGCGCCGTCGAGTCCTGTACGCACCGCTCGGCCAGCGCTCTGGCCGAATCGTGGGCCCCATCTTGCACGGCGGAGATTACGGAGCGGTGACGGTCTGCGACTTCTTCACGATATTCGTCGTCCCCGAGCACGAGGCACATCAGCGCCCCCACCTCCGTCTGGAGCACGACCTGTTCACGGGTCAGCCGGGCGGACTGCGCCGCCGCGGCGAGCTCGACATGGAAGCGGCCGTAGACGCGGCTGCGGGCGGCGGCGTCCTCGGCGGACGCCAGGTCGTCCAGCGTGCGGCGCAGCGCCTTGAGGTCGTCCGGTTCCGTCCGCTGCGCCGCGAGCCGGGCGGCCGCTCCGGACACGGCTGCCCAGTGGTCGCCCAAGTCCCGCAGTTCCTCGGTGCTCCAGCCGGCCAGCCGGGCCTTCAGCCGTTCCTCGCCCGGCACTTCGGGCAGGGACACGAAGCTGCCGCCCCCGCGCCCCCGCCGCGTGGTGACCAGACCCTGCTGCCGCAGGGCCATGAGGGCCTCGCGCAGGGTGACCGTGGACACGCCGAGCTGCCCGGCCAGCTCCATCTCGCCGGGCAGCTGCTCGCCGTCGGCGAGCAGCCCGAGCTCGATGGCGTCGCCGATCCGGTGTACGACCGTCTCGACGCGCGCGCGGTTGTCCACGGGAGTGAAGACGGCTCTGCGGACGCCGTCGCCCCTGTGTTGCTTCACGGTCACCACCTTGTGCGTTGACTCAACCTTTACTCTAAAGGGGTCTTGAGATTTGAACTATGACTTCATATCTTTCCGGTCAGTGTTGCAACGCACACCTGCACCAGAAAGGTTCCCCGCCCATGGAGGCAAAGGCGATCCGGCTCCAGGGCCTGCGAAAGGCGTTCGGTGACACGACCGCCGTGGCAGGAGTCGATCTGGAGATAGCCGACGGCGAGTTCTTCTCGATGCTCGGCCCGTCCGGCTCGGGCAAGACCACCGTCCTGCGGATGATCGCCGGATTCGAGAGCCCTACCGCGGGCCGGATCGAGCTGGCCGGCCAGGAGGTCACCGGTCTCGCCCCCTTCGAACGGGACGTGCACACGGTCTTCCAGGACTACGCCCTGTTCCCGCACATGACCGTCGAACAGAACGTCGCCTACGGACTCAAGGTCCGCAAGGTGCGGAAGGCCGAGCGGCTCGTCAGGGCCCGCAAGGCACTCGCCGACGTACGTCTCGAAGGGTTCGGCCGGCGCCGTCCGGGCCAGCTCTCCGGAGGCCAGCGCCAGCGCGTCGCCCTCGCCAGGGCCCTCGTCGGCCGCCCCCGCGTCCTGCTGCTCGACGAGCCGCTCGGCGCCCTCGACCTCAAGCTCCGCGAGCAGATGCAGGTCGAACTCAAGGCGATCCAGCGCGAGGTCGGCATCACCTTCGTGTTCGTCACCCACGATCAGGAGGAGGCCCTGACGATGAGCGACCGCATCGCCGTCTTCCACCAGGGCCGCATCGAACAGGTCGGCACCCCGGCCGAGATCTACGAACGCCCCGCCACCCCGTTCGTCGCGGGTTTCGTCGGCACGTCCAACCTGCTCGAGGGCCAGTCGGCGCAACAGGTCGTCGGCGCCCCGGGCACCTACAGCATCCGGCCCGAGAAGATCCGGGTCCTCAAGGAGTCCGCCGAGGCGGACGAGCCGGAGCACTCCACCGCCACCGGCACCGTCGCCGAGGTCGTCTACCTCGGCGACTCCACCCGCTTCCTGGTGGACCTCGACGCGGGCGGCCGCCTCACCGCGCTCCAGCAGAACCTGGAGACCTCCTCCGAGGACGTCGCCGCCCTGCGCGGCACCCGGGTCCGGCTCCAGTGGCACCGCCGCCACACCTTCCAGGTCCCCGACCCCCGCTGACTCCCACGCTCAGTCCCCCGTCACGTATGGAGTACGCCGTGCGCCTCACCCCAACCCTCAAGGCCGCCACCGCCGTCGCGGTGCTCCTCGCGGCCACCGCCTGCGGATCGTCCGACACCGGCTCTTCCTCGTCCACCGGCCTCAACCCGCCCGACCTCAAGGCGCAGTCGAAGCTCGGCAAGACCGAGGGGCAGGTCAACCTGATCGCCTGGGCCGGCTATGTCGAGGACGGTTCCAACGATCCGAAGGTCGACTGGGTCGGGGACTTCGAGAAGCAGACCGGCTGTCAGGTCAACTCCAAGGTCGCCGCCAGCTCCGACGAGATGGTCAAGCTGATGAAGACCGGCCAGTACGACGCGGTCTCCGCCTCCGGAGACGCCTCCCTCCGGCTCATAGCCTCGGGCGACGCGGCCCCGGTCAACACCGGCCTCGTACCGAACTACAAGGACGTCTTCAGCGGCCTGAAGAAGGGCGCCTGGAACTCCGTCGACGGCCAGATGTACGGCATCCCGCACGGCCGCGGCGCCAACCTCCTGATGTACAACACCGAGAAGGTCACCCCCGCGCCCACGTCCTGGTCGGCGGTCTTCGACGACGCCCCGGCGAACAAGGGCCACGTCACCGCGTACGACTCACCGATCTACATCGCCGACGCGGCGCTGTATCTGAAGGCGACCAAGCCCGAGTTGAAGATCAAGGACCCCTACGCGCTCGACCAGAAGCAGTTCGACGCGGCCGTCGCGCTGCTGAAGAAGCAGAGCGCGAACGTGGGGGAGTACTGGAGCGACTACCTCAAGGAGATCTCCGCGTTCAAGAGCGGGGACTCCGTGGTCGGTACCACCTGGCAGGTCATCGCCAACCTCACGGCCGACGAGGGGGCCAAGGTCAAGGCCTTCGTGCCCAAGGAGGGTTCCACCGGCTGGTCCGACACCTGGATGATCTCGGCCGGGGCCAAGCACCCCAACTGCGCCTACAAGTGGATGGACTGGATCATCTCACCGAAGGTGAACGCCCAGGTCGCCGAGTACTTCGGGGAGGCGCCCGCCAACGCCGAGGCGTGCGAGGAGACCAGCGACAAGACCTTCTGCGACACCTACCACGCCACCGACGAGAGCTACTGGAAGAACATCGCGTTCTGGAACACGCCCATCGAGCAGTGCCTCGACGGCCGCACCGACGTCAAGTGCGTCCCGTACGCGAAGTGGGTCCAGGCCTGGACCGAGATCAAGGGCTGAACAAGCGATGACCTCCACCCCGCAGGCCGCCGGACGCTCCCCCGTCCGGCGGCTCGCCGGGACCCTGCACCGGCACTCCCGGCTGCGGCTGTCCCTGCTCCTGACCGCACCGCTGCTCTGGCTCGCGGTCCTCTATCTCGGCTCGCTGGCCGTGCTGTTCGTGTCGGCGTTCTGGACGACGAACTCCTTCACCTCCGAGGTCGTGAAGGTCTGGTCGACCGACAACTTCCACCAGTTGTTCACCACGCCCGTGTACCGGCAGGTCATCCTGCGCAGCATCGGCGTCGCCCTCGCGGTCACCGTCCTGTGCGCGGTGATCGCCTTCCCGATCGCCTTCTACACCGCCCGCATCGCCAAGCCCGCCCGGCGCCCGCTGCTCGTCGTCGCCATCCTCACCCCGTTGTGGGCGAGTTACCTCGTCAAGGTGTACGCCTGGCGGCTGATCCTCTCCCAAGGCGGCCTCGCCGACTGGATGCTGAAGCCCTTCGGGCTGAGCGGACCCGGGTACGGACTGGTCGCGGCGATCATCGCGCTCACCTACCTCTGGCTGCCGTACATGATCCTGCCGATCCACACCGCGCTGGAGCAGCTGCCGGCCAACCTGCTCGACGCGTCGGCGGACTTGGGCGCCGGTGCGGGGCGCACCTTCCGGTCGGTCGTGCTGCCGATGGTCCTGCCCTCCGTGGCCGCCGGCTCGGTCTTCACCTTCTCGCTCAGTCTCGGCGACTACATCACCGTGCAGATCGTCGGCGGCAAGACCCAGCTGATCGGCAACGTCGTCTACTCCAACATCGAACTGAACCTGCCCATGGCCGCCGCGCTCGGCACGGTCCCCGTCGTGGTCATCGTGGTGTACCTCCTCGCGATGCGCCGCACGGGCGCCCTGAGCAGTCTCTGAGGAGCCCGCTGTGCAACTCTCCCGTTCCGCGCGCATCGCGCTGCGC
This sequence comes from Streptomyces sp. NBC_00568, assembly GCF_026341855.1. Lineage (GTDB taxonomy): Bacteria > Actinomycetota > Actinomycetes > Streptomycetales > Streptomycetaceae > Streptomyces. The sequence continues at coordinate 229,011 of NZ_JAPENW010000001.1, read as the reverse complement.
GTCGCCGCCGGGCTCGGCTTCGCGGTCATCTACGTGCCGCTCGCGCTCGTCCTGGTCAACTCCTTCAACCCGGACCGCAGCGCGAGCTGGCCGCCGACCGGGCTCACCTTCCACTGGTGGTCGGTCGCCTGGGCCAACGAGGGTGCCCGCGCCGCGCTGTGGGTCTCGGTCAAGGCGGGCCTCGGGGCCACGGCGATCGCGCTGGTCCTCGGCACCCTGATCGCCTTCGCGGTCGCCCGCCACCGCTTCTTCGGCCGCGACGCCATCTCCTTCGTGGTCGTCCTGCCGATCGCGCTGCCCGGCATCGTCACGGGCATCGCGCTCAACTCGGCGTTCAGCACGGTGCTCGAACCGCTCGGCGTCGGACTCGGCATGTTCACCGTGATCGTCGGCCACGCGACCTTCTGCATCGTCGTCGTCTTCAACAACGTCGTCGCACGACTGCGCCGTACGTCCGGAACGTACGAGGAAGCCGCGATGGACCTGGGCGCGGACACCTTCCGCGCCTTCGCCGACGTCACCTTCCCGCTGGTGCGCTCGGCGCTGCTGGCCGGCGGACTGCTCGCCTTCGCGCTGTCCTTCGACGAGATCGTCGTGACGACGTTCACGGCCGGGCCCGGCATCGAGACTCTGCCGATCTGGATCTTCGACAACATGACCAGACCCCGGCAGGCACCGGTCGTGAACGTCGTGGCCGCCGTGCTCGTTCTGCTCTCGGTGATTCCGATCTACGCGGCACAGCGGCTGTCCGCCGACACGGCGGCCGAGAGCAGGATCTGAGCGGGCGGCGAGTGGCCGTGAGCCCGCTCCGAGCGGTGAGCGGGCCGTGGCCGGGCTTCTGGCGGGCCGGGACTATCCGGCGAACTCCCGCATCCACGCCTCCACTTCATCGGCAGAGCGAGGAAGCGCGCCCGAGAGGTTCTCATGGCCGTCGGCCGTGACCAGGAGGTCGTCCTCGATCCGTACGCCGATGCCGCGCCACTCCTCGGGCACGGTCAGGTCGTCCGGCTGGAAGTAGAGGCCCGGCTCCACGGTGAGGACCATGCCCGGCTCCAGGACGCCGCCGACATAGTCCTCGTTGCGGGCCCGGGCGCAGTCGTGGACGTCGAGCCCGAGCATGTGCCCGGTGCCCGCCATGGTGAAGCGGCGCTGGAGACCGAGGTCGAAGGCGCGCTCCACCGGGCCCTCGATGAAGCCCCACGCCACCAGCCGCTCGGTCAGCGACCACTGGGCGGCGTCATGGAAGTCGCGGTACAGGGCACCCGGCTTCACCGCCGCCATGCCCGCCTCCTGCGCCTCGAACACGGCGTCGTAGACCTCGCGCTGGATCGGACTGAACGTGCCGCTGATGGGAAGGGTGCGGGTCACGTCGGCGGTGTAGAGGGTGCGGGTCTCCACGCCCGCGTCGAGCAGCAGCAGCTCGCCGGGGCGGACCGGGCCGTCGTTCTCCACCCAGTGCATGATCGTGGCGTGCTCGCCGGCCGCGCAGATCGAGCCGTAGCCGACGTCGTTGCCCTCGACGCGGGCGCGGCGGAAGAAGGTGCCCTCGATCCATCGCTCCGAGGTGGCGACCGCCTGCGACAACTCCCGTACGACATCGGTGAATCCGCGCACGGTGGAGTCCACCGCCCGGCGCAGCTCGCCGATCTCCCAGGCGTCCTTGACCAGCCGCAGCCCGGAGAGCGCCTCCTCCAGCTCGGCGTCCCGCTCCTCGTCCGTGACGAGCGAGGCCTCGATCGCGGGGGCGTGGCCGCGGACGACACGGGTCGGGACACCCGAGTGCGCCAGGTCCCCGGAGATCGTGCGGATGTCACGGCAGGGGAGTCCGAGCACCTGCTCCGACTCGGCGAGGGAGCGGCGACGGCCCATCCACAGCTCGGCCGTCATGCCCGTCCAGAACTCGTCACTGTCCCGGCTGTCGCGGGGGAGCTGATAACAGTGCGCGTCGTGACCGCCCTCCGCGCGGGGCTCCAGCACGAGTGCGCCGTCACGCGTCTGATCACCTGTCAGGTGGACGTATCCCGAGTACGGGCGGAACGGGTAATGGGTGTCGTTCGACCGGGTCTTGAGTCCTCCGGACGGGACGACCAGCCGCTCGCCCGGGAAGAGGGCGGAGAGCGCGGCGCGGCGGCGGGCCGCGTGGGCCGCCTGCTCGTTCGGCCGCAGATCGTGCTGCTCGGTGTCCGCCCAGCCCGTGCGCATCAGGGCGGACAGCTCGTCGGAGATTCCTCGGTAGAGACCGTTCTTTCGGCCCTTGGCCACGTCAGGCACCTTCTCGTGTAGGTCGTGTCGCGCGGGTGGTGTCGTCCGGGGCGCGCCCGACGGGACGTCCGGGTGGGGTGTCCGGGCGGGGCGTCGACTGTTCCGTACGAGAGAAGCATGTGACATAGTACTGATGTGAGCAAGCCATTTACCTGCGATGTCGTGGTCGTCGGAGCCGGAATGGTGGGCGCTGCCTGCGCCCTGTACGCGGCTCGCGCGGGCCTCGACGTCGCCGTGGTGGACCGCGGCCCGGTGACCGGCGGCACGACCGGCGCGGGGGAGGGGAACCTGCTCGTCTCCGACAAGGAACCCGGGCCCGAGCTCGACCTCGCGCTGTTCTCCGGGCGCCTGTGGGCCGACCTCGCCCAGGAACGGGCGGAGGAGATCGAGTACGAGGCCAAGGGCGGCGTCGTCGTGGCCGCCACGCCCGAAGGCCTGGCCGCGCTGGAGACCTTCGCCGCGGGCCAGCGGGCGGCCGGTGTGCTGGCCGAACCGGTCACCGCCGACCGACTCCACGATCTGGAACCGTACCTGGCGCCCGGACTCGCGGGCGCCGTGCGCTATCCGCAGGACACCCAGGTGATGCCCGCCCTGGCCGCCGCGCATCTTCTCCGGGCTTCGGGCGCGCGGCTGCTGACCGGGCGCACCGTGACCGAGGTGCTGCGCGCACGGGACGGCTCGGTCCGCGGCGTGCGCACCGACCGGGGTGATCTGCACGCGCCGGCCATCGTCAACGCGGCCGGGACGTGGGGCGCGGCGGTGGCCTCCCTCGCCGGTGTCACCCTTCCCGTGCTGCCCCGCCGAGGCTTCGTCCTCGTCACCGAACCCCTGCCGCGCCGGGTGCGCCACAAGGTGTACGCCGCGGACTACGTCGCCGACGTCGCCAGTGACTCGGCCGCGCTCCAGACCTCGCCGGTGGTGGAGGGGACCGCGGCCGGTCCGATCCTGATCGGCGCGAGCCGGGAACGGGTCGGCTTCGACCGGTCCTTCTCGCTGCCCGTCGTACGCGAACTGGCGGCGGGGGCCACACGGCTCTTCCCCTTCCTGGCGGAGGTGCGCGCCCTGCGGACCTATCTCGGCTTCCGGCCCTACCTGCCCGACCACCTGCCCGCGATCGGCCCCGACCCCCGGGCGCCCGGTCTCTTCCACGCCTGCGGGCACGAAGGGGCGGGCATCGGACTGTCCACCGGAACGGGACAGCTCATCGCGCAGGTCCTGGCCGGCAAGACACCCGAGCTCGACCTCGCGCCGTTCCGTCCCGACCGTTTCCCCGAGGAGGCCGTGTGAACCCCCTGGACCTCGTACGGGCCGAACCCGGCCCCGCGTTCACCGTCACCCTCGACGGCCGGGAGATCGAGGCGCTGCCCGGCCGGACCGTCGCCGCCGCACTGTGGGCCGCGGGCGTCACCTCCTGGCGCACCACCCGCGACGCGGGCCGGCCCCGCGGCGTCTTCTGCGGCATCGGCGTCTGCTTCGACTGCCTCGTCACCGTCAACGGCCGCCCCAATCAGCGGGCCTGTCTGGTCCCGCTGGAGCCGGGCGACACGATCCGCACACAGGAAGGCACGGGCCACGATGACTGACGGACGCCACCTCGCGGTGATCGGCGCGGGCCCGGCCGGTCTCGCCGCGTCCCTCGCCGCGGCGGCACGCGGCATCCATGTGACGCTGATCGACTCGGCCGCTGCGGCGGGCGGGCAGTTCTACCGCCGGGCCGCGAGCGGTCTCGGTGCCCGGCGGCCTCGCGCGCTGCACCACCAGTGGCGTACCTGGGAACGGCTGGAACTGGGGCTCGCGGCACACCTGGAAACGGGCACGATCGAGCACTTGACGGACCATCATGTGTGGCTGGTCGAACGGACCGGGGCGGGCGCACGACCCGGATTCAGCGTCCACGCCCTCCTCGGCCCTCTCCAGGAACGCTCCGTCACCGTGCGCGCCGACGCCGTGCTCCTCGCCACCGGTGGATACGAGAAGGTGCTGCCGTTCCCCGGCTGGACCCTGCCCGGTGTCGTGACCGCGGGCGGCGCCCAGGCCATGCTCAAGGGCGGCCTCGTCGTGCCGGGGCGGACCGCTGTCGTCGCGGGCACCGGACCGTTGCTGCTGCCCGTGGCGACCGGGCTGGCGGCCGCCGGAGTGGAGGTCGCGGCCCTGGTGGAGTCCGCCGGTCCCCGAGCGTTCGTCCGCAGGGCCGGGGCGATGGCGGCTCAGCCGGGCAAGCTTGCCGAGGGAGCCCGTTACGCGGTTCAACTTCTGCGTCATCGCGTGCCGTTCGTCCCGTCGCACACCGTCGTCGAGGCCCATGGCGAGGAGCGGCTCGAAGCCGTCACCGTCGCCGCGCTCGGCCCCGACGGGCGGGTCAGGACCGGAACCGGGCGCCGCATCCCCTGCGACACGCTCGCCGTCGGACACGGGATGATCCCGCACACCGACCTCGCCGAAGCGCTCGGCTGCCGCATCGACGGACTGAGGGTCGATGCGGACGACGAGCAGCGCACCGACGTGCCCGGCGTCTGGGCCGCGGGCGAGACCACCGGCATCGGCGGCGCCGCGCTCTCCCTGACCGAGGGACACCTCGCGGGCCGGTCGATCGCCGCCCGGCTCTCGGGTACCGAACCCGACCCGCGTGCGGTGGCCCGAGCGGTCAAGTCCCGTACGAGGATGCGCACCTTCTTCGCCGCGCTCGACGCCGTGTACGCGCCACCCGCGCACTGGACGGACCAGGTCACCGACGACACCGTCGTGTGCCGCTGCGAGGAGGTGACCGGCGGCCGTATCCGCGAGGCCGTCACCGACCTCGGTGCCGGCGACGTACGGACGGTCAAGCTGCTCACCCGGGCCGGGATGGGATGGTGCCAGGGCCGGATGTGCGAACCCGCGGTCGCCGGGCTCGTCGGCTGCGAACAGACGCCCGCACGACGGCTGTTGGCGCGCCCGGTACCGCTCGGCGTGCTCGCCCGCGCCGGTACGGACGGCGACGACGGGGCCCCGGGCGCGGGTTCGTCCCCTGCCCGGGAGTGACCCGCCCCGCGACGACCCCGCTCCACTCGACCGCGCTTTGCCTCCGCCACAGTAAAATGTCACACCCTATCGAGAGGGATGAGCAGCTCATGACCGTCACCCCCGACAGCCGCCCCTGGCGCGGAGTCCTCGTCGCCACCGCGCTCCCGCTGAACGACGACCTCTCCGTGAACCACGACCGGTACGCCGAGCACTGCGCCTGGCTCGTCGAGAACGGGTGCGACGGCGTCGTGCCGAACGGCTCGCTCGGTGAGTACCAGGTGCTCACGCCCGAAGAGCGCGCCAAGGTCGTCGAGACCGCCGTCGCCGCGATCGGCGGATCGCGGGTGATGCCCGGCGTCGCCGCGTACGGCTCCGCCGAGGCCCGCCGCTGGGCGGAGCAGGCGAGGGACGCGGGCTGCGGCGCCGTGATGCTGCTGCCGCCCAACGCCTACCGCGCGGACGAGCGATCCGTGCTCGCCCACTACGAAGAGGTCGCCCGGGCGGGCATCCCCGTCGTCGCGTACAACAACCCGATCGACACCAAGGTCGACCTGGTGCCCGAACTCCTCGCCGAGCTGCACGCCGCCGGGTCCATCCAGGGGGTCAAGGAGTTCTCAGGCGATGTGCGCCGCGCCTACCGCATCGCCGAACTCGCCCCGGATCTCGACCTGTTGATCGGCGCGGACGACGTGCTGCTCGAACTCGCCGTCGCCGGCGCCAAGGGCTGGATGGCCGGCTACCCGAACGCGCTGCCCCGGGCGAGCGTCGAGCTCTACCGCGCCGCGGTCGCCGGTGACCTCGACACGGCGGGCAAGCTCTACCGACAGCTGCACCCGCTGCTGCGCTGGGACTCCCGGGTCGAGTTCGTCCAGGCCATCAAGCTGTCCATGGACGTCGTCGGCCGCCACGGCGGTCCGGTCCGGCCGCCGCGCGTCCCGCTGCTGCCCGAGCAGGAGGCCGCCGTGCGCCTGGCCACGGAGCGGGCCGTCGCCGCCGGTCTCGCCTGAGCCGTCCCGACCTCCAGGCCCCCGCCGACACCACTCAGGAGTCCCATGCGCAGCAAACTCGTCCTGCACGCCGTCGACTCGCACACCGAGGGCATGCCCACCCGGGTGATCACCGGCGGGATCGGCACGATCCCGGGCGCGACCATGAACGAGCGGCGGCTCTACTTCCGTCAGCACCGCGACGACATCAAACAGCTCCTGATGAACGAGCCGCGCGGCCACGCGGCGATGAGCGGCGCCATCCTCCAGCCGTCCACCCGCCCGGACTGCGACTACGGCGTGATCTACATCGAGGTGTCGGGCTATCTGCCGATGTGCGGGCACGGCACCATCGGGGTGGCGACCGTGCTGGTGGAGACCGGCATGGTCGAGGTCGTCGAGCCCGTCACCACGATCCGGCTCGACACCCCGGCGGGCCTCGTCGTCGCCGAGGTCGCCGTCGAGGACGGCGCGGCCAAGGAGGTCACGCTCAAGAACGTGCCGTCGTTCGCCGTCGGCCTCGACCTCAAGGCCACGCTCGCCGACGGGCGCACGGTGACCTACGACCTGGCCTACGGCGGGAACTTCTACGCGATCCTGCCGCTGGAACAGTTCGGCCTGCCCTTCGACCGCTCCCGCAAGGACGAGATCCTCGCGGCCGGACTGGCGCTGATGGACGCGGTCAACGCCGAGGGCGAGCCCGTGCACCCCGAGGACCCGTCCATCCGCGGCTGCCACCATGTCCACCTGTACGCTCCCGGGGCGACGGCCCGCTTCTCGCGGCACGCGATGGCGATCCACCCCGGCTGGTTCGACCGTTCGCCCTGCGGTACGGGCACCAGCGCGCGCATGGCCCAGCTGCACGCCCGTGGTGAACTCCCGCTGGACACCGAGTTCGTGAACGAGTCCTTCATCGGGACACGGTTCACCGGCCGGCTGCTCGGCACCACCGAGGTCGCCGGAACGCCCGCCGTGCTGCCCAGCTTCACGGGGCGCGCGTGGATCACGGGGACGGCCCAGTACCTGCTCGACCCCACGGACCCGTTCCCGGCCGGATTCGTCCTGTGAGCGGCCCCGCTCCGGGACGTAGATACTGGTAGTCCGAGTAACACGTGATATGGCACATGGCCGGTGCGCCGAGACGACGCACCGGCCCGTACGAGGAGACCCCGATGGCCGCCCAGCGCAGCAGCGCACCCTCAGCCGCTCCCGACCTGCCCACGCTGGGCGGCAAGAAGAGCAGCTATCGCGAGCGCGTGGCCGACGCGCTGCGCGCCGCGCTGATCGCCGGCGAACTGCGCGCCGGCGAGGTCTACTCGGCGCCCACGCTGGCGGCGCGCTTCGGCGTCTCCGCGACGCCGGTCCGCGAGGCCATGCTCGACCTGGTCAAGGAGGGCCTGGTCGACACGGTGCCCAACAAGGGGTTCCGGGTCACGGCGGTCTCCGAGAAGCAGCTCGACGAGTACACCCACATCCGCTCGCTCATCGAGATCCCCACCATCGTCCAGCTGGCCACCACGGCGGACCCCGTCTCGCTGGAGGCGTTGCGTCCGGCCGCCCGGGAGATCGTGACCGCGGCGGCGGCCGGTGACCTCATCGCGTACGTGGAGGCGGACATCCGCTTCCACCTCGGCCTGCTCGCCCTCGCGGGAAACTCCCATCTGATCGAGGTCGTCGGCGACCTGCGCAAGCGCTCGCGCCTGTACGGGCTCAACGCCCTGGTCGAGGCGGGCCGTCTGGAGGCCTCGGCCGAGGAGCACCTGGAACTCCTCGACGCCCTGCTCGACCGCGACGAGCACGCCGTGCGCGCGGTGATGACGCGCCACCTGGGCCATGTCCGCGGTCTGTGGGCCGCACCCTGAGGGGGCCGACGACGCGAGCGTGAAGTGGGCGAATTTCTACGCAAGCAGCTTGCATTTCTTGCGCTATTCTTGCGTACATGACGCGACGACTTGCTCAGGTGGCCAAGAAGGTCGGGGTCAGTGAGGCCACGGTCAGCCGGGTGCTCAACGGCAAGCCGGGAGTCTCCGACTCCACCCGGCAGGCGGTGCTCTCCGCCCTCGACGTCCTCGGCTACGAGCGGCCGACCCAGCTGCGCGGCGAACGCGCCCGGCTCGTCGGCCTCGTCCTGCCCGAGCTGCAGAACCCGATCTTCCCGGCCTTCGCCGAGGTGATCGGCGGAGCGCTCGCGCAGCTCGGCCTCACCCCGGTGCTGTGCACCCAGACCAAGGGCGGCGTCTCCGAGGCCGACTACGTGGAACTGCTGCTCCAGCAGCAGGTCTCCGGCGTGGTGTTCGCCGGCGGTCTGTACGCGCAGGCCGACGCGCCGCACGACCACTACCGCCAGCTCGCGGACCGCAACATTCCGGTGGTGCTGGTCAACGCGGCCATCGAACACCTCGGCTTCCCCTGCGTCTCCTGCGACGACGCCGTCGCCGTCGAGCAGGCCTGGCGCCATCTCGACTCGCTCGGCCACGAGCGGATCGGGCTCGTCCTCGGCCCCGGCGACCACATGCCGTCGGGCCGCAAACTCGCGGCGGCGCGCGCCCTCGCGCCGGACCTGCCCGACGAGCACGTCGCCCGGGCGATGTTCTCGCTGGAGGGCGGTCAGGCCGCGGCCACCCGGCTGCTCGACCGCGGGGTGACCGGCATCATCTGCGCCAGCGACCCGCTCGCGCTCGGCGCCGTACGGGCCGCCCGGCGCAAGGGACTCAGCGTCCCGGGCGAGATCTCCGTCGTCGGATACGACGACTCGGCGTTCATGAACTGCACCGAACCCCCGCTGACCACGGTCCGCCAGCCGATCGAGGCGATGGGGCGCGCAGCGGTGGAGCTGCTGAACGCGCAGATCGGCGGCAGCAGTGTGACCGCCGAAGAGCTGCTGTTCGAACCGGAGTTGGTGGTGCGCGGGTCCACCGCGCAAGCGCCCCGCGTCTGAGGGCCGCAAACACCCGCCGCAGAGACCCCTTCTGCTGTCAAATAATTACAGATTCTGCGCGACATCTTGCGGACAGATGTCGGCGGTGCTTGAGTGTGCGGCGCCAGAACACGGCGGCACACCCGCCGTGGGCCTTCCTCGCTCCTGCCCAAAGGGGTCCACCAATGAGAAGCACCGGGTTCCGCCGTACCGCCGTCATGCTCATGGCGTCCTCCCTCGCGCTCGCCGCCACCGCCTGCGGTTCGAGCGACGACGACACGGCCGACGGAAAGACCCGCATCACGGTCAACTGCGAGCCGCCGAAGAGCGCCAAGGTCGACCGCTCGTTCTTCGAAGCCGACATCAAGGCGTTCGAGAAGGCCAACCCGGACATCGACGTCGTCGCCCACGACGCGTTCCCGTGTCAGGACCCCAAGACCTTCGACGCCAAGCTGGCCGGCGGCCAGATGGAGGACGTGTTCTACACGTACTTCACCGACGCCAAGCACGTCGTCGACGTCAACCAGGCCGCCGACATCACGAGTTACGTCAAGGACCTCAAGAGCTACAGCACCATCCAGCAGCAACTGCGCGACATCTACACCGTCGACGGCAAGATCTACGGCATCCCCCGCACCGGCTACTCGATGGGCCTCATCTACAACAAGGCGCTCTTCGAGAAGGCCGGCCTCGACCCCGACAAGCCCCCGACGACCTGGGAGGAGCTGCGCGCGGACGCCAAGAAGATAGCCGCGCTCGGCAAGGGGACGGTCGGCTACGCGGACTACAGCGCCCAGAACCAGGGCGGCTGGCACTTCACCGCCGAGCTCTACTCGCAGGGCGGGAACGTCGTCGGCGAGGACGGCAAGAAGTCCACGATCGACAGCCCCGAGGGCAAGGCGGTCCTGCAGAACCTCAAGGACATGCGCTGGAGCGACAACTCCATGGGCACCAAGCAGCTGCTGGTCATCAACGACGTCCAGCAGATGATGGGTTCCGGCAAGCTCGGCATGTACCTCTCCGCGCCCGACAACATCCCGATCCTGGTCAAGGAGAAGGGCGGGAACTACAAGGACCTCGCCCTCGCGCCCATGCCCGGCGGCAAGGGCACGCTCATCGGCGGCGACGGCTACATGTTCAACAAGAAGGCCACTCCGGAGCAGATCAAGGCCGGCCTGAAGTGGCTGGAGCACATGTTCCTGACACCCGGCGACGGGTTCCTCGGTGACTACGCCCGCGCCAAGCAGAACGACGCCCCGGTCGGCCTGCCCGAGCCGCGCCTGTTCACCGGCGCCGCGGACGCCAAGGACCAGGAGGTCAAGAAGGCCAACGCGAACGTGCCGGTGGAGAACTACCAGGCCTTCCTCGACGGCAACCAGAGCCTGCAGATGAAGATCGAGCCCCCGCAGGCCCAGCAGATCTACTCCGTCCTCGACGGCGCCGTGTCCGCGGTCCTCACCAAGAAGGACGCCGACATCGACCAGCTCCTCAAGGACGCCTCCGGCAAGATCGACTCGATTCTGGCCCGAGGCTGACACCGTTCATGAAGACCGCATCGAAGCCCCCCGCAGCGTTCCCTCCGGCCGCCGTCGGCGTGCCGGAGGCGCCGCGCTCGGCGGGACGCCGGCCCGGGCCCCCCTGGCGCCGGCGCCTGGCCGACCAGTCCCGCGCCTACGCCTTCCTGATCGGCGGCCTGCTCTGCTTCGCGCTGTTCTCCTGGTACCCGGCGATCCGTGCGGTCGTGATCGCCTTCCAGAAGTACACGCCGGGCAGCGGCGGTGAGTGGGTCGGCACCGCCAACTTCACCCGGGTCTTCCACGACCCGGAGTTCACCGCCGCCTGGCGCAACACCCTCACCTTCACGGTCCTCGCCCTGCTCATCGGCTTCGCCGTCCCCTTCGTGATGGCGCTGGTGCTCAACGAACTGAGGCACGCGAAGGCCTTCTTCAGAGTCGTGGTCTATCTGCCGGTGATGATCCCGCCGGTGGTCAGCGCCCTGCTGTGGAAGTGGTTCTACGACCCCGGAGCGGGCCTCGCCAACGAGACGCTGCGCTTTCTGCACCTGCCGACCTCGAACTGGTCCAACGGGGCCGACACCGCCCTCGTCTCGCTGGTCATCGTCGCCACCTGGGCCAACCTCGGCGGCACCGTCCTCATCTACCTCGCCGCGCTCCAGAGCATCCCCGGCGAGCTGTACGAGGCGGCCGAGCTGGACGGCGCGAGCCTCCTGCAGCGGATCCGGCACGTCACGATCCCGCAGACCCGCTTCATCATCCTCATGCTGATGCTCCTTCAGATCATCGCCACCATGCAGGTGTTCACGGAACCGTTCGTGATCACCGGCGGCGGACCCGAGGACAAGACCGTCACGGTGCTGTACCTGATCTACAAGTACGCCTTCCTCTACAACGACTTCGGAGGGGCCTGCGCGCTGAGCGTCATGCTGCTCGTGCTGCTCAGCACCTTCTCCGCCCTGTACCTGCGGCTGACCCGCTCGGAAGGGGACGACACATGAGCACCCGCACCCTGGTCTCCCCGCTCACCCTGGCCCGCCCCCGCGGCAAGGCCGTCTACTGGACCGTCTTCTGCGGTGTCGTCCTGCTGTTCGCGCTGGCCTTCCTGTTCCCCGTCTACTGGATGGTGACCGGCGCCATGAAGTCGCCGGACGAGGTGACGCGCACACCGCCGACCCTCGTACCCGACCAGTGGCACTTGTCCGGCTACACCGACGCGTGGGACCTGATGGACCTGCCCACGCACCTGTGGAACACGGTCGTCCAGGCGGCGGGGGCCTGGCTCCTCCAGCTCGTCCTCTGCACCGCCGCCGCGTACGCCCTGTCCAAGCTGAAGCCGGCCTTCGGCAAGGTGATCCTCGGCGGCATCCTCGCCACCCTGATGGTCCCGGCGCAGGCCCTGGTCGTCCCGAAGTACCTGACGGTCGCCGACCTGCCTCTCATCCACACCAGCCTGCTCAACGACCCGCTGGGCATCTGGCTGCCGGCAGTCGCCAACGCCTTCAACCTCTATCTCCTCAAACGCTTCTTCGACCAGATCCCGCGCGACGTCCTGGAGGCAGCCGAGATCGACGGCGCCGGGAAACTGCGCACCCTGTGGTCGATCGTGCTGCCGATGTCCCGGCCCGTCCTCGGAGTCGTGTCGATCTTCGCCCTGGTCGCCGTCTGGCAGGACTTCCTCTGGCCGCTGATGGTCTTCTCCGACACCGACAAGCAGCCCATCAGCGTGGCCCTCGTCCAGTTGTCGCAGAACATCCAGCTGACCGTGCTCATCGCCGCGATGGTGATCGCCAGCATCCCCATGGTCGTGATGTTCCTGGTGTTCCAGCGGCACATCATCGCCGGAATCAGCGCGGGCAGCACCAAGGGCTGACGCCTGTACGTGACCTCCTCGAACGAAAGGCAACGCACCGTGGGACAGCCCCGCCCTGCCCGAAATCAGTCCGCGTGGTGGCGTTCCGCCGTCATCTACCAGGTGTACGTCCGCAGCTTCGCGGACGGCGACGGCGACGGCACCGGCGACCTCGCGGGCGTCCGCGCCAGACTCCCGTACCTCGCCGAACTCGGCGTGGACGCACTGTGGTTCAACCCCTGGTATCTCTCACCCCTGGCCGACGGCGGCTACGACGTCGCCGACTACCGCGCCATCGACCCGGCCTTCGGGACGCTCGCCGAGGCGGAGAAACTGATCGCCGAGGCCCGGGAACTGGGCATCCGCACCCTGGTCGACATCGTGCCGAACCACGTCTCCGACCAGCACCCCTGGTTCCGGGCGGCCCTGGCGGGCGGACCGGAGCGCGAGCTCTTCCACTTCCGCCCCGGCCGCGGCGAACACGGCGAACTCCCGCCCAACGACTGGCCGTCCCAGTTCGCGGGCTCCGCCGAACCGGTGTGGACCCGGCTGCCCGACGGCGACTGGTACCTCCACCTCTTCACCCCCGAGCAGCCCGACCTCAACTGGGCCCACCCGGCCGTCCGCCAGGAGCACGAGGAGATCCTGCGCTTCTGGTTCGAGCGGGGGGTGGCGGGCGTGCGCATCGACTCGGCCGCGCTGCTCGCCAAGGACCCCGACCTGCCCGACTTCGTCGAGGGCCGCGACCCGAACCCCTACGTCGACCGCGACGAACTCCACGACATCTACCGCTCCTGGCGGGCGGTCGCCGACGCCTACGACGGGGTCTTCGTCGGCGAGGTCTGGCTCCCCGACACCGAGCGCTTCGCCCGCTATCTGCGCCCCGACGAACTGCACACCGCGTTCAACTTCTCCTTCCTGTCCTGCCCTTGGGACGCCGCGCGGCTGCGCACCTCGATCGACGAGACCCTCGCCGAGCACGCCCCCGTGGGCGCGCCCGCCACCTGGGTGCTGTGCAACCACGACGTGACCCGCACGGTCACCCGCTACGGCCGCACCGACACCGGCTTCGACTTCACCGCCAAGGCCTTCGGCACGCCCACCGACCTGGCTCTCGGCACCCGCCGGGCCCGCGCCGCCGCACTGCTCTCGCTCGCCCTGCCCGGCTCCGTGTACGTCTACCAGGGGGAGGAACTCGCGCTGCCCGAGGTCGAGTTGCCGCTCGAGAGCATCCAGGACCCGATGCACTTCCGCTCCGGCGGCTCGGACCCGGGCCGCGACGGCTGCCGGGTCCCGCTGCCCTGGGCCGCCGAGGCGCCGTACGCCGGATTCGGCGGCGACCCCTGGCTGCCGCAACCGGCCGGCTGGCCCGCCCACGCCGCCGACCGCCAGTCCGAGGACCCCGCCTCGATGCTGAGCCTCTACCGTGCCGCGCTCCGCATCCGCCGCACCGAACCGGGTTTCGGCGACGGCCCCCTCAGCTGGCTCCCCGCACCGGAGGGCGTCCTCGCTTTCGCCCGTACGGACGGTCTGCGGTGCGTCGTCAATCTGGCCGACGGCCCGGTCGAGCTGCCGGAGCACTCCGAACTCCTGCTCGGCAGCGGCCCGTTGGACGCCGACGGGTTCCTCCCGCCGGACACGGCGGTATGGCTGCGCGCCTGAGACGAACGGACCGGACACCGTGTGCCCACCCCCACCTCGAAGGGATCAGCACACGGTCACCGTCGCCCTGCGGCCGGTACGGGCCTGCGCTACCTGCGGCTGAACGCCACCGCGAACACCTTGCTGGCTGGCCGGCCGGCTCAGCGAGGTGGAGGCGTGTCCGTCTTCGTGACCGGCTCCCCGCGCTTCGCCGCCTGGATCTGCTCGTACACATGGGTCCGTAACTCTGCGAAGCGCGGGGCGACCCGGGTGTGCAACTGGTCCCTCTCCTCCGGGAGATCGACCTTCAGCTGCTCCTGCACGACGGTGGGGGAGGCCGAGAGGATCAGCACCCGCTCGCCCAGATAGACGGCCTCGTCGATGTCATGGGTCACGAACAGGATCGTGATGCCGCGCTGCCGCCACAGCCGGCGCACCAGGTCCTCCAGATCGGCGCGGGTCTGCGCGTCGACGGCCGCGAACGGCTCGTCCATGAGCAGGACCTCGGGCTCGTACGCGAGGGCCCGCGCGATGGCGACCCGCTGCTGCATCCCGCCGGACAGCTGCCACGGATAGGCCCCCGCGGCATCGGCCAGGCCGACGGACTCCAGCGCGTCGGCGACCAGCTCCCGCCGCCGCGTCCTGCTCAGCTTCTTCTGCCTCAGAGGCAGTTCGACGTTCTCGCCGACCCGCATCCAGGGGAACAGGCTGCGCCCGTACTCCTGGAACACGAACGCCATGCCGGGCGGCGGGCCGCTCACCCGCCGGCCCGCGAGCAGCACCTCGCCCGAAGTCGGGGTCAGCAGACCGCCCATGCACTTCAGCAGTGTGGTCTTGCCGCAGCCCGACGGGCCGACCAGACAGACGAGTTCACCCGCGTCCACCGTGAAGGTGAGGTCCCGGACCGCCTCCACCCTGCGCCCTGACCCCTCGTAGACCTTCCGCAGGCCGGATACGACCAAAGACGCGTGCATGGACCGCCCTTTCGCGAACGTCACGAGGACCGCCGGGAGGAGTCCCGAAGACCGTGGTACCAGCCGAGCACCCGGCGCTCGACCAGCTGGAAGACGACCGAGAGGACGAAGCCGAGCAGGCCGAGGACGAGGATTCCGGTCCACATGTCGGGGATCGCGAAGCCGCGCTGGAACTGCACGATGGTGAAGCCGAGTCCGTTGCTGGCCGCGAACATCTCGCTGATGACCATCAGGATGATCCCGATGGACAGCGCCTGGCGCAGGCCCGCGAAGATCTGCGGACTCGCCGACGGCAGGACGACGGCGCGTATCCGGGCCGGTCCGGTGATGCCGTACGAGCGGGCCGTCTCGGACATCACGGAGTCGACGGCGCGCACTCCCTCGACCGTGTTCAGCAGGATCGGCCAGACGCAGCCGCTCGCGATCACGACGATCTTCATCGTGTCCCCGATGCCCGCGAACAGCATGATGACCGGAACGAGGACCGGCGGCGGCACCGCCCGCAGGAACTCCAGGACCGGTTCGCACACCGCCCGCACCTTCCGGTACGAGCCGATGACCGTGCCGAGGGCGACACCCACGACCGCCGCCGACGCGTAGCCGGCGAGCAGCCGCAGCAGGCTGGGCACCAGGTCGGCGTGGAGCCGGTCGCGCGTCCAGACGTCGGGGAACGTGTTGAGGATCGTGCGCAGCGGCGGCCAGTAGACATTGGTGCTGCCGTCCGAGGCGAGCCACCAGACGGCGATCAGCAGCACCGGGAGCGCGGCCACGAACAGCACCCGCAGGGGGAGGCTTCTCCACATGCTCGGCCTGACCGGTTCGGGCGGGATGTCCGTCACACCGCCACCTCCCCGCGCACCGACTGGTGCCAGGCCAGCGCGTGCCGCTCCACCGACCGCGCACCCACGTTGATCAGCAGTCCGAGCAGACCCGTGACCACGATCAGCGCGTACATCTCGGGCACGGCCTGCGAGGTCTGGGCGACCGCGATGCGCGCGCCCAACCCCGGTGCTCCGATGACGAGTTCGGCGGTCACGGTGAGGATGAGCGCGACCGCCGCGGCCAGCCGGACACCCGTCATGACGTACGGGAGGGCCGTCGGCCACTGCACATGGCGGACCCGGGCCCAGGTGCCGAGCCCGTACGAGCGCGCCGTCTCCTCCGCCACCGGGTCCACGTCCCGCACGCCGTACATGACCTGGACGAGGACCTGCCAGAAGGACGCGTACACGACGAGGAGGAGCACCGACCGCAGCTCGGTGCCGTAGAGGAGGACGGCGAGCGGGATCAGGGCCACGGAGGGGATCGGACGCAGGAACTCGATCGTCGAGGCGGTCACCTCGCGCAGATACGGCACCACCGAGACGACCACGCCCACCACGATGCCGGCACCGACCGCGATCGCCAGGCCCAGTGCCCAGCCGGTGAGGGTGTCACCGAGATCGGTCCAGAAGGCGCCGTCGGACATCTCGTCGCCGAGGGCCCGGGCGATCCGGCTGGTCGGAGGGAAGTACTCCTCCTTGACCACGCCGAGCCGCGGCACCACCTCGCCGAGGACGAGGAAGGCCGCGAGCCCGGCGGCGCCCAGAGCGGCGTTCACTGCCCACCCGGCGGAGCCACTGCCACGCGCTTGCTTCCGCTTCACGGCAGCAGCTTGTCCAGATCGGGCGCCGACTTGAAGAGGCCGTCCTGCTCGCCCAGCTTCTGCAGCGCCTCGATGGAGGTCCGGTTCGGCTCGGCCGGCCACTTGGGCAGGGTCACGTCCGCCAGCAGGGCCGCCGGGATCTTCGTGTACGTGGTGACGATCTGCCGGACCTCGTCCGGGTGGGCGTCGGCGTAGGCGAGCGACTCCGCGGTGGCCTCCTGGAACTTCTTCACCACGTCGGGGTGCTGTGTCGCGTACTGGTTCGAGGTGAAGTACATGGCGACGGTGAGGTCCTTCGCCACGTCGACCAGGGACGAGGCGATCTCGGTCGCTCCCTGGCTCTTGACCGTCGCGAGCGCGGGCTCGACCACCATCGCGGCGTCGATCTGGCCACTGTCGAGGGCCGCGGGCATCTGGTCGAAGGCGAGCTCGACGAACTTCACCTCGGACGGATCGCCGCCGGCCTTGCGCACCGACTCGCGCACGGCCGTCTCATTGATGTTCTTGAGCGTGTTGACGGCGACCTTCTTCCCCTCCAGGTCCTTCGCCGACGTGATGGCGCTGCCCTTCTTGACCGTGATGGCGCCGAAGTCCTTGCCGTCGACGCCCGTCGACGCGACGCCGTTGGCGATGGCCTTCACGGGAACGCCGTTGGACTGGGCGATCATCAGCGAGGTCATGTTGGAGAACCCGAACTGGAACTGGCTCGAGACGACACCCGGCACGATCGCGGCGCCGCCCTGCGCGGGCGTCATCGACAGTTTCAGTCCGCGCTTGCTGTAGAAGCCCTTCTTCTGGCCCAGATAGACCGGGGCGACATCGACGATGGGGATGATCCCCACCTTGACGGTGGTGGTACCGCCGGACGAAGAGTTCTTGTCCGAGGCGCCACCGCCGTCGGACGAACCGCAGGCCGACGCGGCGACCAGGAAGGCTCCGACCGCGATACCGGCGAGCAGACGACGCATGGCTCCTCCTGTGCAGACGAAAGTGTTCCGACAGGTTGTGCGCACACCGCACAATGGTGCTCAGCGCGAAGGTAGAACCCCGTCCGTGCCGGGTCAATGGCCTTGGCTAACAATATTGTTGACAGTTACCGAAATGCGCTCTCGGCCTCCGCGGGAGCGCTCCGTGTGTCCCTCTGGAGGCGACGATGCCTGCAGCAGCCCGAGCGCCCCACTTCGTCCGATCCTTCGAACGCGGACTCGCCGTCATCCGTGTATTCGGGCCCGACCGACCGGAACTGACACTCAGTGAGGTCGCCCGCGGCTGCGACCTGACCCGCGCCGCGGCACGCCGTTTCCTGCTGACCCTGGTCGATCTCGGGTACGTCCGCACGGACGGCCGGGTCTTCCGGCTCACCCCGCGCGTGCTGGAACTCGGCTACGCCTATCTCTCCGGTTTCACCCTCCCGGAGATCGCCCTGCCCCATCTGAAGCAACTCGCCGAACAGGTGGGGGAGTCGAGCTCGCTCTGCGTCCTCGACGGCGACGACGTCGTGTACGTGGCGCGGGTTCCGACCCGGCGCATCATGACGGTGACGATCAATGTCGGCACCCGCTTCCCCGCCCACGTCACCTCCGTGGGCAGGGTGATCCTCGCGCACCTCGCCGACGCGGAGATCGACGCCCTGCTGGAGCGAGCGGATCTGCGGTCCCTGACGGAGCGCACGATCGTCTCGCGGGCCCTCCTGAAGGCGGAACTCGGCCGGGTGCGGCGGCAGGGATACGCCATCGTCGACCAGGAGTTGGAGGAGGGCCTGCGCTCGGTCGCCGCCCCGGTGCGGGACCGGGACGGCACCGTGGTGGCGGCCGCGAACATCCCCGTGCACGCCAGCGGCAACAGCCTCGGATCCGTCCGCCGCGACCTGCTTCCCCACCTGCTGGCGACGGTCGCGCGGATCGAGGGGGACCTCGCGGTCACAGGTCCAGCACGAGGCTCTTCCCGCGGCAGCGGGACACACAGATGAGCATCGTCCCGCCCGCCTCCCGCTCCTCGTCCGTGAGCACCGAGTCCCGGTGGTCCGGCGTCCCTTCGAGCACGTCCGTCTCGCAGGTCCCGCAGGTGCCCTCGGTACAGGAGAAGAGCACCTCGACGCCGGCGGCGCGCACGGTGTCGAGGACGGAGACGCCGGGGGCGACGGTCAGAGTGCGCCCCGACCGGTCGAGAACCACCTCGAACTCCCTCTCCCCGCCCGCTTCCTGGGGCTTCGGCCGGAAGCGCTCCACGTGCAGCAGTCCGGCCGGGCACCGCTCCTCCACCGCGTCGAGCAGCGGCCCGGGGCCGCAGCAGTAGACGAGGGTGCCCTCGGGGACCTCGTCGAGCACGGGGGCGAGGTCCAGCAGCCCGGTCTCGTCCTGCGGAGCGAGGGTGACCCGGTCCCCGAACCGTCCCAACTCCCCGGTGAACGCCATGGAGCCACGGGTGCGCCCGCCGTACAGCAGCGACCACTCGGCGCCCGCCGCCTCGGCCGCCGCGAGCATCGGCAGGATCGGGGTGATGCCGATGCCGCCCGCGACGAACCGGTAGCGCGGGGCGGGTGCCAGCGCGAAGTGATTGCGCGGACCACGAACGCGGACCAGGTCACCGTCGCCCAACTGCTCGTGGACATAAGCCGATCCGCCCCGTCCGTCCGGCTCGCGCAGCACCGCGATCCGCCAGGCCCGGCGGTCCGCCGGATCACCGCACAGGGAGAACTGCCGCTCCAGGTCCGGACCGAGGACGACGTCGATGTGGGCGCCCGGCTCCCAGGACGGGAGTTCCGCGCCGAGCGGATGGCGCAGGGTCAGGGCGACCACGCCGTCGGCGACGGACTCCCGCCGCCCGACGACGAGTTCGGCTTCGTACGCGGTCATGAGGCCTTCCCCCGCGGTTCGGGGCCGCCTTCGCGCGGTCCGCCCCGGTCTCCCCGCGGTCCGGGTTCGCCGCCCCGCGGTCCCCGGTCGCCCGCCCGTGGTCCGAGGCCGTTCCCCGGTGCTTCGTGACCCTCGGGGTGGGCGAGCATCCACTCCCACATCGCGATCGGGTCCCCGGCGGTGTGCTCGGCGCCGCAGTGACACGTTCCGTGCAGCACGTCGGTGCCCGGTACCCAGTCCACGCGGTAGATCTCGCCGGTCGGGCCGGTCACAGGACCCTCTCCACGGGCTTCTCGCCCTGCTCGACCAGCCGGGCGAGGATGCGGCGGGCGGCGAGGCCGCCGGTGTCGATGTTGATGCTCAGCTCCTGGTAGCCGTCGCGTTCGGTGCCGAGGGTCTTCTGGAGGAGGTTGAGCGCGTCGACGTCCTGCATCACGACCGTGTGGTTGAAGTCCCGCAGGAAGGTGGTGACTTCGTCGTCCGAGCGGGCGAAGTCGCGGGAGACCGCCCAGAAGTCGTAGACCTTGCCGTCGCCGGACGGCGTGATCGCGTACGTGATCTCGGTGTGGAACGCGTCCGGGTCGCCGCCGTCCGCCTCCGGCAGCACACCGGCCGGCGCGATCCTGCTGTGCAGCAGATAGAGGCAGGGCGCGTGGTACTCGATGTCCTGCCAGCGCGTGATGCGGCCCTCGATACCGGTCGAACGGGCGTAGAACGGCGGGCACTCTGCGTCGTCCATGTGCCGCGAGACGCGCACGATGCCCGCGCCCTCGTCGACCTCGGTGGCGATCGGTGTCTCGGCGACCTCGGGCGTGCCGATGTAGCCGCCGTGCAGATACGTCTCGTGCGAGAGGTCCAGGAGGTTGTCGACGAGGAGTCCGTAGTCCGCGTCGATGGGCTCCATGCCGCTGACCGTCGTCCAGTCCGGCGAGTCCATGTGCGGGGCGCGCGGGACGGCCGCCGGGTCGGCGAGGGCCGGGTCGCCGATCCAGACCCAGACGAACAGGTCCTGCTCGACGACCGGATACGAGGCGACACGGGCGGTGCGCGGGATCCGTTTCTGCCCCGGCACGTACACGCAGGTGCCCGTCGTGTCGTACGTGAACCCGTGATAGCCGCACACGATCCGGTCACCGTCGAGCCGGCTCTCCGAGAGCGGGAAGCGCCGGTGCACACAGCGGTCGGACAGGGCCACGGCCGTCCCGTCCTCCTCGGTCCGGAAGAGGACGAGCGGTTCACCGAGAACCGTCCGTCCGAGCAATTCGCGCCCGACTTCGTAGGTATAGGCGACGACGTACCACTGGTTCCTGGCGAAGGACGTCATGTGAGGCATGAAGGCCGGCTCCCGTCTCTGATGGTGGTGGCATCGTTCGGGCAGGCATCACTGGGCCGCAATACGACTTCCGTCTCACGGAAGATGTCCGATGAAATGCCACGTCAGCGTGTTGTCGCAGGTCGGCCGGGTAGCGCGAGGGATTGGGGGGCAGGAATCGCGAGCAGATTGCTGACTGAACGACGCAGCGAGACGGTCATCGACAGGCCGTTCGTCTCCGGTGACGCGCATGGGGCGCCTGCTCCGGCTAGCGCAAACAGGGCTGTTGCCGCATGGTGACTCAGCCCAGGAGTGGCCCGGTTGGTTTCGGGCGGTGTGGCCAGGAAGGTTCTGAGTCTGGCTGCTACCAGCGGCGAAGTGCCGCACCGCGAGCAGGGGGAGAGTCCGTGCCGACGCGTCGTGGCGTGTACCGGCGTTGTCCCCCTTCCGCCGCATGGGGGGAGGAGAGCAACGCCGGTGTGTTGTGGGCTGCTGTGCTCAGTTGGTGGTGAGCATGCCTTCGCGGAGCTTGGCGAGGGTGCGGTTGAGGAGGCGGGAGACGTGCATCTGGGAGACGCCGAGGTGTTCACCGATCTGGGCCTGGGTGAGTTCGTCGACGAACCGCATGTGGATGATGCGGCGTTCACGGTTGTCGAGCTGGGAGATCAGAGGGGCGAGCGCGTTGAAGTCCTCGACGAGTTCGAGGGCGGTGTCGTCGATGCCGATGAAGTCGGCGAGGGCGGCTTCGCCGTCTTCGCTGGAGGTGATGGCGGCGTCGAGGGAGGCCGAGGTGTAACCGTTGGCGGCCTTGCGGGCCTCGATGACCTCTTCCTCGGACAGGGACATCAGTTCGGACAGTTCCCGTGTGGTGGGCATGCGGCCGAGCCGGCTGCGGAGCTCCTCGGTGGCCTTGGCGAGCG
The DNA here is from genome assembly GCF_026341855.1 of Streptomyces sp. NBC_00568. Classification (GTDB taxonomy): domain Bacteria; phylum Actinomycetota; class Actinomycetes; order Streptomycetales; family Streptomycetaceae; genus Streptomyces. Next base: position 207,130 of record NZ_JAPENW010000001.1, on the reverse strand, counting down.
CCACGCGTGCTTCCTGCAGCCGGCGCGGGACGTGGACGGCCCACGTGGTGTCACGGAAGAAGCGCTTGATCTCACCGACGATGTAGGGGACGGCGAAGGAGGTGAACTCGACCTCGCGGGTCAGCTCGAAACGGTCGATGGCCTTGATCAGTCCGATCGTGCCGACCTGGACGATGTCCTCCATCTCGTCCTGTCCGCGGCTGCGGAAGCGCGCGGCCGCGAACTGGACGAGGGTGATGTTCATTTCGATGAGGGTGTTGCGCGCGTACTGGTACTCGGGCGTGCCCTCTTCCAGAACGGCGAGCTGGTCGAAGAACAGCCTCGACAGCTCGCGGGCGTCCTTCGGAGCGACCTGCGACGGGTCACTGATCTCCGGCAGCACAACGGTCCGCGCCCCTGCCGTCTCGGTCACTGTCATGCTCGTCCCCTCCTGCGTGATCCAGCCTCATATGCCGCCTGCTCCTGAGCGGCCAGAGACGGCGTACCCGCAGTTGAGGCATGCATGCCAGGCAATTCCGCAGTGGATCTGCTGCTCGGCCATCCGGCCTCAGGAGTCAAAGCGGAAGCGAGGTTAACCCATTCGGCAGGCGGGGTTTCGACGTAGGGCCGGCCGCCCCCGCCGAGATGCCGTCCCGGCGAAGCCCCTGGTGCTGGCACGACGGGCAACGCGACGTCAGGATTTTGCCACTGCGGTCGCCTTCCCCAGCAACGACCAGGAGTGCCGCCTGACGTTTACGCCGGGTCACTACCGCGGCATGAGGGCGCTCACGGTCTTGCTCCCCAACGGGTGGCGGGTGACGGCGGTGGTGTCGGCGAGGCGGTTGACCATGGGCCGGCCGAAGCCTCCGGTGCTGTTCAAGGCGGGGATGCGCATGCGGAGCACCCGGGAGCAGTGGTCGTGCACGGCCACCTCGATGCTGTCCGGGGCGCGACCAGGTCCAGGGTGTAGGCGCCGCCGCCGTGGCGCAGGGCGCTGCTCTTGGCCGCTGTTCAATGCGATCCTGCGGACAGCCGCACACGCCAAAGCGCCCCGACAACCCTGGTTGCGGCTGGCGACTCCGCTTTTCTGGAACGTTGCACTGCGAGTGAGTCAATATCTGTGCTCGTGAGGTGAGAGTTTGCCGGACCGTGTAGTGAGAGTTTTTGCCGCAATGAGCGGAGTGGAATTACTTAACCGACGCGGACCGTTGCGGCGTGCTACTGTCCATCTCAGTTGCAGTTGTGGTTCCCGAACTTCAAGTGCTCCCACTCGGCTTCTGTCGGGGAGAGCGCTTTTGTATTTCCGGTCATTTTCCGGCGGGGTAATCATCGCGGCGACACGGTGTTCGCACAGTGTGGACGCCGGTGTACTGCCCCAAAGGAGATATGACATGGCATCTGGCACCGTGAAGTGGTTCAACGCGGACAAGGGTTTCGGCTTCATCGAGCAGGACGGTGGCGGCGCTGACGTGTTCGCCCACTTCTCGAACATTGCCGCCCAGGGCTTCCGTGAGCTGCTCGAAGGCCAGAAGGTGACCTTCGACATCGCGCAGGGCCAGAAGGGCCCGACGGCCGAGAACATCGTTCCGGCCTGACGCTGACGCGCAGTAGCTGGGGCCCGCATCCCTCGGGGTGCGGGCCCCAGCTACACGCATTTTCCCGCAGTGGTTTCACCTGCGGGACGGCTCGGAGAAATCCGCAGTCTCACCACACGCGGCTCCTCCTTCAGGATGCAGGCGCATCCTGAAGATCCACACCGCGCCTCGGCGCCCGGGACTTTACGTCCTCGCTGCGTCACCTATTTCAGCATTTACGCCCGCCGCGGATTCCCGTCGGCCGGATTTGCTTTGACATCGGTCCATACTTGTAATTCCGTGCTGCTTACCGCTTGCGGGAATTCCTTGATATGTGCCGCATCGAGGAAGGTTCCGCATGAACCGCACACGTACGAACGACTACTCACCCCGCACCCGTAATGGCAGTGCCGACGCAGGAAGGGGCGGCAGCCGCTTCGGCTCGCCGGCACCACGCCGTTCCGGCGGTCCTGCTCGTTCAGGCAGTTACGGCCGCCGGCCCGCCCCCGTGCAGGGTGAATTCGCGCTCCCCACGACGATCACCCCCGCGCTGCCTGCCGTGGAGAGCTTCGCCGATCTCTCCATGCCCGAGCAGCTGCTGGCCGAACTCGGCAGGCAGGGTGTGAGCGCGCCGTTCCCGATCCAGGGCGCGACGCTGCCGAATTCCCTGGCGGGCCGTGACGTCCTGGGCCGCGGGCGCACCGGCTCGGGCAAGACCCTCGCTTTCGGTCTCGCTCTGCTGGCCCGTACCGCGGGACAGCGTGCTGAGCCCCGCCAGCCGCTGGGGCTGATCCTCGTACCGACGCGTGAGCTGGCGCAGCAGGTGACCGACGCGCTCACCCCCTACGCCCGGTCCGTCAGGCTGCGGCTGGCCACGGTGGTGGGCGGGATGTCGATCGGCAGGCAGGCCGGCGCGCTGCGAGGCGGGGCCGAGGTCGTCGTCGCGACCCCGGGCCGGCTCAAGGACCTCATCGACCGGGGCGACTGCCGGCTGAACCAGGTGGGCATCACGGTGCTGGACGAGGCCGACCAGATGGCCGACATGGGTTTCATGCCGCAGGTCACCGCGCTGCTCGACCAGGTGCGTCCCGAGGGACAGCGGATGCTGTTCTCCGCCACCTTGGACCGTAACGTCGACCTGCTGGTGCGCCGCTATCTGACGGACCCCGTCGTGCATTCGGTCGACCCGTCGGCCGGTGCGGTCACGACGATGGAGCACCACGTCCTGCACGTCCATGGCGCCGACAAGCACGCCGCCACGACGGAGATCGCCGCCCGCGAAGGCCGCGTGATCATGTTCCTGGACACCAAGCACGCCGTCGACCGGCTGACCCAGGACCTTCTCAACAGCGGGGTTCGGGCCGCCGCGCTGCACGGCGGCAAGTCGCAGCCGCAGCGCACCCGCACGCTGGCGCAGTTCAAGACGGGGCACGTCAGCGTGCTGGTGGCGACCAACGTCGCGGCGCGCGGCATCCATGTCGACAACCTCGACCTCGTCGTGAACGTCGATCCGCCGACCGACCACAAGGACTACCTCCACCGCGGCGGACGCACGGCCCGAGCCGGCGAGTCCGGCAGCGTCGTCACCCTCGTCACACCGAGTCAGCGCCGCGGCATGGTCCGCCTCATGTCGGACGCCGGGATCCGGCCGCAGACCACCCAGATCCGCTCGGGCGACGAGGCCCTGCACCGGATCACCGGTGCCCAGTCCCCGTCCGGCATCCCGGTCGTCATCACCGCACCGGTGGCCGAACGCTCCAAGCGCAGCACCTCGCGAGGCCGGCGCCGCCCCTCTTCGACGACCCGGCGCGCGCCCGTACGCCAGACCGTCTTCGGCACGGCGGCCTAGAACCTTCGTGATCAGGAAGCTGACCCATCTCTGCAGGAGGCACCTTGTGACGCTGGTTCAGATGCAGCCCCGCCCGGCGAGCGCCGACCCCGGGCACAGGACGGTGGCTGAGGTCATGGACGCGGCCGGACCGCAGGTCTGTGACGACATGAGTGTCGAGGTGGCGCTGTCGGTCATGGCCGCCGCACACACGGGTCGGCTGGTCGTCTGTGACCAGGACGGCCAGTGCACCGGCCTGGTCACCCGGACCGAACTCACCGCCGTCCGCGACAGCTCCGCCTACACGGACCGCGTCCGCCTGCGCGAAATCCTCGGCGACCACGGGTCGTTCACTACATCCGTGGCCACGACGGCCGAAGCCGAGCACGCGATGCGCTCCCGCCGGCTCGGTGCCCTGCCGGTGGTCGACGGGCAAGGCAGCGCTCTGGGCGTCCTCGCCCTCTCCCGCTGAACCGTCTCACCCTGGCCGGGCCGTTCTCCCTCTTCTCTCTGTGAGGTCACATGCGCTGTGTCATCGCCCGCTTCCCCTTCGAGCTCACCAAGAGCGGCGTGCTGGAATCGATGAAGGGCATCAAGCCCGAACTGGGTACCGGCGAATCCGTGATCATCGGCCGCCGCCACTACCCCGTCAAACAGGTCGGCCAGGTCATCACTCGCCAGGACCGCCGTGATTTCAGCGCCGGCGAAGTCCTGCGGGCCATGACGCAGCTCGGCTTCACCTGCCGCACCCTCCCCGAGGGCGCACCCGTACGCATCCTCAGCCCGCTCCAGCACGCTTCCGCGACGCTCGGCACTCCCGTGTCCGTCTGACCGAGGGAACAGGCACGAAGCCGACACCTGAACAGCAGTGTGGGCCTGGCCGGCATGTGCCGGCCGGGCCCACACTGCTTGCAACGGGTTCCCGTCGCAGTGGTGCTCAGTGGTCGGAATAGCTGAAGTCGCCCACGGTCCAGGCGCCGACGTCGGCGATCGCCACGCGGTACATCCCGCCCGTCTCCGGGATCCCCACCGTGCCCTGCAGGATCCGGGCGACATGGAAGTGCAGATGCGTGGGCGGCCCGTTCTTCGCGGGGGTGTCGAAGACGGCTGAGAATTCTCCCAGGCGGGCGGAATCCGTCAGCACGTCCGACACCCTCCGCCTCCACACGGCTTCGGGAGCCAGTCGGCCGGTGATGACGGCACCACCGGTGACCACGGTCAGGGACATCTGGTTGCTCTGCCCGGACTCCACCAGGGCGGCGACGTCAACGAGCAGCTCGTCAGGCTTCGACATGGGCCGATTATATTTACTGGCCACCCTGAGGTTCCCCCGGTGTGCGGGAGGTGCTGCCTGGACGGACCGTCCGCCATCCTGCAGACGCACGCGTGCCCGTCCGAGCCCTGCTGGAACTGTTCACCCATCACGACAAGCAAGCGCTGAAGCTCAGACCCTGCTCCAGGCGTCGAGGAATGCTTTGCGTCCTGTCGGATCGTCGGACCTGCGGTCTGCGTGCAGGACGCGCCAGGCGGTGAGTTCGAGGTCACGGAGCCATAGTTCTCCGATGACCTGTGTCTTGAGGTCGGGAAAGTGGTCGGACTCGGCGAGGGCCTGACCGATCACCTCCCCGGCTGCGACGCGCTGGGGCGGGGTCATCTCATCGACAGCCGACAGGATCTGTCGGGCCAGCACGATTCCTTCTCCCGCCAGGGAACGCAGCACCGCAGCCTTGATGTTGGCAGGCAGCAGGTACGCGGTGCCCGAAGACCTCCACAGCTCCGACCAGAAGCGTTCTCCTGCCTTGGTGGGGGCAGGCAGCGCGGCCAGCAGCCCCAAGAGGTGACCGGTGGCCGCATACCCATCGGAGTGGGCGGCTGCGACGACGGCGATGCCGGCGACGTGCTGCACATCGAGATCGCCGGCTTCCCGTTGCGGAGGCAGACCCAGTTGGTGTTCCAACTGGTCGGCGAGGGGGCCGGACAGGTGGGGGCGGACCTCAGGAAGCATCGGCGATCCTTGCGCGCAGGGAGCGGGGATACCCGCTCGGGAGCTCTGATCGTTCCCATGAGCAACTGATCTATTCCGCTTCGAGCCCAGGGCGGCAGCGGCAACGGGCCGGAGTTCACACGGCGGCGAAGTGACCCATTTCCGGCGACGCGGCCTGGCTGTTTCGAGACCGGCCTTGCAGAAACTGTCTGGGCGAGGTCTTTAGCATGGCTGCATGATCACCGGTGATGCCCAGGAGTCCGAGGGAGGACGAGAAGCCGTGTCGCACGACGCCGCTGAAGCCGAATACATGTACGCCGCCGCAGCGCGTGGAGAACACCATGAAGACGGGCTGCCCTGCGGATCACAAGATGGGGAGAGCGGGCACTCGGTTGCCGCTCTGGTGGAGCGGGCGGCCGATCTGGCAGAACCGATCAAGCCGAGGCTGCGGGGCTGGCTGCATGCCGGGATGGTCCCCGCCGCACTGATCGCGGGCATCGTGCTCATCTGTCTGGCCCGCACCCCGCAGGCAGCCGTGGCCTGCGCCGTGTACGCGGTCACCGCCTGGATGCTGTTCGCGACGAGCGCCGTCTACCACCGTGGCACCTGGGGGCCGCGCGGCGAGGCGGTCCTGCGGCGTCTCGACCACGCCAACATCTTCCTGATCATCGCCGGCACCTGCACGCCTCTTGCGGTGGTCCTTCTCCCGCCGGGCCAGCGGTCCGTGCTGCTGTGGGTCGTGTGGGCGGGCGCACTGGTCGGCATCGCCTTCCGGGTCTTGTGGGTGGGAGCTCCGCGCTGGCTGTACACCCCGTGCTACCTGGCGCTGGGGTGGGCACCGGTGCGCTACCTGCCCGACTTCCTGCACACCGGCGGAGTGGCCGTACTCACCCTGGTCGTGGCCGGCGGTCTCCTCTACAGCGCGGGCGCGGTCGTCTATGGTCTGCAGCGCCCCGATCCCTCACCGCGCTGGTTCGGCTTCCACGAGGTGTTCCACGCCCTGACCGTGGCGGCCTTCACGGCGCACTACATCGCCATCTCCCTGGCCGTCTACTGACCGCGACAACGTTTTGGCCAGGGCCGCTGGTCACGCACGTTGCCGCGTGCCGGGCCGCGACGGGCAGGGCGGCCGTCGAGGCATCGCGCCGCGCGCGAAAGCCGTCCGCTCCTCCGCACCGCGGTCCAAGGGCCGCCCGAAGCGGGGGAGCGGAGCGGTCTCAAGGTCATCGCCCAGGAGTGGTCGGCCCCGTTGGCGACGGGGCGGAGGCGTCGGCGAGGTTGGCGCCGGTGTCGGCGTCCCGATGGGAGTGGCCGATGCCGTGCCAGTCGAGGCACATGACGGTCGCGTCGTCCTGCAGGTGACCGTGGTTGGCGTCGACGACCGCGGCGATGAGGGTGCGGGCGGCCTCGCGGGGATGCAGCGCGCGAGTGCGGACGATCAGGTCCGGCAGATCGAGGCTGTTGGCGTTGCGCTCCAGCATGCCGTCGGTCAGCATCACGAGCCGGTCGCCCGGCCGCAGGTCCAGCGACTGGACCCGGTAGCTGTGCGGTGCGTGGAAGCCGAACGGCATATCGATCTTCGGAGTGATCTCCCGCACCTGTCCGTCCCGCATCCTCAGTGGCCAGGGGTGCCCGGCGTTGATGAACTCGGCGGTGCCGTCGAGCAGGCTGATGCGCAGGAGCTGCCCGGTGACGTAGCCGTGGCGGCCGTGCTCGCGCGCGGCCTGATCGGCCTGATCGCCCTGTTCGGCGAGGCCAGCACTGGCCCGCCGTGCCCGGCGCAGGGCGCCCACCAGGAGAGTTGCCAGGAGTGCGGCGTCGACGTCGTGGCCCATGGCGTCGGTGACGGAGAGCTGGACGGTGTCCCGGTCGATCACGTAGTCGAAGGTGTCACCTCCGACGTGGTCGGCGGGCTCCAGCGCCCCGGCGACCGCGAATTGCGCCGCCTCACATGCCAGTGATGCCGGGAGCAGCCTGTACTGGATCTCGGCGGCCAGGCTCAGCGGTGCGGTGCGGCGGCCCCACTGGTACACGTCGGTGAAGGACCGGTTCGCGATGACGATGTACGCCAGGGCGTGCGCGGTCTCGCTGACCTCTTGCATCACCTCCGCGTCAGGCGCGACGGGCAAGAACAGTTCCAGGAGCCCGATGGCGTCCCCGCGGTTGGTCACCGGGGCGACGAGCCGCACCAGACCGCCCTCGCCCTTGTCCTCCACCCTCGGCCGCTGGGTGCGGATCACGTCGTCGTACAGGGTGCCCCGCAACGTGATGCGCCGCGCGGGCTCGTCGGTCTCGACGCTGCCCGCCGCCCCCAGCCGTACGACCGAGCCGCCGCTGAAGTCGGTGATCAGGAATGACACCGCCGCGGCCCCGAGTCGCTCTTTGAGCATGCGCGCGACCACGTCGAGCGACTCCACGGGCGCCGTGGCCTCCGCCGCCGCCAGCGTCCCCGCCAAGGTCATCGCCCCGCCCCGGCCGCCGTCGCTGTCAGGAAGACGAGTGGTCGGCCTGCCTTCTTCGCCAGGCCCGCATACGGTCACGGTGACTCCTCGCTCTTTGCTGCCCGCCAGCGCAGTGCCCCCTGCCGAGTGGGCCGAGGGGGCGGCGCCAGGGCCTGGTGCCGGGCAGTGTCATTGCACCACAGAGCCCCTGAACGGACGCCAACGTCCGGCCCCGGACTCGGCGGCCGTACGCCTTGTCCGTCCGACACACCAAGCCCGCATACCGAGGTCCTCGCTTGCCAGCGGGTGAGATGGCGGTTGTGGCGTTGACGCTCTTCGTTGGGGTCCCAGGGTTTTTGGATCGCGCGACGACGCTCTTCTGCCCGCTGCACATGCCCCGGACCTTTCGCCCTCTCGCCCTGGCAGACGGGTGCCAGCCTCCGTCGCGGTCGAGGTCGCTTACCTCCCCGCCGAACGCACAAAAATCTATGCTGGCTGGAGTAGACATTGGGAGATCGTCTGGCTATGGTTTCTCTCGTAGCCGAGATCAGCCGGGCCTGGCAGACACGAACTGCCAGGCAGTGGTACAGGTAGTTGCAGTGCGCAGGGCGGTGCGGTGGTGGAGTTTCGGAGCCAGGGTTGTCGCAGGACGGCGACGGGGCTGACGACCGGACCGGGCGGCCCGCAGTGATCAGGGGCCGCCGTGAGCAGGACCGCAGTTGAAGTTGCAGTACCCGTTAGTGCAGTTCGCGGTATCCAGCAGCGAAGGTATGTGAGTGGTTCCTCGGTGAAGGCGTCGGCTGCGGGCGCGCGCACCGGGAGGTTCGGCAGTGGGGTTCTAAGCCAGAGCAGTGGTCGGAGGACGGGCGACGGGGCTGGCTGCCGAAGAGTGGCGCTTCCTCAGGTCACCGAGCAGGTCGCATCACCAGCAGTACGCGGTAGAGCAGTACCGGCAGTGAGTAGATCCCAGAGGGAAAGAACGGAGGGGCCGAGCGCCATCAGGATCGCCCGGGCGGAATTGCAGAGCCCGGGTACCGCAGGACATCGATAGTGAGGTGGTCTCCGGTCGAGCAACCGCGATCCCCGCATTTCCCGCCCTTTCCCGGGTGGGCGTGCGGAAACAGAAGGCCGGCGCAGTATCAGGGCCGGCAGATGGTGTAGCTGTTCCTTCGGGGCCCTGGCGCTACTGGCGCCAGGGCCCCTCCACGCGTTTCTCGGAGAGGTGCAAGTGACAGCAGACGACTCGTTCGGCCGGCTTGACGACGACGACTACCCCGCCTACACCATGGGCCGGGCCGCAGCGTTGCTCGGCACCACCCAGGGCTTTCTCCGCGCCCTCGGCGAAGCCCGCCTCATCACCCCGCTCCGCTCCGCGGGCGGCCATCGACGCTACTCCCGCTACCAGCTGCGCATCGCCGCCCGCGCCCGCGAACTCGTCGACAACGGCACCCCCATCGAGGCCGCCTGCCGCATCATCATCCTCGAAGACCAACTCGAAGAAGCCCAGCGCATCAACGCCGAACATCGCCGGACGGCCGGACCGTCCGGTCCGCCCGTGTCCTGAGATGGTGCGTCCGGGTTCCGGCGGCAGGGCGTTCGGACGGGCGGCGTCTGCGTCAGCCCTGGCTATTCACCGGAATTGACGGGCTGACGCCCTGACAGTAGAAAGATGCCGTTGACCTGCAAGGATGCGTTTGTTGAGGACGTGTCGGGCAGAAGATCAAGGCATTTTTCTGGCGACCGAGCGTACAGGGTGGGACCGGCGGCCGGTCGTGCGGGCCGACGGCAAGGGACTGGTCGGACACGCCGGGGAGGCACCGCTGCGGCGGTGTGCGGACCGGGTCGGACTGGCCGAGGCGTTGGCGAGGGTGTTGCCGGTGGGCGGGCCTGGTCAGCGGAACCGGCCCGCGCCGCTGGTGCAGCTTGCGGTGTCGATCACGCTGGGGCGACGAACCCGAACTCCGCCAGGCCGTGGACCGCCTCACCCTCGCCAGTGGACAACTGCTGGTCCTGGATCTGGCCGGCCTGGAATTCTGCGACTCCAGCGGCATCACCGCATTGCTGGCGACACGCAACCTGGCTACGGAACAGAGCGGCGACATGGCCCTGGCCGCAGTCCCCGCCAACACCGCCCGGATCCTACGTATCGCCGGCCTGGACCGAGTCTTCACCCTCCACCCCGACACCTCAACAGCCACCAACCCCAGTTCCACAGCCCGCTGATCACCAGGACGGCGCCACTAGGGACTGAATCGCGCCCGCGGAGCAGTCCCCCTCTGCGGGGCCGTTTCGGTCCGGGGCTGCTGTCCACTACGTATCGGCCCGATCACTGCCCATTGCGGAGACCTCTCCGCGCTCCCCTGGGCACAGGCAAAGGAGCCCCATTCGCCCCGAGGGTTCCCACCGAGACGTGAACCCTCCGAGTCCGTACTGTCATTCTCGAGACAGTCTGTGGGCTGTATGACCCGCTTCCGCCGCAGCCGGAAAGGTGGCGGCTCCTCGGTGTCGATAAACCATGCCTGACCTGCTGGTTCTCGCAGGGTGGGCTTCGGCGACATCTTCCCGATGGCTCATCATGTGGAGTGTGTTGCCACCCCGGCCTCCCGAGGCGGCTGCTGACTCCCGTGCCCGACCTCGGTACCCCCGGGACCGGAACCGGGGGCCGTGCTGTGGCTCAGGCGTAGATGATGACGGGGATGATGAGGGGCTTGCGGCGGTGGGTGCGGAACGCCCAGTTCGCCACGGCGCGGGCGAGGAGCTGTTCGAGTTGGTGCGCGTCCCCGACGCCTTCCTCGGCCGCGGTGGCCAGGGTCTTCTCGATGACTGGGATGACCGGCTCGAAGGTGGTGTCGTCGTGGACGAAGCCGCGGGCCAGGAAGTCGGGGGCCTCGGCGAGGGCGCCGGTGTCCGCGTCGACGATCGCCACTACCGTGACCACGCCTTCGGCGGCGAGGGTGAGGCGGTCCTTGAGGGACGCTTCGGTGGCGCCGCCGACTTCCATGCCGTCGACGTAGACGTTGCCGGCGGGGACCTTCCCGGTGATGGACGCGCGGCCGTCGACGAGGTCGACGACGACGCCGTCCTCGGCGATGACGACCCGGTCCGGGTCGACGCCGGTACGGATGGCGAGGTCGCCATTGGCCCGCAGGTGGCGCCATTCGCCGTGCACGGGCATGACGTTGCGGGGTTTGACGATGTTGTAGCAGTAGGCGAGTTCGCCGGCGCTGGCGTGCCCGGAGACGTGGACCTTGGCGTTGCCCTTGTGGACCACGTGGGCGCCCCACCGGGTGAGTCCGTTGATCACCCGGTAGATGGCGCTCTCGTTGCCGGGGATGAGAGAGCTGGCGAGCAGGACGGTGTCGCCCTTGCCGATGCGGATCTGGTGGTCGCGGTTGGCCATCCGTGACAGCGCGGCCATCGGTTCGCCCTGGGAGCCTGTGCACACCAGAGTGATCTTGTGGTCCGGGAGCTTCTCCAGCTCCTTCGTGCTCACGACCAGACCGGACGGGATCTTCAGATAGCCCAGGTCACGGGCGATGCCCATGTTGCGGACCATCGACCGGCCTACGAAGGCGACCTTACGGCCGTGCTGGTGGGCGGCGTCCAGGACCTGCTGGATGCGGTGCACATGGCTGGCGAAGCTGGAGACGATGACCCGGCGCGGCGCGGTGCGCAGCACCTGCTCGATCGCCGGGTTCAGCTCACGCTCGGAGGTGGTGAAGCCGGGTACTTCGGCGTTGGTGGAGTCGGTGAGGAACAGGTCCACGCCCTCCTCGCCGAGGCGGGCGAAGGCACGCAGATCGGTGATGCGGTCGTCGAGAGGGAACTGGTCCATCTTGAAGTCGCCGGTATGCAGCACCATCCCGGCGCCGGTGCGGATCGCGACCGCGAGGCCGTCCGGGATGGAGTGGTTGACCGCCACGAACTCGCAGTCGAAGGGCCCGAAGCTGCGCCGGTCGCCCTCCCGCACCCGCACCGTGCGCGGCCGGATGCCGTGTTCCTTGAGCTTGGCCTCCAGGAACGCAAGCGTCAGCTTGGAGCCGACGACGGGAATGTCGGACCGCTCGCGCAGCAGGTACGGCACGCCGCCGATGTGGTCCTCGTGGCCGTGGGTGAGTACCACGGCCACGATGTCGTCCAGCCGGTCCCGGATCGAGGTGAAGTCCGGCAGGATGACGTCCACGCCGGGCTGGGTCTCCTCGGGGAACAGCACGCCGCAGTCGACGATGAGCAGTTTGCCCGCGTGCTCGAAGACGGTCATGTTGCGGCCGATCTCACCCAGGCCGCCCAGGGCGATGACCCGCAGTCCTCCTTCGGGAAGGGGCGGGGCGGTTTTCAGGTCGGGGTGCGGGTGACTCATACCCTGACGGTACCCGGAGAGCGGGACGGCGTGATCCATTGCCTGTGTGATCTCTTCTTCCCGACGGAGGGGGGCACCCGCACCGGGTCGCGGGGCGAGCAGGTTGTAGCGGGGGCGCGGGCACGGCTGTGCCGCGTGTCGACGGCCGCCTGGCCACGGGTTCGCCCTCTGCCACGACCGTCCAGTCGGCGGGCTACCGGACGTCTGAGAGGTTCGAGACGTCCGAGTCGGAGAGCCGCATGGAGTCAGCGCCTGCAACAGGGCTCCCGGAACGTGGGCACCAGCCCCACGGTGCCCGCCGCCACGGAATCGAGCACGGCCGGCGACATCGACACCGGCGACGGCCAGCTGGCCCGTAGCCGTTGCCATGGTGGAAAGTGCGCTTCGCTGGCGAGGGTCGGCGCCGTGCCCACCTGTCGGGTCGTGGTGCGGGTAGGCCATCTTCCGAGCGGCTGAAACCGGTGGGTGACCTGTGTCTTCAGCGGATATCCCGAAGCTGTCGGAGTACTGACAGGACGCTAGGAAGGTATGCGGGGGAGTGGCTGGTGGGTGCTGTCTGACACGGTGGGGTCGTCTCGCAAAGACGTGGACGCCACCCAGGCCCGCTAAAAACCACGGGTGATGTCCGAACCGACCTCCATCGGCGCCGGCGAGATCTTCAGGACGGCCATCCTGAAGACCCCGCATGCCTGGCCCCGAGAGGGAGGCAGGCGTCCCCATCGCAGCTCGACCGAGGTCGAAACAGAGCACCGCCAGAGCCGCCCACTCGTGATCAACACCGGTCAACTCTGGTCCCTCAGGGGCCAGTTGCAGAGGGTGTTGCCCTCTGACTGCCTCCGAGCGACCCGGGTCGAACCGGGGTCGAATCAGAGCGGTTTCCTCTGACTGTCTCCGATCGCCTCTGCAACCCGTCCTAGCAGGTCACAGCCTCATCGCTCCCGCACAAGCGCAGGTCAGAAAGATGCGCTAGCTGTACCACTGGTTCCTGGCGAAGGCGGTGGATGTGCGGCATCGTTGCGGCTCCCGTCTCTGGTGGTGGCCGCATCGTGTGGGAGGCCATCACGGGGGCGCAACGCGGCGTCCGTCTCGCGGAAGAACCGGAAGTACCGGGAGAACCCGAGGCGCGCCGGGGCAACCTGGAAGGGGAGTCCCGTGCGGGGGGCTGCGGTGACGCGGGTCCCCACGTGAGACGCGCGCTCACGGCAATGGTGCCTCTCCCGCCGCGTCGGTGGACCTCGACGGACTGTTGCTGACGGAGGTGGAGGCGGTCGGCCCACCGGCGCCGAGTTCCACGGGCGGCTGCCCGTGATTCCTCCATCCGCTTGCGTAGGCGGGCCCGCGGCGTCGATGGAACGGACGGGGCTCGGAGCCCGTCTTGGTGCGAAGGGGCGCGCGGCCGGTTCCCACGGCCGGGTCAGGCGGTGGTGTCCGGACCATCCGGTGGAGCCGAGGGCACGCGGGCAGTGACGGATGAACTGGTCCGGCCCGTGCGGCGTACTGGGGTGGGCATCCGCTGTCCGCCTCGCTTCACACCCTGTCGCACCATCAGTGCCATCAGCACCACTCGCACCAGAGGAACTTCGAATGACCTTCATCGCCCTTGCGTTCGTCGCCATTGCTTCTCTGTTCGTGATCGCCCCGATCGCCATGGGCGTGACGTTGGTGAACCGGGTCCGCCGGCGGACCCGGGCGCAGCGGCACGGTCTGCGTACCGAAGGCAGATGCATAAGAATCGAGACGGTGCGGCGCAGCGGTGGGGGGCGTCCCTCTTCTTTGCGGCGCTACTACCTCTTCGAGTTCGTCACCCACGAGGGCCGGCAGGTCCGGTTCGAGGACACCGCTCCGAATACGACCGTCCCGGGTGACCTCTTCACGGTCTCCTATCTGCCGGAGCGCCCGGACAGGGCCACGGTCGCCCTGCCCGGCGACCGCAGGGCCCAGCGGGAACTCGGTTGCATGCTGGTGTTCCTCGGCTTCGCCCTCACCACTGCCCTCGTCGTCGCCGGTGTCGGGATCGGTGTGCTCTCGCTGTTCGCGGGCGGTAGTTAGCTTTCCCACGTCGCGATCAGGGTGGGCCGCCTCCGCGCACGGCATCCGCTCGCCCGGTCGCCGCTTGCTCTGCGTGATCGGGTGATGGGGACGGGATGGGGGATCGACGATGGCGGACGGTGTGACGGAGACGACGGTGCGCGTTCTGGTGATGGCCACGGCGTGGACGCCGGAACACGGCGGGGTCAGCTCGTTCAACCGGCAGCTGTGCCAGGCACTGGCCGAGGCCGGGGCGCAGGTGTTCTGCTCGGTGCTGGGCGAGCAAGGACAATGGGTGTGGGACGACGCGAGGGCGCTCGGGGTGACGCTGGTGGAGCTTCCGCGGGTCTCCGGTACCGGCGATGAAGCGGGGCCCGGCCATGTTCCCGTGCTGCCTGGTGGAGTCCTGCCGGACATCGTCGTGGGGCACGGCCGGATCACCGGGCCGTCGGCGCTGAGACTGAAGCGATCGGCCTACCCCGCGGCGCGGCTCGTCCAGTTGGTACACATGGCATCGAACGCTTCGGAGTGGGGCGGGACCGACGAGACGGCGTCGGCGGAGGAACATGCCCGTCTTGAGCTGGAGTTGGCCTCGCGGGCGGACCATGTGCTCGCGGTGGGACCGCACTTGAACAAATGGCTACTCAAGGAACTTCCCGCGAAGAGGTCGGTCGAGCCGGTCCGGCTCGATCCCGGCTTCGACGACACCGATGCTCCGGAGGTCTCGGCCGCGATGCCCGACTGGATGCCGCAGGAGCAGCATGTGCCGCGCGTGCTGCTCGTGGGTCGCCCGGCGGACTGGCGGGTCACCGGCGTGGACATCGCCGCTCGGGCGCTGGCCGACGCCCTGGACCGGCTGCCGCCCGGCAGGTACGTCGACCTGGTGCTTTACGACGCGCAGTCGGGCGAGAGCGAGGACGAGAACGAGCGTTTGTGCGAGCAGGTCCTGGAGTGGGCGTCCCGGCCCGCGGGGTTGAGGGTGAGGATGCATCACTACGTCACCGAGGCGGCGTGGATGCGCCGGGAGCGGGTGGGCGCCGACCTGGTGTTGATGCCGTCGCGGGCCGGGGTGTTCGGTCTGGCAGGACTGGAGGCCGTCACGGCCGGGGTTCCGCTGCTTGTCTCCGACCGGAGTGGTCTGGGCACGCTGCTGAGCGAAGTTCTGCCGGCCCAGGACGCGGGCCGGACGGTCGTCCCGGTCACCGATCGGCAGGAGGCGGATGTGGCGGCGTGGGGGCGCCGGATCGCCGAGGTGCTGGAGGACCGGGAAGCGGCGTTCGGGCACGCCGCCAGGGTGCGCGGGACCTGCGCCGTGGAGCGGACCTGGGCTGCCGCGGCCCGTCTGGTCCTCGCGGCGTGCCCCGCAACGGATCCGGCAGTTCCTCCGGCAGTTGTTCCGGCGGAGGACGCGGCGGTGCCCGGCGGCACTGTCGTGGCGACCGTGGTCGGGACCTCGGCGGGGCAAGGGTGGCTCGCGGAGCCGGTCATGACGGAGGCGATCGGCCGGCACGGGGCGCGGGTACGCCAGAACCACGGGCGTGTCGACCCCACGTCACTGCTGAGTGATCCTGCCGACTCCGAGCCCGCGCACATCGCCGGCACCCCGCTCGGAGACAACCCGGACCAGATCCGGGAGCTCGCGATGGCCGCCCACCACCCCGCCGACCGCAGCGTCCTCCTGGACCGTCTCGCAGACACATGGCCCGATCATCCCGAGACCCTGGCCACCCTCCTGGCCACCGCCGCCGACCCCAGCCACGAGGTGCGCTACACCGCCCTGCGGGCGCTCGGGAGGTACTGGCCAGACCACCACGAGTCCCTGGCCGCGATTCAGGAGGCCGCCACCGACCCCGACGCCGAGATCCGCGAACTGGCCCTGCCGCTGCTGGCGGAGTACTGGTCCGGCCACCCGGAAACGCTGCCGACCGTCCAGGAGGCCGTCACCGATCCCGACGGCGAGTCCCGCCAGGAGTTTCTTCCGCTGCTGGCGAGGCACTGGCCCGATCACCCCGAGGTGCCGGCCATTGTCCGGGCCGCCACCACGGACCCCAACCTGTACGTCCGTCTCACCGCACTGGAGACGCTGGGGCAGTACTGGCCCGACCACCCCGAGACTCTGGCCATCGTCCAGACCGCCACCACCACCCCCGACCCCTACGTACGCAGGGCCGCCCTGCAGACGCTGGGGAAATGCTGGCCCGACCTCCCGGAAGCCCTCGCCACCCTCCAGGCCACGACCGGACATCCGAACCAGGACGCCCGCGAGGCCTCCCTGCGGACGCTGGCGCAGTACCGCTCCGACCGCCCCGAGACCCTGGCCGCCGTCCTGGCCGCCAGGGCCGACCCCGACCCGGACGTCCGCCACACCGCGCGACAGATGCTGGCGAGACACTGGCCCGACAGCCCCGAGGGTCGGGCCGCCTCAGAGGACTCCGGCAGGTGAACCTGACAAGGGACGCGGTCCAGCCCAACCGCAGGAGACCTGGGTTCTGACGCCCCGTCCGAAACCGTTCGTCTCGCGTACCGCCGAGTTTCACGCGAGCGTCATGGGGCACTTCCCTGACGTTTGGTGCTCTTGGAACACTCCTTTCGCGCACGTTCCATCACCTTCCGGCCGAATGGGCCCGCCAGGACAAGAGGTCACCCACCCATGCCCCAAGTGAATCGGCGCCGATTCCTCCAACTCGCCGGTGGCACCACGGCGTTCACCGCGCTGTCCAGCAGCATCCAGCGTGCGGCGGCTCTGCCCGCGCACCATCGTTCGGGCACGATCGAGGACGTCGAGCACATCGTCGTCCTGATGCAGGAGAACCGTTCTTTCGACCACTACTTCGGTTCGCTGAGGGGTGTCCGCGGCTTCGGCGACCCGCGTCCGGCGACCACCACGGGCACCAAGTCGGTCTGGTACCAGTCGGACGGCACCAAGGACGTCCTCCCCTTCCACCCGGAGGCGGACGACCTCGGTCTCGCGTTCATCCAGGACCTCCCGCACGGCTGGAGCGACGGGCACACCGCGTTCAACAAGGGCAAGTACGACAAATGGGTGCCCGCCAAGTCGGCGACGACGATGGCCTATCTGACGCGCGAGGACATCCCGTTCCACTACGCGCTGGCCGACTCGTTCACCGTCTGCGACGCCTACCACTGCTCGTTCATCGGTTCCACGGACCCGAACCGCTACTACATGTGGACGGGCTACACCGGCAACGACGGCAAGGGCGGCGGCCCGGTCCTCGGCAACGACGAGGCCGGGTACGACTGGACGACGTACCCCGAGCGGCTGGAGGCGGCCGGGATCTCCTGGAAGATCTACCAGGACATCGGCGACGGGCTCGACGCGAACGGCTCCTGGGGCTGGATAGCGGACGCCTACCGCGGCAACTACGGCGACAATTCGCTGCTGTACTTCAACCAGTACCGCAACGCCGAGCCCGGCGACCCGCTCTACGACAAGGCGCGCACCGGCACCGACGCCCGCAAGGGCGAGGGCTTCTTCGACCAGCTCCGGGCCGACGTGCAGGGCGGGAAGCTGCCGAAGATCTCCTGGATCGCCGCGCCCGAGGCCTTCACCGAGCACCCCAACTGGCCCGCCAACTACGGTGCCTGGTACATCTCCCAGGTGCTGGACGCGCTCACCTCGGACCCCGAGGTGTGGAGCAGGACGGCGCTGTTCATCACGTACGACGAGAACGACGGCTTCTTCGACCACCTGGTGCCGCCGTTCCCGCCGCAGTCCGCGGCGCAGGGCAAGTCCACGGTCGACGTCGGCCCGGACCTATACCAGGGTGACGCGAGCCGTGCCGCCGGTCCGTACGGACTCGGCCAGCGGGTGCCGATGCTCGTCGTCTCGCCCTGGAGCAAGGGCGGTTACGTCTGCTCCGAGACGCTCGACCACACCTCGATCATCCGGTTCATGGAAGCCCGGTTCGGGGTGCGCGAGCCCAACATCTCGCCGTGGCGGCGTGCCGTCACCGGCGATCTCACCGCCGCCTTCGACTTCGCGCACAAGGACACCAGGCCGGTCGCGCTGCCCGACACCGACGGTTACCGGCCGCCGGACGGCAACCGTCACCCGGACTATGTGCCGACCCCGCCGGCGAACCCCGCCCTGCCCCGGCAGGAGCGCGGATCGCGCCCGGCCCGCCCCCTCAAGTACGCGCCCCTCGTGGACGGTTCGGCGGACACCGCTGCGGGCAGGTTCAGTCTGACCTTCGGCTCCGGAGCCAAGGCCGGCGCGGCCTTCCTCGTCACCTCCGGCAACCGCGCCGACGGCCCCTGGACGTACACCACCGAGGCGGGGAAGACCGTCTCGGACACCTGGAACTCGGCCTACTCGGCCGGCTCGTACGACCTCACGGTGCACGGTCCGAACGGCTTCCTGCGCACCTTCAAGGGAGCCAACAGGACGGCAGGGCCCGAGGTCACCGCCCGCCATGTCGGCTGCGACGTCGAGCTCACCCTCGTCAACAAGGGCGCCGCCACGGCGACGCTCAAACTCACCGACGGCTACGGCGGGCAGCCGCATGTCTTCCGGGTACGGGCGGGCGCGACCGTGAAGCACAGGGTGGACCTGCGGGCGAGCAAGCGCTGGTACGACCTGACCGTCGCCTGGGACGCGGAGGCGGGCTTCCTGAGGCGATTCGCCGGACATGTCGAGAATGGCAAATCCGGCGTCAGTGACCCGGCCCTCGTCACCGTCTGATGGATACCCAACTGACAGTTGATTTCCGGCCATGTCACGGTAGGGTGCCCCGGTGACCACGCATTCGAACACTCCTGCAGGTTGGTACCCGGACCCCAACGCGCCTCAGACGCAGCGCTACTGGGACGGCTCGCAGTGGACCGACCAGCAGGCTCCGGCCGCTCAGCAGGTGCCGCAGCAGGGCCAGGCGCCTCAGCAGGCGTTCCCCCAGCAGGGCGCGCCGGGCACGGACCCGCGCGTGCAGCGTCAGGTGCAGCAGCAGGCCGGGGTGGCCCCCAGCGTCGTCGGCGGCGGCAGCCTGTTCACCGAGCCGGTCCTGGTGGTGAACCAGAAGGCCAAGCTGATCGAGCTGACCAACGAGTACAAGGTCATGGACCAGCAGGGCAATCTGATCGGCTCGGTCGTCCAGGTCGGCCAGGGCGTGCTCAAGAAGATCCTGCGCTTCGTCTCCAGCCTCGACCAGTTCATGACGCACAAGCTGGAGATCCGTGACGCGCACGGCCAGCCGCAGCTGCTGCTCACCCGCCCCGCGAAGTTCCTCAAGTCGCGGGTGATCGTGTCGCGTCCGGACGGTTCGCCCGTCGGCGAGATAGTCCAGCAGAACATGATCGGCAAGATCAACTTCGCGATGAACGTCAACGGCCAGAAGGTCGGTGCGATCAAGGCGGAGAACTGGCGTGCCTGGAACTTCGCGATCGTCGACCACACGGACAACGAGGTGGCCCGGATCACGAAGACCTGGGAAGGCCTCGCCAAGACGATGTTCACGACCGCGGACAACTACGTCCTGCAGATCCACTTCCAGCTCCCCGAGCCGCTGCTGAGCCTCGTCGTCGCGACGGCGCTGACCGTCGACACGGCGCTCAAGCAGGACTCCCGCGGACTGGGTTAACCGGACCGGATGTGCGGAAGGGCGGCTGCGGATCTCTCCGCGGCCGCCCTTCGTGTCTGTTGCGCCCCTCACGACCGCCGGCCACGTGTCGCGTCCGCCGGTCGCCCTCGGCGTCGCCTCCCCGCGAGGACGTGAGCCGGCTTCCCGTGGTGACCCGAGTCCGTTCCCGACGGGGGGCGGGGCTGTTCCTCCAGGGCCCTACAGGGACGTGAGGTGGCCCGAGTTGGGCTGCTGAGGCAGCAACGAGGGCTCGTACGCCGCCGATCCGGGCTCCAGGGCCAGCACCGCGGCGACGGGATGCTCGTCGTCCACCAGGGTGTCCACCGGGTCCGCGGCCGGCTCGGGTGCCGAGCGGGACAGCGTCACCACGCCCCACCCGGCGACCGACGCTCCGGCGAGCGCGAGCAGGACGCCCGCCGCGCCGCCCTGGAGGCGTTCGCCGAGCAGCGACAGTCCGATCACCGCCGCGGCCAGCGGGTTGGCGAGCGTCACGACGGCCAGCGGAGCGCCGAGTCCGCCCTGATACGCGGTCTGCGACAACAGCAGTCCGCCCGCCGCGAAGACCGCCACGAGCAGTGCCACCACGACCACTTGGGCGCTCATCAGGGAGTCCGAGCGGTCCGTGGCGGCCACCGTCACGGTCTGGGTGAGAGCCGACGCCACGCCCGAGGCGAACCCGGAGGCCGTCGCGTGCCGCAGGCCCGGCCGCGCGCCGCGCGACAGCCCGCCGATGAGTACGGCGGTCGTACCGGCGACGGCCAGCGCCTGCGGCAGGCTCAGCACATCGTCGGGCGCGGGTCCGGACGCGCTGACGAGCAGTGCGGCGAGGCCGAGCAGGGTGAGCGCCGTACCGCGCCACTCGACCGCGGTGACCCGCCGTCCGGCGACCCGCGCGCCCAGCGGCACAGCCGCCACGAGCGTCAGTGCCCCCAGCGGCTGGACCAGGGTGAGCGTTCCGTACTTGAGGGCCGCGACGTGCAGCAGTGCGGCCGAGGCGTTGAGCGTCACCGACCACCACCAGGCGCCGCGGGCCAGCAGGCGCAGCGTGCCCGAGCCGGCCGACCGGGCGGCGAGCCGCTCCTGGGCGACGGCCGCGGCGGCGTAGGCCGCCGCGGAGAAGAGGGACAGGACGATGGCGGCGAGCGTCGGGGTCATCGCCCGGCTCCCACGAGTTCGGGCAGATCCCGTACGGGGGCCTCGGCGAGGTCGTGCTCCTGGTGCCGTCCCGCGGTCGTCACCGTCCGGTGCGGCGGGTGGACGACGGCGAGAGCGACGCAGAGCAGCGCGGTCGCGACGATCGCGTCGAGCCAGTAGTGGTTCGCGGTGCCGACGATCACCAGCAGGGTGAGCAGCGGATGCAGCAGCCACAGCGGGCGCAGGCGCGACCGGGTCGTCGCGATCAGGCCGATCGCGACCATCAGTGCCCAGCCGAAGTGCAGCGACGGCATCGCCGCGAACTGGTTCGCCATCGTGTCGGCCGCCGGGTGCGCTCCGTACACCGTGGGCCCGTACACCTGGCCGGTGTCGACGAGACCCGTCCCGGCGAGCAGCCGCGGCGGTGCGAGCGGGAAGGTGAGGTGCCCGACCAGGGCGGCGGCGGTGACCAGGGCGAGGACCCGGCGGGCCCACACGTAGTGCGCGGGGCGCCGCAGATACAGCCAGACCAGGAAGGCGGCGGTGGCCGGGAAGTGGACCGTCGCGTAGTAGGTGTTCGCGATGTGCACGAGCGAGTCGCTGTGCAGCAGCGTGCCCTGGAGGGCGCCCTCGTCCGGCAGGTGCAGGAATCGTTCCCAGTCCCAGACGCGGTGCGCGTCCGTGAAGGCCTGGTCGGTGTGGCCGGTGGCCAGCACGCGGCCGGCCTTGTAGACGACGAAGAGTCCGACGACGAGCAGCAGCTCCCGCAGCAGCGGCGGGCGCGCGACGGTGTCGTGCGGGCGTACCGGGGCGGCCGCGTCTCGTGACGCGGCCGCCGGTATGGCCGCGTCGGGCGGCTCCGGTTCTGATGCGGACTCGGATGCGGAATCTGCAGGCTCGGTTCGGGAATCCATCCCCCGGCCCCCTCGCTGACGGTCTGGTGTGGGGTGGTGCGCGGTGAGCCCGGGACAGGATCCACTCGACGTCCGCCCGATCTCCGGGTGCGGGAGGAGTGGATGCTGTCCGAGACTCATCGATACGGCAGTGTACCGATACGACAGTGTACCGATACGGGAGTGTACCGATACGGAGGCGTACCGGTACACTGACGTATCGATTAGAGTGGATGCAAGACCGCACCGGCGTCGGCCGGTTTCCAGCGAGGAGAAGCGCCATGACGTCGCAGGCCGCGGACGGACCGGAGACGGTCGTCGCCTCGCGCCGCTCCAAGATCACGCCCGAGCGTGAGCAGGAGTTCTACGACGCCGTGCTCGAGCAGATCCGGGAATGCGGCTACGAGGCGCTCACCATGGAGGGCGTCGCCGCCAGCACGCGATGCAGCAAGTCCACGCTCTACCGGCAGTGGAAGACGAAGCCCCAGTTCGTGGCCGCCGCGCTGCGCAACAACCGCTGTCCGCGGTTCACGGGCATCGACACCGGCTCGCTCGCCGGGGACCTGCGCGAGGCGGCCAGGGCCGCGGGCGAATGGTCGGCCCGTGACAGCACACAGCTGCTGCAGGGCCTCGGCAACGCCGTGATGCAGGACAAGGAGCTCCAGCAGGCGCTCCGTGACGCTCTCGTGGAGCCCGAGGTCGCCGAGCTGAGGCAGATGATCAGCCGGGCCGTCGAGCGCGGCGAGGTCGCCGCCGATCACCCGGCGCTCGAGTTCATCCCGGCGCAGATGCTCGGGGTCCTGCGGGTGCGCCCCCTTCTGGAGGGCCAGTACGCGGACGCGGCGTATCTCACACAGTTCGTGGAGGCGGTCGTGCTGCCGACGCTCGGCCTGACCTGAGACTCAGGCCGCCGTCCTCGGGATGACAGGACGTCGGCCTGTAACGCGCCGCACCGTGGGGACGGGGGCGGCGCGCACCCACCGGCCGGGTGGGGTTCCCCTTGAGCGGAGGGGCGCCCCATCCGGCCGATGCATGCCCACGGACCCCGCGCGCGAGCCGACGGGAAGACCCGCTCGGCGGGTGGACGGGACGGGGATGCCCGGCTCGGCGCGCGGAGCGGGTCAGAAATGCCCGCTCCGCGCGGGGCCGGGACAGGGGCGCCCGGCGGTGCGCCTAGACGTTCTGGCCGCTGCCGCCGGTCCCGGACGCCACCTTGATGCCCTTGGTGATCGTGTCGATGACCGACAGCTCGGGAGCCTTGGAGCTGACATCGACGCCGAAGCGCACGACGACGAGCGAGGTGGAGTCGGCGGGGGAGGGGAACACGAGCGATTCGACGTAACCGTCGTCACCCTTGCTCGTCACGACCTTCCAGCGAACCATGTAGCCCTTCTCGCCGGCCACCGTGACCGCCTTCGAGGCGAGCTGGGTGTGCGAGGTGATCGAGCCGTAGCCCTTGCCGTACGAATCGTCGGCGTTCGCGGAGATGTCCTCCTTGGCCGCCGCTTCCGCCGTGGTGGACTTCAGTTTCAGCGCCTTCGCCGGGGCCGAGTAGGCGCCGCCGCGCTGGCAGTTCTGCGAGGTGTCGCCGGGGCACTTGTAGGTGTCCTTGGTGGCGACCGAGGCGGAACCCGCGCGGCTCTCGCCGGTCCACTCGTCCGGCACCGGGATGCTGATGCCGTTGTAGACGTCCGTGGCGTAGCCGTCCTCGGTCCCCGGCTGACCCGACTCGCCGGGCGCCGGCGTCTGTCCGCCGGAGCCGCCGGAGTCCCCCGGCGCGCCGCTCGGGCCGTCGCTCGGGCCGCCCTGTCCGCCGCCGGGTCCGCCCTGGCCGTCCGGTCCGCCGGGCCCCTGGGAGGCCGCGCTGCCACCACCTCCGCCGTCGTCCTTGGTCAGCGCGTACACGCCGCCGCCGATGCCCGCGAGGACGGCGATCGCCGCGGCGACCGCTATGCCCATGCGCAGCCCGCGCCGCGGGGAACCCGGGGCCAGGGCCGGATACGGGGCGAGGGCCGGATACGGTCCGGCGGCCGGCGCGTGTGCCGGGGGACCCCATACGGCGGCCGACCCGACGGGGCGGACCTGGTCCGTCCATGCCTTACCGTCCCACCAGCGCTCGGTGGCGGGAGCGTCATTCGTCTGCCCGGGGTCGGGATACCAGCCGGGGGGAGTCACCTGCGTCATGGCCCCACCGTATGAGTCCAGGGTGAAAGGCGGATGAGAGGGCCCCCCGAAGCCCGCCCCGGGAGCCTGTCAAGGGGTTCCCGCGAGGCCCGGCTCACTCCACGACGAGCCGCGCGGGTGCCCGCTCCGCCCGCGCCGGCAGCCGCAGCCCGTCCCGGCCCGGCGTGATCGAACCGAGCACGCTGGGATGGCGGGCCCCGGTGCTCGCCGGTTCCGTGCCCGCCAGGCCGTGCACGGTCAGGAAGCCGAGGACCGCGAAGGCGTACGCCTCCTTGGCGGACGCGGGGAGCCCGAGCTCGTCGGAGGTACGCAGCGCCACGCCGGGAAGCTCCGCGTCCAGCATCGCCATGAGGACCGGGTTGCGCGTGCCGCCGCCGGAGGCGATCACCTCCGTGGCCCGCACCGACCGCACCGCGTCCGCGACCGTCCGGGCGGTGAGCCGGGTGAGGGTGGCGATGACGTCCTCGGCGGTCAGCGTCCCGAACCCGGCCAGCGCGTCCCACAGATAGCCGAGATGGAAGAGCTCCTTGCCGGTCGTCTTGGGCGCGGGCAGCGCGTAGTACGGCTCCGCGAGCAGGCGCCGGAGCAGGGGATCGTGGACGGTGCCGCGTGCGGCGAGGGCGCCGTCCACATCGTGGTCGAGGCGCCCTCCGCTCAGCCCCCGGGCCGCCGCGTCGAGCAGCGCGCAGGCGGGGCCGGTGTCGAAGGCGGTCCCGTCCGGCGCGGTCAGGTTGGCGATGCCCCCGAGGTTGAGCGCCACCGGGGTACCCGGGCGGCCCCGCAGCCACAGCAGGTCGACCCGGCTCACCAGCGGCGCCCCCTGTCCGCCCGCGGCGATGTCCCGCGGCCGGAAGTCGGCGACCACCGGCAGTCCGGTCGCCTCGGCGATCCAGGCGGGCTGCCCCAGCTGGAGGGTGCCGTGCACCTGCCCCCGTTCGGCCCAGTGGTAGACGGTCTGGCCGTGCGAGGCGATCAACTCCGCTCGCCCGTCGCACAGTTCATGGTCGGCGCGAACGGCCGTCGCCGCGAACGCCCGGCCGATCAAGGTGTCCAGACGGCACACCTGGGCCAGGTCGGTCGGGGCCGGTGGCAGCGCGTCCGCGAGCGCGTCGCGCAGTGCCGCGTCGTACGCCTCGCTGACGTGGCCGAGCGGCCGCAGGACGAGGACGTCCGCGTCGAGCTCCAGATCCACGGCCGCCGCGTCGATCGCGTCGTACGACGTACCGGACATCAGGCCGATCACCCGCACGCGCTCACCTCCCCTTCTCCGTACGGAGCGTGGCGAGCGCGAGCGCGCTCACCGCGCAGGTCGCCGCCGCGTAGTACCCGGGGATGTGGACGCTCCCGGTCCGTGCGGCGGTTTCCGTGATGATGAGCCCGGCGCAGCCCGAGAACACGGCATTGGACAGCGCGTAGGCGAGTCCGAGCCCCGTGCAGCGCACGCTCGTCGGGAACATCTCCGCGAGCATCGCGGGCCCCGGTCCCGCCATCAGCCCGACGACGGCACCCGCCGACAGGACGGCGAGACCCTTCACGGCGTTCGAAGTGCCGCTGTTCTGAAGGAGGTCGAGCAGGGGGATCGACAGGACGGCGACCAGCACGGCGCCGGCGAGCATCACCGGACGGCGCCCGATCCGGTCGCTGAGCAGACCGGCCGGGAGGATCGTGGCCGCGAAGCCGAGGTTGGCGAGGACCGTCGCGAGCAGCGCCTCCCGGAAGGTCGTGCCCAGGGTGCTCTGGAGGTACGAGGGGAGCACGACGAGGAAGGTGTAGCCCGCCGCGGACCAGCCCATGATCCGGCCCGTGCCGAGAGCGATCGCCCGGGCCACCTCGCGTGCCGGCGGCCGTTCGCGCGCGTGCTCATGGGCGAACGACGGCGTCTCGTCCAGCCGCAGCCGGAGCCACAGCGCGCCCAGGCCGAGAGGCAGGGCCAGCAGGAACGGCAACCGCCAGCCCCAGTCGCCGAGTTGAGCCTCGCTGAGCACGCTGGCCAGCAGCGCCGCCACGCCGGCTCCGCCCAGCAGGCCGAGCGCCACCGTGAACGACTGCCAGGCCCCGTACAGTCCGCGTCGGCCGGGTGGCGCCGACTCCGTCATCACGGAGACCGCGCCGCCGAACTCCCCGCCCGCGGACAGGCCTTGGACAGCCCGGAGAAGGGTGAGCGGCCACGGGGCCAGGGCGCCCGCGGTGGCGTACGTGGGCAGGACGCCGATCAGGGTGGTCGCGGCCGACATCAGGACGACGACCGTGATCAGTACCGGCCGTCGTCCGACGCGGTCGGCGAGCCGACCGAACAGCGCGGCTCCCACCGGCCGGAAGAAGAACGCCAGTCCGAAGGACGCGTATGTCTTCACCAGTGCCTCGGCACCGCCGCCGCCCTCCGGGGTGAAGAAGCGGGCCGCGATGATCGTCGCGAAACAGCCGTAGACGCCGAACTCGTACCACTCGATGAGGTTGCCCACGGAGCCCGCGAACAGGGCTCGGCGGGACTGCCCTGACCGGAGGGCGCGCAGGTCGGAGTCGTGCGCGGGGGCGCTCATGCCGGTTCCTCCCGGGGGGCGTGCGGGGCCGGGCGGTACCGGTTCCGCGGTGAGACCGATGGAGGAAAGTTACCTTCATTTTCGGGTCTGCTGACTGTCAATAACTTTCACGGAGGCCGATGGGCGCCCGGCGGCGTCGACTCCCGGACACCGCCGTCACCCGTCTCGGCAACTGCTGCCGGGTCCCGCCTCCGTCGTGGCTCCCAGGGGGCTAGGCTCATGGGAGTTACGTCATTCGGGCGACCTGGGGAGGTAACGGGATGACGGAGGCACGACCCGGAGCGGTCGCCTCGGCTTCCCTGTGGGAGCGCGACGAGGAGGTCGCCACCCTCGAAGAGGCGATCGCCGCGCTGCGCGCGGACTCCGCGGTCTCGGGCAGCCTGCTGATGGTCAGCGGCGACGCGGGACTCGGCAAGACCGCTCTCCTCGCGGAGGCACGCCGGATCGCGGAGAGCAACGGCTGCACGGTGTGGTCGGCACGCGGCGGCGAGACCGTCACGTCCGTTCCCTTCAATGTCGTACGGCAGTTGCTCCAGCCCGCCCTCGTCTCGCTCCTCCCGGAGGAGGCGCGCGAGTACCTGGGCGACTGGTACGACATCGCCGGCCCCGCCCTCGGCATAGCCGAACCGGGTGACCGGCAGCCCGACCCGCAGGGTGTCTGCGACGGTCTGGTCGCCGCGGTACGCCGGCTCGCCAAGCGGGAATGGCCGCTCGTGCTGCTCATCGACGACGCGCACTGGGCCGACCAGGAGACGCTGCGCTGGCTCGCCGCGTTCGCCGAGCGCCTCGACGACCTGCCCGTCCTCGTCGTGGTCGCCCGCAGGCCCGGCGGGGTCACCGGCGAGAGCGCCCGGCTGCTCGACGCGGTGGCCGCCGAGGCCCGTCCCATCTCCACCCTGAGCGCGCTGACCCCGGCCGCCGCCGAGGGACTCACCCGCGCCACGCTCGGCGAGCACGCGGACGCGCCCTTCTGCCGCGAGGTGTGGGCCGTCACCGGCGGCAACCCGTACGAGACCGTCGAACTGCTCGCCAAGGTCCAGGACAGCGAACTGGAGCCGAGCGAGGGATCGGCCGCCGACCTGCGCGACCTGAACCGCTCGGCCCGCGGCCGCGGACTGGTCGCCCGCCTCGAAGGACTCGGCATCGACGCCACCCGGTTCGCCTGGGCGGCCGCCATCCTCGGCACCGGGATCTCCCTCGACCTCGCCGCCCAACTCGCCGGAATGCCCGACGACGAGGCCAACCGCTGCGCCGAACTGCTGGGCGCCGCACGCATTTTGACCACGGTCGGATCCGCGAACGGCCACGGGCCGGACGACGACCTGGAGTTCGTGCACCCGCTGATCGCGACCGCGGTCTACCGCTCGATCCCGGACGCCCTGCGCACGGCGATGCACGGGCAGGCGGCCTGGGCGGTCACCGAGTCCGGACGAGGTGCCGCCGCGGCCTCCCGCCACCTGCTCGAAGTGCATCCGGACGACGATCCCGAGCTCGTCGAGCAGATGCGCGAGGCCGCCCGCGAACACCTGGCCGTCGGCGCCCCGGACGCGGCCCGGCGCTGCCTGGAGCGCGCGCTGAAGGAGCCACCGCTTCCCGAGGTGCACGCGCGCGTGCTCTACGAGCTGGGCTGTGCCACGCTCCTGACCGCGCCCTCCACGACCATCGGCCATCTGCGTGCCGCGCTCGAACGGCCCGGCCTCGAGGACACCACGCGCGTGGACGCGGTCTTCCGGCTCTCCCAGGCGCTGCTCCACAACAACCAACTGGACGAAGCGGTCCGCACGGTCGACGAGGAGGTCGAGCGGCTCGAGCCGGGACCCGCCCGGATGCGGCTCCAGGCCGTGCACTACATGTGGGAGGGCATCCACGCGGGCGAGGAGCGCTCCGGACACTCCAGCGGTCTCGCGGAACTCGTCGCGACCTGTACGGGGCGCGACAACTCCGAGCGCGCCCTCCTCATACTGCGCGGCTTCGACGCGATGACCCGCGGCGAGAACGCCGAGGAGGTCGTGGAACTCTGCGACCGCGCCCTCGTCAACGGCCGCCTCGCGCCCGGACTCGCCTGGACCGACACCGAGTGGGGCGTCGAACTCCTCCTCATGCTGGGCAGCGCGTACGCCTACGCCGACCGGCTCGACCGGGCCGAGAGCCTGTTCAGCGAGGCCCTGCACGCCTATGTGAAGGCGGGCTGGAGCGGCGGCCATCAGTCCCTGGCCAACGCCTACCTGGGACTCGCACTCCGCCGCCGGGGCCGCCTCGCCGACGCGGAGCACTACCAGCGCGAATCGCTGCGCCTCGCGGAGCGCGTCGGACGCGGCCTGCCCCTGTACTGGTCGGCGACCTGCGGGCTCATCGACACCCTGCTGGCCCGCGGTCACGTCCAGCAGGCCGCGGAGATCGCCGAGCGCTACGGCTTCGCACCTCCGTACCCCGCCACGATCGTCCTTCCCGACACCCGCTCCGTGCGCGGCCGTCTGCTGCTCGCCGTCGGCCGCACGAAGGAAGGCATCAACGAACTGGAGGCGGCGGAGAAGGCAGCCGGCGCCCGGGGCCACCACAACACGGTGCTCGCACCCTGGGCCGTGGACCTCGCCAGGGCACTCGCCACGGAGGACCCGTCGCGTGCCGCCGCCCTGGCGGGTGACGCCCGTCGCCAGGCCGAGCGGTTCGGCACCGACACGGCGATCGGCGAGGCGCTCCGCTGCGCCGCCGCCCTCGAGACCGGCCAGCGCGCGGTCCGGCTGGCGGCCCAGGCGGTCACCTACCTGGAAGCCTCCCCCTGCCAGTACGAACACGCGGCCGCCCGCATCGAGTACGGCATCGCCTCCCGCTCGGTGACGGAACTCAACAAGGGCCTGACGCTGGCGCGTACCAGTGGCGCCGACGGGCTGGTGGCGAAGGCGGAGGCGGCGCTGGCGGGCCTGTAGCCCGCCGCGGCTGCCCGGCCGGGCACCGAGCACCCGCTTCCATGCCCGGCCAGGCACCGAGCACCCGCTTCCGTGACCGGCCGTGCACCGAGCACCCGCTTCCGCCGGGCCCGCGAGCATTGCGGCGCCCGCTCATCAGGCGGGGCCGTGAGACTGCGGCGCCCGCTCATCAGGCGGGGCCGTGAGACTGCGGCGCCCGCTCACCAGGCCGGCCCGCTAGCATTGCGGCGCCCGCTCACCAGGCCGGCCCGTGAGCATGGCGGCGCCTGCTCATCAGGCGGGGTGAGCCATCCCGGGGCGGGCTCCCGCTCATGAGGTCACTCCGGGCGGGGGTCGCCCTCCGTGTCCTCTTCGGCCAGCACCCGCTGGGCCACGGCGAACGCCGAATTGGCCGCCGGGACACCGCAGTAGACCGCTGTCTGCAGCAGCACCGCGCCGATCTCCTCGGGTGTGAGCCCATTGCGCCGCGCCGCGCGGACATGCATCGCCAGCTCGTCGTAGTGCCCGTGCGCCACCAGCGCGGTCAGCGTGATCATGCTGCGTTCGCGGCGCGTCAGCGTCGTGTCGGTCCAGATCTCGCCCCAGGCGTAGCGCGAGATGAAGTCCTGGAAGCGGGCCGTGAACGGGCTCTGGCGGGCCTGCGCGCGGTCCACGTGCGCGTCACCGAGAACCTGGCGGCGGACCTCCATGCCGCGCCGGGCGCCGCCCGCCGAGAAGTGCGTCCGCAGGGCTGTCAGCACGGCCTCCGGGCACTGCGCGGGCGCCAGGTGGGAGGCGCCCGGGATCTCGACGAGCGCCGCGCCCTGCACCGCGTCGGCGATCTCCCGCAGATGCGCGGGCGGCGTCGCGGGGTCCTCGCGCCCGGCGATCAGCAGGGTCGGCACGGTGAGCGACGACAGCCGGTCCCGGATGTCGAACGCGGCCAGGGCGTCGCAGCAGGCGGCGTACGCCTCCGGGTCGGCGCCGCGGTGGTCCTCGACCAGCTCCGGCACGGTGAAACCGGCGGTGAACCAGCGGGTGTCGGCGGTCGCGGCGACGGGCGCGAGGCCTTCGCGGCGCACCAGCTCGGCCCGCTCCTCCCACGGCTTCGACCCGTTGAAGTGGGCAGAGGAACAGATGACGGCGAGGGACGAGAGCCGTTCGGGGTGGTGGACCGCCAGATGCAGACCCACCGCCCCGCCGAGCGACACACCGGCGTACGAGAAGCGCTCGATGCCCAGGGAGTCTGCCAGCTCCAGCACGAGCGCGGCCAGGTCGGCGACGGTCGCCCCCGGTCCGATCAGGTCGGCCGGAGAGCCGCCGTGTCCGGGAAGGTCCCAGCGCACCACCCGGTGGGTGACGGACAGGTCGGGCGCGACCCTGTCCCACAGGGCGTACGACGTCCCGAGCGAGGGGCCGAGGAGCAGCGGGGGAGCGGTGGCCGATCCCTCGGTGCGGTGGTTGAGCAGTTTCACGGTCAACGTCGCTCCAGAGCACGGTCGGTGAGGACTCCGGCGGAGCCCGTGTAGCGAGTGGGGTCGGTGAGGTCCGCGAGGTCGACGTCCGGGCGGTCCTTGAGGCCGGGCTCCTCGCGGAGCACGTCCGCGAGGGGCCGCCGCTCGGTGACCGCCCGTTCGGCGGCTCGTGTCAGCAGGTCCCTGGCGGGCGCCCGGCCGAGCACCGGGGACAGTTCCGCGGCCAGCCGCTCCGAGACGATCAACCCATGGGTGAGCCCCAGATGTTCGCGCATGGCCTCGGTGTTCACCCGCAGACCCTCGGTCAGTTCGGCCGCGTCGAGGGCCGCCCCGCCGACCAGCCGGAGCAGATCGCGCAGGGGCTCCCACTCGGCGTGCCAGGCCCCGGCCGGCCGCTCGTCCTCGGCCGTCATCGCGCCGTACAGCGTGGCCGCGAGCAGCGGCGCGCGCCGGGCCGCGGCGGCCACCAGCGTGGCCCGCACCGGGTTCGCCTTGTGCGGCATCGCGGACGAACCGCCGCCCGACCCCTCGGCCAGCTCGGCGATCTCCGTGCGCGAGAGGGTGAGCACGTCGGCGGCCGTCTTGCCCAGGGCACCGGCCGTGAACGCCAGCGCTCCGGCCAGGTCCGCGATCGGCGTGCGCAGGGTGTGCCAGGGCAACACGGGCTCGGCCAGTCCCAGTTCGCGGGCGTACGCCGCGGTCAGGGCCCGGGTGTCGTCCGCGCCGAAGGCTGTGAACGCGGCCAAGGTGCCTGCCGCGCCGCCGAGTTGGGCGGGCAGCGAGGACCGCACGGCCCGCACCCGGTCCCTGGCGTCGAGCACCAGCGACCGCCACCCCGCCGCCTTGAGCCCGAAGGTCGTCGGCACCGCGTGCTGGGTGAGCGTGCGGCCCGGGAGCACCGTGTCGCGGTGCTCCTCCGCCAGCCGGGCCAGGGCCCGCCCGGTGCGGTCCAGGTCGCTCAGGACCAGGTCCAGGGTGCGGGCCGCGACGAGCATGGTGGCCGAGTCCAGGATGTCCTGGCTCGTCGCGCCCCGGTGGACGTATGGACCGTACTCCGCCGGGACGGCGGCCGTCAGGTCCGCGACCAGGGGAATCACCGGGTTGCCGCCGCCCCGGGCGCGCAGCGCGATCGACGCGACGTCGAAGTCCCCGGCGTCGGCCGCCGAGGACACCGCTGTCGCGGCGTCGGCCGGGGCCAGCCCCAGCGACGCCTGGGCCCGGGTCAGCGCGGCCTCCGCGTCGAGCAGTGCCCGTAGATACGCGGTGTCGCTCGTCGCGGCCGACGCCGGGGAACCCGCCCGGCCGGGGGCGAGCAGGCCGGTGTCGGACGCGACGGGGTCGGCAGGTGTCACTGGAACTCCAGGAAGACCGTCTCGCCTTCGCCCTGAAGGCGGATGTCGAAACGGTACGTCCGCAGCGCGCCCTCGGCCGCGATCAGCGTGGCGCGCCGCTCGGGCGGCAGCGCGTCGAGCAGCGGGTCCGTGCCGTCGGTCAGATAGGCGCGGGTGAACAGGTGGTGTGTCAGACCGCGCGCGAACACGCAGACGCAGATGTACGGCAGCCCCGCGTTGCCGGGCGGCAGTGTGCGCAGCGCGTAGTGCCCGTCGGCGTCGGTGGCGACGCGGCCGAAGCCCGTGAAGTCGACGCCGTTGCGGCCGAGGAAGCCGCCCGTCGACGGGTCGCGGCGCAGGGAGCCTGGGGTGCCCGTCAGGGAGCCGTCGGGCGCGGCCTGCCAGAAGTCCAGCAGGGCGTCGGGGATCGGTGTGCCCGCGCCGTCGTAGACATGGCCGTGCAGGGTGATCGTGTCGGGGTGGCCCTGGGGCGCGATGTCGCCGCCGCCCGGGAAGGGCAGCGCGTGGCCGTAGAAGGGGCCGATGGTGTGGGAGGGGGTGGGGAGCAATCGCTCGGTCATGCTCAACGGCCTTCCTCGATCCAGGTGGCGGAGGGACCGTCGAGGACGATGTCCCACTCGTAGCCCATGGAGAACTCGGGCCGCGAGAGATCGTGGTTGTAGGTGGCGATCAGCCGGTCGCGGGCCGCCTCGTCCGTCACGGACCGCAGGATCGGGTCGTAGGGGAACAGCGGGTCGCTCGGGAAGTACATCTGGGTCACCAGCCGCTGCGTGAAGGCCGTGCCGAAGACCGAGAAGTGGATGTGGGCGGGCCGCCACGCGTTGGTGTGATTCCCCCACGGGTACGGGCCCGGCTTGATCGTGGTGAACGCGTACCGGCCCTGATCGTCCGTCAGGGTGCGTCCCACACCGGTGAAGTTGGGGTCGAGCGGTGCCGGGTGCTGCTCGCGCAGATGGGCATACCGTCCGGCCGCGTTGGCCTGCCAGATCTCGACGAGCTGACCGCGCACCGGACGGCCGTCGCGGTCGAGCAGCCGGCCCGAGACGGTCATCCGCTCGCCGATCGGCTCACCGCGGTGCTGCAGGGTGAGGTCGTTGTCGATCTCGGTGATGTCGGTGACCCCGAAGACCGGGCCCGACAGCTCGACCGTCTCCGGGTCGCCGCTCACGGCGACCAGCGGCTGCTTCGGGTGGCGCAGCCCGGAGCTGCGGTACGGGGCGTAGTCGCGAGCGGGGTGGTGCCGCACGGGCGCGCCGCCGGCCACCGCCTTGTCGTAGGCGTCCTGGAGATCCTTGATCTCGACGTCGATGTCCGACTGGGTCAGAGCCATGGCCGACTTCCTAGCGTTCGAGGACGAGGGCGAGACCTTGGCCCACGCCGATACAGAGGGTGGCGACACCAACTCCGCTTCCCTTGCGGGCGAGTTGGTGGGCGACGGTGCCGGCGAGCCGGGCACCGGAGGCGCCGAGGGGGTGGCCGAGGGCGATGGCGCCGCCCTGGGGGTTGAGGATCCCGGGGTCGAGCCCGGGCCATTCGGCGACACAGCCGAGGACCTGGGCGGCGAAGGCCTCGTTCAGTTCGAGTGTCGACAGATCGTCAAATCCCTTGCCCGACTTGGCGAGCGCGCGGTTCACGGCCTCGACGGGGGCGAGTCCGAAGTACTGCGGGTCGACCGCGGACACGCCGGTGGCGGAGACACGGGCGAGGGGCTCGCGGCCGGTGGCCTCCAGCCCCTCCGCGTCGACCAGCAGCAGGGCGGCGGCGCCGTCGTTGAGGGGCGAGGCGTTGCCCGCGGTCACGGTGCCCCCTTCCGTGCGGAAGGACGGCTTCAGCCGGGCCATCGCGTCGAGGGACGCGTCGGCGCGTACGCACTCGTCGGCGCCGAACACGACCTGGTCGCCCTTGCGCCAGGGGAGGGACAACGGGGCGATCTCGGCGTCGAACAGGCCCTCCTCCCGGGCACGGGCGGCCTTCCGGTGGCTGGCGAGGGCGAACTCGTCCTGCTGTTCACGCGTGATCTTGTGCTTGTCCGCGATGAGTTCGGCGGATTCGCCGAGCGGGATCGTCCACTGCGGGTCCATCCGCGGATTGACCATGCGCCAGCCGAGGGTCGTGGAGTACAGCTCGGCGTGCCCGGCGGGAAACGGCCGGTCGCTCTTGGGCAGGACGTACGGGGCACGGGTCATCGACTCGACGCCACCGGCCAGGGCGATCGAGGCGTCGCCCAGGGCGATGGCGCGGGCCGCCTGGATGACGGCTTCGAGCCCGGAGGCGCACAGCCGGTTGACGGTCACGCCCGGCACGGAGGTGGGCAGTCCGGCGAGGAGGGCGGCCATCCTGCCCACGTTGCGGTTCTCCTCGCCCGCGCCGTTGGCGTTGCCGAAGTACACGTCCTCGATCCGCGCCGGGTCCAGCTCCGGGGTCCGGGCGAGGAGTTCACGGATGGCGTGGGCGGCCAGGTCGTCCGGGCGGACGCCGGCCAGCGAGCCGTTGTATTTGCCGACCGGCGTCCGGACGGCATCGACGATGTAGACGTCCTTCACGACGGGATCTCCTCCACGACACGGACCTCGGCGGCGGTCTTCGCCCTGATCTCCTCGGCTGTGACACCGGGAGCCGTCTCCACCAGCAGGAGCCCCTCGTCGGTGACGTCGAGGACGCCCAGATCGGTGATGATCCGGTTCACGCACGCCTTCCCGGTGAGCGGCAGCTCGCACTCCCCAAGGATCTTGGGCGAGCCGTCCTTGGCGGTGTGGGTCATCACCACGATGACCGTACGGGCCCCGTGCACGAGGTCCATCGCGCCGCCGATGCCGGTGATCATCTTGCCGGGGACGGCCCAGTTGGCGAGGTCGCCGCCCGCCGAGACCTGCATCGCTCCGAGCACGGCGACGTCGATGTGCCCGCCGCGGATCATCCCGAAGGACAGCGAGGAGTCGAAGTACGAGGCGCCCGGCAGGACCGTGACGGTCTCCTTGCCCGCGTTGATGAGGTCGGGGTCGACCTGGTCCTCGGCCGGGTAGGGGCCGGTTCCCAGAATGCCGTTCTCCGACTCCAGGATCACCTCGACGCCCGCGGGGAGGTGGTTGGGGATCAGTGTCGGCAGACCGATGCCGAGGTTCACGTACTGGCCGTCCGCGAGCTCGCGCGCGGCGCGGGCGGCCATCTCTTCCCTGCTCCAGGCCATTACTCGCTCACCGTTCCGTCCGCCGCGGACGCCGAGACCGTCCGCTTCTCGATCATCTTGGCTCCCGCCTGCTCGGGAGTCAGGGCCACGACGCGCTGCACGAAGATGCCCGGCAGATGCACCGCGTCCGGATCGATCCCGCCCGGCTCCACGAGCTCCTCCACCTCGGCGATCGTCACCCGGCCGGCCATCGCCGCGAGCGGGTTGAAATTCCGGGAGGACTTGTTGAACACGAGGTTGCCGTGCCGGTCGCCCTTCGCGGCCCGTACCAGGGCGAAGTCGGTGCGGATGCCGTGCTCCAGCACGTACGGGGTGCCGTCGAACTCGCGCACCTCCTTCGGCGGGGAGGCCAGCGTGACGCCGCCGTGGCCGTCGTACCGCCACGGCAGTCCGCCGTCGGCGACCAGCGTGCCGACTCCGGCGGGCGTGTAGAAGGCGGGAATCCCGGCACCGCCCGCGCGCAGCCGCTCGGCCAGCGTGCCCTGCGGGATCATCTCGACCTCCAGCTCGCCGGCCAGGTACTGCCGGGCGAACTCCTTGTTCGCGCCGATGTACGAGCCGGTGACACGGGCGATCCGCCCGGCGGCGAGCAGGATCGCGAGCCCCGAGTCCATGGCCCCGCAGTTGTTGGAGACCACCCCGAGCCCCTGGACGCCGCGTGCGTGAAGGGCCTCGATCAGCACGTTCGGGACGCCGCCGAGGCCGAATCCGCCGACCGCCAGTGTCGCGCCGTCCGGTACATCGGCCACCGCCTCCAGTGCCGTGGCGACCACCTTGTCCATCCGTGAAGCCTCATCTCTCCCGCGTGTCCAGTGCCCAAATTAATCAGGGCACTGATTAATTCCTCGAGGTTTCTCAACACGCTGCCACCCGGACTCCTGCCCGTCAATACCCCTGATGGAGAACCGATCGGGGAGGATCCCGGGCACCGGGACAATCGCAACGCGGGCAGGTATCGTTCAGTGCACCAACGAATATCACCCTGGTGCGACGCGGACGCACGCGCGTACCGGACCCGAGGAGCGCACATGGCCGCGGTGGACCTCTCCACCCACCCCGGGCACCTGGCCCGGCGACTGCAGCAGGCGCACTACCTGCTGTGGAACACGATGGTCTCCGAGGAGATCACCTCGCCCCAGTTCGCGGTCCTGAACGCGCTCGTCGCCGAGCCCGGCCTCGACCAGCGCACGGTGGGGGAGCGGGTCGGGCTCGACCGGTCCACCATCGCCGAGGTCATCAGCCGGCTCGGGCGCCGTGCTCTGCTGGACAAGGTGCGCGATCCCCAGGACGGACGGCGCTTCCTGCTCCGCCTCACGGACGACGGACTGCGCACCCACCGCAGACTGACCGTCCGTACCGCGCGCATGAACCAGGTCTTCCTGGCCCCGCTCTCCGCCGAGGAGCAGACCCTCTTCTTCGACCTCATCCAGCGGGTCTCGGACGCCGCCGAGGGGCTCCGCAACGCCGCGGACCCCCTCGGCGCGCAGCGCTAGCGGCGGCCGGGGGCAGGGGGTTCTCAGGCCTTGGCGAAGACCACCCACACCTGGCCCCGGGCGAAATTCATCGGCGCGCCGTCCGGCGTCGTGAACCGCGTGCCGTCGTCCGCTCCGGACCGCGTCCACTTCGCCTCGAAGGAGCGGCCGTCGCGCAGCACCTGCGCGGTGCCCGAGCCCACCGACTCCGTGTACGGCGAGTTGTTGCCGAGGACGTCGTGGTACTTGGACTTGCGCACCTTCACGTACTGGACGACCACCGTCGCCGGAGCCACCGAGGCGCCCTCGGTCGTCACCGTCGGCGTGCCGTCCATGGCCACCAGCCAGCGCTTCCGCTCGGCGGACCAGGTGAAGGTGAAGCGGGCCGACGGGAAGCGCACGGTGCGGGAGGTCTCGGGGGTGCCTCCCGAGGGCGCCGCACCGAAGCGGAAGCCCGTGGTCAGCGCGGCGTCGCCCGGCGCGGAGCCCACCAGCCGCTGCGGGCGCAGATACAGATTGTGCGGCGCGGCCTTGCCCGCGCCGCGGTACCAGGCGCCGGACACCTTCCCCGGCAGCTGGGGATCGAGCGGAGCGTCGTCGATCAGTGGCAGCAGCTTGCGCTGGGCCCCGGAGAAGGCGAGCGTCGGCTCGTCGAACTGTCTCAGCAGTTCCAGATCCGACTCGCGGGCGCTGCGCACGGGCCCGACGGCCTTCGGGTATGTGCTCGCGAAGACGGCCATCAGCCGGCTCAGGCCGCCCTCGACCTGCTCCGCGTACACCACGTCCGCCGCGTCGAGCCCCGTCTGGGGGCGGGCGGCGGGCACATTGTCGATCTTCACCGCGAGCACCGAGCCGGCGTCCGGCCCCCCGCTCTCGCTCGGGTCCGGCCTGTCGCTCCGGCTCGGCGACTGAGCCCGGCCGTCGTCGACCGATCCGTCCCCCGCGGTGCAGCCCGTCATCAGGGAGCCCGTCACCGTGACGGCCAGCAGCGCCGCCGCCCAAGCGCCGCGCCGCATCCGCACCATCTCTCGCATGCCCACCGTGCCACCTGTCCCGTGCCATCGATTGTCCGCTCATCAGTTCATCGGTGGCCATACCCGATCGTTTCTGATTGCGCGCGTCGACTGAGCTGATCGGCTCAGCGGGAGGTGCCGGGCTGAGGGAAACGGAACCACGGAGGTGCTCGTTCCGCGTCCCGCGCGTCAGTCCTGCGGTCCGAGGATCTCCGCGAGGTCGTAGCCGACCGGCTCGTCCAGCTGCCCGTAGGTGCAGCTCTCGGCGGTGCGGTCGGGGCGCCATCGGCGGAAACGGGCGGTGTGGCGGAACCGTACGCCGTTCTCCATGTGGTCGTACGCCACCTCGGCCACCCGCTCGGGCCTGATCGGCACCCAGGACAGGTCCTTCTTCGCCGACCACCGGCTGGGCGCTCCCGGCAACCGAGCCGTCTCGTGCGCCGACTCCTGCGCCCAGGCCGCCCACGGATGCTCCGCGGCGTCCTCCAGCCGCAACGGCTCCAGCTCCTCCACCAG
Source organism: Streptomyces sp. NBC_00568 (assembly GCF_026341855.1). GTDB lineage: Bacteria > Actinomycetota > Actinomycetes > Streptomycetales > Streptomycetaceae > Streptomyces. Next base: position 168,670 of record NZ_JAPENW010000001.1, on the reverse strand, counting down.
CTCGGCCCGCCGCTTCATCGTGAACGCGGCGCTCACGCCCACGTGCTGGAGCGTGCCCTTGTCGTCGTACAGACCGAGCAGCAGCGACCCGACGACCGGCCCGCTCTTGTGGAAGCGGTACCCGGCGACCACCACATCCGCCGTCCGCTCGTGCTTGATCTTGTACATGGCCCGCTCGTCGCGCAGATACGGCAGCGTGAGCGGCTTCGCGATCACGCCGTCGAGCCCCGCCCCCTCGTACTGCTCGAACCACCGCTGCGCGACCTCGCGGTCCGTGGTCGCCGGCGCCACGTGCACCGGCGCCGTCACCCCCGAAAGGGCCATCACCAGCAGGGCGCGCCGGTCGCTCAGCGGAACGTCGAGCAGTGATGCGTCGGCCAGCGCCAGCAGGTCGAAGGCGACGAAAGAGGCGGGGGTCCGCTCGGCCAGCATCCGCACCCGTGAGTCCGCCGGGTGGATCCGTTCTGTGAGCGCGTCGAAGTCGAGCCGCCCCTCCCTGGCGATCACGATCTCCCCGTCCATCACGCAGCGCTCCGGCAGCCGCTCCCGCAACGCCTCGACGAGCTCGGGAAAATACCTGGTCAGCGGCTTGCCGGTGCGGCTGCCGATCTCCAGCTCCTCGCCGTCCCGGAACACGATCGCCCGGAAGCCGTCCCACTTCGCCTCGTAGTGCATGTCCGGCGGGATCTTCGCCACGGACTTGGCGAGCATCGGCTTCACGGGTGGCATCACCGGCAGGTCCATGCTCCGATTCTGCGCGGCGGCGCGGGCATCCGCCCGGTGTGCGCGGCATGCGTGCTGCGCCTACCGTGGCTCGCATGGGCGATGCGGTGGAACTCGAAGCGGCCGGCAGGAGCGTACGTCTGTCCAGCCCGGACAAGATCTTCTTCCCGGAGCGCGGCTTCACGAAGCTGGACCTCGCCCAGTACTACCTCGCCGTCGGCGAGGGCATCCTGCGCGCCCTGCGCAACCGCCCCACCACCCTGGAGCGCTACCCGGACGGGGTGACCGGAGAGTCCTTCTTCCAGAAGCGGGCGCCCAAGAACATGCCCGACTGGATCCCGACCGCCCACATCACCTTCCCCAGTGGCCGCAGCGCCGACGAGATGTGCCCCACCGAGCCCGCCGCCGTGCTGTGGGCCGCGCAGTTCGGCACGCTCACGTTCCACCCGTGGCCGGTCCGCCGCGACGACGTCGACCGCCCCGACGAACTGCGCATCGACCTCGACCCGCAGCCCGGCACCGACTACGCCGACGCGGTGCGCGCAGCCCACGAACTCCGCGAGGTCCTCCACGAGTACGGCGATCTGCGCGGCTGGCCCAAGACCTCCGGGGGCCGCGGGCTGCACGTGTTCGTGCCGATCCAGCCGCGCTGGACCTTCACGCAGGTCCGCCGGGCCGCCATCGCCGTCGGGCGCGAGCTCGAACGCCGTATGCCCGATCGGGTCACCACCGCGTGGTGGAAGGAGGAGAGGGGCGAGAAGATCTTCGTGGACTACAACCAGACCGCGCGCGACCGCACCATCGCCTCCGCCTACTCCGTACGTCCCCGCCCGCACGCCCCCGTCTCCGCGCCGCTGCGCTGGGACGAGGTGGAGGACGCGAGGCCCCGGGACTTCGACCTGGCGACCATGCCGGGGCGCTTCGCCGAACTCGGCGATGTGCACGCCGACATGGACGACCACGCCTTCTCCCTCGAGGCCCTGCTGGAACTCGCCAGCCGTGACGAGCACGACCACGGCCTCGGCGACCTCCCCTATCCGCCCGAGTACCCGAAGATGCCGGGCGAGCCCAAGCGGGTACAGCCGAGCCGGGCCAAGCACGAGGACGCCGAGCCGCCGAGCGCCTGATCGCCCGTAGAGCCGTAGAGCCGTAGAGCCTTGGAGGAGCTAACACCTGCCTGGACTCGCCTGTAGGTGATCACACAGCAGGCGAGCTTCAGGAACGCCTCGTGGATGTCGTCGCGGATCTCCCAGCGGATCCGTAGCCGTCGGAAGCCGTGGATCCACGCGTTCGTCCGCTCGACTACCCAGCGGACCGAGCCCAGGCCGGAGCCGTGCGGAACTCAGCGTCGGGCGATGACCGGCTTGATGCCGCGCTTCCACAGGAGCCGACGGTACTTGTCGAAGTCGTAGCCCCGGTCGGCGAACAACTGCCGCGGCCGGTGACGGGGGCGACCGGTCACTCCGCGGATCCGCGGGATCGCGTCGAGCAGGGGCACCAGCTGGGTGATGTCATGGCGGTTGCCACCGGTCAGGGCGATGGCGAGCGGGGTGCCGCCTGCGTCGGTGATGACGTGGTGCTTCGAGCCGGGCCGGGCACGGTCGACCGGGCTCGGCCCGGTTTTGGACCGCCCCGACGGGCCTGGTGGTGGGAGCCGTCGATCACCGCCCGGGACCAGTCCGGCTTCCCGGCACGGTGCAGCTCGGTCAGCATCACCTGGTGCGGCCGGTCCCCCACCCCGGCCTCGTGCCAGTCCCGCAGCCGGCGCCGGCACGTCATCCCGGACCCGAAGCCGAGCTCCTGCGGCAGCCACTCCCACTGGATCCCGGTGTGCAGCACGAACAGGATGCCCTGCAGGCAGCCACGGTCGTCCAGTGGCAGCCGGCCGGGATGGCGCGAACGCCGCTGCCTGAACGGCAGCGACGGCTCGATCCGCCCCCACAGGTCATCCGGCACCATCCACGGAGGACCGTTCCCCTTCCCCGTAACTCGTTCAACGAGCCGGCCAGGAAGGGGATATGGCTACGACCAGGCTCTCCAATAGGTGCTCCAACTCCCGCAGCTGACGGCCTGGAAAATAGGGTGCGGTCGGCTGAGCTGGGGTGATAGGTAAGCGATGTGACAGAGAGTCTTGAGTTTTCCGCCCTGCTGCGACTGATCGACGAGCGGTCGGCCGCGTTCCGGAGTGCGGTTGCCGCCGCGCCCAGCCTTGACGCGCCGGTGCCGTCCTGCCCCGAGTGGACGGTGTTCGATCTGGTGCAGCACTTGTGTACGGGCCAGCGCTGGTGGGCCGCGATCGTCGCCGCGGGCCCGGCCGAGGCTCCGCCGGCCAAGGATGCCGCGGAGGCGCCGCGCGAGCTCGAGGCGCTGCTGGCCTGGTACGCCGAGTCGAACGAGCTGCTGCTGAGCGCGCTGCGCGAGGCCGGCCCGGAGCGCGAGTGCTGGACGTGGTGGGGCGCCGGCGTGTCGCCGGCGAATGCCTGGGGCGTTGCCCGGCGGCGGGTGCACGAGGTGCTGGTGCACACCTACGACGCCCAGCTCGCCGCAGGCGCCGTGCAGCCGATGCCGGCGGACGTCGCGATCGACGGCGTGGCCGAGTTCCTCGACACCTGCAACTCCACCCCGGCGGCCTGGCCGCACGAGGCCGCCACCATCCACTACCACGCCACCGAGGGCCGCTCCTGGCTCCTCGCGTTGGACGGCACCGGCGCCTGGCCCGCACCCCTCACGGACGACGCCGCGCCCGCCTCCGCTTCGGCCACGGGCACGGCCGAGCAGCTGCTCCTCTTCGTCTGGGGCCGCCTCACGCTGAGCGACCTGAAGATCGAGGGCGACCAGCAGGTGTTCGAGCATTTGATCGCCTGGGAGCCCGAGGAATAGCCAGTCGATACCGCCGGCGGACGGCCTCGATGACGTCCGCCTCGGTGAACATCGCGAACAGCTCCGCGTCCGCGCGGCGGACGGCCAGTACGGCCTCGTACAGCTCGGGTCAGGGCGCCTCCCGCAGCACTGCCGACTCAGCCAGGAAGAGGATATGGCTACGACCAGGCTTTCTGTTAGGTGCTCTTAGAGCCGTGGGGTGTTGGGCGTTGGGTGTTGGGATTGGGTTGCTGGGATTGGGTGTTGGCCGTCGTCCCGAGGTCAGGCCGATGCCCGGCAGGTGGCCGACGCGTGCGTGCGCGGGCTGAGTCGCTGAAGTGCGGGCCGCCCCGCGGACCCGGACAAACAGACCCACCTCCACCCGTTTCCTGGGCTCGGTTCGAGATCCTGGGCTCGGGTTCGAGCCGATTTCGTTGATCGGGGAGCGATCTCACGGAGCGAGCGGCCGCGCGGCTATCCTGATCCGCATCCGCCGAGGAGGTGCCCTGAGGTGACCGAGACAGCGTCGCGCCCGACGTTGGAGGCCGTGGCCGCGCGGGCCGGGGTCTCCCGCGCCACCGTGTCGCGGGTCGTGAACGGTGGGGACGGGGTCCGCGAGCCGCTGGTCGAGCGGGTGCGCCGGGCCGTCGAAGAACTCGGCTACGTGCCGAACCAGGCCGCCCGCAGCCTTGTCACCCGGCGCCACGACGCGGTCGCCGTCGTGATCGCCGAGCCGGAGACCAGAGTCTTCGCCGACCCCTTCTTCGCACTCCAACTCCGGGGCATCAGCAAGGAACTGACGGCGCACGACTCACAGCTCGTGCTGCTGCTCACGGAGGGCCGCGACGACCACGCGCGCGTCGCCCGCTATCTCGCCGGCGGCCACGTCGACGGCGCGCTCGTCTTCTCGCTGCACCTCGACGACCCGCTGCCCGGCCTGATCCACGGCGCCGGTGTGCCGACCGTGTTCGGCGGGCGGCCCGGCTGGGGCGACGGCGTCCGTGAGGCGGTGTACGTCGACTGCGACAACCGGGGCGGGGCCCGCCAGGCCGTTCGCTACCTCCTCGGTCTCGGGCGGACCCGCATCGCCCACATCACCGGTGCCCTCGACCAGACGTCCGCGGTCGACCGGCTGGACGGCTTCCGGGATGTCATGGCCGACGCCGATCCGGGGCTCGTCGCGCAGGGGGACTTCACACCCGCGGGCGGCGAACGGGCGATGCGCGAACTGCTGGAGCGCCGCCCCGACGTGGACGCGGTGTTCGTGGCGAACGACCTGTCGGCCCTCGGCGTGCTGCGCGTGCTGCGTGAGCAGGGGCGCCGGGTGCCCGAGGACGTCGCCGTGATCGGTTTCGACGACATGCTGCCGATCGCCGAGCAGACCGATCCGCCGCTGACGACGGTCCGTCAGGACATAGAGGAGATGGGCCGGTTGATGGCCCGATTGCTGATCCGTGGACTGGAGGGCGGGGCGGCGGCGGAAAGCCCGGTGGCCGAACCCTCCGGCGTGGTCCTGCCGACGACGGTCGTGAAGCGGGCCTCCGCGTAGGTCTCCGACCGGGCACGGCGCGAGGGCGTCGGGCCCGCCCCCTCCCGGTTCTCGCCCTCTCCCGGTTGTCGCCCCCCTCCCGGTCCTCGCCCACTCCCGCGGGGCCAAGGTGCCCGGCGAACCGGTGAGTCGACCCGCGGCGACGGCGATCGGCGGGACCCCGTGTGCCCGGATCCCGCCGACCGGGGACGTCAGCTCTGCTGCGGTGCGCTCTTGATCACCGCGAAGCGGGCCCCGTACGGGTCCGCGAGCTTGGCCATGCGGCCGACGCCCTCCATGTCCGTCGCGGGCATACGGACCGTGCCGCCGAGCTCCTGGGCCTTGGAGACCACGGCGTCCGTGTCGGGGACCTCGATGTACGGAAGCCAGTACGCACCGGTCTTCGCCTCGACCGGGTCGTCGGCGAGCGGCACGACTCCGCCGAACATGTCCTCCACCTCGGTCTCCGCGGGGTTGATACAGGTGTAGGTGCCGCCGGGGAACGGAACCGCCGAGGTGTTCCAGCCGAAGACCGAGTTGTAGAACGCCGCGGCCGCCGCGATGTCCGGGGTGTAGAGCTCGACCCAGCACAGCGAGCCCGGGTCCCCGGCCATGCCCAGGCCCTTCGTCCGGCCCGGCTGCCAGATGCCGAACATGACACCCGCCTTGTCGGCGAGCATGGCCATGTGGCCTTCGCCCATCACGTCCATGGGCGGCATCAGCACGGTGCCCTTGGCCTGCTCGACCGCCTTGGCCGTGGCTTCGGCGTCCGCGGTCTGGAAGTACACGTTCCAGGACGGCGGACCCTGTTCGGCGGTGACCTGCATGCCGCCGGCCACGGTCTTCCCGCCGACCTGGAAGAAGCCGTAGCCGCCGGCGTCGGGCCCCGCCGACTGGAACTGCCAGCCGAAGAGGCCTCCGTAGAAGGAGATGGCGCCCTCGATGTCGGCTGTGCCGACATCCAGCCAGTTCGGGGCGCCGTTGACGAAACGGGTGGTGAGCATCATTGCCCTCCTTTGGGTGATCTCGTTGCCTTTGATGCCGAGTCTTCCACCGCCCACTGACAATCGCCGCCGGGACGCGCAGCCCGTACGAGGCGGCGGACTCCATCACTCTCGGTGTCCGGAGGGATTCGTATTGTTCGCGCTCCGCCCCGCGCGCCGCCGTGTCCCGGACGCTTCCGCGGTCCATCATCGGGGCGGCCGGAGGCCTCGGAACACGGCGTTGATCCCGCGTTGATCGAACGTTTTTCGCCGCGAGGCACGATCCTGACCATGCACTTGGAAACGATCACTCCGTCCGACATCGCCTGGCAGCAGCAGGCGTTGTGCGCGCAGACGGGGGCGGACTTCTTCTTTCCCGAGCCGGGCAGCTCGGTGCGCGAGGCGAAGCGCATCTGCGGGATGTGCGAGATGCGTTCAGCGTGCCTCGACTACGCGCTGAGCAATGACGAACGCTTCGGAGTGTGGGGCGGCCTCTCCGAGAAGGAGCGCCTGGGCCTCCGACGCGCCATGGAATGACGCCCGTTCCGTTCCTTTCGGGTGGGTGATGGCGCGAGCGTCGTCGCCCGCAACCGGTAAACCGGTTCGCCGTACCACCGCCGGCAGGCACAATCCCCGCATGAACCGGACCCCGCAGCAGATCGTCGACAGCCTGCTCAACGCTCTCGATCCGCTGCCCTACCCGCAGCGCATGCGCGAACTCGTTCTGCGTGTGAGGGAGATGGACGAGCCGCGCCCGGTGCTCGAGGAACTCGACGCGCGCGGCCCCCACGAGCGGGGGATCGGCATCGTCGCGGCGTCCGTCGGACGCGACGCCGAGTGGATCGCGGGCCGCATCGCCGACCCGGACGCCTTCGTGCGCGGACATGCCCTGCGGGTCGCCGAGAGCCTCCATGTGCCCGACTCCGCCTATGAGTCGGCGCTCGACGACGCACCGGAAGCGGTCCGCCGGGAGTTGCTGCGCGCGATCGTCTCGGGTCGGCGCACCGCGCTCGCCGACCGGCTGGTGGACGGGCTGCGGAGCCGGTGGGGCGACGCGGAGGCGGCGCGACTGCTGCCCGGCTGCACCGTGCGGACGGCCGGTCGGCTGCTGCCCGCACTCTTCCATGCCGTCACCGGCTGGAAGACGCTCGCCGGGCGGCATTCCGGCCTCCTTCTGGACGTCGCCGAAGCGGAGTTGGCCGCGCTGCCCGAGGCGCTGCGCGCCACCTGGTGGAGCCGGTACGCGGCGGGGGTGTCCGCCGCCGTCGCGGCGGACCCGATCCGCGTACTCGACCTGCTGGAACGCCTCGGCCCCGCCACGCTTCCCCATCAACTGCGGGTCCACCTGGCGCGGTTCGCGACCGCCGACGCGAGCTGTCTGCTCCGGCTGCTGCTCGCCCCGGCCGAGACCGCCGCCCGCCGCGGCAGGGCACCGGGGCCTGACGTCCTGCGCAGACTCGCCCGCTCGGGCGCGCCCGAACTCACCTCGTACGGACGGTCCCTGGCCGAGTCCGGCGACCTCGCGCCGCTCCTGCGAGCCCTGCCGCCCGCGCGGCGTCACGCCTTCTACCGGGCCGTCCAGGAGGGCCGCGGTGCCGGTCGCGGCACTGTCGACGCACTCGTCCTCGAGGCGCTGCCCAGAAGCTGCGTCGCCGAGGAAGCCCGCCGGATGGCAGCCGACGCGCGTGAACGCGGCGCCGCCTGGCACTCCCCGCTGCTCGCGGAGTCCTTCCTGCCCGTCGCCGAAGTGCGGGACCGCCTGGACGCGGCCACCCGGCGCCCCGCCGCCGAAGACCGCGCGCAGGCCTGGCCGTTGCTCATCCGCAACGCCGCCCGCTCCGGGGACAGCGACGCAGTCACCTCCGTACTGCGGGACATGGGGCGGCTGCGCAACGAACAGGACCCGGTGCGCTCGGCCGCGCTCGGAGCGCTGTCCGGGGTGCGGCCCGCGCTGTTCACCGAGGACGCCGAACCCTGCCTCGACCGGATCACCGCGGACGCGGTCGAGGCCCGCGACTCCTCGCCCGCCACCCGTCGGCACCTCAGTGTGCTCGCCCTGTCCGTCCTGCGCGAGCACGCGGCGGGCGGATCGAGGGAGCTGGTGAACTGGGCCCTGCGCACCCTGGTCCGGATATCCGGCAGCACCGGCGGCGCGGACCTCGGCCGCCTGGACGCCAAGCTGCGCCGGGGCCAGGAACACCAGGTGTACGAGGCTCTGCGGCCGTGGATCGAGGCGGGCGCGGAGAAGGCCGACTACAGCCTCGCCTTCGCCGTGGCCCGGGCGGTGGGGCGCCGCGCCGCCGGCATGCCGGAACTCCAGGAACTGCTCTGGCAGGCGATCAGGTACGGCGACGACACCACGGTGCGGACGGCCGTCGATCTCTGGCTGGAGCCGCCCGCGACCCGGGACGAGCGGGTGTCCCGCATCCTCGCCCTGGAACCCTCGGCGGCCGCACTGTGGCCCGTCCTCCACGTGGTCACCCGGCGCCGCACCGACCTGCTCGATCCGTTGCTCGCCGAAGCCCCGCCGTACGGGCGCTTCCTGACCAGGGGCACCCCCTGGACCGTACCGGTGGACCGCGATGTACGCCGATGGGTGCCGCGCCAACAGCGGTCCGCGATACGGCAGTTGACCGGGGAGGTCGAGGACGCCGGATCGCCGCTGCACCAGCGGGCCGCGGCCCTCGCGCAGGCCGCACTGGTCCCGGGCCGCGGCACGGAGCTCGTACGACGCTGGACGAAGGCCCCGGACGTGGTGCTCGCCGAAGCGGCCCTGGCCGCGCTCGCCCGCACCGACCGGCCCGCCGACGCGCTGCCCGAGCTGCTGGCCCGCGCGGGCGACGACCGGGCGCGGGTCGCCGTGCACGCGGCCACGCGGGCATCCCGGTATGCCGCGCCGTCGCGTCTGGCCGGGCCCTTGCGCGCGGTGCTCTTCGCGCCGGACACCAAGGTGACCAGCCGCAAGGAGGCCGCCCGGCTCGCCGCCGTCCGGCTCCCGCAAGCACGAGCGGCCGAGCTGCTGACCGAGGCGTACGCCGCCCCGGGCGCCCACGTGGACGTACGGGCCGCCGTCGTGGCCTTCACGAGCGGTCTGCTCGACGAGGAACCGGTCTGGGACGTGCTGCGCGATGCCGCGGGCGCCGAGCCGGTGCTGCGCGCAGGGGTCCTTCGGGTCACCGCGCTCGATCTGCCCGAGCCGCATCGCGAGCGCTACGCCCGACTGGTCCGGGAGGTGACCGCCACTGACGACCCCGAGACCGCGGCCCTCGCGTTCGCCGCCCTCGCCCGCTGGGCTCCGTGGTCGCCGGAGGCCCCCACGGTCCTCGCCGCGGCCACCACGGACCTCACGGACCGCACGGGCTGGCGCGCGGCGGCCCAGGGGCTGGTCACCGTGGCGGCGGGCTCGCCGGGTGGCGTCGACGGGTTCGAGCGGGCCCTGAGAACGCTCGCGGAGGCGGACGCGGAGGCTGGTGCAGCGGCCGGAGGGGATAGATCCGGGGCCGGAGCGGATGGAGCTGGCGCTGGAGCAGGGGCTGGGGCTGGAGCTGGGGCCGGGGCCGGGGCACGAGCCGGAGCAGAGGTCCTGGCCGTGACGGAAGCCGGTGCCTCGGCCCGCGCCGACGCGGAGGAGCGGCGGGACCGGCCCGCCCGGCAGCGGCTCGCCCACCTCGTCGCCTGTCTCGGCCTGAGCGCCGCCACGGACCCGGCGGCGGCCCGCCCCGCCGCCCTGGCCGCCGTGGAGCTGCTCGCCGGCTACGACGCCTTCGTGCCGCAGGCCGCCGCGCTCGCCGTGACCCATCTGGACCTGGACGCGGACCCGCGGCGGCTGGAGCGGCTCGGGGCCCTGACCACCAGTCGTCCGGCCCTCGCCGTCCGGACGGCCGAAGACCTGGAGGCCCGGCTGCGGTCCCGGGCGGACGACCCCGACGCGCTGCTGGACGCCGTACGGCGCCTCGCGGCCCACGGCGGCCACGCCGAGGGGCTTCTCGCCGTGGCCGTGACGGCCGCGATCGGCACCCGTACGGGCTGGGCCGCCCCCTGGAGGGACCGCCTGAGAGCCTTGCGCCGCCACCCGGTACCCGACGTCAGGGACGCCGCGCTGAACCGGCTGACGGCCCAGGAGTGAACGGCTGCGCCCTGCCTGCGCGCCCGTCCGGACACGCGCGAGCCCCCGGTCACGCCCCCGCGTGAGGCGGGGTGGTGTGAGCCGGGGGCCGAGTACGGAGCCGCGTGTCGGCGCGGGGCGGCGGTCGCGGCGACCGAGCCGTGTGCCCGGGGAGGGCAGGAGCCGCGCGGTCGCGGGAGGGGCTACGCGCTCGCGCGGGCCGCCATGCGGGCCTTGCGGGCGGCGAGCTTCTCGTCGAACTTCGAGGCCTCCGAGTCCAGGCCGCCCATGAAGAAGCCGAGCTCCTCCTGGGCCTCGAGGCCCTCGGGGCCGAGACCGTCCATCTCCAGGACCTTGAGGTGGCGCAGCACCGGCTGGAGCACGTCGTCGTGGTGGATGCGCATGTTGTAGACCTCGCCGATGGCCATCTGCGCGGCCATGCGCTCGAAGCCGGGCATGCCGTGACCGGGCATCCGGAAGTTGACGACGACGTCACGGACGGCCTGCATGGTCAGGTCGGGGGCGAGCTCGAACGCGGCCTTCAGGAGGTTGCGGTAGAAGACCATGTGCAGGTTCTCGTCGGTCGCGATGCGCGCCAGCATCCGGTCGCACACCGGGTCGCCCGACTGGTGACCGGTGTTGCGGTGCGAGATGCGGGTCGCCAGCTCCTGGAACGCGACGTACGCGACCGAGTGCAGCATCGAGTGGCGGTTGTCCGACTCGAAGCCCTCGCTCATGTGCTGCATACGGAACGCCTCGAGCTTGTCCGGGTCCACCGCGCGCGAGGCGAGCAGGTAGTCGCGCATCACGATGCCGTGCCGGCCCTCCTCCGCCGTCCAGCGGTGCACCCAGGTGCCCCAGGCGCCGTCACGGCCGAAGAGGGAGGCGATCTCGTGGTGGTAGCTCGGGAGGTTGTCCTCGGTGAGGAGGTTGACGACCAGCGCGATCCGGCCGATCTCGGTGACCTTGGACTGCTCCTTGTCCCAGGCCTCGCCGTCCTCGAAGATCCCCGGGAAGTTGCGGGCGTCGCTGAAGGGCACGTACTCGTGCGGCATCCAGTCCTTGGCCACCTTCAGATGGCGGTTCAGCTCCGTCTCGACCACTTCCTCCAACGCGTACAGCAGGCGAGCGTCGGTCCAGGCGGCTGACGGGCTGCCGAGGTGAGGAGAAGTGATCGTCACGGGTGCTCCAGGGAGGGACGGGGACAGCGAGCGGAAAGCTAACCTACGGCATCGTAGGCTACGTCTCCGTAGGTTACGACACCGTAGGTTAAGGTCCCGGTAAACACCGCTGATCAGCGGTGTTTCCAGGGCGGTCCCGGACGTCCCCGGCCCACGCCGGAGGCGCCCGGACGGCGAGGTCGCGGGGCCGGACGGATGTCTCGATCACTCGTTCAGGCGTACAGCTCCCGAAGTCGGACCGAGAGACATGTCACACAGCCTTCGAGCTTCTCGAACTCGCTGATGTCCACCGGCACCGGTTCGTGGCCGAGATCCGCGAGCAGCTCCGCGGTCTTGGGGGCGCTGGCCGCGATCAGCAGCCTGCCGCCGCCCAGGAGAACCACGTGCGCCCCGGACTCCTCCGGTACCGACAGGAAGCGCGGGAAGAGCGAGGGGGTGTCCACCAGCGGCTCGTGCCCGATCACCGTCCCGTCGGGCAGCGCGGTGACCGCCGACTTCAGATGCAGCACCTTGCTGACGGGGACCGCGACGACCCGCGCCCCGAGCGGTTCGAAGACCGCCCGCAGCTGCTGGACCCCGGCCGCGTTCGTGCGGCCGCCGCGGCCCACATAGATCGTGTCGCCCACCTTCAGGATGTCGCCCCCGTCGAGGGTGCCCGGATCCCAGATCCAGTTCACCGAACAGCCGAGGCGTGCCACGGCCTCCTCGACCCCCGCGGTCTCGGCCCGCCGGGACTCGGCGCCCGGGCGGGCGATCAGGGCGACATTGCGGAAGACGACGACGGCGTCCTCGACGAAAACCGAGTCCGGGCAGTCCTCCGCCGGGTCCACCTCCACGGTCTCCCAGCCGTGCGTGCGCAGCGCCTCGGCGTACGCCTCCCACTGCTCGACCGCGAGGTCGACGTCCACCTCCGCCCGCTCCACGTGCGTCACCAGCCCCTCGGCGAGGCGGGGGCTGGGCCTGCGTACGAGCGCTTTCTGGCTGGGCACGGGTGGGTCTCCGAATCGGCAGGGGGTGTCGGCGCAACATCATGCAGCGCGGTTCGCGCGCGCAAAAGCCCCCCGGCCTGACGTCGGGCGCCACCCACCCCCGACGCTAGGCCGCCCCCGCCTCCCGCACTAGGAGGGATACCCGACAGTTTCCGCGGCGATTTCTTTCAGTTCTCCTCCTTCCAGCAGCAGTCGTCGCGTGATGCCGATCGACTCCAGGAACGGCATGTCGTGACTCGCGACGATCAGAGCCCCCTCGTACGACTCCAGGGCCGTGGTGAGCTGACGGACGCTCGCCATGTCGAGGTTGTTCGTCGGCTCGTCGAGCATCAGGAGCTGCGGCGCGGGGTCGGCCAGCATCAGGGCGGCGAGCGCCGCACGGAAGCGTTCGCCGCCGGAGAGCGTCTCCGCCCGCTGGTCGGCCTTCGCACCCTTGAAGAGGAAGCGGGCCAGCCGCGCCCGGATCCGGTTGTTGGTGGCGGCCGGCGCGTACCGGGCCACGTTCTCGGCGACGGTCAGCTCGTCGTCGAGAACGTCGAGCCGCTGGGGCAGGAAGCGCAGCGGCACATGGGCGCGTGCCTCACCGGACACGGCGTCCAGTTCCCCGGCGATCGTTCGGAGGAGCGTCGTCTTGCCCGCTCCGTTGCGCCCGATCAGCGCGATCCGCTCGGGCCCGCGCAGATCGAACAGGCCGTCCACCCGTGCGCCGTACCTCAGCTCCAGCCGGTCGAGGGTGAGGACCGTGCGCCCCGGCGGCACGGCCGTGTACGGCAGGTCGACCCGGATCTCGTCGTCGTCCCGTACGGCCTCCACCGCCTCGTCGAGACGCTCCTTCGCCTCGCTCAGCCTCTCCTCGTGCATGATGCGGTGCTTGCCCGCGGACTCCTGGGCCGCCCGCTTGCGCGCACCCATGACGATCTTCGGCTCACGCTTCTGCTCGAACATCTTCTGGCCGTAGCGCTTGCGCCGGGCCAGTTTGACCTGGGCGTCGACCAGTTCGCGCTTCTGTTTCTTCAGATCGGACTCGGCGACGCGCACCATGCGCTCCGCCGCCTCCTGCTCGCCGGCGAGCGCCTCCTCGTACGCGGAGAAGTTCCCGCCGTACCAGGTGACCTCACCGGAACGCAGATCGGCGATCTGGTCGACCAGGTCCAGCAGTTCGCGGTCGTGACTGACCACGATCATGACCCCGGACCAGGCCTCCACGGCCGCGTACAGCCGCTGTCGCGCGTACAGGTCGAGGTTGTTGGTGGGTTCGTCGAGGAGCAGGACGTCGGGCCGTCGCAGCAGGAGCGCGGCCAGCCGCAGGAGCACCGACTCGCCGCCGGACACCTCGCCGATCGTGCGGTCCAACTCGATGTGTCCGAGGCCGAGTTCGCCGAGAGTCGCGCGGGCCCGCTCCTCGACGTCCCAGTCGTCCCCGACTACGTCGAAGTGCTCCTCCGCCGCGTCGCCCGCCTCGATCGCGTGCAGGGCGGCGCGGGTGGCGGCGATGCCGAGCGCCTCGTCGACCCGAAGGGCGGTGTCGAGCGTGACGTTCTGCGGCAGATGGCCGACCTCGCCCGCGACCCGGACGGTGCCGTCGGCGGGGGTGAGGTCTCCGGCGATCAGCTTCAACAGGGTCGATTTCCCTGATCCGTTGGCGCCGACGAGCCCGGTCGTGCCGGGTCCGAAGGCGATCTGGAGGTCGTCGAAGACCTCGGTGCCGTCCGGCCAGGAGAAGGACAGGGAGGTGCAGGAGACTGAGGTGGGGAACGTTGACATGGAGGCCTCGCGGTTGCTGGATTCGGTCGGGGGTACGCGTACGGGACACCGCGAGGCGACGACGATCCAGTTCGGAGGAGAGCGAGAAGAAGGCCCGCACCGAAGGACGGCTCGAACGCCGAGGTCGCACGCTGCGCACACGTGGGCCGGACAGAACCGGCTGTGTGACGCGGTGTCTCAGACCTCAGACGAGCAACGTCCTTCTCCATTCGACGGCAACAGAACCGCTATACACCGTAGGGACAGCCCGGTGGGCTGTCAAAGGATTAACGCGCCCCCGACGAACCAAGGAGATCCCGTGCCGAACGGCTCGCTCTCGCTGCCCGCCCGGCTCTACCTCCTGGCCTGGGACACCACGAAACTGAAGATCACCGGCTCCACCCACCTGCATCACCTGGTGCGCGCCGGTGCCCTCACCGAGCTGGCCCAGCGCGGGCTGCTCCTCGACGACGACGGCATCGTCACCCCCGTGGACCCCGACTTCCGGACGGGGGACCTCGTCCTCGACGGGCTCCTGGAACTCGTCGCGGAGTCCCGGCCCCGCAAGTGGAAGCCCTGGGTCACGCTGCGGGCCCGGGTCACCCTGGACGCCGTACGCGCCCAGCTCGCCGCCGGGGGATACCTGAGGGCGGAGCGGAAGCGGGTCCTCGGACTCTTCCCCTCCGTGGAGTACGAGCTCGACCGGGTGCCCGCCGTGGAGGCGCTGCGCGCGGAGGCCCGACAGGTGCTGGAAGGACCGCTGCCCGTCGCCGAGGTCTCCGACCGCGACGCCGCCCTCGTGGCCCTCGCCACCGCGGCCGAGCTCCGCACTCTCGCGTCCCCCAAGGAGCGCAAGCTCCACAAGGCCCGCATCGACGAACTCACCGAACGCGGCGGCGCGGCGGCTCCGGCCCTGAAGAAGGTCATCCAGGAGGTCCGTACGGCGGTGATCGTGGCGGCGACGACGGCATCGGCCACGGCCTCGACCACCGGGAGCTGAACGTTCCGGGAGCCGACCCCCACTGTCCCCGGAACGCGGGGCGGCGGCCACGGGCACGTTCGGCTCGACGGGCGTGGGCGGGCCCCCTCGCCCCGTGCGCGCGGGGTGCCGGGCACGGCTTCCGCGACCCCGCACCGAATGGGCGGGGCGGACCCCCGCGCTCCCCGGAACGCGGGGCGGCGGCCACGGGTACGTTCGGCTCGACGGGTGTGGGCGGGTCCCTCGTCCTGTGCGCGTGGGGTGCCGGGCAGGGCTTCCGCGACCCCGCACCGCATGGGCGGGGCGGACCCCCTCTGTCCCCGGAACGCGAGGCGGCGGGCACGGCTTCCGTCATCCTCAGCGAACGGGCGCGGGGTCGACGCGCGCGCCTCGGGGCCGGGGTTCCCGTACGGGGGCGCGTCCGCCACGTTCACGTCGGATTCCCGCCAGCCCCCGCCGCGCCGCCCGTGCTTGGCTCGTCCCCATGACGAACACCGAGCAGCTCCGCGAAACCGCCCTCGCCTTCCGCGCCCTGCATGTGCCCGGCCGCCCCCTCGTACTGCCGAACGCCTGGGACACGGCCAGCGCCCGGATCGTCGAAGAGGCCGGCGCGGCCGCGGTGGCGACGACCAGCGCGGGGCTGGCCTGGGATCTGGGCACGGCGGACGGGGACCGGCTGGACAGGGAGAGCGCGCTCGCGGCCGTCGCGCGGATCGCCGCCGCGGTCGGGGTGCCGGTCAGCGCGGACATCGAGAGCGGATACGCGCCCGACGCCCAGGGCGTCGGGGACACGGTCCGCGCCGTACTCGCGGCGGGCGCCGTGGGCGTGAACATCGAGGACGCGCTCCACACGGAGGGAGCCGGGCCGCTGCGCCCGGTCGGTGAGCAGGCGGAGCGCATCGCGGCGGCCCGCGCGGCCGCCGACGCGGCGGGCGTGCCGCTGTTCGTCAATGCCCGCATCGACACCTATCTGCGCGGCGCGGGCGGGGTGGAGGAGACCCTGGAGAGGGCTGCCGCCTTCCTCGCGGCCGGAGCCGACGGCGTCTTCGTCCCCGGAGCCGTCGATCCGGTGATCGTGAAGGCGCTCGTCGAGGGCGTCGACGGCCCGGTGAACATCCTGGTGGGTCCCGGAGCGCCGTCCGTCGGTGAGCTGGCGGCCCTCGGGGTGGCCCGGGTCAGCGCGGGTTCGGGCATCGCGCAGGCGGCGCACGCCCTGGTCCGGCGTGCCGCGCGGGAGCTGCTGGACACGGGGACCTACGGGACGCTGACGGACGGGCTGGACTACGCCGGGCTCAACGCCCTGATGAGCCGCGCCCGTTGAAGGAGCCCGCGCAGCTCAGCAGGTGCCCCGCATGAGCTCCGCCAGGTCGTGGTCCAGATCCACCTGGAGGTGCTCCAGGCCGATCGGCACCAGGTCGGTGGTGAGCCGCAGGAAGTTCCGCACCTCGCCCGAGCGGATATGCACCACGGCGGTGCCCTCGGGCGCGTGGAACTCCAGCACGGTGCGGTCGTAGCCGTACGGCCGCACCCGCACGTCGCCGTACCCGACCGAGTCCTCGAGGCCGGACACCAGCAGCTCGCGGGCGAAGGTCCAGCAGACCTCCACGCCCTCGAGCGTGGCGGGGGCGGGGAAGGTCATGCGGACGGCGAACGGGTCGGTCCGGTCGTAGTGGAGCGTTGCGGGAATGCTCGGCATCCGCGGCGCGGCGGCGACGAGGCGTGCCTCTACGGGCTGCTCGATGACGGTGGACAACGCCTGGCTCCCTTGTTGACGGCTGAACGAACTCCGGGCGGATGAGGCCGGTCAATTGAAGAGACGGAGAAATGACCCGGCGCGTGCACCTGTAAGGACAGTGACCTCTGTCACCGAGGTCATGCACTGGGGAGATCAACTTTCCCCGACCGTGATGATCCCTTTCCGTCCCGCGCTCGCCGGACACCCGAGAGGACACCCGGGCGGGCCCCGAAGGTTCCCGCGGGAGGCCATCTGGACGACATCGGGGGAGTGGACTAGCTTCGCCCGCCATGAGGGGCTTGGGGAAGACGAGACGTACGAGCCGGACGGTCACCGTGGGACTGGGCGCGGCAGCGCTCGGCGCGGCGCTCGCGGTGGCGGTGCCCGCGGCGGCGGTGCCCGCGCCCGCGCACGAGGGGGCGGGAACCCCGCACTGGGCGCTCAAGGACAGCGGTACGGACGTACGGTTCCGCGGCCTGTCCGCCGTCAGCCGGGACACCGCGTGGGTGGCCGGCTCGAAGGGCACCGTGCTGCGCACCACGGACGGCGGCGGGCTCTGGCGGAACGTGTCGCCGCCCGGGGCGGCGGACCTGGAGTTCCGCGACATCGAGGCGTTCGACGCGCGGCGGGCCGTGGTTCTGGCCATCGGCGAGGGCGAGGCGTCCCGCGTCTTCAGGACCGAGGACGGCGGTGCCACCTGGACGGAGTCCTTCCGCAACACCGACGCCAAGGCGTTCTACGACTGCCTGACCTTCCTGGACCGGCGCCACGGCCTGGCGATGAGCGACCCGGTGGACGGCAGGTTCCGCATCCTGTCGACCAGCGACGGCGGCCGTTCCTGGAAGGTGCTGCCCAGCGCCGGAATGCCCGCCGCGCAGGACGGCGAGGCCGGCTTCGCCGCGAGCGGGCAGTGTCTGGTCGGTTCGGGGCCCCGCGATGTGTGGCTGGCCACGGGAGGGGGCGCTCGCGCGCGCGTGCTGCACTCCTCGGACCGCGGGCTGACCTGGACCGCCACCGACACCCCGGTCCCCGCCGGTGATCCGGCGCGCGGTGTCTTCGCCCTCGCGTTCCGCGACCGGGTCCACGGCCTCGCGGTCGGCGGCGACTACCGCGCCGACCAGGCCTCGCCGAAGGCCGCGGCGGTCACCCCGGACGGTGGCCGCACCTGGACCACCGCGGACCGGCCCCCGCCCGCCTACCGCTCGGGCGTCACCTGGCTTCCGCACAGCCGCACCGCCGCTCTCGCGGTCGGCCCCACCGGCACCGACCTGACGACCGACGGCGGCCGCACCTGGCGCACCCTCGACACCGGCTCGTACGACACCGTGGACTGCACCCCGGACCTGGGCTGCTGGGCCTCCGGGGAGAAGGGACGGGTCGCCCGGCTGGAACGCTGAGCCGGGCCGCGCCGTGGCACGGCTTCCGCGACCGGAGGGCAGTGATCAGTCGCGGAGAGCCGTGTTCCCGGGCGGCGCTGTGGGCGTCACGACGTGCCGCTCGACCAGTTCGTACGACCTCAGCCGGTCGGCCAGCGCGTACACGGGTGTCACCAGCATGAGTTCGTCCGCGCCGGTCAGGTCCACCAGGTCCGTCAGATGCCGCGCGACCCTCTCGGGCGTACCGTGCGCCTGCTGGGCGCGGAAGCTCTTCAGAGCCCGGACCTCCTCCGCGGAGAACGGGTGAGCCGCCGCTTCCGCGGGCGTGGGGAAGGGGATGTCGCCTCGCCCCTGGAGGAGT
The DNA here is from genome assembly GCF_026341855.1 of Streptomyces sp. NBC_00568. Lineage (GTDB taxonomy): Bacteria > Actinomycetota > Actinomycetes > Streptomycetales > Streptomycetaceae > Streptomyces. The sequence goes on along the minus strand of NZ_JAPENW010000001.1, from coordinate 150,108 downwards.
CCGGCCTTGACGACGTCCATCGGGCCGGCGAGCCAGGACGCCTCCTTCTCCGTCTCGGCGCACACGGTCTCCACACAGACGAGCACGCGCGGGCTCGCGCACCAGCGGGAGGGGGAGAAGCGCGCGCGGTAACGGTCCAGCGCGGCAAGGGTGTTGTCCGGACGAATGTGATGGGCGACGGCGACCGGCAGTCCGAGTTCCCCGGCGAGCGCGGCACCGGCCGTGCTCGAAGCCAGCAGCCACGGTTCCGGGAGCGGGTCGAGCGCGACCTCTTCCACCAAGTGGCGCAGCGTCGACGAGACATCGCCGCGGTACTCGTCGTCGGTGGTCGGCCCTGCGCCGCGGCGCAGGGCCCGCGCAGTGGACTCGTCGAAGGTACCCGGGCCCCGGCCGATGCCCAGGTCGATCCGGCCACCGTGCAGGGCGGACAGCGTGCCGAACTGCTCGGCCAGCATGATCGGGGCGTGGTTCGGAGCGAGAACACCTCCGGAGCCGACCCGGATGGAGGACGTCGACGCGGCCGCGTGCGCGGTCAGCACGACGGGCGGGAACGCTCCGATGGCCGGCGAATGGTGGTGCTCGGCGTACCAGAGACGCTGGTATCCGAGGTCGTCGAGGCGCCGGGCGAACGCGGTGGTGTCGCGTAACGTGTCGGCGGCTTCGGAGCCGTTCTGGACCATGGCCACTTCGAGCGCGCTGAGCGGAACAGTGATCATTCGGTCAGTATAGGAATCGCCCGGCAGGGCCAACCGCCTTGACTCGTACGGCGGTTCGGTCGCGGGTCAGGCCGCGGGGACGCACTGAGGCAGGCCCGCTCGGACATGAACTGCATGAACTATATGAACAGGGTCAGCTTCCGCGGGAGTTCGACCGCGCGTGAGCGGGAGGTTCAGCCGAGCGGCTCGCGGTACCGCTCGAGGCCGGGCGCGGTCTTCGTCGCGACGAACTCGGTGACGCGATAGGCGCACACGCCCGCCGTGACGAACGGATCGCCCGCGGCGATCTCCTCGATCCGTGCCCGGTCGTCCGCGACGGCCAGGATCACACCGCCGTCGCGGGGGTTCTTGGGCCCCGAGGCGAGGAAGAATCCGGCCGCGTACTGCTCCTCGAGCCAGGCGACATGGGCCTCCAGGACGGCGTCGACGGCTTCGATCGGCGCGGTGTAGCTCAGCTCCAGTACGAACATGATCGCGAGCCTACCGATCCCGAGTAGTCGGCGGGAGCGAGTCCCGCTGCCAGGACCCGTGCTCAGCCGCGTGCCGACCGTGCCGGGCGCCCAGCGGCAGCAGCTGCAGAACCCTGGCCCACCGCCCGGTCCTGTGCCCATTAGGCTCGTTCCCATCATGACCACCGTGAGGATTCCCGCGGGCTGGCCCGCCACCGAGGAACAAGCCCGCGCCGTGCAGGACGAGTTGCGCGGGCGGGTGGTGCTCGACGAGCCGGGCCCGCCGCCCGGCACCGGCCGGGTGACCGGCGTCGACGTCGCCTACGACGACGAGCGGGACGTGGTGGTCGCGGCGGCCGTCGTCCTCGACGCGGCGAGCCTCGACGTCGTGGCGGAGGCCACCGCCGTCGGCCGGGTCTCCTTCCCGTACGTCCCCGGACTGCTCGCCTTCCGCGAGATCCCGACCGTCCTGGCCGCGCTGGACGCCCTGCCCTGCCCGCCCGGCCTGGTCGTGTGCGACGGGTACGGCCTCGCCCACCCGCGCCGCTTCGGCCTCGCCAGTCACCTCGGCGTCCTCACCGGGCTCCCCACGATCGGGGTCGCCAAGAACCCCTTCACCTTCACCTACGAGGAGCCGGGCGTCCGGCGCGGCAGCGTCTCACCGCTGCTCGCCGGCACCGACGAGGTGGGGCGCGCGCTGCGTACCCAGGACGGGATCAAGCCCGTGTTCGTGTCCGTCGGCCATCGCGTGGACCTCGACAACGCCTGCGCGCACACGCTCGCCCTCGCCCCGAAGTACCGCCTGCCGGAATCCACCCGGCACGCCGACTCCCTGTGCAGGCGGGCCCTCCAGGAGGCAACGGCCTGACGGCATCGGCCTGGCGGCAACGGCCTGGCGTCTACGGACCGTTGGCCCGCCCGGCGTCCCTCACCCGCCGGCCGTCGATGTCTTCCACACGTCGGCCGGGTCGGTCTGAGTACATGTTCTGAGTACGCGTGCGGATGTGTGAAGCCGTCATGATCGGCAAGCTGATCCACATGACGACGCACCGTGCCCCGAAGCCCGCCGCCCACCCCAACCGGCCCGTCGAGCGCGCCGTTGTGGCCGCACTGGTCCTCGCCATGTCGGCCGGACTCGCCTGGATCGGCGGGATGGTCTACACGGTGATCGGCTGGGCGTCGTGAGGCCCGCGAGACCCTCACGAACGCGTCGTACCCCGCCGGATCCCCTTACCGTACGCCGCCGGAGCCCCCTTGCCGGACCCCTCAGGATCCCCGGGCCGGGCCCCGGCTCTGGCCCCGCCCCTACCGGACCGCCGCCACCCGGAAGGTGATCCCGGCCGCGACGAGCCGTTCCATCAGCGCGTCGCCCATCGCCACCGCCGTTGTGACCTGCCCCGACGTCTTCGGCAGCTCGTCGAGAGCGAGGGACAGCGCGGACTCCGCGAGCATCTTGGCGGTCTCGCCGTAGCCGGGGTCGCCGCCCGCGACCTCGGTGTACACGCGCCGACCGCCGCCCTCGCCCACGAAGCGCACCGAGAACCAGCTCTTCGCCCGCAGTTCGGCGCTCGGGCCCTCGCCCGGCTTGATCCGGCCGGACAACCAGCGGCGCGCGGGCGGCAGCTGGGCGGCCGCGAAGATCGCGCTCACCCCGGCGACCCCGCCGAGGGCGATGGGCAGCCGTTCGACGGCCGCGTAGTGGCGGTAGCGGAAGTCCGGCCCGTAGCGCTCCAGGGCGCGCGCTGAGCGCTGCACCACCTGGGCGTCGATCGTGGGCAGCGGCAGGGCCCACGCCCCGACCTCCTTGGCGAACCGAGGCGCGCCCAGCGGGGCCTCGACACGGCGCCCCATCAGGCGCGGCTCGTGGTGCCTGCGCTCCCGCGCCGCGGCGAGCAGGTGCCGGCCGCGCGCGAACTGGTTCAGCGCGGAGGCGAAGGTGCCGCCCGAGAACATCGCCTGGGAGCGCACGAACCCGTCCACCTTCAGCGGCACGCCCTCAGGGAGCTGCCGCACGGTGAAGTAGGCGCCCAGGTCGTGCGGAATCGAGTCGAAGCCGCAGGCGTGCACGAGCCGCGCGCCCGTCTCCCGCGCGCGGGCGTCGTGCCGGACGTACATCAGGTCCACGAACTCGGGCTCGCCGGTGAGGTCCACGTAGTCGGTCCCGGCATCCGCGCAGGCGGCCACCAGATCCTCGCCGTAGGTGATGTACGGCCCCACCGTGGTGGCCACCACGCGCGCCTGCCCGGCGAGCTCGCGTACCGAGTCCGGGTCGGTCACGTCCGCCCGCAGCACACCGGGGGCGCCGCCGAGCCGCTCCCGCAGCCGTTCCAGCTTCTCCGTGCTGCGCCCTGCGATCGCCCACCGCAGCCCTTCGGGCGCGTGCGCGGCGAGGTACTCCGCGGTGAGCTCCCCGACGAACCCCGTGGCTCCGAAGAGCACGATGTCGTACGGGCGGTCCGTCCCGTTCAGCCTGCTCATGACACCCTCCGCACTGTGGGCTGCGCTCGATCGTGCGGTGCTCGCCACGTCGGGCGCGAAGCGCCGTTGTCGGTGGCTGAGGCTAGCGTGAGGTACGAGCAGTCGGACGACGAGGTCGCCGGAACAGGCCGGAGGTAGCCGTGGCCGTGTCGAAAAACGCCCTGAAAAAGTGGCAGAAGGTGCGCGAGTTCGCGCTCGGCCTGCCCGGCGCCGCGGAGGAGTTCCCCTGGGGGGAGACCGTCGCGAAGGTCAACAAGAAGGTCTTCGTCTTCCTCGGCACCGACGACGGCAGCTACCCGATGGGCCTCACGGTGAAGCTCAAGGACGAGGCGGCGCACGCCCACGCGCTCACCGCACCCGGTGCCGAGCCCGCCGGATACGGCCTGGGCAAGGCCGGCTGGGTGCGCGTACCCCTGGAGGAGCAAGGGGCTCCCGCGGCGGAGCTGCTGTGCGACTGGGTCGAGGAGAGCTACCGGGTCATAGCCCCCAAGAAGCTGATCGCGGAGCTGGACCAGCGCTGATCCCGCGGGTCCGCTCGGGGTGCGCCCGGTCGGCCGCCGACCCGCTTCGCCCGGGTCGGGCGCGGCAGGCGGGCAATCCGTCTCCACGGTCCGGTTCCGGTCCCCTGGCCTGGTACGGACCGGTTTGGTCATGGTCCGGCACCGGAAATTAAACTAAGCGCTTGCTCGTCAGGGGCTTGCCCGGAGTGGAACACGTTCTTAACATCGCTGATGTCACATCAGTAGTGTCACAGTCCTGGGGGCTTGATGGCAGAGGCAGGAACGCCGGGGAACGGCCCCCTCACCGGGGTGCGCGTGATCGAGCTGGCGGGCATCGGCCCCGGCCCGTTCGCCGCCATGCTGCTCGCCGACCTCGGAGCGGATGTCGTCCGGGTGGACCGGCCCGGCGGCCCCGGGCTCGGGGTCGATCCGGCCCACGACGTCACCAACCGCAACAAGCGGTCCGTGATCATCGACCTCAAGGCCGAGGACGGCGCTGCCCGCGTCCTCGACCTCGCCGAACGAGCCGACATCCTGATCGAGGGTTACCGCCCCGGAGTCGCCGAGCGCCTCGGTGTGGGCCCGGACGCGTGTCACGCCCGCAACCCGAGGCTCGTCTACGGCCGGATGACCGGGTGGGGCCAGGAAGGTCCGCTCGCCCACCGCGCCGGGCACGACATCGCCTACATCGCGCTCACCGGCACCCTCGGCATGATCGGCAAGCCGGACCAGCCGCCCGCGGTCCCCGCGAACCTCCTCGGCGACTACGCGGGCGGCTCGCTCTATCTCGTCGTCGGCGTCCTCGCCGCGCTCCACCACGCGCGCGCGACCGGCGCCGGGCAGGTCGTGGACGCGGCCATCGTCGACGGCACCGCGCACCTCTCCGCGATGATCCACGGCATGATGGCCGCGGGCGGCTGGCAGGACCGGCGCCACGCCAACCTCCTCGACGGCGGCTGCCCCTACTACGGGACCTACGAGACGGCCGACGGCCGGCACATGGCGGTGGGCCCGCTGGAGCAGCGGTTCTACGACGAGTTCGTCGACCTGCTCGGCATCCCGGAACTCGGCCCCGCCCGCAAGGACATGGCCCGCTGGGAGGAACTGCGCGAGACGGTCGCCGCCCGCTTCCGGACCCGTACGAGGGACGAGTGGACCGCCGTCTTCGAGGGCTCCGACGCCTGCGTGGCGCCGGTCCTGTCGCTGCGCGAGGCGCCCGGCCACCCGCACCTCGCCGCCCGCGGCACCTTCGTCGACCACGGCGGCATCACCCAGCCGGCCCCCGCGCCGCGCTTCTCGACCACCCCCACCTCGGTCCGCGGCGGCCCCGCCCTGCCGGGCGCCGACACCGCGGAAGTGGCCCGTGACTGGGACGTTCCCCGACTGACGAAGGACGGCGACTGATGGAGCTCTCCCTCCCGCTCGACTACGCGGGCGACGCGCGAAAGGCCGCCGACGAGGTCGCGGACCTGGAGTCCGCCGGCCTGGACGCCGTCTGGGTCGCCGAGGCCTACGGCTTCGACTCGCCCACGATCATGGGCTACCTGGCCGCCCGCACCGAGCGCGTGAAGATCGGCGCCGCGATCCTGAACGTCTACTCGCGCACCCCGGCGCTCATCGCGCAGACCGCCGCCGGGCTCGACGCGATCTCCGGGGGCCGCGCCATCATCGGGCTCGGCGCCTCCGGCCCGCAGGTCGTCGAGGGCTGGCACGGGAAGGCGTACGACAGGCCGCTCGGCCGGACCCGCGAGACCATCGAGCTCACCCGCCGCATCCTGCGCCGCGAGGTCATCGACCACCACGGCATCACCGACATGCCCCGCCCCGGCGGCCTCGGCAAGCCCCTGAAGATCCTCACCAAGCCCGTACGTCCCGAAGTCCCGCTGTACGTCGCCTCGTTGGGGCCCGCCAACGTGCGGATGACCGCCGAGGTCGCGGACGGCTGGCTCCCCACGCTGTTCATCCCCGAGAAGGCCCACCAGGTGTGGGGCGCGGCACTGGCCGAGGGCGCCGCCCGCCGGGACCCGGCCCTCGGACCGCTCAAGACCGTCGCGGGCGGACTGCTCGCGATCGGTGAGGACGCGGCGGCCGTACGCGACCTCGCACGCCCCAGGATCGCCCTCTACGTCGGCGGCATGGGCGCCCCGGGCAAGAACTTCTACAACGACCTCGCGGTGGCGTACGGCTACGAGAAGGAAGCCCGCCTCATCCAGGAGCTCTACCTGTCCGGCCGCAAGGCCGAGGCCGAGGCGGCCGTGCCGGACGAGTTCTGCGAGCTCATGTCGCTGTGCGGCCCCGAGAGTTACGTCCGCGAGCGCGTCGCCGCCTTCCGGGAGGCCGGGGTGACGATGCTGAACGTGACGCCCGTCGGCCCGGAACCGGCCCGGCTCGTCGAAACCGTCAAGGGCTGGCTCTAGCCGGTGTCCCCCCGTCTGAACTCCAGGAAGGCGTTTCCCGCATGAAGCGGCAGATCTTCACCGCCGAGCACGACGCGTTCCGCGAGACCGTGCGCACCTTCCTCGCCAAGGAGGTGCTGCCCCACTACGAGCAGTGGGAGAAGGACGGCATCGTCTCCCGCGACGCCTGGCGGGCGGCCGGGAAGCAGGGCCTGCTCGGACTCGCCGTGCCCGAGGAGTACGGAGGCGGCGGGAACGCGGACTTCCGCTACAGCGCCGTACTCGCCGAGGAGTTCACGCGCGCGGGAGCGGCCGGTCTCGCCCTCGGGCTGCACAACGACATCATCGGGCCGTATCTGACGGACCTCGCCACCGAGGAGCAGAAGCGACGGTGGCTGCCCGGCTTCTGCGACGGCTCGATCATCACCGCGATCGCCATGACCGAACCCGGCGCCGGATCCGACCTCCAGGGCATCACGACGCACGCCGAGGACAAGGGCGACCACTTCCTGCTCAACGGCTCCAAGACCTTCATCTCCAACGGCATCCTCGCCGACCTGGTGATCGTGGTCGCGAAGACCACCCCCGAAGGCGGTGCGCGCGGGCTGTCGCTGCTCGTCGTCGAGCGGGGCACGGAAGGCTTCGAGCGCGGCCGCAACCTCGACAAGATCGGCCAGAAGTCGCAGGACACCGCCGAGTTGTTCTTCAACGACGTGCGCGTGCCCAAGGAGAACCTGCTCGGCGAGCTGAACGGCGCGTTCGTGCACCTCATGACGAACCTCGCGCAGGAGCGCATGGGCATCGCCGTCGCCGGGATCGCCGCCGCCGAACACCTGCTGGAGATCACCACCCAGTACGTGAAGGAGCGCGAGGCGTTCGGGCGGCCGCTCGCGAAACTCCAGCACATCCGCTTCGAGATAGCCGAGATGGCCACCGAGTGCGCCGTCACCCGCACCTTCCTCGACCGCTGCATCGTCGACCACTCCGACGGCCAACTCGACGCGGTGCACGCCTCGATGGCCAAGTGGTGGGCCACCGAACTGCAGAAGCGGGTGGCGGACCGCTGCCTCCAACTGCACGGCGGCTACGGCTACATGACGGAGTACCGGGTCGCCCGGGCCTTCACCGACGGACGCATCCAGACCATCTACGGCGGGACGACCGAGATCATGAAGGAGATCATCGGCCGTTCGCTGCTCGGCTAACCCTCCCCGAAAGGCTTACCAGTGAGCACCGAAGCGTACGTGTACGACGCGATCCGCACCCCGCGCGGTCGCGGCAAGCAGAACGGCGCCCTGCACGGCACCAAGCCCATCGACCTGGTCGTCGGGCTCATCCACGAGGTGCAGCGGCGCTTCCCGGGCCTCGACCCGGCCGCCATCGACGACATCGTCCTCGGTGTCGTGGGCCCGGTCGGCGACCAGGGCTCCGACATCGCCCGTATCTCCGCGATCGCCGCCGGACTGCCCGACACGGTGGCCGGCGTCCAGGAGAACCGCTTCTGTGCCTCGGGCCTGGAAGCCGTCAACCTGGCCGCGATGAAGATCCGTTCGGGCTGGGAGGACCTGGTGCTCGCGGGCGGCGTCGAGTCGATGTCGCGGGTGCCGATGGCCTCGGACGGCGGCGCGTGGTTCGCCGACCCGATGACCAACCTCGCCACCAACTTCGTGCCGCAGGGCATCGGCGCCGACCTCATCGCCACCATCGAGGGCTTCTCCCGCCGTGACGTCGACGAGTACGCGGCCCTCTCCCAGGAGCGTGCCGCCGCGGCCGTGAAGGACGGCCGCTTCGAGAAGTCCGTCGTCCCCGTCAAGGACCGCAGCGGTCTCACGGTCCTCGACCACGACGAGTTCCTGCGTCCGGGTACGACCGCCGACTCGCTCGCCAGGCTGAAGCCGTCGTTCGCCGACATCGGCGAGCTGGGCGGTTTCGACGCCGTGGCGCTGCAGAAGTACCACTGGGTCGAGCAGATCGACCACGTGCACCACGCGGGCAACTCCTCGGGCATCGTCGACGGCGCCTCGCTCGTCGCCATCGGCTCCCGCGAGGTCGGCGAGCGCTACGGCCTCACCCCGCGCGCGCGGATCGTCTCCGCCGCCGTCTCCGGCTCCGAGCCCACCATCATGCTCACCGGGCCCGCGCCCGCGACGCGCAAGGCGCTCGCCAAGGCCGGCCTGACCATCGACGACATCGACCTCGTCGAGATCAACGAGGCCTTCGCGGCCGTCGTGCTGCGCTTCGTGAAGGACATGGGCCTGTCGCTGGACAAGGTCAACGTCAACGGCGGCGCCATCGCGCTCGGCCACCCCCTCGGCGCCACCGGCGCGATGATCCTCGGCACCCTCGTCGACGAACTGGAGCGCCAGGACAAGCGGTACGGCCTCGCCACCCTCTGCGTGGGCGGCGGCATGGGCATCGCCACGATCGTCGAGCGCGTCTGACCTTCCCAACGGATCAAGGATCTACGGAGCATCCCCTGATGAGCACTGAGCCCACCACCATCCGCTGGGAACAGGACGAGACCGGCGTCGTCACCCTCGTCCTCGACGACCCCAACCAGTCCGCGAACACCATGAACCAGGCGTTCCGCGCCTCCCTCGCCGCGATCACCGACCGCCTGGAAGCCGAGAAGGACTCGGTCCGGGGCGTCATCTTCACCTCCGCCAAGAAGACCTTCTTCGCGGGCGGCGACCTGCGCGACCTCATCCGGGTCACCCCCGAGACCGCCCAAGACCTCTTCGACGGCGGCCTCGCCATCAAGCGCAACCTGCGCCGCATCGAGACCCTGGGCAAGCCGGTCGTCGCCGCGATCAACGGCGCGGCCCTGGGCGGCGGCTTCGAGCTCGCCCTCGCCTGCCACCACCGGGTCGCCCTCGACACCTCCGGCACCAAGATCGGCTGCCCCGAGGTCACGCTCGGTCTGCTCCCCGGAGGCGGCGGAGTCGTCCGCACCGTACGGCTGCTGGGCATCGCCGACGCCCTGCTGAAGGTCCTCCTCCAGGGCACGCAGTACAACGCGACGCGCGCCCAGGAGAACGGCCTCGTCCACGAGGTGGCCGCCACCCCCGAGGAACTGCTCGCCAAGGCCCGCGCGTTCATCGACGCCAACCCCGAGTCCCAGCAGCCCTGGGACAAGCCGGGCTACCGCATCCCGGGCGGCACCCCGGCCAACCCGAAGTTCGCGGCCAACCTGCCCGCCTTCCCGGCCAACCTGCGCAAGCAGACCAACGGCGCGCCCTACCCGGCCCCGCGCAACATCCTCGCGGCCGCCGTCGAGGGCTCGCAGGTCGACTTCGAGACGGCCCAGGTCATCGAGGCCCGCTACTTCGTCGAGCTGGCCGCGGGCCAGACCTCGAAGAACATGATCCAGGCGTTCTTCTTCGACCTCCAGGCCGTGAACTCCGGCGCCAACCGCCCCAAGGGCATCGAGCCGCGCCCGGTCCGCAGGGCCGCGGTTCTCGGCGCCGGGATGATGGGCGCGGGCATCGCCTACTCCTGCGCCCGCGCGGGCATCGACGTCGTCCTGAAGGACGTGACCGCGGAGGCCGCGGCCAAGGGCAAGGCGTACTCCGAGAAGCTCTGCGCCAAGGCGGTCTCCCGGGGACGTACGACCCAGGAGAAGGCCGACGAGTTGCTCGCCCGCATCACGCCCACCGCCGACCCGAACGACCTCGCGGGCTGCGACGCCGTCATCGAGGCCGTCTTCGAGGACACCGCGCTCAAGCACAAGGTGTTCCAGGAGATCCAGAACATCGTCGAGCCCGACGCCCTGCTCTGCTCCAACACCTCGACCCTGCCCATCACCGCGCTCGCCGAGGGCGTCGAACGGCAGGACGACTTCATCGGGCTGCACTTCTTCTCGCCCGTCGACAAGATGCCGCTCGTCGAGATCATCAAGGGCGAGCGCACCGGCGACGAGGCGCTCGCCCGCGCCTTCGACCTCGTGCGGCAGATCAAGAAGACCCCGATCGTCGTCAACGACTCGCGCGGCTTCTTCACCTCCCGCGTCATCGGCCACTTCATCAACGAAGGCGTCGCGATGGTCGGCGAGGGCATCGAGCCCGCATCCGTCGAGCAGGCCGCCGCCCAGGCCGGCTACCCGGCCAAGGTCCTCTCCCTCATGGACGAGCTCACGCTCACCCTGCCGCGCAAGATCCGCAAGGAGTCCAAGCAGGCCGTCGAGGAGGCGGGCGGCACCTGGGAGACCCACCCCGCCGAGGCCGTCATCGACCGCATGGTCGACGAGTTCGGGCGCCCCGGTCGCAGCGGCGGCGCGGGCTTCTACGAGTACGGCGAGGACGGCAGGCGCGGCAAGCTGTGGCCGGGGCTGCGCGAGCACTTCGGTACGGCGGGGCACGAGATCCCGTTCGAGGACATGAAGGAGCGCATGCTCTTCTCCGAGGCGCTGGACACCGTCCGGCTCCTGGAGGAAGGCGTCCTGACCTCCGTCGCCGACGCCAACATCGGCTCCATCTTCGGGATCGGCTTCCCCGGCTGGACCGGCGGTGTCCTGCAGTACATCAACGGCTACGAGGGCACGACCGGCACCGGACCGGCCGCGTTCGTGGCCCGCGCGCGGGAACTCGCCGAGCGCTACGGGGACCGCTTCCTCCCGCCGGCGCTGCTCGTCGAGAAGGCGGAGAAGGGCGAGCGGTTCACCGACGCGTCCTGACCGGGGCGCGTCACGCCCGGGCCCACGCACGGGGGTGACGTGTCGCTGAGTGGTATGGGGGACTTGCTCCACGGGGGCGGGCACCGGACGCTGACCGGCGAACCGGTACCCGTCCCCCCGCCGAGGAGCCCTCATGGGTCGCCGTCCCGCCCTCGCTCTGCTGGACATCCTGCGCGGCGAGGGCGTGGACCGCGTCTTCGGCAACCCCGGCACCACCGAACTCCCCTTCCTGGCCGCCCTCGCGGAGACCGCCGACGCCCCCGCGTACGTGCTCGGCATCCACGAGGGCGCCGTCGTCTCCATGGCCGACGGATACGCCCGCGCGACCCGGCGCCCCGCCTTCGTCAGCCTGCACATCGCCGCCGGGCTCGCCAACGGGCTCATCGGTCTGCTCAACGCCCGCCGCTCCCGCACCCCGTTGGTGGTGATGGCGGGCCAGCAGGACCGCCGCCATCTCCAGCAGGACCCGATGCTGTCGGGCGATCTCGTCGCTCTGGCCCGCCCCGCCGTCAAGGCGGCCGTCGACGTCCAGCACGCCCGTGACCTCCCGCTCGCCGTGCGCCGGGCCTTCGCTCTCGCGGTACGGCCGCCCGCCGGGCCGGTGTTCCTGTCCGTGCCGATGGATCTGCTCGCCGAGGACACCGAGGTCGAGGTCCCGCCCCGCACACCGACACCCCGTGCGGGTCCGGCCGCCGGCCTCGACCGCGCCGCGGTGCTGCTCGGCCGGGCCGCCCGTCCTGCCATCGTGGCCGGCGACGGCGTGGGCCGCGACGACGCGGTACGGGCCCTCGTGCGCGTCGCCGAGACCTGCGGCGCCCCCGTCCACCACCAGCCGATGGCCGACTGCCTCGACTTCCCGACCACCCACCCGCTGTACGCGGGCATGCTGCCCCCGCGCCACGAAGCCATTCGCGAGGCTCTCACGCCGTACGACACCGTCCTGATCGCCGGGGCGCACGCGTTCACCCCGCACCACTACACCCCGGGCCCCGCGCTGCCGCCCGGCATCACCGTCGTCCAGCTCGACTCGGACCCGGACGAGATCGGCCGCAACTTCACCGCCGACCTCGGGCTGGTCGGCGCCCTCGCCCCCTCCCTCGACCGCCTCGCCGACCAGCTGCGCGACCGCGTGCCCGCGCACAGGGCCAAGGCCGGAGTGCTGCGCGCCGGTGAGCGGCACACGGCCGAACGGGACCGCACGGAGGCCGCCGCCCGCGCCGCGTACTCCCCGGCGCCGCTCGCGCCCTGGGCCGCCGCCCACGCCGTGGCGGACGGGCTGCCACCCGGTGCCGCGGTCGTCGAAGAGGCCATCACCGTCGGCCTGTTGCTGCGCCGGCTGGTACGTCTGGACCGTCCCGGCAGCTACACCCACACCGTCGGCGGGGGGCTCGGCTGGGGGATCGGGGCCGCCGTCGGCCGGGCACTCGCCGAGCCGGGGCGGCCCGTGGTCGCCGTCCTCGGGGACGGCTGCGCCCTGTTCGGCCTGCAGGGACTGTGGAGCGCCGCACGATCCGCCGTACCGGTGCTGTTCGTGGTCATGAGCAACGGCGCCTACCGCACCCTTCAGGACACCTATGAGGCGATGGGCGGACAGGGCCCCTGCCCCGGGACGGAGCTCGGCGCCCTCGACTTCACCCAGGCGGCCGGGTTCTTCGGGATCGACGCCGTACGGGCCGAAAGCGCCGACCATGTGCGGGAGATCGTCGCGGGAACGGGGGAGCTGACGCGCCCGATGCTGCTCGACGTGCCGCTCCGGTAACCCACCGGCCCGCACCGCCGGGGTGGCCGTCGAGGGCGCGCCGCGAGATGAGCGACCGGGACGCGCCTCTGGGGTGGCCGACGGGGACGCGCCGCGCGATGAGTGAAGGGGACGCGCCGCCCGGGTGGAGACGGGGACGCGCCGCTGGGGGGTGGCCGACCGGGACGTTCTGCTCCGATCACGGATCGCGGCGTGAACTCACCTGCTGGACATGGTCAGTTGTTGGTTCGCCGCCGATCGGCGTACCGCTTCGGTGACGGTCGGCGGCTCGAGGCGACCCGCACCTTGTCATCCGGCCCGGGGCGCCCGACCATCGGTCCATGACGGACGGAGCGGTCCCGAAGTCGGTGCTCGCGCGTGGTGCGGCGCTGCTGCGTGCCTGCGGGGAGTCCGAGGAGGCGCTGAGCCTTGCCGAACTGGCGCTGCGCACCGGGCTGCCCAAGCCGAGCGCGCACCGGCTGCTCGGCGAGCTGGTCCGGCTGGAACTCGTCGAGCGCACCTCCGAGGGCCGCTACCGCATCGGGCTCGCCCTCTTCGTGCTCGGGCAATCGGCGCCGACCGCACGGGAGTTGCGTGATGCCGCCCTGCCCTACCTCGGCGATCTGCACGAGGAGACCCACGAGAACGTGCACCTCGCCGTGCCCGACGGGCCCGACACCCTCTTCCTGGAGAAGATCACCGGCCGCCGCGCCACCCCGATCGTCTCGCGAACCGGCGGCCGGCTGCCCGCGCACTGCACGGCCACCGGCAAGATCTTCCTCGCCCACGGCCCCCGGCCACCGCACCGGACCCTGCCCCGGCTGACCCCGCGCACCCTCGTGCTGCCGGGTCAGCTCGCCCGGGACCTCGCCGCGACCCGGGCCCGTGGCTACGGCGTCAACCTGGAGGAGGCCGAGATCGGGGTCTCGGCCGTCGCGGCCCCCGTCTACGAACAGGGCCCCGCGGGGCCGCGTCCGATCGCCGCCCTCTCGGTCACCGGCGGCACCCGCCGTCTGGACATGGACCGCGTCGGCGCACGGGTCTGCGCCGCGGCGCGGGCCCTGACCCGCGCACTGTCCGCCTGACGGGCCGCATCGCGTGCAGGCAGAGCGCTTGGTCGTGGGGCCTGGCTGGTGTGGCAGGGCATCCGCGAGCACAAGGGCTGGATCTGGGTCGGCGCGGGCGTCATCGCTCTCGGCCCTGAGGTCGTGGCCACCTGGCAGAGCGATGACAACTTCGGCCGCATCCTGGTCGCCTACGGTGGGATGTTCGTCGCCGGATCGATCGACTGGGGCATGATCGCCGACGGATACCGCCCCGACCGCTGGGACGTCATCGGCGCCTTGGTCTGCCTCGCCGGAATGGCCGTGATCATGTACGCCCCGCGTAACCACTGATCGGGGCGCGGTCCTGGCGCCGTTCCTGGTGTACCGGGGCGATCTAGTCTGTCGCATCGGAGCGAGTGGGGACGGCTAGGCGAGGCGGGCCATCAGGTGGAGTGGGAGCTGGGCACGGTCGGGCTCGCGGTCGGGATGCTGATCGCTGTGGTGACTGCGCCGGTTGGAGTGTCCGGGGCGGTGTTCCTGCTGCCGGTGCAGCTCAGCGTGTTCGCCGTGCCGAACCCGTCCGTCACGCCCACGAATCTGCTCTACAACGTGGTGGCGGGGCCCGGCGCCCTGCTCCGCTACCGACGCGACGGCGCCCTGCGGGGACCGCTCGTGCGCCGGCTGCTGCTGGGCACCCTGCCCGGCGTTGTCCTCGGAGCGGTCATCCGCGTATTCGCGCTTCCGGGTCCGAGTGTCTTCCGCCTCCTGGTCGCCGCTCTGATGCTGCCCCTTGGCACCTGGCTCATCTTCCGGACCCTGCATCCTGAGCCCACGGAGACCCGACGTCCTGAGCCTGCCCCAAGGACAGTCACCGGCCTGGCCCTTGCGGTCGGGGTTGTGGGCGGCATCTACGGCATCGGTGGCGGCTCGATCCTCGGCCCCGTCCTCGTCGGCCGCGGCGTCCCCGTCTCCCAAGTCGCCCCCGCCGCGCTCGCCTCCACCTTCGCGACTTCGCTGGTCGGCGCCTCCACCTTCGCCCTGCTGTCGCTGACCCGCAGCGGCAGCATCGCCCCCGACTGGTTCCTCGGCCTGACCTGCGGCCTGGGCGGTCTCATCGGCGGCTACCTCGGAGCCCGCATCCAGCCGCGCCTACCCGAGAACCTGCTCCGCCTACTCCTTGGCACACTGGCGGCCGGACTCGGCACCCTCTATGCGGTCAACGCACTTCGCTGACCTGCCACCTCAACCTCCCACGGCGCCTGCACTTGAGGACGGCACCTCTCGAGCTCGGAACTTGAGCGCCCCGGCCAGGACCCAGCTTTGGGCACCCCTTGTCGGGGGCGGCATTTGAACCCACGACCTCTTCGTCCCGAACTATGGGCGCGACGGTCGTTTAGGTCTGCGGGGCTGGTGAACCGGTCGCCAAGCGCTGGTGCCGGTCGGCTGCCGTCATGCCGGTTGCTGTACTTCGCTGCTGTACAGCAACCAGTTTTGGAAGATCGCGTATGCGGATGCGGCCGACCTGCGACCGCGCCGCGCGCGACCCGCCAGCACCCGGATGCATCAGTGGCGTTCGCCAGCCTGGGATGCCCGGTTGCGTAGGGTGACCGCTGAGCCGGGCAGGCGAGTGAACCGGCCCCGGCCCCGGACGCGAGAAGGGTCGTGCGGTGGGCGAGGCTGAGCACGGGGACGTTCCGAACGGCGGTAAGCCGGACGCGGCGGCGGGCCCGGCCAAGCAGTCGGGCGCCCGCAGGTGGCTGCACATTCTCGGCGCTGTCGTGGTGGCGATCGTGCTGCCGGTCGCGGTGGCCGGGATCGTTGCCGGGCAACTGGGTGCCCGGGCCGTGTTCCTCGGACTGCTCCTCGGCGTCGTCGGGGCGAAGCTCGGCGGAACCCGTCGCATGCTGTACCTCGCCCCCGCGGCGGGGGTCGCGGTCGGCCTGGGCTCGTTCACCGCCTACGACTGGTGGTGGGTGGCGCTCCTCGCGGTGATCGGCGTCGTCGTGGGGGCCGGGATCGGCTTCGGCTGGCTCCCGCCGCTGCTGACGCTCGCCCTCGCTGCCACATTCGCGGCACCGACGCCGTCCGGCACCGACGCGCTGATCTCCAGCATCATGGCCGCCCTCGGTGTGGGCTACGGCATCGTGATCGCCCACCGCTTCGGCACCGCCGCCGTCGTCGAAGGCGACCGCCTGCCCGTCGGGGTGGCCGCCGTGGTGGCGCTCGTGTTCGGCGCCGCCCTCGGTGCCGGGGCCGCACTCGGGGTCGCGCTCGGGTGGACCGAGCCTTACTGGGTGCCGGAGCCGATCATCATCCTCGCGCTGTACATCGTCACAGGAAAACGCGACCGGATCCGGGGCAAGACCATCGGCACCGCCGCCGGCGCCGCCGCCGCCCTGCCCGTGGCGATCCTCGCCCCGTCCGTCTGGGTCACCTCGGCCATCGCCACCGCCGCGTTCATCGCCGCCCTCACCCAGGCCGACAAGTACTGGCTCATGTACGGCCTCTACACCTTCGCCCTCGTCCTGGCCCTCGCCTCCCCCGGCCAGGTCGCCGTCGAAGCCGAGCACCGCAGCTTCGAAATCCTCGCAGGCATCGCCATCCTCGTCATCGGCCTCGCCGTCGTCCACGCGATCGGCGACCGCCTCCTGCGGCAAAGCCCACAACCCGAACTCGCAACCGGCAATCACAGCATCTGACGGCTGGCCACACCTCGCTCACCCCTCCAAGCAGCGGTCACCTTCGCAGCCATCATCACCTGGATCAGCTCATGATCGGGGAGGCACAGCCTGGGGCCCAGTCGGCGCTCACGGGGCCGGTCGGGCGATCCGGCGCCTCCTGTGATCGCCTGGCCCGTCGAACCCTGTACCAGGCGGCCCAGCACACGATGATCAGTCCGATGGCCAAGCTGCCCAGTGCCATGGGGGCAGGATTCGAATCTGCGACACCCCTTTAGGAGTTCGATCGATGGGGTGCTATTACATGCTGCGGTAAAGGGTGTGGTGGCGTAGAGGACCGATGGAGACCGTGGTCGTGCGCCGCCGTTGATGTCAAGCGTGGATGTCAGGCGGGCAGAGGCACGATGTCCACCGCGCGGTAGTCGTACCCGTCCTGCTTGAAGCCAGGGGCTTCCCATGTGAGGTCCACCTGTTGTCCTGGCGACAGCGTGTGGAAGCCGGCCATTTGGATGTCGGAGTAGTGGCCGAAGCAGCCGCCGGGGGTCTCGGGGGAGTCGAGCACGCCCCACCCTTCCTCGTCGTCCCACTCGCGGACGGTCGCAGTCACCATGGGCGGCACACTATGGGCTTCGTCTGCGCCGGCGCACTTGGTGCCTCAGCAAAGTACGTCGCAGCCCCGCTGTCAGCGACATGCCCGCCGACAGGCTTTTCAGGCGCACTCCAGCAGGCCTGCCGTGATCACTTTCTGGCCACGCATTCCCCGCATGGACTGTTCTCATTTCCGCCTGAACTAGCACCAATCGCCCTGAGTGCAGGGAAGTCGACCATCAGCTCCTACAAGATCACTGATAGAACTTGCGCTCTACCCGGGGAATCGCCCCGGGGCACACAAAGGGGAGCCGGAATACACGGCACCAACCGAAGGCGCGAAGTGCGTCCATCCACCGATGACAGCACGGTGGCGCTGCGCGCCACCAGTGAGACCGCAAACGTCATCGTGACGGACGTGAGCGCCGGCACCGCGGACGAAACCACCAGTTTCGAGATGCGGTCCACCCTTTTCCGTCGGCGACGAGTTCATGCCGCTCTCAGCCGTCACCGCGTACGCGGACGAGTCTCCACCCAGGGAAAGCTCGAACCGAAGTCGAATTCCTGGATCCACCGAATCAAGCCGGAGTGGTAATGGTGTCATCGATAGCAAGGCTGCGTGAAATCTTCCGGCTCACCACCCGTGGGTTCTGGTTCGTCGGCCTGGAGGCGATTCTGACCTTGCTCGTGGCCAGGAGCCTTTGGACCTGGCGCGATGATGCCTATGTGTTCTTGGCGGACGTCCCGTCAATGCTGTGGCTCAGCATCGGGTTGACGGCTTCCGTCGTGCTCAGCCTGGTCCTGCTCTCGCGTGGCTACGTATGGCTGCGACGGCTCGGCTGGTCCCTGACGGTGGCGCGCTTCTGTCTGCTGCCCCTCATAGACCTCGTATGGAATCCGGCAATGTCGCCGTGCATCTCCCTGTGGTGAGCAGCCAAGGATGCCGACTCGGCTGCCGTCAAGCGCGGGTACGCCCGTTTACGGTGCCCTTCCGGCGCGGCCGACGTCTCCTCAAGCCGTGTGGCATCGCAGGTGCGTCACTGTTTTCCCTGGCTCGCCGGCTACGGCGCGTACGAGGTGTCGAGTTGGCCGCACCAGAGAACGAACGAGTCGACGAGCAAATTGGCGTCTGACCTGCGGACTCCGGGCCCCGGTACTTGCTGGGTGTGGCCGGACGCCCCGGGCCCTGATCCGAAGGACACGGGACGGGGCGAGTTACCCCGGGCCTGTCGCCCAGGCCGCCGAGATCAGGATTCCCGGCCGGAGGGGGTCAGCCCTTGAGCAGGTTGTAGGCGAGACCCACGACGAGGAGGTACCCCAGATAAGAGGCGAGTACCACGCCCAGCATCGCCAGGAGCTTGACCGGCGTCCCGAACGGCTTGCGGGCGAGGGCGAGGTTCGCGAAGAGGCCCGCCGCCCCGATGGCCCCGCCTATCGCCCCGCCGACCGACAGCAGGAGGATCGGCATGATCGAGAGGACCAACTGCCACCAGGCGAGCCCTCGGACCCTGGCCCACGGATCCGGCTTGCCGAGCGGGTTCTTTCCGAGGTCGGGGATCTGCTGCATGTGCGGGAACCCTCATTCTCTTCGTCGTGATCGTGCTGAACCGTCAGGATGCGGGTGACGGGCCCACCGGGCAACGACGCGCCGACAACGGTTTGCCTACGAAACTCGGCTGTCAACGGCCGGCTTGGCGCTCTTGCCCGCGCATTCGGTCCGCCTGGGACGGTGTCCTTCGGATCAGCCTGCGATGCTGGGCGCCCCGGGCCTGACCTGATCAGAGAGACGCGGCCTAGCCGACCCTTGTGGCACGGGTGTGGCGCGGCCGTGATCACAGCAAAGGGCCAGTTGCAGAGGATCAAGCCTCTGAACTGGCCCTTAGCAGTGTGCCCCCGGCAGGATTCGAACCTGCGACACCCGCTTTAGGAGCGAGGTTGGGGGATCGCAGGCGTGACCTGGGAATCCCTGCCTTGGGCAGCGTGGGGCGGTACGTACCCTGGCGAACCTCGATTCCCCGTGAGTCCCCGTCCGTTCTTGCACGGGAGTGGCACACCCGGGGCCGTCCATCGCCGCTCGATGATCAGTAGTCGAACGTCGGTGTCCTGACGTGTCCGAGGGCGATGAGCCCCGCTCCGATGACCGCGACAGTTACGGACGAGAACACGCAAGCGACGAGCAACAGCACACCGGCCCCCCAGACCCTCGGCTGTGCGACGTAGCGTTGTAGCCGTCGGCCGGGAACTCGTCCGAGTACCAGCGCGCGCACGCCGACCACCGTGCCCACGAGCTGAAGCCACACCGCTACGCCCCAGAGAACAAATGCCGCTCCCACGCTCCACCCCCTCGCGAAGCCGCCCTCTGAAGGCCGGCAGCGGTGTGACACAGGGACGGGACGCTGACGGCGTTAGGCCAGCTTGGTATTGGACCGCTAGCGGCGGCTGAACATCCCGACAGACACGCAGGCAGGTGCGCTACTTCAACAGCTGTTCTGTCAGGTCTTTGACGAGACGCCAGTCGTCCCCGTCCCGCTCGAAGACGAACCGGTGGTCGCCCATATAAGGCGGGGTCGCCGCCAGCCCACCGCCGTACTTGTCGGACAGGTAAGGAGTGGTGATCTCAGTGACGTCTACCGTGAATTGCGCGCCCTTCTTCTCCACCTCCGTCACGTCGGCTCTGGCGTCGGCCTGGTTCCAGACCTTGCCCCGAGGCGGGGCGTACTTCCGCCAGGACGCATCAGGCGCATCCGCGCTCCGCTGGAAGACCTCCTCGACGGCCTGCTCGAGAGACTTCTGTTCCGATCTCCGCTCGGCCGCCGCGGCCTGGCTCTTCAACACCAGGCCGCCGGGCACCGCCACAAGCACCGCCACGGCCGCGGCCCGTCCCACCTTGTGCTTCTTGTGCACCTTGCCCCCAACTCGAGGTGCATCGACATATCGATGCAACGATCTACCGGAGAGTAGCAACGATCAAACTCCCAGCCAGACAAATCCGCAGGCAGGAGGCTTGATCACGCAAGCGTGGGCATCCGAGGCCACGTGAGGTCGGCGCAGCCTCAAGCCACGGGCTGCCGCTGGCTGGTCTGCGAAGTCCCTGACCCTCTCGATGCGAACTATGGGCGGGACGGTTGTTGAGGTCTGCTGGGCTGATTACTCGGTCACCGTGAGCCGCTGACGGTGGGACTGCGGTCGTGCCGGTTGCTGTACTTCACTGCTGTACAGCACGCAGGTTGGTCGGTGTGCGATCGACGGAGTGCCGCTGACGTGCTCCGGCATCATCGCGTGTATGACGCAGAGCGAACACGTACTGAGGATGGCCGATCTTCGGCGAGCCTGTTCCGTACTCCTGGACCAGGCTGAACGCCGGTTCGGTGATGAGGTGGACCTCTCCGAGTTGCCCGTGGACTATTACTGGAGCCTCGACCTTGCAGCCGCGTTCGACATGAGCGAAATGCCGACAGCGCAGCTTGACTGTGGACAGGTCAGCGACGATGTCGCTGAGATCGGGTCGCTTGTGCGGCGCGCCCCAGAGGACGTCATCGCCCTGTGGCACGATCTCGATCACCTCGCCGGTGTGCTGCGCCTGCTCGCGCACCTCGATCTGCCGCGGTGAGCCCAGGGGACAATCTTGAAAACCGTCATGGCGCGAGTCACCGTGGGTTCAAATCCCACACCCACCGCAGATGAACGGCCCCTGACCAGGTAACTCGGTCAGGGGCCGTCGGCATGTCGGTACACCGTGATCGCCCTTTGCTCCCCGTGCGATCGGGCACGTGAGGGCACGGCTCAGTCAGAAGGCGCTCTGCCACCAACGATGCGGTGGGTTTCTGTAGGACCCGGTGTCGGGGCGTTCTAGGATCTTGAGATCGAGTGCGTGCACGATGCTGCGGAGCTCCCGGGAGCTCTTCTTGGGGAGGGCGCAGATTGCCAGTTCCAGCAGATCTCGCTCGTCCGCAGGCTCTGGGCAACAGTCGGTGACTCCGCACCGGTCGCTGAATGGTGAAGGTAGCTGGTTGCTCGGTGCCCGCGCGATGGCAGTCCATCGAGAGAGAGCCTGTTTGACCAGGCCGGGTTGGAGTCGCGTCCGTTCCAACCGAATGATCTGTGCCTGAGCTGAACCGGAAAGCTGACTGATCTTCGAGTAGCGGATATGCGCGGCAAAGCGCCTGCTGTCGGCCCGGAGGCCTGAGGGGCGCCTACGCGGCATGGCCCTTTCGGTTATGAGTCATGAACGGCAGTCTGACACGCGGCTGGACAGGTGCGTAGGTTGGTTGGATCTCAACCGCCGAGCCAAGCCACAGACCACTCTCGTCAAGTTGACTCCCCTGGCCGGCCGCGGGACTTGGACCTCTGGCCTCATCCCTATCAGGTCGATCGCAGAGAGACGCCGACCCCGGCCAACCCGGCTTGTGCCTCGGCTGTCCGTCCGCTGGAGGTCACCTTAAGGACCCGTCCACGATTCCCACATGGATTCTGCGCGATTCCTGCAGATGTGGTTCATGGGCACTACAGTCACCCGCGCACCGATCACCGGGCAGCGCCGGGGCATCAGACGGCCGGATGCAGGTGCGAGCACAGCAAGTTGCACCGTTCTGGGGGGCTTTATGCGCGACATGGTCAAGGGGTCGAATGTCTCTCTCGCGGCTCTGAGCGAGAACATCGATTCGGTGATCGTCAGTCTGGGCTGGGGGAGCTCGACCGGCGAAGGGGACGCCGATGTGTCCGTCCTCCTGCTGGACGAGAACGGCAAGGTCCGCAGCGACGCCGACTTCTACTTCTACAACAACCCGGTCGCCGCGGACGGAAGCGTGCAGCTTCTGGGCAAGACACCGACGGCGGACGGCAACGAGGACCGGATCAGCTTCGACCTGACTGCGGTCTCCCCCGAAGTCGACCGGATCGTCCTGGCCGCCAGCCGCTACGAGGGCGCCCGTTTCGGAGAACTCGACTGCGTGAGACTGGCGTTGGCGGACGGCGGAGGCGAGGAACTCCTCAACTTCGCCATCGACGACGCCGACTCGGTGAGCGCGATCATCTTCGGCGAGCTGTACCGGCGTGCGGAGGAATGGAAGTTCCGCGCAGTCGGCCAGGGTTACGACGTGGGTCTCGCCGGTCTGGCAACGGACTTCGGGGTCGACATCGACGACGACGCGGCGGCCGGGGAAGCGCTGGACGAGACCGAGGGCGACGATCAGGCGGACCCGACGACGGCAGAGCCGGCAACGGCGTCGCCATCGGCCCCGGCGGGGGCGTCGGCGGGCGAACCCCAGCCGCAGGAGACTCTCGATGCGGTCCCCTCCCCTCGCCAGCCTGAGGACGAGGGGCAGCCGAGGAAGGCGGCGGCGAGGCCTCGTACGGCCAAGAAGAAGGTTGTCCTGCCCAAGGCCGCCAAGAAGACGCTGGCCGAGAACGAGTCGTGGAAGGACGCGCGGCTCTTCCCGGCATCGGCGCTCAAGAGCGACCGGGAGCGCGAGACGCGTGCGACCTCGGTACTGCTGTCCGTGATGGCTCAGGTCCCCGAGTTCGGCCGGAGACTCACCGCCGCCTTCGGAGCACCGGCCGGCCGCATGGAGACCTTCACCGAGGTCACCCTGCCGCACGGCGACACCCCGCGTCGCCCGGACGGAGTGATCCGGGTCGAGCGGGCCGGCAAGCTGTGGACGGCCCTCATCGAGACGAAGACCAACGGCAGCGCGCTCAAGGCCGAGCAGGTCCAGGCGTACATGGACATCGCCGCGCGCCGCGGCTACGAGGCCGTGATCACCCTGTCGAACGACGTGGCGCTGGAGGGCAGCCCGCTCGTCGAGGTCAAGATCGACAAGCGGCGTAAGCACAAGGTGGCCCTGTGGCACCTGTCGTGGGCTGAAGTGGCGCATCAGGCACAGCTGTTGATCAGACACGAAGGTGTCGGCAACGCGGCGCACGCCTGGCTCCTTCAGGAGCTGCTGCACTACTTGCGGCACGAGAACTCCGGCTGCCACGGCTTCCAGAACATGGGTCCGGCCTGGGTACCGGTACGCAACGGAATCGACGACGAGACCCTGTGCCAGGGCGACTCGCGGGCGCTGGAGGTCGTCGAGAGCTGGGAACGCCTCATCCGCCAGGTCTGCCTGCGGCTGGGCGGCGAACTGGGGCAGAAGGTGCTGCCGGTCCAGCGCACCAGACGCGGAGCCGATCCGAAGGCGCTCCGCGGCCGTCTCGCGGATCAGCTCTGCCTCGAGGGGCGCCTGCACTCGGAGCTGCGCATCGAGGGGACGCCCGGCGTCCTGGCGATCAGCGCGGACCTCCGTACGGGCAAGCTTCGCACCTCGATCGAGATCCCGGCACCCGAGCAGGGCTACCCCCTGTCGTGGGCGAAGCGACTGGTCCGGCGCCTGGCAGAGGCTCCGGCGGACCTGCACGTCGAGACCCTCGTCGAAGGCGAAGCGGCCGGCCCCCGGGGAACGCTCGAACGCCTCCGCCCCGAGCCGGCCGACATGCTGCCCAAGGAGCCCGCGTCCCAGATCACCGGCTTCCGGCTGTCCCTCCTCAAGAGCATGGGAAGCACGCGCGGGAACGCGGAGTCGGGCTTCATCCGCAGCGTCGACGACGCGGTGAACCGCTTCTACACCGGCGTGGTGGTCGGTCTGGAGGGTTCGACTTCCCGCCGGACCCCCTCCAAGTACACGGCGACGACAGCCTGAGGCCCGACGTCCACCCGGAGGCAGGAGCGGGGCCCGAACGAAAGGACTCGGCCGGGCTCCGCTCCTGTCTCCCCGGCATCGCGCAAGCCTCAATCCCCCTGCGGCCCGCCCCGAACCGTTCCCCTTCCCCCACGGATCCGCCCGGGCCGCACTCGGGCCGCCAAGGGCATGGGAACAGGCGACCGAAGGCGTGAGGCCATCCCACACAGTTCGTTCACCCGCCGGACACCCGCCCGGGTGGCAGGCCTCATTTCCTGGGAATCACATGCGCAGAAGGACGGCGACCCGGCGAAGCGGACGAACCTCGGCACCTTCCACGTGCAGCGCTACTCCAAGCTCACGGTCAACGCCTCGCCGGAGCCGGTCACCAAGGGCCGGACGATCTTCTCCCGGATTCCTCCCAGCGTCAGGTCTTGGGCGAAGTCGGTGTCGCGACCTTTGAGGGCGTGGGCGGTGTCGTGGCGAGATATCCGTTGTCGACGACTGGTAGGGGAGGAGCGTCCGCCGACGGTGGAGCCTTGATGCCGTCGAGCACGCGCGCAATCTCGTCGTACATGCGAACAGCTTCGGCGCCCCCGCCGGATATCAGGGGCGGTCGCCCTTGTGGTCGACGATTCCCGTGGCCAGGAGCGCGTTCTGGAATATGAGGTCGCCCGCCTTCCAGGGCCGTTCAGGGGTGTCGCTGCCGCTCGGGAACGAATCCTTGTAGTCCTTGACGACGATCCATCGGTCACCGAGGTACTGGTATGTGTGCGGGTCGATCAGGATCTCGCGGCGGATCTTCTGCCCCTTCACGTCGTGCCCGACCGCGATGGCGTCCCGGCCCGCGAGGTCCCGTACGAGATGGTCGGTGACCTCGGTGCCGGGGACCGCGGCCAGCGCGCGGTACAGCTTGGCGAGCGCCTGCGGCGGGACGGGCTGGGACGCGAACAGCACACGCAACCCATCCATGTCGTGTTCCCCCGGCTCGGGGTCGTCCTTCCCGGACGGGTAGTAGGCGCGGACCTTCTTCAGCACGGCGGCCGGGTCGTCCGGCAGCTCGTCGAGGAAGCGGAGCCGTTCGCGCATGGAGTGGTCGTCGCCCTCCTTGCCGTTCTCGAAGCGCGGGTCCGCGTACCGCACCCAGCGCTCCTTGGGTTCCGGCTCCGGCTCGGGCTGGGCGGCGGCGCTCTTGGGCCACATTCCGGGACGGGCCGAGAGCTTCTTCTCGTAGACCCACTGGCCCGCGTGCGGCGTGGGCGGCGGATCGGCCCGCTCCAGCGTGGAGGCGGCCCGCTCCAGCACCTCCTTCACCGAACCCGGCACCGTCCGCGTCGCAGCCGGCACCGTGCGCTCCGCACCATTGTGGCCGCCCCCTCCGAGGCCGGAGGCCAGCACGGCCACCGCGGTGAGCGCGGCGGCGGCCCCGACCGCTGTGAGCCGCCAGTCGGCCCGCAGCCTGCGTCCCCGGCCACGCCCCGCGGCGCTGCTCAGCCGGTCCCGCCCCTCGGCGAGCCGTGCCCGGTCGGGCTTCGGCGCCCCGGCCCGGAACTCGCGTACGTCCTTCATCTCGTCCACGTTCACAGCCGGACCGCCTCCGCCACTTCGCCCAGAAACGCCGGGTCGGCACCCAGCGCGGCCCGTACCTTGCGGCGGGCCCGGTTGAGTCGGGACCGCACGGTCCCGACGGGTATGCCGAGCGCCTCGGCGACCTCCTGGTAGGTCAGGTCGGCCCAGGCCACGAGCAGCAGCACATGCCGGTCGGCGGCGGACAGCGCGGCGAGCGCGTCCGCGAGCGGGGCGCGGTCGGCGACCAGGTCCGCGGTGTCCTCGACCCAGCCGGCCGCGACGGGGTCCTGGCCGGTCCTGGCCAGCGCCCGCAGACCGCGTACTTCCTTCCGGCGCTGCTTGCCGATGAGGTGCGCGGCGATCCCGTACAGCCAGGGCCGGGCACTGGCCCGCGAGGCGTCGTAGCGGGCACGTACCCGGAACGCGGTCAGGAACGTGTCGGCCGTGACGTCGTCCGCCGCGTGGTCGCCGAGGCGCCGGGCCGCGTACCGGTGGATGTCGGGTGCGTACCGGTCGTAGAGCCGGGCGAACAGCTCCGGATGTTTCAGGGACTGCGCGATGACATGGCCGTCGCGCTCGTCGCCGGGGTCGAGCGCCGGTGGTCCGGTCACGGGTCCTCCGTCAGCGGGTGGGGTCGAGCGTGTCACCCGTTGTTCCCCGCTGCCCCGCGAAGAGTTCACGGCCGCACAGGATTTTCTCAGGGAGCGGGCGCGACCCTACGGGATCAGTCGCGCCGGCATCTCCCATGCGTACCCGGCGTCGTACACCCCGCCCGTGAGCAGCACCTGCAGCGAGATCCCGTCCATGAGAGGCCCCAACCGTGACTACTACTTGAAGAAGCGGGCCGAGGGCTGCATGCACGTCCAGGCCGTCATCGCCCTCGCCCGCCGACGTGTCGATGTCCTATGGGCGCTCCTGCGTGACGGCAGGCTCTTCACCCTCCATCCACCCGTCGCCCAAGCCGCTTAAACGGCATGGTGGTGTGGCCGCCGGTCGCTGAAGCAGTGAGCGCCTACGTCGATGCAGTCGCTGTTGTGGCCCTTTTCGCGATCGGCTCAAGCACAGCAGCGAAGTACAGCAACCAAGGCAACCAGCTCCGACCTGTAGCGCCCTCATAGAGCCGAAGTGCGGCCTGTATGACCGTTACTGACCGATCCATCTAGAGCTTCGGATCCAGCTTCCGTGTCAGACTCATGGCTCCTCACCACGCGGCCGATCACAGGGATCGGTGGATGCCCCATCCGGGAAAACCGTCGGCCCAGTTCCGTAGTGAGAGACTGCCGCCATGCGAGTGAGGTGCATCAAGATCGTTCACCAGCAGACCGGCGAGACGGTCCCGGAGTATCCCGGCGTCCGGGTTGGCAGCGTCTGCACGGTCCTGGAGATGATCACTGGACCCGACTACTGGATGATCCGCGTCCTGGACGAAGACGATGAAGACGACGATCCCGGGTCGCTCTGGGATCCGGAGATGTTCGAGACGATCGACGCACAGGTGCCGCCCAGCTGGACCCTCGTCCTGCAGGACGGCCATATGAGGCTGGCCCCTGCTCTCTGGCAACGCCCCGGCTTCTGGAACGACTACTTCGACAAGGTGCCGCAGGCCCTGGCGGACTTCCGGACCGCCAAGCACGAGCTGCTCAACAGCGCCTGACACCTCGGCAAGGTGACCCACCTACCAGGAGCCGGCGGCCCCTCGCGTGCCACTCTCGTGCCTCCGTCGTTGCCATATGGACGGAGTGAGACAACCGGGCAGTACGAACCGCTCACAGCCCGCTAGCCGTGCTTGGTCCCGCGGCGCCGGTAGGGCCACCCCATGGTGTCCGTGCCGTTCCGTCGACGGGAAGCCGAAGGCTACGAAGTGCGCCGACCGCGCGCCCCCACCCGCCGACGGCTCCCGGAAACCTCCTTCTGGCTGTGGACATCGGGAGGTTCGGTAGGGCGTTCACCTGCTGTGGTGGGGGCTGTGGTCGGCGTCGGAAGCCGTGGTCGGGGGAGGCGCCCCAAAGTGATGTCCCTGGTGGTTGCTTCGTGGTCGTTCCCGTGGTCGGGGCGGCCGGTGTCCGCGACGTCGTCGGGGATGTCCCGGAACCTCATGATCGAGGACAGCAACCCGGCTGCGTAGCCCTCGGTCTGGAGCAAGCCGGGCACCATGGTCGGCGAGTGGATCCGGAAAGTCTGCGTTGCCTTGAGCAGCGGGACGTAGCTGTTCTGCGGCTGCTTCAGTGCTGTACGGACCTGCGCAGAGCGCATCCTCGGGTGCCGCCCTTGCGCGGCGCGCTCCGCAGTCGCACAACTCCACGTCCGGCAGACCGGACACCGACCGTTCAGGGCTCTCACCCCTCCGCGGCCCGCGTCACCCCCGACTGCATCGCCACCGCCAGCGTGTGCTCCGTGAGGCGTTCCCCGTGGACCTCGCCCACGAGCCGCCCCCGCACGAACACCAGCACCCGGTCGCACAGCTCGGTCAGTTCCGCCGGATCGGTCGACGCCGTCAGCACCACCGCCCCCGACGCGGCCAACTCGCCGATGATCCGGTGCATTTCGGCACGTACGCCGATGTCCACGCCCCGGGTCGGATCGTCGAGGACGACGATCCGCGGCTCGGTGGCGAGCCACTTGGCGAAGACGACCTTCTGCTGGTTGCCGCCGGACAGCCGGGCCACGATGTCGTCCGGGGCGCCGCGCAGCCGCAACCGGTCGGTCAGCTCCTCCGTGCTCCGGATCAGCCGGGCACGCGAGGGAAGCATTACGCCGCGCCCCAGAGCCAGTCGGCTCACCGTGGTGGCGTTCTCCCAGACCGTGCGCTCGGACATGAGCCCGTAGCGCTTCCGGTCGCTCGGCACGAATGCCACGCCCGCGCGCACCGCCGCCCGCAGGGACCGGGGCAGCCCCCGCCCGCCCACATCGACGCGCCCCGCCGAGATCGCCGTACGCCCGCACACCACCTCCAGCGCGGTGAGATGGCCCGCTCCCTGGAGGCCGGCCACCCCCACCACCTCGCCCGCCCGCACCGTGAAGGTCACGTCGGTGAGCCGCCCCGGGACGCTCACCCCGGACAGCACCACCGGCGGCGGCCCGCCGCCGACGGCACGCGAACGGCGTACGGGCCCCGGCGGAGCGCCACCGAGCATGGCCGTCACCAGCTCCGGGACATCGACCTCGGCGCGGCGCGCCCCGGCCAGCGCGACGCGTCCGTCCCGCAGGACCGTGACGCGCTGCGCGAAGCGCATCACCTCCTCAAGGAAATGGGTGACGTACAGGACGGCGATACCCCGTGCCGTCAGAGCGCGCAGCACCCGTTCCAGGCGGTCCACCGCGGCAGCGGGCAGCGCGGAGGTCGGTTCGTCGAGCACCAGCACCTGGGGCCGCCGCAGCAGGGCCCGCGCGATCTCGGTCAACTGCTGGTCGGCCAGCGAGAGTTCGGCGAGGGGCGTGGCGGGGTCGACGTCGAGGCCGAGTTCGGCGAGAACCGGCCGGGCCGCGCGGTCCATGGTTCCCCGGTCGAGCAGGCCGAAGCGGCGGGGCGGAAGGTGGGGGTAGAGGTTCTCGCGGACCGTGAGGTCGGGAAAGAGGCTCAACTCCTGGGACACCACCGCGATTCCACCGGAGCGGGCTGCCCCCGCCGTTCGTACCGTTCCCTCGTCGGGCGCCACCGTGCCGGACAGGATGCCCACGAGCGTCGATTTGCCGGCGCCGTTCTCGCCGACCAGCGCGTGGACCTCGCCGGCGCGCAGGGTGATGCCCGCGCCGTCCAGAGCCCTGACCCCGCCGTAGGACTTGACCAGGTCGCACGCCACCAGCAGCTCGCCGTCGCCCATGTCAGCGCGCGTCCTTCAGCGGCTTCAGCTGGGCCTTCTGGTTACCGAGCAGTTTGTCGATCGTCGGTTTGTACCAGTCGTAGGCGGCCTTCGCGGACTTCTGACGCGTGATGATCTCGTCGATGTTGGACGTGTCGACCACGCCGCCCGGTGACAGGAACCAGCCCTCGGGAAGCTTGCCGTCGTGGTCACGGACCGCATCGATCAGCATCGCCGTGGACAGATAGCCCTTGAGGAAGTGCTGCGGGTCGATGGTGACGAAGTTCGAGCCGTCCTTGACCGCGTCGAGGGTCTTCGGGTCGACGTCGAAGCCCGCGGTGAGCCACGTGCCGTGCTCCGCCTTCTTGATCTTCGCGAGGTTGTAGCTGTCGGCGTCGCCGACGCCGAGGAAGGCGAGCGCCTCGGGGTGCGCGTTGACCTGCGCCGACCAGGAACTGTAGTTCTGACCGGGATCGCTGTACGTCTGGAAAGGGCCCAGGACCTCGACGTCCGGGGCCTCCTTCGCGAAGGTGTCGGCGATGCCTTCGGCCCGGTTGTCCAGGACCGGCGTCCCGGGGTTGGGCACGCCGATCACGATCTGTCCCTTCGGGTCGCCGCCCAGCCGCTCGAGCGCCTCCTTCGCCATCAGCTCGCCCAGCGCGTAGTTGTCGTTGCCCACGTAGAAGCCGACCTTGCTGCCCTCGGTCGGCGAGGTGTCCAGGGCGACGACGGGGATGCCCTGGTCGACGGCGCGCGCGGCGGGCCGGGTGAAGATCGGCGGGTCGAGGTTCTCCAGGACGATGCCGTCCTTGGCGCGGGCGGTCAGGTTCTGGAAGAGCTGCACCTCGGCGGGCCCGTCCGTGTTGGGAGGCCCGACCGCCTTGAAGTCGATGTTCCCCCGGTGGCTCGCGGCGCTCTCCGCGCCGAGGACCATCTCGTGGGCGAAATTGAGGCTGATGTTGGCCACGGCGATACCCATGTGGAGTTCGCCGCTCTTGCCGTCGGAGCCGCTGCCGTCGACACACCCCGCGGTGGCGGCGAGCGTGGCCAGCGCGGCGGGAACGGCGAGCAACATACGCAATCGGGGATGCATCACGGCCTCCAAGCGGCTCCGGACGGGCTCTGAGGTCCGAAGGGGGAGTCTTCGGACCGGGGGCACTTCAGCGACGTCGGCGGCCGGTCCTGCGCAGCGCGCTGTCCGCCGCGACCGCGACGAGGATCACGCCGCCGGTCGCGAACGACGTCCAGTTGATGGGTACTTCGAAGAAGACGAGCCCGGAGGCGACCACGGCGAGGATCATCGCCCCGGCGACCGCGCCGACCACCGAACCGCGCCCGCCCGCCAGCGGAGTGCCGCCGATGATGCACGCGGCGATGGCCTGCAACTCGTAGCCCTGGCCGAGCGTCGGGTCGCCGGCCCCGTAGAACGCGAGCGCGAGCGCCGCCGCGCAGGCCGTGGTCAGTCCGGACAGGGCGAGCGCCTGCACACGGGTGCGGACCACCGGGATGCCGCTGAACTCGGCCGCGTCGGGATTGGAGCCGATCGCCCGCACCCGTGCCCCGTAGCGCGTCCGCGTCAGCACGACCGTCAGGACGACGACCACGGCGAGCAGCACCCACAGCGCGAACGGAACGCCCGCCGCGTCACCGCCCGCCAGCGTGAAGAACGAGTCGTCGAGCGGCAGATCGGTGATCTGCCGGCCGTCGGCGAGCGCGAGCCCGACACCTCGGTAGAGCATCAGGGTGCCGAGCGTCACGATGAACGAGGGCAGCGCGAGCAGCGTCGTGACCAGCGCGTTGAAGACACCCAGGGCGATGCCGGTGGCGAGTATCACGGGGACCGCCAGCCAGGGCGGCGTACCGTCGCGCACCAGCAGCGCCCCGACGACCAGGCACATGGCGTAGGTGCCGCCCACCGACAGGTCGACCTCCCGCATGGCGAGCGCGAAGACCATCCCGCACGCCATCAGCGAGATGTAGACGGAGTTGTGCGCGGTGGTGAGCAGATTGTCGCCGGTGAGGAAGTCCGGGTACGGGATGCCGATTCCGGCGATCAGCAGCCCGAGGACGACGAGCACACCCAGCTCGTCCCGGACCAGCCGGCGGGTGAACGCCCCCAACCGCCGCCTGCCGCCGCCCTGTTCGCGGGCACGCTCGGCGTCGTCCACGGCATGCTCGGTCTCGGTCATCGGGCACGGCTCCCGTACGTACGGTGACGCTGGGCGGGTCGCCCCGCAGCGTGGGCCCGGCGGACGCCCGCGGCAACAGGGCCGTTCCGGCGAGTGGAATGCGCCTTTCCCCAGGACGGTTCCGGCGAGTGGAACGCGCTCTTGCCGGGTGCCCGGCGGCTCTTCACACTCGGCGCATGGAGACACGTACCGCTCTGGTGACCGGCGCGGCGCAGGGCCTCGGACAGGAATTCGCCGTCGCGCTCGCCGGGCGCGGTTACCGGGTCGCGGGCATGGACCTGGTCCCGCAGCCCGAGACGGCGAAACGCGTGCTGGACTATCTGGAGTTGATCGCGGACGTCACCGACGAGGCGCAGATCGTGGCGGCGCTGGAGCAGGTCATCGACCGGTTCGGCACCCTGCACGTGCTCGTCAACAACGCCGGTGTGTACCCGGAGTCGGCCTTCGAGGACACCACGCCCGAGGAGTGGCGGAAGGTCATGCGCGTCAATCTGGAGGCGCCGTTCCTGATGACGCGTGCCGTCCTGCCGCATCTGAAGGAGGCCGGCTGGGGCCGGATCGTGAACATCGCGTCGGCGGCCGTCCTCACGGCTCCGCCCACGATGGCCGCCTACGTCTCCTCGAAGGCCGGACTGATCGGCTTCACCAGGGCGTCGGCGTCCGCGCTCGGACCGTACGACATCACCGTCAACGCGATCGCGCCGAGCATGGTGCGTACCGCCACGGCCGAACGGACCGTCGGCGCGGACGGCGGCTTCGAGCACGTCCGCGCCCAGCAGGCAGTCCCGCGGACCCAGCGGCCGGGCGACCTGGTCTCCACCCTGCTCTACGTGGTCGACGAGGGCAGCGGCTTTTTGACCGGCCAGACTCTCAACGTGGCAGGCGGATCAGCCTACTTGTGAGTGCTCGCCCCGCCGAGGACGGCGGGCCCGGACTCAGGACTCCCGCAGCCACTCCCGCAGCTCCTCCTTCAGCGAGCGCTGGAACGCGGTGAGCAGCGCCTGCACCACCAGCGGCTGCATGTGCGCCGACAGGGACTTCACCGCGGCCACGGACTCCCCTTCCCCCACCGCGTCGCGCAACAGGGCCGACAGTTCGTGGGCCGCCGCCCTCGAGTGCTCCAGCAGGACGGTCCGCGCGGCGAGGATCGTCTCGTGCGCGATCGGTACGTCCAGGAGCTCCACGCCGAGCCGCAGCAGCCCGGGGTCCAGCCGGACGGAGTCCCCCGTCCGCTCGATGACACCCATCGCGGCGAGCCGCTCCAGGTCCGCTTCGCCGAGCGGCCGCCCGGCCCGCCGCTCCAGCTCCTCCCGGGTCACGTCCTCCGTCGCGTCGGGCGCCCAGGAGGCCACCACGGCACGGTGGATGGCGAGCTCGTGCGCGCTCAGACCGGGCGGCAGCTGCGTCAGATGACGCTCGATCGCGGCCAGCGTCATGCCCCGTTGCTGCAACTCCTCGATGAGCGCGAGCCGGGCCAGATGCTCCTGGCTGTAGTGGCCGACGCGGCGGGGGCCGATCACGGGCGGCGGCAGCAGGCCCCTGGCGCTGTAGAAGCGGACCGTACGGACCGTGACGCCCGCGCGCGCGGCCAGCTCGTCGACCGTGAGCGTCGGCTCCTCGGTGTCCGTCGTCATGGGCAGGTCCTCGCTTCTCGCATCGTGCCGCGCGCCCTGGGTCACCGGTGACGGCGCGGTGCAACAGTATTGCTGTCTCACCGGTGTTGTGAAAGCGTCCGTCCAGGAGCCGCGCGGGTCGCGGCCCGCGCGGCACTCGGATCCGACGGCGCCAGGAGGCGGTCATGACCACGATCCTGAGACTCCCGGGAGAGCCCGCCGAACTCACCCTCCCCGCCCTGCTGCTGCGCAACGCCGAGGACCACGGCGATCTGCCGGCGCTGTCCTGGCGTACGGAAGACGGCTGGACCACCCTCAGCTGGGGCGAGGTGCGCCGTGAGGTCGCCGGACTCGCCGCCGGATACGCCGGTCTCGGCGTCGAGCGGGGCGACCACGTCCTCATGATGATGGGCAACCGCCCCGAGCACTGGCTGAGCGACCTGGCGCTGACCCACCTGGGCGCCGTGCCGGTCACCGTCTACTCCACGTCCGCCCCGGAACAGGTCGCGCACATCGCCCGGCACAGCCGTGCCCGCCTCGCGATCGTCGGGGGGCTGCGCGAACTGCCGCGCTGGGAGCCCCTGTTGGGGGACGCCGGCGTGCCTCTGGAGCGGCTGGTGGTCGCGGAGGCGTCCGAGGCGGGCACCCACCGCACGTACGACTCGCTGCGCGGCCCGCGCCCCACGGCGTCCGCAGGGTCCGGACAGGGGACCGTCGCCGAGGCCGCACCGGTCCGGACGGCCGCGGACGCGTCCCGCTCCGAGGCGTTCGAGAAGGCCTGGCACGAGAACCGCCCCACCGATCCGCTCACCGTCGTCTACACCTCGGGCACCACCGGCGAGCCCAAGGGTGTGAGCATCAGCCACCGCAAGGTCGTCCTGAACGTCCTGGCCCTCGACCGCCTCGTCGAACTCCCCACCCATGTCGAGCACATCTGCTACCTGCCCTTCGCGCACATCGCCGAGCGGATGCTCGGGATCTACCTCCCCGTGTTCCGCGCCTCGCACGTCCACCTGTGCGCGGACCCCTCGGAGGTGTCCGCCGTCGTCCGGGAGCTGCACCCCGCGCAGTTCTTCGGTGTCCCGCGCGTGTGGGAGAAGCTCGCGTCCGCCGTGCGGGCCGCGCTGGCCGGACTGCCGAAGGAGCGGCGGACGGCCGTGGAGGCGGCGATGGAGACGGCCCGCGCGCACGTGACGTGCCGCGAGCGCGGCGAGGAGCCGTCCGCCGCACTGCGGGAGGCGTACGCCACGGCCAAGGAGCGGGTGCTCGACCCGATCCTCGCGCTCGCCGGATTCGACCGCCTGGAGTGGACGGCGAGCGCCTCGGCACCGATGCCGCAGGACGTCGTGCGGTTCTGGGCGGGCTTCGGCCTCGCGGTCATGGACGCCTGGGGGCTGACGGAGACCATCGGCGTCGCCACCGCCAACAGCCCGGCCGCCTTCCGCCTCGGCTCGGTCGGCAGGCCGCTGGACGGACTGGAGATCCGGATCGCCGGGGACGGCGAGATCCTCGTACGGGGAGAGACCGTCTTCGACGGCTATCTGCGGGCCGACGGCTCGCTGGAGGACGTCCGGGACGCCGACGGCTGGTTCGCCACCGGTGACATCGGACGGCTCGACGAGGACGGCTTCCTCTGGCTCACCGACCGCAAGAAGGAAATGATCGTGACCTCGGCGGGCAAGAACATCTCGCCCGCCCTCGTCGAGAACACGCTCAAGGAGCATCCCCTCGTCGGCCAGGCGTTCGTGCACGGGGACGGACACCCGTACCTCGTGGCGCTCCTCGTCCCGGACCCCGAGCAGGCGGCCCGCCTCGATCCGACGGCCCTGCGGGAGGCGATCGCCGAAGCGGTGGACCGGGCCAACGCCCGTCTCAGCCGCCCGGAGCAGATCAAGCGCTACCGCGTGCTCGACCGCGAGTGGAGCCCGGAGACCGGTGAGCTGACTCCCTCGCTCAAGCTGCGGCGCCGGGCGATCAGGGAGCGCCACGCGGACGTCATCGAGGAGATGTACACGCCGTGACCGCGGCGATGGCGCCGGCCGACCGGATGACGTACGCCCCCCGATCTCCCTGATCCGCCCCCGGTCTCCCTGATCTCCACGGCGGATGTCCGGCCGTGTGACGCGTGTCACCGCATGCGAGGTGATCCACCCGGGAAGGCGGCGCCTTGGTCCGTGCCGCGTCAGGGATGGCGCGGGCCAGGCACATCCGGACACCCGCGCACCCCGTGCGCCGGGCGCGCACCAGAAGGTAGATCCACCCGTGAGCAAGGACGCCGTAGACACGGCCGGGGCCGCCTCCCGCACCGGTGCGGCCCAGTCGCCCGCCGACGCGGGCGACGCCGGTTACAGCAAGGGCCTCAAGGCCCGCCACGTCAACATGATCGCCATCGGCGGCGCGATCGGAACCGGGCTCTTCCTCGGAGCCGGCGGCCGCCTCCACGACGCGGGCCCCGCGCTCGCCCTCGCCTACCTCGTCTGCGGCGTCTTCGCCTTCTTCGTCGTACGCGCCCTCGGTGAGCTCGTCCTCTACCGGCCCTCTTCCGGCTCCTTCGTGTCGTACGCCCGCGAGTTCCTCGGCGAGAAGGGCGCCTATGTCGCCGGGTGGATGTACTTCCTCAACTGGTCGACGACCGGGATCGCCGACATCACCGCGATCGCGCTCTACACGCACTACTGGAGCGTCTTCACCGACATCCCGCAGTGGGTCCTGGCACTGATCGCCCTCGCGGTGGTGCTCGCCGTGAACCTCATCTCGGTGAAGATCTTCGGCGAGATGGAGTTCTGGTTCGCGATCGTCAAGGTCGCCACCCTCGTCGGCTTCATGCTGATCGGCATCTTCCTGCTGGCCACACAGCACGAGGTCGGCGGCACCACGCCCGGTCCGGGGCTCGTCACGGACCACGGCGGCCTCCTCCCGCACGGGATGATGCCGGTCGTCCTGGTGATGCAGGGCGTGATCTTCGCGTACGCCGCCCTCGAACTGGTCGGCGTCGCCGCGGGCGAGACCGCCGAGCCCGAGAAGGTCGTCCCGCGCGCGGTGAACTCGATCATGTGGCGGGTGGGTCTGTTCTACGTCGGCTCGGTCGTCCTGCTGACCCTGCTGCTGCCCGGCTCGGTCTACTCGGCCGGTGAGAGCCCGTTCGTCACCGTCCTGTCGAAGATCGGCGTCCCGGCCGCCGGTGACGTGATGAACCTGGTCGTTCTGACGGCCGCGATGTCGTCGCTGAACTCCGGCCTGTACTCCACCGGTCGCATCCTGCGCTCCATGGCGACGGCGGGCTCGGCGCCCCGGTTCACCGCGAGGATGAACCGCAGCCAGGTCCCGTACGGCGGCATCCTGCTCACCTGCGCGGTGTGCGTGCTCGGCGTCGTCCTGAACTACCTGATGCCCAGCCAGGCCTTCGAGATCGTCCTGAACGTGGCGTCCCTCGGCATCATCAGCACGTGGGTGATCATCATGATCTGCCACCTGGTGTTCGTCCGCCGGGCCGAGGAGGGGCTGGTGACCCGCCCGTCGTTCCGCCTCCGCGGCAGCCCGGTGACCGAGATCGTCACCATCGCCTTCCTGCTGGCCGTCCTCGGCCTGATGTGGAACGACCCCGAGGTCGGCCGCAAGACCCTCCTCCTCGTCCCGCTCATCGCCGTCCTGCTCGTGGGCGGCTGGTTCGCGGTCCGCAGCCGGGTCTCGAAGGCGGTGGACCAGGAGCTGAACAGGCTCACCCGCTAGCGCGGCGCGCGAGCCGTAGGCGCACGGGACGGCGGAGCGGGGCCACTGTCAGTGGCGGCCTCTACGGTGGTGTCATGTCGGAGATCACGTACGTCCGGGGTGACGCCACCGTCCCGTCGGCCAAGGGCGTCAAGCTGATCGCCCACGTGTGCAACGACATCGGGGGCTGGGGAAAGGGCTTCGTGCTGGCCCTCTCACGCCGCTGGCCGGAGCCGGAGGCGGCGTACCGGGCCTGGCACCGCGGTCGCGCGGGCAACGACTTCGGCCTGGGCGCGGCCCAGTTCGTCCAGGTCGAACCGTACGTGTGGGTGGCGAACCTGGTGGGCCAGCGGGGGATACGCACCGGCAGCAAGGGCGTGCCCGTGCGCTACGAGGCCATCGACGCGTCGCTCGGCCTGCTCGCGGACAAGGCTGTCGAACTCGGCGCGTCCGTGCACATGCCGCGCATCGGGTGCGGCCTGGCCGGCGGCAGATGGTCGCGGGTCGAACCCCTCGTCACCGAGCGGCTGGTGCGCCGCGGGCTGGCCGTGACGGTGTACGACCACGGGGGCTGACCGGTGGGGCGGCGCGGCCGCTGCGGTCCGGTTCGGAGCCAACCGGAGCTCCGATGAAGGAAGTTGCGAAA
Source organism: Streptomyces sp. NBC_00568 (assembly GCF_026341855.1). GTDB lineage: Bacteria > Actinomycetota > Actinomycetes > Streptomycetales > Streptomycetaceae > Streptomyces. The sequence goes on along the minus strand of NZ_JAPENW010000001.1, from coordinate 112,663 downwards.
GTTTCTGCAATTTCTTGCTGTTGTGGACCAGGCCTGCTTGACTCGCTGCTCGGATCCGAGAGGGAGAGTCATGAGCCGCGACATCGACGTCCTCGTCCTCGGCGGCGCGGGGGTGGACACGATCGTCCACGTCCCCGAACTGCCGCTCCCGTACGCCGACAGCTACATGATCCGTCCCGGGATCGAGACCCGGGCCGGGCAGACCGGAGACTTCGTCGCGCTGGGCCTGCACGAACTCGGCCTGCGCACACACCACCTCGACATGCTCGGCGACGACCCCGAGGGCGACCTCGTGCGCGCCCTGCACCGCGAACGCGGCATCGCGCTCACCGAGGTGCCCCAGCCCGCGGGCACCAAGCGCGCGGTCAACCTCGTCGGCCCCGACGGGCGCCGCCTGTCCCTGTACGACGACAGCCGCTCGCACGAAGGGGACCGGCTGCCGGAGAAGACGGTGCGGGACCTGGCCGCGGCGAGCCGTCACGCCCACGTCTCCATCACCCACCCGTGCGCCTTCGCCCTCCAGGCGCTGCGGGAGGCCGGGGTGACCCTCTCGACCGACCTGCACAACTGGGACGGCGAGAATCCCTACCACGAGCCGTTCGCGTACGCCGCCGACGTCGTGTTCGTCTCCACCACCGCCCTCGCCGACCCCGAGCGCACCATGCGGCGGATCGTGGAACGGGGCCGGGCCGAGGCGGTCGTCGCCACGGCCGGCGCCGAGGGCGCGTACCTGCTGGCCGACGGCGAGCTGACCCACGTCCCGGCGGTCCCGCCGCGCACGCCCGTGGTGGACTCGAACGGCGCCGGGGACTCCTTCGCCGCGGGCTTCCTCTTCGGCCGGCTGACCGGCGAACCGGTCCGGCGCTGCGCCCTGTACGGCGCGGTCGCCGGCGCCTACGCCTGCACCGTGCCCGCGACCCGGGCCGACGCCATCGGCCGCGACGAACTCCTCGCCCAGGTCGACGAGCTGGAGAACGCGACCACCCGTCGCTGAACCGTGCGGGCGGCCACCGGCTCACCGCTGACGCTTGCCCGCAGCCGCAGCCGCAGCCGCAGCCGCAGCCGCAGCCGCAGCCGCAGCCCGCTCACCGCCGCCGCCGGGCCTTCCTGCCCGCCCGTCCCCGGAAGGGAGGGCGGGCAGGGGACACCCGGCGGGCGGGCGTACCTCAGCCGGAGTGGACCGTGTCAGTGGCGGCGATCTTCTTCCACGACTTCGGCCGGGCGACGGCACCCGACGTTCCCGGGGCCACCGTGAGCCCGGCACCCCGAGCCACGGGAGCCGCCGGCTTCGACGGCTGGAACAGCCAGGTGTCGAAGAGCGCCGCGAGCGACCTGCCGGACACCTGCTCGGCGTACTTCCGGAAGTCGCCGACCGACGCGTTCCCGTACGCGTGCTCCTTCGGCCACCCCTTCAGGACGGCGAAGAAGGCGTCGTCGCCGACCTCGTCGCGCAGCGCCTGCACCGCCAGCGCGCCCCGGTCGTAGACCGCGATGTCGAACTGGTTGTCCGGCCCCGGGTCGCCGGGCGCCACCGTCCAGAAGGTGTCGTCCGCCGAATGCGAGGCGTACACGTAGTCCGCGAGCTCCCGCGTCGTGCCCTCGCCCTCGTGCTCCGACCACAGCCACTGCGCGTACCGCGCGAAGCCCTCGTTGATCCAGATGTCCTTCCAGCCCTTCAGCGACACATCGTCGCCGTACCACTGGTGCGCCAACTCGTGCACGACCACCGAGGTGTTGGAGCCGTTCGCGAACTGCCGCGGGCTGTAGTACACGCGCGTCTGGGTCTCCAGCGCGTACCCGGTGGTGGTGTTGGGCACGTACCCGCCGGCCGAACTGAAGGGATACGGACCGAAGTAGCCGCTCAGCCAGTCGACGACTTCTCCCGTCCGCTCGACACTGGCGCGCGCCGCGCCGTCGTTGTCGCCGAGGTCCTTGCTGTAGGCGTTGACGACCGGGACGCCGCCCTCGGACGTGCCGGTGGTGATGTCGAACTTCCCGACCGCGAGGGTGGTGAGATAGGTGGCCTGCGGCTTGTTGGACCGCCAGTTGTAGCGGGTCCAGCCGAGCCGTGAACTCGTCGACTGGAGCGTGCCGTTGGAGATCGCCTGGGTGCCGTCCGGGACGGCCACCGACACGTCGTAGGTCGCCTTGTCGAGCGGGTGGTCGTTGCTCGGGTACCACCACCACGCCGACTCGGGCTCGTCCGCGGCGACCGCCCCGTCCGGGGTGCGGTGCCAGGTCGAGAAGCCGTACGCGCTCTTCGTGGACGGCACACCGCTGTAGCGGACGACGACGGTGACCGTCGTGCCCTTGGCCAGCGGCTTGGCCGGAGTGATCTCCAGTTCGTGCTGGCCCGACGTCGCGAACGACGCCTTCGCGCCGTTGACCCGGACCTCGCTGACGTCGAGCAGGAAGTCCAGATCGAACCGGGACAGGTCCTGTGTGGTGGTCGCCAGGAGGGTGGCCGTGCCCTCGAGTTCGTCGGTCCGAGGCTGGTAGGTGAGCCGCAGGTCGTAGTGCGAGACGTCGTATCCGCCGTTGCCGTAGGCCGGGTAGTAGGGGTCGCCGATGCCCGGTGCTCCCGGTGTGTAACTGGCCGCCGATGCCGGGATCGCCAGCAGCAGGGAGGCGGCGAGGGCGCCCGGGGCGATGAGTCTGCGGTGCACGTCAAGCTCCAAGTCGTGGGGGCATGAAGTTGTCCGGAGCCTATTCAGTCCCTGTGGCCCCGGTCATGTCCACGGCCACCCCTGTCACACGATCGCCATTCGGCCGACATGAGTCATCCAGCCCCAGAGACCTTTCATCGACCCTCTTTTGCACGGGAGTTGACCGGGGTACGTTCCGCGCATGCCGATACCAGTGCGCCGCGCGCGCTTAACGACCTGGAGATCGCTCGCGACGGCGGCCGTTGCCGCCCTGCTGGCCGCCTTCCTCGCTCCCGCCACCGCACAGGCGGCCCCGAGGGAGAGCGCCCCGGTCTATTCGTACGAGAACGCGATCCGGGAGTCCGTCTGGGTCGACACCGGTCTCGACGGCGACAGCGACGGAAAACACGACCGGGTCGCCGTCGACATCGTCCGGCCGCGCGAACTCGCCCGCCAGGGACGCAAGATCCCCGTGATCATGGATGCCAGCCCGTACTACTCCTGCTGCGGGCGCGGTAACGAGAGCCAGAAGAAGACGTACGACGCGGACGGTCACGTCGTCCAGATGCCGCTGTTCTACGACAACTACTTCGTGCCGCGCGGCTACGCCTTCGTCGGCGTCGACCTCGCCGGCACCAACCGCTCCGACGGCTGCGTCGACGTGGGCGGCCGCTCCGACATCCAGTCCGCCAAAGCGGTCGTCGACTGGCTGAACGGCCGGGCCAGGGCGTACACCACCCGCACCGGAGCCGCCACGGCCAAGGCCACCTGGACCAACGGCAGGACCGGCATGATCGGCAAGAGCTGGGACGGCACGATCGCCAACGGCGTCGCCGCCACCGGCGTCAAGGGCCTGAAGACCATCGTGCCGATCAGCGCCATCTCCTCCTGGTACGACTACTACTTCGCCCAGGGCGCCCCGCTCTACGACTCGGGCCCCGACTGGCTCTCCGGCTACGTCGACAGCCCCGACGCCCGCGCCAAGTGCGCCGCCGTGCAACGGAAGCTGGTCGACGAGGCGCCGCGCACCGGCGACTGGACGTCCCTGTGGACCGAGCGCGACTACGTCAAGGACGCCGCGAAGGTGAAGGCCAGCGTCTTCCTGGTGCACGGCATGCAGGACCTCAACGTCCGCGCCAAGAACTTCGGCCAGTGGTGGGACGCGCTCGCCAGGAACGGTGTCGAGCGCAAGATCTGGCTCTCCCAGACCGGCCATGTCGACCCCTTCGACTTCCGCCGCGCCACCTGGGTCGACACCCTGCACCGCTGGTTCGACCACGAACTCCTCGGCTACGACAACGGCATCGACGACGAACCGATGGCCGACATCGAACGCCACCCCGACCGGTGGGCCACCTCCGCCGTCTGGCCGCCCCGCACCACCGCGGCGACGACCCTGCGACCGGGCACGGGCCCGCAGGCGGGTGTCGGCACCCTCGGACGCCACCGGAACACCGGAACCGAGACCTTCACCGACGACCCGCGGCTGAGCGAGACCGACTGGGCCGCGCACATCGACGAGCCGACCCCCGGCAAGGCGGGCTTCGTCACCAAGCCGCTCAGCCGTGACCTGCGCCTCTCCGGCTCGTCCAAGGTGACCGTCACCGCCATGCCGACGACCTCGACGGCGCATCTCTCGGCCGTACTCGTCGACCTCGGGGCCGACACCATCCGCGATTACGCCGCCTCCGGAGAGGGCGTCACCACCCTCACCGACCGCACCTGCTGGGGCCCGAGCACCACCGGCGACAGCTCGTGCTACAAGGTGACCCAGGCGACCAGGACCGACGTCGACTACACGGTCATCAGCCGCGGCTGGGCCGACCTCGGCAACCACGCCTCCGACCAGGGCGTCCCGCTCACCCCGGGCAAGGCGTACACCATCACGCTCGAGCTGGCGGCCACCGACCACATCGTCCCCGAGGGCCACCGGCTCGCACTGATCGTCGCGGGCACCGACAAGGACCTCATCGACCCGCCCTCCACCACACCGACCCTGACCCTCGACCTGTCCCGTACCTCGGCCCGCGTCCCCTTCGTCGGCGGCGCCGGCGCGTTCGCGCGCGCGACGGCGGGCTCCACCCCGGCCCCGGCCGCGTCCGTCCTCGACGGCGTACGCGATCCGCGCACCGCGCTCCGCGTCCCGGGGGAGAGCCGCTGAGCCCCCTGATCGACGGCTCCCGGGCCGGATGACGGAGAGAAACGCACCTCTCGGACGGGAGGGAATCGCACCTCTCAGACGGGGGGAAACGCACCTCTCAGACGGAGGCGGTCGGACCGACGAGTCCGGCCGCCTCCCGCGCGCATCCCCACGCCACGGTGACCCCGGCACCTCCGTGGCCGTAGTTGTGCACCAGCACCCGCCCGTCCGGCAGGACTTCGCGCTCCAGCCGCACCGCGTCGCGCACCGGGCGCAGCCCCACCCGGTGGTCGATCACCCGCGCTCCGGCGATCTCGGGGCGCAGCGCCGCGCACCGCTCGACGATCTCCGCCGCCACGGCGGGGTCAGGGATCTGCGACCAGTCGTCCTCGTCGGTGGTCCCGCCGAGGACCAGCCGGTCCGGCTGCGGGAAGACGTACGTGGTCGTCCCGGCCGCCGGGTCCGTCGAGACGAGCCACTCGCGGATGCCGGGGTTCTCGACGATCACGAGCTGGCCGCGCACGGGCCGTACGGCCGGATCCGGGACGAGGGCGCGGGCGCCGAGGCCCGCGCAGTTGACGACGACCGGCGCCCGCGCCTCCGCGAGGTCCGTCACCGTCCGTTCCTCGACCGTCCCGCCCGCCCGCAGCAGGCGCTCACGCAGCAGGCGCAGGTGCACGGGCATGTCGATCAACGGCAGCCGCGCCCGCAGAGCGGTCCCCGGGTACTCCTCGGCCGTAGCCGGGCGCAGTCCGGGCACACGGGCCGCCCACGCGCCCAGCTCGTCCAGCCGCGTCTCGCCCATGACCCCCTCGACCAGGCGTACGCCCGTCTCCCCGGGCCGCGCCGCCAACTCCTCGTACACGGAGAGGGACACGAGCGCCCATTCACGGGCCAGCGCCTTCGGCTCGATGCGGTACGGCCACCACAGAGCCCCCGCAACCGCCGAGGTGGTCCGCTCGGCGGGCTCCCGCGCCCACACCCGGACCCGCCTGCCGGTCTCGGCCAGGACCACGGCCGTGGTCAGACCGACGACTCCGCTGCCGACCACGATCACATCGCCGTTCCCGGGCTTCTCCATGCCGGGACGTTAGCGGAATATGTCATGCCGTGCTCACATCACTCTCCGTCTGGGGATACTCACAGCATGTCTGCCGAGTACGCCACCTTCGGCCTGGCACCGGCGATGCGCGCCGGTGGAGTCCTCGCCAACGGTGACTACCAAGTGCACCGGGACTTCGTCGACTTCGTCGTCGACGGACGCCCGCTGCTGTTCCAGCTGTCCGACCTCGACGCGGTGTCCCCGCTCGCCTCCGACGTGCCGCCCGCGATCTTCACCGCGCAGGTGCGCGGCCTTCTCCTGGAAGCCGACGCCCCGCTCGACGGGGGCAGGCACGTCATCTACGGATGCCCCGAGTGCGAGGGCATCGAGTGCGGTGCCGTCACCGCGCTCATCGAAAGAGAGGGGGACGACTACGTCTGGCGCGACTTCGCCTGGCAGACCGGTGAACGGGCCGATCTGGAACGCAACGGCTACCACGGCATAGGGCCGTTCCGCTTCCACGGCGCCGAGTACCGCAGTGCCCTGAACTCCCTGCTCGACGGCGATCCGGGACCCCGCCGCCGTGTCCTGCTGATCGGCGCCCGGGTCGCCCTCCTCGCTAAGCTGGCCGCCGCCCTGCGCGTCATCGGTATCGGCGCCGACATCGCCCGCGACGCCACGGGGGTTCCGGCGGACGAACTGCGCGCCTACGGCGCGGTGGTGTTCGGCCGGGCCGTCCCCGAGACGGAACGGGCCGCGGTGAGGGAGTCCTTCCGCGACGCGGGCGTCGACGTCGCCCACGTCGAGGGCCTCGCCCCGATCGTTCCGCTGCTCGTCGCCCAGATCGAGCACGCCCTGGACCGCGGCCCGCGGGAGCTGCGCCGGCTCACGCGCCTGGTCGCCGCCGAGGGCGAGGCCGGCGTCGAGGTCACCTCCACCTGCCGGGTCCAGCTGACCGCCTACCGCCTGGACCGCCTCTCGCGCACCCAGGCGCACGACGTGTTCGACGGCATCCTGGAAACGGGCCGGCACCGGATTCCACTGCAGGCCCGCGCGGTGAAGGGGGAGTCGTTCATCGTGGCACGGACGTCCGGGAGCGTGCTGGTGGAACGCATGGCCCACTGACCGCCAACCCACTAGTCATGGGCCCTGCGGCCCTGCGGCCCTGCGGCCTCGCTGTCTGGCGGCCCCCGGGGATGGGCGCCGTGGGCCCGCCGGTCCGCGAAGCCGGGCCCCGCGGGCCAGAGGGCCGTGGACCCTGGGGGCCCGGGAAGCCGGAGGCAGTGGTCAGGGGCTGCGGACCCGGGCGGTGGGGGAAGCCGGAGGCCCGTGGTCACCGGCCGTGGCTCCGGGCGGTGCGGGAAACCGGAGGGGGTGGTCGGAGGGCCGTGGAGGTGGGCGCTCGGGAAGCCCCTTGGAGGTGGTCAGGGGGCCTTGGGCTCGGTCGTACGGGAGGCCCTGGGCGTGGGTGGCCCAGGTGGTCACGGACCCCGGGGATCGGCGGCGCGGAGCGATCCCGCGGGCCGTTAAAATCGGCTCCCTGATGACTGCCACTCTCGTCGCCAAGAACCTCACCGCCGGACACGGCGACCGCGCGCTCTTCGCCGGACTCGACCTCGTCGTCGCGCCCGGCGACGTGATCGGGCTCGTCGGCGCCAACGGCGCGGGCAAGTCCACGCTGCTGCGGCTGCTCGCCGGCCTCCTCGCCCCGGAACAGGGCGAGCTGCGGCTCTCCCCGCCGACCGCGACCGTCGGACACCTGCCGCAGGAGCCGGAGCGGCGGGAGGGCGAGACCGTACGGGACTTCCTCGCGCGCCGCACCGGCGTCGACGAGGCCCAGCGGGTGATGGACGAGGCGACGCAGGCGCTCGTCGACGGAGCGCCGGGCTCCGACGACGCCTACGCGACCAGCCTGGAGCGCTGGCTCGACCTCGGCGGCGCCGACCTCGACGAACGTGCCGAGGAGGTCGCCGACTCCCTGGGGCTCGGCGTCGGTCTCGACCAGCCGATGACGTCCCTGTCCGGCGGCCAGGCCGCCCGAGCCGGACTCGCCTCCCTCCTCCTCTCCCGCTACGACGTCTTCCTGCTCGACGAGCCGACGAACGACCTCGACCTGGACGGTCTGGAGCGCCTCGAGCGCTTCGTCTCCGGCCTGCGGGCCGGGACCGTCGTCGTCAGCCACGACCGCGAGTTCCTCACCCGCACGGTCACCAAGGTTCTCGAACTCGACCTGGTACAGCAGCAGATCACGCTGTACGGCGGTGGCTACGAGGCCTATCTCGAAGAGCGCGACACCGCCCGCCGGCACGCCCGCGAGGACTTCGAGGAGTACGCCGACAAGCGCTCCGCCCTCGAAGGCCGCGCCCAGATGCAGCGCGGCTGGATGGACAAGGGCGTCAAGAACGCGCGGCGCAAGGCGGGCAACGACAACGACAAGATCGGCCGCAAGTTCCGCAGCGAGGCCAGCGAGAAGCAGGCCTCGAAGGCCCGGCAGACGCAGCGCATGATCGAGCGGCTGGACGTCGTCGAGGAGCCGCGCAAGGAGTGGGAGCTGCGCATGGAGATCGCGGCGGCCCCGCGATCGGGCGCGGTGGTCGCCACCCTGCGGGACGCGGAGGTGCGGCGCGGCGACTTCACCTTCGGTCCGGCGACGCTCCAGATCGACTGGGCGGACCGGGTCGCCGTCACCGGCGCGAACGGCGCCGGCAAGTCGACCCTGCTGGGCGCGCTGCTCGGCCGGGTCCCGCTGTCCTCCGGGCACGCCACGCTGGGCTCCGGCGTGGTCGTCGGCGAGGTCGACCAGGCCCGCAAGCTCTTCCACGGCTCCGAGTCACTGCTGGACGCGTTCGGCGCGGCCGTCCCGGACACGGAACCCGCCGAAGTCCGCACGTTGCTGGCCAAGTTCGGCCTGAAGGCGGACCACGTCCTGCGCCCGGCGGCCACCCTCTCCCCGGGAGAGCGCACCCGCTCGGCGCTGGCCCTGCTCCAGGGCCGGGGAGTCAATCTGCTGGTCCTGGACGAGCCGACCAACCACCTGGACCTCCCGGCCATCGAGCAGCTGGAATCGGCCCTGGACACCTACGAGGGCACCCTCCTGCTGGTCACGCACGACCGCCGCATGCTGGACGCGGTCCGCACGACCCGCCGCCTGGAGGTGGCGGACGGCAAGGTGACGGAGCGCTGAGAAGAACCGCGAAGGGGCGGCCACCATCAAAAGGCAGCCACCCCTCCGCAGAGCTTCACCGAGGCAATCCGCCGGGCTTCACCGAGGCAATCCGCCGGGCTTCACCGAGGCAATCCGCCGGGCTTCACCGAAGAAACTCCGTCGGCATTCACCGAGGGCTGCCGTTCCCGCGGGGCTTGACCGAAGAGGGCAGCCCTCCGCCGGATTCCACCGAGGGACGGCCGCCCCGACTGTTTGACCGAAGAGGGCGCCCCCCGTCGGCTTTCGCCGAGGGGAGCCGTTCCTCCCGTGTCAGCCCCGGCCCCGCTTGGGGTCGGTCAGGCCCGCGCGCCGCAGGGCGTCCGCCATGGCGCTGTTCGCCGGCGGCGGAGCCTGCCGGGAGCCGCCGCCCCCGCCCCCACCGCCGCTGCCTCCGCGACCGCCCTGTCGCTGCCCACGCTGCTGAGGCGGCCGCCCGCCCCGCTGGGGACGACCGCCGCCCTCGGCGGCCGGGGCCGCCGCTTCGTCGTCCAGCCGCAGCGTCAGCGAGATCCGCTTGCGCGGGATGTCGATGTCCTGGACCTTCACCTTGACGATGTCGCCGGGCTTCACGACGTCACGCGGGTCCTTGACGAACGTCTTGGACATCGCGGAGACGTGCACGAGCCCGTCCTGGTGGACGCCGATGTCGACGAAGGCGCCGAACGCGGCCACGTTCGTGACGACCCCCTCCAGGATCATCCCGGACGCCAGGTCGGAGATCTTCTCGACGCCGTCCTTGAAGGTGGCCGTCTTGAAGGCGGGGCGCGGGTCGCGTCCAGGCTTCTCCAGCTCCTTCAGGATGTCCGTGACGGTCGGCAGACCGAACTTCTCGTCGACGAAGTCGGCCGGCCTCAGCGTGCGCAGCACACCCGTGTTGCCGACCAGGGACGCGACCTCGCTGCCCGCCGACTTCACCATCCGCCGCACCACGGGGTACGCCTCGGGGTGCACGCTGGACGCGTCCAGCGGGTCGTCCCCGCCCCGGATCCGCAGGAAGCCCGCGCACTGCTCGTACGCCTTGGGGCCCAGCCGGGCCACGCTCTTGAGAGCCGTACGGGAGGTGAAGGGACCGTTGGCGTCACGGTGCGCCACGATGTTCTCCGCGAGGCCGGAGGTGATGCCGGAGACCCGGGCCAGCAGCGGGGTGGAGGCGGTGTTCACGTCCACGCCCACGCCGTTCACGCAGTCCTCGACCACCGCGTCCAGCGACCGGGACAGCTTCACCTCGGACAGGTCGTGCTGGTACTGCCCGACACCGATCGACTTCGGGTCGATCTTCACCAGTTCGGCCAGCGGGTCCTGGAGCCGGCGCGCGATGGAGACGGCGCCGCGCAGCGACACGTCCATGTCGGGCAGCTCCTGGGAGGCGAACGCCGACGCCGAGTACACCGACGCCCCCGCCTCCGACACCATCACCTTGGTGAGGCCGAGCTCCGGGTGCTTGGTGATGAGCTCACCGGCGAGCTTGTCGGTCTCGCGGGACGCCGTGCCGTTGCCGATCGCGACCAGCTCGACCGCGTGCTCCTTGGAGAGCCGGGCGAGCTTGGCGATCGCCTCGTCCCACCGGTTGGCCGGGACGTGCGGGTGGATGACGTCCGTCGCGACGACCTTGCCGGTCGCGTCGACGACGGCGACCTTCACGCCCGTACGGAAGCCGGGGTCCAGGCCCAGCGTCGAGCGCGTGCCCGCCGGGGCGGCCAGCAGCAGGTCCCGCAGGTTGGCCGCGAAGACGTTCACCGCCTCGTCCTCGGCGGCGGTGCGCAGCCTGAGGCGCATGTCGATGCCGAGGTGCACGAGAATGCGGGTGCGCCAGGCCCAACGCGCCGTCTCCGTCAGCCACTTGTCGCCGGGACGGCCGCGGTCGGCGATCCCGAAACGGTGGGCGACGATCCCCTCGTACGACGAAGGCCCCTCGGTGGGCTCCTCCGGCTCCAGGACGAGATCGAGGACGTCCTCCTTCTCGCCGCGCAGCATGGCGAGGATGCGGTGCGAGGGCAGCGCCTTGAAGGGCTCGGCGAAGTCGAAGTAGTCGGCGAACTTGGCGCCCGCCTCCTCCTTGCCCTCGCGCACCTTGGCGGCGAGCCGTCCGCGCACCCACATGCGCTCGCGCAGCTCGCCGATCAGGTCGGCGTCCTCGGAGAACCGCTCGGTGAGGATCGACCGGGCGCCGTCCAGGGCGGCCTGCGGGTCGGCGACGCCCTTGTCGGCGTCGACGAACGCCGCCGCCGCGGCCAGCGGGTCGACCGTCGCGTCGCCGAGCAGGCCGTCGGCCAGCGGCTCCAGGCCCGCCTCGCGCGCGATCTGCGCCTTGGTGCGCCGCTTGGGCTTGAACGGCAGATAGATGTCCTCGAGACGCGCCTTCGTCTCGGCGGCCCTGATCTGCGCCTCGAGCTCGGCGCTGAGCTTGCCCTGCTCGCGCACCGAGTCGAGGATCGCGGCGCGCCGGTCCTCCAGCTCCCGCAGATAGCGCAGCCGCTCCTCGAGGGTGCGCAGCTGCGCATCGTCGAGCATCTCGGTCGCTTCCTTGCGGTAGCGGGCGATGAAGGGAACCGTCGACCCGCCGTCGAGCAAGTCGACGGCGGCCTTGACCTGCCGTTCCCGTACGCCGAGTTCCTCGGCGATCCTGCCTTCGATGGACCCTACGAGGGGTGTCGTCACGATCCCGTACCGCCTTCTCCACTGAGGTTGCGCGGCAATTGTGGCAGGTGACACGGACAACGGGGGATCAGGGCGGCACTCGGAGGGGTCGCGCGCCGCGGGTCCGGCCCCAGGGACACGGAATGCCGCGGGACCCGCGGCATTCCGTGCCTCCCGGTTCCTGCGGGCGGCCGTGGCCCTCGGCCTCCGAGGGCCGTGTTCCTCACGCCCCGCGGGCCCGCCCGGAGCGCGAGGCCCCGCCGAAGAGCCGGGCCAGGGCCCGGAAAGGCAGCGTCACGACCGTGGCGATCGCTCCGCCGATCTGCCGCAGCACGTCCGCGATGGCACGCAGCATGTATCTCCCCTTTCGTCTCCCGGCACGGAGTGCCGGGAGACGTCCGGGTACCTCAACTTTCGGCGGTCATGCCTCGCCGGTCATTCCTTGCCGATCATTCCGTCCGGGAACGCGCCTGCGGCGATCGCCGTCATCAGCAGGTTCCTGGCGATCTCGGTGAGCCGCTCCACCCCGGCGGCGCACAGGTGCTCGTAGGGAGCGCGGTCGAGCCGGTCCGTCCTGGCCTCGATGTCCTGGCGCAGGTCCACGCCCGCCTGCGTCAGCTCGCCCTGCGCGTCGAGCAGCCCGCGCTCCCGCAGCCGCCCGGACGCAGTCTCCCAGTCCTGCCGTGACCAGCCGCGCGTGCCCAGCGCCCACTTGGGAGCCATGCCCTTGCCGGTCGCGGTGTGGCTCACCAGAGCCTCCACCGGGTCGAGCTCCGCGTCGAGCAGCACCGCGAGGTGCCCGTCGCCCCGGTGCTCGCGCAGCAGGGTGGCCGCGTGCCAGAGGGCCAGGTGCGGTGCCTCGGGCACGGGGAGGTCCGCGTGCGCGGCGTAGAGCGGACGGGCGGTCGAGCCGCAGGCCTCGGCCGCGCGCAGCGCGAGTTCCGCGGCCTCGGCCACGTCCTTGGAGGCGATGAGGTCCTCGCCGAGCAGCCGCCTGAGCGTCGCGTCCACGGCACGCGCGCGTGCCGCGAGCACGGTCTCCGGAGAGGCGGCCTGCCACACGGCCGGCACATGCGCGGCCACCAGGTCGTGCCGGAAGTTGTAGAACGTCGCCGTCACGGTGCCCGCGCCGACCGCGCCCATCGCGGCGGCCCGGGCCGCGAAGTACGCGGCCCGGTCGTCCTCGATACCGACCGCGGCCAGCTCACGCCCCAGATCGGGCGAGAAGTAGTGCGTCGAGTGCAGCGGGTTGAGGACGTTGTGGCAGCGGCGCCCGGCGCGCTCCGGAAGTGGAGGGGTCATGCCCCGCACATTACCGACTGGTCGGTACGTCGGGAACAGCGAGACCCGCGATGGCAGGAAGGGTGGGATCCATGTCATTGCGGCCATCGGTGCGCCGGTCGAGAATCGAGACATGCGAACGGTGCTGATCGTCCTCTTCGACGGGGTGCAGAGCCTCGACGTCACCGGCCCCCTGGAGGTGTTCGCGGGCGCCGAGACCTACCGCGGCGGCTCGTACCGCATCCGCACGGCCTCCCTTGACGGTGCCCCGGTGCGCACCTCCAGCGGCCTCGTCCTGGTCCCGGACCAGGCGCTCGCCGACGCTCCCGCCGCGCACACCCTGCTGGTCCCCGGCGGCCGCGGCACCCGGCGCCCGGACCCCCGCCTGGTCGACTGGCTGCGCGCGCACGGTCCGCACGCCGAGCGCCTGGTCTCGGTGTGCACCGGCGCCGGACTGCTCGCGGCGGCGGGCCTCCTCGACGGGCGCCGCGCGACGACCCACTGGGCGTACTGCGACCAGCTCGCCCACGACCACCCGGCGGTCGCCGTCGACCCCGACCCCATCTACGTACGCGACGGCAACGTGTCCACCTCGGCGGGCGTCACCTCCGGCATCGACCTGGCCCTCGCCCTCGTCGAGGAGGATCTGAGCCGCGACGCCGCCCTGACCATCGCCCGTCACCTCGTCGTCTTCCTCCGGCGTCCGGGCAACCAGGCCCAGTTCAGCGCCCAGCTCGCCGCCCAGACCGCGCGACGCGAACCGCTGCGCGAGGTCCAGCACTGGATCTCCGAGCACCCCGGCGACGACCTGAGCATCGAGTCGCTCGCCGCCCGTGCCCGCCTCTCGCCCCGCCATTTCGCCCGCGCCTTCCAGAGCGAGACGGGCACGACGCCCGGCCGGTACGTCGAGCGGGTCCGTCTCGAGCAGGCCCGCCGTCTCCTGGAGGACACCACCGACGGCATCGAGGAGATCTCCCGGGCCTGCGGTTACGGCACGCCCGAGGGTATGCGCCGCGCCTTCGTGAAGATCCTCGGCTCGGCGCCGGCCGAGTACCGGCGCCGCTTCCGGCCCGCGCCCACGGGCTGACGGCGGCCCACCCCACTAGCCGGCCCCGCCGCGGGCCGGCCGCCTCACCGTCCCGTGTGCCGGGGCCTCGCCTCGGCTCGCTCGCGACTCCCGCTCACCCAGGGGCCGCCACCGCGCCCCTCGCCGAAAGGAACCCGATGCAGATCGCCATCGTCCTCTTCGACCGCTTCACCGCCCTGGACGCCGTCGGCCCGTACGAGACCCTCGGCCGCCTGCCGGACGCGGACACCGTCTTCGTCGCCGAGCGCACCGGCCCGGTCCGTTCCGACACCGGCCGGCTCGCGCTGACCGCCGACAGGAGCCTCGCGGAGGTGCCGAACCCGGACATCGTGGTGGTACCGGGAGGGCCGGGCCAGAGCGCGCAGATGGACAACCGGGTCCTCCTGGACTGGCTGCGGGACGCCGACGGCACCAGTGTCTGGACGACCTCGGTGTGCACCGGTTCCCTGCTGCTCGCCGCCGCGGGGCTCCTGGACGGCCGCCGGGCCACCTCCCACTGGCTGGCCCTCGGCCACCTGGAGCGGTTCGGCGCCGAGCCGACGGGGGAGCGGGTCGTGTTCGACGGCAAGTACGTGACCGCGGCGGGTGTCTCCGCCGGCATCGACATGGGGCTCACCCTCCTCGGCCGGATCGCGGGGGACGAACACGCCCAGGCCGTACAGCTGCTGACCGAGTACGACCCGCAGCCGCCCTACGAAGCCGGGTCCCCGGAGAAGGCGCCCGCGCACCTGGTCGCGGAGTTCCGGAGCAAGAGCCGTTTCATTCTGACGTAGGCGCGCGGACCGCCCGCCTCACACGCCCCCGAAGAGCCGTGCCCCGAAAGGCCGTCAGGTCCTCACGGAGCCCAAGTGAAGCGCGGCTGCCTGCGCTCCAGGAAGGCGGCGACCCCCTCCGCGGTGTCGCCGCCGCCGCGCGCCTGTTCCGCCCAGTACGCGTCACGGTCGGTGCGCCCGTTGGCGAACTCCTTCGCCGACGCCTGCGTCAGCAGGGAGCGTGACGCCAGGATGCGGGTGAACTCCGCCACCCGCTTGTCGAGTTCGCCCTCGGGCAGCACCTCGTCAACCAGACCTGTGCGCAACGCGCGCTCGCTGTCGATCAACTCGCCGGAGAAGAGCAGGTACTTGGCGGCGGACGGACCCACCAGTGCCGCCAACCGCCGTGTGGAGGAGGCCGGATAGACGATCCCGAGCTTCGCCGGAGTCACCCCGAACAGCGATCCCTCCTGGGCGAACCGCAGATCGCAGGCGGCCGCGAGCTGGGATCCGCCGCCCACGCAGTAGCCGCGAATCGCGGCCAGCGTCGGCTTCGGGAACGCGGCGAGTGACTCCTCGGCGAGCACGGCCAGGCCCTGGGCCTCGTCGGGCGAGCCGCGCAGCGTCGAGATGTCGGCTCCGGCGCAGAACGTCCCGCCCTCACCGGTGAGCACCAGGGCGTGCACATCGGCACGAACGGTCAACTCGTCCAGCAACGGCGGCAGCGCTCGCCACATCCGCGTCGTCATGGCGTTCCGCTTGGCGGGGTGATGGATGACGACGGTGGCGACTCCGTCGCCGACGTGGTGCAACAGCTGCGGCTCCATGCGCCGGATGCTATCTGCACCTACAGCGGGCTCCGGATCGCGGGCACCCTCCCGGGCACCTTCCCGGGCCGACTCGTGGGCTCCGGAAAGGCGGGGGAACGAATCGGGTCAGCTGAGGGGCAAACCCGTACAACCCGAAGAGTTTCCGAAGTCGGCATAAGACAGACAGGAGATGTCGTGGAACTGACCGTGTCATACGCGAACGATCAGAAACTATCGATAATTGCTGACTTCTGTTCAGTCAACCGGTACGGACCGGCGCATTACCAACACTCAATGTGTGGTGACAATCGAGCGCAAGGGTGGCGACCGGACGATGGAGAACCCCGGGCCGGGGTCCGACCCCAGCCCTGAAGGCGGAGGCGCGACCTCCGGCGTCAGATCGCCGGGACCGCTGCCGTACGAGGGGGTGTGGCGGTTCACCGCCACCGCCGTCGACGCCTCGGTGCCGCAGGCGCGGCACGCCGTCCGTGATCTGCTGGTCCGCCAGGGGGTACCGGTCTCGGACGATCTCGTTCAGGGACTGCTGTTGATCGTGTCCGAACTGGTCACGAACGCCGTCAAGCACGCGGCACTTCTGTCGCCGATGCTCGCGGTGGAGGTCGCGGTCGGTGCCGAGTGGGTGCGGGTGTCCGTCGAGGACAACCACCCCTACCGGCCGACCGCCCTGGAGGCCGACCACGGGCAGACCGGGGGCCGGGGCCTGCTGCTGGTGCGTGAGGTCACCAGGGAGTACGGCGGCGTGTGCGACGTCGAGCACACCGCGAGCGGCGGCAAGGTGATCTGGGCCGCCCTGCCGCTCGCTCCGGGTGTGTAGAGACCGGCCTACCAGCCCGCGGACGAGCCCGTCAGCTCCCGGATCGCCGGACGGGCCGCGTCCAGCACCGTCATGAACCACGCCGAGAAGGGGTCCTTCGCGTGCCGTTCCGCCAGTTCGGCGGCGTCCACGAAGGCCGTCGAGCCGACCTCCTCCGCGTCGGGCCGCAGCGCGGACTGCACCATCCCGACGAACAGATGGTTGTACTCCTGCTCCACCAGGCCCGAGTCCGGGTCCGGGTGGTTGTAACGGACCGTGCCCGCCTCGGCGAGCAGGGTCGGCGACACCCCGAGCTCCTCGTACGTCCGCCGGGCCGCCGCGGCGAACGGTGCCTCGCCCGGGTAGGGGTGGCCGCAGCAGGTGTTCGACCAGACACCGGGCGAGTGGTACTTGCCGAGGGCGCGCTGCTGCAGCAGCAGCCGGCCCTGCTCGTCGAAGAGGAACACCGAGAACGCTCTGTGCAACTGCCCCGGGGCCTGATGAGCCGCGAGCTTCTCGGCCGTACCGATCGTGTTGCCGTCCTCGTCGACCAGTTCCAGCAAGATCGCTTCAACGGTGCCGTTCGACGAACTGTGCGTCGCGGTGGCAGGTGTGATCGGCATACCCATCCTTCGCATCGGTCTTCAAGCCCCAGTCTGCCGTACGAAACCGGCACTCCCGGCACTTCGCGGCTCCCGCATGTCCCGCCCCCGGGAGCCCCGGGGGCGGGACACGCGGCCGACGTGGGTCAGACGCCGAAAGCGGCCGGATACCTGATCGTGCCCGGTGCCACCGACACGGAATCGTCGAGGACGAGGGCCATCAGGTGTTCGGACGGGACGTCGAATCCGGGCCGGATGCCGTAGGCGGCGGCGGGCCCGAAACCGAACCTCGGGTAGTACCCGGGATGCCCGAGTACCAGGACGAGCCCCTCACCCCGCGCGCGTGCCGCCTCCAGCACCGCGCGTACGACAGCCGATCCGGCGCCCCGGCGCTGTTGGTCCGGGCGGACGGCGACCGGCGCCAGCGCGGCCGCGGGGACACCGTCGACGTGACAGCGGGTGATCAGCGCGTACGCCGCGACCGTGCCGTCCGGTGCCTCGGCGACGTACGACAGGCCGGGCAGCCACGCCCCGGGGTCGGTGCGCAGCGCGTCCACCAGATCGGCCTCCTCCGCCCTTTCGAAGGCGGCGGCGGTCACGGCGTACACCTCGGCGATGTCGGCGGAGGTCTCCCGGCGGGTGCGCCAGACAGTGCTGTGCCCGGTGCTGTGACCGGTGCTCTGACCGGTGGTGTGCTCAGTGCGGTGTTCGATGTGGTCGGTCAACGTGGAAACCCTTGATGAGGGGCCCGGCCGACGCGTCGCGGAACGGCGGGTCAGCCCCGGGCCCGGGAAACGGGGACGACGAGGTCGCTGCGCGTGGCAGCGCCGAGAGCGGCCGTCATCAACCCACCTCCTGGGATCGCCTGCCACGCTAACAGGCGGTGCCGCGGTGCCGCCTCCGGATTTCCGTCAGTGGCAGAGCTTCGCCTCGTGTTCCGCGTGTCCGCTCGGCTCCAGCTGGAAGGTGCAGTGCTCGACGTCGAAGTGGACGCCCAGGCAGCCCTGGAGCTCGTGAAGGATCTTCTCGTGCCCGATCGCGCTCAGGACGTCGGAGCTGACGACCACGTGCGCGGAGAGGACCGGCATGCCCGAGGTGATGGTCCAGGCGTGCAGGTCATGGATGTCCTCGACACCGTCGAGAGCCAGGATGTGGGCGCGTACGTCCGCCATGTCGACGCCCTTGGGCGCCGCCTCCAGCAGCACGTCGAGCGTCTCGTGGAGCAGCTTCCAGGTGCGCGGGACGATCATCAGGGCGATGGCGATCGAGGCGATCGGGTCCGCGGCCTGCCAGCCCGTGGTCATGATCACCACCGCGGAGATGATGACCGCCACCGAGCCCAGCGCGTCCGCGGCCACCTCCAGGAAGGCGCCGCGCACGTTCAGGCTGTCCTTCTGTCCGCGCATCAGCAGCGTCAGCGACACCGTGTTGGCGACCAGACCGATCACACCGAACACGATGGTCAGTCCGCCCTCGGTGTCCGCGGGCGTCACGAAGCGCTGGATCGCCTCGACGAGCACATAGCCGCCGACCACGAGCAGCAGCAGACAGTTGGCGAGCGCGGCGAGGATCTCGGCCCGCGCGAGGCCGAAGGTGCGGTTCTCGCTCGGCGGGCGGGCCGCGAAGTGGATCGCGAGCAGGGCCATGCCCAGCCCCAGCGCGTCCGTCGCCATGTGCGCCGCGTCCGCGACGAGCGCCAGCGAATCGGCGAGCAGGCCACCGAAGATCTCGACGACCATGACGGTGAGCGTGATCGCCAGCGCGACCCGCAGCCTCCCGCGGTACGCGGCTGCCGCCGTACCGGTCGGGGGAGCGCCGTGCGCGTGCCCGTGGTCGTGCCCAGCCCCCATGAAAAGCCGCCTCCTGTATTCCGCTCGGTCGTCACAGTGAACTACGGGCGGGGGGTACCGGGCAACGCGGCACTGAACACCGTTGTCATATGCTCTGACCTGCGGAAACGATCTGCAGGTCAGAGCACCGGCACGATCACGCGGACGTGGTCTCCGGGTGGTGCAGCAGCCAGCCCCGCCAGGCCGACTCCACCATCTCGCGCACCTCGCGCCGCGCGCGCCAGTCCAGCTCGTCCGCCGCCAGGGCGGCTGAGGCGACCGCGCGCGGGGCGTCACCCGGGCGGCGCGGCTCGACGA
This sequence comes from Streptomyces sp. NBC_00568, assembly GCF_026341855.1. Classification (GTDB taxonomy): domain Bacteria; phylum Actinomycetota; class Actinomycetes; order Streptomycetales; family Streptomycetaceae; genus Streptomyces. The sequence continues at coordinate 93,502 of NZ_JAPENW010000001.1, read as the reverse complement.
GCGGCTGCCGGGTGTCCCCGGTGACCTCGGCGACGAGCGTCATGAGCTCCCGCACGGAGACCCCTTCGCCGCGGCCGATGTTCACCGTCAGATCACCGCTCGCACCGTCGGCCAGCCGCCGGGCCGCCGTGAGATGCGCCTCGGCGAGGTCGGCGACATGGATGTAGTCGCGTACGCAGGTGCCATCCGGCGTCGGGTAGTCGTCGCCGAAGATCCGTGGGGCCTCGTCACGGGTGAGGCGGTCGAACACCATCGGGATGATGTTGAAGACGCCCGTGTCGGCGAGCTCCGGCGATGCCGCGCCCGCCACGTTGAAGTAGCGCAGGCACACGGTGGCGATACCGTGCGCCCGGCCCGCCGCCCGCACCAGCCACTCGCCGGCGAGCTTCGTCTCGCCGTAGGGGCTCATCGGGGCGCAAGGGGTGCTCTCCGTGATGAGGTCCACATCGGGGTTGCCGTAGACGGCCGCCGACGAGGAGAACACGAAGCGCTTGACGCCCGCCCCGGCGACCGCCTCCAGGAGCGTCGCGAGACCGCCCACGTTCTCCTGGTAGTAGCGCGTGGGTTCGGCCACGGACTCACCGACCTGCTTGCGCGCGGCGAGGTGCACGACGCCCGTCACCGCGTGCTCCGCCAGGACCCGCTTGAGCAGATCCCCGTCCAGCGACGACCCCTGAACCAGCGGGATGCTCTCCGGAAGCCGGTTCGGTATCCCGGACGAGAGGTCGTCGAGGGCGACGACCCGCTCTCCGGCCTCCGCCATCGCCCGGGCCACGTGTGCCCCGATGTATCCGGCTCCGCCTGTGATCAGCCATGTCATGGAGGACCACCCTATGCCGGTCCCGCGCGGTGTCCGCCGGGCCCCGCTCCCGAGGGTGCGGGGCGCGCGGCGCAGCGTGCCGAGAATGCGCCGGTCTGTGAACCCGGGTTTGTGACCCGGGCCCGGAATCCCCGATGATGATCGCGGTGCTTGCAAGGCAAAACCGGTCGATCAGGCCGTGAACGGGCGGTGAACGCTGTCTTCCGTTCATCGGATACCCTCTGCCGACATGCCGCCGGGCCCGCCGCCGCGGGCCGGGGCCATCCCATCACGTACACGCCAGGCGTCAGGCCGCGCCGGCACTCAGGGAGTGAGTTCGCTGTCGACCGCCATCCTCACCGGCCAGCCGGTCCCCGGATCGTCGCTCGAAGGCGATCTGCGGTCGCTCGGCTTCGACGTGCGGCTCGCCTCCGACACGGGCGAGACCGGGGCACTGCTCGCCGCCGCGCCGGCGAACGAACGGGTCGCCGTCGTCGACGCCCGCTTCGTGGGCCATGTGCACGCCCTGCGCCTCGGCCTCACCGACCCCCGCTTCGCGGCCTCCGCGCTGCCCGGCGCCGTATCCGTGCAGCCCGAGGCCCGGCGGGCGCTGGCCCGCGCCATGGCCCATGAGACCGGCGCCGCGGGCAGTGTGGCCGTCACCACGGAGAACCTCGTCGACCGCCTCGGCGCGGCACTCGACGCCGACGGTCTCGCCGTCCACCGCCCTGAGCTCGGCAGCCTCGTCGCCGCCGTCCCCGCCGATCCGCAGGAGCGCAACGAGGTCCGGCAGTCCGTGCTGGCCGTCGACGACGAGGCCGTACGGCTGCGCAGCGCCGTCAAGGCCCGCGACGGCTTCTTCACCACGTACTGCATCAGCCCGTACTCGCGCTACATCGCCCGCTGGTGCGCCCGCCGCGGTCTGACCCCGAACCAGGTCACCACCGCCTCGCTGATCACCGCGCTGATCGCCGCGAGCTGCGCCGCCACCGGCACCCGCCCCGGTTTCGTCGCGGCCGGGCTGCTGCTCCTGTTCTCCTTCGTCCTGGACTGCACGGACGGACAGCTCGCCCGCTACTCCCTCCAGTACTCGACGCTCGGCGCCTGGCTGGACGCGACCTTCGACCGCGCCAAGGAGTACGCCTACTACGCGGGCCTCGCGCTCGGCGCGGCCCGCGGCGGCGACGACGTGTGGGCGCTCGCGCTCGGCGCGATGATCCTGCAGACCTGCCGGCACGTCGTGGACTTCTCCTTCAACGAGGCGAACCACGACGCCGAGGCCAACACCAGCCCCACCGCCGCCCTCTCGGGCAAGCTCGACAGTGTCGGCTGGACGGTCTGGGTGCGCCGGATGATAGTTCTGCCCATCGGCGAACGATGGGCGATGATCGCCGTTCTCACGGCGCTGACGACCCCCCGTATCACCTTCTACGCGCTGCTCGCCGGCTGCGCCTTCGCGGCCACCTACACCTCGGCGGGCCGGGTGCTGCGCTCGCTGACCCGCAAGGCGCGCCGCACGGACCGCGCAGCCCGGGCGCTCGTGGACCTCACCGACTCCGGCCCGCTGGCCGAGTACCTGACGCGTTTCGCCGGCCGCCTCCCGCGGATCGGCCCGGCCCTTGTCGCCTTCGTGGCCGGGGCGATCGTCGTGACGTCCGCCGCACTCGCCCCCTACGGCAGCTGGTGGCCCGTCCTGGGCGCCGCCGTGTACGTCCTGCTGTCGCCGGTCGCCCTGGTCAGGCCCCTGAAGGGCGCCCTCGACTGGCTGGTGCCGCCGTTCTACCGCGCGGCCGAGTACCTCACCGTCCTGGTACTGGCGGCCAACGCAGACGTGAACGGAGCGCTTCCGGCGGCTTTCGGCCTGGTGGCCGCCGTCGCCTACCATCACTACGACACGGTGTACCGCATCCGCGGCAACGCCGGAGCCCCCCCGCACTGGCTGGTGCGGGCGATCGGCGGGCACGAAGGCAGGACGCTGCTGGTCACCGTCCTGGCCGCGCTGCTCGCCGCCTCACAGTTCAAGGTCGCGCTCACGGTATTCGCCGTGGCCGTCGCCCTACTGGTGCTCGCCGAGAGCATCCGCTTCTGGGTGTCCACCGGGGCGCCCGCCGTACACGATGAAGGAGAACCCGCATGATCGGCCTTGTACTGGCAGCCGGCGCCGGACGGCGTCTGCGCCCCTACACCGACAGCCTCCCGAAGGCTCTCGTGCCGGTGGGCCCCGCGGGCGCAGAGGACTCCCTCACCGTCCTGGACCTGACCCTCGGCAACTTCGCCGAGATCGGTCTCACCGAGGTCGGCATCATCGTCGGCTACCGCAAGGAAGCCGTGTACGACCGCAAGGCGGCCCTTGAGGAGAAGTACGGCCTCAAGATCACGCTCATCGACAACGACAAGGCCGAGGAGTGGAACAACGCCTACTCCCTGTGGTGCGGCCGTGACGCCCTCAAGGACGGCGTCATACTCGCCAACGGCGACACCGTCCACCCGGTCTCCGTCGAGCGGACGCTGCTCGCCGCCCGCGGCGAGGGCAAGAAGATCATCCTCGCCCTCGACACGGTGAAGAAGCTCGCCGACGAGGAGATGAAGGTCGTCGTGGACCCCGACAAGGGCGTCCAGAAGATCACCAAGCTCATGGACCCGTCCGAGGCCACCGGTGAGTACATCGGCGTGACCCTCATCGAGGGCGCCGCCGCCGACGAGCTGGCCGACGCCCTGAAGACGGTCTGGGAGACGGACCCGCAGCAGTTCTACGAGCACGGCTACCAGGAGCTCGTCAACCGCGGCTTCAAGATCGACGTCGCGCCGATCGGTGAGGTCAAGTGGGTCGAGATCGACAACCACGACGACCTGGCCAAGGGACGTGAGATCGCGTGCCAGTACTGACGAGGCTCATCCCCTCGCCGGTCGTCGTCGACATCCGTCCGGGTGCCCTGGACGACCTGGCGAGCGTACTCAGCGACGAGCGCATCTCGCACTCGGGCAAGCTGGCCATAGCGGTCAGCAACGGCTCGGGCGCGAGGCTGCGCGAGCGGATCGCCCCGACGCTGCCGGGCGCCACCTGGTACGAGGTCGGCGGCGGCACGCTCGACGACGCGATCCGGCTGGCCGGCGACATGAAGTCCGGGCACTACGACGCCGTCGTGGGCCTGGGCGGCGGCAAGATCATCGACTGCGCGAAGTTCGCCGCGGCACGGATCGGGCTGCCCCTGGTCGCCGTGCCCACGAACCTCGCGCACGACGGTCTGTGCTCGCCGGTCGCCACCCTGGACAACGACGCGGGCCGCGGCTCGTACGGCGTGCCCAACCCGATCGCCGTGCTCATCGACCTCGACGTGATCCGTGAGGCGCCGGTCCGGTTCGTCCGCGCTGGCATCGGAGACGCGATCTCCAACATCAACGCGATCGCCGACTGGGAGCTGGCCAACCGGGTCAACGGAGAGAAGATCGACGGGCTGGCCGCCGCCATGGCGCGCCAGGCGGGCGAGGCCGTGCTCCGGCACCCCGGCGGTGTCGGCGACAACGGCTTCCTCCAGGTGCTCTCGGAGGCGCTCGTCCTCACCGGCGTCGCGATGTCGATCTCGGGCGACTCCCGCCCGGCCTCCGGCTCCTGCCACGAGATCAACCACGCCTTCGACCTCCTCTTCCCCCAGCGCGCGGCGAGCCACGGCGAGCAGTGCGGCCTGGGCGCGGCCTTCGCGATGTACATGCGCGGGGCGCACGAGGAAGCGGCGTTCATGGCCGAGGTGCTGCACCGGCACGGACTGCCGGTACTGCCCGAGGAGATCGGCTTCACCGTGGACGAGTTCGTGCAGGTCGTGGAGTTCGCTCCGCAGACCCGGCCCGGCCGCTACACGATCCTCGAGCACCTCGACCTGAAACCCAACCAGATCAAGGACATCTACTCCGACTATGCCAAGGCCATCAGTAGCTGAACTCCGCCCCGTCGTTCACCCCCCTGGGGTGAAGGACCGGCGCAGCGGTGAGCACTGGGCGGGACGCCTGTACATGCGAGAGATCTCGCTGCGCTGCGACCGCTACCTGGTGAACACCAGGATCACGCCCAACCAGCTCACGTACCTGATGACCCTGTGCGGCGTGCTCGCGGCCCCGGCCCTGCTGGTGCCGGGGATCGCGGGCGCCGTGCTCGGCGTGGTGATGGTCCAGCTGTATCTGCTGCTCGACTGTGTCGACGGCGAGGTCGCGCGCTGGAAGAAGCAGTACTCGCTCGGCGGGGTCTACCTCGACCGTGTCGGCGCCTACCTGACCGACGCGGCCGTCCTCGTCGGCCTCGGTCTGCGCGCCGCCGACCTGTGGGGCACGGGCGGCGTCGACTGGCTGTGGGCCTTCCTCGGCACACTCGCCGCCCTCGGCGCGATCCTGATCAAGGCCGAGACCGATCTCGTCGGCGTCGCCCGCCATCAGGGCGGCCTGCCACCGGTCAAGGAGTCCGCCTCCGAGCCCCGCTCCTCGGGCGTGGCGCTGGCCCGCAGGGCCGCCGCGGCCCTCAAGTTCCACCGGCTGATCCTCGGTATCGAGGCCTCCCTGCTGATCCTCGTCCTCGCGGTCGCGGACCAGATCAGGGGAGACCTGTTCTTCACCCGGCTCGGCACCGCCGTGCTCGCCGGCATCGCGATCCTGCAGACCGTGCTGCACCTCGTGTCCATCCTCGCTTCGAGCAGGCTCAAGTGAGTACGGCGACGAAGGTCGGCGCGGTGATCATCACCATGGGCAACCGTCCCGACGAACTCCGGGCCCTTCTCGACTCCGTCGCCAAGCAGGACGGCGACCGCGTCGAGGTGGTCGTGGTCGGCAACGGCTCACCCGTCCCGGACGTCCCCGCGGGCGTCCGCACGGTCGAGCTGCCCGAGAACCTCGGCATCCCCGGCGGACGCAACGTCGGCATCGAGGCCTTCGGCCCCGGCGGCACCGACGTGGACGTTCTCCTCTTCCTGGACGACGACGGCCTGCTGGCCCGCCACGACACGGCCGAGCTGTGCCGCCGGGCCTTCGCCGACGACCCGGACCTCGGCATCATCAGCTTCCGCATCGCCGACCCCGAGACCGGCGAGACCCAGCGCCGCCATGTCCCGAGGCTGCGCGCCGCCGACCCGATGCGCTCCTCGCGCGTCACCACGTTCCTGGGCGGCGCCAACGCGGTCCGCACGAAGGTCCTCGCCGAGGTCGGCGGGCTCCCGGACGCCTTCTTCTACGCGCATGAGGAGACCGACCTGGCCTGGCGGGCCCTCGACGCCGGCTGGATGATCGACTACCGGTCCGACATGGTGCTGTACCACCCCACGACCGCCCCCTCGCGGCACGCGGTGTACCACCGCATGGTGGCCCGCAACCGCGTCTGGCTCGCACGCCGCAACCTGCCCGCGCCGCTCGTCCCGGTCTACCTCGGTGTCTGGATGCTCCTGACACTTCTGCGCCGCCCCTCGCGAGCGGCGCTGCGTGCCTGGTTCGGCGGATTCAGGGAAGGCTGGACCAGTCCGTGCGGACCCCGCCGCCCCATGAAGTGGCGTACGGTGTGGCGGCTGACTCGACTGGGCCGACCTCCCGTCATCTGACAAGCTCGATTCTGAGAGCATTCGGGCCGTACCCGGTCCCCGGCTCATGCCTATGCCCGACCCGGCTGTGTGCATCTTGAAGACGAAAGTTTCCACTTGTGAGTGAGACAACGCAGGACGGTGGAGTCGCGGTGAGCGACCGGCCGTCGCCCGATGACGGGCTTTCCGCGGCCGAGGTGGCCGCCAAGTACGGGCTCGCGGTCAGCGGTGCCCGTCCCGGGCTCGTCGAGTACGTTCGTCAGCTCTGGGGCCGGCGGCACTTCATCCTCGCCTTCTCGCAGGCGAAGCTCACCGCCCAGTACAGCCAGGCCAAGCTGGGCCAGTTGTGGCAGGTGGCGACGCCGCTGCTGAACGCGCTCGTCTACTACCTGATCTTCGGCCTGATCCTGCAGGCCAACAAGGGTTTGTCACGCGAGGTGTACATCCCCTTCCTGGTGACCGGCGTCTTCGTCTTCACGTTCACGCAGAGCTCGATCATGGCGGGCGTCCGGGCGATCTCGGGCAACCTCGGCCTGGTGCGCGCGCTGCACTTCCCGCGTGCCTCGCTGCCGATCTCGTTCGCGCTCCAGCAGCTCCAGCAGCTGCTGTTCTCGATGATCGTGCTGTTCATCGTGGTGATCGCCTTCGGCAGCTACCCGGGCCTGTCGTGGCTGCTGATCATCCCCGTGCTGTGCCTGCAGTTCCTCTTCAACACGGGCCTCGCGCTGATCGTGGCGAGGATGGGCGCCAAGACGCCCGACCTCGCCCAGCTGATGCCGTTCATCCTGCGCACGTGGATGTACGCCTCCGGCGTCATGTTCTCCATCAGCACCATGCTCGCCGGCCGCCCCGAATGGATCGCCCGCGTGCTCCAGGCGAACCCGGCCGCCGTCTACATGGACCTGATGCGCTTCGCGCTCATCGACGGCTACGGCTCCTCCAACCTGCCGCCGCACGTGTGGGCCATCGCCGTCTTCTGGGCCGTGGTCATCTCCGTCGGCGGGTTCGTGTACTTCTGGAAGGCTGAAGAGAGGTACGGCCGTGGCTGAGCTCGAGAAGAGGTCGCACATTCCGACCGTCATCGCGGACGAACTGCACATCGTCTACCGCGTGAACGGCGCCAAGACCGGCAAGGGCAGCGCCACCTCGGCACTCAGCCGCATCCTCAAGCGCGGCGAGGAGCGCGGTGTGCGCAAGGTGCACGCCGTCAAGGGCGTCTCCTTCACCGCGTACCGGGGCGAGGCCATCGGCCTCATCGGTTCGAACGGCTCCGGCAAGTCGACCCTCCTGCGGGCCATCGCCGGCCTGCTCCCCGCGGAGAAGGGCAAGGTCTTCACCGACGGCCAGCCCTCGCTGCTCGGCGTGAACGCCGCCCTGATGAACGACCTGACGGGCGAGCGGAACGTCATATTGGGCGGGCTCGCGATGGGCATGTCCCGCGAGCAGATCAGGGAGCGCTACGAGGGCATCGTCGAGTTCTCCGGGATCAACGACAAGGGCGACTTCATCACCCTGCCGATGCGGACCTACTCCTCCGGAATGGCGGCCCGGCTGCGGTTCTCCATCGCGGCGGCCAAGGACCACGACGTCCTGATGATCGACGAGGCGCTCGCGACCGGCGACCGCTCCTTCCAGAAGCGGTCCGAGGCCCGCATCCGCGAGCTGCGCAAGAGCGCGGGCACGGTGTTTCTGGTCAGTCACAACAACAAGTCGATCCGCGACACCTGCGACCGGGTCCTGTGGCTGGAGCGCGGCGAACTGCGCATGGACGGACCGACCGACGAGGTCCTCAAGGAGTACGAGAAGTTCACGGGCAAGTAGCGCGAGTAGCCCGTTTCGCCCAGGGCCCCGCCGGAACTCTCCGGCGGGGCCCTGCGTCTGCAAAGGAAACGCCAACTCCCGTCGGCCTTAGGAATCTTGACGCCAATCGGTGTGTTGTTGTGATGTGCAGGACACCCCGACGGACTGTGTCGCGTTGTACAACGTAAGCTGTACCGGTGCTGAATCGCGGCAAGTAGGGCGATAATACGCGACACCCGGCACCGTCGCGCTGTGCGGATCTCCGGGCGGCGTGTCCGAAATGGGCAGTGTTGGGTCGGCAGTGTAGAACGGGAGATGTGACGGCAATGGCTACGGTGACTCTCCAGCTCCGCGATGCGTGTGCCGTCCTCGCGCCGGGCGGCGAGCGGTGACCGAAGCCGGGACGGCCCGCTCCGGTGATCCGGCGCGCGGCACCCTCGACAAAGCCGCGGACGAGAACTTTCCCGTCGCCCCGTTCTTCCTGCCCCGGGCCTGGCGCGACGATCTGATGGCCGTGTACGGCTTCGCCCGTCTCGTCGACGACATCGGTGACGGTGACCTCGCCCCCGGCGGGGCGGACGCCCGCCTCCTCGGTGTAGCGGCCCCCCGGGCGGAGGACCGCATGGCCCTCCTGGACGCCCTCGAAGCCGATCTTCACCGCGTGTTCGACTCGGTCCCGCGTCACCCCCTGCTGCGCCGGCTCCAGCCCACCGTCCGCCGCGCGGGTCTCACCCCCGAGCCCTTCCTCGCCCTGATCGCGGCCAACCGCCAGGACCAGCTGGTCCAGCGTTACGAGACGTATGACGATCTGCTCGCCTACTGCGAGCTCTCCGCGAACCCCGTCGGCCGCCTGGTCCTCTCCGTCACCGGAACGTCCACGCCCGAGCGGGTCCGCCACTCCGACGCAGTGTGCACGGCGCTGCAGATCGTCGAACACCTCCAGGACGTCGCCGAGGACCTCGGCCGCGACCGCGTCTACCTGCCCGCCGAGGACATGAAACGTTTTCATGTCGTCGAAGCGGACCTGGCCGTCCCCACAGCAGGCGCATCGGTGCGAGCACTGGTTGCATACGAAGCAGAACGCGCCTTGAACCTCCTGAATGAAGGCACCCCCCTCGTGGGTAGCGTCCACGGCAGGCTGAAACTGCTGCTCGCGGGGTTCGTTGCGGGGGGAAGGGCGGCAATCCGTGCGATTGCCGCCGCCGAATACGACGTACTTCCCGGCCCGCCCAAGCCCGGCAAGCTCCAGTTGCTGCGCGAGGTGGGAGTGACTCTGCGAGGAGAGGGGTGATCCGGACCGTGGAGTCGGAACAGCACGTGTCCGCACCGGTACTCGCCGCGTACAGCTACTGCGAGGCGGTGACCGGTCAGCAGGCACGTAATTTCGCGTACGGCATCAGGCTGCTGCCGACGTCCAAGCGCCGTGCGATGTCGGCGCTCTACGCGTTCTCACGGCGCGTCGACGACATCGGCGACGGCACGCTGGCGCCGGACGTTAAGGCCGTGCGCCTCGAGGAGACCCGGGCGGTGCTCGCCCGCGTCCGCGCGGGCACCGTCGAGGAGGACGACACCGACCCGGTCGCCGTCGCCCTCAGCCACACCGCCGAGTACTTTCCGGTACCCCTCGCGGGCCTGGACGAACTCATCGACGGCGTGCTGATGGACGTACGCGGTGAGACGTACGAGACCTGGGACGACCTGAAGATCTACTGCCGGTGCGTGGCCGGGGCGATCGGGCGGCTCTCGCTCGGGGTCTTCGGTACCGAACCGGGGGCGCGTGGCGCCGAGCGCGCGCCGGAGTACGCCGACACGCTCGGGCTCGCGCTCCAGCTCACCAACATCCTGCGGGACGTCCGCGAGGACGCCGAGGGCGGACGCACCTATCTGCCCGCCGACGACCTGGCCAAGTTCGGCTGCTCGGCCGGGTTCGACGGGCCGACTCCGCCGCCGGGCTCCGACTTCGCGGGCCTCGTGCACTTCGAAGTACGCCGGGCCCGCGCCCTCTTCGCCGAGGGCTACCGGCTGCTGCCCATGCTGGACCGGCGCAGCGGCGCGTGCGTCGCGGCCATGGCGGGCATCTACCGGCGTCTCCTCGACCGCATCGAGCGCGAGCCGGAGGCCGTGCTGCGCGGCCGGGTGTCGCTGCCGGGGCGCGAGAAGGCGTACGTCGCCGTGCGCGGCCTCTCCGGTCTGGACGCCCGGCACGTCTCCCGCCGTACCGTCCGGAGGCGCGTCTGATGGACAATATGGGCCAAGGTGACTCCACCGGAGAAAAGTGGCGCGCAACCCTCCGGAGCCGGGCGGCGTCCCTGACTGCAACGGCCTGCCGTGCATCGTTCAATCAACACGGCGCGGCCGCAGGGGAGGGTGCACGATGAGCGAGGTCGAGTCCACGGACGACTCCGGCCGGGCCGCCGCCGTGGTGATCGGCGGCGGACTCGCCGGGATCACCGCCGCGCTCGCGCTGGCCGACGCCGGGCTGCGGGTGACGCTGCTCGAAGGCCGGCCGCGCCTCGGCGGTCTCGCGTTCTCCTTCCAGCGCGGCGCGCTCACCGTGGACAACGGACAGCACGTCTATCTGCGCTGCTGCACCGCCTACCGCTGGTTCCTCGACCGCGTCGACGGATCCTCGCTCGCACCCCTGCAGGATCGTCTCGACGTGCCCGTTCTCGACGCGGAGGCGGCTCCCGGACGACGGCTCGGCAGAATCGGCCGCAGCGCTCTGCCCGTGCCGCTGCATCTGGCGCGCAGCCTCGCGACGTACCAGCATCTGTCGCTCGCCGAGCGTGCCAACGTCGGCCGTGCCGCGCTCGCGCTCAAGGGCCTGGATCTCACCGATCCGGCACTCGACGCGCAGAACTTCGGCGACTGGCTCGCCGGGCACGGTCAGTCGGAACGTGCCGTCGAAGCACTGTGGGACCTCGTGGGGGTCGCCACCCTCAACGCGGTGGCCCGGGACTCCTCGCTCGGGCTCGCCGCGATGGTGTTCAAGACGGGTCTGCTGTCCGACCCGGGCGCGGCCGACATCGGCTGGGCGCGCGTCCCGCTGGGCGAACTGCACGACACCCTCGCCCGCAAGGCGCTCGACTCCGCGGGCGTGCGTACCGAGATCCGTACACGCGTCACCTCCATCTCCCCCTACGAAAACGGACGTTGGAGCGTTCAGGTTCCCGGCGAGCGCATCGAGGCCGACACCGTGGTGCTGGCCGTACCCCAGCGCGAGGCCCATGATCTTCTGCCGGAGGGCGCGCTCGACGCCCCCGAGCGGCTCCTGGAGATCGGCACCGCGCCGATCCTCAACATCCACGTCGTCTACGACCGGAAGGTCCTCACCGCGCCGTTCTTCGCCGCGCTCGGCTCCCCGGTGCAGTGGGTCTTCGACCGCACCGAGGCGTCCGGACTCCGGGAGGGCCAGTACCTGGCCCTGTCGCAGTCGGCGGCGCAGGACGAGATCGACGAGCCCGTCTCCGCGCTGCGGGAGCGTTATCTGCCGGAGCTGGAGCGGCTGCTGCCCCGCGCGCGCGGGGCCGAGGTGAAGGACTTCTTCGTGACCAGGGAGCGCACCGCGACGTTCGCTCCCGCCCCGGGCGTCGGGCGGCTGCGGCCCGGTGCCCGTACCAAGGCCCCCGGCCTGTACCTGGCCGGAGCGTGGACCGCCACAGGGTGGCCCGCGACCATGGAGAGTGCGGTTCGCAGTGGAGTCGGTGCGGCGGGCGCCGCGCTGGACGCCCTGGGGCGGCCCCGCGATCACCTCCTCGGACTCTTCGAGGAGGCGGCATGACGCTCGACCGGAGCATCGCAGGCCCCCGCACCCCCGGTACCGCAACAAGAGGAGAGATTGTGCCCACTGTGCCCCCGGCCGAAACGGCTGCCGACGCGGTGGACGTGACCGCGCTCCTGGAGCGCGGCCGGACCCTGGCCACACCGGTACTGAAGGCGGCCGTCGACCGTCTGGCGGCGCCCATGGACACCGTCGCCGCCTACCACTTCGGCTGGATCGACGCCGAGGGCAACCCCGCGGACGGCGACGGCGGCAAGGCGGTGCGCCCCGCGCTCGCCGTGCTCTCCGCGCAGGCCGCCGGAGCCGAGCCCGAGGTGGGCGTCCCCGGCGCGGTCGCGGTCGAGCTGGTGCACAACTTCTCGCTCCTGCACGACGACCTGATGGACGGCGACGAGCAGCGCCGCCACCGTGACACCGTGTGGAAGGTGCACGGCCCCGCCCAGGCCATCCTGGTCGGCGACGCCCTGTTCGCGCTGGCCAACGAGGTTCTCCTGGAGCTCGGCACCGTCGAGGCCGGCCGCGCCACCCGGCGTCTGACCACCGCCACCCGGGCTCTGATCGACGGCCAGGCCCAGGACATCTCCTACGAGCACCGCGACCGCGTCAGCGTCGAGGAGTGCCTGGAGATGGAGGGCAACAAGACCGGCGCCCTGCTCGCCTGCGCCTGCTCCATCGGAGCGGTCCTCGGCGGCGCCGACGACCTCACCGCCGACACGCTGGAACGGTACGGCTACCACCTCGGTCTCGCCTTCCAGGCAGTCGACGACCTCCTCGGCATCTGGGGCGACCCGGAGGCCACCGGAAAGCAGACCTGGAGCGATCTGCGCCAGCGCAAGAAGTCCCTGCCGGTCGTGGCCGCGCTCGCCGCGGGCGGTCCCGCCTCGAAGCGGCTCGGCGACCTGCTCGCCGAGGACGCCAAAGCCAGCGACTTCGAGAACTTCTCCGAGGAGGAGTTCGCCGCGCGCGCCGCGCTCATCGAGGAGGCGGGCGGCCGCGAGTGGACCGCCCAGGAGGCGCGTCGCCAGCACGCGATCGCCATCGAGGCACTGGACGCCGTCCCGATGCCCGAGCAGGTACGGGCCCAGCTCGTGGCGCTCGCCGACTTCGTAGTCGTACGGAAGAGATGATCGTTATCGGTCGAATAAACCTCGCGTAGTCGCCGGCCGGTGCCTTTCCCAAGCTTCGAACCTCGTTCGAGCGGGGGGATATCCATCCGAACGAACGCACCGGCCGACGGCGGACCCACAGCAGAGACATACCACTGCACGAAGGGGAAGCCATGACAGCGACGACCGACGGAAGCACCGGGGCACTGCCTCCCCGCGCTGCCTCGGCCAGCGAAACCCAGTACGAGACGACGCCCGCGGCGGCCGGGACAGTCGAGACCCGAGACGCCGCCACGCGCGCCATCGAGCGTGCCACGGACTTCCTGCTCGCGCAGCAGGACGCCCAGGGCTGGTGGAAGGGCGACCTCGAGACGAACGTCACCATGGACGCCGAGGACCTGCTTCTCCGTCAGTTCCTGGGAATCCGCGACGAGCCGACCACCCGCGGCGCCGCGCTGTTCATCCGCGGCGAGCAGCGCGAGGACGGCACCTGGGCCTCGTTCTTCGGCGGTCCGGGCGAGATCTCCACCACCATCGAGGCGTACGTCGCCCTGCGGCTGGCCGGGGACGCCCCGGACGAGCCGCACATGGCGAAGGCGTCCGCGTGGATCCGCGAGCGCGGCGGCCTCGCCGCGGCCCGTGTCTTCACCCGGATCTGGCTCGCCCTCTTCGGCTGGTGGAAGTGGGACGACCTGCCCGAACTGCCGCCGGAGCTCATCTACTTCCCCAAGTGGATGCCGCTGAACATCTACGACTTCGGCTGCTGGGCGCGGCAGACCATCGTGCCGCTCACCATCGTCTCGGCGAAGCGTCCGGTGCGGCCCGCGCCGTTCCCGCTCGACGAGCTGCACACCGACCCACGCCATCCCAACCCGGCCAAGCGCCTTGCTCGCGTGGCCAGTTGGGACGGCGCCTTCCAGCGCCTCGACAAGGTGCTGCATCAGTACCGCAAGGTCGCGCCGCGCGCTCTGCGCAGGGCGGCGATGAACACGGCGGCCCGCTGGATCATCGAGCGCCAGGAGAACGACGGTTGCTGGGGCGGCATCCAGCCGCCCGCCGTCTACTCGGTCATCGCCCTCCATCTGCTGGGCTACGACCTCGAACACCCGGTGATGCGTGAGGGGCTGGCCTCGCTGGACCGCTTCGCCGTGTGGCGCGAGGACGGTGCCCGGATGATCGAGGCCTGCCAGTCACCGGTGTGGGACACCTGCCTGGCGACCATCGCGCTGGCCGACGCCGGGGTGCCGGCCGACCATCCGCAGCTCGTCAAGGCCGTGGACTGGATGCTCGGGGAGGAGATCGTCCGGCCCGGCGACTGGTCGGTCAAGCGGCCCCAACTGCCGCCCGGCGGTTGGGCGTTCGAGTTCCACAACGACAACTACCCCGACATCGACGACACCGCGGAGGTCGTGCTCGCGCTGCGCCGCGTCCGGCACCACGACCCGGACCGCGTCGAGAACGCCATCGGACGCGGGGTCCGCTGGAATCTCGGCATGCAGTCCAAGGACGGCGGCTGGGGCGCGTTCGACGTCGACAACACCAGCGCCTTTCCCAACCGGCTGCCGTTCTGCGACTTCGGGGAGGTGATCGATCCGCCGTCCGCCGATGTCACCGCGCACGTGGTGGAGATGCTGGCGGTGGAGGGGCTCGCGCACGACCCGCGCACCCGCCGGGGCGTCGCGTGGCTGCTCGCCAACCAGGAGCCGAACGGGTCCTGGTTCGGGCGCTGGGGTGTCAACTACGTGTACGGCACGGGGTCGGTGGTCCCGGCTCTCGTGGCGGCGGGGCTGCCCGGCTCGCACCCGGCGATCCGCCGGGCCGTGGCCTGGCTGGAGGCCGTGCAGAACGACGACGGCGGCTGGGGCGAGGACATGCGCTCCTACGACGACGCCGGGTGGAGCGGGCGCGGCGCCTCGACCGCCTCCCAGACCGGCTGGGCGCTGCTCGCCCTGCTGGCCGGGGGGGAAGGCGACTCCAAGGCGGTGGAGCGCGGGGTCGCCTGGCTCGCGGAGACCCAGCTGTCCGACGGCTCCTGGGACGAGCCGTACTTCACGGGGACCGGCTTCCCGTGGGACTTCTCGATCAACTATCACCTCTACCGGCAGGTCTTCCCGCTCACCGCGCTCGGTCGCTACGTCCACGGAGAGCCCTTCTCCGCGGCCGAGGGGGGCTGATGGACAGGCAGCCCGCACCGGCCCCGCTGCTGATCGCCTGCGCGCTCGGCATCGAGCACCTCGCCCTGCGCATCGGCGACCGGAGCGGCGCCGGCGGGCCGGTCACCGTGCTGCGTACGGGCATGGGGCCCAAGGCCGCCGACCGGTCGGTCACCCGGGTGCTCGCCGACCCGGCGCTGGCCGCTGCGGCCGTGCTGGCCACCGGCTTCTGCGCGGGGCTCGCCCCGGGCATGCACCCCGGTGACCTGGTCGTCGCCGAGGAGACCCGGGACCCGAGCGGCGCCACGCCGTGCGTGGGCACCGATCTCCTGGTCAAGGAACTCGTGCGCGCCGTGCCCGGGCGCACCGTCCACACGGGGCCGCTCACCGGCTCCGATCACGTCGTCCGCGGTCACGAGCGTTCCGATCTGCTCGCGACCGGCGCCATCGCCGTCGACATGGAGTCCGCGGCCACCCTGCTCGGCGCGGTCCGCACGGGGCCGCGTCCCGTTGCGGCCGTACGGGTGGTCGTGGATGCTCCAGAACATGAACTCGTCCGTATTGGCACGGTGCGCGGTGGAATATCAGCTTTCCGCGTTCTTCGTGCCGTGCTTCCCGCTTTCTTTGAATGGCACCGTTCTTTGTTGCTCCCTCGGAGGTGAGCCGTATGGCCATGCCGCTTCGGCAGTCCATGAAGGTCGCTGCGTACCTGTTTGAACAGAAGCTCAGGAAGCGGGACAAGTTCGCCCTGCTCGTCGAGCTGGAACCGCTCTTCGCGTGCAACCTCGCGTGCGAGGGCTGCGGCAAGATCCAGCACCCCGCGGGTGTGCTCAAGCAGCGCATGCCCGTGGCCCAGGCCGTGGGAGCAGTCCTCGAATCCGGTGCGCCGATGGTGTCCATCGCCGGCGGTGAGCCGCTGATGCACCCTCAGATCGATGAGATCGTGCGGCAGTTGGTGGCCAAGAAGAAGTTCGTCTTCCTCTGCACCAACGCGATGCTGCTGCGCAAGAAGATGGACAAGTTCAAGCCCTCGCCGTACTTCGCCTGGGCCGTGCACATCGACGGGCTGCGCGAGCGGCACGACGAGTCCGTCGCGAAGGAGGGTGTCTTCGACGAGGCGGTCGCGGCCATCAAGGAGGCCAAGCGCCGCGGCTTCCGGGTCACCACCAACTCGACCTTCTTCAACACCGACACCCCGCAGACCATCATCGAGGTGCTCAACTACCTCAATGACGACCTGAAGGTCGACGAGATGATGCTCTCGCCCGCCTACGCCTACGAGAAGGCCCCCGACCAGGAGCACTTCCTCGGCGTCCAGCAGACCCGGGAGCTGTTCAAGAAGGCCTTCGCGGGCGGCAACCGGCGCCGCTGGCGGCTCAACCAGAGCCCGCTCTTCCTGGACTTCCTGGAGGGCAAGGTCGACTTCCCGTGCACCGCGTGGGCGATCCCGAGCTACTCGCTCTTCGGCTGGCAGAAGCCCTGCTATCTGATGAGCGACGGGTACGTGCAGACGTACAAGCAGCTCCTGGAGGAGACCGACTGGGACTCCTACGGGCGCGGCAAGGACGACCGGTGCGCCAACTGCATGGCGCACTGCGGCTATGAGCCGACTGCGGTCCTCGCCACCATGGGCTCCCTCAAGGAGTCGATCCGGGCCGCCCGCGAGACCTTCACGGAAAGCCGCGGGTGACAACGTGACCGCCGTTTCCCTGGGCCTCCCCGAAGTGCCGGTCCGCCCGATCGCGGACCGCCGTGTGTCGCGGCGGATCCAGGTCGGACCGGTGGCGGTCGGGGGCGGGGCGCCCGTGTCGGTGCAGTCGATGACCACGACCCGTACGTCGGACGTCGGCGCCACCCTTCAGCAGATCGCGGAACTGACCGCGTCCGGCTGTCAGATCGTCCGCGTCGCCTGCCCCACGCAGGACGACGCGGACGCCCTCGCGACCATCGCCCGCAAGTCGCAGATCCCGGTGATCGCGGACATCCACTTCCAGCCGAAGTACGTGTTCGCGGCGATCGAGGCGGGCTGCGCGGCGGTGCGGGTGAACCCCGGCAACATCAAGCAGTTCGACGACAAGGTGAAGGAGATCGCGCGGGCCGCGAAGGACGCCGGGATCCCGATCCGTATCGGGGTGAACGCCGGCTCGCTCGACCGGCGGCTGCTGGAGAAGTACGGGAAGGCGACGCCCGAGGCGCTCGTGGAGTCGGCGCTGTGGGAGGCGTCGCTCTTCGAGGAGCACGGGTTCCAGGACATCAAGATCTCCGTCAAGCACAACGACCCGGTGATCATGGTCAACGCCTACCGGCAGCTGGCCGCCCAGTGCGACTACCCGCTGCACCTCGGCGTGACCGAGGCCGGGCCGGCCTTCCAGGGGACCATCAAGTCGGCCGTGGCGTTCGGGGCGCTGCTCTCCGAGGGCATCGGCGACACCATCAGGGTCTCCCTGAGCGCGCCGCCCGCCGAGGAGTGCAAGGTCGGCATCCAGATCCTGGAGTCGCTCGGGCTGCGGCAGCGGCGCCTGGAGATCGTCTCCTGCCCGTCCTGCGGGCGTGCCCAGGTCGACGTGTACAAGCTGGCCGACGAGGTCACGGCCGGCCTGGAGGGGATGGAGGTCCCGTTGCGCGTCGCGGTCATGGGCTGCGTCGTCAACGGTCCCGGCGAGGCGCGGGAGGCGGACCTGGGAGTCGCCTCCGGCAACGGCAAGGGGCAGATCTTCGTCAAGGGCGAGGTCATCAAGACCGTCCCCGAGTCGAAGATCGTCGAGACCCTCATCGACGAGGCGATGAAGATCGCCGAGCAGATGGAGAAGGACGGCGTCGTGTCCGGAGAACCGGCCGTCACCGTGAGCTGATCAGCACGGACCGAGAGGGGGCCCGACGTGACGATTCTGGAGAACATCCGGGGACCACGCGACCTGAAGGCGCTGTCCGAGGCAGAAGTCGGTGAACTGGCCGAAGAGGTGAGGGAGTTCCTGGTGCACGCGGTCGCCAGGACCGGCGGTCACCTCGGACCCAATCTGGGAGTGGTGGAACTGTCCATCGCCCTCCACCGGGTCTTCGAGTCGCCTGTCGACCGCATCCTGTGGGACACCGGCCATCAGAGCTACGTGCACAAAATCCTGACGGGGCGTCAGGACTTCTCCAAGCTGCGTGGCAAGGGCGGCCTGTCCGGCTATCCCTCGCGCGAGGAGTCCGAGCACGACGTCATCGAGAACAGCCACGCCTCCACGGCGCTCGGCTGGGCGGACGGGCTCGCCAAGGCCCGCCAGGTGCAGGGCGAGAAGGGTCATGTCGTCGCGGTCATCGGCGACGGCGCGCTCACCGGCGGCATGGCGTGGGAGGCGCTGAACAACATCGCCGCCGCCAAGGACCGGCCTCTGATCATCGTCGTCAACGACAACGAACGCTCTTACGCGCCGACCATCGGCGGCCTCGCGAACCACCTCGCGACCCTGCGGACCACCGACAGCTACGAGCAGATCCTCGCCTGGGGCAAGGACGTCCTGCTGCGCACCCCCGTCGTCGGCAACACGATCTACGAGTCCCTGCACGGCGCGAAGAAGGGCTTCAAGGACGCCTTCGCGCCGCAGGGCATGTTCGAGGACCTCGGGCTCAAATACGTCGGACCGATCGACGGTCACGACCTCGGCGCCGTGGAGTCCGCCCTGCGCCGGGCGAAACGCTTCCACGGTCCCGTCCTCATCCACTGCCTGACGGAGAAGGGGCGCGGCTACGAGCCCGCGCTCGCCCACGAGGAGGACCACTTCCACACCGTCGGGGTGATGGACCCGCTCACCTGCGAGCCCCTCGCACCGTCCAACGGCCCCTCCTGGACCTCCGTGTTCGGCGACGAGATCGTCCGGATCGGCGAGGAGCGCGCGGACGTCGTGGCCATCACGGCGGCCATGCTGCATCCGGTGGGGCTCGGGAAGTTCGCCGAGAGGTTCCCCGACCGTGTGTGGGACGTCGGCATCGCCGAGCAGCACGCCACGGTCTCCGCGGCCGGACTCGCGACCGGCGGTCTCCACCCCGTCGTCGCCGTCTACGCGACCTTTCTCAACCGGGCCTTCGACCAGCTCCTCATGGACGTCGCCCTGCACCGCTGCGGCGTGACCTTCGTCCTCGACCGGGCCGGCATCACCGGTGTCGACGGCGCCTCGCACAACGGCATGTGGGACATGTCGATCCTCCAGGTCGTGCCCGGCCTCAGGATCGCCGCGCCGCGCGACGCCGACCAGCTGAGAGCCCAGCTGCGGGAGGCGGTCGCCGTCGACGACGCGCCGACGATGATCCGCTTCCCGAAGGAGTCGGTCGGCCCCGCGATCCCCGCGGTGGACCGCGTGGGCGGGCTCGACGTCCTGCACCGGGGCGAGCGCCCCGAGGTGCTGCTCGTCGCCGTGGGAGTGATGGCCCCGGTCTGCCTCCAGGCAGCCGACCTGCTGGAGGCCCGCGGCATCGGCTGCACCGTCGTCGACCCCCGCTGGGTCAAGCCCGTCGACCCGGCGCTGCCCCCGCTGGCCGCCGAGCACCGGCTCGTCGCCGTCGTCGAGGACAACAGCCGGGCCTCGGGCGTCGGCGCGGCCGTCGCGCTGGCCCTCGGGGACGCCGAAGTCGACGTGCCCGTCAGGCGGTTCGGCATCCCGGAGCAGTTCCTCGCGCACGCCAAGCGCGCCGAGGTGCTGGCCGACATCGGGCTCACGCCCGTGGAGATCGCCGGGCGGATCAGCGCCGGCCTGGCGGTCAAGGACGAGCGGTCCAAGGCGGCCGCCCACGAGCTGTCGAAGGCCGCCGACGTGCCGGCCGAGGATGAGTTGTCCAAGGAGAAGAAGGAATGACCGACCCTGCGGAGAAGGGGGAGTTCGACCTCGGCGCGCTCCTCGCCGAGCGCGGCGCCGAGCGCTACGAGCTGCACACGAAGTACCTGAACCACCAGCTCCCGCGCATGCTGCACACCATCGGATTCGACAAGGTCTACGAGCGGGCCGAGGGCGCGCACTTCTGGGACGCAGACGGCAACGACTACCTCGACATGCTCGCCGGATTCGGGGTGATGGGCCTCGGCCGCCACCACCCCGTCGTCCGGCAGGCGCTGCACGACGTCCTCGACGCCTCGCTCGCCGACCTCACCCGCTTCGACTGCCAGCCGTTGCCGGGTCTGCTCGCGGAGCGGCTGCTCACCCACAGCCCGCATCTGGACCGGGTGTTCTTCGGCAACAGCGGAACGGAAGCCGTCGAGACCGCGCTGAAGTTCGCCCGGTACGCCACCGGCAGGCCGCGGATCCTGTACTGCTCGCACGCCTTCCACGGACTGACCACCGGCTCCCTGTCCGTGAACGGCGAGGACGGCTTCCGCGACGGCTTCGCACCGCTGCTGCCCGACACCGCCGTCCCGCTCGGTGATCTCGACGCCCTGGCGAAGGAGCTGAAGAAGGGCGACATCGCCGCGCTGATCGTGGAACCGATCCAGGGCAAGGGCGTCCACGAGGCCCCGCCCGGATATCTGCGCGCCGCCCAGGAGCTGCTGCACCGGCACAAGGCCCTGCTCATCGCGGACGAGGTGCAGACCGGCCTCGGCCGGACCGGGGACTTCTACGCCTACCAGCACGAGGAGGGCGTCGAACCGGACCTGGTGTGCGTGGCCAAGGCGCTCTCCGGAGGCTATGTGCCGGTCGGCGCGACCCTCGGCAAGGACTGGATCTTCAAGAAGGTCTACTCCTCGATGGACCGGGTCCTCGTGCACTCGGCGAGCTTCGGTTCCAACGCGCAGGCCATGGCGGCGGGCCTCGCCGTGCTCTCCGTCATGGAGAACGACCAGATCGTCGCCAACGCCCGGGCCACCGGCGAACAGCTGAGGTCCCGGCTGGCCGCGCTGATCGACCGGTACGAGCTGCTCAGCGATGTGCGCGGCCGGGGCCTGATGATCGGCATCGAGTTCGGCCGGCCCAAGTCGCTCAAACTGCGCAGCCGCTGGACCATGTTGCAGGCCGCGCGCAAGGGCCTGTTCGCGCAGATGGTCGTCGTCCCGCTGCTCCAGCGGCACCGCATCCTCACCCAGGTCTCCGGCGACCACCTCGAAGTGATCAAGCTGATCCCGCCGCTGGTCATCGACGAGCACGATGTCGACCGGTTCGTGGAGGCCTTCACCGCGGTCATGGAGGACGCCCACAGCGGCGGCGGGCTGATGTGGGACTTCGGGAAGACGCTGGTGAAGCAGGCGGTGGCGAACCGCTGAGGCCCGCCGGGCCCGCCCTCTCCGGCGGGCCGACGGCGACGCGGCCGGGCTCTTTGCCTCTGGGGCAAGAAAATTGCCCCGGAGGCAATCATCGGGCTCAATGGACCTATGAGCCCCGATCCAGGGACGGTCGACGAGCCGTCCGACGAGCTGCACGCCGTGGCGCCCCGGCTCCGCGGGCTGCGCCGCGCCGGCTCCCTCACCCTGGAGGCCGCAGCCCGTGCCGCGGGACTCTCACCCGCCCATCTCTCCCGTCTGGAGACCGGGCAGCGCCAGCCCTCGCTGCCGATGCTGCTCACACTGGCCCGCGTCTACGGTACGACGGTCTCCGAACTGCTCGGCGAGACGGTCGCCGACCGTGACGCGATCGTGCGGGCCGGCGACATGGACCCGGCCCCGGCGGGCGGCTGGACCTACTGGCAGGCCGGTGCGGCCGGCCGCGGCATGCAGGCACTGCGCGTGCACGTCCCGTACGGCTCACAGGGCGACATCGTGCGCGTCCACCCCGGCGAGGAGTGGCTGTATGTTCTCCAGGGGCGGCTCAGGCTGCGCCTCGGGGACACCGCGCACGTGCTCGCACCGGGGGACAGCGCCCACTTCGACTCGCTCACCCCGCACCGCATCGCGGCCGCCGAGCGCGACGGGGCCGAGCTCCTCTTCGTACACACCCTCTTGCAGAGCCCCGTCGCCGCGCTGTGCCTCGGCGAGGCGACCGGCCACCCCACCCCGGGAGAGACGTCATGACCGAACCCACAGAACCCCGCCGGCGCTCCATGGAGGAGAAGTTCCCGCGCGCCCTGTGGGTACGGCTGATCATCTATGTCGCCGTCGGCCACCTCTTCGCGGCCTTCATCTACCTGCTCTTCACGCTGGGCGCGCAGAACCAGTAGCCCCTCGGCCGGGCGCGCGGGACGGGTGGACGCCCGGGCCCGGCGCGGGGAAGCGGTGGACGCCCGGGCCCGGCGCGCGGCTCAGTCCAGCAGTCGCCCGCGCAGGCGCTCCCGCAGCTCCGGCGTCAGGCCCAGGCCCTGCTCCAGATAGACGTCGACGCTGCCCCAGTTCTCCTCGATCGCCTCGAAGGCGGCCGTCAGGTACTCCGCGCGCGCGTCGAACAGGGGGCTGAGCAGCTCCATGACCTCGGGGGAGTACGCGGAGGCCGAGGAGTTGGTGCGGTGCACCTTGTAGCGGCGGTGCGCGGCGTTCGACTCCAGGTAGTCGGCCACGATCGCGTCCCGCTCGACGCCGAGGGCGAGCAGGGTGATGGCGATGGACAGTCCCGCGCGGTCCTTGCCGGCCGCGCAGTGCATCAGCGCGGGCACGCTGTCCTCGGCCATCGCGCGCAGCACCTGGGAGTGCTCGGCCGTGCGCTCCCTGATGATCCTGCGGTACGAGCCGATCATGCGGTCCGCGCCCTTGCCGTCGCCGAGGATCGCGTGCAGCTGGTCCAGGTCGCCGTCGCGGACCATCTTCCAGAACTCGCTGCCGTCGGCCGGGTCGGACAGGGGCAGATTCACGTTCCGCACGCCCGGCAGCTCGACGTCCGGGCCCTCCAGCTTCTGATCCGCGGCGTTGCGGAAGTCGAAGATCGTGTGGAGCCCCAGGGAGGCGAGGAACGCGGCGTCCTCCTCCGTGGCGTGCGCGAGGTGGCCGCTGCGGAACAGGTGCCCGTAACGCACTCGTCGGCCGTCCGCGGTGGGCAGTCCGCCCACGTCGCGGAAGTTGCGCACTCCGCCGAGCTCGGGCTCGGTCGACGGGACCTGCTGCGTCACGGGGGCTCCTCCCATTCGGCCGTCGGCGTCGCCCGGCTGGACTCGGCGCCACTCGTCGGCAGTTGTCTTCGGCTCGCGCTCTCGACGATACGACATGGGTTCCTGAGGCAATGAGTTGTCCACAGCCGACGCCTCAGGGCGCGAGGCGCCCATGATCATGTCGGTCCCGATCGGGCCTGGTCGACACCGCGGGGCCGATCATCGAGATCGGCGCGGATGCCCGGACCTGGCCTCTTTTGCGGGGCGAGTGGCGGTGAGGCGTTCGCGGGGCGAGTGGCGGTCACGCGACACACGTCACCGACCATGCGGCGGTCGCGACGCGCGTCACCGGACGCGACGAGCCGCCGCGTCCGCACCGGGCCCGGGGATCACCTCCGGCGCCCGCGCGCCGAGGTACGGCGCCGTGCCGGGCCGGCCACCTGGCTCACAGAATGAGCGAGCCGGGACCTCACATAAGTGCACGAGTGCTGAGAAAGCGATCAAATCGGCACAGATGTGACGTCACCGCATCACGGTGCGCGGACCGGACTCGGCGAGAGTCCGGATGTGACGGATATCCGTTGGCGTCGCATGTGACTGTTCTGTCCGAAATAGCGCCTTCATTCCAACTGTCCCTGAAATAAGGCACCGTGGGACGAGTCGCGTGAGGAGCGTCATATTCGTGACGATGCGTTGCCGTCCCCATTTCTCAACCGGCCCGCATTCCCGGGCGGGTTGAAGGGCCGTAAAGATCGTCATTCCACAGAGGGTGACGGCAATTCCCGCATGGATCAAGAAAGGTGAGCGCACAGAAACCGCACATAGTTGTCGACGCGCTCTCATCTCGCTTACGTTCTGCCTCAATCCGGACGGACGCCCAATCCTGCCGCCGCCCGGAATCCGCACACTCACCCGTACACGGCAGGAGCGGGGGACCCACAGGTTCCGTGCCTGGTCCGGTCTCCGGAACAGGCTAGGGGTACAGCCGCGCAGCAGCGTGGCCGGGCATCTCCAGCCCGCACCCGACAGCTCACCTCGCAGGCGCCGGAGAGGAATTCGTCATGCCCGCCAAGGGTAAGCACCGCCGTCCGAAGTCCCTGCGTCTCACCCGCTCGATCGCCGTGGCCGGCACCGGTGGCGCCGCGCTCGCGCTGCCTCTGATGGGAGCCACCGGCGCCCACGCCGCGACCCCGGCCACCGCCGTCGCGCAGCACGTCGAGAAGGCCGCGACCGCCGCTCCCGCGGCCAAGAAGGCCGCCACGACGAAGACGTACGCGGTGAAGTCCGGCGACTACCTCTCGAAGATCGCCGACGAGCACAACGTCACCGGCGGCTGGAAGAAGATCTACTCCGACAACCGCTCGGCCATCGGCAGCGACCCGTCGCTGATCCACCCCGGTCTGAAGCTGTCCCTCGGCAAGAAGGCCGTCTCCGCCGGCGCCACCCACTCGTCCGCCCGGACGAAGGCTCCTGCGGCGAAGGCTCCCGCGGCGAAGGCCCCCGCGGCCAAGGCCGAGAAGGCGACCACGGCCACCAACGCGGCCTCCGCCAGCAGCAGTTCCGGCTACACCCTGCCCGTCGACGGCGCCACCCTCGGCACCAGCTACAAGCTGGCGGGCAGCATGTGGTCCAGCGGCTACCACACGGGCGTGGACTTCGTGGTCCCGACCGGCACCACGATCAAGTCCATCGCCGCGGGCACGGTCGTCTCCGCGGGCTGGGGCGGCGCCTACGGCAACCAGGTCGTCATCCAGCACGCCGACGGCCGGTACTCCCAGTACGCCCACATGTCGTCCCTGTCCGTCTCGGCGGGGCAGACCGTGACCGAGGGCCAGCAGATCGGCCTCTCCGGCGCGACCGGCAACGTCACCGGCCCGCACCTGCACTTCGAGGTCCGCACCACGCCGGACTACGGCTCGGACGTCGACCCCGTCGCGTACCTGCGCGCGCACGGTGTCACGGTCAACTGACGCCCGCCCCTGAAGCCAAGCCCTGCTCCTGACGGCAGGACTGCCTCCGAAGGCCGGACCCCACGATCCCCGGGGTCCGGCCTTCGGTGTCTCTCGTGCAAGGCGCGTGACCGCCGCTGAGCGATTTCCTGTGATTTCCGCTGCCCGTGGGTGGTCGCTGCTTCAACAGCCTTGATCGGAGCCCTATTCCGGAGTTGACCAATACTTGGCCAGTGGCCTTTCTCACCGCACGTCAACCCTTCCCTACGGTCGCGTAGCTCACATCCGAGGGTGAATCATGGCTCGATGTGGCAGACGATTCGAAGAGTGACAACAGATCAGTGATCGGGTCGTACGTGGCGGTGGGGGACAGCTTCACCGAGGGCGTCGGCGACCCTGGGCCCGACGGGGCCTTCGTCGGTTGGGCGGACCGGTTCGCGGTCCTTCTCGCGGACCGGCGTCCCGAGGGCGATTTCACCTATACCAATCTCGCCGTGCGCGGCAAACTGCTCGACCAGATCGTCGAGACCCAGCTCCTGCGGGCGAAGGAACTCGGCCCGGACCTGGTCTCGTTCTGCGCGGGCGGCAACGACATCATCCGGCCCGGCACCGACCCCGACGAGGTCGCGGAACGCTTCGAGCGCGCGATCATCGACCTCACCTCCGCCGTCGGCACCGTCATGGTGACCACCGGCTTCGACACCCGTGGCGTCCCCGTGCTGAAGCATCTGCGCGGCAAGATCGCCACGTACAACGGACATGTGCGGGCCATCGCGGACCGCTACGGCTGTCCCGTCCTCGACCTCTGGTCCCTGAAGACGATCCAGGACCGCCGCGCCTGGGACGGCGACCGCCTGCACCTCTCGCCCGAGGGCCACACCCGGGTGGCGCTCCGTGCCGGACAGGTGCTGGGCCTCGAGGTGCCCGCCGACCCGGACCAGCCCTGGCCGCCCCTGCCGCCGCGCGGCACGCTCGAGATGCGGCGCGACAACATCCAGTGGGCGCGCGAGTATCTGGTCCCGTGGATCGGCCGGCGGCTGCGCGGGGAGTCCTCGGGCGACCATGTGGCGGCCAAGGGTGCCCTGTCACCGGACGACATCAAGATGCGCATCGAGTCGGTGGCCTGAGACGCGACGACCCCCGTCGCGGCGCCACGGGCGGCGAGGGTACGGGCCTGACTCGGCCGGTCGGGCGCAGG
Source organism: Streptomyces sp. NBC_00568 (assembly GCF_026341855.1). Taxonomy (GTDB): domain Bacteria; phylum Actinomycetota; class Actinomycetes; order Streptomycetales; family Streptomycetaceae; genus Streptomyces. The sequence goes on along the minus strand of NZ_JAPENW010000001.1, from coordinate 67,184 downwards.
TCCGGCGCAGGTCCGGCGCAGGTCCGGTGACGGCGCCCGGGGCGGACCGGGCCGACCGGTGAGGTGCCGGCGACGGAGTGGCGCGGACGGGGCAACGGGGCTGGGCACACGGGAACGGGCACGCGGAAGTGGGCCCGGGATCGGGCCCTGGAACGGGAATGGGCCCGGGGCGGACCGGGCCGACCGGTGAGGTGCCGGCGACGGCGACGGAGTGGCGCGGACGGGGCAACGGGGCTGGGCACACGGGAACGGGCCCGGGAACGGGAATGGGCCCGGGAATGGGCACTGGAACGAGTGCCCTGGAACGGGAATGGGCCCGGGAATGGGCACTGGAACGAGTGCCCTGGAACGGGAATGGGCCCGGGAATGGGCACTGGAACGAGTGCCCTGGAACGGGAATGGGTGCTCGGGAACGGGCATGGGCACGGGTGCCCGGAAGGGGCACGGGAACGGGCCCATGCAAGTGGGGCGCCGTGCCCAGCCCTAGCGCACTGCCGCCACCAACGCCTCGCGTTCGAGGCCCAGTTCGCGGGCGAGGGCCTCGTCCGCCCACTCCTGGGTCCGGGCCCGTGACACGGCGCCCGCGTACGCCGTCATCTGGACGGCCAGGCCGTCCAGCAGCGCCGTGAGCCGGAGGGCCGCACTCGTGGGGTCCGGGCAGCGGAACTCGCCCGCGGCCACGCCCTCCGCGATGACCTCGGTGATCGCGGCCTTCCACTGCCTGTCCAGATCGCGGGTGACCTCGCGCAGCGCGGGCTCGCGCAGGGCGGCGGCCCAGCCCTCGATCCACAGGCGCCAGCCCTTTGCCTGGCCGGTCGGGGCGTACCAGCGCACGGCGGTACGGAGGCGTCGCAGTGCGGTAGTACGGCGGCCGAGCAGCTTGCGGAGATGGGCGAGGTCGTCCTCGGCCGCGTAGGTGAACGCGGCGGCGACCAGCTTCTCCTTCGTCGAGAAGTGGTACAGCACCAGCGCGTTGCTCACCCCGAGGGACGAGGCCACGTCGGCGATCCGTACCGCCGCCACGCCCCGCGCCTGGATCTGCTCGACGGCGGCGCGCAGCAACTCCTCACGCCGCTCCGCCACGCTCAACCGCACTCTCGCCACGCGGCAACCCTACACAGCCCCCTCGGAGAAGAGGCCCCGCGGGAGTTGACCCCTCCCTCGGCTCCCTCGACGGCCCGACCCGCTCGGGCGACTCCGGCCGGCAACCCGGCGACGGAAGGCGGGGCAGATGCTCAGGGCTGCGCGGACGTCATCCGTACCACCCGAATCGCTCCGCGATGACCGGCAGCCGGTCGGTGACGATGGCGTGGGCGGCTGCCCGCGGTGTCGTGCCGTCGGCCTCGGCGCGGGCGAGTGTCTGGTCGATCAGGGCGCGCATCGAGCGCCGGGTGTGGGCGAACGCCTCGTCCGCGTCGGCGCCGATGTCGCCGAACAGCGTCCACCACCACCAGGCGTTCGTGCCGGAGTTGACCACCACGTCCGGCAGGACGGTGACCCCGCGCGCGGCGAGCAGGGTCTCCGCGTCCGCCAGGACGGGCATGTTGGCCGCCTCCACGATCCAACGGGCCCTGATCCCGGCCTGGTTCGCCGTGTCGATCGCGTACGACACGGCGGCGGGCACCAGAACCTCGGCATCGGCGGACAACCAGGCGTCACCCGGGAGTTCACGGTCGGCGCCGCGCAGCACCCCGCGGTCGACCGTCCCGTACGCGTCCCGCCCGGCGAGCAGCGCCTCGACGTCGAGTCCGTCCGGGTTCGCGATCGTTCCCTTGACGTCGGCGACGGCCACGATGCTGAGCCCCGCACGGGACAGGAAGCGCGCCGTGGCCCCGCCCATGGTGCCGAGGCCCTGCACGGCGACGCGTGTACCGGCGTACTCCACCCCGGCCCGGTCCAGGGCCGCGAGGACCGACTCGGCGACGCCGCAGCCGCCGACCAGTTCGTCGAGGCCGATGCCGTCCACCTCGACCGCGAAGGCGTCCGCGAGCCGGTTGCGGGCCGCCGTCTCGTCGTCGAGCAGCGGGTACACGGCCTGGATGGACGAGACGAGCCCGGCCTCCTCGGCGGCCCGGTCGACCAGGTCCTGGGTGAGCCCGAGGTCCTCGCCGGTGGTCCAGAAGGCCTCGATGTAGGGGCGCATGGCGCGCAGGTAGCGCACCAGCAGGCCGTACGCCGCCGGGTCCTGGGGATCGCAGTCGATACCGCCCTTGGCGCCGCCCAGCGGGATGTACCGGCCCTCGGGGTTGTAGTGCAGGGCCTCTTTCATGGTCATGCCACGGGCGAGCCCGGTGACCTCCTCCAGCGTGCAGCCGGGCCGCATCCGCAGACCGCCGCTGGAGACGCCGCGCACGAGCCGGTCGACGACGAGGAAGCCCGGGCGGCCGGTGACATGGTCCGTCCAGGTGAGCGTCATCAGGGGGGCGGTCATCGGGTCTCCTCGGGGATGGCGATCAGGGTGGGGCCGGGGGTGCGCAGTGCCTCGGTGAGCGCGGCGGTCAGCTCGTCCGGGCTGCACGCGTGCGTGCCCTGTCCTCCGTAGGCGCGGGCCAGGGCGGGCAGGTCGACCGGTGCGAGGTCGACCGCCGTGGGGGTGTCGCCCCGGGCGGCCATCTCGTCGCGGATCTCCCCGTAGCCGCCGTTGTCGAACACCACGACGGGCAGCGGGAGGTGGAGCTGTGCCGCGGTCGCCAGTTCCTGCACCGTGAACTGGAGGCCGCCGTCCCCGCTGAGTGCCACCACCTGGCGGTCGGGGCAGGCGGTCCTGGCGCCGATCGCCGCTGGCAGCGCGTAGCCGAGCGTGCCGAAGCCGGTCGGGTGAAGATAGCGGCCCTCGGGGCCGAGCGGGAGGTGCGGGAGCGCTCCGTAGTAGCAGCACTGGGCGCTGTCCGAGGTGATCACGGCGTCTTCGGCGAGGACGGAACGGACGGCCCGCAGGTACGGCATCCAGCGGGCGTCGCGCCGCGCGGTCTCGGCGTTCCGCGCGGCCCGCAGGACTCCGGCCCGCAGGACGGGGTCCTCGTCCGCCACGCGCGCGTGGCGGCGCGGGCCGCCGGACCCTTCCACGGCCGCGAGCAGGGCCGTCAGGGAGACCCGGGCGTCGCCGACGACGGCGATGTCCGCCGGGAGGCCGGCGTACATCTGGTCCGGGTCCAGGTCCACGCGGATCAGCGTGCCGTTCAGGGCGGGCGGCGCGGTCCAGAGATCGGACTCGGCGAGTTCGGTGCCGACGGCGAGCACGGCGTCGCGTTCCGCGAGCCAGCCCAGGACCGAGGGGCTGTGGAGGGAGACGCCGAGGGACAGCGGGTGGGTCTCGGGGACGATCCCCTTGCCGTTGGCCGTGGTGAGGACCGGAGCGCCCAGCTCCTCGGCGAGGGCGAGGCCCGGGACGGCGGCGCCGCGCGCGCCGCCGCCGAGCACGAGCGCCGGACGGCGTGCCCCGCGCAGGACTCCGGCGGCCCGCTCCACGGCCGCCGCGTCGGGGGTGAGGGGGAGGACGGGAGGGGTGATGCGGACGGGGCCCGTCTCCTCGGCGGCCTCCAGGAGATCGAGGGGTATCTCGATGTGCGCGGGGCGCGGCCGGCGGGTGCGGAACAGGGTGAAGGCGCGCGCCACCGCGGCGTCGATCTCCGCGACCGAGGACACGCGGTGACTGAAGGCGGCCACGCCCCGCAGGGTCTCCGTCTGGCTGCGCGTCTCGTGCAGCAGGCCGGTCGCGAGACGGGGGTGGCGCAGGGGCATCCCGGGGGAGACGACGAGCAGCGGCACGCTGTCCGAGTAGGCCTGGCCGATGGCCGCCGCCGCGTTCAGCAGGGCGGGACCGGTCGTCGTGATCACGACACCCGGGCGCTGGGTCACGCGCGCGTAGCCGTCGGCGGCGTATCCGGCTCCCTGCTCGTGGCGGGTCAGGAGGTGCCGGATGCCGTACGAGGACAGATGGCGGTAGATCTCCAGGTTGTGCGTTCCGGGGATGCCGAAGACCTGGGTCACGGCGTGGCCCCGCAGGGCGCGGACGAGGGCCTCGCCGCCGGTGATCGTCTCGCCCATCACGGGCTCCGCGTGATGACGCGCCGCACGATGCCCGAGACGTCCTCGGTCACGGTCGGCCCGGCGTGGCGGTCGGACACGGTGCCTCCAGGGAGCGGACGGGCGGACGCGACCCGTGGGCCACGGGGACGATTCCCGTACTACTGAATCATGAGTCAGTATCGGAACGAGGGCCGGGTCATGTCAACGCACGGGATCGACCATCGGGTGAGGGTGCCGGAGGGACGCTCGTCGCGCGGTGGTGTACGAGAACGTTTCGCTTCCGAGGAAGAACCGCGTGCGCGCCGGGGTTGAGCACATACAGACCCGGGGCCATGGACATCGCGCTGTGACCGGGGCGACCCGGCGCTGTCAGAGGCGACGACCATAATGAAAGCCTGACCGACTCCTTCTGGAGGTATCCGTGACCGGTTTCCGTACCTTGAGCTCCGGGCTCCGCGCTCTGCGGCCCGCCGCCTTCGGCGCGGATCCGGGGGGTGCGCGCATGGAGCGCATCCGCAACTCGCCGAACTTCGCGGACGGTGTCTTCCAGAACCCGGAGCCTGCCCGGACCCGCCCCGACGGCTCGATGGTGGAGTTCGCGAAGGCCTACTTCCGCAGCGAGGAGCGGGCCCACCGCGCCCCGACCGGCACGGTGCCGGTGCACGCCACGACCCTTGCCGACCTGGCCAAACCCGCCGCGACCGGGCTGCGGCTCACCTGGATGGGGCACTCCAGCGTGCTCGCCGAGATCGACGGCCACCGCGTGCTGTTCGACCCGGTGTGGGGTGAGCGCTGTTCTCCGTTCGCCTTCGCCGGTCCCAAGCGGCTCCATCCTGTGCCCCTGCCGCTGGCCGCGCTCGGCGCGGTCGACGTCGTGGTGATCTCGCACGACCACTACGACCACCTCGACATGCCCACGATCAAGGCGCTGGCCGACACGGACACGGTGTTCGCGGTGCCGCTCGGCGTCGGCGCCCACCTGGAGCACTGGGGCATCTCGGCGGACCGCGTGCGCGAGCTGGACTGGCAGGAGTCGACGAAGGTCGGCGGAATCACCCTGACGGCGACACCGGCGCGCCACTTCTGTGGTCGCGGACTGCGCAACACGCAGCACACCCTGTGGGCCTCCTGGGTCGCCGAGGGCGATGCGCACCGGATCTACCACAGCGGTGACACCGGCTACTTCGACGGCTTCAAGGACATCGGTGCCGCCCACGGCCCGTTCGACGCCACGATGATCCAGATCGGCGCGTACAGCGAGTTCTGGCCCGACATCCACATGACGCCCGAGGAGGGGATGCGCTCTCACCTCGACCTCCAGGGCGGGCAGCCCTCCGGAGTGATGCTGCCGATCCACTGGGCGACGTTCAACCTCTCGACCCACGCCTGGGCCGACCCGGGAGAGGGCACCGTGGCCGCCGCCCGCGCGGCCGGAGCGCGTGTCGCGCTGCCGCGGCCCGGCGAGCCCTTCGAGCCCACGGCCGAGACGGTCCCCTCCGAGCCGTGGTGGCGTGGTGTGGCCCGTGCGCCGAAGGGCGGCTGGCCGGTCGTCGAGCAGACCGTCGCCGACACGCCGGGTGACGTCGGGCGCACCTCCGCGGAGGGCACCGGAGAGCCGGAAACGGTGCCTGCGGGCTGATCATCCGACCTGAGGCGAGGGCCGAGGAGCGCCATGCTCCTCGGCCCTCGCCGTTTGTTTGCGACCGCTTCTGACCAGCTCCGATCGGATCCGGGTGTGGCGCGAACGTGTGTCCGACGGTGATATCGGTCAGCCGTACGACGGCTCATACCAGAGCGGGATGTCGGCTGGGGGAGTTTGTCAACAGCCCACCGCACATGATGCGTTGGCGACTACTGTCAGTTGCCGTCGGGCGACGCAGGGCCGATTTCTTCGGCTCTCTCGACCGGCACCGCGATGGCACATGCCCGAGTCGCGCAGACCCGCGGGAGCCCCGTGCCCCCGACGCATCCAGTACGAGGACGCCGATGTCTCACCTTCGCGCACCGGCCGCACGCGCAGACCGCCGTGAGGGCGGACGGCACGGACGACCGGTCGCCCGCGCCACCTCTTCGCTGCCCGAGACGCACCTGCGGCCCCAGCTGCTGCGCCTCGCGGTGCTGCCGCCGACCGCGGTGGCCCTCAGCGCGTGCGCCGCCGTACTGTTCACCGTCCGCTCCACCGGAGCCCGGCCCGGCCTCACCCTGTGGGCCGTCCTGGCCGGAGCCGTGAGCGTGGCCCTGGCCGGCATCCTGATCGCCGCCGTGGCAGCCGATCGCGCCGCCACGTCCGTCCGGGAACGCATAGGAGCCCTGCGCCGCGCCAGCGCCCGCACCGAGGCCGATCTGCGCGCCGTCGTCGAGGGGCTGCGCCGCGGCGAGAACCCGCCCGAGCGCAAGACGCGCCGCCGGCCTCCCGCGGACGCCGACGAATTCGAACTGCTCGCCGCGGACATGTCCCGTGCCCACGACGGCGCCGTCGCCGCCGTCGTGCAGGCCGCGCAGCTCTCCAGCCACGCCGGCAGCGAACAGAAGGTCGAGGTCTTCGTCAATCTGGCCCGGCGCCTGCAGTCCCTCGTGCACCGCGAGATCTCCATCCTCGACGAGCTGGAGAACGAGATCGAGGACCCGGACCTCCTCAAGGGGCTCTTCCACGTCGACCACCTCGCCACCCGGATCAGGCGCCACGCCGAGAACCTGGCCGTGCTCGGCGGCGCCGTCTCGCGCCGTCAGTGGAGCAACCCCGTCTCCATGACCGAGGTGCTGCGCTCCGCGATCGCCGAGGTCGAGCAGTACTCGCGGGTCAAGCTCGTACCCCCGATCGAAGGCACCCTGCGCGGCCACGCGGTCGCCGACGTCATCCACCTGCTCGCCGAACTCGTCGAGAACGCCACGGTGTTCTCCGCCCCGCACACCCAAGTGCTGCTGCGCGTCAATCTCGTCACCTCGGGACTGGCCATCGAGGTCGAGGACCGCGGGCTCGGCATGCAGCCGGGCGAACAGGACAGGATGAACGCCCTGCTCACCGACCCCGACCAGGTCAGCGTCGCCGGCCTGCTCCAGGACGGGCGCATCGGTCTGTTCGTGGTCTCGCAGCTCGCCCGCAGGCACGGCATCCACGTCCGGCTCCAGGGCAACATCTACGGCGGTGTCCAGGCCGTACTCGTCGTCCCACAGGCGCTGTTGGGCGCGAGGCCCGGTGCTCTGGGGGACGGGGGCGTGACGCAGGGGCCGCGTCAGGAGACCAGCGGCGGGACCCGGCCGTCCCTCGGACCCGGGCCCACGCCGCCCGCACCGGCGCAGGTCCCGGTCGCTCCCGCGGGCCGCATGGTCGCCCCCGTGCCACGGCAGTCGCAGCGGGAGCCGGTACGGGGGGAGCGGACACCTCCGCGCGTCGTGCCGGGCGAGCCGGTCGCGGGACGCGGCGGTCCCACACCGCTCCCCGTGCGCGGCGCCCGCGCGGAGCGGCCCAATCCGGCCGAGGCCGTGCCCGGCATCCGCCCCGAGGACCGGCTCACCGCCGCCGAGAACGCGGCCATGCCGCCCACGCCGCGCTCCGGCGTCGTCCGAGGCACCATGGGCAAGCCCCATCTGCCCAAGCGGCGGGCTCAGGAGCACATCGTTCCCCAGCTGCGCGAAGGCCCGGCTCCCCGCCAGGACACGGAGTACGTCGTCGGGCACGACCCGGGTCTCATGGCGGCGTTCCAGCGCGGGATCGGGCTCGCCGAGGCCGTCCACGCGGACACGGCGGACCTGGAGGAGCCGGAGCCGGCCCGGGGGGCGTCGGCGGCGGCCGCCCCGGCGTCGTTCCCGGACCGGGCGCGCCTGGAGCGGCCGCGCCTGGAAGCACCGCGCGCGGACGGCGCGGCGCGGGTCCACGGGGAGTCCTCCACGGACACCCCTCTCGGCGGCGGCGACCCCAGCGACGTACCCCTGAAGTACGGCACCCCGACGGCGTTCCTGGGCGAAGCCCGCACGACGCACGCGCCCGCGCCGCACGGAGCGCGCGACACCGCGTCCGTTCACGACCGCACCACCCGGCACGACGGGAGCGCACCGGCCGGATGACCACCCCCACACCCACCCCCACCGCTCCCGCTGACCTTCGTACCCCAAGGAGTCGATCCCCCATGGCGAGCGATGCGCCGACCGGCCACGTATCCGATCTCGACTGGCTGATGAGCGGCCTCGTCCAGCGCGTACCCCACACCACGAGCGCGGTGCTGCTCTCCTGCGACGGGCTGGTGAAGTCGGTCCACGGCCTCGACCCCGACAGTGCCGACCACATGGCCGCGCTGGCCTCCGGCCTCTACTCCCTCGGGCGCAGCGCGGGCGTGCGCTTCGGAGACGGCGGCGAGGTACGCCAGGTCGTGGTCGAACTCGACTCGACCCTCCTGTTCGTCTCCACGGCGGGCTCCGGTACCTGTCTCGCCGTGCTCGCGGGCCGCGAGGCCGACGCGGCCGTGCTCGGCTACGAGATGGCCATGCTGGTCAAGAGCGTCCGCCCCTATCTGATCACCGCGCCCCGGCAGCACACCGTCGAACCCCCGGCGATGAGGCCTTGAGCGTGGCCGCGGCCGGTGACGGGCCCTGGCTCGATGACGCGGCAGGACGCCTGGTGCGCCCCTACACCGTCAGCAACGGCCGGACCCGGCCGACGACCGCGCTCGACCTTCTCTCCCAGGTCATGGCGACCGGAGCCACACCCCTCGGCTACTTCGGCCCCGAGCACAGCCAGGCACTCGAACGCTGCCGGGCACCGGTCTCGGTCGCAGAGATCGCCGCCCATCTGAAGCTTCCGGCGGCGGTCACCAAGGTGCTGCTGTCCGACCTCGTCGACTGCGGGGCGCTCACGACGAAGCCCCCGGAGTTCCACCACAACCCCACTGACCGGTCTCTTCTGGAGGCAGTGCTCGATGGATTACGACGACAACTCTGACCTCTTCCCCACCGCACTGAAGATCTTGGTGGCGGGCGGGTTCGGGGTCGGCAAGACGACCTTCGTCGGCGCGGTGAGCGAGATCGCGCCGCTCAGTACGGAGGAGCTGCTCACCACGGTCAGCGCCGCGACCGACAAGCTCGACGGCATCGAGAACAAGGTCGAGACGACCGTCGCGATGGATTTCGGACGCATAACCCTCGATCCGGAACATGTGCTCTATCTGTTCGGCACACCCGGGCAGGAGCGGTTCTGGTTCATGTGGGACGAGCTCTCCGAGGGCGCGCTCGGCGCGGTGATCCTCGCCGACACGCGGCGCCTGGAGGACTGCTTCGCCGCCGTCGACTTCTTCGAGCAGCGCGGTCTCGGGTTCATCGTCGCGGTCAACGAGTTCGACGGCTCGTACCGCTACGACCCGGCCGAGGTCCGCGCGGCCATCGACCTCGACCCCGAGATCCCCGTCGTGCGCTGCGACGCCCGGATCTCCAGCTCGGGAGTGCAGACCCTGCTCACCCTGGTCCGCCACCTCCTGGCCCACGCGCCGGCCCACTCCCCGAGCCACGGAGCCCGTACGTGAGTTACGACCCGCCGCGGCCGGCCGGTCGTCTGCTGCTCACGCCGGAGGACAAGGACGCTCCGGCCCGGGTGCGACGGCTGCGCCGACTGGGGCTGGGGGAGCGCGCGGAGCCCGCCTTCGACGCCTTCGCGGACCGTCTCGCGGAGGTCGCCGCGGCGCCGTACGCGATGGTCAACTTCATCGACGAGGAACAGCAGTTCTTCGCGGGCCTGCACACCCCCGACGGCGGCGCCAAGGGCAGCGACCTCGCCGCTACCGCGGACAGGGCCGAACTCGACGTGGGCCGCTACATGGCCCGGGACCACGGCTTCTGCCCTCATGTGGTGGTGCGCCGCAAGGCGCTCGTCCTGGAGGACGTCTGCGACTACCCGCGCTTCGCCGGAAATCCGGTCGTCGACGATTTCGGCGTCCGCTCCTACCTCGGTGCCCCGCTGATCGACCGCACCGGCATCGCCCTCGGCACGATCTGCGTCGTGGACGTCGAGCCGCGCCCTTGGGGAAAGGCGGGCCTGGAGACCATCAAGGCGATGGCGGCCGAGATGGTCGAGCGGCTCGAACGGCGGGAGGGAGTCCAGGGGTTCTGACGACGTGCCGGGACGCGGGAGTCGGCCCTGCCGGCCGCCCCGGGACCTGCTTGATGCATGTGATGAGCCCCCATGGGACGGGGATCACGCATGTCCACGTAGTCACCTCCGGCACCGCGGTCCCTCTCTTGGGCCACTCCGGCGGCCCGACATCCGACCCCGGGCAGGGCTAGGGAGAACTGGGGTGTGAAGGAAAGCTGGGGCCGCGCTTAAGAAATCCTCGATGGACCGGGGGCACCGTCGTACGGCAGATTTCTGGGTGAATTCACCCCTCTCCCCGGTGCGGGCCCCTTCGGCGTGCCCGTTCCCGGGACCTCACGCACAGGAGCCGTCGAGTGAAGGCGCTGGTCAAGGAGAAGGCGGAGCCCGGACTCTGGCTCACGGACGTTCCGGAGCCGCAGGCCGGCCCCGGTGACGTACTGATCAAGGTCCTCAGGACCGGGATCTGCGGCACCGACCTGCACATCCGCAACTGGGACGGCTGGGCGCAGCAGGCCATCAAGACGCCGCTCGTCCTTGGGCACGAGTTCGTCGGCGAGGTCGTCGAGACCGGCCGCGACGTCGCCGACATCAACATCGGCGACCGCGTCAGCGGTGAGGGACACCTGGTCTGCGGCAAGTGCCGCAACTGTCTCGCCGGGCGGCGCCACCTCTGCCGTGCCACCGTCGGCCTCGGCGTCGGCCGCGACGGCGCGTTCGCCGAGTACGTCGTACTGCCCGCCCAGAACGTGTGGGTGCACCGCGTCCCGGTCGACCTCGACGTCGCCGCGATCTTCGACCCGTTCGGCAACGCCGTGCACACCGCGCTGTCCTTCCCGCTGGTCGGCGAGGACGTCCTGATCACCGGCGCCGGACCGATCGGCCTGATGGCCGCGGCGGTGGCGCGCCACGCGGGCGCCCGCAACGTCGTCATCACCGACGTCAGCGAGGAGCGCCTGGAGCTGGCCCGCAAGATCGGCGTCAGCCTCGCCCTCAACGTCGCGAGCTCGACCATCGCCGACGGTCAGCGCACGCTCGGCCTGCGCGAGGGCTTCGACATCGGCCTGGAGATGTCCGGCCGCCCCGAGGCGATGCGCGACATGATCGCCAACATGACGCACGGCGGACGCATCGCGATGCTGGGCCTGCCGTCCCAGGAGTTCCCGGTCGACTGGTCCCGGATCGTCACCTCCATGATCACGATCAAGGGCATCTACGGCCGCGAGATGTTCGAGACGTGGTACGCGATGTCGGTCCTCCTGGAGGGCGGCCTCGACCTCGCCCCCGTGATCACCGGCCGGTACGGATTCCGTGACTACGAGGAAGCATTCGCCGACGCGGCCAGCGGCCGCGGCGGCAAGGTCATTCTCGACTGGACCCTCTGAGGACTCTAAGGAACTGATGATGTTCGACTCCGTCCGTGACGACCTCCGCACCACCCTCGAAGAGATCCGCGCCGCCGGGCTGCACAAGCCCGAACGGGTCATCGGCAGCCCGCAGTCCGCGACCGTGAACGTCACCGCGGGCGGCCGCCCCGGTGAGGTCCTCAACTTCTGCGCGAACAACTACCTCGGCCTCGCCGACCACCCCGAGGTCGTCGCCGCCGCCCACGAGGCGCTCGACCGCTGGGGCTACGGCATGGCCTCCGTGCGCTTCATCTGCGGTACGCAGGAGGTGCACAAGGAGCTGGAGGCGCGGCTGTCCGCGTTCCTCGGCCAGGAGGACACGATCCTCTACTCCTCCTGCTTCGACGCCAACGGCGGTGTCTTCGAGACCCTGCTCGGCGCCGAGGACGCGGTCATCTCCGACGCCCTCAACCACGCGTCGATCATCGACGGCATCCGGCTGTCCAAGGCGCGCCGCTTCCGGTACGCCAACCGCGACATGGCCGATCTGGAGGCCCAGCTCAAGGAGGCCTCCGACGCCCGCCGCCGTCTGATCGTCACCGACGGCGTGTTCTCCATGGACGGCTACGTCGCTCCGCTCAAGGAGATCTGCGACCTCGCCGAGCGCTACGACGCGATGGTCATGGTCGACGACTCGCACGCGGTGGGCTTCGTCGGTCCCGGCGGCCGCGGAACCCCCGAGCTGCACGGCGTCATGGACCGCGTCGACATCATCACCGGCACTCTCGGCAAGGCCCTGGGCGGCGCCTCCGGTGGTTACGTCGCGGCCCGCGCCGAGATCGTCGCCCTGCTGCGCCAGCGGTCCCGCCCGTACCTCTTCTCGAACACGCTCGCCCCGGTGATCGCCGCGGCCTCCCTCAAGGTCATCGACCTGCTGGAGTCCGCCGACGACCTGCGCGTCCGGCTCGCCGAGAACACCGCGCTGTTCCGGTCCCGGATGACCGCGGAGGGCTTCGACATCCTCCCCGGCGACCACGCGATCGCTCCCGTCATGATCGGTGACGCGTCCGTCGCCGGCCGCATGGCGGAACTGCTCCTGGAGCGCGGCGTGTACGTGATCGGCTTCTCCTACCCGGTCGTTCCGCAGGGACAGGCCCGTATCCGGGTCCAGCTGTCCGCGGGACACTCCACCGAGGACGTGAACCGGGCCGTGGACGCCTTCGTGGCGGCGCGGGCGGAACTCGACGCCTGACGGGCGCGCGCCCTCGGCCCGACAGCGGCCGGAACCGCAGGTGCCCGCACGGCCCCGGCGGCCCCGGGCGGCGTGCGGGTGCTCGCGGCCGTGTACGGCCGAGCGTGTGTGCGCCCTCGCGCCCGGGGGTGCACTCCGGCCTGATGGCCGGGAAAGGCGTGTGACCTGAGAGAATCGGTCGCATGATCGAAGCGCGGCGGCTCCACATCCTTCGTGCGGTGGCCGACCACCGCACGGTGACGGCGGCAGCCGCCGCGCTCTATCTCACGCCCTCGGCGGTCTCGCAGCAGCTGACCGCCCTGGAGCAGGAGACGGGCCACCGGCTGGTCGAGCGCGGTGCCAAGGGCGTACGGCTGACAGCCGCCGGCGAGATCCTGCTCGGACACACCAACGCCGTCCTCGCCCAACTGGAGCGCGCGGAAGCCGAGCTGGCCGCGTACAGCTCGGGTTCCGCCGGTACGGTCACCGTGGCCTCCTTCGCGACCGGCATCGGCCTGGTCGTGGCTCCCGCGCTGGCCCGCCTCGCCGTCACGGCCCCCGGCATCCGTCTCCGGGTCCACGACGCCGAGGGCGACGCCAGCCTGCCGATGGTGCTGGACCGGCAGGTCGACATCGCGGTGGCCGTCGAGTACCGGGGTGCCCCGGACGCGGACGACCCGCGGCTGACGCACGTCCCGCTCTACGCCGAGCCCTTCGACGCGGTCGTCCCTGTGAGCCACCGCCTGGCCGACGCGGAGGAGGTGCCGCTCGCCGAGCTGGCCAAGGATCCGTGGATCGGCCCGTACCCGGGCAATCCCTGCCACGACGTGGTGGTCCTGGCCTGCGAGAACGCGGGATTCCAGCCGCGCCTGGAACATTCCTCGGACGACTTCCGTGCCGTCGTCGCCCTCGCCTCCGCCGACGCCGGCGTCGCTCTGGTGCCCCGCTCGGCGCTGCGCGGCATGGAGCTCACCGGTGTCGTCGTCCGCCCCGTCGACGGCGTCGCGCCCACCCGCCGCGTCTTCGCCGCCGTACGCCGTGGCGCGGAGGACCATCCGCTGATCCGGCCCGTCCTGGACGCTCTGACCCGAGCGGCGACCGTGGACTGAGCCCGACGGCTCGTCATCTCGTATCTGGGATAGCATCCCGAATATGGGAACTGATGACGATGCCGCCGTCGACGCCCGGCTCGGGGCCCGACTGGCCGAGCTGAGGGCCGAACGGGGCTGGACCCTGGGCGAGTTGGCCGAGCGCAGTGGGATCAGCCGGTCGACCCTCTCCCGCGCCGAGCGCGCCGAGATCAGCCCCACGGCCTCCCTCCTGAACCGCCTCTGCCATGTGTACGGGCGGACCATGTCGCATCTGCTCAGCGAGGTGGAGGGAGAACCCGCCCTGCTGGTCCGCGCCGCCGACCAGGCGGTCTGGACGGACAAGGCCTCCGGCTTCGTCCGGCGATCGGTGTCGCCGCCGCATCCGGGACTCCGCGGTGAACTGGTCGAGGGGAGGCTCACGGCGGGCGCGGACATCGCGTACGACAGGCCTCCCGTGCCCGGCCTGGAGCAGCACATCTGGGTCCTCGGCGGAACGCTCGACGTGACCGCGCAGGATGCCGAACACCGCCTCGGCGCCGGCGACTGCCTCCGGCTGCGGGTGTGGGGCCCGACGCGCTTTCGCTGCCCCGGCCCCGCGGACGTGCGGTACGCGCTGGCGGTGGTGCTGCCGTGAGCACCGTCGCGCGCCTCACCTCAGCCGAACTCCTCGCAGCCGCAGACGAGTTGGCGGACCTGCTCATCGACACCGTGGAGGGCGGCGCCTCGATCGGGTTCCTCGCCCCGCTCGACCGGGCGGCGGCCGTCGCCTGGTGGCGGGAGCGCGCGGCCGCGGTCTCGGCGGGGCACCTCGCGGTCTGGGTGGCCCACGGCGGTGACCGGCTGCTCGGCACCGTCGCCCTCGCGTTCCCGGACAAGCCGAACAGCCGCCACCGCGCCGAACTCGTCAAGCTGATGGTGCACCGGGACGGCCGCGGGCAGGGCCTCGGCCGGACGCTCCTCGCGACCGCGGAGACGGAGGCGGCCGCCGCCGGAGTCACCCTCCTCCACCTGGACACCGAGACCGACAGCCCCGCCGAGTCCCTCTACCTCTCGGCGGGCTGGACCCGGCTCGGGGCCATACCCGACTACGCGGCCACGCCCTCGGGCGAACTGCGTCCGACGACGATCTTCTACAAGAGGCAGGGAGCGCTCGCGGACGACACGTGACCGGCCTCGGCCCCCGCGGCCGCGCGGACACACGTGAGGGCCCGGCGGGGAGACACCGCCGGATCGGGGCCGCCGGAGACGGAGACCGGGGTCCGGTCTCCGGTCTCTGGCGGCCCCGCCGCGTCGGGAACGCCGCTGACGTCGTGCTTCGTCGCGTCGATGTCAGTGCCATTGGCTACCGTGCGTCTCATGCCGGATGCCGAAGACGTACGCCGTATCGCCCTCTCCCTGCCGGACACGACGGAGAAGATCGCCTGGAGCATGCCCACCTTCCGGGTCGCGGGAAAGATGTTCGTCACGCTGCCCGAGGCGGAGACCTCCATCGCCGTGCGCTGCCCGAAGGAGGAGCGCGACGAACTCGTCCTGG
Source organism: Streptomyces sp. NBC_00568 (assembly GCF_026341855.1). Taxonomy (GTDB): domain Bacteria; phylum Actinomycetota; class Actinomycetes; order Streptomycetales; family Streptomycetaceae; genus Streptomyces. Next base: position 51,877 of record NZ_JAPENW010000001.1, on the reverse strand, counting down.
CCGAGCCGGGGAAGTTCTGGATCGCCGACCACGAAGCCGGTTTCGCCTGGGTCCGGGCCCGGCTCTCCGCGCTGGAGGACGACGGCGAACTCCGTGACATCCTCGCCGACTCCTGGCGCCAGGCGGCCCCGCCCCGGCTGATCGACGCCCACCCCGAATTGGGGCTCCCGTCCGCCGGCTGAAAAGGCCTCGGCGCTGTCGGCGCCCCGTGGCATGATCCGGAAAAGGGAGTGGGGAGCGGGACGGGCGCTTCGTGGGGGAGCCGCGGGGCGGGGCCAGGGGGAAGGTGCGAGCGGGATGACCATGACGTCATCGGGCGAGGAACCACTGCGCGCAGAGCGCTCGGACCGCGCGCCGGCGGACAGGTCGGCTGCGGACGGATCGGCGGGGCGCAACCCGGCCGAGGACGGCTCGGCGGACGACGGATCGGTGGGGCGTAGTCACGCGGATGTCTGTGTGGCCGGGCGCGTCTCGGAAGGCGACGGTGTGGCAGAGCGCGGCTCGGCGGACCATGGATCGGCGGGTCGCAGATCGACCGGCGTCGGTGTGGCCCGGGGCGGATCAGCTGAGCCGTGGAGCGAGGCGTCCACGGTGGCGGGCTCGGGTCCCGTCCGGCCTGACATCGTTGCCGACCGGCCGGCGCGGCCGGTCTGGTCGCGCGACTTCGCCCTGTTCTTCGTCGCGCGCGCCATGGCCCGGCTCGGCGACACCATGCTGCCGGTGGCCCTCGCCGCGGGATTGCTGCAGTACGGCTACGGGGTGGGTGCCGTCGGCGTCGCCATGGCCGCGTCGGCCGCCCCTTTCGCCGGACTGGTGATCTTCGGCGGAGTGATCGCCGACCGGTTCAGCACCCGCAAGCTGATGATCGGCGCCGACCTCGTGCGGCTGGTGGCCCAGGCGGTCGCCGCCGCCCTGTTCTTCGCCGACCACGTGGTCCTCTGGCAGATCTGCGTGATCGGCGCGGCCAACGGCGTGGCGGGCGCGGTCTTCCAGCCCGGCGTCGCCAGCACCGTGCCGCGCCTCGCCACCGACGTGCAGGGCGCCAACGGCGCCATCCGGATCGCCGAGTCCTCCGCCCAGCTCGCCGGCCCCGCCCTCGCGGGTCTGCTGGTGGCGTTCGCCTCCGCGGGCGGGGTCTTCGTGGCCCACGCCGCCACCTTCGCGCTCAGCGCCCTGTGCCTGCTGCTGCTCCGCCTGCCCCCGGCCGCTCCCGGAAGCCGGGCGCACAGCGGCAGCTTCAAGGCCGATCTCGCCGAAGGGTGGCGGGAGTTCAGATCCCGTACCTGGATGTGGGCCGTCATCGTCATCTGGTGCGTCTACATGATCTCCATCTGGGGCCCGACGGTACCGCTGGTGGCGACCGAGGTGGTGCGGGAGCACGGCCCGCGCGCCTACGGCCTGATCAACTCCGCCCTGGGCGCCGGCACCGTCATCGGCGGGCTCGTCGCGCTGCGGCTGCGGCCGCGCCGCATGCTGCGCGCCGGTTCCTTCGCCCTCTTCGCCTTCGCGTGCTTCCCGGCGTCCGTCGGGGCTGGGCTCGGTGTGGCCGCCATGTCGGCGGGAGCGGTGATCGCCGGCGCGGGCACGTCACTGTGGGGCGTGATGTGGGCGACCAGTGTGCAGACGCAGGTCGCGCCCGACGTCCTCAACCGCATCCACGCCTACGACGTCGCCGGCTCCCTGGCGATGATGCCCGTCGGCCAGGCACTTGCGGGACCCGCCGCCGCGGCCCTCGGCGCCGACCACGTCCTTCTCCTGGCCGGTGTCATGACCCTCGTCGTCTCCACGGCCCTGCTGTCGGTGCCCGCGATCCGCAATCTGGTGCGCGCCGACGGCCCCGTGCCCCTGGGACAGCGGGAACCGGTCACCCCGGTCCGTGCGGGTCGGGGCAGGTCGGGCTAGGTACGGCCGTACGTCGCCGAGATCGTCGTACGCGGATCTCGGCGACCTCGACCGGGCTCCGGGCCGGCACCGGACACGTGCCGCCCACCCGCTTCCACGTGGCGCCGGCCGCCCGGTCGGCGGAAAACGGGTGCGCGACCACCGTCACGAGTGCGGTATTGTTTCCGTGCACGTCCAACCAGGGGAAACCCCAGGTCAGACGGGCACCGGGACGTGGCGCAGCTTGGTAGCGCACTTGACTGGGGGTCAAGGGGTCGCAGGTTCAAATCCTGTCGTCCCGACTTTTTGAGTCGTGGTTCAGAGGCCGTTTTCTCAGCGATGAGGAAGCGGCTTCTGTCGTACCCGGGCGCTGCCGTCCGGCCCTCCTCGGCCGAGCTCGTCCAGGGTGTCCGGGACGGCCCGATGGCCGAGAAAAACGCTTGGACCGCGCGGACACCGTCACGGGACACTGCAAGTCCTGGCCTGCCCATATGCGGACATCACCGTTTTCGTGACCGGTCGCGCGTGGCGGGCTGCCGTACGACGACACAGGGTTGGGATGGCATCGCCTGAATCGCGCAAGGCTATACCGGGCAGGGGCTCTGTGCTCCTCGCACTCCGTTACTACGGAAGGGAGTTGGGCAGGCTCCGGCGGCTGACGGTGCCCGCGATGCTGCTGCCGGCGCTGGGCAACATCGGCATCAGCTACGTCGCGCCGCTCATCGTCGCGAAGCTCGTCGGCCGCATCGCGGGCGACGGCAGCGGTATGTCCATGGGCGCGGCGCTGCCCTACGTCCTCGGCTTCGGCGGCGTGCTGCTGCTGGCGGAGGCGTTCTGGCGCCTCGGTCTGCACTGCCTGAACCGTCTGGACGCCCTGGGCATCGAGCAGTTGTACGTGATCGGCATGGACGAACTGTTCGCCAAGGACGCCTCGTTCTTCCACGACAACTTCGCCGGATCGCTGACCAAGCGGGTGCTGAGCTTCGCCTCCCGCTTCGAGGAATTCGTCGACACGATGACGTTCCAGGTCGTCGGGAGCCTGGTGCCGCTGGTGTTCGGATCGGTGGTGCTGTGGCGCTACGAACCGCTGCTCGTCGTCGGGCTCCTGGTGATGATCGCCGTGACGGGCCTGTGCGTGGTGCCCCTCATCCGCCGTCGCCAGGCACTCGTCGACCAGCGCGAGGAGGCGATCGCCCGGGTCTCGGGCCACGTCGCCGACAGCCTGATGAACATGGACACCGTCCGGGCCTTCGCCGCCGAGGAACGCGAGGCGGCCGAACACCGGTCCCGCGTCGCGGCCTCGCGGCGGCTCACCCTGCGGTCGTGGGACTACGGCAATCTGCGCATCGACACCCTGGTCGCGCCGATGTCCGTGCTCACCAACGCGCTCGGCCTGCTGCTCGCGGTCGCCCTCGGCGGGGGCGGGCACGGCGTGGAGGCGGTCGTGGTCGCCTTCACCTACTACGCCAACGCGACCCGGATCATGTTCGAGTTCAACCAGATCTACCGGCGTCTGGAGAGCTCGATGACGGAGGCCGCCCAGTTCACCGAACTGCTGCTGACGCCGCCGACCGTGCTCGACCCGGTCGCCCCGGAGCCCCTGCTGTCCCGCGACGCCGACGTCCGCTTCGAGCGGGTGACCTTCACCCACGGGGGTGCGAAGCCGCTCTTCACGGGGCTCGAACTGGCCGTGCCCAGCGGAGCGAAGATCGGTCTGGTCGGCCGGTCCGGCGGGGGCAAGACCACGCTCACCCGGCTGCTGCTGCGGATGACGGACATCGACGACGGCCGCATCCTGATCGGCGGCCAGGACATCAGCAAGCTGCGCCAGGCCGACCTGCGCAGCCTGATCGCCTACGTGCCCCAGGACCCGGCGATGTTCCACCGCACGCTGCGGGACAACATCGCCTTCGCCCGGCCGGACGCCGGCGACGCCGAGATCCGCCGCGCGGCCGAGGCGGCGCACGTCACGGAGTTCGCCGACGCGCTGCCCGACGGTTTCGACACCATGGTCGGAGAGCGCGGCATCAAGCTGTCCGGCGGCCAGCGCCAGCGGGTCGCCCTGGCCCGCGCGATCCTGCGCGACGCGCCGATCCTGCTGCTCGACGAGGCGACCAGCGCCCTGGACTCGGAGAGCGAGATCCTCGTCCAGGAGGCGCTGTGGCGGCTCATGGAGAAGCGCACGGCGCTCGTGGTGGCGCACCGGCTGAGCACGGTCGCCACCATGGACCGGCTCGTCGTCCTCGACCAGGGGCGCATCGTCGAACAGGGCACGCACCAGGAGCTTCTCGCGTCGGACGGCGCCTACGCGAAGTTGTGGCGGCACCAGTCGGGCGGCTTCATCGACGACAGCCCCGCACCGGCCGACCAGCACTGAACGCGGGCCCCGGGGCCCGGGCGTGCCGGGTGGCGGGGGCGACGGGCGCTCGCGCAGCCGCCACACGGTACGGGAGCGCCACCCCGGGGGTCAGGCCGGGTCGGCGGGGCGCAGCGGCACCGTCCACTCCAGGACGGTGCCGCTCGGCTCGTTGGCTGTCAGGGCGCACGCGCCGCCGAGGTTCTCGGCGCGGGTACGGAGGTTGCCGAGACCGCTGCGGCGGGTGGCGTCGGGACCGATGCCACGGCCGTTGTCCGCCACCCGCAGCCGCAGCGTGGTGGGGGTGGCCTCGGCCGTCACCTCCACGGCGGTGGCGTGGGCGTGCCGGGCGGCGTTCGACAGGGCCTCCCGCACCACCGCGAGCAGGTGATCGCGCTGCTCGTCGGACACGTCGGTGTCCAGCAGGCCGCTCATGCGCAGGGCGGGGGCGAAGCCGAGCGTCTCGGCCGCGTGGCCCACCTCGGTGACGAGCCGGGCGCGCAGACCGGTGGCACCCGCCCGGTCACTCTCGCGCAGGGCGTAGATCGTGGAGCGTACGACCTTGATCGTGTCGTCGAGATCGTCCACCACCCGCTGGACACGTGCGGCCACGTCGGGCCGGTCGGCGAGCCGGTTGAGCACGGACTGCAGGCTGAGCCCGCCGGCGAAGAGCCGCTGGATGGCGAGGTCGTGCAGGTCGCGCGCGATGCGGTCGCGGTCGTTGAGGACGAGCAACTGCTCGGCGTCGCGGCGGTGTTCGGCGATCTCCAGGGCGAGCGCGGCATGACCGGCGAAGCCGGCGATCATCTCGACGGTGGCGTCCGGGAACACGGTGCCGCCCTGCCGGTTCGCGACCTGGAGAACGCCGCGCACCCGCTCCTGGGTGCCCAGCGGAATCACGAACGCCGGGCCGAGGTCAAGGACCGACGCGCTGCCCGTCCCCGTGCGCGGGTCCTGGCTGAGCGACGTACTGACGATTCTCTCGCCGGAGGCGAACACCTTGGCGGCCAGACTCGTTCCGTCCGGCAGGGCCAGCCCCCGCACCTGGTCGGCGCCGCGTCCCTCGGCGGACTCGATGACCAGGTCCGTGGTGCCGGTCACCGGCAGCGCCAGGGTGACCAGATCCGCGTCGGACAGTTCCCGGACCGTCGCGGTGAACGCGTGCAGGACCTCGGTCGGATCTACGCCGGACAGCAGGGTGCGGGTCAGTTCGCTGCTCGCGGCGAGCCAGCGCTCACGGCGCCGCGCGTCGTCGTACAGCCGGGCGTTGTCGATGGCCACACCGGCCGCGGCGCCGAGCGTGCGCAGGACCGCCTCGTCCTCGGCGTCGAACGCGGTCCCGCCGTGCTTCTCCGTGAGGTACAGATTGCCGAAGATCTTGCCGCGGACCTGCACGGGGGTGCCGAGGAACGTGGTCATCGGGGGGTGCCCGGGAGGGAAGCCGACCGAGTCGGGGTGGTCGCTCAGGACGGGGAGCCGCAGTGCGTGCGGCTCCCGGATGAGCAGGCCGAGGATGCCCTCGCCCCGGGGGTGGTTACCGATGCGGGCGATGGTCTCCTCGTCGATCCCGACCGTGATGAACTGTTTGATGCCGCCCTCGTCGCCGAGGACGCCGAGCGCCCCGTAGCGGCAGTCGACGAGCTGCACGGCGGACTCCACTATCTGCCGCAGGACCACATCCAGGTCCAGGTCGCTGCCGATCGCGAGGACCGCTTCGAGAAGGGTGTGCACCCGGTTCTGGGTGCCGCGCACACGCTCGACCTGCTCCTGCAGGTCCTCCAGCAGGGCGTCGAGCCGGAACTGCGGTACCGAAGGCTCCTCCGGAAGGCGCGCGCCCCGGTCCATGCGTGTTCCCCTCACTGCCGCCCGTCGGAGCCATGATGCCCGACCGGCCGCACCCGCGGTCGAGCACCGGTGCGGAACGCGACGCGCGGCCTCGGGGCGGCAGGTACGGCGCCGGAGACGCATGGGCGGACGACGCTAGCCCTTGAAGCCGACCCCGCCGTACAGGGACACCGGCTCGTCGCCGATCGGGGTCTCGCCCTCCGCGAGTTCGGGGCGCCAGTCCTTCACGGAGACGACGCCTGGCTCGACCAGGTCAAGTCCCTTGAAGAAGCGGCTCACTTCGGCGTGCGAACGGCCCACCAGGGTGACTCCGCCGCGCGCGTAGTGCTCGATACCCCGCCGCACGTTCTCCGGCTCGAAATCGGCGGTCATCGCGGACAGCGCCAGACAGCTGCCCGGCGCCAGTGCGTCGACCAGGGTCTCCACCAGCTCGTACGCGCCGCTGTCGTCGGCGATGAAGTGCATCAGCGCGATCAGTGACAGGGCCACGGGGCGGTCGAGGTCGAGCACCCGCGCGGCCTCTTCGAGGATCTTCCCCGGCTCGTGCGCGTCCGCCTGGACGTACCGCGTCACGCCCTCCGGCGTACCGCGCAGCAGCGCCTCGGCGTGGGCGAGGACGATCGGGTCGTTGTCGACGTACACCACCCGTGCGTCCGGAGCGGTGGTCTGCGCGATCTGGTGGAGGTTGGGCTCGGTGGGGATGCCGGTGCCGATGTCGAGGAACTGGCGGATTCCCGCCGTGCGGACCAGGTGGCGGGTGGCCCGCTGCATGAACCAGCGGTTGCTGCGCGCGGCCCGTCGGGCGCCGGGATCGAGCGCGGTGATCTGCTGCCCGAGCCGCTCGTCGACGGGGTAGTTGTCCTTGCCGCCCAGGTACCAGTCGTACACCCGTGCCGGATGTGGCCTGCTGGTGTCGATCCGGTCCGCGGTGGACTCCGTCCCCGTCATACGCCAACTCCCTGCTCCGCTGGGCTGGTTCACCCCGCCAACCCGTGTCCGGCGGGGTGCGTGAGCAGTGTGCCATCCGTGTGGAGCGCGGGTCCTCGGACAGTCGATCCCCGGCCATCCGGCGGTCGGCGCGGCCGCGGAGCGGTTCTCAGCGGTCCGGCTTCAGCGGATCGTGGCCCAGCGCCATGAGACGGTGGCGCAGCCGTACGTCCCCGGCCCCGGCGTCCCCGTTCTCCCCGTCCTCCTCGGCGGAGACGATGTCCACCACCTCGTACATGGTCCGGATGTCGTCGTCGGTGAGATCCGTGCGGCGCTTCTGCAGGATCGCGAGCACATGACGGCCGGTCGACGGACCCGCCTCGGCGGGCGGGGGCTCGCTCGGCTCCCCGGCGTCGCCGACCCGCAGCCAGGCCGCGAGTTCCTGGGAGGTCATGTTCACCACGCGGTGGAACTCGTCCCACAGCGCGTCGAGCTCGACGGCGTCGGTCATGGCGTGCCCCCTTCGGTGTTCCCGTGGGTCTGATTCGAGACGAGGAGCGGCACCGAGGGTCCCTCCGAGCCGCCCCGTCCTCCCGTCTGCCCGCGGTGCCCCGCTCCATGCGGGTGGGGGGATGGGTGCGAGTGTGGGGGTGGGCCGGGTGAGGGGGAGGGTGCGGGTGTCCCGGGACGGATGGGTGGATACCGGCCGCCGGGGGGATCTTCCCAAGGGCCCGGTGCGGGGTTATAGTCCAAAACTAGCAGTGCTAATTAATCTCGGTGTTCCGTCAGGAGTCCTGTCGTGCGTCCCGTCCACTTCGCGGCCGCCCGCCGCACACCCATCGGCAAGCTGCGCGGAGCCCTGTCCTGCGTGCGGCCCGACGACCTCGCCGCGAGCGTCATCCGCGGTCTCGTCGCCGAGGTGCCCACGCTCGACCCGGCCCGCGTCGACGACGTCTACTGGGGCGCCGCCAACCAGGCCGGTGAGGACAACCGCAATGTCGCCCGGATGGCCGCGCTGCTCGCCGGACTGCCCGACAGCGTGCCCGGCGCCACCGTCAACCGGCTCTGCGCCTCCGGCCTCGAGGCCGTCACGACAGCGGCCCGCGCCATCGCCTCCGGCGAGGCCGAGATCGTGCTCGCCGGCGGCTCCGAGTCGATGAGCCGCGCCCCCTTCGTCCTGCCCCGCCCGGACGAGGCGCTGCCGCACCGCATCGAGACCGTCGACACCCGGCTCGGCTGGCGCCTGGTCAACCCCGCGATGAAGGAGCTGCACGGCGTCCTGTCGATGGGGGAGACCGCGGAGCAGGTCGCCGAGCGGTACGGCGTCTCGCGCGAGCGTCAGGACGCGTTCGCGCTCCGCAGCCACCAGCGTGCGGCCGACGCGCGCAAGAACGGGTACTTCGACGCAGAGCTGCTGCCCGTCGAGCGCCCCGACGGTGTGGTCGTCGACAGCGACGAATGCGTACGGGAGGACACCTCGCTCGACAAGCTGGCCCGCCTCAAGCCGGTGTTCCGCGCCGGCGGCACGGTCACCGCGGGCAACGCCTCGCCGATGAACGACGGCGCCGCCGGTGTGCTGCTGGTCAGCGAGGAGGCCCTGAACGAACTCGGTCTCGAATCGCTCGGACGGTATGTCGCCGGCGCCTCGGCCGGCGTCGATCCCGACGTCATGGGCATCGGCCCCGTGCCCGCGACCCAGAAGGCGCTCGGACGCGTCGGCTGGAGCATCGGAGACATCCAGGAGGCCGAGTTCAACGAGGCGTTCGCCGCCCAGGCCCTCGCCTGCGTGGACCGGCTCGGCATCGACCCGGACCTCGTCAATCCGACCGGCGGCGCCATCGCCCTCGGCCACCCGCTCGGCTGCTCGGGCGCCCGCATCCTCACCACCCTGCTGCACCGCATGCGCCGCACGGGCGCCGAGCGCGGCCTGGCCACGATGTGCGTCGGCGTCGGGCAGGGCAGCGCGGTCCTGGTCGAACGCCACTGACGCCCCGACCGCCCCCACCCGCCTTCGTACGCGTGGGGCGGCGCGCGGGGCGCGTGGGTCGGCCTACGCCGTCACGCGTGCCCGCCGGCCACCCCGGCCCGGTTCGCGCCCCAGACGCGCCCCCACCTGGTTCAGAGCCGCACCGGCAAGAAACGGAGCACTCCTCCATGGCAACCCTGTCCCTCGCCGCGATCCTCGCCGAGAACGCCCGGCGCCGTCCCACGAAGACGGCACTCGTCGAGGGCGACCTGCGCCTCACCTTCGCCGAGGTCTGGCGGAGTGTCCTGGCCCAGGCCGGAGCGCTCGTCGGTCTCGGCGTTCGGCCCGGGGACCGGGTGGCCCTGATGGCGCCCAACACGGCGGAGTTCCCGCACGCCTACTACGCGATCGCGGCGGCGGGCGGAGTGGTCGTCCCCGTGCACCTGCTCCTGTCGGCGTCCGAGGTCGAGCACGTGCTGAAGGACAGTGACGCCACCCTCCTGCTCTGCCACCCGGCGCAGGCCGGGACGGGCGCCGCGGCCGCGCGGGCCCTCGGCGTCCGGACCGTCACGCTGGGAGCCGAGTTCGAGCAGCTCGCCGCGGACGCCGAACCCCTCCCTGCGTACGTCACCCGCGACGCGGACGACCCGGCCGTCGTCTTCTACACCAGCGGCACCACCGGCGTCCCCAAGGGCGCCGTCCTCAGCCACTTCAACCTGGTGATGAACGCGACGGTCAACGCCTTCGACGCCAACGACATCCGCCCCGACGACATCGCGCTCGGCGCGCTGCCCCTCTTCCACGCCTTCGGCCAGACCGTCTCCCTCAACTCCACCTGGCGCGCGGGCGCCACCCTCGTCCTGCTGCCGCGCTTCGACGCCGCGCGCGCGATCGAGCTGATGGTGAAGGAGGACGTGAACACCTTCCACGGCGTCCCCACCATGTACGTCGCCCTGGCCGCGGCGGCGGCCGACGCGGGGGCCCTCCCGGAGCTGCGCATCTGCATCTCCGGCGGAGCCTCGCTGCCCGTCGCGGTCCTGGAACGGTTCGAGGCGGCGTTCGGCGCGAAGATCTACGAGGGGTACGGGCTGTCGGAGACCTCACCGACCGCGTCCGTCAACCAGCCCCTCTTCGGCACGAAGGCGGGCACGATCGGCCACCCGCTCTGGGGCGTGGACGTGGAGATAGCGCGGGCGGACGTCGAGGGACGCGTCGAACTGCTGCCGCCGGGCGAGCTGGGCGAGGTCGTCATCCGCGGCCACAACGTCTTCTCCGGCTATCTGGGCCGGCCCGAGGCGACCGCGGAGGCCGTGGTCGACGGCTGGTTCCGCACCGGTGACCTGGGCACCAAGGACGACGAGGGCTTCCTCTCCATCGTCGACCGGAAGAAGGACGTCATCATCCGCGGCGGCTACAACGTCTACCCGCGCGAGGTGGAGGAAGTGCTGATGCGCCACCCCGCGGTCACCCAGGTCGCGGTGATCGGACTGCCGGACGAGCTGCACGGCGAGGAGGTGTGCGCGGTCGTCGTACGCGCCGGGGACGCCTCGGCGGAGGCGGCCGACATCACCGACTGGTCCAAGGAGCATCTGGGCCGTCACAAGTACCCGCGCCGTGTGGAGTTCACCGACGCCATGCCGCTCGGCCCGAGCATGAAGGTCCTCAAGAGGGAGCTGCGCGCCCGGTACACGGCGTGACCTCGGCAGGAGCGGCGGGACCCCGCGTACGCGGGGGAGTTGCGTGGGCATAGCATCGGCCCCCGCATGAACACGATGACGCTCTGGCACATATCCATCGGGGAGTTCGCCGCTCTCGCCGCCGCGGCTCTGCTCGTCGGCTTCTCCAAGACCGCCGTCAGCGGCGCCAACACGGTGAGTCTGGCGATCTTCGCCGCGGTGCTGCCCGCCCGCGCCTCGACCGGTGTCCTGCTGCCCCTCCTGATCGTCGGCGACGTGCTCGCCGTCCTCACCTACCGGCGCCACGCCCACTGGCCCACGCTGTGGCGGCTGTTCCCGGCGGTCGCCGCCGGCGTCGTCCTCGGCACGCTGTTCCTGCTGTGGGCCGACGACGGTGCCGTACGGACCTCGATCGGCGCGATCCTGCTGCTGATGACCGGGGTCACCCTGTGGCGCCGCCGGGCCGCCGGCCAGGACGATGAGCCCGACTCGGTGGTGACCCGCACGGGCCGCGTCAAGGCCCGTTCCTACGGTGTGCTCGGCGGCTTCACCACGATGGTCGCCAACGCCGGCGGCCCGGTGATGTCGATGTATCTCCTCTCGGCGGGCTTCCGGAAGCTCGGCTTCCTCGGCACCTCCGCCTTCTTCTTCCTCATCGTCAACGTCTCCAAGGTGCCCTTCAGCGTGGGCCTCGGCCTGATCGACGGCCGTTCCCTGCTGCTGGACGCGGCCCTGGCCGCGTTCGTCGTGCCGGGAGCGTTCATCGGGAAACGGGCGGTGAACCGCATCAACCAGCTGCTCTTCGAGCGCCTGGTGATCGGGGCGACGATCGTCGGGGGAGTGCAGCTGCTGCTGCGCTGAGTCCGGGACCTCCGGGACGCGCCCCGGTGCTATCGGGGAGCGGCGGAGGCCAGCAGGCGCGGGAGGTCCGCGAAGGAGTCCAGGACGTGATCGGGCGTGCCGTCGGCCGCCCGATGGCTCTCCGGCAGGTACTTCCCGGTCCTGACCAGGACGCCGGTTATGCCGGTGCGCTGCGCCGCGAGGACGTCCGACTCGATGTCGTCGCCGATCATCAGCGCCTCGCCGGGACCGGCCCCGAGACGTGCCAGCGCCGTCTCGAAGAACGCGGGCGACGGCTTCCCGGTGATCTCCGCCTCCGTGCGCGCCGCCCGTTCGAGCCCCAGCAGGAACGCGCCGCCGTCGAGCTGGAGCCCCCGGTCCGTGCGCCAGTACAGATTGCGGTGCATGGCGATCAGCCGGGCACCCCGCTGGAGATGTCCGAAGGCCCGGTTCACCGCCGCGTAGCCGAACTCGGGACCGGCACCCCCCACCACGACGACATCCGCGTCCTCCTCGACGAGATGCACGCCTTCGAGATCCTCCCGGATGTCACCGCTGTTCAGCAGGGCGCACCGGGCACCCGGATGGTGCTCGGCGAGATACGCGGCGGTGACGGCGGGCGCGGTGAGGATGTCCGCAGCGTCCACCGGGAAGCCCGCTCCGGCCAGCGTGGCGGCGAGGGAAGCGCGGGTGCGGGACGTCGTGTTGGTGACCAGGGCGACACCGAGGCCGGAGTCGCGGATCTGCCGCAGCGCCTCGACCGCGCCGGGAATCGGCTCCCACGAGACGGTGAGGACGCCGTCGATGTCGATCAGGACCGCACGCACCGCATCCATGCCAGGACGATACCGAGCCACGGCGACCGGGGCATGCGCACAGCCGTTCCCGTACCCCGTACGCTCGCTCCATGTCCCCGCACGTGCTCCTCCTCGGCGGCACCACCGAGGCCCGCGAACTCGCCGCCGAGCTGGCGACGCGCCCCGGCGTGCGGGTGACGACCTCGCTGGCGGGCCGGGTGTCGCGGCCCGGAGCGCTCGAAGGGGCCGTACGGACCGGCGGGTTCGGCGGGGCGGACGGACTCGCGCGATGGCTGCGCGAGCACCGGGTCGACGCCGTGGTCGACGCGACGCACCCCTTCGCGTCCGGCATCACCGCGAACGCGGCACGGGCCGCGGCGGCGACCGGGATTCCCGCCGTGGTGCTGCGCCGTCCCGGCTGGAGCCCGGGCCCCGGCGACCGCTGGCACCCGGTGGACTCCCTCGCCGAAGCCGCCGCGCTGCTGCCCGCGCTGGGCCGCCGTGTCTTTCTCACCACGGGCCGCCTCGGTCTCGCGGCCTTCGCGGATCTCGCCGGGCTGCACTTTCTCGTACGTTCGGTGGAGGCCCCCGAGCCGCCGTTGCCTGCGGACACCGAAGTGCTGCTCGCGCGCGGTCCCTTCACTCCGGACGACGAGACGCGCCTTCTCCGCGGGCATCGCATCGACGTCCTGGTGACGAAGGACAGCGGCGGAGCCGCGACGGCGGCGAAACTGACGGCCGCCCGCGACCTCGGCCTCCCCGTGGTCGTCGTACGCCGGCCGCCCCTCCCGAAGGACGTGAGCGCGGTACCGGACGTCGCGTCGGTGCTGGCCCTGCTCGACCTCGGCCCTGGGTGACCGCCTCCGGGCGGTCAACTCTTCGTGGCCGAGGCCAGTTCCGGGGTCCGGCCGGGCAGGCCCTGGGTCAGGTCCTCGACCAGCAGACGCTTGGCGATGGTGTCGACGGCGGCGCGCAGTTCCGCGCCGGACGGGCGGCCGACATCCTGCTCCACCCGTTCGGCGAGCCAGCGGCCCCACGCCTCGCTGATCACCCGTGCCTCGCGCTCACCCGCCGCGGTGTGCGAGAACAACGAGCCGTGCCGGGTCAGATAGCCCTCCTCGACCATGCGGTTGAACACCGGGACCAGCACCTCGGGCGGCAGATGGCGCCGGGCGGCGATCAGCGCGAGATTGGCGTGGCCGACCATCCGGGTGAACAGCTCCACCTGCATCACGGCCCAGGAGCCCGCCACATCCAGCCGGGTGTCGGACTCGGCGACGATCCGGCGCGCGGTGTCCATCTCCGTGGTGCCGATGATTTTCGCGACCGAGAACTCCAGCAGCCGCTGGGAGTCCGCGGTGGACGGCGACGCGAAGCCCTCGCCCATGTCCGTCGACCCCATCCGCGCGCTGTCGCGCAGCTCCACCTGCTTGAGGAAGAGCGCCACGACGAAGCCGAGGACCGCGACCGGAACCGTCCACAGGAACACCGTGTGGATGGTGTCGGCGTACGCGTCGACGATGGGCTGGGCCGCCTCCGGCGGCAGTCGGTGCAGGCCTTCCGGACTCTGCGCCGCCCTGGCGATGACGGCCGGTCCGGCCGCTCCGGTCTCCGCGGCGGATCTGACCCCCTCGGCCAGGTTCGGCTTCAGCGCGTTGGTGTAGATCGTGCCGAAGACCGCCGTACCGAAGGAACTGCCCAGCGTACGGAAGAAGGTGACACCGGACGTCGCGGTGCCGAGGTCGGTGTACTCGACGGTGTTCTGCACGGCGATCGTCAGCACCTGCATGCACAGCCCGATCCCGGTGCCGAGCACGAACATGTACAGGGACTCCAGCCAGGCCCCGGTGTCCGGTCCCATGCGCGACATCAGATAGAGCCCGACCGCCATCACCAGGGAGCCGACGATGGGGAAGATCCGGTACTGCCCGGTCTTGCTGACCACGTTGCCGCTGAAGATCGACGCGATGAGCAGCCCCAGGACCAGGGGCAGGGTGCGCACACCGGAGATCGTGGCCGAATCCCCGTCCACGTACTGCAGATACGTCGGCAGAAACGTCATCGCGCCGAGCATCGCGAACCCCACGATGAAGCTGAGGATCGAGCAGACCGTGAAGACCGGGTTGGAGAACAGCCGCATCGGCAGCATGGGTTCGGCCGCACGCGTCTCCACCAGGCAGAACAGGCCGAGCGCGACCACACCGCCGACGAAGAGGCCGATGATGGTCGGTGATGTCCAGGCGTACTCGTTGCCGCCCCAACTCGTCGCCAGGATCAGGGCGCTGGCGCCGACCGCGATCAGCGCGATGCCCAGATAGTCGATGACCGGCCGGGTCACCGACTTCACCACCGGGATGGTGCGGGCCGCCGCGATCACCACCACGATCGCGAGGGGCACGTTGACGTAGAACGCCCACCGCCACGACAGATGGTCCGTGAACAGTCCGCCGAGCAGCGGCCCGATGACCGTGGCCACACCGAACACGGCGCCGATCGCGCCCTGGTACTTGCCCCGCTCGCGCAGCGGAATGACGTCCGCGATCAGCGCCATGGAGGTCACCATCAGACCGCCCGCGCCGATGCCCTGCAACGCCCGCCAGGCGATCAGCAGCGACATGTTCGTGGCCAGCCCGCACAGGAACGAACCCGTGATGAAGATGATCGCCGACACCTGGAAGACCACCTTGCGGCCGAACAGGTCGCCGAACTTGCCGACCAGCACCGTCGCCACGGTCTCGGCCAGCAGGTACGCGGTCACCACCCACGACATGTGGGCCGCGCCGCCCAGATCGGACACGATAGTCGGCAGCGCGGTGCCCACGATCGTCTGGTCGAGCGCGGCGAGAAGCATGCCCAGCACGATCGTCGCGAAGACGATGTTGCGGCGTCGGCTGTCCAGCACCGGTGGCCCGGGCGCCCCCGCCGCGGGCGGCGCGGAATCCTCCGTGATCGTCACAATCGCCACCCTCACACCGGTGCGCTCCCCGTGCATGCGGGGCGACCCGCCCGGTGTACCGGCGGGGAGGCCTCCGCCGGGTCCGGCGGAGGACCCGGGTCCGCGGCCTCACACCCGGCGGACTACGCCCGTGGGTTCCTGCGCAGCAGGTAGGTGTCCATGATCCAGCCCTTGCGTTCCCGGGCCTCTGCGCGCAGCCGCTCGATACGGGGGGCCGTCTCGGCCAGCGGACCGGAGGCGAGGATCTCGTCGGGCGTGCCGATGTAGGCACCCCAGTAGATGTCGATGTCCTCGTCCACGTACTGCCGGAACGTCTGGTGGGCGTCGAGCATCACGACCACGTCGTCCACCCCCTCCGGGAAGCCCTCCGCGAGGCGCCGCCCCGTGGTGATCTGCACGGGCCGGGCGACCCGGTTCAGTCCCGTGCGGTGCCGGGCGACGAGCGCCGAGACGCTGCTGATGCCGGGCACCACGTCGTACGAGAACGCCACCGTGCCCCGGTCCAGGATCTCCTCCAGGATGCCCAGTGTGCTGTCGTACAGGGCGGGATCGCCCCAGACAAGGAACGCGCCGCTCTCGTCCTCGCCCAGTTCCTCGGCGATCAGCCGCTCGTAGATGGCGGCCCGGGCGCTGCGCCAGTCCCCGACGGCCGGCGAGTAGGCCTGGCCCCCCGCCGTCCGGTCCCGGTCCGGGTCGCGGGCCTCGACCAGGCGGTACGCCCCCTCGGGCAGGTGCGCGTCGAGGATGTCGCGGCGCAGCTGGACGAGGTCCGACTTCACCTCGCCCTTTTCCAGGATGAAGAACACGTCCGTGCTCCTCAGCGCCTTGACCGCCTGCAGCGTGAGCTGATCGGGGTCGCCCGCACCGATGCCGATGACATGAATCTTTCGCACACCCAGAGTCTGCCGCACGCCACTGACCGTGGACGCACCGCACCCGGCGGAGCGCGGTCCGGCACCCGGCGTGTGCCTGTTCGGGGGGCCGACGGACCGCATGGCCGGCCGCCCGGCCCGTACCGGGTCGGGCGGGGCTCGCACGTGTCAGGCGGCCCGGCCGCGCAGCCGTGGTGACGACGCCGCCGCGTCGACCGGCCCGCCGTCGCGCTCCACTACGTCCGCCAACTCCCTTGCCCAGCCGATGAGTTCCGCGAGGGCCAGGTCGTGGGGCACCGGCCGGCCGGTGCCCGCCGTCCACTCCTCGACCGCCCCGGCGCCGCGTCGCAGCAGCCGTGCGCCGCCGGTCGTGTTTCCCCGGGCCGCGTGGGTGAGTCCCACGGCGAGCTGGGCCAGCCCCCGCCAGAGCCCGCGCTCGTCCGGCGGACCGGACTTCCAGGCGTCCTCGAAGACCTCGTGCGCGTGGAACGGCCTGCCCGCGTCCAGCAGCGCCTGCGCCTCGGTGACCGTCGCCTCCGGACCGCGCACGACCCCCTCCGGCTGCCGTTCCACGCCGTCCGCGCCGTACGGCAGGGGGCGCCCCAGTCCGTCGCGGGGCCGGGCGTTCCGCGCCCGCCCCTCGGTGTCCCGATCACGTCCGCCGTACTGCCGCGTCTCAGATGTCCCGGTCATACGCCGATTGTCCCGCGCCCCGTCCCCCTGCGGAGCAGCCCCCGGCGTGGGGTAAAGTTCTGTTCGCACGATCACGCGGGTTTCCGCGGGTGAACGCACCGGGACGTGGCGCAGCTTGGTAGCGCACTTGACTGGGGGTCAAGGGGTCGCAGGTTCAAATCCTGTCGTCCCGACTTGCACGAACGCAGGTCGTAGGCCGTTTCCGCTTCCGCGGGAACGGCCTTTTCGCTGTTCCGCCGACTGATCACCGCCCGATGTCCCGGGGCGCGTCGGCAGGATCCTGATGGTGTGTCACCTCGGCGCCGCCGGTGCGCCCCCTTCCTCCGGCCTCCCTCTCGTCCGGCGCCGTCGGCCTCCTCGCCGTCGGGTGCCGTGGTGCCGTCGCGCGTATCCCGCCCGCCCGGTTGCCGATGGCGCCCACCCCGACCCCACCCCGACCCCCACTTCGACCTCGACCCGCGGCCACGGGTACAGGCCCGCCGGCGCCCGGCAGGCTGATCGCATCAAAAATTGGACACAATCAGCCGTGCCATTCGGTCAGGGAGCGGCTATGGTGCCAGCGCAGAGGGCGCTGAGGCCTCGACGGCAAACCAAAGTTGTGTACAAGTCGGCGACAGGGTGCCGAGGTGCACGATGCGGGCGAGAGGTGGACATCCCATGGCTGACGATCGGCCGAGTGACTGCTCTACGGCGGCGGCTGCCCAGGGACCCTTGGCGGGGGTGCGGGTCGTCGAGACGGGTTCGCTGATCGCGGGGCCGTTCTGCGGACAGCTGCTCGGCGACTTCGGGGCCGAAGTGATCAAGGCGGAGGACCCCGGCAACGGCGACCCGATGCGGCAGTGGGGGAGCAACCTCCCGCAGGGCCTCTCCCTGACCTGGCCGATCATCGCCCGCAACAAGAAGTCCATCACGTGCGACCTGCGCAGGCCCGAGGGGCAGCGACTGCTCCGGGACCTGCTCGCGACGGCCGACGTGTTCATCGAGAACTTCCGGCCCGGCACCCTGGAGCGATGGGGGCTCGGACCCGCCGAGCTCGCCGGGCTGAACCCCCGGCTCGTGGTCACCCGGGTCACGGGCTACGGCCAGGACGGGCCGTACTCCCGTCGCGCCGGGTTCGGCTCCATCGGTGAGGCGATGGGCGGCCTGCGCCACATCACCGGGGAACCCGACCGCGCACCCAGCCGCACCGGCATCTCGATCGGCGACTCGCTGGCCGGCACGTTCGCCGCGCTCGGCACCGTGATGGCCCTGTTCTCCCGTGAGCACACCGGCCGCGGTCAGGTCGTCGACTCCGCGATCTACGAAGCCGTACTGGCGATGATGGAGTCGATCCTGCCGGAGTGGGAGCTGAGCGGGTCGCGGCGCGAGCGCACCGGGTCGGTCCTGCCGGGCGTCTCGCCCAGCAACGTGTATCCCACCCGCGACGGCTCGTCCGTCCTGATCGCCGCCAACCGGGACACGGTGTTCAACCGGCTCGCCGAGCTGATGGGCAGGCCGGAGTGGCAGACCGACGAGCGGTTCGGGACCCACGCCGCCCGCGGGGAGCACCAGGCCGAGCTCGACAAGCTGGTCTCCGAGTGGACCGAGGGCCAGGATGCCGAGGCGCTGCTGGAGCTCCTGCACGACAGCGGGGTGCCGGCCGGGCTGACGTACACCGCGCAGGACATGTTCGCGGACCCGCACTTCGAGGCCAGGCAGACGATCGTCCGGCTGATGCACGACAGGCTGGGCTCGTTCCCGATGCAGAACGTCGCCCCCAGGCTGTCCGGAACCCCCGGCGCGGTGCACACGCTCGGCCCGGAACTGGGACAGCACAACGACGAGGTGTACGGCGGAATCCTCGGCCTCGACACCGCTGCCCGCGCCCTCCTGCACGAGCAGGGCGTCATCTAGCGGTCCGGCCGCGGACACCGGGCAACGAGAGGAGACACCCCGTGAACGTCAGAATCTGTGAAGTGGGACCGCGCGACGGCCTGCAGAACGAACCCGAACACCTGAGTCCGCGGCAGCGCGCGGACTTCGTCGACCGGCTGTCCGCCACCGGCGTCGACAGCATCGAGATCGCCAGCTTCGTCAACCCCGCCCGTGTGCCGCAGATGGCCGGCGCGGAAGAGGTCTGCGCCGCGGTGAGGCCCGCGGAGGGCGTCGGCCTCGCGGCGCTCGTGCTCAACGGCCGCGGCTACACCCGGCTGGCGGAGACCCGGTGCGTGGAGGCCCGGATGGCCTTCTGCGTCACCGAGACCTTCAACGAGCGCAACCAGGGCCGCAGCGTCGAGCAGTCGATCGCGGAGGCCGCCGACATCGTCGCGGCGGCGCACGCGGACGGCCGCCGGGCCGCGGTCACCCTGGCCGCGTCGTTCGGCTGCCCGTTCGAGGGGGCGGTCGACCCCGGCCGGGTGCTGGCCATCGCCGAGCGGGTCGCGGCCACCGGCGCCGACGAACTCGTCTTCGCCGACACCATCGGCGTCGGGGTGCCCCGCCAGGTGACCCGGCTCCTCACCGGCGCGGCAGGGCTCGGCATCCCGCTCGGCCTCCATCTGCACAACACGCGCAACACCGGCTATGCCAACGCCTACGCGGGGGTGGAAGCCGGCGTGTCGGTCCTGGACAGCTCCGTCGCCGGCATCGGCGGCTGCCCCTTCGCTCCGAAGGCGACCGGTAACATCGCCACCGAGGACCTCGTCTACCTGCTCGAAGGGCAGGGCGTGGACACCGGCATCGATCTCGACGCGCTGCTGTCCACCGCAGCGTGGATCACGGAGGTTCTCGGCAGGCCGCTGCCGGGACAGCTGCTGCGCGCCGGACGGTTCCCCGCGCCCGCGCGATGACCCCACGGAACGGTCGCGCGGCGGTGTCCAGCCGCGCGCAGGTCGTGGCGCCGTACCGGGAGCAGAAACGATGACGAAGCCGTCGGTGAGGGTCTACGAGGACCTGCGCAGGCGCATCCTGACCGGAGCGCACGCGTCGGGCGCGTGGCTGCGCGAGGAGAACATCGCGACCACCTACGAGGTGAGCCGCACTCCCGTTCGCGACGCGCTGCGCCGGCTCCAGGCGGACGGGCTGGTCACCCTGCACCCCAACCGCGGTGCGCAGGTGACCGGATTCGACGCCGCCGACCTCGACGACATCTTCAGCCTGCGGGCGCTGCTGGAGGGCTACGCGGCGCGTCGTGCGGCCGAGCGCGACGGGTCGGAGGCCGAGCGCGAGGAGTTGCGCGCGCTGTGCGACGCCATGGACGAGGTGGCGAGCGCCGGCGGTGACGACGCCGACGACAGGATCACCGAACTCAACCTGGAATTCCACCGCGCGCTGCACCGGGCGGCCGGCAACGCGCTGCTCCCCGGAATCCTTTCCGGGGTCATCGAGATCTCCCTCGTACGGCACACGTTCCACCACTACTCCCCGGAGGAGATGCGGCGCAGCCTGCGTCAGCACCGGGAACTGGTCGACGCCCTCACCGCCCGCGACGGGATGTGGGCGCAGTCGGTCATGACGGCGCACGTGCTCTCCGCGCGGGCGTCCCTCAGCAGGCACCAGGCCGATCAGCCGCCCGGGAAGTGACCGGGCGCCCCTGCTCGGTCCGGCGCTGCCGGTCGGAGGGTTCGGCATCCGGCCTTCGAGGACGCGCGTGAGGGCGCCGCGGCGTTCGCGGAGAAGCGCAGCCCGGTGTGGAGCGGCCGGTAGGACAGGACGTGACGGCCCGTCGGTTTCCTCCGCGGCCCGTCGTCCCCGTCCTCCGGTTTCTCGGGCGGACCGGCTCGTTCCGCCGGGCGGCGCCGGGCGGGATGTGACCCGGCGGCCGCGACGGGCGGGACGTCGGCCCTCCCCGGTTCCCGGGGCGTCCGGCGGGGTCTCGCGTCAGGAAAGGCGCGTCAGGAAAGGCGCCCGACATGCGCCAGCGCCTGCCTCAGCAGCACGCCCTGGCCGCCGGGCATGTCGTCCGCGACCACCGGTGAAGCGGCCTCCTCCGGGCTGAACCAGACGAGGTCGAGGGCGTCCTGCCGGGGGCGGCAGTCGCCGGTCACGGGGACGATGTAGGCCAGGGACACGGCGTGCTGGCGGGGGTCGTGGAACGGCGTGACACCCAGCGTCGGGAAGTACTCGGCGACGGTGAAGGGCTGAAGGGAGGCCGGGATCCGGGGGAGTGCCACCGGGCCGAGGTCCTTCTCCAGGTGGCGCAGCAGGGCGTCGCGGACCCGCTCGTGGTGCAGCACCCGGCCGGAGACGAGGGTGCGGCTGACCGTCCCGTCCGGACCGATACGGAGCAGCAGCCCGATGTGGGTGACTTCGCCGTTGTCGTCGACGCGCACCGGTACGGCTTCGACGTACAGGATCGGCAGGCGGGCGCGGGCCGATTCCAGTTCGTCACGGGACAGCCAGCCGGGCGTGGTTTCGGTCAAGTCAGACATTGCTTGATCATACTTTCCGTGCGTCCGCTGCGGGCGTGATGCTCCAGCTCAACGATGCCCCACGGCAAGGGTCATCGCGCATCCCTCGGCGTCAGCCAGGCGGTGTCGGCCCAGAGAGCCGTCGACGGAATCCGGTCCCGGTAGCGTGCGTCGCGTGCGCGGACGCTGGCGTGAACCCGTGCGTCCGCGGGCACCTTCCGGCGCCGGTAGGTGAGCAGGGCCCAGATCCGGCCCATCCGGTGGATCCGGCCCAGGGCGTCATCGGGCACCAGGGTCACCTCGCGGGCGTACGCCCCCTTCTTCAGCAGGAGACCCGCGTCGAGGGCGCCGTCCACGATCCACTTGAGGGCGACGGTCGCCGTCCGGGGATCGTCGTCGAAGGTGCCGCCGACGTCGGAGTGGACCCCGGCGAACCACACCTGCTCGACCAGCCCGGGTGCCGGGCGCCTGCCGTCGCCCGGTGCCACGAGGTACTCGCGGTAGGGCCTGCGCTTCTCGTCGACGGACACGGCGTGGCGGATGTGCGCGACGTTCGGGACCTGACGGGTGTAGGGCCACCGCAGGTTCCAGCGCAGCACACCGGCCGCCTTCACGGAGTCCCAGAGCCCCAGATAGGCGACGGAGATGCCGACGCGGCCCTCGACCGCGTTGCTGAAGGCGCCCGCGAAATGGTGGAGTTGGTCCCAGTCCTGCCGGGTCCAGTCCTTGTTCCTGGCGTACACCGACACCGCGTACGGGACGAGGTTCTCCATTCCGGGACGCATCAGCCCGACGGCCTTGAGCATGCCCACGAGCGCGCGGGCCGTGTACGCGCCCCGGCTGAACCCGAAGACATGGATGTGGTCGCCCGGCTGGTAATGACCCATCAGATATGTGTAGGCCTCGGCCAGGTTGGTCTTCATTCCGGAACCGAAGGCGAGGCCGAGGAGCTTCGACAGGCGGCGGCCCACGGGGGTCCACGCGCCGACCGCGGAGAAGGTGCCGACGCCGGGGTCGTAGTAGGCGATCTGGCGGGCGGGATCGGAGAGGTCCAGCATCTCGTAGAGCCGGACGACGTTGGTGTTCCCTTTCGCCTTCACCTGGTTGCCGGTGCCGTCGAGGCAGATGACGAGGTTCTTGGGCATGCCGGGCCTCACGTTCACCGATCGGTCGCGATCCCGATGGGCCAGAGGGGAGGGCCGGGGGACGGGCCGAGAAACGAGCAAGGAATAAGACGGGGCATATCAGGACATAAAGAGCGTCCAGAAATATAATAAAGGAAATGCTGTCGGTGGGCGGTTCTTGGCTCCGTCGGCAGTCTCCGGCTCAGTCGGGTTCCGGAGGGGCCATGGCCGGTTCCGTGATCCACCTCGAAGAGGACACCGGTGTTCCGCGCACCCACGCACTGGTGATCGGCGTCGGCAAGTATCCGCATCTGGCCGGTGGCGACGCACCGGTGGCGGACCCGGACGGGATGCGCCAGCTCAGCTCGCCCCCGCTCTCCGCACGCGCCCTCGCGCACTGGCTGCTGGCCGAGTACAACGATCCGACGCGACCGCTAGGCAGCGTCGCCCTGTTGTTGAGCGAGGAACAACCGGCACCCTTCACCGACCCCCGCACCCGCACCGCGCACGACGTCGACGCCGCCACCATCGACAACATCCTCACCGCGGTCACCGCGTGGTTCGACCGCGGCGACAGCCACGTCGACAACCGGCTCGTCTTCTACTTCTGCGGACACGGCGTCTCGCAGGGCGACGACATGGCGCTCCTGGCCGCCGACATCTTCGCCGACCGGCACAACCCCCTCAACGGCGCACTGGACTTCGCGGCCTTGATGAACGGACTCAAGCGGTGCAAGGCCGGCCAGCAGGTGTTCTTCGTCGACGCCTGCCGGTCCAACTCCGATGTGCTGATCGAGAGTTCGGGCACCCGGTTCGCCGGACGCTCGCCGCTCGGTGCCGGGTCGCGACCGCTCGATCTCCCCAGACGGTTCCACATCCCGTACTACGCCACCCTCGCCGGGGACCGGTCGCACGCGCGCCCCGGACAGGTGAGCCTGTTCACCGAGGCGCTGCTCAGGAGCCTCGCCGGGGCGGCCAGCGACGACCCCGAGGGCGACTGGCGGGTCAACACCGCCCATCTCCTGGAAGCGATCGACCACTTCATGCACCAGCCGCAGTTCGCCGGAGCCGTCGCCGGTGTCCAGGTCCCCTCCGTCGGAGAACTGCCCGTGTTCGTCCTGCACGAGCTGCCCGGCCCGCCCGTCGTCCCGGTGTACGTGGGCTGCGAGCGCGCCCAGGAGAACGCGGAGGCGGAGTTCGTCTGCCGCGAGGGCGGCCACGAGCGGCTGCGGCGCCCGGCCGGAGCCGTCGGAGAGGCGGACCCGGAGAGCGAGTGGGCCATCGAACTCCGCTTCGGCGAGTACGACTTCGAGGCACGGCTCGGCGATCAGGACGTGCGGACCAAGTCCATCACCGTACGGCCGGTCTTCCGCCGTGTGCAGCTGGTGAAGCCATGAACACCGTGCTGCGCGTCCGGGTCGCGCTCAGCCTCGACGACAACGATGTGTCCGACGGCGCCAGGGTGGTCGGCAACATCTATCCGGTCGACGGCGCCGGAGCCGCCCACCGCAATGTCCTCTTCCCCTGCGGTGCCTCGGCGCGGCCGGCCACCTACCCCGTCGAACCCGGGCGCTACCTCGTGACCGCCACGCTGCCCTCGGGTGTCGTCCTCACCAAGGACGCCGAGGCCCGCGAGGGCACCGACACATGGGTGACCCTGCGCACCGCGCGCTCGCCCTACGCGTCGCACTCCTGGCAGTACCTCATGGGCAACATCGAGTCGTACGGCGACTACCACCACGGCGAGGCGATTCCGGTGCCCCGGTCCCAGGGGTCGCGCTCCGGCGTCTGGGAGTGGGACTCGGTCGTCGAACCGGGCCACGCGGCCTGGGTCGGCGACCCGAAGCCGTCGAGCTGGCAGTTCGCCACCATGCTCGACGTGGCAGAGAAAACCTGCCGGCGGCCGGTCGTGTTCGAGATCGCCCACTCCGCGCCGCACTCCGTGCCCAGCCTCGATCTGGGAGACGCGGCGGCGAGGCTCTACCGCTTCGGCCCCGACGGCCCGGTCGACGAGCGGGGCGAACCCAGCATCGAGGGGGCCACCGGACCGCGGCAGTTCCTGGTCGTCTCGCTGGCCGGCAGCGAGTACGTCGTCACCCTGCCCGCGCCCTGGGGAACCGCCCAGATCGAGGTCCTCGTCAACGAGCGCCAGAGCCCGACCGGCAGCGCCGTATCGGTGACCGTGCGCGACAGCCGTGTGGGACCCGCCCTCGGCTACATGGTGCGCGGCGCCTTCGACGCCGCCGCGACCCTCGTCCACGACGCGGAGGCCATGCTCTACGACGAGTTGACGAACCCGCTCGCCGCCATGGCCGGGGCCTACGTCCTGATCGGCAGCGAACTGACCGACCGGCCGCACCGCTGGGACCCGTGGCTGTCCCGGCTGCGCCAGGACTTCGCGTGGATGAGCGACGGGTCCCTGTTGTGGGCCATGCGCCATCTGCGCCGGGCGCACACCGAGACGGAACGCCAGGCGGCGCGGGACGCGCTCGTCGAGGCGTTCGACCGAGGGGTGCCCGTCTTCACCCTCGGCCTGAGCCGCCTCATCCATGGACTCTCCGAGTTCCCCGACGACCCGGAGTGCGCGGCGCGGCTCGATCAGGCCCGCCGTCTCTCCTGGCGCGTCGACACCCGCGAGCCGTTCGTCGTGGTGTCGCTGCACGGGAGATCGCGATGAGGGCCCCGCGGGTGGGGGCGACAAGGATCCGTTCGCCTGGAGGCCGAGATGATCAGATTCACGATGATGCCCGGTGAGGACGGCGACTGCCTGCTCCTGGAGTACGGCGACGACACCTTCGTACGCCGCATCCTGGTCGACGGCGGCCGCTCGGGAACCTATCCGCTCGTCAAGCCCGTGCTCGCCGGACTCGACGGACTGGTCGACCTCCTGGTGGTCACCCATGTCGACCAGGACCACATCCTCGGCGTGCTCGCCCTGCTGGACGACCCCGACCGGTCCGTGGAGTTCGGGGACGTCTGGTTCAACGGCTTCGACCACCTTCTCGACGCCGAGGGGTTCGGCGCGGTCGACGGCGAGAAGCTCACCAGCGCCCTGCTGGCCCAGAAGATCCCCTGGAACGACGCGTTCGGCGGGCGCGGCGTCGAGGTCGGACGGGAACTCGCCTGGTTCGACGACGGTTCCACGATGACCGTGCTCTCACCCGACCGAGGGCAACTGGAGCGGCTGGCCCCCGTATGGAGCGCCGAATGCGCGAAGAACGGGCTGACACCGGGCCGGGACCCCGACGAACTCCCCCCGGTGGAGGGCTTCGAGCACTTCGGCGCACCGAACGTCGAGCAGCTCGCCGCGACACCGTTCAAGCCGGACACCTCGAAGACGAACCTCACCAGCATCGGCCTGCTCTTCGAGTTCGAGGACCGGCGCATCGTGCTCACCGGCGACGCGGACGACCGCCGGCTGGTCGCCTCGCTGCGAGCGCCGGCCGAGGCGGCGGGCGGCCGGCTCCACCTCGACGTCCTCAAGGTCGCCCACCACGGCAGCGACCACAACCTCTCGAACGACCTGCTCGGACTGATCGACTGCGACCGCTATCTGATCTCCACCAGCGGCGCACGGCACGACCACCCCAACGAGATCGCCGTCGCCCGCATCCTGGAGCACGGCGGCGACGGGAAGGACATCGTCTTCAACTACCGCGACCGGGCGGCGATGTGGGACGTCGCCGGGCTCAGGAACCGGTTCGCGTACACGGTGACGGCCCCGGAGCCCGACGCGGCGGACGGGTTCGTCAGCTTCGAACTGTGAGCACCGGCAGCCTCGTAGCCTGGTGCACGCCCGGCAGGACGACCGGCGGGACCACGGGAGCGGCATGGCCACGGAATTCACCACGGACATCACCGAAGCGGTCGTCGACAGCTTCGCGGGGACGGCCGACCCGAGACTGCGCGAGCTGCTCGGCGCGCTCACCCGCCACCTGCACGCCTTCGCCCGCGAGACGCGACCGACGACAGGGGAGTGGGAGCGCGCCATCGACTTCCTGACGGAGACCGGCCACCTGTGCACGGACACCCGGCAGGAGTTCATCCTCCTGTCGGACGTGCTCGGCGTCTCCATGCTCGTGGAGGCCCTGAACGGCCACCGTGACCCGGGCGCGACGGAGTCCACGGTCCTCGGCCCGTTCCACATGACGGCGTCGCCCGTACGGGAACTCGGCGCGACCATCGACCTGGTGGGCACCGGCGAGCCGTGCGTGGTCAGCGGCCGGGTACTGTCCCGGGACGGCACCCCGCTGCCCGGCGCGGTCCTCGACGTGTGGCAGGCGGACGGTGAGGGCTTCTACGACGTCCAGCGGCCGGACGTCCAGCCGCCCGGCAACGGACGCGGACTCTTCACGGCGGACGCCGAGGGCCGTTTCCGGTTCCGCACCTGTGTGCCGAGCCCGTACCCGATCCCCACCGACGGCCCGGTCGGCGCCCTGCTCCGGGCCACCGGCCGCCACCCCTACCGGCCCGCCCACATCCACTTCATCGCCTCGGCCGAGGGCCACACCCCCGTCACCACGCACCTCTTCGTGGCGGGCGGCCCCTATCTCGGCTCCGACGCCGTCTTCGCCGTCAGGAAGAGCCTCGTCCAGGACTTCGCCGAGACCGACGATCCCTCCCTGGCACGGGAGTTCGGCCTCGCGAACCCCTTCCGGCACGCCCGCTTCGAACTCGTACTGGAGCCGGCATGACCACCCCACCGAGCGCTCCGCTCGACTTCTCCTACGAGACCCGGCCCGCCCGGGTCGTCTTCCGGCCCGGCGCCTCGGTCACCGCGACACCGGGGGAGGCCGCGCGGCTCGGGCTGCACCGGGTCCTCGTGGTGTGCGGGAGCCGGGGCGTGGAGGCCGCGCGATCGGTGGCGGACGCGCTCGGCGACAGCTGCGTCGGCCTGCACGACGGCGCCCGGATGCACGTACCCGTGGAGGTCGCAGACCGGGCGGTCGAGGTGGCGCGCGCGGCGGGCGCCGACGGCTGCGTCGCCGTCGGCGGCGGCTCCGCGATCGGCCTCGGCAAAGCGATCGCGCTGCGCACCGGCCTGCCGCTGATCGCCGTCCCGTCCACCTACTCGGGCTCCGAGATGACGTCCGTGTGGGGGCTGACCGAGCGCGGGGTCAAGCGCACCGGCCGCGACTCCTCCGTACAGCCCCGCTGTGTCGTCTACGACCCCGACCTCACCCTCGGCCTCCCGGTCCCGCTCTCGGTGACCAGCGGCGTCAACGCGCTGGCGCACGCGGTCGAGTCGCTGTACGCCCCCGATGCCTCCCCGCTGGTCTCCCTGATGGCCGAGGAGGGTGTACGGGCGATGGCCGGCGCGCTGCCCGAGGTGGCCGCGGCCCCAGCCGATCGGGAGGCGCGCGGCCGGGCCCTCTACGGCGCCTGGCTGTGCGGTGCCTGCCTCGGCGCGACGACCATGGGCCTGCACCACAAGCTGTGCCATGTCCTCGGCGGCACCTTCGGCCTGCCGCACGCCGAGACGCACACCGTGGTCCTCCCGTACGCCCTCGCCTACAACGCGGCCGCCGCGCCGCGGGCGATCGCCGTGCTGTCCCGCGCCCTGGGCACCGACGACGTCCCCCGCGCCCTGCGCGAGCTCGCGGGCGGCCTGGGCGCTCCCCGCACCCTCGCCGAACTAGGCCTGAGGGAAACGGACTTGACCCTGGCGGCGACACAGGCCGCCGCCGAGTCCTATCCCAACCCCCGCGAGGTCACCGCGAACGGCGTCCTGGGGCTGCTGACGGCGGCGTTCGAGGGATGGGAGCCGCGGAGCGAGGTCTCCTAGGGGCGCTGGAGCCGGTTCCGCCGCCGCCACGAGATGACCGGCCGGGTCCGTCGAAGCACCCCGTCCCGGAATGTGCTGACGTACCATCATGTTGCTTGCCTCGCAGGTCAGTTGAACAGTTGACGACTCATCGGGCCGTTCCGGTGGGAGTGGCGTACATCACCCCGGCGGGCGTCGAAACGTGAAGCGCGGCTTCACGGGTTCATGACACCCTCACCTCTGGTTACCCACCGGTAATCCCACGCCACCCCCCACCCCCCTCAGGACTGAACTTGCGTATCCGCAAGCGGCCCTCGCGCGCCGTCGTGCCCGCGCTCGCCGCATCCGCCCTCTTCCTCGCCGCCGGCTGCTCCGCGAGTCCCGCGGAGTCGTCCTCCCGGGCCGACCGTGCCCGGCCCGCCGCGGCCTCGGCCTCCGCCACCACGGACACCGGGCAGCCGCTCGCCGTCGCCGCCGCCCCCGAGGCCGCGGCCACCTCGACCGCCGTCGCCCGTCCGGGCGCGGCCGGCGGCCGGGCCCACCGGGCCGCGCTCAAGGTGGCCTCTTACGACAGCAGGACCCGACGTGCCGTCATATCGCCCATCGGCAAGGGTGGTTCGGGCAGAAGCGCGACGAAGTCGCCGTCCCCGACCGCCGGGAGCACGGCGAAGCCGCGCGGCACCGCCGTGGGAGACGTCATCGCCAGCGCTCCCGCGCCCGGTGCCCCCGACGGCCTCCTCGCCAAGGTGACCTCGGTGATCGGCGAGCACGGCGACGGCACCGAGGTGCAGACCGCGCCGACGACCCTGGACGCGCTGCTCGGCGACGACGACGCCAAGGGCTCCGTCCCCGTCGACCCGGCGTCCTTCGACATCGAGAAACTGCTGCCGGACGTACGGGTCTCCTGGGCGAAGGCCGGAGACGTCCACGTCGGTCCCGAGGGCGCGAAGGTCCCGCTCGGCAGCCTGCGGATCGATGTCGGCGCGAAGGTGGCCACGGCTCCGGAGGCACCGGCGTCGGCCTCCGCGTCCGTGTCCGGGTACGTACAGGTCGCGCCCGACGTCGACTTCTCCTACGGCGGTGACGGGGCCGGCTCCGGTCCGGGTGCCGCGTACCTGGGCGTCTCCGGCGACTGGGACGCGCAGTGGACGGTGAAGGGGCGTGCCGCCGCCTCCTCGCGGCCCCAGCGGGTGGCGTTCGCGAAACTGCACGCCGACCCCGTGCTCCAGGTCGGCCCGATTCCCGTCGTGGTGAACCTCGATCTGACCTGCTACTTCCAGATCGCCGCCGACGGAACCGTCAGCGTCGACGTCGAACAGCGCCTGAAGGGTGATTTCAAGGCCGGTGGCACCTTCGGCGCTGCCCAGGGGTGGAAGCCGGTCGACGAGTCGCACATGACGAGCAGTCCGGTGCACACCTCGGTCAGCGCGGCGGGGCGGCTGAAGGCGGCCCTCGGCGCGGAAGCCACGGTCGGCCTGTACGGCGCCGTCGGGGTCACCGCCGACCTGGCGCCGTACTTGCGCGGCGAGGCCGCGGGCTCGGCCGACGCCGCGACCGCGACCGGGTCCACGGCGAAGACCGACGCCACCGCGACCGGCGCCTGGGCCCTCTACGGAGGTGTCGACCTGACGGGCACCCTGCGGATGCAGCTGTCCGTCTTCGGCACGCCCGTATTCCAACGCGCCATCCCCTTGGGCACGTTGCACCGCGAATGGAAGCTGGCCGACGGCCGCGTGTAGCTCGGGCACCTCTTGCGCCCGGCGTTCGCGGGTGGCTCGGGAGCTTCTTGCGCCCGACGTTCGCGTGTAGCTCGGGAGCTTCTTGCGCCCGACGTTCGCGTGTAGCTCGGGAGCTGCCTGCGCCCGGCGTTCGCGTGTGGCTCGGGAGCTGCTTGCGCCCGACGTTCGCGTGTAGCTCGGGCACCTCTTGCGCCCGACGCTCGCGTGTGGCTCGGGCGCATCCTGTGCCCGGCGATCGCGTGCAACTCCGGCACATCCAGCGCCCCGCGTTCGTGTGTAGCTCCGGCACATCCTGACCGGCGTTCGCGTGTGGCTCCGGCGCAGCCTGCGCCCAGCTACGTTCGCGTGTGGCTCCGGCGCAGCCTGCGCCCAGCTATCACGTGCCAGTTCCGGCGCACCCTGTGCCCGGCGGCAACCGGGCCGCCGGGCACGGGAGTCGAGCCCCGGACGGGCCCGGCCTCTCTCAACTTGCCTTCCTGCCCTCCCCATTGGTGGATCCTTCATCGCTCGGACACCCGCGACCTCTGGTGTTTTCCGCGCCCACCCGGAAGGCTGACCTGGGCATGCCAAGACGACCGCCTGGCCTGCCCTGCCCCCACGTCGCGGTCGATCTGGAGGAAGCAGTGAAAAGAAGCTCGCGGATCCGCAGGGTCTCGGTGATTCTCGGCAGCGCCGTCGCGCTGGTCGTCGCCTTCCCGGGCAGCGCCCTCGCCGACCCGCCGAAGGCCTTGCCCGCGAACGCGGACGGACTGGAGCAGACGTTCCAGCCGGCCTTCGACTACGACACCGACGGCTGTTACCCGACGCCAGCCATCGGCCCCGACGGCACCGTCAACGGCGGCCTCAAGCCCTCCGGGGCCCTGAACGGCCAGTGCCGCGACTCCTGGGACCTCGACAACACCAACGGGTACTCCCGCGAGAAGTGCAACAACGGCTGGTGCGCCATCATGTACGGCCTCTACATGGAGAAGGACCAGGCCGTCGCCGGCAGCGGCCTCGGCGGGCACCGCAACGACTGGGAGCACGTCGTGGTGTGGGTCCAGGACAACGAGGCCAAGTACGTGTCCACCTCGGCCCACGGCAACTTCAACATCTACGGCCGGGACCAGATCCGCTGGGACGGCACACATCCCAAGGTCGTCTACCACAAGGACGGCATCGGCACGCACTGCTTCCGGCCCGCGAACACCAATGACGAGCCGCCGGAGAACCACTACCACACCTGGCAGTTCCCCACCCTGGTCGGCTGGAACGGCTACCCCGCCGGCCTGCGCGAGAAGTTGAGCGCGTACGACTTCGGCAGCGCCGTGTTCGGGCTCAAGGACGGCAACTTCAACGCCCACCTGGTGAAGGCCAAGCCGGCCGGTATCGCCTTCGACCCCAACGCCTGACCCGCGGTCCGGTGGTGGGTGACGCGCCCGGCGTCACCCACCACGGGCCGGTGCCCCGACAGGCGCGGCCGGTGCCGTGCCGGGCGTCGCGCGTCCGTCCTTCGGAGGCCCCGTCCTCCGGGCGGACGACGGGACTTCGCGGGCATGCACTAGGAGCCGAGAAGCTGTTCCTGGTGACGCGGTGGCCTGCCCGCGTGCCACGGCACCACCTCCCCGAACCGCACGAGTTCGCCGTACAGCGCAGGATCGGCCTTCTCGCGCAGCAGCAGATCGAGCACCGCGACCGCGGCCCGCGCCGGGGTCTGGGCCTGGCTGAAGTCGGTGAACCACGGCCGGGACAGCGGTGTGTCCACGAGCCCCGGGCAGACGGCCGCGACCAGGGTGCCGCGGGCCAGGTCGGCGTCCCGGCGCTCGGCCGCGACCGCCCGTACGGCAGCGACCTGGGCCACCTTGGACGGCACGTTGATCCACTGGGGCCAGCCGAGCTCCTGCTCGGTGCCCGCGTGCACGGCGGCCCGCCAGGCCGCGACCACGGCCTCCACCTCGTCGAGCGAGGCGCCGTCGAAGAGCGGGTGGAGCCGGGCGTCGAGACACCCCAGCGTGCCCAGCGAACTGGCCACCACGATCAGCCGCCCACCGGGACGCAGCACCGGGCCGAACGAGCGCAGCATCGCGTGCGTGCCCCCGTTCGCGACATCGATGAACGCGTCGGCCTGCTCGGCCTGCGACCGGTCCGGCGTCAGCATGGCGCTCGCGCTGGACACCACGATGTCCACCCCGCCGTGGCGCGCGCCGAGTTCGGCCGCCAGCTCCGCCACGGCCCGCGCGTCGGTGACATCGAGGACGCGGCCCTCGACCCTGCTGGTGGTGTCCACGGACCCGGTGACCCGGGCGACGGCGTCGGCGACCCGGTGGGCGTCGCGCCCCGTGAGCAGGACCAGGTCGTCGCGGTCCATCCGGGCGGCGAGTCCTTGGACGAGCGCGAAGCCGAGCCCCTGATTGGCGCCGGTGACGAGAGCGATGCGTGCGACAGTCATGTCCACCACGCTAGGAACGCCTCGGGCATGCGTCCAACGAAACCTGCTCACGTCTGGTATGCGTAATCTTCATGGACTTCACCGACGTCTCGCTGGTCGCGCTGCGCGTCTTCCGTGAGGTGGCCGAACGCGGCACGCTCACCGCGGCGGCCGGTGCGCTCGGCTACACGCAGTCCGCGGTGTCCCGGCAGATCGCCTCGCTCGAACGGGCCGCGCGGGCCCAGCTGTTGGAGCGGCGC
The DNA here is from genome assembly GCF_026341855.1 of Streptomyces sp. NBC_00568. Taxonomy (GTDB): domain Bacteria; phylum Actinomycetota; class Actinomycetes; order Streptomycetales; family Streptomycetaceae; genus Streptomyces. Next base: position 19,386 of record NZ_JAPENW010000001.1, on the reverse strand, counting down.
AGGGACGGCGTGCGGCTGACCGCGGCCGGGCACGTCGTACTGCGCCGGGCCGTGACGGTGCTCGACCAGATCGACGCGACCGCGCGGGAACTCGCCGGGCTGCCCGCCGAGGCCGGGACCGTCCGCCTCGGCTGGTTCGCCAGCGCGGGCGCCGTGCTGTTGCCCCGAGCCGTCGCCGCACTGCGCCGCAGCCATCCGGCGATCACCGTCAGCACCCGCGAGGGCAGCACACCGGCGCTGGTGCGCGCGCTGCGGGCCGGCACCCTGGACCTCGCCCTGCTCGCCTCGGCGCCACCGTTCCGGCCCTTCGACAGCGAGTCGCCCCCGCTGACGGTGCGGACGCTCGGCGAACGCAGTCTGCGGCTCGCGGTGCCCGCGACCCATCCGCTCGCCGCCGGTGACTCGGTCGACGTCGCCGACCTGCGGGGACAGCGCTGGATCGCCGGTTCCTCCGTCGGAGACGAGAGGCTGATGGGCGTCTGGCCGGGACTGGACGAGCGTCCCGTGATCGCCCACACCGCCCGTGACTGGCTGGCCAAACTGCACCTGGTGGCCGAGGGCTGCGGCCTGACCACCGTTCCCGCCTCGCTGGCCCCCGCCGCGCCGGCCGGCGTACGGATCCTGTCCGTGCGCGGCGGCCCCGAGGAGCGCCGCCGCGTCGTCCTCGCCCGCCTTCCGGGGCCCTTGCCGGAACCGGCCGCCCGGCTGGCCGAGGCGCTCCGGGCGGCGGCGGCCGACCTGGGCGAACCGTCCTGACGCGACCCCTCCCGGGCTCGGACGGCAGCCGCTCCCGCGCCCGGACGACGCTTCTTCCCGGACGGCGACCCGTCTGCGCTGGGACGATGACAATGCGTGCGCGCCCATCCACCGACGTGCGGTAGGGTTCGGATGCGCGATCACGCGGGGAACCGCGAGGTGACGCATCGGGACGTGGCGCAGCTTGGTAGCGCACTTGACTGGGGGTCAAGGGGTCGCAGGTTCAAATCCTGTCGTCCCGACCAGCTTTCTTGCAGGTCGGAGGCCGTTTTCGCACGGGGCGAGAGCGGCCTTTCCGCTGTCCGTCAGCTGATGTTCCGCGCGGTGCTCCATCACCCCGCCACCGCGAGTGTTCTCGGCCCTGCGGGTCGGGGCGGGTCGGGGCGGTGCGCCAGGCTGCCGTTCGTACAGGACCCCGAACTCGCTCTGTCGTTGCTGCTGCTGACGGTCGCGCCGGTGCTCCGCACCCATGGCCGTCGCTCCTCGTGCCGTGTCAGCCGCGCCGTTGGCCGAGGCTTCGTCCAGCGTGTAGGCGGCCATGATGAGCGAGAGACGGCTGAACGCCTGCGGGAAGGTGCCGAGTTGTTCACCGCTGGGGCCGATTTCCCCGGCGAAGAGGCCGACGTGCCGTCGGCCCGGGCTTCCTTGCGGGGCCCTGCACCACCGGACACCCGGCGCGCGCGTTGCCGCGGCGGACCGGTCGGTGTGCGCGATCATCCTCAGGAGTCCGGCAGCCGGACCGGGCCCGACAGACGTGGAGGTTCGGGGATTGGACATGATCCATGTCCGCGCGGTGAGCCCGCCGGACCTCACCGGCCCGGTCGTCGACCTCCTCGCGGGCGATCCCTCCGTCCTGAACCTGATCGTGCAACCCGCCGCCGCGCGCCATCCGGACGGCGACGCCATCGCCTGCGACGTGCTGACCGGAGCGGCGAACGACGTCCTGCGCGCCCTTCGCGCGCTGCACCTGGACAGCCGGGGCTCCATCGTCATCGAGCCGGTGGACATGGCCTTCGTCGGCGGAGCAGCCGGGACCGGCGCGCGGAAGCTCGGCGCCCGCACCCACGCGCCCGTCTGGGACGAGGTCGAGGCACGTATCCGGGCCCAGGGCACGTACGCGCCGAGTTTCTACCTCTACCTGGTCATCGCCGGCCTCATCGGCGCGGTCGGCATCGTCACCAACTCCCAGGTACTGATCGTCGCGGCCATGGTCGTCGGCCCCGAGTACGGGGCGATCGTCAGCGTCGCCCTCGGCATCGACCAGCGCGACGGCCGACGGATCCACGAGGGGCTGCGAGCGCTGCTGGTGGGATTCCTCCTGGCCATCGCCGCCACGTTCCTCTTCAGCCTGCTGATCCGCGCGTGCGACTTCGAGTCGAAGGCGTTCAGCCTGGGCGTTCGGCCGGTCTCCCAGCTGATCGACAGCCCCGACTTCTTCTCGTTCGCCGTCGCCGCACTGGCCGGGATCGTCGGCATCGTCTCGCTGACCGAGGCGCGGACCAGTGCCCTGCTCGGCGTGTTCATCTCGGTCACGACCATCCCGGCCGCCGCGGACATCGCGGTGTCAGCCGCCTTCACCGACTGGAACGAGGTCTGGGGATCCTTCGTCCAGCTGCTGGTCAACGTCGCCGTGCTGATCGTGGTGGGCACCGGTACGCTCCGATGCCAGCGGGTGATCTGGCGGCGGGTCGCGGCCCGGCGCGAAAAGTCAGCCCGGCGATAGGCGCGTCCTCAGGCCGTGAGCGCTCGGGGCCGGGCGGCGCCATCCGTGGCCGGATGCCGGAGCGGTCCCGAGCCGTACCTGGCGGTTGAGCCGTGCGGATGACGTTCCCGTACCTCGCCGGACCACCGCCGACCGCACACCACGAGCAGGCCGTACTCCCGTGATACGACAGCCACGAGGCCTGTACGCCGACGTGTTTCAGATGGCTTCCGATACCGAGGAGACGATGAGCGTGTCGGCCACACCCGCCGGACCTTCCCCCGCCGCACCGCTGGATCCGCTCGCGCTGATCCGCAGTCGCCGGTACGCGGTTCTGCTGGTGATGACGGCGCTTCTCGGCATCCCGATCTCCGCGTTCGCGTTCGGATTTCTCGCACTCGTGTCCGAACTCCAGTCGCTGACCTACACCGACCTGCCCAGAGGTCTGGGCTTCGACGGGACGCCGTCATGGTGGCCGATCCCGCTTCTGACCCTGGCCGGACTACTGGTGGCGCTGACCATCCGGTACCTGCCGGGGGAGGGCGGGCACAAGCCGGCCGAGGGTCTCGTCACCAAGGGAGCTCCGTCGGCGGCGGAACTGCCCGCCATCGCACTCGCGGCGGTGGCCTCGCTGGGAATGGGCGTGGTGCTCGGGCCCGAAGCACCGCTCATCGCGCTCGGCGGAGGCCTGGCGGTGTACGCCGTCAGGTCGGTGAAGCGTGACATCCAGCCGAGCGCGAGCGCCGTGCTGGGGGCCGCGGGGAGCTTCGCGGCCGTCAGCACACTGCTCGGCTCCCCTCTGCTCGGCGCGTTCCTCCTGATGGAGGCGGCGGGCCTCGGCGGCGTGATGATGGGCGTCGTCCTGGTGCCGGGCCTGCTCGCCGCCGGTGTCGGCTCACTGATCTTCACCGGACTCGGGTCATGGACCGGACTGGGCACGTACTCCCTGGTGCTTCAGCAAGTGCCGCACGCCGACCGCCCCGACATGGCCGGGTTCGGCTGGGCACTCGTCATCGGAGTGGTCGCCGCCCTGCTCGGGACGGGCATCCGTCGGGCGGCACTCTTCCTGCAGCCCCGGGTCGAGCGGCGGCGGGTGGCGGCCACGGCGCTGACCGGTGCCCTCGTGGGAGTGGCAGCGCTCGTGTACGCCGAGGGGACGGGGAGGGCGGCGTCCGACGTGCTGTACTCGGGCCAGAGCGCCCTCGGCCCGCTGCTGGCCGGTGAGGCCGGATACACGGCGGCCACCCTGGTCGTCCTCGTGGTCTGCAAGTCCGTCGCCTACAGCCTTTCCCTCAGCAGCTTCCGCGGCGGTCCGGTCTTTCCCTCGATGTTCGTGGGAGCGGCCGTCGGGCTGGCCATGAGCCACCTCCCCGGGCTGGACGTGACATCCGGCTTCGCCATGGGCGTCGGCGCGATGTGCGTCGCGCTGCTGAAACTGCCGATGACCGCGGTGCTGCTGGCCACCCTGCTCCTGGGGACGCAGGGCCTCACCGTCATGCCCCTCGTGATCGTCGCGGTCGTGGTCTCCTACGTCCTCTCGCTGCGCCTCGCCCCCGCTCCCGCCGCCATCCCCGCCTCGCCCCCGGCGGAGAACGCCAATGGTTCACCCACGTGATCGACGTCGCGCCGACCGTCCTGGAGGCCGCCGGCATCCCGGAGCCGACCATGGTCAACGGCGTTCAGCAGTCGCTGAAACGCCGTGGCGCCCGACTACGACGGCCCGAACGGTGCGTTCACCGGCGACAGTCAACCGCCGTCTGCCCAGGGGAGGGCGGCAGGACCGAGCCGTGACGTGCTTCGACCTCCTTTGCCTTCGGGGCAGTTGAGGCGAGAGGGGCCGAGACGAGGCCGGAGGCCGTATCGGAATTCCGATACGGCCTCCGGCCGTTTCCGCGCTTCTCAGGGGACGGTGGCCGGCCTCCCGGCCGGGCGATGTCCTGGACCCGCCCGGAACGGGCAGGTCAGGCCTGGTCCAGCAGTGAGATCAGGGCCTCCCGCAGGGTCGTCCGAGGATCCTTGACCGGCCCCTCGGAGCGCCAGGCGACGAATCCGTCGGGGCGTACCAGCACCGCACCGTCCGAGGTGACGCCGTGGATCTCCGCCCAGTCCGCGTCACCCGCGGGGACGAGGTCCGCCTCGGGCCCCGTGCCGATCCGGTGGGAGTCGAGCGGGACGGACATCTGCCGGGCCAGGTCCCTCGCCGCGGCGTCCCACCCGCCGGCGCCGTCCGCCGCGCTCAGCAGCACCATGGACCGCTCGTACAGATCGAGGGTGGAGATCCGGGCCCCGGCGCGGGTCAGCCACAGGTGCGGCGCCCGGGTTCCGGGCTCGCCCGTCAGCCGTACCCCCTCGGGCACGACCGGACCGGCCGGATCGGCGCCCAGGACCGCGCCCCGCGGGTAGCGGTAGGCGAGCGCCACGTTGAGGATCCCGCCCTTCCTGCCGCCGGGACCGCCCTGACCGCCGGGACCGCCCTGACCGCCGGGACCGCCCTGACCGCCGGGGCCGCCTCGACCGCCGGGGCCGCCAGGACCGCCTTGACCACCGGGGCCGCCTTGACCACCGGCTTCGGGACCGGGGGTGTACCCGGGGTGGCTGTGCTCGACCGAACGCGAGGAGGCCCGCGCGCTCGTCGCCTCGGCCACCGGCCGGCGCTCGGCGTCGTAGGACTCCAGCAGTCCCGGACCGGCCCAGCCGGACAGCACGGCGGACAGTTTCCAGGCCAGGTTGTGCGCGTCCTGGATACCGGTGTTGGACCCGAACGCCCCGGTGGGGGACATCTCGTGGGCCGAGTCGCCGGCCAGGAACACCCGGTCCCGCGCGTACCGTTCGGCGACCCGCTCGGCGGCGTGCCAGGCGGCCCTGCCGGTGATCTCCACATCCAGATCCGGCACGCCGATGGCCCGCCGGATGTGGTCCACACAGCGCTCGTCGGTGAACTCCTCCAGGGTCTCGCCGTGTTCGGGGTGCCAGGGAGCGTGGAAGACCCAGTGCTCCTTGTTGTCGACCGGCAGCAGAGCCCCGTCGGCCTCCGGGTTGGTCAGGTAACAGACGATGAACCGCCGGTCACCGACGACGTCCGCGAGGCCGCGCGAGGTGAACGTGACGCTCACGTTGTGGAACAGGTCGCCCGGCCCGGTCTGCCCGATGCGCAGCGCTTCGCGGATGGGGCTGCGCGGACCGTCCGCCGCGACGAGGTAGTCCGCGCGGATCGTGGTGTGCTCGCCGGTCTCCCGGCTCTTGACCTTCGCGGTCACGCCCTCGGCGTCCTGCTCGAACGACATCAGCTCGGTGGAGAACCGCAGGTCGCCGCCCAGCTCCCGGGCACTCTCCAGCAGCACCGGCTCCAGGTCGTTCTGGCTGCACAGGCACCATGCGCCCGGGCTGAAACGGGCGAGTCCGTTGCCGGGATCGATCTCCTTGAACAGCCATTCGCCGGCATCGCCCACCAGGGTCGGCGTCTGCAGGATGCCGTGGTTGTCCGCGAGGACCGACGCGGCCTCCTCGATGCGCCGCTGGACCCCGGCCACCCGGAAGACCTCCATGGTGCGCACATTGTTGCCGCGCCCCCGCGGATGGATCGAGGTGCCCGCGTGGCGCTCCACCAGGATGTGCGGCACGCCGAGCCGCCCCAGGAACAGCGAGGTGGACAGGCCCACCAGAGAGCCGCCGACGATGAGGACGGGCGTGTGGTGACCGATCTCTCCGGCCTCTTCGAATCGGTTCATTGATTGCCTCCAGCGTCGCCTGCGACGTGAGTGAGGGAAGGGGATGCAGGTTCCATGCCCCTTGTGGACCGGTTCGCGCGCCAGGGGCACCCGGATGGCGCGCGGTTCACTCGTCCGACCCGTGGGGCTCGCGCACTGGGGAGCTCGCGTCAACGATCAGCTCATGGCGGCCCCGGCGTTTCGGATACCGCGGTCGTTCCTGACTTTCCGTGACGAAAAGGAGAGGTGTGCCGGAATGACTCCCTCAGGACGTATCTCGCAGTCGGCGTTCGACGGCTCCAGGCTTCGGGTGATCCTGCTGCTCGACCTGTACGAAGGCGCTCAGCAGCAGTTCCTCGACGCGTACGAACTCATGCGCAACCAGGTCGCCTCGGTCCCCGGCCACATCAGTGACCAGCTGTGCCAGTCGATCGAGAACCCCTCGCAGTGGCTCATCACCAGCGAGTGGGAGAGCGCCCCGCCCTTCCTCGCCTGGGTGAACAGCGAGGAGCACGTCGAAACCGTCAGGCCGATGCACAGCTGCGTCCGGGACACCCGGTCGATGCGCTACAGCATCCTCCGCGAGACGAGCCCCGCCGAACCGCTCACCCCGGAGTCGGCCAAGGCGCCCAAGCAGGTCGAGGCCCGTGTCGGCAACGGTGTGGCACGCCACGCCCTCACCTTCACCGTCAAGCCCGGATCCGAGTCGAAGGTCGCCGAGATCCTGGCCGGGTACCAGTCGCCCCAGGCCCAGGTCGACGACACCACCCGGCTGCGCCGCACCTCGCTCTTCATGCACGGCAACCGCGTCGTGCGGGCCGTCGAGGTGGAGGGCGACCTCCTCGCGGCACTGCGCCACGTCTCGCGCCAGCCCGAGGTACGGGCGGTCGAGGAGGCCATCAACCCCTACCTGGAGCAGGACCGGGACCTGAGCGACCCCGACTCGGCACGGGTGTTCTTCACCCGGGCGGCGCTCCCGGCCGTGCACCACGTGGTCTCCGGCCGCAAGGAACCCGCGAAGCTGCGCCGGCACGCGCTGTACTACCCGGCCCGGCCGGGCAGCGGCATGGAACTCGCCCGGCTGCTGGCCCACCAGGACGAGGCCGCGGCCGACGACAAGGACAGCCCGGTGTACAGCAGCACCGTCTTCCAGCGCGACGACATCGTGGTGCGGCTCATCGACATCGTGGGCGAGCTCGACGGCGACCCCGTCGCCTCCCTCGGCCTCAAGGGCACCAAGAAGGCCGCCGAGCTCGAGCGTCTCCTCGACGGTGCCGCGATCGGCGTCGAGGGCTCGCTGGATACGGAACGCAACATCAACCGCCTCCTGTCGCACGCCGACATGCTGCCCATCACCGACCGCAGCGCGGCGGGCTCCTGACGGACCGCCGCAGCCCGCGTCCCCGGACGTCCCATCCGACGTCCTCGCCCCACCCGGAGGTACCAAGCATGATCAAGCACCATCCACGCATCGTGGACCTGAGCGAGACGGAACCCAACCGCAGGCGCGGAGGCGACATCCGGGCCCTGCTCACGCCCGCCACGGCGGGGTCCACCAGCGGCTTCATGGGTCTGGCCATCATCCAGCCCGGCGAGCGCATCGGCGAGCACTACCACCCGTACTCCGAGGAGTTCGTGTACGTGGTCAGCGGCGCCCTCGAAGTGGACCTGGACGGTGAGGCGTTCGCGCTCCGGCCCGACCAGGGCCTGTTGATCCCGATCGACATGCGGCACCGCTTCCGCAACGTCGGCGACGAGGAAGCCCGCATGGTCTTCCACCTGGGCCCGCTCGCCCCGCGTCCGAGCCTCGGCCACGTCGACACGGAGGCGACCGACGCCGCCGCGCCCGGCCACGAGGTCGTCATCGGCGGCCCGGACCTGTCCGCGCCGGACCACGGACAGCCGTCCGAGCGAAGTGGGGCCATACAGTGACCCGGCGGGTGGCCGTCACCGGCATCGGTGTGGTCGCTCCGGGCGGTACCGGAACGAAGGCGTTCTGGGACCTCCTCGCAGGCGGCCGCACCGCGACCCGCGGCATCACGCTGTTCGATCCGGCGGGACTGCGCTCCCGCATAGCCGCCGAATGCGACTTCGACCCGCTCGACCACGGACTCGACCCGGAGCTGATCCGGGACGCCGACCGCTACATCCAGTTCGCGGTGGTCGCCGCCGGAGAAGCCGTCCGTGACTCGGGACTCGACGCCGGCAGCCAGGACCCCTGGCGCGTCGCCGTCTCCCTGGGCAGCGCCGTCGGCGGCACCACCCGCCTGGAGCACGACTACGTCAAGGTCAGCGAAGGCGGCCGGCGGTGGGACGTGGACCATCGGGCGGCCGACCCGCGACTGCACCTGGCGTTCGCGCCCAGCACGCTCGCCTCGGTCGTCGCCGAGCAGTTCGGGGCCCAGGGACCCGTGCAGACCGTCTCCACCGGCTGCACCTCCGGACTCGACGCGGTCGGATACGCCTTCCACACCATCGAGGAAGGCCGGGCCGACGTCTGCATCGCCGGGGCGTCCGACTCGCCGATATCCCCGATCACCATGGCCTGCTTCGACGCCATCAAGGCCACGTCGCCCAACAACGACGACCCCGAGCACGCCTCCCGGCCCTTCGACGCCAACCGCAACGGTTTCGTCATGGGCGAGGGCGCGGCCGTGCTGATCCTGGAGGAGTACGAGCACGCCAGGGCCCGCGGCGCGCACATCTACTGCGAGATCGGCGGCTACGCCACCTACGGCAACGCCTATCACATGACCGGTCTGACCAGCGAGGGCCTGGAGATGTCCCGGGCGATCGACAGCACGCTCGATCAGGCCCGCCTCGACCCGACGCTGATCGACTACGTCAACGCGCACGGCTCGGGCACCCGGCAGAACGACCGGCACGAGACCGCCGCGGTCAAGCTGTCCCTGGGCGAGCACGCCTACAACACGCCCATGAGCTCCATCAAATCCATGGTGGGCCACTCGCTGGGCGCGATCGGCGCGATCGAGGTCGTCGCCTGCGTCCTCGCCCTGAAGCACCAGGTGGTGCCGCCCACGGCGAACTACGAAACCCCCGACCCCGAGTGCGACCTGGACTACGTGCCGCGCACCGCACGCCCCCGGAAGCTCAGGAATGTGCTCTCCGTCGGCAGCGGGTTCGGCGGATTCCAGTCCGCGGTGCTCCTGACCGGGACGGGTGGGAGGACACGATGAGTACTCAGCGCCCCCGGCGCGCGGCCGTCACCGGCATCGGTGTCATCGCGCCCAACGGATTGCGTGCGGACGCGTACTGGAAGTCCGTCAGGGAGGGCCTCGGCGTTCTGGACCGGATCACCCGCGAGGGCTGCGAGCATCTGCCGCTGCGCGTCGCGGGTGAGGTCCGGGCCTTCGACGCCGCGGACCTCATCGAGGAACGGTTCCTCGTCCAGACCGACCGGTTCAGCCATTTCGCGATGGCGGCGACCGTCCTCGCCCTCGACGACGCGGGCCTCGGCGCGGTCGACCCCGAGGAGGCGTACGACATCGGTGTGGTCACCGCCGCCGGATCAGGCGGCGGCGAGTTCGGCCAGCGGGAACTGCAGAAGCTGTGGGGACAGGGTTCCCGGTTCGTCGGCCCGTACCAGTCCATCGCCTGGTTCTACGCCGCCAGCACCGGCCAGATCTCCATCCGCGGCGGCTTCAAGGGACCGTGCGGAGTGGTCGCGAGCGACGAGGCGGGCGGACTGGACGCCATCGCGCACGCCGCCCGCGGCGTACGGCGCGGCACCGGCGCGATGCTCGTCGGAGCCGCGGAGGCGCCCCTGGCCCCGTACTCGATGGTCTGCCAGCTCGCCTACCCCGAGCTCAGCACCGTCGAGGACCCCGATCGCGCCTACCGCCCCTTCACCAGGGGAGCCTGCGGCTTCGTGCCCGCGGAAGGCGGCGCCATGCTCGTCGTGGAGGACGAGGGGCGTGCCCGCGAGCGGGGAGCGGCCGTCCGGGCCGTCGTGGCCGGACACGGGGCCACGTTCACCGGCGCCTCGCAGTGGGAGCGGTCCCGGGAGGGACTCGCGCACGCGATCCGGGGCGCCCTCGCCGAGGCGGACTGCGCCCCGGAGGAGATCGACGTCGTCTTCGCCGACGCCCTGGGCGTCCCGGCGGCCGACCGCGCCGAAGCCCTGGCCATCGCCGACGCCCTGGGAGCACACGGAACCCGCGTACCCGTCACGGCACCCAAGACGGGAATCGGACGGGCCTACTGCGGGGCACCCCTGCTGGACACCGCGGCCGCGGTGCTCGCGATGGAGCACGGCCAGGTCCCGCCCACCCCGAACGTGTTCGACATCTGCCACGACCTCGACCTGGTGACGTCGAACGCCCGCCCCGCCGAGCTGCACACGGCCCTGATCCTCAGCAGGGGACTCATGGGTTCCAACGCGGCGCTGGTCGTGCGCCGCGGCGGCGACTCCGCCCGGGAGCCCGGGCGCAAGTGAAGGGAACACCCGCATGATCACCACCGAAGTGACCTACGACGAACTGGCCGCCCTCATGAAGAAGGCGGCCGGGATCACCGTCGACCCCAAGGAGCTCGCGCAGGCGTCCGACGCGCCGTTCGGCACCCTCGGACTCGACTCGCTCGGGCTGCTCGGCATCGTCGGCGAGCTGGAGAACCGGTACAGCCGGCCCCTGCCCCCCGACACGGAGCGCTGCAAGACCCCCCGCGAGTTCCTCGATCTCGTCAACGACAACCTCAAGGCTGGAGCCTGAAGTGCCCGGACACACCGACAACAGCATCACGATCGACGCTCCTCTCGACCTCGTCTGGGACATCACGAACGACATCGAGAACTGGCCTCAGCTCTTCAGCGAGTACGCGTCCCTCGAAGTCCTCTCCCGGGACGGCGACACGACCACCTTCCGCCTCACCATGCACCCGGACGACAACGGGAAGGTGTGGAGCTGGGTCTCGCAGAGAACCGTGGACCGGGCGAGGCGGACCGTCCGGGCCCGCCGCGTCGAGACGGGACCGTTCGCGCACATGAACATCCGGTGGGAGTACGAGGAGACCCCGGCCGGCACCCACATGCGCTGGGTGCAGGACTTCGCGATGAAGCCCGAGGCCCCGGTCGACGACGCGTGGATGACGGACAACATCAACCGCAACTCCGTCACGCAGATGGCGCTCATCCGGGACCGGATCGAGCAGGCCGCCCGTGAGCGCCGCAGCCCGGCCGCCATGCCCCGTTGATCCCGGCACAGGAAGGAAACCCGATGCATCACGCCCTGATCGTCGCCCGCATGGCGCCCGACTCGGCGCCGGCGATCTCCGACGTGTTCGCCGCCTCCGACCGGGGTGAACTCCCGCACCTCATCGGAGTCAACCGGCGCAGCCTCTTCCAGTTCGGTGATGTGTATCTGCACCTCATCGAATCCGACCGGGACCCGGCACCCGCCATCGCGAAGGTGGTCGGGCACCCCGAGTTCCGCAGTGTCAGCGAGGAACTGTCGGCGTACGTCAGCGCGTACGACCCGCAGACCTGGCGGAGCCCCAAGGACGCCATGGCGCACTGCTTCTACCGCTGGGAGCGGGACTCCGCCTCCTGAACGAGCACCGTGACACAACCCGAGGCCGCAGGCTCCGCGAAGAAGCGGAACCGGCGGCCTCGGGTTTTCCTCGGCGTTGCGGACGGATCAGCCGGGGACGGTGCACTCGAAGGCGTGCAGATAGGCGTTCACCGGGCGGATCTCGCCGATGACCAGACCCGCGTCCGTGAGCCGGTCGACCATGCTCTGCCGGGTGTGCTTGGCACCGCCGACGTTGAGGAGCAGCAGCAGGTCCATGGCCGTCGTGAAGCGCATCGACGGGGTGTCGTCCACGAGGTTCTCGATGACGACGACGCGGGCACCGGGCCGCGCGGCCTTGCGGACGTTCGCGAGCGCACGGCGGGTGCTCTCGTCGTCCCACTCCAGGATGTTCTTGATGATGTACACGTCCGCCTGGACCGGGATGTCCTCACGGCAGTCCCCGGCCACGATCCGCACCCGGTCGGCCAGCGCCCCGCCGCTCCGCAGGCGGGGATCGGCGTTCTCCACCACGCCCGGCAGGTCGAGCAGGGTGCCGTGCATGCCCGGGTGCTTCTCCAGCAGGCAGGCCACGACGTGTCCCTGACCGCCTCCGATGTCGGCGACCGCCTTCACACCCCGCAGGTCGAGCAGGTTCGCGACGTCCTGGGCCGACTGCGAACTGGACGTCGTCATGGCCCGGTTGAAGACGTGCGCGGACTCGGGGGCGTCTTCGTTGAGGTACGTGAAGAACTCCTTGTCGTACACGTCCTCGAAGACGTTGCGGCCGGAGCGCACCGCCTCGTCGAGCTTCGGCCAGACGTTCCACGTCCACGGCTCGGTGCACCACAGCGCGATGTAGCGGAGGCTGTGCGGGTCGTCCTCGCGCAGGAGCCGGGACATCTCCGTGTGCTCGAACATGCCGTCGGGGCGTTCCGCGAAGACGCCCTGGCAGGACAGGGCGCGCAGCAGCCGGCGCAGGGTCTTCGGCTGGGTCTTCACCGCCGCCGCCAGGTCCTCGGCGCTCATGGGCGTGTCGTCCAGCGCGTCCGCCACACCCAGACGGGCGGCGGCGCGTACGGCGGCTGCGCGGGCCGCTCCGAAGACGAGTTCCCTCAGTTGCATGGACGGCGGGGGACTCTGATCGACAGTCGTCATTCAATGCCTCGCTTCTGATTCTGATGCCGTGCTGTACGGGGAGACCGGGCCGGTCCGGACGGGGGGCGGACCTGGCGGTACGGAGGCAGGACCGGGCCGTACGGGAGTGCGGACCCGGTCCTGTGGACGGGTGGGACGTCAGCACATTCCGGCGGGCTCGGAGACCGCGCAGGTGTTGCCCCGGAACGAGTTGTTCTTGCCGGTGTCGCGGTTGGCCAGGTCCGACGGGCCGTTGCGCAGGACCACGTTGTCGCGCACCTCGTTGTTCTCGCTGAGCGCGCCCACGAAGCTCTTGAACAGCACGATGCCGCCGGACAGCGGGGACGTGCCCACGTTGTCCTCGACCCGGTTCCGGGTCACGTGCGTGTCCTCGGCGCCGGTGAGGACGATCCCCGAACCCTGGAGCGCGGGCAGCCGCGGGGTCTTGGGGCAGGACTTGTTATTGGCGTGGATGTAGTTGCGGCGCACACTGATTCCGCCGATACGTGGCTTGTTCTCGTCACCCACGACGAAGACCGCGGCGCAGTTGCCGGTGGCCTCGTTGTGGGCGACGGTCAGGTTCCGCAGCCGCCGCACCGTGATGCCGATCCGGTTGCCGCTCAGCAGGTTGTACCTGGCCACCGTTCCCTTGGTGTCACGGGCTCCCTCCTCGGTGTCGACCGTGTTGGAGAGGAAGAGACCGGCGTCGCCGTTGTCCTTGGCGATGTTGTGGACGAACCTCCCGCGGACGGACCGCTCCGAGGCGAGACCCCACTGGCCGTTCTTCTCGGAGGTCACCCTGCGGACCGTCAGCCGGTCGGTCCTCGACGCCCACAGGCCCTGCTTGGCGAAGCCCTTGATGGTCAGTGAGGTCACGGTGACACCCCGGACGGGACTGCTGTCCGTCCCCGTCACACAAACGCCGTTGCCCGCCTTGGAACACGCGTCGGCGGTGGCCGTACCCGGAACGATGACGGTGGAACGGGCGTCGGTGCCCCGCAGGGTCAGGTCCGACACCGTGATGCGGACGCTCTCGTGATAAGTGCCGGGGCGGACGAGGACGGTGTCGCCCCGCTTCGCCGAGTCCACGGCCTTCTGGATGGATTCTCCGGCGCGCACCACGTGCACCGAACGGTGGTCGGCCGAAGGGGCTGCGCCCAGCCCTGAGGCCAGGACCACCGCGGTGCACGCGAGGTAGGCCATCTGTTGTTTGGTCATGGGCCGAAGCTATGAAGGGGCGTTCGGGCCCGCCACCGGTGCTCGTCCAGGTGGCCCGCTCCATCACCGTGACGCGCCGAACGAAGTCACAGTGGCGTGCGGAGCGACCTTGCTCGTGGCGGCCGGTCGCGCCGCGCTCGGCTCGGACTCCGTGCCTGACGCACATGCCTGGAGTAAGTCACTCCGTCGCGCCCGGGCGGGCGCCCCCGGCACGACGACAGCCGCCCCGGCCTGAGGGATCCGGCCGGGGCGGCGTGCGCGGGGCGTGTCCGCGAGGTGTGCTCAGGTCAGGCGAGGATCGCCAGTGCCTCGTTCCAGGTGGCCGACGGGCGCATCACGGAGGCGGCCTTGGCCGGGTCGGGCTGGTAGTAGCCGCCGATGTCGGCCGCGTCGCCCTGGACCGCGATCAGCTCGCCCACGATCGTCTGCTCCTGCGCGGTCAGCACCTCGGCGAGCTGGGCGAACGCCTTGGCGAGGTCCGCGTCGTCGGTCTGCTGCGCCAGCTCCTTCGCCCAGTACAGGGAGAGGAAGAAGTGGCTGCCGCGGTTGTCGATGCCGCCGACGCGACGGGTCGGCGACTTGTCCTCGTCGAGGAAGGTCGCCGTCGCGCGGTCGAGGGTGTCCGCGAGCACCTGGGCGCGCGCGTTGCCCGTGGTGGTCGCGAGGTGCTCGAAGCTGGAGGCCAGCGCGAGGAACTCACCGAGGCTGTCCCAGCGCAGGTAGTTCTCCTTGACGAGCTGCTGCACGTGCTTCGGCGCGGAGCCGCCGGCGCCCGTCTCGAAGAGGCCGCCGCCCGCCATCAGCGGGACGACCGACAGCATCTTGGCGCTGGTGCCCAGCTCCAGGATCGGGAACAGGTCGGTGAGGTAGTCGCGCAGCACGTTGCCGGTGACCGAGATCGTGTTCTCGCCGCGGCGGATGCGCTCCACGGACAGCTTGGTCGCCTCGACCGGGGACAGGACACGGATGTCCAGGCCCTCGGTGTCGTGCTCCGGAAGGTACTGCTTGATCTTCTCGATGAGCACGGCGTCGTGCGCGCGGTCCTCGTCCAGCCAGAACACGGCCGGGTCGCCGGTGGCGCGGGCACGGGTGACGGCCAGCTTCACCCAGTCGCGGATCGGGGCGTCCTTGGTCTGGCAGGCGCGGAAGATGTCGCCCGCGGAGACGGTCTGCTCCAGGACGACGTTGCCGGCCTGGTCGACGAGGCGGACCGTGCCGGTGACCGGGATCTCGAAGGTCTTGTCGTGGCTGCCGTACTCCTCGGCCTTCTGCGCCATCAGACCGACGTTCGGGACGGTGCCCATGGTCGACGGGTCGAAGGCGCCGTTGGCGCGGCAGTCGTCGATGACGACCTGGTAGACACCGGAGTAGCTGCTGTCCGGCAGCACGGCGAGGGTGTCGGCCTCCTGGCCGTCCGGGCCCCACATGTGGCCGGAGGTGCGGATCATGGCCGGCATCGAGGCGTCGACGATGACGTCGGACGGCACGTGCAGGTTGGTGATGCCCTTGTCGGAGTCGACCATCGCCAGGGCCGGGCCCTCGGCGAGCTCGGCGTCGAAGGACGCCTTGATCCCGGCACCCTCCGGCAGGGCCTCCAGGCCCTTGTAGATGCCGCCGAGACCGTCGTTCGGGGAGAGACCGGCGGCGGCGAGCGTCTCGCCGTACTTCGCGAAGGTCTTCGGGAAGAAGGCGCGCACGACGTGACCGAAGACGATCGGGTCGGAGACCTTCATCATCGTGGCCTTGAGGTGCACCGAGAACAGCACGTCCTCGGCCTTGGCGCGGGCGATCTGCTCGGTGAGGAACTCGCGCAGCGGCGCGACGTGCATGACGGACGCGTCCACGACCTCGCCCGCCTTGACCGGTACGGACTCGCGCAGCACGGTGGTGGAGCCGTCGTCGCCGACCAGCTCGATCTTCAGCGCGCCGGCCTCGGAGACCACGGCCGACTTCTCGGTGGAGCGGAAGTCGTCGACGCCCATGGTGGCGACGTTCGTCTTCGAGTCCGACGACCAGGCGCCCATGCGGTGCGGGTGGGTCTTGGCGTAGTTCTTGACCGACGCGGGGGCGCGGCGGTCGGAGTTGCCCTCGCGGAGCACCGGGTTCACGGCGCTGCCCTTGACCTTGTCGTAACGGGCGCGGATGTCGCGCTCCTCGTCCGACTTCGGGTCGTCCGGGTAGTCCGGGAGCGCGTAGCCCTGCGCCTGCAGCTCGGCCAGCGCCGCCTTCAGCTGGGGGATCGAGGCCGAGATGTTCGGCAGCTTGATGATGTTCGCCCCGGGCGTCTTGGCCAGCTCACCGAGCTCGGACAGGGCGTCCTCGATGCGCTGGTCCTCCCGGAGGAACTCCGGGAACAGGGCGATGATGCGCCCGGCCAGCGAGATGTCACGGGTCTCCACAGTGACACCCGCCTGCGAGGCGTACGCCTGGACCACCGGCAGGAACGAATACGTCGCCAGGGCCGGGGCCTCGTCAGTGTGCGTGTAAATGATGGTCGAGTCAGTCACCGGGTGCTCCGCTCCACGTCTGCAACATTGCTCGACATCAAGATATCTCGTGAGCGACCCCGGCTCGACAGGGGTACGTCCCGGGCCGGGCGAGCGCGTCGGAAAACCGCCCTCCGCGGCGGGCCGGAGTGAACACGCGGGCCCGAGTGAAAACGGAAATGCTGAGCCGGAGGCAACCGGGCGCCCCGCTCATGCGTAAAGGAAGGTGATCACTCACTCGATCACCCACTGGATCCGGCGACGGGCCTCCAGGCTCCCCGCCGCCCGAACGAAAGCGAACCATGAGATATCGCACCAGAGTGACGGCCCCCGCGGCCGCGCTGATCGGCACGGCCGCCGTGCTCGCCGCCGGACCCGCGGCCTCGGCGCGCCCCCAGGCTTTAAGGCCTGAGGGCACCCCGGGCGCGGAGACCCTCGGCGACTCCGTCTTCCCGGCCCTCGGCAACGCCGGCTACCGCGTCGAGGCGTACCACCTCGACTTCTCGTACGACGCCACGACCCGTCTGGTCGACGCCAAGGCGACCTTGATGATCAAGGCGACCCAGAACCTCTCCCGCTTCTCGCTCGACGCGCTCGGCCTGGACGTGCGTTCGGTGCGGGTCGGTGGTGCGACCGCCACCTTCGAGCAGGTGGGCGAGAAGCTGCGCGTCACCCCGGCCCGGACCCTTCCGGAGCACTGCGCCGTCGCGGTCTGCGTCGAGTACGGCGCCGACCCGGCCAGGACGCTCGCGTACACCGCCTGGGTCCCCACCGTCGACGGATTCGCGGTGTGCCCGCAGCCGAACGCGGCGCACACCGTCTTCCCGTGCAACGACCACCCGACGGACAAGGCGGACTTCAGCTTCCGCATCACCGTGCCGAGCACCCTGCGCGGTGTCGCGAGCGGCACGCTGGTCCGCACGGAGAACCTGGACGGCGACCGGACGGCGTACACCTACCGTTCGGCTTCGCCGATAGCCACCGAGCTGGTGCAGATCACGGTCGGCGACTACGTCGTCAAGGAGCGGCAGGGGCCGCACGGGCTGGGGCTGCGGGACGTCGTCCCGACGGCGCGCGCCGCCGCGCTGGAGCCGGCGCTCGCGCTCACCCCCGGCCTCCTCGACTGGCTGGAGCAGCGGCTCGGGGCCTACCCGTTCGAGACGTACGGGTTGCTGCCCTGCAACTCCGACGCCGCGAACGCCTTCGACTTCACGGGCCTGGAGACCCAGACCCTGACGCTCTACAAGCCGAACTTCCTGCTCCAGGAGGAGAAGAAGATCGGCTCGCACATGATGCACGAGCTGGTCCACTCCTGGTTCGGCAACAGCGTCAGCCCGGCCAACTGGGCGGACCTGTGGCTGAACGAGGGCCACGCGGACTTCTACGGGCTGCTCTACCGCTACGAGCGCGGCTGGGCCGACTCGCTCGGTCTGACCACCCTCGAAGCCCGGATGAAGGACACGTACGCCAAGGGCGACCAGTGGCGCAGGGACTCCGGGCCCGTCGCCGCGCCGAACGCCGTCAACCTCTTCGACAACCAGCGCTACGTGGGCGGTGTCCTGGTCCTCTACGCGCTGCGCGAGGCCGTCGGCGAGGACGTCTTCAACCGCATCGAGCGCACCTTCCTGGAGCGGTACCGCAACTCCGCGGCGACCACCGCCGACTACATCGCGGTCGCCTCCGAGGTCTCCGGACAGGACCAGTCCGGTTTCCTGAACGACTGGCTGTACGGGACGAAGACACCGCGCATGCCGAACCACCCCGACTGGACGGTCACCCCGGTCGTGTCGAGCCTGGTCGCGCCCCGCCACCGCGAGCCCGGCCACTACCCGGACTCGTCCGCCACGCTCTGACCCGCGCGTCGAGCGGCGAAGGGCCGGGCGGACGTGTTCCGCCCGGCCCCACGGCCCGTTCTCAGGTCTGCTTCGTGGCCTCGCGCTGATGCGGGATGGCGGTCTCCAGGAGCCCCACACCGCCGGGCTGCAGCGCGACCGTCCGGGCGGGCGACGGAATCCGGATGCCCTCGTCCCGGTAGCGCCGGTGCAGGCGCTTGATGAACTCGTGCTTGATCCGGTACTGGTCGCTGAACTCGCCCACGCCGAGGATCACGGTGAGGCCGATGCGGGAGTCGCCGAACGTGTGGAAACGGACGGCGGGTTCGTGGTCCGGGACGGCGCCGGTGATCTCGGTCATCACCTCGGCGACGATCTCGTTGGTGACCCGCTCGACATGGTCCAGGTCGCTGTCGTAGCCGACGCCGACCTGCACGAGGAGCGTCATCTGCTGCTCGGGCCGGGTGAAGTTGGTCATGTTGGTGCCCGACAGCTGGGCGTTGGGGATGATGACCAGGTTGTTGGAGAGCTGACGGACCGTGGTGTTGCGCCAGTTGATGTCGACGACGTATCCCTCCTCACCGCTGCTCAGCCGGATGTAGTCGCCCGGCTGGATCGTCTTCGACGCGAGGATGTGCACGCCCGCGAAGAGGTTGGCGAGGGTGTCCTGGAGGGCGAGGGCGACGGCCAGACCACCCACACCCAGGGCCGTCAGCAGAGGCGCTATCGAGATCCCCAGCGTCTGCAGGACGATCAGGAAGCCGATCGCCATCACCACGACCCGGGTGATGTTGACGAAGATGGTGGCCGAACCGGCGACGCCCGAGCGGGACTGGGTCACCGACTGGACCAGGCCGGTGATCAGCCGGGCGGCGGTGATCGTCGTGACGAGGATGAGCAGGACGGTCAGCGACCGGTTGACGGTGCGTCCGACCGGCGCGGTCAGCGGCAGCACCGCGGCCGCCGACGCCATGCCCGCCGTGATGGCCGCCCACGGCACCAGGGTGCGCAGCGCGGCCACGA
>NZ_JAPENW010000004.1 GCF_026341855.1 Streptomyces sp. NBC_00568 | reverse complement strand
CACGTCGTCGCCGCTCCAGCGGGTGCGCTCGGCGTGCTTGCTCAGCCAGCGCAGCAGCATCCGCAGCAGGAACGCCGCCAGCAGCCCTGCTGCCAGGGCTATACCGGCGATCATCAGGTCGTCCACGGTGACGGAGCGCTTCATCGATGACCTCCTCGGAGACCAGGGCCGGGGTGTGGGCCCGCGGGCCGAATGTGCTGTGTCGTCACTTGCCACCTGCTCGAATCCGGGAACGCGCGATCACGCCCGGACGCGTGTTCGTCGCCGTCCGGGGAGACCGCTCATCCTGCCGTATCCGCCTGCCCTTCCGTCACCACGCCTGAGGGGATCCGCCCTTGACGGACGGACCGGCCGACGGCCCACGCGGCGCAGGGGTCGCCGGTGTCACAGCCCGCCGAACGAACCGTGCCGACCGGCACCGGAGGCGAAGCGGGCCGCGCCCTCCAGGCTCTCGTCCAGCACGTCCATGCCGTACCGGAGTTCGGTGCGCATGGCCTCCTTCTCGATCAGTCCCTCCTGGTCGAGGACCGAGGCGCGGTCGCCGCGCAGACAGGACTGCGGGAAGTCGGCGATCTCGGCGGCGAGCCGCTCCGCCTCGGCGCGGGCCCGGCCGACCGGCACGAGACGGTTGGCGAGCCCCATCTCGTACGCCTCCGCGGCGGCGACCGGACGGCCGGTGAGGATCATGTCCATCGCGCGGCTCGTGCCGATGAGCCGGGGGAGCCGTACCGTGCCGCCGTCGATGAGCGGGACACCCCAGCGGCGGCAGAACACCCCGAAGACGGCGTCCTCCTCGGCGACGCGCAGATCGCACCAGAGCGCCAGTTCCAGACCACCGGCCACGGCATGCCCCGCGACCGCCGCGATCACCGGCTTGGTCAGCCGCAGCCGGGTGGGACCCATCGGGCCGTCGCCGTCCTCGGTGACCTGGTTGCCGCGGTCGGTGCCGATGGCCTTGAGGTCAGCGCCCGCGCAGAACGTGCCGCCCTCGCCCCAGAGCACGGCGACGCGCGCCGTCTCGTCGGCCTCGAACTTCCGGAAGGCGTCCGCGAGTTCGGCGGCGGTCGGCCCGTCCACGGCGTTCCGGGCCGCGGGCCGGGAGAGGACGACGGTGGTGACGTGACCCTGACGTTCGATCCGGACCGGCATCGCGCTGTCCCCTTCTCCGGCCGACGCGCCTCACCGCACGCCGTGGTTACTCCTCGGTATCACAGCACGCGCCGGAACGCACGACCCGGAGCGGGTGGACCCGGCTCAGATCACCTTCCAGCGGACCAGCGCGCCCAGCGTCAGCGCCCCCGGGAGGAGCGGCAGCCACACCGTGATGATCCGGTACGCCAGCACCACTGCCGTCGCCACGGCCACCGGGCCGCCCGCCGCGACGAGCGCCACGATCAGGGCGGCCTCCACCGAACCGAGTCCGCCGGGCGTCGGCACCATCGCGACCGCCACCGTCGCCGCCAGATAGGCGATCACCATGTGAGCGGGCGACACCGCGAGGCCCAGCGCCCGCCCCACCGCGGCCAGCCCGGCCGCCTGGAGCAGCGGGAAGGCCAGCGAGCCGCCCCACAGGGCGAACGCCCGGGACGGACGGGTGTGCACCGAACGGGCCTCGCCGACCGCGGTGCGCAGGAAGGAGAAGACGGCCGCGCGCAGCCGCCGTACGAGAGCGAGTACCGCCACCGCGGCGCACAGCGCCACCCCGATGCCGAGCAGCAGCGGGCCGATCGCCCCGTCCGGAAGCAGACCGCCGAGCCGCAGCGCTCCCGGGAACGCGATCAGCAGCCCGAGGAGCAGACTCAGCCGGGCGATCGACTCGGCGAGCAGATACAGCGCGAGCGCGGCCGACGAGCGGGCGAGCGGCACCCCGCACACCGTCATGAACCGCAGATTGACCGCACCGGCGCCGAGACCCGTGGGCAGCAGATGGTTGGCCGCGCCCGCGGCGAACTGCGTGGCGAGCAGCCGGCGCGCCGGCAGCCGTTCCATGACCGCGCCCTGCCGGGTCACGGCCGCGGCGACCCAGGTCAGGCAGGTCGCGACGACCGCGGCCACCAGCCAGGGCCACTCGGCGGACTCCAGATGCCCGAAGCCCTCGATGAGCACCGACCGGTGGCGCACGGCCACCACCAGGACCAGGGCGAGCGGGAGGAGACACAGGACCGGCCGGACGGCACGCCGAAGGGTAAGGCGCCGGGGGAGCCTGGGCAGGGCCCGGGGAAGTCGTGCGACTGTCACATCGGGAGAGGTTTTCCACACCGGACCAACGTGAGGTTGCGGGCGCGGAGACGGCGGCTGACACGCCGGGCAAGGTGCGGGAGGGGCGGTCGTCGGGCGCGCGGTGCCGACGGGGTGCCGCCCGCGCGCGGGCCGCAACCGTGAACGGTTGACCTCAACAAAGCTTGAGGTCCTACTGTCACTCCCATGAGCATGGAGACCACAGCCTGGACACAGTTGCACAGTGTCATGAACGCCCAACAGGAGCGCCGTCCCTTCGACCGCGCGACGCTGCGCCGCATCGCCGCCTTCGCCCGCCCGCACCGCCGCCGTATCGTTCAGTTCGTCCTCCTCAGCGTGGTGACCGCGCTGCTGGCCGTCGCGACGCCGGTGCTCGCGGGGCACGTCGTGGACGCCATCGTGAAACACGGCGACGAAAGCACCGTCATCCGTCTTGCCGTGCTCATCGCCGTCATCGCGTTCGCCGAGGCGGCGCTCGGGATTCTGGGGCGCTGGCTCTCGTCCACGCTCGGAGAGGGCCTCATCCTCGATCTGCGGACAGCTGTCTTCGATCATGTGCAGCGCATGCCGGTCGCGTTCTTCACAA
>NZ_JAPENW010000002.1 GCF_026341855.1 Streptomyces sp. NBC_00568 | reverse complement strand
TGGCAAAGGCTGGAGAAGGACGGCCACCGGACCGTGCTGTGGCGGACCGGGGAGAATGTCCGGCTGCAGTCGCGGACCGGCCGCGACGTCACCGCCCTCTGGATGGACCTGGCCGTGGCCGCCATACGTCTGCCGCCTGGCGTGATCCTGGACGACAAGGCGGTGGTGTACCTCTCCGACGCCGACGACAACGCGCGGATCAGCTTCGAGGCGGCGCAGTCCCGCGCTCTCCAGGCCGCACCGGGGCCGGGAACTCGCCGACCGGCACCCCGCGACGTACGCGGCGTTTGACGTCCTGGCCCATCCTGCGGCGGGCTTCCTTGGCCTGCGCCCGCGTCCGTACGTGGAGCGCCGCCAGGTCCTCTTGGACGTGCTCACCGACGCTGGTCCGTCGATCGTGCCGGTGTGGTCGACCACCGACCTGGACGAGGCCCTGCTCTGGCAAGCGGCGCTCGAAGGAACAGACGTGGAGAGGATCGTGGCGAAGCCGCTGCGAGAGGCCTATAAGGCGGGCCGAGTCTGGGCGAAGATCAGGCACGCTGACACCGTCAACGCGGCCGTGGTCGGGTTCACCAGCAGCGCCCGGCACCCGAAGGCGCTCGCCGTGCGGCTGTCCGACGGACGGTGGCGCTGTCCCAGCGGCTGACCACGGCCCTGTCCTCGGTCGTGGCCCCGCGCCTGGTCCCCCAGGCTGGGCGGGCGTTCACGAAGGCCAGCGACTCCTACACGCCCGCCGGGGGTGACGCCGTGGTGGAGGTCATGGCGGGCACGACCCGGCACACGGTCGTCACGGTCACCCGGCTCTGCAGTACGTGAACCAAGTTCCCCGTCAGTCATCCTCCAGTCGGCATCCGCATCCTCACCCCCGAAGACTTCGCCAGCATCGCCGTCGACCACCTGCCCGAAGGCTAACGGCGGATCGGGGTCACCACTGGGTGGTGGCCGGCACCTACGTGAGTGTCGGCCACCATCGCGTTAGGCGACCAAGGACAGCCAGTTCGTCGCCGGGGGCCAACGGCGCGGCTTCATACTCTGCCGGACACCGAGCAGGTCCGCGCACCGCCCCTCGACGGCGTTCAGGGCCTCGGTGGGCGTCAGGTCGTCCAGGTGCAGGACCCGCACACAGGCGAAGACGGCCCTTTTGGCCGGATCGCGGTCGTGCCCGTTGAGACGCCCGGTCAGACCGTCGAGGCGGCTTGCCTGACCGAGCCAGCACAGCCGTCCGGCGATATCGGTGACCAGGTAGATCCCGGTGAGGACACCCAGGTCGTTGAAGTGCCCGCGGCCCGCCCAGGGCACCGGCCGCAGGTAGGTCGCGTGCAGGTAGCGGCCGCCGACGAGCGCCAGGCCAGCCAGGAGCGGTGCGGTCAGCACCGGCCCAGCCGGCAGCACGGAGCGGCTCACCGCTCGCCCTCGGAGTTGGCGAACTGCTCGGTTACCGAGTCGATGGTGACTTCGGTCTCGCCCTTCATGTCGGACAAGCAGGCCTGCATCGAACCCAGGTCCCGCTTGAGCCGGGTCAGGGCCTGCTCCATCACCTCCACGCTGTAGGAGGGCGGGTCGGCCAGCGCAGGCTTGCCGGCCGCCGCGCCAGCGGCGATGGCCTCGCGAGCCACGGCCAGCGCGGCGAGGAAGGCCTGCGGCAACTCACTGGACAGGCTCGTCACCAGGCGCAGCTGGGCATCGAGGAGGACCTGCTCCGGGCTCTTTTCCGGCTGCTGGGGCGGGGCGCTGTCCGACGCTCCGGGGCGGTCGTCCACCTTCTTCTTGGCGCGCCCGGTCTTCGGGAAGGTCACGCTGAACCAGATGCGGTCGGCGACGGTGCCGTCGACCGGAGCTCCGGCCTCATCGACCTGCCGAGGCGGGGTGCCAGCGTCGTTGGCACGGGCGATCTCACGCATCAGGGCGATGGTCTGTACGGACTTCAGCAGCAGGGCGTTGCGGGCGCTGACACCGCTGCGCCGGCCCGGCCCCCGCTGGCCGTCAGCCGACCCGCGGTCGGCCTCGACCATGCCGTGTTCGGCAAGCCAGTGCAGGCCCCGCGTCACGAGGAAGTCGGACAGCTGCGTCTCGTCTGCCTCGGCCTGGTCCAGCGCGGTCCGCCAGTCCGGCCGGTCCGCGAGACTGCCGCGCTTGGCGATGAAGCTGGAGTAAAGTGTGCCGTCCAGCAGCCGCGGGTTCCACCGGGTCCGGTAACCCTCGGCGATCGCGGCGGAGAGCATGCGCAGCCGGAGGGTGACGTTCTCCTCACGGCTGTCGTAGTACCGCTCGGGCTCGCCGAGGACCCGGGCCACCTCGCGATCGTGCTCCAGTTCCTTGGGAAAGGCCATGCCGAGCAGCGCCCGGTCGCGGCGGTCACGGGCGTCGGTGACCGAGCCGGGCTGGGCATCCGGCTCGCTGTCCTCGCCAGCGAGCCAGGCCCGGACGGGCTCGGTGATGCGGCCCGAAGCCTTCGCCTCGCGCAGGACCGCCCGCATGTCGGAGGTCGACTTCTCCGCGAGCGGGTAGTCGAGCTGCGGGCGTCGGTGGTCGGCACGGTTCGGGTCGAAGACCGTGTTGTGGAACTCGGCGGGGTTGTCCGTCCCGACGATGATCTGCATCTGGACAGCGGCGACCTCGGCGGCGGCCTGGGCGGTGCCGTGCAGGCGGTGCTTGGGGCGGGCGAACGCGTCCCGCAGCGTGTCGGCGAAGGCCGGGACCCAGACGACGGGGTCGGCGATGTACTCCGGCAGCGTGGGCTGGCCGGCCTTCGACTCCACTAGGTCGAGCATGTCGGTCGGAACACCGAAGGCGATGTTGCGAGCGGTCAGCCCGTGGAGCTTGAGTCGGGCCCGGGAGCGGTTGCTGCCCTTGATGGCCACCAGGTCGACGACCTCGCGGGTAACAGGGACGCCCTGGTGGTTTTCGGTGATCGTCCGCAGGAACGGGACGTGCATCGTGCGGTTGGTCTGGCCAAAGACCGTCATGTCCTCGGCGAGGTCGTAACCGCGCTTGCGGTCGGCCTCGGTGAGGGCCAGGTCCATGAGGCCAAGCAGAGTGTTGAGGACGGTGGGCTTCACCGGCTCGGCGGTCGTCACGAACGGCAGCGCGGTGCCGTTCGGGCCGGACCCGGTGGTCAGCCTCGGAAGCACCCGGGCAGGGGAAGAGTCGAGCCGGGCCGGGCTGTCGAAGGCGCTCCGCACACGCTCGTTGTATTCGGTCGGGGTGCCCGCGAATCCGTGCGTGGTCACCGACAGGACGTGCAGACCCGTCTGCTCGTCCTTCACGATCACTCCGGGGCGCAGGCGGTGGATCGTCTCGGTCCGCGCCTTGGTGAGGTAGCGCTTCGGGCGGATCACGTAGGACGCGATGACGTCGGTCACCAGCGGGAGCAGGCCAGTGGCAAGGGCCAAGGCCTCGGAGAAGGCCCGGGTCCAGCTGTACGTGTCGGCGCCCGGGAACGGGTTGGCCCGGGTGGAAAGCTCCGCCTCGGAGACGGTCGCCAGGTTGGTGGTCGTCATGATCAGACTTCCAGGAGTGGGCGAGTCGGCCCGGGCCGGTCGGTCCGGGCAGAGCAAGGGCCCGGACCCCGGTGGAGGAACTCCGGAGTCGCTGTATCAGTCACCGCACGCCAAAGACGATCTGAGCGACTGTCACACGCGTCCGTCTCCCGACCGCGTGGTGCGCGACCTACCGAGCCCGCTCGACGAAGAGAATCAGGGAGCTGAGCTGGGTGACCATTGCGCTTCCTCTGCCCGTACGGGCCATGAGGGGTGGTGGAGAGCCGGCACAAGCCTAATGCTGGCGCGATCCTACGGCACCAAATGAGCTTCTGGAAAACGAATCTGATAGACCGTCGCCCCCCAAGGGCCGACGACCGATTGATCGAACGTCCCTGTGTCGTTGGCTGCCAGACCAGCTTGGCCTAAGCCACGAAGCACGGGCAACACCGAGGGCTATCGGCCTATGAGCACATCGACGCTACAGCTGAACATACTGACTTGACAGGGAAGTCGTCACCGTGGTCCGGCTGCGCTGACCATGTGGATCGGCAATCAGAAAACTCTGAGCGGGCGGAGAGGGGTACTTGGCACAATTCGGCGTGTGGGAACAGTACAGCAGACGTCGCGGCAGCACCTCGTATCCCAGGTCCTGCTCAAAGAGTTCACGATGCCCGAACCGAAGGGCAGTAGCTGGCAGTTGCTCCCGTTCGACCTGCACAACCCCGGACGCGTGCACAAGCGGATGCCCACCAGCCGATGCGGATGGGTCGAGAACTTCGTCGCCGTCGACTCCCCATCCGTTGAAGCACTGTGGGGCGACGTGGAGAGGCGCGTGCCTGCGGCGTTCGCCGCCGTGCACGCCGGCACTCCGTTCGCCGACCCGCTTCACGTGGACGTGCTGCGTGACCTGGTCGTGCTCCACTACGTCCGGTCGCTCCACTACCGCGATGTGCACACCGACTCGGTCGAGCGGGCCCGCACGCGCCTGGTCGCCAAGGTGATCACCCAGTATCCCGAGCAGCTGCGCCTCGAGGCACTGCGCGAGACGGGCCTGTACCTGTCCGGCTCGGCTTCCCTGGGCGCCTTCGCTGAGCGTCTCATCGAACGGTCCCCGGTCATGCGCGACCGCGAGAGCGGCAAGCTCTTCCGCACCAGCATCGAGGACACCTTCCACAAGATGCGGGACCTGGCGTCGACGCGGCGGCTGGAGGTGATCACGCCCGAGACAGGCCAGTTCCTGATCGGCGACAACCCAGCCCTGACCCTGTCCGTGAAGGAGAGCCGCACCATGTACGGCATGGCGTTCGGTGACGCCCAGACCCTCCTACTTCCCATCGGCCCACGGCACATGCTGTCCTTGGGCACCGAGGACGTCATGCTCACCGTCCCCCAGTCCTTCGTCGACCGCCTCAACGCCGTGCAGGTCCACGCCGCCCACCGCTACATCTACATGCACCCCGAGAGCGGCCTGGAGCCGTTCGTGGAACGCGCCGCACAGCGACGACCGGCCGGGAACCGCACCACCTGACAGGCGATCGTCATTGCTGTACCTCTGCGAGGGCCAGCGGCGACGCGTCGGCCGGCGCATCCCAGCCGACCGGCTGGTTCAAGTCCAGGTAACAGCGCAGCCGTACGCCAGGCTGGCCGACGTCGTGCGTCGTACGGTCGGCTGTTGCCGTCGCCCACCGTTCGGCGAGCATCTACTGAAAGGCGAGCGCGGTGGCGTCGTCGGCGGCCGCGACGACCACCAGGCCACCCGGCCTGCTGACGTGCACCTCGTTGATCGAATCCATGTACGGCACCACGCCCAGCTGACAGAGAGGGTTCCGCTGGTCCAGCGTCTTCACCCGTCCGAGCGGTTACCCGTCTCTCGTCCGCCGATCAGCCAGACACGAGAACGGCCTGGCTGACGCGCATGAACTCCAGGTAGGCGAGCTTCATCTCCTGCCCGTCCTCAGCCACCATCTCCGCCCAGTCCGCATGCATAGCATCTGCGGGGTCTTCCGCCAGTTCCTCGTTCGCGAACCGGAGCGTGCTTACGAATCGCTCCGTTCTGCGCCGCAGGACGCCACCCGCCACCTGCACGGAGTCGGGCCCCAGGAGCGCCAAGTGGCTGCACACGGTGAGGAGGTTGAACAAGGATTCCCCGTAAGCCTGCAACGACGCCTCATCCAGCACCGTGCCCGCTTCCAACTGCTCACGCCGCCGGACGGACTCGACGTTGAAGACGGCGTACATGTCCATCACCTGCAGACATGCCTTCTGCCGCTCCTGGCGAACCCATTGCTGTTGTGCCAGCACGGCCTGATCGCGAACCTGAGCCCGCACGGCGGCCGCGCTCACCTCTGCGCCGATCCGAGCGCCGCGTACTGCGGCACGCCCACCGGCAAGAGCACCGACGACCGCGCCAACAAGCCCGGCGATGCCTGCGATAACCGCTGCCCACCCTTGATCCACGCGTTCGAACCTGTCAGAAGCACGTGGCCCCGGGAGGCGTTTCACCCAACACTGGCCGCATCACTACCAGCGTGGTGTCCACTTCCAGCCGTGGAGGTCAGGTAGGTGATCAGGGGCTGCCACCACCCCCGTCCCAGCGGGCCGGGACGCCCGGGCGCAGAGCCGCAGGACGTCCTCGAGCACGGCGTGCGAGGCCGGCCGCCAGGACGCCGGCCGCGGGCTGTGGTCCTCGCGGCGTACCCGTACGCCGATCACCGGCCAGGGTTCGCCGGTCAGCGCCGGATGCCGGAGCTCGTCCCTCGTCACCTGTTCCTCCGCGCCGCTCGGATCGCCTCACCGCAGTATCGCCGCCGGGCCCCGTGATGCCGGCCGTGCTCGCGACGGAGGGAAGCGTTGGACCGTGGACACGTCTTGCTCCCTCTGGGACTTGGCCTGGGGCTTCCGGCCTGGGCGTCGTGTCGATCGTCTTGAAAGGCTCCCGTCATGTCCGCTGTCTTGACCACCGCCGAGCCCGCCGGCGTCCAGCCGACCGCTGTGGCCGCGCCTGCCTCCGACAGGTTCGGTGCGGGCGAGGCGGCCGTCGCCGTCACCGCGATCGCCGCGGTGACTGTGCACGCCGTCCGTCTCCCGCAGCTCTCACCTCATACTGGCAACTTCGTTCAGTGCCTGCGGGTATTGGCGTCAGCGATTCATAGAGAACTGAGGGTCGGGTAGTTCTCGGCGCGGGCGTGGTGGCGAAACAGTAGGAGCCGTGCCGGTCTCGATGATGTTGCCGATGAAGGGGAGACGGTCGACGATGGCCGCGCAGAGGCGGTGGTCGGTGAAGGCCTTGGTCCAGCCAGAGAACAACTCGTTCGAGTCGATGGCCACGCGGTGAGCAGTCACGCCAGATCGGGCGGCAGCCAACCTGACGGGCCTGTTGCTTCGGGAGTAGCGCGTCCCGCTTACGGAGAGGAAACGGGAAACAGTGCCATCTGCCTTGTCCGCCCAGTCAGGGGGCCGCATTCTTTCGTGCAGCAGCCTCTTGCACTGGATGGACAGTCCTGGAGGTTTCCGTGCCGCAGCCGTCCAGCGAGTTCGGCGAGGAGCTGAGGAAGCGGCGCTTGGGCGCTGGCTTGAGTCTCACAGCGCTGTCCGCCGTCGTGCACTACAGCAAGGCGCAGTTGAGCAAGGTCGAACGAGGCATCAAGGCGCCCAGCCGTGATCTGGCTCGGTTGTGCGACGCCGCCCTGCACGCCAGCGGTGCGCTGATCGGCTTGGTCGCCACGCCCGCTACTGGTACGTCGAAGGAAGCGACTCGACACGGAATCAATGAGGAGGAGTGGGTGATGCGGCTGTCGCCGGGTGGTTCGAGCTGGTTTCAGCCCGTGGGCCGGCGGGAGGTCGTGAGCGCCGGGGCGGCCTCGTTGGTGAGCTGGGGTACGGGCAGCCAGGGCCGGGTATCGACGACCGGGGGTGCCGGAATGTTGGATGCTTCTCGGTCACTGTTCACGCACTACAGGCGACTCGGCCAGAGCGTTGAGCCCGGTTTCCTGCTGCCGGGGCTGATAGCGCAGACCCATACGCTGCGCGAACTGTCCGCGCACGTGGATTCCCGCACCCGCCAGGAGTTACTGGCGCTGGGGTCCCGGTATGCCGAATACGTCGGCTGGCTGGTGCAGGAAACGGGCGACGAACAGGCGGCGCTGTGGTGGACGCAGCGTGCAGTGGACCTCGCCGCGGCCGGTGGCGACCGGGCACTGGCCGGGTACGCACTGGTCCGGCGGGCCCTGGTCACGCTGTACCAGGACGATGCCGAGCAGACCGTTGCTCTGGCACGTCAGGCGCAGAACGGCACGCTCCCGCCGCGGATACGGGGGCTTGCCGCGCAGCGTGAGGCGCAGGGGCACGCTCTCGCCGGCGATTTCGACGCGTGTCTGCGCGCTCTCGACCGGGCCCGGACACTGCTCGCCCTCCAGGAAAGCGAAGGCGACGCTCCAGTGATCGGCAGCATGCATCTGCCGGACTCGATCGGCATGATCACTGGCTGGTGTCTGTTCGACCTCGGCCAGCCGCGGCAGGCGGCCGAGGAACTGGACCGCCAACTCGCGCTGGTCTCGCCTGATGCGATGCGCACCCAGGTGCGCTACGGCGTCCGCCGAGCGCTGGCCTACGCGTCGCACGGCGAGATCGACCAGGCCTGCACATTGGCGGAACCGCTGCTCGATGGGCTGGCGGCCGTCCGGTCCGCGACCGTAACGATCGACCTCCGTCGCCTCGCCCGCGTCCTGGCCCGCCATTCCGGCCACGCCCTGGTACGCCAGCTGGAGCCACGCCTGGCAGTGCTATCCCGACTCCCTGTCCCCTGAGAGGAACCTGGCATGCCCGACGTGTTCATCAACTACCGCACAGGGGACGGCAATGACATCGCCGCCCTGATCGACAACGAGCTTGCCAACCGTTTCGGCAAGGACCGGGCGTTTCGCGCTTCGAGGTCCATCGCTCCGGGCTCCACCTACCCAGACGCCCTCCTGATGAGCGTGCGCCGCAGCGCACTGATGCTGGCTGTCATCGGGGCCGACTGGATCAACTTCCAGTCCCGGCTGCGCGACCCGGAGGACTGGGTCCGCAAGGAAATTGTGGAGGCGTTCAGCTGCGGAGTGCCGGTGGTGCCCGTCCTGGCAGGCAGAGGGACGGAACGCCTGCGCAAGGCGGAGCTGCCGGACGAGCTCGCGAGGCTGGCCGAACTGCAGTCCGTGCGGCTGGACACACAGAACGCCGAAGCGGACTTGAAGCGCCTGGGCGACCTGGTGGCCGAGATGGTTCCCGAGCTGTACGACCTCGAACACGGCGAAGTGCCGTCCCCCGGTCCCGGTTCCGTGTCCAACTCGGCCGGTGACGTCAGTGGAACGGCGGTGCAGAGCCGGGACTTCACTGGGGATGTCGGCAACACGGTGATCAAAGGGGCGACCGGTCCCGTGCATGCCGGGCAGGGGAACATCTACCAGAACTCGCGCCACCTTTCGGGTGACCGGCACTACTCGGGTAACGGCATGACGAACATCGAGGGGAATCAGCGCGGGGACATCCGCCACCAGTTCGGGGACTCAAGTCGGCCCGAGGGCGACGAACAGTGAGCATTGGGTCCACCACGCACGTCGAGCAGCCTTCCGGCCCCGTACACGCCGGCCCGGGCACCCTCAACTACACCGTCAACATAGGCCTGGGAGACCAGGACAAGCCTGGTCGAAGTCCGCGTCGTATCGCCGATGACCAGCTCCGCCGGTTAAGGCGGCAGTTCGTCGATCCACGCGGAATGGGAGCGGCACGCCGCCTGCGAGACGACAGCAGGACGGTGATCCTGCACGGCGCTCCGGGCAGCGGCAGGACCGCTGCGGCGCGCGTCCTCCTGTACGAGCTTCACCAGGACACCGGTATCTTCCGCGAGTTGCTTCCGGGCGAGGAGGAGGGTGCCCTCACCGATCCCGAACTGGTCGGCGCCGGCGACCGGCTGCTGTTGAACCTTGCCGAGGCGGACGTCTCCCAATGGGCTCAGATGCGTACGGACCTGTCAGCGCTGCGTACAGCCGTGCAGGAGCAGCGAGCACACCTGGTGGTCGTCATGCCGTACGACGGGGTGCTGGAGTCCCATCTCCAGCCCTACCGGGCCGACATCGCTCGCCCACCAGACATCGAGGTCTTCCGACGCCATCTACGGCTTCACCGGATACCGCACGAGGAGTACCTGCGCCGCGCCCCAGCGTTGGATGCGTTCCTGGCGGAACAACCGCCGATGGAAGAGGTCGCACTCTTCGCCGACCGTGTGCGCAGAGCCCGTGCAGCGCATCCGGTTCACGACGGTTTCCCCACCTGGTGCGAACGCTCCCGTGACGCGCGCAAGCAGTGGCGCAGGGAAGTCGCCGAGCTCGTCGCGAAGCAGAACGCGGCATCGCAGCGCGCGCTGCTGTTCACGACGGCCATGCTGCATGGCGCACACGCTGACGTCATCCATCACGGTGCAGCCCTCCTGCTGCGCATCCTCGACATGCCGAAGGACGAGGCGCCCCTACTCGAAGGCAAGGATCTGTCGGAGCGTCTGGCCGAGATCGGTGCGGCAACCGGGCCGGGCGGCCATGTGCGGTTCGACAAGGTGGACTACGACGCCGCGGTCCGGGCCCATTTCTGGGACCACATGCCCGACCTTCGGCATCACTTCAGTACCTGGACCCTCCACAGCACGGAGCTGGACGATCCGCACATCACCTTCGACCTTCGCGCCAGGCTGGTGAGCCGGCTCGCCAAGCAGTATCTGCGCACTGGGCGGGGAATCGACCTGGCCTTCCTTGCAGAGGAGTGGAGCGCTGCGCCCGCGACCCGTGCCCGTCGGGAGGCTGCCGTAGGCGCACTGGCCTGCGGTCTTCACGATCTGCGTTACGGCCAGAGCCTGCGCCAGCTCGTCTACGACTGGTGTGTCGGCAAGCAGCTGACGGGCAATCTCGCGCATGTTCTTCTTCGCGTGTGCACCGATGTGATCGCACCCACCCATCCCGATCAGGCCCTGACCCGGCTGCGCCACCTGGCCCGCCGGGAGCGCGGCGCCACCCCTGCTCTCGATGCCCTGTGCGACCTTGCCGCCACCAGTGCCCGCCTGCGACGGCGCCTGCTGGACCGCCTCACCCGCTATCCGTCCGCACCGAACGCTGACGACGCTCGTCTCTTTCTGCGGATCTGCGACCCGGTGGCCCTGACCGACCCGGGAAGTGCGCCAAGACCGCTCATCGACGAGAAGGCCGTCCAGGCCTCTGTGGTTGCGGGCTGGGCAGCGGTACTCACGAAGATGCAGCGCTCGCACTGGCAGCCGTATGCGGAACGATGGCTGCACACGGCCTGTGCAGCCGACAGTCATCGCGACCGCCTGCTCGCTCTGCTGGTCGATGCTGCGGGCCAAGACGGCGGCATTCTTGCCGCGCTGTACTCCACAGCCCGCGCCGCAGAGCCTGCCGCGCCCGGTGGGCGGGCGTGCGGCGCTGCGATCACCGAACGGCTGCTGCAGAAGATCTCCACGGCCCAGGGCCTGTACCCGTCGGCCGCATCAACTCCACCGGCACCGCCCAGGGGGACTACACGATGACCACCGGCCGGAAGACGACGACCATATTCCTCACCATCCTGTGCGCCTTGCTGTCGACGATCCTGGGCCTGATGCAGGAGTGGCCTTCATGGGCATGGGCTGCCTTGGCTGTTGTCCTCGTCGGTGTACCAGCGGCAGCCTTCAAGATCGCTGCAATGCGTCGCGGCTCCCTGCCCGCCGACTTCACGAACTTCGTGCCCGCCGCTCCGATCGAGCGCAGGGAACACCACGTCAGCGGCGTCGCCCTGCCCAGCCGTTGGCCCGACTACGACTTCATCCTCTCCGCGACCGTGCGGTGGCATCCTCTCGAGGCCCGCGGCGACCACTGCGTTCTCAACCCTGCGGGCCTCGCCGTCGAGGCGGTACTGGACCGTGCCCGCGCCCTCACCGAACAACGGGAACCCGCCCGCGCCTCATTCGTCCAACACGAACTGAGCGGTGTCCTCAGCACACTTCACCCCGACCCCACTGGACACCTTCAGGCCATGGCGGAGAACATCGCGCTCACCTTGCAGGAATCAGACCAGGAACGCCTGGACAAACTCGCTGAAGTCCGCAAGGACAAGGCCGTGTGGGAACACCAGCGCACGTACGAACAGAGCAAGCGCGAATACCTGGGCGACGACGTGCTCAAGGACACCGGCAGCGCGGTGGTCTGGTGGCTGGCCAAGAACGACAACCAGATAGACAAGACCGTGTCAGACCTCGGTCTCCTTGCCCAACTCACATCGGCCGCCAACAACACCGACATCCCCGAACGGCTTCAGGACCTCATCTCCTCATCCAGTGGGCCCTCGGCCCCCGTCGTCGAACGGGAGCCGACCACCGCCGACCATTTCGAAGCCTTCCTTGCCGGCATGGGCTTCACCGACGGGGATGTCCGACGGGGGATGCTCACCAAGCAGATCGCCGACATCATCCGGACGCAGGACAGACACGAGACGGCCGATGAACTCCTGCGCCGCTACGACCCGCAACCCTTCACCTCCCACGCCGACGACCAGCCGGAAGAGCCGGAACACCCCAGATGACGCAGATGCCAGCCGAGCACCTGGAGTCCGCGCTCTACTCGAAGGAGAACCATGGACAGCGAGCTGGCCGCACTGACCGCCTCAGGAGCGACCACCCTGGTCTCGCTCATGGTCACCGATTCCTGGACGCACGCCCGCGAACTCCTGCGACGGTTCCTCTCACGCAGCAATCCAGGCAACTCCACGATCACAGACCTGGACGCCGCGCGGGCCAGACTCCTCGACGCCCCTTCCGCAGATCATCCGCACCTGGCCCGCGACACCGCCGAACAGTGGGACGCATACCTACGGCATCTCCTGGAAGCCCAAGCCGTCTCCGGCACCGAACTGCGCACCCTCATCACAGGGTTGCAGCACCTCCAGAGCGAAGGGGCTCGACCCGGCACCGTACACAACAACATCAACGGCGGCGTACAGCACGGCCCAGTCATCCAATCAGGCCGGATCACCGGACTCACCATCCACGCCCACCAACCCGATCCGCCACAAGGCTGAGACTCATCCGCCCCCCGAGCCGGCGCTGTAACGCAGGAACGAACTCCGGATAGCCGGATCGCGTCCAGGGATGAGAGCTATTCCAGACATAACTGCTACAGCTCGAACTCCAGGTGCTCCACGTCCGTAAAGCGGACCTCCTCCAGGCTGCCGGCGCGGCGGCCGCCATCCTGGAGGTAGACCTCCTTGAGCGCTTCGGCCGCGATCTCCTGGAGCTCTTGGTCGCCGGCGCTGGCCTCTTGGGCGTCGAAGAGGCGGGCGGCGTACTGCGGCGGGAGGGCGACGGTCAGATGGCGGATGCGATCCTGGTCGGTCGATCCGATGGGGGCGGTGTAGCCGAGGCGGGCGCGGGTGTCGATGACGATGCCGCCGGTGGTCGCCGCCTTCTTGCGGGCCTTGGCCCGGATCTGTGGCTGCCAGCGGGCTTTCACCTCGCGTTCCAGGCGTGCTGCAAGATCCGGGCGGGGCTTTTTAATCTGGTCTTTCACATACCGCTCTACGGTGCGCTGAGAGATCCGCAGCATCTGGGCGACCGCCCTGGTGCCGCCCAGTTTCTTGACCAGGTAGCGCATCTGCGCGGGCGCGCTCTTGGGCGCCGGACGGGTGAACGCCTTGTGGACCGCGGCGTCCAGGCCGTCCCCGAACATGCTCATCGTCGCCTTCTCCTACTCCTCTTCGAAGCCCGCCGCCTGACCCTGGGAGCCCAGGAACTGACCGCAACCAGCAGGACTTCCAGCTGATGTGGTGGCCGATGGAGGATGCTGCGCTCCGAGGGGCGGTTCCTCCTGCCCGCCGGGCCACTGGCCCTGCTCCCGGCCGACCGCCGCGGCCAAGAACGCTGATCCCCCGGTACCAGGGGGCGCCCGGGATCGTTGACGGTGCACGGGCGGCGGGCTGAGGGGCGCTCGGTGCTGTTGTGCAGGCGCCGCCGAATTCGCGGGCGGGAGGCGCCGGGGTGGCTGCGGAGTTGCGGGTGGTGCGGTCGTGGGTGAGGCGATGTGGTCGTTCCTCAACTGCATCGCGGACACCTATCGGCTGGAGGTCAGCGACCCTGCGGACGTGGTGGCGCTGGGGGACCCGGTGCCGCAGGTTGGTGACGGACGCCCGGACGGCGAGGGGCCGCTCGACGCGGCCGCACAGCAGCAGGTGGCCGGGGGTGCCGGATCCCGGCCAGACATCGGGCGCCTTCGTCGTGGACAGCGCCAGAGCGCCGACATTCCCTCCCGGCTCCGCTGCCGAGCCGGCGAGGCGCAGCGGCTCCGGCCGCCGCGCAACCGCCTGAGCGGGCCCCGATCCCCCACAGATGTCCTGACCGCAGTCGTCAGATGCGCCGGCGCCATCCCGCGCCGTGCGGGTCGCCTCGCGAACGACGATGGCCGGGCCGCGGGAGGTATTTGCCGTGGTTCAGTGGACCGGCGTCCACACGCCGCAGCCCTCCGAAGTGAACGTGCTGTCAGTGGCGCTGATGTGCACTGTGATTTTGCGGGCTACGTTGGCCAGGCCATTGTCGATTATGTCCCCATTCGCCGCTGTGCGCTCCCAGTAGCAGTCAGCTATGTCACCCTCGGTGCGGTAGGCACCCGGGGGGATCTGTGCCGGGCTGGTGCCGATGTCGTAGGTGTCGTCCGTGATCCAGCGGTCGTACCGGCCGGACAGACTCTTCTTCAAGGCTTTGGTCCATTTCGGGCAGAGCAGCGGGACCCCCGCACGCAGTGCCTCAGCGCCTGATTTCTGGGAGGCTGCGCGCATCGCGAGGGCCTGCGGCACGCTCTCGCCCACCTGCTCGGGCAGGAAATCCGTCTGGTCCGCCATGTCGCAGGCGTCCTGGACGAATTCCGATGCCGAATAGTCCGACAGATTCCATCCCTTGTCATGCCAGAGGTCGTCCAGCCGCTGTTCCGGCGGTGTGCGAGTCGGGGTGGGCGTGGGGGTGGCCGACGGCTCAGCAGGGCTGGCTTCCGCCGACGGTTGGGAAGGCTCAACGGGGGTAGACCGCGTCGCCCGTGGGGCGGCCGCGGCCGGGTCGTCCCCGGACGGCTCACCGAGAACGATTACCAGCGTGCTGGCGCACACAACGGCAAGGAGTGTCCCTACGCGGCGTTTGCGGCCCGGCGGCGGGAAGGAAATGCGGAACACTCAAACTCCAGAGGGTGTCGAGGCCCAAGGGGCAGGCGGCAGTTCGTTTCGAGACGTGCGGACGGCGGCACGGTGGCCACCATCGGCCCGCATCCGCAGTCGGTCAGTGCGCAAGACATCCCGTCGGCCTGCGGACCGGCAGCACACCGCCCTCACAGCCTGGCGCCGTTCCCCCGAGCCACTGCGCGGACTTCATGCTCTTTCGTGCCAGCCCCCTGGTTGCCTGTGGACGAAGCCGCGTTGCGGGCGAAGGGGGCAAGTCGTCTCACGAGTTCGGGCCACCACGGCAGGTAGGCGACTCCCGCCGCGCTACCCGCTGCCACCAGGAGAGCAACGACCGCGGTCAGCCACCCCTCGACCAGCACGACAAACGGTGTCGACACGGCAAGAGCGGTGAGCACCGCAGTGACCCATACCTCGACGTGATCCATGGGATCGAAAGGCCACTGCTCGCCCCACACGCGAACCAGAAGGTAGGCAGCACAAGGAACCGCCACGGCGCACCCGAAGAACCAGGCCCACCGCCACTCCGCGACAACCCACAGGACGGCCTCGTACAGCAACCAGCAGACCGCGGCCGCGACGGCGATGCCGATGAGGCCAAGGCACCCCAACACCCCGTCATCCTTGTCAGATCTAGCCATATTCCCTCAAGTTCCAGACATCTGAACCGGCCACTCCGGGCGGTGCGCTCACGGCTTCAGTGTGTGGAGAATGTAAAGGATTGCCGATCATGAAGCGAAGGAGGGGTGCAGGCCGACTTGAAACGTCGAGCCGGTACGCGACGCTGAGAGGCGGGCTGCATCGCCGCCTTCTTCCAGCAGTTGCTCTCCCGGGGCGGTCTTCACCGCGTGGAGCGCCGTGTCCGGGCGGGCGGGAAGTCGTTGGACCAGAGGTCGCGTACGTGGGAGTGGACCTGATGCGCGAACGCTGAGGACTCTGGATGCCGCTGCCCGGTCCAGGGTTCTCAGCCGTGGCCCGGCCCGTGTCCGCGCTCTGGCAGGGCCGGGCCGCACCCGCATTCTCGTCGGCCTGCCTCGCTCACGGCCTGCTGCCCGATGTGCGCGTCATGCCCGCCCGCGGTCGCCGACCGCTGCCCCGCCCTGGAGAGCTGGCATGAGCAATGGATCCCTGCGCGATGCCTCGGTGGTCGTAGCGCGCGACGAGAACGATCTCGTCGCGCTGTTGAGCGCCGACTTTCCCGCGCACGGGGGCGCGTATCTGTTCCTTCCCGGAGGGCGGCGGGAAGAGGGCGAGAGCCCGCTTCAGTGCGCCCTCCGCGAGCTGCGTGAGGAAGCCGGCGTGAGCGCCGAGCACTGGACACCTTTGGGCTCGCACGCGATCACGCTGAAGTCCCCCGCACGCGTCCACCTCTTCGAAGCCCGCCACCTGACCCTGGGAGCCCAGGAACTGACCGCAACCGAGCAGGACTTCCAGCTGATGTGGTGGCCGATGCAGGATGCGCTCCGCGCCGTGAGCGAGGGACGGTTCCTCCTGCCCGCCGGGCCACTGGCCCTGCTCCTGGCCGAACGCCGCGGCCAAGAACGCTGATCCCCCTTTGCGTCTGCCGTGCGGGCCGGGCGGCAGCCGGTGCGTGCCGATGCGGCTCACAAAAAATCTTGTCTCCCGACCCAACCTCTTTCGGTGAACATCCCTTATAGCTTGCGTCAGTTCGGGGCGAGTGAGATGAGAACGGGATGATCGAGCAATTCGTGGCAGGGGCGAAGGGCGTGGGACGGGCCGTGCGGGGGTGCGGAGGCCTCCTGCGGTATCTGACAGAACGACTCCATGCGCGCACAGCGGTGCAGATGGAACGTGAGCGCAACGCGCACACCGTCACGGTCCTGCCGTTGATGAAGCCCGGCATGGACTTCTTCGAGTCCGAACCGGGCGGCCGCACCCGGGTGATCCGCACGGCTGTCCAGGAACTGTCCGAGACACCGGCGAAGGAGATCGCTTCGTCGTGACGGACGACGTGAACAACGGAGAGCGGCGGTCTGCTCACGAGGAGATCGCCGCCCTCTACGAGATGCACCGCAAACGCATGGTGGGATGGCTCATCCGCCAGGGCGTTCCCGAGGATGTGGCGGAAGAGATCGCCATGGACGCCTTCCTTGCCGTCGGTCGCCGGTGGGAACAGCTGCGTGATCAGGCGCCGGTGCCCCACGCCTATGCCGTGGGGGGCAGGCTGTGCGGCGCGTACTGGCGGACCCGGGCCAGGCACATCGGAGCCGAGCAGGCGTTGCAGCACAAGCGGTCCGTGCCACCGAAGGACGCCTACGCGGCATTGATCGACAACATGGTTCTCACGGACGCGGCGCTTTCTAGGGGTCGTCGCAACACACGGTCGTGTTGATCAGGCCGCGAGGAGTTTATGCAGCCGCTCGGCTGGGGTTTCCCAGCCGAGCGTTTTGCGTGGGCGGCCGTTGAGTTCGGCGGCAACCGCGTCCAGGTGTTCACGGGTGTGGACGGACAGGTCGGTGCCCTTGGGGAAGTACTGCCGCAGCAGCCCGTTGGTGTTCTCGTTGGAGCCGCGTTGCCATGGGCTGGCCGGGTCGCAGAAGTAGACCGGGACTGCGCTGGCAATGGTGAACTCGCGGTGGCGGCCCATCTCGCTGCCCTGGTCCCAGGTCAGTGACCGCTTCAGATGGGCGGGCAGCGTCTGGACCGTCTCGACCAGGGCATCGCGGACCGGTTCGGTGCCCCGGCCGTTCGGCAGGTGCAGCAGCATCACGTAGCGGGTGGAGCGCTCGACGAGCGTGCCGATGGCAGAGGTGCCGTCCTTGCCGATGATCAGGTCGCCTTCCCAGTGACCGGGCACGGCCCGGTCCTCCGCTTCAGCGGGTCGTTCGCTGATCATCACCATGGGGTCGCGGAAGCGGGGCTGGCGCTGCTGGGCCTGGCGGCGGGGCTTGCGCCGGACGCGGCCGGTCCGTAGTGCCTTGGCGAGCTCACGGCGTAGCTCGCCTCTGCCCTGGACGTAGAGGGCCTGGTAGACGGTCTCGTGGACCACGTGCAGCTCCGGCCGTTGGGGGAAGCGGGTGCGCAGGGCCTGGCATATCTGCTCCGGACTCCATCGCAGGTCCAGATGCTCCTGGATGAAGGCGCGCAGTTGCAGGTTCTGGGCGATCTTCCCCGGCTTGGGGCGGGGGCGCCGGCTGTCGGCCCGGGCCTGGGCCGAGTGCGGGCGGTAGTGCCGGGCTCCGCGCGGGTCGACCGTGCCGTTGCGGCGGATCTCCCGGCTGATCGTGGAGGGGCTGCGGCCCAGCTCGGCGGCGATCTGCCGGATCGTGGTCTTCTCCCGCAGCCGGTCTGCGATATGGACCCGGTCGGCTTCACGGAGGTAGCGGGAAAGACCCGAAGGCGCCACCGCAGGGATCGGTGGCGCCCCGACCGTCCTGCCGGACGGGGTACGGCCGTTACGCCACCGCTTTCCCGTCCGGGAGTTGACCCCGACGATCCGGCACGCTTCCACACTGCTCATGCCCTGTTGCACGAGCTGAAGGTAGATGCGCCGTTCCTCGGTCAACCTACGGCGTCCCTGGTTGACCGACCGGTCCCGAATCCC
This sequence comes from Streptomyces sp. NBC_00568, assembly GCF_026341855.1. Taxonomy (GTDB): domain Bacteria; phylum Actinomycetota; class Actinomycetes; order Streptomycetales; family Streptomycetaceae; genus Streptomyces. The sequence goes on along the minus strand of NZ_JAPENW010000002.1, from coordinate 449,498 downwards.
GAAGTCCATCGCACTCCCCAACTGGGGTGTTGCGACGACCCCTAGAAAGCGCCTGACCTGGTCAGGGGCCATTCACCTGCGCGGTGGGTGTGGGATTTGAACCCACGGTGACTTGCGCCATGACGGTTTTCAAGACTGTCCCCTGGGCTCACCGCGGCAGATCGAGGTGCGCGAGCAGGCGCAGCACACCGGCGAGGTGATCGAGATCGTGCCACAGGGCGATAGCGTCCTCTGGGGTGCGCCGCACAAGCGCCCCGATCTCGGCGACATCGTCGCTGACCTGTCCGCAGTCAAGCTGCGTCGGCGCTTTGCTCATGTCGAACGCGGCTGCAAGGTCGAGGCTCCAGTAGTAGTCCACGGGCAACTCGGAGAGGTCCACCTCATCACCGAACCGGCGTTCCGCCTCGTCAAGGAGTACGGAACAGGATCGCCGGAGATCGGCCATCCTCAGTACGTGTTCGCTCTGCGTCATACACGCGATGATGCCGGAGCACGTTAGCGACACTCCGCCGATCGCGCACCGACCAACCTGTGTGCTGTACAGCAGTGAAGTACAGCAACCGGCTCGACCGCAGGCGACCATTACTGGCTCACGGTGACCGACTAGACAGCCCAGCAGGCCTCAGCGACCGCTGTGCCCATAGTTCGCATCGAGAGGGTCAGAGCCTTCGCGGACCTGTCAGCCGCGGCCGACCTGGTTAATTGAGTCATCGAGACTCCACCGACCTCAACGTCGGCGACGCCCCAGCGTAGGAAGCCCGCCCGAGACAGTTCGAATGCTGCTGCCCTGGCCTTCCATGGCTGGTCGTTCGGGTAGCGGCTCTGCACGCCAGGACGAGGTGTCCTCCTCAGGCTCAGCGTGTCGCCTCACATCCACCGTCTTTTTGAGCGCAATGCGCGCCTCTTCCGGGTCATCCAAGCCCGTCAGCGCACGAACCGCGCCTCGGCATCGAGCCAGTAGTTCAAGGACGTACTTAGCGTTTTGCGGCAGCTCAACAGGCTTGCATGTCGCGCCAGCCACGGGGTGCAGGGCGGCTTGTGGCTGACCTCGATCATCAACCCAAACCCACACACGTATCCGCGGCCAGTTGTCTCGCGCCCCCGTATTCGTCACATCCGCATCCTGCCCGCCTCGATCCTCCGCGGGAAGAGCCCGGCACCTCGACGTGGGCCGTCCACGGGCCGCCCGAGGCCGCAGGTCAGGAGACCGGCCCGGTATTTCTTCGGCTACTGACCGTCTTGCAGTCCCTCAAGCACAACCAAAGAGCCATCCTGCTCGAACCGCAGCACGCGAGGCCGGGGAGCTTCCTGGGCTGAGACCGCCTCAGGATGAAGGTCTCCGTAGCGCTGATGGTAAAGATCGACCGCTTCGCGGAGCGGGCATCCTTGTGCCTCACGAATCGCCTTCACCGCGAGGATGGTGCGCCCCTCCAGAATGTCGCGATCTACGCTCTCCGGTTCTGCCACACGTCCTCCCCTGTCCGGCATCGCAGTAGAGCAACCGCGGCTCCTCCGGTCAACTGAGTTGAGCAGCCGACCACGGAAGCCCTCGGCCGTCCCCCCTGCATAGTTCGCGTCGAGGAGCTATGGCACGACCCCAGGCCGTGCCACTCTCGTGCCAGAACGGACGGGGACTCACGGGGACTCGGGGCTCGCCGGGGCCAATTCGACCGGCGTCCCCCCAAGGTAGGTATCCGCTGGTCACGTCCGTGATCGCCCAACCTCCCTCCTAAAAGAGGTGCTTACTCGCCTCTCCGACGTACGCCGGTGCAGGCCACCAGTGCGCCGTCGTCTTCGGTGAGGAAGAGCATGAAGATCCATGCCCTATCGGCAGATGTGACCTGCCCAAGGCGCACCGGCTGGTCGTGTCGGCCGAGGAGCTGCACCGCTCGATCCAGCCCCAGAGTCTCGATGCCCTTCCGCCGCGTGTGTCGAAGTCGGCGCGCATAGATCCGGGCAAGCGACTCGGCGGGAGGCGTCCCATCCCACACAACGTGGGTAGCGCCGCCGTGGAGGGCAGGTGATCAACGAACGAGCTCAGTTCCGCAACCCGAGCAGCGACAAGGCGCGCTGTTCACGGACCAGGGCGACGGGGTGTGCCGCGGGTCGCCGTTCGTGGCCCGCACTTACGTCGTCGCGGGAACAGACGGGCCATGGCCACCCACGGCGGGGACGGGGCCTGCCGCTGTCAGCGGCCGGGCGGTGCGGTGCTGCCCGAAGAGGCGCCCCGCCCGGGTCGGCGGGCTGGCTGTCCGGTTGTCAGCTGCCGTCACGGGCGACGTGGCGGCCGACAGTCATCCAGACCGGCTCGACCGATTCTTCGGGCACGGCGCCTGTGAGGCCGTCGAGGTGCTGGACGGCCTCACGGGTGATGTAGCGGTCGGGGTCGGGGGACTGCAGGTAGCGGCGCAGCAGGTCGGCGTCGAGGTCCTGGCGCTGGAAGTAGGCGGCGAGGGTGCCGACCAGGAGGTGGTTGTGGGCGAGTGCGTCGGTCAGGGCGTACAGGACCAGGCGGGTCGGGAAGGTACGCCCTCCGCATGCCCTCCCAGCAACCGATCCACAAGTCCTGAGCATTGCTCCCGAAGATCCTGTTACGAGCTCTCAGCACCGCTCTCGACCGAACGGTCAACGGCGACGACGCGCCGCCGTACGGAACCACCGTCCACTGATGTTGCCGTCAAACACACCAGAAGCCCCACCAGAAACAGATTCTGGTGGGGCTTCTGATTGCGATACCGGTTCGTCTTAAGACTGAAGGCGCGTGAAATCCGAAAATTCATTGCAGTGGATCCGTCGAATTCTGCAAAATATTCGAACAGGGAATGAAGACACCGGAAACCACGAGCCGAGATCAGTAATGCCCCCGATCTACTCGGGCAAGGCCGATGGATTTTCGACACCCATAGGCAGGCGAGCGACTGGTCAGGCTCTTCCCCATTGTCGGTCGATGGTGATCCTTCTCCGATCATCCAGCAGGCCGGCGAACGGGACGGAGGACTCTTCCTTTGTCCAGTTCATCCTCATTTTATATTCCTCGTCGGAGAAGAATTCTAGCGTCTCCACGAAGCACGATCTGATGAGTTCCAGCTCGGCCACCGAGAGATTCCGGGAGGGGAGGAACTTCCCCCAGCCCCCGAGGAAGTCCTCTACCTCGACCTTAGTGCGCCCGAGCCGTGCAACCCAGTCTGCATCGGGGAGCCCGCCCATGACGTAGCTTGCCTCCACGATCGCGTCACGTACCAACTGATGCTCACGTGGCGACGCGAGGAGCATCTCGTACTTCTCGCCGGACCAATTGAGATTCATTTTTTGATCTGCACTCCGGTCTTATTTGTGAAATACTCCGGCGAAGCGCGGTAAACTGATCCGCTGGGGACGGCAGGGGTGCCGCCCCGGAAGATGTACAGACCCCTTTGGGAATCATACCAAGCCTCACCTCCACCGTTAAGCAACGGGGTTCCGGGCGTACTGGTGATGTTATCCACATAATCGGCGAGTGCGTCCGCGCCCTCAGGCGTTCTGGAATCCATTCCAGGGATAATGTGGCTCGATTTTCCGTCGATGATTTCCTGCTCATTATGGAGCACAGTCTGGAAAGCTGCGTCGGAGCACTTATCCATCGAGTTGTGTACAAGAACTGGTGTGCGGCCCGCCAGCACATAGAACGTGTGTAGCTGCCCGACCGTCAGGTTGAACATGTCAGCCGCACCAGGCACAGATGCGACGGCAACGACAGTCACACTGCCGTTAGTGGCCGTTGCGAGCTCATGGCCGAGAATCAGCTTGCCGGCCGGAACCCAAGCGCGTTCAGTGCTATCCCAAAAAGGATGAAGCGATGTTGTATGTAGAGTGCCGCGCTCACCACCCTTTCCGAGAACCTTCAGATCGACAAGGTCGTCGTCGTGATGGACAAGGGTTGCCGATACTCTGCGCACCCCTCGACGCTTCCCGGTTCCCGGATCAGCCGATTCGACCTTATCACCCGGCTCAATTTCTCCGATTTGCTTCTTCTTTCCGTTCTCCATGAGGACGGAGGTGTCCGGACTGAAGCTGCAGGAGCCACCCAGGATATCTCTCGTAGTGCTCTTGGAAAATTCGGATCCTGGCTTGGAAATGTTGGATCCGACTCCACTGCCGTCGTGGCTAGAGCCAGCTATGGCCGAGATTCTCTCCCCGAATCCCATCTGCATGTCACGGAAGCTGCTCATCAAGCTCTGCGGGCAGGATCGCATGTCATAGCAGACCTGGAGCGCCCAGTATCCTAGCTGCTGACTTGCGGCTTCCGGGTTCGTTCCGTCAGTGAGATAGCCCGGCAAGACGCCGTTAGTCCCTGCAGCCCCGTCCAAATAGTACGAGTAGAAACGCTCAATAAAAGCCTTTCGCCCCTTCCATTTAGCGGGAACGAACACTCCCGGAAATATTTCGTCCGGATTATATTGGCTCACATTTTGCGTATTGCAGGAAGTGCAGGGGGTTTCACTCTTATGCTGGCCGGTGTATCCGGCTCGTTTTCCGTCGCCAGCGATCGGGTATCCGTCGCCGCAGATGTCTCGGCGGCACAGGCCGGAGGGGTCGGATGAAGCGACGGGGCTGTTGTTGGCGTAAGCGTATGCGTTGAGTTGCTGAGGGTCGGTCGGGATGAGGACGGGATCGACGCTTATGAACCTGCCCGTGTCCGGGTCGTATTCACGGGCTCCGAGGTGAACGAGACCAGTGGCGTCCTGGGTGCCACCGACGAAGCCCTTGGTGCCGGGCCAGGCAGTGGGCTGTGCGCCGCGTGGGGCACCGAAGGGTGTGGAGCGATGCTGCTGGATGGTCAGGTCGGTGGAGTTAATGGCGAGTTCGGAAGTGCCGTGGTGGTCCCCGACGAGGAGGTTGAGCTTGTTGTCGTTGGTTCGGATCGCCTGGTTGCCGCTGCCGAGGTCGTAGTAGCGGGTCGCCTTGGCGGTGGTGGCGCCCTTGGCAAGGGTGACTTCAGTTGAGCCGAGGTAGAGGGTGGTTTCGGTGTCAGTCCGCTGCAGCAGTCGGCTGCCGTCGGCGCCGTAGACGTAAGAGGTGGTCTTCGGGCTGCCGGCGCTGGGGACAGTTACTTGCTTGAGGTGTCCTTCGGTATCCCAGTCCAGTGTCTGTTCGTCGCCGCCGATCGTGCGGGTGTGGGTGTTGCCCGCGTCGTCGTAGGTGTAGCTGTCCAGCGCTGTGCTGCCTTGGTTGCTTGTCTGCACCTGGCTTACAGCGTGAGGACGAGGCCCGCCAGCTGGGGAGTAATCATAGGAACGGGCGACGTCCTTGCTGGTGTCGCCGGTGGTGTCGTGAAGGGTTTCGGTCTTGCGATTTCCGACGGCGTCGTGCGTGTAGGACTGCCAGTACGGGGCGGGGCCGCCGAGGACGGACGCGCTCGGGGTGACGGCGCAGGCGGTCGTGTTCTGGGCCCAGGCTTCGGTGAGGCGTGCCAGGTAGTCGTACTGGAAGCACTGATTGTCGGTGCCTGAGCGGGATACGTCGTTGATCGAGGTGACGTTTCCGGCCTCGTCGTAGTCAAAGGTGGAGGATTTGTCGGTGCCGGCGATGTCCTCGCGGTTGACGCTGGTGTTGGCCAGGCGTTGCGTGCCCCACTCGTAGGTGTTGTTGACCTGGGTCTTCTTGCTTGCGCCCTGGTAGAGGTACTGGAGTGGCTTGCCGGTGTAGCTGTAGACGGTGTCGGCGATGTAGACGGCGCCGCTGCCGCCTGCGGTGAGTTTCTTGGGGCGTAGTACCTCGTCGTAGGTGGGTGTCAGGGTCTCGCTGGGCAGAGCGCCGGCGGCGGGGTAGCTCGTCGAGCGAACCGTGTTGTCGAAGTTGTAGCTGACGCTGCTCTGGTAGGAGCCCGCCAGGGCTTCCTCTCCGGTGACGGAGGGGATAGTGGTGGTGGTGCGCTGGGGCCGGTACAGGTTGTCGTAGAGGCTGTAGGTCGTCTTGTACGCTGCTCCGCTTGCGCCGCCTACGTAGCGGGTCGCGGTGGCCAGTTGACCTTCGAAGCCGGTGGGGTCCCACACGTTCTGCGTGAGCAGGGGCCCGGAGGCGTCTCCGGCGTGGGTCTCGGTCTCGCGGCCGAGACCGTCGTAGACGTGGGTGATCTTCTTACCGCGGGCGTCGGAGGTGAACAGCAGCTGGTCGCGGTCGTCGTACTTCGAGTCGGTCTGGCCCTTGTCCGGGTCCTTGGCGACGGTCTGGTTGCCGTGCTGGTCGTATTGGAAGGACCACGCGTTGCCGGCAGGGTCGGTGATGTTGGAGAGCTTCCCGGCGGGTGTGTAGTCGTAGTGGGTCTGGTCGTAGGCGCCGGCGGCCGTGGACGTCTTGTACTGCCGCAGATCGGTGTTGTTGCCGCGGGCGTCCATGAGAGTGGTGAAGGGGGTGCCGCCCGTGGGCGGCGTGACCGTGACGCGGTCGCCACCGTACTCGGTGGCTGTTGTGTTCAGGACCTTAGTGTCGTCGCCGTTGCCGGCGATCTGCTGTGTTTTGGTGATCTGGCCCAGGCCGTCGTAGCTGTTCCAGGTCTGGCTCTCGACCGCTAGCGCGTTGTCCGGCTTGAGCAGCGTGGCGGAGGGGGCCGCGGTGCTGTAGTAGGGCGCGAAGGTCTTGGAGGTGAGGCCGCGTTCGTCGTAGAACGTGTCGGCGAGCAGAGTGCCGCCGGAGGGGCCGGGGTCCTGGGTCTGCCGGGGCCGCAGGAAGCCGTCCATCAGCGTGTAGGAGGTTCGCTGGGTGCCGTCGGCGTTGAGCGTTCTGGTCGCGACGGTGGGGGAGCCGGTGCCGTCGATGGTGTAGATGAACTGGTAGTTGGCTGTGTCGCTGTTGTCCTTGGACCGGTTGGGCAGCCAGATCTTCAGACTGCGGCCAAGCGCGTCGTACGTCGTGTCGGTGAGCTTGTTGTTGGTGTCGAGGACGCTCAGGGGCTGTCGGCGCGTGGCGTCGTAGGTCGTCGTGGTGGTCTGTGCGCTGGACGCCGTTCCCGGTGTGGCGGGTGGGCTGGTCACCGTGGAGGTGGTGGGGAAGCCCGTGGTGGGTGTGTAGGCGGTGGTGGTGGTTCGGCCGTCGGTGCGGGCGGTGCGTACGGGTGCGGCGCCCTCGACTGCGGTGACGACCGCGGAGATGTCCTTGTCGGTGAGCTGGCGTCCGTAGGTGTCGTAGGTGTCTTCGGACTCCAGGTAGGTGGCGGTGGTGCCGTCGTGCTTTTGCAGCGTGGCGGTGCGGGTGACGTCGCCCTTGGTCGGTGCTGTCCCGTAGGTCTGTCCGTCGTAGGCGGTACGGACGTCGGACAGGACGTCCGTGGACCGGTGGGGGGTGTCGGCGCACTTCACCGCGACGGCCTCGGCGCGGGCGGGCAGGTCAAGTAGCCAGTCCGCGGTGTTGTCGATGTAGGTGATGCGGGTGCACTGGTTGTCGGCCGACGTGGTGTTGTCGCCGAAGTCGTCCGTCTGTGTGACGCGCCCCGCGACGTTCTCGAAGCTGTTGGTTTTGTACGTCTGCCGCCATTTGCTGCCAGCCCCCGCGTCGAGGGAGGTCCAGATCCGTGTGGCCGCGGTCCCGGTCAGGTCGGCGGTGGTGGTGCCCCATGAGCGGGTACGCTTGGCTGTTTCGTGTAGCCAGGGTGTGTTGACAGTCTTTTCAAGGATCTTGCCGCTGGGGCCGCTGTACTTCTCGGTCTTGTACTCGAAGCCGGCCACCGCGTCGTCGTCGGTGATGGTGCCGCCGTTGTCGTCGGAGACGGTCGCCGTCTTGGTCCCGCCGCTGGGAGTGGCCCGGTCACCGTTCATGCCGCGCAGGAAGTAGTGCTCCGTCTGGGACTTCATGCCGACGGGGTCCTGACCGCCGGTCTGCACCCGGACGTGGCCGTAGCCGCGCCATGTCGACCAGGTCTTGTACTTCTCCTTGGTCAGGCCCTCGTCGTCGTCGTAGTGCCAGGCGGCGCCGTCGAGATAGGTGTAGCGGGTGACCATGTCCGGCGAGGAAAGGGTGCGGTCGGTCTGGGTGACGGAGTCGACCACGTACTTGTTGAACCACTGTTTGGTCGGATCCGCGTCCCCTTCCTTGGTGAAGTACACCGGGTAGCAGCGTGTGGTGTTCGTTTCCGCGGTGGGCAGGTTGGAGGCGTCACAGGCGGCCGTCGAGTAGTTGACGTCGGTCTCTCCGCCGGATTCGTCCGTGATCGACGTCAGCCGTTCCTTGATGAACGGGGCCGTGTCGTCCCCGCTGATCTTGAGGCGGTTGGCGCGCTGGTCGTAGCCGAGGGAGACCTTGGGCAGAGTGATCGCGGGACTCGCGGACGAGCCGGTGTGCTGGATGGAGTCGAGGATCAGCTGGTAGTCGATGTCGGACGTGCCCCAGCGGTGCTCGAGCTTCCACGAGTCGATCGGCGTGTAGGTGCCGTCCGACTTCAGCACGCTGGTGGCGACGCCGGTCAGTCGTTTACGGGTCCAGAACGAGGGTGAGGCCGCCTTGAGGCAGTCCACACCGGACTTGCAGTTCAGGTCCCAGGGAGTGTCGTACCAGTAGAACGACTTGTCGTCGATCGTGGAGGCCGCGCAGGTCACCCCGGTTTCGGGCAGACAGCGCTCGGCGGTGGTGAAGTCGACCTTGCCCAGCGCCTTGGCCGAGTAGTTCGAGGTGTTGCGCAGGCCGTACTCGATGTGGTCCAGGGAGCCACCACGCACGTAGACGGTCTCGTCCGCGGCCTTCAGGTTGCGGCCGTAGTAGTTGGTTTCCTTGTTGTAGTAGTAGGCGATGCTGTTGCCGTGGGCATCGACGGCGTAGTCGAGGTTCCAGCGCCATCCCTGCTGGCACCATGAGTCGGCGAAGGTGGCGGCGTGGCAGGGCTCTTTGTCGTCGTTGCCGAAGACCGGCGTTGTCCAGGTGGAGTTGGTTTCCGGATTGCCTGATGCCCATCCTGTGAGCCGGTTGTAGCCGAAGTAGTAGCGGGTGCCGTCGGTTGTGGTGACCCGCCAGTACTCGTCCTTGAGGGCGCCGTTGGCCCGTACGTTGGTGTCCGAGCCGTACAGGCGGTCGACTTTGGTGCCGTCGTCTCCCTTGATGCGGAACGAGTTCGTGCCGGTGGCGATGAGTTCGCCCGAGTGGCCATTGAACGACAGGGTGGCGTTGTCGTAGGCCCAGCACTGGTCGCCCACTTTGGTGCCGGCTGAGTTCTTGACTCCTTCATCGGCGCACGATTTATAGCTGCGGTCGATGAAGCCGGGCCAGAGGTCGAATCCGTCGCCGGCCCAAGAGGCCTGGTTGTTGCTGTTGGCGGTCCGCCCGTCGATTCCGCCGGACGAGTAGGACAAGCTCACCTTGGGGACGAAGGAGCCGGGCACGTCGGGTGCCGGCATGTCGTAGGACCAGGCGAAGTCACCAGTGTTGAGGTTGGTTTTCCAGGCGGAGGACGCGGAGAGCTGTGTGGCCTTGTAGTCGCCGTGGTCGCTCGAGGTACCCGCTGTCACGGCGAGCAGCATCGAAGACGTGCTGTCGGCAGCCGGCAGCGACAGTCCTGTCGCCGTGAGCGTCTTCGCCTTCGGATCGTTGTCCGTGGGAATCGGTGTACCAGCGGAACACCTTGTGTCTCTGGGCTGCGTCAGTGCGCAGGCAGGCAGCTTCACCAGACGCAGCCGTGACGCGTACGCGCCTCCGCCTACCTGGGCGAACTTCGTGTAGTCCAGCGTGAGACCGAAGGCGTTGCCTCGTGTGTCCGCCTTGCGTTGCACGGACAACAGAAGGCCGTTCACCCCAGCGTGGTCGGCCGTCTGGTGGCTGAGCACGCGGACGGTGGCCTGTCCGGAAAGCGGCACATGAGTGCTCTTGCCGTGGCTGGACTGCTTGGGGCTGGTGAGCGAGACGGGCAGGTCGCCTGCGCGAACGCCTTTCGCCGTCGCCTTGGACGGCAGCGTCACCGTGGCGGAGCCCGCGCGTGGCCAGGCCTTCTTTGGCGGGGTCCGGGGCACCTTGGGCGCGTGATCGCCCTTGCGAGGCACCGGCTTCACCTGATGAGTGGGTACAGGCTTCTCGGAGGCCGGTACCTTCGGCAGCGTGCTCGCGGCCTGTACGGCTTGGACGGCCGTGGCTTGCAGCAGTGTGCCGACCAATACCGCCGATACTGTTACGGCGATGCGTGCCCGCACGCGTCTGTGTACCTTCGCTGTCATTTCTCGCCTCATCACTTTGCCCGTCCTGCGCCACGCACGTGTTGCTCGCACCGCCGTGTGGGGATCCTGCTGTGGATGTACTTCTGGTCCTGTTCGCCGACCAGCCGGTGGGGCCATCCACAAAGGGATGGCCCCACCGGGCCGAACTCAGGGGCCTGGGATGGTGGGCAGGCCCGCACCGCTCCTGTCGGCGAGTGCTGCGATCTGCGTGTCGCTGGCCGCGCCCTGAAGGGCCCAGACGTCGTCGATGGCTCCACTCCAGTACTCGCCCCACGTACTGGAGCCAGTCTTCAGCCGGCCCAGCTGAAGGCCCTTGGCCGCGGCGAAGGGCACGACGGACGAGTTCCAGGACACCTGCTCGGTGCAGGTCGGAACGTCGGGCTCGCCGTCGTCGTCATCATCGAGGCAGGGTCTGACCTGTACGTTTCCGTCGACGTAGAGGCGCATCTGTCCCGCGTAGGCGTCGTAGACGACTGCGATGTGGTTCCACGCGTCGGTGTTCTGGAAAAGGGTGTGCTCTGCCGTGGAGACCTGTGCTGTGGACGAGTCCGCGCTTACCGTGACCAGTTGCCAGCGTCCGGCAGTCGCCGGACTGCTCTCGTCGGGGACGTAGCGGACCGCGAATCCGTTGCGGTTCGCCCCGGCCATGCTCATGACGGTGACTGGCTTTTGGGGCCGCGCGGGGGCGGTGACCCAGGCTGAGACGGTGAAGCTGCGGCTGGTGTCGATCGGCGAGGGACTGGCCGAGGGCCCGGTCTGGGCGTATCCAGTGCTGGTGCCGTTGAGCAGCAATCCGCCGTCGCCGACCATGTTGCTGCCGCCCGTGACATCGACCTTCGCCCCGCTGCCCAGGGTCAGCGAGTGAGTGGTGTGGTCCTCGCGGGCCAGGTCGTCGGGTGAGACGGCGGGGCTGCCCGAGGAGGAGTCCAGGCGCCAACGGCCCTCCACGGTCGGTCTGCTGTCGAACATGTCGGCCATCTCCCCGGCGGACAGGGCCCGGTCGTAGAGTTGCACGTCCGAGATCTGGCCCGGGAAGAAGCTGTCGGCAGCACCGCTGTAGTTGCCGGCACCGATCTGCACGGGTCCGCCGCCGTAGAACGGGGAATCGAAGTTGACCCGTGACACGTAGGTGCCCTGGACATACAGGCGCAGGTAGTTGTCCACGGCGTCGTAGGTACCGGCCACCTGTGTCCACTCACCGCCGGGGGCCAGTCCGGGATCGCCCTGAGCGGCTCGCATCGGCGTACCGTCCACGCTGTCCTGCGAGTACTGGTTGAACGACCAGCCATAGGTGGGCGAGTAGTACAGCTCGAAGCCGGGCTTGACGGTGCTGGTCTGGGTGGCGATGACAGCGGCGTGGGTGGGCTTGGTCCTGGGCAGCTTCGCCCAGGCGACCACGGAGAAGCTGCGCTGGTTGTTCACGTGCGGGGTAGTGGTGGCGTAGTCGTCGACGCCGTCCAAGCTCAGAGCTTCGCCCGCCCTGCCCGCTTCTCCGGGTTTCGCACCCCCCTTGAACACGGCGGGATTCACGTCGGCATGCCCGGACACCGTAGTCGTGGCCTCGCCGCCCGAATCGGCTGCCGGCTCGTCGAGGGAGAACACGGCGCGAGCCGGACGGCCCGTGCCGATCGGCTGCTTGTTGAAGAGGTTGGTGACCTCGCCTGCCGCCAAAGGCTTGTCGTAGATCCGGACATCATCGATCGTGCCGGGGAAGAAACTGCCGGGCGCTCCGCCGTAGGATCCAGCACCGATCTGCAGACCGCGCCGGGCATCCCACGGCGTGGAGTACGCCGCAGATCCCGCCAGGGAGCCGTCAACGTACAGCGACAACAGGTCGGTGGAGGAACTGTAGGTACCGGTGAGAAGGACCCACTCTCCTGCCTTGACTCCGCCCGCAGCCCCTTGCATGACCCTGACCGGCGTCGCGGACGCTGTATCGGAGGCGTACTGATTGAACGCCCACCGGTCGTACGTCTTGGAGTAGTACAGCTCGAATCCAGGGGCGTTGTTCCCTGGCTGGGCTGCGATGACGGCAGCACTGTCCGGGATCTTGCTCGGCTTCACCCAGGCGGACACGGAGAATCCGGTGGACGTGTCCACCGTCGGGATGTCCGAGACAAGGTAGTCGTCCACGCCGTCCAGGGAGACCGCAGTGTCCTTGACTCCTGTCGCACCCAGCGTCGGGGCGCCCTTCAGGTCGAGTGTGCGTGTCCCGGACGTGCCAGCAGCCTGGGGAGTACCGGCTGCTTCGTCGAGTTTCCACTCGGCGCGGGTGGGCTGGCCCGTCTTCACGCGGAACTTGTACGTCATGGGTTCGCTGCCGTTCCCCGCGGCGTCGAACGCCTGGGCGAACACGAAGTTCGTGCCGGCTCTGGTCGGCCGGAAGCTCACGGTCCTGGCCGCGCCTCCGGAGGTGGACACCTCGTTGTCGTCGGAGGGTTCTTCGTTGACGCCGAACCAGTACTTGGTCACGTCCGAGTTCGGCGCATCGATGGTAAAGGTGCCGTAGCGGCCGACTCCGTCGTAGACCGGGTCCTCTGGATCACTGTCGTCCGCTGCGGGATAGTCACCGGACGTGATCTTCGGCCCGTCCGGCACGCTTTTGTCCCAGACGAAGTAGCAGCCGGTCGCTGAACCCGCCCCCGACCATGGGGAGTAGCTGTAGTACTTGCCTTGTTCGTAGTCGACAGCCCGCGCGTACCATGCGAGTGTCTTGTTCTGCGGAATCGTCTTCTTGTTGGACAGCGTTTCTGTCAATTGCGTGCTGAAATCGGCTCCGGCACCCGATGACTTCTTCGGCGTCATCTTCTCCGAGGTCCACTGACTCTTGAAGCCGCTGCCGGCGTCCCACCACAGCTGGAACTGCACGCTGACCTGATCGTTGTCAGGGTCCTTCACATTGCTGGCCTCTATCTTCGGAAGCGACCGGATGCTGACCTTCTTCTCCGGCTTCCTGCAGGTTCCACCGCGTGAGGAAGTGAGCTGCTTCATCGCGATCTGCTTGGGCGGCTGGTTGAACGTCACGCGCAGGAACGCGTCGTCCGAGAACCGCTTCCAGCCATACTTGTCGTCCTCCGTAGCGGCACGAAGTCCGAACGTCGTATAGGAGGAGTCGTGCGACGCTGCGTACTTCACCCCCGCCGTGGCATCGAACTCCACGTCACCGGCAGGGCAGCCGGAAGCACCCTTGGCCACCGACCGTGAGTCGATGTTGTCGATCCAAAAACCGCTGGCCAACTGGTCGTTCCACGTCGTCGACGAGGTGATGCCCTTCGTCCGCCACAGCTGCACCGATCGTGCGTCGCAGGAGGCGGAATGCGTCTCGTGGGCGATGAACGTCGCCTTCAGGATCGACTTGCCGCCGAAGGAACCGGTCGGGAACCGGTAGAACAGCCGCTTGAGGTCGTACGGGGCGCAGTAGTCCCAGCCGCAGTACCCAACGCCGGCGTCGGACGCGTCATTGAAGCGCCACTGAGGTGTATTGGCCCAGTACCGCGAAACCATGGTCCACTCCCCCGCCTTGGGAGTGTGGGTCTGCGGATCGATGTAGACCGGGAAGGTCGTTGCGGGGTCCGTCAGCAGTTCCTTGTCCGGGGTCAGCCGCAACTCGGCCCCGCTGCTTGCCACTTCCACGCCGATCGGGGCGATGTTCGCGCCGTCCCCGGGACCTTCGTCGCCATCGGACGCGGATTCTGCGGCCGTTGCGGCTGTCGTCCGCGGACCTCGTACCAGCTGCGTCTTTGTTCCTTCGGCCTGCCCTGAGTCCCACATGAGGGGTTGGGCCGCCTGGAACACGACCCCGCCGGCTGCTTCGTCCACGGCCTCGAGCCCGCCGGACGCGGTGCGCTGAAGATCGAGCCCCGGGGACTCGACACCCATCTTCAGTTCTGCCAGCTTCGGGTTCTTCGCCGCCTCAGCGCTGTTCACGACGAGCAGCTGCGAAAAGCCGTCGGTGGACGCGCGTAGCTTGAGGTCGATGTCCGGAAGCACATTCGCGTAGGTGGCCGTGTCGCCGTCCAACGTCGGAGCCGGAAGAGATGTCGGCCATGAGAACGACAGCCTTTTGCCGGTGCGTTCGAGCGTCACCAGCGGATTCGTTCCGCCGCCGGAGAACTCGATGCCAACGGCAGAGGCGCGGGGCGCCACACTGCCGTCGGACTGCTTGGACAGGGTGTCGTCGATCGATTTCCACTCACCGTCTACCCGCGTGCGTACCGGTCGCAGATGCTGGACAGCCTCGAAGTTGCCGTCCGGTGTGGCGTACACCTCGCCCGCTTCAGTGCGAAGCGAGGTGACTTCCACATTCGTGTCGCCTTCTTCGGCGGCCTTCTGGGCCCCCTGGAGGGTTCGCGTTGCCGCGGATGCCTGCCGTCCACCCACGGCTCCGGTCGTCGTCTTATCGTCCGGAGCCGCAACGGCAGCGGGTTGTAGCGCACCCGCCAGGACCACGCTCGCAACCGCTACAAGAAGAGCTCTGCCGCCAACAGGCAGCACGAACGCACCCATCCCCCCGCCTTACCGACTCCACGAGTCCCCACCCAGGAGTCACATCTATGACAAAAAGTGATCGGACTTTAACTGAGCATTACTTGTGTGCGTCAAGGGCGGAAACTGCGAGCATCCGGTCCCGGATTAGCCAGAGATGAGCATTCAGCCAACAGGAGCATTTCAATATAAGTAGCAAATATTCTGTTTTGGTAAGGTTCGTTGATCCCATAACCGGACAGATCGCTGTGCAGCGATGACGAGTTCCAGCCATCCGGCATACTCGGTGGCGTTGATCATTTACCTAGACTTGACCCCCTCCACATCTACGACAAACGCGCACATGTAGATGCATTACCTAGCGCTGTGACCGCATAGGTTCACTGGGTTGCTCGTCGTGTTCGTTGGAAGCGACGTCGCTTCCACCCAACAGGGAGGCGGGATGGCACCACCGGCCGGGATCCAGAGGCTGACGGAGCAGGAGGCGCAGAAACTCCTGCAGATCGTTCGGCGGGCATCACGAGCTCCGTGCGGTTCCGGCGGGCGATGATGCTGCTGGCCTCGGCCGGCGGCAGCACGGTCCCGGTGATCGCGACTGGTCCAGGCAGACGAGGACACCGTCCGTGACGTGATCCACCGATTCAACGAGAGCGGGCTCGCAAGCCTCAACCCTCAGTGGGCGGGAGGTCGTCCCCGCCTACTGAGCAGTGACGACGAGGAGTTCGTCATCTAGGCGGCCACCACCCGCCCGACTGTGCTGGGCGGGCCCTTCGCCCGCTGGTCGGTCCGCAAACTCGCTGGCCACCTGCGCCGGAACATCGCTAGGCCGGTCCGGATCGGCCGCGAGACACTGCGGTGCCTACTAGCCCGCCGGAGAATCGCCTTCCAGAGGACGAAAACCTGGAAGGAGTCCCCGGGCCCTGCCTTCGACGCCAAGCTGGCCCGGATCGAGTACGCGGTCAACGAGCCTCCTGACCGCAATTCGCCTTCGCCGAGTTCGGGCCGCTGGGCATCCGCCACACCGCTGGCTCCTGCTGGGCCGAACAAAGCCGGCCCGACAGGCTGCTGGCCGCTTACCGCTGCGCCCATGGCCTTCACCTACTTCCATGGCTGCTACTCGGTCGGCGACGACAAGCTGTGGGGTGTCAACCGGCGTCGTAAGGGCATCGACCAGGCCTGGGCCGCCCTGCGGTCGATTCTGGCCGCCCGTCCGGACGGCGGCCCGGTCTACGTGACCCTCGACAGCCTCTCCGCCCACCTGAACTGGAAGATCCGCAAGTGGGCGGCGAGGAACAAGGTCGAGCTGTGCTTCACACCCACCGGGGGGGCCTGCACCCTGGCATGCGGGGCCGCCGGATGCACCGAAGGCCGGCACCGAAGATGCCGGCCAGGCGCTCGGCAGATGCGGGCCAACGCATCTGCCGGATCCTGAGGTTCGGGCATGCGACCAGTCGCCTTCAGGAGGACAGCACCACCGCCGGAGCGCGGGGGTCGCCGCTGCGCAGCGTCCACTACCCAGTCCTCGATGGCAAGCGAGCGGGGACGAATAGTGGGCCGTGCGGGCACCTGCCGGCCAGCATCGGCCGGGGAGCTGCCCTCGCGTGCTCAGATTCCTACCGTGTACCGCAGGCGGTGCCCGTAGGCGGCCGGTACGGGAGGCGTGGGTGCCGGCCGGAACTGCGTAGCCGGCAGGGGAACATTTATTGGGCCAGCGACCAGCAAAGCAGACATAGGGGTTGTGGGTGTTAGGCGGGCGGAGGCAGCGCCGTGGAAGGCTGTGCGTGTCGCGCAGCCCGCGTTCCGGCAGGGCCAACTGCCGCATCAGCTGCGCGTTTTGCGACCACTTACCTCTGGGGTCACCGGCCGCCTGCCAGGATCCCACCGCCCGATGGAGTCATGCGTGAGCCACCTGTCCTGCCCCTGCCCGCACTCTGTCCCTGTCGCCCCGGCGCGCTGGGGCCCAACTCAGGCGCTGATCTTGCTGATCGCGTTCCTCATGCTCGGCACCCTGCTGTTTCACGAGGGGACGCCGGTCGGTGAGATCCTTGCTTTGCTTGGCGGCTGTGGTGCCACCGGTGCAGGCACGCTTGCCCTCGCCGGCGGCGGGCGCCGCCTGATCGCTGTCTTGGTCGAGGCTGCCGTCCGCTCCGGCGTGGGCAGGTAGGCGCCCGGCATGCCCTCTCCCCGCCGTACCGCGCAGGCTCCCTATGCCCCGCTCGCTGCACACCTGGCCAGGCTGCGCAGAGATGCGCGGCTCAGCCAGCGTGCTCTCGCCTCGGCCGCAGCGGTCTCTCGCGGCACTATCCAAAACGCCGAGGCCGGTACGTCGGCTCCGTCCCCCTCGGTCCTCGACGCGATCCTCGATGCGTGCCGGGCATCCGATCACGCTCGTCGCGACGCACTGTGGACGATCGCGTAATTCGGCTCTGGCGACGATCACGTGACGTGCCCAGGTCGACGCGTCGTGGCACGCAGGGCCCTGTGTGATCGGAGACGATGACCGGCGTGCTTATCGCGGTGTGTTGAGGACCTGTTTCCGCATCTGAACGCTGTTGCCGTCGATCGGATGGAGTCCGACGGGGTGTCAGTAACGTTGTCCGTGCGGTCTTCCGCGTCGGTCGCAGCGTGTTCCGGCTGCGGATCGAAGTCCTCGCGAGTCCACGGTCGCTACCGTCGTTCGCTGGCGGACTCGCCGGTTGCCGGACGCGGGGCGAAGCTCGTGGTGACGGTGCGTCGCTTCAAATGCGTCAACGATGCGTGCTCCCAGACAACGTTCAGTGAGCAAATCCCGGGCCTCACCGTGCCGTTCTCCCGGCGGACGCCGACGCTGACCAAGGCTCTGGTGTCGATAGCGCTGTCGCTGGCCGGCCGTGCCGGATCCCGGCTCGCCACTCAGCTGGCCATGCCCTGCGGCCGTGATCTGCTCATCAAACTGATCCGTAAACAGCCTGCGCCCAAGGTCCCGTCAGTGACCGTGCTCGGCGTGGACGACTTCGCGATCCGACGCCGTCACTCCTACAACACCATCTTGATCGACATGGAAACGCACCGGCCGATCGACGTGCTGCCGGACCGCGAGGCCCAGACGCTGGCCGATTGGCTGACCAGACATCCCGGCGTCAAGATCGTGTGCCGAGACCGCGGCGGCGCCTACGCCGAGGGCGTCCGGGCCGGCGCGCCGGACGCTCTGCAGGTCGCGGACCGCTTTCACCTGTGGAAGAACCTCTGCGAAGCGGCGCAGAAGACGGTCGTGACACACCACGGCTGCCTACGTCAGGCAGTTCGCGCCGAGGCCGAGGTCCAACCCGAGGAGCACGCGCCCCCGCCAGAGATCCCCGGCCCGCCGAGCCGGGACTACCACCCGCTGGCCGCCCGAACCCGACAACGCCACGCCGACGTGCAGGAATGCCTTGCCCGCGGCTTGTCCCGAGCTGCGGTCGGCCGCGAGCTGAACCTCGACATCCAGACCGTGCGCCGCTTCGCCGATGCCGCCACCGTCGAGGAACTGCTGGCCAAGGCCGAGAACCGGGCCAGTCGACTGGACCCGTGGCGCGACGTGGTCAACCAGTGCTGGAACGACGGAGTCACCAATGCCCAGGACATCACCGCCGAACTCCGCGTCCTGGGCTTCACCGGCAGCGTCCAGATCGTCCGCCGATACCTACGGCCGCTGCGTCCGCACGGCGACGGACGCAAACGCGGACCCGGAAAGTCCGCGCCGACCACCCCGGCGATCCCCAAACCACGCCAGGTCAGCCGCTGGATGCTCACCCACCCCGACCACCTCGACCAGGACGACGCGCTCGGGCTGAAGACCGCCGTATCCAGTTGCGAGCATCTCGAACGCTTGCACAACCACATCCGCACATTCGCCGCCATCATGACGCAGCGACATGGCGCCGATCTTCCGGCCTGGCTGGACACCGTGGACGCCGACGACCTCCCGGCACTGAAGACGCTCGCCACCGGCTTACGCCGAGACCTGGACGCCGTCATCAACGGACTGACCCTGGAACACAACTCAGGTGCAGTCGAGGGCGCCGTGACACGCATCAAGGCCCTCAAACGCCAGTGCTATGGGCGAGCGAACTTCGACCTTCTCAGATTACGAATACTGCTGACACCTTGACCACGTCACGTGATCGTCGCCAGAGCCGTAATTCCCCAGGCAGAAGTTCACGTAATTCCCCAGGCTCCCGGTTGTCGCCAGGCATCTCAGGCCGTCGGCGGTGCTCGTTAGAGTGCGTGCGTGTCGAAGACGAGCGTGAGCAACGGGACAGACAGCCTGCTCTGCCTCTGGGTGGAGCCCTGGGGAACTGATCACTGGATGCGTCCGGGCGAGGAGTTCACCGTCGTGACCGAGACGGGGCCCGAAGAGTCGCCGTTCAACGTCGTCTTTCATGATCAGGGCATTACTGTGTGGGTGAATTCGGGCAGTGACGCTGAGGTCTTCGACAAGAGCGGCAACCCGGCGTCGTGCGGACATCAGCGTCCTGCCGACGCCGGATTCTGACCGGCCGGTGTCAGGTGAGCGTTTTGGCGGGCTTGTCAGCGCGGTTCTTGGGCCGTTTGTTGGGGCGGTAGCTGGGGCCGTTCATGATGACTGGGGGCACGTTGGGAGCGGCGGTCCGGAACCGACTCCACCCCTCGCGAGCCGGGACGCCCTTGAGACCCGCGGCGTGGTCCGCCGCTGCACTGGTGCAGAAGGTTGGGTACCGGCCGTGCGCTTCAAGGACACCCGCAGCTGAACCTCACGCCCCGCCACGGCAGAAGACGTTGGTGCGTGCCTCGAGGCCGGGCCGCCCACAGCATCGGAAACCCTTCACCGACCGCTTCATGCGGACGTCGTGGAGCACGGCTACGCCAGCCTGCATGAAGGGGGGGGTTGACCTGGGGGAACGTGGCTCCTCACGAGCGTGCGCCTCTGATGCGCCGTGGAGAGGGAACCCCACGTCGCTCGCGAAGCGTCGTGGCCATCGCGCACACTCTCTGTCGTGGACACGAAGATGACTAAGAGCGCTGGCGAGCACTGGGTCTGCTCGGTGCTCGCAAGCGCCGGATGGGGTGCCGCGCTCACCCGCGACGGGCTGGAGCGCACCGACATTCTCGCCGTCCGAGCCGATGGCACCCGTCGCATGATCGAGGTACAGGTCAAGACGGCAAGCCCTATGCAGCGGCCGAACTGGCGCTGCGGGACCAAGACGCAGTTGCCGTCCCTGAGCGACCGCGAGTGGTTCGTGTTCGTCGCTCTGGACCCGACGCCTGGGCAGGCACCGGCCTCGTACGTCGTCCCGCGCGACCATGTGTGGGCCGCGGCGTGGATGGAGCACCAGGCCTGGCTGACCGAGCCGGGTGTCCCGCCCGGCAAGAGGAACACCGGTTTCGATCAGGCCCGCGTGTACGCGCCGACATGGGAGGGCTACCGCGACGCGTGGGACCTACTGGAGCAGCCGACGTCGCAGTGTTCGGTTCGGCTGCCGCGTGCCTGGAGAGCGTGGGTGGACGACCCCCGCGTCGGCTTGCCGCCAGGTCACCCGTGGGGGAATGCCCTGCCCGACTGCCAGGCAGCGGAAAGCTCGTAGCTCTCGCGGCAAGCCAAGCCCTGGGCAGGCCCCGGTGTGGGCTGGAATTGCCGGATCCGGTAGCCCGTACGGACGGACTGATCGCTACCCGCGCGCCGGCTCTTCACCTGTTCCCGCATCGGTCCGGAGCTTCTGGACTGGGAGGTCGAGGGCCCAAGCACGCATCGACTGGCCGGTGTCGTACGTCACCAGGGTCACGGGCTTGCCGGCCAGGGACTGGGCGACGATCGCCCGGTCGATGATCTCGTCGTCCTCATCGGGCAGGCGGATGTGGCCGATGGGGTCGAAGAGCACCTCGACGGTGACAGCGCCTCTCGGCGGATCATCCGTGTCCGAAGCCGTGTTGGCAGGTCGGAGTTCTCCGGAAGCCTGGTGTCGAGCACCGCGAGGCTGAGTCCGGCGCGCCACGTGGTGTGCCGGTTCTTACTTTCTTTCAGGCGGTCGAGTTCGTCTGCCACCTGCGCCGGGTGGCCGGTCACCGGCTACCCGGCGCAGTCGTAAGCCCATCCAGGCGATAGACGGTGCTCCACATGCCGTCGTCCGGGCCGGTATCGGCTGCTACTCCCCGCCTCACGGGCAGTCCGCTTCCGGTGCCGGCAGCACGGCCACGGCCGGCCCACGGATCACGGCTGCGGTGGAACCGGCATGCCGGGCTACCTGGTTCGGAGGCTGCGGTATTCGAGGGTGGTGGTGTAGCGCTGGGCGGCGCGGGTTCTGAGGCCGAAGAGTTCGAGTGGTGAGGTGGGGGCCCAGGTGCAGGTTGACCCAGCGGTGGCCGACGTGGGCGGTGGTGTGGGCGTTGCGGAAGTGGATGAAGAGGTAGGGGGTTTTGGGTGGTGGGCTCCCGGTCGGAGACAAGCGAGCGCTATACATCCCACCCTCCGGGCCCCGGTGTCCAGCCATCACGAAGGACGGCTTCGGTGCCTGTGACGCCCTGGCCGCACCCTCGGAAGTACCGGGCCGGATACTTCGACGTGAGAGAGGCCGCGGGCACCACGCGGGAGAACAGCAAGGAGAAGACGTTGTCGAAGTTGACCCTCGTCGAACTGACCCCCCTGCCCCGCAAACCGCAGGGCTGCCCGCAGGAAGTCGAGCGCAGCTGGGCACGCCTGACAGCCACCCACAAGTCCGTGGCCGGGCTGTTCACCACGCTCAACGAGCTGCGCGCCGGCCAGGACGACATGCGCGGCGCCATCTCCGAGACGCACCGCGACCAGGCTCGCGCCGCGATCGTCTTCACCGCAGCAGGCGTTGACGCCTGCCTGCGCACCCTCCTGCGCGACTCCCTGCCCCCCCTGCTGGCCACGCCGGGCGGCGCTCACGGCGCCTTCGTCGAGCACTTCATAAACAACCGCCTCAACGGCCCCCTGACCAAGGCCACCAAGGACGCCATCACCGACATCGACCCGCGCTCGGCCCTGGTCGACCTCTACGTCGAAGACCTGACCGGCTCCAGCATCCAGGGCGCCAAGGACCTGACCCGCTGCCGCAACGCCCTCGGCTTGAAGAAGGACGCCGCACTGGACGGCTCGATACTCGACGGTCACCAGTCGTTCTTCGACGCCCGCCACGAGGTCGTCCACGAACTCGACCTCGTCGACCCCTCCGGCAAGGGCAGCCGCGGCCGCCGACACCGCGACCTGGCGGCCGTCGGCGCGCAATGCGACGGCGCCCTGCAGCTGATGCACGCCTTCATCGCGCCGACCGCCCGCAGCGTCAAGGCCGCCCGCCGCGCCGCAGGGGGGAGCACCCCGTAACGGCCCTACCGCGCCGTGCGCGACGGCTGTAACCGCCTTCATGGACACGCTGAGATCGGAGTCGCTCCAGCGCCAGCGCCCGAGCCGCTGGTCTGTCTGCCCGGCCCCACCGCCTCTCGGGTGTCAGGCAGCACTGAGCTCACGGACCCCGCAGGTCGTCCAAGATGATCGGGCACGGCCAGGCCGGACGGCAGACGACGTTGAGGGCCTCGGAGGACCTCCACGGGCGCGCCGGCCGCGCGGGCGGCGGCGTCAAGGATGACGTGCAGCCGGAACGACGCCCGCCGGTGGCGGACTTCGGGAGCGGGCGACGACTCTCCCAGTAGCTCATAGCGGGTCGCGCGGTCCTCGGGGCAGCGCCAGGACGTCGGCAAGAGCCCAAGGGTGCCGGCATCGTCGACATCCCGCTGAAATCCGCGGTTGCACCTTCCCGAGCCGCCACATGATGCCCTACGGATCGATGCTGCCGTCCTCCTACACCAGGGCAGCTCTGCTGCCCTGGTCGAAGATCAACTGCTCCCGGACAGCGTCCGGCCACTGAAGGAATGCCAACACCGGGTCGGCACGAAAAACGGTCATAGCTGAGGAACCCATCTTCGGGGCGTGCCATCAGCGAACGTCGCTGCCGAAATCAGCGAGGGCAGGCATGCCCCTCGGCCCGGTGCCCCATCCACACAACCACGTCGCACACCCGCAGCGCACTCACCGTCTCTGGAACCCTCGCGATCCGGCGCAGATCGAGCAGCTGGCGGTGCACAGCGCTGTCGTCCTCGCGCAGCGCGGCATGGAGGGCGAGCCAGAATGACGGCGGTCGGCCGACGGCACAGCGGACGACGCGGTCATAGACCGGGAGCAGCCGCGGGCGCTTGCGGGCCAGGAGCTTGCCCGCGATCACCCATCCGACATCGGGCTGGTCGCGCAGGAGATGCCAGGCCTGGTCCGCCGGCGAGCCGTCGGCCACGATGTCCGCATCGGCGTCGACCATGTCGATGTCCCTGGGGATGGCGTGCAGCAGACCGGACAGCCGCACGCCGAGTGGGCCCTCCAAGATATCCAGCGCGACAGACGCAGGGACGGTGACCGACAAGGTCTGCACCGCGACCAGGTCCTCCGCCGTGATCCGGTCGGCGACCTCCAACCGGTCTCCCCCACCGGCCAAATGCTCGAACCGACTGCCGGTGAACGCCACCCCGCCGGGCGGCAGACCGATACCGAAGTAGCGCCGCAGATCACCAACGACACGCTCGGTACTCAGCAGGGCACACAACCGCCGCCCCAACGGCGACGGCCCTCCACCAAAAACACTGGACGCTGCGGTGGAAACAGTCATGACAACTCCATCCCTCGTCGAAATCGTAAGCGGGTGAGCGGCGTCAGAAGGGCCGGACCGAGCATGCGGCAAGCCGGTCGGTGGGGCGCACAGGGCACCGTCGCCCATCAGCTGGCGGGGGAACTCAGGTGAGGCTGGGGCAGGGCGTTGATGAGTGGCTTGAGGGCACTATCCAGCAGCCCACCGTGTCGGGCTGGTGCGTCGGGATGTACTCGCAGGACGTGCAGGATGTGGTCACGTACGGCGGCGTTGCGCAGGCTGCCGGACTGCTTGCTGCGCAGGATGTCGAGGAGGCTGGGGCCGGAGGCTTCCTGCAAGGCCTCGATCATTTCCAGTTCTTCGATGTCGACGATCTCCACCGGGTCCGTGTCCTGCCTCGTGAACAGCCCCCTATTCCGGGCGCGTTCACGGATCACGGTCAGAGTGATGGGGTTGACGGGGAAGCCCTCCGGCAGCACGAGCAACGGCAGGAAGCGCCGGTCGCTGGCAGCAGGAGCGCCGGTGAGAGCAGCCTCGTCGCCGCGCAGCGCGGTAATGGTCGCGTCGATCTGGTCGAGTTCGTCGACGAGTTTGTCAATGTCTTGGATCTGTGATTCGCCTGGTACGGCGGTGCGGGCTTCGCTGCGCAGCTGGGTGGTGGTGACCTCGATGACGATCCAGGTGCCGGGATAGTCGATCGCGGCGTCGGCTATGCGCTGGCTCTGGGCGGTGTAGGCGGCCTTGAGTTCGGCGTCGTCGTAGACCCGCCGGGTGGTGCCTTCGTCGCGGGTGATCGCGTGCAGGACCTCGCTGACGTAGATCTCGCTGCAGTGGCGCAGGGTCTGCTTGGCCCGGGCGGCCGTCTTGCGGTGGCCGGTGGGCTTGGTGCGCCCCGGCGGCGGGAACTCGATGTCCCAGATCGGCAGCCATCCAAAAGCCCGGCTGATCAGGTTGCGGGGATCGAGGATCAGAAGCCGGGCCTCGGGCAGGCGGATCACGGGCCACTGCTGGAAGGGGTCGAAGGACCATTGGGTGCGCTTGTCGGGGAGTCCCCTGCGTACGGCCTCCCGCATGCCCGGCAGGTCGTTGGTGATTAGCGCCAGGACTGCCTCGACGCGCTCCGCGGGCATGGCCAGGCTGGCCAGTTCACTCGGCTCGATGACGAACGGCCCCATCGTGGTGCGCAGCCACAGATAGCCGGCGACGGCTGCCAGGTCCTCCAGGCGGGCTCCGGTGCAGTCCTGGTAGGTCTGGCTGAGGTCGACGATTCCCGGCTCGCCGTGGTGTTCGGCGGGCAGTTGCAGCCACCGCCGTGCGTAGCGGGCGAGGACTCCGGGGACGGACCAACTGCGGTGGAAGTGCTGGTTGGCGATGAGTTCGCGGCCCAGTGTTCCGGGCCGGTCCGTAATGACGCTCGGGCCGGCATCAGGGTGGCGGCCCATGGTCTGAGTGAGGCTGAACAGAGCACGCACGATGTCCCCGTCGGAAAGATCGTCCGGCACGGTGTCCGGGGATACCTCCAGGGCCATGCGGGCCAGCAGCATGAAGGCCTGGGGCACGAGCAGCCTGCGGCTCTCGTCCCGGAGCAGGTTCCGGACGCGGCTGCGGACCGGCTCGTCCAGCCACTGGCTGGCGAAGTGTGCCTCGATGGCCTCCACGGAACCGCCGGGCAGCGCCAGGGCGTTGAGCACCTGAGCGCAGAACCGTATGACGCCTTCAACAGGAAGGCGCTCCAGCTGACGCACGGCGTAGTCGGCAGGCAGTTCGAACCCGAAGATCTCATCGGGGGTGAGATACGCCGCTCCCAGGTCGATCGGCGCGGGCGGCTGGACGGTGGCGGGCACCAGCAGCCCACTGGAGTGCTCGTTCCACCGGGGCACGAGAGCCGTCGCGGTGGATCCCTGCAGCACTGGCCGCCCGGCCGAGGGATCGGCCAGATAGCCGGTACGCAAAGACGCGGGTTCGGCATCCGTGAACATCTTGCTCAGCGTTTCGATCTTCTGGGCGAGGCGCTCTGCCGCGTTCATCGGCACTCCCGTCGTACGGTGACCGCCGGCCGCGAACTACCAGCTGCCGATGTCACGTTGCTGCGGATCTCGGTTTTCATCGGAGTCGGTGCAGGAGGTCATCGACGGCGCGACGGGCGCGGAGCGGCCAGCGGTGTACTGCACGGGCACGGGCATCGCGGGCCTGTTCAGCGGCCGGGTGCCGTCCAGTGACGGTGACGGGGGCATCGTCGCCGAGCGTCCGCAGCATGCCCTCGTAGGGGCAGCCGGTATCGCAGCCGTCCTCGCGATGATCGAGGGTGGCGGTGGTCAGGTGGTAGAGGTGTGCGCCAGTGTCGGCGATCCCGCCCGGCGCGGTCGTCATGGTGACGAACTGGTTCAGCTGCGCAGCCGCGGCGCTGTTGGAGAAGACGAAGACGTTCTCCTTGCGGCGCAGCGGATGGTCGGCGGGCAGGCCGGTGATGTAGGCGGGGTCGTCGAGAGAGCCGTCACGTTCGGCTTGGACGTGGGCGGGATCGTACTGGCCCAGGCACTCCAGGCAGGCTCGGCCGGGGGCGGCGATGTGGGCGCGCCATTCGGCGCCGCGCAGACGTCCGCCGCGGGCGTCAACCGCGACGCCGCCGTCGGCGACGGGGATGAGGTGGGCGTAGGCGAGGAGGTTGAGGACGGCGCGGGGCCAGGGCCTGTCGACGCAGGAGAAGATCACGTCGCAGTCGGCCACGGCAGCGAACCCGGCCGGCTCGACCACGCTCAGCTCGTACGGCGCCGCACGAAAGTTCGTGGCGGTGGCCGCACGGTGGGCGCCACGGGCGGCGAGGCGGGCCTTGGCCCGGTGCAGCCGCACGTCACGGATGGTGGCGTTAAGGAGCCGGTCGAGATTGACCTCTTCGACGGTGTCGAAGTCGAACAGGCTCAGGTTCTGGATGCCAGTGCGGGCCAGGGCCTCGACGACGAGCATGCCGACCGAGCCGCATCCGACGACACCGACGTGCAGACGGGCCAGGTCGTCCTGGGCTGTCTGGCCCCAGGCGGAGACGGTACGCAGCTGCCAGTTCGTGGCCGGCGGCACGGGAAGGAGGCGGTTGTTGAAGGTGACCGTCAGGCGGCCGCCGACCACGCGGACGCTCTCCGCCTCGGTGGGGGCGTAGCGGCGGGGGGCCTGCTGCTGCCAGATGCGGGCACCGAATCCGGCATCCGCTCCAGCGAAGGTCAGACCGACCAACGGGCGGCCGGTGATCACCTGGGTCTGTGCGGCGAAGGACGCCTCGGCCTGGTGATCGATGGTGTTCAGACCCTGCCACCCGCGGCCTTTGGGGTGGGCGTGGATGAAGCCGAGCCCGCAGCCGTGCTCGGCTGCGAGGGCGGCTGCGCGCAGGAAGTAGGCGCTGGTGAAGTCGACCGTGCCGTGCACGATCCGCTCACCGTCCTGCGGCAGCACCACCTCGGTGAGCAGCGCGGTGGTGCGGCTGGCCCCGGTACTCGGACGCCACAGCACGAAAGTGCAGTCCTCCTGCCCGTCCGCACGGCGCAGGTGATCGGTCAGGTGCTGGGCGGTGTCGCTGGTCATCGCGACCGAGAAGCGGGTGATCACGCGGAGCATCCGTTCTCCAGCTGCGCGAACAGGGTGCGCAGGTGCCGCAGATAGCCGCGGACCGTGCGGTCCTGCGCCCAGTCTGCGGGCGGCCGGCTCCATTGCTCCCACTCGTGCCCCAGGCCGGAGTCGTGCACCGCGCCGTGCGGGTGGCCCAGGCGGGGGCTGATGTGCGGGCCGTGCGGGGCCGACAGCGGCCAGTCCGGCACCAGTTCCAGCCCGATGCGTACCGTCGTCCCGGCCTGCGGGCCGACCTCGACGAGGTAGTCGAAGATGGCGAAGTTGCCGCTCTGCTCCACCGTGTAACCGGCGCGGCGGAAGCCCGCGAGCATGCCCGCGGGCCCCGCCTCCGGCATCACCGAGGTCATGCGGTCGGGGTCGGGCCGGTGGAGACCGACACGAACGTCTCCCGCTCGTGCACGGTGATCTCCTCCTCCCCGCGGCCAGCGAACGAGTGCTGGTGGCGCCCGGTGATCCGGACCAGGTAATGCGTGGCCACCTCGATACCGGCCAGGCCCAGGACCGCGTTCGGCGTCGTGTGCTTCGGCACCTCGACCGGCTCGCCGTCCACGGTGATGGTTACCGTCTTGCCGCTGGTCTCCTTGTGCTGGATGTCTGCCGTCGTCATGACGACCACCTCCCCTTCCTCCGGCCCACCGCAGCGGGCTGGGATACGCGAAAGGCGGGCCCGAAGCCCGCCTACTTGCCCTTCTTCGAGCCTCGCGATGCGCGCTCGTTCACCGTCGTCGACGGGTGCCTACGCACCGTCGACTGCTTCACGAACCGACCCGTGACCGCCCTCCGCCCACGCTTCCCTGCGGACCCACTCGCCGTACTGGACTTACCGGGCATGACGTTCCTCCTTCAAGGGCGAATCAATCTGACCTGCACAGATGCCACATCGTGAGATGGGTTTCATGCACCCAGCAGACCAATGAAACTTTTCTTGATCGAGAGAGTAGCATGGAAGCGACAGGTATACGCAAGAGGTTCTGGGGTTGCCGGTGGACATCGCCTTCGACGACGCGGAGTTCGCACGCGTCTGCAACAGCGACGCGGCCCGCCGGGCCTACTTCGGGCCGGAAGCCGCTGTCACGCTCCACAGACGCCTCGGCCAGATGGCTGCCGCCAGCCACCTGGCCGACCTGCATCGCCTCGCCGCAGCCCAGCTACGGCCTTATCCGGCCGACAGCGGTGTCAGCCGGATCGTCTCGCTCGGAGACCACGGCCACCTCGTCGTACGCCCCCGCGACGACCCGCCCGCCGCCCACCGTGACGGCACCCTTGATGAACACTCCGTACGCGCCTTGATCGTCACCGCGATCGCCATCACGCGATGACGCCACCCCCGCCTCCCCGACCTCAGAGAGGCACTACCCGTGACCCCGCCTCGCGCCCCGCACTTCGTGTACTCGCCCGACTCCGCCCAGCCGCCCGGCGAGACCCTCAAGGAACAACTGGACGCACTCGGCATCCCGCAGGCCGACCTCGCCCGGCGTACCGGCCTGTCCACCAAGCACATCAACCAGATCGTCCAAGGCACCGCGGTCCTCACCCCCGAGACCGCGCTCCTCCTCGAGCGCACGACCGGCATCCCGGCCTCCATGTGGAACCAACTGGAAGCCGCCTGGCGCACCCACGTCACCCGCCAGCAGGAGCTCCAGCAGCTCAGCAAGCGCATCGACTGGCTCGACAACTTCTCACTGACCGACCTCGCCAGGCGCAGCATCCTGCCGAACAAGGACAGGAGCGCAGACAACCTCCAGCGTCTGCTGGCGTTCTTCGGCGTCGCCGACCCAGGCGTCGCAGAAGACCTCTGGCGCAGCTACCGCACTGCCTTCCGCCGCTCCACCGTCTTGAAGACCGACGACTACGCCACCGCGGTATGGCTGCGGCAGGCAGAACTTGAGGCCCGCGCCCTGCCCTGCCAGCCGTTCGACCGTGCCGCCCTCACCGCCCTGTTGCCCCGCCTGCGTGCCCTCACCCTGGAAGACCCGGCAGCCTGGCCCGACCGCATCACCCAGCTATGCGCCGAGGCCGGCGTAGCCGTCGTCTTCCTCCCCGCCCCTCCCCTGACCAGCGTCTCCGGCGTCACCCGCTGGCTCACCCCCGACAAGGTCGGAATCGCCCTCAGCGACCGGTTCAAAAAAGACGACCACTTCTGGTTCACCGTCTTCCACGAGATCGGCCACACCCTCCTGCACGGCAAGAGACTGACCTTCCTCGACAACACCGACCGCGCCGACGAACGCACACCCGAAGGCGACCGCAGCGAAGGAGAAGCCGATGCCTTCGCGGCCCAAACCCTCATCCCACCCGAGCACCATGCCGCCTACCGCCGCCTCACCCGCAGGCCCATGCCCTTCGGCAACATCGAAGCCTTCGCTCGGCAGGCCGGCATCGCCCCCGGCATTGTCGTCGGCCGCCTCCAGCACGACGGTGCCCTGCCTTGGACCCACGGCAACGCCCTCAAACGCCCCGTCCACTTCCCCTACAACGGCCCCGCAAAGAACGAGGCACAGTGACCGATCGCCCCCGCAAAGGCACCGTCGCGGCACCCGGCTCCCCCGACTTCGCCCTGCACACTCTGGGCTGGCGCGCGTTCCAGGACCTGTGCGCAGCCGTACTCCGCGAAGTTTGGGCACAGTCCGTGCACACCTTCGCCGACTCCAACGACGGCGGACGCGACGGCGCCTTCTACGGCACCTGGCAACAGCCACCGGACCCAATCGGCGTCCAGGACATCCCCGACGGCCCCTTTGTCCTGCAGTGCAAGCACACCAAGAAAGCCGACACCACCCTCACACCCTCGGAACTCAGCGACGAATTCACCAAGGCTCAGGCGCTGGTGGACCAGGGTCTGTGCGGCAGTTACGTCCTGCTCACCAACGCACGAGTCAGCGGAACCTCGGGAGCCACCATCCGACAGCGGCTGCTCGATGCCGGCGTCAGGTACCCGCTGATTCTCGACGGGCAGTGGATCTGCGACACCATAGCCAGCCGCCAGCGCCTGCGGACCTTCGTCCCCCGCGTCTACGGACTCGGCGACCTCTCCCAGATCCTCGACGAACGTGCCTACACCCAAGCCCAGTACCTGCTCTCCTACCTGCGAGAGGAACTGGCTACCTTCGTTGTCACGGACGCCTACCGACGCGCCGCACAGGCAGTCCAACAACACGGCTTCGTCCTCCTGCTCGGCGAACCCGCTGTCGGCAAATCCGTCATCGCAGCCACCCTGGCCATGACAGCCCTCGACGCCTGGGGCTGCCTCACCGTCAACCCCCACGACGCCACCGAACTCGTACGCCACTGGAACCCCAACGAGCCCAACCAGTTCTTCTGGATCGACGACGCCTTCGGCGCTGTCCGCCACGAACCGCAGCTCACCGATAGCTGGGCTCGTCACATGCGCCAGATCATGACCGCAGTCCACGGCGGAGCCAAAATCGTTCTCACCTCACGCGACTACATCTACCGCGATGCACGCCCGCACCTGAAGGAATACGCCTACCCCCTGCTACACGAACAGCAAGTAGTTGTCGACGTCGCCCAACTGCCCCTTGAGGAACGCCGACAGATCCTCTACAACCACATCAGCCTCGGTGACCAGCCCACAGAAGTACGCGGCAAGATGAAGCCCCATCTGGAAGAGGCGGCCGCACAGAACCCGTTCCACCCCGAAGTAGCTCGACGCCTAGGCCGGCAAGCCTTCACCCGCCACCTGAAACCGAGCAAACACGGCATCACCGACTTCATGCGCCGCCCCACAGCGTTCCTGCGCGACCTCTACACGGAGCTCGGACCAGACGAAAAGGCCGCCCTCGCACTGACCTACCAGTCAGGGGAATTCCTGCCTGCCCCGCTCGCCCTCGACGCCGCACAACAGGACGTCATCATCCGCCTCGGCAGCTCCCCCGCAGGAATCGACCGCGCACTCAACGCCCTCACCGGAACCTTCCTACGATTCTCATCCTCTCCGGGAAATGAGACCACAACAGGGTGGTCATTCCGTCACCCCACCCTCCAAGAGGGATTCGCCGAACTCTTGGCCGCCAACCCCAACCTCCTCGGCATCTTCCTCTCCGGGCTACCATTAGAAGAAATGCTCACCAAACTTGATTGCGGGAGTGAAAAGCAGCGCGGAACTCTCGTTAAAGTCCCTCCAACGCTTCACCACTTCGTCGCCAAGCGACTTCAGGAACTCGAACCCAGAAAAAGAAAGGACCACTGGGAAGATTTCCTTTGGTGCAATTTCTTCACCACCCGATGCTCCGATGCATTCCTCAAGCAGTACACCGAGACGGATCCGAGCTTCGTTCCCAACATGATGAACTTCGGGATATACCTGGGATCCGACCGCAAACCTGAAGTGCTGGCGCGCCTACACCAGGCAGACCTCATCAGCGAAGACGAGCACGAAGAAATAGTTCAGACCCTAACCGAGTACGCCGTATCGGTCCCTGACGCAGGCTGGGTAGATACGCCACATTGGAATATTATCCTTTCCCAAGAAGAGAGGGAGGGTATTTTGAAAGAAGTCAGGAAAGAATTACTCTCACCGACCTCCACCCTACTGTGGGACTGGAGAATCAATCGCTACGGAAACAGAGAAATAACCCCAGAAGAGTACTACGCGCCACTTCGCGAGAGTTTGGAGACTTATCGCGACTCACTCGCGAACCAACCAGAAATCGCCGAGGAGTTCAGCAGGCTACTCGCAGAAATGGAAGAACTCATCGAAGATGAAAAATCGGAGGCCGACGAAGAGCAAGAGAGCAAGCCTCGACCCAATACCCCGTCTGCCGACCACATTCCCACGAATCAAGCGAATCCTGGTGCCATCTACCACCGAAGCATTTTCGACGACATCGACGACTAGCGATTCATCCAGAGGCTACGTATCGTACGTGTACACCACGCATCCCCGCTGGTCAGCGGCAATAAAAACAGCCAAAGCACAGGTAAAACGGACGAGGCGCACAGGACGTCGGGCTCGATGGGTAAGGCGTGGGCCTGCGCCGCTTCCCGTCCCGCCACCGCCATCGGTTGTCCTAGGGGCCGGGGCCCAGCAGGCGTCCGGTGAGGCGATCGTTGGCCTGCTGCCAGCACCGCTCGATCCGCTCGGCGGGCACGTGCACGTACTGGGCGGTCGTCGACAGCCACCGGTGGCCCAGCAACGCCCCCACCACTTCCAGGCCAACCCCGCGCGCGTAGAGGTGGGAGGCGCAGAAGTGTCGGAGCGGGTGCGGTGTCAGCCGTCCCGTCCAGTCCGGCAGCCACTGTGCGACGGTCTGGGCCAGTCCGTCGCGCAGGGTCTCGGCGCATGCCGGGCGCCGTCCACCTTGCAGCGTGTGCTGGCGGCTGGGCAGCAGTACAGCCTGCCCGCCGGCCGGCTCGTCACCGAACTGCGGGCGCACTTCGGTCAGCCACCACGCGAGCAGCCGGTCCGTCCCGTCGATGGCGGGCACCAGCCGCTCGCGCGGTCCGCTGCCCCTGGCTCCCTTCCCGCACCGCACGTGCAGGACCCCGTAGATGCCCGAGCCCGGATACCAGTCCCCCACCCGCAACTGGACCGTCTCGTTGATGCGCAGGCCCAGGCGCCGCCACAACGACGCCGCCACGTAGTCCCGCGCCGCCGACAGGAACGCTGTCCCCCGCAGGCCGGGCAGGTGGAAACGCCAGGCGGTGAACAGGGAATCGACCTCCTGCGCCGAGGGCGGGATACGCACCCCGACCCGGGCCAGGCGCCGGGGCCGGTTGAACTCGTCGACCGGGCACACCACCGGCCGGCCCATCGCCTCAAGCACCCACGCGCCGTAGCGGGTCTCGACGAACGCGTAGAACCGGTACACCGCCTGCGCCATCTGTCCCCGAGTCTGCGGTCCCGTCCCCCGCTTCCGCGCCGCCACCAGCCACCCGTCGACGTCGGCAGGCTGGACCTCCCACACCGGGCGAGCGGCGAAGGCCAGCAACTACTCGACCCACGCCAGCTGCTGGAGGATCCACCGGTCCGTCACCCCCCGCGCCGCCAAGGCCAGCACGAACTCATCCACCCACGAGGTTCCGCCCGCCTGCAGATCAGCACTCATCCATCCAGCGTGGAACCCTGCCCGCGCGGATCTCGAGGGAAGTTCACAGATGCCGAAGAACCGACCACATCACTGACCTGCGGGACCAGCGCTGTGACCAGCGACGACCGCGCCGGACCGAATCCGTTGTCCTGGCATCTGCGCCCGCGCTGCCATGGGCTACGCATCCCCGCCGAACGTCCCCTGCCTCCCTGCTTACCTGAAGTGTCAGCATCAGCGGCCTCATCGCTGGTGCCAGCCCCTGGATCCAACACTCCTCCATCAAGGGGGACACGACGAGGAGCAACTCGGCGGGGCCGTAAGCCCGGACACCCGCGCGGGGCCCGGTACGGCCGGGGTCTGTTGCTCCGCCTAGTAACACCGTGGTGGTCCGGTTCCGCCACCGAACCCGGCAGGGACCGACCCTCCTCTCCTGGCTGCGGCAGCATGCGTGTACGGCGTCACCACCGGCGACGACGGATCCTGCCCGTCCGGCGGATCTGCCGGGCGAAGATCTTTCCCGACTCCATCAGATACCGCCGGCCGTCGGACGTTGTGACCTCGATCTCCAGGATCCGGCGCTGCAGGCGTGGAGGCAGATATTCATGCCTCTCGGATCGTCGCTGCCTCCATCCGGCAATCGAAGCCAGAGACAACGTGTAGACCTCGCCACGCGGGTCCCGGTAGTACAGCGTCCGATCGGTGAGAGTGAAATCCCCTTCCGGCTCCGGGAAGTACGCCTTGATCTGATCCGTCGACCAGGACTTTGGAGGCATGGGCTCCTGCAGAACGAGGTCGCCGGCGCTGCTCCCCACGGGTGTCTCGCCGTGTTGGAGGTGATCTCCCAGCGCCCGCGTCCTGTCAGTCAAGTTCTGGGTCAGGCGGGCTCGAGCCGCTTCCCGCATATCCACCGGTGTCGCGCTCCTCCATGGGATGGGACAGGCTGCGGCATCCTCTCGCGAAGAGACAAGGGCATGCCACGGAATCGGATGATCCGGGCACTGGCTGCTGAGCCACAGCGCCCGCCCGCTGTGAGCAGCCAGAGCCCGGGACACGTGGAGTCGCTGATCATGACAGTGCCGCTCGCTACCGCCGGTCCCACTCTGCGCTGGCGCCCTACGCGACACGCAGCACGACGAGGCTTCGCATCCAGGAGCCGCTGATGTCGTTGAACGGTGTAGTGCGCGCCGAGAACCCCCGCCCGAGGCGCCCACCCGGAGGTCTCGCTCCTGCCGGCGATAACAGGAGCGAGACCCCCAACTCCGCTGCTCCGCGTCCGGCAAGGAGTCGTCCCCGGCGGGAGATCGGTCGTCTACCGGACCGAGCGGGCGTTACGGATGCCGCGGGGCCGAAACGGCGTGGCCCCCACCCTTGCTGGCACGCAGCGGGTAGCCCAGGCACTGCCGTCACGACCGCCCCCAGCACATCGGATCCTTCACGTCGCCGGCGTGAAACCCCGCCAGCCCAGATCTCGAGCAAAGTTCGCAGATGCTGAAGAAACGGCCACCTCCCTGACCTGGGGGCCACGCTTCTGGCCAGCGGCAACCACACGGGAGCGAACCGGACCGACTACGTAGGCGCCGTTGATGTCGAGTGCCGTCACCTCGTGCTGGCCTGCGGGCAGTTCGGGGCGCGCGAGTGGAGACGGGTGCAGTTGACCCTCACCAGCCGCGAGTCGTCGGTGCCTGCCGCGCCGAGCCGTCGGCGTCCAGTCCGAATCGCCGTATCCGCTCCGCCTCCTCGGGATCTCCGGCGTCCTCTCGAAGCCGCGCTAGCTCCCGCACGGCCCAGTGATACCCACAGTTGGCGGCGTCCAAGGCCAACTGCTCGGCTCCTCCCTGGTCCCCGCTCTCGATCAGCCGCCCGATCAACTGACCCAGAATGTCGGGTTCGCCTGCAATGACGGCCTCCCAGGCCAACCGCTGTCCATCTTCCTCGCATCCGGCCTCTTCCCGCAGTCGTGCCAGCTCCTGTAGTGCCGAGGGGTGGCCTCCGGCCGAAGCTTCCCGGGCCATCCTCTCCGCTCCTTCCCGGTCGCCGGTCTTCTCGCGCAGCACGGACAGCTGGTACAGCCCCCAGGTGTCCCCGGCCAATGAGGCTTGCCCGGCCAACTGCTCGGCCTTGCGCCCGTCCCCGGCCTTCTCGCGCATCACCGCCAGTTCCTGCAGGGGGTTGGGATCTCCGTAGGCGCCTGCCTCCCGGGCCAGCCGCTCTGCAACTGCCCTGTCCCCGGCTTCCTCTCGTGCCATCGCAAGGTCGTGAAGTGCCGGTGTGTATCCGGACTCGCCCAACTGCTGCAGCATGATCTCTGCTTCTTCCCTGTGCCCACGTTCCTGCCGAAGCTCCATCAGGTCGTAGAGGGCATCGTCGCTTCCCGCCTCTGCGGCCTGTCTCAGGAGCGTCTCCGCCGTGTCCCGGTCGCCGGCCGTGTCCCGCATCTTCGCCAGCTTGTACAGAGCCCAGGCGCTCCCGGCATCGCTCGCCTCCCGAAGCAGGGCCTCGGCTCCCGCCGGATCTCCAAGCACCCGCCGCAGGTCTGCCAGATTGGCCAGCAGCCACGTGTCCCCGTCGGCGGCGGCTTCCCGGGCAAGCGCCGTTGCCTCGTCCCGAGCCCCGGCCCGCTCCAGCCGGTCCACGAGCTCCTGGCGGGAGGCGAGGTCCCCCACCGCTACCGCCCGTCGCAGCAAGGCCTCGGAGTCGTCCAGGTCCCCGGTCGCCTCCCTAAGGTCCGCCAGTTCCTGCAATCCCCAGGAGACACCCGCGTCGACAGCCTGCTCGAACAGCACCGCCGCCTGCACCACGTCTCCTTCCTCCAGCCGCAGCCTTGCCAGCCGCAGCACGGCAACGGTGTCGCCGGCCTCGGCGGCCTGCTGATAGAGGGAGGCAGCGATGCGGTAACGGCCGCGCTGACCAGCGGCCCCACCGAGGCTGATCAGTTCGTCGGCGGCCGCATGACGCCGGACGGCCGTCCAGAACGTGGCGGGCGGGAACTGGTAGCGGCGGGCGCTCCGGGCGTGGTGGTCGAGGTAGTCAGCGAGTCGGTAGATACCGGGAAGCGAGCCCATGCCAGTGGGATGGGCCACCGGCTCCAGGGCCGCCGCCACTCCCATCACTTTCTGCCGCGCATAGCCGAGGGCCCGGGCGAACCACGTGCCCGGCTCGGCGGCGGCCCGCTGCTGAGCAGTGAGGTAGCCGGGGGCGGCGGCCTCCAGGAACGCCTCGCTGAGCGGGGAGACGTAGCCAAGACGGCGAGCGTCCATGGCTGCGGTGATGATCGCCCTGCCGTAGGGGCCGTCGGGGGCCACCGCGCTCTCATAGTGATCAACCAGTTGGGGGCCGGCAGCCAGGGTCTGGGTGATCCCACCGCCGGGGCTCGTCTGGACGGCCGTCTCCAGCGACGGGTCACCGCACGTATTCAGCGCCCGAAGCTCCGGCTCGGTGAAAAGCTCCGAGACATCGAACGGTGCGGCGGTGTTCAGGAGGGCACGGGCCTGCGCATGAGGGTCCTTGCCCGCCTGGGAGGTAGTGGTCAGGGTCCGGTGGTCGGCGGGCCACAGGGTCGCGACGATGATGATAGGGCCATGCTGTTCGAGAAGGCGTCGTAGTCCCGCCGCCGCCTCTTCACCGCCTCTGCCCTCGAGGAAATCTTGCGCTTCATTCAGCCACAGGACGGTTCGTGGCGAGACCTCGGCCGCCAGCAGCGCCAGAAGGCTGTCGACGCCCTTGGGAAACACCAGATCCCAGTCGGCCAGACATGCCCGGACGGCTTCGAACGCGGTCCGGGTCTTGCCCGCACATGACTCGCCCCGTACGACGACCAGGATGGCCTGATCGCCGCCCGCCACCGCAGTGAGCCGTGCACGCAGCCGCCGGTCGTGCTCGCGTTCGACGTAGCCGGGCAGGACAAACTCCTCGCCTGCTGCCCCGGCAGGCAATCCGGGGATCGCAGGATGAACGCCGAGCTGCTGCGCCGTCCAGTGAGACAGGGGACGAGGCTTGTCGGGCAGTGCCCTGTACTGCTCCTG
This sequence comes from Streptomyces sp. NBC_00568, assembly GCF_026341855.1. Lineage (GTDB taxonomy): Bacteria > Actinomycetota > Actinomycetes > Streptomycetales > Streptomycetaceae > Streptomyces. The sequence goes on along the minus strand of NZ_JAPENW010000002.1, from coordinate 412,506 downwards.
CGTCGCCGAGGCGTTAAGGGTACGTTCGGCCTGCGCACGCTGCACGCCCACGCTGACGTTGGCTGCCCGCTGCCGCGCGGCGGCCCGGTAACAGGCACGCCAGCCCTCCGGATCAAGCAGGCGTTGGTCACCATGCGCCACGTCAATCCCAGCGGCCTTGAGCGCGACTGCCAGTTGTCTGACCAGTCCGACCAGTTGTTCCTCACGCTGGGGAACTTGGCCTTTGAACCACTCGCCGGGCGTAGTCCGGGATGTGCCAAGGGCCTTGGCGATGCGGTTCTTGGACAGCATCGTCTGCAAGTGGGTCCGGTAGAGGGCACCCAACCGGCGCAGGTCGGCCCGGAGTTCCTCATTCGGGTCGTCGATCTGCTGTCCCGTCACACCGCCCCCGTTTGCTGTCCAGTGTCCAGAACACTCGGCCTGGACACTCGACGGCAGCATAGGCTCCCGCTTGGGTGTACGGCCTGAGACCGTCCAGGATCCCGCAGAAGGCTGAAGGACACCCCGGTAAACAGGAAGTGTCGAGGCATCCACCCCGGCAGCGGTCCGGGGTCACAGTTGGAAGGCGCCCGACATGTCGATCACCGACACCCTGAAGATGCTGAAGCAGATCGGCACCCAGACCGGCCAGCACCTCGGCCTGATCGGTACGCTCATCCTCGTCGTCTTCCTGCTCCTCTACGTGGGCGTCGTGCTGCCATCCGTGTGGTCACGCCACTCCTACCGGCGCGCTGCTGCCCGCCGCACCATGACCACCCTGCTGGACTACATGAACAAGCTCAAGCCGACGCTCCCGTTCCGGCCCCGTCGGTGAGGCCACGGACGCGGTGCACAAATGCTGATGCCGGGACAGGGCGACAGCCGCCGACCAGCTGCCCGCAGGTCAGGACTGGCCGTCCGATACGACTCCCGACCTGCTCGAATGCACATTGCGCGGTCCCGCGCTTCCTTCGCACATTGCGCGGGACCGCCCACGGCCAGCGGCCGGGACCTAGGGGCCGAACTCGCCGCACCCTTCGCGCAGAAGCGCGACCCCGGGTGCAGCGGACGGCTTGCGACCGGGGCCGACCGGAAGGACAGGAGCGCCGTACAGTCGCGCGGTGCCGCTGGTGGTCGGGGGCTGCCCCCGTGCCGGCGCGGCGCGGGGCAGCGACCCGGGGCGGGTGGGTCAGGCGGGCGGCGAGGTCGGCGGCGGTCCGTGCGAAGCGGACGGCTTCCTGCAGGGTGAGCATGCAGTTAGCGTCCGTGAGTTCGTCCTCGTCGGGGATGCGGGCGGCCTCCCGCATCATGCGCAGGGCCGCTGCGGCGACCACCGCGACCGGGTCAGTCGTGGTGTACACCCGCTCCCACATCCTCAGCTCCGTGAGCCATTCGCCGACCCGTACCCTGCAGATCGCGGGATTGCGGATGTGGCTGGTACCAACCAACCAGCTCAAAACCTCCGCGGCCGCGCGCAGCAGGTCCGCGCTCTCTTCTTCCTCGACGGCCGCCTCCAGCACCATGTGGACGACCTGGGCGAGGGGAGCGTCGTGCACTATGACCCGCCGACGGCGTGCTCGCCCACGGCAGGCTGAAGGCGCGCGGACGGCGAGGTCGCCTTGTGTTCGCAGCGGGGCGTGCTTCAGTTCGCGGTCCTTCACCCCCCAGGCCACCGCCGCGTCCACCATGCGGGCCGCCTTCTCCCCCTCGGCTCCGAGGTCGGCGCGCAGCTGGGCGGCGAGGCGTCGGGCGGGCTCCCGGCGGGCGCCGCGCGGGCCGGGCTTGGCGCGGAGCAGCTGACTGTACTTGCCCGTGCCGCCCGCGGTCTTCTGCGCGGCGCGGGCGCGCTGGCTGACGCGGGACTGGTTGCGTGGCATGAGGTCTTCTCTCCGGGCACCCCGCGCCTGCCCGCAGTCGTGCGGGTGGGTGTTGCGGGCCCGGGTGTGGACCTTAGCCGTCAATGCTGTCCCGGCGCGGGCGGGGTATAGCGGCGGCGGTTGGGCATCGTAGCGGAAACTGCCCGCTCTCCCCGCCAGCCGCGTGGTGACGCCGAGGCGGTCTGCATCATGGCCACTTGGACCGCGCCTAACGTGAACACGTGCGCAGCGGCGTGGTGTTGGGGCGTGCAGAGGCGAGGCGCAGGCGGTGGAATCTACGCGGGGCGCTTCCCAGTCGTGTGATCTTGACGTTCTACGCGCGTTTTCTAAGCAACTTGTCCGATTTACTTAGCGTCTGGCAGACTTTCAGGGCACGTCAGTGGTCTCGACGACCTGCCAGCCCCATGCCGCCGTCGGCGGAGAGGGCGTGAGCCGTGCGCCGCGGAGACCCCGCTGTTTCAGGGGAAGCTTCCGGTGGCGTGCACAGTCTCCGTTGGTGGACTCGAAGGGGCAGACGGTCCTCGCCGACACGCGCTACGAGGTGTGTGACGGCGACGGCAGCCCTCGCCGGTGCTCCCTGGACGGGAGTCCCTGCAGTTCGGGTGCGTGCCGCATCCGGCGCCCGCCGGGTGTTCCCAGTCGCACCCGGGGCCACGAGGGCTCCCGGAGTTATGGACCGGCTGCCTCTCATGTCTGCCCAAAAGGCTCCCAAGGGGCCTTTCCCGCCTCCGACCAACCCGACCTGGGCGGAGAACCTCTACGAGGCCATCGTCAACACCTGCGCGGCCGAAGGCTTCACGCCCGTTCCCCGGCAGGCCGTATTCGACGCTCTCTCCCCGGCGCTCGGCCAGGACGAAGCCAAACGCGTCATCGAGCGCCGTGGCGGGAGCCGTTTCCTGCGCGGCACGGCCCACCACATCGAACAGCGTGACACCGACGGGGCGTTGCTGGTGCTGAAGGTGGAGCTGCACGGGGCGGGAACGCTGCCCTGGGTCATCAACGACCGTACGCGCAGCGCGTGGCTGCATCCGTCTGTGGAAAATCAGGAGCGCCTGGAGGAGCTCGTCGATCAGCAGCGGCAGGTGGCCGCGTGGACCGTCGGGGCGGAGCGTGCGAAGGCGGCGCTGCGGGCGCTGGCCTCGACTGCGACGCCAGCGGAGAAGGATGCGGCGGTAGCTGCGGTGGAGACCTCCGAGGAAGAGCTGGCTCGCGAGCAGCGGGAGCTGAAGGCGTGCGAGCAGGCGCTGGGCGGGCGGCGTCCGCTGCCGGTGGTGCGGGCAGTCGTCGAGGACGGGGTGCCGCTCGCGGCGCTCACCACGGAGATGGTCAGCACGGAGATCGCTGGCGAGGTGCAACGGTACGCCGTGGACATGCTGCGGCGGCGGGCGCGGCAGCGTCCCTATGACCTGGTGGAGTCCCTGGTGCAGGAGGGCCAGCGGGATTCCACCGTGGTCGTGCTGCAGCGAACTCCGGTGACCGACCAGGATGGGTCACAGCGGGAGATCTGGCGGGGCCACCATGCCACGGGCGCCAACCGTGCCGATGCCCGGCTGGACATCTTCGGGATCTCGGCGCAGCAGCTCCTGACCGGGGTGCCGCAGTCCCTGCTGCGGCTGCCCGGGGAGGAGGAGAACCGGCGGATGGTCGTGCGGGGGCTCGGAGAGATCCTGCGCCGGGTCAGCTTCCGACTCAACGCCGAGTACGCCGATCCCGAGCGGGACTCGGAGGGGCGTGCGCAGCGGGCGGTGCGCATCGCGCAGGTGCCAGCCCGTGTCGTGGTCGGCGCCAGGAAGCCGGAGCGGCTGGAGGAGTCGCTACGCCAGCTGAACGTGCACGAGCACCTGCGCGGCCAGCTGGACTACGAGGACATGGACCGTGCCCTGGGACTGTGGTCGACCCTGGTCAAGGCCTACCAGGCCGAGGGACTGCTGGGCGAACTGCTGGCCCAAGAGGTCACCCGGGGCCGCGTCCCGGCCACTGGACTGGACGAGGACTCGATCGCCGATGCCCTGGTCGGGGCCCGGGCGCTCGACGTGCTCGCCGTAATGCTGTCGCCGGGCGACGAGGTGAGCCCTGTGACCCTGCGGGACGTGGCGATCCGCTGCGCCACCGTCCTGGTGTTCCCGCCGGTGCCGCCGCGCCCGCAGAATCTGGCGCCGCACGCCCGGATGCCCACCGGCCGGTACTGGCCGGTGGTGCGCGCCTGCCTGCAGGAGGCTTCCTGGTCTCAGTCGAACGGGGCCGGGGCCAGGGCCAGGCGGCGCACGGAAATCTGGGCGGCCGTGGTCGCTCAGCACTTCCTGCGGCCTGGTCCCCTCGCCGCCGCCGAGGGCCTGTTCGGCAAGCACGAGGTGCAGTTCGGGGTGCGCCCCGATGCGCGCAGCCTCGCCTCGCTGCTGACCGCCTGCCGCCAGGGAGACGCCGCGGCTTGGGAGACCCTGGTGCGGCGGCACCTGCTGCCCGGCATGATCAGCGGTGCCAAGCCATTCGTCACTCCCAACCAGGGCTCGTTGGAGAGCGCGGACCGCAAGGGTGTGCGGCGTGCACCCTCCAACGCGATCCAGGCGCTCGTGGACGCCTACACCGACCCGCCCGAGGGTGTCACGCGTAAACTGCTGCTCGCGTTCGCCGAGGCGGTGCTGCGCGCCCCGGACTCCCCGGCCGGGGACGATATGACGCCGGGCACCTTCTGGGCGCCCGACGCACACGGCAATTCACGCAAGGCTGTCCTCGCCGACAAAGAATGGTTCGACGCCCTGTTCCCCCTGACCTCCTTCCGCAGGACCAAGCGCCAGCAGCAGCCCGCGGAGACCGTCACCGGCGCCGAGGGCAAGGACAAAGGCCCGGACACCGTGGAACTCAACGAGGAGATTCCGGAGACCCCGCTCGCCCGCATGACCCGCCTGCGCGCGGAGCTGGCTTCCGCGGTGGCCAGCGGCACGGTGAGCGCCGCCGCCGTCGCCGAGCAGATCGGCCGGCTCCTGACGACCGTCGAGGACGCCGTGCGAGCCCGTGAGGATGCCGGCGACGAGAAGGAGCCCGCCGACGTGCGCGCGCTGTACGTGGAGGACTTCAACAAGATCAAGGCAGAGGCCGCCAAGATCGCGCCGCTGCTGGACAAGGCCACCCTGGCGGTGATGTCGCTGTGAGCGTGGACTGCTGCGCGGAGCCGGTGGCCGGGCCGGTGGTCGACGCGCGGGTGCTGCGTCATGCGTGGATGGCGCTGGGCCCGCTGCGGTGCGGCGACTGGCCCGCCCCGTACAGCTTGGAGCCGGGCCGCCGGGCGCAGACGCTCGCGGTGCTGGACGAGGTGCTGGCCGGGCTGTACCTGGCGGTCGACGGCGACGGGCGGCTGCGGTGGCTGGGCAAGGCACACCGCGACGGCGGAGTGGGTGCCCGGCTACGGGATCACTTCCGGCACCCCGAGCGCGCCCGTGTCTATGCAGGGGCGTTCGTCGTGGAGGCCGATCCGTTCAGTCCGCCGAAGGCGATCGAGGCCGCCGAGGGCCGGGCCGCCGACCTGATCGGGCTGCGCGGCCGCATGGGCCCGCGTACGTGGCCCGTAGTCACTCAGGAGCAGTGGCTCGCCCGGGTCACCTCCCGGCCCGCGTCGCGGATCGTCCGTCCCCGGCCTGCCAGGGACGACACCGGTGACCGGTCGGCGGCACCGGCCTGACGGACCGGGCCCGGTCTGTGAACGGGTGCCTTCCCGGCCTCCGCTTCCAGGCGGGCGGAAAGGCACCCTGCCGGTGGGCGCGGGAGTCAGACCGCGGCAGGGCCGCACCGAGGCCTGGGGACGTCGGTGCGGCGCGAGGCCGTCGCCGGGTGTGCGGCGGCCCTGAAGAACGAAAAAGTGCAGGCGGCGTGACGCCGCCGGGTCAGATGAGGGAGGACGGCGCAGTGGCGCTGGATTGGGATCGGATCGGTACGGGGGACAGCGAGGCGCTGCTGCGGCCCCGGGACATCTACGCGGGGCTGGCCAGTCGGCCGTGGCCGTATCTGCGGCTTGAGCAGGGCGAGGTGCTGGACAAGTGGTTCGAGCGGCGCGGTGACCGCGATGTGGTGATCAAGCAGAACACCGGTGGGGGCAAGACGGCTGTCGGCCTGCTGATCGCGCAGAGCACCCTGAACGAGGGCATCGGCAAGGCCGTCTACCTGACCCCGGACAACTACCTCGTCAAGCAGGTCCGCGAGGAGGCCGCCAAGCTCGATATCGCCACCACGGATGATCCGTACGACCCGGCGTTCCTCACCGCGCAGGCCGTGCTGGTGACGAACTACCAGAAGCTGCTCAACGGCAGGTCGGCCTTCGGTGTCGTCGGGGACGGCAAGGAGCCGCTCGATCTGGGCATCGTCGTCGTCGATGACGCGCACGCCGCGCTGGCGCGGACCGAGGACCAGTTCCGGCTTCGGGTGCCCGCCGGGCACGAGGCGTACGACAAGCTGCTGGAGCTGTTCGCGCAGGACCTGCGCCACCAGTCGGCGAACGCCTGGTCGGCGCTGGAGGACAAGGACCCCACCGCGTTGGCGCCGATCCCGTTCTGGGCGTGGGCCGACAAGCGCGAGGAGGTGCTGAAGATCCTGCGCCCGCACCGCACGGAGCGGGTCTTCGAGTTCGTATGGCCGCTGCTGGCGGAGGTGCTGTACCTGTGCACGGCGACGGCGACGTCGTCGGCGATCGAGATCAGGCCCTCGTGCCCGCCGATCGACCGCATCCCGTCGTTCGTGCACGCTCGCCGCCGGGTCTACCTGACCGCGACGCTCGCCGACGACAGCGCCCTGGTCACCGACTTCGGTGCCGACCCGACACTCGTCGCGAAGCCCGTCACCCCGGGCAGCGCCGCCGACCTCGGTGAGCGGATGATCCTGGCCCCGGTGGCGCTCAACCCGGACCTGGACGACGAGGCCGTCCGCGTGCTGGCCCGCCAGTTCGCCGACGGGGACCAGGACGGCGATGGTGTCGCCGAGACCAAGCCGGTCAACGTGGTCGTGCTGGTGCCTAGCGACCGAGCCGCCGCGAACTGGGCGCGCCACGCCCACCACGTCTGGCGGGTCGGGGACCTTGAGGCGGGCGTGAAGGAACTCCAGGCCAGCCATGTGGGCCTGGTGGTGCTGGTCAACAAGTACGACGGCGTCAACCTCCCGGCCGACGCCTGCCGTCTGCTGATCCTCGACCAGATTCCGCGGCCCCTGGACGGGGTGGAGCGGCGCGAGGCTGTCGCGCTGGCCGACAGCACGGTCCGTCTGGCCCGTGAGGTCCAGCGGATCGAACAGGGCATGGGCCGGGGAGTGCGCGACGGAGAGGACTACTGCGCCGTCCTGCTGCTGGGGGCGAAGCTCGCTACGGCGATCCACGATGCCCGCCACCTGGCTCTGTTCTCCCCGGCGACCCAGGCGCAGCTGAAGCTGAGCCGGGACATCGCCGGCCAGATCAAGGGCGAAGGGCTGGACGCGGTGAGGCAGGCGCTGCGGGCCTGCCTGGGGCGGGTGCCGCAGTGGCGCGAGCGCAGCCGGCGGGCGCTGGCGGAGGTGCGCTACGCCGAGCACGGGACGGTGCGGGACGAGGCCGTCGCGCTGCGCAAGGCGTTCGACCTCGCGGCCACCGGCCGCGCCCCGGCCGCGGCCGAGCGGGTGCAGAAGGCGGTGAACGACCTCGGTGCTGGCGACAGGGCGCTGCGGGGCTGGCTGCGGGAGCAGAAGGCCGCCTACCTGCACCTGACCGATCGCGCGGCCGCCGAGCGGGCCCTGGCCGGGGCGCTGGACGACAACCCGTTCGTCCTGCGGCCCGTCAACGGCGGTGCCCCCGTCCAGCTGAAGGCGGCGGCGGTGCAGTCGCGCGCCGGCGCCGAGTTCCTGGCCGCCCAGTACCGCGACGGCGTCAGCCTCAGGCTCGGCGTGCAGGCGCTGTTCGAGGACGTCGTGTGGGGCGAGGAGGAGCGCTCCGACGACGCCGAGCGGACCTGGCAGCAGCTCGGGCTGCATCTCGGGTTCGCCAGCACGCGGCCGGAGAAGCTGTATGGCACGGGCCCGGACAACCTGTGGGCGCTCTCCGCGGCGCGGCAGGCCGTCGTCGAGCTGAAGACAGGCTGCACCACCGACACCATCGCCAAGAAGGATATGGACCAGCTCGGCGGCAGCATCCGCTGGCTCAACGAGCACAACGCCGAAGTAGAGGCCGTGGCGGTCATGCTGCATCCCAGCCGGGTCCGCGATGACAAGGCGACCGCGGTGCCGGGCATGCGCGTCGTCACCCCGGCCCTGTTCGAGAAGCTCAAGGTGGCCGTGACGGCCTACGCGGCCGCGCTCGCGAGCAGCCCGGACCGCTGGGCGGACGAACAGGCCGTCCGCGAACAGCTCACTCACCACAAGCTCACCGGCGACCGGTTCTTCACCACCTACTCCGAACCCCTGCGCGCCTGATCAACACCGGGACGTCAGACGGGTCCTGGGCCGGTACGGCCTGCCGCGTACACCGGCAGACCGTACCCGGTCCACAGGCACAGGCAGGGGTACCCGGCGGGCCCCCTACGGCGGACGGAGGTGACCGGTCGGCAGCCACCGGTCGGCAGCCCTGGCACCGTTCGCCCGGCCCGCCGGGGCCGGAGGTGGTGGCGGAGCGAGGAGCTCGGCGGCTGAGCGGGGCGGAATGTCAGAGGAGTTCGTAGGGTGAGAGTTCCGTGGGAGAAGCTGGCCGAGAACCCCAGCCTGTCGGAGTCCCTGGTGACGCTGCTGGTGATGCGCTTACGGGAGCGGGCGCAGCCGGTCGACGGGACAGGCGGCGACGGCGGACGGGACCTGTTCGAGTACACCGACGACGGCGAACTGGTCGTGTACGAGGCGAAGTCGTTCACCGGCCGGATGACCGCGGTGCGCCTCAGGCAGGTGGAGCGGTCGCTGGTGTCGGCAGCTCGTCACCAGCCGGACCACTGGGATCTTCTCGTGCCGATCGATGCGACCCCCGCCGAGCAGCAGTGGTTCGACGGCCTGCGCGCCGAGTTCCCGTTCGTGCGGTGGTGGCGGGGGCGCAGCTGGCTGGACGAGAAGGTGGCGGCCCATCCCGCTGGTGCGCTACGCGCTGCAGGAAGCCGAGGGCTACGTCCTGGAGTGCATCGCCGAGGCGCACTGCGCCCCGGCCAGGCGCCCCGCGCTGCATGACCCGGCGACATCGCCGTCGCGCCCGCTCAACGATCCGGACGGGTCCGCCCCGGACCGCGGGAGGGTCGCTCAGGTGCTCCACGAGGAGCGGGGCCAGGGCAGTGGCTGGCAGCACGACCCCGAAAGGGATGCCGTGAAGGATAGCAACGACAGCCGCCAGCACAGCAAGGACCAAGACAGCGGCTGTAGTAGTCCGCATGCCCACCGGCCCAAGGCGGATCCGGTGGGCGGGACACCCAGCCAACAGGCGCAGGCAAAGCGCTGGGTGCGGGTCGCGGCCGGGGGGAACACGGCGATCCCAGCACTCGGCACGGGGACGCCCCGGCATCTGCCCGAAGTCCGGAACCGTGGTCCTGACCGGCCCGGAACTGCAGAACAGCTACGAGTGCGCGTGTGGCACCTGGGCCCGGATCACCCACAAAGACACGCTGGCGCAGCACTCCATGCCCGCCACCTCTTGCAACGCGGCAAGATTTTCCGGCTTGGGCAGCTCTTCGATGTCTCTGACGTTAGGGACGTGGATGCTGACGCTGTCACTTGCGACCGTCCTCGAGGAGACGCCGTCGCGGCCGTCCCCGCCGCCGCGCGCCTGCTCGGTTGGCCAGAGCCATGATGATCACCGCTGTGTTGGACCGCGGCCCCGGCGGCTCGACGGCGTCAACGCGAGGGCCTTCACCCCGCCGATGGAGTTCGTCCAGCCTCCTCCAGGGCCGCGGCGAGGCCCGCGACCGTGGGGTTTCTGAAGACCAGGACCGGTGGGACCCGGCGCCCAAGTCGCTCGCCGAGCCGCCGCGCGATCGTGGTGATAGTCAACGAGGTGCCGCCGACGTCGAAGAAGTCGTCCTGCGGCCCGAAGTCCTCCTCGACACCCAGGCACTCCCGCCACACTTCGGCGACGAGGCGCTGCTGCTCGGTGACGGCCCGGCGGGTGGCGGGGGCCGAGGCGGACACCGGGCGTGGGTCGGGCAGCGCCTCCCGGTCGACCTTGCCGTTCGGGGAGAGAGGGATCTCGTCGATCACGGTGTAGCTCTGCGGCAGCATGTACGGCGGCAGTTGCTCCGCCAGGTGGGCGCGCAGTTCTGCCGGGTCGGGGGCGGGCCGGTCGGGGCGCTCGGGGACCAGGTAGGCCGCCAGCTGGTCCGCACCGGTGCGGGTGCGGCGTACGGCCACCACGCAGTCGGCACAGGCGGGGTGGCTCCGGAGGGCGGACTCGATCTCGCCGAGCTCGATGCGGAAGCCGCGCACCTTGACCTGGTGGTCGTTGCGGCCGAGGAAGACCAGATTTCCGTCGGGCAGCAGCCGGACCACGTCCCCCGTGGCGTACATACGAGCGCCTGACTCCGCAGCGTACGGGTCGGGCAGGTACGCCGCGGCCGTACGGGCGGCCTTGCCGAGATAGCCGCGGCCGACCGCGCTGCCGCCGACGTACAGTTCACCGCGACAGCCAGGGGCGACCGGGCGCAGCCGCGGGTCCAGCACGTACAACTGCGCGTTGTCGGTCGCCCGGCCGAACGGGACGCTCGGGCGGTGGCTGTGCCGGTCGAGCAGCTCGTCGGTGATCGGGCAAAACGCCGAGGTCACCGTCGCTTCGGTGGGCCCGTACTCGTTGAAGACCTGGCATCCCGGCGCGGTGACGGACAGGATGCGGCGGGCCACGTCGTGCGGCACGGCCTCGGCGCCGGTGAACACCAGGCGTACGGAGGCGAGACGGGGAGCCGCATCCGCACCGGACTCCAGCAGGATCCGCATCTGCGAGGGCGTCGCGTTGAGCGTGGTGATGCCGCGTTCGGCGACCTCGCGCAGGAACTCCTCGGGGTCGTAGGCGGCGGTGGGACCCGCCAGGTGCAGTTCGGCGCCGGACACCAGGCACTGAAAGATCTCCCAGACCGAGTTGTCGAAGGCCACCGAGTGGTTGAGTAGGGCGCGGTCCTTGACGGTGAGGCGGCACAGCCGCTGGTTCCACTCCAGGAACCCGGTGATGTTGGCGTGGGTGATGGCGACGCCCTTAGGGTTGCCGGTCGAGCCGGACGTGTAGATCACGTAGGCGAGGTGGTGCGGTCGCGCCTCCTCGGCCGGCCCGGGGCCCGCCCCAGGACAGGCTTCGGGATCGGCCCTGGGACCTTCCCCGGGATCCGCCCTCGATTCCTGACCCACCGCCACGAGCCGCACGTCTTCGCCGAACAGGGCCGAGGTGGGATGTCCCGGGTCCGCGACGACCAGGCGTACGCCCGAGTCGGCCAGCAGGTACCGCAGCCGGTCCGTCGGGTGGCCTGGGTCGAGCGGAACGTAGGCGCCGCCCGCCTTCAGCACGCCCAGCAGGGCGACCACCAGCTCCACCGAGCGCTCCAGGCAGACGCCGACCAGACTTTCGGGGCGCACACCGCCGGCTCGCAGCTCCCGGGCCAGGGCCGAGGCCCGCGCGTCGGTCTCGGCGAACGTCAGCGACCGCCCGTCGCCCACGACGCAGGTGGCGTCCGGCGTGGTCCGCACCTGCCGGTCCCACAGGCGGACCAGAGTGGTCGGCTCGGGCAGCGGCTCGGCTCGGTTCCCGATGGAGAGGGCGCGCAGCTCGTCGGCCGAGACGATCTCCAGCCCGGACAGCCGGGCTCTTGTGTCGGACACCATCTGCTCGATCACCCGAAGGAAGTGCCGTCCGAGGCCCTGGACGAAGTCCGCGTCGAACAGGTCGGTGGCGTACTCGACGGAGATGCTGAGGTCACCGGCGCCGGCGGCGTGGTCCGTCACGTCGAAGGCCAGGTCGAAGCGTGCGGTGCCGAGCCGTCCCTCCAGCTCCTTGCGGTCGTACAACTCGGTGAGGTAACCGGCCCTCGGCTCCTGGTGGAGGGCGAACAGCACCTGGAAGAGCGGGTTGCGGCTCAGGTCGCGCTCCGGGCTCAGGTGCGCCACCAGCTTCTCGAAGGGCAGCTCCTGATGCGCGTAGGCCTGCCGTGCGACCTCGCGGACGCGGCTGAGCAGCTCGCGCCAGGTCGGGTCACCGGACAGGTCGGTGCGCAGGACGATCGTGTTCACGAAATAGCCGACCACATCGTCGAGTTCGGGCCGCGGTCGGCCGCCTGTCAGGGTGCCGACGGCGACATCGTGCTCGTCGGCGTACCGGCCGAGCAGCACCTGCAACGGGGCCAGCAGGCCCATGAACAGAGTGACGCCCTCGGCCCGGCACAGCGCACGCAGACGGTGGGCCAAGTCGACGGGAACGCGCAGCAGTTCACGGCGACCGCGGTGGCTCGCGACCGCTGGCCGGGGGCGGCTGGTCGGCAGCTCAAGGACGGGCACGCCGGACAGCCGGGTACGCCAGTGGTCGAGCAGCCGCTCCAGCTCGGCATCGGTGAGCCGCTCGCGCTGCCAGGCCGCGTAGTCGGCGTACGTCACGAGGAGCGGCGCCAGGGCGGGGCGGCGGCCTGCGGCGGACTGCGTGTAGAGATGGCCCAGTTCTCGCACCATGAGGTCCACCGACACACCGTCGCAAGCAATGTGATGGATCGTCAGCACAATGATGTCGCGGCTCGGGGTGCGCAGCACGTCCGCGCGCAGCAGCGGTGGGCGGTCGAGGGCGAAGGGGGCGCTGATGAGCTCGGTCACCACCGCGTCCAGGTCCTCCTCGGCGACCTCGGTGCAGCGCAGCGGCACCGGTCCCGGCTCGCGCGGTTCGGGGCGGACCCGGCCGTCGACGTGGACGAATGCCGTGCGCAGTGCCGGGTGCCGGTGCACCAGAGCGGACAGGGAGTCCCGCAGCAGCGTCAGGTCGACTCGCCCGTCGGGCAGGCCCAGGGCGACCGGCAGGTGGTAGGCGGGCACGGCGTCGTTCATCTGCTCGAAGAACCAGATCCGCTCCTGCCCGAAGGAGAGTTCTGCTGTCGCGGCCGCTGGGATCGGCTCGTCCTGCGAGGGTGCCACGCCGTGAAGGGCGGCGGCGAGCGCGGCCGGTGTCGGATGCGCGAAGACCGACTGGGCATCGACCGGCGCGCCGAGCTCCGCGCGTAGCCGGGCCACAGCCCGTACAACGGTGAGCGACTGGCCGCCCAGGCGGAAGAAGTCGTCGTGGGCGGAGACGTCGTCGAGCCCGAGCACCTCGGCCCACACGCGGCACACCGCCGCAGTGTTCGGCGGCAGCGGGGCGTCGTCGGGCATCGGCTCGTTCGCCCGGACCGGCCCGTACGGGATCCGCTGCACGGCGCCGCGGTCCGCCTTGCCCGCGGGGGTGCGGGGCAGGGCGTCGAGCACTGCGTAGCCCTGGGCGACCATGTGGGCGGGCAGCCGCCGCGCGAGGTGGTCACGGACATGCCGGGGCAGGTCCCCGGAAACGTTCCGCGCGTCGGGCGCGGGCACGAGGTACGCCACCAACTGATCGCCGCCGGCTGCCTCGCGGTCGACGGCCACCACCGCGTCAGAGACGAGGGGGTGGCTGCGCACACAGGCCTCGATCTCGCCGAGTTCGATGCGGAAGCCGCGCACCTTGACCTGGTGGTCGCTGCGCCCCAGCACCTCTAGTTCGCCGCCAGCGGACCAGCGGGCGAGGTCACCGGTGCGGTAGAGGCGTCCGGCTCCGTCGCCGAACGGGTCGGGCACGAACCGATCAGCGCTCTGCGCAGGCTGGTTGAGGTAGCCGCGTGCCACGCCGGTGCCGCCGATCCACAACTCACCGGTGACTCCAGGGCCGACCTCCCGCCCGCCCTCGTCGACGACGTACAGCCGGGTGTTGGACAGGGCCGTACCGACCGTCACCCGCTCGGCCACGGCGTCGATGCGGGTGGCGGCGGCCCATACCGTCGCCTCGGTCGGCCCGTAAAGGTTCCACAGGGTGCCGCCGGTGGCGAGCAGGTCGCGGGCCAGCTGCGGATCGAGCGGCTCACCGCCCGACAGCAGTACCCGGCCGCGCCCGTCCGTCCAGCCGGACGCCAGCAACATCCGCCAGGTGGTGGGGGTCGCCTGGACGACGCTCACGCCCGCCTCAGCGAGGGTGGCGGCGAGCAGCTCGGGGTCGGTGTTGGCCGCGCGCGGGGCCATCACCACCGCCGCACCCCGGGTAAGCGGCAGGAACAGCTCCAGTACCGAGATGTCGAACGACAGCGGGGTCAGCGCGAGAACCCGGTCGTCCGCCCCGAGGCCGGGCCGTTCGGCCGCACTGCGCAGGAACGAGGACATCGCCGCATGGTCGACGGCCACGCCCTTGGGCAGGCCGGTCGAACCTGAGGTGTAGATGACGTATGCCAGGTGGTGCGGGTGGACCACCGGCGCTGGCGGTGCCGGCGGTGCGGCGGGTTCCGCGGGGAGGTCCTCGACCAGCACGACGTCCGCCGCGCCGAACGCCAGGGCAAGCGCGCGGTGGTCCGCGTCGCACAACCACAGCCCGGTCCTCGCATCGGTGGTCATGTGCCGCAGCCGGTTGGCCGGGTAGCTCGGGTCGAGGGGCAGGTACGCGGCGCCCGACTTCAGGATGCCGAGCAGCGCCACGACCAGCTCGACAGAGCGACCGAGACAAACGCCGACCAGGTTCTCCGGTCCGATGCCGCGTGTCTGCAGCTCGGCGGCGAGTGCCGTGGCCCGGCGGTCCACCTCGGCGTAGGTGGCGCGGTACGCTCCCGCGATCACGGCGACCGCGTCGGGTGTCGCGGCTGCCTGCTGCTCCCACAGTGCGACCACGGTGGTCGGCGCCATGAACGGATCCTTTCTCAGCACCGTGCGGAAAAGGTGCGCGTGATCGTCTCCGCCAGCTCTCGTTCCGCGCCGCGCACATACAGGTGGGGGGCGCCCGGGAACAGATGCAGGTCGAAGCCGGCCGAGGTGTGCTCGCGCCACTCGGCGAGCTCCGTCCCGTCGACGCTGTCGTCGCCCGAGCCGGCCAGAACGGTCAGGGGACAGGGCAGGGGTGCCTGGACCCGATATGTGTAGGTCTCGCACAGCGTCAGGTCCGCGCGCAGCACCGGCAGCAGCAGCTCCTGCAACTCGGCGTCCAAGCCGTCGAATTCGGCTATGGCGAGCAGCTCGTCGTCCGGCAGCGTGTGCCGCGGGTCGCGGTCGGGCGTGCCGGGGGCGCGCATGCCCGACAGGAACAGTCGGTCGGGCATCCGGGTGCCCAGTGCACGAAGCCGCCGTGCCGTCTCGAAGGCGATCAGGGAGCCCATACTGTGCCCGAAGAAGGCGTACGGCAGTTCCGTGTGGTCGGCGATGAACGGTGCGACCGCGGCCACGGCGTCGTCCATTGACGTCAAGGCCGGTTCGGCGATCCGGTTCTCCCGGCCGGGCAGCTGGACCGTGCACACTTCGACGGTGTCCGGCAGATACGCCGCCAGCCGGTAGGCGGAGGCGCCGGCTCCGGCATGCGGGAAGACAAACAGGCGCCGCTGCGCGGTGCGTTCACGCCCGCCGAGCCCGCGCAGCCAGGCCGTTGCCAGGCGCGCGGTCGTCATCGTGACTCTCGTACGGAACGCGGGGTCAAGTCGGACCACACCTGCCCGATGTGGTCCAGGCACTCCTGGCGGGTGCCCTGCGCGCCGGTAGCGGTCCAGCCGGCAGGCAGCTCACGGTCGGCGAACCAGACCGAGTACTGCTCCTCGTGGTTCACGACGACGACATGGCGGTCCCCGGCGGAGCGGGGTGCGGGTGAGGTGCTCATGCGTCAGATACCCACCCCGGTAAAGAAGTCGCTCTCACGGCGGCCCCGGCCCGCGGCTACGACCCGGTCGTGCACCCACTTGCCAACGGCGAGATCGAGTACGCCCAGTCCGAACGGCGAGAAGACCGCCGGGCGTCCGCGGTCCCGGTGCAGCCGCCCGCGCAGCAGGTCGGCGAGGGTGCCGTCGACGAAGTCCCGGTTTCCGGTGCGCAGTTCGGTCAGGTGCAGCGAGGTGCGCTCGCGTACGGCGTGGTCGATGTCGTCGGTGAAGTTTTGGGCGGCGAGGATCAACTCGGGGGCGAGGTCGCGCAGGGACAGGTGCAGGACCACCGGGTTGTGGGCCAGCAGTCGGGGGTCGTGCAGGTGCGGCTCGCCGGCCACCGTGGTCAGCACCACCAGGTCGCAGTCGGTGAACGCGTCCTCAACCCTGTCGGCGACCACGATCTCGGCCTCGGTGTGCTCTGCCATGACGGCGCCGAAGCGGCTCGCCGCCGCCGGGTCGAGGTCGAAGAGCCGGTAGCCGTCGATCTCCCAGTCGAGATCCCCCAGGAACCGCCAGACGTGCTGGGCGATCAGCCCCGTGCCCACGATGCCGACCCGGCGAGCACGGCGCGCACCGAGCAAGGTCCTCGCCGCGAGCACCGCGGAGGCCGCGGTCCGGGTTGCCGAGACGATCGAGGACTCCATGCAGGCAAAGGGATAGCCGGTCGCGCAGTCGTTGAGGATCAGCGTGGCCGAGGCACGGGGGATTCCGCGCTGTGTGTTGTCCGGGAAGCTGGCGATCCACTTGTTGCCGGCGACCTCGAACTCGCCGCCCAGGTAGGCGGGCAGGGAGATGATGCGTGACCGGTTCTGGTTCGGGAAGCGCAGGAACGAGCTGTGCGGGTTCGAGCTCTGCCCGGCGTCGTGCGCGAGGTAGGCGGCACGGACGACCTCGATGAGCTCCGGACGGTGACGGTCCGTCTCGGTGGCGATGTCGCCCGCGCCGATCACGGTCATGGGCGGTGGAGCCAGGGTGGACACGGGGTGGTGCTCCTTCAATTGACGGCCAGGGCTTCGACGCCGGTGGGCTGTGCCGCTTCCGCGCGCAGCTGCCGGCCCCACGTGGGGTCGTAGACGGTCTGGGCGTAGGCGTGACCGCGGTCGGCGGCGATGAAGGCGACCCGGGGACGGCGCCTGCCGGGACGCTGCCGAGCGAAGTAGTCCTGGACGGCGGCATAGGTGCTGCCCGTCGAACCTCCCGCGTACAGGCCGTACTTGGCGACGAGTTCGTCGCAGGCCTCGACGGCGCGTACCTCGGAGACGATCTCGACCTGGTCGATCAGTGCCTGACCGCACAGCGGCGGCACGATGCTGGAGCCGATGCCGGGAATCCGCCGCTTCTTCGGCGGGCCGCCGAAGATCACCGAGCCTTCGGTGTCGACGGCGACGACCACGCAGCCCGGGTACGTTTCCTTGATCCGTCGGGAGAGCCCGGCGATCGTGCCGCCCGTGCCCACGCCGACGAAGAGATGGTCGAGCGGGCCGGCTTGGGCGATCAGCTCGCCCGCGGTGAAGCGGTAGTGCGCGTCGCGGGCATCCGGATTTGCATACTGGTTGGGCCAGTAGGCGGAGTCGAGTTCAACCAGCAGCTCCTGCACCCGGGACAGCCGATTCTTCAGGTAGCTCCCTGTCACATCACGGACGGAGACCTTCTCCACCCGCTCGCACATCAGTCGCAGTTGGGCCTCGGTGGACTCGTTGCAGTTCGGATCGATGACCGGGACGAACGAGATGCCGAGCATTCTGCAGTAGAAAGCCAGAGCCAGCGCGAAATTGCCAGACGACGACTCGACCACCGTGGTGTCGGGCGCTATCTCGCCCCGACCGATTGCCTGTTCCAGAATCCACAGTGCCGAACGATCTTTGGTACTGCCGGCGGGATTGCAGAACTCCAGTTTGGCGACGATGTCACACCGCTCGTCCGCCAGGGGAATCAGTGGGGTTTCCGTGAGGCCCCTGCGAATTTGCTTTGCCCGTTCGATCAGAAATTGATCAGCACGCCTGTGGAGCATGGGCCGAGTGTGGCACGGGGCCGGTCGGCGCGACTCAATCGCGACTCAAGTGCGGTCTGGTCGAGTCTCGGTGGGCGTGTGCTTCGGCCGGCCAGAAGGGACGGAACACGATCACCTTCCGCTCCGAGAACTGCCGGACCACCGGTGAAAACCGGGACAGGCCCCGTGTCGGCTTCTGCCGTCAGCCGAGTTAGTTCAGGGAAGAAGTTCAGGTCCAGCGCGGCCTTCACACGACTATCCGGTTCCTCAGCTCCAACTCCCCCATCCGAAACGGCTGGAACATCGCGGGTGCGCTGCCGCTCAGCCCCTGCGGGCGGGCGAAGGCGGCGTCGACACAGTCCGCGAACTTCTCGTCACGCGTGCGCAGGTTGTCGTAGGTGATGCGCCGTGAGCGGGTGAGGAGGTTGAAGCAGAATGGGTCGGCTGCTGGTGGACGTACATGCCGATGTTCTCAAACCACTTGAGTGAGGCGTGCGCGGCCCGCTGGGTGGACTCGGCGACGGGGCGCCGCTCGGTCTCCTAGGCCGTCAAGGCCCTCTATGTGGGGCTGTTCGTGCAGTCAGGCGGCGAGTGCCAGGGCGTCCCCCATGGCCAGCTTGGTGCCGGAGCCGATGAGGAAGTGCGCGGGTTGGGCGGCGTCGCTGAGCAGCACCAGGTTGCCGTCGAGCCAGCGTTCGTTGCGTACGGTCGTGAAGTTCAGCCACTTGGAGTTGTTGGCGAAAACCTGGTGTCCGTCGAGTTCATCGGCGAAGATCTCGCGGATGCGGGCGACGGCCTGCTCGTCGGAGACGCCGGGCGGGAGGTCGAGTGTTCCGGTCGCGTCGAAGCCGGCCCGCCGCCAGGCGTCCTCGTGTATCTCGACGGTGAAGGTGGAGCCGGTCTCGGAGTAGGGGTAGCCGTGCACCTGCATGCCCCCACTCGGTCTCCTTGACCAAGAACTGGAAGGCCTCGAAGACGCGGTCCGTGCCGAGCCACATGCACCTGCTGTGCCAGCGGTCCAGGGAGGGCCGGAAGGCGTCCGAACGGGCCGACTGCATCGCGGAGTTGACGCCTTCGGCGGCCACCACCCGGTCGTACGCGGCCCGCAGCCGCCCGGTGTCCGGGGCGAGGGTGGAAAAGTGGACGGTGACGCCGAGGGCGCGGCAGCGCTCCTTCCTTCCCACTGCTCGACGCGTCACTGCTCGGCGACAGCCTCGGCCGAGGCGGTCTGCTCATCATCGGTGATCCTGCGGAGTGCGAAGCGCTGGAGCTTGCCGCTGTCGTTGCGCGGCAGGGCACTGTGGAAGCGCACCTCGCGCGGGGTACTTGTAGGGCGCCAGGCCTTGCTTGACATGGTCCTGTATCTCCCTGGCCTTCGCTGCGTCACCGGGCCCGCCGTCACGCAGCACCACGAAGGCGCACCCGATCGAGCCACGCTCCGGGTCGGGGCGGGCCACGACGGCGGACTCGGTGACGTCGGGGTGGGTGCCGATGGCGGCCTCGACCTTGAGACCGCCGATGTTGTACCCAGAGGAGACGATCATGTGGTCGCTACTGGCGTGGTAATGGAAGTGCAAGCAGTTCGCGATCGGGCGCAGCTGGGCTTCTTCTAGAGCCCGGGAGTGACGTCCGCGGCCGGTGCTCCCTCGCTCATGGTCGCGGGCTTCCGGTCGAGCCCGAGCACGAGCGGTACGGCCAGCATGCTGATCGCGGTGAGGAACACCCAGGGCAGCACCGCGCCTCCCTGCAACAGCGCTGTAAGCAGCGCCGGGGCGACGGCGCTGGCGAGCGACCAGGACAACTGGTAGACGCCCAGATAGCGGCCGCGCAGATGTTCGGGCGCCATCACCACGCTCAGTTCGCTGGTCGGCGGCGAGCTGAGGATCTCGGCCACGGTGTAGAGCACCATCGCGATCAACAGGCCGGCGATCACCGCCCACCCGGGCAGCACAAGCAGCGTGCCGAAGACGACGAACGCCGCCGCGTTGAACAGCAGGGCCAGCACCAGCACCATCGCCGACCTGCGGGTCTCGATCCACCGGCTGGCGAGCGTCTGGAGCAGCGCGACCATGGCCGTGTTCAGCAGGACGAGTACGCCGACGATCCAGGAACCGACATCGAGGTTGTCCGCCGCGTAGACGGCGAGCAGCACCGTGATCACCGTGGAGGAGAAGACGAAGGAGATGTTCGTCGCGATCAGCCGTAGATACCGACTGTCCTTGAGCACGGTGCGATAGCCGCCCTCCCGCTGCCCTGTGGTCTCGACCGCCGCCAGCTCCGGCGCCGCGCGCTCCGGCGCCGCGGGCCCGGCGCCAGCCGCCTCGCTCGGGTCGGTGTCCCGCAAGGTGACCACGAGCCATCCAGCGACGGCGAAGGTGACCACGTTGATCACCATGACCGCGCGCAGCCCGGCAACGGTGCCGATACTCAGAGCCACTGCGGACGCGGCGCCGCCGAAACCGACGCCGACATTGCGCAGGGCACGGACGAAGCCGAACCAGCGGGCGCGCTCGGCGCCCCGGGCGACCTGCACGGTAAGGGGACTGCTGCCCATCCAGAAGGCGGTGGAACCGAGTTGCACCACGAACTGCCACAGCACGATCTGCCAGGCCGTGTGCGAGAACAGAAAGCCGATGAATCCTGCCACCGAAATCCAGTTGCCCGCAGCGACCACGATGCGTGGACCGTATGTGTCCAGCAGGCGCCCGACAAGGAGCGGTAGGGGCAGGACGAGCAACTGGCCGGCGGTCAGCGCGGCACCGACGGCGACCAGTGACAGCGACGTCGTCCGCACGAAGAAGACGACGGTGAACGCCGTCACCAATCCGTTTCCCAGACTGTCGATCAAATTGGCCGTGACGAATCGGCCTTTTCCGGCGAGGTCCGGAAGACCCCAGGCCGTCCGAAACCACGCCAAAGGCGCGGGCGAGTGCTGCGGCATTATGGCTTCTCTTTACGTCGCCGTGCCCGCTGCCAGCGCTTCGCCCCCGACAGGCAGATCGCTCTGACAAAAGACGGCTGCGCTGCATGCCTTCGCATGCGACGCGATGGAGATGATGCCGCCCGAACCGGCCGGCACCACCTTGGCATACGCTCCCGCACAACCATGCGGGGTGTAGAACATGCCATAGGCCGCGTGCCATTCCTCGGTTTTCCCGGATTCCGGGTCCACCACAAGCTCAGGCCGGGGGATCACTCTTTGTTGTACGACGCATCCTTCGGCGGCGGAGTTCTCCAGAGCCCGCCGCCAGGTGGCGTCGTCCGTTTCCCAGCCCACCACTGCGCCGACTCCCCCGCCGCGCGCGTTGACCTTCAGGATCAACTGCTCGCGTCGCTCGAGGCATTCGTCGACGAGGTCGGTGTCCGTCCTGAACGTGTCGGTGTTGATCAGTCTGGTCCAGGGCAGGACCCGGTCGATGAGGCGGCACTCGTCCTCGGAGAGGCTGCGCCGCCGCGCCGGGTCCGAAAGCAGCGCCAAGCAGGCCTTGTTGGCGAACATGTTGCTGGAAAGCGAGGTGTACAGCAGTGTCCCGCCCGCCCGCTGCGCACGCAGGACGGGTGCGACCAGATCCCAGCCGTCGGGTTCCTCGACGATCTGGTCCGGGACGAAGGCGCGGTAGACCACGTCGATCTTCCTGTCGCCGAGGTAGAGCGCCCCGCCGCGTTCGTGCACGTCGGAGACCTCGGCCAGCAGGATGTCGAGGCCCGCCGAGCGCACTGCGGACTGGAAGTTGAGCCAGAGCTCGCCGTAGTCCGCCAGACCGCCACGCCATTCCAGCATGGCCACCACCGGATCACGTCCGGACACCACCTGGGCGCCGAAGCGGCGCAGCGCCTCCACCGCGGCGCGAACGGGATGCACGTAACCGAGCCGGTTCCGGCGCGCGAAGTCGGCGAAGTCGTCGACCTCCATCGTCGCCCGGGACATCTCACTCGCGAGGCCCCAGCCGCCGGACTCGCTCCCCAAGTTGGTCTCGAGAAGTTTGAACGAGGTGCCGTCGTGATACATGTCGGCCCGGCCGTAGTGGGGCGGCACCAGTTCACCGAACCGCCGAATCGCTTCCCAGTGGCCGTCACTGATGCCGAGCACGGACCGGAATGCGTCCAGATCACCGCCGAACATCCGGTCCGGCAGGGAGAAGAGTATTTCGATGAGGTGCTGCAAGTCATCAGCGAACTCGCGAAGCTCACGTTCGGCGACGAAGAGGGGTCTGGCCAAGTACTCGCCGTGCCAGGGTGCGAGCGTCGGAAAATCCTTGACGTGCTGTGCGACCGCGGCCAACTCACTGCCCGGTGTGCAGAATTCCCTGTTGTACTGGGCTGTAAGCCGCTCCGCCGACATGAAGGCTCCGCTCCTGCTCGATGGTGACTGGGCGTCTCAGCCCGCAGGACTCACTTTTTCACCCCGGTCTCAGCCGTGACTCAAGTGTGGCTCAATTCCCGACCAACACCCCCTGTGGACTCGGAATATCTGTGTTAACACTTAGAATACTTGGACACCCGAAAGGGATGGTTTCGCAGCCAGGGGCGACCTCTATTGTTCCCGCTTATTGGCGGCATCCGTGTCAACCGCTCGCCGCACACGACCCGTTATCACCTACGCAAGTTGTTCGGCACACTCAGCGTCCGATCGCGCAGCGAAGTCGCGGGCACGGTCAGGCAAAAAAACCATAGGAGGCGCCATGACCGCCACGACGGACACCTTCGCCGATGCCATCGGCGGCCTCGGGGACACCGAGTGGGACCGGCTCGCCGACGGCAAGTTCTACTCGTCGGCGCTGTGGCTGCGGCTGTGCGCCTTTGAACCCGGGTCGGTCTCCGGCGGACTGCACGTGGAGACCCCGGGCGGTGGCCGGGCCGCGATCCCCGTGGCGGCGGTGACCGACGAGCCCACCCCGCACCTGCGGTGGCACGACCTGCTCGCCGCGCGCGGCCTGCCGGCACCCGAGCCGGGCGGCCTGCTCATCGGCCAGCGCCGCGGTTACCTGGCGCACCTGCTGACCGACGAGGGTACCGACCGGACCGAGGCCGCCGCCGCGGTGCTCGACGCGGTCCGCGCGCTGCGCTCACCCCTGCACGAGGAGTCGAAGATCGCCCGTGTGGCGATGTATCTGACCACCGAGGACGTGCACTCGCTGCTCGCCGCAGGGGTGCGGACCGCTCCCGTCGCGCTGAACACCGACGCCTGGATCGAGATCCCGCCCGGCGGCTACTACGCCTGGCTGGAGTCGCTGTCCACGCACCGCGCCCGCCGCATCCGGAGCGAGGTACGCAAGTTCGAGAAGGCCGGATACGAGGTGGAGCACCGGACGCTCTCCGAGTCCTGGCAGGACGTCGCCCGACTGCTGGCCCGTTCGTTGCTGCGCTACGGCAGAACGGTCGACGTGGCCCCGATGGCCGAGTCCCTGCGCAAACAGGGTGAACTCGCCGGTCCGCGCGCCGAAGTGGTGCTCTGCTCGCGCGCCGGCGAACCGCCCGTCGGCTTCTGCATGTACTACCGCTCGGGCGACACCGTGTACCTGCGGGCGCTCGGCTTCGACCACGACCGACTCGCCTCGGCCGCCGAGTACTTCAACCTCACCTACTACATGCAGGCACGGCTCCCGGGAGTGCGCCGACTGCATGCTGGCACCGAGACGCCGGAGGGAAAGGCACTGCGCGGCGCGACGCTTCGGCCGCTGTGGCTGCTGGACCTGTCCGAGGACAGCCCGCTGGCCGGGTACGACAAGGAGATCCGCGAGCACAACCGCACTTTGCTCACCCGTCTGCGCGGCTCCTCGCCCGCGGTTTCCGACGCGCTGGAGTACGAGCTCTGGGAGCCGTACTGCTGATGTCAGCTCCGGCCGCCTTACGAGTTCCGCAACGTGGCTCGCCTGTGCACACCACGGACGGCGCCGGCACGAGGACCGGCGGTCGGTCACGCCGCCGGCCCGCTCGGCTTCAGGTCCAGCTCACGACCGTGCGGGGATCGGTGAACCCCATGATGAAGGACACCGTCGTGCGGTTGCCGGCGTTGGCGTCCACCGCGTGCACGAAGGCACCGTTGAAGGCGTAGACGTCACCCTCCCGGATGTCCAGGCGCAGTTCCTCGAAGTCCGCCAGGGCCTCGGCCTCGTAGGGCAGCCCCGTCAACTCGAGCCCGAGCGAGCGGCGGGTCGCGTCGTCGGGGCGGATGTTCCACATCACCAGCCGTCCTCCGGCGCTGTGTTCGGTGCACATGTTCACCGCGCAGATCTGGTGGTCCAGGACCTGCTGGATCTCGAAGCCGCTTTGTCGCGGGTCCTTGCACTGCGCTTCGTCCTCATGCGGGTCGAGGGAGAAGTCGCCCTCCTTGTCCCATGCGCGGATCAGCGCGGCGCACGCCGAGCGGCCGTTCATCCGTGCCACCCGCAGGGACGCGCCCTCCTGCTGCAGGGCATCGTCCACGCCCTGGCGGAACATGTGCCAGGGCGAGTTCGGCGCGTCGATCACCTGCTGGACGTGCGCGGCGACCTCGGCGGACTCGTCGAGATATGTGTCGGCGTCCTTGTTCCAGTGATAGGCGCCGACGTAGTGCGAGGGCTCACCCTCGCGATGCTGCCGGGCGGGGCTGGCCCAGAATCGTTCGGTCAGCTCCTTGCGCGCCGGCGTCGGTATGACGTCCCGGAAGATCACTCCCAGCCTGCGGCCGTGCAGGACGTCCAGAACGAGCCCATAGTCCAGCTCGCCGCGCTCCTCGAAGCGGAAGAACTCCGAATCGGCCTGCTGTCCGCTCAGCCGTGTTTTGTTCTGCTGCATCTGTATCTCTCTCTCTTTCACGCGTACAGCTGTGCTCTCTCAATGGGCGGAAGGGCCGGCAGAGCGGCGGCGTGGGCGCGGACCTCCGCGTGCGTCGCAGCGGACGGCGGGCGGTGTCATCGGCCCGCGGTGGTCCGGAGCGTGGCGCGTGGTCAACCCTGCTCTTCGTACTCGACGTGCAGCGTCCGGGCCAGGTGGGCGCGGTACTCCTCGGCTTCGGCATCCGACTCGTGACGGGAGATCACCATGACCGGGTATCCGGAAAAGTCCGGGTAGGGGAGCAGCAGGTCCCCGGGGCTCACGGGCTCCACCACGTAGTCCACCCGCGGGTCGACGCGCACCGCGTCCAGGCCGCGTATCCGCTTCATCCGTCCGCCACGTCCCACCGACACCTGATAGGCCGCCGCGTGGCCGGCCGGCACCGGCTCCTGACGCCAGCAGAGCGGTTCCCGACCGAGGTGGATGCGCAGTGCCTCGGCGGCCAGGTCGATCCCGCTGCCGACGTGGACGAGACAGTGCATGAAGCCTCCGCCGCCGATGCGCGCGCCCATCTCCACCAGTACCGGCCGCACCCCGCCGACCAGGCGCAGTTCGGTGTGCGTGGTGCCTTCCGTGACGCCGAAGGCATGGTGGGCACCGACCACCTCCGCCTCGATCGCGGCGAGTACCTCGGCCGGCAGTTGGGCGGGGGCCCGCAACGTCGTCTCCTCGAAGTAGGGCCCCGTGAGTTCCCCCTTCCAGCTGATGCCACAGACCCGCACCTGCCCGTGGTGCACGAGCGATTCGGCGGAGACCTCCGGCCCGTCCAGGTACTCTTCGACCAGCACACCGGCGTCCGGGTCCGATCCGTCGGCGGCCCCCAGGTGGTGGGCCTCGATGAGTTTCCAGGTGCGGGCCACGGCCTGCTCAAGACTGTCCCTGTCATCCACACGGATCACCCCGAGGCTGGAGTGACCGTTCGCCGGCTTGACCACTACGGGGAAGCGCAAGGTCAGCGCGTCGCTCCAGCCGTCCGGCTCCTTGATGACCACGAAGCCGGGCACGCCCAAGCCCGCCTCCCGCAGGCGCCGGCGCATGCTGCGCTTGTCGCGCACCACGGCCGCCGCGTCCTCGGTCAGGCCGGTGAGGCCCAACTCCCGAGCCGCGCGTGCCACGAACGGCACGACCCTTTCGTTGCCTGCCATGATTCCGCCGAAGGGCTCCCGCCGGTAGCGGTCGGCGAGCGCGGACAACGCACCTTCCGGATCGCCGTCGATGTCCAGCGGCAGCAGCTCGACCACCGCGTCGGCCCGCTCGGCGGACTCCACCGTGTCGTCCCCCCTGGGCACCAGGATCAGGTCGATACCGGCACGCTCTGCTGCTTCGAACACCCAGGGATACACGGACAACTGACCGACCAGTACGAGTTTCGGGCGCTGTGGCATGGAGGTTCTCCAAGGTTCGGTGACATTGGTGGATTCGGTCGAGGCGCGCTGGCCTGTACGGCCCGCGTGGGATCGTCGCGGCGATCACGGAGCCGCGGTCACACCTGTGGCCGAGGGAACCCCTGCTGAACGCTTCGCTCGGCGGAGCTGCCCTGGAGCCGCCGCCGTCAGGCGGAGCACATGACCGGCGCGTCGCTGTGCCGCGCAGCGATGGGGCGTACTCCAGGCTCCCACTCGTAGGAGAATTTGCCGTTAGCGCACGGGTGCCGCGGGCGCAGCAGATAGCTCTCCGCCAGCTCCTCCAGCAGGTCCTCGGCCCGCTGGTCACCAATCCCCAGGGTCGCTGCGACAAGCGCCGGCGTGAGCCGGTCGGGGGCGCCGGACAACAACGCGTGTACCAGAGATCGTGACTCGGCCGGCAGCGCCGCCAGGGTCCGGTCGAATCCTGCCCGTACGCCCAGCGGATCGCTGTCGGCGCCTGCTGACGCGAGGACCCAGGCGGTGGCCTGACGGGCTGTCCAGTGCGGGCGACGGCGCAACTGCCCGGCGACGGCGAAGAGCGCGCCCGGCAGTCCCCGGCACAACCCGGCCAGCCGTCGCAGCCCCTCCGGGTCCATGGTGGTCCGGTGGCTCGGCACGGAGGATGCCAGCACGTGTAGACAGTCTTCGAAGGGCAGTCCGGCCAGTTCGACGTGGACGGCCGACGAGGACACGAACAGCCGCCTGCGGCTGCCGATCACCACGCCGCAGCCCGGGCCGGAAGGGAGCAACGGCGTCAAGTCCTGTACGGCGCACACGTCGTCGAGGACCACCAGGACGCGCAGATCCGCGGTCCAGGTACGGAACAGCAGGCTCAGGTCGGTCGCGGCCATTCGCAACTGCTCCTCCCTCGCCCCGAGTCCACGCAGGAACGAGCGGAGAATCTCGGCGTGCCGTACCCGCCGGCCCATGCCGTCGCGAAGACGTGCGTAGAGCCGTCCGTCCGGGTAGTGACCGCTCACCTGATGCGCGGCGTGCAGGCACAGCTCGCTCTTCCCCGTGCCGGGAGCGCCGCCCACGATCACGAGCGGCCGGTCCGCCCGCGCCCGGCCGGCCAACGCCGCGGTGATGAGGCCTAGTTGACCGTCGCGTCCGGTCAGACGCTCGCGCGGGGCGGGCAGATGGCAGGGCGTCCGGGTGGTGGCGGTCACGGCCGTGAGCCGCCCGGCGGGACGCAGCAGTTCATCGTCCGACGACAGCACGGCCATGTGCAGGGCCTGGAGTTCGGGGGAAGGGTCAAGGCCCAGCTCGGTGGCGATCCGCTCGCGTGCCCGCCGGTAGACCCCGAGCGCCTCCGCCCGTCGGTCCATGCGGTAGAGGGCCGTCATCAGATTGCGCTGGGCCCACTCGTTCGTGGGTTCCCGCCCGGCCATCGAAGTCAGTTCGCCGAGCACCTCGTGGTGCCGGCCGAGCTGCAGGTCGGCCTCAATCCGCAGGTGGTGTGCGCTGGTACGCAACTCGTTCAGGCGGACCGCCTCGGCCTGCAGCATGGGCCCCTTACGCACGTCCACCAGGGCATCGTCCCGCCACAACTGCAGCGCCGCGGTGACCGTGTCACGTGCCCGTGCGAAATCCTCGTCACGGAACTCCGCACGGGCCCGAGAGAGCAGCGGCTCACACCTGAAGACGTCCACGTGGGCGGCGGGCAGCGACAGCTGGTAGCCGCCGTCGACCGTGCCCAGCAGCGGGCTGGCCGCCCGTACCGCGCCGCCGCTCCTCGGGTTGCCGAGGGAGAACCGTTTCCTGAGCTGGTAGACGTACGTCTGCAGAGCGGTGTGCGCGCTGGCTGGCGGGTCGTCGTCCCACAGCTCGTCCATGAGCTGCTCGAAGCGCACCACCCGACCCGCGTTCAGCGCGAGCAGTGCCAGTGTCTGACGTACCTTCTGGGCGGCCGGCGCCAGGTCGACCCGGTGATCGTCCCCGTGTGCCTGGAGCGGCCCGAGAAGGTTGATGCGCATGAATCCGCCCTGCCTCACGTTCGTACGGTCCCCGTCAGAGGAGTTCCTCGGCCGGTCAACTGCCGGCTCCTCAGGACCTCGTAGACCCGGCCGCCGCGGCCAGGGCAGGGTGGTGCCGGGCAACGATTTCGGGGAAGGAGCGGACCAGCCCCTTCATGACGTTGTCGCCATACAGGGCGAACAGCGGGTTGTCGGCGTCGGCGACGACTCCGCCGGAGTCCGCTACATAGGGGCTGGGCAGCGGCTGCATCGTGGCGTCCAGCCGGGGGTTGTAGAAGAAGGGAATGGAGTAGCGGTCGACGCCCGGGGCGGGCCGGATCACCCGGTGCTTGGTGGCACGCAGATAACCCCGCGTCGCCACCTCCAGCAGCTCTCCCAGATTGACCACGAATGCTCCCGGGATCACCGGGACCTCGGCGAACCGATCGTTGTCGACCGCGACCTGGAGACCGCCGGTGCCATCCTGGACGAGCAGGGTGAGCAGACCGAGGTCGTTGTGAATGCCGGTCCCCTGGTCGTAGTCCCGGTCCTCGCCCGGCTGCTCGGGGCCGGGATAGTGCAGGAGCTTGAGGTGGATCTGCGGATCCGGATCGACCACGTCGTCCAGGAACCCGGCAGGAGCATCGAGCGACTCGAGCAGGAGCCGTAGCAGCCGGTGCGACAGATCGGTCAGCCGGGCGATCCAGGACTCGACGGCCGGGCGCAGCTCGGGCATCGCGCCGGGCCACTGGTTCGAGCCGATCAGGCATCGGTAGGGGGGATCGCCGGGCGTGAGGGGCCTTGAGGGCTGCTCCGGCCCGATGTCCAGCTGTCGGCGCTGGTCGGGGACACCCCTGGTGCGTTCGCGGCCCAGTTCCGAATAGCCCCGGAACAGCGGCGAGTCCAGGATGTTCATCGCGAGCCGATCGGCCTCGGGCAGGGCGAAGAACCGGCGGGCCAGGTCGAGCATGTCGTCGGCGTCCTCGACACCGTGGCCGACGAGTTGGAAGAAGCCGATCTCGTGCACGGCCACTCGCAAGCGGTGCAGGAAACCTGCCCGGGCTTCTTCTGAACCGGCGGCGTCACGGAGGTCGAGCACCGGAAAGGGATCGGTCATGGCAGCTCCTTCGCATGGCTGGTCTCGTAGGTCGTCGGGTCGGTCACGCCGGCGTCTCGGAACGCTTCCTGCCGGTCCCAGCAGGAAGCGCAGCGTCCGCAGTGCAGCGCGCCGCCACGCATGCAGGTCCAGGTGTCGGTCCAGGGGACGCCGAGCTCCTCTCCGACCGACACGACGCCGCTCTTGCGCAGCTCGGCCAGCGGAGCCGTCAACGTCAGCTCGGGGTGCGCGTATCCGCGGGTCGCGATCTTCTCCATGGCGAGGAAGGAGTCGAGAAATGCGGTATTGCTGTCGGGCGCGGCCTGCGCGTCGTCGATCACCCCTATGGCCACCGCTTCCGCCTTCTCCGCGACGGCGACCGCGAAGGCGACGGACAGCAGCAGGGCATTGCGGTTGGGCACGACGTTCGGGCTCGCACCGAGCGACTCCCGCTTCTGGTCCGGCACCTCGACGGCCGGGTCGGTGAGCGAGGAGCCGTGCATGAGCCTGCCGACCGGGCTGAGATCAACGACGTCGTGCGGCACCCCGAGCGTTCGAGCCGTCTTCGCCGCGAACTCGTGCTCCACGAGGTTGCGTTGCCCGTAGTTCACGGACAGCAGTCTGAGTGTGTGTCCTTGTGCCTGGAGGTGGTAGGCCATGGTGACCGAGTCCAGGCCGCCGGACACGATTGCGACAGTTCTGGGCATGCGTCGCCTTCCGGCGGATGGAAAGGGATGGGGGGAAGGGGAATCAGTACCTGGGATCAGGCAGCGGTTGCCGCATGGAGCGCGTCATGCCGTAGGCGTTGCCGGGACGACCAGCCGGGTCGCTCGCTGGCCTTTGCGGTACGTCAGCTCGACCTCGGGCCGCGGACCTTCCAGCCGCAGGGTCACGGTGCGCTCCTCGCTCCACCCGACCAAGCGGTACTCGTGTCCACCGAGGGCCACCAGCGGGAACAGATGGTCCCGGGGAGACCGGACGGCGAGACCGGTGTCGGTGTCGTTGTCGTTGGCGGTCTCGGTGCCGACGACCTGGAAGGTGGCCTGCGGTTGCGAGCCGGTGAGCGACCCGAACTCTTCCACGTCCAGCAGATGCGCCGGCGCGTCGAACGAACACCGGGCGCTTTCCCGCTCTCGATCGG
Organism: Streptomyces sp. NBC_00568; assembly: GCF_026341855.1. GTDB lineage: Bacteria > Actinomycetota > Actinomycetes > Streptomycetales > Streptomycetaceae > Streptomyces. The sequence continues at coordinate 382,414 of NZ_JAPENW010000002.1, read as the reverse complement.
TCACGGCCACGGCCGGCCGGTTGTGGAGCACATCGGAGCCATTGAAGTAGTCGGCCCAGTCGGCCGGGAACAGTTGTCCGAGCTCCGGTGTGACGAGCACGTCCACGACGAGGTGGACCCGATGCTCGGGACCGAGGTTCTGGATCTGGTGCATGCGGGTGAAGTCGCCGAACCAGAACTCTCCGGGCTGCCACTGGTGGGTCACTCCGTCCAGCACGAGCGAGGCCTTCTCGTGGGTGGTGACCGGAATGTGCAGTCGGGCCATACCCCAGTCCGGGGCGAACTTGGAATCGACATGCGGGTACCCGACGGTGTCGGGTCCAAGATCCATGAATCGGGCGGCAAAGAGGGGCCCGGGAATCGAACGCAGCACCTCCCGCACGTACGGCATGTGGTCCAGCCACTCTGTGTCCGCGAACTCCGCACCGCCGGGGCCGCCCGGGTCGGTACGTGTCTTGTCACCGCCGGGGCTGCGCACCGCGAGGCATCGCCAGTCCTCCTCGGCTTGCCTGACCACGGCCCCGTCCCGGTAGACGCGCTGTTGGTCCCACAGGTGGTCGCGCGCGGTCATGAGGTCGGCCACCAGCCGGTCGGCATCCAGCACGGGGAGCAGGAGGGCGGCTTCCGCAGGCGTCGAAGAGCCCTTTGCGTTCATCGTTGTCCTTTCATGTCGACCAGAACGGATGGCATGCGTGCCGAAAAAGGGGAACGGCCGCTGAAGGGGTATCTCGACAGCAGGGAGTCCGCTTTCGGAGTCGGACGGCCCGTCACGCCCGGAGCAGGTCGAACAACTCGGCCCGGAGCCCGGAGTCCCTGCCGAACTCCCCGCGATAGGCCGTCGACGTCATCTGCGCGGCAGCCTTGATGCCGCGCATCGACATGCAAAGGTGCTCGCCCTTCGCTATGACCGCGACGTCCGGCGTTCCGCTCAGGGTGCTGATCTCGAGCGCGATCTGGTCCACGAGGCGCTCTTGGACCTGCAATCTATGCGCGTACTGATGGGCGACCCTGGCGAACTTCGACAGGCCGAGCAGTTGCCCCGCCGGGCGGTACGCGATCGTCACGGAGCAGTTGAACGGCAGGAGGTGGTGCTCGCACAGCGACCAGACCTGAATGTCCGAGACGACTACGAGCTGACTCGTGCCGATGGACTCGAACAGCGTGCCGAGCGAACCCGGGTCGTAGTTGATGAACTCGCGCCACCAGCGGGCGAACCGCGCGGGTGTGTCGCGCAGTCCGTCACGATCGGGGTCTTCCCCGATCTCCTCCAGCAGTTGGCGGGCGAGCGCGACCAGCGGGTCCTCGGTCGTCCTCGACGCCGCCGGGTCGTCCTCGATGTCCAGTTCTGTCACCGACATGCGGTCCACCTTTCGTCCGGGCTTCGGAGTCGTCGACCTCACGGCCGGTACTCGGCCCAAGTCTTTGGAGTCTCCGAGATGCTCACGCCGGTCAACTCGGGAAACTCCATCGACCATGTCCTATAGATCCAGGCAGCCAGATTCTCGGCCGTCGGATTTTCGTCCATCACATCGTTCAGATGCCGGTGATCGAGGTGGTTGTCGAGCCAGATCTTGAACGAGGACAAGTCGCCGTAGTCCCGAACGAAACCAACGGGCGACAGGTTCTTCTCCTCGGCCCCGAGCTCCAACTCGATCACATAGTTATGCCCGTGCATACGGGCGCACTGGTGTTCAGGTGCAAGACCGGCGAGCCGATGACTGGCCGAGAATTCAAACTTCTTGGTGATTCGAAATGCCATCGATGCGAGTTCCCTTCTTCCATGCATGTGCCGTGGCTCAAACGCCGCGCTTGTCGTCCCACAACAAGGTGTGGAGTCTGGTCGTCAGGTTCCAGCCGCGCTCAACGACCGCGTCGGCCAGCTCACTCATGTGTCGGGTGACGTCGTCGGCGCTGCGCCCGATCGGCATGATCCACACCGAGGCCAGGTCGAAGGCGGCAACCAACCGGGCCACTTCGTCGAGATCACCGGTGTTCCGGCAGACGAACTTGAACGTGCTGCCCGGCAGTGCCGCGAGACTGTTGAGCGCCTCAGGGACAATCCTGCGCTGCAGAGGGTCGCCCGAGTGCGACAGCTTCGGCGAGACGTTGAACCTGACGCCGGCGGCGACGAGTTCGGGGAGCGCGGCGTGCGTCCCGTTGGTCTCGATCTCGATCTCCTTACCGCGTCCGGCCAGTGCTGTCACCAGAGGTATCAGCCGCTCCTGCTGCCCCAGGGGCTCGCCGCCGGAGATCACGACCAGGTCCGTGCCGAAACGCAGCAGTTCTTCTACGACGTTCTCGACCGGGCGTCGGTGCAGTTCCTTCTTCGGATCGTGGGCGACCCCGCTCTCACCGGCTCCGGTCCAGTCCCACGTGTATGGCGTATCGCACCACGAGCACGACAGATTGCACCCGCCGAGTCGCAGGAAAGCGCACCTGCGTCCCAGGGAAGGGCCCTCGCCCTGGACGGTGGGACCGAAGATTTCGTTGACTACGAGATCCTGCTCCATGGCGCACCGATTCCTATGCGTGGGACGGTTCGACGGCTGCCGGCTTCTGTGCCTGCACTATGAACCAATGCCGACTCAGCCGGACGCCTTGATCGACGGTTGCCGCGGCGACGTAGCGATCGAATTTCTCCTTGTCCGCCGCCGGATCGTAGTCGCCGAGAATCGGCACTTGGTGCAGGAATGTGTCCAGATCATTCGCCGAGTGGTAGAACTCCTCGAACCGGAATTCCTGGCTTCTTGTCACGACGAAGCCCGCATCGGAGAGTTCCTGAGCTGTTTTCTCCGACAAGGGCCTGCCGTTCCAACTGCCGAAGTCCTGGCCGCGACCGAACGTTTCCTTCAGTGCGCGCGCGTCCTGTTCCCCGATCCCCATGTACAGCACGGCTCCGCCGGGGCGCAGTACCCGCTCGAACTCACGGGCGATCAGTGGACCGCGGCGGGAAGTGACCACATCGGCGGACCCGTCCGGCAGCCCTGAGTGCGCGGCATCGCGCATCTCGAACATGACGTGCTCCAGACCCGTCTCCGCTCGATACCGCTCGGCGCATTCCAGCATCTCCAGCGACAGGTCCAACCCGGTTACGGCGCCGTAGGAGCGAGCAGTGTGCAGCAAACGACGCCCGTCGGCGCAGCCGACATCCAGCAGCCGGGCGTGCGGCGCTCCCAGGGCAGTCACCAGTTCGTCGAAGACGGCGTCCGGGCGGCCGTCGGGGAATTCGTCAGTGCTTTGCGCGTCGCTGAAGTAGCCGCCGAACCGCTCGGCCACCCGGGAGTAGAACTCCGCGTCCATCGTCATCGGCCGTGCGCCTTCCGCTGAGTTCGGTTTTCGAGACGTCGAACACGGCGGGTGTCACAGCGTCCCGTATCACTACGGTCATTCGGACCACTCCTCGAGGGCCGTCCTGGGAAGGGGCGCGCCGAGGTCGGCAGGACCCAATCTCCGGTGTCGCCCCATCGGCCCGGCATCACGGCGCATCCGCACCGGGACGGGTCCGGGATAGGGCCGTGATAGCGCGGGCATGCGGCCACGATGAACGCGTCGCTCACGCTGGTTGCAGCAACACCGGACGGATTGCGAAACGGATTGTGAAGGGAGAAGATCTGAAATGGCCATCGAGAACACGCCGTGGACGTGACGACCGGCATGCTTTCCGGCATCAGCTGAACGACGACATGGGCCAGCCCAGGATGGCAACGATCTCAGCCCGTACGGCGGCGGCCCCGCTATGGTCCAGGATCCGCTCCCGGATCCTGGCCGACTGCGAATAGTACTGAACTGCCCCTTCTACGCGCCGCAGTTGGGCATTGAGTTGGCCGAGGTCGCGCAGCACATACCCCTCTCCGACCACGTCGCCGCTCGCCCTGACCATGTCGAGGACCTCGAGCAGGGTCCATTCCGCCGCCTCGTACCGCTGCTGATGCATCAGCATGCGGCCCATCCGCCGTAGTGCGAGGGCCTGGCCCCGGTCGAAGCCGACCGACCGGCAAATCCCGAGAGCCTCGTCGAGATACGAGCGGGTGCGTGTGAAGTCTGCTCGCCGCATCGTGATGTGTGCCATCTCGCCGAGTACGTACGCTCGGCCGATGACGTCGTCGGCCTGCGCGAACTTGCGCTCGGCGCTCTCGTAGAGGGTCAGAGCCCGGTCGTCCTCACCGTGGTGCTGCTCGATGCGCGCCTGGTCACGCAGGCACAGCGCTTGCCCGGTCGGCTCCCCGACCCGCTCGAAGATCTCCAGGGCGGTGCTGAGGTAGGGGCCCGCCGCGTCAGGCTCTCCCTGACGCAGGTACAGGGTCCCCAACGAGCCGAGTACCGCCGCATGCCCCCGTTCGTTGCCGGCCTTCTGTACGGCAGCAAGGGCCACCCGGTGTGTGCGCTCCCACAGGTCGGGATAGCCACGGGCCTCGAACAACGTCACCAGCGTCGTGGCGAGCTCCCAGCACACCTCGTCCAGCCCGGATCGGGCCGCCAGCTCGACCGCGTTCAGCAGGTTGGTCTGCTCACTCTCCAGCCACCCGAGCGGGTCGCCGAGGCACCGCCGGACATGGTCCTCAGGCGGATACCACCGTTCGGCCCGGCCCACCACGATCGTGTAAGCACCGCCGTAGAGCTCTTTGTGCGCCCTCTCCACGAGCGCCATCCAGCCGCCGACCATACGCCGCACCGCACCGGCGCGTTCTGCTTCACGAATCTCCGACGGCAGCCGTTCGTGCGCGAATGTCCGTACGATCTGCGACAGTCCGTATCGGAAATCACCGCCCTCCTCCATGGCGGTGATGTCGAGCAACCGCATGTCGATGAGCGGTTCCAGCAGGTCAGCGGGGTGCGGCGTGCGGTCGTCGACCAGGGCGGCACCCAACCAGCCCGGAATCACCGTCCCCTCGGCCAGGCTGATCAAACACAGCAGGCGACGGTCGGCCGCCGCCAGGTCGTAATAGCTGAGGGAAAGACTCGCCCGGATCGACAGTTCGCCGTACGCCAACTCGTCCAGCTGGCGCTGCTCGTTCTCGAGCCGCTGCCACATGGAGGCCAGTGACCAGTGCGGGCGCGCGGCCAAGCGCGCGCCGATGATGCGCAGCGCCAGGGGCAGCCCGCCCACCAGGCGTATGAGGGCTCGCGCCGCCTCCCCCTCGCTCTCCACGCGATGCTCGCCGACTATCCGCGCGAGGAGCTGGACGGCCTGTTCCGGGCCCAGCGGCTTCAGCTCGAACCGACGTGTACCCGGCAACGCCGTGAGCCGGCCGCGGCTGGTCACCAGCACGCCGCTGCTGCCGGTTCCGGGAAGCAGCGGCGCAACCTGCGACTCGCTCTCCGCGTCGTCCAGCAGCACTAGGATCCGTCGATCGGCCAGCAGACTGCGGTACATCTCCGCTCGCTCGTCAAGCGCATCGGGTATGGCCTGGCCCGGTATGCCCAGGGCTCGCAGGAACCGCCCCAACGCCGCGGCGGGGTCGACCGGTTGTCCTCCAAGCCCTCGGAGGTCGCAGTAGAGCTGTCCGTCCGGGAAGTGCCCTGCCGCTAGCCGGTGAGCCACATGCTTGGCCACCGTGCTCTTCCCGACACCCGGCCTGCCGAGCACCAGGACCACATTCAGCCGACCCCCTTCCTGTCTGTCGGTGACGGCGTCGCAGATCGCCGAAATGATGACGTCGTCGGCTATGAGGTCGCCGATGTCCGCCGGAAGCTGCCTCGGGGTCACGACCGGGTCGGGATCCGCTCTGCGCTCCTGTACCACCTCGGAGAGCGGGGTCGCTGTGAGGAGACGTGGTTCGGCGGGTTCGGCGGGCGCCAGGTCGGCGTCGTCGGTCAGGATCGCCTGTGCCAGGTCGCGCAGTTCCTTGCCCGGGTCCAGGCCCATTTCTTCGGTAAGCATCGCGCGACCCTGGTGGTAGGCCTCCAGCGCCTCCGCCTGCCGGCCCGAGCGGTATAGCGCCACCATGAGGTGCCCGCGCAGCCGCTCGCGCAGCGGGTGGTTGGTGACAAGCTGCTGCAGTTCGCCGACGAGGCACTCGTGACGGCCCAGTTCCAACTCCAGCCGCATGCAGGTCTCCACCGCTTCCAGGCGGCTCTCGTCCAACTGCGCTGCCGTGCCTGCCAGGGCTTCCCTGGGCACACCGGCCAGGCACCGGCCCCGCCACAAGCCTGTCGCCAGACGGAGGGCATCCACCGCGGCCTGCTTGAGGCCGTCACGGGCCAAGGCGTGGGCCTCTGTCACCAGGCGCCGAAAGTTGCCAACGTCGGTCGCGTCCTCTGGCGCGCTGAGGACGTACCCGCGAGCGCGCGTCTCGATGGTGCCGTCGACTCCCCCGTCCGACAGCGCCTTGCGGAGCCGGGAGACGCAGATCTGCACTTGGGCGCGGGCGGTCTTCGGCGGATCGTGAGCCCAGATGACATCCACCAGATACGCCGTCTCCACCACCCGGTTCAGTTCGAGCACCAGCACCCCGAGGATGGTCTCTTGCCGCCCGGGGGCCACGTACACCCTCCCCCGCCCGCCGCTCACCTCGAGCGGCCCGAGCACCCGGAAGGCAGCGGTCGAGATGCCGCCGCCGTTGTCGTTGCCTGCTGAAGCCGCCATGCACACCTTGTTCTGTGGTATCGGGAAAGGAGAGCGGGTGGGAGAAAGGGCTCGTCAGCCTGCACCAGGAGGCCCGCCGAGGCGCCCTCCTCGCTGGGGGTGAGGCACACCGTGATCGCGTGCAGCACGGCCAGCGTGGGCATGACTGACGAGGTCGATCAGCGGATTGCTGACCGTTTCGTGAGGTCGAGAGCGCCCAGACCGGGCGCCCTCTCAGGTTCAATTCCTCGTCAGGGCATGAGTTCCAGCAGCTGCGACAGGACTTGATCAGCCGGGTTCATTGTCGTGATCTGCCGTGCCGCGTCGGCGGCTGCCGTAGTGAACGAGGCGTTCCGCAGCACCTTTGCGACCCCGTCGCCTACCTGTTCAGGGCTGTCGACAAGTGCGGCTGTGCCCAGCGCGGCCGCGCGTTCGGCGTTGAGTGGCTTGTCGAGGCCCATGGGGAGCAGCACCATCGGAAGTGCGGATCCAAGTGCCGCCAACACGGTTCCTGCACCACCGGAAGAGACCACGACGTCGATGCCCTGCAGCAACTGGCGCATGGGAACGAAGCCGGTGACCCGCACGCTCCGTTCGTCCACGGAAAGGGTGTCCGTCTGCGCAGAGGGGTTGATCGCGACAACGGTGTTGACCTGGTGCTGCGACAGAGACGTCAGGATCTGGGGAACTCAGGCGGCGACCATTCCGCAACGCCCTCTGTGTCGTGTGCCTCCGGCCTGAGCGTGATCCGGTGGAGGGCCGGCTCCCAGGTGTCTCGCTGCAGGCAATCGGGCCACGGATCCACGGAAGCCAGAGCCTGGGTCGGGGTAATACCCCTTGCAGACATGCGGCTGGCCGCTGCTGTCTGCATGGCCTCGGCCAAGGAGCCCTCAAGCGCGATGCCCACACCGTGCGTGACCCAAGGAACGTCCAGAGCGGCGGCAGCCAGCGGACCGCGGAAATCTGCAACTTCGGCAACGATGAGATCGGGAGCGAACGCGGCTGCTGCCTTCAGTGCCTCGTCGGCCCCCAGATCGACACGGGCGCCGCCAAAGAACTCGGCCGCTGTCGCAGGGCTCATGTCCGCGGCGGCATCCACTCCGATTCGGCGGTGCACTTCGGAGAAGACCTCTTCCAGTGTCGGTCCCGCGTGCAGGACCGGCACAGGGGCGACCACGTCCGCCAGTGCGGAGTGAGTCAGGAAAGCTGTGGTGTGGCCAGCATGCCGAGCTGCCCTGGCCAGTGAGAGCAGGGGCAGTAGATGCCCGTAGGCAGGGGTGCCCGAAAACATGATGTTCATCGGATGGTCCTTCACTTCACTTGCAGACATGGTGAGACCGGGGGGCCGAGAGTTCCTGAGGGGCGAACCAGCTGGATACGCAGAGTGTGATCGGAACGATTGCTCACTTCGCAGACCAGTTAGCCGCCTGGCTCCGCCCCTCTCCGCGATGGCGGCCAACCACCGCTGCCATAAGCGGCACCCACATTTGCGGGCGACCACGTGAGCACCGATTGGGGTCGCTGCCCTGACAGTTGGCTGGTGAGGGACGTCGGCCTCGTGCGCTCAGGCTGCCGACTCACCAATTCCTGTCCATCGCCGAGATGCTGGTGGCCGAGTACCCGTCGGCCCGTCGGCGTCCAAGATGCGACCAGATGACAGAGACTGTCTGGCAGAACGTGGTCCACGGCTATACGACAGCGTTCAACGGATAGTCTTCTGCGTGCTCTCTTTGAGCGCATGGTCGATCTCTGACCCTTCTGTGGCAACTGCTGTAGATGCACTCGCTTGAACGCGCGTCGCCGGACCATGGTTCAGTGGCCTGCCCATGCTCCTTAGCGAGGACCTGGGCGGCGAGCCTGGCAGTACGGGCCTGCAGGCACGAATCCGAACCGGGACTGGTGCACGTCGACGGTCGCGTTCGATGTCGTCGCGGAAAGTGTCACGGGCATGTTGACGCCTGCCCACGTGCCCTTCTGCCATCAGTTCGCAGAGGACTGCTACTCGTTCGATTCTGCGCAGGCGGGGCCGCTCTGGGCACCATCATGATCAGTCCGGTTGACGGTGCCTTGCTGGTGGCGGTTCACAGGGCGCCTCGGCCGTAAGTCCAGTACCCGCGAAGGAGATGGCTGAGCGGTCCGCGCCGCGTTCGCCGACGAGGTGCCGGCGGATGGGTGGCCAAAGCCGCCTCACCAAGCGGCCCGGGTGTAGATGGGCAGTTGCGGGACGCTGGCGTTCTGGACTGGCTGCAGCGCGCGAGCCTGACTTCACCGCAGCCTCGGCGTTTTTGCCGCAGGGCAGCCAATGGATCGTGGTCGACTCCGAGACGGTGACGACACCGCGGACGTCTGCGGCGGCCGAGACATCGAGGAAGACTTCGGCGGGCAATGCGTCCGTGGTGAACGCCTGCGCACACCCGCCGGCAACCCAGACCAGCCACCGCCTCCCGTCCCGCATAGACCAGACCGATCGAGCCACAAGCCATTCGGCACGTCATCGCTGGCCACGAAGGCACGTGCGCGCAGGGGTACGGGATGCCCTGCTAGATGATCGCGTCGTGGGAGAAGGCCCAGTCCCGAGGAAAGAGCCTCACGTGTGCTCGGCAGCTAAGAACGGGATCGGGGTGGGTGCTGGGTGAAGCGTGGCGGTGTCCTGGTAGGGGCGGGTGTAGCGGGTGGCGGCGTTGAAGGTGAGGCCGAACAGTTCGCAGATCATGCGGGCGTCCCCGGCGGCCTGGGCTTCGTCAACGAGGCGTCGGCGCGTAGGAGGTGGCTGGAGGAGGGTAGTGGCGGTAGAGCCAGGGACGGCTGACGGGCGTGGTGGAGATCGCGGTGCGGCGGGTGAGGAAGAGGTGGGGTTGGCAGTGTGTGGCCAAGCTCGAAGTTGAACCAACCGTCGCGCCAGTTGGTCATGACGAGGTCACGGCGCTCCCACGCGACCACTGGTCGCGTGGGAGCGACGGGTTGGTCGTCCGACACGTCCAGGTCGAGCCAGTCGAGCAGCGCGTCGCATCGGCTCGATTATTCGAAGACCGCATGAACGTTGCCAGTAACTCGGTCCGGCACGCTTGTGGTCGGCCGGCTCGCGCAGCATGACCAAAGCAGGTGCGCCATGCGCAGCTGGCGCCCGTACGCGTGGTGATCGATGAGACCGCCGTAGGGCTCTCAAGCCTCGTCTGGGTTCTCCTCGGCGTACAGGCGGGCGTCAAGCTCGGCTGCCCAGGCTAGGGCCCAGGCGCGCAGGTCAGCCAGTTGGCCGGGATTGAGGCCGTAGTCGGTGAAGTCCTTGTCGTCCCACCATTCCGCGCCGTTGAGGCGGTCGCGCAGGTCCTGGAGGCTGAACTCGAAGCGTGCGTGGCGACGGCCGAGCGTTTCGAGGTCGGCGGTGGTGCGGTGCTCGGAGGCGGCATGGACGTCGATGAGGTCACGGACCGCGCCGCGGTCTGCGAGCGCACGGACCTTGGTGCCGATTACGTCGTCGAGAGCCAGAACTGGTCCGTATTCGGTCTCCGTGGGCGGACTCCAGAAGGCCTCTTTGAGGACGTCCACCTCGCATTCGTCCCCGGATTGCGGGTCGGTTGCGATGAGGCGACCGGAGAGGGCGCCCGTCTCGATCTGGCGGACGCTCCAGCCGCGGGTGACAAGGCCGTCGCTGACCACAGCGACGATCTCGGCGATCGAGGCAGGATTTTCGGTGGCTACGTCGAGGTCCTGGCTGAGGCGGTCGACCAAGCCGTGGGCCTGCACGGCATAACCGCCTGTGATCACCAAGGGGTACGGGGTGCCGATCGCGAGGACATCGGCAAGGAGCCGGCGGTGCAGGTCGGTCAGGTTCACGCGGCCGGCACACTCCGGGCGGCAGCCAGCTCGGGGAAGGCGGCTTCCCAGGCATCCCGCAGCGGCCGGCTGATCAGGGTACGCAGCACCGGCCACTGCCCGAGCAGCAGATCCCGGTCCAGGAAGGCGACCAGGTCCTGGCGCTGCCCTTCGGCCAGAACGGTGCGGTAGAGGCTCATCCGCGAGCGCGGCTGCTCTACGTCGTAGGAGCGGCGTCCTGACCAGGCCACGTGCAGCGGCAGGTCGACCGAGCCATGGGTGGGGCCCGTCAGGTCCTGAAGGCGCGCGGGCAGCCGCTTGGCGTACTGCTCGCGGAGCAGCTCGAACGCGTTAGGCACCAGGAAACGAGAGGAGCTGAGAGCCATACCCCGATTATCGCCTGCCCGACCGGGCGGGTCACGTCCGACGCCCGAAACCGCCCGCCCGCCCGACAGCCGGCTCCTCGATGACAGCCGCGGAAGGCCGAGGACGAGATCGCAGCCTGGCCGCCCTCTGCCACCGGAGCACGGCGGCGTGCCGCCCGGCTATACCAGTCTCGCTCCCCCAAACCCTGCGGATAACTGCTGCACCTAGGTCGGAGTCATATGCACGGGCGCCTGAAACGATCACTAGATCCCCTGACTGGCATACCACCTGCCCAGTGAGCAGTACCGAATTAGTCACAGGCGCCGATGGCCAATCCACACGTAGCGGAAGCGGGCGCTGGGCACCAGACAGGCCGCCGTCTGCCGGGAGGCGCCAACGACCATGAGCACGGGGCACCGGCGGGTCTGTCCGTGCCCGGAACGTCACTCCTCGCATCGCCCGGCGCGGCGTCGAGAACTCACAGCGCCTGGGCCGAACCCGCTGGGTGGTCGAGCGCACCATGTCCTGGCTCGGCGGATGCCGTCGGCTCCACCGGCGCTACGAACGCAAGCCCGAGCATTCCTGGCCTTCACCGCCATTGCCACCAGCCTCATCAACCACCGCCGACTCACCAAGCGAAACGACGCCTTACGAGTTGGTGCGTGATAACGGTTGGGCCGTGTCTTGCCTGTTCATCGCCTGTTTTCAGGTGATGACGGTGCGGTCGGAGACGAGACCGGCTATGGCTCGGTAGGTGTCGGGCAGGCGGTCGCGGCGATGAGTCCAGCGCATCAGTTGCTTCCAGCGTTTGTGGTCGGCCAGTGCGTGCTCGACCGTGATGCGGTCGGAGGAGTGTCCGTGACGCTCGCATTCCCACTGCTCGACTCTGCCGGGCAGCGCTCCGGGCCGTGGCTTTCTGGGCGGGGTGACGGCTTGGCCGGGATGGTCACGGCTCAGGCCCAGGTAGCCGTCGTCAAAGAGCACTTCGACCAGGTCGAAGTGCTGGAAGCAGCCGGTGATACCCGCCGCACGAGCCGCGGTCGCATCGTGCATCCGCCCCGGCCGCAGGCCATCGGTCCATAACGTGCGGCCCTGGTGATCGGCGATGACGGTGGCCTTCATCGTGTTCTGCTTCTTCTTGCCCGACACGAATGCGCGACGCCCGCCCCGGCCCGCGACCGGCCGGCGGACCTGGACCTCGGTAGCGTCCAGCCGCAGCTCGACACCCTCGGCCTGAGCATAGGCGAACACGTCCTCCAGTGTGCGAAGTCGCAGGCCAGGGCGATCGGAAACAGCGAATCCCCGCTCCGCCAGCAACCGTCGGACTTCACCGACCGCCCGGGTGACCGTTGAGCGATCGACGCCGAACAGCACACCCAGGACTGCATGCGGCAGGTCATGCCGCAGATGGATCAGTGTGACCACCAGCCGGTCCACGAACACCAGCCGATACCGGGCACCCGCACCGGGCGCACGTTTGCGTACTCCGCCCCGAACACGCACCCGCCGGCCCTCCGCCGCAACTGTCCACGGACGGGCCAACTCCTCAACCAAAGAAGCCAGATGCCCCGTCGAGATGCCCGTGAACAACGGATGCGCCAACACCGCCCGATCGACCACGCCCCTCACCACCAGAGCATGCCCAACCGCTATCACGCACCAACTCGTTAGCCGGGGGCCGGTCTTGTACAACGTGGGCGGGGCGGAGCACCGGGCTGTCTCAGGCAGAGGGCAGGAGGGCGGCTGCGGAGACGGCTCTCGTGTCAGGGCTCCACGCCCGGGATGTTCCCGGGCGTGTTCCCGACCGCCGTCCGCCCGCCCAGCTCCGCCGCCCCACCGCACTCGGGGCCCTAGTCACCGACCGGACCGACCTGTCCGGTCGACTGTCCGACCAGCCAAGGAGAGGCGGGGTCCAGCCGCTCCTTCAGCAGGCGTGCGGTTGGGGGACGATGTTCCAGACCTGCTTGCCGACGTCCGAGGTCAATCGTGGCTGATGGCCGACGAATCCTGAATCGAACCGGGTCAGGAAGGTCGTTGCGGCCAGGTTCATCAGCCTTCCGTCGAGGCAGTAGTACCTCCACACCTGACCTCCGTCGTTCCGGTCGCAGGCCGACATGTAGACCTTCCCGCCCAAGACGTTCCGTTCGGAATCCAGGCACTTGCCGGTGGACCAGTTCTTGAGCAGGAAGAACGAGTCGTTGTAGTCGACCATCCGCCAGTTCCCGCGGAGGTTGTCCGTGTCGCACCTTTCTGTGTCGAGCTGGTTGTTTGCAATAACGGTGAGGCAGTCCCCTCGGGCGGACTGGACGCGAACCCGGTCCTCGTCCCAAGCACCCGTTGCGTGGGCCGTTGAGGCGAGAGCGACCTGGGAGAACGCCGCCAGGGAGGCGCCCAGCCCGACGAGCGTGGCGCGAGTGGTTGCGTTCCTTCGGGGCATGTTCATGAAAACTCCAGATGTCTTGCGTGGGGTGAAGCGCGCACGAAATGGTGTTCGCAGGGATGGTGCGGCGACCAATCCGCCCGCCCTCCCGAAGCTGTAGGAGCATGCTGCTGACCGCGAACTTAGGATCGGCAACTGCTCATCTTCCAGACCGTTTTCGTGTTCAGTCCGGTCGTGAGCTACTCAAGTGCACCGTGATTGTTGCGATTTGTCACACGGATCGTGAGAGGCCTTGGGGGCTACGGTGCGAGCAAGCGGGGCACGCCCAGACGGACCTCCCACACCGGACAGGCGGCGAAAGCCAGCAACTGCTTCACCCACACCCGCTGCTGGACGACCCGCCGGTCCGTCACCCTCCCCCGCCGACAGTGCCAGCACGAACTCCTCCACCCACGGCACGCCCTTCTGCAGATCAGCGCTTATCCACCCAGCGTGAAACCCACCCGCCAGGATCGATCCCGAGGGAAGGTCACAGATGCTGAAGAACCGACTACCTCGCCGCCCTCGGAGCCCCCACCCCGACCAGCAACGACCCGCATCGGAGCGAACCGGACCGATTACGTAACCTGACCGCAGGCCACGCTCTCGAGGACTGCCGTCACCCATGGCGCGGTGGTGATGTTTCCGGCGCTACGTCACCAGGCTCTCGTGCCAGCCGCGCCGTGACTACCGTTTCGGCCGGCTGGCGGATGGTGCGAGTGGCCAGGTAGAGCGCCGAGGCAGCCATCAGGGCCGCCATCGCGGCGAGCAGGACGCGATAGTCCACCAGCGCGATCAAAGCGGCTCCGGTGGCGATGGCCGCGGTCTGCGGTACCCCGATCAGCACGTTCAACGCGGCGTCGGTTCGCCCCATCAGCGAGGCGGGGGTGCGCCGTTGGAAGAGGGTCATGACGCCCGCAACGATCAAAGGCAGGCTGGCGCCCATGAGCACGGTGCCCGGCGCGACCGCGAGCAAAGAGGGGGCGGCACTCAGCAAGAAGCCTGCGGCGGCGCAGGCTAGGCCGAACACTACAGTCAACGCTTCCCCTACACGCCGCATGAGCACTACGGCGGCAACCCCGGCTGCTATTGCCCCAGCACCCTGCAATGAACTGAGGACACCGAGGAAGGCTGGCGGGCGGTGCAGTCCCGCATCGACGACAGCAAAGAGCACTGACTCGGAGAAGCCGAAGGCAACAATGGCGAGCACCACGGCGACGGTCAACTGGCGCAGGGCGGGGGACCGCGCGATGTATCGGAAGCCAGCGGCGATCTGAGCGCCTGATTCCTCTTGCTGAGTCGGCTGTGGGCGATCCTCCCGTCGGCGAATCAGGGCAATCAGCACGGCTGCGAGAGTGAAGGTAGCCGCGTCGCCTACGACCAATGGACCCAGGCCGAATGCGGACAACACGCCCGCACCCAGGAGTGGCGCCATCAGCCGCAGGCCCTGCAACAGGGTCTGCAGGAGGCCGTTGGCATCACCCAGGTGCTCCGGTGGGATCAACGTCTGGGTGAGCGCGGTCATGGCCGAGCCGGTGGCGCCATTGGCCAGCCCATACAGAGTCATGACGACATAGCAGATCCAGACGCTATGGCGGTCGTGCACCAGTAGTAGCGGCAGGACCAACACTGCGGAGGCCAGGTTCATGCTGATCAGCAAGGGCCGGCGACGTAATCGGTCCACCAGGGCGCCGCCCAAGGGCGCGCCCAGGGTGCCGAGGATGAAGGCAAAGAAGGTCAGGCCGGCGGCGGAGCTGCTGCCGGTGAGTTCCTTGACGCGGATGCCGAGGGCGATCCATAAGGCGTTGCTCCCGGCCATGTCGATCAGCCGGGCAAGAACGAGCAGGCGGATATCGTGGCGAGCAAGAAGGGCACGCATGGTCAGTCCTCCAGCGGGCGTAGAGCGTCTGCAGGGAAAGTGAACTGGATTCCGCTCCATCGGGATGGCACCCTCCGGGCGCAGCGACGGATCTTCGAGCCGCTCGCAGTAGCGGAAGAGAAGCGCGGTCAGCTCCTCCTGAAAGGAGTCAGCTTCCCCAGGGGTTAGGTAGAGGACCGACTCGCCAGAAGCAGTGATCTTGCTCCCGTGTTCAGGGAACGCGGCCCGCATTGCGCCGATCTTGCGGATCCGTTCCAGCCACAAGTCCCACAGCACCGGGCCGAGCGCAGCGGCGGCGATAGTGGATTCGGTATCGCCCGCGGGATCGGAAGCCTCGAAGCTGAAGTCGATGTGCGAACGCCGCCAGGGGCGGCTGCGGCCGGTGCCAGCTCCCACCTCCTCGACGAAGCCGTACTTCGCCAGGGTGCGCAGATGGAAGGCGCAGTTCGTCGGAGACTCTCCCACCATCTGGGTAGCTTCGGTTGCAGTGAACAGCTCGCGCCGACCCGGAACTTCGAGCAAAGCGAGGCGGGTCAGGTGCGCGACGGCCGCATGGCCTTTGGGTCGGCGAGTTTGCGATGCTCACGCCGGGCAGCACCCAGCCACGAAAAACATGTTGCGAGACTATACGCTCGGATAGATGTCTTTCGAAAGGGGCGGAGCCCTGTGCTCCGGTCGCGTGGCCCGCGACTGTCTCTGGCTCACCCTGCGCATCGTCTCCCGACCCAAGGGCACCAAGGGCTTCGTCGTCGGCCCCCGATGATTCATGTTCGGCGTACTCCTCGTTCAAGGGAGCCTTGGAGTGCGCCAACAGCACAGAGACTCGGGCGCCGTCCTTGGTGGGCAGCCGCTCGAGCCACGGGGAACATCGCGTTGCCGGTCGCCATGGTCGGCAGCGCGAAGAACACTCCTCGAGCCCCCGCGCGCGCCGATGATCTCCGCAACGGCAAGAGCGGCTCGGTCTTCCCTTCATCGGCGCCTCCACCATCAACAGCCCTGGCTCAGCCATCTCCTGCGCAAGCCGGACTGCGGCCTCCTGAGCCGGCTGCGGCTTCGCCCCTCCGGCAGGTCGAGGCGGGAGGCAGAAAGTTCCTGTACATCCTCGCGCAAACATCGGGCCGCAGGCCCGTGCAAGAACTCACCCCTTCCGAGGAGACCGTCAACCAGGCCCTGGCCGCGGCACAGGCACCCGTCGAACGCGTCGTCGCGCGTTCCTATGTCCTGGCGGATCTTCCGTAGACCCCAATGCAGTCCGAACCGCAGGCGTCAATCGCCAAAGCCATCCGCGCCCTGGAACGGCAACGCTGAAGAAGCTCAATGAACCATCTGCGCCCACCTGCCGTAGGGGGCATGAGCGGGCTCCGAGCTCCACCTCGGGAGGGAAACCGTCTCATCCCGTTGACCTGCATAGCGCCTATCAGCAGTCTCAGCAGGAGCAGGTCAAATCAGTCACTGGAGTAAACGATGATGCGAATATATATGGTGCCTAAATTGCGGGTGGAGATCGATATGATCGACATCCCCCTGGGCTCAATAAAGCAGCGACAGGTTCTGGCCGCCCTGCTATGCCAAGCAAATAGACCTGTGACCGCCAATCGCATCATTTTCGAGGTATGGCCCGATAAACCTCCGGCATCTGCGAAAAAGAACATTCAGGTATACATATCCAACCTACGCGCAATCTTCAGGAATACAGGGCACGCCGACCGTATAACATACCAGGATCAGACGTATCGGATTTCCGTTGCTGATGACGAGCTGGACACGATTCGGTTTGAAAAATCCGTTACTGCAGGAACGCAAGCACTTGTACAAGGTGAGCACGGCTTGGCCGCTCAATTGTTTCGATCCGCTCTGCATACTTTTCCGGATTCCTCCATTTTCGATAGAGAAACCTCCGGAATGATGGGCGAGTACGGCCGCCGACTTGAGGAGATCTACTATCGCCTGCTAGAAATGTGGGCCGAATTGGAAATTTCGCTGGGCGACCCCAGTGAGGCATTGAGTGTGCTCGATGTTGCGATACAGCACAATCCTTTTCGAGAGCGCCTGTTCGCCGCTTACCTGAAGTCACTGGTTTTCTGCGGCCGGCGCACGGAAGCACTGTCAGCTTATGAAAATATCAGACAATCCCTGGCTCGCGAAATGGGAATATCCCCCAGTTCTGTCCTGAAGGAGGTACACCAAAATATTCTGGCGGGAAAAATAGGCGCTCCCCATACCGAGCCTGCGGGGCACCACGTGCCGACGATGCTGCCACGCGACCTGGGTGACTTCGTCGGAAGAAGAACAGAGTCAGCACTGATCGCAAGAACTCTGACTGCGGAAGAATCATCACCTGTGGCCATTATTGGTCCAACAGGTACGGGAAAAACCAGCTTGGCCGTGCATGCAGCGCACACATTGGAGCACACATTTCCACATGGCAGAATATTCGTTCGGATCCGAGCAGGCGACGACACGCCACGCCCTGTCGAATCAGTGCTCAGAGAACTCCTAAGGTCAATTGGGAAGAATTTCGATTTCAAAGAAATGGAACTTGGCCTGGCGACCTGGCATAGCTGGCTCGCCAGCCGTAGATGTTTGATTATAATCGATGACGTTCCCGCAGATTACGATGTCAGTCGATTGCTTCCTGCCACTGGTCCTGCCAAATGCCTGATTACTTCCAGAGCCAGACTGGCAACTCTGGAGAGTATTCATTACATACCACTCGGCGTTTTCCATATGCAGGAGGCGTTGGCCTTACTTGTGTCAATTCTTGGGCAGAGGCGAGTCGCGCACGGCCGGGAAGACCTGGTACGTATCGTGGAGACGATCGCCTGCCTACCGCTGGCAGTTCGAATGGCGGGACGGAGGCTTTCGACCGCGGTAGGCACATCCATCAAGGATTATGCAGACCGACTGACTTGTGAAGAGAACATATTTGAGGAATTGAGCTACGACGGAATTTCATTCCGCGGAAAAATTGCGTCACAGTGGAATGAGCTGACCGGCGAACAGCAGCTGATCTTGTCCCACATCGGCCATTCGGTCGCGACTAAATTTACTGCATCGGAAATCGCATCAGTTCTTGACTGCAGTGTGGAGCTGGCGACCAAGGAACTGGAAAGCCTCATTGCAAAGAGCGCGATGACCTATCCGGATGAGGCGAATGCGCCGACTTACGAAGTACCGAAATTCCTACTGCTGTACGCGAAATGGTATAAACTTCAGAAATGCGGCCACATTGGTCAACACGCGTAGCCGATCACAGCTACTGACCTTGAATGCGTGATGTCGTCATGATGGTTTGCGCAGGCCGGTGCCGACGAGGCAGCCGTCGAGGATGTCGTGTCGGTACTGGAGCTGGCGTAGGCCGCGCCGGACGGCGGTGATCAGGTCGTCGGGGTCGGCAAACGCCCGATTGGCTGTGGTGGTGCGCCGCAGCACGGACCAGATGCCCTCGACCGGGTTGAGGTCGGGTGCGTAGGGCGGCAGTTGGAAGACGGTGAGCCAGTCGCGGTCGACGATGTAGCGGCGCATGCTGGCGGTGAGGTGGGTGTTGAGATTGTCCCAGACCAGCACGATCGGGCTGCCGAGCTGCTGGTGGGCGGTCTGAATGAGGTCGCGGTAGTCCGTCCAGGAGAAGCTTTTGCGCCCGTCGGGGCGTGCGTCGGGACAGGGCCGGTAGATCAGTCGGGAAGGTTCACCAGCCTTGTAACAGGCCAGGGCGGCGACCGATAAGCGGCGGTGGGAGCGGCCTCGGACGCGGACCACGGGGGTGTGTCCGCGGCGGGACCAGGTGCGGGTGGTCGGCGGCGTCATCGAGAAGCCGGCTTCGTCTTCGAAGACGAGCCAGGCGTCGAGCGCCGCCACGGTCCTTCCACGCTCGGCCAGGTCCCTTTCACCCAGCCGGCCACCGCTGCCTCGTCCCGCTCGATCGCGCGGCGGGCGGGAACCTGGCAGCTCCACCCGTGCCGCTTGAGCAGGGCGGCCACACCTTGCACGGTGTAACTCTTGTGGAAGCGGCGCCCGATCAGGGTCTTGATCCGAAACAGGGTCCAGGTCTGGTCCGGCCAGCCGTGTGCCACCGGGCCGACCTTGAGCAACTCCCGCTCCAGCACGGCGAACAACTCGTCGTTCAGCAGCGGCAGCGAGGCCGGGCCCTTCGAGGCCAGGGCCCTCGGCCCGCCCTGTGACCATGCCTTGCGCCAGCGCTGCACCGACCGGACGCTGACCCGCAGGTCGTGCGCGATGACCGTGTTCTCGTCGCCGTGCCGGAACCGCTCGGCAGCCTCCATCCGTAACTCCTCACGGAGGGAACGGCGTTCGTCGGTCAGGCCTCCGCCCTGGGCATACCTCATGTACTCCGCATACCGCAGGGATCATGGGTCGTCAGCCCTCCGACACCACGCTTTGAAGGTCAGTAACACGTCCCGGGCGCAGGTCAGTTGTGCTCCGGGATGCCGATGGCGGACCATCGACGTCAAGTCGTCGCGGAACGATGCCGCGGTCGGCCGGGCCGATGGACAGGCCGGCCTGCCCAAGTGTCCCTTCCCCCAGAGGGTCCCACCTCATCGGTGCCTCAGCCATGGCCGTGCCCAGCTGGGGTTTTACTGATTCACAACCGCCGTCGAACCACCGGCATACCGCCTGGGGCGAAGGTCATCTCTGAATGACCGCCAGGGTCCGCTCATGTGGATCGTCTGTCTACCCGAGGGGATGCGCCAATGCAGTTGGCCGAGTTGGTCGGACTGCGCCCGGTCCCCTGCGCCGGGCTTCTGGTGACCCTCACCCGGCGATGCCCTCTGCGCTGCGCCCACTGTTCCACCACCTCCACCATGTCCGCGGAGGAACAACCCGCCGGGGCGCTACTGCGGTTCGCGCGGACGTTCACGGCGAACGACCGGCCCGATGTCGTCATGCTCACCGGCGGTGAGCCCCTGCTGCTGCCTGGGCTGGTATCCGCGCTGGCCGGGACGGTGCGGGCGGCGGGTGCTCGGAGCGCTCTGCTCAGTGGCATGTTTTTTGCGCGGGGGGGCCGGGTCCCCGGCCGCATACGGGCGGCGATCAGCGCCGTCGACCACTTCTCGGCGAGCCTGGACACCTTCCACGAGCGGGAGATCTCCCGGGCCGAGGTCTTCGGGGCCGTGCGCAAGGTGCTCGACAGCGGTGTGCCTGCCAGTTTTCACCTCACCGGTTCCGGCCCCGACGACCCGTACCTCGCCGATGTGACGGCCGACATCCGCCGGACGTTCGGCGACCAGGTGCCGATGCTGGTCAACGAGGTGCGGGCGGTGGGCCGCGCCGCAGGCTGGGCCGCCGCCGGGGCGATGCCGACTGCCGCGGGTCCGGGCGTGCTGCCCTGCGCCATGGCCGCCTGGCCGGTGGTCGCTTTCGACGGCACCGTCGTCGCCTGCTGCAACCAGGACGTTGTGGACCGCCGCCCCGTCCCGGCCCATCTGCGGCTGGGTCATGTCGCGTCGGACGACTGGGCGGCCATCCGGGCCAGGGCGCTCGGCTCGCCCGTGCTGCGCATGATCCGCACCACCGGGCCCGGCCATCTGTACGCCCGGTACGGGACGGAGCCAAAGGTGCCCGAGCATCACTGCACCGCATGCCGCCGCCTCGGTGAGCGCCCAGCGTTGAGCGAGGCCGTGGCGCGGGCCGGGGCAGGCCCGGTCGGCGAACTGCTGGACCGCGAGGCCTCCCGGCTGCAGGCGCAGGCCGGGCCGGTCGCCCTGGTACGCCGCTGGGGCTGTGCCCCGTACGCTCCTCTGGTCGCGCTGCCGGCCCCGGTCCCGGTCCCGGACGATGCACGGTGACGGCCCCCGCGGTGACCGGCGCGGCCCAGCGGCTCAGGGCCAAGATCGATCTTGCCTCCCCGATGCTTCGCGCGGCCCTTGCCCGCCTGTGGGAACCGCTTATTCCCGACGAGGGAAGCGACCGGGCGCCGTCGCCCGACGCGGCTGCCCGCTATCTGCGCTACCTGTGGTCCATGCATGCGGTGATCCGCGCCTCCGTGCCCCTGATGGAGCTGGCCGTACGGCGCTGCGCGCGCCTCGGCTCCGGTGATCCCCTGGCGGAACCGCTCAGCCACTATCTGCTCACCCACATCGAGGAGGAGCGCCACCACGACGACTGGCTGCTGGAGGATCTGGCCGCGGCCGGGCAGCCGCAGTCGGCCGTCTCACTCGCCCGGACCGCACAACCGCCCGCTGTCGCGCGGCTGGTGGGCGCGCAGTACTACTGGGTTGAGCACCATCACCCGGTCTGTCTCCTCGGCTACATGACCGTGCTGGAGGGCAACGCCCCTGCCCCATGGCTCGCGGACCGGCTCGCCGCCCGCACCGGCCTGCCCTACGACGCCTTCCGTACCGTCCGCCACCACGCTGTGCTCGACGCCGGGCACAGCGACGAACTTGACGCCGTCATCGATGAGCTGCCGCTCACCGCGGCGCAAGAGGCCGCGATCGCGGTGAGCGCGCTGCACACGATCGCGGAAGCGACCGAGATCTTCAACCGTATAGCGCGCAGGCCGACCGCCCGCTCTGCTCCCCTGACAGGAGGGAACACCCATGCCCACCGACCCCGGCAATGAAGCGGTCCTGGAAACCCTTGAGGCCGCCGGGTTCCCCATCAGCGCGCTGCCCGACGAACAGCAAGAGGTCCTCCGCTCGCTCACGCCCGAGGAGGTCGCCCTGCTGGTCGACATCAAGGGCCGGCTCGACGAGGCAGAGCCTGAGGTCCAGGCACACACCGTTGTCGCGGGCGGGGCGCTGTTCTAGTCAGGCACGTGGCATAGGTCGCGGCTCATGCCGCTCGACAGCCCGAGAGGGAGAACCGAGGAACACCACCATGAACTGCCCCTCTTGCGATACGCCCTTGTCGGCGGCTGCGCGGTTCTGCTCCGGGTGCGGCATGCCCTGCGCACCAGGCAGCGCCGCAGCGGACGCAGGACGGGCCGAGGAACGCAAGGTGGTCAGCGTCGTCTTCTGCGACCTGGTGGGCTCTACCGCAATATCGGGGCGGCTCGATCCCGAGACCCTGAGGTCGGTCACCCTGCGCTACTTCGATCTGATGCGACGTCAGATTGAGTCCCATGGCGGCACGGTGGAAAAGTTCATCGGCGACGCGGTGATGGCGGTGTTCGGCGTGCCGGTGACGCACGAGGACGACGCTCGCCGCGCCGTCGCCGCGGCGCTCGACATGATCGATGCCCTGGAGGGCCTCAACAATGAACTGACCGCCGCCTTCGGCCTCCGTCTCGACGTCAGGATCGGAGTCAACAGCGGGGAGGTCGTCGCCACGTCCGACGCCTCCGCCCGCCAGGTATTGGTCTCCGGTGAGGTGGTCAACGTCGCCGCGCGGCTGGAGCAGAACGCCACCGCGGGCCAGATCCTCATAGGCCCAGAGACGCTACGCGCGGTGGGCCCGGCCGCCGTCGTGGAGGAGGTCGGGCCGCTCACACTCAAAGGCAAAACGCAGCCCGTGACCGCGTACCGGCTACTCGCCGTACAGGACGACGATCCCGAACTGTTGCGGCGCTTCGACATCCCGTTCGTCGGCCGGGAGACGGAACTGGCCGAACTCGGACTGGTGCTGGACCGGGTCACCGAGGGGCGCGGCTGCCACCTGGTGAACCTGTACGGCGAGGCGGGCATCGGCAAGACGAGGCTGGTCCGCGAGTGGCTGCACCGGTTGGGGCAGCCCAGCCAGAACCAGGGTCGGGCAGCGGTCATCTACGGCATGGGGCGCTGCCGACCGTACGGGGAGGTGGGCAGCCTGGCGCCGCTCGCCGACGCGCTGCGATCGCTGCTGAACGGCGCGGACGGCGAAGAGTGCGAGGCTGGCTCAAGCCGTACCGATCCGGTCGCCCTCACCGGACCGGCCGACCGCGCCGAGGCTGCCGAGGCACTGGCGCTCCTCGGCACCGGCCTGCTGCGCGACGGCACCCCCAACCCGTCGCTCGACGATACCTGCGCAGCCTTGTCCTACCTGCTGGGTGCGCTGTCCCAGCAGCGGACCCTGGTCCTGGTGGTGGACGACTGTCACTGGGCAGACGCGCTGCTCCTGGAGGTGCTCGACCGGCTGGTGGAGGACCTCGACCATGCAGCGGTCATGGTGGTCTGCGCCGCCCGTCCCGAACTGCTTGACACTGCATCCGGGTGGGGCAGCGGCCGGCTGAAGTCCGTGTCCTTGATTGTGCCCGGACTGTCGCCCGAGGAGTCCGGGGCGCTGGCGGCGGGGCTGGACGAGGTCGGCGCTCATCAGGCCGACCCCGCGTCCGACCGAGTGCTTGAGCGCGCCGAGGGCAATCCGCTGCACCTGGAGCAGCTCCTGGCCATGCGAGGTGAAGGCGGATCCGTCGACGGGCTCCCCCCTACGGTGCAGGCCCTGCTGGCGGCCCGTGTCGGCGCGCTGGAACGCGCCGAGCGCGATGCGCTCGATCTGGCCTCGGTGGTCGGCCGGGAGTTCGCCCTGGAAGAACTGGCAGATCTCGCCGCTGCCGCCGTCCATGGCGGTGGCGCAGCCGAGGCTGTACGGCCCGCGGTGCGGCGGCTCACCCGGCGGCGGCTGGTGGAACCCGCCCGCCACCGGGCTGGCGGCACACTGTTCCGCTTCAGCAGCGGCCTGGTCCAGGAGGTCGTCTACCAGGCCATGGCCAAGCGGATCCGGGCCGAACGTCACGAAAGCGCCGCCGACCTTCTAGCCGCCCGGGGCGGCGGCGACGCGCTGACTGGTATCCACCTGGAGCGGGCCCACGGCTACCGCACCGAACTGGGTTTGTCCGACGCGCGCACGGACGACCTGCGCCGCCGCGCCGCCAGCCATTTGGCCGCCGCCGGAGCGGAGGCGCTGACCCACGCGGACTTGTCCCGCGCCGAAGATCTGCTGACTCGGGCCACGGCTCTCGCCGATCCGCTGGAACCGCCCTGGCCGGACGCCGCCCGTCGGCTCGCCGAGGCCCGGCTGTGCCGGGGCGGCTCCGGGGAGGAGGCGTGTTCGCTTCTGCGGCAGGCACTGGCCGCCGCCACCGCCTCCGGCGACCGGATCTCCGCAGCCCACGCCCGGCTGCTGCTCGCCTCCGCCTGTCCTGGCGGCGGGCCGGGCGAGGAACCGGCCGACGCCGCCGACGCCGTATTGCCCGTCTTCGAGGCTACTGGGGAGGCGCTCGGCCTGGCACGGGCACGGATCCGCATCGCCCAGCGCCACCAGCTGCGCGGATCGCACGCCGAGGCCGGCCGACTGCTCGACCAGGCGTTGCGGGACGCCGTACAGGCGGACGCCGAGCCCGAGCGGGCAGCCGCTCTCGGTGCCATCGGGGTGTCGCTGTGGCTGGGGCCGGAGCGAGTCGCGGACGCCGTGGCGTGGTGCCGCACGCTCCTGGCCGAGCACGGCGGCGAGCGCCGAACCGTACGGGTAACGCTCAACTGTCCGCTCGCAGTGCTGCTCGCCCTGCAGCAGCGGTGGGACGAGGCCCGCGAGTGCCTGACGGCGGCCGACCGGCTCGCCCGCGAGCTGGGATACGTCGAGGCCTCGATCTTCGTGCCGGTCTTCTCCGCTGCCGTGGAGACCCTGGCCGGACGGCCCGCCCTGGCTGAGGAACTGCTGCTCCAGGCCGAAGCGGCCTGCCGCGAGTCAGGCGCGAGCGGTCTGCCCGACCCCGTTTCACGGGAACTCGCCCGGCTGCTGCTCGCCCGGGGCGAGTGGCGGCAGGCGCTGGAACGCACCGGATCCGACGAGGCCGGCCTGCCGCCCTCCGAGGCTGCCGACGCATGCGGCCTGCGGGCTCGGGTCGCCGCACTGCGCGGCGATCCGGACGAGGCCGCACGGCTGGCAGCCCACGCCACGGACCAGGCGGCACGGACGGACTCCCCGATCGTACGAGCGGTCGCCGAGCTCGACCGGGCGCATACCTTCCTGCTGCTCGGACGCCGGGACGAGGCTGGCCGCGCGGCGCGGGAGGCCGGGCGCTGGTTCGCTGCCAAGGGGCACCTGGTCGGTGTGGGCTGGGCCGCCAGTCTGGCGGCACGGGCCGACGGCAGCGGGAACCTTCCCCAGGACGGCGGGGTCGGCACGGACCAACGTAAACAGCGAGAACAAGAAGAGGAGACCTGACCGGATGGGCACGGAAACGTCCGCGTGGGATTCGACGCTCACCTGGAGTCTGCGCGGACGCGGGCCGGGAGACATCCCGGTCGTCGCGGACGGCAACGAGATCACTCCCGAGTGGCCGTGGGGCGGCGCCACCGGGCGCGGGGTGCGAGTGTGCGTGATCGACAGCGGGGTGGAGCGCAACCATCCCCTCGTCGGACCTGTGCAGGGCTCGTACGTCGCGATGAAGGGCGAGGGCGGGGAAGGCATCCGTGTGGAGGAGACGGACACCGGTGACTCCTGCGGCCACGGTACCGCTTGCGCGGGGATCATCCGCCGCACCGCCCCGGACTGCGAGCTATACAGCCTCCGGGTGCTCGGCGAGCGGTTCTCCGGGACAGGGGACATACTCCTCGCCGCGTTGCGCTGGGCCATCACCCAGGGCTTCGACGTAGTGAACATGAGCCTGTCCACCACCCGTCCGCGCTTCATCGAGGAATTGCACGCGCTCGCCGACGACGCCTACTTCGGCCGGACCGTGCTCGTCGCGTCAGCCCACAACAGCCTGGTGGAATCCTTTCCCTGGCGGTTCTCGTCGGTCATCTCGGTGGGCAGCCACCAGGAGGAAGACCCAGAGCTGTACCTCTACAACCCCAGCCCTCCAGTGGAGTTCTTCGCGCCGGGCCAGAACGTGACTGTGCCCTGGTTGGGCGGAGGCACCATCCGCACCACTGGTAACAGCTTCGCCACGCCGTACATCACGGGGCTGTGCGCCCGGATCCTGTCGAAACACCCGAACATGACGGTCTTCCAGTTGAAGAACTCGCTCTACCTGTCCGCGGCCAATGTCCAGCCGAACCGATCAGTCGAGGTGGGCGCATGACTCAGAACACCACAGTGCAGGAGCCCTCCGACGGCGACCATGTCGCGCGAGAACTCCTCCAGTCGATCGTCGGCACCGCGCAGGCGATCTTCGGTGCTGAAGCCAGCTCCATCTTCCTGCTCGACGAGGGCACCGACGAACTGGTCTTCAAGGCCGTATCCGGTCAGGGTGAGGACTTCCTGGTCGGCATGCGCTTCCCCGCCGGACGCGGCATCGCCGGCTGGGTGGCGACCTCTGGGGAGCCGATGGTGGTCGACGACCTCAGCCAGGACGGCTCATTCGCCCGGGACTTGGCCGAGTCCACCCGTTATGTCCCCAACTCACTCATGGCTGCCCCGCTGATACACGGCTCCCGGGTGGTCGGCGTTCTGGAAGTCCTCGACCCCGCCCCGCAGTCCCGCTCCAGCCTCGGCGAGCTGGACCTGCTGGTGCTGTTCGCGCGTCAGGCGGCAGTCGCCCTGCGTGTGGTGCTCGACCGGCGCAACTCAACCGCCGCGCCGGAACTCGACGGCCGGGGGCGGGCGGAGGGCCTACGGATGGTCGAGGCTCTGCGCGAGCTGCTGCTTGACGCGCGCTGACCTGCCACGGGCCGAGCCAATGAGCCAATTCCAACTTCAGGAGACAGCCGATCGGCGCTGTGTCACGGACCTCTGGTAGATCCTGGCTATGACGTTTCGGCGGTGGTCGAGGGTGATGCGGGCGGATGGCGCATCGATCGGAAGCGCTGACAGACGCGATCCGTGTCCGGTGGACTGGGGTCGAGATCGACTCGATGCACCGCAGCGAAGTGCGCAGCCTTATAGGGGCAGTTCGAGACGGAGAACAGGCCGGGTGAAGTGTGCACGAGACCGGTACCTGCCTGCACATGGTTGAAGGTGGGGCCAGGGCGCCAAGAGATCGACGGCCTCGGTGATGCATCGGAGGCGGGTGGTTGTGCCGATCCCGAATCCGGCAGCGATCTGGGCGTAGGGCTGGCCGTTGTGCAGGGCGGCGAGGGCGAGCAGGGCCCGTTGGCCTGCGTTCAGGCGCCGCCATCCGATTCCGAGAGTGCGGCGGCGCTCCCCCAGTTGGGGCAGAACTGAAGACGTCGACGCCGGACGGACAAGCATACGAAGCCCCTGGTGGAGACGGTTCTCTTGGTCGAGAGTTGGAAAAGGCTCAACATCGCCCGTCCGTGCTTACGGTAAAGAATTTATAGCGTTCATATGCATTTTTTAAGCAACATAAAACTGCTCCTTCATAGGGTAGCGCCCATAATCCTTCGAGCCCTCAGACCATAAAGGCCGCACAGCCGTCCACATCAAGAAGGCCAAGTCATTGGATTAAATCCAATGCCGTACCCGGTGACACGAAAGGAAGTCTGTGTGACCCTGCGAGCAAAAGAGACGGTGCCCCCCGACGTCACCTCGCTCCGCCGTCGGATTCTGCCTACCTGGGCGAATCGCAACTTCCAACTGCTGGCGGCCTCCGCAGTAATCACTGGCTTCGGCTCTTCGGGGGCCATGACTGCTGCTGCCTTCGCGGTGCTCGAAGCAGGCGGCACGGGTACGGACGTGGGGCTGGTGGCCGCGGCCCGTACCGCGCCCCTTGTGGCCTTCCTGCTGATCGGTGGAGCGGTCGCCGACCGGTTGCCGCGCCACCGGGTGATGGTGGCGGCCAACCTGCTCAACGCCTGTTCCCAGGCTGTGTTCGCGGTGCTGGTGCTGTCAGGACAGGCACAGGTCTGGCAGATGGCCGTGCTGTCAGCGCTCGGTGGCACCGCCCAGGCATTCTTCTCCCCTGCCTCCGAGGGCATGATCCTCAACAGCGTGCAGCAGGCCCACGCATCGCAGGCTTTCGCGATCTACCGGCTCGGGGTGAACGGGGGGAATGTTGCCGGTGCCGCATTGGGCGGCGCGCTGATCGCTTTCTCCAGTCCCGGCGTCGTCCTGGCCTTGGACGCCGGGAGCTTCGCGCTTGCCGCACTGCTCCGAATGTTCCTTCGCGTCGGCAGCTTGCTCCCTTCGGAGCGCAGCAGCGGGATGTGGCGTGATCTGAGGGATGGCTGGCGGGAGTTCGTGTCACGTCGCTGGCTGTGGAGCATCGTCGTCCAGTTCTCCGTCATCAACGCGGTCACCTCAGCGGCTCTGGCGGTGTACGGCCCTCAAGTGGCCGCGTCAGACCTCGGTGGGGCCGGGTCGTGGGGCGTAGCGCTGGCCGCCTTCGGCTTGGGCAATGTGCTGGGCGGGTTCCTGATGGTCCGCTGGCGCCCGCGCCGGATCCTGCTCTCTGGAGTGCTGTGCGTCTCCGCATATGCGCTGCCCGCCGCGGCACTAGCGGTGCCTGTTCCGGTGCCGCTGCTCGTCGTGGCGATGCTCGTGGCCGGGTGTTCGTCCGAGGTGTTCGGCGTGTTGTGGATGATAGCCCTGCACCAAGAGATCCCGCAGGACATGCTGTCGCGTATCTCGGCGTACGACTGGCTCGGCTCGGTAGCGATCGTGCCGCTGGGCATGGCGGCGGCCGCACCGGCTGCCGAGACGCTCGGTATGTCCGGCGCATTGTGGGGCTGTGCAGTGCTGACGGTGCTGCTCACAGGAGCTCTGTTGCTGGCCCCGGAGATCCGTCGGCTGGAGCGCGCTGAAAACAACCCACCCACCCCGGCGCCACCTGATCAGCCAGCCCGCGAGGTCACCTCCGACGGCACCGTTTCCTCGACTTGAGCAAGTCTGAGGTCGACACACCAGAGGAGCCCCCGAACGATGCTGGCTCACGTACACGGCGGTGGGCATCGCAGACCTCGGAATCGCAGGGAAACGCTGCCCGTGGTGCGTAGGGACACTGGTCAGCAGGCGCCCCGACACCGCAACGACGCCAGCGGCCATGCCTGGCTGATGAGGTCGGGGCGGTATGCATCCGTTTAAGCTGGGTCTCGACAAGCGTGGTGAAGTCCTCGTGCCTGCAAGGTCTGTGTGCAGATGAGCGGGGCCATCGAAGCTCATTCGGTGGCTGCGGCGGTCGTCTGGCCGATGGGCGTGTTTCCGCGCCGGCCCCAGGTGCGGCACGGCATCCAACTGCTCGCGCCGGTAGTGGGCTGATCAATCACTGACCACACCTGTCGGCGACGCGTCATCCGGCGCGGCACGGCACCTGGCCGATGCGGCCGACGATCCCTTTCCGGGCGCTGATGGCAGGCGAAACAGTGGTAGGTCTTTGGCCAGGGCGGGACGGCGTGCGGCATATAACAGCCGGGGTGCTTGGGCCTGTCTCGTTCCAGGACGCCCGAGTCTGCCCGTGCTTCGACGCGGCAGATCACGCGCCTGGGCGCACACCCCCGGACGACGGCATGCCCAGGTCGTGACGGAACGTCGTGTGTATGCAGGTGATCTGTCCAATACACGCCGGGAGTTGATCGGACCGGTGCTGTCCGCGTGTCGCTTCGAACGCCGCGGTCGCGCTCTGGACTTCGGCTGGCCTCCGCGGCGAGACATGAACGCGATCCTCTACGTGGACCGCACTGCCTGCCAGAGCGTCTACGGCTACTTCGCCAGGTGCCAAAAGACGTTGTCTTCGCCCAGCTCAACGGTCTGCTGTGGGAGTTGGTACGTCGGCAGGAAGGGCGCGAAGCCGCCCCGTCAGCCTGTGTGATCGACGCGCAGAGCGTCAAGACTTCGACAAGCCTTCCAGCGAGGATTCAGGGCATCGACGCGGGCAAGAAGATCGTGGATCGTAAGCGCAGCATCATCACCGACACCCCCGGCCTGCTGCTGGCGGTCCTGGTCACCGCGGCCGGCGTCCAGGACTCCACGGCCGGCCGCACCCTCCTGGAACAGGCTGCCACCGACCACCCCGGCCTGCGCAAGGTCTGGGTCGACGGCGGCTACCGCAAACACTTCGTCGAGCACGCCGCCACTCTCGGCATCGACCTCGAAATCGTCCAACGCATCCCCGGGGCAGGGAGGTTCACCTCGACCCCGAAACGGTGGGCGGTGGAGCGGACCTACGGCTGGCTGATGCTCCACCGCCGCTTGGCCCGCGACTTCGAAACCCACCCACACCGTTCCGAAGCCATGATCCACCTCGCGATGACCGACCTGATGGCCCGTCGCCTCACCGGAGAGAACACCATCTCCTGGTGAGAGTCGACACCAACACTTCAGAGCCGCATCCAGGGATGAGACAGCAGGATGAAACGACCTCTCAGAGTGGCCTTCCATCAGCCCTCAGCGCGCGTCGAAGGATAACTGCGGCGTGCGGCCAATTCACGGCTAGCATTCAGGGCTTGACGCAAGTTAACTACTGGCGAAATGGGCTTCTAGATTGAGATCCCAATTAGCAGCCACGAGTACGGCATTGACCGGCTTCTTCTTGTTACGAAAATCAGACGCCGCAAGCAAATGAACAGACTTGAAGATTGAGGCATGGATACCGAGTTGCGAATCCAGAAAATTGTATGGAGCTTCATCTATTAGGTTAACTAGGTAAACTCCATCTTCCCGCAAGGCTCGAGCTGCGAGGCTTACGTAACCATGAGTACGAAGATGCGCCGGCTGCGTGACAGAGTCGGCAAAAGCGTCAGAGATGATGACGTCTGCGGAATCCTCCTCGGTTCGCCTTAGCCACATTTCCGCATCTTCGTTATGCACGCTTATTCCACACTCATCGGAAATTGGAATATACTCCATAATGAATTCAATGAGCGCGGAATCTGCTTCTACGACGCACTGTCGCGATCCTGGTCGAGTTGCGGCGAAGTACCGCGGTAGAGTCATCCCCCCTCCGCCAAGATGAACTATATCCAAAGCCTGACTACCCACTGCTGAAGCATCCACAGCACGGGACATCCATCGGATGTACGGAACCTTCAGAAGACTTGGATTGGCGATATTCACATGCGAGTGCAGAAATCCGTCTATTTTCAGCCACCAGGCGCCGCTGTCGTTAGTGTCGGTCGACAGCTCAGCCTCTCCGAAGTCCACCACTCGCGTAGCGGAAACTTGCTCAGCATTCTCGCCAACGTATTTATTTCCGAGGTGACCAGCGGCCTTAGCAAAGCCCATGAGAGGATCTTTCCGGTGCGCGGCAGAGGGCGCGTCTACACCCTCACCTCATATTCAAATTGCAAGAGGCGGCGCTTCCGAAACGAAAGCGCCGTCGTTTGCGGGCCGCGCGGTGGGAGGAAGTCACAGATAGATTCCCCCCACCGCGAATTCATTTATTCCTTGTCGCCCGACTCAGCCTCGGTGTCAGGCTGGACCTCGTCGCTCGTGTCAGAAGCCGTGTGCGCCTGCACGTCATCCCCGTCATCACCAAAGTTCAGAGTGGTCATTATTTTTCCTCCTGGCTCAAGACTGAGGGAGATGATGGTCTCCCCTGGAGAGAGCGGACTAGGGGTCCCCGCAAGGGCACCCGCGTCCCGCATCCGCAGTCTGCTTCAGACTGGTTTCTTTCTGCTTAAATAATCCGCGTGGTGTGCTTTACGGTGACTCCAGAGACGCTCGCCATCGGGGATCCGACAATCGGCCCGTCTGGCCGTCCGAGCTGTGGCGCAGAAGCAGCCGCCACGACAGCGGGCACGAGGTGCTGTCGGATACCCCGTGGAGGACTGACGCCGCCCGCAGCGAACCGTGCGAAGGGACTCTTTTGCCTGTCGCCCGAACGTCCTCCTAGAGAACATCGACTGCGGAGGCGAGCAGTTCGGCGAGAATCGTTCCCGCGTCCGGCCACCGCTGCGGTACAACAGGTTGTCGGCGAGGACGTCGGGGCTCCGCAGCACCCGTAGGCTGTCGCAGACCGTGGTGTAGGGCACCATCAATTCATACTGTTCCCGCGTACAGGACGGTGCCCTAAGACCTGACCGTTGAAGAGCATCGCCTTCGGCCTGACCTCCAGCCACTCACACACGGGAGCGCTCGCTTACCAACCAGCTGGCCGGATTGAGCGCAGAGTGGAATGTACGTACCCAAGCGGCGATTCTATGCTCTCCGAGTTCACTCGCCCAGATCAGCCTTGACATCCCAACAGTACCGCTAGAGAATTTTGCTGCCTGAACAGCGGCTTGGAGAGCGATGCGGCGCAGCCATCAGGCAGCCTGATTGTGCGCTTTCCACTGTGCTGTCTATCAAACTCTGGTCAGGATGCCCCGATTCCCTGATCTTGCCACCTATGTGTTCCAGCAGGATATTTTCGATCCGAAAGGGAACTGGAAACCCCGTGAGCAATCCGTTCGATGACCCCGACGGCCGGTTCCTTGTGCTCGTCAACGAAGACAACCAGCACTCTCTGTGGCCGGCGTTCATCGAGGTGCCCGCCGGGTGGCAGATGGTGTTCGGTGTGAACAGTCGGCAGTCTTGCGTCGATTACGTGAACGCCAACTGGCTCGACCTGCGCCCGAAAAGCCTTGCCGACGCCGCAGAGAGCAGGCACGGCTAATGCCAGCCCCCGACGATGCGGTGGCTCCGATGCGATGAGGCGGCACGATTCGCTGCCCTAACTCGCTCGAGGCGGCTGATCCATTCCACTGTGGGGTCCTCTGACTAGCGCCGTACGGGCGCGATCACACCGACTCTGCGCCCCACAGTGACCATGGACATCTTTGAGGTGTCGCCCCACACAGGACATGAACTGTGCCCTGTTCGTGGCACCGGGTGGGGCCTGTATCCGGGCTCGACCATCGGTCGCGCTCTCGAACCTCGCCCAAAAGGGATAGTGCCATGAGGCCACTACCCCTCACAGTCCTGAGTGACATTGTCATCGGATTCAATGCAGCACGCGAAGGTCATTGGAGGATGTGTGTCCACGCACAACGAAGACGGCTTGCCGCTGTCCGCTACATCGCGTATAGGCAGATTCGCGGATCAGGTTGCGGTAGACACGTCCACACGCATCGCATCCAACAATCTGGATCGGTGTAGTACGCCGGGCCGCAGCGGGGGTGTGCTGGCCGAGGGAGGGGTTGCTAACTCAGCTCTGATGAGGACGGGTTGCCATGAGTTGTTCGCGGCTCGGGTGTTGATTGCGTCGGACGACCTTGCGGTGATTGCTGGCGATGTTGAGCTGTCGTATGGGGAAGTAGAGGCGCGGGCGAACCGGTTGGCCCGGTTGTTGATGGCACGCGGAGTCGGTCCGGAGCAGCTGGTGGCGGTGGCGTTGCCGCGCTCGGCCGATCTCGTCATCTCCCTGCTTGCGGTGTTGAAAGCCGGTGCGGCGTACGTTCCAGTGGATGTGGAATACCCGGCGGAGCGGGTGGCATTCATGCTGTCTGACGCAGCGCCAGCGTTGGTCCTGACCGCCGCGGAGATCTCTAGCCGACTGCCGGTAGGGGCGCCGGTACTCGTGCTGGACGACGCGACGACCGTCACGGAGTTGGCACATGTCTCAAGCATGCCGCTGACGGAGACCGAGCAGCCGATGCCGCTGCGTGCCGAACACCCCGCGTACGTTATCTACACATCAGGGTCGACGGGCACGCCCAAGGGCGTCGTAGTCACCCACGGCAACCTGACGAGCTTCCTTTCTGCGGTTGGCCAGCGTGTCACCTTGCGAAGCAAGGACCGTGTCTTGGCAGCAACAACAGTGGCCTTCGATATTGCTGCGCTGGAGCTGTATCTACCATTGGTGAATGGTGCCTGTGTGGTCGTGGCCAACCGTGAGACGGTCAAGGACCCCCGGGCTATGGGCGAGTTGGTACGGGAGCGTGGCGTGACGGTGGTGCAAGCGACGCCCTCATGGTGGCGCGAGGTTGTAGCACTGGCTCCAGAACTGCTACGTGGTGTGCGGGTGTTGGTTGGTGGTGAAGCCTTGTCTGTGGAACTAGCACGTGATTTGGCCCAGTTGTCTGACGGTGTGCTCAACCTGTACGGGCCGACCGAG
Organism: Streptomyces sp. NBC_00568; assembly: GCF_026341855.1. Lineage (GTDB taxonomy): Bacteria > Actinomycetota > Actinomycetes > Streptomycetales > Streptomycetaceae > Streptomyces. The sequence continues at coordinate 348,561 of NZ_JAPENW010000002.1, read as the reverse complement.
TCGACCGTTTGGTCGACCTCTGCCGATGTGGGCCATGTGTCTGATGGTGCGGTGCCGATTGGTGTCCCGCTAACGAATACCCAGGTCTATGTGCTCGATGAGCACCTCAAGCTGGTTCCGCCAGATACGGAGGGCGAGCTGTACATAGCGGGTGCGGGTGTGTCCCGGGGCTACGCCGGTCGCGCGGCCTTGACGGCCGAACGCTTCGTAGCGAGCCCCTTCGGCGCGCCCGGCACCCGCTTGTACCGTACGGGAGACGTGGTGCGATGGTCTGCAGGCATGCTGGAGTTCGTCGGCCGTGTCGATGATCAGGTGAAAGTACGCGGGCACCGCATCGAACTCGGCGAGGTGGAAGCAGTGTTGGGTACGCACCCCCGCGTTCGCCAGGCGAGCGCCGTAGTACGCGAGGACCAACCCGGCTACAAGCGCCTTGTCGCATATGTTGTCCCCCAGGGAGAGCGGGTCGAGGTCGAGGCGCTGGCGCTGCCGGCGTCGGTCCTCTCGTTTGCCAGGGAACGGCTGCCGGAGTACATGGTGCCGTCAGCTGTGGTGCCGATCGAGTCGATGCCTCTTACTCTCAACGGGAAGCTGGATCGCAAAGCGCTTCCTCCGGTGACCGTGTCAATGAGTTCCGGACGGGCGCCGAGATCGCCCCGCGAGAAAGTGCTATGTGACCTGATTTGCGAGGTCCTCGGAATCCCGCGGGTCAGTCTCGACGACTCCCTTATGGACCTGGGCGGAAGCTCCTTGCTCACGATGCGACTGCTCGGTCGGATACGCGCCGTATTGGGCGTTGAACTACCGCTGTTGAGCCTGTTCCAGACGTCCACTGTTGCCGACCTGGCAGAGAAGCTCAACGAAGAGCCCGGGAGCAGCGCGCTGGACGTGTTGCTACCACTGCGCCCTCGCGGTGCTCAGCCCCCACTATTCTGCATTCACCCAGGCGGCGGCATCAGCTGGAGTTACGCAGGATTGCTCAAGCACATTGGGAATGACGTCCCGATCTATGCATTGCAGGCCCGCAGCCTGGCCCGCCCGGAGCCTCGACCGACGACCATGGCAGCGATGGTGGATGACTACTCGGCGCAGATCCGCGCGGTCTGGCCAGAGGGTCCGTACTACCTGTTGGGGTGGTCGTTCGGCGGATTGGCGGCGCATGCTCTCGCGACGCGTCTCCAGGAAGCTGGTGCGGACGTGCCACTGCTAGTGGTGCTGGACAGCTTCCCCGCCCCTGCAGCCAGACCTGATCAGGCCGCGCACTCGCCGGTCGGTGACGAGATAACTATCAGTCATCAACAGGTGCTGGAAGCAATGCTTGATTTCCTCGGCGTGCCCCGCCCCGAGGCCGACGAGCCCGTGGACTTCGAGCGTGCCATCGAGGCGGCGCGCGCCGATGGCAGCATCATGGCCAATCTTGGCGAGGGGAACATCCAGGCCGTCGCCGATATTCTGACGAACAACACAAAGATAGCCCGCCAGTTCGTGCCTCAGCGCTATCGCGGTGACATGCTGTTGTTTACGTCTACCCTCGATCATTCGAAAGGCTGGCCCACACCCAGCCGGTGGCAGCACTACGTGACGGGCGAGGTTGAGACTCACGACGTGGACTGCTCGCACGCCCACATGACTAAGCCGGCTCCCTTGGCGGAGATCGGACTGGTGGTGTCCGAGCGGCTGGCCCGGCTGGCTGAGAGCAAACCGTAATGCAACGGACCGAATCCCGAAGGTCGCAACAGCGGGCACGGACGGCTGTACTCGCCGCTTGCTCGGAGGGCGGGGCCGTCACGACCGGTATCCATGGTCGGCTTTGTGCTTCGAAAAGCCGTTCGTCCGCCTTCGTTAGGTGTTTCCGTTGGTGCTGATCAGGAGCATGTTGGGTGTGTGGACGCGCATGAAGTGAGCCGTTTACGGGCGGCGTTAGCCATGTTCGTGGCGGATGTGTTCGGTTCGTTGCCGCGGAAGGATCAGCGGCGGTGGGGCGAGTGTTATCTGCAGGGTCTGATGCTGGACGGCCGGCGGAAGTCGATCCAGCCGATGGCAGAGCGGTTGCCGGACGGGAACATGCAGGCCCTGCAGCAGTTCGTGAACCAGTCGCCGTGGGAATGGGAGCCGGTTCGCCGGCGGATCGCCGAACGGTTGTGCGGGGTGATCACTCCCGAGGTGTGGGTGGTCGACGACGTGTCGTTTCCTAAGTGCGGGACCGCGCCGGCGGGGGTGGCCCGCCAGTACTGCGGGGCGCTCGGCAAGCGGGCGAACTGCCAGGTCGCGGTCAGCGTGCACGCGGCCACCGACACCGCATCGTGCCCGTTGGAGTGGGAACTGTTCCTGCCCGAGGAATGGACGTCGGATCACCAGCGGCGACGACGGGCCGGAGTCCCCGACGAGGTCGGCCACGTGTCCAAGACACGCCTGGCGCTGGACCTGCTCAACCGGCTGGCCGCACACGATCTGGCCGTGCCGGTGATCGTGGCCGATGCCGGCTATGGCCGCAGCGTCTGGTTCCGGATCGCTGTGGAGGAACGCGGCTGGTCCTACGTCATGGCAGTGGATCCCAAAGATCGCCCGGCCCGCCGATGCGAAGCCGCCCCAGCCCGCCTACAGCGGGCTGGGGCCACCCACCCTGCCCCGCTATCGCGAGGCTCCCCAGTCCTTGCGCACGTTCGTCACGGCTGACACATCCTTCGAGGAGGTCACCTGGCGGCAGGGCAGCGAGGAGACGATGACCTCGCGTTTCGCCGTGCTCGAGGTGAGGCCGTCGGGCAAGGAAGCCACCCGCACCGCCCAGGAACAGGCCGGCGGACGCGGCAGCTGGGACGGGGTGCTGCCGCTGCGGACCCTGCTCGTCGAACAGCCCGAGGAAGCCGGTGAACCGACCGGCTATTGGATGAGTAATCTGCCTGCCCACACGGCGATGGCCGACCTGGTGCGGTGGGCGAAGATGCGCTGGCGGATCGAACACGACTACCGCGAACTCAAACACGGCCTGGGACTTGACCACTTCGAGGGCCGCACCTGGCGCGGCTGGCACCACCACGTCACCCTCGTCACCGCCGCCCAGGCCTTCCTCACCCTCCGGTGCCACGACCCAAAAGCGCCCTGGCACCGGCCCAACCCTCTACCAGACCCTCGACGCACTCCAAGACCTGCTGAGGTACTGGACCGGCACCTGCACCACCTGCGGCCGCCCCCTCAAAACCAGCAGGACCAGAGCCAGAACCTAACGAAGCACTACTAGCTAGGGGAGCAACTTGGGTGTTGCAGACTGGTCGACGCCCCGTGGCGAGGGCGAGCACTCGTCGCGCATTCAACCCCCCGCTTAGCAGTCACTGTCACTAAATGCGAACTTAAATGACGAAAGGTGATCATTTGCAGTAAAGCCCACATTGGAACTGGATGAGTACGGTGCCACACCCTTGAAGCCCGGAATATCCAGCCTCTGAACATAGTTCGGATATTCGTAAAGACAAACCCAGAATCGAGTCCGATTCCAATACGAAGTCATCCTATTGTTCATGTTGTCAGTAAGACTCGGGGTGCTATAGCCACTCTGGAAAGCGCGCCCGTTATATCCTGAATTCTCCCAAATGCAGAATGCGTTTTCTTGGCACCAATTTACGTCTACCATCGCTTCAACAGACGTTTCTCTGGGCTGCGGTTTGGGCTCGGCAGCACTGCTGGGCCCAGCGAGGGTCAGCAAAGAGGAAACTGCCATGGTTGCGGCGAACACTGGAGCCTTCAGCCAGCTTATGTACATGCCTACTCCTGGTGATGGGCAATCGATCGGTGTGACCAGAAGTAGCTGACCTTGGTTCACTTGCTAATTTCTTGCGTCCAACTACTGCTGCAAACTTGTCGATGGATGTCGGAGCCGTTCGCGTGGTGGGGCGTTCACTCGCCTTCAGAAGCCCTCGAGCGGGTAGCACCGGATGGCAGATTGGCCGGCGTGCGGATCGTCGTCACGCCAGTTGGTCCGGTTCAGACTGCCGGGATCAGGCAGGCGATGCCCCAACCGCTCCGACCCTCGGGGTGCAGAAGGGAATCGGGAGGTCGATGCCGGAGTGCAAGGGGCGCGATCGGTGGCCGATGGCGCTTTGCAGTGGCGCCAAACACTTCGCATCCGGGCCAACGCCGAAGAGGCACTGCGTGCTCTGTAGCGAAGAGCCGGGGGCAACTGCCGCGACCGGCTCGGGTGTCACCGGGCAGGTCGGGGCGCGGGCGATGCCACGCCGGGTGGTAGGCATCACCGGCGCTTCACGGAGTCGGGCGCCCCGGCCACCGGCAGCCGAATTCCATGCGACCTCGCCTTCCACCGCCGCTTTCAAGCTGGCCGATACCACGTTGCCAAATGACGCTGGATGCCCAGGAGGCTTCCCGTAGGCGAACGGGCTTGCTTATGACCTCGTGCACGGTTGGCCATGGCACGTCGTTATTTGCGCTATTGACGGTGTTCACGCTCGACGGCTGCGGGAGAGGGCGGCGGTCTGTTGGTGTGAGAGCAGTCCGGCGACGGCTAGGACAATGTCGCTCACGTGCTCGCGGCGGCCAAGGTGGCGGTAAGAGCTCGCCAGTTCTTCAGGTGGGTGATGCCTTGCTCGACGCGGATGCGCCGCGAGGAGTGTGCCTTGCGTTGCTGCTCGTGCCGCTCCTCGTACCAGGCGGGAGCGTTCTTCTTGACTTGCGATGGGGCGGCGTCACCACCCGTCCGCCGGTCTGCGCTCCAAGGCCCTGGTAGCCGGCGTCCGCAAGGATTTCCATGAACGGACCGTTGGCCAGGAGTGCGACCAGGCCGAGCTGTCGGGCTTGGGTGATGTCGGCGTAACTGCCCGGCCGAACCGGGCTGCAGAACAACACTCGTCCCTCGGTGTCGGTGAAGACCATGGACTTCACGGCCTGCTTGGTCTTGCCGGAGACGAACTTGTCCCGGTCCTTGCGGCCTGCGGCCGGGCGTCGCACACGGATCTCCGTGCCGTCGATGATCCCGGTCCGACCGTCGGCGCCCAGGTGCTCGATGACCTCGGCGAGACTGCTCAGCCGCAGGCCGGGCGCGACGGTGCAGCCGCGTCGCGCAAGCAGCGGCCGGACCTCGCCGATGCGGGTGATGGTTGAGCGGTCCCCGCCGAACCAGCAGGCCAGCACGTCATGAGTGGTGCCATGCCGCAGGTTCACCAGCGTGGCCAGCAACCGGTCGACGAAGACGAACCTGTGCTTCGCCCCGCTCCCACAGCCCGCCTTCGCGGACGAGCCGTGAGCCGAGCCTGATGCTGCTCGTGCCACAACGGCCCGACCTCAGCGATGAGTTCAGCGATCACATCCGGCGACAGCCCCGTGACCCGGTACTCCGCCACGATCAGCTCACGTGCCCCAGCCCCCACCATCCACAATTCAACGAGCCACCCAGGCGCCGAGCCACGGCCAATCGTGCACGAGGTCGTAAGTCGCCTTTCTCATCGGAGCCGTATGCGGTCTGCGTGGTAAGTGTCGGACCAGCCCAGCTGGGTCTGCTCCAGGACGGTGTTCACCGGGTCTTCAACGTCTGCGGTCAGTCCGCCGGAGTATCTCGTTCCGCTGAAGTACGCCAGCGACAGAAGGCGGAGTCCTGCACGTCCACCTGAGTCCATAATCGGGTCCTGGGACAGCAACCTCACGAGGTTCAGGAAAGTAGGGACCTAAATGCCAATGACCGAGTCCATCTATGACAGTTGGCGCGGCGATGGCGGTTGCACCTTTCCGCTACCGGGCGGCGCCCCGCCAGCACGTTGTTTGTGGTGATACGGGTAGGGTCTTCAATATGGACTTTCGCACCACCGTTGAGCGCGCTCAACGCCTCAAGCAACTGCATGCCGAGTACAAACCGCTCGTGCTGCCGACCGTGTGGGACGTCTGGTCCGCGCGGACGGCAGTCGACGCCGGGTTTCCCGCGCTGACGATCGGCAGCCATCCGCTCGCCGACTCTCGGGGGGCCGACGACCACGAGGGGCAGACCTTCGAGGAGGTACTCGCCGCTGTCAGGCCGATCATCGTGGCAGTCGACGTCCCCGTATCCGTCGACTTGGAGGCCGGGTACGGACAGAAGCCCGCAGATCTCATCGCCGGACTCACCGAAGTCGGCGGGGTCGGTCTCAACATCGAGGACACCGTCCACTCGGACGGTGGACGCGTGCGCAGCACGCAGGAGCACGCGGGCTACATTGCTGGCCTGCGCGCGGCGGCTGACGACGCGGGGATTCCGGTCTGGGTCAATGGGCGCACTGACCTCTTTCTCCACGCGGAGGATGCTTCCGGCGTCCTCGACGAGACGATCGAGCGACTGCGGGCACTCGAGCAGGCTGGCGCCGACAGCGTCTACCCGGTGGGGATTCAGGATAACGACGACCTGCTGGCGGCAGTGACCGGCGCCGTTGCCATTCCCGTGAACTCCACAGCCCACCCCGTCAAGCACGACCTGGAACGCTTCCGCCGCCTCGGGGTCGGCCGAATTACCTGTGGCCCGCTGCTGCAATTCGCGTTGGCGGATGCGATGAAGGAAATGCTCGGACCGTGGGCGCCCTAGGATAGAAACGCAAAAGAGGGTCAGCCTCCGCGACGTGCGTTGTGGAGGCTGGCTCTTTCATAATAGTCAGGCTGCCCAGCATACGGTAGCCCTCGGCAAACGCGTCCGCCTGCACCAACTGACCAGGGTCTGAACTGAGCATGGGCTGCCGGAGGGTTCCGTCTGCCTCACGGAGAGGGCCTTCGCCGAGGGCATCAACGGGCCCCGCATCCCGGCACAGGGGCGGCCCAGCCCTCGCGGTTGTCACCACGACCCGCCTCAGCCGGGGAACACAGTCCCTGTCCATGCGGCCACCGTACGACCGGCAAGAGCCTGCATGTGAAGGGCCTGGCGTACCAAACCGCCGGCCATTCGCCGTCCAGGTTCGGCTGCACGGCATGACCGATCTTCCCGTCCTCGACGATGCACCTGACGATGAAGTCGTGAACCAATCGCAGCGAAACCACACTGTCCCCCTTCTGAGCCCGGATCTGACGATTCGTCAAGATAATCGACAACAATCACAGTTGTTGTCGGCTACTCACTAGTAGCTATGTGGAGCCTTCTGGCGCCCGAGCCGGAGGGGCCACGTCTGGGACGGTTCCGGAACCAGCCATACGTGTGCCTCGGCGGCCGGGCCTGCGGCGCTAGGCTCAAGGTATGCCGAACGCGCGCGACCTCGACGGCCGAACGATCCTCCCCCGCTGGCGACTTGATGCATTGGGCGAGGTACTGCGCCTTCGGGAGGAAACCATGCAGGCCGGCAAGTTGCCGCACCCCCAGGACTGGCCGCTTCCGCTGTGCCCAGAGTGCCGCGGTGCCGTACACAATTGGGTTTCCGGCAGCGGCGGCGGCTTGCCAACCAGCTACTGGTTCTCACCGTGCGGTCACGGAATTGTCGGCGACCAACCGTAGGGCCCTCGTAGCAGCACAACAGCGGCTGGCCCTGAAGGCGGCCGCCCCTCAGTGCGCGGTGCAGCAGCAAAACGAGCCGCGGCACGTATAGCAGCGTGGACGCCCAACGCACCGGCACGACTGCCCGCAGTTCACCGGCTCGGTGTGCAACTTCACCTCGTCCGGGTTGCCCGGTTCGTACGCGGCGCGGCAGTCCCGGCAGCCAACCCACCCAGGCGGGAGGCCTTCAGCGCATGACGTCGGGGGCGGCTCCGTGGCCAGCGATGGCCCGAGATCCCGCCGCGTGTCCGGGTCCTCATCCTCCAAGAGGCGAAACACCTTGATGAGGCTCCACTGGTCAGACATGGCCGCATCCTCCCAGACGGCCGCCGCAGAGCCACACAACCGGTTTCGCCCCCTCTGGGACGCTCAGTACTCCATGTCCTGCCGCATCTCGGCGTGGTACTCGGCGTATTCGTTGTCGAATTGCCCCAATAGGCCCCAGCATGACGAGCCTTCGCCTTGCGATGCACCGCATCTGACGCCGCGCGCTGATACACCGGGGACTACGGGACAGCCCTTACGAGCTGGTGCGTGATAGCGGGTGAGGTGTCGTGCCAGGCAGGTGGCATGATCCCGTTGTGGCGATCACGGTCAATCTGTCGGCGTTGGCGCATCGGCTGTTCACGGGGCTCTCTCGGCGTCATCTTGCTTGCCTGGTAAAGGAGTTGGCCGTGCCGTGGCAGGCCGGGGTCGAGGGTCGTCGCCATGCCGCGCGAGGTGGGGTCCGGAAGCGGGCTGAAGGGGCCGGCGCCCGCCACCAACTGGTGTTCGTCGACCGGCTGGTGGCCACGCTTGTCCATTTGCGGCACGACCTGCCGCACTCAGTGCTGGGACTGCTGTTCGGCGTCGACCGTTCCACCATCACCCGCGCGATCGGAGAGGTGCGCACACTCCTGGCCGAACGGGGGTGCGCGGTCCCGGACAGCCCTGGCCTGCGTCTTCGGACACTGCCGGATGTCTTCGCCTACGCCCAGGCCGAGGGCATCGAGCTGCGGCTGGATGCCACCGAGATCCAGGTCCGCCGGCCGCCTGCCGGCCGCGGCGGACGGCGAGCGTTCGTCTCCGGCAAGAAGAAGCAGAACACCATGAAGGCCACCGTCATCGCCGACCACCGCGGCCGCACTTTATGGGTCGATGCCCTGCGACCTGGGCGGATGCATGACGCGACCGCCGCACGCAACGAAGGTATCGGGATCTGCTTCCAGCACTTTCCCGATGTCGAGGTCCTGCTGGACGATGGCTATCTCGGGCTCCGCCGTGATCACCCAGGGCAGGCGGTGACACCGCCGAGAAAGGGCAACAAGATCAGCCCGCCCGAGGTCCTCGAAGCCCGTCGGCGAGCCCGCCACCGACACTCCTCGAAACGCATCACCGTCGAACACGCCCTCGCCGACCAGCCGAAGGTCCGCTCGATCACCCACCGCTTCGGCAGTGGCTCGAAGCCTCTCGCCCGCGGTCGCTGCACCACCTCGACATCGATGCCCAGTTGGGCGCCGTGGTTGAAGATGCTGTTCTGGTATCCGCCGTCGGCCCAGACCTTGGTCACGCTGGGATGCGCCGCGGCGAGGTCGTCGAGCAGGAGCTTGCCGCCGGTCGTGTCGTGCACGTTCGCGGCGGTGACGAGGACGGCCGGCACCAGACCGAGCGTGTCCGTGATCAGGTGCCGCTGGCGTCCTTTGATCTTCTTGCCGGCGTCGATGCCCTGGCTGGTCTCGGCGACGTTCGCCGAGGTCTTCACGCTCTGCGCGTCCACCACGGCCGCGGTGGGATCCGCACTGCGGCCGTGAACAGCCGAAAACGGCCACGGACACGTCCGACGCCATGTTTGTGATCGCCGCAACCCCTCTTCCGAGTGTGCGAACCCAGCCCCGGGCCGGAAAAAATGGGCCAGGAGTGCGGTCAGCGTGGCGGCAGCACCGCCGGGCCAGCAGGTTCGCCAGCGCGCCTGGCGGTGGGGTACGAGTCCTGCCGCGGCCGCATGACCTGCTGGAGATCCTTGCGGATCCGCTCGGCTTCACCGCGCACCTGCGCCGGAATGTCACCACGTTCCGCAACCAGGCGCCGGTAGATCGGGACATCCTCGAACACAGGCAGCATGCCCTTCTCGTCGGCGACCTCACGTGCAGTACTGAGGCGGCTTCGAATTCTACGGCCCGGCTAGGCCGTTTCGTTTAGATCATCGGATCGTTGGTCCGGGTGTGTCGTTAACTGACGCGCAGTGGGCGCGGATCGAGCCGTTGCTCCCGGACCGGACGCCGGTGCGGGGTGGCCGCTGGCGGGATCACCGGCAGGTGATCGACGCGATCGCCTTCAAGTTCCAGACCGGAACGCAATGGGTGCACCTGCCGGAGAAGTACGGCAACTGGCGCGGCGTCTACAACCGGCTGCGGATGTGGGCCATCGACGGCACCTGGGAACGTGTCTTCACCGCGCTGATGGCCCGGGCCGACGCCGATGAGGACCTCGACTGGGCGGTCTCGGTGGACTCCACGATCGTGCGGGCCCACCAGCATGCGGCCGGGGCCCGCAAAAGGGGGCCCCGGCCGGCGAACCGGCCGACCATGCCATCGGCCGGTCCCGCGGCGGACTGACCACGAAGATCCACCTCGCTGCCGATGCCCGCTGCCGGCCTCTGGCGTTTGTCCTCACCGCCGGACAGGCGGGCGACGCACCGGCCTTCACCGATGTCATGGCCTGCCTGCGTGTCCCCCGACCACGTGGTCGGCCACGCACCAGACCGGACGTGGTCCTGGCAGACAAGGCGTATTCCTCCCGCGCGATCCGCGAGCACCTGCGTCGGCGCGGCATCCGTGCGGTGATCCCCGTCCCGGCGGACCAGCGCGGCCATCGGCTGCGACGCGGGAGTCGGGGCGGCAGACCACCGGCCTTCGACCGTGAGACCTACAAGCTGCGCAACACGGTCGAGCGGTGTATCAACCGCCTCAAGCAGTGGCGAGGCATCGCCACCCGCTACGAGAAGACCGCCACCATCTACCTGGCCGGACTCCACATCGCCGGCATCTTCCTCTGGTCCGCCCGATGATCCAAACGAAACCGCCTAGGTCACACTGTTCAAGTACCTCCGCTAGCCAGCCGGCAAAGGAGCACCTCCTGCCGTGACTGTGCGGGACTTACCCCGGTGCAGGTTCAGGAGGTGCGCAGCTCGGTGATCCGGGTGTTCATGCGCAGGAAGAACAGCCCGAACAGGGTGATGGCGATTGTTGCAGCCACGGCGCTCGTGCCCAGCAGGGCGATCCTGCTCCATGGGATGTCGACCGTCACCGGCACCCGTTCTGCGGTGAGGAGCACTTGGTGTGCCGTGTCATAGGCGGCGTTCTTGCACGCATCCGCGGCATCGCCCGGTGAGGGAACGCAACGTCGCACTTCGATTGGGGCCGTGTCGTTAGCATCCGGGACGGCGAAGCGTGGCAGCAGGACGCCGACCAGAACCGCGATGGCGACAGCGGGGACAACCGGTGTGAGGGTCTGCCATACCAGTGCCCTGGCGAGAATCCCACGCGGTGTGCCCGCTGCAACGAGGGAAGTGAGGGCCCGCCTTCGAGACAGGACTCCATCGGTGAGAGCAACGAGCAGGCCAGCAGCAGCAATCACCATGGATACGGAAACCGCGTAGCCCACGATCTGGTAAGCACGCTCGTAGAAGGCTGCGTCGGTCGGTTGATAGGTCTCGCCGAGCAGGTGCGCCAGTCGTCGGTTGTTCTCTTCCTGAGCTTCCACGGTCGCCACTGTGAGTGCGGACAGCCCCGCTGCGGTTGAGCCCACGACCAGGGCGACCAGCATGGCGGCGAACGTGCGACTGCCCGACCACGGATCCGCCATCAGGCGTCGCCCAGCCAGCAGGCCCGCCGGTCGCCGGGTGTGGCGGTGCAGAATCCGGCCGATCAGATAGGTGATCCATCCAGTTCCGGCGACCAGCCCGATACTCACGGCCAGGAAGCCGATGGCCAGCAAGATCCCTATGACGATCACGGGAAGGTCGTTGCGCTGAGGATGACTGACGAAGTATCGATGGGAGGGCTCCACGAGGGCGCACGCGCCGATCCCTACCAAAATCAGGGCCCCCGGCCAGGCACTCGGCCGACGCCGTGACCCAGTGCGCACCACGCCCAGCGGAGTGATCACCACTCGGCGCATGGTCAACACTGCCAGCGCGATGATGAACAGGGGTACGAAGAGGGCGACCCCGGCCATCGCGACGGTGTGTGGCAGGACATCGGTGGGCAAGGGCCGGCGGCCCTGGGCATCAGGGGCATCCAGCAGGGCTCGGCCGGCGAAGTAGACAACGAATCCCGACGCAACGCCGACCAGTGAGGCAAGGGCGGTCTCCAGCGCGGTGATCTCCACGACCTGGCGTGGCGTTGCTCCGGCCATGCGGATCGCCGCCAGTCGGCGGTCGCGTGCAGGCGCGCCGAGGCGGCTGCACTGTGCGACAAAGGTGAGGATGGGAATTGTCATCAGCACCATGCCGAATGCGACGCCTGGCCGCAGGCCGCTCTCGTTGAGCAAGTCGTTCGTGTACTTGGCGGCACGAGGGGCGTCCACGGACAGCACCGTGGCAGAGGCGAGCAGCGTCACTGTGCCGCAGGCTGCTCCAACCGCGGTGAGCACGACCCGCGCCCGATCGAGACGGTCGCCGGCGAGAGCCAGCGGAAGAATGGTGAGGACCCTCATCGTGTGACCTCGGCATCACTGCTCGCCGCTGCCGGGCGGGAACCCAGGAGAACCGAGTCGTCGGCGTCGAGAGCTCCGTCACGCAGGCGGATCTCCCTGTCTGCGTAAGCGGCGACCGTGGCGTCATGCGTAACGAGCAGAACGGTCGTCTTCTGGGTGCGGGCAGCTTGCACCATGTGGCGCAGCACCACTTCGCTGGCGAGCGTGTCCAGCGCACCGGTGGGCTCGTCGGCGAAGAGCACCGCTGGTTCGGTGGCGAGCGCCCGGGCGAGGGCCACGCGCTGTTGCTGTCCGCCAGACATCTCGCCGGGGAGCTGGCCTGCGAGTTCTGCGACTCCCAGACGCTCAAGCCAGACTCGTGCCGATTCCATCGCTTCCTGGCGGCGGGCACCATTGAGCAGCAGGGGCAGTGCTGCGTTTTCTATGGCAGGAAGCTCTGCGACCAGCTGACCGAACTGGAAGAGCACCCCGAAGTCGGTTCGGCGCATCACCGAACGGCGGGATTCGCTCAAGTCGTCGATGCGCTCACCGCAATATCGCACCTCACCACCGTCCGGGCTGAGGATGCCCGCCATGACGTGGAGGAGAGTGGACTTGCCACAGCCGCTCGGCCCCGTGATGGCAACGATCTCGCCCTTGCGCATGCCGATCGAGATGCCCCGCAGCGCGCGGTTGGGCCCGTACGACTTCGTCAGGGCGTGGGTTTCGAGAATCACGCGTGCACCTCCAGGCGCAGTTCGGTGATGCGTTCGGTGGTTGTCTGCATCCAGCGCAGGTCGGCGTCGAGATGGGCGATCGCCAGGTCCGCTGCGAGCAGGTCGGCGAGCGAGGCGTTGGCTGCGATCTTGAACTCGGTGAGTTCACGCATCCGCGCCAGGTGAGCGGCTCGCTGGGCGGCCAGGTGATGCCGGGCGGTGTGCTCATCGGAGACGAGAAGTGTGACCACCACTTTGGCCATCAGGACGTTCGAGAGGTAGGGCGCCGGTGGTTCGACCGTTGCAAGCCAGTCGCGCACTGCCTGGTGGCCGCGCTCGGTCACCTCATATGTGGTGCGGTCCGGGCCTCCGCTCCGCTCCCGGCCCACTTCTACGGCCAGGTCGTCGCGCACCAGGCGCTTGAGTGTTGAGTAGACCTGCCCGTACGCCAGTGGCTTGGCCCCGGGGATGCGCTGGTCGTGGGAGTGCTTGAGTTCGTATCCGTGCAGGGCTTGGCCGTTGAGCAGCCCGAGAAGGATGTGGGCCATCGACATGGGAGCAACTATTCACTGAGTGAATAGCTCTGTCAAATGACCGTATCGGCCTTCACCGCCGCAGCGATGCCAATCCAACTTCGCTAGGCCGCCGACCGGTTGGCCAGAAAGCCACCGAGAACTGGACCGCCAGCCGGCAGGCTCCACGCCTCCCACCCGGTCCAACGGCCAGCCAACTGATCCGGTTCATTGAGCGACAGGCCTCAGCCCAAGCTGAACTGGTCAAGGGCACGGGCTTGTCCGCAACCCAGAACACGGTCAAGCAAGGAACGCGCACTCGGCACAGGTACGGGCTACCGGAGGAGCTTCAGCACGCAGGCCGAGTCGCGCTGTCGGGCGCTTCCACTTGTCCGGGGCGCTGAACCGAACCATCCGAGACGTCGGTCCGGGTCATGCCCGCGAAGTGCCCTCGTCTCCTGTGCGCCGCACGGCTCCCGTTCCAGATCGGGTGAAACGACGCACACAGCGACAGCTTCGTGAGCTCCGGGCGTTCCTGCACCTTTCGACCGAACCGCTCCGCCGCCCTCATGCAATCCATCAGCTTCTTGGACTGGAGCCCGAGCCTCTGTTCGCGCCTACCTCCTGATGCAACGCCGACCGCCCCGCTCCTTCGAGGAACGGGGCGGAGCAGAAGTTCTGATCTGCGGCATCCTTGTGAGCGCCGATTCAATGTCGGTTCACTGCCGGTATTGCCGCCTCGGTTGATCGGCGCCGGGCCGAACCGCCGTCGTAGACCACAACAGAGTCACTTGCCGTCACCACTGATGTCACAAAAAGAGTCGCCCCCGGATAGTTGGTGGGAGCGACGAAGTCTTTGTACTCGGTGAATCCGCCTTGCCCGCCTCCTCCACCGTTCATGCCGGCATGCACCGCTCCGTTCTGCCCCACCATCAGGTAGACGGCTCGGCGGTGACCGTTGACGTTGCGACACGGAGATCCTCACGCGTCCGGTAGGAGGCACCGATGCCCAGTTCAACCACTCCACCCACTGGACCATCCCTCAGGATGCAGGCGTGTTGATGTAGGCATGCACCGCTCCAGCATCGGTGGTCCGCAGGTAGTCCATGGATTCTCGCTCCGCCGGAGTGAGCCACGGGCTGCCCAGAGCCGCAGCGGCCGGCAACCGCTCTACGATCGCGATCCAGATGGGCAGGGGGCGACAGGGTTACGCGATGCTGCCCTAGCCGACGCCGACAGCCAGCAAGAGCCGCAATCATCTCTATATCCCCGGAGTTCCACGTCGTAGGTGCCTGCTCAGAGTCTGCTTGCGGGCCAAAATGAAAGGCCTGCCTTGGTGGTGCCAGCCAAAGCAGTCATCTCGTCCAAGCCAAAACTGGCGGAGTACCCTCGCCATTCTGGTGCCGATGAGTCAGCCGACCGGGCTGGCCACCCTGAGTTCGATGCCCGGCTGCACAGGCAGATCATCGGAAACGAGCCAGCCCCGTCTCAGCTCACGTATGTCTTCCCGCTCGGCCATGGAGTCGAGCACGACATCGAGATCCCTCAGCCACACATCAGCCGACCGCCACTTCACGTGGCCACGTCCGCGCATATAGCGGTTAAGGAAGGAGGCGAGCGCGACATCTGCGCTGTGGAACAGCTCCGAGAGGAGAACACACAGGTCGTCACGGACGACGTCGTCTCCGTCCGTACGCGTAAGGTGATCGATGCCATGGGCAAGGCGCCTCATGGTTGATCCGTCGCTGTAGGGCTCCACGATCATCACGTTCTGGGCCGACCGCAGGTAGCCGCGGGTGTTGATGATGTGCCAGAAGAGAAAGTCGTCCCTGGCCGGAACCTCGCAGAGAAGGCCAGCAAGAGCTCGTATGGATGCTGTCCGCTTGTCGCTCTGCATCGTGGATACCGCCTCAAGGGGTGGGTGTGGAAGTTCTCCCGACGCAGTCGGGGGAACGGTGGAATTTGAGAGGCCACCACTCGTCGCGCTCAAGTGTGACGCCCTGCAGTGGGAAGAACGTGATGGTGGCGTAGATGGTTCATCCGTCAACATCGAGGGGCGCCGCTATCGGGCGCTGATCGACGGAGAAGGCTCCATGCTCGCGGCGCGACAAGCTGTGTTGTCGGCAGATCAATCTGTCAACTTGACCCGGCCGTAAACGACCAGGCTTGGAGGTAGGGCACCACTGGTTGTGGTGTGGCCTCCTCCGTCCAGACACCTAGGAAGGTGCCGGGACGCGTGACTCACGCCCCGCAATCCACACAGCCTCACCGCGAGCGGCGATGCTGCGGGAAGCATTCCGGTCGGCGTGGGCAACGACCCCGCACTTCCGGCAGATGAAGAGGGCCTGGTCGACCCGGTTCTTCTTCTCGATGTGATGACACTCGGCGCATTCCTGGCTGGTGTACGCCGGATCGACGTACACCAGCGGGACGCCTGCCCGGCGTGCCTTGTACTCAACGAACTGCCCGAGCTGGTGGAAGGCCCAGGAGTGGAGCGTGACCCGTTGGGGCTTGCGGAGCCGTACCCTCTGCCGGATTCCGCCCAGGTCTTCCAGGGCGATGCCGGACGAGGTGCGTTCAGCCTCGGTCACGATCTGTTTCGCGATGATGTGGTTGACGTTCGCGGCGTTCCGCGCTTCCTTGCGGCGCCGGTTCTTGAGCCGTCGCCGAGCGGACTTGGTGCCCTTGGCCTGCAACCTCTTCCGCAGGTCGAGCTGCCGGTTACGGTGCCGGTTCAGGCCGCGACCGGCCGCCCGGTATCCAGTGGACGTGGTGGCCATGTTGGTGATGCCCAGGTCCACGCCGATGAACTGGTCGGGCTCGTACTGCTCGGCCTGGGGAACCTCGCACACGGCGATGAGATAGAAGACGCCGTCACGTTCGATCAGGTCCGATTCGCCCTTGCGGTACTCCCGTAAAGTTTTGAGCGCGTCCGGGGAGCAGACGAACCGGACGTTCTTGAGTCGTCCGGCGGTGGTCCAGATCGAGACGGTCTGTTCGTCGTACTGCCAGGACAAGCACCAGTCGTCAAACGGGTGCGCGGCCTCGGGGCGGAAGGCGACCGGCTTGGACTCGGCCTTCTTCCGGCGCTTCGAGCCGGGCTTGCCGAGGTTCCCCGCCCGCAGGTTCGCCCGCAACGCGGTGTAGGCGTACACGACTTTCTTGATCGTGTGCTGCGCGCCTGTGCTCCGAGACCGGCCGCCTTCAGCTCGGCGTAGGTGTGCTTGCGCAGCTCGTACTCGCGCGGCACACCACGGGCGAAAGCCACCTCGGACACCCAGTTGGCCCGGTCGTTGACCGTGTGCAAGGTCGCGCCGACAGCGGATGCCTGCGCGGCATCCGGCACCAGTTTGACTTGCACGACGATCTTCACATGGACCATCGTAACAATTGATCTATGTCACCACGATGGGAACCAAACCCCAATATCCGTAGGGGTCGCACGGTCGTCCACACTCTCCATGCTCACTTGGTCTTCATACCCAAATACCGGCGGGGACCGTTCACCGACGAGATCCTGCGACGCTGCGAGGAAGTCATGCGAGCCGTCTACGCCGACTTCGAAACCGAACTGGTCGAGTTCAACGGCGAGAAGGATCACGTCCACCTGCTCGTGCACTACCCGCCCAAGGTCTCGGTCTCCAAGCTGGTCGGTTCCCTCAAAGGCGTCTCCGCCCGCAGACTCCGCCAGGAGTATCCCGACCACATCCGCAAGTACCTGTGGGGCGCGCACTTCTGGTCACCCTCGTACTTCGCGGCCAGCTGCGGCGGCGCCCCGCTCAGCATCATCAAGGAGTACATCGAGAACCAGAAGCGCCCGCTGTAGACGGCTGAGGCCAAAACAGTGCAGACCCATGCACGCGCGCGGGTCAGAGCAGTCCAGAGAAGCGCTTCCTCCCGGGCGTGAACGCCCGAGGTTCCGCGCTAGATCATGCTGAAGTGGGCCGGCTCCTGGCAGCCCAGCGGCCCTCCGGTCTCGCACCCGAGAAACGGCCCCTCATCGGGTGGTGTCGCCTGGCCGAGCCTTCCATACCGCCTTCCTGGAAGGGGATCAGAACCAACTGATCCCAGGTCCTGAAGCGCCTTCCGCAGCGGGCGAGCGGGACTTCCACATCGAGAAAGAGACCTGACTCACCTTGCACGAGGCGGTGAACCCGATCTTGGAGATCCACGTTACTAAAGGTGACAAGAGCTCAGAGAAGCCTCCCTCCTTTCAAAGGAGTCCAAAGATGTCGGTGACGGGAAGGCTGACCCCCCTGGCGATCGTCGCGTTGGGCGCTGCGGTCACGTATCTAGCGGGGAAGAAGCGGGGCACCCCTCCCTGGAACCGGGCCGAGTACAGGCGCCGCAGCCGGCTCGCCGACTTCACGGGGGGATATGCCTCAGCGATCGCCACTTGCACGATGCGCAGCGGCGGCAAGTTGGGCTGGACAGCCAAGCCTGAATGAACGCGGGGACGACTGCATTCCAACGCCTTAACTGTCGCACGGACAAAGGGAAATACCATGCACACCAACAACGCTTCGAGTAGTGACTTCACTAGTCTTGGCGCCCGCACCGGCGACACAGTTCTCGTGACGCGCACACTGGGCGACCACCAGGTCTTCCGCTTTGAGGGAACCCTGGAATGTTCAAGTCTGACCGACGGCTTCGCCGTCACGGGCGAGGACGTGGACACGGGATTTCGGACGACCGGATACTTCCTCAACGAGGACGCCACGCTCGGAACCCGCCAGGAAGTGATGCTCGTAGCTCGCTGCTAGCCCTTCAAAGCAATGGGCCCCTTGCGTCGACTCCTCAATGATTCAGGACGGTCAGCCGGTTTCACCGGGTTCCTCCTAGCGTCTCCGGCCTTCAGGCCGGAGAGGAGTCAGACCCTTGCGGAGCGAGCGCGAATGGCCTGATCGTCGTCACAGCAAAGCGGCATCCGACGAGGGGCTGGGTATCCACCGCCTATGGCCTGCCCAAGGCTTGCCGTGGACCAGGCCCATGGTGACGCTCGAGACCGAGATACCCAGCTGTCGAGCACCGCAGCGGGTAAGAGCCCCAGCCTGCGCATCACCAACAGTTCGTCTGTACCGCCCTGGCGGGCGGCCCAGTGACCTCCCTCTAAGAACTCCTAACGAAATGATCTTCAAGGTGGTTGGATCACTCCGGGACAGATGACCTGGGGGTGCTGGGTGGCTCGGACGAAGCCGTGGGTAGTCGAGGACGAGTTGTGGGCGGTGGTCGAGCCACTGCTGCCCAAGGTCGAGCGTCGGGCCCGGCACCCCGGGCGTAAGCGGCATCCGGATCGGCTGGTGTTCCAGGGCATCCTGTTCGTCCTGCACACCGGGATTGCCTGGGAACACCTGCCGCAGGAACTCGGCTTCGGTTCGGGCATGACCTGCTGGCGTCGGCTGGCTGAGTGGACTGAGGCCGGTGTGTGGCCCCGGCTGCACGAGGTCCTCCTGGCAAAGCTGCGCAGTGTGGACGCCCTGGACTTCTCCCGGGCGGCCGTCGACGGCTCCCACATCCGGGCGTTAAAGGGGGCTCCAGGACCGGACGAAGCCCCGTCGACCGGGGCAGGCCGGGCAGCAAACACCACCTGATCACCGATGCCACCGGCATCCCTCTGGCCGTCACCCTGACCGGCGGCAACCGCAACGACGTCACCCAGCTGATCCCACTGCTGGAGGCGATCCCGCCGGTACGGGGCAAGCGGGGCCGGCCCCGGGGCCGCCCCACCGTGGTCCTCGGCGACCGCGGCTACGACCACGACAAGTACCGCCGTCGTGTCTGGGATCTGGGTGTGAAGCCGCTGATCGCCCGCCGGGGCACCGAGCACGGCTCCGGCCTGGGCGCCCAACGCTGGCTCGTCGAGCGCGCGTTCGCACATCTGCACTGGTTTCGCCGCCTGCGGATTCGCTGGGAGATACGAGACGACATCCACGAAGCCTTCCTCATCCTGGGATGCGCACTGCTCTGCTGGCGACGCCTGATCTCAGCTGTCGACCGCTAGTTTTTCTGCAGGGTGCGGGTGACACCCGCGATGACGGCGGTCGTCAGCACCCAGCCGAGGGCGATCAGCAGGTAGGCCAGCCATTGGAGGCTGCCGCTCGACCAGTACCAGGCCGTGCGCTGACCCAGACCACCAATGGGGATCAAGAGGTCCAGTGTGTAGACAAGGGGCTGAAACGGGGCGCCTTCACCTGATTTGACCGGATTGGGGGAGTGAGTGCCGAAGGACAGTGTGCCCAGCAAGGTCAGCGCGAGGAGCCAAACGCCCGCCAGCCAGGGGCGGTAGCCATAACCGACGGTCACGTCGAGCAGGTGCCCACACACACACGCGGCCGGGGGCAGAGTTTGACGCCGATGCCGCTGCTTGGCCAGGAGCACGCGCCGGGCGTCGTGGTCGTGGCCGGCCTTCCGGTACCAGCTCGCCAACTGCTCATAGGGCTGGGGGTTGTAGCCCGGACTGCGTCGTATCCACGCCACGCGGCGGGCCACGGAGTCCCGCCGCCCCACGGCCTCCCGCCGCTCGCCTGCCTCGTCCACCTTGATGGAGCCGTAGACGAAGCCGTCCAGCTCCACCACGGCTGGCCAGCTGTGGTCGCTGTCGTGGAGGTAGGACACCTGCGCGCCCCGCAGGTCCACGGTGCCGGACGGTGGCCGGGCGAGGATGAAGTCGAAGTCGACTGCCTGCATCAGCAGGGCGACCAATGACGGGCCGTGGCCGTCGGGCGGCCCGTTCAGGACCGCTCCTTCAAAGGTCAGGTGGTCCGAGATCCGGGCACCCCGCAGCCGTACGGTCCCGTTCGAGATGAACCTGTCGGAGAAGTCGAGCGTCGAGGTCACTGCGTTGTCCAGGGCGAGCGTCACCCCACGCTGGCCGGGGCGTTCCAGTAGTGCACCCCGCATGTGCAGTCCGCCTGGCAACTGTGCCCCCATGAGACGGACTTCACCGTGCGCGACGAATCCGTCCAAGCAGTAGACGCCGCCCTCCGCAACTAGGGTCCGTCTTCAAACGAGTCTTGCCCAGAGCAGGAATGACGCGAGACTGACCGCTGCTTCGTAGGAGGTGGCGGTCTTGTCGTATCTGGTGGCGATGCCTCGGAAGCCTTTGAGCCGGTTGAAGCAGCGTTCGACGACGTTGCGCCGACGGTAGATCTGCCGGTCGAATGCCGGTGGCCGGCCTCCGCGGCGGCCGCGGTTGTGGCGGTGTTGCTGCTGGTCGTTCTTCTCCGGGATGGTGCAGGCGATGCCGCGTTTGCGCAGGTAGGCGCGAAAGCCTCGGGAGCTGTAGGCCTTGTCGGCGATGACCTGGTCGGGCCGGCAGCGGGGACGCCCAAGGCCGGTGCGCGGGACCCGGATCCGTTCCAGGAGGGGGCGTGCGCAGATGCTGTCGTGGCGTTGGCCTGGTGTCAGCAGGATGGCGAGGGGCCGCCCGCGGCCGTCGCAGGCAAGGTGGATTTTGGTGGTCAGTCCGCCTCGGGATCGGCCGAGGGCGTGATCGTCCGGTTCGTCCGGCCGGTGGATCCCCTTTTTCTGCCGGTGGCGGCGGCGTGCTGGTGAGCACGCACGATGGTGGAGTCGATCTGCACGAGCCAGTCGATGTCGCCGGCCGCGTCCGCGTGGGCCTGGATCTGCTGGAGAGCCCGGGTGAACACGCCGTCCAGCGCGTAGCGGCGAAAGCGGGTATAGACCGTCTTCCACGGTCCGTAGCGTTCCGGCAGGTCACGCCAGGAGACCCCGGTCCGGATCTTGTAGACCATCCCGTTGACGACCTGCCGGTCCTCCACGCGCGGACGACCTGTCGCGGCCCGCGGTATGAGTGGAGCGAGCAACTCCCATTCCTGATCGGTTAGTTCATGGCGACGTATCACCTCACCATGATCCACCAATCTGATGATCTTTGAAGACGGACCCTAGTCCGCCGGCGGACACCGCCCATTGCTCGGGTGCGGTGATCTCAGCGCCGCTGAGATTCACGGCGCCGCTCACGTGGGCGTTGATGAGCGACAAGGCGCTGATCCTGCGGTGGAAGGGCGAGGCATACCCGCTTTCCAGGCGAGAGCGCCGCAGGTCGAGGCGTCCCTCGATACGGATCAAGCCCGCTTCCACACCCGGCACTCGGCTGCCCACGATCGCAATCGACTGGGTCGACGCTCCGGAGAGGTCCACGCCCTCCTCGAACCAGCAGTCCTCGAGCCAGAGGGCGTGAGCGATCTGCGCGCCGGCCAGGTTGAGGTGCCCGGATATGCGCGCCCCGGCGAGCCTCAGGCACGCGACGGCGCCCGTCTGCGTGGTGTTCGCGCCCTGGAGGAGCGCCACGATCACGACGGCCCGAACCGTCCGCCCGGGGCCCCACTGCCCACCCTCGGCGACACGGTCGTTCTCGGGCACACCCGTGCGCAGGTCCACGCGGCGTCCCTCGGGGAACCGATCCCACAGCTCACGCTCCGGTGAAGTCAACTCGTCGTATGAGAGCACTCATGCAGAGTAGTGATCTTCCCTCGCACTCGCCTTGCCCCACCGCGCGCGGATCGGAGGGGGCCCATTCTGTTAGGAGTTCTAAGGGCTGTCCCGTGGCATCCACTGCCGAGTATGGGCCTACAGGTGTGTACACCGTCTCCGCGCCCCGTTGCCGCAGCAGTCCACCGCGCGGGACAGGCAAGCCGGCAGCAAACAGCACCTGTTGTGGGACCACTCTGCCGTCCGATATCGCGAAGCCAGACATTTTCTCGCCTTCGGTCAGCACAGATGCGATCTCGCCGACCACCACGGGGCCGCGTGCTGCTGTCAGCCTCTTACTCTCCTTATCCGAGAGATCCTGGACCGTCTGCCCGAACAGGGTCACATCGCTTGGCCACTGATTCAGCAGCAGAGCCTGATCCCTCCGAGCGCCGGGGACGCAAGCACTCCCTTTTGACCTCCCAGCCGTGGCAGAAGGGACGTGGAGCGGCCCTATGATTCCGACAGGCCTGAAATCTCGGGCAGCTCATCGACGTGGCCGGTAGCAACGATCACGGCTCGCCCGTGGACCTCTCCCCCACTGGTCAACTGAGTCTCGAACTCCCCATCGCCGTCTGAGCGCAGGCCGGTGACACCGTCACTCAAGAGCCGGGCACCATAGGCTTCTCCCTTTCGTCGTGCCTTCTCAAGCAACTCCCTGACGGCATACCGGCGCGCGTCAGGTAGCCCCCTGCAGGCGGCTGGCTAGTTGCGGGGTTCGCCCTCGTCCACCGCCACGACGCTGCGACGAGACCGGCCCAGAACGGGTGGTGCGCTCAGTCCTGCCGCTCCGCCGCCAACGACCACGTCATAAGACCGGTGGAGCGCGGCGTCGTTCATTGCAGGATGGGTAAGGAGCCGACTCGGGCTCGGGACTGCTCGTCAAGACGAAACCTGCTGAAGCATGGTGCGGCTGCGTCAGCCAGATCGGCGAAGAGACTTGCCGGTGCGGGAAACTTGGGGCGCTGCGATGAGCAGCAGCGCGGCGTAGGCTCCTTTTACTCAAGCAAGGGGTGCGGTGGTGCGAGAGAAGCCGGGTAAGAACACCGGTGATGCTGGGCCTTCACAAGGCTGACGGCATAGCAAGCCCGCCGGCAGCCTAGGGCTCGCCGGGGGCTCGCACGGCTATGACCACGGCAGGAGCGGCCCTGCACGGCAGGGATGCTGTCCCCGGATAGACGAGCCGGTCCGGACGCATCTTCATGTTGAAGCTGGCTCCAGGAGTCTCGGGGGAGGGACCCCTGGAGCCGGCTCGGCGGGCAGCGTTGGCTGCCCGCCCATACGCTTCAACGGGCCAGCATCTCAATGGGTTCAGCCACTGCGCGAGCCTCTTGCCTCTTTTCGCAGATCCGCGGGTGCCTGCCTGGGGGCTTCAGCTGGCCACTAGTGCCAGCAGCTCCGTGCGGTCAGGGCCGACGAAGGGGTAGCGCGGAGTGCCTGTGCCCAGCTGGAGGATGCGCTCCAGTAGGCCGTCCCGCGCCAGGACCTCGTTGGCTGGCGTCACCATCGACGCAGCCTCGGCGTAGCCGCGCAGAATCTCCGGATCCTGCAGACGCGTGGCGTCGAGAAGCTGCCTCAGATTCCAGTCAGGGTCGTCGGTGGCATACGTTTCGCCGCGCATCTCAGCGTCTATCTCGTTGAGGCGGTGTGTGTCCCAGGACAGCGATCCGTGCCAGATCGGAGACAGCGTCTGTTCCGTGTCGCGCTCGAGCTGAATCGACAGCTCCACCGGATTGTCTGTCCCGTGCTTGCGGATCGCGTCCCTCAGCAGCAACGACCGCCAGATGCCCATGGTCATACCCATGCCGTACTGAGGGTTGGTGGTGGCCCAGGAATCACCCACGGCCACAAGGCCTGTTACCACGGGCCGTCCATCCTGCACGTACTCTCGGTGCTTGGTTTCCGTGCCGCCCATCACGTTGATGCCTGTGATCGGCTCACCCTCCAGCCAATGCGCGACGTCGGGGTAGCGCGCAGCCACTCGCGTCCAGATCTCCGGGTCCTTGAGAGACCTGAGCTCCTGGTCACGTCCGGACGTCACAAGAGTGAGCGACCAGGTGCCGTTGTCTCCCGGGGCGGTGATGGCCGTGATGCTGTTGTAGTGATAGATCGGCCAAGCCGGCTGCCGCGGCAAGTTGCCCGAGGCAGATCGGAAGTAGCGCGTGTAGTAGCGGAACCCTGTCTCGGCCCGCTCCTCCGCCGGTGCCGCTCCGAGTTCGGCGAGCAGTCCGGGAATATGCGAGTTCCTTCCAGTGGCGTCGACCACCAGGTCGGCAAGGATGCTGCCCCCGCCCTTCGTGGTCACGCCGGCGATGTGCGGCTTGCCCAGCGTCTTGGCATCTCCGGTCAGCAGGCCAGTGACCGTCACACCGCAGGTAATGGTGATGCCGGGCGTGATGCTCGCTTCTGTGAAGAGAGCCATCTCCAGGACCGGGCGGCGGGCCGCGATCGTTTCGAACTGGTCGTCGGTCTCCCTCCGAGGGCCGACCTGCTCGACGTTCAGGGAGCCGCCGATCATGTTGTGCGGGTGCCCGCCAACTGACAGGAGCCGGGAGACCGTGCCGGGCAGCTCGCGGGCAAGCGCCCGGTAGCCCCCAGGCATGAGAATGTGCGTATGGCCGTACTGGGCAACCCCCGGCCTGTTCCAGTCGCCCCCGAGGACGGCTGCTTCCTCACGCGAGCTCGCGGGGTCGCGGTCTAGAACAGTCACGCGATGTCCGTCAGCGGCAAGCAACATCGCCGTGGCTAGCCCCACCGGGCCGGCTCCGATCACAACGCTATGAGACACAAGAAGCTCCTTCACAACTGGTTGGCCCAGCCAATCTCCCTCCAAGAACTGCTCACTTCCCAGACCAGGCATCTGTTCAGTTCTCGCGAGCTACTGGAATCTCTGGTCAGGTCTGCTCATCGGGCACTCTCAAATCGAGGGCTTAGAAGGATGCCCTGAGCTTGAAGCGGGACTACAGCGACTCAAGAGACGGCAAGCCTCCCGAGGGGGTGCCTCGACTTGGGTCGCTGCCCATCCGAAACGGGTAAAAATGCAGGTCAGATGCCCCCTCGCCGGGAAGAACAGCGACTGAAGCGACTCAGTATCGCTCTATATGAAACGCACACGCATACGCACATCTCACCGGCTTCATATATACCGACCCTGAGTCGCTACGGTCGCTGATCGAAGCTGGAAAGCCCTCTGACCTGGTGTTTTCAACCGCTGCCTCTCCATGGGCGTCCATGCACACAGTCGCTCTGACTCAGTCGCTGGTTCGAGAAGAAGCCACGCCGCCTGCCCTGCGCGCTACAGATGGATGTCAGGAAGTCCTGCCCTCGACACGCCGCTCTGTGCAGGGTCCCGAGCCGCTCCCCGAGATGGCGGCCGCATGCCAAGGAGCAGTACCACTCGTATCCGGAAGGCAGCACCCTGCACCACTCCCCTGGGCCGGCCCCCTATCCGGACCGCAAGACCTGCAGACGCGAGCAGCTTCAGCAGGCCCGGGAATGACCTGCTCATTGACCTGTGAAGTGAGCAGTGAGTGCGCTGAGACTGGCTCCGCTTCCAATATCAGAGACAAGGAGTGAAGCCATGACGCACACAGTGATAGTCGGAGCTGGTCCGGTGGGACTCTTCACAGCGCTGCTCCTCGCTGCCGAAGGCCAGCAGGTGACGGTGCTGGAGAGCGACCCAGCGAAGTGGTCTCAGGAGGACTCCCCCACCCGCGGTGCGCCGCGCCCCGGTGCGCCGCACTCCAATCATCCTCATCTTCTACTTCCAGCCGGTTTGGACATCCTTGAGTGCGAGATGCCGGACTTCACTGCTGCCCTCCTTGCCGGAGGCGGGCAGAGGTACAACATGGTCGCCGGAGCATGGAACGTAGGAGCTGTCGGACCTCAGCGTACGCAGGACAGCGACTTCGACACCGTGGCCATGAGCAGGTTCACGCTCGAGCACGTTCTCCGCGATCGCGTCCGACAGACTCCGCGGATCGCTCTGCACTACGGCCTTGGTGTAACGGGCTTTCTGAGTGCAGAAGTTGGCATGGCCGGCCGTCGCTTCATCACCGGAGTCATCACAGCTGACGGCGCCCAATGGAAAGCGGATCTGGTCGTCGACGCTTCAGGCCGGAACACCCGACTGCCGGAACTCCTCGCGGAGATGGGGCTTGCCCCTCTCAAACGCTTCGGAAGCCGAGGATTCAGGCATTACACACGCAGCTTCCGCTCACGGGGCGGCGTACAGCCGGTACAGCGCACATGGCACCTGACGCACCACAACAGTCTGTCGTTGCTCACCACTCCTGCAGATGAGGGGACTTGGTCAGTTTCCTTGGTCACCTCGTCACGCGATCAAGCGCTGCGGGCGCTCGCCGATAGCGACCTGTGGACACGAACCGTTGCCCTGCTTCCTGGCATGCATGAATGGCTTGATGGCGAGCCGACCACAGATGTCCAGGAGATGGTGAGCAGCGGCAGCGTCCGACGCAGCATCATCAGCCGGGGCAAGCCGATTGCCAGTGGTCTGGTGCTGATCGGGGATGCATGGGCCACGACCAATGATCAGTTCGGCGTGGGGTTGACCATGGGCGCCGCACAAGCTGTCCTCCTGCGCAATGCCGTGTGGAAGGTCGGTGCCACTGATGTCGGCGAACTGGCAGCCGCCTACGAGGCTGACTCGCAGGAGCTCATCGCTCCCGTATGGAACAGATCGATTGCGTGGGAACGCCACCGGCTTGCTGAGATCGATGCGCAGATGACCGGTCACGCTTACGTCACACACGATACGCAGTGGAGTCTGTGGAGCGAGGTGGCAAGCAGCCAGCTTCAAGACCCCGAGGTCTTTCGAGCACAGGCGGCAATCGACTCTTTGCTGACCTCACCGGCCGAGGGCTTCCTCAGTCTTGAGGCCGCACAACGGCTGAGGTCGCTGAAGCGTGATCAGCCGTACCGAGCCGAACAGGGGCCATCTCGCTCAGCACTTCTGTCTGCACTGAGGCTTCCTACCGGGGGTCACCCGCTGGTACCAGGCCAGGATCTGTGCGGCGTCCCTTCCATGTTCGGTGTGGGAGTTGGACCTCGGTGAATGATTGCGCCGCAATCACTAGGGGGCTGAGGATGACGCACGCCGTGAGCGGACTTCCACGTAATGCCCTAGCCGTCATATGCGGGACCACAGCCCGATCGCACCACCCTGCAACCGTCCGCCGCGTCTATCGACAGGTGGGTGGCCTCGCCGCATAACCTGAGGCAGCTCCATCTGATCTGCTGGCCCTACTTCAAGACCGTCTCCGGCAGAGCTCCTTGAGCGTGGCCATCAATCGCGATCCATAGCGCTGGCCATCACACCAGCAGCCCGGCGATTCCATCAGGCTCGTATGAAGCCGCCCCAGCGCTCACTTGCCAGTCCGGCGGTACCACTCCAGCCTCAAGCACCAGCTCAGTGCCAACTGGTTGCTCTCGTAGAAAGCCGAGCTCGGCGCAAACGGGCTACTCCAACGCTGACCGCTGACCCTGGAGCGACATCAGGGACTGTCGTCTCACCAACTGAACCTGGCTCAGCTTCAGACTGAAAGTCTGTCAACGCATCCACGGCCATGCACCTCGGCGCTCCTATGTGTGCTGCCCGGACGCTTCGGGTTCTCGCGCACTATCGTAGGTAGTCAGCAACAGGCCCTTCCTAGCATGGCCAGTTGAGGCTCTTAGTGGTTAGGTCAGGTGAACCAAGCACATGGCCTGACCCGCTTCCTCATGGGAGGTGATTCACATTCTGTGAATCACCTCCCATGAGGAACAATCCTTAGATGGCCACGAAACGGCGGAAGGCGCCAGGGAAGACAAAACCCCTGCTCAGGGCGCCTCAACGGATTGGTTCTTTGGACGCCTCAGCTCTCGTCGGCGAGCTCCGCGATCTCCACGAGAGAGCTGAGGACCCCTACATCGAGCAGATGCCCGCCAACGAGGAACTGTATGGAGCGCTCCTCTACGCAGAGCGGCACGTCTCAGCTCTAGCCAAGGCGGGGGAAGTTCAGCGCCGCAAAGCGGCGCTGAAACGGGTAATGCTCTGGGAGTACATTCGCGAGCAGGCTGAACTGCACCAGCTCCGAGCCATCGAGGCAGCCCGAGCTGCACTGGTCGAATGGGCGGATCTTGCTCCCGCTCTTGCCGTCGGCGGCCCCAGCGCGGCCTACAACAAGGCAAAACGGCTCCGAGCCATCCCCCTCACGACGGACGCCCCGGACGGCCAACTACTGCGCCGCACCCCAGAAGCCGTGCTGAAGGCCGAGCAACAGATCGCCCAGCAGGCAGCCGCCCAACACCGGGCTGAGCAGGCAGCACGCCGGCAGCATCAGCTCCTGGTTCCTATTGCACAGAGTCTCCTCGATTGCCGTGACGAGCTGGCCCACAACAGTGAAGTGGACTATTGGCTTGAGGAAGTCGAGGAGGTACTCCCCGACTGCAAAACACCCAATCAGATGCTGAGTCTGCGAACGTACCTGGATGCTGCCGTCCGCGAGATGCAGAAGCAGGAGCGCCTGTCGGCCCAGCCCGTCGCAAACACCGACACAGCGCTGCTCGCCCTTGCCGCTGCCGTTGAGCTCCTCCGCGGAGGGAGGTGAGGCCACTGTGGGTTGGCCGTGCAAGCGCTTCGTGCTAGGAGCGGCTCGGTTCTCGAGCACCCTCCCCCGCTTCCAGATGGTGCAGCACATCAGCGGAGTTGGCCCCTCAACAAGCGAGGTCCCAGATCGCTGCCATCTCCCGATGGCAGGACGAGGCGATCAAGCCGTCCTCTGCTCGAAGCGCAGACAGATGAGCCTGCCTAGCTGGGATAGGCAGAGCTCCCCTCAAATCAATTAGTTACCTAAAGCAAGTTCATGTTTGATCGCTAACGCTCCAACAGACTGCCCCCTCCTTACGCGACACGTCGGCTTGGCAGCCCCAGAGCCAAACTTGACACCTCAAAAGACGCCGGATTCCTGTGATTGCGGCGCAATCAGCCACCACCTACCGCACTTGCTGCACCTTGGCGGATAAGCTCGCGGCCGCCGACTACAACGATCCTCGGAGATGTTCATGGCTCAAAAACCCGGCCTCACACGAGATCTGGCCGCCGAGCGCGCAGCGCGCAAGGCAGCGACGCACCAAGCCCGATTGGTGCCACAAGGGCTGCCGACCGTTCGGCCTGGGCAACTCATGCCGAGCCCAGAGAACGGCCGTAAGAGGCTTCACAAGATCGATGAGCTCGCCAAGACGCTCAGCTCCGACGGCATGAACACAGCCATGACTGTTATTCCGCCTGACGTATACATCGCAACCTACCCACAGCACAAGGATGCTGTGGAGGCTCGTGTAGCCGAAGGCGTACTCTTCGTCGTCCACCACGGCCACCGCCGCCTGGCAGCCGCCCTTGAGGCTGGTCTCACCGAGGTCCCCATCCTCGTCCGTAGGGACGTTCCCAGCCTGCGTATTGCGGCTATCCAGGAGAACCTCCAGCGGATGGCCCTCAACCCCATCGAGGAGGCAATGGAGTTCCAGGAGGCACTCGACGAAACCGACGACGAAGGGAGGAAACTCTCACAGAGGGACCTTGCCAAGCGCGCCGGCTGCTCGCAGACCTACGTATCTCACCGGGTGGCACTTCTACGGCTCGTGCCCCCCTTGCAGCAGGCCGTCGTGAATCACTGGCTCAAGGACCAGCAACTACTGGAGACCGAGACCACCAACGACGATCAGCTCTTGTTCCTGCCTGTCAGGGAAGCGGCCACCGTCTACGCCCGGCTACGTTCCGAGCTTCAAGAAGCCTTTGCCCAAGGGGAAATCACTGCTTCCCAAGCTGCTGGCGTGAGCAAGCTGCCTCCGGATCAGCAGAGCATCGCGGCTGCCCAGACAGACACCGCTGATTACGATGCAATTGGCGAAGCCGAGCCGACAAAGACGCCGTTGCCGGAGCCTCGGGGAAGTGACTCCCTTTTGGCCACTGCAGCGTCTGCAGCGGAAGTACCTGCAGCACTCGCTGACCCGGGCCACCTGGAAGGTGGCAGCACCAGCCGTGATAGCTCTACGCGAGACCGATCCTCAGTAGCCCACACACGTGAAGAACCCGTGGCAGCTCCTGTTATGACGCAGGAGGATCCCCGTGGCGTAATCGTAGTTCGCAGCGTCAAGGAGCTCGCACTGAGCATCATGGACCTTCTCGACGGAGAAGAGATCGAGTCGCTGAAGGAGTACCTCTCACCCCGTCTGCCCTGACCTCGGCTGTACCAGCGCGGGGCGCTGAAGGGGAGCAAGTAGGCTTTTGCCCCGTGCGACCAGCAGTCAGCAGCTCTACTTCGCCCCCTTCCGCTGGAGAGCATCGGCGTAGTGATTGCTGCGCAATCACTACGCCTCGACTCCAACGCTGGCTGGCATCCAACGTCCCAGAACTCCAAAGACAGTCAGGGCATCAACCCTGAGTTCTACCTGTTACCTCGCGCGCAATCCTCAGTCCGTGAGTGATTGCGTAGCAATCACTCACGGAGGCTCACCATGACCCCGTCACCAAACGGCGACGCCCACCTCGATGCCCTCGCTGCGCGATCTCTGGCCCGAGTTGTCGCGTTCACTAACCAGAGCGGCGGGGCCGGCAAGACGACGTCTGCCGTCAACATCGCTGCCTGCGCAGCAGACCTTGGCTTCCGGACACTCGTGATCGATGCCGACGCGCAGTGTGATGCTTCCGCAGCCACCGGATACGACAACCCGGACGGTGTCCCAGAGCAGGCGAACCTGTAC
The DNA here is from genome assembly GCF_026341855.1 of Streptomyces sp. NBC_00568. GTDB lineage: Bacteria > Actinomycetota > Actinomycetes > Streptomycetales > Streptomycetaceae > Streptomyces. The sequence continues at coordinate 317,923 of NZ_JAPENW010000002.1, read as the reverse complement.
GACGTACTCATCGGATCCGCCAAAGTCGAAGACGCTATCGTCCCGGCCCTCGCGGGGCCCGTCGGTGAGCAAGGCACCAAGCCGATCCCCAACATGTTCATCGTTCTGGGATCTAGCGAACTTGAGGAAGCCGAGCAGCTGCTCGCTCCTAAGACGGGTCGAGAGTTCTGGTTGAAGAACCAGCTCGAGCGGATCCGCGACGCTTACGACCTCATCCTGGTCGACTGTCCAGGAAACCTCGGCCTGATCGTCGTCAACGCCGTGGTCGCAGCTGACGAGGTGATCGCGTGCGTCAAGCCTGGATGGAAGGAACTTCGGGCTCTCACTCGCATGGAAGCCAAAATCGACGACATCCGCGGAACCTTCTCCGTGATGGGCGCCCGAGCAGAACTCTCGAAGATCCTTATCGTGGACTGCCCCACCACGCGCAATCAGGGTGCTGTGTACGACGACAGTCAGCAGCAAGCCAAGGAAGCCTACGAGGAACTGGTTCTGCCGACGGTACGTCGCAGCCCTCGAATTCCTGAAGCCTACGCGGCACAGCGGGTGTTGCGGTTCTATGATCCGGTTACTGAGAACCCGTCGAAGCTCACACCGGACAACGCCCAGTCGGCCACTGACGACTATTACCTCGTTACACAGGCGCTCGGCTACAAACGACGCTAGTGATCACCCAGATCCCGGCCTGAGGGGTATCCACCTCTGGCGCCTGCGGCAAGAGACTGCCGTCAATCTCATCACTGCCCCCGCCCGGCACGCTGCTAGGCAGACCTCTGTACTTGGCAGGAGACCTGAGGCTGAGGAAGCGCTCAAGGCTGGGGGAGTGCATGAGCAGGCCCTGTATCAGGTTGCAGGGAAGAGTGGCATTAACCGCCAGGTCGGTCGTGACCGACCGGCAGAGGCCGTTCGTCGATGATTGTGGCGGTCGGTTCCAACGACAGCGCCGGGCGTGCGGCATGGTGCGGGCGGCATCCGCGATGGCCGCAGCGTCCGCTGTATCAGTCTTCACCCAGCCGGAATGCAGGGGTGGCATCGGCCACATCGCGGATCCGGGGCAGGGGGGCGACCCTGCTGGCGGGCTCCCGGGGGGCCTGTGTCTTTGGTCAAGCTGTCTGGGCCCCTTCGTTCGTGGCGGTGCCGGCCCGGTGCATGCCTAGGATCCAGCTCCGCGGAGCCGTTGGGACAGGGCAAGGAGTGCACTCGGTGCGTTAGTTGGCGCCTCCGCAGGCGCAGACGACCACTCCAGCTCGGCGGCCATCTCGTCCTCCCCGTCGAGCGACCGCAGCGTGTGAGGCATCGCGCGGGCAGGGGCCGCGATGATGAACGCGTCCCTCGCGTCCGTCTTCGCCTCGCCCAGATAGAGGTCAGCGATCCGCCGCATCGTCAGACCGGCAGACAGGCGACCGGGCAACCTATGTCGCGGGCGACCGCCAGCGGCAGGGCACCGATCGAGGCGTGCTGGTCCGCAAACGAGTTCCTGATTCAGCGTCTCCTCTTCGGTCCGGGGAAGCTGGCCCCAAGATGCTCCCTTGACTAACGTCCAGGCCTCGAAAGCTGCTTTACGTCGTCGATGTCGTACAAAAACGCCCTGCCCGGGGGAGGAGGAGCAGGCCCGAGCCTTGGCGCCCGCCGACAGGTACTCGCGATTGTCAGACCTCCCGCTCGGAAAAGAGCCCGTTCATGGCGCTCGTCCAAGCGGTAGATGGACCTCTCATCAGCGTCTCCACGAGGGCTCGCGCGCGTGGCAGGAACCCCCAGGCTATTGGTTCGAACCAGGGTGAAAGAACTACGACTGGGCCCGGGGTCCTGATACAGGACCCCGGAATCACCACCCGGTTAGGAGAGCGGGCAAAGCTGCACAAGGCCACGCTGAGCGGCCGGCGGCCGGCTGGAGTCACCAATCCGCAGAGACCCTGTTACTTGGCATATGGGACATCGCAAAGGGAAGCCGGCCGGGGGAGTAGTACAAGGATGCAGGGACAAGTGGGGGCCGCTTGTCCTACATGTGAATGCTGAGTCAGTACGTGCAGAAAGTTCTGACTTGGGACCTGCTCAAAAGAAGAAGGGACCCAGCATGCGTTCAGTCTCTAGGCGTGGAGATGGCGCAACGGCTGAAGGTGCAGGCCACTGGGAGGGACTGAAGCTCCTGCCGGGGGCCAAAGCGCTGGGCGAGGCTGGGTCGAAGTTTCAGTCCCTGGCCTCAGTCCCTCGCAAAACTGCAGGTCAGCGGCCTAAGAGTCCAGGGCTTAGGGACTGTAGGGACTCAGATCTCTAGTTATAAGCCAGCTATGCATGTGTACGCGCGGGCGTATGTATCTCTTCCTTGTCTGTGGCTAGCTCATAATTAGGTTTTCTGGTCCCTACAGTCCCTGTTCTATTTGCTTTAGGCCTCTGACCTGCGGGAATATGGAGGGACTGAAGCACGGCAGCGTCCCTGAGCCTCAGTCCCTACCCTTGGGAGGGACTGAAAAGCCTCACGCCCCCGGAGTGGGGAAGGGCCCCCACACCAAGAGCGACCTCAGAATCCCAGCGAAGGGTCCCTAGAGTCACTCGCAAAACGGACATAAGGGATTAAAGGGTATCTCGGCCTCCGGGTAGGGAGGGTCTGAAGGGACCGAAGGGATCAGAAAACTGATAGAGCGGCACGCGGGGGACCTCCCGTACTTCTACTGTGGGGGAGTCCTAGACTCTCTTCGGAAACACAGTCCCTTCGGTCCCTGGATCTGCTGGGAGTTGTCAGCCGGTTGGTCAAGGGACTCTAGAGACCAAAGATCTTCAGAGAAGGACACCGCGTGCCACGCCCAGGCGAGACCAGCTTGCCCGCTACCGATGCGAGTTCTGCGAGCCCGCATGCCGTAGCCCGCTGGTGTGCTGCCCAGGGTTGGCCCGTCCACCCTCTAGCGCCCGGTCGAAAGACTCCTGCCGCCAACTGCCGAACCTGCAGAGAGCAGCGCCACCTGCCCACGGCCTGCCCGTGCCTCCCTGCAGGAAAGCCCTGCCACGGATTCCACGCTGCGACAATGGACGCCCGCCTCATTGATTCCTGGTGGTCAACTACCCCCGCTGCCGGAGTCGGAGTCGCGTGCGGGGCGGCAGACCTCGTCGTCATCGACATTGACGCTCACTCAGTCGAGGTGCCGGCTCGCAGCAGACTCCTGCCCGGCATCCCTATTCATGAGTCTGTTGACCTGGAAGGCCTTGCGTCAGGTTTCGACACGCTGGCCCTGCTTGCTGCCCTGCACCAACAAACAGATCCGGCACACGATGAAAACACCCTGCGTGTGAGGACCCCCTCAGGTGGCTTGCACGTCTGGTACCGGAACCCGGATCCCACGCTGCGCTACCGGTGCTCCACCGGCTCCAGCTCCAAGGTGGCCCTTGCGTGGCAGGTGGACATCCGCGCCGACGGCGGATACATCGTGGCGCCCACCACCCGCACCCCAGCCGGCGCCTACACAGCAGAAGGCGCTGCTCGGCTGCCTGCCCCCCTCCCGGCTTGGCTTGCTCAGGAACTGCTACGCACAGGCCACAGGGCCGACTCACGCCCCACTGTCCCTATTCAGAAGGCGCCTGACAGTCCGAGGGGGACAGGGACCACCGCTGCTACGAGTTCGGCTCTGCGGCGCCTTGTGGACGAGGTAGCCGCATGCGCCGCGACTCCAGAAGGCGCAGCCTTCACAGAGAAGCTCAACAAGGCTGCGTACACGGCCGGAGGACTCGTTGCTGCAGGGCATGCCGACAACGCGGTAGTACGCCAGATGCTCACAGAGGTTGCCAACTCAGCTCGTCCTTGGCAGTCCACCCGCAACGAACGAATCATCAACGACGCCCTGGCCGCCGGGTACGCCCGCCCGTTCCACCTCAAAGGACGTTCATGAGCAGCGCCGAGATTCCGCGCTTCGACGCCAGCGCCGCGGCTCAGCAGATGCTGGATCTCCAGAAGGCCGACCCTGTGTGGGCCGACGTCCCAGCCCAGACCAATGCCCAGTCCCGGCCGAGTCTCGCGCCATTGCCTGGGACATTGACGGACCGCGGAAACGCCAAGCTCTTCGTCAAGCTCTACCGCGACCAGTTCCGCCATGTTGAGGGCCTCGGCTGGTTCTCATGGGACGGCTACCGATGGAAGCGCACCGGCGGTGAAAAGGCTGCGCTGTGGGCGGCGGGCGAAATGGCTGAAGACATGCCCGACAGCGATCCCCGTGGCCTGTACACCGAACGTGAGCTTCACGTACACAAGAAGCGAACCCTGTCGACCACCGGCATGAAGGCGCTCCTCACCCAAGCCAAAGCCTCCCCAGACCTGTCCGTCGACCCTGACACGCTGGACGGCGATCCCTACGCCTTGTGCACACCAGCCGGCGTCGTTGACCTGTACACAAGCCAGCTGCGCAAGCCCGACCCAACACGGGACTTTCACTCCCGAGCCACAAGCGTGGCCCCTCAGCAGATGGAAACCCCCCGCTGGCACCGTTTCCTGCGGGACACCTTCGGCGATGACGCAGAGGGGCAGGAAATGATCGACTTCCTGCACCTGCTCCTCGGCTACTCGATTACCGGTGACGTCGGCGCACAAGTCCTCCCGTTCCTGCACGGACATGGAAAGAACGGCAAATCAGTCCTTCTGGACACAATGATCCAGATCCTCGGAGACTACGCCGACGCTGCCCCGCCCGGCTTCCTCATGGACCGTGGTGCCTTCTCCGAACACTCCACAGAGCTCACCGAACTGCACGGCCGCCGACTGGTCGTATGCAGCGAACTCAAACCGAACGACAAGTTCGACGAAGCCCGTGTCCGCCTCCTCACAGGCGGCGACAAGATCAAAGCTAGACGAATGCGGCAGGACTACTTCTCCTTCACACCAACCCACCACCTGTGGCTGCTCGGCAATCACCGCCCCGAGGTATCCACTGGCGGATTCGCCTTCTGGCGCCGCATCCGCCTGCTGCCCTTCGAGCGTGTCGTTCCTGACGCCCGCAAGATCGACAACCTGGCCTTCGAACTCGTCCGTGACGAAGGCCCGGGCATCCTGCAGTGGCTGCTACTAGGCGCCCGCCGCTACCTCACCACTCGAGACAACCTCGAGGGACCCGACCGCGTACGCATCGCCACGACCGCGTACGCGAACACCGAAGACCACATCGGCCGCTTCCTCGCCGAATGCTGCACCCGCGATACGGACACCCAGCAGGAACTCCGCGTAGAGCAAGGCCTGCTCTACGCGGCCTACAGCTCCTGGTGCAACGCCAGCGAAGGAATCCGTCCCGCAGGAACCCGAGCCTTCGCCACCCGCGTCAGACAAGAAGCTGGCCTGGCCTCACCTGCCGACATGATCAAATCCAACGGCCGAAAGTACTACCCCGGCCTCGCACTGCTGGACACCCAGGGATGAACGCACCGACCCACACTGCTGCCCGCCACGGGTGGTCGGCCACTCCCCAGCCACTACACGCTGGAGCCCGTCCGGCCTACCATGCATATACAGGCCTCTGCGCGGAAACTGAATCAAGCGGCAAATCACGCCCGCACCAGACCGGCCTCTGTACGGCCCGGGACACGAAGGAGGGGCAACAGCCATGAGCTCGCTACTGACCGAGGGCGATCTCACCCACGAGGAGAACGTGGTGTGGCTGGAGGACCCCGACCACCTCGACTACGTCCGCCAGGCCCTCGACAAAACCCCGCGGCGCCGCAATAGACCCCGGTACGCGCGAGACGGCCGCATGGTCGGTTACGCCGAACTGGACGCTGCAGCTGAAGCCGACCCCGACAGCGGCCTCTATCGGCGCCGTGTCTTCTTTCTGCTCCCGCACGACCGCGACGCCCGCCCCGAAGGTCTGTACAGGGAAGGCGCTCCGGGGGAGGCGGTCGACCCTCGGACGATTGAGGTAAAGAAGGTGGGGGAGAAGACCCCTCGCTCCCAGAGCGGTCCCACCGCCTCATCGCGGTCCTCCGTCTGACAAGCGGCGTCCACAACCGCCTGCTCGGTAGGACAGGGAGTTGGCACCGGCCCGCTATGAGGCTCAGCCACCAGCAGCGAGCTTCGGTAGAGCAGCCATGATTCGCGCGACCGCTTGGGCGATTGTGCCGCAGCGATTGGTGCGCTTTAGCTGATCTGGTGCGCGAGCTCCAGGACGTGAGGGCCGCAGGCGGTGGCCCCGCAGCAATGCCGACTCGCTCTGGCGAGACGCTGACATCGACGGACTTTGTCAGCCACGGCAGGGCATAGGGATACCGACCACGTCCAAGTGGTGATCCCGTCGCTCTCGAGGACATGCTGTCCGAGCGAGAGGGGCGGAGCAGCACAGACAGCGGAACATGCGCACGCCGAGCAGGTTCAGAATCCCGCGCCCGACCTCTGGAAAAGGGATCCTTCCTGTTAAGGCTCGTCACCCGCTGAGAATCCTTGTCCCTGAGCGCTTGTGTGAACTGACTGAACGCGCTCATCTTCAGAGCCAGCTACACCGCGGGGCTGCTGAGGAATGAAGCTGAGTTCTACGACAAGCCAGCTAGATGGGCGTCTCCTCCCAAACGTTCCGCACCCTTCTCCACCCACCAGGCGGCCTTGGCGACGTTCTCTCCCGGTCCAGGACGGTCCCGTACACCCCTGCACCCCCAGCTACGGACGCAGAGAGGATGGGAACTGTCCACTACTGCGCACCCGGAACGGACCAGGGAGGTCAGATCGCAACGGTCGATCCGAACGAACTCCCGCCAAAACCGGGCGGCCTTGTCTTCCAACGTCGTCATGAAGACGGACGAGCCAGCTTCGTGGACAGATGTGCCCGACGGCTGTGGCGAGTCCTTTCACCCACAAGCCCTCAGCAGCGATTCCCGGGTTCTCGCGGATCAGTCGGGTGCTAGAGCTTGCGGCGCGGGCCGGCCACCGTGGCGTGTGCGCGGACGACCTTTTGCCGGGCCCTTTCGCGGTGGTGAGAGCCCTGCTGGTTCCCGCACAGATCCCACTGGGTCTTCTCGAGCTTCTCGGACTGTCGATCCTCCGGCCGTCGGACAAGGCGCAGGACGTGGATGCGAAATCGACCCCGACGATCTCGGGAGCCTGCCCACCAAGCCATCGAAGGAGTTCCGGTACGCGCTTTCAGATCCGGCAACCAATGCTGGCGGACAACAGGAGAGCCTCGACGAGACACAGCCGCTCGAGTGTCTGCTTCGCTTCGGTGACTACCAGCGCACGCCACCCCGCACGGCACCCCGAGAGCTACAACGCGAAAGCCTGACCGAGACCACGACGGGACCTCAAGATCCTTCTGCGCTACTCCCTGGCCCTCCTCCCTCAGACCGCTGCCACCTCTTCCCTGAGAGAAGAGCTCACCGCGTGGCCGGCCCGGCGCGTCCAGCAGGCATGCAACAGGAAGGCATCGGCGGACTGGCTTCCGTAGTCCTAGAAGAGCCGAGAGGCTAACGACAACGCTGGCCGCCGAGCAAAGGGGAGTAGCCACCACCGTGAGAAGTGAAAGGAGGAACGGCATCGGGAGCAAGTACCGAAGACGCTGGGCCGGTTAGGAGGAGACCGAGAAACAGACGCCGGCCGACGGGTGCAAGCACAAAGTGACACAGGATCGATCTCAACCAGCAGGCCACCACCGAGATCCATGGGGCACCACGACTCGTCGGGTGCTGGCTGGAAGACTGGCCGGACCTGGCATGGTCCGAGCACCTACGCCTCCCGCGGGTGCCCCGGAGCTGATTGGGCTCGCGTTGGTTCGCGCACTGTCCTGTCTCAAGGAAGTTAGTCGTCCGCGTGAGGCTGACCTGCATGAACTGGATTGGGTTAGACAGAGGGTTGTTGCTGTTGGGCGCGCTTCCGTGTCCAACAGCAACCGTTGGGCGGCCAGCGCCGTAGTCGATCTCCTGGCTCCGAGGCTGCTCCGGTAGTCGCTGACCTGCGTGGTCAATGTCCATTCATCGGAGGGCCTGGATGATCGCTGCTGCCAAACTGGCTAGGGCGGCTGCGATGGCTCCGGCAAGCAGCCACCGAATCGATTGGGCATGAAAACGGGTGTCGCGCTCGGCCCTTGCGCGTTCGGTCACGTAGTCGAGGAGCGCGCGGAGCGTTTCAGCATCCAATTCCTCTCCCGCCCCATCCTGAGTGGGCTCGGGGTCGCTGAGGGATGCCGCGTTGTGTGCACCGACTGGTTGGTTCAAGGCGGAATCTTCCCCCCGAGGTCGACGCCGTGCATAGCGCGCATGCAGGGTGAAGGAGTGTTGGAGTCCAGCGTCAGTCGGATAGAAGTCAGCACTCTTGCGGAATAAGCCAGGAAATCCGTTCAACGCTCGGGCGACAACATCCTCAGCTAAACCAAGATCCTTTGAGAGACCGTTGGGAGAGCGGCTCCGCCATCTTGTGAGAGCCATGTAGGTGATGAGCGCAATCAGCGTGTCAAGTTGCGCCTCATAGCGTGCCCTGTCATCCACGGAGGCAGTGTTGCACCGTGTAGCTGGCCTTGGAAGGTGACCTCTGGCGGCTCCAGGATCCACCCCTGCCGGTACGGCCATCCAGCACCCCCAGCACCCCCAGCACCCCCAGCACCCCCAGCACCCCCAGCACCCCCAGCGCACTCGGCCGCGCGACTCGGTTCGCTGAGATAGAAGCCCGAACGACTCGGTTCGTTGAGAAAGCGACTCGATTGAGTGAGACGGGACACGCCCCGAGATCCGCGGGCTGCTGTTCACTCTGGCGATCCTCGGGCTATTACGACGTAATAGCCCAGCGGTGCCCCTCTCAACGAAATCGCTCCTCACCCGTGCAGACGGTCGCGAGTATGAGGCAGATCGGTGCGACCTGAGCTGGGTGAACGCGTCGACTCGAGTCGCTGAGACGCCAAGGGGCGCGTCAGATGTCGTGTCCGACGAGGTTCGTTCACGACGGCATGCCTGTCCCTCACCCGCTCATCCATCGGCCGGGGTTGCGAACAGTTCCTTCGCTTATCAGTGAACGTCCTCCCCTTTTGCAGTGTGCACCGTGCTCGGGTGAGGCCTCGTGAGTAGGCAGCAGCCAGTGGCGTGCCCTGACAGACGGCGTGGGCGAAGGGGGACCGTGCACCGTTCTCGGTCGTGCAGACGCCGTCCGGTACGTGGCTGGTCACCGAAGCAGGGACCAAGGCGGTTGACGGGGTCGTGACGACCGGCGAAGGTGCCGGCTGAAGAGGTTCCAGCCGTAGTCCGGGTTCGCAGTTCACGTGTCTAGGTCCGCGCTGGACCCAACGGAGCCCACGAGCACGTACTCCGTCAGGATTTCGACGCCGCCCGCACCACCCACAAGTGGGCGGCCGGCTGGGTAACGGTGTTTTGGTGGCAGCCTGTCGCAGAACAGTCCTCCAGCATGCCCGCCGACCAGGTGACGCCGTGGCCACCGCCCGTGCTCCGGAAAGCGTTCAACGAGGCCCAGCACATCGAGCCTCGCTGTGTCGGATGGTTGGCAGGAGAACCCGAAAGAGGCGTAGAACACCAGGCTGGCCAACCCCGCTGCGGCGTTCGAGAACTACACAGAACCGAAGTAGGGCAACAGCGGGGCAAGAGCGTGGGGATACCCCGGTTCAAGTCGAAACGGAGAGCCCGTCTGTCCTGCCGGTTCACCACAGGCACGATCCGCGTCGAGGTGGATCGTCGGCATGTGACGCTACCCCGGCTGGGCACGAACCGCTTTCACGAACCGATGCGCAAGCTGCAGGGCCGTGCGCAGGCCGGGACAGCCCGGGATCCTGTCCGCCACGGTCCGGTACGGTTCGTCTCCTTCCGAAACCGCGCGGGACATCCACCGTGTTGCCCGGCCCGATGCGGCGGTCGGTATCGACCTTGGTGTGAAATCCCTCGCGGTGATGGCCGACAGCGCGGGAGCGGACCGTGCCGATGCCAGCCCCGACACCTGAACAACGCGCTGAAGCTCCTGACTAGGGCCTCCCGCATCGTCTCGAGATGGCAGGGCCCTGACCGCCGGACCGGACGGACCTCGAAGCGATGGGAGAAGGCCAACGCCGCCCGCAACCAGGTGCATCACCGGGCGGTGAACCTGTGCACGAACGCCCTGCACAAATTCACCTCTGCGGTGGCGACAGAGTGCGGCACGATCGTGGACGAAGACCTGAATGCGGCCGGGATACCACCGCAACCGGCGCCTCGCCCCGCCAGATCCCTGATGCCGGTTTCTGGAAGATCCGGCGTCAACTCACCTGCTAGACCCGCCGCAACGGCCACCACATCGTGGCCGCCCACACCCCTGGTTTGCCTCCACCGGGACCTGTTCCGGGTGCGGCGCGGTGAACGGCAAACTGCCACTGCACCTCTGAACCCATGCATGCGACGCCTGCGCCTGGGTCATCGACCAGGACGACAACGCGGCCCGCAACCTCGCCGCCCCTCGCAACAACAGAAACTTCAGCCGTAAGTGGTAGCGGAGTGGCCGCGGACCAGGACACCTTCACAGTGTCGAAGCTCGCGGAGCCGACCAGAAGACCCTCGCCACCCGCCCCCGCCCCGCCCCCGCCGCTCCGTCGGGGCCGGGGCGCGCCGGTGGCACAACCCTGCCGCACCAGCGGCAGACAGAAGAGGGAGACCGCACTCAAGGCCGCACTCATCCGCTTGGTCATGTGACGGACCTTCCGAGCCCAAATACCCGGAACGCTGGGAGCACTTGAAGCTCTTAGCAACGGAGCACGACGACTTGACGCCGTTGGTGCGCGGCCCACGAGAAGGGGATCAGGGCAGTCGAGCCCACCAGGCGCATCAGCCTGGACTCGTCGTCTCGAGGTGCTCGTGGGGTGCGTGCACGCGGACTACAGCGCCCGCACGCCTCGGCCTGTTGAACAGCGACCTGATTGAGGAGACAGCGCAGGGCCCCCTGCGCCGCCGCGAGGCGGGAGTCCCATTACGGCGTAATAGGGGAGTGACGGGCCCTGAAACGAAGGAAGATGAAAAAACTAACGCGTTGATGCGACAAGAGATCTTGCGCGTTAGTAAGGTATCCCCATGACTTCGCCTGCAACCCCAGGCGACCGCGACAAGGTCGTCTCCAAGCTGCCGGGATGGCTCCGGCAGAACCTCAAGATCAGAGCCGCCCAGTGCGGCATCGAGATTCAAGCCGCAGTTGAACAGGGCATCCGGGACTGGTGCGACCTCGCCGCGACTCCGGCAAATGTCGACACCGCTGGAGCTGACTCGTTCTCAACCTTCCTCCCGGAAGGCCAGTGGGATGAGTTCAAGCAGATCGCAACAGACCGACGGTTGTCCCTCATCCAAGGCCTCGCCCAATCCGTACAGCTATGGCTGGACACCAACCCGGCCCCGAGCATCGCCCGCCCGGCCATCACCCGCCGCATCGTCGTCTGTAACCAAAAGGGCGGCGTCGGCAAGACGGCCATCACAGCCGGAGCCGGCGAAGCCCTCGCGGAAGACCCCTCCCGCCTGTACCCGGTGCGCATCGCCAAACAACTCGCCGCAGCCATAGATGCCACCGACAACCCATTCGAGAGTGACAGCCCTCTCGACACCGAAGACCTGCCCGGACTCGGCCTGCGAGTCCTCCTCGTAGACTTCGACCCCCAATGCCACCTGACCAACCAACTCGGTGGCGCACCCCTCCCGATGAACGGCGACAGCCTCACCAACCACATGGCAGGCGACCCCAAGGGCGAACTCCGCGACCTCATCATCTCCATCGACGACGACAGCTTCGACGGACGCCTGCACCTCCTGCCCGCCTGCAATGACGCCTTCCTCCTGGACGTGCGACTCTCCGCGGTCCGCGCACGCGAGGCGGCGCTCGAGCGAGCTCTGGCCCCGCTCGAAGCCGACTACGACGTCATCCTGGTCGACTGTCCGCCCAGCCTAGGCCTCAGCATGGACGCGGCCGCCTACTACGGCAGGCGCCGCAACGACGAAAAGCCAGGCCAGTCCGGCACTCTCATTGTCGTCCAGGCCGAAGACAGCTCGGCCGACGCCTACGAACTCCTCACCAACCAGATCGACGACCTACGCAGCGACCTCCAGATCGACATCGACTACCTCGGAATCGTTGTCAACCTCTACGACGGACGCCGCGGCTACATCGCCACCTCCTCCCTCCAAGGGTGGGTGGACATAAAGGATCCACGGGTCGTCGGTCTCATCGGAGACCTCAAAGAACAGAAGGAGGCGGTCCGCGTCAAGAAGCCCCTCCTGTCCTACGCCCCGAAGTCACAACAGGCCATCGGTATGCGCGCACTGGCCCGGGAGATCTCATGAGCAAGGCCGACCAGCTGGGCACCGGGCGCTTCGGCAGCGCACAGACCCGCCCCGTTAGCGCACGACGACAAGCAGTCGCCGCCATCACTGGTGTCCCCACCGAAGCCGTCGCAGCGCCCACCGAACTACCGGTCCATCGCATCAGCCTCAACCCCGACAACCCGCGCACCAGCCTCGGTGACCTCACCGACCTTGCCGGCAGCCTCAAGGACCACGGACAGAAGTCAGCCATCACGGTCATGAACCGTGACGCTTACATCAAGGCCAACCCCGACCGTGCAGCCGACCTCGAGCCCGACACCACCCACGTCGTCGTCGACGGCAGCACGCGCCTTGCGGCAGCCCGGGAAGCGGGAATCACCACCCTCAAGGTCATGGTCAGTGACGACCAAGGCGCGACCTCTGACGAAATCCTCGAATCAGCGCTCGTCGCCAACATTCACCGCCAAGATCTCGAGGAACTTGACGAAGCCCGGGCCCTTGGGCGCCTTTTGCTCATCCACGGCAGCCAGACCGCCCTCGCCAAACGCCTCCACCGCTCCCAGGGATGGGTCTCTCAGCGCCTCGCGCTGCTCAACCTCACTCCCGAACTCAAGGCCCGTATCGGCCAGGAGCCCATCGACCTGCTGCGTGCTGTTGGCAACAAGCCCGCGGATCAGCAGCAACCCGCTCTGAACGAACTCAAGGAACGCCGGGCCAGAAAGGAAGTCGAGAAGAAGGAACGCAAGCGTCTCAGCGACCAGGACACACCGCCGCCCTCTGAGTCCACCCCACGGTCCACCCCTGAACCGGAGCCCTATTACGGCGTAATGGAGGCCCTACCTCAGCCAGACACGCGCGCTGCCGAGGACCAGCTGGCGCAAGCGCCAACCGAGACAGTTCCGGAACCGCGCACCGCCACCACCATCGCGACAGGGGATGAGCAGGCAACCACTTCACCCCCAAGGCTGCCCTACGACGATGGAGTCTTCTTGGCCCACCACCTCGTCAGGAAGATGAGCACCGTCGAGTTCAATAAGATGCTGGCCCTGCTGAACAAGTTCCAGGGGACGCAGCTCGGCGCCCGCCCCGAGTAGCAAACCGCCGCGGACACTGCCACGCCTGCACGCTCGAGGCCAGTCTCTGTCAGCAGCATGGGGGCGTCAGGTCGGTTGAGCCACAGGCCACACCATGGGCTCAGGCAGGTGCCGAGGCATCTGCGCCACGCGTCAGCGTTCAGTGCGTGAGATATTCCCGGCTGGCGTGTGGCGCTGTGTCCCCAGCCAGGATCTGGCTGGGGACACAGCGCCACACGCCAGCCGACGCGCACTCCATGCCCCGAGGAGAACGTGCTGCACACGGTTCTTCCCAACATGACTCCGCCACCTGGACGTCGACACCGGTGGCTGCGTCAGCTGGCGCGAGCGGTGAACACGCCCACACCACCCCTCGACGAATCAGCGCCCTAATGACCTGATGGCGACGTTGAGGTACTCATCTCAGTGGGTGAGCTACAACCGCTCTTGTGCAGCGAGGGTTGGCATAACCGCACTGCAGCGGCGCCCCGTGGTCGGATGCTACGGCGCAGGCCTCCCAGCCGGCGGCCTGGAGCAATTGCTTGTCTGCTCGGCTCAGGCGCCGCCGTGCAAGGTTTCCGGTGCGGCCGACAGCAGGTGCGCAGCGGAGGGACGGGCGGGTCCCCATCAGAGCGATGACCTCTCCGTCATCCAGGGCAGCCTCACAAAGACGGAGACGATGGGCACAGCGCAGCTGGCCCCGCTGTGACACCGCCAACACCGCCAGCACGTCCGGAACGACCGCCACGGTGGTGACGGATGACGTGGACTTGATGACTGGGATGCCTTCCAGATCTTTGATGCTCAGGATTCGCCTTCTGCTGACTGGTATTGCGCCGAGTCACCAGCATTGCCAGCCGCAGCCGCAGCCGCAGCCGACGAAGACGAGCCCCCTGCTCTGCCCCGCTCCCCACAGCGGCTCTCCGAGGCCGAACCGCAGGTCGATCCTGATGCTGCTCGTGCCGCAACGGCTAGACCCCGGTGATGAGTTCAGCGATCCATCCGGCGACTGCCCCGACACGGTTCGAGCGGGGCCGAGCCACGGTCAACTGGTTGGTCTACCAGGATGCGGCGTCGTTGGGGTCGGCCAGCCAGTAGGAGACGGAGACGACGTCGAGGTCGACATCCACGGGCTTGCCGCCTGGTGTGGCAACAGTGACCATGGACTGTGACGTGTTGTCGTCCTTTCGGGGGACCGGCCCCACCTGGAACTTGGTGATTCCCTTCGCCTGCGGTCCGTCTGACTCGCCGGTGGCGTCCTGGAGGTTGATGCTTGCGAAAGCATGCTCGTTCGGCTTCACGACGAAAGCAGACTTCGGCTTGCTCTCCTCCACGATCCGGGGCGGGGCGTTCTGGTCGTCGGAGATGAACAGGAAGGGGTAGCTGCTGATCGTGCAGGCTCTGCTCGACTGGTTCGTCGCCACGAGCATGATGTGGTTGATCGGGCGGGACATCGTTTGGCTCTGGAGCTTCAGATCCTTGACGAGGCAGGCACTGATGCGGGTGCCATTGTTCCCGGAGTTGTTACCAGTGTTGCCCTGGTTGGGTTCGCCAGTGCTGGAGCGGGGGGTCTGGTCGATGACTGTGGTGGCGATGCCGGACTTGATGGTGACCTTTACCTTGACGGACTTCTTCTTGGCAGCGGCGTCGAGTTCGTCGGCGGTGCAGATCTTCGGGGAGCTGCCGTTGCCGCACAGTCCACCGGAGTTCTGGATGGCGGTATCTTCGGCAACCCAGAAGGCGCGCTTGCCGACGCGGAGCTTGCCGGGAGCCCAGTAGCTCAGGGTGCCGGAGAAGGTGCCGTCGGTGGATCTAGCGGTCTTGACCGCAGTCTTGCCCGGAGTCTCGCTCACGGCGCTTGCAGCGGAAGACGAGGAACCGGCGTCGGGGTTGCAGGCCGTCAGGAAGATTCCGACCGTAGCGAGCAGGCCAATGCTGGTGAAGAGGCGAACACGGTTGGGCGACATGCAGAACTCCTATGTGGCTGCTGGGGACTGACACCGCGGAGACCTGCTGACCTGTGGGCCACTGCTGATCATCCTCGGTGGACTACACCCGGGAGAACGGCGACGCAGAGGCTTTGGATCACCCTTCAGAACTGCCGTTACAGAACGTGGACGTTTCTGTGGGCATGTGACGAGATGACGAATGCTTCTCTGCGTGCTCACAGCGGACTGCCCCACGCTCTCGACGCAGGAACAGGTAGAAGCCTTCGGGGTGCGGGGTTGCGCTCCTGGTCCGGGACCGCCGTGCTGTGATGGAACTGCGCTCCAACCCGATACCGGATGGCACTGGCCGCGAGAAGCAACAATCTGCCTGCCAGGGCTTCCAGTTCGCGCCATGCTCACCCGGGCTTCGACGAGCTAGGGGAGGGGCCCCTCGACGATTGCAAGGGGGCGAAGGCGGATATTTGGGTGCAGACTTGCTCAGTTCTCGGAGATCACGTGCGAGCTCGGCTGCATGACACCGTGCCTTACCCAGTGCAGAGACACTGGATTCCGTTGGACGGCCCAGCGTACGGCGAATGCAGCAGATTCAGATTCATGTTCAGCTGGTGAGGCTCGCCCTGCGGCGAATCCAGGAACCACAATCGCCTCCCTCGATCTCCAACCTGTGAGACGGGGCTTCCTCATCTCTTTGCCGGCGGTGTTCTCTGCGCTGGGTATCCGACGTGAACGGCAAGGGCGTCCTGCCCTCGGTGCACTGGCGAGCTGCTCTACGACCGTTCGGCGCTGCTCCGCCCCCAGGGCGGCTGCTACTGACTTTGTTGGCGTGATGTCGTGGCTGACAAGTGGTGGTTGCAGCGGTAGGCCGATTGCATGAGCTATCCGCACGGCGGAGGGCTGACCGCGGAGCAACGCGCGTTTCGCGAACACATCCGTGTGCAGGCACGCGAGTTGTCGCCCTGGGACACGACAATGCCGTGGTCGCCAGGCAGTTGCGTGTCAGCGTGCGGTCGGTGCAACGCTGGAATCAGGCGTGGGAGCACGGCGGCACGTCAGCCTTGGAGTCGAAAGGGCCAGTGTCCAGGCCCAAGTTGAGTGAGGCGCTGTTCGAGGTACTCGAGCAGGAATTGGCCCGGGGGCCGGTGGTGCACGGCTGGCCGGACCAGACTTGGACCCTGGCGCGGATCAAGACGCTGATCGGGCGACGGTTCCACAAGAGCATGACGCTGTCGGCGATCGCGCAGATGCTGCACCGGCACGGCTTCAGCCATCAGGTTCCGGCCCGCCGAGCGGTGGAGCGCAACGAGGACGCCGTCACCGGCTGAGTGAAGGAGACCTGGTCCCAGGTGGAAGCGCCGTGGCGCTCGGGGCCTGGCTCTGCTTCGAAGACGAAGCCGGTTCTCGATGACGCCGCCGACAGCGCGCACCTGGGCCAGGCGCGGGCACACCTCGGTGATCCGGGTGCGGGGACGTTCCCAGCGCCGCTTCTCCATCGCTGCTTTGGTCTGCTACAAGCAGGGCGAACGCTCCCGTCTGATCTACCGGCTCAAGCGGCACGTCGATCACAAACGGGGCGGCAGACGCAGTTTCACCTGGACCGACTACCGCGACCTGCTGAGCGCCGCCCACCAACAACTCGGCGCACTCATGGTGCTGGTGTGGGACAACCTCAACGTGCACAAGGACCGCCGACTGCAGCATTCATCGACGCCCAGGACTGGATCACCTGCTACTTCCCGCCCGCCTACGCACCCGACCTCAACCCCGTAGAGGGCATCTGGTCACTGCTACGACGCAGCAGCCGGGCCAACACCGCCTTCACCGACCCAGGCCACCGGATACGCACCCTCCGCCACGGCCTCCATCAGATCCAGTACCGCAGCAACCTCGTCGATGGATGCCTCACAGAAACCGACCTCACCCTGGCGACATCACGCCACGAAGGTCAGTAACGGACGAGAGCGATCAGGCTCCTCTGCACTGGTCCCGAGCCTATGCGCTTCAGCACAAGCCATTCGTTGACCGTTTCGGGTACACGTCGGAGCACGGTGGAGCGGGCGGGGTCGCTCCACCGTGCCTGGAGACGGAATTCGGGTCAGCTTCGGTTGGTCAGACTAGGCGCTTTCGGCCCCAGAGGATGACGAACACTGTGATGCCGACGGTCAGGGTGAGCAAGATCGAGGCTCCGAGCCACTGCATTGAGGACATCTGCGAGACAGGAATGTACTGGATATGCCAGCCAACGACCTGCGCCTTCTCCAGACAGGCGTTCATTGCCCCATCCGTTCCCTGCGCACAGCTGCCCCAGCCGATAAGGTCGCCGGACGCGGTGAGGTAGGACTGGTCCACCACGTGTGCACTGTCGGGCAGGTTCGGGTAGGAGTTGTCGCTGACGACGCCGTTGCGGCTGGTGACGGTGATGAGGTCCCCGAGAGACATCCGGAAGTGGGACCAGACCATCTGTACGGCGACGGCGAAGCCCAGGGTGACGACCATGGACAGCAGGGTCCGGCGCAGAAGCATGCCGATCGCGACGCCACCGACCATGGTGAGCAGGGTCAAGGCGACGGGCACGGGTCCGCTGCTGTCGAATACGGGGCCGTCGGACCAGGTCAGGACGTACGAGGATGTTTTGACAGGGGTCAACCACCAGGTGAATGCGGCGGCGACTGCCGTGGTACACACGACGACAAGGAGTGAGGTCATCCCAAGCTTGGTGGCGAGCCAACGGGCGCGGCTGGTGGACTGCGCGGCGACCAGCTTGGCGGTGCCGTTCTCCAGGTCTCCGGCAAGCAGCGGCGCACCCATGAAGACGCCGATCACGATGGGTACGAACCCGAGCAGGTTTGCAGTTGAATTGAGCGGATTCTGGTCGAACCCTTCCTCCCAGCCGGACTTCAAATGCGGCCACCCGTGTCCGTCGAGGTACGTGATCATCTGGTGGCGTGCATAGATGATCACGCCGACGGTGACCGTGGCAGCGGTCAGGAGGGTCCAGAAGGCTGCGCGGTGCTGACGCCAGACGAGCCAGTTCATGCCGCTGAGCCGGAAGCCGCGGCCGAGGCTGGCTTCGGTGACGGTGGGAGCCGGCCCGCTGGTGTTGGTCATCATGCTCATGCCGCCACCGCCTGCGGGGCAACGTAGGAGCTGGGACTGATCAGAGGTGGCGCCTCGGGCGATCGCAGATAGGCGAGAAGGAGTTCCTCTAGGTCCGGGGTGCTCGCCTGCCAGGGGCCGCTGACGGGCCCGTCAGGGCGAACCAGTGAGGTGAACTGCCGTCCACTGGTACGGGTTTCAATCACCGTGTGATGTGCCAGTTCAGGAGGTGTCCGCCCGTCGTCGTGGACCCCGGTGAGCACTGCGTGGGCAGTGCGCAGTTCGTAGACCTCACCGGCCAGGCGCAGCCCACCATTGGCGATGACCAGCAGGTAGTCGCATGTGCTCTCCAGCTCGGCAAGCATATGAGTGGACATCAGCACGGTGGTGCCGCGCTCGGCGGCTTCGGCCAGCAGGGCACTCATCAACTCATGGCGCACCAGAGGGTCGAGGTCGGACATCGGTTCGTCGAGGAGGAGCAGGTCGGGACGCTTACCGAAGGCGACGGCGAAGGCCACCCGGGTGCGCTGGCCACCAGAGAGCGTGCCGATCTTCGCGTCCAAGGGCACATTGCCTGCACGGACGATGGCCTCCGCAGCCTTCTGGTCCCAGCCGGGATTCAGCTCGCGACCAAGACGCAGGATCTCGGCGACAGTAAAGCGCCGGAACAGTGGCTTCTCCTGGGCTAGGAACGCGGTCCGCCGGCCAGCCTCCGCCGACTCCGGGGCCGCACCGAACACCCGCAGGGTGCCCGTGGTCGGTTCCAGCAGGTTGGCGGCGATGCCCATCAGCGTGGTCTTGCCAGCGCCGTTGGGGCCCACCAGCCCGCAGATCCGTCCAGCTGGCAGCCTGAAAGAGCAATCCTGAAGCGCCCAGCCACGGCGATACTTCCTGCCGACACCCTGGGCCACTATCGCGGACTCGTCCGCCCGGCCCTGGCCCGTTCCGTCGTTCATCATCCGTGTCCCTCGTTTCCAACGGCCGCCCTGGTGACGGCGTACCGCTCTTCCATCACCGATGCGACCAGCGCTGTCACGTCTTCTTGCTCCAGACCTGCTTCGTGGGCCCGGTCCATCCATGCCACCAACTCGCCCCGCAGCGGGGAATCCGCACTTGTCTGAGGGCGAGCCAGCGACTGGCGGACGAAGGTGCCCAGACCTGGTCGCAGTTCCACCAGGCCCTCCCTGTCCAGCTCCCGGTACGCCTTGAGTGTCGTGTTCGGGTTGACTGCGCATGTCGCCGCGACCTCTTTGGCCGTCGGCAGCTGGTCCCCAGGCACGAGTACGCCAAGACGCAGGGCCTGCTTGGTCTGTTGAACAATCTGCTGATAGGCGGCTAGCCCGCTCCGCCGGTCAATGCGGAACTCCAACCCCATCACCACCATTTAGCTAGTTAACTAGTGGACCGATGATGGGGTACGGATCGCGAACCTGTCAAAGCGCTCCGGTCACGCGAACGCCGCAGCGTCCTCCGCGACTTGATCGATTGAAAGGGCCTGCGGAGAGGTCGTACGTCTGCCGACCGCAAGGGCGGCCGTCACGAGCAGCACCTCGAGCGCCCGCGGCACGCGGACAGGCAGAGCGCTGGCAAATTCTGTGCCCGGACCGGGTACTCAGCGCCTGGTGCACTTCCAGACGGTCCACGGCGAGTCTGTAGCCGACTCTCCGACCGGCTGGCCCGCGCCTCTGATCAGACGGCCTGCAACCCACAGATCGCGCACGCGTGCGGCAAAGCCCTGCGCATCCCAGGCAGCTTGCCGAGCCAGCACGAAGGGGCGAGACGACGCATCGGCCTGGCTGGGCGGCGGCGCACCAGGCAGCCTTGCGTCGGCTTCCATGTCCGCGGCTATCTTTTACAGACTCGGGGTGTTCGCGGCCGGGTACACCTAAGAGGGCATCTGATCTAGGTAGTTGGTAGATCGGGATGCTTCTATTACTGCTGGCGTCGGTGGTCGTTGGGCGAGGCGTGAGTGTTCGTCGCCCGTATCGCAGTGATGTCTCCGACGCCCGCTGGGCCTTGATCGAACCGGTCTTCACGGCCTGGCGAGCTGGCCGGACCTGCTCCGGCGCGGCGGCCCGGGTCCACGACTTACGGGAGATCGCGCGATCCTCTACGTCAACCTCACCGGCATTCCGTGGGAGTACCTGCCGCGCGACTTCCCGCCGTACAAGACCGTCTACGACTACTACGCGAAGTGGGAAGCGGACGGCACGACCCAGCAGGTCCACGACCTGTTGCGTGACAAGACCCGTCGCTTCCATCGCCGCCGCGCGGAGCCGACCGCGGCCGTGATCGACGCGCAGAGCGTGAAGACCTCGGCAAACGTGTCCGAGACCAGCCAGGGCATCGACGCCGGCAAGAAGATCAAAGGACGCAAACGGCACCTCATCACAGACACGCTCGGCCACCATTCACTCCGCTCGCGACGCCGAAGGATCGCAACCGGCGAGGTGGTTCCGACGTGTTCTGGTTGGCTCAGGTGGAATGCGGCTGTGGGCGGTCCCACGAGGCCCAAACTGCGCAGCTGTGCCTGTGACTGCTGTTGCGCAGTCCCCACGCATTGCTGGATGCGGTGACCAGCATGAGTCCGCGGCCGTGCTCTGCGCTCGCGTGGGCTGGAGCGGCGTCGTTTAGGGATGCGCACTCCGTCCCCTCGTTCGCGACCTCCAAACGGATGCGATTGCCGGTCGCGTTCAGCACGCATTCGATTGTGCTGCTGTTGCTGTGTATGACGGCGTTGGTGAAGAGTTCTGAGACGACAAGCGTGATCTGGTCCGCCAGGTCCGAGTCCACGTGCCAGTAGCGCAGATGTCTGCGCACGGTGGAGCGGGCTTCTGAGACGGATTGGTTCGTTGCGGGAAGGGTGAAGTGTTGGTGACTGCAGTGGGGCGCCTGAGTTGAGGGTGATGGGTTCGGCATGATCGCGTCCGCTTCTCTTCGGCTGGTCCTCGTGATGTGAGGCGGTATCGGAAGAGTGGCGGCACTACCTACTCACTCGACAGGCCGGATTTCTGCTCAATTCGGCAGTACTGCGCAATTCGGTGAACCCTTGACCGCTCTCTGGAATTGACTGGGTGCGCTTAGCGACGGAATCGGAGTATTAGGTCAGGGATTCCCCAGAGCCTTGCCCGGTCCACTGGTGGGCCCTTGATGTACCGGCCCTTGCTGTCATAGGGCCACGCGTTGGCCTTGCATCCGTCGAGCCCCTTGATCTGCTGCATCATCGCGGGCGCCCGCTTGCCACGCCCGGGGCACCCTTCATGCGAGCGCCCTAGACGGTGCCCGACCTCGTGGTTGATGATCAGCGCACGATATTCCTCAATGGGGCCGTCGAACTGAGGCGAACCGAGCATCCATCGCCTGAGGTTGACGACTACTGTCGATCCCACGGTGCAATTGACCTTCCCCTGGGTGTCTAGGCCAGCGGCGCCGCAGATGGCGTCGACAGTAGACGGGGTCGCGATCTTGACCGTGAAATCAATGTCTTGCGAGGCGACGAGCTGGAAGCCGTTGCCGTCGGCCGTCCAACCCCGCGGATCGGCGAGTATGTCATTGACTTCGAGGGCCGCCTTCGACGGAGAGAGAACAAGGGAATCCTCGACTTGTACCCGGTACCGGCGAGGGGTACCGGGGCCCACCGCATCGAGGGAGTCGCTGGCGGTGGTGAACGTACCTGAGCCGGTTACGGGAATCGTGGCATCCGTTGTCGGGCCGGGCTCCTGTTCCATGGGGCCCTCTTCCGACCACGCGGATGCTTCCTTGCCGCTCTCGTGGTCCGCACTGCCCTCGTGCGGGGCGCTGCAGCTGAGTGCGCTAAGGCTCGTCAGGATGACGGCAAGCGCGATCGCGCTCTGCTGGCGCTTCCTAGCGGCGGTCCGGCCTTGTGAGGTCCAGCGGGACACAGGTCTCCTCCAGCTACACGGTGCCGTCCTGGCTCTGTTGTTGGTTACGCAGAGTTGCAACGTGGGAGGCACGTCCATGGTTCAGCAATTGGTGCCGCAACGGTGCCTGGTCTGATTGCTCGAAAGTTGTCATGCCCAGTGTCAGCGTCATTTGTAGTGGCTAATGAGGGCTTGGCGCTGGCGTCATCGCCGCCAGCGTGATGAGTGGAGAACGTCGTTGACCTGGGTGGTGTGGTGGTCCGTGAGACGGGGTGATCAGGCGTCCGAACTCGGCGAGGCTGAGGTGGATGAGTTGGGAGATCCGTTTCTGCTTTGTCTGTGTCCAGCTCTCGGGCTCGCAGGGCGGTGAAGCAGACATTGGGCGGCCATGACCGGGGTCATGTGGTGGTGCCAGCCGGGGTAGCGGCGGACCTGGTAGCCGTCCAGGTCGCGCCGCACTCCTGCTTTGCTGTCTGGAGGCATTCCTCCACAGCCCAGCGGCTGCCCGCGATGCGGATCAGCTTGTCCAGCGTGGTGGCGGCGCCTTCCGCCTGTGGGCGGCGGGCCAAGCTCGATCAGACCTGCTGCACTTCGACGAGCGCCGCCATCGGCCACGGCGGGATCGCCCGAGTCGCTGCCGCCTCCGGCACCAGTACCGCCGTATCGCGCGTGGTATCGCTGAGTTGGCTGGTTCATTAGTCCGACGGATGCCATCGGGGACGCCGCCGTGCCCCTAGCCGGAAATCAGGTGGGTATTTACGGCATTGGGCGAAAACTTGTTAACCGAAAACGATCACGAGTAGCAGCCCCTCCCCGACCGGTGGAAGATCGAGTGAAGGGCTGGCGGTCACATGGGCCGAGGCAGGTCGCGGGTGCGGCAGGACTACTTGACGAGACTTCCATCCGCGGCGGCGGCGAACCAGTAACCGTCAACACCCTGGCCGTTCGTGTCGCCAGGCGTCTTGTCACCGGTGAACCAGTACAGCGGCCAGCAATCGATCGTCTGCTGCAGAACTCCGTCGGGCCGGTTGAAAGGAATGACAAGCTTCGGGTCGATGCCGTTGACGTCGTTCTTCTCAATGACCTTGGCCGGCTTCCACGTGTCGAGGCACTTTCCCGTGCAAGCGGTCGTCATCGGCCAATCAGTGTCCTTGACGAAGCGGTAGAGCGTCCGGCCCTGACCATCGACGAGGATCTTTCCGAGCTTCGGATTGTCGACGACCGACATACCTGGCAGAGCCGCATCCGCGGCGTCGCCAGCCTCTCCGGCTCCGTCATCTGAGACCCCACCGGTGATGGCGGCCAGCACGCTCTCGAATCCGGGGACCCCCTCCTCGGGAAGCGAGGCGAACCATGTGCCGCCAACGCCTTGGCCGTTGGCCTGTCCGGGCTTGGTGTCCTTGGCATACCGATAGACGGGAATTCCGGCCACGGTTAGTTGCGCGATGCCATCGGGCCGCTTGAGGCTGCCGAGGAGCGTCGGCTCCAGGCCCTGAGGCAGGGACGCATCCTTGGCAGGCACAGGAGGCCAGAGCGTGGCACAGTCGCCCTCGCAGGCCGAAGCGAGCGGCTCCTGAGTGTCTTTGGTGAACCGATACAAGGTGAACCCGGTTGCGTCAGTTACGATCGGTCCGATCTTCGGGTCGTTGGCGATCGTGAGCTGTCCAGCGGGCGCGTCGGGACCCGTACCCGGGGTGTTACCGGCCAAGTCCTGTTGTGCAGACGCTGTCCGGTCTGCCTTCGGGCTGTTCTCCTGCTTCTCGGTACTGCAGGCCGCGGTGAGGATGAGTGTGGCTGTAGCCAGCGCGACCGCGCCGGTGCACCTGGGCATTGTGATCATTACTTGGTGTGCTCCTGTCATTCACGCCCGGCGGCGCTGTACGTTCTCTTGCTACGCCCTTGCACAGCGAGAGGTTCACGAAGTCCGCAAGCAAGGAACGGGTGGTGTCCGGCCATGCGCGGCCGACAGATGTGAGGCCGGGTGGCGAGTCGGTGCTCAGGAACTTGCGGCGTCAGGGTGCGAAGCGGTCGCTGACCTCGTCGAAGACGTTCCTTGCGGTGTGGCCGAGGTACGGTCCGGCCAGCCAGACGGACGGATCAGGGCCGATGGAGGTGTTGGACACCAGTGTTGTCTTGCCGTCAGCACCGATGGTGAACCAGCCTCCTCCGGAGGATCCGCCGGTCATCGTGCAGCCGATTCGGTACATGGTGGGCTCGGAGTTCTTCAGCGACAGCCGGCCCGGTTCGTCCGAGCAGTTGTGCATGGTGCTCCCGTCGAATGGTTGGGCGGCCGGGTACCCCCATGCGCTGACCTGTGAGACATCCTGGACGCGCGGGCCGTTGAAGGCGACCGGAAGGGCGGCGCCCACCGTCTCCTCGAGCGATCTGCCGTCGCTGTTCGGGGCGGGTTTGACGTGCAGCACTGCAAAGTCGAACGGAGCACCGTTGCCGCCTTGGGCGGTGCCATTTGATATCCACTGCTGTGAGGTTGCGGCCCAGTCCGCCCACCAGGTTCCGAAGGGCAACATCTCCTGGGCTGTGGCGGTCTCGAGTTCAGCGGAGGAGAGGCCCTTGTCGTTGAAGGACGGTACGAAGACGATGTTCCGGAACCAGCCCCCCTTTTGGCCCGCGTGGACGCAATGTCCTGCAGTCCAAACGAGGTTCGAACGGCCAGGGCGTGCTGGGTCCTTGACCACCGTTCCGGAACATGTTTGTGAACCCTCCGGACTGTCGAAGAAGACTTTCCCAACTGGGGCAGCGTTCTTGTGGTAGGGCGTTCCTACACGCTTAGCGTCGACAGCGGTTGGCTCTGGGTCGGTAACACCCTGAGCCTCGGCGATATCGGAATCCACCTGCTTGCCTGGGTCGCGAGCCTCGCGCATTCGCTCCGGCTCCCACAGCCCATCAATCACGGGATTGGTGAAGTCGTCGACGTCGCGTGCCCATTCCTCAGCATCCCAGTTCCGCCAGTCAGTGTCTTCTGATGCGTCCTGCCGCGATTTTCCAGCGCCTGACGCGGCGTCTAGGCCGCTACCGCTACAGGCGGAGAGCAGTGCGGTGAAGGTCAGCAGCGCGCAGACCAAACCGGCGCGGCGGCTGCCGCGGCGCCAGCAACCTCTCGACGGGCTCGGTGAGTCGGGCGTTCGCGTGAGCTTCATCGGTGCACTCTCCGGTTAGCTGCCGGCCTCGCAAGGGGTCCGGAAGGGGACATGACGTTGCCCCTGTGCGGGTTTCGTTCTGGTCTGTCGTGCCTCCCTACGGCGATCCCTTGGGGAGGGTTCACCGGCTCTTGGAGTCACGCCGAACGGGCCCCATATCCCGCTTGCGCTCTTTGGCTGAAGACCGCAGCTACCGAGCAATTTTGCAGAACCCTCAGGTCGCAGTGTTCATCGGCTCCTGGCAGCGACTGAAGCGACTCGGGTCTTCCCTTACGTGATGGAAGCAGTTGACATGCTCTACTGGATACTCAGCCTCAGTCGCTCCAGTAGCTGCTTTGTTCGCAGCATGACGGCACGGAGCAACTGCTCCGCTTCGACTAGACGAGTAGTTCCGATTGCCGGTTCTCAGACGTGGGGAGAGTGTCCAACATCGGGTTGTGACGACCGATTTAGACACTCACTTGACGGCACTGTACGTGCGTGTCGATGACCGATTGAAGACCCGCGGTGGCGAGTGGGTTCGCCGCGGATGGTGTCCCGCCGAGTGGTGTAGTCACTGGTCGAGCTGATTGGGTTCCTGTTGTGGAGACAGCGCGCGGTCGTCCTCAGCCGGTTCGGTGGTGAGTAGTTCGGCCATGGAGGCTTTGGAGAGGTAGCGGCGGGCGAAGACCTGCCATGCGTCGTGGAGTTCGGCCAGTACCGCGGCGGCGAGTCGGTCGAGGGAGGCTGGGTTGGGGAAGACCTGGACGACGTCGACTCGCCGTTTGATCTCCCGGTTCAACCGCTCCGGGCGGGTTGGAGCTCCAGAGTCTCTTCCAGTGGGCGAGCGTGCCCCGGGTTTGTAGCAACAAAGGGTAGCTATGGAGAAGGGCCGCAGAGAGCGTCCGCGGACCGGATGACTGGTGTGGTGCCGCGGCTCCAGATGCGAGCGGCCGGCGGCGTCATCGAGAACCCGGCTTCGTCCTCGACGACGGTCCAAGCCCCGAGCGTCCGGCGCGGTCTTTCCACGTGCGGCCATCAGTCCTTCACCCTGCTGGCCACCGCCGCCTCGTCACGCTCGACCGCACGCCGGGAGGGAACCTGATGACTCCAGCCATGCCGCCGGAGCATCTGCAAGATCCCTGACAGCGCCATCGACTTGTCGAACCGCCAGCCGATCAGAGTTTGATCCTGGCCAGCGTCCATCTCCGGTCCGGCCAGCCGTGAGTCAACCGGGCCCTTGGTCAGTTCAGCTTCGAGTACGGCGAACAACGCCTCGCTTAGCTTCAGCAGGGACGTCTCGTCACCGGATCGAACTCCGTCCTGCCCGGTCTCCCTCCAGGACCGCCGCTACTGTTGGACCGACGGGACGCTGACCCGTAACTCCTTCACAATGTCAGTGCTGCCCCGTCCCTCGGTGAACATCGCAGCTGCTCCATCCGGATCCGCTCGCGGAACGCCTGCCCCTCCGCAGCGAGACCCCCCTGCTGATACCCCATGCATCCCGCCTATCGCAACGATCATCGACGGTCAGCCCCTACGGCAACCCGCCTCCAAGGTAAGTAGCTGCTCACTTACAGACTGGACGGTCGCGCGACTGCGCCCCCCGCCCTGACGCTGACTGCGGAGGATGACGAGGGATAACGGGAAGGCACTGTTGACCGCGGCCACAACGCGATCAACAGGGAACGACGGCCGCTTTCCCGGGGTGAGTCCCTGAACCGTCATAGGTCTCTACGGTGCCGGTGCTGAGCCGGTTCGCTCCGTTCGCAAGCCAATTCGTCCCCCATCAAGTGGCAACGGCGGTCGTACGCCGAGGACGTGCTGCCTACCTTCCCCGCGTGGCCTGACGTGAACCTGTTCCGTGAATGGGCCGTTCAGTAGAAGGAGTTCTGCCGACGGCAGCGCGGTCGTGATCACAATAGGAGTAGGGCTGTGACGGCAGTATTTGTGCATGGTGTACCGGAGACGAGCGGGCTTTGGGACGCTGTTCGAGAGCAGCTCGGCGGTAAGACGGTTGCGCTGGATCTACCCGGGTTCGGTCGTTCGCGCACGCCGGACTTCACGTCCACGAAGGACGCGTACGTGCGCTGGCTCGAGGAGGAACTTCGGCGGATCGGCACCCCTGTAGATCTGGTCGGTCACGACTGGGGCGCGTTGATCGTTGCGCGCGTTGCTACCCGTGCGCAGGTTTCGCTGAGGTCCTGGACCGTAGATGTGGGCAGCATCCTGCACCCCGAGTATGAGTGGCACCCGGCAGCGCAGCTGTGGCAGACACCCGATGCGGGCGAGGCATGGCTGCGTGCCACGTTGGCCGCGGATCCCGCCTCCGCTGAGGGGGCGGCTGCGCAGCTCATGAGTGTTGGGCTGTCCGCCGAGCATGCCCAGGAGTTGGCGAAGTCCTTCGATGAAACGATGGGGCTGGCCATCCTTGATCTGTACCGCTCCGCGACGCCCAACGTGTTCCACGACTGGGGACCGCAGATCCTCGCTGCAGCGTCCGCTCCCGGCTTGGTTCTGCAGCCTTCGCTCGACCCGTTTGACGACGCCGCGGCCTCCTCAGATGTTGCCTCCCGGCTGGGGGCTCGAACCGAGAGCCTGCCTGGCCTCGGCCACTGGTGGATGCTCGAAGGGCCTGGAGTAGCCGCCCATGTGCTGAAGCGCTTCTGGGCCGGGGCGCAAGGCTAGAAACGGCGGGGGTCGACCCGGCCAGGCGGGCGGTTGCCTGCCTGGCCGCAGGGTCACCCGGACCAGGAAATGAGCGTGGAGTGGACAACGGAGAGTGACAACGGCGGCCTCTGGTGCGGTCTTCTTGGTCCCTTGGTGTTTCGAAGGGCGGGGATGCAGCTGGATCTCGGGCCGCCCAAACGACGCGTGCTCCTCTTGCGTCTTCTGATCGAGGAAGGGCGCCCCGTTTCCACCGATCGGCTCTGCGAGGACGTCTGGGCTGGGCGTCCGCCCTCCCGTGCCGTGGTGTCCCTGCAGGCACACATCAGCAGGATCCGAGCCGTTCTCGAACCGGAGAGAGCCCGCCACAGCAAGCCCGGGATGCTGATTCGAGAGAGCCATGGGTACGCGCTGAGAGTTCCTCCGGGAGCTCTGGACTCGGTTCAGTTCGAGAGAGGTGTGGCCCGAGCTGATCGCCTGCTGGCTCAAGGCCAAGTGGCAGCGGCCCGCAGTGAGGTGGAACAGGCGCTGTCGCTGTGGAGGGGCACGGCGCTGGATGACGCTCGGGACTACCAGTTTGCTGCCCGGTCCATGACACAACTGGAGGCTGCATATGTGGCTGCTGAGGAGCTGCGCATATGCACGCTTATCCATGACGGTGATCCACAGCAGGCGGTGCACGCTGCGGAGGTGCTCACCGCCCGTCATCCCCTTCGCGAGGTGGCCTGGGGTCTGCTTATGTGCGCTTTGTACTTCACCGGTCGGCATGCCGAGGCTCTGACGCGATTTGAGGAACTTCGTAAGTACCTTTCCCGGGAACTCGGCCTCCTCCCCAGCCCAGGGATCGCCGTCTTGCAGGAGGCGATTTTGCGACACGACTTGACAGCTATCAAGCGCGTGTCGCAGGCGGGATTTGCATCGGTCTACGACGACACGGGGACTGACGAGCCCTACACCCTCGTTTCGGTGAGGGACGCCCGGTCGGGACCAGCCGTATCTACTGACAATTCCCTGGCTGCCCACCACCCTGATGTGGATCAGCGTTGCGATCTCTTTGCAGCGGCTTCGGCGTTGAGGCCGGCGCAACTGCCACGAGGGTCGGCCTTCTTTACCGGCCGCCATGTTGAACTTGCCCACCTGCAAGGGATGCTGCCCCAGACGGGATCAGGGGCTGAGGCTCCGTCGGTCATGCTGATCGGCGGTATTGCCGGAGTGGGTAAGACGGCCTTTGCCCTGCACTTTGCTCATCAGGTCAAAGACCGCTTCCCCGATGGGCAGTTCTTTGTCGATCTCCGCGGATTCGATGCGACCGGTTCGGCGATGGACGCGGACGAGGCATTGCTCGGATTCTTGTCCGCGCTGGGCGTCCACCCCACGACGGCCCCCTCGACCAGTGACGCTCGCAGCGCCATGCTGCGCACCATGCTGGCGCAGCGCCGTGTGCTGGTCGTACTGGACAACGCCCGGGATGAGAATCAAGTCCGTCCGCTGCTGCCTGCGGCATCAGGCTGCATGACCATTGTGACCAGCCGCATCCAACTCCACGGTCTTGTCACTACAGACAGTGCCGAGGTGCTTACGCTGGATGTGCCGCCTCCAGATGAGAGCACGGAGGTGATGACGCGGCGCCTGGGAGCGTTGCGTGTACAGGCTGAACCCGAGGCCGTTGCAGAGATCATAGATCGGTGTGGCCGACTGCCGTTGGCTCTCGCGACTGCTGCGGCGCGGGCCACACTGCATCCGGACTTCTCCTTGCGCTCCCTCGTAGGGGAGATGCGTGCCACCGAAGGCAGTCTCGACGCTTTTGCCGGGCCTGACGACACCGCGGATGTGCGCACCGTCTTCTCCTGGTCCTATCGTGCGCTGACCCCTCAAGCCGCCCGACTGTTCCGTCTCTTGGCCCTGCATCCAGGGCCGGATATTTCGGTGGCTGCGGCGGCGAGTCTTGCTGGATTGCAGGTGCCGCTCGCACGTCGCTTGCTGACAGAGCTCACCCGGACACGCATGATCAACGAGTCGTCGGTTGGCCGTTTCGCCTTCCATGACCTGTTGAGGGTGTATGCGGGGGAGCTTGTAGAAGAATTCGACGCGCAGGTGGTGCGCGACGAGGCACGCAGGCGAATGTACGACCACTACGTGCACACAGCTGCCCGAGGAGGGCCTCGGCTCGGCTACATCGCGCAATTCATCACGGATCCGCCTGCTCCGGGTGTAATCCCAGAGCAATTCGACGTCGCCGACCGGATGCTGCGGTGGTATGCCGTCGAGCAACGGGTCCTGCGGACGATGTTGCGGCAGGCCGTCGAGCACGGATCTGTCAGCGATGCTTGCCGACTGGCCTGGCCGCTGCACGGATACCTGGATGCACTAGGTCGTTCATCGGATGCCGCTGTGGTGCTGTCAAATGTTCTTGAAGCGCTAGAGGGGACGGCCGATCGCCTCGAGCAGGCACGGCTGCACCGGGCGTTGGCCGGGTGCCTGGGGCGGGTGCACGACTACGTTCAGGCGCTGACTCACCTCGACAAGGCAGAAGCGCTGCTCGACGGAGTGGACGACGTCACCGAGCAGGTGCGCGTTCACCTGTCCTTCGGCGCACTGCTGCACTCCGCAGGACAGGTGGACCCGGCGCTGCACCGGACACGGGAGGCTCTTCGCCTGGCGGAAGCCACTGGTGACCAGCTGTTGGATGCAGAAAGCAGCAACGCGGTCGGCTGGACCCTCACCATGCTGGGTCGCCACGACGAGGCGCTTGTGCACTGCCGTCGATCGGTTGAACTCTTCCGCCGGCTCGACGTGCCGCAGCGGGAGGCGTACGCGTGGGACAGTCTCGGGCACGTTCACCACCACCTGGGCGACCATCAGGCAGCTGTCGCTTGCTATCGCACCGCCTTGGACTTGATGGTTGAAGCTGGGGACTCGTTTACCAAGGTCGGAACCATGATGCGGCTCGGCGATACACACGTGTGCGCCGGCGATCCGAAGGCAGCTCGACGGGTGTGGGAACGAGCGCTGCGGCTTGCTGAGGACACGCCGGATGTACACCCGGTAAAGGAGGTGGAAAGAAGGCTTGCGGCGCTTCTATCAGCTGGTGAGGAGTGATCGTGACAAGAAGTCGTAGGAATTCTGCTCAGGAGTGAACCACTCCGGTGGGCCTGACGTAGTTGGGTGGTGGTAGCCGGGGGTCGACAGGCGCAGGAAGTGGTCCATGGATTGCGAGCAACTGAAGTATGACCTTGCGGCCGCGGCGATGGCGGGGCGGGAGGAAAGCGCCGACGCGCTCGCCTCTCACCTTGAGGCATGCCCGGAGTGCAGGGAAGAACAAGACGAGCTGCGGGCTCTGGTCCGTTTGTTGGCTGAAGTGGAGCCATTCGAACTGGATGGCATTCCCACACCGGACCCCGCGCGGGCTATCGAGGCCGCACGCACCTTCCAGTACGAGCCAGAGGCGGCAGCCGCTGCCTCCACTCCGATACGGGTCAGCACAGGGGGGAAGACGCGTCGAAGCTCCTTCATGCTGGCTGCCGCTTTCGCCGGAGGCCTGCTGGCCGGCGCCGGTGTTCTTGCTGGCGTCAGCCAGAACGGGGAAGGCGATACCAGACCGGTTGTCGCCTCCAACAGCGCAAGGACACTGAGCAGTACCGATGCGAGTACCGGCGTACAAGCAGAGGTGGGGATGCTTGCCAAGGGCTGGGGGACAGAGGTTTCCCTGTCGCTCGGGGGCGTGACGGGACCCCGGAAATGCTCGCTCGTAGCGGTGTCCACATCCGGTAAGAGGGAGGTGGTCTCTCAATGGTCGGTGCCTCCCAAGGGATACGGGGTCGAGGGCTCGCCAGCCAAGCTCACGCTGGGCGGCAGCAGTTCACTTGGCCCCGCCGACATCAGCGCCTTCGAGGTTGTGACTTCGGGAGGCGAGAGGTTGGTGCGTGTCAGTCTGTAGGACGCAAACAGAGCGTCGGCGCCTGACTCCGGGCGCTGACGCTGAGGCCGGTCAGTCAGCACGGGGGTGAGTCCGGGCGAGACCAGCAGTAGGACCCCGCGTCGCACGGGGTGTGTATGTCGCCATCGCCTACCAGGCCGCACTCCACCTCGCCGCCATCCTTGTCTGGGCCCGGCGATAGCCCGCTATGTCTCTCGGCGCTCTGCCCTTGGAGTTCAGCAGTTGCGGGGATGCTTCACTTGCTGGACAGCCTGAGGCCGCCGGGGAGGGTGTGTGGAAGAGCCAGGATTCTGTGTCCTGCTGACGGAGGCAGGAGACCGGAAGACGGAGGCGGTCCGTGCGATCCGGACGGTCACCGGCCTCAGCCTGTGGAACAGCAAGCTTCTGCTGGACAGTGCGCCCGTGGCGGTCACAGAACCCGACTGGCTCGAGGCCGCCCAAGACGCGGCCGGAATCCTTGAGGCCGCGGGTGCCCACGCGACAGTGGTGTGCGACTGGTGCGACCGAACCATCACACGCATGGTAGGCCCGCTCGACCCGGCCCCATGTAGTGGGCCATGGCCTCCCGAGACCTGCCGGGCAAGTTGCCCACCAGCAACGGACCGGATACGGCCACTGCTGACGGACTCGCAGCCAGATCTGAGAGACACGCTCTAAAGGGTGTTGCACAAGGCCATGATCAGGGCATTTCTCCTGTATGGGTGGGGTGTTGAGGGCTGATCCGTTGTGGGTGGAGACGTTCACCGGGCTGCGGATGGACCGGTTCGCGAAGCTGGTGAAGGTGGTGCGGGAACGGGCCGGGCGGTGGCC
Organism: Streptomyces sp. NBC_00568; assembly: GCF_026341855.1. Taxonomy (GTDB): domain Bacteria; phylum Actinomycetota; class Actinomycetes; order Streptomycetales; family Streptomycetaceae; genus Streptomyces. The sequence continues at coordinate 285,154 of NZ_JAPENW010000002.1, read as the reverse complement.
GGCCGTGGTGCCTGCCGCTGGCGGACCGGGTCCTGCTGGTGGCCGTCTACTACCGCACCAACCTCACGATGCGCCAGCTCGCACACCTTCGCCCGAATGAAGACTGGAAGATCCTCCGCGACTGCCGTCAGAAGGGCGACGGCCTCCACCACGCCGTCCAGGCCGTCGCCATCATGCACAATCTCGCCCTCGCCGGGTGAAACACCAGGTCAAGCACCACTCCGACCTGCCCGAGAAGGACCTTGTGCAACACCCTTTAGGCGCGCCGGAGCAGAGAGGCCAGGTTTGTACGGCGGGAGGAATCCAGTTCGCTACGCGCAGGGGTGTTCCCGCACCGGCAGGTCGACGGTGAACACCGTTCGCAGGCCAGGGACGCTCTCAGCTGTGACAGTTCCGCCGTGGGCCTCGACCAGCTGTCGGACGATGGCTAGACCCAGCCCGCTGCCACCGGTTCGGCGACTGCGCGACTTCTCAGAGCGCCAGAACCGCTCGAAGATCTGGGCCAGGTCGCCCGGGGCAATGCCGGTGCCGGTATCAGCGACCTGAATGGTGACGCTGTTGGCAGTGCGGTGGGCAGAGAGTGCGACAACGCCTCCAGGGGGTGTGTGCTGGACTGCGTTGGCTACCAGGTTGCCGACAGCCTGGCGCAGCCGCGTCGGATCGGCTGTCAGTTCTACATCTGAGGCAGCCTGGACACTCAGTTCCACGCCCGATGCAGTTGCCTGGGCCTGGTGGGCGGCCGCCACTTGGCTCAGGACGTGGTTCAGTCGCAGTGGCTCGGGATGGATCGGCAGTTCGCCGGCGTCAGCAGCAGCGAGAATCTGCAAGTCATCAACGATGCGCTGCAGGAGAACGGCCTCCTCGAGGAGGGAACGGAGGAACGCGGGGTCGGGCGTGACGATGCCGTCGTGAGCGACTTCCAACCAGGCCCTCATGGTTGTAAGAGGGGTGCGCAGCTCGTGCGCGATGTCGCTCACCATCGCTTTGCGCTGGGCTTCGAGACGAGAGCGACGCTCGGACAGGGCGTTGAAGGCAGCCGCGAGCGTTCCGGTTTCGTCGCGTGTCGTGACTGGCACCATGAGGTGGTCCTCGCCCGAGTGCCGGGCAGCCTCGGTGAGCGCGCGCAAGGGCCGCACGAGCCGGATGGCGACGCCTGTGGTGACCGCGACGGTCAGGGCAAGGATGGCCCCGGTCATGCCGACCAGGCGGCCTGTGTTCTGTCTCGACAACTCGAAGTGGACGTCGGTGCTTCCGTCCTCGGAGGCAAGGTAGAGCAGCGCAGGCGCTGCGACATAGGGGTCGAGTTGCCTTCTGCGGCTGTCGTCAACACACTTTTGAACTGCTCTCTTGGCGCGCGGCCCTGTTATCGCCTTGGCCGCCCAGGTGAAGTCCGGCAGTACCCGGACCTCTTGTGTCACCTCGGGTTGGTGCTCGGCAAGGCATCGCTTCACGAGCTTGTCGAGTGCTCGCAGGGCTCGCTGCTCTACCGGGGTGGGACTGCTCAGCTTGCCGTAGTCGCAATCGGCCATGTCCAAAGGGCGATTGTCCTCGGCCGCCGGTTCCAGTCGGGGGCGCCCGCTGGGGGATTCGACCACGCGGGCGTCTATTGCGTACCGCTGCAGACAGGCCGACATTGTGCTGGCCGCTTCGAAGAGAGCGGAACGTTCCCTGGCCGGGAGACGATAGGGGCCCACGGCGCGCGGATCGATGCGGTAGCCCTCGACTCGTCCCGCGCCCGAAACGGACTCGGCACGCAGGGGATCGATCGCTGCGGAGGAACGTCGGGGCAGCGATGCCGCTTTCGCAGTGGTGTCCGCAAGCACCTGGTGGGATTCGGTGGTCAGCGCGATCCGCTGGCCTGTCCTGTGAGAGAGGCGGCGAAGGGTGGGCTCCACACGGCTCCAGTCACCGTGGGTGGCGGCATAGGCGGTGAGAGCGTCCTGAATGGCCGCGTCATCTGCCAGGACCTGCCCTTGCTCCTGCTCCAGCGCGCGCGTCGTGAGGTGCACCGCAAGCCATGCGGTGGCGGCGATCGAACACAATGCGATCAGCACAGAAGTGGAGAGGAGCCGCACGAGAAGGCTGTGGCGCAGCAGAACCTTGTCCGGCACGTTAGCCGCCGCTCAACTTGTACCCGATGCCAAAAACTGTCAGCAGCCGGGTCGGCGCTCTCGGGTCGGCCTCAATCTTCTTACGCAGATTCAGTATGTGCACGTCGACGACCCGCTCGCTGTGCGCACGTTGATCACCACCGGAGCATTCTTGGAGCGTGCGGCGAGTAAAGACCCGGCCGGGCGAGGCTGCCATGATGCACAGAATCTCGAACTCGCCCGGTGTGCAGGACACCTGTCGCCCGTCACACAACACCTCGTGCCGGTCCGGGTGAACGACGAGCGAGCCAACCCGCAGTGCTCCGCCGTCGTCGGCATCGAGGCGGCTGCGACGCAGCATGGCCCTGACGCGGGCCACGAGCTCGCGTGGGCTGTACGGCTTGGTCATGTAGTCATCCGCGCCGATATCCAGGCCGGCCAGTATGTCGGCCTCCGCGGTTCGCGCAGTGAGCATGAGCACGAGGGCATCGCACTCCGCACGCACGATGCGGCATACCTCCAAACCGTCGATGTCCGGCAGCATCACGTCGAGGACGATCAGGTCCGCGGGCCACTGCCGCGCCCGCTCAAGGGCCGTCGGGCCGTCGTGCGCGACGCTGACGATATGCCCTTCGGACGTCAGGGACAGGCGAATCACCTCCGCCTGCTTTACGTCGTCTTCCACAACCAGGATGTGTGCACTCACCCGCCCGATGCTAGGTCCAGTTCGTCTGCCATGGGCATGGCTGAGAAATGTCTCGCACGATGACAACTTCTTGATATCTGCGCGGCATGCTCTGCCGTAGGACCTCGTCAGCGATGGGTCCGGCCGTGTCGAGGTCTGTCGGACGCCGCGCTGTCCGCGCACCCTGGCTGCCCTCTCCCGACGGCCGCAAGCCGCGGGAGCTCCCCTGGTCGAACGTTTGCGCCGAGGACAACGCTCCGCGTCGACCTGCCCTCCGGGGCAGTGAGCGGCCAGGTGCCGAGGTGTCGACGTGAGCACACCAGCCAGCGCCGGCTTGGAGCGTCCAGCTACTGAAGCGGTTCCGATGAGCAAGAGTGCATGAGAAGAGTCTGCCAGAATGATTGACAAGGGTACGGGGACGAACCGCCCACAGTTTGGCCCGGATGAAACGCTAAGCCTGGCTGTTGTCGACTCACCCTCAGGCGAGGCCACTTCGGGCCGCCGCGGGCCCAAGCACGGGTTGGTGAAAGAGCCCGTCACGTCAGGATCCGCAATCCAGGGCGCTGCCCCACGTCACCGCCGAAGGATGCTGGGCATCGCCCTCGCGCTCCTTGCTGCGATAGGAGCAGCGACGGGCGCGGCGCTCTGGCCCGACGACGGTGCTGACCGCCGTCCAGCGCAGCAGGACGGGAAGGCAAAGACCGTCACAGTGGCCAGCGCCACTCTCTCCGACAACCTCTCGCTGGACGGCACCCTGGGTTATGGCGCTCCCCGTTCTCTGCACCACACGGGCGGGGGCCGGGTCACCTGGCTGCCGGCAGTGGGGGCCACAGTCAAGCGAGGCCAAGCGATCTGGCGCGTCGACGACCACCCAGTGGTGCTCTTCTACGGGGATACCCCGCTGTTCCGCCCCTTGGACAAGACTGGCCTCGTGGGCCGGGATGTACGCGTCATCGCAGACCACCTGAGAAGCCTTGGCTACGACACAGGCGCGCAACCTGCCGAAGGCTCATGGGTGCGTAACCCCACACCCTCCTCGAGCCCTGAAGCGCCTGCGGCACCCAGCGCACTGCCCAGTAGTCCGCCGCCAAACGCCGCATCCGATGCGCCCGCTGACGGCGAGCAGCCGCTGCCCTCTCCGTCTCTCATCAAGGTGCGAAAGGGCGACGCTGTGCTCACCACCAGCCTCGTAGCTGCCATCAAGCGATGGCAGCGCACCCAGGACGTGGATCAATCAGGGGTGATCCTGCCAGGTGACGCACTCGTCACGACCGGGGCCGTACGGATCGGCAAGGTTCTGGCGCAAGTCGGCGACGAAACGACCACCGATCTGGTCTCCGTCACGTCCACCCGCAAACAGGTCACTGTCCCCGTCGCTGCCTCTGATGCAGGGGCGATCAGGAAGGGCGCCCGAGTCCGCGTGACACTGCCTGACGAACGACGTGTGGACGGCACTGTTGACTCTATAGGGACCGTCGTGCAGGGGAATGACGCGGATACCTCTGGGCAAGGAAGCAACCCGCTCGACGGACGCATCACCGTCACGGTCTCCCTCGGCAGCGACAACGCGGTGCAACGGCTCAATGCAGCCCCTGTCAAGGTCGATTTCCCCGGCCGAACGAAGCGCGGAGTCCTCGCAGTCCCCGTAGAAGCCCTGCTTGCTCTGAGCGAAGGGGGCTATGCCCTGCGGACAACAGAGGGGCGCCTGGTTCCAGTCACCACTGGGATGTTCGCCAAGGGCATGGTCGAGGTCACCGGACCCGGCATTCGCCCGGGGCTCCGTGTGGAAACCGCCTCGTGACCACAGTCATCGCTATACGCGACGCGGTCATGGCCTATCCCGGAGGCGTCCGCGCTCTTGACGGCGTCTCTCTCACCGTGGAGAACGGGGAACTGCTGGCCATCGTCGGACCTTCCGGGTCCGGGAAGTCAACCCTGCTGAACATCATGGGAACCCTGGACCGGCCCACCTCTGGCAGCGTAGAGGTCGGCGGCAACGACATCTCGCAATTGTCTGACCGTCGCCTATCGACACTGCGGGGCCGGCAGCTGGGCTTCGTCTTCCAGCAGTTCCACCTCACGGAGGGACTCACTGCCGCCGAGAACGTCGCGGTCGGTCTCATCTACGGGGGCGTGCCCAGGAACCGGCGCCCAACGCTGGCCCGAGAATCCCTCGCACGGGTCGGCATGGCGCACCGCACTGACCACATGCCCAACCAGCTGTCTGGCGGCGAGAAACAGCGCGTCGCCATCGCCCGGGCTCTGGTCAATCAACCGGCCCTGGTCCTCGCCGATGAGCCGACCGGCGCTCTGGACACAGCCAACGGCGCAGCAATCCTTCGCCTGTTGCTGCAGTTGCATGCGGAGGGCACCACCATCGCGCTGATCACCCACGACCGAGACATAGCCGCTGGGCTGCCTCGCCGCATCGAGATCCGCGACGGCCACATCATCACCGATACCGCACTGGACGCACCACATGACTAATGTGACGCCGCCCGCCGTCGACTCGTCTGCGCCTCACAGCCCAGCCGCTGCTGTGCCGGCGCACCGAAAGGCAAGGCCGACGACCGTTCGCCTGACACCGCTCGATCTGCTTGGGCTCGGTCTGCTCGGCATCCGCACCAGGAAAGTACGGGCCGCGCTGTCAGCCCTCGGGATCTCCATCGGCATCGCCACGATGATCATCGTGACGGCGATACCGGCTTCCAGCCAAAAGGCCTTGATGCAGCAGTTGTCGGCGCTGGGAACCAACCTGCTGCGCGCCCAGGCCATGCCAGAGCAAGGTAGTAGCAAGCCCGGCTCTCTGCCCGTGGAGTCGGTGGAAATGGTCGAGCGCATCGGCCCAGTCGACCGAGCGAGCGCGGTCGCCAACACCAATGTCCCCGTATACCGCTCGGACCGCGTGGACCCCGCCGACTACGCCGGCCTGAGCGTCCTGGCAGTACGCCGGAACTTGCTGCAGACCGTCGGTGGCACAGTCGCCTCCGGACGCTTCCTCAACCGGGACAGTGACCGCTTCCCAACCGTAGTACTTGGCGCCCTTGCCGCTCGGCGTCTCGGCTTCAGCGCCATGCACCCTGGCGAACCAGCACCCCAGATACGCCTTGCTGACCGCTGGTTCACCGTCATCGGCACCCTCCGCCCCGTTCCCCTGGCCGAAGATCTCGACCGAGCAGTCCTCGTCAGCTGGCAGGCAGCCCGCAGCCAGTTGGACTTCGACGGCCGGCCGACAGTGGTCTACACAAGAGCTGACGAATCTGCGGTCGAAAGCGTGCGCGCTGTGCTCCCCGCAACCATCAACCCGCAGACACCCGGGCTCGTGCAGGTCAGTCGGCCGTCCGACGCCCTGGCCGCCAAACGGGCGACCGAGAGTGCGTTCTCCGCCCTGTTCTTTGGGCTGGCTGGAGTTGCCCTCCTAGTCGGCGGTATCGGCGTCGCCAACACCATGGTCATCTCAGTTCTCGAACGCCGCCGGGAGATTGGCCTACGCCGGGCCCTGGGCGCCAACCGGGGCCAGATCCGGGGCCAGTTCCTGACCGAGTCCGTCGTCCTGTCCGGGCTCGGCGGCGCTGCCGGCGTCCTGCTGGGCTGTGCAGCCGCAATCGCCTACGCGTCATTCCGCCACTGGCCCCCTGTCATACCAGCCATGGCAGTCGCAGCCGGGCTCGGCGGAGCCGTCTTCGTCGGGGTCATTGCCGGCGTCTACCCCGCCATCCGCGCCTCCCGCTTGACACCTACAGAGGCGTTGGCCTCGACCTGACCTGCGTGTGAGCACCCGCGCGACACCCCAGTAGATGCGCCGACACGCATCACTAGACCCAGAGTGGTCCGCGCCTGCCTGTCGCAGGCAACTCCGGAGCCCCCTTCATGGCCTACCTGACGGTGCGGGAACCGTCACGAACTACGCGGCCGGACAACCAGATACCAAACCTGTGCACACAGTGCCGGCACCACGACTCGAAGGAACACCTGCCTCTACGGCTCACGAATCCATCCCTCAATCGCATCTCACCTCCTGGATAGGATCACTCAAGTGCTCAAGAGCAAGGGGAAAACTCTCCCTCCTGCGCGCAACGCTGCGGCACCTCTCATCGCAGTAGCTGCGGCCATCCTCAGCCTCGCCAGCTGCGGAGACTCCGGACAACAGGACAAGAAGGACGAAGTCCCATCCCTGCAGCAAGACAGCAAGAAACCTGCCGTATCGCCGGACGCAGCAGATCCAGACAAGGACCAACCGCGTATTCGCCTGGACAGTACGCCTGACGAAATGCGCAACATATACAACGCCTACGCCTCATGCCTCAAGCAGCACGGTGGCAAAGTGGAAGAAGTCACCGGACCCAAAGCGGCAGGAAAGCATCTGCTGAATGCGGCCGAAGATGAACTCCAGCCGACCGCAGCACTTAAAGCATGCAAGAAGAAGAAGCCGGTTCCCCCGCCGGAACTCGACCCAAACCAGAACCCGAACTACGCCGATGACTTCCGAGCATCAATCAAATGCATAAATGATCACGGAATCCGCATCAAGGCTCTGCCCGACGGTAGCGGATGGAACTACGATGCGAGCGTATCGCAGGACGAGCGAGGGGCACCCCGCACGGAAAGGATTCTGCGGGAGTGCGAGATCGAGGCGTTCAAGTGATACGCGTGTCCCAGAATTACGGAGCAGAGTAGGCCGCCTTCGGAAATAGATCTGAAACCGCCACGGTCGGGTGAGAAAGCCGTCGCCTTTGAGACAGCTATACGCAACCCCGGCAGATGGCTTCCCTCACCCGAGAAGCCCTGCTCCCGGCGGACACCGGCGTGGGTCGCAACAGGTCCCGCGTGCCCGCAGCGACTGAAGCGACCCACAAGCCAGCACGGCGCGCCGCAGTCGCATAGGATGCGCGCGGCCAGGTGTCGTGACATCTGCTCGGGCGCGCGTGCCAGCGCTCCAGCGGGCTGCGGAGCGGGAACAGTGAACGTCGCAGAGGGCGCGAGCCGGTACTCCCGCGATGTCGTGGATATCTTTGACGGTCCATGCGCGCGCTCGGCGAAGCAGTAGTCGCCGAAGCGGACGAAGATCACGAGCATGGCGGCCGCCGTTGGGCTCGCAGCCACCGCCCCGGCGACCGCCCCCTGCCCCCAGGACAGCGCAACTTCGACCAGGGAGCAAGGCTGCCGCTCGGGCTCCGGCTGCGAAGTGACCGCGCACCTCGAGTGTGACCAGGGCACCGTGAACCCGTTGGGGCCGCGGGCCGTAGTGCAGGTTGTTGCCAGCAGGGCCTGGGCACGTGTTTCCTCTGATTATCCAGGAGGGGAATCGCGTGAATTTTGACGCCAAGGCGGCGGATTGCTATGGGAATCCCGTCCTCGGTATTCCCGCGGCCCGGAGGTGAACTGCATTCGGATCCTGCCATTCGTGAGGGCATCGAGGCGATCGCTCTGTGGTCCGAAGTCATCCTCGAATTGGAGTTACCCTTGCTGCAGGAAAACACCGGGCACCCAACTCGTCGGGAAGGGCATGAGCTCGGGTACTGGCAGCTGCTGCGGGGGCCCTTTGCCGCAAGGCTTCTCACCTCGACACTGGTCGGGCGCCTCCCGAACGGCATGGCTCCCACCGCTCTGCTACTGGCAGCCGGGAAATCCGGCTCACTTGCGTTCGGCAGTCTCCTCGCTGGTGTCTACCTGGTCGCCTACGCTGCGGGGCAGCCGTTGCTGGGACGCGTGGCGGACCGCCGGGGACCCGCTCGAACGGTCCTGGTCGGCGCCGGGCTTGCTACTGCTGCGCTGGCGGCGATAGGCCTGCTTGGAACCGGCGACACCGTGTTGACACTCGTGCTGACCATCGTGGCCGGCGTGGCCAATCCGCCCCTGGAAGCGGTACTTCGCACCCTGTGGCCGGTGATCGTGCCAGTGGGCCGAGACGAGGTCCCCTTCTTGCGTACGGCATACGCCTTGGACAGCGGGACGCAGGAAGCCGTCTACGTCGTGGGCCCACTCCTGGCCGCAGGGCTGGTGGCGTGTTCACCGAGCCTGGCTCTCATCGCGACAGCTGCACTAGGCCTCGCCGGAGCTCTCAGCTTGGCGTGTTCAGCACCAGCCCAGACGCTACGGCCGGTAGCCCTGAAGCAGGGCCACTGGCTTGGGCCGCTTCAGTCATCGGCCGTTCGAGTCGCGCTCATCGCGATTGCTTGCGCTGGTGTATCAAACGGCGCGATGCGGGTGGCCGCTGTAGTCCAGGCCGACGAACATCGGGCAGGATGGATGGAGGGGGCTATGCCCGCCGTGCTGGCGCTGAGCGGAGTGGTCGGGAGCCTCGTGTACGGCACGCGTTCATGGCCAGCGAGCAAACTGCGGCAGTCGATCACCATGGCGGCGGTGATGGCAGTCGCCTACATCCCGTTCGTGGTCGGGGTCGGACCCGTTCCGTCGGTACTCCTCATCACAGTTCCTGGAATCTTCTTCGGCGTCTACGTCTGCACCACCTGCCTCATCCTTCTGGAGACAGCCCCACCGGGCACGTCGACCGAGGCATTCGGCTGGATGATTGCTGCTTACAGCACCGGCCTCGCAGTCGGCTCGACACTCGGTGGCCTTACAGGCGGTACCTACCTCCTGGTGATGGCGGGCCCGGTGGTGACGGCGTTGGTTCTCGTCGCGGGAATACGTTGGTTCAAATCCGCGGATGCTAAGGCTCCCATGGACCCGGCATCTCTTGCGCCTGGACCACGCTCCCCCGAGGGAACCCGCACTTGACTCTCAGCGGCGGATATTGCGGATTGTTGCTCTTGCCAGCAGTTCCCAGGGGGTCAGCCCAGGCAGCTTTCAGCTACTGGCAACCTCGCTTCAGGCTGCCAGGCGCACCAACAGGTCCTGCCTGATGCAGAGTCCAACTCATTGGTCGTCGTTTCCCACCGAAGACATTTGTGCAGCACGAAGCAGGATCCCGCTCGAGGGCTCAACGCCCTTGCGGGCGCGGCAATGTCCGATCCCACGGGCAGCGAGTCATCGTCGCAGGAGCCGGTGGTCCTAGCACTTGTTCTTGTGGAGCTTGACGGGCTCGTCCGCGATGAACGCTACGAGCGCAGATGTGCCCGCTTGAGTTCGGCTGCGGAGAAAGACAAGCCGGCTGGCGACCCCCTCATCGCGGCCCATTCGGTGGTGTAGTCGGGCCGCACGTCGGCGACTATGCGGACCGAATGCTTGCGCAGCTCAGGAGGGCAGACGGAGGGACGTGCCATGACTCAATCCCTCTCAGGGAATCGAGCCCGATTCGACCCTGAACGGTTCAGTAAGGTCTGGCGAGTGATGTCGGTGCACTTGGTGGCTCGGGCGACGGTCAGAGCCTCTGTGGCTGGGCCGCATCGAGAGTACGTTGCACGTTCTGGTGGTGAACGGCGCCAGGTCCTGGCCTACGAGACTATTCGTCGGCCAGGACCTGGTCTGGAGCGCAGTTGCTGATCTTGATGTCCGCGTGGCTATGGAGCAGGGTCAGTTGCGCCATCACGGGTCACGTGATGCCTCTTGTCAGAGGTTTCCGCCCTTGTTGAGCCAGCAACGGATGGATCCGCCGTCGTAGATGACGACGTAGTCGGCTTTGCCGTCGCCGCTGATGTCGCGGAAGGTGGATTTGTCGGCGGGGTAGTTGGTGGCGTTCACGAAGTTTTCCTTCTTCGTGAAGCGGCCGGGTGCTGTGGGGTTGGCCCGGTCCCAGTTGTTGATGTAGGCGTCGACGGATCCGTCGCTGCTGACCATGAGGTAGTCGGCCTTGCGGTCGCCGTTGACGTCTGCGAGGCGCAGGGCGTTCCTGGAGCCGCCCGAGACGCCGGGAGCCCAGTTGAGGTGTTCTTCCCAGCCGGTGGTGAGGTTGACGTAGGCGTGGATATTGCCGGAGTCGCCGACGCGCAGGTAGTCGTCGCGGCCGTCACCGTCGATGTCGGCGAAGCGTACGGCGTCGTCTGAGACTCCCGTGGGCAGGCCGACCTTGTAGGCGGTGGCCTGCCAGTTCATGCCGTCCGAAATGGGTCCCAGGTTCCGTACCCAGGCGATATTGCCGTCCTGGAGATGGATCATGTCGTCGCGGCCGTCACCGTCGATGTCGGCGAACTTGTCGCTGGGCGCGCCCGAGTTGCGGTACGGCAGTTCGATCCAGTCCGGCTTGCCCGGGACGGAACTGGACTTGTTGAGCGCGGCCCGTACCGTGCCCAGAGTGCTGGAGATCTTCAGGTAGTCGGCCCGGCGATCCCCGTCGAGCTCCACCAGGTCGGTCCGGCCCGTCGGAGACGGCATCCCCGACGCGATCGTCCCCAGCGACAACCAACCCGCCCCAGCGGCACTGTCAGGGGGACTGTCGGGTGAACACTGCTGCCCGTTGCCCGGCTTCGGGGTCTGAATCCAGCCTCGGTCCTGGGCGGCGATCAAGGCGCCGTAAAAGGCTTCGCCCATTTTTGCGTAGCCGGTGTCGTTCGGGTGGGCCGGTTGAGCCAGGTCACTCGTGGTTACTGAGCTCATATCCACCAGGGCCACTCGCTTGCCCTGTGCCTGGCGTGAGCCGACCAGTGCGGGCAGCGCCGCATTGAATGCATCGATGCGGGGTTGCAGTCCCGCCTTCTGGGCCGGAATCAGGGTCGCTACCAAGACCGTCGTCTCGGGTGCGTTTGTAAGCACCCGATCGATAAGGGCGCCGAGTCGCTGAGGGGCACCCTCAAGTTCAAGGTCCTGGTCCATATCGTTGGTTCCCGCATGCAAAGTCACTACATTCGGGCGACTGGCCGGAACCGTACAGTCGGCGAAATCTTCGATCTCTTGGATGACCTTGCCAGAATGACCCTCGTGGTCTTTATCCACCATTTCTCCGCTGTTTACAGAGCCCACGAAGTCGAGGCTGCTCACGCCGGCGTTCTGCAGTGCGCTGCGCAGCGGCCCACGGTAGCCGTTGCCGGTGGAACTGGCGACGCCAGCAGTAATCGAGTCGCCAAGCGGCATCAGCCGGATTTCGCTCGGTACTGAAGAAGATGAAGCTACTCCACTCCTATCTTTGATCCACTGCGCGATCGGTGCGATCTTGAGTGCGTCGGTGAACGTCTCGTCGTCGCCTCCTGTGAGAATCCCGACCACGCGGCCCTGCCAGTCAATTCCGGCTCCGGAGTCTCCCCCGACTGACACCCCCAGATTGATTTGGTTGAGGTACAAACCGTAGCCGCCGGGTCCAATGTCTGGGTCTGTATGGTTGTTATTTCCTACCCGCATCGTGGCGACCTGTTGATGCTCTGACTCGATATCTGCGTCCTCGTCCAACGAGGTCGGACCCCAGCCTCGGAAGGAGACCAGGCTATTCACGGGCGGGACATTTGCCGAGTAGCCGACCACGAGTTGGTAGTTATGTTCGGCATCTGTCAGTTCCAGCAAGGCCGCATCACTGGTAGGGTGCTCGATGGCCCTGCTCAGACTGTGCTGTGTACCCTGGCGTAGCGTCCGGCTACCTGTCATTACCGACATTTCTGAGAGCGGCCTCTCAGTCCCATCCTGTTCGTAAAGGCAGTGCTTCGCGGTCAGCACCCACTTGACGTCGATCAGTGATCCGACACAGACGTTGTCGTCATCCAAATCTGGGGCGTCGTTGTCCTCCTGGAGGATCTGCACTTCCCCGTGCAAGTGGGCCGAGTCCGCTCCCCCCACGATTGCTGTTGCGGATGGAGCGTATATGAGCGTTATTCCGAGAAAACTCATCAAAGACATGACGAGTGGTATTGCGATTTTTCGCATTCGTTTACCCTTCTTTTCGCGTGAACCCGTGGTGGAGTTTCTCTGGTTTCGCGAAACGAAATTGGTATCCTGGGTGCCGTTTACTGTCTGATCCATCAGATGATGAACGAAGGCCTCACTTTTTTTCCGGCCAGCATTCTCCACGACTCTTGCAGGGAACTTGGCGAAGTCTTGCCGCCATCACTTGGCCACGGCGAACTCCATGCAGGTGCCCTTCAGGTTCCGGTGCGGTAAGCGCGGTATGACCGATGCCGTTGCGCACGGCGCAGTCGGGCTGACGGACATCTACGTGCTGGATGCTCTCCGGCATGGGGAACATGCCACGGCCGAACACCGAAGGTTCGTACCGCAGTGTGCCCACATCCGCCAGGCAGGTCCCGACCGGCGCGACGGTGAGTGCCATATCCTGCAGGTCCGTGCGCGGATCGTGCACCGCACGGGCCTTGCGTCACGGCGCCAGTGCCCGCGATATCCCATAATTCAGGCCTGAATTGGGAACCCTCTCGACCAACAGCGCCGCTCTGGCCTGGGACACCACCCCGCGGCCGCCCGGGTACGACCCGATACTCCTCTTCACCTGAGGAGTCCCGATACTCCTCTTCACCTGAGGAGTGCAGCTCTCCTGACGACTACTGTAAGCGTGTTGCAGAACGTCGCGAGTAGGGCATTTCCCTTGTATGCGTGAGGTGTTGAGGGCTGATCCGTTGTGGGTGGAGACGTTCACGGGCTGCGGATGAAGCAGTTTGAGCGGCTGTTGAAGGTGGTGCGGGAGCGGGGTGGCGAGGGGCCGCGGATCGGGCGGCCATGGTGTCTGCCGCTTGCCGACCGGGTGCTTGTGGTGGCTGTCTACTACCGGACCAACCTCACCATGCGTAAGCTCGCTCCGCTGTTCGGGGTCTCGCCGGCCATCGTGTGCCGGGGCGTCCAGCGGCTGTGGCCCCTCCTCGCACTCGCGCCCGTCGATGCCGCAGATCGGCTGTGGATCGTGGACGGCACGCTCGTCCCGGTCCGCGACCGCACGGTCGGCGCCTCGAGCCGCAACTACCGGTTCTCCGTAAACGTGCAGGTCATCATCGACGCCGACGCCCGCCCGGCTTCGGGCGACAGGGCCGACGCTCACGTGTGGCGCGACTCTGGCCTGCTGCCACACTGCCAGGGCGTCACCGTGCTCGGCGACGGCGCCTACATCAACACCGGCCTGGGCGTCCCCCACCGCAAACGTCCCGGCCGGGTCGGCGAGGAAGCCGATAACGCGGAACATCGCCGGGTCCGCGCGCGGGTCGAGCATGCGATCGGCCGGCTGAAGAACTACAAGATCCTCCGTGATTGCCAGCAGCATGGCGACGGCCTCCACCAAGTGGTCCAAGCCGTCGCCCACATGCACAACCTCGCCCTGACCGCGTGATCAGAACAGCAGCGGCCCGGCCCTGAACTGCAAAATCACGGCGTTCTGCACCACCGTTTAGTGGTTGGCAACCCTTGATGAGATGGGTCTCTTTCGCGGTAGGTCAGGAGTCCTGGGGTAGGTAGGGGCTTACCTGCGTACCTACGGGTCTGTAAGGGGCATTCTCACGGCGAAGGTGGACCCGACGCCAGGAGTGCTGCTTACAGAGACAGAACCGCCGTGGGCGCGCGCGATTTGCTGGACTATGGAAAGGCCGAGCCCGCTGCCTCCCGAGCGCCGGCTGCGTGACTTCTCTGCCCGCCAGAAGCGGTCGAACAGATTGGGCAGGTCATCCGGGTCGATGCCACTTCCTGTGTCGGTCACTTCGGTGACCACGTCGTCGCCGGATCTGCGGGACGCGAGAGTGACACTTCCACCCGGGGCGGTGTGCCGCACAGCGTTGGACACTAGATTGCCGAAGGCTTGACGCAACCGCGCTGGGTCGGCCAGTAGGTAGATGCTGCCGTCGCCTCCGGACGCCAGGCTGACACCCGAGGCTTCGGCCGATGCGCGGTGCGCGGCGACAACCTGATGAAGAACACCTGCGAGGTGTGTCGCCTTGCGATCCATGCTCAACTGTCCTGCCTCGGCTGCGGCGAGGTCCTGGAGGTCGTCGATGATGCGCTGCAGCAGCAGCGCCTCCTCCAGTAGTGAGGCGATCAGCGGCGGGTCGGGTTCGGCGATGCCGTCTTCCGTGGCTTCCAGCCAGATGCGGATGTTGGTGAGCGGGGTACGCAGTTCATGGGCGACATCGCTGACCATGGCCCGGCGCAGTTCTTCCAGATGTTCGCGACGTTCGATCATCTCGTTGAATGCGGCGGCCAGGTAACCCGTTTCATCCTTAGTGGTGACCGGCACGCGGTGGTGCCGGCGGTCGGGGGAGAGAGCAGCGACTGTCAGAGCTCTCAGAGGGTGAACCAGCCGAGAGGCGACCACTGCCGTTACGAAGACGGTGAGAGTGAGTACCAGGCCAGTGACGGTGGCGATCCGGGCCGTGTTTGTGGGGGAGAGGTCGAACGGTGGCGCAGCAGGGTTGTGAGGAGCGCCGAGATACAGCAACGCTGCCGGAGCGACAAAGGGCTTCAGCTGCCTGCGGCGGTTGTCAGTGGAGCAGGCTTCGATTACTTCGGCGTATCGGCCGGCAGGCATTTTGGAGAACCAGGACAGGTCTGGTGAGACGCTGGCTCCGACTCGCAGGTGGACAGGTACCTTGCGAGCCGTCAGGCAATTGGATAGCTCGGCGTTGAGCCACGCGAGGGGTGCACGCTCGGTGGGCGTGGGTGCATCGAGAAGCGGTAGGACGCACGGGTCGATGGTCGGGAGTTGGGCTCCGGGCGCGATGTTGATCTTTACAGTCGGGCGGCCGCTGGGAGTGTCGATCCAGTGGGCGTTGCTTGCGGCATCGCGCAGGCATGCGACTCGCTTGTTCGCCAGCTTTCGCAGCGTGGCGCGCTCCTTCTTGGGCAGCAGGTAGGGGCCCGTAGCCCGTGGGTCGATGGGGGAGTCATCAGTCGGTGCCCGGATGGCGAACAGCGGGCCGTTCTCCGCGTGTAGCGGATCGACGATTGCTGAAACCCTGGCTGGCAGCGGAGCGGGGCTGGCAGCGGAATCCGCCAGGAGGTGGTGGCTTGGCGAGGTCAGAACAATCCGGCGTCCGGCGCGTTGCGCGAGTTCACGCACGAGGGGAGCTATCTCATCCCAGCGAGGATGTGTGGCTGCATATCCCGTCAGTCGGTCGTAGATCTCCGTGTCGTCAGAGAGGGCTTGTCCCCGTTCCTGCTCGATTGCGTGGCTGGTGGTCTGCACCGCAAGCCATGCGGTGGCGCCGATGGAGCAGATCGCGATCAGCACAGAGGTGGCCATCAGACGGGCCAGCAGGCTCTTGCGCAGGGGAACTCTGTTGTGAGGGAAATGGGGTCGGTTACGTGACATGGTTGCCGTCCTGGAGACGGTGGCGCTGCGTTCCTTCCAGCTTGTATCCGACTCCGAAAACCGTCACCAGGAGGACGGGCCGCCGTGGATTTCGTTCGATCTTCCTTCGGAGATTACCGATGTGCACGTCGACGATGCGGCCGCCGATAAACTGGTCGGATCCCCTGGTCAGTTCCAGCAGTTGCTGTCGAGTGAACACCCTGCCCGGCTGACTGGCCAGTATTGTCAGCAGTGCGAATTCCCCCGGAGTACAGACCACCAGCTGCCCCGACAGCAACACCTCATGGCGCACTGGATCCACGGTGAGTGCGCCTGCGCGAAGAATGCGAGGACCAGGGGCAGCCGCAGGGTCGGAGCGACGCAGCAATGTGCGGATCCGGGCCATCAATTCGCGAGGGCTGTAGGGCTTAGTCATGTAGTCATCCGCGCCAAGGTCGAGGCCGTGCAGCAGGTCGTCCTCGGTGGAGCGAGCGGTGAGCATCAGAACAGGCAGGTCGGTCTCGCGCCGGAGTATGCGGCAGACCTGCAATCCGTCGAGCCGCGGCAGCATCACGTCGAGTATCAGAAGGTCCGGCGGATCCTGCCGAACCAGGTCCAGAGCCGAGTATCCATCGTGCACCACGGCGGTGTGATGACCAGCGTGCTCCAGATACTGTCGGATCAGCTCTGCCTGCTTCTTGTCGTCCTCGGCAATCAGGACACGCGCGCACATGGTGTCGACCCTAAGCCGTGGCCAAACCCTGCTGTCAGGATCCTGACGTTGCCCTATCAGGATCTTCATAACCTTGGCTCAGCATCTGAATCATGTTGATCGTCAGGTCCATACCCAGGGCGGCCTGCTTCCGCC
Source organism: Streptomyces sp. NBC_00568 (assembly GCF_026341855.1). Taxonomy (GTDB): domain Bacteria; phylum Actinomycetota; class Actinomycetes; order Streptomycetales; family Streptomycetaceae; genus Streptomyces. The sequence continues at coordinate 268,406 of NZ_JAPENW010000002.1, read as the reverse complement.
GCCGCTCTCTTCGGTTTTGCTCCCTCGCCGGCCTCTTGCTCGTCGCTGGGTGTGGGGGGTCTGATACCTCGGATGCCAGCCGAGAGCCCAACGTGGCCTCGGTGGCGAGTCCGAAGGGAAATCGCGCAGTTGGGAAGGAGCATGCTGATGCAGCCAGCGAGGGCGTCCAGTTGCGGCTGGACAGTACGGAAGAGGAGAAGCGCCAGATCAACAACGCCTACTCGGCATGTCTGAAACAGGCTGGTGTACCCACATACACGAAGGGTGCACCAGCTGGCGGCGCTGGCGAATGGATCTTTCCCCATCGGGAATCGCCAGCCATGAAGAGCGCAGATGAGGCCTGTCGGTCGAAGCGGCCTCTACAGCCCGTAGAGCTCGACCCGAAGCGGAACCCTGATTTCATGGATTCCTTTCGTGAGCAGATCAACTGCATGAACAAGCAGGGGGTCAAGGTCTCAGTCCTGCCGGACGGCAGCGGCTACAACTACGTGGGCAGCTTGCCTCCTGACTATGTGCGGGTGGAGGACGACTGTTTGAAGAAGGCGTTCAGCCAGAAATAGCAGGCGCCAACGACCAGGAGTGACGGGGGCACAGGTGAGATCCGTTGCCTTCAACGCTTCACTTGTCGGCGATACGTTGGCGCCGTTCTCGGTCTCCGCGAGTACCGGGCGGGTCCTGCGGGCCCTTCTACTAGGGCGCCCGGACACAGTAGTGCCCGGGCGCCCTGGGCTCCGAAGTCGAGGTTGACTTCTGGTGGCGTTGTCGAACTCTTCGGCGCTACATGCTGAAGGTGTTGGTCCAGGAGTACTTTCTGCTGTCGTCTATGTCGTCAATCGCGGAGAGACCAACGACATACGTGTCCCACTGGACCAGGACCTTGCCGTTTGCTGCCTGCCAACTGTGGAACGAATCGAAGCTGATCCACCGCTGCCCGGAGTCAGCACTGCTGCAGGAAGACATGTACAGGTCCGTTCCATTGGTGTCCATGCACCGACCGGTAGAGACGTTCTGCAGCATGTACCTGTTGTTGCTCACAGGGATCCTGTGCCACACCGCATCGGAGCCACAGCTTCCGGATGCGAGTTTGTAGCGTGGCCCCGGGTCTCGCAGGCACGCGGAACTCTTGGCGTTCCTGAGTACTGAGTCATCTCCGGCAGCACTGGCCGAATTAGCTGGCAGTGTGACCGCTGCGACCACGCTCGCACCTGTCACAAGGGCATGGAGCCACTTCTTCACGCGGCGGATCCTTTCAGAGGTTGGGCGATGTAGGTGCCCGCAGACAGCGGCGACGGAGTCCCACTGCTGTTCCGTACGCACATCCATCAACGACGACGGAGCGAAGCCGGTTCACCAGTGGCGCCGGCACCGCCTTCGTACAGGCAAACAGGTGCGTTTCCGTACCTATCGGCTCCAGGCGACGAACCTGTTGCCCGCCAGCTCGAAGCCAGTGACCCCTCACATCGACATCCGACGGTCCGTCAGCGATGCAACCGGCACCGCCTCTTCGGCGTGATGGCGGCTCTGGGGACGGACGTACTCCACTTCGGGCTGATACGGAACCTTCGCAGGGTCCCGGCAGTCCTTCAGCTGCGCAATCCCTCGGTCGAGCCTCAGTTCAGGGCCCAGGCGCATGCTGTCGGACTTGTGTCTTCACGGGCCGGTGCCCTGACAGCCCGGGGTGAGGGAGGGCACAGCCTCATAGCTGCCCGCCAACGGGCCTCTCACTAGCTGGCTCCCACCCTGGAGAGCTGGACTGTGACCGCGCCGACCCCCGCGGCGGATCCTCCGAAAGCTTGAGTGGAGACCGAATCGCAGGTCGGCACCGCTTCCCCCTGGGCTGAAAAGGGGACGAGGAGAGCATTCAGCTTCCTGGACCGTTCCCGCACCTGCGGAACGTACCGGGCAAAAGCGCAGTCCGCGGCGGCACGAAACCAGCCCGAAGCGACCGAAACGACTCAACAACACCGACGTGAACCTGCTGTTGCGCGAGGATTCCGCTCATAGTCCCCAGGCCGAGTCGCTTCGGTCGCTGTCCAACACCAATCTTCGCAAGCCCAAGACTGATTGCTGCGCCAGCTGCCTCGGTTACGGAAGACCACAGCCTTGGCCAGTTGACCGAGAGAACCTGCGGCATTGAACCACTCGTAGCTGCCGAGCGTAGTGACCTATCGTGCCTTGCCCACTAAGCCCGTCATCTCTCCGGGAGCTCCACCCGTGAAAACAGCACGCTCCCAACCAGCAGAGGCTGCCACACTTCGCTCGCACCGCGAGCCAGGCCATCAGCACCTCCACCTGCTGCTAGGCCTCGTGTCACTGGTCCTGGTTGCCGTCTCGGTGAACCGGCGCGGCCAGCTCACTCTTGGCTACGCACTGCCCAACGAGTTCCTGCGCTGGACAGAACTCAACAACATGGCACTCGGCTTGCTCACCGTGCTCCTCTACTACCTCCTCATTGAGCACGTGCGTGCGGTGTCCGCCCCTTCCCACCGCGAACGAGGCCGCCGCCTGCTGGGCGCGCTCTTCGTTACTGGCGCCTACCTCTACGCCGCGGGCTACGGCAACCACGAAGTCACGAACTACCTGCACGGGCGGTTCTGTGCATCTGAACCGTCCCGACTGTGCGGAGTCATCGCTTTCAACGACGAATCGTTCTCACACGGGGTCTTCTTTATGGGCTTCGTGCTACTGAGCGTCGCTCTCATGCTCAGCCAAGCAGCCGCTCCCGATCAGATGCCGTTGGCATGGGTCGACAAGGCCATCGTCACGGTGAACGCCCTGTTTGCCGCTGGAGCGATCGTTGCGAATCTCGCCTTCGAGCGTATCGGTCTCGACCTCCTGGTGGTGACGGTCGTCGCGGTGCTGGCGGTGTTCCTGCTGTACAGGATGCCGCGCCAGCCCATTCTGCTCTATCACACCATCGCCTATTCCACCGGTACTGCGGCAACGCTGGCGCTCAAGCTCGCCTGATGCGGAGACCAAGTTGCCGTGCACGCGCCGGGCGTGAAGACGATGGCCAGGGCATAGCTGTCGGCGACGTGTAAGACCTGGCGCAGGCAGGCCGACTTACACAGCCGGACGAGCTGAACTCGGCACAGGTGCAAAGTGGATATCTGCCCGCCGCGTGTGATCAGCTCAGAAGACGGCACTCCTGGGTAGTCTCGAACGTGGACCTCAAGGGCCGGCACGCACGGTCGCCGCAGTATTCGACACTGCCTGCCTTCAGTCACAGGCTCGTGCGCCGGCTGGGTTCCTACAGCAACTGTCCCAACGCATGAGCCGCACCGTGTCCGCTTCTGCCGCCGCCGAAGGCGTCCAAGTGACTGCGATCGAACTGTCCACGCTGGCAGCTGCCCAGACCGACGCGTACCCATTTCCATGCTGACAGTTATCGGAATGGTCTCCTGGTGCTGCGAGTCCCGTTGATGGACCAGACTGACACTGTTGATCACACCTCGTAGGCTTCACCCGGTAGGTTCAGAATGGCTGGCACATGATTCCTTGGCTGGACGCCTTCCCGAACGCGGCACCATGTGTGGGCGCCTCGGGAGGCCTGCTCTGTGCTCTCCGAGGCGCACCCATGTTTGCAAAGGGCGTAGCCCTACACGCAGTGTGCTATTTGAGTTGGTAAGCGTTAATGACGATCACTTCGTAGGTCCTGCTGTCCTTGTCCGTGAGTAGGGCCTTGAACGACGCCGACTTCGCCGTCTTGGGGTGGCTCAGCAGCAGGCTCTTGCGGTTGTCTTCTCCCGTGAGGACCGGTGTCTTGCTCCAGGACTTTCCGGCGTCGTAGGAGACGTGCACGGTGAGGGACTTGAAGCCTTGACCGGCGGCCGGACCCTGGATGGTCATCGGAACCTGGAACTTACTGCCTGCTGGGGCGGCGCTGGACAGGTCCAGCTTCGGCGTGAAGCGGACGGTGGACAGGGGCAGGACAGCTGCGGCATCGTCGGCGGGCTTCTTGGAGGTGAAGGTCCAGAGTGCGGATATTCGACTGCTGACGCGGGCCACACCGGCGGACCGGGTGGCAGTTGTGCGGATTCGATAGTCTGCGGACGTGTCCGGAAGCCTGTCGACGGTCCCGCAGAGTGCCTCGTCCGTGTCGACTACCTTCTTGCCGTCCACGGTCACGAAGGTCTGCCTCGAGGTGACGGTAGAGGAGCCGAAGTGGCCTGCTCCGTCGGTGAATTCGGGGATGCAGATGGACAGGACGTCGCCGATGCGTTCAGCCCTGTGGCCGGAGTCGACCATGGGACTGAAGACTCCGACGTTGAAGGTCTTGGCGTAGGTCTTCTTCGGCTCGTAGGTTCTGGGCCTGTCGGCTTCGAAGTACACCTCGGAGCCATCGCCGGTTTTGGCTTCCTGGCCCGTTGAGAACTCCCAAGTGTAGTCCTGCGGTGTGGAGATGTATGACTTGCGCGTCGTGGGCAACTTGAACGAAGTGCCGCTGGTGCCCATCCCGTATTCCGCACCGCCCGCAGCACGCTTCGGCCGGTACATTGTGCCCAGCCAGCCGGTGCGGTCTGTGACCGAACTGCCTATCTTGACCTTCACCAGAGCTAGTTCGTCCGCTGATGCGGTGTGGGTGAACCCGGTGTGGAGCGAACCGGTCCGGGGGTAGAGCAGGTGGTAGCTTTCGGCGCCGTTTTCCCACCGGCCGGCGAGTTCCGAACGGAAGTGGTCCGGGTTCGCCGGGGCGCCGACCTGGGCTGTGCGGTAACCCTTGAAGGACCCCAGGAACGAGGTCTGCAGATACGCTTCCCCGGACGGGGGTGCGAGTTCGAAGTTTGCGAGAGCATCGACCTCCTTCGCTCCGCCGGGTGCAGTGATGTTCACGGGTTTGGCCTTGCGCGCGTCGAACGTGAGTGTGGTGTTCCCGGTGATCGCAGCACGGGGTTGCGTCATCTGTGCGACGTCGAAGACATCGTCGCCCTTGGGCGTGTAAACGGGCACACTCACCAGGTAGTCGCCGCGGGGTACTCGGAGCGTGGCGATGCCGTTGCCGTCGGGATCGGTCGGAGTCTCATACACACTGCCGTCGTAGCTGTAGACGACGGACATCGGGGCCTGTGCAGGCTTGCCCTTGGCATCGATGTATTTCAGCGATAGTTGATAGGACTCGGTCTCTCGCTCCGCGCCGAATGCAGTACGGACGCGTTGATCGGGCGTACCGGCCGCCGTGGCGACGATTGCGCCGGAGAAGAATCCGTCCTGGCTGCCTGCTCGCGTGTCCGATGTGAGATCTACGCTCGCCGTGCCTCGCGCGGGTACCGTGATCTGGTTCGCGCCGAGTGTGAAGAAGCCTGCGGGAGCCGCCTTCCCGTCAGGGCCCAGGGATTCCAAGGACAGATCCAGCCTGACGGGTCGCGGGCCCAGGTTGTTGTAGGTGATCGTCTTTCGTTTCGGCTTGTCATCTGGGTGCGGCCAACGCGCGGTCCCAAAACTCACCGACGCCTGCTCACTGACCACGGTCTGGGTGATAGCGGCAGTCAGATCGGCACGGCCGGCGCCTTGCTGGTATGCCGTCAGGCCGTCGCCCGGCTTGGCCGATGCGGTCAGCGCCTGCTTGATCCGCTGCCCTGTCCAGTCAGGATGTTCCTGGGCAAGGACTGCGGCGGCGCCCGTCACATGCGGGGTCGCCATGGATGTGCCAGACATCGAGACATAGCCGTCCCGTGCGGGGTCGCCGTCCGTTCCCTGCGCGGCCTTTGCTGCGACGATGCCGACGCCGGGTCCAGTGATGTCGGGTTTGAGCGAGCCGTTCGCCGTCGGTCCCACGCTGGAGAAGTCGGCGATCTTGTCACTGCGATCCACCGCGCCCACGGTGAGGGCGGAGTCGGCACTGCCTGGTGAGCCGAGTGTCCGGGCCTCCGGGCCGCTGTTACCTGCCGCAACGACGAAGAGGGTGCCCGATTCCGCGGAGAGTGTGTTAACAGCCTCCTCCAGTGGGTCCACCTCGGGGGTGTCGTCCATGCCGAGGCTGAGGTTTACCACCTTCGCGCCCTGGTCGACCGCCCACTGCATGCCGGCCAGAATGCCAGAATCACTGCCGAAGCCTTCGTCGTCCAGCACCTTCGCGTCGAGGATTCTCGCGCCAGGTGCGACACCCTTATGGCTCCCACCCGACTTTGCGCCCGAACCGGCGACGGTTGAGGCGACGTGGGTGCCGTGACCCACGCGGTCCACGGTGTCACTGGCCTCCGAGAAGTTCTTCTGGGCTGCCTCCACGCCCTTGAGGTCCGGGTGGGTCTCGTCCACTCCGGTGTCCAGAACCGCCACCTTCACGCCTGTGCCCTCGTAGCCTGCCTGCCATGCGCTGGGGGCGCCCACCTGCGGCACGCTCTTGTCGAGGGTGGCCCGGCGCTGGCCGTCCAGCCACACCCGCTCGATGCCGGCGGCTGTCGTACGCTGGCCCTGCCCCTGCGCTGTCAGGGCCTGCCACACATCGGCCACCCCGCTCTTTCGCGCGGTCAGCGCCTCACCACCGACCGCGGGCAGGTCTCGGCGTACCGAGACGTCCGCCGCCGCCATCGCGGATTTTGCGCGGACTCTGTCTCTTGTGTACGAGACGATGAACGGCAGCGTGGTGCGGTGAGCGTCGTCGTACTTGTACGCCACCAGCGCGCTGACGTTGAACAGCCGCCGGTCCAGCTTGCCTTGGTCCACGAGCATCGCGGCGTCGGACGGGATGGCATAGGTAGCGCCGTTCGCACGGCGAACAGATACGAGGATCCCTTCGCGGCCTTTCGCCCGCTCGATCCGGGTGACCTGTTTCCCATCAGACAGATGGATCTTGTCTCCGGTTATCAGCGTGACGACAGACGTCTTGCCCGGACCCTGCCTCGCCTGGAAGGTGGACGGGGCGCTGGTACCACCACCGTTTGCGGTGTCAGCCGCCGCCCCTGCACCCAGCCCGGCGCTCAGCAATGCCGCTGCTAAGACCGCATACGCTTTGAACGTCTTCTGTTGCAACTCTGCTCCAACACTCGAATGTGGTGAGTTGTCCGGATCGCTGGATCGCGATCTCCTACCATCTGTCGAGCAGGAGCGCCGGGTTCCCATTTCTTCGCGACGAGTTCGGCATTTACGAGGTTTCGCGATGCCATGCCAGCCCAGTGGCAGCAGCGGCGGCGTGCTCCAGTCGTTCCCGCAGATACCGAACGAGGACCTCACGTCGCGGCTAGCGACGCAGGAGTCGAACGGATGGAGCCGTGGCGGCGGGCTTCGGCCTGGCCAGTCACGGTCGAGGCGCGGCCAGGGTCGGTGGCGGCGCAGGCGGCCTTCGGGGGAGAGGTCCAACGCGCTGGTGATCCGGGTAGTCGCGGTCCGCGACCGGCTGTTCGACACCGGGCCTTACGCGTTCTTCTGGGTCGACGCACTGACCCAGAAGGTCCGCGAGGCCGGCCGCATCATCAACGTCCATGCACTGATCGCCGTCGGCCACCGCGAGATCCTCGGCATCGACGTCGCCACCGCAGAGGACGGCGCCGGCTGGCTCGCCTTCCTGCGCTCCCTGACCGCCCGCGGCCTGAGCGGTGTCCAGCTCGTCGTCTCCGACGCCCACACCGACCTCGTCACCGCGATCGGTGCCGTCCTGCCCGGAGATCCTGGCAGCGATGCCGCACGCATGGCGCCCCCACTTTCTGAGCCAGGTCCCCAGGTCTGCCCGGCGTTGCGTGGCCGCGCTGCTGCGGACCGTCCTCGACCAGCCCGACACCAACGCCGTCCAGCCCCTGATGCGCTGCGCGCTGGACGCGCTGGAGGCCAAGTCCTCGAAGGAGGTGGCCCAGTTGGACGCTGCTCAGCACGACCTACTGATGTTCACCGCGTTCTGCCGCGAGATCTGGTCCAACACCCGCAAGAACGCCTGAACAAGGAGATCCGCCGTCGTACCGACGTAGTCGGTATCTTCCCCGACCGCACTGCACCGCACCGGCCTGATCCGCCTGGTCGGCGTGGTGTTGGCCGAGCAGGACGACGAATGGAGCGAGGCCCGCCGCTACATGGGCCGCGAGCTCCTCGTCAAGGCCCGTCTCCACCCGATCGCGTCAGGAGGCGCCATGTGGATGTCATGGGACCCGCCTTGGCCCTGAATGTATGCTGCGCGCGCTTGAGTCCCTGGCGCGCAGACTGATCAAGAGGGGTCTATCCCAGGGGCGTCGGCATGTGCCAGACGTGAGGACAATTACCTGACGAACCTACCCTGCGTCCACTTTTGGTTCGCCGCACCCGTGCAGTTCTGCGCGGCGGTGGCCGAGGTTCCGCGTCCCGTGGGTGCTCCAGCGGTGACACACTTCTTGGTCGCAAAGTTCTGAATGATGATGGTGTCGGGGAAGCCCGGATCCCCGATATCGACCACCTTGTGGGCCCACTCCTGCGAGGCCTTTCCTGTGACACACGACGCCGTGAACAGATTGCCTTCACGGTTTGTTTCCAGGCAGCGAAGCTGGTTGCTGGAGCTTCCTCCGCGGGTGATGATCTTGTCGCGAAGGAGGTTCCAGCTCTGCTGTAGGTCATTTACACCCGGAAGCTGGGCGAATACCTTGCCCCGTCCGCTGGGGCCGACTCCGCCCGCGGTCAGGAGCAGGCCCTTCTGGCTCCTATATGTGCGGGTCACCCCTACCACTGTCGACTTGCTGCTGATCTCTTTGGCCTTGTGGGCCGTCGGCTTGTTGTCGTCGCCGACCATGGACGGTACGGCGATGGCTGCTGCTGCCACCAGCAGAGCGACTGCGCCACCACCCACTATCAAGCGAGTACGGTGCGGCCTACGACCATCGGACGTTGCGTCTGGCGGGTTGACATTCGACACTTCTGACTCCTCCACACGTTGTGATTCCTTGCAAGGCCGCGCTGTCTTGAGCGCCGCTGCCTCGTTGTTCACGCTTAACGGGAAGCTGGGTGAGGCGGTTCACGACGGGCGCATCTGTATTTCGTTGCCAGGGAGTTCTGTTGGAGCAATAGCCGATGTGGGTGAGCTGAGTTCAGCGCCTCCTCTGTTGCTTGAGGCTGGCTGTGGCGGTGTTGCGGATTGGTTTGGTGCGGCCGACTTCGGCGAGGACGTCGCTGGCTGCGGTGCTCGACCCGGAGGCGGTCTCGAGCCGGAGCAAGCCAGTTCGACGCCGCGAGCAGGTCGTCAGGCTGCCAGGGCAGTTGGAGCGTGATGGCGCGGTGCAGGACCATTCCTGCAGGCGTCGGGCCAGGGGGAGCCGGGCACGGTTCGGTCCATCGCCTGTTCCCACCCTTCGCAGGCGGGCCGCGGTGGAGGTCATCGGCTCGGCAGCCCAGGTGCCGCAGCACGGCAGACTGGGCCATCGTCTGGTCCGGATCGGGGAGAACGCGGCTGACCACCCCGGTCTCCTCCGCGTCAGCAACCTGCCGCAGTACCTCGCGGTAGGCGGCGAAGCGGGCGTGCTCCTGGCGCTCGACCAGGACGCCGTTCTCGAAACGGGTGATTCGGCGGTCGCGGGCCTGGTCGGCCGGCCTCGTCGGCGACCGGACGCCCCGCTGACCGCCCGCGGCTACCACCATTACAAGTACCGGCGGCTGCTACGGCAGCCCGGTGATCGCAGAGCGCGGCCAACCACACGGCTCCGGCCTCGGAATTCTCCGCTACGTCGTCGAGCGCACGATCTCCTGGCCGCATGGCTTTCATCGCCTTCGCATCCGCTGAGAGCGACGCGACGACATCCACGAGGCGTTCCTCGGTCTTGACGCCTGCCTGCTCACCCACCGACACGTGAAACAGACTCGCGAGGGACGGTAGGTGAGCAACTGGAAGCATCGATGGGCAGAGCCTGCGCGCGCCCGCTCTGCTCTTGCGAGTACGTGAAGGCCTTCCGCCGGTCCCCAGGGCTGGCGGGAGACTGTTCTCCGCGTTGGGAATCTTGACGATGCTCCAGCAGCCCAGTGCTCCGGCCTTGCGGCTAGGGGTGGCGAAGCTGCGGGTAAAGGCGTGGACTTTGGTCGGGGCGGCCTGATGGATGGTCGTGTTTGGCGATCGGGGCCAAACACGACCGGGGTGTGATCGTTCAAGGGGTCGCGTTGCGGGTGCCCAGGTCGACTGGCGCGGTACGCACGTCCTTGCCGGGGCTTCCTTGGCGCGGTCGTGGGTGTTCGAGTGCGGTCGACGACAGACTGGATGATCATTTCGTTCCTCGGCTCGCAGTGGAGCGGCGAGAGCCAGACCTTGAGCCCCAAGGCGGGCGCGTGCCGGTGGCCGTGGCAGGGAGCTCGGGCCGGTACAGGTCCTCGGCGATGATCCCTGAGCTTTGGTGGTCGCCTGACGTCTCTGACAGCAATGAGCAGATCGCTCACGGCGTGATCATCGAGTCTCCAGTCGCACCGGGGATTGGGCTCGGCAGCGAACCCGCTGACCATCTCGGCACAGATGGCGTCGTCGTCCCTTGAGGCCCATTGCAGGGTGAGTTGGCTGGCAGCGCCATCCGGCGGTGTGGTCGGGGAGCGCGTCGAAGTCGAAGTCGGTGCGGGCCCCGTGGCGAGAAATGCCAGCTGATACCTGGTGGTTGCGGTGGAGCTGGAGCGGGCGGCGGACGCTTACCTCGGGAGGCGTGCTGTCGCGATGGCTGGCCCCCGACGGGGTCGATGACACCTGTGCGGGACGGGACTCGCTGCACGTAACAGCGGAAGCAAGGAAACGACAAGAATCGTCCAAGTAGGCCCGGTCAGTGTGAACCGCCGTCGTGTCTTACCCGGGGCACGCCACAACGAAACTGATCGATGGATGAGGACGCCACAAGATGAGGCGGACCATGGACGGGGTGCCTGTCACAGGCGCCGCTGGTACGACAGACCATTCGGGCGAGGCCCCGATTGACCAATGCGAGGAGTTCATCCGTCTTCTGTATGCCGAACATGGAACACTGCTTCTGCGCTATGCGGCCCGCCTGTTGGGAGGCGACTGGCACCGCGCCGAGGACATCCTGCAGGAGGCCACGTTTCGTGCGTGGAAGCACGCGTCTACCCTCGGAATGAAGGTCGAGGAAGCGCGACCGTGGCTCTACACGGTCGTGAAAAACCTGATCATCGACCATCACCGTGCCCGCAAGATCCGGCCGCCTGAAAGCATGTCGCTCGAGCTGCTGGAAGCCTCCGTGGCCGACGAGGCAGATCGCCTGCTCACTTCCCAGGTTGTGCTCGAAGCTCTTGATGAACTGACGGAACAACACCGCGAGATCATCAAGCTCATGTACTACCTGGAGTGCAGCGTTGCGCAGGTGTCGGAGCACCTCGGCATACCTCCAGGCACGGTCAAGTCCCGCTCCTACTACGCCCTACGGGCGTTGAAGAAGGCGCTGGCCAGCCGAGGCGTTACCAGCTGATCCCGTCACGGGTGAGGTGCGCTCCCGGGCGCGCCGGCATTTGCCACGGACAGAAAGTGGCAAAGGCGGACTGTTGGAGGCAAGCCCGGCCTTGGGCTGAATCTGTTGTGTGAGGTCCAGAGGATTCTCGCCTCTGGACCTGGCGAACCATGGCGGCAGCGGCTGAGCGGCCTGGTGTCAGAGGTGGGGGCGCCGCGAGGATGCTTTCGGCGAAGCAGCACATAGCAGTCCTCCTGTCTGGCCGGTCCAGGTCACCACGGCAGAGGAGCCAGCTCCGACATCGCGGGGGATTGGAGTCGGAGCTGGCGCCGGGCTTGAGGAACCCGCGAGCCCGGTACTAGAGGCAACGGCGAGATCTCAGGTCAGGTTCACCTCTGCTGTGAATTCAGTGCCGTGGTTGCCTGGGGGGCGGAGTCGTGTATCGGGCCGCCCGGAGAACGAGCAATGCCCCCCCACGGAGGCTGACCGTCGGCGCCGCGTCACTGTGGCATGGGTGCCGGCGCGGCCGCGGCGTCGCGATCCGGTTCAGGGCCGCGGCAGCCTGTGCTCTGGGGGAGCGTCGTTCAGGCCGGCTCCTGGAGCGGGTCCACTACTCAGTGGCAATTGGGCCCGGCTCGTGGCTGGTCCGCTTTGGGCCGTGGCGAGGATTGCTGCGATTTGACCATGCCGTGTGACGTGCTTGTGGTCTTGCGGGAGAGGTGAAGGAGCGCGGTGTTGGCCCAGGCGATCTGAGCTGTTGCGCCGTTCCGTACCGCACGGTGGCCGCAGGGTGTGGAGCGGGGGGATGCACTACGAGGCATCTTTAGAACTTTTGTCTAACATGTTAGATTCCTAGTCCAGATGCAAGGCGGCTGTTCGCCTAACGGGAGGGCACATGACGCGAGACACTGGCCAAACGCTCGGAGAGCAGACCGACCAGCACCCCTATTCCGTGGCCTTTCGCAGCGGTGACCTGGTGGCGGTTTCCGGGCGCCTCGGGGTGAGCGAACCCGGCGTACTGGTGCCCGGAGGATTCGAAGCGGAGTGCGCACAAGCTCTCACAAACCTCGACGACGCACTGAAGTCAACTGGTGCTACCCGCGGTGACGTGGTGAAGGTCGTGGCCTATCTGACCGACATGGCAGACCGCGACCGCCTGAATTTCGCCTACGCCGACTTCTTCGCCGAACCGCGCCCTGCACGCAGCTGCGTCGGGGCGGCAGCGTTGCCGTACGGTGGCCGCGTCGAGATCGAAGCGCTCGCCCGGGTGCAGGCACCAGGATCTGCTGATGTCGGCTGAGGAGCAGGACGCGATCATCGCGGCGCTGGCATCGGTCGTCGACGGCATCGCAGCGACCCTCGGGGCATCGTGCGAAGCCGTCGTTCACGACTTTCGCCGGCCGGAGAAGTCCGTCGTCGCCATTGCAGGCTCGGTGACGGGGCGTGGCGTGGGTGGGGCGATGAGCGAGATCGGCATGGGCATCCTCGCGCGGGGCGACGACGCAGCCAATGAGCTGAACTACCTCACCCGCACCGGGACCGGGAAGCTGGTGAAGTCGTCCAGCATGATTCTCCGCGACTCATCCGGCACCGTTTTCGGGGCACTGTGCCTCAACCTTGACATCACTGCCCTCAACCAGGCGCACGCTCTCATCGGTGAGCTTGCTGGAGTTACCAGCGGTGGCGCGGTGCCGACGACCACCTTCGCCAACGACATCGACTCCGTCGTGGACTCGATCGTCGATGCGCATCAGCTGCGGCAGAGCAAGCCCTGGCCCGAGCTGAGCCGCACTGAACGGCTCGAGCTGTTCCAAAACCTCGACGAGCGGGGTGTGTTCGCAGTCCGGGGCGCAGCCCAGCAGGTCGCGGAACGCCTCGGCATTTCCCGGGCTTCTGCTTACAACTACCTCGCCAGGGCCAGGACTGTGCACGGCGAAGACGGTACCGACCAGGATGGAGCACGATCATGACCGATACTTCGCCGGTGGCCCTGAACGATGTCCGCGATGCCGCCGCACGGATCAAGGATGTGGCACACCGGACTCCCGTACTTCGCTCGCGCACGCTGGACGCGATGGTCGGTGCAGAGGTCTTCGTCAAGTGCGAAAACTTCCAGCGCATCGGTGCGTTCAAGTTCCGTGGTGCGTACAACGCCGCTTCGCGGCTTTCCCGGGAGCAGCTGCGCAAGGGAATCGCGGCCTACTCCTCCGGGAATCATGCCCAGGCCGTTGCCCTGGCAGCGCGGGAGCTCGGCACGACTGCAGTGATCCTCATGCCGGAGGACACACCGCGCTCCAAGGTGGATGCGACGGTCGGCTATGGCGCGGAAGTGGTGACGTACGACCGCTATACCGGCGACCGGGTGGCGATCGGGGAGGCCCTGGCTGCCGAACGCGGCCTGGCGCTCATCCCGCCGTATGAGCATCCGCATGTGATCGCGGGTCAGGGCACCGCTGCGCTCGAGCTGATCGAGGAGGTCGGTGACCTCGACGCGCTCGTGGTGCCAGTCGGCGGTGGCGGTCTGATCGCGGGCAGTGGTACCGCTGCGAAGGGGCTCGCCCCGACCATCCGGGTGATCGGTGTCGAACCCGAGGACGGGGACGACACCAAGCGATCCCTCGAAGCCGGCCATCGAGTCCGCATTCCTGTATCCCGCACCATCGCCGACGGTCAGGCCGCCGATATCCCTGGCGAACTCACCTTCTCCATCAACCAGCGGCTGGTTGACGAGATCGCCCTGGTCAGCGACGACGAGATCCGTGACGCTATGCGCTTCTTCCACGAGCGCATGAAGATTGTCGTCGAACCGAGCGGGGCAACTGCGCTGGCAGCCCTCCTGGCTCGACGGACCGAATCCATCCCGCGCCGGATTGGCATCGTCATTTCGGGCGGCAACATCAGCGCCCAGCGGTTCGCTGAAATCCTCGGCGCTTGACGCCGACGCCTGATGACCGGCCCGGCCCGCTGCGCGCCCCGGGCATCCGCTGCAGCTGCCTGTGAAACGAGGGAGGCGCGCCAGCATTAGCCTGCCGAGCGTCGAGGATTGCAGCTTCTGAGACCCCTGGTCGGGGGCAGGCTCCACGTCGGCCTCCAGAACCTGGCCGTGGGCCAGGCAGAGGGTCTGCGCAGAGTTTGGCGGGTGGCGCGGTCACGCCGTGCACCGTTCAGGGTTCGAATCTCGAACCGGCAACGTGGTCGGGGGGCAGTGCATCGCCGGTCGGCGTCCGGTGGCTGGTGGACGACGTGCTGCAGGTTTCGGTCTACCGGTTGGCAGGTGACGGGGCGGGCGGGATAGCGAAGTTGCCGCAGAAGACCTGGTTGGGGTCGTACTTCGCCTTGAGAATGCGCAGCCGTTCCAGGACTGCGCCCGGGAATGCTGCCTCAAGCTGCTCATGGCCGGTGCGTGTCTCAAAGCTCGAGTACAGACCGTGGAGTGTTGGCTCCACCTGATCCCAATGGCGGTCCAGGATGGCCTCGTGGACGGGCAGAGTGGCGGCCATGAGTGCGAAGTTCTGAGTGCGATGAGGGTAGGCCGTGCTGGTCGTTGGCATGTCGTTGACTGCTCCGCCGATCGATCGGAGCTGCACCATCGTTGCCGCACCTGAGCCGACGGCCGATCCGAGCAGTTCGGCGACCGGAGTGGTGATGTGCTGGAGCAGCCCGGACCGCGACACCGACAGCGGCTGCTGGGCCCGGTGGATGACGTGGGATGCGGGCAGCAGGTCGTGGTACTGAGTGAGGGCGGCGCGGTTGTTTAGGACTGGCCCGGCGGCCAGGACCGGAGTGAGTGCGGCAGTCGCCGCATCGATGTTCGTCCCCGCGTAGACGCTCATGGCCTGTGCCACCGGGCGTCCGCCGTTTCGGCCGGCGAACAGCGTCAGGAAACTCGTGAGCTGACGGGGTGCTGCTTCCAGGGCGGCTCCCCACCGTGTCAAAAGCGCCGTGCTGTCGGATGCGTCGAAGAGGGTCACGGCTGCGAGGACCTCATCGACGGCCTCTGCTTCGAATTCGAAGGCTGTCGCAATGCCGTAGTTCGCGCCCGCACCCCGCATGGCCCAGAACAGATCCGGGTGATTGTCCGCGTCGACGCGTAGGGGGGTGCCGTCGTGCAATACGAGTTCGACGGCCTGCACGTGGTCGATTGTCAGGCCGTGACGTCGGGACAGCAGCCCGATTCCGCCGGCCGTGGCAAGCCCGCCGACCCCGACGTCACCGGTATCACCGGAGGAAACCGCCAGGCTGTAGGGCGCGAGCGCCGCAGCGACGCTGCCCCATCGTGCCCCGGCCTCCACGCGTACCAGGCGGGACGAGGAGTTCAGCACCTCGACCCTGTTCAGCCGTGCGAGGTCCACGACGATGCCGCCGTCATTGGTGGAGCGCCCGCTGATGCCGTGTCCGCCGCTGCGCACGGACAGCGGGAGCTGCCGGTCGCGAGCAAGGTCAAGGGCTGCTGCGATGTCCTGCGCGTTTCCCACCTGCAGGACGGCGGCGGGGGAACCGCGATGGAGGTAGGTATGTCGTGCGTGTTCATAACCGGGCTCTTCGGGGCGTACCGCGACCGCCGCGAGGGAGTCCGGGAGGGAAATACGTGTACGGTCCGCTGAACCGTCGGCCCTTTGCATTGATATCTCCTTCTTCATCCGGGACCGGCCTGTCGCAATGGTGTGGTCTTCATGCCGCCTCCGCGGGTGAACAGGCATTGCAGGGCGTGTCCGTGAAACGGCTGATTCCGCCGATGAGGCTGCCCGCATGCGCCTGAACCAGCCGACATTGTCTGCGCCGATTTGCCGCACACGGCCGGGTGCGGATGGGGCCGATGACGAGTTCGAAGATGCGGGTCCCCTCGCCGCCGAGTTTCGCCGCCAGAGAGCGGACCATCGACTACTTTGCCGCGTTGGTGGCGGCGATCGGGGCCGCGAACGGGCGAGGCATCTCGGCGCTGAGGCCGCTGAGATGGATGAGAGCGCCTTGCGGGGGGATACGAGCGGGCAGTGTCCGCAGCGCGGGGAAGTGGCTCGGCGGCGGTGGCGGGGCCGGTTCGTTCTGCCAGGCCAGCTCGAATTCTCCTGTAGCGGTGGAGGTTGCGCGATCGCTGGATGCAAGGGGTTCGCAGCGATCGGTGTCTGGCGTCGGGCCGGTTCTGAAGACCGCTAGGGACTCGCTTGCTTCGCGTGAGGCTGCGCTGACGCCTCAGGGGTGCAGGATTCCTCGGGCGTGGAGGGCGGTCTTCAGAGCTCGGAGAGCATAGTAGGTGCGCGATTTGACGGTGCCGGGCGGGATGTCGAGATGCTCGGCGCTTTGCGCGGTGGTGTAGCCGCGGTAATAGGCGAGGGTGATTATTTCGCGTTGCTGAGGGGTGAGTTGGTGAAGGGCATCGAGGACGACCTGTGAGGTGAGGATCTGGTCGATGGCATCGTCGATGGGGAGGTCGAGGTCGTCGGTCGTCTGCGTTTCGCGAGGGCGGATGCTACGGGCGCGGTGGTGGTCGACCGCGAGATTGCGTACGACGGTGAACATCCACGGGCGGAGGCTCGCAGGGTCTGCTGTGGGGCTGTGGTGTTTCCAGGCGCGGGCAGTGGCTTCTTGGAGGAGGTCCTCGGCCTTGTGCCAGTCGCCTTCGAGGAGGCGGGCCGCATAGCGAAGCAGGGGGGTGCCGTGGTGCTGATACATGGCGCGGACGAAGGTTTCGCTGTCGTGGCCGGCGTGTGCGGTGGTGCTGGTTGCTGCGGTGGTGGTTCGGTGCTCGTTCGTCATGGGTGAACCAGTCCTGTGGCGTGCGGGTGCGGTGGGCGGGGGAGGGCGCAGCGTCGGGGCTGGCAGCGGCTGTCTCTCCGCGCATTCCGGATACCGGGAGCGTGGGAATCGGCTGTGGCAGGGGCTGACGTCCAAGTCGGTTGGGTCGACTGCCCGCAGTTCACTAGCGACGGCATGCTCATACGGTCGCCGTCGCGCTGGTGAGGGTCCTGAGGAGTTCAGCACGCGAGGGACCTGTACGCGTGGTGACCGTGCCCCGTGTCTCTGCTGCGGCCAAGCGCGTCAGAAGGTTCCGTGCACTGATCGACGGCCCGGCGTCCAGGTCGTCAACCAGATCTGCGGCGTCTGCAGTGGAAGAAGCCTGTTCGGGCCCGGCACTATCGCGCACCCGGCGCCGATCCTCCCACTGCGTGACACGGTCGTAGACGGGCGTCAGGCTGGTTTCAGTGAGGCGGTCCACCTGTATGGCAATGTCTTCGACGTCGGCACTCCACCGTGCGGCATCCCGTAGGAACAGCGCTTGCAGGACTCCCATGGACAGTCCGAGCCCTAGGATCGGGTCGGTTGCCGCCCATGCGTCGCCGATGCTGACGGTGCCGGATGCCACCGGCCTGCCGTTCAGCACGAACCGCCGGTAGCAGTTCTCCACCCGCGGCGTGACCCACACGCCGGGCCAAGGTATGCCCTCCCAACGCGGAGGCGCCGCTTCATACATCCGGGCGGCTCTGTGCCAGGCGGATGGTCCGGCCAGCGGGTACAGATCGGTGTCCGCGTCGTCGATCTCCAGCGCTACGGACCACATGCCGCTGCCATCCGAGATAACGGCGGTGCGGATGCCCGCGAAGTGGCGCAGGGACCATCGGGGCCAGGTGTTCGTGCCGGACTCCGGGCGGAAGTGGCGGGTGTAGAGCCGTGAGCCGCTGTCCTGCCATTCTTCCAGTGGCCTTAGAGCACCGATCTCGCCGAGCATTTTGACCATTGCCGAATGGCGGCCAGCTGCATCGACGATCAGATCGCCGAGGACGGCCTCCCCGCTGTTGGTGAGAACGCCCCGCACATGCGGCGTACCGGGCGATCGATTGGTGCCGGTCAGCAACTCCGTGACTGCGGTGCCACGCTGGATACTTATGCCCTGCGTGCTGTGCAGCTCCGCAGACAGCGCCGACACAGCTGCCCCGCGTTGCAGGACGAGATCCCCGTTCTCGGCTACCGTGCCGCCAACCGAGGCCAGAGCTGCCGCCGCTGCGGGCAGCTCCTGCGTCACCAGGCGTTTCACTTCCGGCGGCAGAAGTAGGTATGGCTCGTTGACTGCGCGCGGCCGGTCAGGACGCTCTGCCGCTCCCCTGACCGCCGGACTTTCGGAGCGTCCGTCCAGAACGGTCACCTGGTGCCCCTCGGCCGCTAGCAACAGCGCGACCAGGGAGCCCACGGGTCCCGCCCCGCACACCACTACATGCATGCAAACCAGCCCTCCGACGTATCGACGGCTTGAGCATGGCTGCGATCACTGCTCACTTCCCAGACCACGTTGTTGCTCACTTGGCGGGTCCAAGCCTGTGGATGGGGCCCTACGGCGAAGTGGCGTCAGCAGCGCTGTCGAAGATGCCGTTGAGGTCCTCGGGGTCGGACTCGAGCACTGGCAGCAGCGACCCGGGAGGGTTGATCTCGATGTTGTCCCGCTTGCACATCTGCTGCTTCCGGGGTGTGGCACGCCAGAGGACGATCCGGTGTGTATCGGTCCAGGTCCAGGTCCAGGTCCAGGTCCAGTGCAGCGTCGCGGCGTGGTCTGTGCCCTGGGCATCCTCTTTGTCTTCGTCCTCGCCGAACTCGGCGTCACGGAAGGCCCATTCGTGCTCTCGAGCCGTTCGTCGGCCGCTCGCACATGTCCTCAGGCGGTAGGCCAGGCTCGGGAAGTAGAACGAACGATCCCGTCCCCTTCGTAGGCGTCCTCAAGCCTTCTGTCCGTGACGTAGAGGCCGACACCCTAGATGGCTTCCCAGGCATCGAGGGCCGGCTTCGAGCAGTTCGACCGTCAAGCGGACATCTCTCTGAAGGGTGCCCGTTTTGACACGAAACCCGTCCGGTACTGCCGCAACGAGCCCGCCGGCGAAACCAGTGAGATCAAATAGCGCCGAACTCCACACGCCCTTGCGACGGCTGGAGCCCTCGTAGGCGATAGAGCCGTAGGCGGCTGCGGAACTCGTTGTCAATGAGAAGGGCCACGTTGGTTCAGTCCTCGTTATGTGCTGAAAGAAGCGGTCTCTGGTGCGCATGCAGTGAGCGTGAGGTTTCAAGGAGTCACGGGACCCTTGATCCCCGCCGCGCGGCGAACCGGTAGGGCCGTTGAGAAGTTGGTCTTCGAGTCCGCTCCGAGGAGCACCGGTCCGTCGATCAGTCCAACGCGCATGATGCACCTGCGGTTCACACCACCTGCCAGCGCGGCGCAAGACGATGCGCTGCCTCGGTCCCCCTGGCTGCCGGCGTGAGCCCGCCCGACCTCGGCGAGTCCGGGCCGCAACGGCCGTCGGTGGGGCACCTGCAGCGGGCGCGGTCGGATGCTCCTTGCTTCCCTCACGCTGACGTCGGTGGTAGGGCCGGTGGCACCGAGCGCGCGGCGCATACCGGGCGAGGCGGAGCCGCGATGCTGCGGGGGCAACGGCGGGCGTGCCGCAGGGGCATTCGGGCCTACTGCTCCGAGATACCGCTGTGCGGTTGTGTGGGCTGGCTAAGCGGGGCGGGCACGGTTCCGTGCAGTTCGCTGCGCCACAGCAAGTCGGTGAGACGGTCGATTCCGGTGGTGAGGTGTCGCCGGTAGGTACTGAACGGCAGGTCGAGACGGGCAGCTGCCGCTTCTTGGGTCTGTGTCCCCGCAAGATAGGTGGCTGTCAGGCAACGGCGATGCTTTTCACCAGACCGCCCCTCCCGGAGGGCATCGATAGCTGTGGCGAGCAGTTCCGCAAGTGTTGCTCCGCCCTGGGCGACCAGGCGGCTGCGGTTGAGTGGGTTCTGTGACAGGGCCTCCGGTCGCCGAATGGAGCGAAGGGCGTCACGGACCGCAGTGTCGAACTCCTGCCGGGACAGAACCACCAGCTCAGCGCGTTCCGGTGTAGGCGACGGCAGTCTGGCCCCTGGGCTCTGGGACAGGCTTGCGTTCGACCTGGCTTCGAGCCACGCACCGACTGGCTGCGTCCGCCAATCGTGAGCGAACAGCGCGTAGGCATGCAGTCCGATCTGTGGGCGCGCGTCGGCGGGCGGCATGGCGAAGTGGCGCAGGTAGTTGTCCCAATACCCGTTGTCACGCATGACCACGAAGGTCCAGGCGAGCCGTTCGGCGCGGAAGACCTCGCCGAGTACCCGCCAGTGCATGAGATCCATGGGTGCGGAGGTGCGCTGGTAGACGGGCGGGTGTACGCAGAATCGTGCCAGCGCCATGTGCTCGCCGGGCCTGAGCGGTGCCGCGGCTCGCATATGCTCCCACGCTGTCGCGACGGCGGGGTCGATATCGATGCCCAGCGGCTCCTGCAGGGTGAGCCAGCCGAAGAACGCGACGATCTCACCGGTCTCCGCGGAGCGGTAGACACGGAATCCACCGGGCTGCTGGTCGAGCCAGAACCGGCAGATGGACGCGGATTCCTTGCCCTCCGCGAGTTCGGCCAGTTCCAGTACACGGTCGCGGTCGGCTGCTTCATATGGGTCGTCCGAGACGAGGCCGCCCTCGCGCCACTTGCGGAAGTTGGCCATGGCTTCCTGGCGATAGAGGTAAAGCAGGGAACTGGTTGCGGGCAGCATCTCCGCTTCCGGCGCGCTGCGTACGCACTCGACCAGGTACTGGTGAACTGTTCGGTGCATTTCGGCGAAGCCGTCGGGATCACGCCAGCGGAGATCTGCCTCCAGTGCCTCGCGGACAGCGTCGTGCGGGAACAGTCCGGTATCGGTCGACTCGACGAACGGCTGGTCGCGCAGCCAGGCGAACATCGCGGGTGCTGTTTCGCCCATGACGGCCCGCAGCAGTGTCTCCGACGTCACATTGGCATGGGCGCAGATCTCAAGCGCCCTGCGGTGTTCGGAGCTGGGGATGTCCCCCAGGAGTGTCGGCAGCAGTGTGGAGATCACGTCGTGTGTCGGCTTCCAGCCAGACTTCGAAGTGTCGTTCTTTATGGCCACTGCTGCTGCCAGTGCCAGTGCCAGTGGGTTTCCTCCGGTGAAGGAGAGCAGCGCCTGGTGGGCCGCAGGTTGGACGCCACGGGCATGAAGGAAGCCGGCGGCGTCGGTCGGGGAGAGATTGCGTACTCCGGTGACCTGCAGTAGATCGCACCAGCCTGGGGAAGAGGTCCATCCGGCGTCTGGCGCTCGACGTCCGGCGATCACCACCACGCTCTGCTTGTGCAGTCCGGGCAGGAAAGTTTCGTGCAGCCAGCTTTCGAGGCCCTGGCAGCGTTCGAAGGTGTCTACCAGGAGGACTGCTCCGGGTTCTTTCACCGCTTCGCCTGCGGCTGCTGCGAACCCCTGGGGGGTCGGGACGATCGTCCGGCCGTCCACCTCTACGACGGTGCGTCCAGTTTGGCGGGCCTCACGGGCAAAGCGGCGCAGCAGGGTCGACTTGCCTATGCCTCCTGGGCCGTACAGGCAGTGGACGGGGAAGGACCCGGGTTCGCCGGCCAAGGCGGCACGGAAGAGGGCGATTTCCGCGGTCCGGCCTACAAAGAGGCGGTCTCGTGCGGCTTCCAGAAGGTCTCCCAATGCACGGTCTCCGCGAGCGCCCATGCTTTCCCCTTAGCCCTTGAACTGCGCGGTTTGACCCTTCGAAACTGCACCGCATGGTCAGTTTACGTCCGCCAGCCCTCGTTATTTCCGGTCTTGCTGGCTGTTGCCGCAGACCAGGGGCTGGTGGTGGCGTCGGATGACGGCTCGCTTCCCCTTCTTGCTGTCGCATCCGCGCGCTGAGCAGGGGTGTGGGGCTGGCTGACGGAGGCGGCAGCGTCCTGGCACCGAGCTGTGGTGCTGCTGGATTGCCTGCCTGAGGTCACGCATCGGGGACCCTCCTGTACTCCTAGTTCATCATGCGGGAGTTGGCGGACCCGGTTGTACTGCTGCATTGCCACGGCGGACCGGCCGTGCGAGCACAATGCTCGTATGAGCAGGGCCCAGCCGGTCTCGCGCAGCGGCTCCTCCACCGTGAGGTCCCGCGCGGCGCTGACTGCCGGTCCGGTGGCCCCGACATGATCTGTGCATGGATGTGCAGTTCCTGGTCGGCAAGCCGGGTCTCCTTGAGCCGTGCGATCTCGCGTGCCGCGAATGGGGTTCTCTGCTGTGTCCTCCAGGGCTGGAGAACGCCAGGAGGCTAGAGCCTGTCCAGTGGCGTCCGGCGCCGCCGCGACCCGTCCTTGCCCTCAGCATGCTGCGGCCGTGCGCGACGGTCTTCGAACCGGTGCCGTGTCCCGGGCCCGTCCGGGACGAGAAGGGCGTAGCCGAGCGGTGGTTTGGAGAGCATCCGGTGCCGCGTCCGGGTGGCACCGGATGGTTCCAGAACCGTGAGCAGCCGATTGATGTGGGTGCGGACCGCTGAAGTCGTTGCGGCGGGCGGCCGTCCGGTCCAGAGGTCTTCGCAGAGGTGCCAAGCGCGATAGGTCGGTTTCCGGCGATCAGGAGACGGGTGAGCAGGATGCGGCGTTGGCGCGGACCATGGTGTCCCTGTCGTGGTCGTTGAGCCGGAGGATGGTGGGGTGCCGAGCGTGCCCTCGCGCATCAGGTCAGGATGACGTTCGGGTGGACTCCGTTGATCCGGCCAGCGGTTGGGCGGCAAAGACGTCCGCCGCTGGCGCTTGCGCCAGGACCGGCACCAACATTTGTGACTCAACGTGAAGAGTTGCGGAGGGAGAGATGCTCATGGGCCGGTACCGGCGGGCGAGCCAGAGCACGATGCTCGCGTAGACCAGGACCAACGCCGTGTCCACGGCCGCCAACTGCCACGGAGCGTCTGCCGCAGTGTCGTCGGACGACAGCCCGTCGACGACTGCCGCGCTCAGACCGAAGGCCAACAGGTTGTTCAGTGCATGCAGGGCGATGGCTGCCTCCAGTCCGCCAGTGCGAATCGTCAGCCAGCCGGCGACGGCGCCGAAGACGAGCAGATCGGCGAAGCCCCATTGCGTTCCCCATCCGTGGGCTGCAGCGAAGGCTGCGGCCTGCGGCAGCACGGCGATCCATGGAGAGCGGAAGAAGCCGCCCACCGCCTGCATGAGCCAGCCTCGGAACGCGTACTCCTCGGCTGCTGCCTGCAGTGGCACGAAGAGCATCAGGACGGCCATTGCCGGAAGGAAGTGCTGCCATCCCACCCACACGTCAGGTGCATCCTGTGGGCCTCCCTCCATACCTGGCAGGAAGACCACGGCTAGGGCCAGGAGTGCGACAGCAGGCACCGCGACCAGTGCGCATCGTGTCAGCCAGAGCCACCGCAACCGCCCGATGACCGAGGAAACGGTGCCGGCCGGACGCCCGCCCGTCGACCGTATGACCACAAGGATCAGCGGCAGGGCGACAGCCAGGTAGGCCAGGTCCAAAACGGTGCCCCTGACGGGCCCGAAGTCGATGGTTCCATCTGGCAGTTCCGTGTAGCCCGCGGCCTTTCCCACACCGTAGGCGAGGGTGTCGAGGAACAGGACAAGCAACATCCAGCCGGCTATCAGCAACGATGTGCCGAGCAGGGGGCGCCACCAGCGGTGGCGGCCGGTGTAGTGAGCCATGCGGTGGTAGGGCAGGGCCGTAAGCAAGGGAGCCGTTGTCATGACGCATAGCATTTCGCCAGGACCTGGATGCAGCGTCCCTCTACGGCAGGAACAGCGGGTCTAACCCGGGTTGGAGATCCCCCTCCTCCTTGCGGCAGACGTCATGCTCGGTCGTGTCACTTTACGCTGATGCGCGACATGGAAAAGATACGCACCTGGTTGCTGCCGATCGTCCTCGCTGTCACCCAGGTGATGGTGCTGTGGCGTGCATCCACGGCGGGCGAGGAGCCCCTGGGTCTGGTGTCCCTCGTCGGAGTCCTGGCGGCTCTGGTGCTGGAGACGGGCGGGCTGGGGTGGCGGCGGCACGAACCGATGTGGGCTTTGGCCGGATCCCTGGGGGCGGCGCTGATCAGGGCCCTGGTGGTACCGGATCTCCTCCTCGAGGTTGGCATATTGATTGCGCTGTACTCCGTTGCTGTACGGCGCGGCGGCCGGGCTTCGATGCTGGCTACGGCTGGTGCCACTCTGTGCGGGTGGGCACCGCATGCCGTCCGTGTCGGTTCGCTGTCTTCTGCACTGGACGATTTCGTCGTCACCGCAGTGGTGTGTGTGGCCTGCACGGGATTGGGGGAGGGTCGCCGCCAGTGGCTGGGCGGACGGTGGGCGGCGAACGGAAGGCTTGCCCGCGCCGAGGACGGCGTTCGGCAGGCCGCCGACACGGAGCGCCAGCGACTGGCACGCGAGCTGCATGACGTGAGCGCCCACCATCTGACCTCCGTTGTGGTCACTGTCGACGCGGCGCGCCGGCTCGGTGGGAGTCGGCCCGAACTGGTCGCCGATGCGCTGGACTTCGCAGAACGCACCGGGCGCGAGACACTGACCGCACTGGGTCGGCTGGTTGCTGTGATGCGGGACGGACAGCGGCAGGACCCGAGGCCGATGTCCGGGCGCATCCAGGAGCTGGTCGCCGGATTCGGACGGCTGGGCCGTCCCATCACCACCGAATTGGCGGCCGACCTCGCCGGCCCGGCGGCTGAGGCCGCCTTCGGTATCGTGCGCGAGGCACTCACCAATGCGCTGCGGCATGCGCCGGACGCTGCCGTCTGCGTCCGGGTGAAGCGCGTCGACGGCACACTCGAACTCACCGTGGACAACGATGCGCCCCGTTTCCCGCCAGAGGGCAGGGTCGACCGCCTCGGCTCGGGGCGCGGCATGCCGGGCATGCGGGAGCGTGCGGCGGCCGTGGGCGGAACCCTGACCGCGGGCCCGGGCCCCGGCGGCGGGTGGCGAGTCACGGCACATCTACCGGACACCACCGGTCCACGACGTCCGGCAAGCCCCTCGCGGAGGAGGAACTTCCTCAAGGAACAACGGCTGGCGGACGCGGCACTGGTGTTCACCGCGGCAGCGACTCCGCTGCTTGTGGTGCTCATTGCCTTGGAGAACGGGGCGGCACGTCCGGTGACGCGCACCGTCGGTTCGGTACTGGCGCTGCTGATGACGGTGCACGCGCTGCCCCTCTGGTGGCGCAGGCGTGCGCCCAGGGCAGCGTTGTTGTGGGTGGCAGCGACGACGTGGGCCTGGCCTGCAGCGGCTGCGTGGGGCGCGCTGCCCACAGCATCCACGACGCTGCTGCCAGTGGCCGGTCTGGCGGAAGTTATGGCGGTGTACGCGGTCGGAGCTTACGGTCGCGGTGCTGCACGGACGTGGCCCTTGGCCCTGGCAGCGGCGGGCGGGCTGGCTTGCGCTCTGACCGCCGCCTTCGCCGTTGACGGCGCACTGCTGGATGAGCGCGTTTCACCGGCCATCGTGGTGTGGACCGCCATCGATGTGTCGAGCGGGATCGGCCTCGCAATGGCCGCGGTGTGGGCGCTGGGTCTGGCGGTCCGCAGACGGCGCCTGCGTGCCGTGGCCCGTGAGGAGGGCGCCTTCGCCGACTCCGTTCGGAAAGCGGACGTTGCCGCGGGGGCCGAACGTGCGCGGATCGCCACAGGACTGCAGGAGTCGGTGCTGCATCGGACGGCCCGGATGGTGGAACTGGCCCAGAGCGGGCTCCCGGACGAGGTCGCTGCACAAGCCCGGTCCGCCCTGGCAGCGATGCGGGAACTGCTGCGCAGCCTGCACGACACCGCACCTGCGGACGGGCACCACCACCCGCAGCCGACCCTGGCCGATTTGGACGGCTTGTGCCGTGCTTTGCGCGTGTCCGGACGGAAAGTGACGCTGCAGGGCGTGCCCTGTGCCGAGGGGCTGCCGGCACAGGTGGCTCTCTCGGCTTACCGCATCGTGGAGGGAGCCCTCAGCGCCGGAGATCGCAACCCCGCCCGCGTCGTGCTGAAGTCGCGCCCTGGCACGTTGCACATCACGGTGACCGGCGTCTCGCTGGCCGTCGCAGGACCCGTCGCCGAGCGGCTGCGCATCCAAGTCGAAGCCGCAGACGGGCGTATGGCCACCGACCAAGCCGGTACGCTGCGAATATCCCTGCCGGTTGCGAACCTGCCGGTCCCTGCCGAGGAGGTGCCACGATCTCCATACGTGTGATGGTCGTTGACGACCAGGCCGTGGTGCGTGCGGGGTTTGCCGCAGTCATCGATGCCGAGCCCGACCTGTCTGTGGTCGGTGAAGCCGGTGACGGGGCGGCCGCGGTGTCACTAGCCGAGCGGACCACACCGGACGTGGTGCTGATGGACATCCGGATGCCCGGCATGGATGGATTGACGGCGACCCGGTTGATCACTGCGCTGAAGAACGCACCGAAAGTGTTGGTGCTCACCACATTCGACCTCGACGTCTACGTGTACGAGGCGCTGCGCGCCGGGTCCTCGGGGTTCTTGCTCAAGGACGCCGAGGTAGAGGATCTGCTCACAGCCATCCGCGTGGTAGCCGCGGGGGAAGGCATCCTGGCCCCCGCCATCACGCGCCGGCTGATCAGCACCTTCGCCAACGGCGCGCCCCTTCCGCCTGGAACGACCGGCAAGCTCAGCGCCCTGACCCCCCGTGAGCGGGAAGTCTTGATGCTGATCGCCTCCGGCCTGACGAACGCGGAGATCGGCATCCAGCTCGGTGTCACGACGGGCACGGTCAAATCCCATGTCAATGCGCTTCTGGCGAAGCTGCAGCTGCGGGACCGGGTTCAGGCGACAATCCTGGCCTATGAGACAGGGCTGATCCGGCCGAGTGGCACTGCTGACGACCACGCCTCCGCACCAGGCTGAGCGACTCCACGAAGGCGCTGCAACGCGGTGGCAGTACCCCTGCGGCCCGCCGAGCCCCGCTTCTTGAAACGGGGCCAGACCCAGCGGATGGAACGGGCGTCAAACCGGGCGATGACCGACACCGTGCTGCCGTTCCGGCCGCATTGGCAGAGTAGTCCTGCCGCCCTGGCGGGTTCGGCATCGCCGACCGCACAGCTGGTGAGGCAGCTTGGTTTCGAATCCGAGCCGAAGCACACCGCTGAATCCGGGCGGGTGCCACCTCGTCAGGTCGTCGCCGAGGGAAGGGCTTCGCCGCGCAGTTCGTGGTGCCACAGCAAGTCACTTATGCGCTCGATTGCGGATGCAAGGTGACGGCGATAGGTGCTGTATGGCAGCCCAAGACGTTCTGCTGCGGCCTCCTGTGTGGGACTCCCGCGGAAATGGGTGACGGTCACGGCCCGGTGGCGCTTCTCGCCGCCCCGCTCGTTCCGCAGCGTCTCAGCCGCTTGCTCGAGAATCTGAGACAGATCCCGATCGCTCTCGAGGACGATGCGGCTCCGCGTCAGAGGGTTATTGGAGAGCGCTTCGGTGTCGCGGAGCGTGCGCAGGGCTTCCCGGACCGCCACGTCGAACTCCGGGCGGGACAGCACAACCACTTCGCCAGACCCTGACACCGGAGCCTGCTCCATGGAGGAACCCGCCAGCATCGCGGCGGTCTTCTCCTGCAGCCACGGGTCGGCGGGCTGTGCGCGCCAGTCATGGCAGAACAGTGCGTACCGGTGGCCTGCGACCTCGGGGGTTTCGTCGACCGGCACCATGTTGA
This sequence comes from Streptomyces sp. NBC_00568, assembly GCF_026341855.1. GTDB lineage: Bacteria > Actinomycetota > Actinomycetes > Streptomycetales > Streptomycetaceae > Streptomyces. The sequence continues at coordinate 240,595 of NZ_JAPENW010000002.1, read as the reverse complement.
TGTCGCCCAGATGGGAGTTCCAGTTGCCGTTGTCCCGCATCACGACATGGGACCACGCGAGCCGGTCGGCTCGGATCATCTCCCCAGTGGCCCGCCACTGCATGTGTGTCATCGGTGCCGAAGGCAATTGGTATGCCTCGGGATAGACGGAGAAGCGGGCCAGGCCCAGGTGTTCGCCGGGCCTCGGCGGCCCGGCGGCACGTGCGTGCCGCCACGCTGCCGAGACGATGGGGTCGATGTCCGTGCCCTCCGGCTGCTCCAGCCGTAACCATGCGAAGAACGCCACGACTTCGGCGGTGCGGGTGGAGCGGTACACGTGGAAGGCTTCGGGTTGGCGGTCCAGCCAGTACGCGGCGATCGATGCGGACTGCTCCCCCTCGGCTGCGACTGCCAGCTCCAAGATCTTCTCGCGCATGGTTGGGTCGTACGTCTGCTCTTCCACCTGCCCGACTTCCCGCCAGTCGTTGAACTCGGACATGCGACGGTCGGCGCGGTAGAGGTAGATCAGAGCGCCAGTGGCCCGGAGCATCTTCGTTTTGGGTGCCGCACGGAGCTGGGCGAGGAAGTAGTGCCGCATCTGCTCGTGCATGGCGGCGAAGCCTTCCGGGTCGCGCCAGCGCAAGTCCGCCTCCAACGCTTCCCGCACGGCATCGTGCGGGAAGACGCCGGCGGCGGTCGTCTCCACGAATGGTTGGGCGCGTAGCCAGGCGAACAGCTCGGGTGCGTCGTCAGTCATGAGAGCCCGCAGCAGCGATTCGGAGGTGACGTGCGCATGTGCGCAGATCTCGAGAGCCTTACGGTGCCGCAGACTCGGTGTGTCCCCGATGAGCTGGGGCAGCATGGTGGAGATGGCGTCCTGGCTTGGTTTCCAGTTGGTTGTGGTGGTCGCGTCCTTCATGGACAAGGCGGCGGCTAGCGTGAGCGCCAGGGGGTTGCCGCCGGTGAACGACAGCAACTGCTCGTGTGTGTGAAGCGGTACGCCGCGTGTGGCGAGAAAGGCGGCAGCGTCCCTGGGTATGAGGTTGCGCAATGAGGTGACCTGAAGCAGGCCGTCCCACCCAGGGTCGGAGATCAAGCGGGGATCTGGGGCGAGCCGCCCAGCCACGACCACGATCGCGCCGACCGGCAGCCGCGGCAAGAATCGTTCCCACAGCCAGCCCTCCAGGCCCTGGCACCTTTCGAAGGTGTCCACGAGCAGTACGACGTCCGGGGTACTCACGGCCTTCCCTGCTGCTTCCAGGAAGCCCTCGGGCGTGGGCGGGACTGTTCGCCCGTCGACCTCGATGACTTCACGGCCAGCTTGGCGGCTTTCCCGAACGAAGCGGCGCAGCAGCGTCGATTTCCCGATGCCGCCGGGGCCGTGCAGGTAGTGCACAGGGAACGCGCGTGCGTCTCCGGCCAGGGCTGCCTTGAACAGTGAGAGTTCGGCTTGACGTCCGACGAACGCCTGGTCGCGTCCGGCGGCCAGGGTGTCGGCGATAACGCCGTTGCGGCTGCTTGGTGCCATGGAAGTCTCCCCGTGCGAATCTGGCTCCGCAGCTGGGGTTAGCGGGGCAGCGGAACCATCCTCTTGGTGCCCGGCCGATTCACCACCCGTGCCAGGGGCGAGCCAGCCGGTGCGCTGGGCAGCCGACACGAGTGGAGACCGTCAGGATCGCAGACAGAGTAATTCATTGGCAGGTTTCGCGAGGGGTATTGCTCATAGAACGAGGGCGCGATGCTCCGTTGGGATAGTTCGCCTCATTGGCGACCCAAACAAGCTGCGTTTCCTGTACTTGCGCCCCTTCTGCTGCAACCGTCGCTAGAGAACCTGTCGATGCGGTAGGCCCTTGGGCCCGTGGTTCTTCGGTGAGCTGTCAGAGCGGTGGCACCGGACGGAGCAGATGCGGGGGGAGTTGATTCCCTGTGCTGTCTGTCCTAGCCGCGGGCCTCGCCTGCTCTCAGGGCGCGCTGCCGCTGGCTGGCCGCCCTGCTGGCGAACTGGAATCAACGCTGGGTGAACGAGTTGCGCACCACCGGGGTGGGGCAAAGACGGTGCGGCGGGTCACCGCTCTCTTGATCGGGTGCGGTGCGCCGCCATTACGAGCTGGCAGTCCTGAAGGTTCATCTCTGAGGTACTCATTTTCTCGACCTCGAAAAATGAGTTGTGCTGCTCATGCCGCGTCACGCTCGGATTCGGTCTACTGAGGTGAAACCTGAAGAGAAAAGAGAAGGCAATGACCACCAACACCGTGCACCACCGCAGCAACGTGCTTGAGACGATGATCGGGAACTGGGTGTCTCGAGCGTATCTGGCCGTCTGCGCCGTAGTGCTTTTGTGGGCCGTCATCGACCACACTGTGCTTTCCCACGCGGATGCCAGCTTCGCTGCGGTGTACCCGCTCCTGCTGACGGCGCCTGCGGGCCTCGTGGTTCTTGCGCTGCCTGAGAGCATGGCGTTTACCTACCCGGCAGCGGCGGTACTCGGGGCGTTCGTCAACGCTTGGCTTCTGGGGACTGCCTTGCGCGCTATCCCGGGCCTTCGTCGCGGATGAGGCTTGTCGGGACCTGCCTGGCGCGGCGGGGAGATCGTCCTGGCCGCGTCGCCAGCGGCGAGGGTGGCGACGCGCTGGAACGTTCGCCCACCGGCCCGTTGTCCCAGGTACTGGCGGGGGCGCCCTCACGACGCAGACGTACGCCTCCTCCCCAGGCCACCCTTAACCGTCTGACGCATCGTCTTGCCGGCGGATGGGGCCTCGACGTTGTACCGGCGGGCATGCTGGTACGGGCCGAAATGCAAGCGCAGAACCGTCCGGGTGACCTGGCCTGTGCGGTGCCGCCAGACGCGCACGGCCCGCTGAATCTCGTCGGATCCCAGAGGGGTGGGGTTTCCGGCGCTGCCTGCTGCCGCTGTCGTGGCGGCGCTTCCGTGCGAATTGCGGGCCCCGGCTTGGCTGTCGCTTGGGGCTCACCGGGAGGCACTGGGGGTGGCCCAGGAGGTGGCCGACATGCTCGCCATTGAGGTGGAGGCTTCGACCGGGCTTCACCGTACTGGGCTTCTGAACCGGACCTGCGGTACGTACGTTGCACGGGACGAGGGGCGCCGCCCGGCGGATGCCTGCCAATCCCTCCGGGTGGTGCCCTTGCCAGGTGGAAGCGCAGCCTTGAGAGGAGCGCTTTTGGGAAACAGCACGCCCGGCCCGAGTCCTGTATTCGATGAGTGGTGCCCTTGCGCTTCGTGTTGCCGCCCGCGGCCGACGAGGAGCATGGTCCAGCGGCTGTTTCATTACAAGGTTCCAGGACCGGATTGCTGGCAGTCTCATGCTGCCGCGCGGGGTTCCCGTACGGCAGCATGCGGCAGTTCCTGGCTAATCGTGCGAGCGGTCACGCTCGGTGAGGGCTGACTCGATCGCCAGGGCGCTCGAGATGAAGGACGTGATCGCGTCGTCATCCAGCGCACGAACAGACAGTTGTTCCAGATGCGACCACATTGCCTGTAGGGGCTGTCGCAGTGCACGACCTCGAGAGGTGAGATGCACAAGCTGCACCCGCCTGTCATGTGCGGCGGGTTCGCGGACGAGTAGACCCGCCGTCTCCATCCGGCGCAGGGACCGGGAGACGGTGGAGTGGTCCAGGCCGACAGCTTCCTGCAAATCTGACTGACTCTGTCCGTCTTCGTCCAGGAGTCGCATGATCAGTAGCTCCTGCCCCGGATGCAGACCGAGGTCGCGCAGCATGCCGGCTGCGACAGCCCGATGCGCTCGGGCCAGGAGAAAGACGGTGTGGCTCAGACGGCCCGTCGGGGCGCGGGCCCCTGCCGTGTCGGGGGAGGTGCCGTCCCTCTCAGGTGCCCGGGAGTGTCGGGTAGTCGGTGTATCCACGCTCGTCTCCTCCATAGAACGAGGTGGGGTCCGGCTCGTTGAGGGCCGCACCGATGCGCAGGCGCTGGACGAGGTCGGGGTTGGCCAGTGCCATCGATCCGACCGTGATGAGGTCGGCGAGGCCGTCCTCGAGGTCCTTGGTACGTGCTTCGATGTCGGCGCCTGCGCGGTTGACGATCAGGCTGGTGGGCCACTGGCTGCGGATGGTGCGCAGCAAGGCCTCGTCGCCGATGTGCGTGACGTGCAGATAGGCCAGGTTCAACGGTGCCAGGGCTGCGACGAGCGCTCCGTACAGTTCGGCGGTGTTCTCTTCCTCGATGTCGTTGAAGGGGTTCGCGGGAGAAATACGGAAGCCGGTGCGGTCCGCGCCGATCTCGTCAGCGACAGCCGTGGCCACCTCGACCGCGAAGCGGATGTGGTTGTCGACCGTCCCACCGTAGGAATCCGTGCGCAGGTTCGCGTTGCTCGACAGGAACTGGTGAACCAGGTAGCCGTTGGCGCCGTGAATCTCGACACCGTCGGCACCGGCGGCGATGGCCGCGGCGGCCGCCTGCCGGTACTCCTGCACCACATCGGCGACCTCTGCGGTCGACAGGGCCCGGGGAACGGGCATCTCCTGAGGGCCGGTCATGGTGAACATGATGCCCGCCGGCTGGACTGCGGAAGGTGCCACGGGCTGGCGTCCGTGGGGGGTGTTGGAGGGGTGCGAGATGCGCCCGACGTGCATGAGCTGGATGACGACGCGTCCGCCTGCGCTGTGTACGGCGTCGGTGACCTTCCGCCAGCCGGCGACCTGCTCGTCGCTGTGAATGCCGGGAGTGAGGAGGTAGCCCTGGCCGTCGGCGGAGGGCTGGGTGCCTTCGGTGACGATGAGGGCCATTGAGGCGCGCTGGGCGTAGTACTCGGCGTTCAGTTCGGTCGGCACGCCCTCGGGGGTGGAGCGATCCCGGGTCATCGGGGCCATGGCAAGGCGGTGAGGAAGGTTGAGCGTGCCGACGGTGGTCGGAGTCCATAGCGAGAAGGTCATGACAGGTCTCCCAAAATTATGTGGCTGGCCACATTTACGCTTGACCCCGATTATGTGGTCGGCCACCTATATTGTCAAGCGGCCCTCGGGTCGATCGCGGCACCGAGGGTGCACCACCCCCGAGCGGCTCGGGTTGGACCTCGCCCTCGGCGGGGGCGGGGTCGCTCGGTGGCACCTGGCCGACCGGCAAGGGGGCGGTTGTGCGGCCCCTCCCTGGAGGGAGGCTGACCCTTCCCGGCGGCACGCGATCGAGCCCAAATCCGATTTATGTTGCCGACCACACTTATCGAAGATACGGTTACGTGGTCGGCCACGTAAGTGGTCGTTGTAGCCCCACCGCGGAGACTGCCATGACTGCATCGACCGACACCCAGGCCCGTCCGACGTACCACCCCGAACTGGGGGCCCTGCTGGACGCGAGCCCGCTGCCGACGACGATCACCGCCGAGATGATCGACGCCCTACGGGCCGTACCCTTCACCGCGCCGATGGAGGAGATCCTGGCCACGCGCTCCCTGGATCAGACGTCGGCATGGTCTCGGTGAACGACGCAGAGGCGGCAGCGTCGGTGTTCACGCCGCGGGGCGGCACTGCCACCAAGGCAGGGATCTACTTCCTGCACGGCGGCGGAATGATCATCGCGACCGATTCACCGGTATCGTGAACATCCTGGACTGGGCCTTGGAGCACGACGCCGTCGTGGTGTCCCTGGTTCTACCGTCTGGCTTCCGAGCACCCCGGCCCGACGGCGGTGGAGGACGCGCACGCTGGCTTCGCGTGGACCGCCGATCGTGGTGCCGAACTGGGCATCGCCCCCAGCGGATTCTCCTGGCCGGAACCTCCGTCGGTGGCGGGCTCGCGGCCGCCGCTTCTCCACGACCCCCCAGGGCCCCTGCTGACAGAAGCCTCGGAATTGTACGGCGGAGTCATCCTCGGCCCACCGCGCTGACGTCTGCGGCTCTCGGGCCGCACCGGACAAGAGATCTCCCTGCGCAGCGGCTAAGGGCGCTCTGACCTGCGGTTTCCACACGTGTGAGGGGCCCGGAAGGGGTCACGCGTCGAGGGTTCGGCGGACCCTGGCGGCGCGTTCAGTGAGGGCGGCGGTGGACAGGGCGGCCGTGAGGGCGGCGCCTCGAGGATGTGGAAGTCGCCAGCCCGCACATGAAGTACCCATTCCTGTCTTGGGTGCGGCCTCTGACCGCACCCGCCCCGCTCAGGCTCCTGACCATTCGAGAGGCTGTCATGTCCCTTCCTGTTCTGTTCGGCGCGAACGTCGACCCGCTCGCTTTCCCTCTGGGGCGTTCTGGTGAGCACGCACTGCTCATCGACAGTCTCGGCCTGGACCTGTTGACCATCCAGGATCACCCCTACCAAGAATCGTTCGACGACACCTGGACACTGCTCAGCTTCCTGGCAGCCCGGACCAAGAACGTCACGCTGGTTCCGACGGTCGCCTCGCTGCCCCTGCGTCCTCCGGCCGTACTGGCCAAGGCCGCCGCGACGCTGGACAGGCTGTCGGGGTCTCGGGTGCAGCTCGGCCTGGGTGCTGGGGCCTTCTGGGAAGCCATCGAAGCTATGGGCGGTCTGCATAAAGAACCAAAGAGGGCCGTCGATGCCCTCGACGAAGCAATCACCGTCGTCCGCGCCATGTGGAGCGGACAACGCAGCGTCCGGGTCCGCGGCGAGCACTACTCTCTTGCCGGCGTCCGTCCGGGTCCGGCCCCCAGTCCCGGACTGGGGCTCTGGTTGGGTTCCTACGGCCCGCGCATGCTCGCGCTCACCGGAGCCCGCGCCGATGGCTGGCTGCCGTCCCACGCCTACCTCGGCCTCGATGCCCTGCCCGCGGCGGTCGGGCGCGTCAATGATGCCGCGGCAGCTGCAGGCCGTGACCCGTCGATGCTCCGTAAGGTCTACAACATCGCCGGAACCATCCAGTCTGCAGCGGACGGTCCATTTCGTGGGCCAGCCGCCCAGTGGGCTGAAACCATCGTGGAACTCGCGGCGACTGTCGGAATGAACGGGTTCGTCATCTGGCCCGAGCGCGATCATGCGGAGCAGATCCGCGCCTTCGCCACCGAGGTTGTTCCTGCGGTGCGCGAAGCCCTGAAGCGGCGCGTCTGAACATTGCTGTCCGAACTGACGAAATCCGCTGCGGCGCGCTGCAAGCTCTCATCCTCGCCCAGTTCTCCGGCCCCGGCACTGGAAGTCGCCGCCGTGGTCGACACCGGGGGCGAGATGGTCGACACCGCAGGGCCCGAAACGAAGTGCTGGGGGAGTTCCGGCACCGGTGCCGATGCCCAGTGGTCCCGAAGCATGTGCAGCCCAGCAGGCCGGCGACGGTGGACATGAACGTCGCAAGCTCTTCTTCACCACGCCATCGCCTGACCACTGTTGCCAGTGTTTCCCAAGAATAGGAACTGACATCATGGATACGTTATTCAAGGACAAAGTAGCTCTCGTCACCGGAGGGTCACGCGGCATCGGAGCCGCTGTCGCCACACGACTCGCACAGCAGGGCGCAACAGTCGCCGTGACCTACACCCGCTCACCGGACGCTGCCCGGAGCGTGGTGAAGACCATCACCGCCGCCGGAGGCCGGGCCCTAGCCCTCCGCGCCGACAATGGCAGCCCCGAAGAAGTCCGGTCAGCGGTTAACACCACCGCCCGCACCTTTGGCGGTTTGGACATCCTGGTCAACAACGCGGGAATCGGTGCGGCCGCCCAGCTGGAAAGCATGACCGTGTCCGACCTGGACCGAATCTATGAGGTCAACGTCCGTGGCACCTTCGTTGCCACACAGGAAGCCGCCAGACACCTGCCGCCAGGCGGACGCGTCATCATCACCGGCAGCGTCTTCGCCGACCGCTCGCCCTTCGCAGGTCAGAGCGGGTACGTCATGACCAAGGCCGCCCTCGCTGGCCTGAATCGGGCTCTGGCCCGAGATCTCGCACCACGGCAAATCACCGTCAACCTGATACAGCCCGGCGCCGTCGACACTGACCTCAACCCCGCTGACGGCCCCGCCGCCGCCGTGATGCGCTCAGCCACCCCCCTTGGACGCTACGGCACCCCCGATGAGATCGCTGGCCTCATTGCCTACCTGGCCAGCCCCGACGCCGCGTTCATCACCGGAGCCACTCTCAATGCGGACGGCGGATTCACCACCTGAGAGAGGCCCTGCCTGCCACTCGCGCCCCATGCGCGAAGATCCGCTGCCCGCGGCCATAGCCCCCACCCACTGGCCGGGCCGCCGCAGACGCCCCCACGGCGGTCCGAAATGCGGAAAAGCGGCCTCACGATCGACACGGTGCCCCAAGTCAGGACTGATCCCCGGAGGATGTACATGCTGCCCCGCCCGCTGAGCCCCCGACTCTGAAGTCTTTTACGGTGGTGACGAGTCGGGGCTGCAATGATCACCCAGACTTCCCCAACTGTCGCCCAAGGAGGAAAAAATGAGCGAGTCCGCCAACCGCTATCCCACGACGGTCCAAGAAGGCCGCTTGAGCTACGCCGTCTTCCAGCTGGCACGCGCGCATCGCGGCTACGCGGCTTCCATGTTGCGCGACATGAATCTGCATCCGGGTCAGGAGCTGCTGTTGATGCAACTGTACGAAAAGGACGGGCAGACCCAGTCCGAGCTCCTCGCAAGCGTCGGTCTCGACCACTCGACCGTCTCAAAGTCGCTTCGTCGCATGCAGGATGCCGGGTTGCTGACGCGTGAGCCAGCCGAACACGACCGGCGGGCGATGATCGTCAGGCTCACGGACAAGGGCCGCGACATGAGGAAACCCATCGCAGCCATGTGGGCAGCTTTGGAGGAAATTTCCGTACGAGGCCTTGATTCAGAGGAAATCGAGTCCTTCATCACCGTCGCCAGCAACATCGAGAGGGCGATCAACGACCGTAGTCTCCCGCCTCGCACCGCTGATTGAACACCCGGACATTGTTCTCTTTGGGGCGGCTAGGAAGATGCGACGGATCAGGTGGAGTGCCAAGTCCGGTAAGGAAATTGAGCGTTCGACCGAGGGTGGGGACCGTCGCCGCCGTGGATGATGTCGGAGCATTGGGGCCATCGTGAACTGCTGATGCCCCAGCGCGAACTTCCGGTACCCGGGTCGCAAGCCGCTGCAGAATCGGGGTTGTCGTGCGGGATTCCTCTACCTGCCGCACGCCGGGATCCGATGGAGACCTGACTGAGGAGCTGGGCCTCCACTCGGGTATGACCTGTTGGAGGTCGGCTGCCGGGCGGGAACGAAGCCGGGTCTGCCAGCGGATCCACGAAGTGTCGTGGCTGTCCGGCTACCGCCGGCTCAGCTCACGCTACGAACACAATCCCCGCAATCAACTGGCCCTTGTCTGACTCGCCGCCGCCATCTCCTGCTACAAACGACTTGTCGCCTCGCCACGTAGGACACGGTCCAACCACCACCAGGAGCACGGGCCGCCGCAGCACCGTCAAGGGCAGGCCGCTGGTGGTGAGATGCCGAGGTGACGCAGAAGACCGAGGTCGCGCCGTGCAGGGCACGGCGCGTCGAGCCCATGTCCTCGCGGCCTCCGGCGACGCCTCCCTCACCTGGGTCGACCCGAGCTCACCGGGCTTGTTCGGGTTGCGAGTCACAGCCCGCCTCCAGCAGATGCCCCGCCACCCCTCCGACCACCAAGGTCGGCGACAGCGGCGCGCAGGCTCGCCAGCTGACATCCCAGCGCGATCGCATCATCCGCCTCCTGGTGGGGAACCGGGCAACCTCGCCAGCGGCATCGGTGATCGTTTGACACTAGGTCCGCGTGGGTCACGCAAAAAGGCGCCACACGCCCGGCGCTGGGCTGCTGCCGCGGGCGACCGACTGCCGGTCGGCAGGGGTCAGTGGCCGGTGCCGGACTCGGCGCAGGCGGGCATAGCGGTGCGCCGCTGCGACCACGCGCATACCTGGCCCAATGCCAGCGCGAGGGCCTTGCCGTCGGCTGTCACGGCGTAGGCGGTGGGGCCGGGAGGCAGGCGGGTGTGGGTGACGAGCCCAGCATCGACAAGCTCGCGCAGCCGCCCGCTGAGCATCCTGTCGCTGATTCCGGCGACCGCTGCACGAAGCTCACCGAACCGGGCCGGCCGTTGAGCCAGGACATCGATGATGACCGCGTTCCATTTGCGGCCCAGCACCTCAAAGGCACTTTCGAGATGGGGGGAGGCCCTCAGCGGCTGAGGACCTGTGTGCTGTCCCTGCGCCTCAGTCATCGGGTGCGTTCCATGAGGTGAGGTTGTCCTCCAGCCGCTCCAGCGCGCGCAGTGTCCCGGTCTGCTCCTCGGCAGTAAGTTCGCCGAGGGTGATGTCTTCGAGCTCGGCCCAGAGCTGCTCGACCTCCCGGCGCAGGGCCTGGCTGGCGGCAGTCGGCTCGACGATGACCGAACGCTTGTCGGTGGCCGAGGAGCTGCGGCGGACGAAACCCGCCTGCTCGAGACGCCGGACGGTGCGGGTCATGGTGGGGGCGTCGGAGTCGATCAGGCGAATGAGGTCTACCTGACGCTGAGGGCCGCGCTCCCACAGGTGCATCATCACCAGCTCCTGGCCCGGATACAGCCCGACATGGCGCAGGAGCTGACCGGTGATGAGGCGGTGCACTCGGGCCACACGGAAGATCGCGTGACTGATGCGTCCCCCGCTCGCAGATGCAGGCAGGGACACCAACGTCGCACCACCCGGCACAGGCACGGACTCCCGGCTCCCGGACGGAGGTGTCGACTGTGCCATGGCCATCGCCCTTCCTTCCTAGATGTTGCTCGAACAATATTAGTCTACCTCGGCTGCCGGATCCGCATCCGTCGCATCGGATGTCCCGTTCTACTGCAGAGAATTAGGTGTGGCGGCCGCCACAGGAATTCGCAGGGAATGACCGTCGGGACTTTAGTTGTTCGAGCACATAGATCGAGCGGCAGGCTTGATCCTTGGGTTTGCGGGCGCTTCTGCATCGGTGATGCTGGTCGCCCTCGGCTTCGACCCGGTGCGCGCGGCCGTCGTCGCCCTCGTCGCCAGCACCGTGCCGGTCGCCTTCGGCGCGAGGGGCACACACGCCGTGACACCCGTCCAAGTCACCGGCCTGCCCTGGCTTCCGCCGCCCTCGTGGTGGGTCGGCAGAGGTCCTCGACGAGGGAGGACCCGCGCCGCGAAGGTGTGCGCGCCTACGCCCCGTTCGCGCTCGTCGTCACCGCCTTCTCCATCGCCCAGATCCCGGCCGTGAAGGAGTGGCCGGCCCGGGCGACACAGCCGCGCGACTGGTCCTTCCTGGACGTCGTCGACCCGAACGGCGAGCCGGTGGGCGGGAACGTCTTCACCTGGCCGATCGTGGCGACCGGCGGCACCCTCGTGCTGCTCGCTCTCCCGTCGTCGGACCACATCTGGGCCATGAACAGGCGTTGCTCCGTGATTCACTCAGGCTGGAGAGTGCGGCTGGTTCGCGATCGGTGGTGACCGTTAGCGGTGGCGATGTTCGTCTAGCCGGCCTGGCGCATGAGGCCGATGTCGAGGTTGCGGAGGATCGCCTTTGCGTAGGGTGTGGTACCGATACGGACGCGAGACGCGGCGAAGATCACGTCTCGCACGTGGTGCAGGGCCTCGGCCTGCCAGTACCCGCGGATCAGTTCGGCCAGTCGCCTGTTCGGCTGTGAGGCTGGTGACCGTCTAGACGGTCCTGACGTCCGTTTCCCGGTCTTGTAGTCCGTTAGGTAGCTCTTGATCTCAAGGGCCTGGACGGCATGCGGGAAGAGCAGACCCGGCTGGACGGTGGAGACCTTCCAGCGACGTATCTCGCCCCGCCCGTATGCCTGTTCACGGGCACGGTGCTGAACCGGGACCTCGCGCCAGGGCAGTCGCCGCGGTTGACGGTGGAGCTTGTTCTGGATGTCCTTGACGACGACGTGGCGGTCCCGACCTGGGCGGTGATCTGCTCGGCATGACAGGTCTGGGTGTGTAGAGCGTCGGAGGTGATGGCGAGACCGTGCGGAGGAGAGTCGGCCCAGCAGCATTGCGAAAGTGGGGATTCCGGTGCTTTTCGCGGCGATCTGGCGGGAGAGATCTCCGACCGAGGCTTGTGCAGGACGACGGCAGCCTGCCCGTCGTGGCGGCTGCGGCGTACAGTCGCCAGTCTCGTCAGCGGCTGGTCGTCGACGGGAGGTTCGGCCGTGTGTCGGGCGAGCCATGCCCCGGTGGCGTCGTCGAAGGCGTCGCCATCGATACGGGACAGCAGGCGGCCCAGGGTGGTGGCGCACGGCAGGCTGTCAAGCCCGACCGTGCCCACACTTCGGAAGCGGCGTCAACGGCCAAGCGTGTACGGGCTCGCTAAGGGCTGTCCCGCAAAGGGTGTGGGGCTTGGGCTGCTCCACGGACCGCACGCTGACCCGCAGATCCTTCGCGATCACCGTGTTCCCCTCACTCCGCGCAAACTCATCGGCTGCGAGCATGCGCACCCGTTCCCGCGCGGCCGCGGCCTGACCTTGCGACGTGAGACCAGCACCCTGCGGCATCTCATTGCCACGACATACCGCAGGGATCACGCAGTGTCAGCCCCGACAACCCAACGGAAAGCTCAGTACGACCCCCCACTGCAGGGGCAGAGTTGTGGCCGGCCCGACCACAACTCCCCAGCAAACGGGCCGCATGTGATTGCGTAGCAATCGCCGAGGATGCGCAAACGCGTACTTGATCCAGGGCCTGTACGGGGCGGGTTGCTCAGAGAAGACTGCCCATCCTGCCCACGGCACCCCTACGTCCCGCTCAGAGCGGGCCACGGGATCCGCGGCTGCCCTACCGCGGCTGAGAGGTCAGTTGGTCGGAGCCTTGCCAGGCTCGTCGACAGCGTCGATCTCCAGCAAGGCAACATCGTCGGAACCCAGGAACTTCAGGTTCTGCCGGTCGAAGACCCAGACATCCCGGTCGTCACCCGAGCCGAAGGCCAGGCCAATGCCCTGGCGCCCAGCCGCGTCCTTCGCGGCGTCCACCACCGTCACGCCCGGAATCCTGGCAGCAGCGCGGTAGAGCGCCGCGTCCAGATCGGGAAGGAGCGCCGCTCCTGGCAGCATCGAACCGATCTTCTCGAGCGCTGCTTCCTCGTGAGACGGCCCCTGGCCCTCGGTCTCGGCCCACACCCTGTCGTACAGCTTGGAGGGGTCGGTAGGCAGAGACTTCAGCTCCTTGTAGGTGGTGGCGTTCGGGTCAACGTCCAGATGCATGTCCGTGGTGCCTTTCCCGGACGGGCCGGAGAGCACCTTGATCTGGGCAAGACCGTCCCGAGTGCCGTCGACGGCGTGCCAGTCCGATCGCTGGAAAAGGTCCTTCCCCTTGTCCAGAATCCTCTGGGTTCCCTGGGTCCGTGTATAGATGTACTGGTCGTCACGGACGGGCGTCGCATCCTTGGCCGCAGCGACCGTGGCGATCCGGTTCAGCAGGTCCACGGCTTCTTCGTTCCTGTCCGCACTTTCGGGACCTGAGCCCACGCCGGACACGAGGACGGCCCCAAGAACAGCAGCGGTGCCCAGGGGCACAGCCATCAGCGCGAACCTGCGTCGCGGACGCACAGGGCGCACTGCAGGAGCAGACTCTCGGGTGATCTCTTGCATCAGATGGTCCTCTAGCTGGAGAAGTCGGTCGTTCGGCAGGACCGGTTCCCCTGGGCACGGCAACAGCCTGGCCAGCTCTTCACGCTCAGCGGGGTTCATCGGTACTTCTCTCCTGTGACTGTGTCGACCGGGCCGCCGGTGTGTTGCGGCCAACCTGTTCCTGTCCGCTGCCTCACAGCCGTCTCAGACTTTTCCCGGAAGCGCTGAACTCCCTTGCCCGCCGCTGCAACTCCAGCTCCGCCAGCTGCCGCAGGCGTTGTCTCGCGCGCGACAGTCGGGACCGCACTGTGCTCGTCGGCACCCCAAGTGCTTCGGCGGCGTCTGCGTAGCTCAGCTCCGCCCACACACACAGAGCGAAGACCTCACGTTCCCGCTTGCGGAGCTGCCCCAGTGCCGCGCGCGCGGCTGCGAGGCGTTCAGCATCCTCGATGCGTCCGACCAATTCGCCGGAGAAGTCGGGCACCGTGTCGTGGTCGGCGAGCCGGCCGGGCAAGCGGGCCAGGGCAGCGTTGTGCCGTCGGGCGGATCGCTGCATGTTGCGGAGCACGTTGGTCGCAATGCCGAAGAGCCAGGGCCGAAGATCATCATCTGGTGCGGCACCATCGTGAGCACAGTCAGCGTCGTAGACGAGGTCCCGCCGTTCGCTGTCGGTGAGGAGCTTTTCGCGTAGTCGCCAGGCTTCCAGGAAGGTGAGCGATACGGCATCCTCCGCAGCACTGCGATCGCCCGTCAGGCGAGCCGCATAGCTGTAGACAGGCGTCGCATTCGCACGAAACAGTTCTGCATAGGCCTGCGGATCGCCTGATCTGATGCGGGCCCGTAGGGAATCGTCCACATTCTGCCCTGTCCGGTCGACACGAAGGATCTCGGTGATGTGAGTCACAGGAGATGCTCATGACTGCAGTCCTGAGGGGCGAACTGCTGCCCTCCTCGATCGAAGGTCCGCTCGAGGCAGGGAGCAAGTCGACCACAGTCAGGCGAACTCCTGCTCCGGAGTGCACCACCAAGGCACGCTCGAGGGCGCTGTGATCAGAGAGTCCACCTGCAGTCTCCGTGGCGATTCGATTGTCGCTGGTCAGGTAAACATGGCAGTTCTGTCCATGCCATCGAGGGAGATCATCAAAGGTCATTGCAGGCTCAGCCCGTCGCCGCGACCTGTTGTGCCTCCCCACGTTTGGTGGCTCTCAACGCCCTTCGCACGTGCGCCTGCTGCTGTGCCCAGGCGGTCAGAGTCCAAGAGCTGACACTGTGCGTACTGGCCAGGTCATTTCCAGGCTGATCTCCAGCCGCTCTGCAGACAGTTCTCGGCAGGGGCGACGAGCGTGATACCTCCTCGCAGTCCTGATCAGCGTCCCACACGGGAAATCCCCGCAGATGTCGAAGCGCGACTGGCTCCCCTCCCACAACTACAGCCCTCGCGGAGCTCCGCCGCAGCACCGGGCCACGGTTGCCGCATTACACACGTATGACCGAGTTCACAGAGACGCCTGCCACCGAGCGGACAGCCCTCCATGTGATCCACACCCCCATGCACGCATATGCCGAGCGGAAACAGGGACCGATACTGCAAGCCGGCTCCGCGCCATCCCGAGCGGATAAGCACCACGACTTGCGGCCCGCCCCTTCGCTACCCGCACTGCGAGGCGACATCCAGGGACTGCGCGGACTGGCGGTCACGCTCGTCGTCCTGGCGCACGCCGAGGCACCGTTCCTCGCCGGCGGCTATGTCGGCGTTGACGTCTTCTTTGTCATCTCCGGTTTTCTCATCACAAGCGGCCTGATCAGAGAGGCCAGCAGCTCCCACTCCATCTCGCTTCGGCGCTTCTATGCCCGGCGCGCGGTACGCATCCTGCCGCTGGCGAGCTTGGTCGCCCTCACTACGATGCTCGGTTGCTGGCTCTATGCCTCCAAGCTCCGCTACGCCGAGTTCATGCACGATGCGCTGGCCAGCGCGCTGTACTTCGTGAATATCGACCTGGCAGCCTCCTCGACCGACTACCTCAGCGAGGGGACCACCCCTTCGCCGTTCCAGCATTTCTGGTCGTTGGCGGTAGAGGAACAGTTCTACTTCGTGTGGCCGGTATTGCTGCTGATGAGCTGGAAGTACTGCCGCAGCACCTGGCTCAAGGCTCTCCCGCTGGGCGTACTGTGCCTGGTCTCCTACGCTCTTGCCGTACAGACCGGACAGACCTCTGCGTCCTGGTCGTACTTCGGCCCGCATACCCGACTGTGGGAACTGGGCGCCGGAAGCCTGCTCGCATTCGGCCACGGAGCGCTCGCGCATCTTCCGCGCCTCCTCTCCGCCACGGGCACCTGGCTCGGCCTGGCCGGCATCCTCGCCTCTGCACTGCTGTATGACGACAAGACCCCGTTCCCCGGCCACTACACGCTGCTGCCCGTTGCCGGAGCGGTCCTCGTGATCGCAGGCGGATGCAATGCATCCCCATCAGCCGCGTCCCGTCTCCTGGCTATGCGTCCTGCCACCCGGGTGGGCAACCTCTCCTACGGCTGGTACCTCTGGCACTGGCCAGTGATGATGATCGGCCCTGCCGCCCTGGCACGCACCGCCACGCCCACGCTCTCTCTTATCCTTGCCGTCGTGGCTTTGGCGCTGGCCTGGGTAACCCTGCATCTCGTTGAAGATCCGATCAGGTTCCGCTCCTCCCTGCGCGACAGACCCACGGCCGCTCTGACCTTCGGCGTCAGCCTGTCGGCGACGGTCACTGCAGCCTCCCTCATCGCGGCATTTGTCCCGCCGCAGATCAGCTCGACCGCCCGCGCACCGCAACTGGGTCGATCCCTCGCCTCGGCGAGCAACCCCCAAGAACACCTTGCTGACCTCCTCACCGAGGCCGCGACGAGCCTGCCCCGCAACCTGTCACCGGGGCTCACGGACATCAAGAGACAGCGGTCCGCCCTCTACCGGGACAGCTGCCACGTCAGCTACGCCGCCACCCGCTCGCCGGACTGCGTCTACGGTGACACGGCCTCCGACAAGGTAATCGTCCTCTTCGGTGACTCCCACGCCGCGCAGTGGTTCCCGGCCCTGGACCAGATCAGCCGCCGGAACGGGTGGAAGCTGGTGTCGCTGACGAAGGCATCCTGCAAGACCGCCGACGTGATGATCGTCAATCAGAACCGGCCCTACGAGGCGTGCGACTCCTGGCGGAAGGACGCACTGAACCGGATCAAGAAGCTGCAACCCCTGCTGGTTGTGGCCTCCTCGTCCGAAGCGGCCACCCCGGTGCACCGCATGAAGAGTCCCCGGCGGCAATGGCAGGCGGGGTACGAGCGTGTCTACCAGCAACTGGCCGGTGCATCCGGACACCTGGCCGTCATGCTCGACACCCCATGGCCAAGCAGCGACGCAGTCGAATGCGCATCCAGCTATCCCTTGGACTTGCCGACCTGCGAACAAGACCAGAATGACGCAGTCAAGGACCCGATGCTCAGGGAGGCGAGCCGGCGGGCGGCTCGCCGCGCCAAAGCCTTCGTAGTAGACCCGAGCCCCTGGCTCTGCCGTCCGCAGGGACGATGTCCCCTTGTCGTGGGCGATACGTTCGCCTACCGCGACGAAAGCCACCTGGCGGAGTCCTTTGCGCAGGCTCTGATCCCCGTCCTACACCAGGAACTGCGGGCCCTGGGGCTCATCAAATGAGGAAAGAAGCGCTCCACAGAGTCCCTGGGTGCCTGCAGGCATCACGCCGATCCCGCCTGCTCTCGGCGCGCCCTGCAAAACGGGATACAGGGTGCCCGCCTCGCGGTCGTGCCCGGCGCCTTGCACCTGGTTCCCGTGGGAGCTTCGCGGTGTCGGAAGGACTCGGTCTGCGATCGGAAGGCCGCTTCGATCGTGAACCCGCCGCGGGTGATGCGTTCGGCGAGCCTCAGGACGCTGCCCAGACCGCCACCCACCAAGTTGACCCTTGAGGATTCCGCACTCGCTCGAGCAGAAGCGCCGGTGTCGGACAAGCCGAGGCGCCTTGACTCTGCACGGAGGCAGTCCCTGACAACGGACAAGAAAGGCAACTTGGGGGCGGTCCGTGAGCTGATGTCCATTTCCGGGTGAAGCCGGGGCAGGGCTGCTGGTCGCGGGATGGCTACTTCTTCCGGTGAAGCTGCCGGCATCGACTTCGGTGAGGACATCGCGCTTGACGAGGCGTTTCAGCTTGGCGGAGGTACCTTCGATGTTCTTCGGCAGCAGTTCGTGGTCGAGGGGTTCGCAGGCGTCACGGGCCCGGAGGGGGCCGGTAGCCTTGTTGAAGGTGGCGAGGATGTGGGGGTAATCGTTCGCTGAGGGTGGTGACGGTCCTCCGGGTGATCGCCAGGTGCTCGAGGTGGGTCTCCGCTTCCCGCAGCCGTTCCTGTAGTTCATTGATCTGTGTGCGGAGGTCGTCGGCCAGGGCGCGGGCGGCGTCTTCCTGGATGCCGAGTGTGTCGAGCAGAAGCTGGATGTTCACGCGGTCACCGTCTGCGGGGTCGCGCAAGGTAGGAGTGTTCCTGCCGTTGAGTCGGCGGGGATCCCGCAGAGCACCTCTCGGTCAGGCAATGCCTTGCGGCCCGGATACAGGAACCTGCGCTCACGCTGCGGCAGCAGCGGTTCAAGTCGATCCCACAGTTCATCCGACACGATCCGCGGTGACGTCCCCCCACCAGACCGAACGCTCAACTACCGCCCTGGACAAGGACATCAGGGCGGCTCTACCTACTGACTTCGGCTGGTTAGGGTGACGTTGGCGCGTCGAGGTCCAGGCCGGTTCCCGCTATGAATCCATCCTTTCAGTGCAAGCCCCAATGGGGTAGTAGGATTTGGTGGAGCTTCTCGCGAAGCTGTTTCGGTATATTGTGCACTCGGCTACTTGGTTTGATTCGGCTCCTGATCGGATTCAGTTCTCGTTTTGGAGCGGTCGGGTGGCCCTGTGGGTCTGATTTCCTCTTCGTCGTCTTCGTAGATCGTGAATGCCGTATTCGCCAATTCTTCCTCCTTGGGATTCTCTTAGGGCTTGAAGTTCGCCCATGGCGGACCCTCGGTGTCTTCCTGGAAAGCCTGCTTTAGATAGGTATAATTCTGTTTAAATAGCGTACGCGGGATG
This sequence comes from Streptomyces sp. NBC_00568, assembly GCF_026341855.1. GTDB lineage: Bacteria > Actinomycetota > Actinomycetes > Streptomycetales > Streptomycetaceae > Streptomyces. The sequence goes on along the minus strand of NZ_JAPENW010000002.1, from coordinate 222,013 downwards.
GCAAATTTTAGACGCATGGGCTGATTTCCTTTCATGGCAGTGTGCAGGGCAGATTCAAAGTCTTGGTGATTGCGTGAGAGTGCAGGTCGCGACGGTATGACGACGCGAGGTCAGCCCGGTCCGTACGCAACGAAGCTCCGGTTGATGCCAGTGAACGATCAAGTCGCCCATTCGTCAGCATCGGGTGATCGGGCCGCTGACCTGCGGCTGCAGACGACGGCCGACTCGCGGCATTGGCGCGGGAAGCGTCACTCGTTCGTGACGGTGCTGCTGATCGCCTGCCCGGGCCGCTTCGGGGCACACGGATGCGGGCCATCACCGTCTCGAAGGCCGGTGCGTCCCCGGCCTGGCCTGCGGTGACGGTGAATGCCAGTGGTCGGGCCCGACCGTCCGCGGCCAGGTGGACTTTGGTGCTCAGCCCGCCGCGTGAGCGTCCGGCTGCATGGTCGGCGGGCTCAGCGCGATCGACGGCCCCTTTTTCCGTGCGCCGGCGGCATGCTGGTGGGCCCGAACGACGGTGGAGGCCACAGATACGGTCCAGTCGATGTCGTCGTCGGAGTCCGCTGCGGCCAGAACGGCGGTGAGGATCCGCTCCCAGGTACCGTCAACGGCCCACCTGATCAGGCGTTTGTGAGCGGTTTGGAATGAACCGAGCTCGTCGGGAAGGTCCCGCCAGGGCGAACAGGTTCGCTACTTCCACGCGATGGCCTCAAGGGTGCGGCGGTGGTCGGCCCATCGCCGCCCACGAACCGGATCGGCCGGCATCAGCGGCTCGATCCGGTTCCACATCGCATCAGTGATCACTAATCGGACGGACACATCCGATCAACTGACCAACCCATCAAAGAGACACGCGCTAGTTGCGTCCAGGCGTCTGCGTATAAGCCCGCAGGATGAGGATCAGCTTGGTTGAGACCATCGTGTTGGCAAGAAGCCCACCAGTTCCTCCGCACGAGGCTGCAGATCGGCCGTGTCCTCATGCGACTGAGCCGTCACATCGATCTCGGTGGTTTCTGGGCCGCGAGGTTCACGGAGCTGCCACGATGGCGGGTTGGGTGGTGAATCTGACGTCCGTGATGTTCATTTCTTTGAGAGTCTTCGCGTAGGCGGTGGCGCCCGGCATCCGGATCGAGTCGAAGACTGCGTCGCTGATAGACGAGGAATTGCTGAATCCGGCGAGCACTCCAGGTGTTGAGCCCTTCGCGCGGACGTTGACGTGGCTGATGCGGACACCGGTGACCGGGCCGGCTCCGTTCTTGTACGCGTCTTCGATGAGGAAGGCGATCCACGTCTGGCGCCGCTCGAGCTTGAAAGTCAACTGCTCGATGTCGATGTTCGAGAAGGTGATGCTCCGCGCGGTGCCGGCGCCCGCCTTGTGGTGAATGCCGATGCCGACGGCCGCATCGTACACAACGCTGTTCTTGAAGGTGACCCGGTCATGATCCCCAACCACGCCCTGGCCGACCTTGTATCCAAAGCAGTATGTCCAGGCCAGCAGATCGTCGAAGGTCACGTCGCTGATCTTCTCGGGCTCGCTCGGCCAGTTCTTGGTGATACCGACCTGCTTCGGCCAAGTCTTGGTGCTGTAGGAGTCGTCCAGGCTGATGCCAATGCCCCGGCGCACGCTGACATTCTGAGACTCGATGGCGTCGAAGGCGTCGTTCTCGCCCATGTCGAAGCGGTTGAAGACCTTCATGTTGGTGAAGGACAGGTTGTCGGAGCGGGTGGGGATGACCGACCAGGAAGCACCCTCGCGGATGGTGAGGCCGTCCAGCGCGAAGTTGCTGGTAGCGATGGGCACAAGGACGTTCATGCCGAAGCCCGCCTTGGTAGCGGCCATTCCGTTGCCGTCGAGAGTGCCGCGTCCGTACATCTTGATGTCCTTGGATCCGAAAGCGGTACGGATCCACCAGGTCAGGTCCCGATTCTGCGAGTCCTTATGCGCGTCGATGCGGTAGAGGGCCTTGTCCGCAACCACCCTGAGAACCGCCCCGGGCTCGAGGTACACAGCCGTGTGGCTCTTGATCTCCAGGTTGCCTACGGGGTACAGGCCACGTGGGATATAGACGGTGCCGCGTGAATGGCCCGCCACCGACCCATAGGCAGAGGCTGCGTTCAGTGCCTTCTGGACAGCTGTTGTACTGGCAGCACCCCCGCTGGGGTCTGCGCTGTAGGGCGGCTTCGTCACGTTGAAGATGCCGGTGCCGGAGGAAGCCGGGCGGTCAGTCTCGGCTGGATCTGCGGACAGCACCAGTCGTCGCAGCCCGTCGATTCCGATGATCAGGTACTCGCTGCGACGAATTGTGAACGTGGCAGTATTGGCCTGCAGCTTCGCCTTGTAGCCTTGCTTGACCGGGCTGATACGCGCCTTGCTGGCCTGCGCGCCGTTTCGCTTGGTCACGACAACGGTGGCTGGGCCGGACGTCATAGAGAACTGTGCATAGTCGTACCCGGCGTAGCCGTTGACTGGGACGGACACTCCGTTCACTTTGAGGCTGTAGACCGTGGAAACCTTGTGCGCTGAGGACACGGGAACCACGCTACTGATCTTCGCGGGTGCTACCGCGGCTCCGAAGGCCTTCGTGCTTGATGTCGCGGCTCCGGAAGCCGTCGTGCTTGACGTCGCGGCCGAGACAACCGTGGCGACCACCGCTGCTGCCGTAGCGAGCGCCACGCCTAGCGCCGTTCCCACGGAGAGGCGTCTGCGGTCTCTCTTCCTTCGTCCCATGATCGAACATCCGGCCCTTCTGAAGACTACGAGTGGCATCGGTACTACGTCGGAATGCCGCTCATGGTTCGACACTGCGTCAGTAATCCTCGATGTCGTGTAGACCATCGGTCAGATGCCGGGTTCCGGCTGGCGCAGTATTGCCTCAACTGCAGTGAGGCGTTGCAGGTCCGGCGGCAGCCGTACCCTCGTGTCGGCGACGCTGGAATGCTGGGCCGGTTCCGGCGGGTGAAAGGCGATCCCCACAGCGTCAGCCACCAGGGGTGGCTAGCAGCCGGTCGGCGAAGTCGAACCTGTGCTTCGCCCCACTACTGCAGCTCGCTGCTGCTGCCGAGCCGTCAGACGCACCTGATGCTGTTCGAGTCACAGCAGCCCTACCTCAGCTACGAGTACAGCGACCACCTCGGGCGAAGCCCGGTGACCGGTACTCCGCAACGATCAACTCACGCGCCCAGCCCCCCATTATGCCCACGGCAATGAGCTACCCGGGTACCAAGCCAGGGCCGACCGTGCACGAGCTCGTTGGGCACTGCTTCGTAGCCCAGCTTCTTCACGAAGCCCCCTCATGCTGAGTCCAACTCTGGTGGTTTGCCTCCGGTGCGGAGATCGATCCAAAACACTCCCACTAGCCGCATGGGTATGTGTCGCGCAGTTGTGCGGCGTGCCCTTACTCGCTTGGGTGTGCTTGGGAGTTACGCAGTTCTTCCGCTGCTTCCCGCAGTGCGGGAAGCAGCACTGCTACCGGCGGGCTGTCCATCGAGCCCTCGCGGACGACAAGGGTGGTTCGGCGGCTCAGTTCTGCACCCTCCAAAGTGATGCGTGCGATGGGATGTCCCGGCCGGTCCGGGACCAGGTCGGGGACGAGAGCTACGCCCCAGCCAAGTTCGACCAGGGCCAGCACGGCCTGCATGTCCGAGATGTCTGAGACAACGTCGGGGGCGAAATCTGCGCTTGCGCAAACGTGCAGAGCGAGTCGCCCCAGGCCGGAAGCCGGGTCCAGCAGCCAGGGCACGTTGGCGAAGTCCGCGAGTCGGCGACTGCCGCTGCAGGCAAGAGGGTGTTCCGGCGAAATCGCGAGACGAATGCGGTCGCTGATCAAGTCTTCTTCGTGCAGCCCGAGTACTCGCGGCTCCGGCACCTGCGTGTAGCGGGCAGCCAGAACTGCATCGAGCTGACCGAGCCGCACGGCTTGCCGCCCGTCGGACGGTGAAATGCCGTGCAGGGTGATGCGAAGTTCTGGATGAAGGTCCCGTAGCTCAGTCACCGCCGGCACCACCAGGGCGGGTCCTTCGTGCAGCGGCACTCCCACACGCAGTTCCCCTGCGACCTTGCCGTCCCTGAGGCGCAACTGCCCCTCGGCAAGTTCCAGCTGGGCAAGGATCCGCTCAGCGTGTTCCGCCAGCAGGCGCCCTGCTGCCGTGAGCCCTGCCCGCTTGCTGCTGCGGTCCACCAGGGCTGCACCTGTCTCGGCTTCCAGGGCCGACAGTTGTTGGGAAACCGCGGAGCGGGTGTAGTTGAGAGCTTGCGCGGCAGCAGCAATGGACCCGCGCGCCCCCACCTCGCGCAGCAGGATCAGTCGACGCACGTCCAGCACCATCAGCCTCGCTAACGCTTATCGTAAGAAAGTGTCACTCCAGATTACGTGACGCTGGGGCTTGCGGAGAGTTTGATGGAGTCTCCGAACCGTGCACACCTTGACCTCAGGAAAGTCGTAGATATGTCCACATTGCTCCATATTGACTCCAGCCCCCGGCGCAGCTCAGTCTCCCGTCAGATTTCGGGTGCGTTCGCTGAGGCATGGCGCACCGCCAATCCGAATGGCATATACGTCCACCGGGACCTGGCTGCCGCACCGGTTCCGCACATCGACCAAGCGCAGATCGAGATCATGCACCGTCTCGAGCGGGAGGGCATCCGTGATCTTGCGGTGGTCCGCGACGCAGCGGTCACGGCGGATGAGAAGGAGAGCTGGGCGGTTGCCTGGCCGCTGATCGAGGAGCTCCTCGCGGCCGACACAGTCGTCCTCGGAGTGCCCATGTACAACTTCTCGGTACCGTCCACATTCAAGGCGTGGTTTGACCGTATTCTGATCGCCCCGCTCATCGCCGACCCCGTCATCGGGGCGGGCCCGTTGTCGGGCAAGAAGGTCGTGGTGGCCTCCGCCCGTGGAGGGGCGTACGGCCCGGGCACACCTCGGCACGGCAGCGACTTCCAGGAGCCCTACCTCAGGGCAGCACTGGCCATGATCGGCCTTGCGGATGACCTCACGTTTCTGCACGCCGAGATGACGAAGTCGGCGCATGTCCCGAGGCTCGCAGGGTTCCAGGACCTCGCAGCCTCGTCGTTCCAGGCGGCGGTCGACGGCGCTCGTTCCCACGCGGCGGCCTGAGGGATTGGCAGGCAGGGAACCCGGAAGTCCGAGGACGGACTACGGCAATGGCGGTTTCTGGCTGACCGTGTCCCTGCGCAGCAATTTCTAGGAGGCGCTTTCGTAGCGGAGGGCTGCGGCGAGCCCGAGGAGGGTCAGGCAGTTGCGGGCTTGGAGTTCGACACGCACTCGTCGTTCGCTGGTCTCGGCCTTCTTGCGAGCCAGTGGACTCTGATGCGCTTGCCCCGCAATCGCTTGCTCAGGTCGGGAATGTCGTCGACCTTGTCGGCCTGCAGGCGCCTGGGATTGAAGTACCGCCGCGGCGCGGGTCGTTCTTCGCGGAGACCCGCGGTCACGGGGGCTCAGTCCCTGGATGTCGTCGACGCCTGCCGCAAAGGCGGCCACGACCAGGCGGGCTGGTTCGCGTCCGACAAGACGTGCAATTCGGTTCCCGGTCTGCCTCGATCCACCGGGCTCGGACCTGCCTGCCCGCCCCTGCTTCAACGCGGACATGAGCCGACTGAGGACCGCACGGGAAACATCGACCAGGCCCACATCGTCGCATCGGTGGAGCACCGCTGCGTGCAGCCGGCCCTGACACTCCGGCCCGGGGCCAGATCATGAACCGACGATGCGTGGTCGACTTCGAGACTCCGAAGGACGGCGGCACAGCTCGCATACCGGCGTGAAGCAGAGCAGCCAGTCGCATCCACCAGCGCACCAACCCTGCGCACGGCAATCAGGACACTGCCCTCGCTGACCCCAGAAGCCCTCGCGCACGGCGAAGCAGCCCCGGCCACCGAATGGCTCGCTGGTTACGGTTTTCACGCGCAGATGACGGTCAGCGGCTCCGGGCTGATCTGCGCTGCCCCTGCGCGAGTTGCTGAGGGGGAGGCGAGAATGTGTCCTCGTCCTCGTCCAAGGGCGGCAAATCAATGGTGTACTGCGGCTGGAGAAACAGATCCCGGTGCTGCGGCGCAGCGCGCGAGCCGGACGCATCCTGCATGAGCCGGGCGGGAGCGGGTTCGAAGCCGGGTGAGACAGCAGTCATACACAACCATCCAGAGTTGAGAGCCGCGCGGATCGAGACGGACCTGGCAACCGGTGACGACCTGTATCTGTCTGCCCCACGTGCATCGGCCCTATTGGATCCTATTCGCAGTGGCAGAACGTCACGTGCCGGTACGAGCGGGCCTGATGCGAACCGGATTGTGATCACGACCCGCAAGGCACCGACAAGGTCATCGGCGCCTGGGTACCGAGCTGCCGTCACCTCGCCGGTCCGCCCGCACCACGACAGGAAAGGGCTGGCTGCCGTCATCGGCAGCGTCCGCTCCACCCCGGAACGACCACCAATGCAAGGCTTGGCCGCTGCGCTTGCAGGTCGCCGCCGCACCCGTCACCGCAGGCCGCGGGCGCCCACTGCGCGATTCTGTCACGCTTCGTCGGCGAGGCCGACGTGCAACCGCGAATCCGGCGTTACCTCCTCCGCCCATCGCAGCACCGGCCACACCTGAGCCGGGACACTACAGACCCCCGGGGCCGAAGCCCTTTCCCGGCATGAGCGGCACCGCTTCTGACACTATGAGCCAGGAAGAACAGCCTCATACAAGAAGCAGCACTACGCAGCCCAGGCCAGAGACGTTGGTCCCCGCACGGGCGGGGGTGGTCCGCGCGCGGTCCAAGTCTGGGAGGCGGGGATGTGTTCCCTGCGCAGGCGGGGGTGATCCCACCGGCGCGTAGGTCAGAAAGCGTCCGGCGATGTGGTCCCCGCATCTGCGGGGGTGGTCCCGTGGACGTGGACCCGGGTTGGGCGCGCAATGTCGCGGGTCCACGCGTCGGCGGGCCGGTCTGGCCCCACGGATGTGTACCAGCCGACGGCCGGGTGGCCCTGCACCTGCATGGGTGATCCCCAAGACAGCCGGTTCACCCCGGGCCCCATAGCGCTCCCCGCGCCTACGGGCGGCCCACTCCGGCTGCCCTCCGCCGGCACGCCATTCAACGCGGCCCCGCGCCTGCTACTGACGTTGTTGCCGTGATGTCGTCAAGGTGAGGCCGGTTTCGGCGAGACATCCGTCGATGAGGTTGCTGCGGTACTGGATCTGGCGGCGACCGTGCCGCAGCACGCTCATGAGGTGGCCGGGGTCGGTGAAGGCGGTGTTGGCCTGGCTGCTGCGTCGCAGCAGTGACCAGATGCCCTCGACGGGGTTGAGGTCGGGGGGCATGGGCCGGCAGGAAGTAGGTGATCCAGTCGTGGGTGTCGGTGAACTCCCGCAGCCGACGATCTCTGTGAACGTTCAGGTTGTCCCAGACGAGCACGATCGGGGCGCCGAGCTGCTGGTGGGCGGCGATGAGCAGGTCGCGGTAGTCGCGTCTGCCGCCCCGGCTGTGATCGACGTGCCGCTTGGGCCGATAGACCAGGCGTGAGCGCTCGCCCTGTTTGTAGCAGGCCAGAGCGGCAATGGAGAATCGGCGCTGGGAGCGTCCCCGCACCCGGACGACAGGTGTGTGCCCGCGCCTGGCCCAGGTTCGCGCGGTGGGCGACGTCATCGAGAAACCGGCTTCATCTTCGAAGCAGAGCCAGGCCCGAGCGCCGCCCCGGAGCCTTACCACCGCGTCCTGCATGGTGAGGGGGACGTTGAGTCATGCGTGTGGCGGAGACGTGGAGGTGGATTGTTCCGGACGGGCTGTGGGGGTTCGAGGAGCCGCTGATCCCGCGGTTGAGTATGCGATCGCACGGCGGCCGGACGTGGCACTGCGGTCAGCCGGGTACGGCTCGGCTGCTCTAGATCGCCCAACGCGAAACAATCATGAAGAACTCTGAAAGCCGAGACCACTTACACGAACGCCAAGGGGTCCAATCAGCCTTGCCTCACGAAGGGCTTCAAGGCGCCTACGTTCCAACGTCGCGTCGGGAGAGTAAGGGTATCGACACACGCTCCGTTCAACTGCCGGCGGGCCAGATTCCCTTAGCGAGCAACTCCGCGATGGCCTCGGCGCAACCGTTCAACATGCGATCACCCTTTTCAGCGGAGGCGCTTCGAGCGTCACCTGCGGTGCCGGAAGACGTGATGGTGTCGAAGGTGACGGATCGGTACACCGGCGAGGTGTCCTCGGACTGCAAGGAGATGGTGGGGCCCACTGCCTGAGGGAGGAACTCCGTCCGGACAAGTTCCGGGAAGGCGGCCAGCATCATGGACGTTTCACCCTCGCAGGCGTGCATGAGGTGTGCTTGCGTTTGAAGGGTCTCTCTGATCACCTCGCGCCCGGCGGTGAAGTAGCTCGTGAGCGCGATCGGTGCCCCGAGCTCGACTGTCAATTCGGTCACCAGTGCGCTGAGCGCGGCGACATTGCCTCCGTGCCCGTTGACGATCAAGATGCGGGTGAACCCGGCCCGAAGGATCGATCTGCACACGTCCTTCATAAGCGAGTGAAGTGTCTGCAGGGACAGGGTCAGGGTGCCGCCGAACGGCATGTGATGTTCCGCCAAACCGCTCCACACGGACGGTGCCACCACTACCGGCAGGGGGGCTGCTGCTGCGGCCGCCCGGCGACATACCTCGGCCGCGAGGAAGTCGTCGACACCGGTCGGCAGATGCTCGCCGTGCTGTTCGGTGGAACCGATCGGCAGCAGCACGACGGCGTCACGCTCCGCCAAGTCGCGCAGCTGCGGAGCGGTCAAGTGGTTCCAACGGTTCTCTGTCACGGCCGAGGGTGCCTTTCGTAGGGGTGTTTCAAGGCACAAGTGCCTCCGCTAAAGCTAAATAATTGCCTTAACTGAGTCAAGTGTTGCCACCCAAGTGATACTTCCCCATCGGCGCCCCACGCGAGATGCGCCGACGGCTGGTGCCGTGACCGAAAAGGCTTCCCTGCCGCGGCGCCCGTCACGTCACTCGCTGATCCAGGGCAGGCGGATGGCTTCGATCTCGCAGTCCGCGAGCAGCGCCTCGACAAGCGGGCAGGGGGCCAGAGGCCTTGGTGCCCCAGAGGTCGTAGTCGGTGTAGACGGCCCAGGAGGGGTCCGCAGCCCACAGGTTGGACGGGGTGTACAGGATGTCAGGGTTGTCGACGAGGGACCGGGCGTCGCCGAGGCGGCCGGAGCGGACATGCCCCTTTTCGAAGTCCCGCGTGACGACCGGGTTGTAGTACGCCAGGCCGACGGTATCCGCTCCCGCAACGCCACGAGCGCCGCCATCAGTGCGGCCGCCGACGGGCTTCCGGCCCGGAACCGGGTAGCCAAATGCGCCGCGAAACCGTGTTCGTGAGACTCCGGGGATCATGAAGGCGCTGCTTTGGAAGACCCCCGGATTGATGTCTACCGTGTTTGCCTCGCGGCCCGGTACTGGCGTGCCAGCACGCCCAACAGAGCCGGAGCGGACGGGTGCGCACCGCCGTCGGCCAGGCGGCCGCCCTTGCGGCTGACGGCGCGCAACCGGAGCTCCTGGACCTGTAGCAACGCGGAGATGAAGGGCTGAGTCTGCTGCGGCATCAGTCCCACCAGCTGCCTACTGGTGGACAACCGCAGATGCGCCAATTCCGTCTGCTGCTGGACCAGCTTCTCCAGCAGCGCCCGGACAGCGTTCGTTGGGGCCCGGAGATCTTCGACGGACAGTCCGTGACGTGCCAGATCGCTGCCCGGGATGCCGACCCGCCCGTGCGCCGCGTCCTCGGCAAGGTCGTCGAGGAAGTCGACGCGCTGCATCGCCTCGATAAGATCGCGGCAGCGCTGCACGTAGATAGCGGTCTTAGCGGCGTCCTTCTGCTCCACCAGGCAGGCCAGGAGCATGAAGGCGGGTAGCGAGTACGCGTCGATGTAGGACTGCAGTTCGTCTTCGGTGTCGAAGCCGGCGTAGTTGATCTCGTGGTGCGCTCCCTGCAGGAAGTCCGCAACTCGTTGCCTCAGCTGAGGGTGGCGCGTGGCCGCATCCCCGAGTGCCCGGAGAGTGGCGTGGGTAGCGGTGGTGCCCTCGAGTGCCGCCCGTGTGGCTGTGGTCCAGTTCTCCAACGCTCTTCCGCGCTCTTCAGGAGTACCGGTGTCGATGCGCTGGTCTGTCTCGTGCATGAAGGCGACCGCGGCAATGATCGGTGGGTGCAGTTGCGCGGGCAGCAGCAGCCGGACGGTCAAAAATTCCGCAGTTTTGAAGCGCCGGACAGAGTCGCGTTGTTGGCCGTACGCGGCGAGCAGAGTCGGCTCGGTGATGCCGGCCTGGCGCAGCGTGCGAGTCCACGTGAGCATGTCGCGTTCCTTACTGTGCTGCTGGCACGGGAGGCGTTGGGTCGGCTTGCATAGGAGGATATTGAGTCGGTCGAGGGTGACGATGGCGAGGCTGGCCAGGCTGCGTTTGACGTGTGCCTCTACCCCCGGAGCGGTCGACTTCGGGCGCGTGGACGGGCGGCCCAAGCGCCGTCAGCCATGCACGCTCGGCGATCAGTCGAACTGTTTGCCGCCCCGTATCGCACCGCCGATCCCGATGCCACCGCCGAGGCTGCGCTGCGCGATCGGGTCGATGAGCGGATACGGAGTGAGGTCACGCGAAGACGTGGGTACGGCGGGCTGCAGCGCCGGATAGAGCTGCGCCGAAGCCGAACGCGACACCTCACAAAGGCGAACTCCATGGCAGAGCGCGAGACGGTGCTCACGGCTGGTCGGTCTCGGATGGAGATTCCTCGGCCGCAAGCGAAGCCCCATCGTCGATCGGCGGGAGCAACAGCCGCTTCTCCTCGGCCTTGTCCCTGCCCAGCATGTACAGGTCCGCCCACGTGCTACCGATCTTGCTCGGGCACTCCTCGGGCGTTTCGGCTTCCCCCGGACTCCAGTCCTGAGGATGGGCAAAAATGACTTCGGCCCAGGCATCAACGCAGGCCTGGCGCCCCGCAGCATCACTCAGGGCAGACACTGCAGAGCTGACAGGCTGCCCTGGTTCACCTCCGCTTGAGCTGCTGGATCCGGCCGTTGCCACGGAGACAGCGAACAGAGCCGTGCAGACGACACTTCGGACGTGCATGGTCCCCCCAGAGCTAGCCGATCAGTCGGGGCCATTCTGCGCGCCAGCATTCTGAGGCAAGCACGATGTGGCCGGGCCGTGATCACTGCACCTTCAGGACGGTCCCGTGGTGCATGCCCGGTGCTCCCTTCTCTCGGTTCGGCCGCTGCTCGGGCGAGCCCTGAACTGCTGGCGATTCGCTGGAGTGGACACCGACAGGTCCGTACGCCGGGAGAGTCCCAGTTCGGACCGTGGATCCCAGTGCAGCCAGCGGAGGAAGGCAACCAGGAGCATTCATTCCCGGCCGAGCGGCCTGCACCCAGTTCCCGCGTTCACGGCTGGGGCTCCTGCGCCGCGCGGACGCCCGTCGTGGCGAGTGCGCTGGCGAGACGGCCGACTACGGGTGTGCGCCTGAAGCTGGCGCCCATGCGCGCGACGGACACGGCGCCGATCACGCAGCAGCCGCTGACCAATGCGAGGGCATCGCCGACGACATACCGCTCACCGGCGAGTACGCCAGGCGGCCGGCAGTGCAAGAAGTGAGAGGCTGCCTAGCATTCCTATCGCCGGGGCGCGCGTACCCGGACGACAGTCGCAAGTGTGCCAAGTCCCCGAAAGTGGGGCGGCACGAGCCGGAACATGGTGTTGCCGCACGGCACCCGGCGATAGCCGTCATAATTGGGGCATGCCCGCCACACCGCAGTACCCAGTTCCCGCGCCGCCCTCTGCCGGTGCTGGTGCCGTTGTGGAAGGGGGCTCCGGCGGCACGGATCTGGAGCTGTACCGGGAGAAGTTTCGGCGACGATTGCCGGACTCGCTGGATGAGCTGCACGGACCGGCACAGGGGGTTGTGGAACCACCCGCCACCGTGGTCTGGTCCGGGCTGCGTGTCTTCGACCTCGCCAACGAACGTCAGCGGATGAGCCTGTACCGCACTGTCCTGGCCGAGGGCATGCGCAAGGACCTGTCTGTTCTCCTGAACCGTGACATCCTCCTGGGGTCGTGGCCCACCTTGCGAACCCTGGTCTCGACCACGGTCCGCAGTGTATGGGAGGATCGGTTTTCAGAGCTTAGGGCTCTGGCCGACGTACCTCCCGCTCAGCCTCCGGCCCGGCGACGGCGTACCCACCAGGGTCCGGCGGCCGCGTGAGACTTCCAGAGCTGCACGCCCGCCTTCTGGCGGACGTCCTGGCCATCGGCTCCCCGTACCCCCTGGTGATCACCGGCGGCTACGCCGTCCAGGCCCACGAACTCCTCGCACGCCCGAGCCAGGACCTTGACGTCGCCACCGAGAACCCCGCACCGATGGACGAGATCGTCCACACCCTCACCGACGGGCTCACCAAACGCGGCTGGCAGCTCGAAGTGATCGAAGTCGCCCCACTCTCCGCACGCCTCAACGTCACCGACACCCGCTCCGGATCCCAGGAGACCTGCGAGGTGGACGTCCTGAAGGAAGTGTTCACCCGGCCGACCGCCTCCTGCGCCTACGGACCTGTGCTCGCTGAGGAAGACGTGATCGGCACGAAGGTCCGCGCGCTGGCCGAGCGCGGCGTGGCTCGCGACGCCCTGGACGTTTTCGCCGCCTCGCGCCGATGGCCCACGACCGACCTTGAAGAATTTGGCCGCCGCCATGCCCGCGAGCGCTTCGACCTGGAGTCTCTCCAGACCCGGCTGACCGCGGTCGCCTGGCTCGATGACGCCGAACTCGAGGCATACGGCGCGCCCCCCGAACTCATCGACGAGCTGATGGCCTGGGCCCAGGACTGGGCCGACGACCTCGGCCGCCGACTCCTCCGCGATCAGGATCTGGATTAGACGGAGACAGCCGGCCGACGACCTTGAGGATGTACTCGCAGCGGCCCGTACACCTGGCCATCCGACGGGCTCAGTAACAATGCGAGCGTCCACCTGCTGCGCAGTGCCTCGCCCGGGCGGCGAGCTGCGTCTGGTTCAGCCGGGCCAGGGCCAGTCCGCCAGCCAGTCTCTTACGCAGTTCGGTGAGTGCCGGATTGTCTCCGCGCTGCTCGTCGCGCACGTGCGCCCCCCCGGGCCGTGATGTGTCCGCCGGTGTTCATCTTTGTCCCGGCGAACCCCGGCGCACACGATTTCCGCGACCTTCGATCACGCCAACACCCCACTGTGTAAGGGAGCTTGCCGTGACCGTCGTCGTTGTTCTCCTCGCTGCCGCGCTCGTCATCGTCATTGCACTGCTGGCGGCTGCTGGCGCAGCCGCGATCGCCCGCATGGACGGCGCCACCTACCCCACCGCTCTCAGCCGCGCTGCCACCGCTTTCGCCGCCGTCATCACCCTCGCTGCCGCGGTGACCGCGGCCATCGTCGCCCTCCTCACCTAAATCCCTGACATCCAAAGCCTGGCGGGGACCCCAGCAGAAAGAACCCGCCACCTTACGACCACCCGCGGGTCCTGATGCCGGGGCGGTCCTCGGTGGAATCCATTCCCCAAGTGCAGGGAGCCGCCGAGAGTCTCCGGCGCCATGGTGTGCGCCGGCGGATCATCTCGGCGCGTTGCGGGGAGCAGCTGTGGTGGATCAGGGGTCAACGAGGATTTGGAAGCTTCGTTCTCTTTGTAGACGTTCGCCGTCGTCGGTGAGTGCCATGATCCGGACGCGGCCTTCGTAGACACCGTCTGGTCCGTCGAGGGTGAACTCGCTTGCTGCGGACCCGGAGCGGCGGATCAGTCTCGTTTGCCTCCAAGCCGCGGGAGTCCTGCACCCCGTTTCTGGCATGCGGTCTACGCGGTCGAGATCGATGCCCTCGTAGCGGCTTCGCAGTTCGTAGAGGCTTCTTCCGGGGGGACGGATCCCGACCGTCCCCCCTCGGATGACAGCGCCGGGGTCAGGGCGAATCTCCAGACGAACGCGGTCGCCGACTCGAAGACCGTTGGGCGGGGTAAAGAAGCTGGGCGCGGGCGGGAAGAGATCTGGTCCGGAGGAGGGGGCGACCGTGGGTGGGGGCTCTTGTGTGGACTCTCTCGGCGGTGCTACGAAGTTCCATGTGAAATGGTGATCGGAACGGGCAAGTGCGCTGATCACGCAGCTCTCGATGCCTGTTGTGGCCAAGGCGCGGACTCTGATTGTCCAGCGGCCGGCAGGCCTCGGCGACAGCGAGCACGCCAGGTGGCGGTCGCCACGTGTGACCCAGCTGCATCGGGTCTCATCGAGTACGACTCCCTCCGGTGTGATCATTTCGATGGTGAAGTTGCTTGCCGGGTTCTCCCAGGTGAGTACGGCTGTGAGGGTGTGTTCGCCGCTGGAGACGTCGGTCGTGATGTCACGGGTGCCGCCCTGTGACAGCTGGATGGTCGGGTCGATGAGCATCTGCTGGCCGACGAGGTCACTGAAGATCTGGACGAAGAATTTGGGCAGCAGAGCGTAGTTCGCGTCAGTGATCTGGAAGTAGCCGCTGGTACCGGCAGCGAGTTCCTGGAGCTTGGCGGTGTCGAGGAACTCGGGAAGGCCAACGCCGATGGAGAAGATTCTGCTGCCGCCTGGGATGGGGACGTCTGCGATCAGGGGTGCGGTGTTCTCGATCCCGTCGGTGACGACGATGATGTTCCGCCGGCTCAGCGTGCTTGTCGTGAGCTCCGTGAACGCTCTCTGCAGGCCGTCGCCGATGGACGTCAGCCCTCCTGGGGCGAGCCCGGCGATGACGTTGGCTGCGGCGGTGACGGTCGCTGGGGAGAGCGGAGAGCGGGGGAGGCCTGTAGAGGCCGTGGTGGAAAACGGGACGACAGCGAGTTCGTCGCGTTCGTTTGCCGAGAGCAGGTCGATCAGGAGCTGGCAGGAGGAACGCAGTCGCTCGATCTTGGACATGGAGCCGGATGAGTCCGCCATGCTCCCGGATCGGTCGAGAACGAGGGCAAGGGCCATCGGCTCGACTGTCAGCCCCTCACCGAGCAGATCTGCAAAGAGCGTTGGTGTATTGGCCGAGTTCGTCTCCACACGTAACTGGCCGGCCGCCAGGCCTGGTGAAGGCGGGGTGTAGCGGATGAGGAGGGGCCGCTCGGCGCCGGCCGGCACTGTCAAGGGCGGCGTGTCGGCAAGGGTGAACCCGGCGCCCTGGACGGACGCACTGGTGACCAGTGCGGGACTGGTTCCCTGGTTGCGGATGGTGATTGGGCGGCCGAGCCGGTAGCCGATCCCGACCGACCCGAAATCGAGGACACCCTCGCGCAGCGTCAGCGCGTCTGCTGGCTTGGTGAGGTCGATGACGTGGATGCTGTTGGCCCCGGCATCCGCCGCGTACAGCCGGCCTGTGTCGAGGGCGAGCTTGTGCAGCTGATGGAAGCCGGTGGGCAGGGGAATCCCCCCGCGGGGAGCGCCTGTCGTGTCGAAGGCCGAGATGCGGTCCCCTTCGGCCTCGGCGACGTACAGGGTATTTGTGGCTGTATCGAAGGCGAGTCCTCGGGGGGTGCGCAGCTTTCCGGGGGCACTTCCGTAGCCGCCGATGGCGGTGCGCGTGAAGGTGTTGTCGTAGCGGAACACCTGGTGCCGGCCGGCATCGGCGACCCAGAGGTAGCCGCTGCCGATCGCGAGGGCTGTCGGGTCCAGCCAGTGAGGGTCGGTGAGGTGAGTGGTGACTGCACCGGTGGGGGCTGCTCGTTGGATGCGCCGGTTCGGTGCGTCGAGGATGAACAGTGCGTTGCCTTCGCCGGCGACGTCTGGCACGAACGTGGAGCCTGGGGATATGGCTCCTTGGAAGACCCACCCGCCCGCGGTGGCGGAGTACTGGTCGACGTGTCCGTTGAAGGTGTCGGCTACCGCGAGGGAGTCGGGTGCGAGGAAGGTGACGGCTCCCGGTAGTCGCAGTCCTTCGACGGCGGGATCTGTGCCAGGTCCGCCGGCATACGTCGGCTGGGCGGCGGGCAGGGCCGCGATGTCGTAGAAGGCGATCCGGTTGTGCCCCGTGTCGGCAACGGTGAGGACGCCGTCCATCGCAGCCACGCCTTGCGGTACGAGCAGTCCCGCGTCGATGGAGTAGAGGTGACTGGGCACGTCAGTTCACCCTTACCGTGACGGGGATCCTGCTGCCTGCCTGCCGCAGGACGTGGGAGGAGACGACGATGTCGAAGGTGTGGGTGCCTGCAGGAGCCTGCCCGTGCGGATCGATCGTCACGGTGACCACCTGAGGCTGGGCAGCGCCGCCCTGTGGGCTTGCGGGTGTCGCCCCGTTGGACAGTGCGCCCGTGCGCGCCGGCGATATGGTCCAGCCGGGCGGGGCACCCGCCAAGGTGACGTGGCAGTTGTCATTGCTGATCCAGTCGGTGCACGTGTGGACCTGGTATCCGTCCGGGCTCGCCACGCTGGCGTTGATGGTGTGAGCTCCATTGAGGTTGTTGGTGCGGTTGACGACCTCGATGTCGAAGCTGAACGGGGCTGGTGCCGCGTTGGTGGTCGCCGGGGTGGGAGGCGGGGTCCGCAGGGTCGCATCGGGGCCGATGACCACGGTCCTTCTCCTGCGGGCGTTGCTGAAGTCGACGACGGAGATTTCGAGGCGCAGCGGGCCGCCCTGCTGCTGGTAGCCGGCGGTGTTCCAGCGCAGGTAGTTCAGGTAGTGGTTGTCGCGAGTGCGGGGGAAGACGGGCGGTGGTTGCAGGTTGTTGGCCTGGAGGGCGAATACGTCCCGCAGGTGGGTGACGGCTACGTGCTGGGCGTCGCCCGGCGAGGGGATCGCGTCGAGTCGGATGCCGCGCCAGGCGGCGACTGCGTTCTGCTCGAGGACCTCCAGGCGGTGTAGTCCGTTCAGTAGGGTGCCTGGGCCGACGTTGAGCCTGTCCGGATGGGCGTAGTCGCGACTCCGGACGACCAGATCGGCCATGCCCGTGATGTTGTCGTGGGCTGCGGACATATCCGCAGCTCCCGCGGCAGGCGCCTGCCGCACGAACACCCCTTCGATTTCGGGCGCGTAGACGTCGCGCAGCGGGACAATGCCCAGCGGGTTGCGGACCGTGGGACCCGGGTCGGTGGGCGTCTGTACTCGGTGTTCGAAGTGCAGATGCACGTCCAGGCTTCCCGGTGAGACGTTGGACATGCGGCCGAGCTTGGCTCCCTGGAGGACGAGTTCGCCCGGCGCGTAGTTGGCGAGTTGGTCGGCGTGCAGGTAGTGAGTCCGGTCGGGCAGGGCGTGGGTGAGTTCGATCCGGTGGACACCATCGGCGTTCGGATTGCCCGGAGGGTAGAAGCCGGACCGTGCGGCCACGATGTCAGGCGGTCCCACTGCGCTGATGTCTATCCCTGTGTGCAGGCGGGTCTGCAGGCCTCCAGCGTGACCCGATTCTCCGAACCCGCCACTGAGGATGGTTTGGGCCCACGGGGCGTCTACCGGAAGCTTCCACCGGAAGCCGTCGAGGACGATCGCGCGGTTCTGGGTCGTGACGTTGCCTGCTATTCCGGCGGGGAGAGCGCCGGTGCTGTCGAGGAGTTCCAGCTTGACGGTGAACGCGCCGACCGCCCTCCATCCGGTGGTCGTGCCGCGGTTGGTTCGTCCGTTCCAGTGGATGGTTTCGACTGGTCCGGTACGGGCGGCTGTTGTGGCCTCGAATACGGTCTCACCTTGGCTTCGGCCCGACGGGTAGACAGGTGAGTCGAGTGCGAGAGTGATGGTGCATCTCACCAACCAGCCGTTGTGGTAGGCGTTCTGCTGTACGAGCGCGGGATCCACGGTGAAGTGGACCGGTACGTCCACGCCGTCTTCGAAGTTGCCGAAGTACGGGGCCGTGCTTGTGGGGGACAGCACGGTCAGTCCCGGTCCTGCCTGGGCGCCCAGCATGACTCGCATGTCGGAGGTATTGGTCAGGGACTGACCGGCTCGAGTGCCCAGGGTTGCCGCCTCGTTGTCATCGACGGTCAGGCGGAAGGCGTAGACGCCTCGGTCGCTCGGCGGGATCGCTGTCCCCGCTGCGAGGAACAGGGGAGTGGCAGTTGGCCGAAGTCCGTGAGCTGCTGTCCAGGCCGGCCCGTGAGGGGTGAGTGCGGCGGGGGTCTGGATCGCGGCCCAGGAGTAGGTAAGGGTTCCCGCCGGGTGGAGGGCGGCGTTCTGGTCGGGGTCGTCGCTGGCGGAGCCGTCCAGCGACACCTCTGCGGTCAGGTTGCCCGCAGCGTCGACGATGGCGACTTGGTCGGGGCCCGCGTTGGCGCGTGGCGAGTGGTTGACGACGTATTCCAGCGTATCGAGCATCACCCACGGCTGGTTGGGGCTCTTCCGCCACTCGACCAGGGCATAGACGGTCCGTTCCCGCTCGCGTGCCCGCCGCCACCAAGTGGCATCGGCGCGCAGGACCAGTGGGTTGGCTGCGGTGGGCGGATTTGCAACGTACTGGGCCGCGTTCTGGAAGTAGTTGTCGGAGGTTCTCGGCAGTCCCGGTGGCTCGTCGAGCAGTTTGAGATCATTTGCCCAGCTGGCACGCACGTAGTACTGGGAGGAACCCTTGATAGTTACCGCCACGTAGGCGGCAGAGGCATGGAGATACAGCGTGCGCATCGGGCCCCCTTGCTACGGGCGCGGCCCTCGCGAACCGGGCATCCGTTCGGACGTTCCAGTGCTGAAGACGCCGTCCGCGACAATCCCGCCCGGAGTCATTCCTGCGTACTCTTCGATCCGGACCCCTGCATGGACCGTGACGGTCTTCGACAACGAGACCGCCCCGGCGGATCGGAACGCCCCGGGTGGAGGGTCGAAGACCGGGTCGACCTCGTGGCCGATCGGGGCGTTGTACCCGCCCCATATCGCCATGCCATCCGGGACTCCGTCCCGGTCAGGATCTGTATAGCCCCCTCCTGGAGTGATCGTGGTCCTGCCGCCGCCGGTATTTCCCTGGCCTTCGCCGGGGTCGGTGTAGCCGCCGCCACGGGTCACGATGACAGGGGCGGCGGATCCGAGGGACCCGCCGCCATGGCCGCCCGAGTCGTCGGGCGCGGGCGTGCCTGCCTCTGGATCGACCACGGGGTCGTCTCCACCGTCAGGATCACTGCCGGCGTCGGGGTCGTCTCCACCGCCGGAATCAGTACCGGCGTCGGGGTCGTCCCCCCCGCCAGTGTCCGTACCGGCATCGGGATCGTCCCCGCCGCCGTCCGTACCGTCATCGGGATCGGTCCCGGTGTTGCCGAATATGACGGCAGCGTCGAAATCGACCTCGTTCGTGGGCGTTTCACCACCCGAGTTCGAATCCGGCCAGAAGTAGTCCGGCTTGTCCGGGTACCCGTCAGGATTGCCGTTCGTCTCCCGGTATCCGAACTCTCCAGGACTCCCGCCATAGGTGCCCGGCTCCCAGGTCGTTCCCTCCTCGGAATAGCCGTCCATCGCCCACTGCTGACGTGACCCCGTGAAGGAGCCGGTTCCCTGCGTGTTGAGCAGTCCGCCGAGCGCGCCGGCGCGCGAGCTGCCGCGTCCGAAACGATCCGCCGGCATGCCGTCAGCTCGCGCATCTGCGCGCCCAGGGAAGTCGAACCCTGTGCTCAACTGCCGCCACAACCCGATCCGCGTGTCGAAAAGGCGGGTGCTCAACATCCCGGTCGAGGCGCTGAACGTGATGATCCCCCGCGCCCTACTCAGGCCGACATCCTTACTGAACGCCAGCAGGCCTGCGGTGAGCGGATTGACAACTGCCATAGCGAAACGCTCGATGGCTCCCACTCCACCCGAGGGGAAAGCGGGCTCGTCAGAGTATGCGTACCTGTCGGGGCTCAGCCCATCAAGGGCGTCCTCCGCAGAGCGCAGGAGCCTGGCCCGGCCTTGAGCCGAGTCCTTCATCTGGCCAAGGGCATCCGCGAGAACGGTTCCGGCCGCTGCGATGTCGGGTGCGCTGCCGAGGTAGGTGAGGCCACTGGGCCACACTGCATAGATGCCGTCCTGGACTCTTTTCGTGCGGTGCCACAGGGCAGGGATGCGGCGGAGCACCTGCTGGCCATAGACCTGCGCTTGGCTGGCCATGAGTGCCCGGAACGCGCGGTGGCCGCCCTCTGCTTCCTTGCTGAGCGTGTGTGTGGCATCGCTCTCATGGTCTTTTGCGAGGAGCGGGATGAAATGCAGGGTGAAGTCGCGGCGGACGACGAGGCAGAAGTAGTAGCTGAGAGCATCCGCTCGCTCGACGAGATCACTCGCTCGCAGGCCGACGTCACACCACGCCGACCGGCTGCGGCCGGATCCGGTCGTGGCTGTGATGCGATAGCGGCCTGGCTGCCGGGGAGTCCAGTCAAGCAGGCGGCCGTTCCAGACTCGACGCCCGATTCTCCACCGCACCGGATCCGCGTCGGCGACGCCTAAGAATTCGGCTGCGTCCATGCGCAGCGTATGGCCGGCCAGGGTTCGCAGCCGCGGGCGAGCACGACGCTCCAGCCAGCGATGAGGTGGAATAACCTTGTCGAAGTCGGTCGCGCTCACAGTGGCTCCCCTCTCACCCGTGCGCGACTGATGCCAGAAGCCATTCACAGAGACGCGGCCCTCGTTGTCGCCAGCCCCCATGGCAGACACCCGTCGAACTCAGTAGATCACCAACGTGACCTGGCACAGCCTGTCCAGGAGACCAGAACGCTCAACGCCCATGGAAGGGCGTGCGACGGGCGCACCAGCGGTCGAGCTTTTGCGCCCCTGCGCGCTCCTCGCATCTGTGCAAGGCCAGGATGGTTACGCTGCATCCCCGACAACGTCCTTTGAAAGGCCGGGCTTCGGGGTGCCCGCCCTCTGAAGCGGCCCGGGCCAATCCCTGATCGAGGCTCTCTTCGACGGCTACGGTGCACCTGCCCACGCCGAGGCAAGGCGGGTCAGCTGCGGAGATCGCACAACACGAGTCCGTGTTCCCCGGCCGCCGCCAGGCCCCCACCACGCGTCCAGTCACAGGAATGCGGTCGGCTGCTGGCGTGTAGGAGCCGAGGGCACCATCTGTGCGACGTTCGGCGCCCTCGCGCCCTCTTCTCCGCCGAGCCCCCGGACCGTCACCCGCAGCTCCTTCCGGATCGGGACGACTCGAACGGGCTACGCCGAAGGATGCGAGTCGTCACCGCAGTCGTTGGGCGGCCGCAGCAAGCCTTCGGCGCCGTTCAGGCCTCCGGCCGCTCTCCAGCGTTGCCCGCTCATGCAGCCGGCGCCTGCCTCACGTCCGGCGGCTGCACTTCTCCCTCGTCGGCCCCGGCATCGACTCCGCATCACTCTCGTACGCCTGTGTGTCTGCGGATTACGGGGCTTCACCGGCAAACCCGTCCTGTAAGCCGCAGTTGCCGCATTGGAACACAGCCTGCAAGGAGAAGTGGATCACTGACCGCGTTCAGTGACACCGACGCGTGCACCACGACGTATGTGGCACGTGCCAGTAGGCTGCTCGCACTGGCATGGGAAGTGAGGCATGACCGGGCAAGAACATGTGATTGTCCTGTGCGCACTACCTCTAGCCTGTTGTCCGCCTCAGTTGTTGCGCGCTGTGGGTGAGCCGTCAACGCCGATGGCACACCTTCTCCGCCCTTGGCGGACAATCCTGCGGGTCAGCGTTCGCGCACACTACCGAAAGGTCCTACGCCATGTCCGAAGTCCAGTTGCACACCACCGAATTGGCTACCCAGTACGTCACCCAGGTCGCAGCCGACCTCGAGCGCAACGCTGAGGAGCGGGCCCGTATCAGCGCAGAACTCGAAGCGTTGCAGGAAAGGCTGCGCACTCTGCAGCACGACCACGGCGTCCTGGTGAACATTCAGCAGGCACTCACCGGTTCGAGCTCAGCCGGCGCGGCGCCAACCGTGCCGCCGCAGGCCTCCGCCGTACCCCAGCGCAGCAAGTCCAAGAAGGCGGCCGCTGAGAGCGCGAAGAAGACGGCCACTCCCAAGACCTCGCCCGCGAAAGCATCCAAGACCACGGCCACAGCGGCTGCGCAGCCCAGCCTGGTCGACCTGGTGCGCGGCCACCTGGAGCAGGCGAGGGAACCCCGTTCCACCGCGGAGATCACCGCGGCGCTCACGCAGGCTCACCCCAACCGCAGCATCAAGACCACCGTTGTGCGGACCACCGTCGAAAACCTTGTCGCCAAGAACCTGGCCCAGCGCACCAAGCAGGGCTCATCGGTCTTCTACGTTGCAGAGGCCGCTGCCTCCGCACAGCCGGCGGCCGCTGCTGCCAGCTGAGCACCCATGAAGATGTGCTGCGCCCCTCCCCAGCCTTTAGCTGCCCGGTGATCTGTTGTGAAGGGGGCACAGTCGTGGAGCAGTCGACGACTCATCGGTGGCGTTGCCCAGGCAGGCGCGTCGAGCGGCGTGCGGGAAGCAGCTGCGCCACTGCGTCCGGCACCGCGTCCACTTCGACGAACGGCGGGCCTTTCCGCGGACCTCGCTGCTTGACGCGTTGGCGCCGTGAGATGTCTGGACAGGCATGCACGCCACGGCCTGCGTGCCGGAAGGCTCGTCACGTCAGACTGGATGGGACGATCCCGTAGCGGCGCATCTTGCGGTACATCGTGGCGCGCGAGATCCCAAGGTCCTGCGCGGTCTGCTGGACATTGGAGTGGCGAGCCATCAACCCACGCAGAATGGCGTCGCGTTCCAGCGCTTCGATGGTGGTCAGGACCTTGTTCGACGACACCCGACTTTCCGGCGGAAGGTCCTCCACGTGGATCACCTGGCCCGAAGGCCGCCGCGCCAGGCCCCGGATCACCGACTCGAGCTGCCGGACGTTCTCGGGCCAGGGGCAGTGCTGCAGCATGGTCAGCGCATCCGGGGAGAACCTGCACTCGCCGCTCGGCCGGTACTTGCGCAGGAAGAACCGCATCAGGTACTCGATGTCCCCAAAGCGGTGACGCAGGGGAGGCACCTCCACCGAGGCACCACAGAGCTGGTCGAGCTGGTCGTCGGCACTGACCATCGACGGCTGGCTGGTCATGACCAGCTGCCCGATCGGGATGCCGTTCAGCTGCACCAGCAGGTTTGTCAGCTGCTGCCGCAGTCGGTCGCCCAGCAGGTGCACGTCGCTGATGACGAGCACGTTGGACGGGATGACAAGCAGCTGTCCGATGTCGCGCAGCCAGCGCTCGGTGACGGCTGGCGCAGCAGACAGCGGTGCTTCCGTCATCTCCAGTCGGCGTCCGGTGGCGTGGGCCCGGTGGAGGGCCTTGATTAGTGTCCTCTTGCCGACGCCGGCTTCGCCCAGGAGATGGAGCCATGTCCCGGCGACGAACGCGGTTTCGCTGTCGGCGACCGCGCGCAGCCAGTGTGGGGACGAGCCCACCAGTCCCAGGTTGGAGTGGGCGAGTGCGGCGGAAATTGCAGGTGTGGGCTGGGGCCGTCCGATCAGCCGGACTCGGAAGACGGCGCCTGCGTCGTTGTCCTCGCGCCGGCAGCGACTGATCTTGAGTTCGGCGACCCGCCCCGAGGGCAGGGCGATGCTGCGGGTCCCCTCCAGCCGGGAGTGGCTGGCGATCTCACGGGCGTGGTCGAGCAGCGCGTAGTGATCGGGCCCGGTCACGGCGGCACTGAGTTGCTCGTTCATCATGACGACGTCACGGTTGAGGGCCAGCACAGGGCCGGGGCGCGTTGAGGAGCACGCCTCCATGTAGTCCTGGAAAAGGGCTCGCTCGCGTCGTGAGGTGATCGCCGCGATTTCGGCCTCGATCTGGGCCGCGACCGAGCGAGCGAAGGCCATCAGCATGCCGTCGGAGCCCTCACGGATGGTGGTGAGGTTGAAGGCTCCCAGCAGGGTGCGCCGGGTGGGATGCAGGATCGGTACGGCCGCGCATCGGAAGTCCCGCAGCGCCTCGACGTAGTGCTCCGTTCCGGCGATCATGACCGGGCGGCCGCTGGCCAGCGCGGTTCCTATGCCGTTGGTGCCCACGTAGCGCTCGGCGAACACATGACCCGGGGCGAGGTGCACGCGGTTGAGGTTCGTCGTCAGCCCCTGGTGAGAGACCTTCCGGGAGAGGACCACGCCGTTGCGGTCTGTGATCATTGTGGAGACGGGGTCGTCGGCGAGCTGCTCGTGCAGCCTGTCCAGGATCGGCAGCGCCGCCCTTGCCAGGGGGCTATCCAGATCGGGGTTGTCCAGGTACGGAGCGTCGAGGCTGCTCGGCTTCACTTCGAATTCCATCGAGCGATGCCATGAGGCCACCACGAGCGGCCGGGCGCTTGGATCCTTGGTGACCTCCAGGTAGAGGTCTCTGGCTGCTCTCAGTGAGCTTCTGGCTGGTTGGCGGGGCATTAACACTCCCGTACTGCGCGCGTCACAATCCCTCGGTTCAGTGATTGGACCAGTTCGACGGCGTGACACCTAAGGCGTGTCTCACATTGAGACATTCGAGGGCGGATTCTGAGACATCGGCCTGGGAACGGCGGCCTGTGTAATCGGCGCACCACCCGCCGATTCACAGGGAGCCTCTATGAAAGCCGTGCAGGTCATCGAGTACGGCGAGCCGCCTGAGCTCGTGGACGTGCCGGACCCGCAGATCACCGGTCCGCTGGATGTGATCGTGAAGATCGGGGGCGCCGGAGTCTGCCGGACCGATCTTCACATCCTCGAAGGACAGTGGAAGGAGAAGAGCGGGGTCGCCCTTCCGTACACAATCGGTCACGAGAACGCCGGCTGGGTTGCGGAGGTCGGGCAGGCCGTCACCAACGTCAAGGTCGGTGACCCGGTCATCCTGCACCCGCTGCTGACCTGCGGTCTTTGCCGTGCCTGCCGGGCCGGCGACGACGTGCACTGCATGAACTCGGCCTTCCCTGGCATCGACACCGCCGGGGGCTATGCCGAGTACCTGAAGACCAGTGCCCGCTCGGTCGTGCCTCTCGCCCCGTCCCTGGAGCCGGCCTCGGTGGCAGCTCTGGCCGACGCCGGGCTCACGGCGTACCACGCCGTCGCCAAGGCTGTCCGTGTGCTGCGGCCGGGCGACAAGGCCGTGGTCATCGGCGCCGGCGGACTCGGGCACATCGGAATTCAGGTGCTGCGGGCTCTGTCGCCGGTGGAGATGATCGTCATCGATCGCAGCCCGGAGGCTCTGGCTCTGGCCAAGGAACTGGGCGCCGACCACACTCTGGTCGCGGACGGAAGCGAAGCCGAGCACGTTCAGCACCTCACCGGCGGTCACGGGGCGGAGGTTGTCCTGGACTTCGTTGGCGAGGGGGGTGCCGTCGAGACGGGTGTGGCTTGTCTGCGCCGCAACGGCAACTACTACGTCATCGGCTACGGCGGCCACCTTCACGTGCCGACGATCGACGTTATCTCCACGGAGATCAACTTCATTGGCAACCTCGTGGGGTCCTACAACGACCTCTCCGAGCTGATGGTCCTGGCAGCCCAGGACAAGGTCACCCTGCACACCCGGCGATACCCCCTTGCCTCTTTCCGGCAGGCCCTCGATGACCTGGAGACCGGGGCCGTACGCGGCCGAGCGATCTTGATCCCCTGACACCGCAGGAGAAGCCCCATGCGCAGCAGACCGTACACAGCCCTGGTTGCCGTCGCCGTGGCTCTGGCCGCCACCGCGTGCACCGCCCAGAGCCAGGAACAGCAAAAGCCCAAGGGCAAGGCAGCGCTCTTCAAGTCCGGCTCGGAGATCAGCTACAAGAAGTACGGCAAGGACTACCCGGCGACCACGGTCAAGGATGTCCCCGGCCCCTGCAGTTACGAGTCGATCAGCCGCAAGGACTACTCCGGACAGACGCTGAAGATCATCAGCCATGCCGTTCCCGTCATCGGCGAGCCGACCCAGTTGCACGCCAAGCAGTTCGAGGACATCACCGGCGGGAAAGTCGAAGTGGTCAACGTTCCCTTCGGCGAACTGCATCAGAAGATCCTCACGCCCCTCCAGGCGGGCCAGCCGGCGTACGACGTCATGTTCTACCCGTCCCTGTGGATAGGCGACATGGCCCCGTACCTGGCCCCGGTGCCGAAGTCGTACCTGAACAGCCCCGGCATGAAGGACGTCACCAAGGCCTACATGGACGTGGCGACCTGGAACGGGAAGGTCCTGCAGTACCCGGTGGACGGTGACCGGCACTACCTCAAGGTCCGCACCGATGTGCTGATGGATCCCAAGCGGCAGGCGGAGTACGAGAAGGCCACGGGCAAGGAGCTTAGGGTCCCCAGGACGTGGGATGAGTACCAGAAGACCGCCAAGTTCTTCAGCGGCAAGGACTTTGATGGCGACGGCAAGGCCAACTACGGCAGTGCCGAGGTGACCAAGCGCGATGATCTGACCTTCTCGGCGTTCATCAGCCGTGCGGCGCCGTATGTGAAGAACCCGGACGTCAAGGGCGGTGTCTTCTTCGACGTCAAGACGATGAAGCCGCTGATCAACACGCCGGGCTTCGTCCGCGCCCTGGAAGACATGGTGAAGGCCAAGTCGACCTGGGCGCCCGGCGGCGCCAACTTCGGTCTGGGGGACGAGATCTTCTCCTTCGGCGGCGGCCAGACGCTGATGTCCTACTCCTGGGACGACGCTTTTATCCAGGCCCAGCAGTCGGACAGCAGGATCCGCAACAAGGTGCAGGCGGCGCCGCTGCCCGGCTCCACCGAGGTCTACAACCGCACCACGAAGTCGTGGGACAAGAAGGCGAACCAGGCGCCGTACTTCACGTGGGGCTGGACGTCAGCGGTGGCCAAGGCCTCGCGTCACCAGCAGATGGCCTTCGACTACCTGTGCTTCTTCGGTAACGAGGCCAACACCGCCCTCGACCTGACCATCGGCCGATTCGGTGTCAACCCCTACCGCAACGCCCACTTCGACCCGGCGTTCTGGGAGAAGCAGGGCTGGAACAAGGACGTCGCCGAGTCGTACGTGCACACGCTCTCCGGCATGGAGAAGAGCACCAACCGCGTCTTCGACCTTCGCGTTCCCGGTGTCAACCAGTACATGTCCGCGCTGGCCAACGGCGTCGCTGCGGCTCTGGCGGGACAGAGCTCCCCCCAGAAGGCACTGGACGACGTGGCCAAGGACTGGTCCAAGATCACCGACCAGATCGGCAAGGACAAGGTCCAAAGCGCATACCGCAACGTGGTCGAGCTTGAGGACAACTCCTGATCCACCGCAGGACGCCCCGGGTGGCCGGACCGGACCGGCCGGCCGCTCAGGGGCTTCCGCCCCCTTCCGCAAGGAGAACCATGGACGGCCTGCGCCGGCACAAGAGCATGTTCCTGTTGCCGGGACTGCTCACCCTCTTTCTGATCATCATTTTCCCGCTTCTGTTCACCATCCGCGTCAGCTTCTCCGGCTGGAACGTCAGCAACCCTCAGATGGACTTCATCGGAGGCGCCAACTACACGGCGATGCTGCATGACAGCCGCTTCTGGGAATCCATCACCCGGCTGATCCTGCTCGCGGGCGGCACGGTCCTGATCCAGTACGTCATCGGGTTCGGTATGGCCCTGCTGGTCTGGCGCGAGGCACGCGGCCGCAGACTGTGGCGGGTGCTCTTTCTCGTCCCCATGATGACCACGCCCGTCGTGATGGCCGCCATCTGGCAGACGATCTTCCATGAGTCCCTGGGGCCGGCGAACGACCTGCTGGGGATGCTGGGCCTGACAAGAATTCCCTGGCTCACCGAGTCGGGCCCGGCGCTGGTTGCGCTGATGACCGTCGAGGTCTGGCAGTGGACCCCCTTCATGTTCCTGTTGCTGTTGGCCGGGTTGCTCAGCCTTCCCAAGGAACCGTTCATGGCCGCGGCGATCGACGGCGCCAGCACCTGGCGCACCTTCTGGAAAGTGACCTTCCCGCTGATGGCACCCGTCTCGGTCGCCGCGGTCATCATCCGGCTGATCGAGGCGTCCAAACTCTCCGACAGCGTCTACGTACTGACATCCGGCGGGCCGGGGTCCTCCACGGAGACCCCGGGCTATTACCTCTACATCCAGGGGCTCCGCGATCAGCAGACCGGCTACGGCGGGGCGATGTCCCTGACCTACCTCGTCCTCATGATCGCCACGCTTACGGCCGTTGCCGCCCTGCTCACCAGGGCCCTCAAGCTGAAGGGGGACTCATGAGGTCGCACCTTTATCCCGTCTTCAAGTACACCGTGATCGCACTGTGGGCATGCTTCGTCGCCGGACCGTTCTTCTGGGCGATGACGACCAGCTTCAAGAGCGCCAACGCCGTCCAGGGCGGTCCCACCTACATACCCTGGGTGCAGTACAAGCCCACGCTCACCGGGTGGCGCAACATCTTCGGCGGAGCCGGCGGAATCGATGTGGTCGATCCCTTCATCAACAGCGCGATCATCACCATCGCCGCGTCCGCCATCAGCCTGGCCCTGGGGTCTCTCGCCGCCTACGCGCTGTCCCGGTACCGGTTCAAGCTCGGCTTCATCAAGAACAGCGACATCGTCTTCTTCTTCGTCTCCCAACGGATCATGCCGCCGGTCGTCCTGGTGATCCCGTTCTTCTACCTCCTGCAGTGGGGCGGCCTCCTGGACAGCATCCTGGGCCTGGTCATCGTGACAGTCGCGCTGCTGCTGCCTATCGCGGTGTGGGTGATGGTGGACTTCTTCAACGGCATCCCCCGGGAGATCGACGAGATGGCGATGCTGGACGGCTGCCCCCCGTTCCAGACCTTCGTACGGGCGATCCTGCCGAACTCTCTGCCCGGACTGACCGTGGCGGCGATGTTCTGCGCCGTGTTCGGCTGGAACGACTTCTTCTTCGCCTTCCGGCTGACCTTCACCGAGGTCCAGACACTGCCCCAGGCGGTCGTCGCCCTCAACTCCTCCATTCCACCGTGGTGGACGCTGTCCGCCGCCGCGCTCTTCGGCGTGGCACCGCTGATCCTGCTCGCCCTGTGGGTGGAGCGCCTCCTGTCCAAAGGGAACCTGTCGGGAGCGGTCCGATGAACCTCAACGCCTCTGATCTGTGCCTGACCGTCGACGGCGTCGACCACCTCAAAAACGTGACCGCGACCTTCCAGCCGGGACGCCTCCACACCGTCATCGGCCGCACCATGGCCGGGAAGACGACGCTGCTGCGGGCCTTGGCCGGCCTGCAGAAAGTGGACTCCGGCTCCCTGACCCGTGCAGGAGCAGACTTCCTCAAGACGCCCGTGTGGCGGCGCGACACTGCCATGGTCTACCAGCAGTTCATCAACTATCCGCATCTCAACGTGTTCGGCAACGTGGCCTTCCCGCTCAAGCGGGCCGGGCTGTCACGGGACGCGATCCAGCAACGCGTCCGGCAGAGCCTGGCGAGCGTGGGGCTTGCGGACTTCGAGAAGCGCAAGCCCTCCCAGCTTTCCGGCGGCCAGCAGCAGCGCGTCGCAATGGCTCGCGCCCTGGCCCGGGATACTGGCATCCTCCTGCTCGACGAGCCACTCGCCAACCTGGACTACAAGCTGCGCGAGCAGCTGCGCGACGAGTTGAAGGCCCTCTTCTCGGACCAGGGCGACACGATCGTCATCTACACGACCACCGAACCCGCCGAGGCGATGATGCTCGGCGACGTGGTCCTGGTCATGCACGAGGGGCGCATCCTCCAGACCGGCACCCCGCAGGAGGTCTACGAACACCCGGCTACCACCACGGTGGCGTCAATCATCAACGACCCGCCCATGAACATCTTCAAGGGCCGGCTCGAGGGCGGCCAGGTCACGGTGGCCGGCTTCCAGGCCACGCACGTCTCCGCACACCTGGCCGACCTGGACGACGGCGCCTACCAGTTCGGGCTGCGCGCCACCGACGTCAGCCTGGCGTCCAGCGGGGTCGAGGGCGAGGTCACCTTTGTGGAGATCTCCGGCTCCGAGACCTTCGTCCATGTGGTCGTCGGTGAGACCCCCTTCGTCGTACAGATCGAAGGCATCCACGATGTCGCCCTCGGCGACCTGGTCAGACTCCGGCTCCGTCCCGACCGGCTGTTCGCCTTCGACGAGCAGGGGACGCTCGTGCGGACACCTTCATACGATCTCGCTTCAGCGGAAGGGCGTTGACATGGCGCAGTTGGACATCGTCGACGTCGGGCACGCGTACGCGCCGGGCGCCGAGCAGGAACGGTGGGCCCTCAAGCCGCTGAAGCTGACCTTCGAATCCGGCAAGACCTATGCGCTGGTCGGACCCTCGGGCTGCGGCAAGACGACGCTGCTGAACATCCTTTCCGGCCTGGTCAGACCATCCCGGGGACAGGTGCTGTTCGACGGCGTCGACGTCACCGCCCTGCCCACGAAGGCGCGCAATATCGCCCAGGTCTTCCAGTTCCCCGTCATCTACAAGTCAATGACGGTCTACGAGAACCTCGCCTTCCCGCTGCAGTGCCGGCGCTGGGACAAGACGAGGATCGACGCCAAGGTGCAGCAGGTCGCCGAGGCCCTGGACCTGCACGACCGGCTGCGGCACCCCGCTCGCGGACTCACCGCCGACGACAAGCAGCTGATCTCACTCGGCCGCGGCCTTGTCCGTGACGACGTGGCCGCCGTCCTGATGGACGAGCCACTCACCGTGATCGACCCACAGCTGAAGCACTCGCTGCGGCGCAAGATCCGTGAGATCACCGAACAGTTCCAGCCCACGGTGATCTATGTGACCCACGACCAGTACGAGGCGATGAGCTTCGCGCAGGAATTGCTGGTCATGAAGGATGGCCGCGCTGTGCAGCAGGGCACCCCCGAGCAGCTCTTCGAGGCGCCCTCCTCCACGTACGTCGGCTACTTCATCGGCTCACCGGCGATGAACTTCCTGACCGTGGACCGGACCGGCGGGCGCTTCACGCTGTGCGGCCGAACGCTGTCCGCTGCCTGGGACATCATCTCGCAGAGCACGACCGAGGTGCAGGTCGGCGTCCGTCCCGAATACGTCAAGGTCGTCAGGGACCCCGGCCCCAACACCTTCCCCGGCCGGCTGCGGGGCGTCAGCGACCACGGCGCACAGCGCGTGCTCGAGGTCGAGGTCGCAGGGCAACTCGTCAGAGTCAAGACGCCGCGGGAGGAGGGAGTCCCTGTCGGCGAGGAGGTCCTCGTGCACCTGCCGCGCGCCAAGGTCCTTCCGTACGCGGACGGTCAGCTGGTACTGCGATCGTAACGAGTGCTTCGGGCGGCCAGCCGCAAGGCGACTCTGCGAGCGGGTGGTCGACGAGCCGCTCCAGAAAGGTGTCGGGCTGGCGACGAGCGCGCTCGGGCAGGCGACAGTCACGGTCTTCGCGAGAGTCTTCGTCTGACCGACCGGCACATGGGCCCTGGTCTCACCGACAGACAGTCTGCCGCACTCCGGGCGGCCGTACAGAAGGAGCTAGCGGGCCACCGCCACGAGAGGAGAATGAGGCGCTGAAGCTGTTCACCGAACGCTTCGAAGAGCACCGCAACGAGAAGCGGCGCCGCTGGCAGTAACTGGAGCAGGCCGCGCCCGCCAGCCATTCGCCGGCAGTCTGATCGGCTCAATTTCTCGCCGCGCCGTCGCCGCCCCACCAGGCTCGCTGGTTTGGGGAAAGCAATGGGGCCCGGCTGTGTGCCGGGCCCCATCTTTTCGTAGCGGGGACAGGATTTGAACCTGCGACCTCTGGGTTATGAGCCCAGCGAGCTACCGAGCTGCTCCACCCCGCGGCGGTGCTGTCACTCTACACAGCGTCCCGTGCGAGGCGGTGCGGTGGGTGGCGGGGCTCAGCCGCGGACGATGTTCTCGGCCTGCGGGCCCTTCTGGCCCTGGGTCACGTCGAACGTGACGGATTCTCCCTCAACCAGCTCCCGGAAGCCGTTGCCGGCGATGTTGGAGTAGTGGGCGAAGACGTCCGGTCCGTCGCCGGTCTGCTCGATGAAGCCGAAACCCTTTTCGGCGTTGAACCACTTCACAGTGCCGCTGGCCATGCTGTTGTCCTTCACTTCTTGCCGGACTTGCCGGCTGGTTCGTGTACGGGACGTCCGCAACCGGACGGTCCCGGCGTCCGTTCTACCCCGGAGGCGACTCGGGTTTCCAGCTTGACGCCGGCCGTGCGTGCCGCGCATTGGCCTGGCCTGCATTGCTGGGCTACCTTCTGGCCTCTGTGTACCGGTAGCCGGCGGCTACTTCCCCTTGGCAGCTTCCTTGAGCTTGGAGCCGGCCGAGACCTTGACGCTGTAGCCGGCCGGGATTTCGAGCGGCTCGCCGGTCTGCGGGTTGCGCGCGGTACGCGCGGCGCGGTGGGTGCGCTCGAAGCTGAGGAAGCCCGGAATGGTCACCTTCTCGTCGCCCTTGGCAACGACATCGCCAACCGTCTCCGCGAGGGCGGTCAGGACGGCGTCAGCGTCCTTGCGGGTCACCTCGGCTCGCTCGGCCAGGGCTGCCACCAGTTCACTGCGGTTCATGCGATGTTCTCCAATATCTTTGAATCGCCCGCGCTGCATCGTGCAGGCTGGTCAAGCCGATCCTGCCACCGGCCACCGACAATGAGAGTCGGAGCACTCGGGCTGGGCCCGAAGCGCGCCGTCAGGCTATAGCCACTCATCCGGGTGGTGCCGTGCCGGTGCCGCCCGCTCCCGGCGGGGCGTTCTGCTGGATGAGGGACGTGGCCCGAGGCGGGCCACGCCATCACCAGCAACCAGGCGCCCAGCGACGTGTATCCGCTCATTCCCACTCTGGTCCTCACCGAGTCCCTGCTTGGACCGGCTGACCAATGACAGCCACCAGGTGATCACGAACGGACCCAGCTACCGGCCCAATAAGCGCTCCAAGAACCCCAGCGACAGGCCCTGACCGACCTGATCCATCGCGCGCAGGAGCGTTGATACGGCTGGCCAAGGGTCCGTCGGCGCTCCTGCCTCATTGTCCTTGCCGCATGAGAGGCTGCCTGGCGGCACCAGGACATGGATGGAGTGCTGGCGGGATGGGTTTTGAGGGCGAAGTCTGGCGACTGATGCGGCAGGAGGATCTGCTCGGCGAGATCGTGATCGACGAGGCCGACTTTCCATGGCTGAACGGCCGCTTCGTTCCAACGCCGATGTTCGGCGAGGTGAGGCCGTGGTTCGACGAGTCTCCGGCTCTGATGGAGGCGGAGGAGTACGAGCGGTTCGAGGACTCCTACGACCGGATCGCGGGCACCTTGTCGCTGGTGGCCCCGTCAGGTCCGGTCGCGGAGTTCCTTCTGCACATCACTGACGATCGTGCTTGGTTCAGGTGGATTGACGAACCGTTCGATGATGCCTGAGCCCGCCAGCCTCGGGGGAATTGCGTGACCACAGCACCTGGGGAATTACGGCCCTCGTCGACAGAGGCCCATGATGAGGCGGTCTCAGGCTCCGGGCACGTTGGGCCCGGGAGGCTCTCGCTTGCCCGGGCATGCGTCGGAGACGGCGCCGCCGGACGTGTGAGGTGGTCCCGCCGGATGTACGGGAACATGCGTGGGTGGTGACGGGGTGTTCAGAGAGGGTGGGGGCAATGGGAAGTCGTCTGGTGCTGGGGGTTTGTGCGGTGGTGCTGTCGGCAGGGGCCACGGCGTGCGGTGGCGGCGGGACAGCGCCGAGCGGGACGAACTCCGTCGGCGAGGCCGCTGTGTCCAGTCAGTCCCAGGACTGCACGAGGACGGTCACGGCCGCGGACAAGCTCTGGGTCGACTCGGGACAGGTCACGGACGATACGGAGAGCCAGGAGCGCAATGAGCGGGGCCGTGATTTCGCTGCCTCCTACCTCGGCGCTCCGGAGATGCAAATCTTCCTGAAGGCGGGCAGTGACGGCGTCAACGCCATCAACGCCGGGGCGACGGTCACGGAGGGTATCGCAGCAGCTTCAAGGCGCGCCCGTGTCGATTGCGCTACCGCATATCCGGACTAGCGCAGCGTGCATCCAAGGAACTGCCTGATGAGGCCTGCCGCGTTGGCTGTAGACCGGACAGGCGCAGGGGAGAACGCTCACTGGGCAAGGTGTGTCTGCGCGGTCGTTACGGCGTGGGCGCTGTGCGGGATTCCTTGGTTGCCGGGGCCGGCTGGGTGGCGGTGTCGGCGACGGTGTTGTTGACGTAGGCGCGGGCGGCGACCATGACGTCGCGCGCGTGGCCGTCGGCGATGCACTGGGCTGGCGCCATGTCTTCGAGCTGAGGGTTCATTCCGATCATCCAGGCGCGTGCGATGTAGACGCTTTCGGACTGCTGGATGACGTTGAAGATCTGGATGGCGTCGCGGAGTCTGGCTTCTGCGGCAGCACGG
This sequence comes from Streptomyces sp. NBC_00568, assembly GCF_026341855.1. Classification (GTDB taxonomy): domain Bacteria; phylum Actinomycetota; class Actinomycetes; order Streptomycetales; family Streptomycetaceae; genus Streptomyces. Next base: position 187,865 of record NZ_JAPENW010000002.1, on the reverse strand, counting down.
GGGGCGGCGGCGCCGGTGGCCCAGCGTCCGACCTGCTTGGGGTCGCTGATTCCGGCGATGCGTGCGGTCAGTCGCTGGCCGAGGTTGTCCTGCAGGAAACGCGCGATGTCAGCGATGGTGGTGCTGACGGCGACGATGTGGGCGCGTTCAACGCTCGTGGCGTTGGGGCTGGCGATGGGTGCAGGCATAGGTGTGTCTCCCTGGTGGACCTGGCCGTGCGCGGTGGTGCTGAGCGGTCGCACGTCAGGCGCTGGGTGGCGCGGGCGCCGGATGGTGGATGAGCCACGGAGGTGGTTGTGGCTGGGGCGCGCTTGTGGGGACGAGAGGTGAGGAAGCGCGGCCTCGGGTGCTTCGCTGTCAGCTCTGGCGCTGCCGGTCGGGGTGGATCCGGTGCGCGGGCGTCCGAAGTGCGAGCGGGGGCAGCCGGTCCGGGGAGGGCGGACGGCTGCGGGGGAGGGGTGCTGCCTGCTGGGAGCATGCGTGAATCGGCGTGAATGATGGGTCCGGTAAGCCGTCCCGATGCTTCGTCATGACGCTTGCCCCTTCCTTGGTGGTATTGGAAGAGTACCCAGTTAGGTAGGTCAACTCTACCGCTTTGCCTCTGATTTGAAGAATCGTCATATGCCAGTTCTGGCGGCGATCCGCCACGGAAACCGGGAGCTGAGCTGCGGATTTACAGGGCAGCGTGCTGGCTGAGGCGGGAACCGGCCTAGGTGATGGTGGCTGATTTCCACCCGCCAGGGCTAACCTTTTCCGGTGGCGTTCAGGTAGGTTTTCGGATACTTCCGTGGTGGTTTCACATCACTCTGAGTCCGTACTCACGGGCCACCGCCTGCAGGGGTTCGGCCTCCGGGTAGACGTAGGACGACTCCAGGATGGCGAGAGGAGCGGCGTACTCGAACAGGGCCCAGCACTGGCGCATCGCGTAGGTGGACCGGTAGGCGATGCCGTGGATGCGCGGCGCGGCCTCGGGCGTCTGCTGCTCGAGGGCCCATTGGGTGATGGCGCGGGTCAGGCGCCGGTTGCGGCCCCGCATGTGCTTGCCGGTCAGCTCGGGATCGTCGACGCCGAGTTCCTCGAAGCGGCCCCGCAGTTCCTTCGTCAGCACGCGCTGGGTGGTGTCGTCGTCGACGTCTAAGAAGACCAACGGCTTGGGCACGGCTAAGCGCAGCAGGGTGCGCTTGGCGGTCCAGTCGCGGACGATCACGCCGGGGGCCGGCTGGCCGGCCTGCTGCCAGGGCTCCTCGACGTCGCCGCGCAGTTCGGGGCTGACCTGCAGGGCGACGAGTTCCTCGGCGAAGCAGGCGTCCTGGGTGGAGGCGCAGTACAGGACGCTGCAGCGGGTGCTGCTCCACCGGTTTCCGGCCCGGCTGGTGGCGTCCTCGGGGCGCAGCCGGTCGTAGGTCAGCCCGCTGCCCTGTTTGTCCAGCCGCCACACTCCCGCTTCGGGCGGGTGGATGAGTCGGACGTCGGGTGCCGGCTGCGTGCTCATGTCCTGTGCTCCGTTGATCGGTCCGTTCAGGGTCCTGAACGGGGTTGGCCCGCCGGTGGGATACCGACGGGCCGGGCCTGTCTGGTCGGGGAGGCCGCTGGGGCCGTGCTGCGCCGATCCTGTCTGTGGGCAGGCGATCATTCTTGTGGGGGCCGCGGCCGGGGGAGAGCGGGTTGGGCAAGCGGGCGGGGGGCGCATGAAGCATCCAGGGGGGCGCACACGGTTGTGGCGGGGTCGTGCTCAGTGCACGAGGGCGCGGTGGCCGAGGTCGAGTTGGGTGACGAGGATGCCGGCATCGCTGCTGAGGGAGAGCTGCACGCCGTGGCCGGTGCTCTGCGTGGTGGCGTCGAGGCGGGTGACGGGTGCGCCGGTGGCCAGGGTGAGGATGCAGCGAGTGCTGGCTGCGTGCCAGATGCGGACCAGTCCGTCGCGTGCGGCGGCGGCGACGTAGGCGTGCTGGCCGGTGGAGAACGCAGTGAGGGCGTCGATGGGACCAGTCGCTCCGGCGAGCTGCTGGTCCAGGCTCTGGTGGGTGTGCAGGCTCCACAGGCGTACGGGGCCCTGGTCGCCGCCTGTGGCGAGGAAGGGCGGCAGTGATTCGGTGGCCTCGGGGTGGAGTGCGAGCGCGCTGATCAGGCCCTGGTCGCAGCGCAGTTCTGCGGTGCATCGCTCGCTCTGCTGCGGGTCCCACAGGCGGGCGATGCCGTCGGTTCCTCCGGTGGCCAGCCAGAGCTGTCCGTCCCGGTCTGCGGCGGCGGTGACCGTTTTGATGCTGCGGGGCTGGGGGTGCCAGGTGCGCAGCAGGGTGGCGGTGTCCAGGTCCCACAGGCGTGTGCGGTAGTCGTCTCCGGCTGCCAGGAGCAGGGCCGGGCCCTGCGGGGTGCGGCAGGCCGTCATGGTGGCGGTGCGGGCTTCGCTGTCGGCGATGACGGTGGTGGTGCGGCCGGTTGCGGGGTCCCAGCCGTGGATGGCGTGGGTGGTGTCGGACCACAGCAGCAGCGGTGTCTGGGCGGCGCGTTCGGCCCAGGTCACGGCAAGGACGGGGGCGCCGGCCGGGACGGGTGTGCGGCTACCTGTGTGCAGGTCCCATACGTCGATGCCGGTCGGCTCGGGGCTGGCGGCGAGAGGGGCGGCGTCGGCGGTGAGGAGGGCCGCGGCCGCGGGGCGGGTGGGCCGTTCGGCGCTTGCGCCTGCCAGCGCGTGGCGCAGCAGGTCGGCGGGCCACTGGCGCAGGGTTGTGTCGGTGGCGGCGGAGATGAGGGCCTGCGGGGTGGCGCGGTCGGTGTCCTGGGCGAGGGCGGTCAGTGCGGTCACGGCGGACCAGTGTCCGGTCAGCTGTCCGGTGGTGCCGGCGGCGGGATCCCACAGCAGGATGTGGGATCCGCGGGCTGCGGCGACGATCTGGCGGTCTTCGAGGGTGAGGGTGATGAGGTCTTTGACGGGTTCGCCGTGGCCCGGCACAGTGTCGGGCAGCTGTCCGTGGGTGGCGGACCAGGTGGTGATGGTTCCGTCGGCGTGGCCGCAGTAGAAGCTGCCCGGCTCGCTGCCGACGGCCAGGGCACGGGCAGGAACGGCCAGCGGGTGGGTGTGGATGTGTTCGCCGGGGCTGGTGTGGAGGGTGAGCTGGTGGGTGGCGTGCACGATGCGGCGCACGCCGTGCTCGTCGACGAGGGTGGCCACGGCGCCCTTGAGGGCCGGCTCTTCGGTGTGGCGCAGCTGCGGCCGGCCGGGCGGTATCCATTGGGTGAGTTCGCTGCGGCCGTTGACGCTCCAGATGGTGAGGCGGCCGCCCTGGTCGTAGTGGGAGGCGGTGTCGTCGATCCAGGTGGTGTCGGTGAGGTGGTCGAGGTGGGTGTGGTGGCGGGCGTCCCACAGCCGCAGCGTGCCGTCGGTGCTCGCCGAGATCAGGTAGCGGCCGCCTTCACGGTCCGGTCCGGTGGTGTGCAGGTGGCGTACTTCGCCGGTGTGGGCGTTCTGCGCGGCCGTGAACTGGGTGGTGTGCAGGTCGAGGAAGTGGATGCTGCCGTCCGTGGTGCCGGCGGCCAGGTGCGGGCCGCTGTGGCCGGCCGCAGGCAGGACGCTCAGGCTGACGGCGGGCGAGGGCAGCATCGCCAGGACGTTGGAGGCCGGATGCCAGTCGGCCCACAGCACCGTCAGCGGGCCGTCGCCCAGTGCGGCGGCCTCGTCGCCGGGCAGCCGGGAGCGGGGGGTGCGGGCGTGGTGCAGGGCAGTGTGGGCGAGGCGGAGGCTGCTGATGCGGGAGGGCAGATCGGCGTCGCGCAGGTAGGGTTCGACAACCGACCAGGCAGTGAGCCAGTGCCGCGGTCCGGGGGAGGGGCTGGACTGCAGCAGGCCGCGGATGCCGCCGCCGGTGTCCCAGGCCAGAGCCTGGGGCGGGACACGGGCGTCGTCGAGAACGCCGCCGAGCTGGGCGTGGCGGGCAAGGTGGCGGCGTGCGTAGGGGGGCGGCGGTGTGCCGTCCGTCGTGGTGCTCAGGGTCGCGAGCGCTTGGGCGATGCGGGCGTGGATGGCGTGTTCGCCGGTTCCGTCGTCGTGCAGGGCGTGTTCCCGCGCGGCGTCGTGGTTGGTCACCTGGTGCCCTTCAGGTCCGCGGGCCAGCGGCGCAGGATCTGAGCCAGCTGTTCGTGCGCCGGTCGGTAGACCACGCGGTCGTCTTCGTGGTCGGTGGTGAGATACCCCGCCAGCGGGCTCTTCAGAAGGCGGCTGATCTTCTCGTCGGGGTGTTGCAGGGGCATTTGGAGCACGGCTTCGGCGAGCGCGGGCCAAACAGTCCCCCATGCGACCCCCCGGCCCTGGGCGAATGCGGTTGCGCGCAGCAGCCCGAGGGCTTCGGTGGCGGACAGGCCGTCTTCGCGTTCGAGTTTGTGAAGCTCGCTTCTGAGCAGGCCTGCGATGCCGATGCTGAGGCTGTCGAGCCAGGTCCGGCTGCGCAGCAGGCGCGGCCCGAGGTCTTTGTGCGCTCGAAGCTGGTCGACGGCCAGGCGTGCGTTGAGGAAGGAGCCGTGCGCGTGGTCGCTGATCGTCAGGGCGGCTTCGGCGCGTGCGGCGTCGCTCCAGTGAGGCTGGCCCTTGAGCAGGGCTTTGACGTAGGCACGGATGTCGGCGTCGGGGTTTTCGTCGCTGCGCAGGATTTCGGCGTCGGGGAACCGATCGGTGATCTCCGCCAGGAGGTCACCGACCGGGGCAACCGTGCCGGCACCGGCGGGGGCCGTTGGTGTGCTGCGGCGGGTACTGCGTACGCCGAGCAGCAGGCGCACGGTGCGTGCCTGCGTGCGGCCGGTCCCGGGGCGGGGGCCCGGCACGAACGCCGCGTCCGAGGGCAGGGGGGAGGTGATGGCAGCGGCGGGGTCGTGGCTGCGGGTCGCCGGGACGAAGGGGGCGAGCACCGCGGCGATGAACTGGCCAGGCTCGTAGGCCTCGTCGAGGGAGTCGATGACCACCGTGACCGGGTCGCCCGGGCCGAGAAGGAAGTCCTCCAGCGCCTGCTGCCACGCGCTGATGTCGGCGCCTTCGGGCGGGGCGGGGCAGCCGAGCTCCGCGGTGAGCTGGCGCAGGGCGTCTGCCGCGCTGCGATGGCGGGCGGACAGTGCGGCGGTGACGGCGCCCACGGCAGGGATGGTGTCCGGGCGGCAGCGCAGGGCGCTGGCGTAGCGGTCGCAGTCGCGAAAGACCCGGGCGCTCATCGTCACCAGACGCCCCAGCAGCGCGGATTTGCCGGTGCCGGCGCTGCCGGCAACGATTTTGACGCCGACCGGTTCCCGCAGGAACGACACCAGCTGCAGGTTCAGCTGTTCACGGCCGGAGAAGTACCAGCCCCCGTCTGCCTGGTCCAGACGCCCGCTGGCCTTCTCCATCCAGTACTCGAGCTGGCGGTAAGAGGCGGCCACGTCCTGCAAGCCGGGCTCGGCAACCGCAGGTTCGGGCCGGTACCCGGGGTTGGGTAGGGCGAGGGAGACCTTGTGCTGCCAGCGGGTCAGCAGCATTTCGGGCACGCTGATCTGCTCGGACACCTTGCGGGGCTGCCGGCGCCGGGGCCGCTCCGCCTCCAGGGACTCGGCAGCGTTGTGCAAGAGGAGCGTGAACTCACTCATCTTCAGATGGGGCCGGGCAATCTGTTCGCTGGTGGTGACGAGCTGGTGGGCACGCCGCAGCAGCCTGGCCAGCTCCGCGCCCAGGACAGGACGTCCCTGCACGGCCGTGCCCAGCACGTTCAACACCGCACTGTCCTTGCGGTCTTCGTCCAGCTCGCCCTGCAGCGAGATCAGTTCACTGCCGACGGCCGACGACTCGCACATGTTCAGGATGACCAGGACGTGCTGAGCAAGGGAGTCCAGCGCGGCATAGGCGATGTGTGCCGTCGGTACGGCGGTCGCCAGCAGGCGGCGGTCCGAGGTCGTCGGCAGCTTCAGATAGTGCCGGGCAGAAGCGGAGAACAGGCCGTGCGCGCTGACGAACAGAACCAGCGGCAGCTCCGGACCGGTCTCCCTCAGCCTGCTCCGGTCCAGGAACGACTCCACGTCGGAGCGGGTGGCAAGCGGCGTGCCGTCGGGATTCTCGGACAGCTGCCAGCCAAACCGGCCCTCCCCGTCCGGCCACCACAAGCGCAGGGCATCCAGCTGCTCCTCCAGAGCGGCATCGAACCGGACGTCACCGTCCGGGACCGTCAGACCCACCAGCCTCCCAGCGACATGCCCCGCCGGCAGGTCCGCCGACTCAGGGACGCCCGGCTCAGCAGCAACTGCCACAACTTGGCCCTGTTGCTCGCTCATCTTCCCTATTGTTCCCATCCATGGACACGCAACGGCAGAGCCCGGCCAGCCAAAACAGCAGCCCCGAGCGGGAGTTACCACCCCATGTGACGCAGGACGCGGTCGTCATCGTTCCCGGCATCATGGGCAGCGAGCTCCGCGACACGAAAACCGGAAAGATCCTTTGGGGACTGTCCGGCACCCGCTGGCTGGTCAGCGCCTGGACGCGCCGACAGGGACTGCAGAAACTGCACCTGACAGAAGAAGAACTCACCGGCGCCACCGGCCGGATCCAAGCGACACAGCTACTCCGGCACAGCACCTGGACGCCGTACCTGCGCGGCCAGGAACCGTACACCCAGCTGACCGACACCGTCCTCGACTACGTAGCCGATCCCGCAGCAGTCTGCGAATTCCCCTACGACTGGCGACTCCCGGTCGCCACCAACGGCAAGCTCCTGGCCCAGCGAGCCCGCGAGCACCTCACCGCCTGGCGCGCCCATCCCCGCCACCACCAGGCCCTCGCGCACCGCGCCGACCAGCGCCCGGCACGCCTCGTGTTCATCGCCCACTCCATGGGCGGCCTCGTCACCCGCTGCGCCCTCGACAGCACCCACCACGACGACCTCGCCGCCGACACCCGCACCGTCATCACCCTGGGCACCCCGTTCTACGGCGCGGTCAAAGCCGCCGCCATCCTCAACAGCGGCCGCGGCGCCCCCGTCCCCCTCCCGCACCGCAAACTCCAGGCCCTGTGCCACACGATGCCCGGCCTCCACGACCTGCTGCCGCTCTACCGCTGCCTGCGCACCGGCGACGACGTCGTCCGTCTCGACCCCGGTTCGGTCACGGCACTGGGAGGAAACGCAGACCTGGCGCTCGCCTCCTTCGACTTCCACAGCCGCCAGCACAAGGTGCTCCTGCCGGGCCACCGCGCCTTGGCGGGCACCCGGCAGTCCACCTGGCAGAGCCTCACCCTCGACAGCGGAACAGTCTCCCCGCACGAAGACGGCGCACGCCACAACAGCGACGGCTCCCTCATCCGCGACCGCTCCGGCCGGCTCGTCTACTACTCCGTACAGGGCGACGGCACGGTCTACCGCGACTCAGCCGCCCACGGCGAACACCTGTCCACCGCACCGGTCCAGCACGGCGACCTCGCCCGGGCCGACGCAACCCTCAACGCGGTCATCGACATCCTCCTCGAGGACGAACCGCAGGGACCCCCGCTTGGTGAACCCGGCTGCGGCATCCTCACACCCGACCTCGTCGAAGCAGGCCAGACCTGGCACGCTAGCGCCGAACACACCGACTCGCTGCAGGGACTGACCTGCACCGTCACCGACACACAGGACGACAGCACCGCCAAGCCCGCCCGCATGGCGATGCGCGACGGCCGGCCGGCAGCCGAGATCACCATTACGGACCCGGGCCTGTACCGCATCAGCCTGTCCACCCGGGACGGTCACACCGTCAGCCAACTCGTCCTCGTCGCCGAACCTGGCCTGGACGCCGCAGAGGCCGACTAGGGTCTGTTGCGAAAGTGGATCTTGTTAGGTTGAGTGATCTCGCCTGGTGATGGGCATCGTCGTTGCGTGAGGCTGGGTGAAGTGGATCGTCTCTGGGCTGAGTTGGCGGAGTTCGTGGCCGATGTCTTCGCGTCGGTGCCGCGGCGGAATCACTGCCAGTGGGGCGAGTGTTGTCTGCGGGGTCCGATGCTGGACGGCCGCAGGAAGTCGATCCAGCCGGTGGCCGAGCGGCTGCCGGCCGGCATCAGTTTGTGAACCAGTCGCCCGGGAATCCGCTGCCGGTGCGGCGGCGGATCGCCGAGCGGCTGCGCGAGACAGCCCGTCGGCCCAGCGATCGTACAAACACGCAGACACGAGGAATCTGAGGGAAATTGCGCTGCGTAAAGACCAGCGTCCGGAACGTGCAATTTCCGTATGATGCAAGCCAGTTCGAGTAAGACGGCATATGCGGAGGTGGTCGGGATGCGCATCCGAATCATGAGTGAGGGCGACGAACGTTCTCTCAATGATCTTCAGTCCTGGCTGGCCAGGAACCCGAAGACGAATGAAATTCCCGTCGAGCCGATCATGAGCGGCGGCGGGACGACGATGGGCGCACTCGAAGCGCTCGAACTCATTGTCGAGCATGGTTCGAACCTTGCGAACTTCGCCCTCGCGTATGCAACCTGGCGAGCAAGCAGGCCGGGGGCCGGCGGCCTGGGGGCGGGGAACGGCGCGCGGCTCCTCGTCCACGGTGATAGTGAGATCGACATCGGCCATCTCTCCCCTGAAGAGCTGGCCGATCTGCTGCGGCGCTTGGCGGATGACGGCCAGGAGGGCGAGCTGTAGCGTGCGGCCAGAGGAAGCGGCCAAGTCTCGTGCTGTCCTACTCGGCGTGCACACCTACCAGCATCTCGGTGCGCTCACCGGCGTGCGCCACAACGTACCCACTTTGCGGAACCTGCTCACGGCCGAGGACGTGGGCGGGCTCCCCGATGCGAACTGCGTCAGTGTGCCTGATGACAGCGGGCCCAACGACTTTCTTGACGCCCTTAATGACGCTGCCCTAGAAGCCAATCATATGCTCCTCGTCTACTACGCCGGGCACGGTCAGATTGGCGGCAAAGACGGCCGGAGCCTTCTGCTGACCACCGTCAAGTCTCGTCCTGGGCGCCCCTACCACTCTGCGCTTTACGAAAACATTGACGAAGTGGTGGCAGCTTCGCGAGCACGGCATCGAATCGTGATTCTTGATTGCTGCTTCAGTGGACTCGCCGTTCGTATGGGCGACGAGTTGCCGTCCTCGGAAGTGGAAAAGGTAAACTTCGGAATTCAAGGTGCCTGTGTCCTGACCTCAGCAGCGGGAACTGAGCGTGCACTCTGCGAGGCAGATGGCAGTGTTTTCACGCGTGAACTGACCAGTATTCTGCAAGATGGCCTACAAGGCGAACTCCATGACGGGCGACGTGGGGAAAGTCAAGCCGAGCTGACCATGGGTGATATTTTCAGTACCTTGCAAATCCGGTTGCGGGGCAGGGTGGTGGAAGGATACCCGGTTCCGCAACCGCGGAGTTTCTTTGAGGAACACGGCCACCTAATTCCGATCGCCCGAAATCGTGCGTTCACAGGGAACCCGCCGCAGAGGAAATGGGAAGACCGGCGCAAGGGCGAAAAAGAACAGGTCCGTATGGTTTCAATCGATGCGCCTCGGCTGAGACGCAAATCAGGGATACGCGGGCTCTTCGGAATCAGGGCGGAGGACTCCGAAGAGTTTCAGAAAGTATACTCTGCCCACTTTAAGGTCATGGGAGAGTTCGAGTCCGCATGCGCCGACCACAAGGTGGGGAACAAATCAATTGAGCGCCGATCCAATGATCTCGCAAGAAAAACTGAAGACGGGCGCTGGCTAGTGGTGGGCGATAATGTTGCCGCTCTGGCCGCGGCCGCAGAAAGAATTTATCCAGGAGGTTTGCCAGGCGGGGGGATGTATAGTGGTGGAAGTCAAAGCGCGGTACTACCCAGCCCCGAAACGGCAACCGCGTATGTTGTGGCTGCTGCCAAGGTGATGGAGCAACTGAAAACACTCCGCGGGGGAAGACACCCCGCGCGGCCTCCGCGATCTTAGACTCGCGATCACCGGCGGGATACGGCACCTGATCTGCGACAACAGGGGCCTGGGCCTGTTGTGAAAGTGTTGGTCACAGCCACTCGTTGATGGCTGCGACCAGCACTGTCGCTTCGTAGCGGACGGCGAGTTTGTCGTACCGAGTGCCGACGGCCCGGTGGCGCTTGAGCCGGTTGATCCCGCACTCGACCGCGTGCCGTTGCTTGTAGTCGTCCTTGTCGAACTTCGGCGGGCGCCCGCCACGCGATCCACGCCTGAGCCGGTTGCGGACTCGGTGCGCCGGAGCCGGAATGGTGGCTTTGATGCCGCGTCTGCGCAGGTAGGAGCGGTTGCCGCGGGAGTCGTAGGCCTTGTCGGCCCGCACCCGGTCCGGGCGCTTGCGCGGCCTGCCGAGCCCCAGTCTCGGAACCCGGATGGCTTCCAGGACCGCTTCGAACTTTAGGGGAGTCGCCCCGCTGCCCGGCCGTGATCACGACGGACAAGGGCTTCTGCCCCTGCTCGACCGCGAGGTGGATTTTGCTGGTCAGTCCACCGCGGGAGCGTCCGAGGCCGTGGTCGGCCGGCTCGACGAAGATCCCGCCGGGCGGTTCCTTCTGGAGATCCCCTTTTTCGCCGCTCCCGCGGCGTGCTGATGAGCCCGGCAGACAGTGGAGTCGACGTTGACCTCCCAGGTGATCAGGCCCTTCGCGTCCGCCTCGGCCTGGAGCTGGGTGAGGATCCTTGCCCAGGTGCCGTCCCGCTGCCAGCGCCGGAACAGGTCATAGACCCGGTCCCACGGCCCATAACGTTCGGGCACGTCCCGCCAGGGAGCACCGGTCCGGGTCCGCCACCGTATGCCGTCTATCAGCTGCCGCCGCGTCCACACCTGCGGCCGCCCCGGCTTGATGCCCGTCGGCAGCAGAGGCTCAAGCCGGGCCCACTGGCCGTTCGTCAGATCCCCACGTCCCACAGGACGTGATCATCAACGAACAAGATCCACTTTCGCAACAGACCCTAGTCCTGGCCCTTGGCATACGAGGGCAACCCCCCGGGGCCTTGTCTGCTGAGGGCTGGCCGTGTCATTGACGGTGTTCCGCCCCACGCTTGCTACCACCCTGCTACCATGGGGTATGACTTCCACGAAGAGGCAGACGCAGGTCCGGCTGGAAGAGGACGTGCTCGCGGCCGGCAAGGCTGCCGCGGCCGCCCGGCGGCTGGACTTCAACAGGTACGTGGAGCGGCTCATCGTCGAGGACACCACCGGCGCCCGCGCCGCCGGCATGACGGCCGCCCAGCGGCTCATCGATGAGCACGGTGCGTTCCTCGACGATCTGGAGCAGCAGCTCGACGCTCCGTATGCCGATCCGCAGCCCGGGGCCGCCGCGTGATCCTGTACGTCGACGAATCCTGGATCCTCGAAGTGGCGGAACGGGCCGGGCACCGCGATCCGGCCCCCGACGACTACGGCGTGCCCATCGCCGCCGTCGCCCGCCATCGCGGCGAACTCCTCGACACACCCGTCTACGACGGCGCCTACAACCGCGCCGCCGCCCTGGTGCACAACCTGGGCCGCTGCCGCTGGTTGGAGCGCTCCAACCTCACCGTCGCCTGCGCCGTCGCCGTCATGTACCTCGAGGCCAGCAACATTCCGGTGAACCCCACACGCGAACAGCTCACCGCTCTTGCCCACGAGCTGAACAACCCGCGCTGCACGGCCGCCCGGATCGCCTCCTTCCTGCGCACCTGGAAACCCTGAACCCAGGGAGCTGTCTTGCGGCCGTGGTCCTGAGCAGGTCACTCCGCCGGACTCGATGCGCGCCGGCATGCCGCCGCGACGTGGAGGAATTCGGGCACGCCCGGGGTGCTGGCGTAGGGCTGGAACCGGCGAGCAGGGCTCTGAGTAGTTCGGTGACGTCCTTCTCCATGAGGCCAGCAGGGCGTCATTTAGGGTCGACGACGTGCTCTTGCCTCAGTGCCGCCAGCGCCCGGAGTAGCTCGCCTGGGGTGACGTTCACCAGGCCCGTGACGGCTCCCCCTTTCGTCGCCGGTCGCTTGTTCTGCGAGTTGCTCGAGGTGGGCACGCTTGGCATCCAGGGCCCCGGCCTTCGCAGCGATCTGGTCCGCCCAGGCCGCCAATCCACCGCCAGTTCCGTGATCGGCTTGCCGGTGTGGAGGTTGCTCTCGCGGCCTGGTCCACTCGCGGTCAATCACACGGTGGGGAGTCTCGGAAGCCGGTCGTAGGCGGGATCGCCGGGGAAGGCGATGGACTCGATGTGCTGTGGCGGGATAACGATGGCCGGAGACCCTGACTTGGCCCTGTCAGGTCAGGCTCGCGCGAGATGTACAACTCCGGCGACGACACCGTCCAACAGATCCCCGACGAATTCGGTGTCTCCCGCCTACTGACCTTTCCGTTGGGTTGTCGGGGGTGACATCGGTTGATCCCTGCAGTAGTTCGTGGACATGAGGTATCCGCAGGGTGGTGGTCTCACTCCGCAAGGTCAGTCCGGGCGTGAACGGGTGCGCATGCTGGCTGCCGAGGGCTTTGCACGGGGTGAGAAGAACACGGTGATCGCGAAGGATCTTCGGGTCAGTGTGCGGTCGGTGGAGCGGTGGCGCCGTTCCTGGCGTGAGGGCGGATTCCAGGCACTGAAGGCATCCGGTCCGGCGAAGCGTCCGAAGGTGGACGACCGTGACTTCGCGCTGTTGGAGCCGCTGCTGCTGGCAGGAGCGGTGGCTCAGGGCTGGGCGGATGAGCGCTGGACGCTGTCGCGGGTGGGGGTGCTGATTGCGGACCGGTTGGGTGTGTCGTTGTCGGTCCGCGGGGTGTGGGAGCTGTTGCGGCGGCACGGCTGGTCGTGTCAGCGGCCGGTGCGGCGGGCGGCGGAGCGTGACGATGCAGCAGTGGCCGCCTGGGTGAAGGAGACCTGGCCACGGGCAAAGCCACCGCGGCGGCGCTCGGGGCATGGCTGGTCTTCGAGGACGAAGCTGCCGTCTCGATGACGTCGCACCGGGCACGCACTTGGGCGCCCAAGGGTGGCGTGCCCGTGGTGCGGTTCAACGGCGCTTCCCGAGGCCGCATCACGATGGCCGCGCTGGCCTGTTTCAAGGCCGGCGAACGTAGTCGGCTGATCTACCGTCCTCGAATTCAGGGCCATCAACGCGGTGATCACCGGGGCTTCACCTGGCAGGACTACCGTGACCTGCTTGTGCGGGCGCACCTTCAGCTCGGCGGACCCGTCGTGGTCATCTGGGACAATCTGAATGTCCATCGAAGCATCCATCTGCGTGAGTACGCAGCCGAGCACGACTGGCTCACCGTCGTCCAGCTGCCCACCTATGCACCCGACCTCAACCCGGTCGAGGGCATCTGGTCGTTACTCCGACGTGCTGCCACCGCCAACGTCGTCTTCACCGACCGAGACCACCTCGTCAGAACCGTCCGCAGCGGCATGCGCCGCATTCAGCGCAGCCCCCATCTCATCGACGGATGCCTCGCCGGAACCGGTCTCTCGATAGCCCCAACACCAACCCCGACAACCCAACGGAAAGGTCAGTAACATCTGCCGCTGCCTCACTGTCTGTCTGACGGCATCCGTCTCAGGGGCGCTCCGTCTGACCTGCGGTGAGGATCGAGACCACCTGTCAGTCGGCGATGGACAGGAGCACGGTGGCGTGGGCGTGTGCAGGCCTCTGCCCGCCCATCACCCGTCGACAGGCGATGGGCGGGCAGAGCTGCCAATGGTGTTCAGCGGGTGCGGACTGATGCTCCGTAGCCATCGGTCTGGCGGAGCACTGTCACCTTTTGAGCAGGTGCCGGCCAGGCCTGGATGAGGTACCACTCGGTGACCTCGTCGGGGGCCAGGTCGACGGCAGTGTCCCGACCGCGAGCGTGAACGCGCAACCGGTAGTCACCGGGACCGTGGAACGACAGGGCGGGGAGTTCTTCGTCCAGGTCATCCATCATTCCTCTGACCATGAGCTCGCCGGACGTGGAGTGTGCTGAGATCTCCACGATGTCCTGCCAGTCACCGCTGCCGGCTGCGGGCTCGGTTTCATGGAGGGTGACCGTGACATCGACGTCGCCGGTGTGGATGCCGGTCATGACGATGGTGACGCCGTCGGCGACCCGTACGAGACCGTTGTGGCCGCGGTCCAGGTCGGGTCCGGTCGGCCCGTCCTCGTCGCTGATGTCGAACTGGTGGTACTGAACCGGAACGCTTCCACTGCCCCATTCAGCCTTGTCGGTCATCTCGCAGTCCTCTGCCAAGCGTTGGATGCCTACTTGATCCACGTCAAGAATTTGTCCTTCTCGATGATGCGGTTGTACAGGTAGAAGCGGCTCAGGGCCCGACCTCCGTCCTCGTTCTGCGGCCCGTTGATCAGGCGTCGGCTGAAGTCGCCACCAGTTTTGGCGCCCTGCCAGGTCGACGCGAAGGGATACTCGTCGCACTGCTTGCCCGCCGGCCGTGGCACGCTCGTCGGGCACGCCGTATTCCGGTTTTCCTTGATCTTGACTTTGTCGGTGAGGCGGGTCAGGTAACGCTTGGTGCCGTGCCTGCCCGGCAGGTTCTTGGTGGTCTGCGCGTACTCGATGTGGTCGGCGAGCTCCGGGAACTCGCCGTGCCTTGCATAGACCATCTCCGGGATGTACGGCATCACACACCCCGTCTTCGACGTGCCCGGAAGAGCGTTGTCGCACCGCACCGGAGGTGTCGGCAAGGCGATTTCGTTACTGGGGCCAGCCCACTCCGGGTTGCTGAACCGCCACTTCGCCGACGCCTGCCCGTCGCCCTTCTTCCCCTTGGGCGATGTCTGGATGGTGGTGTCGAGGTCCCGGTCCCGCAGGCGCCGGCGGTGGGTCGCAGCAGAACCCCGGTGCGCAGCCGCGGGGCGTTGCGCAGGACGGCGGCCGTGACCGGGAAGGGCGGCGAAATCTCGGACCGGGCGGCGGCGAGCGGAGCGATTCGCTAGACGTCCCCGCGTCGCTGACGACGGCGCCCACAGTCCCGTCAGCAGCAGCTCCAAGGGAAGCAAGTAGCCCGGCCCCGCATATGGTACGGGGCCGGGCTCAAGCTGAGGGCCCAAGACCGGGCGCGGGCCGGGTCCTCAGCTCACGCGCATCCGCGGGGTGAAGCCGGAATGCCTGCGCGCGATGTCTCTTGTAACGATCTTCGTCGTGGACGGACACGGCACCTTGCGCCGGCCTGTATGCCCCATGACTGCCGTTACTCGCCGTGCCCCCCGGGCGACCGCGACGATCGCCGGCAACTCGGGCCCCGCGCACGCCAGCACAATCCGTGCTCGCAGGGCCAGAGCCTGGGCCGATGTCGCTCGACGCATTCATCTTTCCAACACCGTCCGCTCGTCATCAGACAAAAGCAACGGTTCAAGCTTCGGGCCCCGACGGGGAACTGACGCACCAGCAGCAGAAGTCACACAATTACAACGATCAACTACTGGCGCAGGACGCTAGGGTCCGCCTTCAAAGGTCATCGGGTGGTGGATCATGGTGGGGTGATACGCCGCCATGAACTCACCGATCTGGAGTGGGAGTTACTCGCTCCGCTCATCCCTCGTGCCGCGACGGGGTGACCGCGGGTGGCGGACCGGCAGGTCGTCAACGGGATGGTCTACAAGATCCGAAGCGGGGTCTCGTGGCGCGACCTGCTGGAACGCTACGGGTCATGGCAGACGGTCTACACCCGCTTCCGCCGCTACGCCCTGAACGGCGTCTTTACCCAAGCACTCCAGCAGATCCAGGCCGGTGCGGACGCGGCCGGCGACATCGACTGGCTCGTCTAGATCGACTCCACCATCGTCCGCGCCCACCAGCACGCTGCTGCGACAGGGTGAAAAGGGGGATCCACCGGCCGGACGAACCAGAGGATCACGCCCTTGGTCGATCCCGAGGCGGACGGACGAGGGAGTGAGGACATCCCAGCGATCCTGGCAGGTCGGGCCGCGCGGCGGGCGTGATCACCGCGCAACCCGCCGCGTGTCGGCCCGCGTTGGAACGGCAAGGGGGCGCGTCCCGGTGGTGTGCGCACCGGAACGCGCCCCCTTGCCCGAGCGTCCGGGCTCAGCCGCTGATCGGCGCGCCGAACTCGGGGTACCAGTCCTCGCCGGTGGCGAGCCCGATGGTCTCCGCACTGAAGCCGACCCCGCGGGTGAAGGTGATCCGCACTCCGTCGCCGCGCAGCGAGGTGAGCGCGCCGTACCAGCCGTTCTCGCCGGGCGCGCCGACAACCGCGAGAACTAAAAGTGTACGTTGCGTCACTCCACGTGAGCTCAAGTGGCCGACCCGGCAAGAACTTTGATCAACCGCATGAACCCGAACCGAGGGTGCCTCGTTGAAACAGGTCAGAGCCTCGGTCGCTTCAGTAGCTGTAACTCGCCGGCCCTAAGCCTGCCGATCAGGGCTCTCCAGGGCGATGGCGAAGAGCAGCTGCGAACAGCACCTTATGCAGGTCGTTTCAGATGTTGAAAGGGGGGCGCGTGCCGCATAGGCAAGCCACTGCGGGCAGCACCGCTGCGCCGAGCAGCCGCCGGGTCACCGAGACGGACCGCCGGCCTTTCGCACCCGCGCGAGGAGCGTTCGTACGATCCCTGCCTCCTACACCTGGGGGAGGTCGGGCATGCTGACACGCAGCAACCAGGACGGCGGCGGACGCTTCGATCCGAAGGAAGTCGCGCGACAGATTCTGCTGACTTCAGCGCATAGAGGAGCCGAGTACGCCCAGATCCCCGTCTTCCATGGAGCAGAGGGGTCTGCTGCCCAGTACGGCGTGATACCCGACAGCCTCACCGACCGGGGCAACGCAAAACTCTTCGTGAGTTTGCACGGCCGGGACTTTCGTCACGTGCCCGGGCTCGGCTGGTACCGCTGGTCGGGATACCGCTGGCAGATGGATGAGGACGACACCGTGCTATGGGCGGCGGGTGACATGGCTGAGTCCCTCGCAGAGACGGACCGCACCGGGCAGCACAGCAGCTCGGCACTTCGGCGCCACCGGCGGCGAGCGC
The DNA here is from genome assembly GCF_026341855.1 of Streptomyces sp. NBC_00568. GTDB lineage: Bacteria > Actinomycetota > Actinomycetes > Streptomycetales > Streptomycetaceae > Streptomyces. Next base: position 170,966 of record NZ_JAPENW010000002.1, on the reverse strand, counting down.
TGTCTACCTCAGGCATCAAGGCGACCTTGATGCAGGCAAAGGCGGCCCCGGGGATGGTCCTCAACGCCTCGATGCTGGATGCGGACCCCTATGCGCTGTGCACCCCCGGCGGAGTGGTGGACCTGCGCACGGGGGCCCTAACAACACCTGATCCAGCCCGGCACTACCACTCGCGAGCCACTACTGTTGCACCCGAAACCACGCCCACACCCCGCTGGCAGCGGTTCCTCACCGACACCTTCGGTGACGATGCCGAGGGCATGCAGATGATTGTCTTCCTGCAGGAGTTGCTGGGGTACTCGATCACAGGCGACGTCGGAGCCCAGATCATGCCGTTTCTCTACGGTCAGGGAAAGAACGGTAAGAGCGTCCTGCTCGACGTCATGGTGAAGCTCCTCGGGGACTACGCCGACGCTGCGCCGCCCGGCTTCTTGATGGCGCGCCCGTTTGAAGGGCACCCCACTGACCTGGCCGAACTCCACGGGCGCCGGATCGTCGTGTGTTCCGAACTCAAGCCGGGGGACCGGTTCGACGAAGCCCGGGTCAAATTGCTCACCGGCGGCGACCGCATCAAAGCCCGCCGCATGCGGCAGGACTTCTTCAGCTTCAACCCGACCCACAAGCTCTGGCTCCTGGGCAACCACCGCCCCGAAGTTAATACTGGAGGGTATGCATTCTGGCGCAGGATGCGGCTGATCCCTTTCGAACGCGTGGTGGACGACGACCGCAAGGTGGACAACCTGGCGGACGTCCTAGTGACAGAGGAAGGCCCCGGCATCTTGGACTGGTTGATCACCGGAGCCCGCGGCTATCTGAACGGAAGCCGCGACCTCACAGGCCCACGCAGCGTCAAGACCGCCACCAGCGCCTACGCCGAAACCGAGGACCACACCGGTCGATTCCTCACGGAATGCTGTCGGCTGGACCCCTCGATGCGGGCTGAACAGGCCCAGCTCTACAACTCCTATCGCGCATGGTGCCAGTTCGAGGGGGCGACGCCCGTCTCCTCCCGGTCCTTCGCGGCACGTGTCCGAGAAACCGTAGGAATTGCGACACCGAAAGAGATGGTCCTGTCCAATCAACGGAAGTTTTACCCCGGTATCGGCCTCGTGGTTGAAGTGGGAGGGGCGACGTGAGTGCTCTGATCGATCCTGCGCAGCTGGCCGGGGAGGAGTGTCTGGTCTGGCTGGAGAGCATTGGAGACCTGGACTACGTACGCCAAAGCCTCGACAGGCTGCCGACCAGGGCCGGACGGCCCGCCTATCACCGGGACGGTCGCATGGTCGGCTATGCCGTTCTGCAGCCCCACGCTCGTTCCTCCAGAACCTCCGGCACCTTTCTGCGCCGCGTGTTCTGGCTCCTGCCACACGATCGCGACGGCATGCCCGACGGCTTGTATCACTCCGGTGCGCCCTCCGAAGCCGTGGATCCGCGGACCGTGGCACCCGGGATCAAGGGGTACAAGACGGAGCGTTCTGAGGGTGGTCCGCCTTCCCACGCGATGCGCGAGTTGGGCATCACTCTGCCCCAAGCCTGACAGGGCGGGGGCAGGGAGAGAGGGTGCACGGCAGCGGCGGACGGGCGAGCAGTGGGGGACTCTGTGCAGAGAGCGCATGCGCGGGACAGGAGAGCCCGTAAGGGAGCCAGCGGGAGGCGCCGGGGTGGCCTCGTCTGCGACAGGCGACGCGGGAGTGCCGTGCCGCGCGCCTGTCGTGGGAACAGAGTGAACCAGTCTTGCTACTTGGCCGTTGAAGGCCGTGTGGGATCAATCGCCCGCGCTCGCTCGGATGACGTAGGAACGTGCTGGCAATGCAGATCAATTTCTCCGCGCTGATGGCCGCTTTCGTCATGCTCGCTGTCGGCGTCTTGATCTCCGCCCGTGGTCGGGTGCCCGGGCCCGCCTGGCTCGTCCCGGTTGTTGTTCTGGGTGTATTTCCGCTTGCCCATCTCGTTGTGGGCAACTTTGGAAACGCGCCCGACGGGTTGCTCCGATGGACCTTTGAGGCTTCCTGCGGGCTACTCGTAGCGGTGATGGCTAGACCCTTCATGCAAAGGGCGCCACGGTCCGCCAGTTGAGCTGAAGCTCCGCTCTGCGGCCTTCCCCCGTCGGCCTCTCCTCAGGCGAGGTCGTGAACCGGGATGTCGAAAGTCATTTGCTCAAAGCTGAATGCTTTTATCGTCCCGGGGCTTTGGGGTGCTCAGATGCTCCTCGTTGAAACACAATCAAGCTTCGTGCTTGAAGTATCGAACCGCTTCTGCACTGCGGCCGTTGACGGGAATGTAACCGATCGTCAATTGCATCTCTGGAGAAGAAAATGTTCCGTCGCCGCGCTGCTTCAGTTGTTGTTGCTGCTGCTCTTGCTTCCGTTGCTCTCACCGCTTGCAGTGCTGACAGTGAGGTCGAGCCGAGCAAGGCGGCTGCCTCTGGCGCTGAGCTGAACCTCACTGCCGGCACTCCGGAGGCGAACAAGGCAAGGAAGGGGACGGGTGACTGGGCCATCGGCACGAAGGCAGCTTCCTCTCAGCAGCTGACCTGGACCGCTCTGAAGAAGGCTCCAGCCGGGAACATCGTCAACGGTTCCAACCTGGCGCTCTACCGCTTCGAGAACGACAGCGCGAATCCCTCCCAGGCGACCTGCTCCGGCACATGCGCGACGGTGTGGCCGCCGGTTCTGGTCAAGTTCAATGAGCAGGGCAAGACGAGGATCATGATCGACGGGATTCCCAACCAGCGGAAGGCCGTTGGCGTTGTGAAGCGCGCCGACGGGACCTACCAGCTCACCCTGGGCGGCTGGCCGCTGTACCGCTTCAACCAGGATGCCAAGGCCGGCGACCTCAAGGGCGAGGGCCGCGACGGCAAGTGGTTCGCGATTGGTCCTGACGGTCAGCCTGCCTTCAAGGGCGGCAACACGGGTGGTGGCGGCCAGCCCGAGCAGTCGCAGAAGCCCGGCAAGCCGGGGGCCCTGACCCTCCTTAGCGACCCGAACGACACCTCTGAGAACAACGCAGCCAGGCGTGTCTCGGGCTCTGGCTGCGTGAATGTTAGGGAGGACGTCGCCTCCGCGATCCAGGACATCTCCGGCTCGGAGGTGAAGATCTGGACCGAGCTCAATTGCAAGGGCCGCTCGGCGATCGTCTCTTCCGACATCCTCGACCTCAATTCGATCGGCTTCAACGACCAGATCTCGTCGGTGTTCTTCGGCTGACCCAAGTGCAGCGAACGGGTCAGAGCACGTGTCGCTAACGCGTCCTGCTCTGACCCTGTGGCTTCCCATGGCCGCATCGGGGTCTCGACCCGACGCCCCCTTCCCTGCTCCAGCCTGCTGATTCACCGGAGTTCCCTCCCTCGACGCATCCGGTGATGCAACCGTCAGGCGCCGTTCGCGGGTCCTGGAAAAGTAGCAAGGCACCGGCATAACGGGGCTTCTGTAAGCGGTTCACCGGTTGGCCGTGACCTGAGGGAGCATGCGCTCCTCGACAGGCCCAGCGGAGCTTGGTCCGAGGACCAGGTGCGTGTGTGATTAACCGCGGGGTACCCCTGCGGTGCGGCGTCTGCGAGTTGGCTGCAGCAGGCGTCCTCCGGGGGCGCGGGGCGCCTGCTGCAGCTGAAGGGTGACTACGTTCGTTGTGTCCTGATGGTTCACCTGAGCGGAGTTCGGGGACCGCTAGCCGCCGAGTCCTCCTGCCAGGCATCGGCACAATGACTGAGCCTGTCGCTCGGGCCGTGATGCCGCCGTGCCAGCGTTGTACCCCGTTTGCGCGTGGGCTCAGCTGGCTCGTCGCCGCCAGGTGTTAACGCGCCAGGAGGTCACGCAGCGCCTTGGCTATGTCGGCGGGCGCTTCCTCCGCCATGAAGTGCCCGCATGAGACGGTGGAGTGGCGGAGATCTGCGGCCCACGTGCTCCACAGGGCGGAAGCTTCGAATCCGAGCGCGGCGCCCCAGTCCTGCTGGAGGACGGAAACGGGCATGGCCAGCTTGGTGCCTGCGGCGCGATCAATCTTGTCGTGCTCCACGTCGATGCCGGCAGAGGCGCGGTAGTCGGCGACGATCGAAGGCACTGCGTTGCGGCACGCATCGAGGTAGATGGCGCGGACGTCAGCCGGGATGGCCTCGGGGTTGTTGGCCCAGATGTCGAGGAAGTAGCCGAAGAAGGCGTCGGAGCTGGCGGCGATCATCTGCTCGGGCAGCCCGGGCGGCTGTGCCATCAGGTAGAGGTGGAAGCCGACAGCGGCGTTGGTGCCATGCAGCACTTCCCACATGTCGAGGGTGGGCAGAACGTCGAGGCAGGCCAGGTGGGTGATGACTTCCGGGTGATCGAGACCGGCCCGGAAGGCCACCAGGGCGCCGCGGTCGTGGCCGGCCAGCGCGAAGCGGTCGTGTCCCAGTGCCTTCGCGACCGTGACGATGTCGTTGGCCATGGTCCGCTTGGAATAGGTGTCCGGGCCTTCCTCGGCCGGCTTGTCGCTGTCACCGTAGCCACGCAGGTCGGGGCAGATGACGGTGTAGTCGGCGGCCAGGTCGGCGGCGACGTGACGCCACTGGAAGTGCGTCTCGGGGAACCCGTGCAGCAGAACGATGGGGGCGCCGGAGCCTCCCACGGCAACATTGATGGAGACGCCGTCGGCGACGGTGATGCGCTGGTAGTCGAATCCGGGGATGGTGGATCCCATGGGTCTGCTCATTTCCTTTGGGTGACCGTTTCCGGGTCCGTGCCGGTGAGGGCGCCGGGTTCCCGATGTGTTCCAGCCTGCGGGGCGTGAATGAGCAGCCAATGAACGCGCTACGTTGAGCGGGAGAGCGGGACGCAAGAACGGACGACCGACGTGCACGTGGATTTTGGGGTCCTCGGCCCGGTGACGGCCTGGGACGATGCAGGAAATGCCCTGTCACTCAAGGGGCCGAGGCATCGCGCGGTACTCGCACGCCTGATCATCGCGCGTCGGCGGGTGGTCCCTGTGTCGAGACTCGTGGAGGATCTGTGGGTTGTGCCGCCGGTCGAGGCAGTGAGCTCGATCCGGACCTTCGTAGCCGGGCTGCGGCGGGCTTTGGAGCCTGACCGGCCGCCGCGGACGCCGGCCCGGCTGCTGGTCACCGAGGGACCCGGCTACGCGCTCCGTCCTGCGCAGGACGACGTGGATGCATGGAAGTTCGAGCATGCCGTGGAATCCGTGGCCGATCTGCAGCCCGCACAGGTCGTGGACCGGCTGACCGCCGCGCTCGGTTCGTGGCGTGGCCCAGCGTTTGCGGATTTCGCGGACGAGCCGTGGGCACGCGGCGAGCGGTCGCGGCTTACGGAGTTGCGGCTCAATGCCGTCGAGCGGCGTGCGGAAGCCCAGATTGCACTGGGTGCACCTGCTGAGGCGATTCCGGAGCTGGATGCGCACATAGCTGAACACCCCTGGCGGGAGGATGCGTGGCAGCTGCTGGTGCTGGCGCTGTACCGGTCGGGGCGCCAGAGCGATGCGCTGTCTGTTGTCCGGAGGGCGCGGCGGATGCTGAATGAGCACCTGGGCGTCGATCCTGGACCCCGGTTGCGCCGTCTGGAAGCTGACATTCTTCAGCAGGCTGATTATCTTGACCCGGGCCCTGGGGGGACGGCTGCTCAGGTGTGGGCCGAGGCTGCGGCGGCGTACGAGAGCACGGTTCCCTCCCGTGCCCGCACGCGTCTGGAGTCGACGGCAGGGCTGATGCGGGGGCTCGCGGTGACCGGTGGTGGCGGGCTGGAGGCGGCGCGCCGGCACCGGGTCGCGGCTGTTGCGGCGGCTGAGCAGTTGGGCGATCCGGAACTGACTGCGCGGGTCATCGGTGTTTTTGACGTACCCGCCATCTGGACTCGTTCTGATGATCCTGAACAGGCGCGGTGGCTGGTGGGAGCTGCGGAGCGGACCCTGCAGATGCTTCCGGTGGAGGAGCATGAAGCGGCGCGCGCGCGTCTGCTGGCCACCATTGCTGTGGAATCGCGCGGCACGCTTGCGAGGGAGGACGCGACGTCGGGGGCGGGCGCGCGGGCGTTTCAGGCGGCACGGCAGTCTGAGCACCTTGCTCGCCGTCTCGGTGATGACTCGCTGCTGGTCTTTGCATTGAACGGCTTGTTCATGCAGACGTTTCACCGTGCGGGGCTTGCCGGACGACGTGATGCCATCGGCACAGAAATCGTCGCACTGGCCGCGAAGAACGATCTCACGACGTATGAGGTGCTGGGGCATCTCATCCGGCTGCAGGCGCGGTGTGCTTTGGCGGATTTCTCGGGAGCCGACCGGCATGCGCAGGCGGCGGATGCGCTCGCGCTGCGGCACGAGCTTCCGCTCGTTTCCGTTTTCACTTCCTGGTACCGGGCGCTGCGGACTGCCCTTGTTGCCCCGCTGGCCGAGGCCCGTTCTGCCTATCAGGACGCTGCAGTGCATCTTGAGGGCGCTGGAATGCCAGGGCTTCAGTCTGGTCTGCTGCCGATGGCTCTGCTCAGCGTGTATGTGCGGCACGGTGTGACGATGCCGGTGGGGGAGGAGGAGTGGGGCCCGTACGAGCCCTGGGTGCGGCCCTTGCTCCTGGTGATGGAAGGGCGGGATGACGAGGCCCGGGCAGCGTTGCAGGGGATTTCCTCTCCGCCCAGGGACCTGCTGTTTGAGGCGCTGTGGTGCCTGATCGCGAAGGCGGCGATCGCGGTGGGCGAGCAAAGTGTGATGGAGCGGGCTTCCACGCAACTTGAGCCTGCTGCGTCAGAGTTGGCGGGGGCGGGCAGCGGCCTGATCTCTATGGGACCGGTGTCGGGCTACTTGGAGGAGCTCAGGGCGGCACGCGGTCAGAATTAGCCCGTTCCCGCGGGCTGCGGCGCGCAGCCCGCGGCGGGCGGCTGTTGAGGGCGGGGGTTGTCCGGCCTGGAAGCTGGGTGGTGTTCCAGGCCGGGATCTCTCGGAGCTCAGCTGGGGACGTGGGGCGGGACCGGGGCGAGTCGGTAGGTGTCGCCCTCGGGGATGACGTGGCCTGCGGTGGGCGGCGGGAAGTGGCTGCCGAGGAGCAGGGTGCGGGTGCCGGAGAGCTTGCGGAGCATGTCCTCGCGGGAGGCGATCGCTTGTGCCGGGTCGATGTCGACGCAACTGCCCAGGTGGGGGTGGAGCATCTGGACGGGGTGGTGGATGCAGTCGCCGGTGATGAGTGCGCTCTCGCCGTGGCTGTGGAGTTCCACGGCCACTTGGCCCGGTGTGTGGCCCGGCGTGGGTACCAGGCGTAGTCCCGGTGCGATGGTTGCACCGTCGCTGGGGACGTCGACGAGGTCGAGCAGTCCTGCGTCCTTGATGGGGTGCACGGAATCCCGGAACATCTGACGCCGGGCCTCTTCCATGTCCGTTCCTGCCCAGTAGTCCCATTCGGTGCGGGTCGTGAGATAGCGGGCGTTGGGGAAGGTCGGTACCCACGTGCTGCCTGCGGCGCGGGTGTTCCAGCCGACGTGGTCGGTGTGGAGGTGGGTGAGGACGACGAGATCGACGGTTTCCGGGTCGAAGCCGGCCGCAGTCAGGCGCTTGAGGTAGTCGGTGTTCAGGTTGTCCCAGGCTGGATTCGCCCGCTGCTTGCCGTTGCCGATGCCAGTGTCGACCAGTACGCGCAGTCCGTTGATCTCGAGGGCGAAGCTGTGGCTGGCCAGGCGCAGGATGCCCTCTTCGTCAGCGAAGTCCGGGCGGAGCCAGGGTGCCTGGGACACGACCTCGGGGGTGGCGTTGGGCAGCAGCCAGGGGGCGGTCGGCTTGGGAAGGGCGACTTCGTCGATGCGGTGGACGGTGACGTCTCCCACGGTCCAAGTCGGTGCTGGGGGGTGCAGGTGCGATGTGGTGGGCATGGCGGTTCCTTCAGGGGTGGCGGGTCAACAGTCGGGAAGCGTGCGGTGAGGCCGAAGGCGTGAGGGCCGGGGCGGCAGGAGCGGCTTTGGCTGTGCGGGGGTGGGTGCGCATGGCCGCCGCGAGTGCTGCGGCTGCGCCGATGGCCAGAATCGCCAGAGTGCTGGAGTAGAAGAGGGCTGTGGTGGACAGGCCGTAGCGCGTGGCAAGAGCGCCGGCGGCGATGGCGGGCAGGCTCATGGCGAGGTAGCTGAGGACGTAGTAGGAGGCGAGGGTCCCGCTGCGCTCCTGCGCCGACACGGTGGCCAGGACGCTGTGGAGGGCACCCTGCGAGACCGCACCGAAGCTGAATCCGGCCAGGGCTGCTCCGGTGAACAGGAGGGCGGGGCTCGAGAAGTGCAGGGCCGTGATGGACAGCGCCATTGCGGGGGCTACTGCGGAGCTGCCGAGGAGGGCAGCGGTGAGGGCCGGAAGCCGGCGGGTGGCCCATACGGTCAGGGCTGCGGTGGAGGTCAGGGTGAAGAACACGAGCCCTCCGGCGCTTTGCGGGCCGTCGGGGGAGATGAGCCGGGTGAAGGCGGGGCCCAGCGAGGAGTAGAAGCCGCCCAGGGCCCAGACGGCGATGATGCCGGCGCTGTTGAGGGCGAGTGCGCGTCGGGCGGCCGGGGGCAGAGCCAGATGCGGGCGCATGGATTGCAGAGCTCCGGGGCGAAGCTGGGTGGTCTCTGGAGTGAAGGCGAGGGCGAGGGCCTGGGCGGCGAACAGTGCCATCAGCAGCAGGTACACGGTGACGGTCGGGCCGGGGACCAGGTGGATGAGGGCTGTGGTTGAGATGACTCCGGTGGCCATGCCTGCAACGGGTGCAATGCTGTTGGCGAGGGCCGAGCTGCCGGGGCGTGCGGGGTTTTCCAGGTCCAAGAGTGCCGCGCCTGCGGAGCTGGTGGCTGCGCCGGTCGCGATCCCCTGCAGGACGCGGGCGACGATCAGGGTTCCGGCGCCGTCGGCGATGACGAAGATGGCCATCGAGACGATCTGCAGTGCGAGTGCGGTGATGAGCACTGGCCGGCGTCCGATGTGGTCGGAGAGGGTGCCGGTGGTCAGCAGCGCGATGAGAAGTGCCAGCGCGTAGGCGCTGAAGATCACGGTCACGGTCAGGGAGGAGAGCTGCCACTGGGCCTGGTAGATGGAGTACAGCGGGGTCGGTGCGCTGGATGCGGCGAGGAGTGCGACCAGGATGGAGGCGTTGAGCAGGAACGGCCAGCGCCTTGAGAAGTGTGTGCGGGGTGGGGTCTGGCCCTCGAGGGCGCTCTGCATGGGCTTCCTTCCCTGACGCTTAAAGCAACGGGTTTGCGTTAATCCAACGTAGGCCGTATCGTCCGTTAAAGCAAACGGTTAGCTTTTTCTGGTTGCGGCAAGCGGACCCCGGTCCAGGCGACGTGACACAGATGACCTGGAGGCCACGTATGAACACAGCCGAACTAACCCCCGACGAGGCGGCCCAAGGGGCACGTCGCGCCGGGCTGGACCTGGGCGGCGACCGCCACGCCGGAGTCGCCGCGACCGCCAATCACATCCAGGCAGTCATCGCCGTCCTGCGCGAGCTGGACTTCGGGGACACGCCGCCAGCCGCCACCTACACCGCAGTACGGGAGGACCAAAATGAAGCCCTTTGAGCTGTCGCTCGCTGACGCAGCACAGGCCGTGCAGGCAGGGGAACTTTCTCCCGTCGAGCTGACCGATTCCGTACTGGACCGCATCGAAGCCGTCGAGGGGCGGCTCCAGGCCTACGTCACCGTCATTGCCGAAGCCGCACGCCACTCGGCCGCCCGGGCCGAGCACGAGATCGCCGCAGGGCGCCTTCGCGGCCCGCTGCACGGCATCCCCATGGCGCTCAAAGACCTGATCGACACCGACGGCATGCCCACCACAGCCAGCTCGGAAGTCAGGGCAGACCATGTCGCAGTCGGCGACAGCACCGTGGCCGCGCGCCTGTCTGCGGCCGGCGCCGTGCTGCTGGGAAAGACCCACACACACGAATTCGCCTACGGCCTGACCACACCCCAGACCAACAACGCCTGGGATCACGACCGGGTGGCAGGCGGATCGAGCGGCGGCTCTGCCGTGGCAGTGGCGGCGGGAGAAGCCACCTTCACCCTGGGCACGGACACCGGCGGATCCATCCGCGTTCCCGCATCGCTCAACGGCGTCGTCGGACTCAAACCGACCTACGGCCTGATCCCCCGGCACGGTGTGACCTCCCTGTCATGGTCCCTGGACCACGTCGGCCCCCTCACCCGTACCGTGCGAGACGCGGCTCTCGTACTAGGCGCGCTGGTGGGGCATGACTCGCGTGACCCGGCGAGCCTGTCCGTCCCTACGACGAACTACCTCCCGAAGGACAGGGGCGACCTGACCGGCTTGCGGGTCGGCGTTCCGAGCAACTACTACTTCGAGCGGGTGACTCCCGACGTCGAAGCGGCCGTACGGCAGGCCATCGGACAGCTGGAGAAGCTCGGCGCGGAACTGGTCGAAGTCGAGATCCCCATGACGCGCTACATCCAGCCCACCCAGTGGGGCCTGATGGTGCCCGAAGCGACCGCCTACCACGAGCGCACCCTTCGGTCGATGCCCGACCGCTATGCGGCGGACGTCCGCATCCTCTTGGAGGCCGGTGAGCTGGTATCGGCCGGAGACTACCTGCGCGCCCAGCGTGCGCGGACCCTCATGCGAGACGCCTGGGCCACCATGCTCGCCACGGTCGACGTAATCGCAGCCCCGGCCGTCCCGATGACAGCCGCCAGTTCCGAACAGGACACCGTTGAATGGGCGGACGGAACAGCGGAAGCCGTATCCGATAGCTACGTCCGACTGTCGGCGCCGGCCAACATCACGGGAATTCCGGCGCTCACCATGCCCGTGGGGCAGGACCAGGACGGGCTGCCGATCGGTATGCAGCTGATGGGCCGCCCCCTGCACGAGGCGACAGTGCTGCGTGTGGGAACCGCCTATGAAGAAGCGCATGGCGGAGCGGGACGGCTTGCTCCCATTGAGGTCTGAACGAGCCACGTTGCCAGAGTTCCCGGACGAAGACCTTCCAGCCGGGGGCAGGCCTGCCCCCGGCTTCACGGAGGCATCAAGCTTCCTAGAAGCAACGATTTCGCATTAGGGTGGATGTCATGAGCCCCAAACCCATGGTGCGCCCGGGAGGGCGCAGCGCCCGCGTACAGGAGTCGGTCCACGCGGCCGTCCGTGAACTGGAGGCCGAGCTGGGCCGGGAGACGCTGACCGTCCCTCTCGTAGCAGCCCGCGCCGGAGTGACACCTTCGACGATCTACCGCCGGTGGGGGGACCTGCAGGAACTCCTGTCCGATGTTGCGGTGCAGTATCTGCGCCCTGACTCACCCCCGGCCGATCTCGGCAGCCTCCGTGCGGACCTCGGAGCCTGGGCCGAACAGTTCCTCGAAGAGATGGCGTCTCCCACAGGACGTGCCTACATTCGCGATGCGCTGCTCGGCGACTCTGATGGCAGCAACGCCGGCCAGTGTTCGGTCTACGCAGCGGACCAGATCGACATCGTGCTGGGCCGCGCCGCGGGGCGGGGTGAGACAGGACCCGACGTGGAGCGGGTCATCGACCGAGTCGTGGCCCCGATGATGTACCGCATTCTGTTCCGGCCGAGCTTGCTTGACGCTGCCTACGCCCGCGATCTCGTGGAACATGCCCTCGACGCATCCTGAGACACCGGACGCCGCAGCGGCATCGCAGGTGAACATCGCCGGCCCGCTGAAGGAGGCGAGCAGATTGATGGCTCCCGGCGGGCCGGGGAGGCTTCTTCAATCCCGGCAGTGCCCGGCGGGCGCTCAGGGCCGACGTTTTACGCAGCACTGCACGCACACGACAGTTGCGCGCCCGCAGGGCCCGTGCTGTATGCCGAAGCGCAGCGGTGCTGCCGCCCCGCCGTTGGCACGGAGCTCAGCAATTCGCGAGGAGCGTTGGGCTGCTGCAGATTCATTCAACGTGGCGAACTACTGAACTTGCATGGGTGATGTCGGGGACGGGGACAGTGGTGGTACCCCGAGCCGCTCCGCCTGTGGCTGGCTCGGCAGGATGAGCGCATGACCGAGAGCGAAGCGGATCTGCTGGCGTTGCTGCGCGAGCTTGATGATCCGGAGTGGCTGGAGTGGCCGCAGCACTACGACCGTGGCGAGGCCGCAGCCCGCTTCGGTGGTCTGCTGACCCGACTCGAAGGCGACTTCGCAGTTCGCTGCACGGATGAGCAGGACACCCAGGACTCCAGCGAGTACGGACGCGTCGTCGTGCCGGCTGACGCGACCGTACGGGGAACCCGGATCGTCGTCTGCGTGAGCAAGTTCGGCTCACTGGCGCTCGTCTGCGCGGACAACCCGGGTGCCTTCCTCGGAACGGAGGAAGCTCAGGCCGAAGGCGAGTTGGACGGCGCTGACCTTGCCAAGGTCAACCGGGCGTTGGTCGAGCTCGGCTATGTAGTAGTTGCCGAGGAACTGCTGGAAAGCGACTACGACGGGCCGAGCCGACTGCCCTCGCAAGTACAGCGGCCCACCTGGTGGGCTCGCTTTTTCGGCTTCTTCTGACGATCACGCCGACAGAGCCAGGCCCGTACCCGCCAGGCAGCCGCCGATGGCCTCCGGCCGGTACTGGAGCATCTTGAGCTTGCGCCTCACGGCGCGGGTGACCTGGCCGAGGCCGGCGGCGGCCAGGTTGCCAATCTCGCGCTTCACCAGCGACCAGATGCCCTTCTGCGGGTTGAGGTCCGGGGTGTACGTCGGCAACTGGAGAAGGGTGAGCCAGTCGGGCGTTGGCATCGAAAAACTCCCGCATTAGCCGCGTGGGCGGAACTCACCGAGCTTCCTGGTCTCTTGAGTGGCGAGGCAGTGGCATGCGACCTGCTACGCAGCGTGGCACTGGCCGCACCCGAATGTTCAACTCGCCTGCCTGAAAGGGAAATTGGACTCGCGGAACCTCGTGATCTTGGTCGCTTGGTGCCGTATGCTGGCCGCCTTGGAATCGGGCGGCTGCGCGCCAAAACGCGTCGAACGATGACCATCCCCCATCATTCGTGTCATTTCGGCGGAAAGTAACAGGCAGGAACGAACGTGAGATTTCTCGAGTTTTCCGCTCCGCACGATGTCCGCTGGGCGCACGTGGAAGATCCGTCGATAGGAAGCGCAGATCAAGCAATAGTCGCGCCTGTCGCGGCGACAACCTGTGACCTTGATCGAGCCGCCATCGCTGGGCTCACGCCCTTCCAGGGCCCCTTCGCTCTCGGGCACGAATGCGTAGCGCGCGTTGTTGCGCTGGGTGACGACTGCGCGGGGTTACGGGTGGGTGACCTCGTTGTGGTTCCCTGGCACATCGCCTGCGGCATGTGTGATCTGTGCGTCACAGGTCACCCCACTCGCTGCCAGCAGACGCCCCCGTATGCAATGTTCGGGCTGCCTATTGGAGGCCACTGGGGAGGTATGTTCAGCGAACTCATTTCGGTTCCCTGGGCCAAGAACAACCTCATCAAAATACCAGAAGGTGTGACACCGGCATCAGCGGCAGCTGCTTCCGACAGCTTGACTGACGCTTACGGCGCGGTTCTTCGTGGACTGCGGACCAGGCCTACTGAACCAGTTCTCGTCATTGGTGGCCTAACGCATGGACTGTACGCATCCGCATTCGCTGTACAGCTCGGTAGCGAAGAAGTTGCATACGTCGACAGCGACGAGCGCCGGCGTTCCATTGCGAGCACCTATGGGGCACAGGCCGTAAGCGATGTGAGAGAGCTGAGCAGGAGCAAATACCCTGTCGTGATCGATGCGTCGGCAGCTCCTGAAGGCTTGCACAGGGCGCTTCAGGCGACCGCTCCGGGCGGGCACTGCCACAGTATCGGAATCTACTTCGAGGAAATCTCACTCCCGCTCTTGTCGATGTATATGGACGACGTAACGTTCAGTACCGGGCGTCCCGACATCACCCCCCACCTGCCCGCTGTTCTTGGCATGCTTGCATCGAAAAAGATTGATCCGACTCTGGCTTTCAGCGAGACGGTTCACTTCGACGACCTGCCCCAAGCACTGCTTCAGCTGCCAGAAAAACCATTGGTCATATTCGACTGAGGAGATACTCGGACGGCGCGGGGCCTCTGCCCGAGCGCCGACCGGTGATCGAGGGCGAGCCGGTTGCAGGCGCGGGCAGTCCGGCCCGAGAACCCACGTGGTCGGCTACTCCCAGCATGATCGTGGCCGACGTGCTCTCGGTCCGGGTTCCGGGTGCAGCACACGTGAGCAAGGTTCCCTGTCCGAGTGGTCCACTTCCGGCTCTCATCACGTGGCGGCGACGGCGTCACGGGCGCCCCTCCGTGGCGTAGTGGTCTATCAGGAGCAGACTTCTGGGCGGCGCGGAACGTGGCCAGAAAGGCGGATGCCTTGACAGCGATGAGATGTCCGGGGCATCACGTGAAGAGATGCTGAATAAACCTGCCCGGTTGGCACAATTTTGCGACAGGTTCGAATTCTTTGGGTCAATGGCATAAATGACCCCCGGGTTGAAGCGCGAGGGCGTGTCTGACCATTCTTACCGCGCGGGACGTCCGGCATGGGACCCGCGTTGCGCGTTCGGAAGGCATGAGGGGCCCCTTTGCCGCACGATGCTCGGCGCATGGTCAGACACGGCCCAGGACTAGCAGCTCACTTGGCCTTTCCGTAAGCTTCGCGCACCGCGGCAGGCACTCGTCCGCGATCGCTGATCGCGTAGCCGTTTTCCCTGGCCCAGGCCCGCATCGCGGAGGATTCGTCCCTGCTGGCGGTAGTTGTCTGGGTCTTAGCCTTCGGCTTCGTGCCTGCGCGAACTCGACGAGCGCCTTCGGCGTGGAGGTAGGGATTCAAAATTTCAAGGAGCTTCTCGTAGTTCTCATCCGTGAGATCGATCTCGACCCCAGCCCCATCCACGAGAATGCTGTGGGTGGCGATGTCCTGCGATTGCTCGCCAGTCACGTCATCAACAAGTGTCGTAATTACCTTCTGGACCATGCGCTGACTATAAGGGGATCTCGACTCCTTCTGCATCAAGAACGGCTGGTCGGCAACCGTCAGTCCCTGCGACGGCAGTCACTTCCAGCTCCTGGAAGTGGAGCTCATCACCCGCGGTGGTGAGCAGACCGGGGGGTCAGGGATCGGCTTCCTGGATCCGCGTAAGGGCTGCTGGGCTCGAGCTCACACGGGTTGGTGGATGTGCGCATCCGCGCGTAGGCATATCAGATCGTGCGAAGGCCTGATCAGTAAGGGCTTACGCCGGCCGGCCAGGGGAGCCGTCCTCGCGATGGGCTCTGCCTACCGGCGGTGCCGCAGGGGTGCTTCCGCCTCAAGGGCCTTTCGGTCGTGCAAGCAGGGTGAGGAGACAGGTGGCTCGCCGAGGCTGTCGATCCGCCGGGGCCGCGCCTACCCCGGCGAGATGATTTGGATGGCGGACTCCAGATTCGCGCGACCCGACATCTGCTGTCGAGGGTGCCGCAACTCCAGCCTTGCGGCTTCTACGTCATCAGGAAGCGCCGTACGGACGCTTTCTGATGACGTGGACAGAGCCGCGGCGGCGGGGTGTTCCTCAGTCCTTCAAACTGAAGAAGTGCATGGGTGAGTTCGCCTTGAAGCCGATGCGAGGATAGACAGGCGCACCAGCAACCGTTGCGTGCAGGGTGGCGCGGATCAGGCCGGTAGCTTGGGTGCCCTCGTGGAGTGCCTTCCGTGTCACTGCCTCGCCGTACCCCTTGCGCTCCCAGTCCGGGTGTGTGGCGACAAGGACGACGAAGAGGCGGCCGTCGACTTCCATGGCCGCAGCGCATGTCACGGGAACGCCGTTGCGCATGCCCAGGTAGGCATATACCTGGTTCTTCCACAGCGTGGAGCCAACGAGTCCGTTGCGGCCGTCCTCCAGGGCCATGCCGTAGGCGCGCGAGTTGAGATCCGCGTACGCCTCCAGGTGTTCGTCCGTGGTCACGCGTACGAAGGCCAAGTCGGGGTGGGTCGGTTCAGGGAGGGGGAGCAGGTTGCCAGCCATGCCGGTGCCGGGGAAGGCGTGCTCGAAGCCTGCTCGCTCGGCTGCTGGTCCCAGCGCTGCGATGGCTTCCTCGTCGAGGAGCCCCTCGAAGATCCACAGGAAGCCAGGGTGCTTCTTCGAGCGCATGATGTCGGCTGCCTGGTGCAGACGTTGCTTGATGAGCACCGTGTCCGCACCTACCTCTGTGAATGTGATGCAGTTCCAGAAGGCGAACGGACAGTCGGCCCAGCGAACGGCAATACCTGGTAGGTCCCGTACATCCGCATCCGGTTCCCGGTCGAGCACTATGGCACGCCAGCCCGTAGCGAGCTGGTGCATGGATTCGATTGAATCGGCAAGGTCCGTCATTGAAGCCCCTAGGAATCGCCGGGTATATCTAGATTCGATCAAAAGGCATGACGGCCTCTTGGAGGCTGTGGTTCATACTCCATGCCCGGGTTTTGCGGTTCGGTCCACATCAGGGGTTTGCTGGCCGTTGGGCACGCGTGAGTCCGGTGCAGGGTCCGCAGTGCCGTGGTCATCAGCAGGCAGACCATTGACCAGTCGACGCGGAAGACGCAGCCGAGATCGTTCCCTGATGCGGATCAGATTCTTCCACCGGTGCCCTCACTGGATTTGCTGTTCGACTTGCTCTGGAAGCACATTGATGACCACTGAGCACTGTGCATCGCGAAGTTGCAGGTCACGGGGCTGGTGTGCGCGCCTCTCGCCGTGCTCGCGCTGGGCGGAGGCCGGTGTCCGCGTTGGAGAGTCTGACCGGGCGGCTGGGGCCGTTCTCCAGTTCTGCTGCGCTCACTGTGGCAACGCTCCTACGATCCGTCACCGGGCAGGTACGCCGAGAGGTCGCGAGGAGGGTGCGGGGATACAGGATCTGGAGAGGATCACGCGGCCCGCAGTGAACTGGACGTGATCGCCGAGGAGTTGGCTGTGCATCCTGGCGATCTGCACCGGTCCGTCGCTTGCTTTGGTCCGGGCGCGGGTTCGCCCGCTCAATGAGGGTCGTGCCGCGTTCTGGGTCGCTCCTCATGGATTCCCCGGTGCGGTTCGTCGGCTCTACGCTGAGATGTTCGTGGCCGGGGACGGGGGCGGAAGATGGCGCGGGTCTTTCGGGTGAGGGCGCGACAGGTGGTTGCTCCGGTCGTGGCACTGGGAGCGGTCGCCGCGGTGGTGGCGTTGCTCGAGTCGAAGGAGATGCCCTCATGGCTCGCCTGGTGCCCCCCCTGGCTCGTTGTGGCGGTCGCTGCGGCGGTCGGTGCAGCTGGAGCCTGGTGGGCGGAGTCGTGGGTGGCTCGCCGGCAGGCGTACGCGGAGGCGGAACAGCAGACAGTGGACCGGTTGCGCCGTCACGTGGGCCGTCAGGAAGGCCTGGTGCGAATCGGTGACCGGGGTGCCCGTGCCCGTGATCTGCGTGTCCACGAGGCGATCAGCCTTCCCCGGCGGGACGACGGGTGGGACACGGCGGGCGCGACTGCCCGGGCTGCTAGAGGTGGCGGGGTGCTGGCGCGCCTCCGGCGTAGGGAAAGGCTTCGTCGGGTCGGCCTGGATCCGGACCTGCCCGTGTTCGTCGAACGTGAGGCGGGGGAGCAGGTGCGCGCCTGGATGCGCACCGCTGCGCGGGACGGTGGGGCCCTGGTCCTCGTCGGTGGATCCTGCGTCGGCAAATCCCGGCTGCTGTATGAGTCCGCGCGGCGGGAGCTGTCCGACTTCGCGGTCCTCGCCCCTGACCTCGGAGACGGAGGGCTCGTCAACGCCGTTGCCGACGCCACGTTCGAGCTGCCCCATACCGTCGTCTGGTTGGATGAGTTGCAGCGGTTCCTGCCCGGTCCGTACTTCGTTGCGGATGACGAGTCCGGACACGCGCCGCTCACCGCCTCGGCCCTGCGCAAGCTGCTGTCGGCCGACACACCTGTCGTCGTCCTGGGCACGCTGTGGCCGGAGTATGCCGCTGAGCTTCGAGCGGCTGAGCCGGTCCGTGAAGGAACGCCGGGAGTGCCGCGTCACCAGCGGGCGGTGGACATCTTGTCCGCTGCTGGCGTGACGATGATCGCCCTGGAATCCTTTTCCGAACGGGAACGGGCGAGAGCCGATGGCCAGGCCGCGCGGGACCCCCGGATCGCGCGCGCTATGGACGACCCCGACTACAACGTGACAGAGGTATTGGCCGGAGCTCCCCAGCTCATCCGTCGGTATGAACAGTCCACCCGTCTCCACAAAGCGGTCGTCGAGGCGGCCGTCGATGCCCGCCGCCTGGGTGTCCACGGACCGCTCGCGCCTGACCTGCTGCGCGCCGTGGCACGCGAACTCACTGCGGAGATACTGCCTGACGACCACTGGTTCGACTCCGCGGTCGCGGAACTCGCCAGCCGGGACCGCCCGGCCGATCGGGCCACCGCACCACTCATCGCCCTGGTGAGTACGGACCGGCGTGCCATCCGCGGATACACCGTGGCGGACTACCTCCTGCAGCACTTGACCCGCCAACGCCGCAACCGACGGCTGCCCCTGGGAGCCTGGCAGGTGCTGATCGACGGTACGAACGCCCCCGAGGACCGTATGCGCCTCGCGCGGGCAGCCCACCACCGACTGCTGTACCGAACGGCGGAATCGGTGTACGGGCCCCTCGCCGACGGTGACACGGACGCGGCTGCCGCGCTCTCAGAACTCCTCATCCTCAGGGGAGAGTACGAAGAGGCGCAGCGCCTCGTGGAATCCCGGGTACGCCCTGCGGGTGTCGAACGGGTACGGGAACTAGGGAAACGCCTGGTGGCGATCGGACGCGCCCGGGAAGCCCTCCCGGTATTCCGCTGCGTGGCGGACGACGATCACTGGGCCGCATACGAACTGGCGAAAACGCTAGAAGGTCTGGACGACACCGAAGAGCTGTGGGCGCGCGCGGTCGGCGGCGATGCCTGGGCAGCGGTGACGCTGGGCAGGCTGCTGCACCGAAGAGGGGATCGGGATGAGGCCCTGCGGGCGGCCCGCCTAGGCGTTGACGCGCACTCCGATCCCTACATCACGGGATGGGTCGCGGGCCTGCTGGTCGACCTCGGGGAAGTGGATGAAGCTCTCCGCATTGTGCGAATGCCCGAGGTTGCAGTGACCAGTTCTGTGGAAGACGCCCGAGCCGAACTGCTGAGAGCGCGAGGCGACGCGGAGGAACTGCGATCTCTCGCCGATAGCGGGGACAGTTCCGCCGAGCACGCACTCCTTACGCTGTTGACGTTCGATCCGAGCGAGGAGGTGCTGCGGACCTACGTCGCCGCGGGGCACTCCGACGCCGCCTGCGCATTGAGCCAACTCCTCGTCCGTGAGGGCAAGTACCAAGAGGCGATCGAGGTCCTGCGCCCCTTCTGGAGGGACGATCCCAGGGTGGCCACGGAACTTGGAACGCTGCTGGCCCGGTATCTGCCCTACGAGGAGTACGCGGAGGCGGTGGCCGTGCTGCGGAGCGCTCTCCACGCGGGGGACCCCCTGACCCGCCACGAACTGTACGAGCTGCTGTCGGAGCATCCTGGATCGCCAGAGCACAGGAGGATGCTCCGGCAGTACGTCTGGAACCGCCGACGATCCAGCCTCGCGAGGTTGTTCCGGTTCTTTCGTCGTCCGAAGGAGGAAGTCAATCGGTGGGTGCTCGACGGGCCCAGATACCGGGAGGAGCGCGTCGCCTCGTTCGGAACTTTCCAGGGGTTGCGAGCGGCAGCCAAGGCGGGCGACCCGTACGCCGCCGTCGCCGTCGCTCTCCGGTTGCAGTGGCTGGGCCGTCCTGGAGAGGGGGTGAAGCTGCTGCGGGCCACGCCACCCCACCCCTGCGTGACGCGCGAACTCGCCGAACTCCTGGTAGAGACGGGCCGGCCACAGGAAGCCGTGACGCTGCTCGAACCACTCGCCGACAGCGGGGACGAACGAGCCGCCCACAGGATGGCCAAACTCCTTGGGGCGCTGGAGGACGCGGAAACGCTGCGCTCAAGGGCGGCGAGGGACGACTTCGCCGAGATACAGCTGGTCGAACTGGAGGCCAGAACGGGGGACAAGGCGAGACTGCGCGAGGACGTGGACGGTGGCGACTGGTTGTCCACGACGGTTTTGCTGGAGTCGCTCGTGGAACAGGGCGACGTGGACCTTCTGTACGACGAGGTGCACGCTGGCACCAGCGGAGCGGGGGCGGCCTTGATCGGAGTGCTCGACGGGCGGGGAGAGCACGAGGCCGCCGAACGTCTGCGCACGGTTGGCTGCGAAGCGGAGGACGACACGGACGAGGCGGGGTCTGAAGTTGTGGTGGACAGCTGACGGCACCCTGCATCGCTCTCGCCGAGTGTACGTATCCAGGTACCCAGGCCAGCGCGCACTGATCAACGGGGGCAGGCGACTTGGAGGTGCACTCCAGCGGCCCCGAACCGGTGCGCTCGGTCCTTGGGGCGGCTGCGGACCCAAGCGGAACCGTACGATGTCAAGCGCCACAGCCGTCCTCACTCTGGAGCGGCAACGCTGATGAGAACGGCCCCAGCCGCCCGGTCATGCTCGCCAACGCGGACACAGGCCTCCGCCCAGCGCGAGCACGGCAAGAGGCGCACACCAGCCCTGTGACCTGCAACTTCACGATGCACAGCGCTCACTGAGAATGGGACGTGGCTCGAGGTCCACAGTGGGGCTGTCGGGGTCGGTCTCAGCCCGCGGTCCTGGAGCTACCTCGTGCGGTCAGATCTGGTCATCGAGATGTGGTGGGCGCGGGCGCCAGGGTCATCAGGCCGCAGCCGTAGGCCTTTGCCTTGCCCAGGCCTTTGGCAAGGGTGAGGCGTAGCCGCTCGGGGTCCATTACCTCAAGTCTTCCGTCGAAGGTGACGGTGAGCAGCGTGATCGGCGGGCTCTGACGAGCGGCAGCGCGGGATTTGGTGAAGGACAGGATGCGCTGGTCACGTACGGCGAGTTCGAAGTTGTCGCCCGGGTGTGCGGACCCGTTGGGCAGCAGCCCAGGGTTGTCTGCCGTCTTGCAGACTCTGAAGCCTGCATTCTCTTGTCGTGCCGGATCCAGCAGCCACTTCATCTGGTGCAGGGGGGTGGTGTGCCCGGTGCGTTTGGTGGGTTCAGTGTCTTGGCGGCGGATGTGATGCACGGGGTTGGCAGTGAGCCGGAATGCCCAGGAGGAGCCGACCGTGAGCTGGTTGAGGAAGGGTTCGTACGGCAGGCTCTGCCAGCCGGGTTTGTCGGGGTTGGCCTTGGCGGCTGCCGGCCAGCCTGCTTGTTCCACCAGATGTGTCAGGTCGGGCTGGTCGGGGCTGACGATGTAGAGAAGGACATCGGCTGCGGCATTGCGGTCCACACGCCATAGCACTCGGGGCTTCTCGGACAGACTCGGACCAGTGCCGGTGTTGGGCAGAAGGTCGGGGAATGAGAACATCACCGCCGCGTGCAGTGATTGCGGGGATGACAGGAGGCGTCGAGCCCCTGTGCGTGCAGCGTTAAAGCGAAAGCGGGTGAGGTACATCAGGCGGTTTCTTCCACGGCGGCGAAGGGGTCGTGCTCGGGTACGTCAGGGCGGTTGGCTGTGCTGTCCGGGTTGTGAACACGTGTCGTTTCCGTGATCACGCGGCGCAGGGCGTACTGGCGGTGCTCGGCGGCGAAGCTGAGGGGTTGGTCTCGTGGCGCGTGGGAGCTGTGTTCGTGTGGCAGGGCTTCGCGCAGGAGGTTCAGGGTCACAGTCGCCTGTCGGTGTTGCTGCCTGCGGTACCAGCCGGAGGCCTGCCAGGGCTCGGTGCGCAGTGCCTGGGCAAGGTCGGTGTCCTGGTGCAGGCTGAGCCTTATGGGCCTGGCGGGTGGGCAGGACCGGCGGCCGAGATAGGGCGGGTAAATCGGTGCTCGAAGGGCAGCGTCGAGTTCGCTGAGGAGCGTGGTCTCGCCCTCGACTGCGGCGACGAAGACTGCATCGGCAAGGTAGAAGCGTTCCGAGACCGGCATGGACTTCTTCGTGACCTGGTGTTGCGCGGTCTGGTAGTCGCGCAGCTGCGTGCCGGGTTGGTCGATGCGTACGCCGAAGCGGAGTTCGGCGAGTGCGGTCAGCGTCGTGTTGTCGTCGCGCTTCATGCCTTTCGCGGCAGCGAGCATGCCGATGACGCCGCTCTTGGTGGGGGCAGACTCGGTGGTGCGGCGCGCGAACCGTGCTGACGCTCCCCACGCCTGCAGCGGAGCGGCGAGGAGCATGGTGAGGGTACTCACGAGGTCGTGATCATGTGTTCGGCGACGGCTTGGCCGACTTCCTTGACGAGGTCGGACAGGCTGGGCAGTTCTTCGCCCATGCAGGCGAGCTTGGTTGTGGCGGTGCCGACCCGCAGGACCCAGGTTCGGGTCGAGGACTCGTCGCCGTAAGCGCGCTCGATTTCCGGGACGAAGTCCGCCAGGCGTGTTGAGGCTTCTCGCAGGAAGCCGCCGGACTCGGTAGTGATGGGCTCCTCGAAGGCGGCGACGAAGCTGATGGGGCGACTGGTACGGAGCTTGATGACGACCACGTCGGGCAGCGTGTGGTGACCGAAGGTGTTGATCTTTCCGGTGGGCAGGGAGGCGACGAACGCGTGGACGAAGGCTTCGACGGCTCGGCGAACCGGTGTGGTGAGGGGTGCATCGTCACGGAGTCCGTCGCCGAGGCTCTCGGCGAGCTGGTGGATGCCGACCGCTGCGTAGCGGTAGAGGGTGGCGGAGTTGAAGTCGACGGTGCCGATCATTCCTGCGCCGCTTTCCGCGCTGGTGTTCCTGTCATCGACAGCGGTGTAGTAGTCCGATTCGGTATTGACGCGGTGCACGCTGATGGCGTGCGCGACCTGCGCGGCCGCGTCGACATTGAAGTCGGCGGAATCGGCGACCATGCGTCCGAACAAGGCGATGTCGACGGAGTGGCGGGTGTCAGCGATCTGTTTGGCACGTGCCTTGTTTGCCTTGTCCTTCAAGTAGGTTGCGATGTCCGCGGCACCTTCGAGGGCGAAGGCGGCCAGGCCGTCGAGCTGATGGTTGCTGAGAAACATCAGATACTTGGAGGTCGGTGCTGCCTCGGTGTGCCCTGTTGATTCCAGATCGGAGTCTGACGTCTTCGCTGCTGTGGTCCGCTTCGCTACCTCGATAGTGGAGCCGGTGGCCTTTTGGATGACCGTTGCAGCGAGGCGTACCGCTTCGGCCGGGTCGATCGTGGGATCGAGGGCGGTGATGCGGGCGGCGAGAACCTCGGCGACCTTCTTGGTGCGGACGCCGAGTTCGCTCGGCTCCAGCAGGTGTTCGTCAGAGAAGTATGAGCGGGTAGCCCGCTTCCATGCCTGGCTGGAGACTCGTGCTCGGGGGACTCCGCCGTATACGGCTGTCTTCGGAGCGCCGGTGTCATCGCGGTTGAGGTTGCTGGGTGGCACGGTTTGCAGGGCGTGGATGTCGAGGAAGAGGCGGTTCACGAAGCGTCCCATACGGTGGATTCGGGTTCAGGGAGGGAACGAGAGGCGGTGGCGGCCGTCTGGTTGTGCGATCTCGGTTCCTTGATGTAGTACGAGTGGAAGGAAAGGCCCCATTCGTGGCGCACGGCGTTCCGGCCGCCGGGCTGCTGCCACGAGTACAGCTGGGCGGCGAGGTGGGCGTAATCCAGGGGGATGTGGCCTTGGCGCAAGAGCTGCACGATCTCCCGCAGGGATTGCGCGAGTTCGGCGAGGTGCTGGGTGGTACCTGCCCTGATGAGTCGCTTGACGACGGCCTCGTTGAGGGTGCCGGGGGGCATCAGCTGGCGGAGTGCCCGGCCCAGGTCGCCAGGTGATTCTGCGCTGCCCGCTCGGTGCATGGCAGAGGTCTGGGCTTGTTGGTGCACGGCCCACATGGTCAATGCGGTGACTACGGCCTCTTCGGCATGCTGTATCTGCTCCTTGTCAGGTTGCGGGGCGGCATCGGCGTCCCCTTCATGCAGGGCACTGGTGTTGATCAGGCCCAATCCGTCGGGGACGCCTCGGCGTAGCCGGGCCACAGCCCTGACAGCGTGGCTTTCGTCGGCCAAGTAGCCGTGCTGCCACTTGGCGATGTGATCCGAGACTGTCTGCCGCACCCGATATGGCAGGCCGAGGCCGATTGCGGTGGTCACGAGAGTGCCTCTTCTGCGCCGGAGCCCGTGGGGGCCTTCGATGCACTGGAATTGCTGGAGGACGGTGAGCTCAGTGCAGCTGTCAGCCGGTACCGGAACCATCCGTCGACATAGGCAGAGTTCAACCACACAGTGCCCTTGGCTGTGGCCGTGATCCGCCCCTTCCACTCGGCATCGCCAGCCGCAGCGAGCATCTGATCGCCGAGGTGGCTGAAGAGGCGGTACAACTCCTGCCGCCACCAGTCACGATCCCGATCGGCGTCCTCTGTGTCGGCCAGCCTGCTCAGCCAGACCCGGAACGGAGCGTCCACTGCTGAAAAGCCGAGGTCGCGGGCTTGCGCGCGCGCTGCCTCTCCATCCGCCCCGGTCGTCCGCGTCAGGTCGGCGGCGAAGTCGCTGAACACGTTGACTGCGTTCTTGGCGTCTGTCACGGCCCCGGTGGCCTGCTCTGCCAGGGCGCGGTTCTGTTGGTGCAGTAGGCCTGCAGATATGGACAGGTCATCGTCGATGATCTCGTCGATCACGGACTGCTGGGTGCCGTAGACCGCGGTGACGGCGCGAGCACGGATCTGGAAATGGTGTGGCAGGACCCCTGATGTGACCAGCCGGGACACCCATTCCAGGACGCCTGGCCGCATCCGGGACGCGGCTTCAGAGCCGGCAGCCGCCCCTGGCCGATCCATCATCAACGAGGACAGGCCCTGCCACAGGGTCCGGCCCGGATCGTGCTCAAGGGGCAGATAGACGGGTACCTGACCGAGCTTCTTCTCCTGCACCTCGCTGCGCCGCCATGCGGTCATCGGTTCACAGGCGTGCAGGTTTCGCGGGGCAAGGGGGTCGCCGTAGCCGAGAACGACTCCGGTCACACCGCTGACGTCGTAATCCAGGCGCAGCCGCCTCGTCTGCCAGGTATAGAGGTCGCACCTCCCGGACGGCTGACGGACTGGGCCAGCCCCCGGCCCGGACGGCTCGCGTCGCCACGCAGGCAGGTCCCTGGCTGGCCTCTCCAGTCCGCCCTCATTGGCAGCGACCAGGTTGAGCAGCAGGGTTTCGCGCAGTGTGCCGCCTTCCACGAATATTCCACCGAGGCTGCCCGCCCAGCCCACTCCCAGCGGGTACACCTTGCCGTCCTTGACCCGGTCATCGCCGGCTACACCGGTCTTGATGCCGGAGGTGTCATACGCGTGCGTGTGCACCACCCACCGTGCAGCCTCTGCGAAACTCAGGCGTTCCACCGACGGCATGCGCGCTGAGAAGAACGGCTGTCCGTTGGGTACGTCAGCGACGATGCGGTTGAGGGAGGCGATGTTGCCGCGTATGGTCCGCAGCTCGGGCACCTGAAAGAACGGCGTTACCGGGTGCAGCAGATCGAAGCGTTCCTGGTGGGCGTCGAGGTAGGGCTCCAGCGGTGCGAAGCAATCCGCATCGGCCCACAGGCCGGTCCAGGCATCGATGTCTGCAGGACCGCGCAGTGCGTCGTGGGCGAGCGCGAGCAGCAGACGCAGGAGCGCGAAGTCCTGGGTGGGCACATCCCCGATGACCTGGCGAAGGCTCCCAGCGTGGGCAAATACCTCGCGCAGCGACATCTCACCTTGCGTGCCGTCCTGACGCAGGACCGGAATCCACGGCCGGTTCGTCAAGTCGAACGACAACGGCCCGTGCGTCCGGTCCCGTTTGCTGTCACCCACGTGTCACCTTCTGTCCGCACCGCACGCCGTACTGCATCGGGGCGACGTGAGCAGTCGTTGCTGCTTCGCGATCATGGTCTGTTGAGGAGCAGCGGCCATCTGTTGCGGGCAACGGCGACGGCGGTCGTCAACTGTCCCGCTGCGGTGGCTACAACCGCCGTTGGTCTCATATCGGTTGGAGCGTGCAGCAGGTGGGGGAGGACCGCATGCGCAGCGTGGGTGCGGTACCCGACCCGGCGCAAGCGGAGACGGTGGCCGGCGGGCACCGCGGCGGACCGCCGAGGTGGAGATGGTGACTGGCAGTGCAATGCGCTGCCGCGTCGGGCAATTGCCGAAGAGTGTTGTTGCTGCCAGGGTCGTGCCTGCGATCTGTGCATGCTCCGGCAGGCGTTGCCGTGTGTGATGGCTGCGGTGGCGTACCAGGACTGCAACGCTGCCAGCACGCGGTGTGGCCAGGGGGAAGGCAGCTCTGGCCCTGGTGAGACATGTAGCGCGATCATTGAACGCTACTCAGCGGATGCATCGGCGGTCACGTTACGTACGGCATAGCGTTTTGTCGTCCGCATCCAGCCCTCCATAGTCCGGCCTGTTGTCTCGGGTTTCTGAGAGGGGTGGTGCGGCTGCGCTATCACGCTGGCTCCGGTCTCTCATGTGCCGCTACGAGGAGTACTCGCGGTTGGTTCACCGGGCGGCGCGTTCATCTTGATCAAGTCTCGCTGGGGCGCGCGTGACCGGCGCTGTCGATGAGTTGGAGACTGCCGATCTGCGCCCGCCGTCGTGGCATCCACTTCGGTGTGGGGCGGCAAGCGACTGATCTGCTCCACGCCTGGCTGGACAACCCGTTCACCCCGCCTGCGTGGGGAGGAGTTGGAGCGCCAGCGCGATGATCCACACAAGCGCAGGGCCGTCCCCGTCTTTGCGGGGACCCCCGCAGAATCCGCGCGGCCGGACAGACCACTGGCCGGACCATCCCTGTCCTGTACGGGGACTGGTTCATGAGCGGCAGCATCGCCCGCGTTGAAGTCACCCCGCCGGTGCGGGGACCACGAGGAAACGCGGCCCCTCATCGCCCGACTGCGGATAACCCCTGTCTGCATGAGGACCACACAGTGCCTCATCTGGCGGGCTCCACGCCGCGCCCAAGACGGCGAGCGGCGTCGTCCTTCACGCGCAGAGTCGGGTGTTGCACTTGCCCGGGGTGCGGACATGTAGCGGTAGACCCAGCGAGAGGACGTCATGGCGATTGATACCGAAGCCCTGTTCACGGTCGTGTACCGGGCTCACTACGAGGACGTTCTGCGGTTTGTGAGCCGCCGGGCCCATCCGATGAACGTGGATGACATTGTGGGTGAGACGTTCCTTACCGCCTGGCGCCGCCGGCACGAGTTGCCCGACGACCCTCGGCCGTGGCTGTTCGGCACAGCCCGCAACGTGATGCTCAACGCCGGTCGCGGCATGCGCCGGCAGTCCTCACTCGTCGTGCGTATTCAGCAAACCTTCAGGGCTGACGGTGATGACTCGAAGGCTGACTTTGCGGGGCGGGTCGATGACCGCCTGGGACTCTCTGCTGCTTGGCAGGCCCTGAGCGAGGGCGATCAGGAGGTCTTGTCTCTCCACGTGTGGGAGGAGCTCACGGCTCAGCAGGCAGGTCAGGTTCTGGGCTGCTCGCGCGCCACGTTTGCCATGCGTCTGACCCGGGCTCGACGGCGTCTGGCCAGACTTGTCGATCCGGACCGTCAGGCAGACGTGTCCCTCGCAGCAACTCGCTGACTCGCACCTAAAGGAGACATACCGTGAGCAACGACCTTTTCCTCCGCCTGGCTGAGTTGGATGCCGCCCCACGGCGGGGGCTGTCCGATACAGAGACCGATCGGCGCGATGTCCTGCTGCTGAGTGTGATGGAAGACACTGAGCAGCCCGCGCGCAAGCCCGCCGGAGCGACCTCTCGCCGCCCGGTTGCTCGGCGCATTGTATTCACCGCAGGCATTGGCCTTGTGGCAAGTGTGACTGTGCTCGGCATCTACGGCGACGAGCTACTCGGTCGGGCGGACCAGGGGCCGCTGTCGTCGGCGGAACTGGCCAGTTGGGATTCCAATGCCACTGCACTCAGCCCGTCGACCCCGGAAGGCGCTGCTGCTAAGAAGCTGTGCCTGGGTACCTCGGCGGAGGGGGCCGGCAAGGACACCGCGGCGGTCATCTCCAACGCGGACATCCGGGGTTCCGTCGCATCCATGATCATCACGCGTGGGGCCGACACCCAGTACTGCCTGGCGGGCTCGGATGGATCGGCATTCCTGATGGCCGTTGATGGGGTGGCGGCGCGGGTAGCCGACGAGGCGATCACGGTGGATTCGTTGGGAGCCGGTGGTAGTGGCTCTTCCCGGCTCAACTACGCCCTGGGATCGGTCGGCCCCGATGTTGCCAAGGTCACCGTGAAGGACAGCGGCCGCAGTGTCAACGCGACTGTTCAGGACGGCCGCTGGACCGCTTGGTGGCCTGGAGGCAACCCGGACGGGCTGCTGACGGGAACCGTCACTCTGACCCTCACCAATGGAACCACCCGCACGGTGCCCGCAGAAACAGTCGTGGACGGGTCGTAGAGGGCGTCCCGATCGCGCATCGACCTGAGCCGTCCACCAGGGCATGCCCGACGGGTCGCCTGGAAGTGCACCACGACTGAGCTGTGTATCCGGGCTCGCTCCTGGCCGCCTCGGGAAGATTGAATGCGGGAGTGAGCGGCTCGGATGTGTGGCTGCAGGTTCGAGGGTCCCTGTTCCGAAGCTTTGGATCCGTTTGCTGGGATGGGCGGCTGCTCATCCCTGAGCGTGATCTGGTGTCGTCGGCCAGTTCACGGTGCTGCCGCGCGTTGCCCGTCGTGACGTGGAGCCGCGCGTTCTGGCCGGGAGATCCTCGATCGTGCGGCAGGGCTGCGACAAGCTCTTGGCGTACGTGCGGTTGACCGCGGCGGTGCGCTGCGGTACCGACCAGATGCCCTCGGCCGGGTTGAGGTCGGGTGCGGAGGGCGGGATTCGGTAGACGGTGAGCCAGTCCCGTTCGGCAATGTAGCGGTGCATCCCAGCCGTCAGGTGGGTGTTCAGGCTGTCCCACTCCAGCACGATCGGGCCGGCGAGCTGCTCGTGCGCGGGCTGGATCGGGTCGCGGTAATCCTTCCCGGAGAAGCATTTTCGTCCGTCGGGCCGGGCGTCCGGCAGGGCCGGTAGATCAATCGGGAGGGCTGCCAGGTGTAGCAGGCCCGGGCGGCGACGGACAATCGTCGGCGGGAGCAGCCCCGCACGTGAACGGCGGGAGTGCGGCGGCGGGACCATGTGCGGGCGGTCGGCGGCTTCATCGAGAAGCCGGCCTCGTTCTCGAAGACGAGCCAGGCGTGGAGGCGCGCCGCGATCCTTCGACGTGTGGCCAGGTCCCCTTCACCCAGCCGGCCACCACTGTTCCGTCGCGTTCGAGGGCACGGCGGGCGGGGGGCTGGCAGGTCCAGCAGTGCCGCTTGAGCAGGGCCGCAACATCCTGTTCGTGTACCTCCCGTGGAACTGAACCGGTGCCTGGTCAGGGCAGGGTCTTGATCCCTGCCAGTGTCCAGGTCTGGTCGGGCCGGCCGTGCACGACTGGGCCCTTGTCCAACTCCCCCTCCAGGACCGCGAACAACTCGTCGCTCAGCAGCGGTAGGGACGCTGGTCCCTTCGACGTGAGAGCCGCGTCTCACCGCCGCCCCCTCCTGTCCGCTCGCGCTACACGGAGCGGAGGGTGACCCGCAGGTCATGAGCGACGACGGCGGTATCGTCGCCGCGCGGCGCATCGCTCGGCCGCCTCTGTCCGAAGTCGCTCCCGAAACGCCCGCCGCTTGACGGTCAGCCCGCCACCCCGCGCGTACCGATGAAGACGGCACACCGCTGGGATCACCAGCTGTCAGCCCTCACCTCGCGGCACCGCGATTTGAAGGTCAGCAGCGGGATCGGGTGCTCTCGAAGACGGCTTGAGGTGGCCTCGGGCTCCGGCTTGGCCTGGGCCCACTCAGGGGATCATCGGGGTAGGAGTCGTGGGTCGGCCGTCAGGATGCACTCGCTGAGGAGTTCGCGGTCGTGGTAGGCCGGGTGCAGGAGAAACGGCCAGGTCGTGAGGGCCTTGAGGCCGGTGCTTGTGACGACGAAAGTGCCGACCGCTGATCCCAAGTGGAGCTTGTCGACGCTTTCGGGCCTGCGGGAGCGGACTCGTGACTCGGCCCGGCCAGGCCTTGCCAGCCGTGACCGTGGCTTTGAGCGTTGTATTCCTCGAATGAGTCGAGCTCGCCTTCATCGGCCACCGATGAAGGTTCGGACCACCGACTCCTGCTCGCAATAGCCGGGCGGCCCCTTACGATCCGATGCATCCTGGATCCCGAACGCTGGAAGGCATCACCGCGCGGCGCGCGGAACTGGACGAACTCGAAGAACAGCCGTTTAGGCATCTGACGGAAGGGCCGAACGGGACGAACTCGCCGTCGTCGAAGGGGTCCTTGAGCGTGCGAGGGAACAGCACCGACGAACGCGCCTCGTCCGCGGTGACGACCGGGCATGTGGGCGTACAGGCGGTGATGCTGATCCCGCACCGCACATCGGGCGTGGAGGAGGCCGCACTCCAGCTGGACTGCCGACGCATCCTCGCAGTCGTGCACCAGGATGCCCGACCCTCGTGGCCCGGGAGGTCAGCGAAACGCTGGGAGCCGGCGTCAGCGTTCGGGCAAGCAGGAAGCTCTGCGCGGGATGCTGGTCAGACTTGCCGACCGCGGCTGGCTGCGTCTCGCCGCTCTATCCTGCTGATTCGGATTCGCCACTCTGACGAGAAGTGTTCTAACCAAGACCCTCCCCCTCTAACGCCACTGCACCGTCCATCAGCTCCGGTAACTTCAATGCGCGGCGCATCTCGGGCAACAGGAGGTAGGGCGCCAGGATTTGGTCGGTGAGCCGTTCCAGCTGGTGGAGCGGCCAGCAGCGGGTCATCCAGATGGGCCACTCCTATTGCGAGGGCTTCCGCACTGCTGTGCGTGCCCTGGGCCTAGAGCAGGCTCGAGGCCGCACGGTGCGGCCAGTCCTGATCAAGTGGACAGTCGCCAAGGGGCGGCCAAGTTGGGTTGGGATCGACCCCCGCATGCACGGGGAGAGAGGCGTTTCGTCGCTGCGGAACGCTCTATTACCTTGCGTCCGTTCTTCGCCCTGAACTACGCGGTGGCAGCCACGTATGGGCCCGTGCTTCTGCAGTGGGGCGAGCATGACTGTGGTGCCCTGGCCGAAACGGTCGTGTAGAGAGGGGCGAGACTCCTTCAACGGGTTTACGGGGAGTCCTGCGTCAGAGGAAGGCGGGAGTGTCGTGTCTGTAGACGGCAGAGCTGGGACGTTAGGCGGTCTGTGAGGGGACTTCCTTGATCTTGCTGACGATGGTGCGTTGGACGATCGCGCTGGTGAACGTGATCGTGCCGGGCTTGATCAGACTGTCCTCGCCGCTGGCTTGGTTGACCTGCAGGATGCGCTGGCCGAGAAACGTGTAGGTCTCCTTGTTGAAGATCCATTCTTCGCGCTGGCCGCTTGCCTCGTCGAGGCGGGCCACGGCGATGCCCTCGCGGCCGGCAGCGTCTCGTGCGTTCTTGACGAGCACGACTCCGGGAATCTTCGCGGCCGTCTTGAACAGTGCGGCAGACAGGGCAGCGGGAGGGTAGGTCTCACCGAGCAGGTCGCCGATGGTGGCGAAAGCCTGCTGTTCCGGGCTGTTGCCCTGGCCCTTGGTCTCCTTGTAGATCAGCTTCAGCAGTTCGTCGGGGTCCGTGGTCAGGTTGGCGAGGAAGTCGTATGAGGGATGATTGAATCCGGCCTTCGGGGTGTTGCCCTGCTCGTCCGGGAGGTTGAGGGTTTCTCCCTTGGCGCTTTCGTTGGTCGTGGGGTCGATGAGCCATCCGTTGACGCCGTCAGGTGAGGCCCAGACTTGACGCTTGTAGGGCTTCTCGCTGACTACTGTCGACTTGTTATCCACGGTCTTGATGCTGGTACTGGCGGTCTTGGACTCAACGTAGACGAACTGGTCTGCCTTGACAGCGGGGTGGCCATCCTTCGAAGCGGCCGTCGCGATCTGGTTCAGCAGGGCGGGAACACCCGCGACGGATCCAGCGCCGATCTTCGTGGTCATAAGCGGGCCCGTGGCAACGGCGGGGGGCTCTTCGGCCGACTTGCCGCTGAACGCCACTCCCGCAGTGACAACTGCGGCCAGGGCGAAGGCTGTTACCGGCACGGTGATGGCCGGGCGCGGCAGCCGGAATCCCCTGCTCTTGGCAGCGGAGGGGCTGCCAGCCTCGCGGTCCTGGGCAATCTTCGACATTAGTGTCTCCTTGTGGAACTCGTGCCGGTCCGCGGGCAAAGCACGCATGGGTGCGGGCAGCAGAGCTGCGGTTTCATCCCATGTTGCGGGGCCGGAGTGAGGCGGGTTCGGGGTCATTCGCTTCCCTTCTGCGTGGGCCGGGCCGGATGCGTTGTCTGCGGTAATACCTGTCGGCGGCGCGCTGAGAGTTCCCGTTTTTCGCCCGCATCTTTCGAAGTGCTGCTCCTGCGGCCAGTCAGCTCGGTCGTGGCCAGGCGCTTCAGTTTTGCCCGAGCACGAGAGAGCCGGGACCGGACGGTGCCCAGCGGTATGCCCAGTGCTTCAGCCGCCTGGCTGTACTCGAGGCCCTCGAACAGACATAGCGTCAGCACCTCACGTTCGGGTCTGCGCATCGACGAGAGTGCAGTGAGTACCGCCGTCATACGCTGCTGGTCGTCCAGGCGGCCAGCCACGTCGTCAGCGTGATCAGGAACCGCAGTTGAAACCTGCGCGGCAGCCGTGACCGCTGCCTTGTATCGGCGGTTGCTGCGGTACTGATTGCGGGCCGTGTTCGTCGCGATTCCCAGTAGCCATGGGCGCAGCGAACCGCCTTCGGCATCGATCTTGTTGTGCAGTCGCCATGCCTCCATGAACGTTGTCGCCATGACGTCCTCGGCCGCTGCCCAGTTTGCTGTCAGCCGGAACGCGTGGTTGTACACCGTGTTCGCATAGGCCTCGTACAGCTTGGCGAAGGCTTGCGGCTTTCCAGCGCGCACCTGAGTTCGTATATCGCTGCTCACGCTGGCACATGTCCGGCAGCCCCTGCGCGTAGCCGTGATCCCCGTCACGCGCGTGGCTGGCAGATGTGGCTCGACCTTGACCGACAGCCGATTGGGGAGGGATTTCCAGCGTCCCAGGTGGGCTTGGTTGCTTGAGCGGGGGTCTGGCATGGGGCCGGCCCGTGAATGCTCGCTGATCGTTTTCGTCCCCAACACACGCTGCGCCCTTGATGGATGGGGTATTCGCGGCAGAGGTCACTTGGGCGGCTCGGGACTGCTGGGCTGCGGTAGCTGTGGTGCGCAGCTGGGATCATGCGGTTGTTGGTGCCTAGGAGATATGCGTGCAGCTCAGGCCGATCCGATTCGTTCTCCTGGTGGGGCAAAACGGACAGTGTCGATCCGTGGGCAGTATCCAGGCGTAGTACGGGTGCGAGGTCCGAGGCGGGTTCTGCCCGACCAGCAACAGCAAGGGAGACCGGCATGGTGAACTTCGACAGGCGACCGGCTAATGGAATACCGGTTGTACCGGCACGCGCAGTGAGGCCTCACGTGGGTATGTGTGATCACGGGCCTTGCGCGATGGCGGATTTACTTGAGGTGGAGAGACTGGATGACCCGCGTTGTTGCGTCGGGCATCATCCGGAAGCGGAGGCTGCTGCAAGCGGGGCTGAGCGGGTAGCGCTCCGCTTTGAGCACAGGCGCCCTTGCCGAAGCGAGGTCTCACCCCGGCTGCTGTCGAGGGTGTAACACCTCCGGGAGCGCGGCTCATCGAGGCAGCCTCAGCCAGGAATCCCCTCCCTTCGGGGAGAGGGGAATGTCAATCGCTGAGTTGTGTGCCGGGAGATTGGCGGTTCTGCTTGTCAGCGCGGCGGGCAGCCCACGTTCGAGCGCGTGGAGCATCGCCGGGGCGCACGCTGGCGTCAATGGGATCGATCGGACGGAGACTTGTCTGCAGGCGCCGGACTCGTTGGTCGATCGCGATGCTGATCTGGATGTGCATCCCATCCCGGATTGTCGAGACGGTGTGATGGTTGATGCAGAGGGCGCGGGCAAGCCAGGCTGCTGGCCAACCCTGGCAAGCGAGTGCAGCTAGCACCTTGGCCGCTTCGTCTGCGCAGGTCAGTCCGCGGCCAGCCAGCGGTAGACCGGTGCCCTGTGGGGGAACTGGTACGCCGAGGACCGCATTGGCGGTGGTGCGTGCTACCTGGAGCGGGCGTTGGTCAGCGGGTTTGAGGAGTCGGCGGATCAGGGTGACGGAGATGCCTGACCTACTCGCGATGTCGTGAGCTGACAGACCGTGACTTCTGAGAACGATGGCGTAGTCGGCTGCAGGGGCGGCGTTGATGCGGCCGGCGCGCCCCTGTGCATACTCGCGGGACCGCTCGCGGCGTGTCTTTCGTGCAGCCTCCAGGCACTGGAGCCGGGTGCAGCCCCCTAGTGGGCGCATGAGCGCTGCCGAGGCGAACCCGGCTGCGACTGGGCCGACGCGAGTTCGCCGTGAGGCGGGGGCCCGATTGCGGAGCGGGCCGGGGAGGCTGGATCGTGCTTTCCGAGTGGAGCCAGCGACTGGCTGCGGGATCACGCGAACAGCTGATGCCGAGGATTGCCGGCGCCGTGCCCGTGCTGCAATCCCTTCATTCGCTCCCCGTCCCATTGGTTTCTGACGAGATGCAGTGCCGACGCAGAGGCTGCTGCGCGAGCCGAGGGCCCTCTCAAGAGGAGTCTTTACGAGAGATGATCGGGCGCATGGTCGGGTGGCACAGGGATTGCTGCCGGGCCGCTTCCAGCGGCCCGGCAGCAATCCCTGTGCCACCCGGGTGTTTACAGGCCGGTCTTTTCCTGGTCTGTCAGAGTGGGGTAGTCGGTGTATCCGGTCGCATCGCCGCCGTAGAACGTGGCCGGGTCAGGGGTGTTCAGGGGTGCTCCGATGCGTACGCGTTCGACCAGGTCGGGGTTGGCCAGAGCCAGCGCGCCGACGGTAACGACGTCGGCGCGCCCGTCGGCGATGTCCGTCGCGCGGGCAGTCAGTTCCGCGCCGACCCGGTTGAGCACCAGAGTGTTCGGCCACAGGCCGCGGAGGGTGTCGAGGAGGTCCTCGTCCCCGGCGTGAGATATGTGCAGGTAGGCGAGTTCGAGAGGGGCAAGCGCGCGGACGAGGGCGGGATACAGCTCCCGGGTGTCTTCCTCGGCGATGTCGTTGAACGGGTTCCCGGGAGAGATTCGGATGCCGGTGCGGCTGGCACCGATCTCCTCGGCCACGGCAGTGGCGACTTCCACGGCGAAGCGAATGCGGTTCTCGATGGAGCCGCCGTAGGAGTCGGTGCGGTGGTTCGAGTTGCTGGCCAGGAACTGGTGGACGAGGTAGCCGTTGGCGCCGTGGATCTCGACGCCGTCGGCGCCGGCGGCGATGGCTGCCGCGGCGGCCCGGCGGAAGTCCTCGACAGTGGCGGCGACCTCACTGGTCGACAGCGCGCGCGGCTCAGGCATCGGCAGGGGCCCCGAGGCGGTGAACATGATGCCCGCGGGAGCGATCGCGGACGGGGCGGTCGGCTGCCGGCCGTGCGGCGTGTTACTGGGGTGCGAGATGCGCCCGACGTGCATGAGCTGGATGACGATCCGCCCGCCAGCGGTGTGTACGGCGTCGGTGACCTTGCGCCAGCCGGCTATCTGCTCGTCGCTGTAAATGCCGGGGGTGAGGAGGTAGCCCTGACCGTCGGCGGAGGGCTGGGTGCCCTCGGTGACGATGAGGGCGTGTGAGGCGCGCTGGGCGTAGTACTCGGCGTTGAGCTCGGTCGGAACGCCTTCGGGGGTGGAGCGGTCCCGGGTCATCGGGGCCATGGCCAGGCGGTGCGGCAGGGCGATGTCGCCTATGGCGGTCGGCGTCCACAGAGCATCCAGCGCGTTGTCGGACATGACAGGTCTCCTATCGAGAGCGAAGGCAGGGGCGTAGTGCCGCTCCGCCCCGGCGGGCCGGTGGCGCAGCTCAACGCAGATATGAGGGACTCAGTGCTTCTGGCGGGGTGCCGCGGCGGCTTTTGGGGTGAAAGCGTGTATCTGCTGCTTGTGTTCGACTACGGGCCAGATGGCGAAGTGGTTCACGACGACGCGCGGACGATGCCCACCTGAGGGTGGGGCCGCAGGGTCGATCGGTGGAGCGGCCGCTTCGTTCGGGGGCCAGGCGGCCCGCGCCCTGGTGCTGGACGGCTGAGGGCAGAGCCTCAGTGGAAGTCTGCGAGGGCAACCGGTCGTTGGCCCGCGCGCGGGCAGGGCCGGCAGGGGCCCGTACTGCCCCAGTCAGAGCCGCAGGCCGAGGCTGGCGGATGGGGCGAGTGGCGTGCGCCGCCGGTGCGACCGCGCAGCCCGCTGTTCCGGGAGGGCGGCGATCGCATTGGCGGGCGCGTTCACGGGGGGCGATGCGGTCAGTTGGTGAGGGTGCGGCGCACCCAGGTGTAGCGGGCGGCGAGGGCAGCCTGGGACAGGGCCGCGGCGGGGGCGGCGCCGTCGAAGATGTGGAAGCCTCCGGCCCACACGTGCAGTTCGGCCTGTACACCTGCGGCCCACAGTCGGGAGGCGTAGGCGACGTCTTCGTCGCGGAAGACCTCGGCGGAGCCGACGTCTATGAAGGCCGGGGGCAGGCCGGACAGGTCGGTCGCCCGGGCGGGCGCGGTGTAGGGGGAGACGGCGTCGGTGGTGCGCCGTTCGCCGAGCAGGGCGTTCCAGCCCGTGGTGTTGCTCTCGCGACTCCAGGATCCGGTTCCGGCGTACTGCAGGGTGGAGGTGGTCTGGTCGCGGTCGTCGAGCATGGGGCTCATCAGCATTTGTGCTATTGCCTTCGGGCCTTGGCGGTCGCGGGCAAGCAGGGCCACTCCAGCGGCGAGGCCGCCGCCGGCGGAGGTACCGGCGAGCAGGATCCGTTCGGGATCGATGCCGAGGTCAGCGGCGTGGGCCGCGGTCCACACGAAGGCGGCGTAGGCGTCTTCCACCGGGGTCGGGTCGGGGTGCTCGGGGGCGAGTCGGTAGTCGACGGAGACGACGACGGCGTTGTGCTCCAGGGCGTAGTCGAGGATGTTCGCGATGCCGGTGAACCGGTCGCCGATGATGAATCCGCCGCCGTGGAGGAAGTAGATGCCCGGTCCGTCGGTGGTCCTGCCATGCGGGGTGAAGACGGAGGCGGTCAGCTCTCCGTCAGGGACGGGCACGGTGACTATCTCGTGGTCCATGGCCCGGGTGGCGAGCACCTCTTCGATGGGGGCGGTGAAGGGAGCGGCTCGCAGCGGCTCGATCATGTCCGCCGTGAATACGGCGGGCAGCGGGCTGGCTGCGAGGAGCGTGCCGAGTTCCGGGTCGTAGGGAGGGCGGACGGAAGTCTGCGTGTCGGACGGTGCGGTCACGATGTACTCCTGGAAGGGATCAGCGCGGGCCGCTGACGCGGCCGGCATGGGGGTTTGGCCCACGGCCCGGCGTTTGCCGGGCCGATGCCGTGCAGGTCAGGGGATCAGGACGGTCTTACCGGGCAGCTGTCCGGCGGCGGCCTCGTTGTGGACGGCGGCGAGGTCGGCCAGCGGCCGCCGCTGGGCGACGTCGATCTGCAGGTCGCCGGCGTCCACCTTGGCGACCAGTCCGCCAAGCTGGGCGGCGTCGCTGTGGACGAAAACCCGAACCGTGCGCACGTTGCGCCCGGGGTTGTCGGGACCGGGAGTGGTGGTGCTGACGAACGCTCCGCCGTCGGCGACGAGGTCCACCAGGGCCGCGGTCTCCTCAGGACTGGTGGGCGCGAGGTTCAGCACCACGTCGAACTGCTGCCCGGCGACCGCCTGCGCCAGTGGGGTGACGGTGTGCTCGACGATCTGGTCGGCGCCGTAGGAGCGCAGACGGTCGATGCTGCGCGGGCTGGCGGTGGCCGTGACGGTGGCACCGGCCTGACGGGCCAGCTGGACGGCGTAGCCGCCGACAGCCCCGCCTGCGCCGTTGATCAGAACGGTCTGTCCGGACTTGAGGTCCGCGTGCTCGAAGAGTGACTGCCAGGCGGTCAGGCCGGTCGAAGGAAGTGCGGCAGCGTCGGCCAGGGCAACGTTCCTAGGCGCGTGAGCAAGGGCCTCGGCTGGCGCGATGGCGTACTCGGCGGCCGCTCCGGGCTGGTTCATCGGCAGGAACGCGACCACGCTGTCCCCCACGTTCCAACCACTGACTCCCTGGCCGACCTCAGTGACCACGCCGGCCAGGTCGAAGCTCGGGATGTGCGGGAAGACCAGGGGGAACACGTCGCGCAGGAAGCCCGCGCGGATCGCGGTGTCCACGGGGCTGTATGTGGTGCCGGCTACCCGCACGACCACCTCGCCTGCGCCCGCCGTAGGACGGTCGGCGTCTTCGTACGCCAGGACGTCGGTGTCGCCGTAGGCGTGGTACCTGACTGCCTTCATGATCACTCCTTCATCGCATTTGCTTCGAACTCGAAGCACACTGACCATAACTTGCTTCGAATGCGAAGTAATGCCGCGCTTGGTTGTGACCCTCGTCACACATGATCCGACAGTGTGCTTTGAATTCGTAGTACGTAGGCTGGACGGATGTCCGAGATCCGCCCCGACGCCGATGGCGTCCAGCCGCTTGACCCCGCGCAGCTGAACACCTACTTCGTGCTGCTGGAGTCCGTCAGCCTGCTCCAGTACCAGCTCGAGCAGCAGCTGCGCGCTGACGGCGG
The DNA here is from genome assembly GCF_026341855.1 of Streptomyces sp. NBC_00568. GTDB lineage: Bacteria > Actinomycetota > Actinomycetes > Streptomycetales > Streptomycetaceae > Streptomyces. The sequence goes on along the minus strand of NZ_JAPENW010000002.1, from coordinate 132,458 downwards.
CATCAGCTACGTACAGTTCGAACTACTGGCCCGCCTTGCTGACGCACCCGGGCCGCTCACCATGACCCAGCTCGCGGACGGCGTCGTGTACAGCCGCAGTGGCCTGACCTATCAGGCAGGCCTGCTGGAGAAAGCCGGCCTGATCACTCGCAGTCCCGCCCCCGACGACGACCGCGCCACAGCCGTTGCCCTCACCGACGAGGGCTTTGCCCTGATCCGCCGCATCCTGCCCGGACACATCCAGCTCGTCCGCCACCTGCTGTTCGACCCGCTGAGCGACAACGACCTGCAGGATCTCGGCAGCATCATGACCCGCGTACGCGACCACATGCGCGCCCAGCCACCTCGCTCTGCCGCAGCCCGCAAACGCCGTGCCCCCGCTCCAGGCGCTGCCCCGGTGAAGGACTGACGCTCTCAAGGAACGCTCTGCGCGTTCCACGACCCGCTGCCGCCGGACCGACTCTGGGCCAAGCACGCCAACGGCTGCGCGGCCAGTGGAGAAGATCCCCACCCATAGCCTCGCACCGTCGGCTTGCCGCAGACCGCACCATCCGCGCCGGGTCCGACCGGCTCATCCAAGCAAGACCGGACGCGCTGGTTGCCGGAGCTGACAGAGCGCACCCCATCGACAGGCGGACCAGCCTGTTTCGGAGCGAAGGGTCCGAAATGTCAGCGATCCCGCCCAGGTAGTGGAGGAGCTGAGGCTGCTCCACCACCTGCCCTGACCGAAGGGCCACCGCGCAAGCACTGCCCACTGGATCACCAGTCAGATCGCCGACGGATCCTGGGATCCCCCCGGCACCGCTTTATCTGGGCACGCATCGCCGACAGCCCGGGCCACCCCGAAGCGTCGATCCATGGGTCCACTGCACACGACAGCAGTCCCTGGATCTGTGCGAACCAGTGCACGCTCGTCCTGAACTGCCGGAACGGATCAACGCGCGACGCGTGGAATCGGACGAACCCGAAGAACGCCGACGGAGCAGCTGGTGGAGGCGAGGAACGGGTCGGGGCGAACCAGTCTTCGCAGCATCGGCTCTTGAACGGTCAGCGAACAACTGGCTGGCGAGCGCGTCGCGGCGGTGTCGACGTCGGCAAGCGGGCGGGCCGGAGCTGATACTGCCATCGCACCGGGGCGGAAGGGGTGTGCTCCAGGCGGACTATCAGCGCATCCGGGCCACTGCAGTCGGCGAATGCGTTGTTTGAGCGTTTCGCCGGTCAGTCGCTGTTCTCGGGCGGGGTGATCTCCGTGCCATTGAGTTCGTGCTGCCACAGGAGTTGGCACATACGGTCGACGGCAGCGGTGAGGTGGCGCCGGTACGTGCTGAAGGGGATGCCCAGCCGTTCTGCCGCTGCCTCCTGAGTGGGGGAACCCTTGAAATAGGTCACCATGACTGCGCGGTGGCGTTTGTCGCCGCCTCGCTCCTCGAGCAGTGCGTCTGCTGCCAGCTTGAGCACATCGGCCAGGGGCCTGGTGCTCTCGGCGATCAGACGGCTGCGGTTCAAAGGGTTGGAGGCGAGCAACTCAGGACGCCTCAGAGACCGGAGGGCGTCACGCACGGCGGCCTCGAACTCGGGGCGGGAAAGCACGGTGAGCTCGGCCGAGCGCTCCAGGGGAGTCTGGACCATGGGCGTACCCGTGAGCATCGCATTGCTTTTTTCCAGGAGCCATGGGCTCACCGGCTGCGCACGCCAGTCGTGGAAGAACATGGCGTATGAGTGGTCTCCGACCACGGGGCGCGACTCGGCGGGCACCATATTGATGTCGCCGAGGTGGGCGTTCCAGAAGCCGTCGTCGCGCATGACGACGTAGGAGCAGGCCAGACGTTCGCCCCGGATCATCTCTCCCGTGGCCCGCCACTGCATGAGGGTCATGGGTGCCGATGGCCTCTGGTAGGCCTGGCTGCTGACCGAGAATCGCTCGATGCCGATGTGCTCTCCGGGGCGTGGGGGAGCGACGGAGCATGCGTGGCGCCATGCTGCGGAAGCGATGGGGTCGGAGGCGATGTCCTCGGAGAGGCGCAGCCATGCTGAGAATGCGTCGAGCACTCCCGTTTGCGTGGAGCGGTAGATGCGAAAGGCTTCAGGCTGGCGGTCGAGCCAGTAGGAAGCGATGTGTTCCGATTCTTCGCCCTCGGCCTCCCGGACGAGTTCCAGTACGCGAGTGCGGTCCTGGGGGGTGTAGGGCTGGTCTTCTACGAGGCCCGCCTCGCGCCATCCGTTGAAGTCGGACATCGCGCGGTCGGTGCGGAACAGGTAGATGAGGCTCCCGGTGGCCTGCAGCATCTCTGTCTCGGGTGCGGAGCGCAGTCGGCCGAGTAGATGCTCACGCATCGCGTGGTGCATGGCGGAGAACCCTTCAGGGTTGCGCCAGCGCAGGTCGGCTTCCAGGAGTTCGCGTACAGCGTCGTGGGGGAACAGGCCGGTTGCGGTGGCCTCCACGAAGGGCTGATGGCGCAGCCATGCGAACAGTTGCGGGGCATCGTCGCCGAGCATGGCCTGTAGCAGCGACTCTGTGGTGATGTAAGCGTGGGCGCAGACTTCCAGGGCGTTGCGGCGCTGCTGGTCCGGGATGTTCCCGATGAGCTGCGGCAGGAGGGTGGCGATGACGTCGTGGCTCGGCGTCCACTCGGGAGAAGCTGTCGCGTCTTTCAGAGTGACGGCGGCAGCAAGGGCCAGGGCCAGAGGATTGCCGCCGGTGAAGGACAGGAGTGCCGCGTGGGTCTGGCGCGGTACCCCGCGTACGCGCAGGAATTCAGCCGCGTCCCGTGGGACAAGGTTGCGCAGTGCGGTGACCTTGAGTAGATCCGCCCAGCCGGGATCCGAGGTTTGCACGGGGTCTGGTGGAAGGCGGCCGGCGATGACGACGAGGTTGCCTTCGGGCAGTTTCGGCAGGAAACGGTCCCACAGCCATCCTTCGAGGCCCTGGCAGCGTTCGAAGGTGTCCACCAGGAGTACGGCGCCTGGATCTTGGACGGCCACCTTGGCTGCTTCTGCGAAGCCCTCCGGCGTTGGGCTGATGATGCGGCCGTCGACCTCGACGACGGGCCGTCCCGCGGTTCGGGCCTCTTGGGCCAGTCTGCGCAGCAGCATGGATTTGCCGATGCCACCGGGCCCGTGGAGATAGTGGACTGGGCTGGCTGCCGGGTCACCGGCCAGGGCCGCGCGGAACAGGGCGATCTCGGTCTGGCGGCCGACGAAGGCTCGCTCGCGGCCCGCGGCCAGGCTGTCGCCGAGCGCGCGATACGGGCGGTTACCTTCGCTCACTGTCGGCTCCTCTGCCTGATCAACCGGATGGTTGCTTATCTGAGGAGATTACTACTGGCCGGTTCGGTGGCAGCGTTGTCATGTCGGTGCCGGGCGGGCCGAGCGGATCTCGATGTGGTCACCCTGTTTTGACCAGGTCAGCGCGGGCTCTGGCGTATTCGGTCCTGAGGGTTTGGGACAACCGGTCCGGCCCCAGACGATGCAGGAGGCGCTTGCGCAGTGTTCTGCGCTGGCTGGGTGTTGTCGCTGCCCAGATGCCGTCGTAGGCGAGCGTAGGGTTGGCGAGAGCCCAGATCAGGCAGGACTTGGCCACCGGACACCGGCGGCAGAGGGCTCCGGCTGCCAGGACCTCACGGGTCTGCGGGGCGTAGCTGTCGAGAAAGAATCCCCGAGACCCGGCGCAGGGTTCCGCGCCGGTGGTCGGAGGCAGTGGTTCCATCGGAAGCATCGAGGGTTGTGTCATTTCGGCCCCTTGGTCTGTGTGGGTCCGGGGGTGCCGGCCCGTCGGCTGCCTGCTGTGCGATTCATGATTCCGCCCCTTTTGTTTGGCACTGTCTGTACGGGCGAAGGCACGGGACGGTTCGGTGTCAGTGTCTTGGGCGCGCGGGTACCGGCTCTGAGCTTGGCGCTCGGCTGCGGAATGACTAGAGAAACGATCTGTCGTGTGAGCAGTGAATCGGGACACCATCGAGCCATCATTCGGGGACATTGCTGAGAGGGACGCGCATGCGTGTACTGGTGTCCGGAACCGGCTTTACAGGCTTGGTGGCCGCCCTAGTGCTGGCCGCGGACGGGCATGACGTCACGATGCTCGGCCATCCCCTTGCCGGCGGCGGGTCGCCTTCTGGGACGGAGCACCTGGATCCGGTTGGGGCATCGCATGTGTTGCTGCCGGAACTGCTCGACGTGTTGGCGCGGGAGCTGCCCGAACCTGCTCGGCTGCTGCTGTTCCACGGTGCGCAGCGGGTAGCGCCGGCGGGCTCGGATGGGGCTGGGGGCAGCCTCGTCATCAGTCGTGAGCGAGCGCGGCGGATTCTGCTCGTGGCGGCGTCGGCCGCGCCCGGGCTGACGCTGCGCCTGGATGACGGCATTGAGTCTCTCCTGACGGGCAGATCACGTATTGCTGGACGTCCGCACATCAGCGGCGTGTTGACCACCCGTGGCGAAGCCGTCTTCGCCGACCTGGTGGTGGACAGCCGCGGCGATGGATCACCCATTCCAGGCTTGCTGAGCGACGTGGGCGCCCCCCGGCCAGGCGAGGAGTACCAGGACAGCGGACACCGGCTCTATTCGGTGCGGTTTCGTGTCCCGGAGGCCACCGCAGAGGCCGATCCCTGGACACTGACGCTGAGGGAAGGGTTGTGGGCTGCCAGCCTTGCCTCAGACGGCGGCTGGTCTCTGACGCTGTGCACTCGAGATGACGACGAGCCGCTCTATCCGCTGGCAGGGGTTGCTGCCTGGCGTCGGCTGGTAGACCTGTACCGGCCGTCTCTGCTACCACGCGGGGCGGAGCTGCTGTCCGGGGTGTGCACGACGCTGCGGGCGGAAAGCGGGTGGCGGCGCTTCGTTGTGGGCGGCGAACCGATCGCCACTGGTGTGATGGCCGTCGGAGAAGCCTGGGCGACGTGCCATCCACTCCTGGGCATCGCCCCATCCCTGGGCACGGCACAGGCTTTGCTGTTGCGCGACACACTGCGCACCGCGCCACCGGGAGACGCAAGAGCAACTGCGTTGCTGCTGGATCAGGCTACGGCGGACGTCTTGCTGCCCGTCCACCAGCGCGCGATCGGCGTAGAAACGCGCTTCTACGACGGAGCCGAAGCCCAGGTCAGGACCTGGCCCGAAACGATCCGCTGCCAAGACGACGGGGAGTCGGCGTTGGCGGTCCGCACCGCGGCAGAGCGAGAGCAGCCGAACCACATACTGCTATCGCGGGCGTTGGTCAGGCGGCTGGAGGCCCTGCAGCACTCAGCCGGCCAGCGGAACCTTCCATCCCGGCGTGACCTTCTCCAAGGCCTTGCCGGATGAGTAGGTCGTCAGCGCTGCGCGAGGAACGAGGAGATAGCGGATGATGCAGACCGGTTCTTCAGTAACGGGTGACCAACATCCGCCGCTGCCGATGCCATTGGAGGAGCAACTCTGCTTCGCTCTGTATGTGGCATCTCGGGCATCCGTCGGCAGATACCGCCGCGTCCTGGCAGAACTGGGGCTGACGTACCCGCAGTACCTGGTCATGCATGTGCTGTGGGAGCGCGGCCCGGTTTCGATGGGCGAACTTGCTGTGGCTCTGCGCCTGGACTCGGGGACGCTCTCGCCGTTGGTGAAGCGGCTAGCGAGCAGTGGGTTCGTTGATCGGCAGCGCAATCCTCAGGATGAACGCCGCGTCGAAGTCTTCTGTACAGAAGCCGGGGACGATCTGCGCCGAGCAGCGCAGGGCATTTTCGTCGATTTCCGTGATGAACTCGACTTTTCCGGAGGCGAGTTCGAGGCACTCGTCCACTCGCTGCACGCGCTGGCCGAGCGGTATGGGTAGCGCGCTGTGGGGCTACCCACAAACGGCCACAGACGCATCGGTGATGCCAGTGGCGATGCCGTGGCGGACTCTCCTTCCTCCGCAGGTTCCCTCGTGCTGGAACCTCCAGACCGGCTCTGAGGATGTCGGCAGCCTCTGTGCCGCCTTTAGCGAAGTGTCCGGCTGCTGGCGTTCGAGTTGAAGGCGAGAACTGGGGCAGCCGTCGTGTTATCGAAACCTGATGACGTGACGCACCAAGGAGTAACCGGATCAACGGCTGAACCGGCGAGGCCGAGAGGACGTAGAGCTACGCGGTGGGCTCTCACGCGTGTGCGGCCCTCACTTGTCCGTGCGGATGGTATGGCCACGAAGGCGTAGGAGAGCACGTCGTCCGGATTGTCCGGCAGGCGGGTGGTCCGAGGCATCGTGCACCGCCCACGACCCGCCGACCGTAGTTCAGAAATGGTCATACCGTGCTGATTTTTTCGCTCGTAGGTGCTGCACTGACGCTCTTCAGCATAGGAGTTCTTACCGACCCACGGCGCTTCATCAACGCTGTCATGCTGGGCCTGGCCCTGACCCTCCTTGCAATCGGCCTTGTAGATCTTGCCATGACCGCTGCAGCGGGCCTGCTGTTTGGGACTCTCGCCCTCGTGGTGGTCGCTCTCCTCTTCGGCGGGGTGCTGTTCTTCGTCTACTACCTGATCACCAATGGTCTGGAGATGCTCCGCAAGGAAGGAAGGCGGTTGGGCAACCTCCTGTCCTTGCTGGCTGGTGTGGCGATCGTGGTGGTCGGTGTACTCTTCCCGGTCGCCGTGTACGCAGACCTCGACCTGCTGACCCTCGCCATGGGCATCACCCTCGGGCTGCTGTGCTACTTCGCCTTTCTCTTTGCATGCTTCGTCACGTACGGATACCTCTACGGACGCCTCAAGGTCCGGAAGCAGCTGGACTTCGTCGTCGTCCTCGGTTCCGGCCTCATCGGTGGCACTCGCGTACCTCCGCTTCTGGCGAGCCGACTTGAGCGGGCACGTGAGGTCTGCGAGAGCCAGGCCGCCCAGCACGGCATCCGGCCCACCCTCATCACGTCTGGTGGCCAGGGAGCAGACGAGTCAATGCCAGAAGCCGAGGCGATGGCGCAATACCTCATCGATCGCGGGTTTCCTGCCGACACCATCGTGAAGGAGAACCAATCCCGTACCACACTCGAGAATCTCCGCTTCAGCAAGGCGATCATGGAAGGCAGTAAACCGAAGTACCGGTGTGCTGTGGTCACAAACAACTTCCATGTGTTCCGTGCTGCCCTCATCGCACGCGATATAGGCATGCGCGGTCAGGTTCTCGGATCTCCCACTGCGGCCTACTTCCTGCCCAGCGCAACACTGCGGGAGTTCGCCGCCATCCTGATCTCCCGCTGCAAGCTGGCCAATCTGGCCGTGAGCCTCGTGATCATCCAGCAGTGCTGGGCCATCGTCGCATGATCAGGCGACGCGGTTCATCCTGCTAACGCTGCGCAACCGTCGCTGACGCCCCATCATAGGGCTCAGCACGGTTGCGAGAGCAAGTCCACCGCAGACACAGGACACTTGTAGGGGCCACCCCGGGTGGTCGCCTCCGCATCCCACGAGAATTGATAGCAAGAGCGGGTAAATGCCCGCTGCGGTAAGGATGACGCACCACAGGCGACTTTCACTGGGACCCCTGCCGAAAGCCACCGCAGCCATGGCCACAAGCATGCCTGTGACCATCACCCCTGTGTAGGGCAAAGCGATGAGGACCACTCCCTCTCCATTCGCGGGGACAGCCACCGCACGATCCAGGTTCTTCAGCATTCGAACGTCGCAGGCTCCATGCCTCACAGTCTGGACGTCGGAGTCTGGCCGTTGGAGTGACAAGCACGCCAATACCCAGCAGTCCTTCTACGTCCTGTGTTGCGCTTCGGTTCATTGCCATCGGCAAGGACTGAGTTGAGGCACCCCATGGATTGGGGAATCCGTTTCCCCTGGGTCTTCCGTGCTGCCTTCCAACGCCGATGCCGTTACCACGTCTCACCGGTGAGAGCGCGGTCGCCAGCTGAATTCCCAGCATGGCTGACCTAGTGCTCCGTAGCTCTCAGGCTTCGGCCTCGAGATTGGCACGGCCCTCGCGTCGCTGCACCTTGCCGAGTGGACGCATACCTACAGCCGTTCGTTCGGTGTGGAGCCGGCGCTCGTGGACTTCGCGTTCGGGATCGAGTCGGCGTTGGGATGCGTCGAACATCGTCCGCGTGACGGGGCGCATCAACGTGAAGCGGTTGGGACTGCCCTCATGCTCGACGCTCGCGGAGCGGCTGGCAATTATGTCGTGACCACGACGGAGGAACTTCGCCGCAAGGGAATCGGAGCAGCTTTGACAGTTGCCCCTGCAGGCGGGCAGGGAGTGGGCTGAGCATAGCCACCCTGCAGGCCAACGAATTGGGGCTTCTGTCTATCGCGGAATGGGTTTCAGAACTGTTGCTGAATACCAGCTCTTTCATCTGGCGGCCGATTGATCGAGGCGAGTCTGTCGCCTGACGACGCAGGGCTGATTCATAGTCCCGGGTGACAGTAAGAAGCGGCAGGTCACAGGGGGGTGACGAGCCTTCACGATGTCGGCCCCGCATGCAACGAAGCTCCGATGATCAAGGTGGCCTACCAAGTCGCCTGATCACCTGTGAACGGTCGGACAAGGCCGTGATCTGCCAGGGCGATGCCGGCGGTCCCGCGCTGCGCGGCAGTGGCGACCAGGCCGAGGTCGTCGCGGTGGCCTCCCGTTCATGGCAGGGCGGTTGCCCGATGACCTCGTGTCCCACGGAGGTGAGCAGCGGAACGAGCGCCCGGCCGATCACCCCGGTGGTTCCGGCAACGAATACACGCATGATGACTTTTCCTGATGTCGTGCCCCTGGGTGTGTCCCGGGGCATTTCGGCATCAGGACGGGCGAGTGGCGCCCCGCGTGACAGGTCCGCTATGTGACCTGCGCGACAGCGAGGTGGTAGCCCCTTCACTGCGCGGACGCTGAGGCCGTCGTGGTGTCAGGTCTCCAGGCCGTCGAGCCATTCCTGGACCTCTGCCGTACGGGAGCTCGTGAGTGCACGCAGCCGCTCCAGGGCCTCGGTGCCCAACACCCGCGCCTCCTGCAGGTTCCCGGAGGCGGCCACGGCACGAGCGGCTCCGGCCAGGCCCAGGGCGGCAACCTCTTCCTGGCCTGTGCGTTCCGCGCCCGCGCCTGCTGCTCGGTACATCTCTCCGGCCGCTGCGAGATCTCCCTCGGCTTCGTGAACCACGGCCAGTCCCAGCCGCAGGCGAGCCAGCGCCGGTGCGTTTCCTCGCTCCAGACGCGTGGCGCGCAGAAGCAACTCGCGTGCGGCGGGGGTGTGGCCCTGCGCCAATTCGTATTCGGCGGAGGCTTCAAGGGCGCCTGCCAACGGCTCGCGCATCGCGACCTGTTCCGCGATCCGCAGACTCTCCGCCAGATGGCGCTCGGCAGACTCGTGCGCTCCGGTGGCCAGTTCGTATCGGGCCAACTCCCGTAGCGTCTCACTGAGTTTTTCGGGGCGGTTCTGTTCGCGGACCAGTTGTTCGGCTTCTTGCAGGAGGCGACCGCCGCCCTCGAGTTCGCCGGTCATGACCAGCACCCGGCCGTTGTTGACCAGGATGGGGACGCGCTCGTGGTAGTCGAGGTCGCGGGCCAGTTGCAAGGCCTCTGCGAGCAGGGTGCGGGCCCGGTCGTGGTGGCCGCGTTCGATGGCGAGCCAGCCGAGACCGTGCAGCGCGTCCACCTCGTCGGTGGCCAGGTGTTCTCTGCGGGACAGGTCCAGGCATTCCTCGAAGAACGCCGCGGATTCCGCGTAGTCGCCGGCCAGCGCTCGCATCCAACCCGCGACCTGCAGCAGGCCCGCGATCTGGGCGGGCTCTCCGCTCTCGCGGGCGAGCTCGAGCCCGCGGCGCAGATGCGTGGCGGACTCGTTGTGCCGCCCCTGAAGTCCCGCGACCCACCCAATGCCCTGCAGCGCCGGCACGGCTTCGGCACCCTGGGCACCGATCAGGGCGTCGGCGAAATGCCGCCTGGCACGCTCCAGGTCGCCACGCATGCCGGTGCTCCAGCCCATCTTCAGGAGGATTTCGACGACCTCGCCCACCGAGTCGGTCTGTTGGGCGCACTGCATTCCTTCGTCGAGATACCGGTCGCCCAGCCTCAGCTCGCCCCGCTCGAGAACGACGCTGCCCAGGCGCAGCAGGGTGCGGGCCTCGGCCCGTACGTCCCCCATCGCGCGTGCCGCGTGCAGGGCGTGTGCAAGGTGCGGCTCGGCCACGGTGTACAGGCCGCGGTGGATGAGCACGGGATAGGCGGCTTCTACGCCGTCGAGCAGCGCTTCGTGCAGACCGTGCTGGTGCGCATGGTCCAGCGCCTGCAGGATGTTGCCGAGCTCGCGCTGGAAGCCCTCACTGGTCATGGCACCTTCCTCGGCTCCATCGGCCCCTTGGCGGATCATGCCCACGAACACCTCGACCATGCGGCGTTCCGCGGCGGCGGGGATGCCCTTGGCGCGTACAAAATCATGTACCACCTGGTGCATCGCGCAGCGGTCCTTGCCGGCCGGCTCTACAAGTCCCGCTTGCAGGACGGTGTGCAGGGTCTCCGGCGCCGCCCCGGTGACCGCTTGTGCCGGGCCCGATCCGAAGGTGTTGGGTTTGGGAGGGAATGCGGCCAGGTCGCACAGGGCCTGCTGCGCGGCGGCGGACAGCCAGGTGTAGCCGACGTCCAGCACCGCGAGCAGGGAGATCGGCAGGTCACCGGGGATGCTGGGGTGTGCGGCGCTCGGCGCCTGCCGCCGCGCCAGCTGCAGGCGCTGCTCGGCCAGCCGTAGACGTTCGAGTGTCTCGGCGACACCCGGCTGCCCGCCCAGGGCCGCGCCCTTGAGGTGGTGCCCCATGAGGGTCAGGGCCAGCGGCAGCCCGCCGACCAGGGAGACCAGCTGGGCCGCCGCCGGCGGATTGGACTGTACGGCGTCCCCGGCGAGCGCCTCCAGCAGGTGCAGGCTCTGCTCGTGCAGCAGTTCGTCCACGTGCAGTACGCTGCCGCCGAATTCCAGCGCAATTCCCGGGAACCTGCTGGTCACCAGCTGGGCGCAGTTCGGCCCGCCCACCTGCAGAGCCAGCGCGTCGTCGGGGTCCCAGGCGTCATCCACGATCAGCAGGAAGCGCCGCGCGCCGATCTTGCGGTGGAGTGCCTCGGACCAGCCGGCCACGGTGTGTTCTCGCAGGTCCTGCGCGCTCAGCCCGACCTGCTCGCCCCACTCGGCCAGGTGACGCAGCACATCGCAGCGGACACCGAGGCCCGCCCACAGCACGCCGTCGGGGTAGCGGGCCCGGACCGCTTCGTCGTAGGCGAGGTCCAAGGCGAGTGCTGTCTTGCCGACACCCGGCAGTCCGTACAGGCCCACGACATTCCCGGTGAGCAACTGGCGGATCCGGTCGCGCAGTTCGTCCCGGCCCACGAGCAGGCCGGTGGGCCGGCTGGGGGCGAGGAACGGCGCGGGCAGTTGCGGTGCGTGCCGGTGCACGGTGACACGGTTGTGATCACCGATCAGGGCGAGCTCGACGGGCCCTTGGAACTCCACGTGCTCCGGTTCGGACCGTTCCACGGCGCCGGGTGGATCAGGCCGGGTCGCCGGCGGAGCCGGGCTTGTTGATGTTCACGTCGATGCGGGCCGCGTCGCCGACCACGACCCCGCCCACCTGGCCGTGGAAATCGGTCTGGTACTTCGGGCCCGGGCCGTTGCCCTTCTCGATCCCGGCCAGCACCTGCCGTGCCATGGCGACCAGCGCTTCGTCATCCACCGCACCGGCCGCGGTCAGTTCGGCACGCAGGGGGTGCTCCCAGGTTTCGGGGGCCTGTTCAAAACGCTCCAGGATCAGCGGCCCTTCGGCACGGCCGGCGAGCCGGGCCTGTACCGCCCCCCGCAACCTTTGGTACGCGGAGACGACCGACTCCTTGGCCACATCACTGAACCCCGCCGCGGCACCCGCCGCCAGGGCTGCGATGAGCAGCGAGATGGGTTCCACGGCGCCCTCCCCCGAGGCTGCCCGCGCGGACATGCGCTCACCGCCTCGTTACAGACCGTAACGCCCCGTGCGCGGATGCGCCAGGGGGCGAGGTACAGCGGGCGTCGGCCGGATCCTGACCAAGATCGGCCGCTATGAGCGGTCGAGGTTGAGTGCGGACCGCGCGACGGTGTACGCACAGTGGTCCGGTTCTCAGCTGGTAGCCGCGGCAGCCGCCCGCGAGGGGGGTTGCTGAAAACGGCATGGCGGCAGGTCAGGGTGGCGGGTGCTGCGGTAGCTGGAACGGACAGAAGACCATGTGAGAACGGAAGCACCGGGGTACGCGTCGTTCAGTGACGGTGCTCGGGAGCATTGAGCAGTCGGCGGGCAGGGCCAAGGATTTCCTTTTCAGGATGTATCCGTGTGAACGGGATGCTTCGGCTTCAGGTTCCGAAACGGACTCGCCGGGTGTGGCGGCCAGCCCGGGACGGGCACGCCGAGGGCTGAGGGTGACGGCACGGCGGTTGAGGGCTGCGCCCTGTTCGGCCTCGGGAGTCCTAGCCAGGCTTTGCGACCGCTGGCTCCAGGAGCACCGGCTGACGTGCGGAAACACGAGCAGGCGCCGCTGGAGACAACTAACGGCGCCTGGAGGCAAACAAGTTGAGGGCCCATGTGCCGCTGCAGCAGGGCTGATTCATGGTCTTGATGGCAGCAAGAACCAGCAGGTCACAAGGGGGTGACGAAGTTTCAGTGCGCCGGCTCCGGGCGCAACGAAGCTCCGATGATCAAGGGGACCTACCAAGTCGCCCGACCACCGGAGCCTCGATGTGCCGTCAGTCTGCCACCGTCTGCCTGTTCAAGTCGCCCTCGCGCCAGCAGCGTGAACTGACGGACGTGGCAGCCCGGCTGGCCGCACTGCCCGACCCGCGTGAGCGGCGCGGTCGGCGGCACGCCCTCGCCTCGGTTGTGCTCGCTGCTGCCTGCGCGGTCCTGGCCGGCGCCCGCTCCTATCTCGCCATCGGCCAGTGGGCCCGCCACGCACCCCAGGACACCCTCGCCCGTTTGGGGTTTCGCGCAGGTGGGTCGCTCGGCGTGCGCCGGCCCGCCTCATCCTCCACCCTGCGCCGCGTGCTGATGCTGGTGTGCCCCGGCGGGCTCGCCGATCTGCTCGGCCACCACCCGGCCGGGGCCCAGGCGGTCGCGGTCGACGGCAAGAGCGCCCGCGGCTCACGCACCGACACCAGCGCGACGGCCCACCTGCTGTCCGCCGTGACGGCCGGACGTACCGTCAGCCAGCTGCGGGTACCGGACAAGACGAATGAAATCGCCGCGTTCACTTCCCTGCTGTCCCCGTTCGACCTGGCCGGCACCGTGGTGACCGCCGATGCCCTGCACACCCAGCGCGAGCACGCGAAATGGCTGGTGGAGGTGAAGAAGGCGCACTACCTGCTGGTGGTCAAGGGAAACCAGCCCACCCTGCACGCGGCGATCAAGTCCCTGCCGTGGAAGGAAGTGACCGCACGCCGCTACGACCGTCAGCGCGGGCACGGCCGGCGCGAGACCCGCTCGGTGCGCACCCTCACTGTCACCGGCCTCCACCTGGACTTCCCGCACGTGGTCCAGGCGGTGAAGATCCTGCGCCACCGCACCGACATCAAGACCGGCAAGGTGACCCGGCAGACCGTCTACGCGATCACCGACATGACGGCCAGGCAGGCATCCCCGCAGCTCATCGGCCGCCTGGCCAGGTCGCAGTGGGGCATCGAGGCCGTGCACCACGTGAGAGACACCACGTTCGCCGAGGACGCCTCCAAAATCCGGACCGGACACAGCCCGGAGAACATGGCCACCCTGCGCAACCTCGCGATCAAAACCCTCCGGGACGCCGGCTACCGCAGCATCACCACCGGACTGCGAGAGGTCTCCTACGCGCCGTTCACCCGCCCGCTGGACCTCCTCCAACTGGCCTGACCTGCAACGCGACACGACCAATCAGGCTATGAATCACCCCTGCCTGACGACGAGCACGATCGCAACGGCGCACTTTGATCGCGCTAGACGACTCGGAGGGGACGACGACGAGTGCCGATGGCCCGTTGGTTAGTGACAGGCCATCGGCTCTTCGTGGTGTGGGGTGGCTACTTGTTGAGGAAGGTGAGGAGGGCGTTGGTTACTTCGGTGGCGTGGGTCCACAGGAGGCCGTGGGGGGCGCCTTCGATTTCGATGTAGTCGGCGTGAGGGAGGGCCTTGTGGAAGGGGCGGCCGGTGGCGTCGATGGGAAGGATGCGGTCGCCCGTGCCGTGGAGGATGAGGGTGGGGAGGGTGATGCGGGTGAGGTCGTTGCGGAAGTCGGTGGTCCAGGTGGGAACACAGGCTTGGGAGGCGTGAGGTGAGGCGTTGGCCGCGGTGTTCCAGTTGGCGCGGACCACGTCTTCGCTGATGCGGGTGCCGAGGTTTTCGTCAAGGTTGTAGAAGGCCTGGTAGAAGTCGGTGAAGTAGGCGTAGCGGTCGGTGGTGACGGCTTCGAGGATGCCTTCGAAGACGCTGCCGTCGACGCCGGTGGGGTTGTCGGGGGTGTTGAGGAGGTAGGGCTCCAGGGAGGCGAGGAAGGCGGCCTTGGCGATGCGGGTGGGCCCGTAGGTGGAGAGGTAGCGGGCTACTTCGCCGGTGCCCATGGAGAAGCCGACGAGGACGGTGTCGGTGAGGTCGAGGTTCTCGAGGAGGGTGTTGAGGTCGGCGGCGAAGGTGTCGTAGTCGTAGCCGGTGGTGGGTCGGCTGGAGCGTCCGAAGCCGCGGCGGTCATAAGTGATGACGCGGTAGCCGGCCTTCAGGAGGGCTGCGGTCTGCTTTTCCCAGGAGGCGCCGTCGAGGGGGTAGCCGTGGATGAGGACGACGGGCTGTCCGGTGCCGTGGTCTTCGTAGTAGATGTCGATGTCGGTGGAGTTTTCCTGGCCGACGGTGATGAACGACATGTGATGCTCCTCTGTGGCTGTGGCTGTGGCTGTGGCTGTGGTTCCTGCGGGACCGGGAGCGCACGGGATGCTGCGCTCAGAGGGCCGGCGTGGGTGCTGCAGGAGTTCCGAGGGTGGCGGAGGGTGCTGCAGCGGTGCTGCGGTTCCGACGTGCTGCCGAGATGCGGCAGGTGCGGTCCGCCGGTGTTCCGGAGTGCTGCAGGCCTACGGGGACTGCAGGGTGCTACTTGGCGGTGTGGGCGGCTTGTTCGATGAGGCGGGTGACGGTGTCGGGGCGGGAGGCGGCGACGGCGTGGGAGGCCTTGACTTCGGTGGTGTGGGAGCCTGCGCGCTCGGACATGTAGCGCTGGGCGGCGGGTGGGATGTTGTTGTCCTGGGTGGCAATGAGGGACCAGGAGGGGATGGTCTTCCAGGCGGTGCGGGTGGTCTCTTCCTCGAGGGCGGCGGCGGCGATGGGGCGCTGGGTGGTGGCCATGAGGACGGCGTCCTTGGCGGAGACGTCGGCGGCGAACTGGGCGCGGAACTTGTCGGGCTTGATGGTCAGGTCGGTTCCGGTGGTGCCGTCGGGCAGGGTGTAGGTGGCCTGTTCGAGGACGTTGCCCAGGGTGCTGCCGGGATACTTGTTGGACAGGCCCAGGGAGGTTTCGCCGATGTCGGGGATGAACGCGGCGATGTAGACGAGGGCCTTGACGTTGTCCTGGCCGACGGCGGCGTCGGTGATGACAGTGCCGCCGTAGGAGTGGCCGACCAGGACGACAGGGCCGTCGATGCGGTTCAGGACGCTGCGCAGGTAGGCGGCGTCGCTGGCGGGGCTGCGCAGCGGGTTGGCCGCGGCGATGACGGGGTAGCCCTTCTTCTTCAGGTTCTGGATGACGCCGTTCCAACTGGAGGCGTCGGCGAATGCGCCGTGCTCGAGAACGATGGTGGGGCGCGGGCCGGTGGCGGGCGTGGCGTCGGCGTTGCCCGGCAGGGTGACGGCGAGGGCGGCGACGACCACGGCGGTGGCGCCGGCCACCATGACGGTGCGGGTGCGGAGCGGACGGATGGCGGAGTTCCAGTTCATTGCGGGTTCCCCTTGCGCAGGACCGAAGCGGCTGCCGAAGACCTGCAGGGCCTTCTGGAACCGCCAGCCCCAGGCGAGAGCGCCGGGGCCACCACCAAACTCCCGCCCAGAGTTGTTCACCTAACAGTCCAGTTCCGTGCTCACTTTCAGCCTGGGTGGGAATCTGCTGTGCCTTGCGGTGCAGGTTCAGGTGGTGCGGCAGTGTCGTTCATGGCGTAAGGCGGCCAGCCTCCTGCAGCGCGCCCATCAGCACGCTTGGAGTGCGCCGGGGCGCCGACATCGTGCGGAAGGCCGCACGCCTTCTCACTACAGGAGATCATGAGGGGTTCATTCGGGCCACGTTAAAGCCGTGCTGCCGTGTAGCGGTTGCGTGATCGCTAGGCCTGTGCACCAGCCGTGCGGCTTTCAGCGACTGTAACCCGGCTGGATGGCCCATGGTGCGGAACGTGTCGTTGATGCGAGGGCAAGCGGGTGCCGATCGCCCTCGTAGGCCCGTCGTGTCGCAGCCGTTCCCGTGTGTTCCCGTCGGTTCGCGCTGCGACGTTTCTGCCGGGTTCCTTCTCGGAGGTGTTCAGTGTCAGAGGCTGCGCCCCTTGGCTGGGTGAGGGCACCTTGAGCGACGGGGCTGCATGCCCATGCAACTGGCCCTCCTGGCCCGTGTGCTCCGTGCTGGGCCGGGCGGCTGCGCGCAACGAGCACCGCACCCTCGCCTGTGAGCAATTTGGACCGTCAGCTGTCGGAAGCCAGGCGTCGTGGGCCCCCATCGCCAGGACCGGTGCTAGACGGCGGGGAAGGGGTTCGGCCGTGGCCCAGGTGCGCGAAGCATCATCCGCTCCATTTCAGCCGTTCGGGTCTGGCTGGCAGGTGACGTCCGTGGGGGACCTGGAGGAACTCGTGGGACCGGCGGTAGGCCACGCTCTGTGCTGGACTTGCCGTGCGGCCACATTGCCGGCAGGTCGCTGCTGCACTGCAGGGTCCGCTGGGAGCCCGGCACACCGGTGTTCTGGGACAACCGCTGTGTCCAGCACCACGCGAGTGTGACTACTACCCGCATTCGCGCTACGGGCAGCGTGCGGCGATCAAGGGAACCCAGCCGAAGGCCTGACCGCGAGAGCCCCTCGCAGCGCCACGCTCCTGCGACGGGCGCCCGCGAAGGCTCAGCCTGGGCCAGGGTTGGCGAGGAGGCAACCGGTCGGACGCCTGTGGAAGCCGAAAGACAGGTGCTTGCGTCGGGGCCATCGCCTCCTGGGAGGGCCGCAGACGTGCGCCCCATCAGCTGTCCGGTGGGGCGCACGTCGTACGGGGAGATTCCCGCCATGGCGGCGCAGGCTTGAAGGCGGCCGGTGACGGGGTTGTGAACTGCGCGAATGCTGCTGCTGGCCCCTGGTCACTGAGCCCCGCATCCTTGTGCACGGGGGCAGGCAGCGTTGTACGGGATGCCGCGGAGCACCGGTCGGCCTGGCGCGTCCTGGTTGAGGGCACGTCTGCCCATGCCATCGACGACAAGAGATGAGGAGAGAGGGTCACACGCTGACCGAGTCCTGAGTGGCTCCGCCCCGCCCTCGCAGGTGGTGGTACACCGGGCTGAGGAGGGTGGCGATGAGGATCCCGCAGGACACTTCAAACGCGATCAGCAGCCAAGTGGCCGTGCCCTTAAAGGCCTTCTCCATGAGTTGCCGAATGACCAGGTGACTCACTACGACACTGAAGATAGTCAGCCAGGACGGGCTGTCCCAACGCCCTCGGGAGAAGGCGGCGACCAGGACCCCGACGACGACCACTGCGAGTATGACTGGTGCGCTGATGGTGAGCATGTGACGCAATTCCTGTCTCTAGGCAGGGGTGCTGCGCCCCTGGGCTGCGATGGATCCAGCATCACACCCGCTTTTGACCTGCTCATCGGTCCACGGCAGGAGCGGCTTGTCTACCCAGAGTTGGAGACAGCCCCGGTCCCCTTTGGTCATCGGCGGCCGGTGCGGATGGTGAACCAGGGCCCCCAACGGGCCGTAGGGGTGCTGACACGGGATCTGTCGCTTCCAGCCAGTGAGGGTCCCGTGTTGCTGGTCAGACTCATTCTCGGCACACCTCTGGAAGGTCCTATGTACCGTATTCAACGCCGCACCACGATGGCGGCAGTAGGTCTTGCGGTCGCTGCTGCGGCCACAGCCATCTCCGTCGGAACTGGAACCGCAGACGCCGTTCCGGTCGCTACAACCGCCGCTGCCACAAGTGCAGGTATTACCAGCTACGTGGCGCTGGGCGATTCATATGCCTCTGGTGCCGGCCTTTCTGGGCAGACGAACGCCACCTGCCTGCGTTCGTCCGGCAGCTACCCGGTGTGGCTGAAGAAGACCTACAAGATCTCTGACGCCAACTTCAAGAACGTCACCTGCAGCGGTGCGACGACTCGCTCCCTTTGGAACGATCAGGGGCCGGCGCACCCGCAACTCAATGCTCTGAGCAAGAACACGGACCTGGTCACTGTCTCGATCGGGGGCAATGACCTGGGATTCTCCACTGTGCTTGCTGACTGCGTTCTGCAGGCCCAGCTGAAGGGCAGCACGGGCAGTCCGTGCCGAACGAAGTACAACGCCGGTGGCCAGAACCTTCTCGAGGCCCGGATCGCCAAGCTGGCTCCCCGGATCGGCTCCATGGTCGTCGACATCAAGCGGCGCAGTCCCGCGGCCCGCGTGGTGGTGGTCGGCTATCCGACTCTCTTCCCGGCCAAGGCCGACCGTTGCGGTGCATCGGTTCCGCTGGCTGATGGGGATGTCACCTATCTCGACGACATCACCCGGAAGCTCAACTCGATGCTCGCCAATCAGGCACGTGGTGCTGGCGCGGCCTACGCGGACACCTATTCCGGATCCCAGGGCACCGACATGTGCCAGCCGCAGAACACGCGCTGGGTCAACCCTCTCCTGCCGCTTTCGGCAGGGTCCGCACACCCCACCGGTGTAGGCCACCTGTTCATGGCGAACCGTGTGTTCGAGGCCCTGAAGTAGGTCGCGAGGATCTACCGCGTAAGGGGTGATGTTGCTGGTCCTCGGCGGCCAGCGTTGGCGAGGTGCTGCAGCGTGGCCCGGGGCCGTGACACATGACTGCTTGAGTGGTTTCCCCTTCGCGGGTTGAGGCGAGCGGCGGCGCACCACAGTGCCGTCGTCTGCCTCGGCGTGAGTTGCCGTATGGGCCGGGGGATTGTGTCGCCTACAGTCAAGTGTCGTGGCCGTAGGTCTGCTTGATAGTTTGATGGCTTACGACTTACGGCTTTCGGGGCAGGGCGGCGAACGCTAGTGCTCTGACCGCCTATGTTCGCCGTGTTGGCCCTTGTGGCGCTTGGATGGACGGTGACGTCCGTTCCGACCGTTGGAGGCGCGGTGGCTGAGCCTGTCTGTGTGCGCAGACTGACTGACCAGGAGGGGCAGCGGCTGCAGCAGATCGTGCGCCGGGGCAGCACGAGTTCGGTGCGATACCGGCGGGCGATGATGCTGCTGGCCTCGGCCGGCGGCAACCGGGTGCCGGTGATTGCGCAGTTGGTGCAGCCGACGAGGACACCGTCCGCGATGTCATCCACCGCTTCAACGAGATCGGCCTGGCCTGCTTGGACCCTCGGTGCTTTCCGCAGGTAGGTGACGAGTTTGCGCAGTGACCAGCGGGTGAAAGGCTGGCCGAGCTCCCCGCACCACCTCTGCAAAAGTACCCCGACGGGACCCAACCCCCGCGTGCGCGGGGAACAGCGGAACCTCGTATTGGCCAGCCGGATTAGGGCGGGACCATCCCCGCCTGCGTGGGGAGCAGACGCCGGTGCTACCGGAGGCGTCACCGGCCTTGGGACCATCCGCGCGTGCGCGGGAAGCAGTCCGGGTTGCCTGCGCGGTCGACGGCATCGAGAGGACCATCCCCGCGTGCACGGGGAGCAGACATCCGGGATCGGTGACGCGTTCAAGCAGGCGGGACCATTCCCGCGTGCACGGGAGCAGAGTACAGCCAGCCCGTTCTTCGCGCGGACCTCGGGACCATCCCCGCGTGCGTGGGGAGCAGACGCCGGTACTACGGAGACTTCGCCGGCCTTGGGACCATCCCCGCGTGCGTGGGGAGCACGGCGTCCTGGAGATCGCCTCGGACACGGTGGTGGGACCATCCCCGGCGTGCGCGGGGAGCACACTGAGTGACCTGCAGCTTTATGGCCAAGGTGATCAGATTTCGCAGATTTCCAGTGAAACCGTCATGCCTAGCGTATTGGGGCACTTCTGAATTCTTAGTGTCACCTAGCTCGGATCCAGTGGTCTGCTACTACGTGCTGAGTAGCTCAGGCTTGAAGTTGATCAGACTGCGTGCAACTTCCTGTAGAAGCCTACGTGACCTGGGATCTACCTGTATTCATCGGGCCATGGCAGGTGACGGGGAGTGTCGCTCAGGATTGGGAGGCCGGCTCGCAGGGCCGGTCCGGAATGTGTGGGCCAAGCACGACGGGAATACTGACGGCTGGCCGCCGCTGTGGCATCACATCGACGACAGCGGCAGGTCGAGAAGTACTTCGTGGCCGTCGTGGACCCGGAAACGGTCAGCCCGGCCACCACTTGATCACCGACGGGCACGGCACCCCGCTGGCTGTCCTGCTGACCGGCGGCAACCGCAACGACGTCACCCAACTACTGCCCCTACTCGACGCGATCCCACCGGTCCGTGGTCGGGTCGGCCGTCCCCGCCGCAAGCCGGACTCGCTGTTCGCCGACCGCGGCTACGACCACGACATCTACCGCGACCAGGTTCGCGCCCGTGGCATCGTGCCCGCAATCACCCGACACGGCACCGGGCTGGGCACCTACCGCTGGGTCGTGGAGAGGAGTTTTGCCTGGTTGCACGGCTTCCGACGCCTGCGGATCCGGTGGGAACGGCGGGCCGACATCCACGAAGCCTTCCTCAAGCTCGCCTGCTGCCTCATCACCCACCGGCAACTCAGGGCATTGCGCTGACGTTGGGGTACAAGGCCGCCGGTCACCTCATGGATGTCCGTGGCTCATGCCATGATCCGGCCCCATGAGTGACCGTTCGCTTTCACCCGCTTGGCTGGCCTCGTGGACAGACAGAGTCTCCGGGACCCTCGCCGCAATGACAGACGAGTTCGAGCGTCGGCACGGCTTTCCCCCCGGTACCAACGAGGTCCGGCCAGCCAGCCGCGACGATCAAACCGCGGCTCGCACGCTTGCCCAATCGGGCCTTATCCCGGCTGACCTGGTCACTTTCTACGACAGCATCGGCGACGTGACCTGGGCGGACGTCGGCAACGGCTTCTTCCTCGACCCGGCAAGCGACGTCCTTCTGCGACTCCAGGAGCACGGCGCTGTCGTTGCCGGCGCGGACCAGATGGTGGCCATCGGCTCGAACGGCGGCGGCCTCTCCTACGTCGCGGGCCCTGATGGGTCGGTTCATCGAACGCGGACGGCATCACGGGACGAACCAGAACTCGACAAGGTAGCCGACGACCTGCGGCAGTTTCTGGAACTGCTGGAGCGATCCCTGACGCGGTTCATTGCCGACGGCGAGCCGGGATCTCTGTAGGTCAGCCCTCGGGGCTCATTCTGTTAGCCGCTGTTATGGCGCTCAGGTTCCGAACGGACGTCGCGGCGGTTCAAGTGCGTGCTGTGTCGGTTTTCCTAAGCTTCGACGGCAGAGGGAACACCCGGGCTGTTCATGGACAGATACACACCAAAGACGAGAAATTCGTGAACCAAGAGAATTCCGGCCCCGTGGCCGTCATCGCAGGTACCGGCGCCGCCATGGACATCCCCAAAGGGGTGATCGGCAGTGTGCGGATCGCAGGCCCGCCGGATCAAGGTGATCGTTTGCCATCGGGTCACCTCGGTGTCGGTCAGCACCAGCAACGCCCACACCAGCAGGGGTGTGTGGCGAGCCTCCATCCGGACAGCCATGCTCCACTGGAGCCCGCTCGCTGCTGATCAGCCGGTTCCACGCCTTCTGCGCGCCGAGCCCGGACGCGGCTGGGTGACCCACAGGGCTGACGCGAAGACGACCATCCTCACTTTCAGACCCCTTTGGTACATAAGCGTAATCAGCTCCTTGAACGTCGAGGAGCTGATTTTCTGAGAACCGGTGGTCGGACAAAGGCTGCCGTGGAAAGCGGAGACATGATGGGCAAGAGTCCTTATGACTATGTCGTGGTGGGAGCGGGGACAGCGGGATGCGTGATTGCCTCCCGGCTTTCGGAACGCCCCGGCGTGCGGGTGTTGCTGCTGGAAGCCGGAGCCCGGGACGCAACCGTGACGATGGCATCCCCTTGGGGCTTCCTGGGGTTTGACCCGTCATCCCTCTGGCTGGGCGCCTCGACCGTGCAGGCCGGTACAGGCAGGGCCGCTGACGTGCTGCGCGGCAAGGCGCTCGGCGGATCGTCGAGCATCAACGGCCTCTACCACCTGCGGGGGCACCGCTCCGGTTACGACGCATGGCCCGGCCTCGGTGCTCCAGGCTGGGGTTTCGACGATCTGCTGCCCTATTTCCGCCGCAGCGAGAGCACTCGCAGCCGTAATGCCTCCGTGCGGG
The DNA here is from genome assembly GCF_026341855.1 of Streptomyces sp. NBC_00568. Lineage (GTDB taxonomy): Bacteria > Actinomycetota > Actinomycetes > Streptomycetales > Streptomycetaceae > Streptomyces. The sequence continues at coordinate 110,018 of NZ_JAPENW010000002.1, read as the reverse complement.
GCACGGACGGGCCGGTCGCGGTCGCCCCGGTCCCGGAACCCCATCCCCTGGCCACGGCGGGCGTCGACGCCGCGGTGGAGGCTGGGTTCGCACGCGCCGATGACATCGGCAGCGGACTGGAGACCGGGTTCGGGTGGAGTGACATGAATCTGCCCGACGGCGCCCGCCAGAGCGCGGCCGACGCCTACATCCGTCCGTTCCTTGACCGGCCGAACCTGGACGTCGTCACGGACGCGACCGTGCAGCGGCTGCGCACCACCGCGGGCCGCTGCACCGGCGTCGAGTACACCACCGGTGGGGAGCACCTGTCCGTCGACAGCGCCGAGGTGGTACTGACTGCGGGAGCCATCGGTTCCGCACACCTCCTGATGCTGTCAGGGATCGGCCCGGCACAACACCTTGAGGAACACGGTATCGACGTCGTCGCCGACCTGCCGGGAGTGGGCTCCCATCTGCAGGACCATCCGATGGCGGGCGTGGTGTACGAGGCCATCCAGCCCGTACCGTTCATTCCTGCCAACCCGCCCGCCGAAATGATGGGCCTCCTGTACAGCGACCCCGCCGCGGCCCGGCCGGACCTTCAGGTCTACATCGTCGCCGCACCGCTCCCGTCGGCATGGGGCCCGCCGCCGGCCAACGGCTACTCCATCGCTTTCTCCGCGATGGCTCCGCACAGCAGCGGCACCGTGCGCCTGGCGGACTCCAATCCCGGCAGCGCTCCCGTCGTCGACCCCGGCTACCTGAGCGACGACCGTGACCTGGAGATCATGCGCAAGGGCCTGGCCCTGGCACGCCGCATCGGGGAGGCCGACGCGTTCGCCGAGTGGCGCAAGCAGGAAGCGGTGCCGGGCTCCGGAACAAGCGGCGAATCCGTGGACGAGTTCATCCGCAAGGCCACTGGCCCTTACTTCCACTTCACCGGCACCTGCCGCATGGGAACCGACGCCGACACCGTCGTCGACCCTGCGAACCTTCGCGTACACGGAATAGCCGGACTGCGGGTCGCCGATGCCTCGGTGATGCCGTCCATCCCCTCGGCCAACACCAACGCGACCGTCTACGCCATCGCCGAACGGGCCGCCGAACTGATCGACTGAGCCTTCTACAGCGCCCACGGCGCTTCCACAACGCGCTCATCCCCGACGCCTGGATCGCCGGCAGCTGGCCGGGGTCTTCGACCAGCTGCCGGCATCCTGCTTGCCGAACTCAAGGTGGCCGGCGAGCTCGACGGGTCCAGGCCGTGTGTGGACGGCTGCCACATACGCGCGAAAGTGGGGGGAGCTGACGCCGGTCCGTCGTCGGTCGGCCAGCGGAAGGCGGGCAGCAAACACCACCCAATGGTGAGCCACGGGGGGATCACCTCTCAGCTCGCCGGGAACCGCCGAGGTCCTGAAACGACTGAGGGCCCTGCGGGCAGCGCCGGCGAGGTCACCCAGCCCGCGCCCTCATCGACAACATCCCGCCGCGGTCAAATGCCCAGGCGCCGCCCACAGCGCCGCCCTGCCTCTGCTGAACTGCGGTCGTACCTTTGGTCACGCGCTTTCGGCCGGCCCGTGGCCCGGCGGGTGCCGGGTCGGCGAGAGCGAGGCTGCTCCGGTCGAGCGGGCGTACTCGGTGGGAGTCTGACCGTAGTGCTTCTTGAAGGTCCGGGTGAAGTGGCTGCTGTCCGCGAACTGCCAGTGTGCGGCGAGTTCCGAGATACTCAGGCGACCTGACGGCTCGGTGAGGGCGAGCCGGGCCTCTTGCAGTCGCCGGTGGCGGATGTAGGTGGCCACCTGCTCTCCCACCGCGGCGAATGCCCGGTGCAGCGTACGGACGGAGACGTTGAGTTCACGCGCAAGCATTGCAGGAGAAAGTTCGGGATCAGCGAGCCGGCGGTCCGCGAGGTCCTTAGCTGCCTGGGTGAGCGCGGGAGCCAGCCGGGGTTCTACGTCGTCGAACCGGCCCTTCGTCACCGCCTTGGCCAGCTCGATCAGGGCGGCGTGGGCGGCTTCCACACCGGCCGGGCCGAGGTCGGCCACCGTTATGTGGATCATGTCCGTGAGGGCCGTCAGCAGGCGTATCTCGGCCGAGTCCGCCGGCCCGGTGATGACCCGGTTCCCGAGCAGGGGTTTGAGCTCGCCGGGGGGCAGGACGAAGAACTTCGCCGTGAGGTGCGCCGACGTCTCGAAGGCCGACAGGCGGCCGACGTGCCGGACGAGGAACTGCCCGGCCGATACGGTCTGTTCGCCGCCACCCGGCGGTCCGCCCAGAGTCCACGCGCCGCGCTGCACTACGTACATCGCCACCAGGTCCTGGTCTCCGCCCGGGATGTCCGCGGTCCGGGTTGCCGAGGCGGCGTGAAGATCGGCGATCGCCGCGCCCTGCACCTTGGCCACGTGGCCCTTGACCCGGAAGTCACCGATCGTGTCAGGGCTGAAGGCTGGCAGTTGGAAGACGTCGTCGCCGATCTGCGTCTCCCACCCGCGCCGGAAGGCGTCGAGTCCCCGCGGTGCGGCGCCCGGGGCGGTCGAGTCAACTGATAACACCCCGCGCGCGCCGTCGACCTCCGCTCCAGTTCTGTTCATCACTCTCCGATCCTCACATTCGTTGCTTCAACGCGGTGTTCGTGTTCCGTACGGACGTCGCCGTGGTGCATGTCGGCGCTGTGCCAATCTTCCTACAGACGGCCCGCATGGCAGCGGTCGAGGGGCACTGCAGGCCCGCACCGCCGGGGCCGGGCACGGCCGCTGTGAGATCCGCCGTCTGAAGTCTGCACCGTCCGTCCCGGCCTGCTCTTCCCGCACGCTGTCCAGGCCATGCGGATCAAGCGCCGCCGCACCCACCACAAGGCAGGCAAGGTCGAGACGAAGAGCGTCTACGTGACCCCAGCCTCTCGCCCGAACAGGCCAGCCCACCACAACTCGCCGAACTCGCGCAGAACCACTGGTCGGTTGAGGCCTTGCACCACATCCGAGACGTCACCCGGAAGACCATGTTGATCAGGTTGTGCCTTCGCTGATCGGTTTGCGCCTCCGTTGCATCTCGCACCAGGTCGAGAATCGCCGCGTGTCCGACGAAGGGGCCCTGCTCGACCTCACCGGCGACGTTGGCCTTCCAGGTGGCGTCTTCGGTCAGGACGCCTGCCAACGTCACCAGATCTCCGTGATCCAGGTCGTTCGCGCTCGGTTGTCGGGTGAAAGATCGGGCGCGCACAGCGACAGCGACCATTTGGTGTGCGCCGGGAGGGCGGAGGACGTGACGTGAGCGGTGCGCCGCCTTGCGACCGACCGCTCCACCGCCAGGGCGCCGGACCGCTCCCGCCGGCGATGGTGATGTGCCGGCCAGTGATGTCGCCCTTCAGCCGGCATCAGGAATGCGACCGTCTCGGCGATCTCCTGCGGCGAACCGAGCCGACCCGTGCGGTCGGCTCGGTTCGCCGTTTGCGAGCATCGCGGCCGCGTGGTCGCCAGGACACGCCCCAAGTTCTCCGCATCGGCGTCTCGATGGCCGCCGGTGCCCCGCGGACGGGCGCCGGACGCGTCGGTGAAACGGCTCGTTCCTAAGCGACCGTGAGCACGATCTTGCCCTGGATGTGCCCTCGGGCGGCGCGTTCGTGCGCGGCTCGGGCATCCGCGAGCGCAAACGTGCTGTCGATCGCGACCTGGATTGTGCCCGCATCGAGCAGGCGCCCCAGTTCAGCGAGTTGCGCGCCGTTCGAGCGGACCTGGGCGCTCGAGACCGTGACGCCTAGCTTCGCGGTCTCTTCTTCGTCGAAGTCCCCGGGAAGTACGGGGAACTGGACGCCGCCGCGCTTAAGCGTGCGCAGGAAGCGCTTGCTGTCGGGGCCGCCGACGGTGTCGAGCACGAGGTCGACGTCGTGCACGAGTTCCTCAGGACGACTCTTGGTGTAGTCGATGAACTGGTCGGCGCCGAGTTGGCTCAGGAACGATTCATGCGCGCCCGATGCCACCGCGATGACACGTGCGCCCCTCCATTTCGCCAGCTGCAGTGCGAAGTGCCCCACGCCGCCCGCGGCGCCGTTGATGAGCACCGTCGTGTCGCCATCGAGTGCCGTCGGGCGATGCCGTGCCTCCTGGAAGGGCGAGGGGTGATCGTGTCCGACCTCGATCAGGAACTGCCACGCGGTGAGCCCGGCCATGGGCGCCCCGGCGGCGTGCACGTGGTCGATGCCGGCCGGCTTACGTGCGAGGTCCGACGCGGGCGCGGCCACGTACTCGGCGTACGCGCTGCCGTTGAAGCTGGGAAAACGCAGAAGACCGAAGACTTCATCACCTACGGCGAGGCCGTCCACGTCCGCGGCGACGGCCTCGACGACGCCCGACACGTCCGTCCCCGGAATCACCGGCAGGCTGACCGTCGATTCCGTCTCCCCGGGCATCCTGGTCAGCCCGCCGCGCAGGTACCAGTCCGGAGGATTGATGCCGACCGCGTGAACGCGAACGAGCACTTCGCCCGGCCCCGGCTCGGGAATCGGCACCTCGTCGTAACGCAGAACTTCAGGGCCGCCGTACTCATGGAGCCGGACTGCCCTCATTGTGTGTGTCGGCATCGTTTTCCCCTGCCCGCGCTGCGGGATAGTCTTATCCGGATCAGTGGTCCACATAAACGGATCACTGATCCGAATATATGGACCACTGATCCGGATAGTCAAGGGGGACAAGTGCGGGCCGACGCCAGGAAGAACCGCGACCACCTGCTCGCAGTAGCGGGCGCCGCCATCACCGAGCAAGGCGTCGACGTGTCACTGCGCGACATCGCGCGCAGGGCCGATGTCGGGCTCGCGACGCTGCTGCGTCACTTCCCGACGCGCGAGGCGCTGCTCGATGCCCTGCTCCGCACGAGCTTCGACGAGCTGGCGGCACAGGCAGCCGAGCTCGAAACGTTGAGCTCACCCGAAGATGCTCTCGTTTCGTGGCTACGCGACTGCGTCGCGTGGACAACCGAGTATCGGGGCGTGACCGTGCTGATGGCAGCCGCCATCGAGGACGCCGAATCCGCACTCCACGCTTCGTGCGTCACCCTGCGCGCGGCGGGTGCGCGGCTCCTCACCCGTGCCCAGGCCGCAGGCATGGCGCGGAGCGATATCGATGGCGCCGATTTGTTTGCGCTGGTGGCCATGCTCGCTTGGCTCGGCGATCAACCCTCGCTCGCGCCACGCGCCGACCACCTCTTCGAGGTTGTCGCGAGCGCGATTCTGGCGAGCGCAGGGAGCAGCGACGCCGAGGAGGAACGCCCCCCTCGCCCGTAGCTGACATCGTCGCGCACGCGGACCAGCGAACTCGGCCGCGCGCTCGGCAGGAGCGGTTCGACGCCGAGTTCGCCAAGCCGGTCAAGGGCACCGGTATCGAGCCGCGCGCGACGGCTGGACACTGCACCGGATCCGCCACAGCACCCTGACACACGACGCCGAGGGCGGCACCTCCACCCCGATGCAGCCGGCCCGCTCCCCGCCACCCCTCCCTCCACTCCCTGGAGCGGTGCGCACACCCCAGCGTCGACGCGGTCGCCCGGCACGTCGCCGAACACGACCCCGCCGCCCGACGGATACGCAGACACCTCAAGATCAACAAATAGCCGCCTCTGGGCTCACCTCGGCGACACCCCGTACACGCCCGAAGAGCTGTTCGCGTCCACCGCGCTGTACTACGCCGCCCACCGGCCCCGCCACGCGCCCGAGTTCTACACCCTGCCCGGCGACCACCGCGGCCTCGACGGCATCCAGCGGGTGCTCGCCCTCGGCGCCGGCCCCGGCATCATCGCCACCCACCCCTGACGACACGCGCGTTGCTGCCTGGCCGACGACCTCGTCATGCGGCCAGGCCGCAGTGCAGTCTTGAGACACTCCCAGGCTGGAACAGGTTGACAGACCGCATAACGGCTTCGGACACCCAGGAGCACCAGGCGGGGCGGTCGGTTCCGGCGTCGCTGAGGTTCTTTTCCGCGGCGGCGAGGGCTCGCAGGACGGCTCCGCGCTCGTTCTGCGCCGCCAGGGTGCGGGCGAGGCGGAGTTGGAGCAGGCAGCGGGCGCCGGGGTTCCGCGCACGGGTCAGCGCGCGATTCGGCAACGTCAGGGTGCGCCGCGGCGCGAAGTCGCACCTTCGCCAGCCTGCCCCTGTCCCTCCAGCCCGCACCCCGCCCCCTCGTGTCCGTGCCGTACTGCCCACGGCCGGGGTGAGGTCGCGGAGCGGGACGCTCTCGTGGCTGGTGTCGGTTCGGTGTAGCGCAGCTCGCCCGACTCGGTCGGCCAAGAAGTCGATCAGCTCCTAGGACGCCAAAAGTATCGAGTCGATGGCGCTGAACCTGCTCCTGAGACGGTGCCGCGCGGCCCTGGGTTCATCAGTAGACGCGGGGATTCCAGCATGAGTGGAATCCCGCGCCCTGCGAGTTCAGAACAGGGCAGTACTGGCGCAGAGTGACGGAGCTGGCTTGCCCGGGTCTGAGAACCGTCACCACGCCACTCAGAAGTGCCCGCCGAGCGCCTCCCTCCTCGTCCATGACCTACCTGTAGAAAGAGAAGCCATGATCTTCATCACCGTGAAGTTCCGTGCCCGTCCCGATCGCGGCGCTGATTGGCTCGACCTTGTCGACAACTTCACCCAGGCCACCCGCCGGGAGCAGGGCAACTTGTTCTTTGAGTGGTCCCGCAGCGTCGATGACCCGAACGTGTTCGTGCTCGTGGAAGCGTTCCGTGATGCCGACGCTGGCCGGGAACACGTCGAGTCCACGCACTTCAAGCTGGCAACGGAGGCCATGTCGCACGCCGTCGCGCAGACACCTGAGATCGTCAGCGTCGAGATTCCGGACCGCGAAGGATGGGACCGGATGGCAGAGGTGTCTCCCCGTGAAGCATGACGATCCCTACGGCGACGGCGCAGTCATAGTTGGCGGTCCGCCAGCCGTGCGCACGCTGACGGCCGTGACCATAACCAAGGTCGCGGTCGGCCCGATGGACAACAATGCTTACCTGCTGCGTTTGCCGGGGGGACAAGATCCACTGGGACCGCGTGACACTTACCGCCTACCACATCGCGGGGCACACCCCAGGCTCCATCGTCCTGCTGTACGACGATCCGCAAGGACCCCCGCATCTGTTCACGGGGGACTGCCTCTTCCCTGGTGGAGTGGGTAACACTTTCAAGGATCCGGCAGCTTTCGCCCGGCTTCTTCATGGAGTCGAAACCAAGACCTTTGATCGACTGCCCGATACCACTGTGATTTATCCTGGTCACGGTCGCGACAGCACGGTGGGCGCGGAAAGGCCGCACCTGCAGGAGTGGCGGGAGCGAGGCTGGTAGCGGCCTCGCCACGCTGAGAGCTATAGAGCAAGAGGAACGAAAGGGCAGGTGCCATGCCGGGTCAGACCGGACCTCGGGCAGCGGACCGCACCCTCGAGGTGCTGGAACTCGTTGCTGAAGGGACCGATCCGGTATCGGCCAAGGCATTGGCCCGCAGTCTCGACTGCGCGTTGTCCACTGTGTACACCTTGCTCACCCCGCTTACCGAGCGGGGCTACCTGGTACGCACAGAGGGCGGGTATGTGCTCGGCTACCGTGTCTCCGCCCTGCACCGTTCCTTCCAAAAACAGACGGGTCTGAACGACGGCATCGACGGCCTGCTGGTGCGATTGCGGCACACGACCCGTGCTTCGGCCAATTACGTGGCCTACCAGGGCGACGGCCTCGTTATTGCGGATGTCAGAACTGTCGCCGCTCAGGGCCGGAGGCGGACCGATCTTGGCATCGGTGTCGATCCGCGTAGCCACGCCTACGCCCACGGCAAGATTGCACTGGCGGCTGCGGGCCCCGCAGCCCGTCGTCGATACCTCGAAGAACCCGGCTTGCGCCCGTTCACTCCGCGCACGATTGTGTCCGCCGCACGACTTGACGAGGAACTGCGTCGAATCCGACGCTCCGGAATCGCAGTGGATGTCGAGGAGGCCCAGCCAGGACTAGCCTGTCTTGCAGCGCCGGTACTGGGTGAAGACGGAACTGTGGTCGGAAGTGTTGCCCTGTCCGTCTCTCCGAGCCAACTTCGCTCACACCGCGCCCAGTTGACAGCAAGCGTCCGACGAGCGGCCAACGAAGCCACCCAGGCAATCTGCCGCTGACGGTCGTCCTCTCTTGCCGGCACCGCCTTGCTCGTGCCCCGGGCCCGGGCTTTCGCCCAAACACGCACCCCGCTCTGGCAAGTGCCGGACAGGCGCTTCGCAAGGATTCCCTCGATCCCGTCGCCTTCAAACGGATCTTGCCCAGAGCAGGAATGACCCCAGACTGACCGCCGCTTCGTAGGAAGTGGCGGTCATGTCGTATCTGGCGGCGATGCCTCGGAAGCCTTTGAGCCGGTTGAAGCAGCGTTCGATGAGGTTGCGTCGGCGGTAGATCTGCCGGTCGAATGCCGGTGGCCGGCCTCCGCGGCGATCAGAGGCAGCAGTGAGCTGGGACGGTGCCGCCGGATGCGCTGGCGGCATTCGTCCTCCGTCACCAGCCGGTCGTACAGGTAGGCTGCCCTCCCGCCTTGATCCTCGCCGCGAAGACATTGTTCGAGGGGGTTTCTCCTGGGCCGGTGCGGACGTGTTTTGCGGCACTCGGCCCTGTCCACGTGGCTGTGCGCGGGCGCGGGCCCGGCCGAAGTGGCCCAGCGTGCGGGCAACTGCGTGGAGGTCTTCCTGCCCCGGTACGCGAAGTGTCGCTATGCCTGGCGCGGCGCAGCGTTCAGTATTGCTCGGTCTCCACGAAACCCGCCTCCGCGTCGTTGTCCGCGCCGAGGGCGGCGGCGGTCGGGTTGAATCCGGGCGGGCTGTCCTTGAGGCCCAGGCCCATGCCGGCCAGCTTTTCCTTGACCTCGTCGATGGACTTCGCGCCGAAGTTGCGGATGTCCAGGAGGTCGGCCTCGGAGCGGGCGACGAGCTCACCCACGGAGTGGACGCCCTCACGCTTGAGGCAGTTGTACGAGCGGACGGTGAGCTCGAGCTCCTCGATCGGCATCACCAGATCGGCGGCGAGGGCGGCGTCCACCGGGGACGGGCCCATGTCGATGCCCTCGGCTTCGATGTTGAGCTCACGGGCCAGCCCGAACAGCTCGACCAGCGTCTTGCCGGCCGACGCCATGGCGTCGCGCGGACGCATGGCCTGCTTGGTCTCGACGTCGACGATCAGCTTGTCGAAGTCGGTGCGCTGCTCGACACGGGTCGCCTCGACCTTGTACGTGACCTTCAGCACCGGCGAGTAGATGGAGTCGACAGGGATGCGCCCGATCTCCTGGCCCACCTGCTTGTTCTGTACGGCGGAGACGTAGCCGCGGCCACGCTCGACGGTCAGCTCCATCTCCAGCTTGCCCTTGCCGTTGAGCGTGGCCAGGACCAGATCGGGATTGTGCACCTCGACACCGGCCGGGGGCGCGATGTCGGCGGAGGTCACCAGACCCGGACCCTGCTTGCGCAGGTACATCACGACCGGCTCGTCGTGCTCCGAGGAGACGACCAGCTGCTTGAGGTTGAGGATCAGGTCGGTGACGTCCTCCTTGACGCCCGGCACGGTGGTGAACTCGTGCAGGACACCGTCGATGCGGATGCTGGTGACAGCAGCGCCGGGGATCGACGAGAGGAGGGTTCGGCGCAGGGAGTTGCCGAGGGTGTAGCCGAATCCCGGCTCCAGTGGCTCGATCACGAACCGGGAGCGGAATTCGTCGACGACCTCTTCGGTCAGGGACGGACGCTGAGCGATCAGCACGTGGTGTTGCCTCCCGTGGTTTGGCGCCGCTGGGTGACGCCGTGGACACCACGAAGGGTACGGGCGGTACGGGCGATACGGTCTCCGCAGCGCCCGAACCGCACGACTCCCCAACCCACTGAGGAGGCTTCGGGCCTCCCCCCTTCGCCCGCCGCCCCCACGCGCTTCTTCACCGCCCGCGTCCAGGTCGCGGGCGCCAGGACGGCCAGGCAGGCATGCGCGGCCCTGGCCGTGTCGTGATTATGGCGTTGGGCCAGGAGATCGCCGGCGCACGGGCTACGAAGACATGGTGCGGGCCGCGGTGGTGCCTGCCCTGCGCCAAGCGCGACGATCGGGAACGAACCGAGCAGTTGCGGGCCGACCAGGAAGCGCGAGAACTCGCCGAGAGGCACGGCGCGACGAGGTCGCCTCCTTGAGCGAGTGGGCCCGGGCCGTCCTGAGCGACCCGGACACGGTCGTCCTCGACTCCGAGACGTCAGGACTGGACTGGGACCCCCGCATCGTCGACCTCGGTGTCCAGAAGGTGTCCGGCGACGTCCTGGTGGACACGCTCCTCAACCCGGGCGAGCCGATCCCCATCGACGCGAGCGGAAACCGACGAGTTCCCGGATTCCCGCAGCAGTTTGGGAGACAATTCGCCGGTGATTGTGGCTAGTTTTTGTGCGAGCCCGGCGGGTTCGGAGCTTCCCACTCCCCCCGCTGGCGCTTCCACTGACGATGCCTGATTTTGAGTTCCGCGATCTTTACTCGGTCTGCCGACCTGTGCGGATAGGTCTCTCGACAGATCTTGGCGACTCCCGCGCAAGTGGCTCTGACGAAGGCGATGGCGAGGAGCATCACCAGAAGAATGATCAAGGCCCACGAAGGAAGCTGATCGGCGAAAGCAAGAATTGCGCTCACCAGGCTGCCCTCGGAGAGATCGCTTCGATCGAGTTGTAGGGCTGGCGGCAGCAATCGTGGTCGGGCACGATCTTCCGCATGCGGTCGACGTGGACCTCGGCGTAGTACTGAAGGCGCCGCTTGATGCGTCGCCCGAACTCCCGGGAATACCCGAGCTCGGTGGCCAATTTCTGCCATTTGACCGGCCGGTTTTGTCTCGAGAGCTCGTTCACGACGTGCTCCTCGGTGGGCGACAGCTGGGTGAGAGAGAGGATCGAGGCCAGGCACCGGTGAGAGTCGAGGTACTCGATGTTGTCCAGTGCCTCTGTCTCTGTGTCGGTGCCGCCGGCCAGTAGATCACCGAGGGTGTCTCCTGCGGGCGTGAGAGGCTCGTCCAAGCACTGGATGGGACCATAGTTGGCCTGAAGTTCCCAAAGCGGCTTGAGGTTCCTGGTTGCCCTGGCGACGCGTGCTTTGAAGTCGCGGAGAACAGCCTCATCATCCGCGATGTCGAGCCCTTCCGGCCACTCCTCAAGCAGAGCCGTGGTGACCGCCTCGTGGCAGCCATCAGGCTTCCTCCCGAGCCAAGTCGTAATGAATTCGTCCACCACGCGGTCCATGCCGCTGAGGAATCCCTCCAGCGCGTCCCTTGCGGCCCTGAAGGCTCGTCCCTCCCGAGCAGGGCGGATGGCAGCAGCGAACGGGCGGGCCGCTGGTTCCCGTTCCGCAACCGCGTCGAGGAGCTCCTGGACCAACACCCCCGAGCTGCTCACGTAAATTGCTTCGGGAATTTGCCCGTGACCGGCAATGTGGACCAGGGGAACTTCGCCGTCGAGCAGCGCGGCAGCGTCCGCAAGGCCTGAGTCCAGCGGCAGCGTGATCAAGCGACCGTCGTGAGATCCACGAATCCGGCCGATCTTGGTCTCAGCCGTCCAGAACTCGCCGCCAGCGGTCCACCCGCAGAAGTCGACGCCGGTGTCTTTGTTGGTGCGGAACCGGATGTCCTTGGCCGCCTCGGCCAGGAACGACCGCTGGTTCTCGGAGGGCAGGCCAGGGGCTTGGGAGAGCTTGCCTGCGCTGCAGCTGTCGACCAGCACCATCAGAGAGCGTTGGAGCGGTGGAGGAGTGGACATTGCTTCCTCTCAGGAGTCAGAGCTTCTGACTTCTAGCTGCGGCGCGAGCCCGGAGTGACAGAAGAATTCTTTCAGGCCCTCACCCCCCCCAGTGCTTCGTGGCTGAGGCTCCGACGCTTGAGCGTCGTGTGTGCAGGTCGCAGCCCACGTCTCGTCACCGCGTCTTTGACGCGTTCGGCGCCGGGGCCGAACCCGATTTCCTCGTCGGCGGTGTGGTGCTCGTACAGGTCTTGTTGATCACAAGCCGCCATGAATAGCTGCGCTGCGAAAGCGCCTCACGCACGTGGACGGGGGCAAAGCGCCCCGACGGCGGAGAAGACAGGCAGATGGCTCGGAGCAACTCGCCATAGCGAAGGGGTCCACACCTTCCAATGCGGACCCTTCGCCCTGCTACTCGTTGCGGCGATGCCAGAAGACCCAGGCGGCCTGCAACGGCTGGATAGTCTTCGAAGGCGAGGCCAGCCAGTCGCTGACGCCGCCGCGTGTCAGGACCTGGGGCCGATCGGTCGGACCCCGGTGGTGCGAGTCAGAGGCCGGGGTTCGGGCCGGGTGTCCAATGTGGGCATGATCTGCAAAGCGGCCCTGGTCCGGCTCGGCCGGGCGCCTGCATAGGGCAGTGCGAGGGGCCTTCATTAGGGTTGCCAAACTAAGACGGGCCGTCGTGAGGTGCCCTTGCAAGTGATGCGGCACACACCTGCCGTGGGGAAAGGCAGGACATGGAAGCACCGCCACGCGGCACTGTCGCTGATCGCGTGAGCACGGCGAGGCGCAGCGCATTCGTCGGCAGAGAGACCGAACTGGCCCTGCTGCGTGACGCCCTCGCCGGACGGCCGGGTGCCGCCTCTGTGTTGTACGTGCACGGCCCCGGCGGCATCGGTAAATCGACGCTCATGCGGCAGTACGCCAACGAGGCCCGCGCTGCCGGCCGACCGGTGGTCCACGTCGACGGCCGCGCCCTGTCCTCCGCACCGGAGGCTTTCGAGAAGGCGGCCGCGGCGGTCGTGCACGCGCCGGGTGCGCTTCTGCTCATCGACACCTTCGAGTACTGCCAGAGCTTGGAGGGATGGCTGCGCGAGGAGTTCCTGCCGAGCCTGGCCGACGACGTACTGGTGGTCGTGGCAGGCCGGCACGCGCCGGACGTCAACTGGGCGGCGGACCCCGGCTGGGCCGACGTGCTCAAGGTGGTGGCGCTGGACGACCTCAGCGCGAGCGAGGCGGAGCTCTTCCTGGAGAGACGAGGAGTCGCCCCTGCTCATCGCCAGCCTCTGCTCGCCTTCGCCTCCGGCCACCCACTCGCGCTGGCGCTTGCCGCTCATGTGGCCAGGACGGGAGGCATCGACCTCCCCGCCTCCGGATCCTGGAGACCCACCCCTGAGGTCGTCGCGTCCCTGCTGCGCCAGATCCTGGGACATCTGCCGGGCCCGCGGCACCGCCTCGCCCTCGAGGTCTGTGCCCAGGCTCATCTGACGACCGAGACACTCCTGCGTGCCGTGGTGGGTGATGACGCCCCGGAACTGTTCGCGTGGATGCGGGAGCAGCCGTACGTGGACCACTGCGCCGAAGGGATCTTCCCCCACGACATCGTCCGGGAGGCACTGGCGGCCGACCTGCGGTGGCGGGACCCGGAGCGATTCGACCAGTTGTACCGGCACCTGCACGGGCACCTGCTGGAGCGGATCGCCTCCGTTCCTTCCGAACGGCTGCTGCACGCGGTGGGTTCACTCCAGTTTCTCTACCGGGGCGAGGGACACATGGCCCAGAGCCACTTGTGGCACCTCCCGGGGCTGGTCGAGGACCACCCGTACGGGCCATCTGATGAGGCCCACGTGCTGGCTCTCGCCGAACGGGCAGAAGGCCCCGGCTCGGCCGAGACGGTCCGCTATTGGCTCCGGACCCGGCCACAGGACTTTCGGGTGCAGCGGTTGCGCGGCACGGCGCCTGCGGTGGCCTTCTCCGCCTGGCTGCGACCGGAGCCCGCCCAGGGGCGCGAGCACGACCCGATCGCTGCCGCGGCCTGGGACCATGTCGCTTCACACGTCCCGCTCGGACCCGGGGAGCACATCGCCCTCGGCCGATTTCACGTCCACCCGCGGCACTATCAGCGGCCCTCGCCGGTGATGGACCTGATGCTCTGGCGCATGCTCGGCGAACTCCTGCGGGACAGCGGACTGGCGTGGTCGTTCATCGTGCTCCGCGACGACGGCTTCTGGAACGCGCACATGGAGTTCTGCGACATGACACCGCTGGAGCAGCCCGTCGCAGTCAGCGGATCGGCCTACCGGATCTTCGCCCACGACTGGCGTGACCTGGCGCCGGGAGCGTGGCTGACGGACAAACAGCAGGCACTGATGTCCGGCACGGACGAGGGCTTCGCCGACGCTGGTACGCCTGTTCCCCGGCCCCGCGCTCCCCTCCCTCCGCCGACGTTGAGCCGCCCGGAGTTCACCGCCGCGGTCCGCTCCGCACTGCGCGACCTGACTCAGCCGCCGGCCCTGGAGTTGAACCCCTTGCGTCACAGCCGCCTGGTCGCCGACCACGGCATGACACTGCGGGACGTGCTCGCCAACGCCGTCGCATGCCTCGTCACCGAACGCGGGGGAGACAAGGCACTCCGGGTCGCCACTCTCGCCTTTGTCGAGGGAGCACCCACCCAGGAGGCGGCAGCCCGGCGATTGAACATGCCGTACAGCACCTACCGGCGCCACCTGACCGCCGCGATCTCGCGCATCGAGGAGGTCATGTGGCGTCACGAGGAGACCGGCCTGCCGCTGCTTCCCCCGTGACAACGCGGCAGTCCGCGGAGTGCCCCCTGCTGGGCACTCCGCGGACTGCCGCGCCTCCCCGGTCACGGTCGCCCGTCGGTCCCCGGCCGCAGGACCACCTTGCCGACGGTGGCCCTGGTCTCCAGGGCGTGATGGGCCTCGTCCGCACAGGCGAGCGGGAAGGACTGGACGACGGGGCTCAGTCGTCCGGCCGCCGCCCACTGGAGTGCTGTCTCCTCCAGCCTGCGGATTCCGCCCGGCAGTCCGAACAGCGAGGGACCCACCGCCAATTGGGAGGTGATGCCGTACTTCTCCAACTCCTGAGGGGAGAAGCTGGTGAACCGTCCCTCGTCGGAAGCCCAGCCGAAGTACAGGTGCCGCCCTCCGTCACCGAGCGACTCGGCCGCGGTCCGGCCGAGCCGGCCGCCCACCCCGTCGAGGACGACGGTCGACGGTACGCCGCCCAGCGCCTCGCGGAGCAACTCCTCCCAACCGGGCAGGGTGTAGTCCACGGCACCGTTCGCGCCCTGCTCCCGCACCACGTCGAGCTTCTGCCCGCCTCCGGCCAGGCCCACGACCACGGCACCCGCCCCCCGTGCCGCCTGCACGAGCAGTGTGCCCAGGCCTCCGGCGGCCGCCGTGACCACGACGACATCCTTGGCCGACAGGGTTGCCTGCTCCAGAATGCCGATCGCGGTCCGCCCGGTTCCGATCATGGTGACGGCGGCGTTGTCGTCGAGCCCGTCGGGAATGCGGTGCAGGGAATCGGCCGATGTCACGGCGTGCGTGGCATAACCACCGTTGCGCTCGTGCCCGAGATAAGCGACCACCCGTTCCCCGAGCCATCCTGCGTCGACCCCCGCGCCGACGGCGTCCACAACGCCCGCTGCCTCCCGGCCCGGTGTCATCGGCAGGCGCGGCAGTGCCATCCCCATCTCGCGCCCCGCGCGCAGCACGGTGTCCATGAGGTGGACCCCCGCCGCGGTGACGGCGAGGCGGACCTCGCCCGGGCCCAAAGACGGTGGATCTACCTCTTCGTACACCAGCTTGTCCGGTGCGCCGAAGGCATGTTGGCGTATCGCGTACATGGTTCCTCCTCTTTCCGTGTCGGCTCGCTCGGCGGCCGACGTCCTGCCCGGCGTGCGGAGGCTCAGCCCCGGCGTTCGGTCAGGAGGGACAGAACCTCGGGGACCGGGGTCATCGCGGCGATGTTCCGGGAGGCCGCTTCGGCGGCGGTCCGGAACGACGGCTGCCGCAGTACGCGTGCGACCGCCTCGCCGGCTTCGTCCGCCGAACCGATGACCTCCGCGGCACCCAGCGCGGCCGTGCGTTCGGCGTTGAGGGGCTTGTCGAGGCCCATGGGCCAGATCACCATCGGGACACCGGCACCGAGCACCGAGAGCACCGTTCCGGCACCACCGGAGGAGACGACCGCGTCCACACCCTGGAGCAGCAGTCCCATGGGAACGAATCCGGTCACGTGGACGCCGCTGCCACCCACCGGCAGGGTCTCCGTCTCGGACGACGGCGGGAGCGCGACCACGACGTTCACGTCCTGCCCGGCGAGCGAGGCGACGATCCGGCTGAGCGCGTCCGCGTCGTCGATGATCGTGCCCAGGGTTACGAGGACCCGGGGCAGGTGCTCACGGCCGGGGAAGGACGGCGCCTGCCAATCCGTGCCGGCCTCGGACGCGTGCGCCTGGGGCCGGATGGTGATGCGGTCCGCCGACGGCTCCCAGTCGTCGCGCTGGAGGCAGTCGGGCCAGGGGTCGACGGTCGCCGAAGGCCGGGCCAGCGTGATGCCCCGCTCCGCCGCACGGTCGGCAGCTGTCGCCCACATGGCCTCGGCCAAGGGGGACTCCAAGGCGATACCCACGCCGTGGGAGGCCCACGGCACGCCCAACTGCGAGGCCACCAAGGGGCCGAGGAAGTCCGCGGTCTCCGCTATCACCAGGTCCGGGGCGAAGTCGCGGGCCGCCGTCAGGGCGTCGTCCGCGCCGAGGTCGAGACGAGTTCCACCGAAGAACTCGCCCGCGGTGGCCGGGCTCATGTCGGTGGCGGCGTTCTTTCCGGTGCGCCGCTGGAACTCGCCCAGGGTGTCCTCGAGCGTCGCGCCCGCCGTGTGGACGGTGGCGGGAGCGACCACCCCTCCAAGGGAGGCGTGTGTCAGGAACGCGGTGGTGTGACCGGACAGGCGGGCCGCTCTTTCGAGGGGGAGCAGTGGCAACAGGTGACCGTAGGCCGGCGTGCCGGAGAACAGGATGCGCATGGAACACCTTCAGCAGAGAGAACAGGGGCCTGCGCGGAGCGCGCCCGTGGTCTGGGACGCGGCAGTGCCCGCACGAGTCCGGTCGTCGCAGGCCGTGCGGCCTGCTCTGGACCTCGTCGCTTCATCATGCGGGTCATGACCGCTCATGCAATGCCGCGGTGACTGCTCACCTCTGCTCAATTCCGCCACCACGCGGCCACGCTCCCGCTGCCCCTATCAGTGCGCGCGCGGACAACGGCTGAGCGAGCGGAGCTCATGTTCGGGGCCCGGCCCGCGTGGCACTCAGCCCGCCCCGACTCCCGGTGAGCCGAGTGGAATCGGGCCCACTCCGCTCCTATAAAAGAGATCATTTCAGTTGGTCAGTCTGCGGTGGCATATGAGGGTGCTGCGATGGCAGTGAAGGCGAGGAAGTGTTCCGGCTTTCGCTCGTAGCGGCGGTGGAGTCGGCGACAGCCGGACAGCCAGGACATGGTCCGCTCCACGACCCAGCGATGTCGGCCCAGATGCCGGGATGACTCGAGCCCCCTGCGGGCGAGGCGGTGCGGGATGCCGCGGGAAGCAAGCCACCGCCGCAGGTAGCGGTAGTCGTAGCCTGTCGGTCGGTATCTCTGCCGCAGATGAGCTCATATCTGGTGGGCTAGGCTGTGCGGCTATGAATACCGGGACGGCCTTGCGCCACACACGGATCGGTGACCCGGGGCTCTTCTGAGCGCCGTACGGGCCGGTTTGGGCCTGCTGTTTGATCGAGGCTCTTGCGCTGCTGCGCGTGCTCCGCCTCCGTCGTGTTGATCACAGGCTCTGCACATCAACCACGACAGGAGCATTATTCATGCCCACCAAGACGCTGCGGATTCCCACCGCGGACGGCCAGGCCGACGCTTTCGCCGCCTTCCCCGACCACGGCGAGCGGCACCCAGGGGTGCTGATGTACGCGGACGGCTTCGGCATCCGGCCCGTGCTGGGGGAGATGGCCCGCGAACTGGCCGGGCACGGCTACTACGTGCTCGTCCCCAACTCCTTCTACCGGCACGGCCCGGCACCGCTGGTCGAGCTTCCCGAGTACATCGGAGAAGAGGTCCGGCCCGCGGTCTTCGCCCAGCTGATGCCCCTGATCGAGGCACACACCGCCGAACGTGTCCTGAGCGACGCCGACGCCTACCTCAGGTTCCTCACCACTCAGCCCGAGGTCGGCGCCGGACCGGTCGCGGTGACCGGCTACTGCATAGGCGGCCTCTACGCAATGCGCACCGCCGCGGCCCACCCCGACCAGGTGGCGGCCGTCGCCGCGTTCCACGGCCCCGTGGGTGTCGATGGGGCCAATCTCTTCTCCAAGATCACCGCCCAGGTCCACCTCGGCCACGCCGAAGGCGACGTGACACCTGAGGCCCTCGGCGAGCTCAACCAGGCCCTGGATGCGGCAGGTGTCGGCTACACCTCCGAGATCTACCCCGGCACCATCCACGGCTTCACCATGTCCGACACCGACGCTTTTAGCGTCTCCGGGCTGAAGCGCCACTGGGATCGCCTGCTCCCCCTTCTGGACGGCACCCTGGCCAACAGCTGAGGCTCCAGCCCGGAAACCAAGCCTGAAACGGCCGCGCCCAGCAGACGGCATGGCGGGCCACACCGATGTCTCCATGGCCGTGGCCCGCCTCTGTCGGATCGGGGAATGCCCACGGGTGTTGAGCTGCACGGCCGCCGCTGGTGGCCGCGCCATGTGGTGCAGGACCGGATCGATGCCGGAGACCAGAGGCACCACCCCGAACGCACCGGGGCGGGCCGCCGGCCAGGCGACCCCCGCAACCGAGCACCCCGCCCTAATGGCGATTCGTGAAAACGGCCAGGGGCGCTCCCCGCCTCACTTGGTTGGCTCGTGATGTATGTGGGGAGGTTGGGGAGCGAAGAGCGGGCCTTGATCACCGGTGGCTAAGTTGGGGCCATGACTGGTGACTGGCGGATGGATCGGATCGGGGCTGCTCTGCGAGGTGAGAATCCGACCGTGCTGCGGCGGCTTGAGGCGGGATTCGCGGTGATCGGCGACGTTCAGTTCTTGCCGGGCTACTCGGTTCTCCTCGTGGATGAGCCAGGTGTTCAACGGCTGTCTGATCTGCCGAGGGCAAGGCGGCTGTCGTTTCTGTCCGACATGGACCGGCTCGGAGAAGCCGTTGAGCGCGTCTGCCGACGCCTGGACCCCGGCTTCCGCCGGGTCAAAATGGAGAATTTGGGGAACACTGACCCGTTCTTGCATGCTCACGTCTGGCCACGGTTCGAGTGGGAGCCGGCCGAGCTGGTGGGCAAGCCTGTGTGGCTGTATCCGGGTGACCGGTGGAGTGAAGCTTCCCCTTGATGTTGGACACCTGGAGACTGGGACGTGAGGTTCCAGAGGAAGTAGTGCCAGGTGGGAAGCAAGAGCAACCGCAGCAGGCGGTACACGGAGGAGTTCAAGCGTGACGCGGTCGCGCTGGTCCGGTCCTCCGGCAGGACCGTCACCGAGGTGGCCCGGGAGATCGGGGTCAGCGCCGAGGGGCTGCGGAACTGGGTCAAGCAGGACGCGATCGACCGCGGGCAGGGGACGTCGGGCGGGCTGACGAGCGCGGAGCGGGAGGAACTGCGTCGGCTGCGACGGCAGAACCGTGAGCAGGCCGAGACGATCGAGGTGCTGCGAAAAGCGGCGGTCTTCTTCGCGAAGGAGAGCGATCGATGAGCGAGGTGTACGCGTTCATCGAGGCGGAGAAGACCACCCACCCGGTCGCTCTGTTGTGCCGGCTGCTGAAGGTGGCCCGGTCCTCCTTCTATGCCTGGCTGGCCGGCGAGCAGGCCCGCGCCGCCCGCCGGGCCGCCGACGACGCCCTGGCCCACGAGATCACTGTGCTGCACCTCGCCTCCCGGTGCACCTACGGAGTGCCGCGCATCCACGCCGGGCTGCGCAGGGGCTGGACCGGCGGGTCAACCGCAAGCGGGTGGAGCGGATCATGCGCGAGCGCAACATCGCCGGGGTCACCCGGCGCAAGCGCCGGTCGCTGACCCGTCCGGCGAAGAAGGCGGTGCCCGCTCACGACCTGATCGGCCGCGACTTCACGGCCCCGGCCCCGGGCCGGAAACTGGTCGGCGACATCACTTACATCCCCACCGACGAGGGCTGGCTGTATCTGGCGACCTGGCTGGACCTGGCGACCCGCGAGATCGTCGGCTACTCGATGGCCGACCACCACCGCGCATCCCTGGTCGTCGACGCACTGGCCATGGCTGCCGGCCGCGGCCGGCTCCAGCCCGGCTGCATCGTCCACTCGGACCGCGGAGCGGAGTACACCTCCGACGAACTCCGCCGCGAGATAAGCCGGTTGGGGCTACGGCAGAGCATGGGCCGAACCGGTTCGTGCTTCGACAATGCCGCCGCCGAGAGCTTCTTCGCGCTGCTGAAAGCGGAGATCGGCACCCGCCGCTGGCCCGACCGGACCACCGCCCGCGCGGAGATCTTCGCCTTCATAGAGATCTTCTACAACCGCAGACGGCTGCGGAAGCATCCGGCCTGGGGCTACCTCACCCCCCTGGAGACCCGACAGCGACACGAGCAAGAACACGCCCTCGCAGCGTAAGCAACGAGTGTCCAGCATCACGGGGAAAGTTCAGTCGGCGACGACACCCTGTGGGGCGTCAACCGCCGCAGGAAAGGCGCCTCGAACACGCTGGCCGCACTGAAATCGATCCGCGCCTCGCGCCCGGACGGCGCCCCGATCTACGTGATCATGGACAACCTGTCCGCCCACAAAGGCGCCGACATCCGCCGCTGGGCGAAGAAGAACAAGGTCGAGTTGTGCTTCACGCCGACCTACGCCTCATTGACGAACCCGATCGAGGCCCATTTCGGACCGCTGCGGCAGTTCACCATCGCCAACTCCCACCACCCCAACCACACCGTGCAGACCCGGGCCCTGCATGCCTACCTAATCCCTTGCTAACGGCAGTGCTGTAGGAGGTCTCTTCCTTCAGTCTGTTCGAGCAGGATCGCGATGCCTTCGGCAACCCTGGCTCGAGAAGGCCTCTGTGTAGACCGGCGGGCGGTCCTGGTGTTGTGGTGGTGGCGGTCGCGTGGACGTCGGGTGGATGTCTCATGCCTACCTGGCCTCTGATGCCTCAGCGCAGATCGGTAACGCTCGGCGTCTTCGCGCCCGCCGCCACTGCCTACATCTCACTGATTGATCACTCGTTGGTGTTGGTGGTGCGAGCCCATTCCACGGTGACTTCTTGTGATGCCCGAGCCGCTTGAGCTCCTGCATAGACCGAGGCCCGCGGGGTGCGCTGGTGTCACGAACGGCTAGTGAGGTGGCGGACCAGCCTCTGTGCTGAGTCCTGGGATTAGGTCGCTGCGTGGCCCGCTTGTGCTCGTGACCAGCGCAAATACCTACCTATCGGAAGGGGAGGACCCTTGATCTACTGTGGCATTGACTGGGCAGAACGGACTCACGACGTCGCCCTCGTCAACGACACTGGCGAATTATTGGCCAAGCGGCACATCACCGACGACGCGGCCGGCTACCAGCTGCTGCTGGACCTGCTCGCCGAATACGGCGACACCGAGGAGAACCCGATCCCGGTGGCCATCGAAACGTCCCGGGGCCTGCTGGTGGCAGTGCTGCGGACGGGCAAGCGGAAAGTGTTCGCGATCAACCCGATGGCCGCCGCCCGCTACCGTGACCGGCACAGCGTCTCCCGCAAGAAGTCCGACCCCGGTGACGCTCTGGTCCTGGCGAACATCCTGCGCACCGACATACACGCCCACCGTCCGCTGCCCGACGACAGCGACCTGGGCCGCGCCATCGCAGTCCTCGCCCGAGCCCAGCAGGATGCGACCTGGAACCGGCAGCAGATCTCCAACCAGCTCCGCTCCCTGCTACGCGAGTACTACCCGGCCGCCCTGGACGCCTTCGCCACCTGGACCAATGGTCTGTGCCGGCCCGAGGCACGCGAGGTCCTCAAGACCGCCCCGACGCCCACAAGGGCCGTCAAGCTGAGCCGCGCGCAGATCCAGGCTGCGCTCAAGCGGGCCGGCCGCAAACGCGGCATCGAGGCTGAGGCCGACCGCCTCCGCGAGATCTTCCGCGCCGACTGGGCCCACCAGCCGCTCCTGGTCGAGGACGCGCTCGGCAAGCAGATGCTCGCCCTCCTGGTCCAGCTGGAAGCCGCCTGCACCGCCGCCGACGACCTCGCCACAGCGGTCGAAGAGGCGTTCCCCCGACACCCGGACGCCGAAGTGCTGCTGAGCTTCCCCGGGCTCGGCATTCAGTTGGCCGCCCGGATCCTGGCTGAGATCGGGGACGACCACACCCGCTTCGCCGACGCCCGAGGCTTGAAGGCATACGCCGGTGCCTCGCCCATCACCCGCGCGTCCGGCAAGAAGTCCAGCATCACCCGACGCTGGGTGAAGAACGACCGCCTCAACCACGCCGGCTACCTCTGGGCCTTCGCTTCCCTGCGGCCATCGGCCGGAGCCAACGCCCACTACCGGCGCCGTCGCGAGACCGGAGACTGGCACGCGGCCGCGCAGAGAAACCTCTTCAACCGCATGCTCGGCCAGCTCTACCACTGCCTCCAGGACCACGAGTTGTTCGATGAACAGACCGCCTTCCCCACGGAGCTGACCGCCGCGGCTTGACGGCATAGCAACGTGAGGTGTCTGCGCTGGCGTAACGCCAACGCCCGCCACCGCGATGTCCTCGCCGCCGAACGCAAGGAACGCGCCCGCATCCGCAGCGAGAAAGGCATCCGCTGGGGCGGACGCCCTCTCAGCACGGCGGCGCACGACGCCGGGGGCGGGGCTGGAGGTGAGGCTGATCGCTGAGACGAGCAGCCCGCTGCCGGTTTCACAAGGGTGACCTTGTTCCCTGACCCCCTGTTACCGGGGGTGAATCACAGCAGCCAGGTATGCGACGGTTCTCCCACCAACGGGTGAGTACTAAGGCTCACGATTTCAGCCCCGTTGCCGTCGCAGCAACTGCCGTTGATGACTGAGTACTTATACCTGTTGTTGACCAGGAGGACCTTCGTTGCAGCAGAGTCCCAGTCCTCCCAGTACTGTTCGGACTTCAGCCCGTCGCATGGTTCTGTGACCGGGGTCCAAGCGCTCTGACTCTTGCCGGTGAGGCATCGTCCGGTCGCCACATTTTGGACCATCATCCGATTGCCGTCGCGGTACGTGTTCCATTTCTGAAACGAGTTGTTTGAACCACAACTCTTCGCGTAAACAGATCCGCCCGTGTCGCTGTCCAGGCAATATCCCGTAGCCGCGTTTCTGAATTGCAGCACGACCGGCTGGCCGGCTGCTGCTGCAGCATTGGTCGGTGTCATGAATACGAAAGCACACGCGACAGCCCATATCATGGAGAGGATGGCTTTTAATTTCATTGGATGATTTCAGCTTCCTTCGAGATCCAACGTGAATGATTCGCATGGAGGGGTTTGGGTGGTGGTTGCGTATGGGTGGGCAGTGCCCCAAGTGGCTGGAGCGACGGTGAGTATGGCAGAAGAATAGGCAGCTCAAAAGGTGAATGTCTGATTCCGTTTGAGGTTGGAGCAAGGCATGGAAGCGGTTCGTCAGCTATTGCTCTTTGCAAAGCTGCCGGTTCCGGCTTCGACGAGGATCCCGAGCTTGACCTCGACCTTGCGTGTCGGTGCCGATCTGGCAGTTTTCCGCGCGGCCCGCAGTACCCGGTACTGGCGCTGGACACCGGCGGATTTGGTGCTTTTGTTCAGGAAGTCGGTGTCATCGCAGATCAGGACACCCTCGATGCTGCTGCACCGGTGGCCGTCGATGTTCACGGGCTCGATGCGCCCGTTGCCGTTCTGCTGCCTGTAGACGATTTCTGACAGGTCTTCCCAGTTGTTCTCCAGGTCGGTTCCGAAACCGCCCAGGTTGTTGTGGAAGCCGCTGGCGTCGTCCGTTTCTCCGCCGGATCCGATAGAATTCGCGATCCGGTTTTCGATCCAGCCGAATCGGGCCGCTTCGGAGGTCGCGCCGATGATGGCGGCGAGTTCAGACCTGGCATTGTTCCAGTTCTGATCGGTGAGCCTCTGGATGGTCTGGATGGCGGTCCAGAATGATGGCCCCGAGAATGCCTGCCTGCCGCGGGTCTCGGCATTGGCGAGATCCTGATAATGCGAGGAGTAGGGCAAGTTGCGGAACAGGTGGACGGCGCCTGGGTACTGGTTTGCGAACCATGTCGTCAGGTAGCCCGGCGCATCGCTGAACCTGTAGTTCTGCCCCACGATGGTGAAACCATCGAGGTAGAGGTTGTCGAGGCGCAGGTAGAGAGAGATGCGATGATTGTTGACCAGGTCTCCGTTGTCGACAATCATGATCTCGATGTAGCGCTGAGTCTGCTCCGTGGTTCGCATCAGGCCGGTGCCGATGTTATAACCAGAGAGCACCCGTAGCTGGTTCACCATGGCCCGGTAATTACGCTCTGCCTCCCTGCTGCTTCCGTTACCCAGCCCCGTGTATTCCATGTGATCCGCGACCAGTAATTGCTGGTGGCGGCATGCGCGAGCGGGATGGACCTCACTTGAGTCATGCCGAGCACAGCCACGAGTGAAAGCAGTAACACCATCAGGTGCTTCACGTAGCCGCTGGCGGGAGCCTTGCGCTCATGTACGATAATCTCCGTTCTCGCGGTCTGCTGTTCCTGACGCACCACCTTCGCAATCCCTGCTGACGCTTCGCTAACGTTTCGCTAACGTCGATCCTTTCGCGGTGGTCCGCCGGTTCATCCAGCGGACCGTCTCGGCTGGTTGGGCTGGTCGTGGACCAGCAGCGGGTG
Organism: Streptomyces sp. NBC_00568; assembly: GCF_026341855.1. Lineage (GTDB taxonomy): Bacteria > Actinomycetota > Actinomycetes > Streptomycetales > Streptomycetaceae > Streptomyces. The sequence goes on along the minus strand of NZ_JAPENW010000002.1, from coordinate 85,430 downwards.
CCGGCTACTCCCGGGCAGGCGCTTGCCCCTCGCCCTGCCGGTGGAGCGGTGTGCCCTGTGCCGTTCGGAAACCCATCGCTGCAGCTCACGCCGCATATCTGTATTCGTTGATCAAGCCGCCTAACACTCGAGTACACGGGAGTCGCTGACCGGTTGCAGTCGTGGTGGGCCTTGGGTGTTCCTGGCCGAGCGCCATCAGCCCGCGCGCCGACGACCGCGTGCCGGTCATTGCCGCCGAACTGGCCGCCGCCGAGGCGGGAAACCGGACCGTCACCGCCGACCAGGTGGCCCACCGCTACGACGTGAGCCGACGGACCGGTGAGCGTCTACTCGCCGCCGCCCGCCAGCACCTGCAGCAGCGCTCTTAGCGTTTTATGTGGGTGCTAGCGCATTTGGGCCGAGACGGTCAGCCCACAGGGACCGGAGGCACTGACAGATCGGCGCCGCTGTTTCCAGAGCCCTGCACGCGCCAGAGTCCGCCCCCGATCGGCACAGACCGCTCCAACATCACGGCGCCGTAGGCATCTGGCCAACGTGTCAACTCCGACCACGTGATATCCACCAGGTTCGCGCCGGTCAGGCTCACGTCGGTCAGGTCCGCGCCGCGCAGGTCCGCGCCGGTCAGGCTCACGTCGGTCAGGTTCGAGCCGCGCAGGTCCGCGCCGCCCAGGTTCGCGCCGGTCAGGATCGCGCCACGCAGGTCCGTGTGGGTCAGGTCCGCGCCGCCCAGGTCCGCGCCGGTCAGGATCGCACCGCGCAGGTCCGTGTGGGTCAGGATCGCGCCGCCCAGGTCCGCGCCGGTCAGGTCCGCGCTGGCCAGGTACGCGTGGGTCAGGTTCGCGTCGGCAAGGTTCGCGTGGGTCAGGTTCGCGTTGGCCAGGATCGCGTAGGTCAGGTCCGCGTTGGTCAGGTACGCGTTGGTCAGGTCCGCGTAGATCAGGCGCGCATAGGTCAGGTCCGCGAGGATCAGGCGCGCGCGGGTCAGGTCCGTGTTGGACAGGTCCGCGTGGGTCAGGTTCGCGTCGCGCAGGTCCGCGCTGGCCAGGTTCGCGTCGCGCAGGTCCGCGTCGGTCAGGTTCGCGCTGGCCAGGTTCGCGCCGCGCAGGTCCGCGTTGGACAGGTCCGCGCCGGCCAGGTTCGCGCCGGTCAGAGTCTGGCGGGACAGGATCCCTTCGAGCAGGACCGCGTCGGTCATGTGACGGGGGCGGGCGCCGCCAGCCAAGAGCACTCGGGTCCACCAGACAGATGCCTCAATGCTCAGCCAGGGACGCGAAGGTCGCGCGGCCCGGACCACACGGGCAAGGAGGGTGTCAGGATGCGTCTTCACGGATCTCCCCATCCTCAGTTGCGCGCGGAAGTGGCGGAGCGGCGCCTGCCTGGCCGCCCTCAATCGACGCCGGGCTGACTGGCGGTCCGCCAGCCAGCCCGACCTCTACACCGGAGAGGATGCCCCGGATCGTGGCGGGGGCACCGATGCCGAAGATGAAGGCAGGCCACGGCCCACTCATCTGATCGTGGGCGGCAGCCGCCACCACGGCACCTAGGACAAACCCGCTCCCCAATACGAACAGTCGTGGTCCCAGCTCCTCGTGCCTACGCTGCCACGGCCAGCGGTACCCGCCAGACATGATGGATGCGCAGAGAGACACGAGCGAAGCGGCTCCGCCGCCAGCCAAGCCCCACAGGGCTGCTTGCCACCAAGTCATTGTCTGACGGTAGCCACCTATAACGGCTACTTGTAGGGAAAGCTCAACTTTCGGATGTTGCGATCTACATAGTCCGTCGCTGTCACAGGCCCAGCTCTTCCAGCCGCGAGCCCATGGCCCAACTGCTGCCCGTCGAGCAGGCGGACGCCGCCCTGGCGAGAAGCGGTGGTGGCCGCGGGAGCGGCTCTCGTGTTCACCGGGGTGACGGCGGTGCCGGCCGGGGCGGCGGCGCCGGACCGGTTAGAGGACCTGTTCGTAGGTGACGGTGGCGGTCGGGCAGGCCTCGGCAAGGCGGGTCAGCGCGTCTCGCTCGGCGGTGTCCGCCGTCAGCTGCCAGCGGAGCTTGTCCGCCACCCAGTCCGCGGCGTACTTGCACTGGTCCGCCGGCACGGGCAGCCAGGCCGCCGGGTCCTTGTCCGCCTTGGAACGGTTGGAACTGCCCGAGACCGCGATCAGGCTGTTCGGCGCGCCCTGGTCGTTGGCGTAAGCCTCACGCCGCGCCGCCGTCCAGAGCGCTGCACCTGAGTCCCAGGCCTCCGCGAGCGGGACCATGTGGTCGACGTCGAGCGACGACGCGGAAGTGACCCACACCTGGTCGTACTCCGACCACCACCGCCCGCCCGTCAGCGCGCACTTCGGCCCGACCTCGGGAGCCAGCACAGCCTCGGCCAGGATGACCTCCCTGCTCTGCGAGGGGGTTCTCCCGACGGGATTTCCGCGCGGGTGGGTCAGGTGCGTACGAGCTGGACCTCCAGGAGGAGGTCGAGCTTGTCGGAGAGCAGGAGCTTCTCGCCGCCGATCGGGACGTTGAACTCCAGGCCCCAGTCTTCCGAACTCCGAAAAATCTGGATCGCGCCTCAGCACCGCGACCGTCACGCTCATCGGGCCGGACCTGGGCGGCGAGGTCAGCGTCAGGGCTGTCTACGATGCCGCCGGCTGATGGCGCGACCCCGACGGAGCCGGTGGCGCCGCCCGCCCGTACCGATTAGGCCGCGAAGTCCGCCAGGTCGAGCGGTACTTCCTCGCCCGCGTAGCGGGCACCGACGTGGACCCCTCCCGCGCCACGCAGCCCGACAACATCCGCGAATACCGCTGGTGGACCCCGGCCGAACTCCGATCCACCCGAGAAACGGTGTACCCCGTCGGCCTCGCCGACCTGGTCACGGCAGTCGCCGAGGGCCGCACCCCAGAACAGCCCGTCGTGCTCGCTGGCTGGCCCACGGCCCAGCCCTCCTCCCTGTCCCAGGTGCCGACAGCCGTGGCAGAGGGTCTCCTGCCCCGCACCCGCGGAACGATTTCCGAACCCACCGTTCCATTTGCGTCAGATGGCGGGTTAAGGTCACGTTCCGAGAGGATCTTGCACGGAGGTGCCGGGGATGGAGAACAGCACGCCAGGATGCGCTGGCCGCCCTCCAGGTATACGGACCGTCGAGGGTGGTCTCACGTCTCGCCAGGCCGCCATCGTCCGGTACATCACCGAGTCCGTGGCCCGGCAGGGCTACCCGCCATCGATGCGCGAAATCGGCGCAGCCGTGAAACTCTCCTCGACGAGTTCAGTCGCTCACCAGCTCATGGCTCTGGAACACAAGGGCGTCCTCTACCGCGACCCCCACCGACCCCGCGCCTACCGGGTACGTTCCTGGGCCCCCGAGCTCGGCAGCCGGAGCGAGGCGGACCCGGTCCAGGTGCCGCTCGTCGGCCGCATCGCCGCCGGCGCCCCGCTGCTCGCCGACGAGATGGTCGAGGACGTCTACTCCATGCCCCGCCAGATCGTCGGCGAAGGAGACCTGTTCGCCCTGACCGTGTCCGGCGACAGCATGATCGACGCGGCGATCTGTGACGGCGACATCCTGACCGTCCGCCGCCAGGACAGCGCCGACCACGGCGACATCGTGGCCGGCCTTCTGGGCGACGAGGCCACGGTCAAGGTCTTGCACCGGCAGGACGGCGAGGTCTGGCTGATGCCGCGCAACCCGGCGTACGAACCGATCCCCGCCGATGACGTTCAGATCCTCGGCAAGGTCGTCGGCGTCCTCCGCCTGCTCTAAGGTCCTGACCCACGGGGGCGGGGCGGCTGTGAACAGCCTGGCACACCGCCGAGCACCAGACGGAGGGGAGATCACGAGTGGTGTGGGGCTCATGGCCGACGGCCACCGAACGACTCGCGCATCAGCTCGGCCAAGCACAGGCGGCCGACCGGCGTGTAACAGAGGCGAAGAAGGCCTCGGCGCGCCAGGGCCCGAACAGTGCCGACCTCGAACCCGCCGAGTACCGGCGCCAACAGCGCGCGTACGTACAGACCCCCGAATACCAAGCCGCGGACCGCGAACTCCTGGCCGCTGTCGTCCTGAGCAAGGCACATGACGCCGCCCTGCTGCGCTCAGCCCGCAAGCTGCTCGCCCGACGCGCAGACGGCAGGCGCCCGCCCCGTCGGCTGCCGCAGCTGCGCATCCTGCCCGGCGGACACGTGCCCCAGTGGTGGATGAACACCCTCAACACGACGTACGCCGGCATCTGGCGAGCCATCCCGACACCCGGACCCGAGCTCCGACTCGGCAGCCCAGACGATCCACTGATACAGGAAGTCGCAGCGCAGGCACGGCTGTTGCAGGCCAGCCGCGTGGGCTACCGGGGACGCGCCGGCCTCTACGAGGCCTACCACCCGGACGGCACGGTTGAGGGAGGCGAGCCGGTGGATCCGGTCCGCGGTCTTGGCCCCGAGATGAGCCGCCACGCCAACCTTCTCCTCGGACGCGGCACCGGCATCCGGATCTCGCCCGCCCGTACCGAAGAGGCCAGACAGATGCACACCGACTACTTCGCCGTCTGGGACCGCTCCCGCGCCTACGCCGCCGCCGTCATCACCCTGCTCCACGCCCGTTCCTGACACATCCGCGCGGCCACGTTGTCAGTGGCGGCGCCTACCGTCGGAGCATGACTTCGCAGAGCTCCCTTGAGACTGCCTGGATATTGGAGGCCACCGTCCAGGCCGCGCACGGCGCCGACCCGCACTGGCGCGAGCAGCTGAAGATACTCCGCCCCATCGCCGGATACGACCCGACAGCGCAGACGTGGCGTGTGCGTCTGGGCGCGCTCGACCTAGCGGGCTTGCACGTGCTGCAGGCCCTCTTCGACGCCGCGCACAAGCACGGCACCGAGGTACACCTCGCACCCGTGGCGGTCCCGGAAAGCTGGGCGGGCCCCGTCTTCGCAAGGACGGCGGAGATGGCCACCCTTCTTGAGACGCAGGCTGACCAGGGGAGGCCGCTCGGCCAGCTACGCCTTGCCTGAACCCTTCCTGTCCCGAATCCGGCCTCAGGCGCTGTGCCGTTTCCGGGCCGGCGCCTTCTTGGCCGTCTTTTTCGTCGTGGTCTTCTTCGCGGCAGCCTTCTTGGCCGGCGTCTTCTTCGCCGTCTTCTTGGCCGTCTTCTTGGCCGCCGCCCTCTTCTTCGGCATCTCGTGCACGGTGGCGTCCTCACCGCGAGAGGCCTTGGCCTTGGCCACGGACTCCTGCAGCGCGGCCATCAGGTCGACGATCTGCCCCGGTGCATCCGGCTCAGTGGCCGTGGGCGGTTCGCAATTCTCCCGCTTTGCGTCGATCAGCTGCTCCACCGCTTCCGTGTACCGGTCGGTGAAATCGTCGCCTTCCAGGTCGTCGCGGGTCAGCCGCTCGATCAGGTGCTCAGCTTCGGCGATCTCGTCTTCGGTGAGCTCCACGTCGTCCGGCCGCAGCTCGGACGGGTCTCTGATCTCGTCGGCCCAGCGCATCGCGTGCAGGACGATGACGTTGTCGCGGACCCGGAGCAGACCGAGGCGCTCCCTGCCAGACCACGCGTACTTCGCCACGGCCACCTTCGACGACCGCTCGAGCGCCTGGCGCAGCAGTGTGTACGGCTTGGCCGCGACCTGCCCGTCGGGCTCCAGGTAGTAGCCGTCGCCGATCTGGATCGGGTCAATGCTGTCCAGCGGCACGAAAGCTTCGATCTCGATGGCCTTCGCCGTGGGCAGCGGCATCTCCCGCAGCTCCTCGTCGAGGACCGGGATGATCGTGTCCTTGCCCCACTGGTAGCCCTTGCCGATCTCCGCGGACGAGACCTCGCGATCCTCCAGCTCGCAGATCTTCCGGTTTCGCACCCGGCCCATGTCCTCCAGGTGAACCTGGTGGAACTGGATGCTGTGATCCTCTCGGGCGGACACCACATGAATCGGTACGGTGACCAGGCCAAACGAGATGGCACCGCTCCAAATGGTTCGGGGCATGAGGGACCTCCGCGACAAGCCCCGAGAAGGCCACCTTACGAACCGCACGACCACTCCGCATACGCGCGGCCGACAGCGCCCGCACGCTGAACGCATGGCCGGACCGCTGAATCGGTACCCATGCGCCGGGCAAGCCGTGCCCGGATCAGGCGTCCACCGAGGCGAAGGTCGGCCATGCGCTGGGCAGCCGGCCCATCGCTGTACTTCGTGGCTGCACCGGTGAAGCCCAGAACTGACGCACCGCCCCCCTGCAGCGCCTCGGCTGTCAGCCGGGCGCGTTCCTGATTCGTGGCACAGGCGGCGATGCCCCGGTAGAGATTGTGTTGGACGCCAGGCTTGTGGTGATGCGCGAGGGCAGTGAGTTCGGCGCGGGGCCACGAACAGGCAATGACGGCCGCCATCCGGTCGGCCGCCACCGCCTTGCCGGACCGCTCGTTCTCCCCTTTGGGGTCGTCCGGGTGCGTCGGCAGCGACTCGACCGCGGCCCACGCGCCAGCCACGGCCGGGGCCATCGGGCCGCGGTTCACCGCGGCCGCGAGCTCCAGGGCGTCGTCGATCCGGCTGCGGGTGCCAAGCGACCTGGTAGAGGTGCCCCTCATTGACCAGCGTCATCACGTCGGCACCGCGCGCCGGGGGAGCGAGCGGGATGGGCTGCGGGGCACCGAGTGGGACGCCAAGGTCGCCCGCCCAGTCCTGAGAAGCCGTGGGGAAGTCGAACGGGACAAAACGATCGCGAAGCTTCGCCGACTGCTTCTCGAGATCAAGGCTGAAGTCACATAACCACAGGGCAAGTTCGACGCCCTTGCCGCAGTGACCGCGAACCTTTACCACGAGAATCTCGCACTGAAGAGGAAGCTCGGCAACGGCCGGCGTCTTGCCTCCCTCCCGGCCCCCGCCGCAGAGCGGTTGAGCACAGAGATCCAATGAGGCTCTTCGATTCCGACTGCGGTGGCTAGGTCATGCCATAGATCCGATACTGGACATACAGCACCGACTGTCACGCGCTGCGCGCTGAGACACAGAAGGGCGCTGACGATGGGGAGCACGAACAACCCGGGCACGGACTGGCTGGATCTGGCCGACGCGATCACACTGCTGCGCGATCAGATCGCGGAGGCTCAGATGCGCATCGGTCAGAATGACAGAGGGGTCCGATTCAGGTTGGGCGAGCTCACCTTGGAGCTCGGGATGGAACTGGCTGGCACCAAGGGTGTGAACGGCGGTCTCCGCTTCAGCGTCGTGGGCGTCGGTATGAGTGTCGGCGGCAAGCACGAGAAGACCGATACGTCCACGCACCGGGTCACGGTGCGGCTGTACCCGCACCAACTGGGTGGCGACGACGTCGATGTCGTTGACTCCGAGTAGTCGGCCGGGCGCGTGTGGCGGTACTCACCGGAAGAAGGTGAGGGCGTGGAGTTCGACCGCCGGGTACAGGTCCGTCTGCACACGATCGACCGGTGGACGCAGGAGCCGACGAAGACGTTCGGGTCCGGCTACCTGGTAGCACCGCGACTCGTGCTCACCGCTGCCCACGTCCTCGGCGACGCATCTGGACCTTGGCCAGGCACCCTGATGGTCGCCCGACCACAGCCGCCCCTTATCAGCCAAAATATCAGCTCCCGTGCGTCGGCCGGGCCCGAGCCACAGCAGGCCCTGGCCGCCGTGCGCTGGTACCGCAAAGACGACCTTGTCGACGCCGCCCTGCTTGAGCTCTGCGAATCCAGCAGCTGGCAGACACCGGAGTCCCTGTACGACACAGTCACGCGACCCCCGCAGCGGTGGGGCGTGCTGATCGGCCCCCGCCCCCACCCTGTCACCGTGCTCGGCTTTCCCCGCATGCAAAAGGACGCCGCCGCTCGCCGCCTGGACGAGCAACTCACCGGAGAGATCAACCCGGGCAGCGGCTCCCTTGCCCACCGCTACGAAATCTCCAGCACCAGCCCTGCACTCGATGCGCTGCTCGGCCCGGACGCACCAGGAACCCCCTGGTCAGGCATGTCCGGCGCCGCCGTCCACGCTCATGACCTGTTGTGCGGCGTCACCCGACGCGACCGCCAGGCCATCAACGGGACCCGCCTGACCGCTACGCCCGCCGCCCTGCTCCTGGCCGACGACGACTTCCGCGCGATCGTCACCGAACGCGCCTCCGGCTGGGATCCCGTCCTGGAGCCTGTGGAACCTGCTGGCCTCCTCACCCCCGCCGCACCCGAACGCGACCCGAGCTCAGCCGCCGCACTATTGCGCGCCGACACCGGAGCCGTCGCCTTTTACGGCCGCGAACAGGAACTGGCTGATCTGCGAGCCTGGTGTGAAGGGGACCCGCCCGCTCTGTCGGTCCGTGTCCTGACCGGCCCCGGAGGCCAGGGCAAGACCCGCCTCGCCCGCCACCTCACTGACATCCTCAGCCGTGCCGGCTGGGTCACTGGCCACCTGCGCTCCGACCTTACCGATCAGGACCCGCCGCCAGACTTCGCGCCGCTGACAACCGCTCACCCCCTTCTGCTAGTCATCGACTACGCCGAGACCCGCCCCCGCCTGCTCCGCCGCTTGATCGCCCACCTACACCGCTCCTCGCACCGCGTGCGACTGCTGCTGCTCGCCCGATCCGACGGAGAATGGCGTACTGACGCACTCAGCGCCACACCGCGTACCCGTACCCTCCTCAAGGCAGCCCAGATCACGGAACTCACCGCGCTGTTCTCACGCAGCAGATCGGACCAGGACCGGCCTGATCAGGATCGCGTGGCCGCGTTTACCGAAGCAGCAGCCGACCTCGCCCGCCTCTTGCCGCACGTCCCCAGCTTGCCTGTATACGACTGGTCCTCCCTGGCAGCCACCCTCCAGCCCCCCGAGGATCTCAGCGAGACCCAATACGACAACATCCTCACGCTGCAGATGACCGCACTCGTCAGCCTGCTCCAACATGGCCCCAAGCCGGTACAGTCCACGCCCGGCGCGCCCCCCGAAGAGGTCCTCTTGGAGCATGAGGAACGCTTCTGGGAAGACAGCGCCACTACCCCTGCGTTCAAAATGGACGACCTGTCAACGCCTGCCCTAGCTGGAGCAGTCGCGGTCGCGGCTTTGTGCGGAGCCAGCGACAGGGACGAAGCCCTCCACGTCACCGAGCAGGTACCTGACCTGCCAGACCAAAAGGTGGCGCGCACCGCAGCCTGGCTAGCCATGTTGTACCCGGCCGGAGATGACCGCTACTGGGGCTCCCTCCAACCAGACCGCATCGCCGAGTACCACGCCTCACGCACCGTCATCACTGGCCACATATCTCTGCCTGCCGTGTTGGCTGCGGCCTCCCCGGGGCAGCAAGGCCAGCTCATCATCGTCCTCAGCCGCGCCTCCATCGCTCACTACAATGCCCAGCGCACCGCTGATAGCGCCCAAATCCTGAAGGCCCTTGATAGCGCGCTAGAAACTACGACACCTCACCGCCAGGCCCTGCAAACTGCAATCGCCGCCCTGCCCGACGACTCCCATATCACTAACGGCCTGGCCCTCAGCATCACCACGGCTCTCACAAGAACCGGTGGCAGCGTCGACAAAGCGGACCTCGCAAGGTGGCTTTCCAACCGCGCTGCCCGTCTGTTGCAGGTGGGAGGGTGGGAGGAGGCGCTGACCGTCACGGAAGAGGCGGTGCAGATCTACCGGCGGCTGGTCACCGCAAACCCAGCCGCCCACGAACCCGACCTGGCCTCCTCGCTATCCAACCTCGGGATCACCCTTTCGGATGCGGGACGGTGGGAGGAAGCGCTCACCGCCGAGGAGGAGGCGGTGGAGATCCGGCGGCGGCTGGCCACCGCAAACCCAACCGCTTACGAACCCGACCTGGCCTCCTCGCAATCCAACCTCGGGATCCGTCTCTCGGAGGTGGGACGGTGGGAGGAGGCGCTGACCGTCACTGAAGAGGCGGTGGGGATCCGGCGGCGGCTGGCCACCGCAAACCCAACCGCTTACGAACCCGACCTGGCCACCTCGCTATCCAACCTCGGGAACCGTCTATCGGATACGGGACGGTGGGAGGAAGCCCTTACCGCTGAAGAGGAGGCGGTGGGGATCCGGCGGCGGCTGGCCACCGCAAACCCAGCCCACTTTGAACCCGACCTGGCCTCCTCGCTATCCAACCTCGGGGCCTCTTTGTGGAAGGCGGGACGGCGGGAGGAGGCGCTGACCGTCACTGAAGAGGCAGCGGGGATCTACCGGCGCCTGGCCACCGCAAACCCCACCGCTTACGAACCCCGCCTGGCCGCCTTCCTGTCCAACCTCGGGGCTTTTCTGCCGGATGCGGGACGGTGGGAGGAGGCATTGGCCGCCGCGGAGGAGGCGGTGGAGATCCGGCGGCGGCTGGTCACCGCAAACCCAGCCGCCCACGAACCCGACCTGGCCTCCTCGCTATCCAACCTCGGGATCACCCTTTCGGATGCGGGACGGTGGGAGGAAGCGCTCACCGCCGAGGAGGAGGCGGTGGAGATCCGGCGGCGGCTGGCCACCGCAAACCCAACCGCTTACGAACCCGACCTGGCCTCCTCGCAATCCAACCTCGGGATCCGTCTCTCGGAGGTGGGACGGTGGGAGGAGGCGCTGACCGTCACTGAAGAGGCGGTGGGGATCCGGCGGCGGCTGGCCACCGCAAACCCAACCGCTTACGAACCCGACCTGGCCACCTCGCTATCCAACCTCGGGAACCGTCTATCGGATACGGGACGGTGGGAGGAGGCACTGACCGTCGAGGAGGAGGCGCTGACCGTCACTGGAGAGGCAGCGGGGATCTACCGGCGTCTGGCCACAGCAAATCCAACCGCTTACGAGCCCGACCTGGCCTCCTCGCTATCCAACCTTGGGGCCTCTTTGTGGAAGGCGGGACGGCGGGAGGAGGCGCTGACCGTCACTGAAGAGGCGGTGGGAATCTACCGGCGCCTGGCCACCGCAAACCCCACCGTCCACGAACCCGACCTGGCCACCTCGCTGTCCAACCTCGGTGTCTTTGTGTCACGGGTGGGGCGGTGGGAGGAGGCGCTGACCGTCACTGAAGAGGCTGTGGAGATCTACCGGCGCCTGGCCACAGCAAACCCCACCGCTTACGAACCCCACCTGGCCATCTTCCTGTCCAACCTCGGGATCCGTCTCTCGAAGGTGGAACGGTGGGAGGAGGCGCTGACCGTCACTGGAGAGGCGGTGGAGATCGACCGGCGTCTGGCCACAGCAAATCCAACCACTTACGAACCCAGCCTCGCCGATTCGCTGGATACGTGGGCACGGATCGGGCTTAAGATGCAACTCCTCCAGGAAGCGCTGCGAGCAACGGGGGAGTCAATAGAGCTCTACCGCAAACTCGTGGCAGTGGCACCTGCAAAATTCACCACGCATTTGCGTGCGGTGCTCACCTTGCAAGCGGACTTGCTCGACAGACTCCGGCGTAATCGAGAGGCCGGGGAGATCCGTCGCTGGCTACTGAACTCGTGATGTCAGTCTGATCGTGGTGTCGTGCAGTCAGAGACCGCTGAACGTTGGCCGGTGCCGCGAGCCAGTCCGCGTTCGCTTCGATGAACTCCCGCAGGGGCTTGGTCAGGTGCAAGTGGACGTTGCCCCGGACAAGGACAATCGGGCCTGTCGCAGATGTCTCGCCAGCCGAAGCCCTTGGGATGGTCCTTGCATCCGGTGTACTCGCGGACGGAGTAGAAGAGGCAGCGGGCCGATGAACACGGCAGGCCGCTGCGGCGGAGATCCTGGACGCTACGGAGCGCCTTCGTACTCGACGGACTCTTACCCACACCCGGCAGCGAACGAGCGCTGCCCGCTCGCGGTCGTCAAACGTCAGCTTCCATGTGTTCCAGTGGTGCTGGCCGAGCCGTTGGCTGGAGTCCTTTCCTTCCGTAAAAGGTCAGACACGCGGGGTGGACTCACGTCAGCCTTGCGGGGGCTCGGGTGTGCGGCCTGCCGATCGCCCCGCAGTGATGGCGAGGGCGGCGGGATAGATCACGTTCTGCCCGTACCGGGCCCGGGCGCGGTCGGCGACGGTTTCGATCGCGAGCGGCTTGTCGTCGCTGCTGTCGAGGGTGAGCTGTCGGCTGGCGCGGTCGTCGGGGCGCAGGGCGTCGGCGCGAAGGGCGATACTGCGGACCCGGGCGCGCTGGAGTCCGAGGGAGTCGTACAGCGCGTATGCGGCGCGGGCCAGGAGCACGGTGTGCTGCGTGGCTTCGGGCAGGGTGCGGCTGCGGCGGGTGGAGCTCGCGTCGGCGTAGCGGACAGTGCAGGTCACACCTGTGGCGATCTGGTCGGAGGTGCGCAGGCGGGCGCCGAGGTCGTCGGCGAGGGCGAGCAGAGCGCGCCGGTGCTGGGCGGGGTCGAGTTCGTCGCGGTCGAAGCGGTGCTCGCTGCTCATACTGGCCAGCGTGGGCGTGGGATCGACGACTGTCGTGTCGTGGCCGTGCGCGTGCTCGTGGAGGGTGCGGCCAGGTCGGGCGCCGAGGAGGCGCTGCAGGGTGAGCTGGGGGACGTCGGCCACGTCGCCGACGGTGTGCAGCCCGTAGTCGGAGAGCGTCGCGGCCGCACGGGCGCCTACGCCGGGCAACTCCCGTACCGGCCGCGGCCGCAGGAACCCGCTGACCGCTTCGGGGGAGTCCTCGATGACGAGGCGCCGCCCGGGCCCGGTGAGCGCGCACGCCATCGCGGCGAGCATCCGGGTGGGCGCCGCGCCGGCGGCGCTGCTCACCCCGAAGTGGGCGAGGGCCCGCAACTGGATGAGTTCACTGAGGCCGCGTGCGTCACGCTGGAAGTAGGGGAGCGCTCCGGTCAGATCGAGGACGGCACTATTCGGCTCGATCATCTGCACCCGCGGGGTGATGTTCTCCAGCAGGCGGCGCAGCTGCTCGGGCAGTTCGACCTCGGAGCCGGACGGCATGTCGAAGCGCAGGTGCAGGATGCTGCGGCTGATGGTCTGGCGTTTCATCCGGCACTTCCTTGACTCCGGTGACCGAGTCGGCGCAGGTCCGCCGAGCGGGTGCCAGCAGGCTGAAGATCGGCGTAGGGGTGGAGTTTCGCTCCTGCGGTTCCGTCCGCGAGGGTGCGCTGCGGCGCGGCCGGTTGGGCGGGTGTCGGGGCGGCGGAGGGGCGGCCGAGGAGGTCAAGGGCGGCTTGCGGGCCGTGGTCGCGGCGGGCGGCGGCCACCTCGTCCAGGTCCCACACCATGTGCCCGACCACCGTGCGCCGCGGACCGCGCGCCTCGACCGTTCCCCGAACGAGTAGGAGCCCGCTGTGGAAAACGGTGTGGGCGCACGCCTCGTGTGAGTCCTCGAAAAACGCGATGTCCACGAGTCCCGCACCGTCTTCGAGCGTCACGAAGATCACTCGCTTCCCGCTCGGGATCGGCGGCGTCTGGGTGGAGGCCCGCACGCCGGCGACGAGCACGGTCTGGCCGGGCACCATGCCCTTCAGGTGGGCAGCGTCCGTGGCGCCGAGTTCGCGCAGCAGCCGGTGGTGGTGGTCCATCAGGTGGTGTGTGACGTCGATCGACAGCGTTTCCAGCTCCGCGCTGAGCTTGTCGCGGCCGGTCATCTCCGGCAGACCGCTCGGCTCCGCCGTCACCAGCTCCCCGCCCAGCGGCAACTGCCCCTCGCCCGCACTGCGGTTGCGGGACTGGCGGTGCAGCTCGGTCGCCTGCAGCAGCAGATCCCGCCGCGTCAGGGCGCCCGCGAGCGGGCCGAGCGCACCGATGCGGATCAGGCGCTGCGCGAGGGGCAGGGACGGCCGGGCCCGTTGCCACAGATCCTGCAGACCGGCGTAGGGCTGCCCGGCGACCAGCCGTGCGATCTCCGCTTCGCTGATGCCTTTCACCGTGGAGAACGCGAGCCGCACCCCCCAACCCTGCTCCGTCTTCTCGACGCGGTGCTGGGCGCCGGAGGCGTTGACGTCGACGGGCAGCACAGGCACACCGTGACGGCGGGCGTCGGAGACGATGACGCGCATGGGCCACATGCCCGGGTCGTGTTCGAGGAGCCCGGCATACAGGAAGGCCGGGTAGTGGGCTTTGAGGTAGGCGGACTGGAGGGCCGGGACGGCGAAGGCGACCGCGTGGGCGCGGCAGAAGCCGTACGCCCCGAACTGGGAGATGATCTCCCACACTTCGTCGAGGACGTCCTTGGTGTAGCCGCGTTCGCCGGACGTGCGGCGGAACCAGGCTTCGACCTTCGGCAGTCGGTCGGGGTCGGCCAGGGCGCGGCGGGCGAGGTCGCCAGCGGCGCGGTCGCAGCCGGTCATCCGCGCCAAGATTGCGATGATCTGCTCGTGCCAGATGACCACGCCATACGTGTCGTTGAGTACGGGCTCCAGGTCGGGGTGCGGGTAGTGCGGGGTCGCGCCGTGCCGGGCAGCGATGAACAAAGCCGGCATGCCACCCTTCACCGGACCGGGCCGGAACAGGCTGATGTCCGCGACCACGTCCTGCATGTGGCGGGGCTGAAGTCTGCCCACCAAGTCCTGCTGGCCAGGGGATTCGAGCTGGAACAAGCCGACGGTGTCGGACGCCTGGATGAGCTTGAACGCGATCGGGTCGTCGAGGTCGACGTGATCGGGGTTGTCCAGGTCCAGGGCCCGGCCGGTGGCCCGGTGAATCTCGGCGACCGCGTGCGCCATCGAACTCTGCATCCGCACGCCCAGTACATCGAGCTTGAGCAGCCCGAGATCTTCAACATCCTCCTTGTCGGCCTGCAGCATCGCGTAGCCGCCCGGGGTCGGCTGCACGGGAACGCGGTCCAGCAGCGACGCGTTCGAGATGATCACTCCACAGGGGTGCATCGCGTACCCGCGCGGCAGGGCGTCCAGGCCCTCGGCGAGCTCCCACAGCGCACCGAACTGTTCGGCTCGACCGGCGAGTTCACGCAGCTCCGGCAGTTCCGCCAGGGCGCCGCGGATGTCCCGGGCTCGGATGTGCGGGAAGCTCTTGGCGACCTCGCCGATCACCTGGGGCGGAATCCCAAGTGCCAGGCCGGTGTCGCGCAGGGCGTGCCGGGCCCGGTAGGTCTCGGGCATGCCGGTGACCGCGGTCCGCTCCCGCCCGAATCGCTCGATGATCGCGTCGTACACCTCCAGCCGCCGCTCCGACTCCACATCGAGGTCGATGTCGGGAAGCGAGGTCCGCCGCTCACTCAGGAAGCGTTCGAACAGGAGCCGGTGCTCCAGTGGGTTCGCCGTGGCCACGAAGAGCGAATGATTGACCATGGAACCGGCGCCGGAGCCGCGCGCGGCCACCCTGATCCCCAGCGCTCGGGTGTCCGCGACCACCTGCGCCACGGCGAGGAAGTAGCCCTCGAACCCGAGCCGTCCGATCACATCGAGTTCGTAGTCGATCTGCCGGACGGCGGCCTCGTCGCGGTCCAGACCCCGGGCGGCCATCCCGGCATCGCAGCGCTGCCGCAGCAGCCGCATTGCCGAACCCGTCTGCGTTCCGGCGCCCACCACGGACGGCTCGGGAAAGTGCGGACGCCCCATCCCCAGGTCGGTCGGGGTGAGCGTGCAGGACTGGCCGGTGGCCTCGGTCTCGGCCAGCAGGCGGGTGGCTCGGGAGCGGTCGTCGCCGACGGCGCGGGCGATCCGCTCGGCGGCCGCCGCCATCTCCATCGGTCCTTTCAGCCAGCGCTCGCCGCTGTCCAGGTGCCGGCGGTCGATGGGCCGAAGGAGTCGGGCGGCGTCGAGGACGTCGGCCAGCCGGTGCTGAGCGGCGTCGGCGTAGCGGACCGCGCTGGACAGAACCGTTCGGAGACCGAGCTGGTCGCCCAAGCCCACGGTGCGTGCCGCAAGCCGCAGCGAGCCCGCCCCCGTGCCTTCCACCCCCAGATGCACGGCCTCCAGGCGCAACCGGTCACCCGCGAGGTCGCGCCACGGCGCCAGCAGCTGCTCCGCGAAATCGGGGCGTCCGGCGGACAGCGCCCGCACCGGCTCAGCAGACGGACCGAGCACCACGACGAGGTCCTCATCCGCGTATGTGCGCAGTGTCGGCCACGACACGACCGGCAAACCGTCCCCGGCATCAGCGTGGGCCGCGGACACCAGGCGAGACAGGCGCCCCCACCCCGACAGATTCTTCGCGAGCAGCGTGATCCGCAGCGGCGGTTCGAGCACGTGCGCCCCGCCGCGCGCCGGCGTCCGGGAACGGCCGACCGCGGGGTCAGGTGCGGTCAGTGGGGCGACGGCCACGTCGACGCCGAAGATGGGGCGGATCCCGGCGGCCGCACCGGCCTTGGCGAAGCGAACGGTGCCCGCGACAGTGTCCCGGTCAGTCAGCGCCAGGGTCGTCATCCCGCGCTCAGCGGCACGCTGGACGAGGGCGCCGGGAAGGGATGCGCCATAGCGGGCCGAGTAGCCGGAGGCGACATGCAAGTGAGTAAATCCACCGCCCAACACCTCCAAATCTCCTGTGGCCCTCCCCTGACCTGTGACCTCTCCAGTTATCAACCATAACCAGCAATCGCACAAGTGTGCGAATAGGTGAACCTGCCCCCCTCGTACGCTCGTTTGATTTTTGTGACGGAGCACGACAGTTTGCGAGTGGAGCACTGCAGCTTGCGAGCCCGTCGACGGTGGCACTCCGCACAGCGGCTCGAAGGAGCGGACGGATGAACTGGTCGCCTTTTCCGGCACCCGAGCCTGGAGGCGAAGCCGGCAGCCTGATCCAACGGTCGAGAACTCCTTCTGTCAGTACGAGATGGCATGCTCTCCCGCCATGAACAAGGAGCAGTTCTGGGAGCTCATCGCGGCGGCCCGCGACCGGGCGATCACCCCACACGAAAGCGAAGCGATCGCCCGCGAAGCGACCTCGCTGCTGGCCGCCCGGCTGGTCGAGGAGATCGTCGCCGCTGAGCAGGTGCTGTGGGACCTGATGATTGAGTCCTACACCAACCCTCTGTGGGCCGCCGCCTACACCGCCAACGGTGGATGCTCCGACGACGGCTTCGACTACTTCCGAGGCTGGCTGATCGCTCAAGGGCGTGAAGTCTTCGAGCGCGTCGTCGCTGATCCTGACGCCCTGGCGAAACTTCCCACAGTCCAAGCCGCCGCAGCCGCCGGCATCGACCTGGAGGGCGAAGACATGCTGGTCATCGCCTGGAACGCGCATATCACGGCGACCGGTGATCAGCTTCCCCTGGAGGCACCCACCATCCGCTACCCGCAGCTAGACCCTGCCTGGAACTTCGACTTCTCGGACTCAGACGAGATCGCTCGCCGCCTGCCGCATCTGACTGCTCTCTACCTGGAGTAGGTCGCGGCCGATCCGCTCCCATCAAGAAGCGCTATGAGTGATCGCCGTTCGAATACCGCAGGCGGCGGCTTGACGAGTGAGCACCATGAGGTGTCTCGGGGCTTGCAAACTTCGGCCTGCCAAACTCGCAAACCGTCGCACACCACCGGACCCCCCAACCAGGTCCTTCCTCGCGACAACTCGCAAGCTGCCGTGCTCCGTCACAACGCCCAGCAGCCACTCCCAACGCCGACCCCTGCCGAGGATGTCGGCGACTCGAACTAAGCTCCGAGACATGACCACTCCCGCCCCGAAGGGCACCGCCGCGCCCGCCGACGCCCCGTTCGACCCTCTCGACTTCCCCAAGGACCTGCTGGACGCCCAGCTCCGGGAAGCCACGCTCTACGCCGAACTCCACGCCCTTCAGGCGAAGCTCCCCTGGTCGCGTGAACCCCACGAGGGGTGGGCGGGCGACAAAGAGCGGAAGCGGGATGGGCGCCCGGCCACCGTGGGCTGGTCGTAGGAAGAAGCCGCCACGTACGACAAGCTCTGGGTCGACCTCCGGGACGCGACGGCAGCCGTGCTGAGCCACGCCTGGTGGGATCGGTGCGAGAGCGAGGGCATCAAGGGCGCACCCCTGGTCATGGCCCGCATGGCACTCAAGCACGCCGAGGGCGCGGTCCCAGCGCCGCTTCAGCAGGCCGACGTCGAAGCAGCCGCCTGACAAGGAGCCTGAGCGGCCCCACAGCCCGTCGTGGACGCCGCCTAGGGTGGGGGTATGCCCCGTCGTCTACGGGTGCCGCCCGATCCGTACGATCTGCACCGCACACTGCGGGTGCTGCGGGCGCGGAGCAGCTGACCCAGCCTGTCGCAGGGAGGCGGACGGCACGTGGTGGCGCACGCATGGCCCCGTCACGTTGAAGATCATGGAATACGTCAGCTCGGCCGAGACGCCGCGGAAGTGACCCACACCTGGTCGGTCAGCACGGCCTCGGCACGGATAATCTCCTTGCGGGTGTCACATCCATCCGTCGGGTCCAGGCCCTTGTTCCAGTGCTTGAACCGCTCGCGTCTGTATCCGGCCCGAGGCCCTTCCGGCACCTCGTCCACCCAGGCCAGCGCCTGCCGCAGCGGCACGTCCGTCCCGGCGGGCGGCGCCGCCTCCTTCGAGGCCGCAGCGAAACGGACAGCCAGAGACATTTCGACAGAGGCTCCCGCCGCAGGAGCAGCCAGCGGGACAACGGACAGAGCGAGCAGAACACCCAGCAGGTTCTTGATCACCCCATGGATGAAGAGGGACCAGACAGCTGCTCACACGAGAACTGACCGGGCCCTCACCCGACCGGGATCTCACCCGAGTGGGCGGCAGCTTTCACCGCAGACCGGAAGCGAAGCGCTTGGTCGAGCTGGCCACCGGCAGCGTTGGTCGAAGCCCTCCGGAGCGAGATGCCGAGATCCTTCATCCCCTTGGCAAGGATTCAGGCTCGATCAGGGCTTCTGCTGGCCAGCCCGGGGCAACTCAGAGTCGACCAAGGTCAATGTCAACAAGAACGAGGCCCGCCCCAGCGCCGACTGCGAGACCAACATGACTATCCGGGCGCATTCCCTCGCCGCTCGCGAGCGCATGCACGGAGCTAGCTGTGACGATACGTAGGAATCCTCGCGTACGACCGAGGGCCCAGACGTGTACCGTGCGACCACTGCTGGTGGCGAGCAGAGAGCGACCGCTGAAACCCGCCAATGCCGTCACTGGGCGATCATGCCCGCGTAGTGGCTCGCCTACTTGGACGCCCTCCAGCGGATCCCACACCTGTACCGATCCGTCCTCCCGGCCAGTGGCCAGCAATGGCCGGCCGGTCGGACTCGCGAACGCTGCCATTGCCGTCACCGGGCTGGCGTGCCCTTGTGTCGTGCCCCGCCGTTTGCCCGATCGCCGCCTTGGCCCAGCCGAACGCAGTGGCTCGCCTACCTGGACGCCCTCCAGCGGATCCCACACCTGTACCGATCCGTCCTCCCGGCCAGTGGCCAGCAATGGCCGGCCGGTCGGACTCGCGAACGCCACCATCGCCGTCACCGGGCTGGCGTGCCCGCGTGTCGGGCCCCGCCGTTTGCCCGATCGCCGCCTTGGCCCAGCCGAACGCAGTGGCTCGCCTACCTGGACATGCGCCAGCGGATCCCACACTTCAACGGCCCCATCAAGCATGCCAGTGGCCAGCAATGGCCGACCGGTCGGACTCGCGAACGCCACCATCGCCGTCACCGGGCTGGCGTGCCCGCGTCTCGGGCCCCGCCGTTTGCCCGATCGCCGCCTTGGCCCAGCCGAACACAGTGGCTCGCCTACCTGGACATGCGCCAGCGGATCCCACACTTCAACGGCCCCATCAAGCATGCCAGTGGCCAGCAATGGCCGACCGGTCGGACTCGCGAACGCCACCATCGCCGTCACCGGGCGGCCGTACCGACTCAGTGGCTGGCCTACCTGGACGCCCTCCAGCGGATCCCACACTTCAACGGGCCCGTCAAGGCCGGCTGTGGCCAGCAGCAACTCGCTTTGTGTACTTGGGAAGGCCACCACCGCCGTCAAGAAGCCAGCATGGCCGTGTAGCAGCGGAACCTGGCTCTTTGCACGCGGATCCCACACCCGCACCGTTGCATCTTCGCTGGCGGTGACCAGCATTGGCCGCCCTCCCGGGTCTGTGAACGCGGCCACCGCCAGCAGTCCGCTGTCATGGTCGCGCAGAATTCCAAACTCGGTTTGCAGTAGTGGATCCCACAACCGAACCACGGAGTGGCTAGTGCCGATGGCGAGCAAAGGCTGTCCGTCCAAACCCTCGAACGCCACCACCGAGACTGCCGAGTCGGGCCCACGCAGCGTTTGAACTCGGCTGCCTTGCAACGGATCCCACACCCGCACGAAGTGGTCGTCGTTGGCAGCCAGCAGAGGTCCTTCCTGATCCGAGAATGCCGCCAGCGCCCTCACCGGACCGTCGTGCACGCGCAGCGGCTCACCTACCTCGACACCGGCCAGCGGATCCCACACCCGCACCGTCCCGTCCTCACCGCCGGTCGCCAGCAACGGCTGACCCTCCGCACCTGCGAACCCCGCCAGCGCCCTCACCGGACCGTCGTGCACGCGCAGCGGCTCACCTACCTCGACACCGGCCAGCGGATCCCACACCCGCACCGTCCCGTCCTCACCGCCGGTCGCCAGCAACGGCTGACCCTCCACATCTGCGAACCCCGCCAGCGCCCTCACCGGACCGTCGTGCCCGCGCAGCGGCTCACCTACCTCGACACCGGCCAGCGGATCCCACACCCGCACCGTCCCGTCCTCACCGCCGGTCGCCAGCAACGGCTGACCATCAGGTTCGACGAAGGCCGTGAGGCAAAGGGCAATGGTTTCGGCGATGACGTTGTTCATAGTGCGCCACCGGGAGAATCGCGGTCGCACGATGGCCGTGTCGCCGACCTCGGCTCCCGCCGCGGCAAGGGCGAACTGGAGACTGGCTGTACGGGTCTGGTGGTCTGCATCGCGCAGGAAAGGTTCGATGCTGGCCCAAGCAGCAAGAGTTTCCAGTC
The DNA here is from genome assembly GCF_026341855.1 of Streptomyces sp. NBC_00568. Taxonomy (GTDB): domain Bacteria; phylum Actinomycetota; class Actinomycetes; order Streptomycetales; family Streptomycetaceae; genus Streptomyces. The sequence goes on along the minus strand of NZ_JAPENW010000002.1, from coordinate 64,643 downwards.
CGGGACTAGGGGTAACGGGGAGGCCGAGTCGGCCACGGAGTTGTCCGCCGGTGTCCCAAGGCAGGAAGCTGGCTGGCAGATGGGCATCGTCGAGGACACCGCCAAGGTCGGCGTGCTGGGCGAGGTGCCGCCGAACGTAAGGGTGCGGGGGAACCTCTGCCGGGGTGCTGGCCAACTCCGCTAGCCGGTCGGCGATTCGCCGGTGGACGTCGGCTGGCGGATCCGGCTGCTGGATTGGAGTCACTACTGCCTCTCTTTTGGCACGTACAGACGGTGAGGCTCGTCTCGAAGGACCTCCGCAAGGCGTTCGTGAGCAAGGCGGTACACGATGCGGCCGTCTTCTGCGTCCTGTGCGAAGTAGCCGACCAGGCGGCTGGCACGGAGGGCTGCGATGGCCGCATCGGCGTCAGGCAGCGGCCGATCGAGGATCGCTTCAGTCACGGCTGGCCAGATCGGGCCCCACGGGATGCCGGCGCCCTGCGCGAACGCAGCGGCCCGGAGGAGTCCCAATGCAGTCTCTGGCGGCAACTCCGGTGTGTTCATCCCGCGCAGTTCCTCACCGAGAAGGCCAACCAGCCCCTGCCCGAGAGAGTCCCACCAGTAGGGGTCGTTAAGGCGATTACCGGGATGGTCCGCCTCACGAATCTGATCCCCTGCGATGCGGGCATCGAGGAAGGAGACTGCGGGGATGTGTCGCGTGATCCGGCCTGCGGTCTCGGTGACGTCGAAGGAGTGGTCGTCGATGTCGTCGAGCAAAGCCTGGAGGTAAGCCTGGATGTCTTGGACGGTGTCTGGGCCGTCGGTGCGCAGTTCCAGCGGCGGGATGTCGGCGTCTGCAAGCAGACGAATAGTCAGGGCTCGTCTGAGGTGGTCCAGCAGTGCGGTGTCGTCAGCGGCGGGCGCCCCTTTGGTGAGGTGGCTGCGAACGCCGATGATGAGCTTCGGCGTGCCAAAGCGGGTTTGCGCGAGAGGGGCAATGAGCTGGGGGATCAGGCGGTAGGGATCATCCGCTTCGTCCAGGCCGTCGATAACGAAGGTGACGGTCTTGCCGGTGCTGGCGATGTCGTGCAGGGCCTCAAGGAGAGCTTCGCGCATGTCAGCAAGGTGGTCCTGCCCCTGCCTGGAGGTCGGTGGCTTGCCTCCAATTCCATCGAGCAGCGCTGCGATGACACCTTCGGCCGAGCGTTGGCGCGCGCGAACCGCGACATCGACGGAACCCACCGGTGGCACAGTCTCGGTGGGGGTGTGCACGAGGGCTTGAGCGAAGGCCGGGTCCGCGCGGAAGCCGGAGTCGCTGAGGGTCACGGCTCGGCCGATAACGGCTGACTTTCCGCTGCCGGCGGTCCCGGTGATGATCAAAGACGGGCTTCTTCCCTGGAGCGGTCCGTCGCGCAGGAAGTCGGCCAGTGCCCGGGTGAGGGGCTGGCGGCCGGAGAAGTACCAGCCGGGGTCGGTGCGATGGGGACGACCACTGGCACGGCTGATCCAGAACCGCATGTCAGCGTCGCTAGTGGCGACCTGGCTGCGTTCGGGGGCGACGAGGGCTGGTTGATAGCCGGGGTTGGGTAGGCACAGGTGCTTGGCGGAGGAGCCGTCCGAGCCGAACAGAGCCTTCGGCGGTTTGCACTCGATCGCTTCAGCGGCCAAGTTCAGTTGTTCGAGGAACTCGGCGAAGCTCAGGTAGGGGTTGGTGAGCTGCGCCGAGGTTCGCAGCTGCTGTTGGACCTGAGCGAGGAGATGACTGAGGTTGCGGACACCGACGGTAGTGCGGATATCAGTGGTGGCCAGACCGACGACGGTGGGACTGTTGGCGCGTTTCGCGCTGAGATCGGCCCTGAGTTGGGAAAGGTCGATGTCAGCGCCGTGCGCCTGACAGGTGTTGACGATCACGAGAACGTGCTCAGCGTGTGAACCGATGGCTTCGAGGACGAGGTCGGCAGTGCGGTAGGCGGTGACTGGCAGCCGATCTAGCTGGGTCTTGGGCAGCAGGAAGTAGTGACTGCCGCCGGAGCCGGCGTGGCCGTGGCCGGAGATGAACAGCACGATGGCGTCCTCAGCGGGTGCCTCATGCAAATCAATTTCGTGCAAGAAGTTGGTCAGGTCCCAGCAATGTTGGAGCTCCAGAGCCTGTTCCGGAGCGAACCGGCGATCGCCCAAATCGGGGGCGCGCCACCAGACGTCGAGGGCTTGGAGCTGCTCCTTCATGCCCTCGATGAACTCTGTGTCCTCGTCCCCGTAGTCCAGTACGGCGATCGTCACGAGGCGGCGTCGGACACGGTCACCAAGCAGCGAATCATCCTCTTTCGCACTGTTCATGACGATTAGTCTGCTGCACTGGGGGAGCAAAAGGAGATCTAAGGTGCAGCAACCACAAATTTGGAACCCATCTGCCCGGAAGAGCCGGGACACCACGGTGGACGCGGTAGTGATCGTTCCGGGCATCATGGGCAGCGAACTCATCGACGCCAAGACCAGTAAGGTGCTCTGGGGACTGGCGCCAAGTCTGCTCCGCGAAGCACTGGGCCGCGACGACGGTCTCCGGGCGCTGCACGTGACCGAGGCCGAGCTGGAGGGCGCAGGACCAGCGCGGGTTCAGCCTTCGGACCTGCTGCGGATCCGCCCCCAGTGGCTTTCTCTTCTGGAGGGCATCGAGCCGTATCACGACCTCGTCCAGATGGTGCGCAGCGCGGTGGTGGATCGGGCGGCGATGTTGGAGTTTGCGTACGACTGGCGGCTGTCGGTGGACTACAACGGGCGACAACTAGCTGAAGCGGCGCGCCAGCGCCTTGAAAAGTGGAAGGCGGTCGTTGCCAGCACGCCAGCATTGCGCGCCCGGTGCCAGGAGCGAATGCCGCAACTGGTGTTCGTGGCACATTCGATGGGCGGGCTGGTAACGAGGGCCGCCCTGCACCACCACAAGGATCTACAGCCTGATACCCGAACGGTGATCACTCTCGGTACGCCATTCCTCGGGTCGGCGAAGGCCGCAGTGATGCTGAACGGCGAGCGGGGTGAGGGTAGAGGTCCGGGTCGCGTTCGCAAGCGCTTGCAGGCCTTGGCCGCGACGCTGCCGAGTGTGCACGACCTTCTGCCGGACTACCGGTGCATCGATGAGGGACAGGAGGTATCTCGGCTTACCCCAGATGTGGTGGAGGGCATCGGCGGGAACAGCGAGCTTGCTCGCGCCGCGGCAGGCTTCCAGTTGAAGATGCGCACCGAGGCCGCTGTCGTACTGCCTGACCACCGCGCGGTCGCGGGCGTGGCACAGCCGACCGTACAAAGCGTTCGCATCAAGAACGGGATCGTCTATCCGGAGTACCGGGCGTTCAAGGTGGACGCGGCTGGTGAGCTAGTGCGGAACTGCCACGGGATTCCAAAAGGCTGGGACCGTTGGGGGGACGGCACCGTCTACCGGGATGCGGCCACCAATTCCGTTCGGCAGCCAGTCTGGATGCCCGTCCAGCATGGTGCCTTGGCCAAGCATGACAGCGCCTTGAAGTACATCCACAGCGTGCTCACTGAGTACGACGGCTATGCCGGGCCGCCGATGGGCCCTGGCGAGCTCGGGCTAGACCTGCCGGATGAGGGAGCCGTCGCCGGGGAGGCATGGGAACTTCGCGTGACCGGGCGCGACAGTCCGGTGTCAGTGACATGCGAGATCGTCAACGCCGAGACTGGCATCTGTGTGGCCAGACCACGCCTTTCCGGAAGGGAGGACGACATGGCGGCGATGGTGACGTTGCGCGAGCCGGGCCTGTATAGGGTCGCGGCCCGCGTGAGCGAGGCGGCACCAGTGACGCAGTTGGTGATGGCTTTCAGACCAGACGAGGTGTAGGTCGATGCTTGCGGTTCGCTTGACCGGTGGCCTGTTCATCAACCAGGAGAGCGCCGACAGCTACGGCACCCCCGCAGCTCTCAAGGCGGCCAGCTATGGCACCGCCCCGAGGTCTACTCGGCCGTCGCCGTCGCCCTCGGCCAGGCCGCTGTCGGCCCGCCGCCCCCAAGAGTCAGAGCAGTCGGTGTTCGAGCGGCGACCGGTGTGCGCGGCCGGTCCGTAGGGGAGTTCGTACTCGTCCATGGGCGCTGCCGGAGCCGGGCACCGCCAAGGACATCAATGAGGCGGCGCAGTCGTGCAAGTGCTACTCGAGGGTTTCAGCAGTGCCGGGGTGAGGCTGGCTTCGGGGAGCGGAAGCGTGGCCCGTTCCTGGGGCGGCGAGGGGCACTCAGCGATCCGGGCATTTCGAGTCCCAGCCGGTGGGGAGTGGAGTCCCCGCCGGACATGCGGACTGCGTCAGCATTGATCGGCGCGGCCATCGAGCGGTGCACGCCGTGCCGACGCTCGACGGCGGCGAAACTCCTCGAGGCGGACCCGATCGTGCTCGCGGTGACGGCCGGAGCGTTCTTCAGCCTGCACGCGTCACGCAATGCGGATCCGCAACGCTTCGCTGCCAGGCCCACCCAGCTGTTCTTCCTTCTCGCCTAGCATGACCGCGCCTCCGGAGGCGACTTCCGGATGTTGCCGGCGGGCGGGGAGCGGATGTCGCTGGCCGACCGCGCGGAACTCCTCGATGACCTACCGGACCTGTGGGCCTCATACGGCCAGCAGCACCCCGACCTCATCCGCGGCCAGGACCTCGCGCGGGTGAGCCTGTCCGCCACCCCACCGGCAAGGCCAGCGCTGATGAAGACGGTGTCACCCGTGATCCTGTCGGACACCCGTACACGGGGACGAGTGCTGCCGATCAGCCCGCTGTTCTACGCGCGCCAGACGACCTTGTACATGGTGGCGCTTCCAGCATCCATGCGACCCAGCTGCCCGTTCACCGGCCGTCCGTGACCCGCCACCCCAGCAAGGAGATCCGGATCCACGTGAGCGAGAACACCGAGGGCATCGCCCAGAACGCGGAGAACGCGGCTCGCTCCCTCGCCGAGCTCGTCTGCGACCTCCAGCACCGGGGAATCGAGTATCCGCTGGAGGCCTATCGGATCTACAGCTTCCTGACCCGCTGCGTGGGCGAGATGCGGACAGTCCTGGCCCTGCTCGAGGCCTCCGGAGAGGTGCTTCAGAGCGACGCCGAAGTCCAGCGGTATGCAGAGTCGGCCGTGCAGCTCGCGGGAGTGCTGGGCAAGGCCTACTCCGCTGTCGGGCACCTCGCGTACAAGGAGGCGACCATCGTACGAGAGCCGGGCCCACAGGTCTTGGCCTGACCGTTCGAGGGGCGGCGCGATCGTTCGTCTGCGGACGCGGTGATCGCAGGCCGGGACCGGAGGTGGCCCCGGCCTCCGCCGTGTCTCACGGCTGGCGGCCCGAGAGCGTCCGGACCGTCAACCGACTCCGAGAAGTCACATAAATGATTGAGATTGATTCGGAGGATGTGTGACTTTGTTCCGGCAAATGAGTGGAGTCGGGTATTCTGGAGGGGAGTTGAGTTCGGGAGGGTGAGTGAGTCAGCCACCGCAGGCAGAGAACGTGATGAACGTCAGTGAAGCCCGCAGCGATCTGTACGCCCTGGTCAAGAGCGCCGAAGACGACGGGATCACGACGATGATCCACAAGCGGGACGAGCGCGCTCTGCTGGCCCCACTCGACCGGTTCCCGGCCGCACGGAAGGCCGGCGCCTTCCCCACCTGGACGCTCAGCGCGGCGCAGAAGGACCTCGGCACCCTCATCAGCCGGGCGGCCAGCGGCGAGCCTCAAGTCCTCCGCCGGAACAGCACGCCCGTCGCGGTACTGCTCCCCGCCGACCCCGACGCGATTGCCCTCTCATCCGACACGGCCGCGCACCCTGGCGCGGCGCCCGCAGGAGGTGCGGTGAACAGCCGGCCCACTCCCAGCCGTGAGCGCGGCCGTCGCCTCGCCACCCTCGGCGACGCCATCGGCCACGTCCTCTCCTCCAACTCCGCCCCCGGCCTCTCCTTCGGCCTTACGGGCCTGGACGAGGCGACCGGAGGTCTGCACCCGGGCCGCCTGGTCCTGGTCGCGGCCGAACCCCAGGTGGGCGGCAGCCTGATCGGCCTCGCCGCCGCCCGCACCGCACTCGCCCGCAACGCCCGCGTCCTGTACGCCGCATCGGGCCCCAGCAGCGCGGACATCACCCGCCGCATCATCGCCGCGGAGGCCGGCGGCGACTACGCCCGCCTCAAGACCGGCATGCTCACCGGGCACGAGCAGGAGGTCGTCGAACGGCTGCGTCACGCGCCGCTGCTCATCGACGACGGCAGCGACCTGACCGCCGAGGCCATCGCCGACACCGCGCCTCTCGCCGACAATCTGGCGCTCGTGGTCGTGGACCGGCTGCAGCGGGCCCGCAACCCGCGCCTGCCCCTGTCCGGCGAACACCTTCCCGAGGCCAGCCAGATCCTGCGGGAACTGGCCCGCACCCAGCAGGTACCGGTCATCGCGGTCCTGGACACCGACGACCCGGCCATCGTCAACCTCCTGGACGCCGACGTCATCCTCACCCTCACCAACGCCCCCGGCCAGCAGGTGACGACGGTGACCGTCGCCGAACGCGACCTGGGCATCATCGCCAGCACACAGCTGTGGCCCGACCTCGCCCACGCCCGCTTCCTCGACATCACGCCCGCGCCCGCGGGGACCACCACTGCCGAGGCCGACGGTGGTGTGCCGGACAGCGTGGGCACTGCGGCTGACCGTGAACTGGCCGACGCCGCTCTGCCCTTCACCTCCGGGGCCGTCAAGGGACTGGCCGCAGAGGCCGCCCACCTGCTCGCGGCGCTGCGCACGGCGCTCGCAGGCGGCCACGTGAAGGACCTGGACGAACTCCACACCCAGCTCAAGGCGATGGCCGCGGCCGGAGTGCAGACACCCGACAGCGCCGAGGGCCGCCGCCTCACCGCAGCACTGGACGCCTACAACGCCGCCGTCCCGGCCGCTGCACTCACACAGCGTGCGGCTGGCGCCGCGGTCAGCGGCACCCCATCGGACGGGGTCCACACCGACACCGAAGACGACGAGGACGCGGCGCGGGACGACGATGACGGCCTGGCGCCGGGCGATGAGGAAGAGGAGCCGGAGGGCGCCGTCTTCCCCGGTCTGAAGATCCTCAAGGACGCGGTGAAGCGTTCGAAGATGCACCCAATCCCCGTCATCCGTACCGAGGAGCGGGAAGGCGGGCCGTGGCCGCTGATCAGTGAGGACATGTCCGGCGAACCGAAGTGGGTCCACCCGGATGTCACCAGCACCCGCGTCGCGCACATCCGGGACAACGGCAAGCGGGTACGCCGCGACAAGCTCGACGTACCCGCCTCCTTCGGGGACGGGCTGATGTGCCTGATCGACCGCAACGGCTCCTACCCCTCCGCCTGCTCAGCCGTTCCGCTCGCCCCGAACAAGCTCCTGCACACCGGCCCCCTGAACGCCTTCGACAAGGGCCAGGCCGGCATCTACCTCATCGACGTCCCGGAGTGGAACTTCCCGGGTATGCCGCACCCGCTCGGACAGCTCGTCGACCGGACCGACGAGCAGGGACGGGTGTGGGTGACCACCCCGCACATCAAGCAGCTGGAACGCCTGCACCGCGACGGCCACCTCACCCAGCGGGTGACGATCCACGACTCCTGGACCGGCAAGACCAACGAGTCGCTGTTCAAGCCCTTCTACGCCGCGGCGCGCGAGGCCCGCGCCGACCTCGTCCAGGTCGGCGGGGATGCGTACGCGAACTACAAGACCCGCCTGTCCATCGCCTTGCGCCTGCTGTGGCCCAAGCGCGAGGAACAGCGGTCGCCGTTCTGGCGGCCGGACTGGCGCATGAGCATGGTCGCCGAAGCCTCCGTCCGCCACTGGACGGTGGCCTTCAAAGCCGTCCAGGAGGGCCACACCCTCATCGCCCTGCGCAACGTCGACGCCGCCGTCTTCTGGACCCCCAACGAGACCCCGCCCGACACCTACCGGATCGGGACCGGCTTCGGCGAAGTGAAGGCCAAGTTCCTCCAGCCCGGCGAGTTCATCCCCGAAGGTGACGACTGATGGCCGGCCCCACAGGCCGCGGCAACTCCCTCGGCGCCGCCCTCAACGACCTCCTGCGCGCCCAGGTCACCCCCCGCCACCGGCTGTCCACCTACCACGCCAAACACTGGCACGCCCAGCTCAGCCAGCTCACCGGAACCCACCGCGGCTACGAAGCCCTCGAAAGCGCAGGCCTCGACGTCCGGCCCGACACCCTCTTCAAGTGGCTGTCGGATCCCGAATACAACGTCCGCCGCAGCTACCGCGACCTCATCCACACCGCCTACGAAAACGTCGCCATCGTCCCCGCCGAACCCCTCCCCGACACGGTGAAGAACGGCCAGTTCGAGATCAGCGGCAAGGTCAAAACCGGCAACGACGAACGCGAACGCGGCACCCGCCGCGCCGCCCCCCTGCGCATCGACGGCCGTCGCGGGGACTGGAGCGACATCGAGGAGCTGTGGCTGGCTGGCGACCTGCGCGATGACGACTTCGAGGACCGCTTCATCGACGACGTCATCGTCGCCGACATCGGCGAAGGCACCGACGGCTGGGAATTCTCCGGCGACTCCTACGCTGTTGAGCTCAGGTGACCTGGGCCGGGGCAGGCTGCAGCTGAAAAAAGTTGAGGCAAATCGGCCTCTGCCCGGGGCGCCGGCCGGTCTCAGGTGCGTTCAAAGACCGCGATGTCACGTCCAAGGACCACGACGATGCGGCCGTCGGACGTGAGCGCTACATCCCCGCATGCGGGTGCTACGAGGCACTGTAATAGCCGTCCCGCCCGAAGATCCCAGATCTGGGCGGTGCCGTCGTGGCCGCTGGTGATGGCGATGGGTGTGCCATCGAGGACCGTGCACGCCACCGCGCTCACCCATCCGGTGTGTCCTGCGAGAGGTTTGCCGATCGGCCTGCGCGTGACCAGGTCCCAGACCCGGATGGTGCCGTCGTGGCCGCCGGTGATGGCGATGGGTGTGCCGTCGAGGACCGTGCACGCCACCGTGCTCACCCATCCGGTGTGTCCTGCGAGAGGTTTGCCGATCGGCCTGCGCGTGACCAGGTCCCAGACTCGGACGGTGCCGTCGTCGCTGTCGGCGATGGCGATTTGTGTGCCGTCAAGGACCGAGCACGCCACCGTGCCTACCGGTCCGACGTGTACGGTGAGGGATTTTCCCAACTGTTGGCGCGTTACCAGGTCCCAGACCTGAACGAAGCCAGCGGAGCTGCCGGTGATGGCGATGGGTGTGCCGTCGAGGACCGTGCACGCCACCGTGCTCACCCATCCGAAGTGTAGGGTGAGCGGTTTGCCGATCGGCCTGCGCGTGACCAGGTCCCAGACCCGGATGGTGCCGTCGTGGCCGCCGGTGATGGCGATGGGTGTGCCGTCGAGGACTGTGCACGCCACCGCGCTCACCGGTCCGGTGTGTCCAGTGAGGGGTTCGCCGATCGGTAGGCGAGTGGTCAGGTCCCAGACCTGAACGGTGCCGTCGTTGCTGCCGGTGATGGCGATGAGTGCGCCGTCGAGGACCGTACACGCCACCGCGGTTCCTATACGCATGAGGCCGTGCTCTGTTCGGATAGGCAAGGTATTGCCTGACAAGTCCCAGATCTGGGCGGTGCCGTCGTCGCCGCCGGTGATGGCGATGGGTGTGCCGTCGAGGACTGTGCACGCCACCGCGCTCACCGGTCCGGTGTGTCCGGTGAGGGGTTCGCCGATCATTCGGCGAGTGGTCAGGTCCCAGACCCGGACGGTGGTGTCGTTGCTGCCGGTGATGGCGATGGGTGCGCCGTCGAGGACTGTGCACGCCACCGCGCTCACCGGTCCGGTGTGTCCGGTGAGGGGTTCGCCGATCATTCGGCGAGTGGTCAGGTCCCAGACCCGGACGGTGGTGTCGTTGCTGCCGGTGATGGCGATGGGTGCGCCGTCGAGGACCGTGCACGCCACCGCGCTCACCGGTCCGGTGTGTCCGGTGAGGGGTTCGCCGATCATTCGGCGAGTGGTCAGGTCCCAGACCCGGACGGTGGTGTCGTCGCTGCCGGTGATGGCGATGGGTGCGCCGTCGAGGACCGTGCACGCCACCGCGAACACCGGTCCGGTGTGTCTCATGAGGGGTTCGCCGATCGGTAGGCGAGTGGTCAGGTCCCAGACCCGGACGGTGCCGTCGTTGCCGCCGGTGATGGCGATGGGTATGCCGTCGAGGACCGTGCACGCCACCGCGCTCACCCATCCGAAGTGTCCGACGTGGGGTTCGCCGATCGGTAGGCGAGTGGTCAGGTCCCAGATCCGGACGGTGCTGTCGCGGCTGCCGGTGATGGCGATGGGTGTGCCGTCGAGGACCGTGCACGCCACCGCGAACACCGAATCGGTGTGTCCTGCGAGAGGTTCGCCGATCGGTAGGCGAGTGGTCAGGTCCCAGATCCGGACGGTGCCGTCGTCGCCGCCGGTGATGGCGATGGGTGCGCCGTCGAGGACCGTGCACGCCACCGCGCTCACCGGTCCGCTGCCCATGGTGATGGTGTCTTGCAGAGCGGTGGTGAAGTCGCTTCCGGTGGCTGATGTGGGGATCCATGTGCCCGGCTGGGCCTGGCGGTTGAGCTGCTCGTGAAGTGCTGCGGCGCCGGCACGTGCGGCGTTGAGCGCAAGGGCGATGCGGCGGACGGGCGCGGGAGCAGTGGCGTGGAGGTTAAGGGCTGTGCGGTAGACCGCGGCGGTGAGGCGGGCTGTGTCGCTCGTGGCGTGGCGGAGCTGGGGGGTGAGGGTGTCTGGCCGGGCGTGGACGAGGTATTCGGAGTCTTCGAGGATGTCGTCGACGCGCCCAGCTGCGGCGGCGTGGGTGGCGAGGTGGTTGAGGGTGTAGGGGTGTGCGCGGGACCAGTCGCGGCTGGCATCGCCGCGGTAGGGAACGCAGGCAGTGAGGATGTCGACGAACGCCCCGTGGATGGTGATGGCGTCGGTGCCTTCGCGGAGGTGTTCGGTGAGGGCCTGGTGGTAGAGGCGGTACGCGGAGCGTCCGTTCTCGGTGGCTTCGACGACGTAGGAGCCAGCGTTGCTGCGCAGCCAGAGGAGATCGTCGTCGGTGTAGCTGCGGCCGGAGACGGCGGAGGCGAGGGGGGCCCAGATGTCTTCCCAGGGCAGGCCCTGGCCTTCGGCGTAGGCAAGAGGGCGCAGCAGGTCGGTGGCACGCTGGGCGTCGGGGCCGAGGCGGCGGGTGAGGTCGTCGCGCATGGCCTGCCCGGCATGGCGCGGCAGGCTCGCTCGCCAGGCAGGGTCATGGGGGTCGGCTACGGCTTCGGCGGAGGCGAGGGTGTAGGCGGCAAAACGGGCGACGAGGAAGGACGTGCCGGCGGCAGCCGCGACGGCCTCGGCAACCCTCCGCAGCAGCAGATGCCCCCGATGTCCGTCCAACATCCGGTACGAAGAGGTGCGGCGGCTCTGGATGAGGTTGCGCAAGGTGTAGGCGAGCAGCGCTTGGTGGTCGGCGTAGTCGGGGTTGTCCAGGTCGATGACCTGTTTCTGCTGTGCGGGCATGCTGGTGTCGATGCCGAGGCGATCGAGCAGGTAGGGGCGCGTGCCCAGCAGTAGACGGATGCGTCCCTGGGAGTGCTCGATGAGGGGGCGGATGATCTGTGAGCACAAGGTGTCGGGAGTGGCGGCCTCGTCGAGGGCGTCGATGAGGACGGTGAACGGGCGCTGGCTCTTGCCGTTCCGCTGTTTCAGTCCTTCGAGGAGATCACCGACCCGCGTGGATTTGAGGCCGACGGCGGCGGCGAGTCCTCCCAGGACTTCGCTGTTGGTGAGGTTCTGGGCATACATGACGACGTCGATGCTGCCTTCGCCGGGGATCATCTTCTCGTCGAGCCCCAGAGTGTCGACGGGCACGGTGCGGCGGCGCTCGGGCAGGGCAAGGGCGGAGATCAGGCCGAGGACGGCCGTCTTGCCCGAGCCTGGTCCGGCCGTGACGACCCGCACGACGTCACCCACCCCGGCCTCAGGAACAGGATGCCCGGTCGTGCGGAGGGGGTCTTTCCAGTTGAGCCAGTCGGCGAGTTCGGCAAGGACCTGGTGGCGGCCGCAGAACCACCAGCCGTGCGCGCCGTCCCCGTGGTAGCCCATGGCGCGCACCAGCAGACGGGTGGTGAACTCGGTATCCCGGCGGCGGGCGTAGGCATCGAACTCGGCGGCGTCCTGCAGGGCGAGGTCGACGTCGGTGAGGCGGACGTTGTGCCGCGGGTTGGTGAGGAAGTCGGGCGGCTCGCCGGTCAGCCCGAGCAAGGACAGGCTGATGTGCTGGTAGGCGGGCTTGTCCGGGTGTCCGTTCATCTGCTGCACCACGGCGGACACTGACAGATGTGTCGGCCCGTGCCCGGCGGTGGCCCTGCTGGTCACGGCTTGGCTGAGCAGTTCCGGGAACAGACCTGCCTTGGCCTGCTGGTGGGGTTGAGCGGACGACACGATCACCAGCCCGGTACCGGTCGTACTCTGCGCCCATTGGGTGCCGAGGCGTTCGAGGGCTTTGGCGGCGAGTTCGTTGCCGCCCTGGCCGGAGTAGCAGGTGTCCAGGATGAGCAGGAGTCGGCGGACGCGGGTGCCGCGAATCACCCGCACCAGGTCCGCGGTCGGCAACGACGTGAAGGGCACGTCGACAGGGTCGGTGTCTGACATCAGCAGCACATGCTCCCCACCGTCCTCGAGGACCTCCCCATGGCCCGACACATAGATGACGACAAGGTCGTCCTCACGGCGCTCGGCCGAGGTACAGAAGGCACGCAGGTGCTCACGCAACTGCTGCACGGTCGGGTCGAGACCAAGAGCGCTCTCGTGCCGGTAGCCGAGCTGCTGCGTGAACAGTTCGACGACCTGCTCACGGGCCCGGACGAGTCCGGGCCGGTCCCAGTCCGCACACTTGGGGTAGCGCGACACCGCAGTGGCGATCAGATAGCGGCGCGGCCCCTCGCCCTCAGACGGCTCGCTGCCGTCGGTGCCGCTCACGCCAGGCCGTCCGCGATCGCCTGCCCGCACAGCTTGTCCGTCAGATAGGCCGTCGCGTCATGCGCCTGCGCACCGTTGTGGACCACCGCGCAGCGCACCCGGTCCCCGAAAGCGGGCCGCAGATCCTTCACCAGGGCGACCACGTCCCCCGCGTCGGCCAGGTTCGTCCACACCAGGCCGTCACCGCCGGGCCACAGCCCGCGCAACTGCCCGCCGAGACCAAGCGGCGCTGGCTGCAAGCGGGGAAGGATCAGATTCTCGATGCCCAGCGGCGACCCGATCGTCACCAGGGCTCGCACCCGGTGCCCGGGCCGCGCGCACAGTGCCTCGTAGGCGACGACCGAGCCCAACGAATGAGCCACGACCACCCGGGTGTCGTCACCGATCCGCTCGACGACCCGGGCCAAGGCCCGGGCACGCAGGTCGGGGTCGGTGAGGTAGCGGCTCACCTGCTTCAGGTCGAACACCATCGCCCGTAGTGCCACTCCGGCGAAGAACCGCGACCCGGACAGCGCTCTCAGCGCCGCCTGCACCGACCGCGGGGTGGACACGAGCGTGTCCGCGCCGGGAGGCACCACGCCCGGATCGCTGTCGGCGGCCGCCTTCCACCAGGCGAGCAGCAGGTCTCGTTCAAGGCCTTCTGCTACGTCGGCGGTGGTGTAGGGCGGGTTGCCGACCGCCAGGAACTCTCCCTCGGGGCGGAAGAGATCGCCGTAGAAGCCGATCTCCATGTCCGGCTCGACAAGGCGGGCGGCCGAGCCGGCGCGGGTGAGCCCGTCGTTGAGTGTCGGTAACCACTGCTGGCGCAGTGTCTCTTCTCCGAGTGTCTGCTTGCCGATGCCATGCACTCCCACCACACGCGCCATGGCCTTGTGATGCCCCCGAACTCGCCCCCGTGAACTGTGTGGTCAGCACTGTAGAGCGAGACAGAACGGCACATACTGCAAATCCCGAAAGCGGTCAGCACTCGCGTCAGACAGAAGCGAACCTCGCGGCCCTGTCTGCTACGGCCGTTGCGAGGCATTTCGCGATCCGAATCGCTAAGGCTGCACGTCAGCGATGTGCACCCGGGCGTGGCCGCGTGAGTGGGAACCGTCGGCGCCTGTCCGGTCGGTCTTGGAACTCGATGACGGCCCGCGGCCGGCCCGCAGCCACAGCCGTCTGGTAGCGCTCATCCACCAGGCGAACGAACACGCGGTCGCGGCGGTCACCGGCTTCCATGGTGCGGCGCCAGCCAGGCCCTTCACGTTCCCACTGTTCGCGCGCAATCTCACCGCCGAAGTGTCCGTCGAGCTTCACCGAGAGTTTTTCGACGGACAGATGGCCGATGCGGAAGCGCTGCAGCCACTCGCCGAGAGCGAGTGACGTGATCAGGTGCTGTTGATGCCGTTTCAGGGTGACGGGTGCGACGGGCGGTGACCATGCCTGGAGCAGAGCCGGGTCGCTCAGTGCGAGTGCCGCGAGCTGCAGGTGGCTGTCTCTGATGGCCTGCTCGTTGCTCGTACGGGCTTGACGGACCTGGTAGATGAGCGAGAGAGCGACTCCGACCAGTGCAACGGCTGAGAGCACCACGGACACGGCTCCGTAAGCCTGGCTGATGTCACTGAGCTTCCCCCAGTCGGTGTCCGCGGGAGCCACTGCAGCCAGCACGAACGGTGTGGACGCGATCAGAACCAACAGCCCGAGTCCGAGGAGACTGCACGTCAGGACCATCCGTACTCTCAGCATGCGCTGAGCCGTACCTCGTCCAGTTCCGGTTGCCACATGCCCCCCTGAGACCCCGAGTGCCTGTTTGTTGACCAGAATGGAGTCGGCGTTGACGCCGGACAAGGGTGGGCGCGGGATCCGGTCACCTGCCGATGGCTCCTGCGCATGCCAGGTCACGCGGGCGCGCCTCCGATGCCTCGTTCGCCGCTGGCGGCTGTGCTGGGGCCGCCGCCTTGAGGTGATCGCGATGCAGTCCGCGTACTTGGCCGGCCCGCGAGGCCCGGCAGGATCCCGAGTGGGCCGCCACCGCGTTGGGCCTGGACGAGGGCGCGGTGCGACAGCTGCTGGCCCGATTCGGCCGTTGGAATCCCGACCTCGCACAGTGAAGCCGCGCTGTCCGAAGGCGACTTGTGCCATCGTGGACCTCACGTCTGGTCCGTCACTCCCCCCGTGGTGACGGACCAGACTCATTTGTTGCCATCACTGACAATCGGTGCGACCGCGGGAACGTCGCCAATGATCCTTTGATGGTCACCGAGTAGGCCCGCGTTCGCAGCGCGCGGCGGGAAGGCACGCCCGTGCTCAGCCCGCCTGACGGAGGCGCCCACTCGGCTGCGGTGGCGGCCCGGCGGCCGCTTACTGCTGCGGGGCAGTCAGCAGCGTATCGGGCAGATAGGCGGACCGGATGCCCAATTGCCAGCCGTGCGCAAGACAGGCGACGGCGGCCAGCGTGACGGCCCCCGCCGGAAGCAGAGTCTGGGCAGCCGGGTCGGCGCCGACGCTCTCGCGGTGCGCCACGAGTCGTTCCTCAAGAGCCCGCTCGAACGCCGCCTGGTCATCGTCGAGGAGAACGCGCAACAGCCGCTGGTCCCCAGTCAGTGTCCCGGCCGCATCGAGCTGTTCGGCCGTGCGCGCCCGCTCGGCAGCATCCGGCTTGCCCAGCGGTACCGGCCCCGGAAGTGCGCCGGGATAGCGTCCCTGGACGACATTCAGGTAGCCGCACAGGGCGTCCATCTCGGCGAGATCGGCCGGGTCCGACACCGACTCCCGCTTCGAGTACGGAACGCCGTCACGGATGGCGGGCGCATAGTCCTCGCGCAGCAGGGGGCCGATCACCCGGTCCCGGTCCCATATCAGGCCGCTGATCACGGCCCACGCAAACGCATCGGTCCACGTCCGTGCCGTAGTCACCGGGTCAGGCGGCTCCCACTCCTCCTCGTAGTGAAGCTCCTCGCTGCTGAGGGTCTCCGTCACGAGCGGGAGCGGAACCAGGAAGTCGCCGTCGGGGAAGCACGCGAGGCTCAGCACGCCCAGTGCGCACTCCGCAGCTGTGATCAGGGCGGTGCGCGAGTCGGGCGTACACAGGGCCGGGTCGCGGACGGTGCGCGCGGCGACGTGATCGGCCAGCTCCCCGCCGAGTTCCCTCAGACCTCGCCGCAGCGGCATATCGCCGTAGCGCATCTCGTGCCACCGGCCGAAGGCCCGACCCCACATCTCCTCAAGAGCCTGCTCGATCCGCTCTTCCGCAACGGTGTGACGCGCTACTTCTTTGATCGCCATGCCACCCATCCTGAGGGCCCACCGACAACGCAGTCCCCATCAAGTCGTCGGATCCTCCACCTCGCCCGGACCGTCCCACCCGTCTACGCCAGCGGCCGGGCCCGGGAGTTGCATCGTGTGGAATCTGCTCAGGTCAGGCACTGGAGCCCGGCCAGCTCCCACAGCCGCAGGGCTGAGCAGTCGGCCGGCCGCACGCGGAGCAGGCATGGGGACGCCTTTGTGGAACGTCACGTAATTCGGCTCTGGCGACGATCACGTGATGTTCTCTGGCCGACGCGTCGCGGCGCACTTGTGGCGGAGTACAGCTCACGCAAGGGTGACGTGCATGTCGCCCTCGGCCAGGACGTTGAGGACCTCGGCGAACAGGTCGTAGGGCTGGCCGTCCGGTGTCAAGGTCTTGGACAGGTGCTCGCGTGCGGTGACGGCGTCTCGCCAAAGCAGGGTTGCGGGGGCGGTGTAACCGAAGGTGCCGCCCAGGCAGTCGTCGAGGGCGTCCAGGCAGCCACCGAAGTAGCCGCCCGGTCCGTTCACCGCCTCGCCGAGCGCCAGGTAGAGGCCCGGTTCGTCGGTGATGTACCGACCGTCGAGTTCGTTGGCGTGACGATCCGGCCGGCCACGGTGGGCGCGCTGGCAGGCCCGCTCCCGGACGAGATCGAGCCAGGCCCCGCGGCGCCGGGTGTCGAGGCAGGCCCAGGCGCCCAGGGTGTTCGGTGGCCCGGCGAGCCACCGTTCCCAGATGGGCCGGGCGTATTCGGGGACGGGCGTGAAGAGCTTTCCTTCGAGCTCCAAGTCGATCAGGTCCGTCCCGTTGGAGGACGGTTGCCAGGCGGTGACTCTGGTCCACAGCAGTCGTTCCGTGAGGGGTTCGCCCTGGTCGTCCCATATCTCGAGGGCGGCCTCCTCGAGATCCAGCGCCCGCCGGGTGCCCTTCAGCAGTGCCGCCCTGAGCTGATCACTCGGGGTGAGTCCCCTCAGGACGAGCGGGGGTGCCACCTGCTCGGGTGGCAGGACGCGGGCAAATTCCCGGCACGAGCCCAGCCATCGATGGCCGTCGTGCACTCGGACGGAGCCCCTGTGGCCCTCGGGCGGGCCTTCGTAGTCGTCCAGACCGGTGAGCAGCAGACTGTCTGTTCCGGGGAACTGCCCTGAACTCTCCGCGTCCTCCAGCAGCCAAGGTTCGAGTCCCTTGTCGTCCGGCACCAGCCACACCCGGCTGCCTACCCAGTCCCGCACCTCGCCGACCGGGACCCAGTCGAGCAGTTCGTACGTCCCACGCCGTGGTTCCCCGAACAGCCCCTCCGCCTCGACGCAGACTCCCCAGGCATGGCCATGCTCGGTCTCCGTCAGCGTGTACCGTGTGGGCCCGCGATGGTTCTCGTCCTCCTGCACGGAGGGAATCATGCCTGGACCAGGCTTTCGCGGCGAACCCCTTTCCCTGTGGCGGGTCACGATCTCTCAAGGCTGAACACCCGAGTTGGCCACAAGCGATCAAGTTCCCTCGGTTCTGGCGGGTCACGTGACGTTCCCTGCCCTTGCGCGCGTCGCGACCCACAGGACTATGTGTGATCGGGGAGCATGATCGACGTGCTTATCGCAGAGTGTTGAGGACCTGTTTCGGCACCTGAGCGCAGTCGCCGTCGATCGGGTGGAGTCCGATGGTGTGTCGCTCGAACATTTGAGTGGGGAAGCTGACGCTGGCGATTACGTGACCGTTGACAGCCTTCGTCCCCACTCATCAAGTAGTCCCAAAACCAGACGAGTTACCCCTTCCGACACCTACGATCGCGTCATGACGACCACTGCAGAGGTCCCCACCATGCTGCGGTTCCTGTCGCTGGAGATCACGGCCCGGTGCCAGCTCACCTGCCTCTCGCACTGCTACACCCAGGCCGGGCCGACACGCGGTCACGGCAGCTTCCCTGTCAAGTTCATGTGTTCAGGTTGAGGGACTCCGTGCGGAGGGCTCTGGAGGGGGTCAACATGCCGTCCGTCCCGAGCGGGTGAAGGTCTCTGCCCGACGCCCCCTGCCCGTTCTCCTCTGAAGGAAGAGTGCGGTCGAGGTATTCGATGCATGCGGTTCTCGGACGGTCTCAGTCGTTGTCCGGAGAATTCACTTGCTGCAGACCGGACGCGTGTCTTGACGCCGCTTCTGTATTCGGCCCCTTCAGCCCCTGTCACCTATGCCCGGCAGCTCCGCAAGCAACTGATCGACCCGGATCCGGTGGTGCATGTCCTGCCCACTCAGCCCCGGCCGCCCGCCTGCGGCTGAGTACGTTCCGCCCGGCGGTGCTTCACGCTGCGACGCCGAGTTCCTTGCGGGTCCGGTGGGTGAAGTCGCGGACGGCCGGCTCGCGCTGCCACGGGGCGAGGGCCGTGTTGAACTCGCGGACGTAGTCCAAGCAGGGCGAAGCTCGCCAAGTAGTGAACCGGTCAGCTCGCCTGAGCGGCTCGCTTTAGTAGGTCACTATCTGTCCTATATGGCCTCTAGTCTGCGGTTTATGCAGAAACACGAGGACGGCGTCGAGATCCTTGTCCCCGCGAGCCCGGCCGAGCTGGAGGCGTGGCTCGAAGAGCATCACGGGGAGAAGGCCGCGCTCTGGGTGAAGATCGCCAAGAAGCATACCGGCATCCCGTCGCTCACCTGGGAAGAGATGGTCGACACGGTGCTCTGCTTTGGCTGGATCGACGGTCAGCGGCGAGGCTTCGACGACTCGTACTTTCTGCAGCGCACGACACCCCGCCGCCCCCGCTCCGCCTGGTCGCAGGTGAACGTCGACAAGGCCGAGGCCCTGATCGCGGCAGGCCGGATGCGCCCCCGCGGCCTGGCCGAGGTCGAGGCGGCGCGGGCGGACGGCCGCTGGGAGACGGCATACGCCTCGCAGAAGAACGCCACCGCACCACCGGATCTTATCGAAGCCCTCGACGCGAACCCTGCAGCGCGGGTGTTCTACGACATGCTCGGCAAGTCCGACCAGTTCACCCTCTACCTCGGCCTGGTCACCGCCCGTACCGAGAAGACGCGGCTGGCCCGCTTGGAGCGGATGGTGGCGTCGATGGCAAGGTCCGAGCGGCCATCATGATCGACCGCTCGGTCAACGCGCAGATCAAGGGCATCAAGGCCCGCGGAGGCTCATAGGGAGCCCCAAGAAGGCGCTGTCACGAAGCGTAACCGTCGTCTCGCGTCTCGGCGATCTCAGTGTCAGACTTTCATTCCGCACAGGTCCCCCGCGCAAAGAGTTCATGATTCAACAGACAGCCCGAACTCTTCGGGAACTTCACCTAAGAGCTCGTAACACGATCATGCGACCCAGTCCCCGTAGTCGTGTCGTGGTAGAGCGTGGGAGCGTGGCCTGGATCGTGGGCGATGGCCTGTGTGGGCAAGAGGGGCTGGATGAGCGTGGTGTGGGCGGCGACGTCGCCGGAATCGGGATTGTTCCATCCGGTTGAGAGATGTTCAGAGGTGAAGGATCTGTCAGACCGCTTCAACGACCTGCGTTCCCGTGGTCAGGGATACGTCGAGGTTCGGTCGCCGGACAGGGAGTTCCCGGTGCTGATCCTGGCCTTCCGAGATGATCACGCGGTCGTCCATCTGATGCGTGACACCGAGCGGATGTCTCTGCTCGCAGGAGACGGCACCGTGCCCTCGGGTGCCGAGGTCGAAGTCCCGATCATGGACGACCTCGCTGCGTTCACGGGCGACTTTGTCCTGGATATCGATCGGGCCTGGGACCTGGTGCACGACTTCATCAAGACGCGGGCGGCCGGCCCTCTGGGTGAGTGGTGTGAGCTGTAGCCAAAAGCTCGTGACACGATCATGATCGGTGCTTCTTCAGCCGCCTCCAGCAGATGAGGCCGCAGGCCAATGAGACGAAGGCGTCGTGGAGTTCGGTTCGGCGTTCCCAGCGGACGGCGAGGCGCTTGAACTGGTGGAGCAGGGCAAAGGTCTGCTCCACGACGTAACGGAGCTTGCCCAGGCCCTTGATATTCGGGGCGCCCTTGCGGGAAATGACCGGCAGGATCCGGCGCTTGCGCAGCTCCTCGCGGTGGGGGTTGGAGTCGTAGCCCTTGTCACCGAGCAGCGAATCGGGGCGGCGGCGTGGCCGGCCGGGACGCCCGGCCACGGGCGGGATGCCGTCGACCAGGGCGAGGGTCTGGGTGACGTCGTTGACGTTCGCCGCGGTGGTGATGACTTTGAGCGGGGTGCCGCGGCCGTCGCAGATCAAGTGATGCTTGCTGCCCGTCTTCCGCCGGTCGACCGGTGACGGACCGGTGTCGGCTCCCCCTTTTTCGCACGGATGTGGGAGCCGTCCACACACGCGCGGGACCAGTCGAGTTCGCCGGCCGCATTCAGCTCGGCGCGCAGAATGCGGTGCAGCCGGTCGAAGACCCCGGCCTGCTGCCACCGCTCCAGACGCCGCCAGCAGGTCTGACCCGAGCCGAACCCCAGCTCCAGCGGCAGCAGTTGCCAGGCAATGTCGTTGCAGAGCACGTACAGGATGCCCTGCAGACACAGCCGGTCCGCCACCGGCCGAGGCCCCGGTGATCGCTCAGGCCAGGGCGGCAACAGCGGCTCGATCAGCATCCACAAGTCGTCATCCACCATCCATGGCCGAGTACTCACACTCTCCCGAACGGCCGAATCGTCACATCGGTCACGCCCGACCAGGACACCTCAACAAGATCGTGTTACGAGCTCTAAGCCCAATCACCCCGAAAGGCAATAAGGAAACACGATGACCAATTCTAGCGATTTCCCCAAGCCCACCATTGTTCCGGTCAACGGCGTGGAACTCGAAGTCTTCGAAGCAGGACGAGAGAACAAGGGAAAGCCCATCGTTCTCTGCCACGGCTGGCCGGAGCACGCGTACTCCTGGCGTCATCTGATGCCCGTCCTCGCCGAAGCCGGCTACCACGTCATCGCACCGAACCAGCGGGGTTACGGCAACTCATCCCGCCCGGCCGAAGTGACCGACTACGACATCGAGCACCTGTCGGGCGACCTCGTCGCGCTCCTCGACCACTACGGATACGAAGACGCCACCTTCGTCGGCCATGACTGGGGTGCGTTCGTCGTCTGGGGACTGACCCTGCTGCACCCCAACCGTGTGAACAAGGTGATCAACCTGTCCTTGCCTTACCAGGTGCGCGGTGAAACGCCGTGGATCGAGGTCATGGAACAGTTCCTCGGCGGCGACTTCTACTTCGTCCACTTCAATCGACAGCCGGGCGTTGCGGACGCCGTGTTCGATGCCAACACCTCCCAGTTCATCCGCAACCTCTACCGGAAGAACGTGCCCCCTGCACCCCCTGAGCCGGGCATGGCATTTATCAATCTCGCCAAGGCGGAAACACCCCCCGGTGAGCCCATCATGAGCGACAGCGACCTGGCCGTATACATCTCCGGGTTCGAGACGTCGGGATTCACCGGCGGCATCAACTGGTACAGGAACCTCGACCGTAACTGGCACCAGCTGGCGGACGCGGACCCGATCATCCAGCAGCCCGCCCTCATGATCTACGGCGACCAGGACTTCGCGATCCCGAGGCTCGAAAACCTTGCAGAGTTCGTGCCCAACGTGGAAGTTGTCGGCCTGGACTGCGGGCACTGGATCCAGGAGGAAATGCCTGAGGAAACAAACCAGCTGATTATCAAATGGCTGGAACAGCAGGATGCCACCGTCTGAGTGGTCGATTTCTGGACTCTTGCCGCTGGTGCCTGCACTCAGCCGGTCAATGCCTTGATTTCCGTGTCCACGGAGTCGGCAGCGGGGGTCAGGTCTCCATCGAGCGAGTCATGGAATTTCAACACGCAGAACTTGACAGGGAAATCCCGTTCCATCCGCCGAGTGCCAATTTCTGGTCCTCCGGCCGCCGCCTCACCGCCCTCTGGGCCCTCGCGGCCCTCGGCCCGGACGCTGTGGCCACCCACCTGCGGGCCCTCGCCGCCGTCCATGACCCGCAGCCGTCAGCCGCCTGAAAGACACGAGGCGGCCGGCGGCGGCCTATCGTGGAATGCAGAGCCCGTGGCCGTGGGCGGCGGGAAGTGGGACCAGGAGAGCCCGGGGCAGACCGGGACCCTGGTCCCGCGCCATTCCCGCCCGGGCACGCACCACTCAACGTCCCCAGTCGCGTACGACTTCCTCATGCGCAATCGCGTACGACTCTGCATGCTCAACCGCTTGTTCGATCATGCTCAGGTGGTGGGAGGGCGGAACGGGACGACGTTGTCGGGCACGGACATGGGGGCGGATTCTGCGGGTGAGCCTTCTTTATGGGTGAGAACTGCGCTGGCCAGCGTCAGGTTGGTCACCAACTGACGGAGCTTTTCGAGCTCTTCGTTCTGGTTGGCGATGGTCTTCTTGAGCTTCGTGACGGTCTCCCGTAGCCGCTTCTCGGTCTCCGGGACCTGCCGGGTCTCCGTGCGGACGCGCTCTTCGAACTCGTTCTTCAGGTCCGCGTGCCGCTTGTAGAGGGCCATGCGGTGAACACCGGCCTCAGCAGCGAGGGCGGCGGCAGTGAAGCTGCCGTTCGAGGATGTGGCCTGTCCGGCCAGCAGCCGGTCCATCGCCTCACGGATGCGGGTCCGTTCGTCCTGCGGCTGCTGGGTCATGTCAGGGCCTTGGCGGTCTGAGCGGTGGCGTCATGGGCATCGGCCCTCTTGCGAAGATTTTCGGCATTGCGGCGCATCCGATTGGCGAGCTTCTCCGGGACGAAGGCGGCCCCGCGATCGACCTCGTCGGCCTTCTCCCGCAGCTGACGGGCGTGGGTGTCGGTGCGGACTGCATTGCCGCAGCCCTCCTTGCAGTCGTACTGCCTCGGCGCGGTCGCCCCCGGCTCAGGCTCGCAGAGCGCGTTGTCGTGCTTGAACGCGCAGATCACAAACGCGTCCGGGTTGTCGTAGAGGACGACGCCGTCCCGAGCGAGGAATTTGGCGGCTTTCTTCGCGAATGTCTTGGGGACGATGCGGCCCTCGAACCGCGGAGTCGTCGCCGCAGCGGTGATAGCCCGGCGGGCGGCTGGACCGGAGATCTTCTCTCCAGCAGCGACGCGGTCACGCAAGTGGGCAGCCGTGTCCGCGGCGGCCAGGGCTGTCTCGACGTCGAGGACGGAGTGCATGCCGCCGCGGCTGCGGGAGCTGTAGCCGCTGGATGTCCGGGCGTCCAGGACGGTGCGCATGTGCCCGTACTGGATCGCGAGCGCGACCAGCCCCGCAACGCCGCCCGCACCGCGCTGCCGTCGGTGTCGTCGCTGTGCGGGCGGTGCGGCGACGGCAGGGCGGCGATCCTCCCGGACGGCCAGGTGGCAGTGTGCGAGCTCGGGCGGTTCCTGACCGCGGGCAGCATCCGGGATACGAGCCTCACCTCGGTCCTGTCCGGCGACGCGTGGGTGCGGGCGACCGCGCGTGTCCCGCGCCGGGCCGATGCTGCTCCCTGTGATCCGGACTGCTCGCCGAACGACGACACCTGCCAGCCGAGTTCCGGCGACACGTGCAGCCCGTCGGACGGCTGACGCCCGCCAACCATGAGCAGCAGGAGGAGCAGATGACCGGGACTGTGGGCGTGGGCGTGGACTGGCAGGCTCGTGCGCGTGGCCTGGCCGACGCCGTGTGCCGGCCGGAGTCCCGGTGGTGGAAACCCCTCGCCGGCGTCCCGCGGCATCTTTTCGTGCCACGCTGGTGGGAGCGGACGGCCAGCGGCAGGACGGTCCGCGACGGCGCCGCCGACCCCCTCGCATGGCTGGGGAGCGCCTACAGCGACGCCACGCTGGTGACCCGGGTCGGTCCGCTGCATGCCGACCACGCCGTACCGGGGACGATCGCCTCGGGCAGGCCGACCTCGTCCTCGACCCTGCCCACCCTGATGGTGACCATGTACCGGCACGCGATGCTCGGCGACGGCTCCCACACGCTGGTGACGACCGGCACCGGATACGGCACCGCCCTGGCCTGCCACCGGCTCGGCGCCCAGTGGGTGACGAGCGTGGACGTCGACCCCTACCTCGTGAAGGTTGCGGCCGGCCGGCTGGCCGCCATCGGACTGCACCCGCACACTTCTGTCTGCGATCTCACCCAGGCGCCTCTTCCCGGACAGTTCGACCGCATTGTCTCCACCGTGTCGGTCCGGCCCGTCCCCGCCGCCTGGCTTCACGCGCTGCGCCCCGGCGGGCGGCTGGTCACGACCATCACCGGCACCGGGCTGATCCTCGTCGCCGACAAGACACCGGACGGTGGCGCCCGCGGGCACATCGCCTATGACGGGGCCTCGTTCATGAGCACCCGTCACGGCGACGACTACGACGACACCACCCCGGCGGCCGCGGTGTGGAAGGCGTCGGACGGCGACGGCGACGACGTCATGACCAGCCGGTATCCACTGCTGTACGTACCGGACTCCTGGGCCGTGCGCTCGATGCTGGAACTTACAGCCCCCGGTATCGAGCACCGCACCCAGCGCGGCGACAGCGGAGGGCGCACCGTCTGGATGGCGCACCCCGACGGCTCCTGGGCACGAGCCCACGCCGACGGCCCACGCCAGTCACCGATGGTCCACCAGGGCGGCCCACGCCGCCTGTGGGACCTGCTGGAGGAGATCCGCGACCGCCTCAACACCGTTGGCGAACTACCCGTCTACGGCGCCGCTGTCACGATCACCCCCGCCGGCGAGACCACTCTCTCCCGCGGCCGGTGGTCAGCCACCCTGTGACGACGTTCGACGACGCCCAGCCCGCAACCCCGATCGCGGCTTCTACCAGCCCTGATCTCGGCCCGGCGGGTCACACTGCGCCGACTCATCGTCCGGGCCCTGGAAGCCGCGTCGAACCAGAAGGTGCGCGCGGCCCAGGGGCTGTTACTCACTTTCGGGTGACGGCCAGCTGTTTGGTGGGGTGGCGGTACCTGGCGGTCAGTGCCTGATGGCTACTGCTGCAAGGCTGCTGAGGTCGGGCCCGCGTCAACTTCGTACACCGGTGAAATGGATGGCTGTTGCAGCCAAGTGTCACGGCGGTGCGGTTGATCGGTAACGCACCCCGGATGACGTTCACATCCCGACGGGTCGGAGGGCAGGGTGTGAATGCGCGGCCGGCCGGCCGCCACTTGCACACCGCACAACCCGACTCCCACCAGGGCGTTTTGAGGTTGTGCCCGCACAATGCAGGGGGATTCCTGTGACCGTATCCACGTCTGCCCGTCGTCTGACCGCCGCCGCGCTGAGTGCTGCTGCCATCACTGCCGCGATTGCGGTCCCGGCATCCGCCGCGGACCCGCGCCCGCACCGCCAGGCGGTGGAGATCAGCCGGGTGCAGTACGACTCCCCGGGCTGGGACGACCGCTCCAACCGCTCCCTGAACCAGGAGTGGGTGGAGATCACCAACAACACCCGCCGCAGCGTGAATCTGGACGGCTGGACCCTCTCCGACGCGGACGGCCACACCTACACCTTCGACCACTACCGCCTGGGCGGCCGCTCAACGGTCCGGGTCCACACCGGCCTCGGCCGCGACAGTCGCACCGACCTGTTCCAGGACCGCCGCGCTTACGTGTGGAACAACGACCACGACAGGGCCACCCTGCGCAACGACCACGGCCGCTTCATCGACGACGCCTCCTGGGGCCGCCGCCACTTCCACCACTGACCGAGCCTGAACCGTCCCCGCCTGCCCCCGATCCTGTTCCTGGCCGGGGGCAGGCGGGGACCAGGGCCAAATACGCGTCAATCTGCGCAAGTGCCCGCCCCTCAGCAACACCAGCGGGACGGGCACTTGCAGTGTGTTCGCCAGCTGCTCCGATCAGCCCCGAATTGTGCAGCTGAGATTCCGGTGGGCCGGGATCCCAACCCGGCCTGGAGCCTCACTGATCCGCCACATCGAGCGCGCGCCGACGGCTCCTACCCGACAGGCTTCCAGACTCCGCAGTCCTCCGAGGTGAACAATTCCCCGGTTCTCACCGTGACCGTAATCGATCGCGCTGGCGTCACGAGATTGTTGTTGATGATGTCTCCCGAGCCGGTGGTTCGCCCCTAGTAGCAATACGCAATGGCTCCGAGAGGGCCGCCTTCGGAACGGTAGGTGCCGGGCGGCATCACACCGAAGCCCCCCTTTGTGGCCGCAAGGCTGGACCCAGTCCTCACCATGAAACTTCAAGCGGAACCTTCCCGAATGGTCGCCACCATACGTAGCCTCTAATATCTTCCTGGACATGGGTCGTAAGATTGATCCGCACCCCTTTTTCCAATGGAATGACCCCATGGCATGAAAGACCCATTTCCGCTGGAAATCCGATGTAGCTGAGGCCTCCACCGTTCAGCTGGAACCCCACCCTTCCGTTTGTGGTGAGGACTTCTAGCATTCCGTCTGTCGGCACTTCGAATGCCTTGGCAAGTCCGGTGGCGAGTGCGCCGAGCAGTTGTCGACTTCCCATGATTGTGGTGACGTCATGGACATCGAGCTTCCCGACTTCGAGGTCGGGTTTGTTGACAGTGACGTAGGTGTTGAGGCGGAGGGTGGCGCTGCCGGTTCCTTGTTGGGTGGCGCCTTCGAGGTAGAACATCGTGTTGCGGGTGATGTTGTGGACGGTGAAGTCGCTGTAGCCGGAGACGCCGATGGATGTGCCCT
The DNA here is from genome assembly GCF_026341855.1 of Streptomyces sp. NBC_00568. Classification (GTDB taxonomy): domain Bacteria; phylum Actinomycetota; class Actinomycetes; order Streptomycetales; family Streptomycetaceae; genus Streptomyces. The sequence goes on along the minus strand of NZ_JAPENW010000002.1, from coordinate 37,812 downwards.
CGTACAGCAGGGTGTAGGTGGGGCCGGCGGAACATTCCCAGGTAAGGGTGACGGAGTCGCCGTTGCCGATGTGGTCGGCGCTGGCTTTGAGGTTTCGTAGGTAGAATCCGGCGGGGAATTTTCCGACGCCGAGTTCTTGTGCTTCGGATTTGAATTCTCCGGTGGTCCCGGCTTTCCGCCATTTCAGGATGATGCCGAGGGGGGCGGTTCCGACCTGGTGGCTGATGCGGAGTTTGTTGAGCTGGAGGGTGACGCCCTGTTCGGGGGTGAGTGTGGCGTATCCCGATGCGGTTGAGGGTTTGAAGAGGATGCGGCTTTGGGCGGGTTGAGGAGTGGCGGTCCAGTTGCTGAGGTTGGTGGAGGCTTGCAAACCGGTGTAGTCGAGGACCAGGTCGGATGCGTCGGTGCCGATCGGCAGGTGTACGGCGATCTCGTTGGTTTCGATCGGGTCGTTGAACCGGCTGCCCACGATGATCAGGTCGGCGGTTTCGACGGTGTTTTCGGGGCTGACGGTGAGGGGGTGCGGGACGGTGGTGAGGGAGTAGTCGAGCTGGTGATCGCCGAACTCTGCCGTTCCGGCGTCTTCGCTGGTACGGGTGGTAGGGCTGGCGACGGTGTGGGTGACGAGGGCCATGTGAGGGGGTCCTTCGGGTGTGGGGGGTGGGTTTATCGGGTGGCGTCGGCGGCGCCGCCGAGGCAGCTTTTCCTCGCCGCTCTGGCTCTGATGCTGGCTCGGGTTGCATCCAGGAACATTCAGCATGAGTCGCCAACCTCGCCAAGGGGTGAGGGGAGTTGACTTCCGATGGGAAGAAAAATGTAATTGAAGTGAATTTGACTTGACTGCATCGTATTCAACCAGAAGCGCCCTCCCTTTGTTACATAATATGACGCCTTTACGCCGGTCGCGTGCGGCTCGTCGTATTCCGGGGTCGACTGTCCGGCGCGATATAGCCTGACGTTGATTTGTCGACCTGAATTATTTGTTACGATAAAAATGCCGTCTGCTTTGGGAGCGTATTCCTTGCCTGAGGTTCCGCCGCTCACACTTCCGGTTTTGACGGGTCCGAACAGGCTCGCGGAGAGGTCCCCTTCCACAACCATGTCGTTGACTGTCAGGTCGGGTTTGTGAACGGTGACGTACGTGTTGAGGCGGAGGGTGGCGCTGCCGGTGCCTTGCTGGGTGGCACCCTCAAGATAGAACATGATATTTCGGGTGACATTGTGGACGGTGTAGGTGCCGTAGTTGGTGACGTCGATGGATTTGTCTTCGTACAGCAGGGTGTAGTCGGCGTTGGTGGAGCGTTCCCAGGTGAGGGTGACGGTGTCGCCGTTGTCGATGTAACTGGCGTCGGCTTTGAGGTTTCGTAGGTAGAACCCTGCGGGGAATTTTCCGACGCCGAGTTCTTGTGCTTCGGATTTGAATTCTCCGGTGGTCCCGGCTTTCCGCCATTTCAGGATGATGCCGAGGGGGGCGGTTCCGACCTGGTGGCTGATGCGGAGTTTGTTGAGCTGGAGGGTGACGCCCTGTTCGGGGGTGAGTGTGGCGTATCCCGATGCGGTTGAGGGTTTGAAGAGGATGCGGCTTTGGGCGGGTTGAGGAGTGGCGGTCCAGTTGCTGAGGTTGGTGGAGGCTTGCAAACCGGTGTAGTCGAGGACCAGGTCGGATGCGTCGGTGCCGATCGGCAGGTGTACGGCGATCTCGTTGGTTTCGATCGGGTCGTTGAACCGGCTGCCCACGATGATCAGGTCGGCGGTTTCGACGGTGTTTTCGGGGCTGACGGTGAGGGGGTGCGGGACGGTGGTGAGGGAGTAGTCGAGCTGGTGATCGCCGAACTCTGCCGTTCCGGCGTCTTCGCTGGTACGGGTGGTAGGGCTGGCGACGGTGTGGGTGACGAGGGCCATGTGAGGGGGTCCTTCGGGTGTGGGGGCGGGTTTATCGGGTGGCGTCGGCGGCGCCGCCGAGGATGAGGAAGCCAGCGCGGATTTCGGGGTCGCCCAGGGGGAGGGCGTGGGGGTCGGGGACGGTGACGGGCAGGGTGTGCCAGGCGCTGGGGCCGGCGGGGTCTGCGGGTTCGGTGAGTTCGGTCCAAGACCAGGTGCCGGTGGCGGTGGCCGGGTGGGGCATGACGGCCGTGAGCGGTTCGGCGGTTGCCGGGTCGGTGGTAGCAGGGGCCAGCAGGGGGCCGGTGCGGAAGCAGATGGCCATCCGAGCCAGGGCGTCGTCGACGAACTGCTGGGGGACGTGCACGGCGCCGGTGGGCAGGATGTCGGTGACGGCGTGGACGGCGGCGCGGGGGTCGAGGAGCAGGGTGACGGTGGCGGTGCTGGTGCCGGTGAAGGCGAGTTTGAGGCGGTCTTCGGCGATCCAGCGCAAGTAGCCGTCGGCGGTGTCGGTGGGCTGGGTGAGGGTTTCGAAGTGGTCGTAGTCCTCGTTGAGGACGTAGCCGACCAGGCCGTCGTCGGTGGCGTTGGCCAGGCCGAGCCGGACGATCCAGTCCCAGTCGGGCATGGCGGGGGCGTGCTGGTCGGGGTCGAGGACTTCGTTCCAGCCCACGGAGGTGCGCGCAGGTCCGTAGAGCTGAAGGTCGAGGCGGGCGCGAACCAGGGCCAGGGGGCGGCCGAGGAGGAAGCCGAGGCCGGTGTCGTCGGGGCCCTCGGGGTCGATGGTGGCCAGGGCGTCATCGATAGCCTGGCGGACCGCTTCGAGGGTGTCGGGACCGCCTGCGACGATGGGGGCGAGCAGGTCGTGGGTGTGGGGGGAGGCTGCCTGGAGGTCTTCCAGCGTCAGGACGGGGGAGCCGGGCAGGGGCGCCCAGACCACGGCCCGGTTTCCGTCGCCGCGCATGATGGTGCGCAGTTCGCCCCAGGGGCGGCCAGTGGGGTCGTAGCAGGCCAGGGTGCGGTCCAGGCGGTTGTTGATGAGCCAGGCGCAGACGGGGTTGGTGCCGGGGGTGAGGTCGACGTCGTCGTCGCTGTCGGCGCTGAGGAAGTCGAAGCCGAGGCGGGCGGGCTGGAGCAGGCGGGGGGAGAGTTCCACGAAGCGGTGGGTGTCCGAGTCGCTGACGGGATTGTCGGGGATCATCGACGCGGGCCGGCACGGCTTGAAGTGACCGGGGCTGTCGGGATTGAAGAGGTTGACCGCGCGTCCGAACCGGTCGACCACCGTGAGCTGGCGAAAAGCGAGTTGCCCGGTGCGCAGTTCGAAGAACGTTGAGGAGATCGTCTCTTCCCAGGAGAAGTGCGGGACGGTACCGGGAAGCGGGGCGTGGTGGTCGGCGTGGCCGACCAGGCGGCCCATGTCCCCGGTGGGGTACTCGGTGGAGCGGGGGTCGCGCTGCGCGAGGAAGGCGCCAAGGCCGTCCAGGCGCTGGGAGAGCATGTCCAGCTCGCGGATCTCCTCCCGCAGTCCTCGCAGGTCGGGGAGATCGGCGCGGTGGGCGCTGTGGACGGCGATCTTGCCGTCGAGGTCGTGTCCGGCGGTGGGGGCGAGGGTCTGCCGGCCTTCGATGACGAAATGGTCGGGGACTTCCCCGGTGCCGTCCCAGTTGTAGCGGGTGCCGTCGAAGGTCCAGTGCGGGCCCTGTTCGTCGAGGTAGGGCAGGGCGGTGTAGTCCACGGCCCACTGCAGGAACAGCGGCTCCCACGGCTGGCGCCACGGCTTGGTGCCGTACTCGGGCAGCGCGCCGTCCACGGCGTCGGGGTCGTCGAGGTCGGCGCCGGCCAGCAGGGCGCGGTCGAGGATGAAGAACTCGGTCAGCAGGGCGGATACGGTCTCGGGCAGGCCCGCGGTGTTGACCTGGTCCACATCCTGCTGGACGGAGGCGGCGGTGATGGTACCGATGGCGGTGACCAGCCGGTCGGGGGTGCGGCAGGGCAGGAGGCTCTCGCGGCTCAGCGGTGCGTTCAGGCGGGCGCCCTGGATCAGCACGACGGGGTCCGCGGCCTCCTCGTAGGACGGCTGCGGGACACGCTGCAGGACGTGACCGGACCGCAGTCCCTGGTCGGCGGCGTACTGGGCGGCGCTCGCCTCCAACTCGTCGGGAGTGGTGCCCCACGGGATCACGGCGCGTTTATCGGTCACCTTGCCCTGGAGGTTCTTGACGCGACCTGCCGCTCCCTGGTCATTACCGGGGTTGAGTTCGTCGGCGAGCCGCTCCTCGAACTCGGCGGAGGGCTTCTTCTCGGCCCGGGACAGCGCCCACAGCAGGTACAGGCGCTCCTGAGCGGCGGCCAGGTCGCGTACGTCGGCGTCGTGGTCGGCCTGCGCCTGGTTGAGTTTCGAGACGACGTCCTGTTCGCGGGCGATTTGTCTGGCCCGCTCCTCGGGCGGGAGCGAAGCGGTCGTAGTGCGGTCGCCGCGCTCGACGATCCGCCAGGTGTAGCCGGCCGGGACCGGGCCGAAGCCGGACTGATGGGCGGTGCGTTCGATGAACTCGTCGCCGTCGGTGCGGTCGAGGTCGTTCAGGGTGCCGAGCGCGAAGGCGCGCATCAGGCGGGCCTCGTCCGTGCTGAGGGAGTCCGGGCCGTCGGCCTGTTCGGGCAGGCCGGCCATGGCCTCGGCGGTGGAGTTGCCGATGGAGACCGCCACTGTGGGTGGCTTGTTGGGGTCGGTGATCACGGGGATTTTAGGAATGTCGGAGTCGGGGATGTCGCCGTCGGGCTGCCAGTCGACGCCGATGGCGCAGCCGGTGAACAGGGAGCGGTTGACGGTGCTGGTGGCGCCGGGGGCGAGCCATTCCAGGTCATCCAGCAGGTCGGTCAGGCTGCCCTCACCGGTGGTGAGGATGTCGGCATCGGGGTCGGCGTACCAGCCGGCGACGTAGTAGCTGAGCCGGTCGTCGCCCGGGACGTCCTGAAGGGTGTCGTGGAGGGAGAAGACGTTTTCGTTGTAGGGCTGGTAGGCGGCGAAGGTGAGGACACCGGAGCCGACCGCGGTCAGGAACGGTGCGCGGGCGTCGTCCGGTTCGCGCCATGGGCTGCTTGCGGTCAGGTCGTGGCGGCGGCCGATAGCGGTCGCGTCGATCTCGTCGGCCTCGGGGTCGAGGAAGGACACTGTGCCGTTCTCGCCGAGGTGGTCGCTTTCCACGATCCAGGAACGCACCGTGCGGGAGGCCGCCTGGTAGCGGACCACCAGCCAGCGGTTGGGTACCAAGGGGAAGTCCTTGACGCCTTCCTCGTCATCCTGCCGGCCGTTGCACAGTGCCTCGGGAAGCGTCCATTTGACGTAGACGCCCCGCCCCGTGCCACCCTCGGGCGGCCACTGGTCGATCTGGAACGGCGGCGGCTCGGCGGGCATGTGGTTGTCCGCGAGCAGGTGGAAGTTGGTGCGCCAGCGGTGGAAGACGAAGGCTCCGGTGTTCTGGGTGCGGGTGTTGACCGCGAGGGCTGAGACCTCGACAGGCACCACCAGGTCGTTGCTGTTGCGCGAGGGCATCGGGTCCTCCAGAAGTACGGGTGCCGGTCAGGGGCGGGCGAAGGTCTGCAACTGGGGGGCTTTGACCATTTGCAGGGTGAACTGGGCCGAGGACAGCGGCACGTCCAAGCCGTGGGCCTGGGACAGGGCGGGCAGCAGGGGGTCGCCGGCGCCGCCGAGGTTGAGGACGTCGAGGCCGCCGGGCCGCTTGAACCGGGTGAAACGGTCGTCCTGCGGGTCGCGGGGGAACTCGCCGTCCGCGCCCGGCAGCGGCATGCCGATCTCGTCGCCCGAGATCTGCCGCAGCTGGATGGTGCCCAGGTCGCCGAAGCCGAAGTGCAGGCCCTGCGGGGGCTCGGCCAGGGTGAAGGTGTCGATCACCTGCGGGTAGAGGTGCAACAGGATGTGCGTGCCGCATTGGGTGGTGCGCATCGGTTCGACGGGGGTGTCGTCGCGGAAGGCGGTGTAGATGGTCTTGGGCCAGCCCTCGACGAGGTCGGAGTGCAGCAGCACCCCGCACGCGGGCGGGTCCTGGATACCGCGGGCGAGGTCGTTGAGATCTTCGTCCAGGGTCTGCCCGACACCGATGCTCAGTGCCCCGTCGACCGCGGCGCGGATCCATCCGGGGTCGACGTAGAAGAAGCGGATGCTGTCCTGGGGCAGCATCCCGGCGTCTGGCACCAGGTGTTCGAAGGGGACCATTTCCAGGGTCACCAGGCGGTCCAGCCAGGCCCGTACGGGGTCGAGCTGCAGGGCGGTGGCCTGCCGCAGCACGTCGCGGACCTCGGAGCGGGCCAGTGCCTGGTGCAGGCCGGCCGCGGTCAACGGGGCCATGGTGGCGCTGCGGGCTGCGGGGGTGCGGCGGCGTCCGGCGGCGATGTCCTCGCCGGCCCGGTTCAGGGCGGTCATGAGCCGGGTGCCGCGGTCGCCGGCCAGCAACTGGTCGAAGGCGTCCCGGGACGGGGTGCCGGTCAGCATCCCGGCGGTCGCCGCGCCGATCGAACGTCCGGCCAGCTGCGGGTGGGTGAGCAGGCGCCGGGCCGCACCGCGGGCGGCCTTGCGGAAGGTCAGCAGGGCGGTGCGGAATTCGGGGTCGGCCAGTGCCAGCGCGCGGCCGAGCGCGAACGCGGAGGCGTAGGAGTTGTCGTAGATCCCGTGCTGTTCGAGGTAGACCAGTGCCTCGTCGACCGAGTGCAGGCGTTCCTCGTTCTCGGCCGGGTCCGGTAGTGGCTGCGCGGGGGCGGCGGTGAAGGGGCCCCGGTAGAAACCGAATGTGCGCTCCCCGGAGGCCAGGCGCTGCGGCAGCGCGGTCGCCCCGGCTGCGAGCCGGTCCAAGGCCACCTGCTCGGCCGGCCCCGGGTTGGACGGCGGCGCCTCGGGGCGCAGGCGCAGCAAGTCGGTGTCGGCAACGAGCTTCTGCGCCAGGTCACCGAAGCCCAGCCCCTCATCCGGCACGGACTCGAACACCCACGACCACATGGACACCACCCGCAGCCCCCCGTCGGGCACGGTGCCGTCCGGGCCCAGGCAGTCGGCGAAGCCGTCCAGCGAGACCAGGTGCACCACATACGGGCCGCCGTCGAAGGAGGGGAAGCGGTTGGCGACGACGACCGCCTTCAAATCCTCCTCGGCCGGGGCGGGTGAGGCACCGCGAGTGGCGTCCGGCGGGCCGCCCTCGCGGACGTGCGCCAGCATCCCCATCTCCGCCGGCAGCGGGGCGAGCGCGGCGAACAGATCTGCCGGCACATGGATGCTGCGGCAGACCAGGTCCTGCTCGTCGCGGAACAGGGTGTCCGGATCGATCCGTGGCGGCCGGCCAGCCAGCGGTTCACCCTCGTCCGACCGCCCGTCCAACAGGTTGAGGACCGTGCAGGTGTCGGCCAGGCCGATGGCTTTGAGGTCGCCGGGCAGTTCCCCCGCCCGGAAGACCATCAGCGCCATCGTGGGCACCGACGGGTCCTGTCCGGCCATCGGATACAGCCACGGCACCCCCGGGGTGTCGAAGGTGATGTGCGGGAGTACCTGGGCGAAGGTGCCGGTCGAGCCAGGCAGCGGGTAGCAGGCGTGCACATCGGTTGCGGCGATGGCGAACCGGGGCCCGCGCACGTCGAACCGCTGCTCGCGGGGCGGCAGCGTGGGAGCGGTGTTCAGCCCGTTGATGCTCTGATCGGTGGTGATCGTGTACTTGCCGCCGTAGAGGGCGGGGACGCGGTGGTCGAAGAACCGTGTGCGGTGCTGCACGGGAGGCGTGGTGGTGGACACGCGGAGGTCACCCCAATCGGTGAAGGGCGGGAAGCCAGGAAGGGGCCGGTCAGGAAGCGGGGACGAGCATCGGCTCGGCGGTGAAGGCCGTCTCGGCCGCCTGCGCGTGCGCGGACAGGTCCTCATCCAGCGCTCCCAGGCTGAAGCCCAGGCTGGTCAGGGCGGCGGCCAGCTCGCTACGGGCGGTCTTCTGCGCAGATGCGGCGACGGTGTCCGTGATCGTGCGGATCACCCCGCCGGGCCGCCGCGGCACCGGCCCGACCCGGCTGGCGTCCGGGTCGAGGGGCTGGATGCCGTCGGGGTCGATGGGGTCGAAGGCGAAGGTCTGCTCGGTGATGTAGCCGGTGTCGTTGCCGTAGTCCGGGCCGGGAGACATCAGCGTCGCACCGGTCAGCTCGTCCGGTACGACCTGCTCGCCGGGCGCGGGCAGCATATTGCTGCTCCCCGCACCCCACAGCGCCTGCGGAACGGCGGCCCTGGAGGGCGCGTGGCCCCAGTCGCTGATGTCGAAGCTCTCGCCGTCCTTGCTGAGGCTGACGCACTGGACGCTGGTCAGGCCGGTCTTCGCCATGGGACGGATGTCGAGTTTGCTGCCGCGCTCCACCGGGCTGCCCGTGGCGGTGTTCACGTACAGCTCGGTGACCGGCACGGCGGAGTCGGTGGAGAAGGCGAACCCGGCCGACGACACCTGCCACGCCTCGTCATCGCTGCTGCGCGTGCCGGTGACCCACGGCGGGCGGTCCGCGATCAGCCCGGCGCCGGGCAGCATACGGACCGCGTTGTCCCCCGGCGGCAGCATCTCGCGAAAGCCCGGCCAGTCCAGGGCGTTGCTGTCCGCCTCCCGGTCGCGGCCGAAACCGATCGTGAACGAGATGAACCACAGCTTGATCTTGGCCCGGCCTCCGGTCGGCGGCCCCCACACCGTCAGCGACGCGCCGACCTCGACGGTGATCGTGATCCGCACAAAAAGGATCTTGACGGAGGCGGACACGCCGATGCTGACGTGGAACCCGGCCTCGAACCAGAACGGCTTCCACTGGATCAGTACATCCACGCCCGCGGTCAGCCACGCCCGTACCGGGCCGGAGTGGAACCGCACGTCCAGCGAGCCGCCGCCCATCACCGCGGCCGGGGTCAGCGCCAGGTAGGCACTGCCGGAGATGGTGACCGCACCGGACAGGTCCCAGTCGAAGCCGAGGCGCGGCACGCTCGGATACGTGTCCGGCTGCTTGTAGTTGCGGTGGTAGCCGCCGACCGTGACCACGAAGTCCCCGCGGTTGGGGCTCGGCCCGAACCAGATCTTCGCCGCGACCCCGCCGCGCAGCCGGCAGCTCGGGTCGATGACGTACGAGTTCGGGGTGAGGGCCGCGCTGAAGGACAGCTCACCGGCCTTCGGTTTGAGGACGATCTCCAGGGCGATCTCGACGCTGGCGTACTTGCGGTTCGCCTTCTTGGGGAACTCCATGCCCGCCATGCCCAGCATCGCCAGCGTCAGATCTTCACCGGTCTGCAGGACGGCCATCGCGCTGCCGTTGAAGAACTCCGCCACGGTGAATGCCAGCCCCGCCGCCAGCCACAACGGATCCTCACCCGCAGCGGCGGGCGTCACCCACGGCTGCCCGACCGGGGGCGAGGTCAGCTTCTCCAGGACCCCGATCGGGTCGGCGTTGCCGTCCGCGTCCATCCCGATCGACGCCGGGTCATCCAGCGCCTTCAGGAACGGGAACTCCGCCAGGTCTTCGGTCCCGGCCAGCCGCAGGTTGCTGCGCCAGCCCATACCGGCGGCGATCCCGCGCACCTGAAAGGCGGGCAGTCCGATGCCCTTGGCCGAACCCAGCGCCCCGAACGCGAAGAACGAGGTCTTGCCGCCCGCCGCCGGCACAAAGGCCGCGGCCACTGCGCTGCCGCTGAAGGTCCCGGTGTCCACCACCAGGACGCCGCCCGCCACCGCCTCGTAGTCCGGGTATCGCGACGCGTCCAGCGCGGCCAGCCCGCCCAGGATCGTCAGCGGTGAATTGCGGTACTCGACCGACACCGATGCGCCCGCCGTCAGCCCGAAGTCCGACCAGCTGCGGCCCGGCACGTACGTCGACGGCCCGGTCACGCCGAAGCGGCCCCAGGTCGCGCGCAGCCCGCCGGGCGCAAGGACGTAGAAGCCGCGGTCGGTGGCGATCGCGTGCGGTTCACGGCGTACGCCGTTGCGCGCGATGGTGTACGCGGCCGGGCCCTCTTTGCGTACCGGCGCCGTCGCCGTGCCCGTCGTACGGTCGCGCCGCTCGGGCCGCACCGGCACCAGCAGCGGCGCGTCCGGTCCCGCCGGGCCTGGCAGCAGCAGCCACGCCCCGGCCGGCAGCCCCGCCGCCAGCCGCGGCACGCTCACCCCGTCGGCCGCGCTTGCGAGGTCGGCGAGCTGCCGCTCGTCCAGCGCACTGTCCGCGCACAGCACCCGCCAGCCGGCGTCGCTTTCGGCGACCAGCAGCCGTCCGGTGCCCTGCCGACGCACGACCGCGATGCGGCCGTGCTCCCCGCTGCCGGTGAGTCGCAGGGTGCCGTCGGTCTGCTCCAGCGTCAGCTCCGTCACCCGCAGCATGTCCGGAAGCGCGGGCCCCTCGATGCCGAGGCGCTGCCCCAGTGCGTCGGCCGCGGTGCCCGGCGTCGGCAGCTCCGCCGACAACCGCACCTCGGTGACCTCGGGCGCGCCGTTGTGCCCGAACGCCACCCGCACGGGCACCGGTTCCTCGGCCAGTACGGTGCGCGCCGACCCGGCGAACGACAGGCCCTCACCGTCCCCGTCACCCCCCGCGCCGCCGTCCTCGCGGCGCGCCCGCAGCACCCCGTCCTCGAACAGCGGACGGAACGTGCCGCTCTCGGGCCCCAACGCCTCCCCGGGGACCACCACCTCGCCGTCCGGCGCCGCCTCCGCCAGTAGGGCGCGCAGGTCATCAACGGTCATCGTCACGGAATCGACTCCTTGCCGCTCGACACGCGCGCGGGCACGCGGAACCTGGTCGAGTCGGCAGACAGCACCAGCAGGACCAGGCGGAGGGACGAAAATAGGGAAGATATGCGGATGAATGAGCGAATACCGCTATGGATCATGAATCTATCAGCGCACAAGGCGTTCGGCAGGGAGGGCCGGGCGCGGCTACTCCACCCGAGAGAAGGGCGCATGCCACGGTGTGTCGTCCTGCGCGGACGGCACCTCCACCGATCGCGCCTGGGGACGTCAACAGCACGGCCTGCCGCGAGGCAACCGCCGACGAGGCGCAAGAAGACATGCTCGGGACGCCGTTCTTGCCCGATCAGCGAGCCCCGCCCGGGCGCCGGTGGGCGCAATGACATCGGATTCCGGCCGAGGAACCGGCCGCGCCCGGTGGCCTGCCCGGCAGCGTCGACCGATGCAAGGCGTTCTCCATCTGTCCGGGCCGCCCGTCCGCTACCCCTCCCATCCTCACCACCCGCATCGCGCGGGAGAGGCGTCAGCTCCTGCGCGGCTCCGCACAGCGTGCACAGCCGGGTGCCCGGGTTCCGTGGTGCCGCGACGCCATCTTCGACGAGGACGGAGCCGTCTGCCCCATCCGCGCCATCCGGCTCGAAGCCTCGACGCGCGGGGCCGCCGACGACGCCTGCGTCTTCCTCCTCGACGTCATCCGACGGGAATTCCCCAGCACCGAAACGATTCCGTCCTGGAATGCGGCACAGGCCAGCGCGCTGCCCGTCCTGCTCCGGCTCGATCAGGCGGCTCAACTCGCCCAGACCCAAGGCCTCTAACCAGGTGTCAACCGAAGGAGCAAGAGATGCACAGCGACAACGTCCTCGAGGTAGCTGTCGGCATCGTCGTCGACGGATACAGGGCCGACCGGTCAGGCCAAGGCCAGCCGGCCGGCCTCGAGAAGGCCGTCAGCGCAGCCCACGCCGCTGGCTACTCCAGCGCCGACATCTTCAGTGCAGCCGATCGACGCTTCGGCCAAGAGCTCATCGACAATGCTGGCCAGTATCAGTAGTCGCCACGGACTCCCCGAGGACTCCAGCGGCTGAGAGGACACTGCAGCCATGAACGCTCCCCTGACCGTCGTCGCCATCCCCCGCCACCGCGCCGCCGCCCCCAAGTCCAAGCGCCGCCCGCACACCCCGCTGTCCGCCATCGACCCGCTCGGCATCGCAGCAGTCCGGGCTGCTGGACGCGTTCCCGACATCCCTGGCCGCCGACCCGGCAAGCCCGTCACCTTCGACAGCGCGCTGTAGCCCGGCAGTCGGCCCCCAGCAGACGTCACGCCGGGGGCCGCGCCATGTCGGGTCTCGAAGCGGTGAACGTCCAACCAGACCCATCCGTAACTGGCATGCCCGCCGCTAGCATCCCGACTCCGCACCAACCTGGGGGGACCATGACGTTCGAGACTCCGCCGCCGCCCGCTATGCCGCCCATGCCCGGACAGACCCCCGGGCCGATGCCCGTCGCGAGGAGAAGACGCCGGAATCTGGTCATTGCCGCCATCACTGCCGGAGCCGTCGCCATCGGCGGCGGGGTGTTCTGGCTCACCCGGCCGTCCTACGGCGACATCGTCAAGGACTGCCAGAAGGCGCTCGCCGCCCAGTTCAAGGCCGATGAGAAGGGCAAGCCGTCGGCCTGCAACGACGTGAAGAAAGACGACTACGACGCGCTCGTCCTCAACGCGGCCATGGGCGACCTCGGCTGGCTCGACGACGACGGGCATTTCGACGAGCGGAAGATGCAAGAAGACACGCTCGAGGACATGCAGCCGTAGCTCAGCCAGACACGGCAGGGCCCCGACCGGGATCATCTCCGGTCGGGGCCTTTGCCGTTGGTGCGGGTACGGCGCGGGCCAGCCACCGCCCGTCAGTCAGGAACCGAGGCATCATCACCGGCAGATAGCCGGCGTCCACCAGCTGCGCGAGTCCTTCCGCGCACTCGTCCTCGCTGTCCGCCTGCACACCCACCCTGATCGCCATACCCGCAGTCTGCCCGCGGAGGTGGGGGAGTCGGGCCGGAATCCGGGAAGCTACGGGCGCCACGCCTCGTCGTAGCCGCGGGCACCCTTGTGCTCGTCGGCCAGCAACCGCAGCTGGATGTCCGCGATCCTGCCCGTCGGCCCGGCCGTATCCAGGTACGGGATCACCGTCTCGTCGAGGAAACGGGTGCGGGCTTCGGCGGCATGGATCCTGCTGCGCGCCTGATGCGCGGCGTCGGCTGGCTGGAGACCGAGATCGCTGCCCATGCCCTGAGTGAACGCCCTGGCCATCGTGTGGGCATTGGCGAGCTTCTCGGCATACCGCTCACGCAGGAACGCGGCCATCGCCGCCTGGTCCGGAGTCACGCGACGGGCCCACCTGAGCGCTTGGCTTCGACTTCGCGGCCGACGGTGGGCTCCCGCTTGCGTTCGACGCCTTCGGCGCGGGCGATGCGCCGAAAGACCTCGGGAGTCATGCCGGAAAGCTCGTCCGCACCGGCGACTTCCTCGACCTCATCGGCGGCGGCGACCTGAAGGACGGGCAGAAGTCCTGGTTCGGCCGCCACGTCGCCAAGGCCTACCGGACCGCCACCGGCCGCGACGCCCTCAAGGTCTGGACACGGCACCGCACCACCGGCCACTGGATCCGCGTACCCATTTACGGCCCCATCGACGAGGCCCTCTATGCCGGCCTCCACTCCTACAAGGGCACCCGCCACCTCCTCGCGAGCGGCTACGCGAGGTGCGCATAGACCAACTTCACGACGTACCAGACCTGCAAGCGCCCCCCTTCGTCGGTCCCTTCCTCCGCGAGTGCTATGGCTGTAAGCGCGACCTGTTCGATCTGCAGGCCAGGAACGAAGCCGAGGCCGCACGCCTTGCTGCCGCGCTCGCCACCATCGGCATCGGTCAGTCCGCGCGCATCGTCTCCACCGTTCAGCTCGGGACGACGCTGATCGTCAATGCCGAGCAGCCGGACGCGTACTTCCGGTACACGGTCGACGTGTTCCGGCTGCCGACCCTCGACGAGATCGACCCCGAGCAGGCCGATCCGCGCACCCCGGGCGAGTGGATCCTCATCGACCCGCTCGGAGACCACGCCCCCGAGGCGGTCGACCGGATGATCCGCGACGCCATCGGTCGCCTCGACGAACTCGGCCTCACTGCCGACGTACCGACCGACGCCCTTCTTGCCGCCCTCGCCGCCTGACGGGAGACACCACGCGTGAATGCCGCCGATCAGCCCGCTAGTCACTCCACGCCCGAACCGTTGGTCGAGCCGGGTCCGCCTCCCCGCTGGTGGGAGGAGACCCCCGCCGAAGCCGCCCGCTACGACCGCATGTACTGGAACGAGGACTGACGTGACCGCACGCGATGAGCTGTACAACTACGCCGACGACGCAAACCTCGGCGGCGAATACCTCGACGAGCTGCTGGACCGCGTCGAGCGAGAGGCCAAGACCGCTGGCGACCTGGACCAGCGACGGGAGCTGCGCTGCCTGGAGCTGTTGGAGGGCAGCCTCATCGACTACATCAACCGGGCCGACACCCCGGCCATGGTCGGCCACGTGCTCACCGGGATGCTGGCCCTCGCCAACAACCAGGCCAGCGAGGAAGCCCCAGGCCAGTGACCGCCCCGCCTACCCTGTCGATCGGCGAGCAATTCCCTGTCCGCGACATCCGCTTCGTCAACGGCCGCACCCACCACCGCGCCCGCCGGCCCGTCGACCAGCGCTGGTACGAAGACCCGCTTGAGGCCGCCTGCGGGAAGACCGGCTGGTTGGCCACCGGATACAGCCTCGGCACCATCCGCGAATGCCCCGGGTGCGCGCGGGCGGTGGAAGCCGAGGCCGCATCGCCAGCCGCCTGAATCTGAAGGGTCACTGAACACCCCACCATGTGGGCCTGCTTCCGAACGAGGCAGGCCACAAGCGTGTTCGGGGTTGGTAGGTGTTGGACGGATCGGAATCGGGTTACGAATCGGGCACACTGTCCCTTCATGGCGCGCAAGCACCAGATGATGCAGGTCGCATCGCATCACTGCAGGGGGACCAATGAGCCACGACCCGACGCCGCCCATGCCGAACTTCCCGCCGGCCGAGCCGTCTGCGAAGAAGAATCACACTCAAGCCCTCATCATCGGCGGCGCCGTGCTCGCCATCGCGGCGATCGTCACCGCAGGCGTGGTCGTCTCGAACTCTCGCGACAGCGATGGGAAGTCGGGCAGTGCGGCAGCGTCCGAGTCCGAAGCGGGGACCGGGAGCGACAATGCGATCAAGGCTGAGGAGGAGCCGGAGCCGACACCCACGAGCACAGAGCCGGAGATCTACAAGCTCGTCGACTCGGTCACCTACGAGAATGGGGTCGAACTGTCCCTGGCCAGCTACAAGCGAGGCGTGTCGTCCGATATTGCCGCGCCGGGGAACACGGAGTACATCGCATTCACGATGACGATCGTTAACCGCGGCGACACCGTAGTCGACCTTGGGACGTCATTCTTTCTGTGCCACTACGGAGACGAGTCGAAGGAAGGCGAGCAGATCTTCGACGAGGGTCTCGACGACGGCCCGTTGACTGCCCTGCGCCCGGGCCGGACGGCGAAGACGAAGGTGGCGTGCGCGTTCCCGAAGAACGCAACCTACCTGCAGATCGAGACGGCGCCGTCTGTCGATATGGAGCTGTCCATCTTCGCCGGGGACGTGAAGTAGTGGGGGCCTGCCCCGCTCCACGCGACAGGCCCCCACGCATCCCGGTCAGTCCATGTACGAGCCGTCCCGGCGGGTGCGGTGGCGGGACCGCAGGTGCTTGCACTGCGGGCAGTGCGGTAGGTCTGTACAGCTCGGCTGGAACACTGCTGGCCTCGACGAACGTGGACTCCGACATTTCCTCGGCCGGGCCGAAGTCCACCACGATCAGCGGTCAGCCGCTGACGGCCGGGTTCTACTGGGTCGCACTGTTGTTCAACGCCTCGGTGCTGCCATCGTTGACTCGCGGTTCCGGCTGGACCGGCGTCGAAGCCGCTGCGAACCTCGGCCTCACCGCAGCGACGTACCAGTACGCGACGAACGGCACTGGGCGCACCGATCTACCCTCGACGATCACACCGGCGTCGAACTCAGGGACGGACTTCGCAGGACCGTGGGTGGCGGTGGGCCCATGAGCGGGATCAGTAGTTGCCCTCCATGCCCTTCTTAAGGGCTGCGAGCTCCGGTCCGGAGTCTGTCGCGGGCACCTTCCAGCGGAACGTCGTACCCTCGCCGTCCGTGTACATGATCGCGCCGCCGTTTGCCTGCGCCTTGGTGAGATCAAACGCGATCGTGCGCCACTTGTAGGCGCCGGCCGGGATTGACCCGCCGCCCGTGAATCCGCTCGGCGTGATGCTGGATGCCTCGTTCTCGCCCTCGTCCAGGGCCTGGCCGTCCGGGGCGAGCCACTGCCAGCCGCCGCCCTCGATCGGAGCGGACTCCGCAGCCGACACCGCGTTCGGCGCCTTGTCCTTCACCGTGATAATCGCGTACACGCCGTTGGCGGCCACGCTCCCCATGGCCTCCTTCTGGTACACGACGGTCGTCGGCGTCACCTCCAACTCGCCGCCGCCGTTGCCGCCGTCGGCGGGACTTGGGGAGCCGATCGTCGACGCGGTATCGCCGAGCTTCATGTCCTCGCCGCCGCCCTTGCCGTCCCCGCCAGTCCCGGAGCCGTCACCGGCATCATCGGCGCAGTACTTCATCCACTCGCCTTGATCGAGGTTCTGGTCCTTGCAGTCGACCTTCTTCGACGCAGAGGCCTTCGCCTTGGCCGGCGCCTTCGAGTCGGCCCCGCCGTCTCCGTCACCGCACGCGGTGAGTGCGGCCAGAAGCAGTGCCGCCGTCGCCGCTGTCGCGCGAACGCGCATATGTCCCCCCAGGGCTGAGCCAGTTGGGACACCGTAGGGCAGACGGGACGGAAGGGGGGAGGACGGTTGCAGGGCTGTGACACGAGGGGCCCAGCCAGGGGCGGCACTCAGCAATGAATCGACATGGGATACTCGCTGTCAGGTACTCCCGGTGCGAGACCGCTACCTGCAGGCGGTCAAATGACCATGGATCTCGGGAGGCGCACCCCGCCGTGTCGTCGGGCACGGATGGGCTCTCCGCCACATGAGGACCCTTGACCGAGATCCAGAACAAGACATGCATCAACTGTCGCGAGCTAAAGGCGATTGCGGCCTTCCAGCGAGACGGACGTGGTGGCCACCGCGGCAAGTGCCGGGTATGCCGGTCCGCAACCCACAAGGTGTGGCGTGAGGCCAACAAGGAGAAGCAGGCCCTGTACCGGCGCCGCTTCAGCCTCTCGACCTACGGCCTCACCGAGGAAGAGTACGACGTAATGCTTGCTGCCCAGGGTGGCGGCTGCGCCATGTGCGGCAAGGTATGCCGGACTGGACGTCAACTCGCCGTGGACCACGACCATCTGAGCGGGCGGGTTCGCGGCCTCTTGTGCGTGGCGTGCAACCAGGCCCTGGGTGTCTACGAGGCCATCAGGGAGACGGCAGAACGGTTCCTCGCCGAGTGTGGTGAAGGGAATCCCCACATTTCCCACGGTACGGCTCTGGCGATGAAGCGCAGTACGCCTCGGGCGGGGTCACGAGGCAGGAGTGCGCATCTGACGGACGACACGGTGCGCGAGATTCGGGCGCGGTACGCCGGGGGTGACGTGACTCAACGCGCACTGGCTTGCGAGTACGGTGTCTCGCAGAATGCAATCGGCCTCATCCTCAGACGTAAGACGTGGCTGCATGTGGAAGACGAGTGCTCCGCAACGGTGGACTCCTCGCCCTGGAGCGTCGACAAGCGGGTCAATCGAGCACGACGAATCACCGCTGACCAGATCGCGGAAGCGCGCCGCCTGCAGGCTTCTGGCGCCTCATACCGGTCCATTGCGGCCCAGCTTGGCGTGCACCACACGACGGTCATGCGACTCCTGACCGGCAAGCACTCGAAGGCCGCCTGACCGAACGCCGCCGTCCCCGCCTCCTCGCCGCAACGGCGGGGAGGCGGGGACGGCGGCGTCGTACTCTGTGGCTAGCCACCGGCCTGTAAAGCCCGCGCGCTCAGGCGTATCCACCGCCTGGCGTGCGAACGCGGCTAGTGGATAGGAGGGCCGGGGCCGACGGGCAACGGCCCTCCGCCGCGTCGCGTTACCGAGGCCCGAAGGGGGCCGGGCCCAACCCTGAACAGCCCGATTCGCGCAGCCCGCCGGTTGCCATGAACTCGCTCTCGCGACCGTCAGGCAGCCGGAGCACCCCAGGGAACGCGTCCCCAAGGTCGACGTCGGAAGTCTCGTCGACGAGCGTAACGCTGCCCGCCCACGTGCTGTCTCGATCGGACTCGCGGTTGTCTGTCCGGCTTGGGTCGTAGCGCAGCACCAGAGACGCGGCGACCAAGGCTTCGCGTCCATCAGGAAGTACGACCGTGGCGGGACCGACGTATCGGTGCCGGCCGTCGCCAGCGTGGAAGCGCGCGCGTTCTGTCATGGCGGGAGGTTAGCGCGGGCCCACCTCCTGACGACCTCCTAACTGAGGAGGCAGCGGTTCACGCTCCCGGATGCGCGCCCGGCGAGACGCTAGGTGCTTACGAACCGCTGGCCTTCAGCTCGCACGATGGGCACAGGGCGCCATGTGTGTGTTCGGGGCACCCTGGAGTGCCGCAGATCCCCAGAACGGGGCGGGTTGAGCCGCTGATGGTCGTCTTCCCGTGCATGAGGGCCTCGAGTACGACGGCAGCATGCTGAGCCTCCCGAGCGATGCCCTCGTCTCCGACGACTTGTTCAGGGTCGCAGACTCTGCCGCCCAGGTCGTCCTTGTGGATTCGATGCAGGATCTCCCACAGCAGTTCACTGCCGTCGAGGTCTCGCACTCGGTAGGCCTGGAGCAGGACGTAGACGCGCTCGTAGTCTGCGCGGGATATGGGGCGTTCGTCGGTAGCCATGGGCGGAGCCTAGATCACGGTCTGAGCCGTCGGCTGCTGCCCTCGGCTACCCATCGGCATCACGATGGACGTGCCGAGGGTAGGCGTAACGGTCGCCGAGAATCGTCCGGCCAGTGACCGCGGCTAGTGGAATCGAGGGCGGGAGCCGACGGGTAACGGCCCTCCGGTGCGTCAGCCGGGGTGCGTCATCGTGCACCTGTTGCCGTCGCTGCCCTTGTGGGCGGTCGCCGTGAAGGCGCGGACGTAGAGGCGGCCAGATTCGTCCACGGTCAGCCCTGGAGGGTCACCCGGCAGGACCGTGAGTCGCGGCACCGACACCCTGTCGTAGGGCGATCCTCCGCCGAGGAACGCCTGGAGGGAAAACACCTCCAGCGCGGTAAGGGGCGAAGCGTGCACGCCGAGCGCTTCCGCAGCACCCTGCGCCAGCCAGACGCACTCATCGGCGCGTCCCCGATCGTCCGGGAGTAGATCGACAGTCACGCGGGTCTCAGGCTCCGGCATCCGCAGCATCTCCTCGTGGATGCCGTCCCACCGCGGCACCGAATCGATGGAGAGGCGCAGGGCGATGCCAGGCATGGGGATCAGGGTGAAGTGCCGGTCCCCGATGTCGAGATGCAGCCAGTCGACGGTCGCGAGCGCGGTGGTCGTCATGACGCGAGCGTAGCGCGGGAGCGACACGGCAGGAGGTGACTGTCGACGACCCCGCGAGCCCACCGACGAGGAGGCTGGGGCAGCTTCGCAGTCAGGGGGTGCCGCGTTGCTGGGCGCGCCTCAGTAGACGCAGCAGCAGATCGGCGAGCTGGACCACCTCTGCAGCCTCGACCGGATCGCTGAAATGAACTGTGCGGTGGCTCGCTGGATTCTTGAATGCGCCAATGGACCCCGCGAAGAGTTCCATGAGCGCCACTACC
Organism: Streptomyces sp. NBC_00568; assembly: GCF_026341855.1. Lineage (GTDB taxonomy): Bacteria > Actinomycetota > Actinomycetes > Streptomycetales > Streptomycetaceae > Streptomyces. The sequence goes on along the minus strand of NZ_JAPENW010000002.1, from coordinate 18,287 downwards.
TCACCTCCGTGGGCGCCCGGGTCCGCCAGCGGGCCGCCGGGCTTGAACGCCTGCCGCATGAGATCCACGCCGACGAGTGAGGAGTCGAGCCCAGAGGCGGCCCGTACTTCCACCTCGACCGTCTTCATCGCAGCGAAGCAAGCCGTTTCGTAGTCGCCCAGGTTGAAGATCGGGCGAACCTTCTCCTCGATCGCCGGGTCGAGGATGCCTGCGAGTCGGTCGGCCGCCCAAAGCTTCGCTTGGCCGTGAGGATCTGCCGCAACCTCTTGCCCGCTTGCGGTCACACGCTGCCAGGCAGACTCCGTGTTCTTGGGGTGCGGACCGATGAGACCTCGAGACTCCAGCCACGTCCAGGCATCCGCGAGCCGATCAAGGAGTTGATCCGCGTCGTGTTCGCTGTTGTGCGCGAAGGCGTGTTCGGCGCCCCGGAGCACGTTGTTGGCGTTCACGGTTTGACCGTCCCCTAGGGATCTGAGGAGGGCCATTGCAAGCTCTGGGGTTGGGAGTTGGCGAATCTGTTCGGTCGGCACGGGGCCGGAGTAGCTCATTGTCACCTAGTGACGCTAGCAGCCGGTTGGACCCGCTATCCCTGTGGACCCCGGAGCCTGCAGTGCCAACGTTCCCTGAAGTAGGGCGACTTAGGGCATCGCTGCAAGTAACTGTCCAACAATCCGATTGTTGGGTAGTTGGACAAGCGAGGCGCGAAACGGGCATAAGGGTGTGGGTAGTTGTCCAGGAAATAGTGTACAGAAAGTCTCAATGTCCATATACTAGCCATCACCCTTTGTTGGACAATGAGGCATGGAACTCGACACCCAAGACCTCCTCGATCCGGTCGGAGGTGGTGGCGCCCTCATCGGCTACGCCCGCGTCAGCGCCAAGGGCCAGAACCTCGACCGACAGCTCGCCGCACTGGAAGCCGCCGGATGCCAACGGATCTTCTCCGACAAGAAGTCCGGCAAGAACGCCGAACGCGAGGAACTCCAGAGAGCCCTCGACTACCTGCGCCCCAACGACACTCTGGTGGTCCCGTCCCTCGACCGCCTCGGTCGCTCGATCAAAGACCTCATCGGCATCGTCGGTGACCTCCGAGGGCAGGGCATCGGCTTCCGGTCCCTACACGAAGCCCTCGACACCACCACGCCCGGCGGTCGACTCGTCTTCCACGTCTTCGCCGCACTTGCCGAGTTCATCCGCGAGCTCATCGTCCAGGGAACCCATGAGGGTCTGGCCGCGGCCCGCGCCCGTGGGGAGCGGCTCGGCCGGCCGCCGGCCATGACGGAGGAACAGGTTCGACACGCTCGCGTCATGCTCGGCGACCCCGACGCATCGATCAGCTCAATCGCGAAGCTGCTCGGCGTCAGCCGGACGACCATCTACAAGTACGTTCCGGAACTCCGAGCGGGCGGACGGGCGGAACTGACACTTTGATCGTTTCGCCTAGTCGCTTGCACCAGTCGTCCGCGGGTCTTGCCTCAGAGAGCTCGACCGCGGATACATTCGCGAAGCCGACAAGTGGACCAACGCAGCGTCGGAAGACATCGGGCTTTAGCACGAAGGAGATCCACCAGTGAGCCGTAAGACTGTACAGATCGCGGACGGTATCCACGCTGTTGTGGAGCCCGTAGACGACGAGGAGTTCAACGTCGCCGGAGCGCACACCCTGATCCGCCTCAGGGTGGTCGAGATCGTCGCCGCCAAGGAGAACATCCGCGAGGAGTAGTCGACCAGTGTCCAGCCTTGCGCCCCGTCCATCGCGACGGGGTGCTCGTGCGTGCGGGTCTGACATGTTGAGGCGAGGCCCGTTTTCCTTGGTGAGCGAGTCCGGCGGCGCGTGACCGTCATGGCCCCGCGGATCGGACGTAGCACTGAGGGCGGCCCCTACTCGCTGCTGGAGTCACGTCCAGTGGAGGACGGTCCCGGTACCTACGGGTGCAGTCAGGCCAGGGGCCGCACAGATCAGCTCTTCGGCTGTGCCAGCTCTCCGGGCTTCGTCTCGACGATCTCCACGTCCGTGCACCCGTCCGCCTCGAGTCGCGCCTTCCGGTCTTCGGCGCTGCCCTTGTCGTAGCTGACAGCGGCTGCGCGCGGGGTGCCGCCGGGGGCGGTTCAGATGAGGCTGTAGTTCGCTGATACTGGGGTGAATGGCCGGACCCGATCTACGACCCTGCTGGCTGCACAGTCCCGGTGGGGCTTGGGCTTTAGTGTTCTACTCAGTTGGGGTGTCGAGAACGGTCGCGGCTTGGGTGACGAACTGGTTCGTTGCGCTGATCAGGGCTTGGGACAGCTGGACCCACTGTGCGGGTGGGATGAACAGAAGGGCCCCCGTGATGGTGCGTGTTCGCCGATACACGTCCCCTGCCGCATTCACGACGGCCTTGGCGGGGGTATGCATTTCCGCAGGCCCCACGAGTCGGACTCCGGCCTCGGCTGCGGCCAGCGTTTCCAGCGCCCCGCCAAGGTTCGCGGATGCACGCGTCGTCGGAATGCGCCACGCGTCCATGGCGGTGGTGAAAGCATCGGAACTGGTGAGGATGCGCTGGTACGCCTCAAGCCTGTTCTGCCGTTGCCAGTGCCGGTGTTCGATGAGGCCCTGGTCTGCGACTTGGCGGCGTCCGGCGCGGTAAGCGATGACACCTGCGACGATGGCGAAGATACCAGCGAGGATAGCGGCGCCGAGCATGCCCCATCCCTCGCTCATGTCCCATCCGATGCGGTCGCCGACATCACGGCTTGTTTGGGCAGCTACGGTCAGATCCACAGCCGTCATCTAACTGCATGCGTGCGCCGGTACGACCTTTCCCCTCACTCGGTGATGGGCGGTCAGGGTTCGGGCGGGTCGCGTCCTCGGCCCCGCTACGACGAGATCGCGTTTTCAAGGCGGGCGCTGTGCGTACAGATACTTCCGGTCACGCATCTATCCCGATGGCTTGTTCTGATGCATCGTTGATCACGCGGGATCCACCACCCCCGGGTGAGGTCCCCGCTCCGGGCCCCGCCGCGCTGCCGCGAGGGCGGGGCCCGCCGCTCCTCCCGGCTCTCCACGGGAGGCCATGCGGCTGCGCTGACGCTGGTATGACTGTTCCCCGCACTCGGGTGATGCCCGAGCTGTTCCCTACCGCAGTTTGCCGGGTGACCGGTATCAACGGTCCATGTTCAAGATCGTGTTGCGTGCCGTGACGGCAGCCGCTCTCCTCGCCCTGCCCACGGCTACGCCCGCCACCGCACATGCTGCACCGGCTGCCGAGACGCTCCCTCTGACAGACGGCGTTGCCCTGCTGCCGTTGGCGGTCGAGTCCCGTGACGGCTACCAGCGGACGGCCTTCAAGCACTGGGTGGACGCCGACCGCGACGGATGCAACACCCGCGCTGAAGTCCTCATCGCCGAGTCCCGCGTCGAGCCCACGGTCGAAGTCGGCTGCAGGGTGACGGCGGGGGAGTGGTACTCGTACTACGACGGCGTCACCGTGACCGCGCCGGGCGGTCTGGACATCGACCACATGGTGCCGCTCGCGGAAGCCTGGGACTCCGGGGCTTCTGCCTGGACCGCGGAGCGACGCGAGGCCTACGCAAACGACCTGGACGCCGAGCGCTCCCTCGTCGCGGTAACGGCGCGCACCAACCGGTCGAAGGCCGACCAGGATCCTGCCGAGTGGCTGCCGCCGCTACTGGACACGCGCTGCACGTATGCCGCGGACTGGGTTTCGACGAAGCTGCGCTGGCAGCTGGCGGTCGACGACCGGGAGCGGGCAGCCCTCGCGGATATCGCCGCGGGGTGTGGGCAGCAGGACGTGGAGTTCGAGCCTGCGCCGTAGTGTCCCCCGGTGCGCCCGGCCGGACTGATGTAGGCCGGGCGCATGCGCGTTCTAGGTACCCCACCTCGCGTGCGGACTCTGCCGGTCATAGCCTGACGGTCTCGGGGCACATCGCGGAGGTCTGCCATGCCCCGAACCATCTGGTCCGGCGCCATCTCATTCGGCCTGGTCACGGTGCCTATCCATGTGGTCAGCGCCCGGGAGGACCACTCGATCCACTTCCACCAGGTCCACCTGGAGGACATGGGGCGGGTGCGGAATCGGAAGATCTGCGAACTCGAGGACCGCGAGGTATCGAACTCGGAGATCGGCAAGGGCTACCAGCTGTCGAAGGACACGCTCATCCCCGTGCTCGAGGAGGAGCTGCGGGAGATGCCGCTGCCCACCGCGAAAGCGATTGAACTGTTCGCCTTCATGCCCGCCGAGTCCATCGACCCGATCCGTGTCGGCGACGGGTACTACCTGGAGCCGGACGGGCAGGTCGCCGCCAAGCCGTACACCTTGTTGCGGAAGGCCCTCGAGCGGAGCAGCAAGGTGGCCGTCGCGAAGTACGCCTGGTCCGGCCGTGAGCGTCTGGGCCTGCTGCGGGTCCGCGACGACGTGATCGTGCTGCATGCGATGCGGTGGGACGACGAGATCCGCGACCCGGCCGAGCTGCGCCCCGACGAGGTGGAGCTCACCGATGAGGAGATCGACGAGGCGATGCTGCTGATGGACCGGCTGACCATCGACGACCTCGAAGGCGGCGAGTTCACCGATCGGTACACGCAGGCCGTCGAGGAGATGATCGACGCCAAGCGCGAGAACCGCGAGCCGCCGACGGCCGCAGAGCCCGAGACCCCGGGGCAGATCGTCGACCTCATGGCCGCACTTCAGGAGTCCGTCGCCAAGGCCAAGGCGTCCCGCGGCGAGGACGCCACCGTCCACGACATGCCGAAGACGACCACGAAGAAGGCGGCGAAGAAGCCGGCCGCCAAGAAGACCACGGCGAAGAAGACCGCCAAGAAGACGACCGGTCGGAAGTCGCGCAGCGCCTGACTCAGCCGTCGATGATCCCCAGCTCTGTGTCCGGCCGGCAGTGGGTGCAGGCGGGTACCTGGTCGCCGAGGGCCTGCCTCGCCTGCTCCTGCGTGATGCCCCGGCTGCGCTTGCCTGCCATGTGGCAGTCGCCGACGTGGACGTAGACGGGTGGGGTGTGCCCGTCGAGGCCCCGCTCGAGCAGCCACTCGGGCGCCGGCGGCCGGGCTTGCCGTCCGCGCTCCTTCTCCTGCTGTCGCTCCTCTTCTGCCGCGATCCACCGGCGGGTGCGGTCGAGGTCCTGCTCCTGGACTCGGGTGAGAAAGTGCAGGAAGTCGAGACGAGGGACGGGTGAGTCGTTCACGTGTTCGATATTACGGCTGTACTCTTCCCTCGGCATACCAGGGGGCCGACGAGAGGAGCAGGCCATGACCGACGCTGACCTGCTGCTCCGCCTCGGAGTGGACTCGGCCACCCTCGACCCGGCGCCCGCGCACCACCGCGGTACGGCCGGCCCAGCGCGTGTGGGCCTGTCACCGGTTGCGTGCACCCTGTGCGCTGCCCCGGCCCGCTTCACCCGGGTCGTCGACGTACCGGGCAGTGGCCCGTGCTGGCTCGACCGCTGCTGCCCGTGCTACCTCGCCACGGTCGGCATGCAGCCGAGCCGGGTACCCGCGACGGTGGACGGGATCGTCGCCGACCTGCGGGCCGCAGCCGTCGACGCGGGTGTCGCGCTGACCGTGCTCGCCGACCGCGAGGCAGGCTGAACACGTGGACCGTTACCACCTCACGCTCAACCTCGAGGGCCGCCCGGCAATGCAGGGCTGGTGGTCCAAGGAGGCCGCCGCCCGGCGCCAGTTCGCATCGTGGGTGGGCGAGCGCGGCGACATGCCCGGCGTGCGCATCACCTCGTCGACGAGGAGGCGGGCGAGACGTTGACGACCTGGCCCCAGGAGTCGTAAGGGTCTGCCATGCTTCCCACATGATCCATGAGGAAGACGCCGTCGTAGTTGAAGAAGAGGACGGCTTCGAGGACGTCGACGCGGACTTCGCGGAGGCCCCGCCCGTCGACGAGTACCACCTGTCGACGCGCTGAGCCTGCGAGACTGCCCCCGCCTCTCGTTGCCGTCCCCCGTTGGCGAGGGGCACCTTGCTGCGCGTCTATGATCCTGCCCTCGAACGTTCCGAGGGGGGACACCGTGGCTGAAGCCGAACCCGCCAGACCTGTGCCGCAGAAGGACCGGGAGCGCACTGGCGTGCTCATCGCTGTTGCCGTCGCCCTAGTCGGCGGTTCTCTGGCGTGCGGCTTCGTCGCCGGCCGGGCAACGGCACCCGATCCAGGCCCCAAAGCTGCGGACTGCACCGGGCCGCGAGAGACGACCGGCCGCTTGGGGAAGAGCCTTACGGGAGCAACGCCATCGACGGACGCCGAGGCGCAGGCGAGGCGGCAGCAGGGCGCGACCTGGGTGAATGTGATCCTTCAGAACCCCTCGTGCTACGACGCTGAGACGCGGGCTGCGGCTCAAACAGCGAAGGACAACATGGAGGCCCAGGCGAATTCGGATGCTGCGGAGTGCGCGGATCCAGACCGATGGTCGTCGTTGCCTTGCTAGCCCTCGTTGTCAGTGGCGGCTCGTAGAGTGGTCGTCAACATAACGACTAGCTAGTCGGGTTGTTGCTGATGCCCCGCGCCGGAGTGATGCCCGACGCGGGGCTTGCTGCTGTCAGAAGCCGTTGTTGCCGGTGGTACAGGTCGGTCCCCAGCAGTGCCAGGTGACGTCGCCCTCGGGGTCGACATCAGCCGTCATCCCGGCATGCTCCACCCAGCGACCACGGATGGGGGTCTTGCAGTCGGGGCAGGGGCGCCTAGGAATGAGGCGTTGTTCGGAGTGGCGGTAGATCCGCTTCACGTTGTCCATGCCGCGACGGTGACACGGCATCGGCGTCTTGTCTGAGCTACCTTCCCCCGCAGCAGGTCAGGCCGCCTCGGCGGCGGTGGAGGGATGCCGGACAGCGGCTTTCACTCGCATCTCTTCGGCGTACCGGTCGCTACCGCCAGGCAACGCTGCATGGAACTTCAGCGCCGCTTCCCGCCAGGCCTGCCACAGCTCCCCGTACTCGGCGTGCTGCTCTTCGGTCCAGCCGTCGCCCGCCGAGGGGCTGCCGTACCGTTCCTGCAGTTCCAGGAGCCGGGCATGCGCGTCCACGGCGGCTTGCTCAAGGCGGATCAGATCGTCGATGAGCCCTTCCTCCCGCAGCCCGCGGTGCACCTTCTGCGCGGTGGGCTGAGCGATCCCGAACTCGGTCGCCAGCAAGACGGAATGGACCGACAGCAGATCCTCGACCTCTACGAGTGGGCAGCTGGGGTCTGCTTCCGGCATCCGGAGAAGGGTGATGTCCTCACGGCGTGTATCAAGACGATCCGTCCTCGCGACGGCCACGAAGAACCAATCCGGGCCTGCCAGGAATGCGTCATCGAACTTGAGCAGGAGCGATGGGTCGTGGCAAGGCAGAACGGGCTCGACTACGTGCCCGGACATGCCGGCGAAGCGTTGACCTAGCCGCCTTCGGCTGGGGAGTGGTTGGGGAGCGGACGACTCGGGGAGCGCGTGGGGAGCGCAGTGAAGTCTAGGCGAGTCACCTGAAGCCAACTCAGCACCACTCAATACCACCAGGTCAGAGCGAGATTCCGATCCGAGATGGTCGGTGCTCCGTCAATCAGTGCGCGTGATGCTGGTTCTACTCCAACCTGTACCGGGTGCGCACCGAACATTGGCGGCTCTTCGAGCATCCGCAGGTGAGCCTGGCCACCTCGTACTACAGCGACGACGCGGGCGAGCACGACGAGGTCACGGGACGCGCCGGCTCTCATGCGGCGACGCGCGCGAACATCGTCGAGGCCGTGCGCCGCGGTGTCCGGGTGAGCGTCGGCATCGTCGATACGGGCGGCGGCCAGCGAGCTGGGCAGGCCCGCGCCGAGATGGAGGCCCTCGGCGTCCACGACGTACGCGTCGACCGGGTCCGGGCCGTCGGCAACGCCGCCCGTACCGCGCTGCCGTCGGTGTCGTCGCTGTGCGGGCGGTGCGGCGACGGCAAGGCGGCGATCCTCCCGGACGGCCAGGTGGCCGTGTGCGAGCTCGGGCGGTTCCTGACCGCAGGCAGCATCCGGGACACGAGCCTCACCTCGGTCCTGACCGGCGACGCGTGGGCGCAAGCGACCGCGCGCGTCCCGCGCCGGGCCGATGCTGCTCCCTGCGATCCGGACTGCTCCCCGAACGACGACACCTGCCAGCCGAGTTCCGGCGACACGTGCAGCCCAGCGGACGGCTGACGCCCGCCCCACAACGAACAGCAGGAGGAGCAGATGACCGGGACTGTCGACGGCCCGGTTCGCTGACCGGTGGCGGGGGAGTGCTGGTCATCAGAGTGTCCTGTTTCGGGTGATGGGTGGATTGGTCACCGCGAAAGCAGCCTGAGGCCAGAAGTTGCAGGGTGCCGGTCAGCACATCGCGGTGGAGAGGGCTGAGCCGGCGGATAAGTCGAGGATCTCCAGCGCGGTGTCGGGCTGGCAGTGACCGCAGGCGCGTACGCCTGAGGTGAGGAGCCGGCGTGCTTCGTCGCGTGGGACGGGGCGCCGTCGTTTGCCGGCGGCGTAGCAGCTGCCGACGTGCACTTCGATGGGCGGGCGGCCGTTGCCGATGCCGAGTTCGACGACCCAGTCCGGTTCCGCGGGCCGGTTTCGGCGGCCCTGTTCTTGTTCGGCCTCTCGCTCCTGGAGGGCGGCGATCTTGGTGTCGATGCGCTGCAGCCACATGGCGTGCCACACCCGCAGGGTGAGCAGTCGCGCCAGGTCAGGCGGCAGGTCATCGAACATGTATCCGATTCTAGATCCAGAGGTCCCCGGGTTCGCCACCTCGCGTGTTCGAATTCTAGTTCGATAGTGTGGGTGGAGGAGGTGGGTGCTGTGGAGACAGGGACCAAGGGGCGGCAGGGGGCGAGTGTGATGCACGTGCGCTGCCCGGACCGGCTGCCGGAGGACCTGTACCGGCAGGTGCTGGAGCAGATGGCGGAGCTGTCGCCGGTCGTCCAGGCACTGCCCCCGACCGCCGCCCTGGCGGAGCTCCGGGGCGCGCTGCGCTACCACGGTGTGGAAGCCGCCCGGCTGGGGGAGGTGCTGCGAGTACGGACCATCTCGAGGCTGGGTGTCGACGTCCGCGTCGGGATCGGCCCGTCCATCACCGTCGCCGCCACCGCCTCCGGCCAGAACCCCGGCCCCGGCGGCGTCCTCGCCGTCACTCCCGATCAGGTCGCGGACTGGCTGGGACCCCTTCCGGTCGAGGCCCTGCACGGCATCGGACCCCGCCAGGCCCAGGCCCTGCACGACTACGGCGTCCACCGCATCGGCCTGCTCGCCGCGATCCCGCCCGCCACCGTCCAGCGCCTCCTGGGCGGCCGCGCCGGACGACAGGCCGCCGACCGGGCCCGCGGCATCGACCCCCGCCCCGTCGTCCCACGGACCCTGCCCGCCACCGCGAGCGTGAGCCGCACCTTTCCCCGGCACACCCTGGACGGCGCCGCAGTCCGTGCCGCCCTCCTGGATACGGTCGTCACCCTCGCCCTGCAGCTGCGCCGCCGCGGTCAGGCGGCCCGCGGGCTGACCCTTACCCTGCGCTTCGCCGGAGGCACCAGCTGGGAGAAGACCCGCCGGCTGGCGGAGGCCTCCGCACACGACGACGACCTGCGCACGATGGCGTACCGGCTGATCGACGCGGCAGGACTCCAGCGCGGCCGGATCACCGCCATCACGCTGAAAGGCGAAGACCTGATCGCCGCCGACCAGGTAGCCGAACAGATCAGCCTCGACCGGACACGCGAAGCCCGCCTCGTCGCCGAAGAAGTCAGCGACCGCATCCGCGCCAAGTTCGGACCCGCCGCGATCCGCCCCGCCACCACCCTCCTGCGCGTCTCCTGACTCCTCCGCCCCATCGCGGAGGCGAGACTTGTGGTGCTCCAAACTGCCCGGATTCCCCGGGTCTGATGCCCCGCCTGCTGTCTCCCTGGCCGTGGCCTGTCCCGTGCAGCACTTACCGAGCGATATGTGCATTTACGCTCTAGTTTGTCACCGTCACTGATTTCTCGTGCAAGGAGCAGGACATGGCTGACAAGGGCGGCATGGACAAGGCCAAGGGCAAGGCCAAGGAAGCGGTCGGCAAAGTCACCGGCAACGACCGGATGAAGGCCGAGGGAAAGATGGACCAGGCGGAGGGCGAGGCGAAGGAAGCCGTGCACGACGCCAAGGACTCCATGCGCGGCAAGCACAGCAAGCACTGAAGCGCGAACCGGTTGGAGGGGCCCGCCTCCAAGAGGAGGGCCCTCCACCGGAGTCCCCGGCGATGAAGGCGCCGCAACCAGGCCGGCCCCATTGCTGCCAGCGCAGCGTCACCGAGTGAGCGACAAGACCCTCCAGGGTGCCGGGGACCTTGGCTGACGAGGCGGGCTGACGAGGCACCTTGCCCGGTCAGCCTCCACACGGCTCACCTCGCAGAGCGGGCGAGGGATATTGCTCTCGTGTGGGGTACACGGCGGCCATGAACGCCGAAACGCTCACTGTGCTGGCCGCTTCGTATGGCGCGCCCTGTGGCTGATGGCGGCGGGCATCGCTGTCGTCGTCATCCTGGTCGTCGCATTCTTCATCGGTACCCGACACTCTGCCCGGCGCCGTGTGACAACGACTGCGCCGCAGGCCGCACAAGCACGCCGTGACCTGACGGATCCCGCACACCGCGGCGACGGATGGAGCACACCCGACGACGACCCTGAACAAGGGCATCCCCACCGCTGATGGCGCAGCATCCACGCCGTGCCGCGCAGGGCGGTAGGCCCGACTCCGCGTGCTGGGTGCCGCGCACGATCGGCGGTAGCGGTACGGACGGGGCTCAGCTGTCTGGACACCCCAGCGCCGTGCTGTTTCGTCAAGCTGTCCAGCGGAGAGCTGTCCGTAGCTGGCAGCACGGCCAGGGTTTCGCCGGGTACTTCGTGACCGACAGAGCTCGATGGCTCGGGCGGTTCCGTCTCGGCCCGATGGCCGCCGATCTTGGCCGGGCGCGGCGGATGGCGCGGCAAGCGGTCGTCGGCGATGAGGGCCTCGTCGTCGGACACGCCGGATTCCACGGACCTCCCACTCGCCGGGGCCGATCGTCGCCCTCAGGTTGCGACCGCGGGTTCGGCAGCGGCTCTGCGCAACTGACGAAGCGGGCATGGTCGGGATCGGCTACTCCTTCATGTCTTCCTCGACGATGCGACCGGCGAGCCCGAATGGGTCACCGTCAAAACCGGGCTCTTCGGCTCCAGTGAGTCCTTCGTGCCCACGCGCGAGGCGGCCATGGTGGAGGACCATCTTGAAGTTCCTTACGCCCGCCACCGTCAAAGACGCCCCTCACGTCGACGTCGACGCCGGGGGGTTCCTCACGGTGGACGAGGAACACCGCCTCTACGACTATTACGACATCGCGTGGGACGATGGCCCGGGCTGGCAGCAGGTCGTCAACAAGCCGGACCGGGGCGGACGGGACCCCGCTGACTCACGGACTGTCACCGATGCCATCGAAGAGGCTTCGTTCCACTGCGACAAGAGCACCGCTTCGGGCCTTGCTCCCAGCCGCCAAAACAATCCGGACACCGAGTCCGCCCGCTCCGATAGTTCCGAAGACAATGCTGCGATGACGCGCCCTGAGCAGGGGCGTGCCGGCACGAACAGTCGCGCCCCAGGGCAGGCACTGCTGCGCTTGTATGTGCTTCCCGACGAGCAGCGGTAGGGACGCCCTTGCTGCAGGCGGCGCGTCCAGTCACCCCGTGAGCCGCTGGCGGAGGATGCGGGATCTGAACTCGTGAAGGGTTGCCCCCGACACGCTTTCCAAGTCTGTTAGCGGTCCAACGGACCTCGTGCAGAGGCGGTCACCTACGTTCGGCCCGTCCGGGTGCTCATCGCGAGGTGAGGACCGGACCTGCCTGAACGGTGGTGTCCGTCGCTGAATGAGGCGGAAACTGAGACGGCCGTACGTCCGCCTGACCAGGTGCGCTGCCCGATGCGAACTACGGGTACGCCGCGGAACGGGCCGGACCACGAGGCCAGCCCGCCGGGGTCAGGAACGGATGAACGCGAGAATGTCCGGGTTGAGGACCTCCGGGTGCGTCGACAGCATCCCGTGCGGGTAGCCCTCGTAGGACTTGAGGGTCCCGTTCTTCAGAAGCTTGACCGTCAGGGGTGCCGAGTCGTCGTACGGGACGACCTGGTCGTCGGTTCCGTGCGCGACGAGGACGGGCACCTCGATCTGCTGCAAGTCCTCGGTGAAGTCGGTCTCGGAGAACGCCGCAACGCACTCATAGTGCGCGTTCGCCGCGCCCATCATGCCCTGGCGCCACCAGTTGTCGATCAAACCCTGCGACACCTGCGCTCCGGGACGGTTGAAGCCGTAGAACGGCCCCGAGGGAATATCAATGAACGACTGAGCCCGGTTGCTGGCAACGCCCTCACGGAAGCCGTCGAAGACCTCCATCGGCAAGCCGCCCGGGTTGGCCTCCGTCTTCAGCATTAGCGGCGGCACCGCGCCCACCAGGACCGCCTTTGAGACACGGCCGGGCTTAGCGCGGGCGACGTAGCGGGCGACCTCACCACCGCCGGTGGAGTGGCCGATGTGCACGGCGCCTCGCAGGTCGAGTGCGTCGGTCAGGGCGGTCACGTCCGCGGCGTAGGTGTCCATGTCGTGGCCGGTCGCGGTCTGGGTGGAGCGTCCGTGGCCACGGCGGTCGTGGGCGATGACTCGGTAGCCCTGCGCCAGGAAGAACAACATCTGATTGTCCCAGTCGTCGGCGCTCAGCGGCCACCCGTGGTGGAAGACGATCGGCTCCGCATCCCGAGGACCCCAGTCCTTGTAGAAGATCGTGGTGCCGTCGTCGGTCGTGACTGTACCCATCGCAGATCCTCCGCTCGTCCAGGCGCACCCCAGCCACGCTACGCCCTGTCTCTGCGGGCCACATCCGCAGCTTGTCGACGTTCGCCAAGCCTCAGAGATCGTCTCAACTGGCTTGATCGTTAGGCTGGCGGCCGTAATGCTGCCACTGCGGCATCCATCCTCCTCAACCCACCACTCTGCCGGCTCCCATCCCATCCGCCGTCGACCCACACACCGTGGAGCGGGCGTGGTTCATGGCGTCCAGGTGGAGTGCGCCCTTCGGGAAAAGGGTCACCGGGCGGCCGGGTGGTCGGCGCGTGTCGGGCGGCGGCCCTTCGTGCTCGCGCCGGACAAGTGCCCGGTGCGCGAAGAAGGACCGGGCGTGGGGAAGTGGGAGGGCGGGGTTGGAGTGGCAGGCGGGTCCGTGGCGGGGCTGCTGGTGTGCCGCACCCGCGGTACCCGTTCGGCTCACGCGGACTTCCCGGCGGATCCTGTTGCTCACGATATGACGATGCAGGACGTATCGAGCAGTCGTGACGGCAGCGGACCGCACACCCACTCACGGTCTCCCCGTCGGCGTACAACAACCTTCAAGCCCGGCTTGCGTTGCGGGGCCTGCTGGACGACGCCCTCGCCGGCTTACCGCTCCTGCGCCCGCTCACGAGCCCGGGCGAGTACCCGAGATCCCCCCGGTCCTGGACATGATGCGCTGCATCGTGGGTACGGGTGCGGTTCGGGAAGATCGTGGGGCGGCCCGGCCGCGAGGGGTGAGTCGGCACCGGGCCGCCGCAACCTCACCCTGCAACAGCAGGAGAACCAGCGCCACGCGGGCACGGCACAGGGGTGAGGGCCCGAAGTGGATCTCTTGGGCTTCGGGCCCTCGGTCGGTGCGCAGTCTCAAGAGCGTTGATATCCCGCGCGCCGACCGGCTCAACGTCATCCTGTTGGGAGCGACACGGCCATCCGTCTCTTTCAGCGGGCGTATGAGTGAGCTTTGTCGAGGGCGGTTGCTGACGAGCGAGTCGTCGCCTCGACGGCAGAGGGCTACGAGACGATCAGGCGTCACGTCGCTTCTCGCCCCAGACCTGGCGAGGGTGGCTATCTGCCGCTGTGGTCAGCGTCGGCAGGTCCGGGCGGTCGTCCTTTTGCCGAGACGATCGCCCGGGACATCACGTCAACCGCAAACGCCTGCCACGGCGGATGCCATGACGGACGCAGCGGTCAGGTTGGAGCCCACTCCAGCCCGAGCGCGGCAGCGCGCCGAGTCGGCCCGACATGAGCTCGCTCCGGCGGCTCTTTGCTGTTGGAGACCGGGGACGCGGACCGTTCAGGACTGCTCGGCGGCCACCTTCTGCAGCCAGCGGCGCGTCTGGCGCCGGTTGGCCAGCAGCACCACGTCCGCTCTGGCGCCGAACTCCTCGATCTTTGCCATCACGCGGGGCCGCATCTTGCGCCGGTACGTGGCGACGTACTTGATCACGCCCCAGTGGATGCGGTTGTGCACCCCGTTGCCCTTGTGCCCGGCCCCGTGCCGGATCTGCCGGGAGAAGATCCCGTACAGCGCCGCCAGGGGCGACGCGTCCATCAGGACCACCGTGTCGCAGGCTTTGAGCCGCACCTGCAGCGTCGAGTTGTAGTTGCCGTCGATCACCCACCGCGGCTGCGCGACCAGCTCGCGCTGCAGCTCGGTGAACTTGTCCATGGGCAGCGCGTTCCACTCGTCGTCGTAGAACGCGGCGTCCAGGTGCGTGACCGGGGCGTCGAGGATCGTACTCAGCTCGCGGGCCACGTGGGATTTGCCGCTGCCTCCGCAGCCGACGATGGCGACCTTCCTCATGGTGCTCCAGCGTAGAGAGGTTCGGGTGTCCGGCGGGCCCATCCTCCAGGACACGTCCGGATGAGCCAGGCGCCATGGCCTGTCGAGCGGTCGGCATCAGGCAGCTCCCCGCTCGGTCGCGGTGGCCGGGACGAGGCTTCGCAACACGCATTCCAGGGTGTCGACCTGCTTGCTTTGGCCGAACAGGCGCAGGCGGTCCACGCACGCGGCGATCAGGTCGGCGTGCTGCTGGGTGCCGGCGATCTCGCGGAGGTAGGAGAGGCGTTTGATCACGTCGCTGCCGGAGCGCACGACCAGTTGCTGCGGGACGAACCGGTCGGCGGCAGGGCCTCCGGTCCCTGTGGGCTGACGGCCTGGGCCTTACGCTCCAGCCTGCACAAACGCTAAGGATGCCTCTGCAGGTGTTGGCGGGCGGCGGCGAGTAGCCGTTCACCGGTCCGTCGGCTCACGCCGTAGCGCTCGGCCACCTGGTCGGCGGTGACGGTCCGGTTCGCCGCCTCGACAGCGGCCAGTTCGGCGGCTACGGCTGACACGCGGTCGTCGGCGCGAGGACGCGGAGCCCGATTGCGAGGGTAGCGCCAGGCTGCGTGACTGACCTCGTTCTTGATGACCGTGAAGACGTACGGGCACAGCTTCTCGACCCGCTCCTGACAGGTCAGCACCTTCGTCAGGGCGATCTGCACCACGTCCTGGGGATCCGCCGACGACGGCGGGACCCCGAAAGCCTGAAGGCGCTTACGGGCGTAGCCCACCATCTGCTCGTACCGCTGGGCGACCAGGTCCGCGACCGCGTCGGCGTGTGCCTTCGCCCGCTCCTACTCAGCCACGCCGCCCCCGCTTCCCCGCGCTGCGCCCGTCCTCCATCTGTCCACCCGACTGCCGCTGAGCGCGCAGCAGTTCCGCCTTGCCCGACCCGCGGATGCGGAACTCGATGCTCTTCAGCACGTTGCTCAACCCCGGCGCGAGCAGGAAAACGAGGAACGCGGCGACACCGACGCCAGAAACCTCCACCGGAAACCCCTCCAGTCTGCGGCCACGAACACTCCCACAGGAATGCGCGCGCATTAGTCAAGTGACTGCGGATTCCTGGCGACCCCCGTCGCCATCCCCGCGTGCACGGGGAGCAGGCGTGCCTGAGACCCGGGCGCAGGAGATCACGGGGGCCATCCCCACGCACGCGGGGATGGCCCGCCCAGTGGCGCTCGAATCGCCCCGGCTCCAAGCGCAACATCCTCCGTGCCCGACGCGGCGACGGCTTCGCGACCGGCGCCGACTACCGGGGCACCGCCACCATCTACGCCCCCGTCGCCCCTCCCGCCTGGGACCACGCACAGGGTCACCTCGTCCGGGGCACTGGCTACCGGGCCCGTCTGATCGGCTACACGGACAAGGGCCGCGCCCGAGCCGTCGCGGCAGCCCGATCGCGGGCACGACGAGCACGCCCAACGCCACGAAGGCGCTGCACTCCTTCTGTTGTGGTCACCTCAGCCCCATCTCGTCTGCAGGTAGTCACGGGGGAGAAGAAGAACACGGCGCCCGACGCAAGCCTCGCCCACCCTTCACGCCGCGCGAATGCCAGCAGGCCATCGCTCTCACCGAGCAGGTCCAGCGTCAGATGTGGTGGCTCTACACCGCGTGCTCGCGCCGCATCGCCTACGCCCCCTCATCGCTGCCGGATGGACAGCACCGCAACCACGCCATGCCCGGTTGCCCCCGACGGCGACTCGTCAAGGCCGCCGCAACCCTCCCGGCAACCTGCTCGAGATCCCTTTAACCGGACTGCTGTATGCGGCAGCCCGGGCATCGGCACACTGGAAGCTAGGTTGGGGGGGCAGATGTCAGAGGAGCCAGAGAGGCGCGTACGGCTACGGTTGGCGCGCCGGCGGCCAGGGCCACAGGTGGTTCGGGCACGGGTACCAGAGCCAAGGAGTCCGGACCCTGAGGTTCAGCCTGCTGGCGGTCCCGCTCCAGAGCCCGAACAGCGGAAGCCTTGGTGGCAGCGCGATGACTGGGCGCATATCGGAACCGTCGCAGCTGTCCTGGTGGGCGCGGGAACCCTTCTACTCACGTCAGTAGCCACCTACTACCAGGCGAGGGTGTCAAGTGATCAGCTTCAGCAGTCGCATGACGCGCGCGAGCAGGCGCTACTCGTTTCGCAATGGAGCGGCAACGGTGATTCGAGCCTCCACGTCATGAACAGATCGTTGGATCCGGTCCAGGACGTATCCGTGGGATTTCAAGTACGGATTGCCGAGGACCGGCACCATCAGCCTCCTGGCGGCCTGGTGGTGTTCTTCGTCAAGCTGCGCAGCATTCCCCCCTGTTCAGAGATCATCTTTGCCTCGGACGCTCGCGCTCTCCACTGGAAGCCTGCGAAGGACATGATGGCCATGAGTGCCACCCTCCCGGAGACGTGGACCGATGACGGCACGTGGCGGAAGATCGCCTCCATGCGAGGAGCGTTCTTTCGAGGCATGCGGTTCACCGACAGGAACGGCACGAAATGGGGCCGCGAAAGGGATGGACAGCTGATAGCGCCCGACTACCAATTCGCGCCATCCGCTGGCGACCAAGAGCCCGCGCCCGGGAGGCTTTCCCGGACTCCCCCCGTCAAGCCGCTGAAGACCTGCGAAGGCGGGTGAATGGCCACCGTGCTCTACAAGCAGGACGTCCGCGCCGAGGGTGAAGACGGTCGAGCCGTGAACGGTGGTGTTTCGCGGCGGCGACGGCTGCACGGTTCCTGGTATCGCTCTGCAGCGCTAAACGATAGACGGGACGCCCGAGGGTTCCAGGTCGGGTCTGGCGCGTACCAGCCGGACAGGGTGACGCCATCGGCCGCCAGCATCCAAGGAGATGTCGACGCTCACTTCGACGACAAGCTCCGGCTGGACGAGGTGGACGTCGAGAGTCTGTGTGCTGCCCCAGCCCGCCGAGAACCGACGCCTTGTCCACGGGTGCCGGCCAGTCTGCGCCTGAAGCAGGCTTCCGACGCTGGCAGCGAGCTCCCGGTTGAGGGGAGTGGTGCGGCCAACGAAGTGCAGACGGCTCTCGGCATCGAGTCGGCCGAGCAGCAGACTGGACGGCGCACGGACACGGCCGGTCACCGCACCGACGATCGCGTCGCTCGTGTGTCGGACACGAGCCTTCTCCCAACCGCGCGCTCCGCTCTGGTAGGTGCCCGCCAGTCGCTTCGCGACCACGCCCTCGATCCCAGCCGCAGCCCACTACCGCATCCACGACAGCGCCTCGCTCCGGTCGAGCGTCATGGGACACAGCGTCCACGGAGGTCTGAGCGCATGCTCGGCGAACAGGGCCTCCAGACGTGCCCGGCGATCCTGGTAGGGGAGACGGGTCACGTTGTCGCCCGCACCCTCGTCGCGCAGGAGATCGAAGACCACGTAGTGGGCTGGACTGGAACGGACCTCAGCAGCCACGGACTCTGGGCGCCGGTTGAGGCGGCGCAGCAGTCGTTCGAAAGCCAGGCGGCCGTCGTGCCAGATCACGATCTCGCCGTCCAGGATGACCCGTGGCAGGTCGCGGGCTGCAGCAGCGAGCTCCGGGAATCCGGGATTCAGGAGAGTCCCCTGCCGTGAACGGATCTCCACAGCGCCCTCGGGGTTCAGGCTGAGGATCGCCCGGAACCCGTCCTTCTCCAGACTTCGGTGT
>NZ_JAPENW010000003.1 GCF_026341855.1 Streptomyces sp. NBC_00568 | reverse complement strand
GTCTCATGAGCCATGGACCCCTTGATATGGACTGGGGCACCTGTGAGCGTCTCGGCTGTGCTGCCCAACAGCGGGGCAGAGGCGGCCACCCCTTCGTCGAGTTCGCGACTGGAGCATTCGCGACGGCCGCGTCAGCGAGTGGACGCCAGGAAACAAACTCACTTCCGTGAACACATAACGCAATGATCTGCACTTATTGTTACTTTTCATGTTTTGACGCTCGCCGTGGTGATTCTCTTGCTGGTAGGCGGGGCGGGTGGAAGGAACTGCGGTCGTGAGTGTTGGGCAGAGTGGACTTCCCCGGTTGCTGACGGCAGCGGAGACAGCGGCGCCGGTGGAGGCGGTGGACGTGATCGCGGAGGACCTGCGGCGGCGTTTCGAGGCCACGAAGGTCTCATTCCTCATCGTCGACCTGACGGGGAAGGCGGTGGCGCGGCTGTCGACCGCCCCAGCGGAGGACGGGCGGGAGGCGGAGCGGATCCCTTTGTTCGGCAGTGTCTACGAGGAGGTGATCCGTACCCAGCGGCTGTATCAGGAGGCGACCGGTCAGGGTCAGCGGGTGATCGTGCCGGTCACCAACCGGGGGGATGCGATCGGGCTGCTGGAACTGCTCCTGCCTGCCGCCCCCGGCGAGGACATCCTTGATGAGGTCGGGGAAGCCGCCCATGTCCTGGCCTATATCGTGATCGCCAACGGGCGTTTCACTGATTTCTACACCTGGGGGAAACGCTCCAGGCCGCCCACCCTCGCGGCAGAGATCCAGTACCAGCTGCTCCCCCTGTCACTGTCGTGCGAGGCCGCGCAGTTCACCCTGTGCGGGAGCCTGGAGCCGTCCGAAAACCTCAGCGGCGACACCTTCGACTACACCCTGGACCGGGACGCGCTGCACGTGTCGGTGACCGATCCCATGGGCCACGACATCGACGCCGCCCTCGCCGCCACGGTCCTGGTGAGTGCCCTGCGCGGCGCCCGCCGCGCCGGAGCCGACCTGGCCGAACAGGCCCACCGCGCCGACCAGGCCCTGGTCGAGCACGGCCAAGGGCACGCCACGGGGCAACTGCTGCGCATCAATCTCCGCACCGGGCGGGCCCAGCTCGTCAACGCGGGACACCCCTGGCCACTGCGCATGCGCGAGGGCGCTGTGGAGGTGATCAACTGCGAGGTGGACCATCCCTTCGGGCTGTCCGAGTTCGCGACCCTCCCCTACCGCGTTCAGGACCTCGATCTGCGCCATGGTGACCGTCTGCTCATGTTCACCGACGGCATGGTCGAACGGCACGGGGAGCAGGTCGACCTGCCCGCCCTGCTGGAGCGCACCCGGGGCCTGCACCCGCGGGAGACCGCGGTGATGCTGACGTCCGCAGTCCGTGACGCTGCCGGCGGCCGGCTCGAAGACGATGCCACCGTGATGTGCCTGGACTGGCACGGCCCCCAGGAGACCCAACGACACGTCAGCTCCGGCGCGGACGCCCAACAAGCCTCAGCCGGCCGCACAAAGCAGCAGCCGTGACCACAGTGCTCTCCTGGACAGTGCCGGGCTGCCGCTGAGTGGCACGCGTCGCGCCTCTTCCTGGAAGCCCGACTTGCCGCCCTTCCCCGGCCGCTGCGGGCGGACCCGAATGAGACATCACGAGGTGTCTGGAGAACCATCGACCTTGATCTCATAGGCCCATGGTCGCGTCGGAAGCTGCGTCACTGGGCGGGGCAGGGCGACATCTACGGGCCACTCCACCCCATCAGCCTGCGCCCCTGCTACGTCGGCCGCCTGCTGGCGACTCCTGCGCTGCCAGCAGGCGGCCCGGGCGGCGCGGCCGCTGCGGTACAGCCGCGCCGCCGCACGACGCGAGCCCAGCCGCGCTGAGTGACCAGGCTCTGAAATGGATCACGCGTGAGATCAGCGTGGCAATGCGTCGAGGTAGCGCCTGATGCCGGAGTCGAGGCGTAGCTTGTCCGGGGTGCCCGGGAACTCGCGGACAGCCTCGAGGAGTTCCCGCTCGGGCCGACCAGTGATCTTGACGTCGATCACGCTCAGGAGCTCGGTCCATTTCGTCCGGGACAGGGGACGCTGCAGCTGGCTTGAGATCTCAGGGTAGGCGAATGCTCGGAGGGCGAGAGACGCCTGATACGGGTCGAACCGGCCGATCAGGTCCAAGTAGATCGGGTCGGCCGCGAATACTTCGCCGTTGCCGTTGGTGAGGAACACCGTGACCAGCGTCTTCACGTACTGCCGGACGAGGTTTTCCGGGACGGACCCGTGCTGTCCCACGAGTTCGGCGAGGCGACGTGCTACTCGCGGTTCGTTGTAGAAGTTGTTCAGGGCGAGGTGCACGTCCATGAGCTCGTCGAGCGCTTCGGCCATCTCCGAGACCTTGACCGCCTCGGGGAGGTAGCTGCCGCCCTGGGCAAGGTCGATGAGTTGGCGGGCGAGGACGGCCTGCGCATGGTCAGCATCGGCCAGGAAGCGTGCGAGTCGAGTGCCGGCCCAAAAGCGGGCGTCCTCGGAGACGTAAGGCCAGAGCTTCGGCCAGAGGTCACGGATGTTGTCGAGAGTGTGCGGCTCGGTGCCGATGGTGGTGTAGACCCCGAAGAGTCCGTAGGCCAGGGTGTCGGCCTTCTCGGCCGGGAGTTCCTTGAAGAAGACGGCCGTCTGCGCCAGGTAGGTGCTGTCCAGTTTCGCGGCCTGGACGTTGACCACGAGCTTCTTGATCTCGGCGACGACGTTGTTATGCGGAAGCGTGATCACCTCGCGGATGCATGTCTCCAGCCAGTCAGCGAGCTGAAGACCGGTCAGTGCCACCTGGTTGGGGTGCGCCGCGCTGGCGTAGTTGCGCATGAACCGGATGTGGTCGACCTGGTGATAGCCGACATCGCTGATGAGCCCGATCTCCCGGGCTCCGTTGAGGAGTTTCGCGTCGTCGAGCTTTATCAGGTCTTCGGCTGTCTTCAGCTCCTTGCGGCGGTTCTCGCTCTTTTCCGCGACGGCATAGAAGTACGAAAGGTCGTAGCCGATCACGCGCTTCCGCAGCTCAATGACCGTTTCGTCCCAGAGGTAGTTGAGCGCCGCGTCGAACAGCCCGACGGAGCCAGCCATGATCATCTTGGCGATGTATGCCGAGCGGGCAAGCTGCTCATCGTCCAGGCCAGCCAGGGCATGCTCGGTGCTCTGCAGCAGGGCATGCCGCTGGTTGAGGGTCACCAGGACGTCCTCGGTCGGCAGTCCCAGGTCACCGAGGCGGGCCAGGATCAGGTCCTGGAAGTCTCGGAGGCCGTCAAGCGCGGTTTGGCGGGGCTCACGTCGGACGACTTCTCCGGAAGCGCTGACGGTAGGCAGTGACTCACTCTCTGTCATGCGGCAAAGAGTAGGTCTCAGATCGCGCGGCCGTCTCCGGGTTTCGCTGACCTGTGGTTGCTCATGCTGGATCGGGTCGATCTTGCAGTCGGGGCGGCGGCGCACCGTGACCTGACCATCGCTGCGGCCCGTCCCGGCGTAGACGCAGTCATGGGCAGCTCACGCCGCCGTGAGCCTATGAAAACCGCTGCCCTTCCGGCGTTTGGCCTGCGAGCATCGGGCAACGGCTCAACCAGGCGAGGAAACGATGGCGAATTTCCAGTTCGGCATGAACGACTACAGTGTCGACGTCCAGGCGCAGCACAACGTGACCTTCACCCCGGGCTGGGACGTACACCGTCTCGCCCTGACCTTCGAGGTGACTGCCCGCGGCAACTACACCGTGGATGCGCCCTTCCTCGCCTCCGGCGACCTCTGGGTACACGAGATGCCCAACCCTGCCAGCTACATCGGCGGCCTCCACGTCCCGAAGGGCCCTGTCGGGCTGAAGCCGTTCAAGATGCAGCTCACGCTGGAGACGACCGTGACGGACCGGCAGCTGCGCGGTCTGGAGAAGCTGCGCGCGGGTGCCGACCTGGTCCTGCGCGCCGAACTCTCCCTGACTGCCCTGGCAGAGACGAAGCATTGGCCTGTCGCCCAGGACCAGGAGATCGTCCGTATCCCGCACGCGACGTGGAGCAACGCCCTCACCCAGCTCGATGCCGGCGCGTTCGTCGACGTCCTCATCCCGGTCACCACCGTGGAGGCCCGGGCCACCGGCGCGCGACGGATCCGCGAGGCGAAGACCGCGATCCGTGACGGACGGTACGAGCACGCCGTTGCCCTCGCCCGAGCGGCCCTCGATCCCGTACGTGAGGCCTGCAACACCCGGAGGGTCCACGACCAGGCGGTGCAGAAGAAGGCCGGGGAACGGGACCAGGAGGAACGCTGGGCGATGCTCACCCAGAGCGCCTACGCGCTCTTTAGCGGCGCACCGCACGACGACTTCGGCACCACCGAGAACTTCACCTGGACTCGCGCCGACGCCATCGCGGCCGTCGCCACCGCCGCCAGCCTGCTCGCCCGGCTGGAAGAACTGCCGTAACGCCCCAGGGACGCACGAGGCTCCACCCGGCTCCGCTTGGCTGGTCCAATGCCACCAGTGCGGCTGCGCCCCCAGCTGGCCGATACCGACAGCACCCGCTCCCCCCACTCTTGCCTGACCGGCGTGTTGGAGGCCGATGATGATCCGAAGCCTGTTCGACCTCGCCCGGAAGATGACGCCGGAAAAGGTCAGCCGCGAGTTCCGCGACTTCAGCGGAGCCCACGCGTACACTGCCGCGCGCCGCCTCATGGACGAGACGTTTGCCGACTTTCCCGACGTCGACCACAGCTTCGTCCGCGAGTTCCAGACCGCAGGCTTCTCCGCTCGCGTCTTCGAGCTTGCCCTCTTTGCCGCCTTGCGCGAACAGGGCAAGGAACTGGACCGCTCCAGCCCCGCACCAGACTTCCTGACGACCGGCGACACTCCTGTGGCCATCGAAGCGACGACCACCAACCCGCCCCAGGGTGAGACGGCCGACGACGAAGACATTGCCGCTGCAGTACGCCGGCTCATCCCCGACGACATGGAGGAATCACAGGCGGAGTTCACCATGCAGATCGGCAAAGCCCTGCGCCGCAAGCTCGAACACCGCGATGCGCAGGGCCACGCCTACTGGGAGAAGCCGCACATCGACGGCGTCCCCTTCGTGATCGCCGTGCAGTCCTTCCATAACCCCAGTGCCCTGA
Source organism: Streptomyces sp. NBC_00568 (assembly GCF_026341855.1). Lineage (GTDB taxonomy): Bacteria > Actinomycetota > Actinomycetes > Streptomycetales > Streptomycetaceae > Streptomyces. The sequence goes on along the minus strand of NZ_JAPENW010000003.1, from coordinate 35,865 downwards.
TCCATACCGTCAGCTCCCTGGCGACCTACCTCTACGGGATCCGGGACATCCCCACCCGCGACAGCCGCGGCTCGCTCGTGCTGAACTCCCAAGTCGTCATAGAACACCGGTACAAGCACAAGAGCATCCCGAGCGGTCTGTTCGCCCAGCCCGAATCCGAGCACCTGGCCGCCGTGATCTTCACCAACAGCGCCACCGTGTCGAAGTTCTCCCGCATGGGAACCGAACGCGGCTACGGACCGGAAGACGTGGCCATGGCCCGCGTCGGTCTTGCGTACGACCCTGACCCGAATGCGTCCGTGGCCGTGCCTTTCGGCTATGTCATCGGTGACTACGGGCCACAGGACCACGAGACTTTCAGCGAGGGCTTCCACGTACTGCATAATCCGTGGACCCGCACACCCGTCGCAGCCGGTGCCCTGGATGGCTTTACCGAGCATCGTCTTCAGCCAGACGGCAGGACGCTCACCACCATCCGCCATCCCGACTACTACCTCTCCCGGACTTGGATCTTGCAAGGCGAAGACGGCGGAAACCCAGTGCAGACGGCCCGCCGCCGTGTCCAGCAGTACCTGGAAGGCGCTCCATAGGAGAGAAACTGGCGAGGAGCCTGCCCCAACCCGCCGCGTCTTGCTTCTCATGGGAGGCTGCTAGACATGCCCGACCTGCCTTCGCCCGAAGAGATCGAAGCCGCCCGCACGCCCGCCGGCGGTTGGAAGCGCGACCAGCTCGCCGCCTGGGGTGTCCCGTGGCCCCCGCCCAACGGGTGGAAGGACGAGCTGACCGAGCGCTGGCAGGCCGCACGTCAGGATGGGGCACTACCGTCCCCGCCCCGCCCGGTCCCGGCCGACTTCGCACAGGAGGCGCTCGACTTCGGCTGACCCGACGACAGCGAGGCTAGACAGGATCACCCTGCCCGGCCCCGCTGTCCGCTGTCAGCGCGACTGGATCCAGAAGCCGCCGTACGCGACGACTAGGCGCTATGCCTTGCCTGCGGCTTTGAAGCGGAAGCCGAAGAGGCCGCCCTCTTCGTCGTCGGTGAGGCGGGGGCTGCGGATGTGTCGTTCGGGGTTGAATCCTCGTTGGGCTGCGGTGCTGAGGGTGTCGGTGTTGAGGGTGACGATGTATTGCATGCGCTCTTGGTCTGTCACTTCGGCTGCGAGTGCGAGGGCTCGTGCGACCTGTCGTTCGTCGACGCCGTCGTAGAGGTGGCTGTCGTGGATGAGGAAGTCAGGGCCGCGCTCGTGGCGGTGTGCGAGGACGGCCAGGGTGAGGTCGAAGCAGAAGATGACCATGTTGTTGATGCCGCGGCTGTCGTCGGCGTCGATCCGGGGCGTGATGCTCAGGCTGCTGCGGCCGGCCTCGATCGCGAGGTAGGCTTCGCGGCCCTCGCCGTACAGGCGCTGGGCGTACTGGGAGAACAGCAGGATCGCCTCGCCTGTCTGCTGCCGGCGTTCTCGGAGGTCGAGGTCGACGGCCTGTTGCAGTTCAACGCTCTTGGCGGTGATCTGCCGGGCGCTGGCTTCAAGGGCCTGCGCTGCGTCGAAGCGGTGGCGAAGGGCACCGAGAGCGGCCTCTTCTCGGCCCAGGGCCGTCTGTAGAGCGGTCAGCGCTTCCAGCGCTCCACCGTCCGCCAGCTCGCGCAGGAGGCGGGCCTGGTCCTCGCCCAGGTCGGCACGTTCCTGACGCCGGGCGGCCAGGCGTTCGGTGAGTTCCTGGATCTCCTCCTCCAGGAACCTGCGCCGGTTGCGTACGACGGAGTGGTGGAACGCCTTGACGTCCTCGAAGCGACGCCGGACCTGGTCATTGAGGATGACCCCGAGCTCGCGGTAGGCCGGTTCGAGGTAGGACACCTCGACGTCGGTGGTCTCGGTGACCGCGCCCCGGAGTTCTTCAAGGTTGTGCTGGTCGATCACGTCGTCCTGGGCGAGCTGCTTGATCCGGCGGCTTACCTGGTCTGCGCGCTCTTTGAGGCGCTCGTACTCAGGCACCACCTGGAAGGCGGCGACCTGCGCCCGCAGCCGTTCGACCTGTGCCTCGGCAAGAGTGATCTGGCCCCGCAGATCGGCCGTGGACCCCACGATCCGTCCCCATACGGGATCGTTGACGGCCTTCCTCAGCTGGTCTCTGGTCGCCTTGCGGGCATTGAGCTCGCGGTACCCGTTGACCAGTTGCCAGTCGAGCCCCAGGAGGTAGGCCAGGTTCGACGACGCCTCCGCAGCGGGCTGCCGGGAGAACGTCCGGGTCGGCTCGTTGAAGCCGTGAGCGGAGACCCGGCGGATGAGGAACGACAGGAGCGTCCGACCGCTCACCCCGGGATGGTCGCCCTGCAGCCCGAAGAGTTCACGCTCGATGACGCGATTCCACTGATCAACAGACAGCTCGACGTCCTGGTCGTCGAAGAAGAGAGTGTCGGCCGCCACGCCGGATACATCCCGGCTCAGCGACACGACCTTGGGACTGTCTCCGCGCCGTCGTACCTCAAGCGGACTGTCCTGTCCTGGCCAGTCCATAGCCAGGCTGAAGGTGATGTGGCGCAGGGCCCTGTTCGTGGCCAGCGACTTGGAGGATTGGCCTCCCAGCAGGAAGTGAACGAGTTCGATCACGCTCGACTTGCCGGCACTGTTCCGGCTGTCGGTCTCGGCCGACGACGAGGTGGTGTCCGCGACCAGCAGGTTCAGCCCCGGCGAGAACTCCACCGTTTTGAACCGCGCGTCGTCAGCGCTCAGACGGCGCAGCATCCCTACTCCTTGCGACGAGAACGTCCTGGGCCAGCTCCACCGCACCCATGGCGAAGAGGATGTCCAGGGCCAGAACGAACCACTCGAACGATACCGGCGAGGTATGGGCATGATCAGCGCGCCAGCTCTTCAGCCTCGCCCACGCCTGACTGACGGTCCGCGGTTCATCGAGCTGGAGGAGAACCTGCGCGCCGACAGCGAGCAGGCAGCGGTCAGGAGCGAGCCCCTTCGTCGGAGTGATCATGCGGTCAACCCGATGCCCGGCTGCCAGCCGGCGGGCGGCGTCTCGAAGATGTCGCATCGCTCGAAGAAGTGCGCCAGGACAACAAGGGCGGCGCGCAGCACCTTCGGTCGCGGCTGGGCGTTCCCCAGGAAGTACATCTTGAGCTGCCAAAGGACGTCGTCGGCGTCGCTGTAGTCGCGACGCACCTGCTGGTAGTACAGGCGGAAGCCCTCCGCCACCTCGTCGTGCTCCAGCTCGCTTCTGGTGCCGGCGTAGAACGCGTCTATTAGGTAGCTCTGACGCATGCCCCGCAGGAGGTCCTCCCGGTCTCCTCCTTCGATCCGGTTGAAGTCCAGCTTCCCCACTGGCACGTCAGGCAGGGACATCAGAGGGTTGGACTCGGTGCGGATGTCCTGCAGCTGCTTCAGCAACGGGGCCAGGTCCTCCATCCCGATGCCGAAAGTCGTGTCCTTGATGGGGATCTCGCAGCGGAGGACGTCCTCGGCCGCCATCTGATCAAGCTGCATGCACTCGTGCCACAGCCGCCGGGTGCCCATCTGCTCGAATCGCAGCGAAGGCATGCTGTCCCGCGCGCTTGCCAGCAGAGATGTCACTTCCGGATGCACACCCCGCCTGTCGTTGTGAACGAAGACAAAGATGTCGAATTCGCCATTTCGCTTGGAGACCGCTCCAGAGAGGTCTCCGTCGAACTTCTTGCGGATCTTGTCCGGCTTCACGGTCTGCGGTGCGTAGCAGGCGTACAGCTTTCGCGAATGCAGGCTGAGGCCATCGGCCGACCTGTCACCCAGACTGCCAGCCGTGCGCACGTCGAGGAAGTCTGGATAGCGCAAACACATCAGCCGATGGAAGAAGTCCTCGAACTCGTTCTCGTAGAGCTCCGCCATCAACTCGAGGAACTTGACGTGTGCATACATCCGCTGCTCAAACCGCATGAACCCCCCTTGCGCACAGATCCGTCAGCGTAGCTGTGTGTAACTAGATGCAACACCCCTTGATCAGATCCTGTGCTGCTCAAGCCGAGCTTCCGCAACGCGTCCAGCTGCTCCGCGCTGAGCTTGCCGTGCCGGGATGCGGCTATGGAGAAGGCCGACGGTCAGGCCGTCCGCCTGCGTAAACGCTCCCGCGGTGGACGGCCACCCGGCTTCGACCAGGCGCGGTACAAGAAGCGCAACACCGTCGAGCGAGCGATCAACTCGCTGCAGCAGTCCCGGGCCGTGGCCACTCGCTATGACAGGCGCGGCTACGTCTTCCTCGGCACTGCAGCCACCGCGGCTCTGCTTGCCTGGCTTCGGAGTTGAATCCCGACCTCACAACGCGACGGGCCGATATGCCAGAGCCTGATCGACTACCTCATCAGCCGACAGCTCTCGCTCCGGCGGCCAGAAGATCAAGTCGCTCACATGACCGGACGGGCATGCCAGGGCTCTGCCAAGCCTGTCCAGCCAGCCGTCCAGCTCGTCGTCCGAGTCGTAGTCCGCCTGCATGATCAGCTGCACGAGTGCGATGGCTTCCGCACGACTCATCTCCACAGCACTCACTCCGTCCGTCCGCCGGGCCACTCTAATGGGACGCATGAGCCCGGACAGCTCCTGGGCCTGTCAGCCTGGCGAGCGTCCGACCCAGGCCTGGTGAAGGGGGGCGACAAGCGATCGTTGGTTGCGGCGGCCTCTGATGATGCCGACGCGTGTCCTGCCCTCCAGTACCTGCAAGCCGCTCGCTGGCGGGTCGAGCAGCCGGCGGTCGATCAGGATGGGCGGGCGCATCCAGGTTCCGCGCGTTTCCCAGTGCCGGGTGATCTCCGGGCGGCGGACGCTTAGCCAGTGATCCGGGTTGGCGGCGTACTCCTCGATGCAGCCGGTCTCGGATGCGCCGGTCGGCATCTTGCTCAGTTCTTCTGAGCTGATCTCTTCAATCCCCCATACGACCCGGCGCAAGTCGACGCTCTTGTAGTCGCGCACGAAGTGTCCGTAGTCGCCGTGGTCGTAGAGGAACTGTTCGAGGACATCGTCTGGCCAATGGAGTGAGGCGATCACTGGATTCGAGCGGAACTCTTCAAAAGTAATTCCGTTATTGCGGAACTGAGTTGAGGACGCGAGGCCGTCGAGATTCACTCCCACTCATCTCCCGGGATCATGTGGCTTCCGGAGAGGGAAGCTGGATCCCCCTTGTCCGTGAGATCCAGTGGATGCGTTGACGCGGCGGCAGCAGGTTGTATTCCAGGGCGCGCAGTCCGGAGCCTTCAGTCAGGTGGAAGGGCGCGATCATCCACAGGCCCTCCCGGTCCGGTACCGGTTCGACCGGGCAGCCGGTCAGCAACAGGTCCCAGCGGTCTGTGCAGCCGTTGTCCCGGTCGTCCTCCACGGTCACCGTACCGACCACCCTGTGCGCCAGCTCCTGGCCGGCCTGCTTCGCTGCGTAGTTCTCCGAGAGCTCCTTGATGGTGAACTCGCGCTGCAGGTAAACGTCCCGGCTCACCTCGTCAGGCTCCAGGAGGATGACGCCGGCGGCAGCGGGCCGCCGGTCCGCATCGGCCACGACCAGGTCTCCGTCGAATCGGGCCTGCACGCGCCGGTCGCTGAGGTTCTCCAGGACCAGGATCTGCTGCAGGACGAGGCGGTTGGAGCCCTCCTGCTCTGCAGGGAAGTGCCAGGTGTGTCCTGTCGGCCAGGGATTGATCGGCATCCCCATGCTGGTTGCCGCGAGCGGCTCCCACGGAGGGGGGCTGAGCTTGAGGGTGACTTTCGGGGCCTGGGAGTCGAGTCGGCTGCGGATGGCGTCGACGGTCATGAGCTGGCTGACCTTGAGCGATTGGCGGGTGAGGTATCCCTGCCATGCGACGACGCCGAATGCCAAGATGGTGCCGATCGAGCCTAGGGCGACCCAGGAGGTTTCTGACATGGCAGCGATTCTGTCTCCCCAGCCTGGCTGAACACGACCGGATTCGGCCTGAGCTTTCCGAACCACAGGTCAGATACCTCGGGCCGCGAAGTACTGGGCGCCCGGACCCGAGGTGCCGTGCTGCGTGTCGCCGAGGTGCACCGTGGGGAGAGAGACGCAGCCGTGGCGCGCCCGGGCCTGCCGGATGCTCAGGGACGGCCTCGCCGCCCGTCGCGGTCGGAGCGTGCGGGCCGCCTCGGCCGGGCTGCCCACTCTGGGCAAGCATTCCTGAGCCGCGGCTCATGAATCCGGCCGCTGCCGCCGCGCTTTGGATGATCGGGTGGGGTCACAACGAAGTGATCTTGCCGCCAGGAAGCTGCCCGTAGGCAGTTGAAGCTGTGTGAAGAGCCTTCCCGTGCAGTGCTGACGGTTATCGGAGGCTTCTCCGCAGTGCGGTGACGGTTGTTCCCGAGGTCCGCCGCCCCTGCGCGGTGTGGCCTGCGCTCTGGCTGAATTCTCGCCAGGTGAAGGGGTGTTCGGCGGCCACGGTCTGTCGTTCGCCGAGCATTCCCTGGATCAGGCAGTGGCCGATGCGCTGGAGTTGCTGGTCGAGCCATTCTCTGGAGGCGAGGAGGCTGTGGGCCGTGCCGCTTGGACGGTCCCACGTCAGGTACTGCACCTGGAGGTGCCCGTCGGCGTCGTACCAGCAGGGGCGGTCAGGGTCGCGTCGCAGTCCGCTGTCTCTCAGGAGTGGGTCATTGAGCAGCGTCACGGAGACGGGCGCGTCGAGGGAGCAGTCGGAGCTCTGCCCACTCCAGCTGTAAGTCTGATCAGTCGGGATGGCTGTGACGGGTTGTCCGGCGGGGTCCGTAGCGCGGTCGATCCGGCCCTGCGGCTGTGCGGCGAGGGCGCGTTCGAGCCAGTCGTCCTTGCCGTCGGCCGGTCCATCTGCCCACTGCTCTGCGAGGTCGACGAGCGACTCGGCCTGCCTCTTTTCCCTCTTCTTCCGCCACCTGGCGAGAGCGTTGACGGTCTCGGTGTCGGCAGCCGGTCCAGGGGCTGTCTCTGGCGAGGCCAGGTCGTCGTCATCGTCCGAGGCATCGGGGTAGTCCTGAGCGGTTTCATACTCTTCATGCTCGAATGTGCTGACGTGCCAGGAGTCCGGTTCGGGGTCGGTCCATGGACCGGGCACGGTGGGGAAGTCGGCGAAGAGGAGACTATGGCGGTCGGGACCGTCGGGCATCATCCGGTGCGTGAGGGCACGGCCTTCAAGCCAGGTGAGCAGACTGGTGAACTGATCGTCGGACACGATCCAGCTGTGGATGCGGTGCCACTGCTGAGCTTGTCCGTGGGTGGCGCTCCATCCGCGGCCGTCGTGGTCATCGGTGGCCTGTTCGTAGAGCACGACCCATTCCTTGCCCTGGCTGTCGGTTCGTACACCCAGTTCATCGAGGTCGGGCAGGCTGCCACGATGGCTGATCCACTCGTCGATGCCGTCTGCGTCAGGTAGCGCCGGGACGGGCGGTGCCAGAGGATGCGAAGGGTCGGCGGGCGCAAAGGTGGCGTTGTCGGCTTCGGTGTTCCCGATTTCGTCGTCAGCACCGGCGAACGGGTGCCGGGCCGGGGGAAGGGAAGGATCGATGTCGAGCAACGACAGTCGTGCTGCTCCCGGGTATTCGGCCGGGTCGTGCTCACCGGTCCGATGGGGGTGTCGGTGGTTCGCCAGCCGCTCCATCAATTCGTGGAGAGCCATCCACTGGTACTTCTTGCCGATCCGTTCGCCCTTGTGGGACTGGCGGGAGCCGGACAAGCGTCCCTGGGAATTGTCGAATTCTGCGAAGAGTTCGGGCGACCAGCCCAAGCTGGCGACACGGGCGAGCACCCACCTGGCGGCCCACTCCGCGTCCACTTGGGCATCGGCGAGGCGTTCGTCCATGGTCGGCGGCACCCGGCAGTCCTGCAGCAGCGCGTACTGGTCCTGGTCGAGGACTTGCCTCGCCTTCCACCCGGTGAGGAGCTGCTCGACGGCGGCCGGCGTGCTCAGAACTGGCCGGACGGACTCCGGGAGACTTTCCGCGAAGGCCGGGATGCGGGCCGGGTCCACCACGACAGGATCATTGCGGCGTTGCCACGATGGCCGCTGGGGATATTCGGACGCGAGCGGCAACATGCTGAAGTGGTGGACGGCCGGCCGGACCTCGTAGTCCGCGAAGTCTCCCAGTGATGACAGGGACGAGCGAACCGATCCCCACAGTGACTCGTTCTGCTCCCGCCGGGGGAAGAGGACGTCGAGATCCTCCTTCGCAGGAGCCTGCCCGACCTCGGGACAGGCGTGCGGATGCCTGACCGCGCCTGCTTCGTCGCCGGTGATGGCCCCAGTGCCGTGCGCCATGGTCACGATGCGGGTGGCCGCGTCGCACAGCAGCGCGTTCCGTGAGGCGTGTGCAGGCGAGGCGATGTCACCGTAGAGGTACTCGAGGAGCCGCCGCGCGACCTGTCCGAGGAGGTCGTGCTGCTCCTCGCCCATGCCGCGCCGGGCCACCACCCCGTAGGCGACCCACACCAGGCGCTCGAAGAGGTAGGGATCGGCGACCTTCTCGACGTCCTCGTGCAGGAATCTGTCCAGGAGGGACACCAGAACGTCCCCGTGGCCCAGGAGCAATTGCACGAGGGCTTTGGTCGCCCGGTCCCGCAGGAACCGGTTGGAAGACGTGAGGGTCCACACCAGCGTCGTCGCCGCCAACCGGACGACTTCCTTATCGGTGGCGCCACGCGCTGTCACAGGCCAGCGCGTGCGGTCCCCGAGTCGCAGCCGACCCGGACGGGACGCCGGGTGCAGAGCATGCGGGGTTGGGTACTGCTCGGCCCAGCGCAGCAGCCGGTGCAGCGCCGTGACGTCCCACAGCATCGCGTAGGTCTCGACGCCCCACCACGCGTCGCGTTCGGGCCGCGGCCTTCGCACCAGCACTCGGTGGAGACGGTCGGCGTTCAGCAGATGTCCCGGCTCCGCGGTGACCGCCAAAACGGCCTCCAGTACGTCGGCAGTGCGTCCGTGACGGGCGGCCGTCTCGTTGAGGAGCGCGATGGTGCGTTCGTTGACGCTTCGTGTGCTGCGCAGAGGAAGCGTTTCCAAGAAGCTCCGGGCCAGCCGGTAGCCCTGCGTGTCCGCGCGGCGGCCGGGCCCGGCGGTGCCCGTGGCCGGCAGGGGAGGGCACGCCAGCAGGTCGATGAGTTCTGTGCCGGCCTGCTCGGGCAGGAGAATCGATGCGGCTTCCTGATAGTTCGGGGCGGCCCCGCGCAGCCAGCTCCGCAAAGGGGAGTCGGCGTCCAGCGGTCGGCCCTCACGCAGCGAGTCGATCTCGTCCTGGTGGGCAGCGAAGACGGACCGCACGACGCGGTCGTCGCCGAACGCCTGGTACGGGAAACCGATGCCGATGCCTTCCGCGGCCTTGTAGGTCCGCTCGTTGGACACGATGCCCTGAGCGAGGACTTGACCGAGCATGGTGTCCGGCCACGCCGTGGCCGCTGGAGCGTAGGCGTCGACAAGGGCACGGGCTTCATCACGCGGAAGCACGGAAAGCCGCGCGGCGGCCATGCGTGAGGCAAGGGCGTCCACCGCACGGTGCACGGGCCGATCGAGAGGATCCAGCCCAAGACGGCTGCAGATTGTCTCTGCCCGATGATCCACATAGGCATCGAACACCGCGCTGCGGTCACGCGGATGGCCGCCCGAGCCAGCCGCGCCCCGCTCCTGGCTCTTGCTCAGACTGTCCGCATACAACTTCACGAACAGCGGATTGGTGAAGACCGAGGCAAGCAGGGGAGTGTTAGGAAGAGCAGCCGGATTGCCCCGAAGGTAGCTCTCGAGACCTTCCATCTCCCGTCCGGCGAAGCCGGAATGCACCGAAGCCGGCCCATCGAATCGATCAGGTACCACCAAAGACCTGAAGGTCGAGCGGCAGGACACCACCAAAGCGATGTGCCGGTAGCCGGCCAGATGCCCCTGAAGAGCGAGCAGCTCACTCTTCCAGTTCCCGGCATCGTCGGAGTCGTTGAGGGCGTCAATGATCAACAGGAAGCGGCAGCCGCTGGCCGCGCCAGCGGCGTCCATCGCCTGAAGGAAGTCCCGCTCGGGAAGGGGGCCCAGCCCGCGTTTCTGCGCGATCTCACTCAACGTGTTGTGCCCGCTGAGCTCCTGCCCGAACACCACCAGCGCCGGCCTGCCATCGTCCACGGCCCTTCGCGCGGCGTCGACCAACAAGTGCGTCTTGCCCTGCCCGGCTTCCCCCAGCAGCAGCCACGCTCGCTCCTGCGCTGCCTTCGCAGCCACGCCCTGCATCAGGTCCTCCACCCGCTCACAGGCTCTGCGGGCACGAGACAGAGCACCCTCGCACAACGCCGCCACGCTCTGCGATGCCGTCACCGGGCCACCCCTGCCCGGCTGCGGCACAGGTGCTGCAGAAACCTCGGCGTTTTCGGGCAGTTCCCCGGCGAACCGATCGACCAGGTTCCTGAATTCACCCAGCCGCTCCAGCATGTCCCCAGCCACAGCAGCCGCCTGCTCGGCCGGGAAACCGGACGTCGCCGATACCGCGGACAGGTCTTGGACCAAAGTCTGCACGCCCTCCCGCAACGGAAGCGTCCACGAGAGCACCCACTGCGACAGCGCCTGGTGCGTCGGGCAGCTGTCCGGCGCGGGATAGCGGCTATGCCACGACGTCATCTCGACGAGGAAAGTCTCAACGGCGGCCCGCAGATCCCGGGCCCGCTGGACGCCCTGGCGCAAGAATTCCTGCGGCAGGGCGCACGCATCCGCCACCTGAGCAAGCGGCAATGCCACATGATGCTCGGGTGTGTACCGCGACTCGGCCAGACGCTCAGCGAGCGTGACCTGTTCCCGGAACCACTCGCTGCCCAGCGCGCGCCTTTCGAAGAAGAACCACTGACGTCCCTCATTTCCAGGCCGGGTCAGCCGTTCCAGCAGCTCACCACCACCGACGTAGCAGATGTCGACGTCGGCGAGACCGGGCAGCTTCTCCTTCCACGTGGCGACGTTTTTGTTCCACCGCTCCCTTGCGCCGGTGCGTGGCCTTCCACGCGGGGTGACAGGGGTGGGGTCGGAAAGGTCGAAGGGCGTCAGGAACTCAAGTCGGACGATCTTCCTGTTCGCGATGTTCTCGCCCACCGTCGCGGCGCTCTTCTTTGCCTGAGGGATCAAGTCTTCGATGCTGTGGACGAACTTGACCTGGTAGCCGTGCGCGGCGCTGCCGTCGGGGGCCTGGTCGTACCATTCGACGCCGCCGTCCGGAGCAGCGGTCTTGATCGTCTCCCAGCCCGGAGGCGCCGGCGTGCGGAGCTGGAAGCACAGTTCTTCAAAGGCACGATGCTGGCTTCCGTCCCATTCCCGGATGCTCTGCCAGTTGTGGGCCCTGCTGTTGTTCGCTGTCACTGCCGCCCTCTGACCGTTCTGCCGCCCCACGGGCGCATCAGATTCCAGCCTAAAGGGCCGTAGTGACACACGAGGTCCTCCGCTGCCGGTGGGGTGGGGCAGGTCGGTGTAGGCCAGATGCAAGCGCCGCTGCGGCCCGTGTCGTGCGGACGGTCATGATGCCGGTGACGGTGCTGGCCTTGAACTGGTCCGCAACGCGGTGCAGAAACGACCACCTCACCCGCCAGCGGTACCACCCGCAATACCGCGACTCCGCCCGACTCCCGTCCACGGTCCGCTCGGAATCGGCGACACCTGTGTCGCCACCCATCTTTGCCGCCTCGACCGGCTCCGCTCCCAGCGTCCTCGACCTGTGCACCTTCGAACCCTCACGCCGTGTCCGCGCTGCGCTCCTGACGAGTAGCCCCGCTACGCGACCCCATGACGCACGTTCGACAGACTTGAACGGTTTGTCGGTCCATCGAGTAATGGGGATAAGAGAAGACCGATCGACGACCGTCGGCCCCCCACCCAGAGCAGCGCCCCAAGTCCCAGACACGCAAGCCAGGGCCTTGACCCGTGAGTGAACGGGAGCACGCCTGAAGAGCGGCCCTCGGGGAGATGTCGGAGAGTGGGGAGTCACTGGCCGTCTCCGGGCTCGTCGCTACGTCGTTGCGGTAGGGAGACCAGGCGGCGGGGTGATGTCAGTGGTGGCGGGCAGAATGTGTTCAGGGGAAGGAGTGGCAATGTCCACTAAGGGGTCTGACCTGCGGATACCTGCGCCCAGCGGTTGCCGCTGGTGCGGGGTTGATGAACGCGAGCATATGCAGCGGTGGAAGCCGCCGGTGGGGTGGCACGAGTGGGTAGCTCCGACATTGGAGCAACGCAAGGAGCGAATGCGGGCGCGTCGCCGCCAGCGCCCTTCCGGGGCTGGCGGCGGCCAGGCCATGCGAGGACGTCTCAGGCTGCTAGCTGTCTGAGTTGTTCGAAGACACCTCGCAGCTGGTCCGGCACATCGTTCTTGTCGTCCAGGGCCATGGCCAGCTCGTACATCATCTCGGGCTTGCCGCCGGGACCGGTCTCGCTGTGCGCTTGCAGCATTTCCTGGACTGATTCGCTGAACTTGCCCTCGCCTCGAAGGGCAGCGAAATCGTCAGGCTGCCAGATGCCATCGGTCTTGGCCCAGATCTTGTTGCCGACACGGGCCCACACGTCGTCGAGGAAGAGTTCTTCGAGCTCGTTGTACCTCTCCTGCTGCGGGTCGTCATCCTCCGGTTCACCGAGGAACTTCACGTAGCGGCTGGCATAGGCACCGAAGAACTCGGTGAGCTTGGGAGTCTTGAAGATTCCCTTGCGCACGTTGCGGCTGTCGGCGTCGACCACCAGCATGATCGTGCGCCCCTGCTTGGCGAGGTAGCGGGCCAGGTGCAGGGCGCCTTCGTTGTTGAAGCAGGCCCACAGGGCGATGCCGGCTGCCTGTAGCGACAGTCCCTCGCACAGCCGGAACAGCAGCGGGAAGGCGCGCTGTTCGGTCTCGCCTTCCACTGCCAGGAAGCAGCGTTCGTGCAGCAGTACCGAGTTCCGCAGCCCGACCGCGGCTGCAATCTTCCCCAGGTGTTCGTCGATCGCATCGCCGAGAAGCCCGGTGCCGAGCCGTTCCACCACGGTGCGGTGCTTCTCCAGCTTCAGGTGCACCACGTCGGAGATGTCGACGCCGTCGATGAGGTTCATCGAGTGGGTTGCCACCAGCACGCTGACGTTGGGGATATCGCTCTGCGTCCGGATCAGTTGCATGATCTTGCGCTGATGGGTGTAGTCGAGATGGGTGTCCGGTTCGTCGTACACCACGATCGTTTGGACCGGCGGCGGTTCGGGCGCCTTGTCACCCGTGCTCGCCGTGGGGGTGGTGCCTTGTTCTTCTGCCAGCAGTTCGCTCGTCCATTCCCAGATGGCCAGCGAGATACGACGGTTGCTGCCCAGCCCGGTGCGATCCAGCCCCACCGCTTCGCCAGCACGTCGTGCCACACGCAGTGGCGCAGCCCGGAACCCCTGCTGGAAGGAGACGTCAGGCTCGACGGAAACCTTCTGCAGGTCCGGACAGCGCATTTCGATGTGCTCGCACAAGGACTTCGCATCGATACGCAACCGGTCCTGGACCTCGCCCTCGATTGCGGCGAGCCTGCCCTTGAGCTCTGGATCGGCCATGTAATTCTGGAATCGGCCGACCAACACAGTCTTGACGGCATCATCCGGCTTCTTGCTGTCGAACGGCAGATATCGAGGCATGCGCTTGTCGAGACCGGCCGGCGCACCCACCCACCCGTCCGAGTCGGAATGGTCACGCCCGTATTGACGCAGAGCCCGCTCCAGGTCCGGCTTGCGCATGGAACTGGGTGAAAGCCCGAACTCCTTCACCAGGTCTTTCAACGCTGGCGCGAGACACTGAGACAGGTCGAGCAGCCGCTCATCAGCCGGAATCCGCTCCCAGACCTCCAGACGAGAAGCCAGGTCTTCACCGGAACAGCGTCGCAGCCGTACCTGTGCGGGCAGATCGAACTGTTCCTGCTCCCAGGCGTCCAGAGTGAACGCCCCCTCGACACTGCTCTCCTCGCACCGCACCGGAGCCGAATCCTCGTCTCCGTCGATGGTCAGATAGGTACGGTCGTCCTCCGCTAGCGGATGCTTACCGAGCAGGAAGGCCAGAGCGTCCAGCAAGGCGCTCTTGCCCCCATCGTTGTGCCCGGCAAGGATCGTGGGCTTCCGGACTGGGATGTCTGCGACCTCGGTCAACGAGCGAAAACCACTCACGCTAAAGCTGTTCAAGTGCACTGCGCGATCGCTCCAACTTCCGCGCCGATGCCCCTTTGCGAGCCCACAGCCTCTGCCAAAGATGCCTGGCGCTTTGTCCCCAACCCCAGCCGACTCATCCTAGAGCGTCCAGCGCACAACCATCCTCAGTCTCACCGAACCCCACCCGCAAGCCGCTACGCCCCCTGCACGCCTAGTTCCTGCAGCGAGGTGCGCTGTTCTATATAAGTTCGATCCGCCTCGCGCGGGCGTTCGAGACCAACACGGGCTGCAGGTTGTGGAAGGCAGAACGCGTCGGTGTCCTGCGGGGCGGCCTGCGCGATGGATTGAACGTCGCGTCCCGCCATCAGGCCTGGGTCGGACATGCCCGAGAGTGAGCGACGCCAAGCGCACCACAGAACCCCAGCTCGTGCGATCGCTGTTCAGCGTGGGTGAAGGACTCGACGGTGACCGTGCCGTCGTCATTCATACGGGCCTTGTCAGCGAGCTGGGCCAGGATCTGCTCAGGGATAAGGCCGGCGTGGGCGGCAATAGCCCCGAGCTTTCGGCTGGTGTCGGCTACGTAATCGGTCCGGTTCGCTCGGGTGTGGTCGCTGCTGGTCAGAGCACGGGTCCCGCAGGTCAGTGATGTGGTCGGTTCTTCAGCATCTGTGAACTTCCCTCGGGAACTGGGCCGGTGGGGTTTCACGCTGGGTGGATGAGCGCTGATCTGCGGGCGGGCGGGATGCCGTGGGTGGATGAGTTCGTGCTGGCGCTGGCGGCGCGGGGGGTGACGGACCGGTGGATTGTTCAGCAGCGGGTGTGGGTCGAGCAGCTGCTGGCTTTCGCCGCCTGTCCGGTGTGGGAGGTCCAGCCCGGGGACGTGGACGGCTGGCTCGTCGCGGCCCGCGAGCGGGGGACAGGACCGCAGACGCGGGGGCAGATGGCCCAGGCCGTGTACCGGTTCTACGCGTTCGTCGAGACCCGCTACGGCGGGTGGATCCGTGAGACGGCGGGCTGGCCGGTGGTGTGTCCGGTCGATGAGTTCAACCGTCCCCGGCGCCTGGCCCGGGTCGGAGTCCGTATCCCGCCCTCTCCCGGCGAGATCGAGTCCCTCTTCCAGGCATGGCGGGCCCAGCTCCCGCGCACGGCCGGTGCCGGGTTTTTGGCGGCGGCGCGGGACTATGTGGCGGCGTCGTTGTGGCGGCGTGTGGGCCTGCGGATCAACGAGACGGTCCAGCTGCGGGTGGGGGACTGGTATCCAGGCTCGGGTGCGTACGGGGTCCTGCATGTGCGGTGCGGGAAAGGGGCGCGGGGCAGCGGACCCCGGCAGCGGCTGGTGCCGGCCATCGACGGAGTGGACCGGCTGCTGGGGTGGTGGCTGACGCAGGTGCGTCCGCAGTTCGGTGACGAGCCCGCCGGCGGGCAGGCCGTGCTGCTGCCCAGCCGCCTGCACACCCTCGATGGCGGGCGGCGTCCGGCCTGCGCGGTCACCCTGCGCGACGGGCTGGCGAGGGCGGTCGCACAGTGGCTGCCGGCCTGGCAGGGCCGGCTGACCCCGCACCCGCTCAGACACTTCTGCGCCTCCCATCTGTATGCCAGTGGGGTGGGTCTGGAGGCGGTGGGGGCGTTGCTGGGACATCGGTGGCTGTCGACGACGGCCCAGTACGTGCACGTGCCCGCCGAGCGGATCGAGCGGTGCTGGCAGCAGGCCAACGACCGCCTCACCGATCGCCTGCTGGGCCCCGGCCCGTAGGCCGCAGACGGCGGGTGGCGGGGCGGGATCGAAGAGGCGAGGGAGAGGGAGAGGGCGGCAGGGTGCGGTGGGAGTTGCGGCTGCGGGCGGCCGAGCGGGGCGTGTTCAAGGCGGTCGAGATGCGCCGTCTGCTGGCGCAGGCAGGGCTGCGTATCAGCGCGGGCAAGATGTCGGCCCTGTGGTCCACCACCGTGGCACCGGTGTCGATACGGCTGGACGACCTCGAGGTGTTGTGCCGTGTGCTGCGCTGCGATCCGGCCGGACTCCTGGTCCTGGAGCAGCCACCCGACCCGTTGGCGGGCGGCTGGATCACCGCCGCCGCCCCTCCCGATATGGCCGGCCCGCATCCGGCCGGTGAAGGCGCACCGCCCGGCACGGAAGACGCCGGGTGGAGCGGGCAGGCGGGGACAGTGCGGTCGTCGCTGCCGCTGCTGTGATGCCCGCAAACCCGGGCCCCGCCTCCGCAGGCCCGCCCACTGGGCGCGGGCAGGCGGGCCGCAAAGGCCGCTCCCAGGCAAAGGAGTTGAAGGAATTCGTGCGCAGCCGTGGCCGCCCCCGATTGTGTCCCGGCTGCGGGGTGCGGCCGGTGGCCTTCACCGTGCCGAGGATGGACGTCTGCTTCGTCTGTCTGCCTGGCGGCCCGCACACCCCGCCCCCGTGCACGGTCTGCGGCCGCAGCGGCTTCTTCTTCCACCAGGGTCTGTGCACCGCCTGCCATCCCTGCTCGCCCGAGCGGCGGGATGCGTGCCCGGACTGCTACGCCTGGGGGACCAGCGCCGCCTCGCGATGGCGGTGCTGGGGATGTCTGGCCTGGCACCGCAAGTTCTCCCGGAAGGGACCAGGCGGCCCCTGTACGTGGTGCCAGCGCCCGGTCGCCGTCAACCAGGACCGGGTGTGCCGGATGTGCTGGCTGCAGCGAGCTCGGCTGCGCCGCGCGACCGGCAACCTGCACCTGTCCTACGCCGCCGCCCTCGAGGACGGCTGGGTGCAGCTGTCTTTCGCCAACACCCGCCCGCAGGAACGCCGTCCCGCCCGAGCCGGATCCCGGCCGCCCCTGGGAGGCCGTCCTGCAGAGTCGTCCACCGCAGAGCCGTCCACCGCGGCGTCGCCGGCAGCCTTGGTGCCGTTCGGCCACCGGCAGCTGATTCTGTTCGAGCCTCCGCCCCGCAGGTTCGCCGCCGCGGGTGGTCTCCCGCGTGATCTGGTCCTGGCCGCATGGCTGGACCAGGAACTGGCGGCCTGGGCGTCATCACGCGGCTGGTCCCGTTCCACCCTGGCCCGGGCCCGGCGGGGCCTGCGGATCCTGCTGGCGGTGCAGGACACTCCCGGCGCCCCGGTCCCGGTGACCCTGATCGACCAGTTGGCCGCGACCGACGTACCCACCCGGCTGCTGCAGGAGTTCCTGACCGCCCGCGGCTTCACCGAGGACGACCGCACCCCCGCCATCGACGCCTGGTTCACCCGGAACACGGCCCACCTGCCCGAGCCGATGGCCGGCCAGCTCGCCCACTGGCTGGCCCTACGCCTGCACGGCAACAACTCCCGGCCCCCGCGCAGCCGGCCCCGCTCCGCGATCACGGTGCGCCACCAGCTGCTTTTCGCGCTGCCCGTCCTGACCCGCCTCGCCGACTCCGGCATCCGCGACCTCGCCGACGTCACGGCTGGCCAGCTCCGCACGCGGCTGGCTGCCTGCCGCCTGACGGGCAGCGACCACACCCACACCGCCTCGGGCCTGCGCGCGGTGTTCACCGCCCTGGCAGCGCAGCGCATCATCGCCTCCAACCCGGCCGTCCACCTCCGCGTCGGTACCCCCGCTCCGACCATCCCCCTGCCCGCCGACCTCGCCCCGATCCGCCAGGCGTTGACCTCTCCCGACCCTGCGCGCGCCGCCGTCACCGCGCTGCTGGCCTTCCATGCCGTGCGGGCGAGCGAGATCCGTGGGCTGACCCTTGACGACGCCCGCCGCAGTCTCGGCGACGGCCTGCTGTCCCTGCCGGGCCGCACCGTCCGCCTGGCCCAACCGGTGCGTGTACGCCTGGCCGCCTACCTCACCCACCGCAGCCAGCGCTGGCCGCACACCGCCAACCCGTACTTCTTCGTCACCCACCGCAGCGCCCTGTCCACCGGGCCGGTCAGCCGCCCCTGGCTGTACCGGCATTACCCCGCCTCCAGCCACCTCCTGCGTGACGACCGCATCATCGACGAAGCCCAGACCAGCGCAGACGCACGGATCATATGCGAGCTGTTCGGCCTCACCTTCACGCCGCCACCCGCTACACCCGCCCCTACCGGGACACAGCCATCGAACGCGGGTAAGAAGCGGAGCTTCGTTCCTCAGCGCCTCAACGGGTGAGTGGCCGTACGGCCCTTGAAACGCCAGCCCCCACGCCGACGCCACAGGGCCGGCCCGTCGGTGAGCGGAACTCTGCTAGGAGCTCCTCACCGAGGCAGAGCTGGAGCTGGCTGGCTGGCTGTCGCGGCGAGGCAGCCGTGGCCGAGGCCGTCCTTGACATCAAGCGGCACCAGATCGCGGTGATCGAGGCGGACGTACGGGTGCTGCAGCGCCGCCAGCGCGCCCGCCAGTGCATGCGGACCCGCCGTGCCCGGCGCGGCCGTGCTCTGCGCGGTGCCCGGACGTGCACGCGTATCGCGCTGACGGCTTTTGGCTGCTACGACGACTCGATTGCCTTCGTCTTCTCCTGGTGGTCGCGGGATGGGCGGTCGTAAGGATTCGGCGTTGCCCGCCAACGTTCGTGCCTGTTGTGTCAGCCGTTGATGTCAGCTCCTTGTTGCGGTCTTGACCTGCAAAGACGCTGTTGCATGCGCTTCCCCGAGGGTTAAGATCCGCTGCCGACCTGCGGGAAGTCCGAACGGGCGGTCTCCAGGAGGTGTGAAGTGTCCGGATCGATCAGGGTGCCGCGCGGGCAGGCCCGGTTCGCCTCCGGCGCCCTCGCCGCGTTCGCGCTGGTGACCCTCGCGGCCTTGCTGGCAGCGTGGCAGAAGTACCAACTGCTGGCCGGGCCCCTGGCGTCGGGGCCTTACGTCGACAACCCGTTGGTCGAGGTCGATACGTATTTCAGAAACCTGACGGGCTGGCGGACCGCTCTGCTCGTTATGGCTCTGCTCCAGTTCAGCCTTTGGCTCGCCACCATGCGCGACGTCGCGGATGTGCTCTGGCGCAAGGGGCAGCGCCGGCGCAGGGCGTGGCTGGTTTTCGGGTGGGTGATACCGGTGGCGCAGCTCTTCGTACCCAAGATGTTCGTCAACGACCTGTGGGCTGCCAGCCGACCGGAACCGCAGCGTCGTCGAGGGCATCCTCTGCTCACGGCATGGTGGCTGTCCGTCCTCATCGCGGCTAATGCGTACGGCGGTGCCTCCGCGGATCTGAAGAAGGCTGTCAGTGCTGCCCAGGCTCGTCATGCCCTGCGGCAGATCATGTTCAGCGACGGTCTGGACATCTGCGCCGCGGGGCTGTCGATCGTCGTCATGTGGCAGCTCATGCGCAGGCTGGAACGCGCCTCCGCGATAGCGCCCGCTGAGGTCCAGACGGCGGGTTAAACGACATCCAGAAGGCCCCTGAGCACACACAGGCCCACGCGGTCGGTGGAGTCCTAATGGCTGAGTCGAGAGGCTCTGCCGGCCGGCGGTGCTGTCAGGCGTCGTGGTCGGCAGCCTCTGCGAGTGCGTTCACGGCGTCGTTGTGGAAGTTGCGTTCGGCGTTACGGCAGGGGGCGTTGAGGAAGGCTCGTTGGGCTTCGGCGAGATCGCGGATCAGCAGGTCCATGGTCACGAATACGGCTTCGACTCCGTGACACCCGTTGTCGCTGAGGTACTGCTGGAGTGCGTCCGTGTCGCCGGTGGCCTGCCAGACGGGCCGGGCGGTTTCCCGCAAGGCGATGATGCGTGCTGATCGTTCTGTTTCGAAGCCCACTGGACCCGCCTTCCTGCTTGGCCCGGCAGGATATCGACGGGTGGCGGGATGCGCGGGTCTGTTAAGCGGCCTGGGTGACGGGTGGATGGACGGTGAAGAGTGGGTCGTCGCGCAGGCGACGAGACCTGTGAGCGGCTGTGGTCCTCCGGTGGGGTCGGGCGGCCGTCTCGTAGCTCTCGTCAGACAGCCGTCCGGACCGACCGAGGACCGCAGTCCTTGAAGGCAGCTCGCATCGCATGCCACCCGGCAGCCACCTATTCCACGCCGCGTTCCGCCCCGTGCACCCGGAAGAGTCAGCACCGTCGGGCCCGGATCCGGGGACGGACTCCGCACCTCTGCGAGGCCGTGTCTGCCGCGGAGGCGAGTCCTGGGGGTCGTGCCGGGTGCGGGAATGGCTGCGGGGTGGTCTGTGTTGTGGAGGGCGTGGTTGTGAAGGGGACAGTGTCCCCGGGCCTCACCTCTAGCCCATGAGGAAGATCGTTCGGCTGAAGCCTCATGGAGCCTTTCGCCGCGTAGGCGACCGCCCCTTCACGACCACACCCTTTTCTTTCCGGCCCCGTCCTGGATCAGTCCGGGACGGGGCCTTCCGGCGTTCGGCACGTCGGATCGGGTACACCGCGCGGGCCGGCCTGGCAGCTGCACGCCGTCACCTGCGCCGGTCCAGCTCCTCGAACTTCCTGTCTGTCTGCTGCTCCGCCGGCTCTCGCCGCAGACTCCGCAGCTGCTTGCCCTGATCCCGGACGAAGACGGCGACGTGGCCGGTCCGTGAGTCGTTTTACGGTGCTCGGTGCGAGGCGGGGAACGGTGAGGCAGCGCCGGCGGCTGAGACCGGGCAGGACGAGGCAGCCGAGGCACCGTTCATCGCCCCAAAGCGCTCTTGCCGACGCCGCTCATGCAGCGGCTCGCCCTTGGGAGCGTGCCGCTGCGGGAGCTGATCGGGCGGCTCTGGCGGTTCGGTGCGACCGGCGGGCTCGGGATTGTGGGCCCGCTGGTTTTCCTAGGCCCATGACGCAGGTGCCGGGGTCTGAGCCGTGTGTGCGGTGTTGGTCGCCTCGTAGGCGTAGTAGGGGCGGTAGGGGATCTCTGCGGTGTCTCTCCGGTTCCTTTGTTACTCCCTGGTTCCTTGTAGGAATAGAAGGTGACGACGCCAGCTCGCTCGACGCGAACGGTCGTCCTGTGTACGGGGTTTGGAGGCTGTTTGCCCCCCCCTGATCGTGGGGTCTGAGGGCTGGGATGCTCATGGGGACTGCGTCTGACTGCCGCATCCGCCGACGCGTTGACGTCGGCCGGCAGGGAACGTGAGGTGGCGATGGCCTGGGTCTGGCCCGCTGACCGGGTGAGATACCGCTTCGGGGCCGTGGCCCCGGTCCTGCTCTTCGCCGACCCAGCCGGCTGTTCGTCCGCGGCGCCGCCGGATGGCAAGCAGTCAGCAAGGAAGCCGTCGCCGAGCCCGGGCTACCTGCCTCCGGGCAAGGACCTGTACCGGGTGCAGAGCGGGTGTGAGGCGGGAGGGGACCCCGGCATTACGTTCTGGCTGCGCAATCACGCCGCGCATCCGATGGCGTACGGCCCCTCTCCGGACAGTCGCGCAGCCTGCCGCCGTTTCTATGCGACGGCGGGCCGCGCTCCCTGCTCGACCCCGAGACCCCCGTGCCGTTCCTACCCTGGCAAGATCTGTGCGAAGACTACTGAGCTTGAACTCATGAAGTCGTTGGAGTGAGGGGCAGTCCGGTTCCGGCGAGGCATCCGTCGATGAGGTGGGGGCGGTACTGGATCTTTCTCATCCCGTGGCGGATGGTCTGGATGAGGTGTTCGGGGGTGGTGAAGGCGGTGTTGGACAGCCAGCCGCGTCGCAGCAGCGACCAGATGCCCTCGACCGGGTTGAGGTCGGGTGCGTAGGAGGGCAGCTGGTAGACGGTCAGCCAGTCCTGTCTGGCGATGAACTGCCGCATTCCATACGCCAGATGGACGTTGAGGTTGTCCCAGACGAGCACGATCGGGCCGCCGAGTTGGGCGTGAGCGGTGATGAGCAGGTCGCGGTAGTCGGTCCAGGCGAAACTCTTGCGTGCGTCACGGCGGCCGTCGTCGCGGCGGGGCCGGTAGATCAGCCGGGATCGCTCGCCGGGCTTGTAGCAGGTCAGCGCGGCGATTGAGATGCGGCGGCGGGAACGGCCGCGAACCCGGATCACGGGGGTCTGCCCGCGCCTGGCCCACGTGCGGGCAACCGGCGGCGTCATCGAGAAGCCGGCCTCGTCCTCGAAGACGATCCAGGCGTCGAGCGCCGCCGCGGTCCTTCCACGTGCGGCCAGGTCTCCTTCACCCAGCCGGTGACCTGCTCCTCGTCGCGTTCGAGGGCCCGTCTGGCCGGCACCTGGCAGGAAAAGCCGTGCCGGATCAGCAGCTTGCGCACCCCTTGCAGGGTGTAGCTCTTGTGGAAGCGACGGCCGATCACTGTCTTGATGCGGGACAGCGTCCACCGCTGGTCCGGCCAGCCGTGCGCGACCGGTCCCCTCGCCAATTCCGCGTCCAGCCGGGCGAACTGGGCCTCGCTCAAGCGGGGCAGAGAGGCACATCCCGCTGATCGCAAGGCCTGCGGGCCGTTCTTGTCCCACGCCTGCCGCCACCGCTGGACGGACCGGACGCTGACCCGTAACTCCTTCGCGATCGCCGAACTCGGCTCGCCCGCGGCGAACCGCTCGGCGGCCATCATGCGGATGCCCTCGCGAAACTGCCGGCGTTCGTCGGACAGACCGCCACCCTGCGCGTACCTCATGACAACGGAGTACCGCGAGGATCAAGCCCTGTCAGCGGCTACGACAACCCGAGTTCAACCTCAGTAACCGAGCTGCAAATGCCGTTGCGCTGAGAACCTGCGGTTTGGGTTTTAGTGTTGCCCTGTGAGGTTGGAGCTGCGGTGGGCGGCCGCTAGGCCTCCTCCGATGTGCCTGAGCAGCTCTTGCTTTCGGCCTCCGAAATGGCCTCGCGCCATCGACGCCAAAGACTTGGCGGGTCGGAGGACAGGACACGCTGCCATACGTAACCGCCGTTCCTCTCGTCCTTTGATAGAAGGTATTTCTCCATAGACCCTACGGCGGCCGCACCCTGTCCTACGGCTTGACCCACTCGCCGGCGGGTGAGTCGCCGTACGTCGCCTACGGCGAAGATTCCCTTCTGGCTCGTGTGGAAGGGATGTGGCAAGACCAGGCGCTCCCCATGACTGGCCCCGGCCTCAGCCTGCCTAAAGTCCTTGGTGTGGACGTCGGTCAGAATAAATCCGTCTTCCATGTCTACCTTCACCGGACTAATTTCCAGCCAATCGGTATTCGGTCGGCCTCCGATTAGCACGTGAACCCTGTCGGCTAGATGAGAGTGTTCTTTTTTTCTGTCTCCCAGGCTTCTAATTGTCGTCCTAATTCGGCCATCGTCTTCATGATTGAACCCGACCGCGGTGGATTTGTAATCAATTTTGATTTTCTTTTCCAGTTTTTCGTAGAGGGCGCCTCCCATGTCGGGATAATCGTAGGTCACCAGTCGTACCGATGCGCAGTTGTGCTCCAGGTAGAGGAGGGCAGCCTGCCCTGCAGTGTCACCGCCGCCCACGATTAGGATGCTCTTTCCTTGAGCGTCGTTTGCTACGTGCGGCTCCATGTCATACCCGATTTCTACATCTTGGGGAATTTCCAGATCCTCGCTGGTGTCGGGGTGCCTAAGAGTTCCCGGCTTCTGTCCGCAAGCGATGAGGATCATTCCGGTCGATAGGCGAACAACTTCGCCATCTGCGGTGACCCCTACGACGATGTAGCGGGAATCGTTCTCTTTGTCCTTCTGGATTTCTCTCGCCGTGATTGTCGGGCAAAGGTCTACTTTTACGTCCTGGAGCTGCTTGACTGCAAGTTTGGCCAATTTCGTTCCGGTTACACCGCCGGGGAAGCCGAGATAGTTCTCGATTCTGTTGATGGACATTGCCGCACTTCCGCCGGGACGGTTTGGCTCGATCACGAGGGCGCTTAGACCTACTGCGCCTGCGCTGATTCCGGCCGACAAGCCGGCCGGACCGGCCCCCACGATCACGAGATCGTATCGTCGCTCTGGATCGTAGGGCGGCTTCCCAAGGATCAGGCGCGTGTATAGTTCGCCCACCGTCGCCGGAAATTCAGTGCCGTCCCTCAAGCATGCTCTGGTCTCTGGGATTTCATCCGTAACCCAGCGGTAGGGGATTCCGTGCAGGAACATAAATCGCTGCAAATACCTAGCTTTGGGTCCGTTCGCTCCTGTTAGGGTGACTTCTGCATCGTCCGGATTCCAGTCTCGGAACAAGCCTTCGACGACCTGCTGAAACTTTCTCGCGGCGCGCTCATCTCTAAAAACGTTTTCACTCTCTGCCGGATACCGCTTTAGGTCGCCACGGTCAGGCAGGGGTGCAAATTTAGTTTCCAGTTGTCCAGCCTTTTTAAGTAGTCTTCTGTATTTACGGTGACTCCATCTATTTAGGTTGCTACTATGAAGGACGGCGATGATTTTCTTAGACTTCTGATCTCCTCCTGATTCATGTTTCATTGCGAGCTCCTCAGGTGTGATATAAGTTCGGAATTTTCGCTCACCCACTCCTACCACCCAAATGCTCGCGTCGCACCATTCGCTGATCTGTTTGACGAGCCGCTGCCGCAAGAGGAAATCCTCGTGTACCACGATGATGGCAAGGGAATCGCTGTGAGTGCTCATTTGAATTCCTCTCCAGTGGGGAGTGTTGTGTTTTTCTGGTTCCATCGATGATTTGACGACGTGTTTGTGTGGATCTCATGCATTCCACCGCGCGGTCCGCGCACCACATGGCGTAGCGCATCCCTGTGGCCGTCCGATCGGTCGGCCCAGTGCTGGATTGCGCTGCCAGACCGGCAGGCTGGGATGCGGCGATGACCGCATCCTTGGCCGCCGGCCCCCCTTCCTGCCCCACATCGGGCAGCACTGACCCCAGATTTGCCCTGGCCCTCACACTCGCCCGGGCGGTGCTCTGACCGCACACGTGCACCGGGTTGCTGGTCGAGGCGGAAGGGTCTGTAGTGACGTCCGATCCGAACTGCTGCGGACAAACCGGGGGGCGCTTCAATCCTCACCCCGAAAGAGACGACAGCAAGCTCCCGTGGATTTCTCCTGTGCGGGTGGGGTGTTGAGGGGGCGCTGGTGTCACTTACCTGGCGCCAGCGAGCTCGGAGGGGGAGTCCAGCAGCTTCTGGATGAGGTGCTGAGTCTCCAGTTCCTGGGATGCGTCGATGGTCCGGTTGTCTTGCTGGAGTCGTGAGATGCCGGTGTGCAGGCCCGAGCGGTTTCCGCTGGCGTGCTCGATCCTGAACCAGTCAGCTTGGCACTGTTGTCGACCTTGAGGTCAACAGACACGGTCTGTCGGGCGGCCACTAGGTCGCGGTCGGGGCCGGGGACTGTGCGCCACTGGGCGACGGTGTGGGCGACGTCGATGATGCGGGTGATCATCTCCTGTGCGTGGGCTTCTATCCAGGGCAGCAGGTGCGCTCCGAACGGTCGGCCGCGGACCAGGCCCAAAGCAGTCTCCAGCACGGCTACGTCGGATGGGCCGTTGAGGAGCGTCTGCTCGGCGAGCGCCTGGAATTTGTCCCAGTCGCACAGGACGTGCTCGCTGATGACGTAGGGGTCGTCGATGGCTGAGCGGCGGGGTACGTAGGGATTGCCGTGGGGGTCGTCACTGAGAGCCCGACACAGATCTCCCGTGCGGCTGTTCAGGGTGCGTTTCGTCCAAGGGGCCAGTGGGTCCATGTCGGAGCACAGTGTGTCCGCGCTGCGGCCGGGCTTGGAGTGGAGGAGCGCGGCCAGTTGCGCTTCGCGTGGACGGTGACTGCTGCCGCTGATGCCGTTGATCTGCACGGTCCCCAGCACGCTCAGGATCGGCCCCGACTGCTGGCCGCCGGCAGGCGGACGTGGCGGGACTGCTGTTGCAGGGGGAGTCGTCGGGGGTGGGGGGAGTCCGACGTAGGCGTTGCAGCCGTGGGCTGGGGCTGTGCTTGCTCGGTGCCTCGCACGCGATGACGGTGAACGAGATGGTCATCGCGCTGCCGTCCGAAGCCGAACCTGGACTTGGTCGCGGGGGCCCGGCCGAAGCTGTCGCTGCCGCCCGGGCCGCTGCCCGTGCCCCGGGCGATCGGCACCCTGCCCTCCTATGCCACCGAGGTCGCGCTGCCGGTGAAGGGCGACCTGACCCGCCACCACTGGCAGGGCCGGTGGCACGGCGGGCTGCTACCACTCCTACCACTCCTACGACCGCTGCATCCCGATAGTGGCGACCACACTGGAGTCGCTGCGCGAACACAGCCCGGCCGGGCCCGCTTTCTGGCGCTTCGGGCGCGAGCACCGCCAGCCGCTGCTGGACGCGGTCGGCAATCCCCGTCGGGACGCCTACCTCGCCTGCCGCAGCCAGGCAGCCCGACAAGAAGAGCAGCGCCGTCAGGAGCGGGAAGCCGCGGATCGGGAGGCGCGGCGGCCGGTGTGTGCGGACTGCGGAAGAAAGTTCACCGACGACCGGTGGGAAGTGATCGCCAACCCCCGGGGCTAAAGCAGCCGCCCGTCGTACCCGCATAGGTGCGTGGACTGCCAGAACCCGGACGTCGCAGCCGAGCAGCGGGTCGAAGCTGATGAACGCGAGCGTCAGGAGCAGGAGCAGAAGCTTCGCCGTCAAGAGCAGGAAGCAGTGGAGTCTGCGCGGAAGGCCGACGGCTGGTTGTCCCGCTTTCGTACCTGACGGCGGGTTACCAGGCGGGTAAGGCCAGGGGGTGCTGAGCAGGTCCGTGTGGGCGGTTGCCGGCGGGGCGCTCTGAGCTGCGCCAGCTGGCCCGCGCCCGCGGAGCCGTCGGGACGAGGTGACCTGGCGTCTCGGTCGACCACAAGCTCGGGGCCGCGAGTGACCGTTGCGCGACCCGCGCCGAAGAATGATGCCAGGCCGACTGGGGAGGGACTCCCCGGCCTACGGACCCGTCGGCCCGTTCGAGGCGGGACCGGATACGGTGTGCGGCGCGGGGAGCGGTCCCGACGTCGGCGCCGGAGGCAGGCAGTCGGCAGGATCGGGGTTGGTGCCGTTCGGGGCGGGGGCCAGGCCGAGGTCGGACCGCATTGCGCCGCGCATGCCCACCCAGCGCTGTGTGATCCTGACCAGTTCTGCATGGATCTGCTCGAACGAGCCGTCGGGCTCTGGAACCCCGTCTGCAAGCCGCATCGTGCGGGCGTGGGCGCCTGCGAGGACCTTTGTCATCAGGTCCAGTTCCGCGAGCACGTCAGCGGAGGCGATCATCTGCGCCTCCGCGAAGGCGGTGTGGTGACCACTCCTGGCCTCCTCGACTGCCGTCCGGTCCGCTGGGGTGGCCTGCGCGCGGTGGACTGCCCATAGGAAGTTCATTAAGGCAATCCGGTAACGGCGGTACGCGGCGTTGGCCGCCGTGTAGCAGTCGCGCCGACGGGACAACTCCGTCAGCTCCTGGTCCCGCAGCCACCGCGCGTGAGCGTCGCGCTGTTCCCGGTCGAACTGCTGCGCCTGCACCCGTGCCAGCATCCGCTGCGACACCACCGTTGCCAGCAGTGTTCCGGCCACACCGACCCCGGCCGCGCCTAACGCGATCAGCCCGCTGGCTTCGCTGATGAAAACGGACAGCGACTATTGATGGCTTTGGGCGGCAGTCGGTGATCACTGTGCCTCGACATGTCGACGAGTTTTGACGGCACTGGAGGACTCCGTGGCTGCCGTTTGCGTCCCAGAAGCTCGCTAGGTCAGACGACGGATGGACGCCTTGGGTCGGTCGGGACGATCGCGTGCTCGCCGAAGAGCTGTTCAAGGGCTTCGTGGCCGTGCTCGCGGCGGTATGCCATCTCGGCTGCGGTGACCGGCAGAACCCAGAGGATGCGGGCATCACCGTCCGGCAGTGGGCACTGCTCGAGGTCAGGTCCGTGGAGGTAGGGAAGGCTGACCAGCAGGTGATCGCAGTGGGACCCGGGCAGCCACGGCTCCCCGATGGGCAGGCTGTGCTCGAGGTCTGTTCCAGGGAGGAGTGTTTGGCGTGCGGATGCTTCTGACCTGGTGTGTTGTTTGTTCGTTGAGAGTCAGGCCGGGGGTGGGTGGGGGAGGGTCCGGGCTGGTTGAGCTGGGGCTTTGGGGCCTGGCCGGGGGTGCGGCGGTCTGGTCGGGGCGTGTGTCCGGTTGTAAAGGGCTGGCGTGTGTTTGGGCTGGTGAGTGGTGTTTTAGCTGGTCGGCCGGCTGGGTTTTTGTGGATTTTGAGGTGATTCTGCTGCAGTCGTGTGGGGTGTTTTCTCAGCGGATTGTGTGGTTTCTCAGTGGATCTGGGGGCTGTCGCGTGTAGCGGTGGTGCCGGGGAGCGGTGTTGCCTTGGTGGTTGGGGTGTTGGCCTGGGCGTGCTGTGGGCGGCCTGCAAGGCTTCGTCTGGTGGGGCGGTACCGGGTGGTGTGAGGTCCGGCTGTCTGGGGGTTTCGCGTGCGCGCGGGGGCCCCTCTTTTTTGTTTTCCGGGGTGTTGTGGCTGGTGCGGGGTGGGTTGTTTCAGCGGGTGGTGTGGGGGTGGTGGTGGGTTTCGGCGAGGTGGTCGAGTTGGACGGCGTCCAGTGTGGTTTTGGTGATTTTTTTCGGTGCCGTTGTGGATGGCGGTGATGGCTGCTTGGCGGATGAGGCGGGTGAGGGAGCCGATGCGGCCGGCGGTGCGCTGGTGGAGGTAGGTGGTGTGGCGGGGGAGGGTGCCGGGGGTGTGGTGGGTGAGGTCGAGGGCGTTTTCGAGGTCGGTGAGGGTGTCGGTGAAGGGGCGGCGGGTGCCCGTGCGGGCGGGGAGGGGTCCGCAGCTGATGAGGGTGGCGCGGGCGGCGAGTTGGGCGCCGCGCACGCCGGTGAACAGGGGTGTGGTGGTGACGTCGATGCCGGCGTAGACGAAGGTGGCGCGGATGCGTTCGGTGAGGTCTTTGAGGAGGTCGGCTGCTTGGGCTCCGGTGGTGGTGCGGGGGTTGAGGCGGTGGATTTCGTCGATGAGGACGAGTTGGATTTGGGCGCTGTTGTAGGTGTGGCAGACGGCGTCGGTGATCTGGGCCTGGGTCATGCGGGTGTGGATGGGGATGCCGAGGTAGCGGGCGAATTCGGTGACGAGGGTTTTCGCGGTGGCGCCGGGCGGGACGAGGACGTAGGCCACGGGCACGGCGGTGTGGGCGGTGCCGGGTGGTGGTGGGGTGCGCAGGGTGTGGGCGAGGTGGCAGGTGCGTCCGACGTGCAGCAGGGCGGTGGTTTTCCCGGCTGCTGGGGGGCCGGTGACGATCAGTGAGGGGCGTGCGGTGATCTGCTGGTGGCGGCCGAGGATCATCAGGGTGCGGACCTGGTGGGCGAGGGTGTCGATGGCCGGTGTTCTCACGGTGACGAACGCGGAGTGGTAGGCGAGCCGCGTCTCGCGGCTGCGGGGTGCCTCGCCGGGCCGGGGCGGTTGGGGCAGGGGGGTGGTGGCGAAGTGCTGCCAGCCCTGCCAGGTGGTCACCGGCCACCCCGCTGCCGTGCCCTCGCCGTACGGTTCCTGCAGCCTGGGCAGCTCGGCCGATCCGGTGCGGGGTCCTGTGCTGACGCGGTCGGCGTTGAGGCTGCTGGTTGCGGGCGGTCTGTGGGTGTTCACCATTTCAGGGCCTCCGCTTCGGCGTCGTAGAGACCGAGTCCGGTATAGGGCATGCCGGCGGCGCCGCCGGCACCGTGCTCTTCTCCCTCTTCCGCGTCCGCGCCCGGGCCGCAGTCCGCGCCCGGGTCCGGGTCCGGGTCCACGTCGGTGTGGTCGAGGCTGCCGGTGTCCGGGCGCGGTGGGGGCAGGGGGGTCCGGGCGTTCGGGATGCGGGTGATCAGGCGGGTTTCGGCTGGTATGGCGTGGCCGGTGCGGGCGCGGCGCATGAGCTGGTCGAGGGCGTCGGCGAGGTCGGCCTGATGTTGGTCGGGGTCGCCGTGCGGGGTGAGGTGGCTGCGGACGTGGTGGAAGGTCTGCTCGTTGAACGGGCGGTGGAGGTGGTCGCGGTGGATCCAGGGGATCTCGGCGAACGTGTGGTCGGGCAGGCGCAGCCAGATCTGGCGGATGTCGTGGGGATGGGTGTGGATCTCCCATTTCCCGCCCCGCCCGGCGTGGGGGGAGGGCTGTCCGCGGTAGGGGGCGAGGACGTCGTGGTCGTAGGTGCGGTGGTTGATGCGGATGCCGTGTTCGGTGATGGCCTGCCAGCGCACGGGCAGGAGTTCGAGGTAGTCGTCGCGGGTCAGGGGCACGGGGACATACCCGGCGACCGACACCAGCGCTCCCCACATCTGGTGGGGGGGCAGCGCGGTCCTGGGCAGGACGGGGTGGCGCAGTCCGTCGTGGGGGCGGTGGTGGTAGTGGACGAGCCATTCGTCGAGGAGGTCCTGCAGCTCGGTCAGGGTGAAGCAGGCCTCGCGTTCGACGGTGCGGCCGCGGCGGGTGACGTCGGATCCGGTGTAGCCGGGCAGGTGCTGGCAGAAAAGGGTGTTGATGGAGCCGAAGGTCCGCTCGACGATTCCTTTGGCGGTGGGCGCGTGCGGCGGGGCCGGCTGCACGCTGATCCCGAGGCTTTCGCAGGCGGCGTTGAACGTTTTGGAGCAGAAGATTTTGCCGCGGTCGACGACGATCGTCTCGGGGATGACGACCGGGCGGGCGGCCGCGCTCTCAAGACGCTGGTCCAGAGCGAGGAGCCGCTCGCTCGGCAGGAGCCGGCTGTGGGCGAAGCGCAGAACGTTCGGCCAGGCGGGCCGGACCGGATGAGGAACGGCCATCTCCGCGAGCAGCAGGGCCGCATCCACGGCCTGCGTGGCGCCGGGGCACAGGACGGCGGCGAGGATGGCGCGGGTGGCGACGTCGACGGCGATGGTGAGTTCGGGCCGGGCGAGGGTGCCATCCTCGTAGCGGGCGAGGACGTCGAGTCGGGTGGTGTCGATCTGGACCTGCTCACCGGGCCAAACGCGACAGCCGGAGTCAGGCCGCGTCCGTCCTCGGTGATGGGCCCGGTCCGTACCCGCCGGGCAGGATGGTCGGCGGGCCCGGCGAGCTGGTCGATAAGCCGGTACAGCGTGGCCGGGGAGGGCACCGGCACGACGCCCTTTCCGTGCATGTCCTCAAGAATGTGGTGAATGAGGTGGAACAGGGCGCTGATGGTGCCTTTGGACCGGCCGCGCCGCTGGTGCAGTGCCTCCTTCACCGCGGCGACCACTCTCTCGTCCTGCCGCCCCGTGGCGCTTGGGCTGCGCGTGGACCGGTGGTCGACCAGCCCCCACAGACCCTGCTTGCGGTAGGCGAGCCGCATCCGCTGCACCGTGGTGGCGTGAGACGCGGCCGAAGCCGGCCGCGGTCAGCTCTTTGGCTTTGGCCTGTTCCCGCTCGGCGAGGGTGAACCGTGCCGGGTCGTACGGGGGCCGCACGGGTTTGCTGCTCGCGGGCCCGTCGGGCAGTCCGCATTCGACTTCCCTCACGTGCCGCTGCCAGGCCAAGGCCTTCTCGCGTGCCGCGGCTGGTGCGGTCTCGAACAGGCCCCACCGCGGGACCGCCTGGGGTGGGGCGGCGCCGATGACCGCGAAGTCGGAGTCGGCGAAGAGATGACTGGCGAGCACTGCCTGTTCGCTACCGTCCTCGCTCACGAGGTGGAGGCGTGGAGGCGCCCTTCCGCCAGGGCGACGACGTGCCACTGGTTGCCGCGGAAGCGGACGTGGGCTCCGAGGGCCACCACCGGCCGCTCGCCCTTCACGAGACCTCTCCACAGCCCAACGCCCTGACCTGGGGCACGCCCCGGGCAGTGTCCGGCGCCGGCCCCGGGCGTGTGGCCGCGGCCAAGGTGGCCGCACCGCTGTCCCGACTCGCCTCACCCCCGCCCTCGCTCCTGCCCGGGGGCAGGTGTCCTGCCGTAGCCGGTGGGTTGGTGTCAGTGCTCCCACCCAGCCGCCTGGTGGTGACGACGGCCCGCTCGTGCAGCGGCCTCTCCAGTGATGTCGTCAGCTGTCCGTGCCACAGAGCATGGAAAACAGTGGGCAGGACTTTGATCGGGTCACCAACCGCTTCGGTGCCCTCCATCAGCGGCCGCGGCCGGCAAAATGCCTCGAGCACAGCGGCCCTCTGACCGGGCTGGCCGGCGTTGCGGGGGTGGCGGTAGCCGGCCAGCCATTTCAGGTTGGCGGTGAAGACCTCGTCTGGTGGTTGAAGGCGCCGGTAGGTCCAGCCGACGTCCGTACACGCCGCTTCCATCGCTTCGCCGGCTTTCAGGGCGCGTTCGCCGATGGCGTCGACATGGCTGGGGCAGTCGGCCAGCAGTGCGGTGCCATCGCGGTAGCGGGCGAAGAGCTGCGGGGTCCAGGAGCGGGCCTGCCCGCGGGGCGTGTGCCACAGCAGCCGCACCGGGCACCCAGCCAGTGCGACCACCTCCGGGTCGCGGTCCAGGAGCATCAGCTGGGTGCGCATCGCGTTGGAGCCGGCGGCCACGTGGCGGCCGGTCGTGGCAGACCACCACAGGCCGGGCCCCCACCGCCGTCCCGGCACCGACGGGAACGCGGAGACGGGCGGCAGGTCCTCGAAGGCCACCGTCAGCACCGCATCGGCCCACCGCTGCTGCACGCTCTGCCCCACAGGGTCGAGGAAGCAGGCCTCGAACCCTGTCACCCCGTCTGTCCTCGCTCGCTTCACCCGGCCCCCGGGCCCGGTCGTCCCCGCCTCGTTCACCTGTTTCACCCAAGCCGCATCCGTCCGCTGGCAGGGGCATTTCCCGGATTTTGGATCCCAACGGGGAACGCGTGAGCTACACGGTTGACAGGCGGCCCAGCACCAGCCGCGTGATGCGACCGGCCGGACGTCAGCCGCCACCGTCCTCCTGGTTGTTGGCCAGCATGTCCATCACGGCGTCAGCGGGCATCCCCGTCCACCGGGCGACCTCCTCCACGGCAATCCCCGCTGTCAGAGGTCAGCTCCCCGGCCAGCGGCACGGTCCGCAACGCCCCTGCTTCCACAGCTCTCCCCGACACCCCTCGCCCGCCCTCCGACCAGAGCAATGTGGCACGCCCTGCGAGGCCGGCACGCCCGATCGCCGGGAACCTCACCCGCCCGCACGTCGCGGGCTGTCCCTGCCGCCGCCCGGCCGGTGTCCGGCTCCCTCACCGGACAAGCTCCGGCCCGGGGCCGGGCGTTTTCATGGTCCCGGCCGGTCGATGTAGGCGGTGAGCTGCTGCTGCCAGGGGGCGTCGGTTTCGGGCAGGCTCGCTTCGCAGATTCGGGTGAGGGTGCCGTCGGCGCGCCAGCGTTTGAACGTGATCCGGCAGGTCGCGAAACTCCCGAGCTCTTCGGGGATGTGGGGCCACGTCCGTCCGGTGCGGGCGATGTGGATGATGGCTTCGAGGATCTCCCGTTCACTGCGGTACCGGCGATCGCCGGCCGGCCGGGAGGGCAGCAGGTCTGCGAGGGTGTGCCAGGCCTGGTCGCTGATCCGCGGCCGCCACACCGGCCCGTCACCGGCTACGGGCGTCAGGTCGGCGACGAGCTGCTGCTGGCCGGGCAGCAGCGAGGCGCGGGCGTGCTGCTCGCGCAGCCACGCCACAGCGCCTTCCCTGCCGGGTGCGTCGGGCCACCACTGCGACCCGTCCGGGAGGCCGTTGAGGTGGTGGTGGACGGCCCACCACATCCGCTGCCAGGACAGCGCCCACGGCGGGTTCCACCAAGGATCGAGTGCACTCAAGCGGGTTCCGAGCCGGGTGGGCCGGCCGGTGGTGCGCTGGCGTCGGCGTGCGCTGCTGAGCCAGGCGTCCAGTGCGATTCCGTCGATGACGGTGGCCCCGGTCACCGCGAGATGCCCGAATCGCGCCGCATAGGTCTGGGCCGCGGCGAGGGCTTCGCCGGGGTGACGGCGCCTTGCGGGCCAGGTCCGGAACCGCTCGACCTCCCGTGCGGTGAGGCCGAGTTCGGCCAGCAGGCCTTGCTGGCCGGGATGCAGTTTTTCGTACTGCAGGATCTGGCGGCGCAGCCAGGTCTGCAAGCCTTGCGGCAGCCCGTCCAGGTTGTCCCCGCCGTGTACCGGCCCGTGCTCGCCCGCATACCGCCGGACTCGGTGCCAAAAGCGCTGCCAGCCCACCGGCCACGGCGGATTCCACCACGGATCCAACTGCGCAAGCTGCGCCGTCTGGTCGGCGGTCAGGGAAACGGCCTCGGCACGCCGGCGGGCCAGCCACCGTCCCAGATCGAACCCGTCCACCATCCCCTTCTCGGTGTGCGCCAAAGCCAGATGCCCGAACCGCTCCACATGACGCCGCGCCCGCTCCACCCCGTCGGCGAACAGCTCCGCCTCCCGCTGCCGCAACGCCCAGCCAGGCCCGCCAGACGGCTGCCTGTTCGAGCGTTCTTCCGCCGCAGCCTCACCCGGCCCGCCGTCATCGGCCGGGGAGGACCCGGCGGCCAGCTCAAGCAGACCTGCTCCCACTTCCACCGGCTGATGAGGGGCACGCACCGACCACTTCCCCTTGAACCCGCGCAGTGCCGGCGCCCCGTCGGGCTTTCGCTGCTCGCGGGCCGTCACGGCCACCCACCGTGCCAACGGCCCCGGAGCACCGGCCGTCTCCACCGTGGCCAGCCAGGGCCGGTCCAGCCGCTCGCCCAGCACCTTCGCGAACGGCTCCACCCCGGCCCGATCCCGCAGTAGACCCTTCATCTGCCGGCCCACCTGCCCTACCAGCCGCGCATCGACCAGAGCTGCCGCCACGGCCACGACCTCCGGGAACACCACCACGTCCCTGGCCAGCAGACGCCACTGCGCATCACCCCATCCCGCCACACCCCCGCACCGCCCACGCGTCGCCTCGACGACGCGGTCCAGCCGCGGCCCCCACACGACCTCCCGCGCCCAGAACTCCTGCGACTCCCACCACTGGCACACCACCGACCGCGCCAGCCGCGAACACCTCACCCGGCGCCGCATCCGCCGCCCGCGCAGCCGTCTCCACCCGCCCCCACCGACGCTGCGCCCGCGCCAACTCGCCACCCAGCAAGCTCACATCGGCGAACTCCAGCGGATGTCCGTCACTGACTGCGGACAGTCACCGGCCGTGGCGCCCACACCGGCGTCGCCACGGCTGCCGGTACGCCCACACCGGCCTGCCATTGGTCCCGCGCCGGGCGGCGCAGAGCCGGCAGGCGAAGGCCACCGGACCCCACTCCAGCGCCCCCATCCGCCATCGCGCCCACCCCCGCCCATCCCCGCCTCCGACCGCGTCCCGGCCAGCTACCGTTTCGGGTCCGGTTGCCCACGAGGGCAGCGCCCGCGCCAGATGCCCCGCCGGGATCCGGCACCACGCGGCCACCTGCGTCTGTGCGGCCGCATCGAGCAGCACTTCACCGTCCGGGCGCACGCCGCAGCCCTGCGGCACCGGGTTCTCCCACCGCCACCACGCTCTCAGGTTGCTGACCTGCAGCCCGTAGGCATCCGCGACACGGTGCAGAAACGACCACGTCGTCTCACCCGCCAGCGGCACCACCCGCAACACCGGCACCGCGCCCGCCTCCCGCTCACGGTCCGCCCCAGGAACGGCGGCACCCGTATCGCTCCCACTTGGTTTCCTGTCTGGTGTCGATACACACGGCCAACGAGCCCCTGCACCGTCCGGTATCTGCTCCGGCGCGAGCTAGCTGGTGGCCGCACCCCGGGCACCCTGATGCCGTTCAACGGACAGTTGCACTGTTGCCGTGCTCGAAGCCCTTGAGGATCGCGGGTCCGCGGATGCCGTGCCGCCCCAGTCCCTCACCGGCGATGTGGCTCCGCGACCAGCTGCGGGAGAGCACGCTGCGCCCGGTCGGGGAAACCGCGCAGGCGGGGTAGCCCGGCCCTCAAGTTCGACGACGCGCTTGGCCTCCAACGTGCGTAGTAGCGCCGTACGTCTGCCAGCCGGCGCTCCAGCGGAAACCCGCCCACCGCGCTGTCCCACTCCTCCGGACTACGAAGACGTAAGGTATCCGCGGCTCGACGCTGCGGTCTCGCGCGGCCACCGCGTTGCGGCCTCGACGCCGCGACGCCAGTGCGCGGCCTCGGGGTCG